>NZ_BMYU01000004.1 GCF_014652435.1 Cognatundibacterium squillarum
AATGCGGTCGTGGAGTACAAATCGGTGGCGGCGGTGATGGCCTCGGCACAGCGTCTGGGTGTAACCAAGATCGGTATGGTGGGGAACGAGCAGTTCCTGAAATAATCCGTTTCAGGCGTTACAGTAAAAAAGGCAGAGTTTTCACTCTGCCTTTTTTATCGCCTTCATTTTCACCATACTTGCTGCACGAAATTTCCGTCGCGAACAAAGCTACGAATCAGCATTATCCGGCTTACTTTTCTTACGCTTCACGCCGATGACAATTTGAAAGATACCGGTCGATATCGCAAAAACAGCCAGTGCCGGAATCAACACACGCAGCAGCCGAACGATGGAGTCCTGACTTTCGGGTGAAAGATGGCTGTACCATTGATCTGCAAACGGCAATGCGTACTGAACAAACACAGAAGGCATGAGCGCCATTAACACAGCAATGCCTGCTGATGCTGCAAGAATCACCATCCGCAGTAACACCGCACCCGACTTACGCATTAGCGGCGCCTGTCTGGGGCGACTTCGAACTGACGGCAGATGTGCGAACCACGACAAACTGCTTGCGGAACTCCAGGCCCTGCTGTGGCCAGCGCTCAGCGTATTTCGTAAGTACCGGCACCAGCGCCTCCAGATTTTCACCATTACAACGGCAGTCCACAGCCAGTTTTCCATGCTGATCACGCGACACAAAGAAGCGGATTCCGAGGAATGCCTGACTTTGCAATTCTTTGTGCAGATGATCCATCACCTCGGTGACGAAGCAACACGGACAGAACGGGTGCTCCTCTTTTTTTCCTGATGGTGTCTGCACGAGATGTGCCACTGGCCCCAGCAAAATCTGACGATATCCGGAGACCTGATTTTCCACGCCAGCCACAGGAAGCTCAATGACTGCACAATCCTTAGGCTGTTCGCGCACAGCGTCCGCGATCACAATCCAGTCCTGCGCCAGCCATTGCTGAATACAGGCTGCAAACGCATCTGTTTCCGTTTTTCCGAGCGCATGCTGATATTCAGTGAAACCCTCAGGAAACCATACCGGATGAGAAACACTGACCCTGATTGCGGTTCTGTGACGGTCTGCACCCAGCGCTACCGACTCCATCGCCAGCATACTGACCGAAACCTGATTTGATGCCCGAAGGAATCCGTTTTCAACGGTCGCCGATTCACCCTGTGCAGTCAGTGCTGTGCGCAGCATTTCCAGCAACAAGGGATCTCCCTCCTGATGAATGCCAGGCTGGTTGCCGGACATATTTACAGAACGGGATTCACTATGCTGTTTTCCAAACAGCGCCTGGATAAATCGTGGAAGACGCATAATCATCAGATCAAATAAAAGTGCGTCATTGTATGCCACTAACGCATTTGCGTCAGTTATCGAGATGTGAAATCAGCAGCTGACTGATACGCCCGCTTTCTGCAACCGCCTCTGCAGATGCATTGTCCATCGATAAACCAACCGCGAGAATATCAATCAGCAGCAATTGCAGGATACGGGAAATCATTGACAGGAAAGTTGCATTATCCTCGGTATGATTCACTGCCAGACAAACCGTCGCCAGTTTGCCCAGAGGCGATTGCTGAGGCGCGATTGCAATCACGCTGGCGCCCGATTTCAGCGCCACTTCTGCCGCTTTAACAATTTCCGGTAACTTACCCGAATTCGATACGGCAATCACCACATCGCCGGGACCAAGAATTTCTGCCGCCATCATGAACAAATGTGCATCGCCATAATTAGCGGTTGGAATCCGGAAGCGGAAAAATTTATGCTGTCCATCCAGCGCGACAGCACGGGCATTCCCCATCGCGTAGAACTCAATTTTTCGCGCCTGCCGCAATAAAGACAGAGCATGTTCGATTGCATGAACCTCCAGCTGGTCGCGGAAGCTCAGAATTGCAGAAACCGTGTTATCAATGACTTTTGCACTCAGATCATGGGTACTGTCACTGCGCCTTACCTGACTATGACGAACCGGTATCGTACCCGTCAGGCTGCTGGCAAATTTCAGCTTAAAGTCTGCCAGCCCTGCAAAACCTAAAGAACGACAAAAGCGGATCACGGTTGGTTGGCTGACATCTGCCAGACGTGCAATTTCAGCAATCGCTTCATTCAAAACTGTGCGCGGATTATCCAGCACCAGCGATGCTACTCTTTTTTCCGCTGGCGTCAGTTCCGGCAAAATTTGTTGTATACGGTCAAGCAGTCCGTTATCACCCGACTTACCGCGCAGGTGCTCAGACAAGATTGCTGAAACGCCGTAAAACGCAGGAACCGGTGTTGTAATCACATAGACCGGAATCTGCCGCAAATACTGACTGAAGCGCCCTTTTGCTTCAAAACGCTGACGAAACTGCGATTCGGTGAACAGAGGCAGAATGCGGGGCACGATGCCGCCGCCAATGTAGATACCACCCAGTGCGCCTAGCGTCACCGCCAGATTTGCGGCAAAACTGCCAAGCATGCCGCAAAACACGTCGATTACCTCAGTACACAGGGTATCCCGGTCGCGCACCGCCTTTTCCACGATGTCGCGCGATGCCAGCGCGATATCAGGCTGACCGCGTAATTGCGCCAGCGCCCGGTAAATCAGCTCTATGCCAGGACCGGAAATCAGGCGCTCAGCGGAAACGTGCTGCCATTCTTTCCACGCATATCGCAACACTTCATATTCCCGCTCATCGCAGGGCGCAAAGTTGACATGGCCACCTTCTGAACCCAGTGTAACAAATCCGTCTGCCGTCGGAATCAGCCCTGACACACCCAGACCTGTTCCCGGACCAAGCACCCCGATCACTGATTTTGCAACCGGAGCCTCACCGCCGATCTGTAAAGTGTCGTCCGCACGTAACTGCGGCAATGCCATTGCCAGTGCAGTAAAGTCATTCACAATCAGCAACGTATATAAACCAAATTCACGACGGACGGATTCAATCGAAAAACGCCAGTCGCGATTCGTCATTTGTACCGCGTCGCCATCTACCGGATTCGCAATCGCAAAAGCAGCATGCTGAATTTTGACGCTGGGTACATTGGATAAATACGATTTAATCAGCGGCACAATCCCGGCATAGTCAGCACATGGCAACACCTGCACATGCTCAAAATGGCCGACTGACGTTTCCAGCGCAAAGCGGGCGTGCGTTGCACCGATGTCTGCAATCAGGCGCGGTCCGCCCGACATGGCAACAACTGGTAAAAGCGGATTCTGGTGTTCGGTCATACTACGGCCCTGACGATACGGTGATGTGCCGGACAATTGCCGGATTGAAAACTGGCAGCAATTTACCACAGTGCCGCCAGTGTGCCTATCAGCCCCGCACTTGCTGCAAACCAGGCAGGCGAATCTGATGCCGGGTACCCGGTTTAAATGTCAGTGTAAAGCGCAGCAATTTTTGTGCTGCATCGTAACTGAATGTCTGCGCCTTACCGTCAATCGTAATGATTTGCGGCTCTTTGCTGACACCATGAACATACATCGTCCATTGACGCGGCACCGACTGATAGCGACGCCCTGCTTTTTCATCCACTGTCAGCAGTAAGCCTTCCGCGGTGTGCTGCTGTGACAGGCGCGTCAGTGCAAACGCCTGCTGCTCCCATGCCAGCCTTGTTTTTCCGTCATCGTCATACAATTGACCTTCAGACGCTTTTGTCTCGCTGACTGTCTGCGGGTAAATATGCCAGTTCAGATCTGCGACACGGAAGTCTTCTGTACTTTGCAAACCTTCAGCCATCGGAATCATCGCGCCAGATTTCACAAACACCGGGATCGTACCGCTGCTCAGCACCAGCTGATGCTGACTGCCGCCTGCGTAAGTCACGCCACTTTGGAAATCGATCCAGTCATGTCCGCGCGGAAAGCTGACCTGCATGGTTTTCTGACCTGCATTTAACACCGGAAACACAAGAAAATCATTGCCCCAGAAATATGCACTGGCGGACGTCCGTGCCTCTGCTCCTGCGTCAGCGGCAAAGAACAAAGGACGCATCAGCGGCATACCGCTGCGATGATTTTCAAATGCCAGCGTATAGTTATACGGCAGTAAGCGGTAGCGCAGTTCAATAGCGGCTTTGGCAAGCGCTTTCGCTGCATCGCGCCGGTACACCGGTTCTGCAGGCACCTCTTCCTGAGCGTGAGGGCGGAACACAGGCTGGAACACGCCATACTGTAACCAGCGCGTATACAGCTCATCATCATCTACTGCACCGGCAAAACCGCCAAGATCGGAATGCATATATGCCATACCCTGCATCCCCATTTGCAATGCGATTTCCGGCTGTGAACGCAAGCCACCCCAGCTGCGATTCACATCGCCCGACCACGGAATCATGCCGAAGCGCTGAGAGCCGGAGTAGCCGGCGCGCATCAGAATAAATGGCCGCTCCTTCGGATAAAATCGCGCAGATTTCTCCGCAATCAATTTTGCCCACTCGTGTCCGTATATATTGTGAACCTCAGCCGCGCTGCCGCCCGCGTGGCGAATATCATCCGGATGAACTTCAGGCTCACCCAGATCACCCCACCAGCCGTCGGCACCCAATGTTTTCAGCTCAGCATAACGTTGCCAGAACCAGTCGCGCGCTGCAGGTTTTGTGATATCGATCAGTCCGGTATGTCCGAAATAAAAATCATATTCATACGGCTTACCATCTTTGCCTGTTGCAAGAATGGCGTTTTGCTTTGCTTCCTCCCAGCGCCCGGATGAAGTCAGAATAAATGGCTCTGTAATCAGCACGGTACGTACCTGCTGCTTTTTCAAACTCGCCATCATGCCTGCGGGATCCGGGAAGTTATCTTTGTCAAATGCCAGATTGCCCATCGTGCCTTTGACTTCTTTACCGAACCAGAAAAGATCGAACACAATGGCGTCCAGCGGAATCTTTTCCGCCCTGAATAAAGCCACTGTCTTCAGTGCTTCCTCTGCTGAATGATAACCGAACCGGCTGGCAAAATTTCCCAGTGTCCAGCGTGCCGGCATAGGTTGCCTTCCGGTCAGCGTCGTGTAGGCATCTATCAGTTGCGGCCACTGCGTTCCAGCCAGAACCTGATATGTACGGGTGTCACCACCCGCACCATACACGACACGGTTATTTTTCTGACTGTCTAAATCCAGAAATCCTGTCGACGGCTGGTCAAAGTGCACCGCATATTTCTGCGAAGACAGAAACAATGGCATCGCAAAATTCATTTGCAGGGATTGCTCTTCATAACCGTAATGGGCCTTGTTATACAAAGGCAGGCGATGTCCGCGACGGTTCATCCCAAGTGCACGGGCTCCGCCACCGTAAAGCACTTCGTCGGGCTGCACAGCAAGTTCGGTCAGTGCCAGTCCGTTCTCAGTACGGTCGCTGACAATATCCTCGAACAGAAAACGTCCCTGCGCGTAATAACGCAGTCGCATCGGCGACTTTTGAATTTCCACCAGCATTTGTCCGGCCTGAACTTTCAGCAGATTCTGCTGTTGCTCCAGCTGCATTCCGGGCAATGCGCGATGTAGTTGTACTGCATGCGATGCACGTGCTGGCGATGCGGATTTACCTTTTGGTATGAAGCGGTTTTCCAGTATGTCGTCGCGCAATAAACGCAACTCCATCTGACCATGCGAAGTCTGCATCGTCAGAACATGATTCTTCAGCGCAAAACTCTGCAGCGTCTGTTCATCCGCAAACGCTGCCTGACTGACCACAACAGCCGCCAGACTACAAAAATACACTAACTTCATTCATTCACTCCTTCCAGCAACACAGCGCGACTGGCGGATGGCACAGTCACGTAACCATCTTTCACTGTCAGAATCTGCTTGCTGTAAAAATCTCTTAAGCTTTGCGCCGCCGGAAACACCTCACCGACAAAAACACGCTGACCTGCGACTGCGCCGAGAACCACCACCACCTGATCCTGAAGATGCGGTGTGTTCAGGCGCCGGCTGAATACATAGGGCGTTGCCGACATTTGCTGATGCACTCCTGCACCGATTGCCGGATGGCGCTGCCGGAATTGTCCGAGCAACTGCCAGTGCATGAGTACTTGTGGCGCAGGTATGCCGGCAATTCTGGCCTTCTGCGCCAGATCGTCCCAGTTCATTGGTGAACGTAATTTCGCATCACCTGCTGCATCCGGATCATCCATATTGCGGCCGGATTCATCACCGTAATAGATCTGCGCGGCACCGGGGCTCAGCAACAGGCGCTCGGCAGCCAGCAAAGGGAATTTACGCTGACGGTCAAAAGAATGTTCATCATCATGCGATGCAAGGTAATTCAGAACGGAAACACCTTTCAAGTCTGTTGACAGTAATTTCTGATATTCAGAAAACTGCGCCTCTGCATCTTTGCTGATATCGCTGCGAAATGAAAAATTAATCAGTGCGTCGAAGCCGGCATCAAACAAAGCCAGTTTGCTGCCGCCGTCCATATGAAATGATTTTCCCTGCTGAATGCCATAGCCGTAAGCTTCGCCAACCATATAAAACGGCGTACGGAAGCGAACCTTTTGCGGATGATTCTGCTTCCATTCAGCATATGCATCACTGGCGACCTGCTTTAATTCTGCCCACAATTCCGGCTCTACATGCTTAACGGTATCGGCACGAAAGCCATCAATACCAAAGCGTCTGATCCAGTCTGCATGCCAGCTCATCAGGTAGTAGCGTGGTGCGCGGGGAAAGCGGTAACGCTGGAAAAACACGTCGAGATTTTGCATCTGCTGCTGCAAACGCCCTTCCTGCTGCCACTTATTGATCAGGAATGGCGGCAGTTTCATGTCGCTGAGCGTTTCTGTGCGCAAGTCCGGTAAACCCTTTACCAGTGCACAGGATACCGTGCTCGGAATATCGCGGTAACTGCATACCGGTTCGTCCCGCACCCATTCCTGCGGCCATGCACTATCCTGCGCTGTGACTGGTCCGACATGGTTCATTACCACATCCAGTAATACGCGGATACCTTTGTCGTGCGCGGCATCCACCATTTCACGGAACGCGTCTTCACTGCCAAGTGCCTGATCCGTGGTCGTAAAATCCCGTGCCCAGTAACCATGAAAGCCATAGGATTTTCCTGTACCTTCATCGGTGTAACCGTGTATCTGCTCCACCGGTGGCGTAATCCATAAAGCGCTGACGCCGAGCGCATTGAAATAACCGTCACGGATTTTCTGCGTGATGCCGGCGAAATCACCGCCCATAAAATAACGCAGCGGCGCACCGTCTTTCTGCCGTCCGTAAGCCGCATCATTTGCCTTGTCGCCATTCACGAAGCGATCGGTCAGAACGAAGTAAACCGTTCCGTGCTTCCACCACGCGACATCCTGCTCAGCCGCAGGTGCTGTATGCACCGCTGTTGTTGCAGCGCTTACAGAAAAAACCGTGGTATTTGTCAGCAGCAATGCGAGCGCCAGCGCACGCAAAGGCTGATTCAGCCATGCTTGTTTGAACATAGATACATCATCCAAAAAGAAACGGTGATCCGCAGATCACCGCATTTGCTGTTACGCCTTCTGTTGTTCCGGTTCGCTGATCATTGCGCTGATCAGGCCTGCAATCAGCATGCAGGCACCACCCAGTACCAGTGTTTTGATGGTTTGTCCGGCAAACCAGTGCTTTGTCACCCAGCCCAGCAGCAAGCCACTCAGAATTTGCGGAATCACGATGAAGAAGTTGAACACGCCCATGTAATAACCCATGCGATCTGCCGGCAGTACCGAAGCCAGCATGGCATACGGCATGGTCAGAATACTGGCCCACGCCAGTCCGACTGCGACCATCGGCACCCACAGCAAATCTGCAGATCCGATTACGTAAAGTGTCATCAGACCGAGTCCGCCAGCCGCCAGACACAAAGCGTGCACAAGGCGCTTTGCCATAAATCTGGCCAGCAGCGGCAGCAGAAACGCTGCAATCGCAGAAACCCCGTTATACACAGCAAACATATTACCGACGCGGTTTGCCGCATCCTGAAAGCTTTGTGAGCCAGCGTCTGTGACATGGAATAAATGATCTGCGATCGCTGTCGTTGTATAAATCCACATGGCAAACAAAGCGATCCAGGTAAAGAATTGCACCACTGCCAGCTGACGCATCAGCTTTGGCATACTGAGCAAGCCGGCAACGATCTCTTTGACCGCATGCGACACCGACCCTGCCTGCTGACGGTTGCGTTCAAACGCCTGCATATCGGCTGGCGGCGCTTCCTGTGAAGTCAGTACAGTCCACATCACTGCAGAAAAATAAATGGCGCCGCCGGTGTAGAACGCAAAGCGCACGCTGTCGGGAATACCGCCGTTCACCGGTACATTGCTGACGTGCATGACTTTGGTAAAAAATTCCGGTAATAACGAAGCGATCACCGCACCGCAGCCAATGAAAAATGTCTGCATGGCATAACCGGCTGTTTGCTGAGAGCTGTCCAGTTTATCGCCCACGAATGCGCGGAATGGCTCCATCGATACATTGATCGCCGCATCCATCATCCACAACACCAGCACCGCCATCCAGACTGCGGAGGCATTTGGCATCAGGAACATCGCGATGCTGGCAAGTAATGCGCCGATAAAGAAGAACGGACGACGGCGTCCCCAGCGCGGATGCCAGGTGTGATCACTCAGGTAGCCAATCACCGGCTGTACCAGCAAACCTGTCACCGGCGCTGCCAGCCAGAACAACGGCAAGTCATCCGGACTGGCACCCAGCGTGGAAAAAATCCGGCTGGTGTTCGCGTTTTGCAAAGCGAAACCAAACTGAATGCCGAAAAAACCAAAGCTCATGTTCCATAACTGCCAGAACGTCAGTCTTGGTTTCTGAATTGAATTTTGCATCTCTACCGTCTCCAAGGATTTCGCCCGCACTGTTATGGCTCAGTCAGGCTGCGATCACCGCCATGCGGTCTTTTTTGTATTGGTTTCATCCGTCAGACGGATGTTTGCCGGACAGCGTTAGCATACCTGCATTTGCTGTTCCGGCATTCAGGCTTGCAACCGTGTGCCAACAAAAAACCCTCCTCAGACAGGGTCAGAGAAGGGTCAAAGGACACACTGGAGTGAATTACATTTTGTAGTTCAGGCCGACAAACATCTGACGTCCGTATTGCTGATAGCCACGCGGACGGTCAGGCGAACCGGAGTAAGTCTGGAATGCAGTGTCAGTCAGGTTATTTACCTGGAACAGCACGGACATGCCTTTTGCCCAGCCGGAGTTGAAGTCATAACCCAGTTGCATATCGACGACGCGGTCAGACTTCACAAAAGTCAGTTCGTTTTGTCCGCCCGGACCGCCGATCTCACCAACGAAGTCAGAACGACGACGCTGGCTGATACGCGCAGAGAAGCCATCTTTTTCGTAGTATGCAGTCAGATTCAGCACGTTACGGGACAGACCTGGCAGCGGCACACTCATGCTGCCGAAACGCTGATCCTGAATCGAAATCGAGCTGTTTGTCAGCGCCAGATTCGCAGTCACGCCAAAGCCGCTCAGTACCGGTGTTGCCAGATCGAGTGGCAGCGATGCCGCCAGTTCCAGACCCTGCAGCTTACCACCCTGACCATTCACTGGCTGAGTGAATGTACCCATGTTCGTTGTCGCCCCCGGAATCGCCATCGACGAGAAATCGTATGGTGTGGTCTGACGATAGATATAGGATTTCAGTTGCTTGTGGAATATTGCCGCTGAAAAATAAGCCTTTTTACCGAAGTATTTTTCGTAAGACAGATCGATATAATCTGCGCGCCAAGGGTCGAGCTGCGCATTGCCGCCGTTACCTTTTGGCGTACCGGTTTTGCCGTTAGACAGACCAACTTCGCGTGCTGCATTCAGTTCATCCAGTTTGGCACGTGCCAGCGATTTACCGAAGCCAAGACGCACGATTTGCTCGTTCGACAAGCTGGCTGCCAGATTCACGCTCGGCAATACATCGGTGTAAACCTTACCGTCTGTCACCGGTACCAGTGCAGCGATTGGCCATGCCAGCAGTGCGTTCGATGTCGAAGACTGATCGGTACGGATTACTTGCAGACCGACATTCCCTGTGACCGGCACGCCGGATACATTGGCATCAATATTCAGTTTAGAGTAACCGGTCGTGACTTTTTCGGTCAGCGTCCAGTTTTTCGTTGCACCCCACGGGTTCAGCAATACCGGTGTGAAAGGACCGAAGTTCGCAGCCAGAACGCCCGGGATATCCCATGCCAGTGTGCCTGGCATATTGATGAACGACAGATCTTGCGCGCCGTAAATCACGGACGGAGAGAAAGAACCATCGCCTTTTTTGTCAAAGCCGGTTTCCAGATGTTCTTTGGTTTTATCGCGTTTCGCGTAGTTCACACCAAATTCCAGGCTGGAGAACATACCGTCAGAAAACTCGCGTACTGCGCTCAGTCGGATTGCATTCAGTTTATCTTCCAGCGATGGCTGATTGACATAACCGTCACCGAATTTACCGCCGATTTTGATCGCGGATGCATCCGCCAGACTGTTCGCAAAAGTGAAGGTCGGAATCGGATTACCGTTCAGGTAATTGAAGCCGATATCCATTGCGCCACGACTGGAGTTGATCTCTACCAGACGCTCACGGATTTTTGCTTTGGAGTGGCTCAGATCTGCCGCCAGCGTCCATGCATCCAGCTTGTATTTATTGTTCCAGCCGATTGCAGTGATTTCACTTTCTTTGGTGAACCAGTTATTACGGATCACCGGACTGGCGTTAACAGTGCCTGCCAGCGCCATACCGTTAGCAATCGTCAGATTCGTAAAGTTCGCATCAGACCAGGATTCAAACGGCACTTCAAAGCCGCGACGTACTTCATCCTGTTTCAGTTTGGAATAGTAAGCATCAACAGTCGATGTGAAGTTTTTGGCTGGTTTCCATTCCACCACACCAATCAGACCATCGCGCTGAGAATTGCCGGTCAGTGCCAGTGCTTTAATACCCTGCGGTGCTTTCACGCCGGCTGGCACGCCTTTGTTACCTTCAACCCAGTTCCAGGTTTCAAAGAAATTATTAACATTTGGTTTATCGCTGTGCGCAAAACCCAGTGCCACACCGATGGTACGGTCAGCAAACTGATCGATATACGATGCGCTGATACGGTTACCGGTGCTCGGTGCGCCCACGCTTTCGCTGCCGTAAGAATTACGTTCGCCGCGTACATTCACAGCGATGGTACGACCCGGAAATGCCAGTGGCTTCACGGTTTGCAGATCAACTGTACCGGACAAACCTTGTCCGACCAGAGAAGAATCACCGGTTTTATAGACAGTGACATTGCTGATCAGCTCAGACGGATACTGATCATATTCCACGATACGGCTTGCGCTGGTACTGGCTTGTTCACGACCGTTCAGTGTTACGGTGGACAAATCGCCGGAAGTACCGCGAATACTGATTTGCTGTGCCTGACCATTCACGCGCTGTGCGGACAAACCCGGCAGACGTGCAATCGATTCTGCGATGCTGGTATCCGGCAGTTTGCCGATATCTTCCGCAGAAATGGTTTCTACGATGGCGTTTGCATTCTTTTTCGCGCTGATCGCGTCTTCGATACCTTTACGGATACCGGTCACAACCACCGTGTTGGTTTCTTTTGTTTCTTTCGCTTCCTGTGCAAATGCGGCTGCAGATGTTGTCATCATCAGAATTGCGCAACCCATCGCTACCGGATTGAGTCGAAACACTTTCTGCTGATGTGCAGCACCGCACATCACACGTTCTGTAGTTTGTTTCATTGCTGTCCCCTCGATCTTGTTTGACTGCTACTAAAGCTACATATCCACCTGTTCAGAACTGCCAGATCCCTGCGTCCCAGTCAGAATTTTGTACTAAAACTAGATTCTCAGTCAAACCTCAACTACAGAAAACTACATAAATATGTGCACTTATTGTGCAATGCCGTCTTTTTTACGCACACTTTTTCAGCAAAAAGCCTCATTTCGATGCACAAATGTAACTCAACTACCTTATGTAGTTTAACTACCAAACCAATCAATACCAGTCGGCCATCCGCCCTGACGCGCAGCATCAACTGAACAGCAGAAAGCGAGGATTCACTCGCTGCATGTGATATGCTCCGTCCTCCGCAATACAGTCTCACTCACCCATCACTTATGAATTTCAAACTGAATCAGGACGAGTTCCGGATACTCCGCCGCATCTACGCTGCCGGCCGCAAAGCCAAAGCGCCGAGTGGCATGCACTTGCAGTATAAGAAACTGGCTGCCCAGAAGCTGATTATTTTCCGCCGCGACGGCAGCGCCGAACTGACCGCACAAGGCCAGCAAGCGATCTTCGCCGACCTGTGCCTGACCGCACTGAAAGAACTCAGCGATGGCAAACCGGTGCAACTGACACCGGAAGTCCGTGATTATTTATCCCGCAAATCGATGATTTGCCGCGATGAAGAAAACAACTGGAAAGTGACCGATAAGGCACGCGAAATCCTGGCCGACGCTGGCATGGCGTAAGCCCCGCATGGCGGGATCACCCGCCCTGCCTCCCCCTTCTCCCGCACTCTTTGCTTTACACCGTTCGCGCTTCATCCAAAGTCCGCAGCACTCTGCCAGTCGTCGTCCAAACTACACCGGACATACTTTTGCCATCCGAAAGCGCCAAAAACCGCCATTTTTTGCCTCAAATGCGGACTCCGGCACAGCACCCCGGCGGTCGTTGGCAGAAAGTCTGGCTCACCGGAAATGGTGCATGCGGATAGCTGCACAATCACCCGATTTTTCTCCTGCCATCTCAGCCCCGGTATCGGCGCGGCAGATGGTGAATGGCGTGCTTCTGAAAGCAAAAAGCCACACCGGTATCCGGCGTGGCTTTTTGTGTTTTGCTCAGCAATGTAGCTGCTGGTGATACGTGATCCGGTTCAGGCGCCGGCTAATTTATTCCGCCTTATTCCGGAACAGCAGCAGCGCTGCAGCTAGCATCAGCAAACCGGCAAACAGTGCAAGCAGATTGCCGAAGCGGATATACGGCGTGGCACCGCTGTAGCCCTGCACGCTGGTTTCCAGCACGCCCTGCTTCAGATAAGGCAGCTGCGCATAGACTTTACCGTCGGTGCTGATCGCCACCGTTGCGCCGGTGTTGGTGGTGCTGATCATCGGGCGACCAGTCTCCAGCACCCGCATCTGGGCGAACTGTAAGTGCTGGGGCATGGCGATTGAATCGCCGTACCATGCCAGATTTGACGCATTCAGCAGTATCGTCGCTGCAGGAACGCCGCTTTGTATCTGATGGCGAATCTGGTTAGCGATTTCCTCGCCGAACAGACTTTCATAGCAAATATTCGGCATGATCCACTGGTCTTTGACCGGCATCGCCATTTGCAATTCACCGGCACCGGTAAAGTCACCGATAGGGATTTGCATCATTTTGACGAACCAGCCGAATCCGGCAGGCACAAACTCACCAAACGGCAGCAAATGATGTTTGTCGTAACGGTAGTAACTGTTTGCAGCAATCGCGGGACCATAACCGATCAGACTGTTTGCATATTTCTGCGGGCCGTCGTGCATGCCCAGCCCCAGCAATACGGCAGTTCCGCTGCGCTCAGAAAACTGACGTACCGAAGACAGATAATCCGGCGGCAGCATCGATGACAATACCGGCAGCGCTGTTTCCGGCATGGCGACCAGATCCGTGGCTTTGGCTGTTGCCATCTGGTGATACAGCGCCAGCGAATCATTCACATGCTGCTGATCGAACTTAATCGTCTGATCCACATTACCCTGCAATAAGCGCACCTGTAATGGCTGACCGCTGGCCTGCGTCCAGTGCTGATGGCGCAGCGCGCTGCCAGCCACTGACAAGACGCAAAGCGCGGCGACCGCGCCCTGCCGCCAGCGCGCAGGTGCGTCGCCGATCAGAAACAGCGCGAGCACGGCAGCGGCAAATGCCGCGATCAGGCTCAGTCCGTACACGCCGGCAACCGGCGCAAAACCGGCAAACACGCTCTGGCTGTGCGCATAACCGGAAATCGCCCACGGAAAACCGGTCAGCAACCAGCCGCGCAGCCATTCAGACAGCATCCAGACAGCAGGCGTCAGCAGCAGCAGCGCAGGTGCAAGCGGGATACGGAAACGGTGACGGATCTGGTGAATCAGCAATGCAGCCAGACCGGCATACAAGGCGAGGAAAGCACACAACACCACCAGCGCCAGCACCGCCAGCACCACGGGCATGCCGCCGTAACGCGACATCGCAATCACCAGCCAGGCGATCGTTGTCAGCATCCAGCCGAAACCGAACACTGCACCGGTCAGAAACGGGCGTTTCTTTTCGGTGTTGTCAGGCAGACTGAGCAGCATGGCAAACAGCAAAGCCATACTGACCACCTGCACAGGCCACACATAAAACGGCGCAAAGGAAAACACTGCGCTGCTACCGGCTGCCAGTGATAACAACAGCGTTTTCGGAAGCGACAGCTGACGGAGTTTCTGACCTATGCCCAGCTCAGTCTTCACTGTCACGCTCTTCAGGAATAATCTGCTCGATCTGCAGCAGCTGTACTTCGGTCGCATCGGCGCGCAGCACTTCGATATGCAGTTCTTCCCAGTCAAATTCATCGCCTTTGTGCGGAATTTCACCGAGATGCGACACCACAAATTCACCCAGCGTACGGTCGCTGGCTTCTTTTAACAGCTCGCCGGTTTCTTCGTAGAATTGCGCCAGCGTGGTGGTGCCTTTCACGCGCCAGCGTTTGGCATTACCTTTGTAATCCAGCGCAATAACGTGATCTTCTTCCTCGGAATCGTACTCATCGTCAATATCACCGACGATTTGTTCGAGTACGTCTTCGATGGTAATCAGCCCCGCAACGGCACCGTATTCATCGACAACCATCGCCATGTGATTGCGGTTGGCGCGGAAATCACGCAGCAACACGTTCAGGCGCTTGGATTCGGGAATATAAGTAACCGGACGCAGCATCGTCTTCAGTTCAAAGGTTTCACCGGCGTAATAGCGCAGCAAATCTTTGGCCAGTAAGACACCGACGATCTTATCCGGATCATCATCAATAGCAGGAAAGCGGGAATGTGCGGTATCGAGTACCTGGTGTATCCATTCATCAATCGGACGTGAAATATCAATCACATCCATTTGTGCCAGCGGCACCATGATGTCACGGGCGCATAAGTCGGATACCTGAAACACGCCTTCGATCATTGCCAGTGCATCGGCATCGATCAGATTGCGTTCTTGTGCTTCAGTCAGGATTTCAAGGAGTTCTGCCCGGTTTTCCGGTTCCGGAGAGATCAGTGCGGTCAGTTTTTCAAACAATGTCCGCGGAGGTTTAAGGTCAGCCGGTCTGACCCTGCGCGAGTGCTCTTGCATAGCGGGCTTTAAAGCCGTAGTTGGAATCCTACAGGATACAACAAATCAGGCAGATTCCCAAACCACGGCCTGCTGTTAGCCTGACAGACAACAAAGCTGCCACATCAGGCGCAATGTCATCACGGTGTCACGACAGGATGCTGCGCTTCAGCAGAATCCGCAGGTTCCACTTCATGAAAATGTTTGTAGTGCAGATGCGGTGTATGCATCAGGCCGGACATAATGTCCTTGTAACGGTAACCCCATTTAATATCAGCAACCAGATAGTGGTGGCGTGCATGCTGTACCTGCGCAGTGGCATCATCCAGACCGTCAATGGTGACGATCAGCGCAGCACCGGCACGCTCCAGCGCTTCAGGACTCAGGCAGGCCAGTGGGCTATCCTCATCCAGTACGTGAATCAGTGTCCAGCCAAGCATGAAATCCGGATGCACCGAGCGCTCCAGTTTCAAATCATAAATACGCCGGAATAAGCCCATATCTTCCGTCTGTTCATTCAGCATCAGAAACAGGCGGGCATTCGCCTGAGATATCACATTCAGTCTGGCATTCGCCAGACGTATCATCAGCAACTTTCGGTTTTGCCCCTGATAACAGACCGGATGGCGCGCAAAAATGACACTGGAACGGGGGCGTGAAAAGCGGGCAAATACAACACCGGTTGCCAGTGCAACGCTGGCCATCCCGACAAAAATTTCAATTGTCGCGATGATGTGAGCATACATGGTCTGAGGATGCATATCCCCGTAACCCACCGTTGCCAGTGTTTCAACGCTGAAAAAGAATGCGCCGAGAAAATTATCCGGCGCCATATTGGCAATCGGTGCAGCCCCCAGCATATACAGCGTGGCGAAGACCAGATTAAAGATCAGAAATACGATGCCGACGACCACAAAAAAAGCCGGCCAGCTGGATGTCAGCGCGTAGTAGTACACGTCCTGCCAAATCGGGTGGTCAAGGCCAAAGACCATGATTTCACGGTCTCTGACGCGCACCCGCCTTCCACGTTGCCGGTTCAGCAAAGCGGACCTCACTGTTCCTGATAAGGATTGGCAATACCGAGCGTGGCCAGCATTTCCGCTTCCAGCGCTTCCATTTCATCAGCTTCGTCATCATCGAGATGATCGTAACCCTGCGCATGCAACACACCATGCACGATCAGATGCTGGGCATGAGCGATCACGGTTTTGTTTTGCTCAGCGGCTTCACGCAGCAATACATCGGTACACAGGATAATGTCAGCCTGCGTGACTTCCGCTTCTTCATCTTCGGTGTAGGCAAACGTCAGCACGTTAGTCGCGTAGTCCTTACCACGGTAATCACGATTCAGTTGCTGACCTTCTTCGGCATCGACAATCCGCAGTGTGATTTCTGCCGGAAACAACAATGCAGCCTGTACTGTTTTGCGAATCAGCGGACGGGTCAGCTGATCCTGCAGACGGGTATCTGCATACTGTACGGACAGGTTAAGTTTTGGTTTAACTGCTTTATTTTCTGCCATGGTGTAATTGCTCAAATCGTTTACTGATCAGACTTTTCGCCGGTTCCGTGTGTTCATTCAGTCTGGCGTTCTGCTCATAAGCATCCACGATACGGCCAACCAGCGGATGGCGCACCACGTCAGCACTGGTGAAGCGGGAAAAGGCGATTCCGCGCACATCTTTCAGCACCTGCACTGCATCGGTCAAACCACTGCGTTGTCCGCGCGGCAAATCCACCTGCGTTGCATCACCAGTTACCACTGCTTTACTGCCGAAACCAATCCGCGTCAGGAACATCTTCATTTGTTCCGGCGTCGTGTTCTGCGCCTCGTCCAGAATAATGAATGCATGGTTCAGCGTGCGACCGCGCATATATGCCAGCGGCGCAATTTCGATCACTTGTTTTTCGAACAGTTTCTGCGTCTTATCGAAGCCGAGTAAGTCATACAGCGCATCGTATAAAGGACGAAGATAAGGATCGACTTTTTGCGACAAGTCACCGGGCAAAAAGCCCAGGCGCTCACCAGCTTCCACTGCAGGGCGCGTCAGGATAATCCGCTTTACCTGATCGCGTTCCAGCGCGTCCACCGCACAGGCAACCGCCAGATACGTCTTACCGGTTCCGGCAGGTCCCAGACCGAAAGTGACATCGTGTTCAATAATGGCACGCAGATACTTGATCTGATGCGGCGTTCTGCCGCGTAAATCACTGCGCCGTGTTTTCAGCAAAGGACTTTCGGCAGATTCGGACTCTTCCGTTTCCGTTTCGGACGGCTCGCCTGTGACCGCTGCACTGGCGGGCACATCACCCGTCGCAGTACTGCCAGCGCCTGTGTGATGTGCGCGCTGCTCTACCAGCGCCAGCTGAACTTCATCGACCGTGACCGGTTTCTTTGCCAAAGCATAGAACTGCTCCAGCAATTCCAGCGCACGTGCGCACTGATGTCCGCTGATAATGAATTTTTCACCACGGCGAAAAATCGTCACATCCAGCGCGGCCGAAATCTGGCGCAGATTCTCATCCAGCGGACCGCACAGGTTAGCCAGTCGGTTATTGTCCAGCGGTTGCGGGACAAAATGCAGCACAGGAACCGGTGTTTTGATCATGATGCCGAGGTTTCCCCGATCAGTTCGCCACGCAGCGAGTAGTTATAGACTTCGGTAATTTTGGTCTCCGCAAACTGACCAATCAGTGACTTCGGACCAACAAAATTCACTACGCGGTTATTTTCAGTACGTCCCTGCAATTCAGCAGGATTACGTGCCGACGGACCATCAACCAGAATGCGCTGTACCGTTCCCAGCATTTGCTGACTGTATTTACGTGTATTTTCGTCAATTGCAGCCTGAAGGGTTTGCAAGCGGCGCAGTTTGATTTCCGGCTCTGTATCGTCAGTCAGATTCGCAGCAGGCGTGCCCGGGCGCGGGCTGAAGATAAAGCTGTAACTGTTATCAAAACCAACGTCTTCCACCAGTTTCATCAGTGCACGGAAATCTTCGTCAGTCTCACCGGGAAAACCAACGATGAAATCGGAAGACACCAGAACATCAGGACGAATCTGGCGCAGTTTGCGGATCACAGATTTGTACTCAATCGCGGTATATCCGCGCTTCATTGCAGACAGAATACGGTCGGAACCATGCTGTGCTGGAAGGTACAAATGACTGACCAGCTTAGGCACTTTCGCATAGCAATCGATCAGACGCTGGGTAAATTCTTTCGGATGGCTGGTCACAAAACGGATACGCTCAATCTGCGGAAATTCAGCGATGTATTCAATCAGCAGTGCAAAGTCAGCAATTTCGCCGTCAGCCATCTGACCGCGATAAGCATTTACGTTCTGACCAAGCAATGTGATTTCTTTCACGCCCTGCTCTGCGAGGCCAGCAACTTCCGCCAGTACATCTTCAAACTTACGCGACACTTCTTCGCCGCGGGTGTAAGGAACAACGCAATAACTGCAGTATTTGCTGCAGCCTTCCATAATGGAAACGTAGGCGGTTGCACCTTCTACTTTAGCAGGTGGTAAATGATCAAACTTTTCGATCTCAGGAAAACTGATATCCACTTGCGGACGACCGGTCGTACGACGGGCATCCATCAGTTTCGGCAGACGGTGCAGGGTTTGCGGACCAAACACTACGTCCACATACGGCGCACGTTTGATAATGGCTTCGCCTTCCTGCGAAGCAACACAACCGCCGACACCGATCAGCAGATCCGGATTTTTGCGCTTCAGCTCACGGATACGGCCGAGATCAGAGAATACTTTTTCCGATGCTTTTTCACGTACGCTGCAAGTATTCAGCAGAATAACGTCAGCGTCTTCCGGTGTATCGGTTTTCACCAGACCTTCAGATATGTTGAGAACATCTGCCATTTTGTCTGAGTCATACTCATTCATCTGGCAACCAAATGTTTTAATAAAGACTTTCTTTTGCATTTCTCTGACTGACTACTTAATTATTTAATTTCGGTATTCTTGTACGGCACAGGCTTAAACACTTGCTCAACCGGCAATTGCTTGCCAATTTCTGAGCGTGTCAGTATCCAGATACGATCAACGTCACCCATCACATTTAAGGTGTAGTTGACGATAATTTCTTTCTCATCCAGCGATGCAGGAACCACAAACATATTTTCTGCATTAAAAATTCTGCAGGCAGGCGCGAGATACACTGCTTTGCCATTCAGCCGGACATCCGGATAAGCGGACATATCCAGCTTGCCGCGCTGGGTACCCGGTGGAAACTGACGATCTGCGCTGACCTGCGCAAAGCTCAGCAATTGCATTTGTGCGAACAGCAAAAATATGGCCATCTGGCACAACTTGCGGAATATACGCATTCTCACCCCTGTAAGACAAAAAATATGAGAAGAATCAACTACTTAAAACCGCCAAATGAAAGGCAGCAAGTTTAACACAGAGCGGCTTTGCAAACAGATTTCCAGGCAGCAGATCAATTTCAAGAGCGTTTTCTGGGATAATGACGGAAAAAACGCTATTTCATGATGCAAAACAAACACGCCCCTACCGAAATCAGTCCGTTCGACGAAAGTTATTTCCGCAAGGCCTTGTCACAGTTCGCTACCGGCGTCACTGTCATTACAGCCCGTATTGCGGACGGACATTACATTGGATTGACCGCCAGTTCATTTAACTCTGTTTCACTGGCGCCGCCACTGGTACTCTGGAGTCTCGGCAGCCGGGCGAACAGCATGCCGGTATTCGCATCATGCAGTCACTACGCAATTAATGTTTTGTCAGCAGGGCAGGAATGGATTGCACAGCAATTTGCCAGCAAACGTGATAACCGTTTCGAAGGCATCGGTTTCAGCTTATCACCAAATGGTCTGCCAGTACTGGACGGCGCTGCGGCCTGGTTTGAGTGCAAAAACCGCAGCCAGTATCCGGAAGGTGATCACGTCATTTTTGTTGGTGAAGTGACCCACTGTTTTGCAGACCCGAAAGATGCGATGGTATATCACTCGGGACAGTTTATTCAGGCGAGTCAGGCATGAACTGGCTGAACAGCGACCTGGTCGGCTACGTTGCCGCGACACTGACCACCAGCGCATTTATTCCGCAAGCCCTGATGACCTGGAAAAACAAACGTGCTGAAGGTGTTTCCCTGAGCATGTATGTCATCCTGATTACAGGCGTGATTCTCTGGCTGACATACGGAATCATGCTGTCAGCATGGCCTGTGATTATCGCGAACATCATTACCTTGTTTCTGACGATTTTCATTCTTGCAATGAAGATCGTCTACAAATAAGCCGTCCAAAAACTGCCTGCCGTTCAGGCAGGCAGTATCTCAGGACAACCATTCTCCGAGTACATGACGGGAATCAAAAGCTGCACGGCGCAGACGGTCATTGACGCCCTGCCAGGCTGCATCTGACGGTAGTTGCTCTACCAGAATCAGATCAGCGCTTGCCTGATCCAGCTCTCTCAGCCCCGCATATAACCCGAACGCATAGCCAGCCGGATCTGTCGGCAATTGCGTCCATGCTTTCGCATTGAGTTCAGGATGTGCCTGACAACTCATCAGCGCAATTGTTTTCCCCTTACTTTCCAGTACCGAGACGACCTGATCCAGCTCGTCAGGGCTGACCAGTATCACCGGTGTGCGTGGCGCATAATGCGATTCCAGTGTACCGGAAGCACGCGGAGCAGCGGCATCAGGCATGGCGGGCACAACACCCAGCACGGCACTCAGCTGATCCACCGAAATATGCCCCGGACGCAGCAACACTGGTCCGTGCGTTGCCAGCCGGCTCAGGTCGATGATGGTGGATTCAATACCGACATCGCTCTGACCACCATCCAGCACACTGGCTATCAGTCCACCCGGTCCCAGTTCCTGTTCAAACTCCTCAATCACGTGCTCCGCTTTGGTCGGACTGACGCGGCCAAATTTATTCGCGGATGGCGCTGCAATACCGCCGCGTCCGGCTTTAAAGCTTTTCAGCAACTCTTGTGCAACCGGATGCGAAGGACAGCGCAAACCCACCGTATCCTGACCGCCCGAAACCGCATCGGGAATATGATCGGCACGCTTCAGAATCAGTGTCAGGGGTCCCGGCCAGAACGCCTCTGACAACTGAAGCGCAGCGTCCGGGATGTCTTTTGCCCAGTATGACAAATCGGCACCCGGTGCTAGATGCACGATGACAGGATGATCGGACGGTCTTCCCTTCGCTTCATAGATGCGGGCTACCGCTTCGGGATTCTCGGCATCAGCGCCGAGTCCATACACAGTTTCCGTCGGAAAGGCGACCAGCAAGCCGGATTCCAGTGCTTCCGCCGCTTCCGCCAGATTGCATGGCGTACAGTCTGCTGCCTTCATACCCACTCCGGCTCCTGAATACCCAGAATTCTGCATGCTTCTGTTAAGTGCTTTTTCGCCTGCGCCAGTTCCGGTGCGACGAACGTAATATGTCCCATTTTGCGTCCGCGACGTGCCTCAGACTTACCGTATAAATGTAACTTGGCACCCGGTAATGCCAGCACCTGATCCCACGGAGGATCCACGGCTTCAGTGTCGGAAATACGGAACCAGATATCACCAAGAATATTCAGCATCACCGCAGGCATGTGTTGCGCGGTACTGCCAAGCGGCAACTGCGCTGTCGCTCTTACCTGCTGTTCGAACTGGCTGGTGACACAGGCATCAATCGTATAGTGTCCGCTGTTATGTGGTCGCGGTGCCATTTCATTCACAACCAGCGAACCATCTTTCAATACGAAAAACTCGATGCACAATACGCCGACATAACCGAGCTCGCTGATAATATGCAAGGCAGCTTCCTGCGCCTGACGCGCCACTTCCGCGGTCACATTCGGGCTCGGTGCGAGCGTCACAAACAATATTCCGTCCCGGTGGATATTTTCAGCAATCGGATAAACCACTGATTCACCATCGACACCGCGCGCAACCAGCACCGATACTTCGTATGCCAGCGGCAGCATCTTTTCCAGTACGCAGGTCTGGTGTTTGAGCGTATCAAAGGCCGCGGATAATTCTTCACGTGTATTCACGCGAATCTGGCCTTTACCGTCATAACCCATGCGTACGGTTTTCAGGATGCCGGGCAGCAACTCTTCTTTAACTGCAGCGATATCTTTCACACTGGAAATGCCCCAGTGCGGTGCCGGATAAACTCCTGTTTGCGTACCACAGCGGGTGAAGAAATGCTTCTCTGCAAGTCTGTCCTGCGCAACTGAAACACAGGCAGCCGAAGGCGCTACCGGACCTTCATAGCCCAGCAATTTCAGGCTTTCTGCAGGTACGTTCTCAAATTCTGTCGTAAAGTGCCGGGCATACTTCACCAGTTCACGTAAACCATCTTTACTGGTGTATTCCGCACTCACATGATGCTGCGCTATCTGAGCTGTCGGGCAGGCATGTTCCGGTTCCAGTACCGCAACTTGATAACCCATGGCATTCGCAGCCTGTGTAAACATACGCCCTAACTGACCGCCACCCATCATTCCCAGCCATGCGCCGGGCTGATTAGGCAACAGCGGCTTGCGTGGCAAAACCTGTTTTTCTATCGTCATAATTTGTCAAACTTTCGCTTTATCGCGGAATTACACCATAGTCTATTTTACTGGCTGTGGAAATCAGAAAGCCGGAGCTAGTCCGGCTTTCATCATTCTCCGTTACCCGAAAAACTTACACCGGCAAAGTCATATCTCTGGCGGCCTGAGTCTGCTTGACCCGGAAAGCTTCCAGTTTTTCCGCCAACACATCATCAGTTGTTGCCAGCATCGCGATCGCAGACAGGGCTGCATTCGCAGCGCCGGCCTCACCAATCGCAAATGTCGCGACCGGAATGCCTTTTGGCATCTGAACAATCGACAATAAGGAATCTTCACCACGCAGATAACGGGACGGCACAGGTACGCCGAACACAGGTACGATCGTTTTGGCTGCGATCATACCCGGCAAATGTGCAGCGCCACCGGCACCGGCAATAATTGCGCGAATACCACGTCCACGGGCAGTCTCAGCAAATGTGAACATTTCATCCGGCATACGGTGCGCTGACACCACTTGAGCTTCAAACGGAATACCAAATTCCTTCAGAACGCTGACAGCATTCTGCATCACGTCCCAGTCTGAAGAAGAGCCCATTACCACGCCTACGACAGGTGCATTTTGTGTCATTGCGCATCCTTCAGAGTTTCACCTGTCAGACGTTCCAGCGCCTCACGATATTTCGCAGCTGTTTTCTGGACTACGTCATCCGGTAATGCAGGAGCAGGCGCTGTTTTATTCCAGTCGGTAATCGTTTCCAGATAATCGCGTACAAACTGTTTATCAAACGATGGTGGAGAAATGCCAACAGCGTAAGAATCTGCCGGCCAGAAGCGGGAAGAATCCGCTGTCAGCGCTTCATCCATCAAATGCAATACACCCTGATCATCCAGACCAAATTCGAATTTGGTGTCAGCGATGATGATGCCGCGTGTTGCTGCATATTCAGATGCTTCTTTATACAAACGAATCGAAATTTCACGGATTTTTTCAGACAGCTCTTTTCCGATGCGGCTTTCCATATCCGCGAAGCTGATGTTTTCATCATGCTCACCGACGTCTGCTTTCGCTGCTGGTGTAAAGATAGGTTCAGGCAGCTTTTCAGCCTGCTGCAGACCTTGCGGTAAAGTGATGCCGCAAACTGCACCGGTTTCCTGATAATCCTTCCATCCGGAGCCAATAATGTAGCCGCGGACAACCGCTTCAACCATGATCGGTTTCAGACGTTTCACCACCACGCCACGCCCTTTTACCTGCGCGACTTCATCAGCAGCGACAACAGATTCCGGTGCAATACCAGTTGTGTGATTCGGAACAATGTGTGCCAGCTTAGTGAACCAGAAATTCGCCATCTGGTTCAGCACTTTACCTTTATCCGGAATGGGTTCGGACATAATCACATCGAATGCGGAAAGACGGTCGCTGGTCACAATCAGCAACTTATCTTCACCAACTGCATAATTATCACGAACTTTTCCACGGCCCAGCAAAGGCAGGGAGTGCAGGGAGGATTGAATCAGGGTAGTCATAAAAATATCAATTAATTACTGCAAATATCGGCATCATAAGCACACAGGGCGCATGACGCGCCCTGTGCTGTTTTTGCTGATTAGTTCACGATCTGTGACAACAAGCCTTTTTTGTACTGCTCTGCAACTTTTTCCAGAGACAGTGGTTTGATCTTGTATGCCTGACCTTCGCAACCGAAGGACAGATAACGTGCCTTACAAACTTCTTTCGCCGCAGCACGTGCTGGTTTCATATATTCGCGCGGGTCAAATTTGCCCGGATTTTCGAACATGAAACGACGGATTGCACCGGTCATTGCCAGACGAATATCCGTATCGATATTGATTTTACGTACGCCGTGCTTAATACCAGTCACGATTTCTTCAACCGGCACACCGTAAGTTTCCTTCATGTCGCCACCAAACTGACGGATTTCTTCCAGCAGTTCTTGCGGAACAGAAGAAGAACCATGCATCACCAGATGGGTATTCGGAATGCGTGCGTGGATTTCTTTGATACGGTCAATCGCCAGGATGTCGCCGGTTGGCTTGCGGGAGAACTTATAAGCACCGTGGGATGTACCAATTGCAATCGCCAGTGCATCGCACTGTGTTGCTTTCACAAAGTCGGCCGCCTGATTTACGTCTGTCAGCAGTTGTTCACGGGTCATTTTGCCATCTGCGCCGTGACCGTCTTCTTTGTCACCCATCATCGTTTCCAGCGAGCCCAGAACACCGAGTTCTGCTTCCACTGTCACACCAATAGCGTGGGAAAATTCAACCACTTTGCGCGAAACTTCGACGTTGTATTCGTAGCTGGCAACGGTCTTACCATCTTCCATCAGAGAACCATCCATCATGACAGATGTAAAGCCGGATTTAATCGCAGCCATACAAACCGCAGGGGACTGGCCGTGATCCTGATGCATTACCACAGGAATATGCGGGTATGCTTCAACTGCAGCTTCGATCAGGTGACGCAGAAACGCTTCACCTGCATATTTACGTGCACCGGCAGATGCCTGCATGATCACCGGAGCGCCGACTTCGTCAGCAGCTTCCATAATTGCAGTAACCTGCTCCAGATTGTTCACGTTAAATGCTGGCAAACCATAACCATTTTCAGCAGCATGGTCCAGCAACTGGCGCATGGAAACGAGTGGCATAAATAACTCCAAATATAAAAAATAAAAATAAAAACTTTTTAGCGTACGGCAAATACAGTCACCGGAAATATCACGGGCACGCGCTTATTACTCACCGACTCTGACAATCTTCAGTGCATTGGTTCCGCCGATTTGTCCCATCGGTTCACCCCAGGTCATGACAATCAGGTCACCGCGCGCAACAACACCCTTCGATAACAGGACATTTTCGGCCTCACGCAGAACGAAGTCGCGGTCGGTGGACTGCGGCAAATCGAACGTTGTGACATTCCGGTAAAGCGCTGCTTTGCGACGCGTTGCATTGCTCGGCGTCAGCGCAAACAATGGAACGTTAATATCATGGCGACTCATCCACAATGCAGTTGAGCCAGATTCGGTAAGCGCAACGATGGCTTTCACGCGCAAATGATGCGCAGTAAACAATGCACCATAAGCAATAGACTGGTCGATACGCGTGAATGTCTGATTCATGAAATCTGCATCCAGCCGTGACTCCTGGAACTTCTCTGCCTCAAGACAGATAGCTGCCATGGCTTCTACCGTTTCCACCGGATATTTGCCCGATGCAGTTTCAGCGGAAGTCATCACCGCATCCGTACCGTCCAGCACCGCATTCGCGACATCCGATACTTCGGCGCGGGTCGGCACTGCATTGACGATCATCGATTCCATCATCTGGGTCGCGGTAATGGCTACCTTATTGGAAGCACGCGCCATGCTGATCATGCGCTTTTGCAGCGCCGGAACTGCTGCAACGCCGACTTCAACTGCCAGATCACCACGTGCCACCATAATGCCGTCAGACGCGTTCAGAATATCCTGCAGGACTGGGATTGCTTCGGCGCGCTCAATCTTTGCGATCATCATAGGACGATGGTTATACGGTTCACCCGCAATATTCGCGAGCTGACGCGCCATTTCCATATCGGTCGCATTTTTCGGAAATGAGACAGCAACGTAATCTGCCTGAAAAGACATTGCCGTTTTGATATCTTCCATGTCTTTCGCAGTCAGCGCTGGCGCTGACAAGCCACCGCCCTGGCGATTGATGCCTTTATTGTTCGACAATTCGCCACCGATTTTTACGACGGTGTGAATCTCATTACCCTTCACTTCTTCAACCACCAGAACAATCAGGCCATCATTCAGCAACAGAACGTCACCGGCTTTCACATCGCGCGGTAAGGCTTTGTAATCCAGACCTACGCGCTCCTGATTACCGAGCTGACAATCTGCATCAAGCACGAATTTGTCACCGTTAACGAGCTGAATACGGGAATGTTCAAACTTCCCGATACGGATTTTCGGCCCCTGTAAATCGGCCATGATGGCGATTTCACGACCACACTCTGCTGCTGCAAGACGAACCATCATCGCGCGATCAATATGATCCTGCGCTTTTCCGTGTGAAAAATTCAAGCGTACAACACTGACGCCTGCCATGATCATTCGTTTGACGATATCCGGATCACTGGAAGCCGGACCGATCGTTGCAACAATTTTTGTGGCGCGTGACATCGGGTCTCCTGTTGTTATGGGTCAAATGCGATGAATATTACTGCGCAGCGCGTTGCAGCAGAACTTCTACTGCGGGCAAGGTTTTGCCTTCAAGGAATTCCAGGAACGCACCACCGCCAGTGGAGATGTATCCGACTTGCTCAGCAATTTTATATTTTGCGATTGCAGCGAGCGTATCGCCACCACCCGCGATAGAGAATGCAGGCGATTCTGCAATGGCAGCTGCCAGTGTTTTCGTACCGTTAGCGAACTGATCAAACTCAAATACGCCAACCGGGCCGTTCCAGACGATTGTGCCCGCTTTTTTCAGTTGTTCCGCGAGTTTCGCCGCAGTCACAGGGCCGATATCAAGAATCATGTCGTCATCTGCAACATCGGCCACTGCTTTTACAGTTGCCGTCGCTGTAGGGGAAAACTCCTTGGCACATACAACATCTTCCGGAATCGGCACGATTGCGCCGCGGCTTGCCATGATATCGATAATCGCTTTTGCTTCGCTGACCAGATCCGCTTCAGCCAGAGATTTACCGATTTTCAGGCCGGATGCCAGCATGAATGTATTTGCAATGCCACCACCGACGATCAAATGATCCACTTTGTCTGCCAGAGATTTCAGGATAGTCAGTTTTGTCGACACTTTGGAGCCGGCAACAATCGCAACCAGCGGACGCGCTGGCTGACCAAGCGCTTTTCCGAGCGCATCCAGTTCCGCTGCCAGCAATGGACCCGCACATGCAATTTTTGCGAATTTTGCGATACCGTGGGTTGTTGCTTCGGCGCGGTGTGCCGTACCGAATGCATCGTTCACGTACACATCACACAGCGCTGCCATTTTTTGTGCCAGCGCGTCATCATTCTTTTTCTCGCCTTTGTTGACGCGGCAGTTTTCCAGCAACACGACCTGACCAGGTGCTACGTCAACGCCTTCCAGCCAGTTTTGACGTAACTCGACCGGTGCGCCCAGCAATTCCGCCAGACGGGCAGCGACCGGCGCCAGCGAATCTTCCGCTTTGAACTCACCCTCAGTCGGACGACCAAGATGTGATGTCACCATCACGGCTGCACCGGCGCTCAGTGCAGCCTGAATCGCAGGAACAGAAGCACGAATACGGGTATCTTCGGTGATATTACCGGCATCGTCCTGAGGCACGTTCAGGTCCGCACGAATGAAAACACGCTTACCCTGAAGCTGATTAGCTGCGACGAGGTCGCTGAGTCGATTGAATTGCATCGTTGTCTATTGATAAGTTGGTAAAATCTGCGGCCTGCAAGGGTGAACAATCTTTCAAGATACCCAGGCGGTTAATAACCGGATATTTTACCAAACCAATTGCTGCCGTCCCAAGGGTTTCTTATGCAGATACCACTTTCGGGCACAAGGACCACATCGCTGCAGCTTTTAACAAGGAAAAGCTCTCAGAATCCCGGTAAATTCGAGGACATCAACAGACGCAGCAGCGTAAATACCAGCATGCCGAACAGAATTGTCTGCAGCATATTCTTGCGCACCATAAAAAACGCAGCCGCAATGCAACCCGCCAGCAAACGCGGATTGTGCCAGCTGAGATCGGCTTGCCCCTGTACAAGAATCAGATCAGGAAAAATAATCGCTGCCAGCGCACAGGCCGGCGCATACCGTAATGCTCCCTGAAGCGCATCCGGCAGGCGAATACGGGCACCGGCCAGCCAGAAACCACTGCGCGCAATAAAAGTTGCCAGCGTCAGCAATACGATGGCGCTCCAGATTTCCAGATCACTCATGTTTTGCTCCGTGTTTTTCCAGCATCATTGCAACAGATACGCCCGAAATTACTGCGCACAACAATCCTAATTTGTAGGGCAATCCGTACAGCAAAAGGCTGACTGTACCGGCAACTAACACACCGGCTGCCGCCACCCTGCCCACCACCAGAGGCAGCATTACGCACAGAATAGCCAGCGTACCGGCAAATCCCAGCCCCCAGCTTTCCGGCACCTGACTCCCGGCCAGAATGCCCGTCACTGAACCGATTTGCCACGCACTCCAGTTGGGAAATACCAGCGCCTTCAGATACGAGAGTTTATAGCGACCATTCTGCAAATCCGGATATTGCTGCACAAACAAGCTGACTGAGACATCTCCGGTCAGAAAACCGAGCCACGCACGCGTACGCAACGGCAAATGCGCAAAATGCGGCGCCAGAATGGCAGAAAAAATAACGAAACGAAGATTCACGACGAGCGCCGTTGCAAAAATCACCCAGAGGGGTGCATGGCTCGCGATCAAAGGCAGCGAAGCGAGTTGTGCGGAACCG
Organism: Cognatundibacterium squillarum; assembly: GCF_014652435.1. Lineage (GTDB taxonomy): Bacteria > Pseudomonadota > Gammaproteobacteria > Burkholderiales > Burkholderiaceae_D > Undibacterium > Undibacterium squillarum. Next base: position 29,335 of record NZ_BMYU01000004.1, read on the forward strand.
GCAAAAACCAGCAGGGTCATCCCCAGTGCCTGAGGCACTGTTAATCCGGCCTTGATCATCGCAACACCCACGACCAGTCCCCAGGCACCGATCCCGAACAAGGTTGGTGCTCCGGCTTTCAGTGCGTGGTGCACTGCATCTTTTTCAGTTTGAAACGACATAAAGGAAACTGACTGGCCCGTTACCAGTCCTGACACCTGATTTTTACGGAAAATGCGGCAATCTGCATACGGTTTTCTGGAAGTCCAGTCGTTCTGCGGGCGTCCGGGGTGGTCGCCATTTTTGCCGTGCGGAAAACAGCATACATTGTACCCAGATTCGTTTTTCCGTGCCGGACACTGCCGGGAAGCAGGCAAATCCGCTAAAATCGCGCTTTAAGTTTCAATCTAACAATGCGGAGTTTTTTATGACCACCACTAACGCGCAGGCGCCAGTCGAGCTCAAAGCAGAAGATCTGCCAGCATATTGCCCTAATCCGAACATGCCGCTCTGGTCATCCCACCCGAAAGTGTTCCTTGATATGTCTCATGGTGGTAAAGCAAACTGCCCATATTGCGGTACCCAGTATCAGCTGGCACCGGGCACAGTTATTAAAGGTCACTGATCTCCGCGTGCCGATCATGCCGGATAAAAAGCAACTCAACAGTACCCCTGACGAGGCGGAAGCCGCTTTTTATGAAGCCATCAGCAATGCTGACCTGGATGCACTGATGGCGCTGTGGGCCGACGACGAAGAAATAGTCTGCATACATCCCGGAGCATCCCGCCTGATCGGCCATGCAGCAATCCGCGCTTCTTACGAAGCCATATTTGAGCGTGGTACCGTCAGCATTCGGGCGGCACAACTGCACTCCGTGCAACAACTGATGACATCCATTCACAGCGTGATTGAGCATGTTTCCCGTCAGAACGACGATTTGCCGGATATTCACATCATTGCAACCAATGTCTTTGTGAAGACCCCGCATGGCTGGCGCATCGCAATGCATCATGCATCTGTCGCTGCCGGCAAAGCGCCGCTTGACCTGTTCAAAGCAAGCATTCTGCACTGATGCCCGAATACCGCTCCCCGCTATGGATGCCCGGCGGGCATCTGCAAACTATCCTTCCGGCCTTGTTCAGCCCGCGTCCTCCGGTTGCGTTTCGCCGGGAGCGCTGGCAAACACCGGACCAGGATTTTATCGATCTCGATTTTGTTGATGGCGCGCCCGGCAAGCCCGTGCTCGTTCTATTTCACGGACTCGAAGGCTCCAGCGACAGTCACTATGCCCGTGCACTGATGGCGCAAATTCGTACGCTCGGATGGCATGGTGTCATACCGCATTTCCGCGGCTGCTCCGGAGAGCTGAATCTGGCACCACGTTTTTACCACTCCGGAGATTCTCAGGAAGTTGCATGGATACTGGCGCGTTTGCGGACAGTTTTCCCATCAGACATGCACCGGAAATTCTACGTCTGCGGCGTTTCACTGGGTGGTAATGCATTGCTCCGCTATCTGGGCGAATCCGGCCATCAGGCTAGCTATATAGATGCCGCTTGCGCCATTTCCGCACCACTGAACCTCAGCGCAGGTGGCGCAGCTTTGTCCAAAGGACTGAACCGGATATACACGCAGATGTTTCTCCGGACACTGAAGCCCAAATGCCTGCGCAAACTGGAACAGTTTCCCGGCCTTTTTCCGCGGGAAGCAATGCTGACTGCACGGAATTTATACGAATTCGACAACGTCGTTACTGCGCCATTACACGGCTACAAAAACACGGAAGATTACTGGCATCGTGCCAGTGCCTGCCACGTGCTGCAGGACATACATGTCAGGACACTGGTTTTAAATGCCCGTAACGATCCGTTTCTGCCGGAAAGACATTTACCAGTCAGTGGTTCCGATGCCGTAACACTGGAATATCCTGAACATGGCGGGCACGTAGGCTTCGGCGCAGGACTTCCCCCGGGGAATCTGAACTGGTTACCACAAAAAATCGTTTCTTTTCTGGAGTCCTGACATGGATGAAATCGTCAAAGCAGCCATGCTGAAATGGCCGGCCGTACCCGATTGCTATGGCTGGCTGACACTGGATGCACGCGGTCAGTGGCACATGAGAGATGAGGCATGTCAGAGAGCCAATAGTGCCGGGGATATTATCCGCAATCCCGCACTACAGGCTTTTATCGGACGCAACTACCAGGCGGATGCAAATGGAAACTGGTATTTCCAGAACGGACCTCAACGCGTTTTTGTCGATCTGGAAGTTTGCCCATGGGTATGTAAGCTGACTCCGGAGGCTATTTACCTGCATACAGGTGTAACACTTGGCTCTGTCACTGCAGTACTGATTGACGAGCTGCAGCAATTTTACCTTACCGGTGATAACAAGCTGTGCCTGCTGGACGACCGTGATATTGAGATTCTGATTAATTGCATAGTGGCAGCAACACCGGAAGAGGCCATCCGGACGATGGAGACCTGGCTGGAAAATCCGGCTGACCATGCCCTGTATTTACGCCTTCCGGGTCAGAAAAGCCCCCTTCCCCTACAACAAACCACCATCTCAGCATTGAAAGAACAGTTTCCGTTTAACCGGAAACCAGCGCCTCGCTGACGTCGTTCAGCGCGGCGTCACAGATTGCAGACTACGCCGGAAATGAGCGATTTTTTCCTCATCGGAAGACAGTCGCGATAAATCATGCCAGTCGTATCGGGTGCCGTCAATCTGGCGGCAAACTGCGTGATCTTCTTCGAATACCATCCGGTTGACCTGTGCTGTCGAATCAAAGAAATGCTGCATCGCAGAGGCGTCTAGCCCCGGCCGCAACACACCTTTCAGCAAACGGCTATAAAACTGCGTTTTGCCCGGCTCTTTAGCAGGAAAAAAATGCTGCAGTGAATAGGAGTACCCGAAAGTTGATGTCAGCATCGTGAATGGGAATATGAACATACTCATATAGCCCTCGAACTGCTCTGACAAATGGAATAGCTTGCCGACTGTTTTCAGTCGTCGCAGCATTTGTGCATCTTTAATCTCAAAACTTGCCAGCGAATTCGCCGCTTCATACGAATTCACAGGATCCGACAAGTGCAATCGCCCCAGCGAATTCGTATGTACAAACGGGGTGTGCAACGAATCGAGACCATTCTCTATCGCAATTTTCCAGTCACAGTTGTAAATGTATGCGTTCCAGTCATGGCGTCCATATATATCCATTGAAATCGCAGCAAGCCTGTCAAACATACCTACGAGCTGGTTTTCCAGACTGGCGGCGGGTTTAACCGATGCAAATAAAAAATCGCCGCACCAGGCGAGAGCTAGCGCACCGATCTGCAATCCATTCAGCTCCTGCTCACGAAATTTATGACGACAAGGAATATGTAACTCCCCACCCCGAAAAGTCCAACCGTGATAGGGACAAGTAACCGGCCCGTTGCCCGAGTCCTCTGAAAAAAAACGTGCACCGCGATGCGGGCAAACATTATCAAATGCGATTAAGTCGCCCTGATCATTCGCCACAACAACATCTTCCCCAAGCCACTGCAAGCGAAGGTAATCCCCGTTCGCCGGCAACTCTGTTCGATGACATAACAAATGCCAATAACTGTCACGAAGGTAGCGATTCATTATTCTTCTGCCTGTCTTAAGGTACGTGCAGGTTGAGCGAACACTGTGGCATGCGCTCTAACGCTTCGCACAACGATAGAACCTGCACCGATTTTTGCGTGATCTCCGACCTTCACTTTTGGCAGAACGGATGCATGAGATCCGATCAGCACCGCCTCACCAATACGAACAAAACCCGTTAAATCAACATGGGCACAAACGACGCTGCCATCGCCGATCACGACATCATGGCCGGCCCCTGAATGCACGTTAATCAGTACAAAATCACCCAGTCTGGTATTCGCAGAAATCAATGAATACGGATAAATTACAACACCAGAACCCAGTTTGGCATCCGGAGCAATAATACTGGTCGGATGAATGAAAGTGAAAAATTTACACCCTCGCGCGCTCAGCTCCCGCCCTAGCTTCAATCTCGCTGCAGGATCTCCGATGGCAAGTAACAGTAAATCGTTTTCCTCGGGAATAAATTTTTCGATGCTGCTCAATACCTGACAGGAATAGCCCGGACAAAAATCCGCTCCCAGCGGCAAGGTATCATCAATGACTCCGCGAATTCTCACATCACCGCTCTGTATCATCGGGCTCATTAATGCGATGACTTCACGTGCCATTCCCCCGCCACCTACGATCACGACCTGTTTCATAACACCTTACCTGACGGTATATCCGCCATCAACGACAACTGAAGTGCCAGTAATCCAGCGCCCGCCCTCACCCATTAAAAACGCGACTGTGTTCGCAATGTCGTCGGGGGTACCAAAACCGAGCAAATGTTTATTTTCGTAATCATTCACAGATTCCTGACTAAGCGAATTGACCAATTTTTCATGCATCGGGGTCTGTACTGCCCCTGCGCACAATGAATTCACACGAATACGTCTTGGTGCAAACTCGACAGCCAGCGATCGCGTCATTCCATCGATTGCTGATTTTGCTGCTGAATACAAAGCCATTCCAGCTTGTCCGCGTAGTGACGCGACTGAAGACATCAGAATCACTGAACCTCCGTCCTCAATCACACCACGTAAAGACATCGCACGTGCTATCGCGATACCGGACTGAACACTGCTTGAAAATACTTCATCAAACTGTTTCTCTTTGCATAGCTTCGCAGGTCTTACCATGCTGATGCCGGCACCGTGAAATACACCCCAAAATGTACCTGATGTTTCAGCATCATGACGGATAGCATCCGTCACAGCGTCGGAGCCGTTCAAATCCAGACACAAAACAGAATGCCCCTCGCCATGCAAAGCATTCAACACTAGCTGCAGACGCTCGTTATCGCGACCGGACAAACAAATTCTTGCGCCGCAGGCAGACAGTAGAATCGCCACCTGCCTTCCGATACCAGACGAGGCACCGGTAACCAAAATCCGTTTTCCGGCTAAGTAATTATTGCTGAATATCACGAACTTACCTCGAGCAAATCACATACTTGTAAGCCATCCATCGTAAGCTGAACCGCCGCCCACGAATATCCAACGCCAAAGCCGGTCATTACAACGTCTCTGGCTGCTTTCGCATCATCTCCCATACTTGCCAGTAACAATGGAATTGAAGCACTCGAAGTATTTCCAAACCGGTCGATATTGATTGGAAATTGATCCGGGCGCAATGATAATTTTTTTGCAATATGCTTAAGCATAAATGCATTAGCCTGATGAAAGAACACGTGGGTTAATTCAGAAATATCTTTCTTTGAAATTTTTAATACCTGATTAACAAGCGGTGGAACGCTGCGAATAGTGAAATTAAAGACTTCGGCGCCGTCCATATACAGATAATCCGGCAACACAGCAGACAGTTTTTCATCTGAAGGCAGTGCGGTTCGATATTGACTTCGCGGAACTATCAGATTCTTTTCACCGCTACCATCCGTACCCAACACATACCAGCACGGTGCGGCAGATTCGTCGAATTCAAGAGCAGTCGCAGTTCCTGCATCACCGAATAACATTGCGGTCGCGCGATCTTCAGGATTCACGAGCTTTGTTGACGTATCGCCAGCCAGCAACAGCACACGACGTATTCCCGTACCGTCGATTAACTTAGAGGCAATCCACAGACCATACACATAGCCCGAGCATCCGAGATTGACATCAAATGCTGCGCAGTGCGCAGATAACTGTAACCTTGCTTGCAAAGCACAAGCCGTTGCAGGTAAGCGATAATCCGGCGTCTGGGACACAAATACAATCGCGTCGACAGAATCTGGCGCCCATTGCAGTTTTTCCAGCAACTGACGGGCAGCAGCTTCGGAAAGATCTGCTGTAGTCTGGTTTTCCGATGATACGTGCCGGCTTTGAACACCCGTCATCCGCGAAATTTCCGCAACTGCTTTCGCGCCGAATTTATCTACAAACACGGAGTTTCCGACGACAGTTTCGGGAACTGCACTGACAATCCCGCGCAAAGCCACATTCTGCACAGACAGTGCTTTACCAACCTCGGTCACAGGGACGTCCATTTTACTTTCCGTTTGCAGCCGTAATCAGCGCATGAATATCGCCAACAGTCTGACATTTTGCCAACGCTTGCCCGTCCAGCATCACGGAATAGACATCATCAACCAGCGCCATGGTTGAGACTACCGCCAGAGAATCCCAGGCGAAATCTCCAAGCAAAGTATCTGGCTGAATGTTTTCAACTTCCGTTTCCAGAATTTCAGCGAGACCTTCAATAAATTCACTTAACATTTTATTTTCCTTATATAAAAACGCGGATATTGCCAGAGGTCATCATGCAACCTGCCCATGAATACCCGACTCCAAATCCCGCCAGCAAAACATTCATATCCGGTTTCAAACTTCCTTTCTGCACACACTCGATCAGAGCAAGCGGAATTGTGCAGGACACAGTATTTCCTGTTAACTCCATTTCAATCGAAAATTTTTCCTGTGAAACTTTCAGTTTTTTTCTGAGAGTCTCTAACAGAAACCGATTGGCCTGATGCAAAACAACCAAGTCTATTGCATCCCAATCCAGTCGTGTTTTTTCAAGGATTGCACGACACAGAGCAGGCACTCTTCCCAAAGTGAACTGCAAAATTTCAGGGCCATCCATATACAGAAATTCAGGGGATCGCATTTCACCTGAATTGTCACGAAACAGTCCCTGCTGAGCATATTCTTTCTTACAGGCACTGTGATGCACAATCAGATTCCCTGCACCGGTGCCATCAGTACCAAAAACAAAGCCTTGAATGGATGCCTTAGCGAGATCGATTGCCTCAACCATCACTGCAGATCCGGCATCTCCAAACAAAGGCATCACACTGCGATCACCTGTCTGAATTAACTTACTGTAGGTATCAGCACATAAAACAAGCACACGCTGCACTGTACCGGATTCAATCATTGATACAGCCAGAGATAAACTGTACACAAATCCGGAACATCCCATATTGATATCCAGCGCACCACAGTCCGGTCGAAGGCCAAGTCGCTGATGAATCAGACATGAAGACGACGGAAGCAGATAATCCGGCGTCTGCGTACAAAACAGCAAAAAATCGATTGATTCCGCGGAAAAACCGGTACCGTCAATCAGTTTCAGAGCAGCCTGTGTCGCAAGATCCGACGCCATAATATTTTCGTCAGCTATACGACGTTCGCGAATTCCGGTTTTCTCATAAATCTTCTCCGGGCTCCATTCGGGAAAAATCGCTGACAACTCAGCATTTATCAGTCTTTTTTCTGGCAAGAAGCGGCTGATCGCTGTAATGCCCGCAAATCGTTTCATTTTTTTTCGCCGGAAGGGTTTTGAACCAATGTAATGATTCGCTGCAAGTCTTCATCGCTCAGCTCCGGATATATCGGTAAACAGAGTACTTTACTGGCGATCTGACCTGCTACCGGAAGATTTGCCGGGTTTGCTGAAGGAAGGTGCCGGTACATGTCGAAGTCTGAAATGAGGGGAAAGAAATATCTGCGTGCAAAAATATTGTGTTCACGAAGCAAAGCATACAGAGCATCCCTGGTTACCGGATAATTATCGTGGATCAATACTGGGAAATAAGCGCAATTCGATATGCTTTCGTTACATACGGCCATGCAGGTTACACCCTCAACCTTACTGAAGGCCTGACGATACTGAGTATCAATTAACCTGCGGCGGCAAAGTGCTTCCTCAAGATAATTCAACTGATGCAGGCCGATCGCAGCCTGAATCTCGTTCATCTTTCCGTTAATTCCTGCTTCTACTACTGTAACCTCATCGACAAAGCCAAAATTTTTCAAATGATCGATATGCCGTTTCATTTCTGGTGTACGGCAAATAATTGCTCCCCCTTCGAGCGTATTGAATACTTTTGTCGCATGAAAGCTCAGTACAGAAATATCCCCTGCAGCAAACAAGTTCCCGGATGCCCGCTTTACACCAAATGCGTGTGCAGCGTCATAAATAACGTGTAGCTTGTATTTGTCGGCAATTTTCTGAATTGCATCAGTATCACAGGGAACACCATAACAATGCACTGGCATAATCGCCGTTGTGCGTTCAGTGATTGCACGTTCAATAGCATCAGGATCCAGATTCAGCGATACAGGATCAATGTCAGCGAACACAGGCTGAATATTGTTCCATAGCAGCGAATGCGAAGTCGCAACAAAGGAATAGGGAGTTGTGATTACTTCTCCTTTTACATTTAAAGCTTGCAAAGCCGTGACTAATGCAATCGTCGCATTACAAAAGAGACTGACATATTCAACTTCCAGATATTCTGCAAGCGCCTTCTCCAGCGCCATATGATATGGACCGCTGTTTGTCAGTACTCTGGTCTCCCAGATATTGCTGAAATCCGGTATCAGCTCTTCAAGGGGGGGAAGAAAAGGTCGCGTCACATAGACAGGATCATGACTCATTCGTCACTTCCTTTTCTTCATTGTCCTGCACAGCACAAAAGTTAGCTCCGTTCCATTGGACAGAAAAATGCTCCGGACTCAGTTCATTACTCCAACGCTCCATCATGTATACAAACGCATGTTTTAATGAAGCCGCAACGACATCCGGACGACAAAACAATGATTGTTCAAATTTCGTACGCAAACCAGCCCTGAGTTCAGCCAACCAAGGCACTTTATTCGAAAGAAGAACTGCCATACGAATGAATTCCTCGTGACTGGTTGCGTAAAACTCTTCTTCCAAACCAACATGGCGCATATTGGCGAATGATTGTCTGCCAGGCGCACTAGTGCCGACCAAAGTAAGTGTTGGAACACCCATCCAAAGTGCATGATTTGTTGTAGTACCACCGGTATAAGGAAAAGTATCCAGACAGACATCCACACGATGATGTAGTTCGAGATATTTCCCCATATCCATTCGGTGATGAAATTCGATACGGTCGGCAGTTATTCCGCAAGTTTGAAATAACTCTGAAAATTTAGACACATCCATTTTCTCCGGTAGACCTGCCAGAATGAGCCTGCTTGCAGGAACAGCCTTTAATACCTCTGCCCATAAATGCAGCACGTGGGACGATAGCTTTTCAATGCGGTTAAAACTTCCAAAAGTAATAAATCCATTTTGCGTTGCCGGAAGCTCTGAGACTGGATCTGCATAAGTTACGGGAGCAAAAGTTGTGGTTATCGGAAGTCTGGCTAATTTTTCTGTGAAATGTTTTTTCAAATGATCATCTACAAAATATGGATCACAAAGAAAATAGTCCATTGCATACATACCTGTTGTACCCGGATACCCCAGCCAGCTTGCCTGAACCGGAGCAGGACGACGTGCAAATACCGGAAGTCTGTGCCCACTGGTATGCCCGGACAAGTCAATAAGTATATCGATCTTATCCGATTCGATTTTGTGAAAAAACTCATCGTCGCTAACTGAGGCAGCATCAAACCAGTTGGAATATTTCTGACGAAGTCGCTGATTTACCTCATCGGCAACAACATTGTTGTAATAGATATAGATTTCAACATCTGGATCTGAATGCAAATGTTCCAGCAATGGCTCAAGAAACTGCATAACAGCATGCCGGAAAAAATCCGCACTGACGAAGCCAATCTTCAATACCCGACCTGGGTTCGGTTCACGAAGCGGCCGACTCCACAAACTGGAAAATGGGGACTCCATCTGCAATCCCAGTTGACGATGAGAATCAAACAATTCATCGGAGCTTACTTTTTCGCTATGTGCCATGCAGAACAATAGCAGAGTCGCCATCATGGCACTGTGTGGATTGCGGTCTAAGTATCCACGACATACTTCCATCGCCTTATTCAGCAGTCCCAATTCCCGATAAACAACGGCCAGATTTCCGTATGCTTCAAGAAAGTCCGGATCACGCTCAAGTATGAACTCGTATTCAGTGACTGCGGTCTCTCTGTTTCCCAGCTCTCTTAACGCCAGCGCAATATTGCAGCGTACATTGTGATAGTCCGGAACAAGCTCAAGCGCCTTTCGATAACTGATAATTGCTGCATCTTTGCGTCCCGTATCACTTTGGACATTGCCGAGACCAACGTAAGCATCTGCAAAGTCAGGCTTGTGACGAATCGCTTCCAGATAGCTGAGTTCAGCATCTGCTTTCTGATTAAGCATATCCAGCACATTTCCCAGATTAAAATGTGCTGCGGCATATTCAGGATCAAGCCGCACGGCGCGCTTGTACTGGTCTAATGCAGAATTCAGGTTGCCCTGATAAAGATAGATATTTCCTAAATTCAACGGCACTTTTGGAAACTCAGGAGCCAGTCTGTCAGCTTGCTGGTAACATTCAAATGCACCGGCAAAGTCATTTACAGCCTCCTTGGTATGACCATCTGTAATCAACAATTCAGCTTGTTCAAATTTCAGCGCCATAAGATTGCCGCCACCTTTGTGAGGCAGTTCGGCAGATTCGGCATGTTGGCGGGCGATCAAGACATCAAGCCGGCGATTCATGATTTGATGCAATTTGGTGCCGAGTCTTGCGATAAATGACATATTCAGGAAATATTCAATGATGTTTATAGGCCGCGAACCAGCCAGGCTGTCAATTCGTCAACATGAGATCTTTCCACCCCCGCCTCGAGCAGACGCCACTTAAATGCATTACAAAGTTGCGCTTTTTTATAGATGTTTAACTTCTCTCTATCTTTAAACGACTCCACTCTGTTCACCACCTGAATCAGAACTTCTTTTTGCTTTTTGTCATTTTGTTTCAATGATCGTTTAACCTGATCAAATTTCATACCACTCAGATAGTAATCTGCGAGTGAAGCACCAAAATTCTTAGATTCCTTAGCATTAAACCAACCAAATATCATATACACACTCTCTAACCTGACTTATGCAGGACGTCAAATTCAAATGCAACAGACGAAAACGAATTTCTCTACTTCGTAAAAAGCAAAGATAGTGCCAGATTGAACAAGTTCTAAAAAATTTTACTGTGCATGTTTTGATTGTTTCTTTTCAGCCGCAAGCTCTTCTTTATGCACTTCTCTCCACTCCCGCTCTTTGGCATCAATAACCGACATATCGTAGTAGCTGGCATCTTTTTGCTGTCTTGCAATTTCAAGCTGATGTATGGCTGCACTCCAGCCCCCCTGTACAGCAGCTTCATCCGCCAGCGCTATATGCTGCAATGCCTGCTTTCCTTGCTGCGCATATGTTCTTGCAAGCAATTTGTACAATTTAGGCTCTGTACGGTAAAGGGAAATCTGGTCGCGAAGAAAATTCTCTGCCCGATTCGGTGATTTATTATTCAACAGAGCCTCGGTAAATAAATATACGATTCCCCGCGACAATGGCAACTCCTTCATTGCAGGTTCAGCCTGGCGAATAACGTCGTCGTATTGCTTTGCCGCTAACTTTATTTCAAGCTCCAGGCATATATACATACAACTCGCCCGCGCCTGAATTGCAAGTGATTCACTCTTCTGAACAATGCTCGATGATAATTTGTGATACCGAAGCGCCTCCGAATGCAACCCTTGCTTCATCGCAACAAATGAAAGCCCGTAGTAAGCCATCACAAGGTCTTCGGCACGTCCAGACCGAAGTGCCTGGTCAAACCATGCGCGCGCATCAATAAGGCCCTGCGCCCCAGAATCCTGCAGCACTCTGATCCTTGCTTTAGTCAACAGGAAATCAAGGCTATCCGGCACCTGCTTGTAGCGCTGATCAGCAACGCGCCCTTGAATATCAGCAATGCGTTCACTTGTCAGCGGGTGACTTCTGAGAAATGCAGGTGCATTATCCGCATAATTTCGCATCGAATTTTGCAATCTGCCAAAAAAACTCACCATGCCGTTTGTATCAAACCCAGCATCACGCAGGATCAAAAACCCAATCCTGTCTGCCTCCCGTTCTGCATCTCTGGAGAAATTAAGCTGCTTTTGAATTGCTAACCCCTGCCCTCCGGTCGCAACAGCAATTGCTGCATCGGGACTGCTTCTTGCTGCAAGCACTGCCAATGCTAAAGCCGCAATAGGTATAAATGCATCATATTTTTGTGCCGCAAGCATTCGAGCAATGTGCCGCTGGGCGACATGCCCAATCTCATGTCCCATCACCGACGCGAGCTCCGACTCAGACTGCGCTGACAGGATAAGTCCGGAGTGAAAGCCAATAAAACCACCCGGAAATGCAAATGCGTTCAATACAGGATCACGTACTGCAAAAAAATCAAAATTAAAGTTAGCCTCACCTCTGGCATCTGGACGTGCATCCAGCATTTTATTTCCGAGCCGGTTTAGGTATTCAGATATTGCCCAGTCTTCAATGTAATCAGGATCACGCCGGACAATGTACATAATTTGCTCACCAAGACGCCTCTCCATTAACGGAGACAACTCTTCGCGTGCTGTATCTCCCAGAACCGGTAAATTCTGAGCCATCGCATCCCCTGACATTGCCGGAAAGAAAAATCCGGAAATTGTCGCCAAGCCAAAACTTATCAATCTACGCTTCCAGGTCAAGAATTTATCATCTGTACTGGTAACAAAAAAATTCCGCCGATATACTCCGGACATGTATTTAACTCTCCTGATACGATGAATAAAATTCAAACTAACCACAAAGAATTGACGCACTTCGACCAAGCTGGTCAGGCACATATGGTAGATGTCGGCAACAAAGATATCACCCACAGGATTGCAAAGGCATCCGGCGTCATCCGCATGCTCCCAGAGACACTTGCATTGGTTCTCAGTGGTAACCATCGTAAAGGTGATGTCATAGGCATTGCCAGAATTGCCGCAATTATGGCTACAAAACGAACCGCTGACCTAATTCCATTATGCCACCCTCTTGCACTGACAAAAGTTGCTGTCGAATTTAAAACCAACGAGAATACATCAACCATCATTTGCGAAACCCGTGTCGAAACATTTGGAAAAACCGGCGTAGAAATTGAAGCGCTGATGGCAGTACAAGTCGGTTTATTGACAATTTATGATATGTGTAAAGCCGTTGATAAAGGCATGACTATCACAGACGTAAAACTTATCGAAAAATCGGGAGGCCAATCAGGTACTTGGATAGCATCTGCTCAAAGCTGACAAACTTAGTTGTCTTGCGGCAGCTTATGGAGAATTTCGAGCAGGCATTTTTGAAACAACTCTCCCGTATCTGAAATCAAACGCACTCTTGGAATACCAGTAGTCGTAATATTCCGGATATCGATCTGGGTGCAGCTTTTGCAAAGTCATCATATCTTTGACAGCTGCATCTTCCATTCCGTTCAAAGCATGTACCTCAGCAAGTTTGTTGATAATGTGAACAAATCCGAAGCGAAGACTCCAGCGCTCAAGAAATTGAATATCGGACAAAGACATTTTTTCGACTGGCTCAATTCGCATCAATTCAAAATAACGGTAGTAATAGGGCAATGCTGTATAAGTAGGCTGTGTAACAATTGCCAGTGAACCTGACTTATCAGATTGCGCACTCCTCAACTGATTAAATCCGCTGACTACTTTATTGTGATCACGAATCAGAAATACGGAAAAAACTATTACCACTCCGAATACAACAATGCCCACCAAAGGATAAGCTCTATAAAAAGTGCCTCTGGAGACATGGCCGTCTGCAGCCCCCATCAGCACAGCTGCAGGTATGAGCACGTACGCATACCATAGTGGAAATTCAACCATGCTGTGAACACCAATCGCCACCAGACAACCAAAGATAAACATTAGTCCATCTAATTCTTTTGCCTGCAGATAAACTCGAAAACTCCAATATCCAAGAATACCCAGAATTAAGGATGTTGCGATAACACCTATTTCGGCAGCAAATTGCATCACAAGATTATGTGCATGCTCTGAATACGTCGTTGAGGAAAACTCACTGGCGATCATCACCTGATGCTCCCCAAATTGCCCCCACCCAACGCCTAATAACGGATGCGCCTGGAGCATATGCAGCGCATGTTGATACAACCCAAGGCGCTCTGATCTTCCTCCAATTCGTGCAACAACGCCGGCCGAATTTTCCTGATTAAAATGCGCAAGGAGCAACGGCAGCCCGAATACGAAAAAAAAATATAGTAGCGCGATGGATATTCCACTGCCCCACAAAGACCTCTTACGCTCACGGGGATAGAAAATAAACAAACAAAACATCGCGGGAAGTATGATCCAGCCAATTCTTGACTGGGTCAGCGCAAGTCCAAATGCGAGTAATGCAGAAATTGCATAAGCCAGCACACCTGAAAACTTTCCCTGCCGGAACAGATACCAGACAGCACTTAGTCCGAAGGTAATCCAAAGTGCGAGTTGATTTGGTTGCCCCAGGTTTGCATAAGGTCGAATACTCCAGCCTGAAACTGGCATTGCCATGATCCATGGTGACAATCGAATCCCACCAACTTGCATAAGTTGTACAACTACCGAACAAACTGCAGAAATAACAAAAGCACAACTCAATGCGAAGCAGAAATAATCGAAGTTCTCGCGGCTTTCGGAAATTGTAGCGCCAAGTCCAAATGCAAAAGGTAAGGCGAGAAGATACATTGCTGGTAGGAGCAAGTCCCAGCCAAAAATCCCATCAATACACAAAAGCTGAATAGCAAATATCCCCAACAACGCGATCGGCAATAGAGACAATTTTGTCCATCGCCATGTTTTTAAATTTAAAAACGATAACAATAGAAATGCTAAGAAAAGTGCATAGAATGATACAAAGTCATTCCAAAAACTACGCAATGGATGGATATGAAATGGGACTAATACGGAAAATGCTGTTCCAATTGAAAAAGCTACAACAGCAGCACGAGGCGTAAGATAGTTTTTCATTACAACTATTCAAGATTTTGCCGCAAGCTCGAAAAAGCCATCTTTAGGAATAAAATCTAAAGGAACTAAAGTCCGAGACGATAGCACAGCTACCCAATCTCCGGTCCTGGTCACCACGGGCACAAAGACCAACTCACTTGGAGCAGCCCCTAATTTTCCGGGTAATTCACTTACGATCGAATCCGCCGGATATTTTTTTAATAAAACATCGTATGGCCGAGCAACTTTCCTCAATTGCATATCTGCAAAATGATAAGGTTGCCAGAATTTTGGACGGACGCCGACATCGGAACCTGCCAAACCCTTCTCTGCCGCATCAGACTTCTCTTTATCGTCTTTAAAATCCCGGACTGATAACAATATAGGGCCAGACAAGGATATATCCTCCACATCAGATGACTTATTCAAGAGTTCTGATTGCTCCACCTGGATAAAGCTAACGACACGAAATCTGGTTTGCTCAAAAACAAGCGCCACTGGTCGCGCCAGGTATACGGTATGAATACCATAAGCCAACCCACTAATTTGCAGTACAAAAACTACGAGTAAATCACGAAGAATCTCACGGCGTGGCTTTTGCGTATTAAACACAACAAATGTCAGCAAAGGCCCAAGAACAACATCAACACTGATTATCAGAATCAACAAATGACTACCGCCTGCCATTTCCCTGTATTGACCGGGAAACCATAAGTGCAAAATCAGGACTGCACAGAGCACAGCAACGACAACAGATAATGTCAAATGAATCAGCGCCGCTTTCAATCTGATGTATGTAACACTATTCATGGATAGAATCTGAATTTCAAATTATCTACTTCACTGACAAGCAACAGGACGATACTTTTTATCCACGGTTCCACCGCGGCAATCCCAGGAATTACCGCCATCTACAGTCGACATGTGTATTGTTTTGCCTGCCGCCTGGCCAGAATTAATGGTGGCGGATATTGTGCCAGAAGGATAACTTCCTGTCATGGGCGAGTTGACAGTACTGTACTTACCATTGATTGTGGCAATAATCTCGGTTTGTGACGGAGTAGCACTGGATAGAACAAATGCTGTTGGCCATGAACTCCTCTGTGCAGCGAACTCAGTTGTTGTCTCCTTCATTCCACTAAGCAAATTAACTGCCTCAATCACCTGGGTTCTTGTCACATAATCGTTATATGCTGGCAAGGCAATAGCGGACAATATCCCAATAATAGCAACAACAATCATCAGCTCAATCAAGGTAAAGCCTGACTGGACGGCACGATACAACCCTCTGGTATTTTCCATGGCAACTTTCCGGAAAAAAGTAACGTTCCCTGAACGAGAACAAACGAATATTTGCCGTCTCTAGCATATATTGTTCCAATGGCTCACAAAAAACAAATAAAAAAGCCACAACCCAAGTTGTGGCTTCTGCTAAACAAGCTACGATTACTTACACGCAACTGGACGATATTTATTCGCTACCGTGCCACCTGTGCACGTCCACGTGTTTCCACCATCAGCTGTTGCAAGTGTAACAGTACTACCATTTGCCTGACCAGAAGTCATCGTCGCAGTCAAAGTACCAGATGGAAAAGTACCGGCAACTGAGTTCGAAACCGTAGAATATTTACCGACGAGAGTCGCAGTTAACTGGGATGCTGTTGGCGTCGCAGTAGAAGGCACCAAACCTGAAGGCCAAGCATTCTTCTGATATCCATACTCTGCCAAAGGGCCTTTCAAACCACCCATCAGCTCAATTCCCTCAGAAACCTGAGCACGAGTCGTATAGTCATTGTAAGCAGGCAATGCAACCGCCGCCAAAATACCGATAATCGCAACAACGATCATCAACTCAATCAAAGTAAAACCTTGCTGCAAACGCTTGCTACTTGTATTCAAATTACTCACTGCATCCCCCCGGAATAACGGACAAACAAAAGGCGTCACAAAGGACGCCTTTTTTCACTCAAAACAGATTATTTACATGCAACTGGGCGGTATTTGTTTGCAACCGTACCACCAGTACAAGTCCAAGTATTGCCACCGTCAGCTGTTGCCAGAGTTACAGTGCTGCCATTGGCCTGGCCAGAAGTCATAGTTGCAGTCAATGTGCCAGATGGGAATGTACCTGCAACAGAGTTACTAACTGTAGAATATTTACCAACCAAAGTTGCTGTCAGTTCTGTCGCTGCCGGAGTGCCTGTGGAAGGGATTAAAGCACTTGGCCATGCATTTTTTTGATACCCATACTCGGCGAGTGGACCTTTCAAGCCACCCATCAATTCGATACCTTCAGAAACCTGAGCGCGGGTTGTGTAATCGTTATAAGCAGGCAGTGCAACCGCTGCCAAAATACCGATAATCGCAACAACGATCATCAACTCGATCAAGGTAAAACCTTGCTGTACTTTTTTTGCAACTTTCATATTTGCTCTCCAAAAAATGTAGAAAGAGGATTCTCCCCGAACATTTAAGAGAGCAACTCTTATGCCAGCTATGCAAAATGCATATTTTTGATCAATCCTTTTTTTCTGACATTTGATGTCACAAGAAAATGCCGTTTTTTGTCAGTCAAGTGACCGAGATTTGGCTTAAGCAAGGAAAAATTGCATCTGAACACTCAGCATTTCGATGATGTCACCACCTTTTAGCAATAAAGGCTCTGCGCCAGCCGGAATCCCGTTCACTTTAGGAGCATCACGCCCCTCAACATGGCGTAAAAAATACTGGTCAGCTTGCTTTGAGATTGCCATAACCAATGTTGCCGGCGACCCTATTGTGGTCAATGGTTTTGATAATGTAAGCTCTTTACCTGCATTGGGCCCGTTAAGAACCTTAATCTTTCCAGTTAATACTTGCTGCACAGCAGATGGAATTGAATGTGTTTGGGCAGATACGTCCTGCTGGAATCGCAGCTTATATTTACCCACATCAATCACATCACCATGCTGCAGCAAGTGCTTTTTCACTGGCTGGTTATTAACCATAGTTCCATTTGTACTACCCAGATCAAGTACAAAAGAGCCACTACTCGTAGTATCTATTGCTGCATGTTGTCCGCTGACAGTCAGGTGATCAATAACCAGATCATTTCCCGGGCGCCGCCCAATCGTGACTCTGGATTTGGTTATTCCATACTCTTGCTGCACTAACCCGTTAAATGTGACGATAATTTTCGCCATAGCACTCTCAGAAAACGTTCTTTTTATCGTTTAAAAATTCTTCGGACCCATGAGCTTTCCCGGAGGGGTTCTGCCTTGAACAGAACAACGGAAATGTTATCTGCACCACCAGCGGCGTTCGCTTCAGCAATCAGTGCCGCAGAGCAGAGATGCAGATCATCATGATTTGTGATGATAATACGTTCGATTTCATCATGATTAAGCATATCGGTCAATCCGTCAGAACAGATTAAAAAAAGGTCTCGTTCGTCAGCCGGATACAAATGCAACTCAGCTTCAAGATCAGGTTGCGTTCCGACCGCCCGGGTTATTAGATTCTTAACGGCAGAAAACCTTGCTTGCTCCTCGCTAATGTATCCAGCGTCAATCTGATCCTGCAAAACAGAGTGATCATGCGTGAGTCTGACTAATTTCCCTTGCCTGAAGACGTAAGCACGAGAATCACCTACATGCGCAACCAGAATTTTATGATCAAATAAGCATGTCGCAACGATCGTCGTTCCCATTCCGGAACATTCAGGATTGGATAATGACGACTCGAGAATCTGCCGGTTAGCTTCAGAAATTGCTTCAGCCATCCACCGCTGCAATGGCTTGGCGCGAATACCAACATGCCTCAACCACAGGGTATCGAGTTTCTCACAAAGGTAATCTGCGACGATCTGTGTCGCCATTGCACTGGCAATTTCACCAGCGTTATAGCCTCCCATCCCATCAGCAAGCACAACGCAGCCATATTCAGCACAAACAATGATTGCGTCTTCGTTATGCTCTCTGACCTGCCCAGTATCGGACTGTGCTGAAAATTCTAGGATTTGTCGGTGACTCATCGAATGGCGTGCAAATGAAAACTCGTCTCAGATTAGCTAAAAAGGAAAAAGTTTCCAAAATTCAACATTATTTCGCTCTGAAATAGCTTAACACTAAGATCGTTGCTTTGCACTCCGCTTAATCGGAAAGTTGCGATCAAACCTCATACAACGTGCTTATCAACGCTACTTAGAAAACTTTAAAATAAAAAAAGCGGCTTCCAGGAGGAAGCCGCTTTTGCGAAATTTCCGCGATTACAGCATTGCTTTCAGCAATCGCGCCATTTCTGACGGATTCTTAGTCGTACGAATACCACAAGCTTCCATGATATCCAGCTTAGCTTGCGCAGTATCTGCACCACCTGAAATCAGAGCACCTGCGTGACCCATACGTTTTCCTGGTGGCGCAGTGACACCAGCGATGAATCCAACAACCGGTTTCTTCATGTTTTCTTTAATCCAGTATGCCGCATTCGCCTCATCCGGACCACCAATTTCACCAATCATGATGACTGCATCTGTATCAGGGTCATCATTGAACATCTGCATCACGTCGATATGTTTCAGTCCATTGATTGGATCACCGCCAATACCAACTGCAGAAGATTGACCGAGGCCCAGAGCTGTCAGCTGACCGACTGCTTCATATGTCAGCGTACCGGAACGGGAAACAACACCGATACGGCCTTTCTTATGGATATGACCCGGCATAATGCCAATTTTGATTTCATCCGGTGTAATCAAACCAGGACAGTTAGGGCCAAGCAGCTTTGTTTTGCTGCCAGCTTTTGCCATACGATCTTTGAGCATCATCATATCGCGAACAGGAATACCTTCCGTGATACAGATTGCCAGATCCAGCTCAGCTTCAACAGCTTCCCAGATCGCCGCTGCAGCACCTGCTGGCGGTACATAAATGACAGAAACAGTTGCACCGGTTTCTGCTTTAGCGTCTTTTACGCTTGCGTAAATCGGGATGCCTTCGAAATCTTCACCAGCTTTCTTAGGGTTAACACCTGCAACGAAACATTCTTTGCCGTTTGCATAATCACGGCACATGCGGGTATGGAACTGACCAGTTTTACCAGTGATACCTTGGGTAATAACTTTTGTATCTTTATTAATCAGGATGGACATGTTATTTCCTTGCAAATATTAAGCTTTAGCAGCTGCAACAACTTTTTGTGCAGCTTCTTCCATCGTGTCAGCGGAGATAATAGGCAGACCGGAATCGGCCAGCATTTTCTTACCGATGTCTTCGTTAGTACCTTTCATGCGAACGACCAACGGCACTTGCAGAGAAACCGCTTTAGAAGCAGCAATAACGCCTTCTGCGATCACATCACAACGCATAATGCCACCGAAGATGTTGACCAGGATTGCTTTCAAACCAGGGTTTTTCAGCATAATTTTGAAAGCTTCAGTGACTTTCTCAGTTGTAGCGCCACCACCAACGTCCAGGAAGTTAGCTGGCTCACCGCCAAACAACTTAATTGTGTCCATAGTTGCCATCGCGAGACCAGCACCATTTACCAGGCAGCCAATATCGCCATCCAGAGAGATGTACGCGAGATCGAATTTAGAGGCTTCGATTTCAGCAGGATCTTCCTCATCCAGATCACGGTATGCAACGATTTCTGGCTGGCGGAACAGTGAGTTCGCATCAAAATTGAACTTCGCATCCAGTGCGATTACTTTACCGGAACCCGTCAGAATCATCGGATTTATTTCAGCCAGAGACGCATCGGTTTCCATGAACGCTTTGTACAGTCCATGCAGCTGTGTACGCATATCTTCAACGGAAGCATCAGGCACACCGATTTTACGCGCGATGTCGTCGGCTTCTTCATCTTTCAGACCGACACCCGGATCGATAGCGATCGAGTGAATCAGTTCAGGATGGCTTTCCGCCACTTCTTCAATATCCATACCGCCCTCAGACGATGCCATCAGCACTACACGCTGGCTAACACGGTCTGTCACCATACTTACGTACAGTTCCTTCTTAATATCTGCGCCTTCCTCGATCAGCAAGCGACGGACTTTTTGGCCTTCAGGGCCAGTCTGGTGAGTAACCAGTTGCATACCCATGATCGCATCTGCATATTCACGAACTTGTTCGATCGATTTTGCAACTTTAACGCCACCACCTTTACCACGGCCACCCGCATGGATTTGCGCCTTAACGACCCAAACTGGTCCGCCCAGGGTTTCTGCGGCTTTTACTGCTTCATCAACGGACAAGCATGGGATACCGCGTGGTACAGTCACTCCGAATTTACGGAGGATTTCTTTACCCTGATACTCATGGATTTTCATACGACTTCCCTTCAGACACTGAGGTATAAATAGTTAATAACAAACAAACTTTTTGAACACTACAATTCCTGTTTTAATCAGAAATTGATAATGACTGAATGATCTGCGACGACATTCTGAAATTTGAATGAAGCTGCGAAATCACGCGTTCCCCTGATTTACCGGCTGCATTATAGACTGTTGATTCGAAAATTTGAAAATCGTCGGCGCATATAACCGGAGTACAGACTGAACTGATTGTTTGGGTATTATGCAGAATTGAAATTGGATTGCGCTGCTGAGTAAGAACAACACTATACTTATTTGTCCGATTCCGGAAAATAACAGTGGCCCTTTCAAACGCATAATATTTGTGCGTCTTGTCCTCAGCATAAACCCCTGACGCGTCGTGCAGAGCAGTAACACGTATGGCGAGAGCTGGCAGAAGAACTGTTGGCTCAGCGGTGTAAGTGGTTTTGATGGCATAAAGCCTTCCGGCGGCTAATCTTTTCTAGCCACAATTGCGTGTCGTCACCACAGTTTCTATGGTAACAGCCGCTCCTGCGGCGCTGCAAAACCTCGAAATTCTAGCACAGCTGCAAACGGTTCTGACAATTCGCAAAAACTTTCCTGATCCGGCATCCGTACCTTATTCAGGATGATTTTCAGCAATCCAGTTTTTAATTGCTCGCTGCACAAGATTACTTGAAAAACCTCTCTGAGCTAAATAACGGTACATTTTGGCTTTTAGTTCCGGCGTTACCTCCTGCGAGGCAAACTTTCTTTGCAACAAATAAATTGCACGCTCAGACTCCGACTCTGAGAGCGATGTCCGACACTCTGCCAGCAGATCAGGATCCAGATCATGTTGCGTCAGCTCATACAAAATCCTCTGATTGCCATACCTATTTTGCATACGGTGCACTAATGAATCTGCAAAACGCTGATCTGAAAGATATCCGCACTTCAGCAACCAGTTGAGAACGGACTCAAGTTCATCCTCGGATTCCGCATAAGGGCCCAGTTTTCTTAACAGCTCGGGGCGACTATATTCTCTGCCAGCAAGATATCGCAAGGCTCTTGCCTTCAGACTAAGTTTCTGACGCATAAAACAAAGGCCGGGAAAGCCCCCGGCCTGTAGGTATTTTCAGTTAATTACTCTGCACTTACGGGTGCGAGCAAAGGTACGCCGAGATGTGCCCGTACTTTATTTTCAATTTCACGAGCAAGTTCGGGATGTTCTCTGAGATAAATGCGGGCATTGTCTTTGCCCTGACCAATTTTTTCACCACCATAGCTATACCATGCGCCGGATTTCTCAACAATCTTGGCTTCCGCGCCCAGATCAAGAATCTCGCCCTCACGAGAAGTACCTTCGCCATAAAGAATATCAAAGTGGGCTTCTCTGAAAGGTGGAGCAACTTTATTTTTAACGACTTTAACTTTCGTTTCGTTACCAATCACTTCATCACCGGACTTAATTGAGCCGACGCGGCGAATATCCAGACGAACCGATGCATAAAATTTCAGTGCATTACCGCCAGTTGTCGTTTCAGGGCTTCCGAACATGACACCGATTTTCATACGAATCTGGTTAATGAAAATCACCAGCGTATTTGTTCGCTTGATGCTACCGGTCAATTTACGCAGAGCCTGAGACATCAGACGTGCTTGCAGGCCCGGCAGGTTATCGCCCATATCACCTTCGATTTCAGCGCGCGGGGTAAGTGCAGCAACCGAATCGACCACCACCAGATCGACACTGCCACTACGTACCAGTGCATCCGTAATTTCCAGGGCTTGCTCACCGGTATCTGGCTGGGAAATGAGTAACTCAGAAATATTCACGCCCAGCTTTTGTGCATATCCGACATCCAGTGCATGTTCGGCATCGATAAACGCACAAGTTCCGCCGAGTTTCTGCATCTCTGCAATTGCCTGCAACGTCAGTGTTGTTTTACCCGAGGACTCAGGGCCGTAAATTTCAACGACGCGACCACGTGGCAAACCACCAACACCTAATGCAATATCCAATCCGAGAGAGCCGGTAGAGACGACCTGCACTTCTTCTTTAGCCTCATCGTCGCCCATACGCATGATGGACCCCTTGCCGAACTGCTTTTCAATCTGCGCCAGCGCAGCAGCCAGAGCCTTACTTTTTTCAGAAGCGTTATCAGGTTTTTTATCGTCCATGATGTCTTTCGTCGGTTAATAAGCGGAAATTTCAGGCAGCAAAGTCGCCATGAACAGTACTGTATAAAAGATCAGTGATTTTTGCAAGCATTTGTTCCGTTGATTACAGCATTGCTGACCGAAGGCGATTTGAAAGCCTTCCCAAAGTATCTTCGTCGGCTGAAAACGACCTTTTATCAATGTCATAACGATTAGCCTGCGGAAGCATGCTACATTCACCAAATTCAAATATATTTAACACATATTTACTGAAAGCAACTTATGATATCGCTCAAATCAAACGGATTTACCCTGATCGAAGCACTGGTAACGGTTGCTCTCATCTCGATACTCAGCAGCTTTGCCTTTTCTAACTATAAGGAACAGATGGTCCGGGGCAAACTGATGGAAGCCACTAAAGGGCTGACTGAAGCACAGATGCGTCTGGAGCAGCGCTTTCAGGATGCGCGCACCTACCTCAACTATGTGAAAGCAGATTGCAGTCCTGAGAACGCCGCCTTTGGCACAATCATTCAGCCAAGTCAGTACTTCAGTTTTGAATGCACGACCACCGATATGACTTACTCGATCACCGCAAAAGGTAAAGCATCGGGTGGTATGAAAGATTATGTGCTTACGGTCGATCAGGACAGGCAGAAAAGCAGTCTGCTTCCGGGCATGAGCTCACCTCAACCCTGCTGGATTTCTAAGGCGGGCGAGACATGCTGAACTTCCGCCAGGCAGGATTCACACTGATCGAGATGCTCACGGCAGTCGCAATTCTTGCGATTTCGATGGCATTTGCGGCACCCGCATTTCAGAGCTGGACAGCAAACACCCAGATCCGCTCTGCTGCACAGCAAATTACCGGCGCTGTGCAACTCACCAAGAGCGAAAGTCTGCGCAGGAATGCACTGGTCAAACTGACCAAAGACGCGAGCAATGCGTGGACCATCTCCTGCGTTACGGTTACACCCGATTGTCCGGCGGTTATTCAGCAACAAAAGTCGGGCGAAACCAAAACCGGACGACTGGTGACCCAGTTTAGTGAAGGCAATAGTGTTGTTTTCAATTCACTTGGCCAACTGGCAATCCCACTCAGTAATCCAGGTCCGCTCTTTATCACGGTGAAAAGCCCGGATTCGAAAATCAACAGTCAGGTCCGTATTCAGATTGCTCAGACGGGAAGTGTCCGTCAGTGCCCGAAAGAGACTATTCCTTCAACACCGGTGACAACACCATGCTGACACAAACCATCCGTAAGCCTGACGCGCAACAAGGTATTGCGCTGATCGAATCTCTGGTATCGCTTCTTCTGGTTGCAATTGGCATTATCGCATTGCTCAATATGCAATCACTGAATGTCAGAAATACCTCCGATGCAAAATACCGTTCCGAGGCTGCACTACTGGCACAAAAGCGCATCTCGGAAATATTCGTTAATCAGGAAAATCTGAACAATTTCATTGAGACGTCTACAGATATCTCATCCCAAACCACGCTTCCGGGCGCGAAGCGGAGTACGCAACGTGCGACTGCCGATTGTGATACCGACGCGTCGAATGCGAAAAACGCTGAGTGTTTCGTTATCACTATTCAGTGGAAAATTCCAGGCTCAACAGAAACCCGTTCATTTGTCCGGACAGCCTATATGACAGGTGGCGTATGATCCGGCGCCCTTTAAACAAAAGATCCGGCGGGTTCAGCCTGATCGAACTGATGATAGGTTTGGCGATTGGTCTGGCTGTTGTTTTAATCAGCACCAGTCTGTATGTCAGTTTTATACAAAGCAGAGAGCGCAACAGCGGTGTCACCAATGCACAAACCAGTGGCAACATCAGCTTGTACCTGATCCAGCGCCGAGTTGCAAATGCTGCTTTCGGCTTACCTCTGCAAAATAAGAATAATCCGGCAATGCGCTGTGCGGTAGGCACTGGACTGGATCATGACAATAATCCGGCGACAGATCCGATTGACTATTTTCCGGTATCCATTATCGATGGCGCCAACGGTGCCAGCGATACACTGATTGTCCATCAGGGAGATTCTGACACCGGCGGCATTCCTGCACGCATCAACACTATGGCAGGCAACACCCTGACGCTGAACAGTAACTTTGGCTGCAAAAACGGGGATGTCGTCATGATCAGCAATGGCTCAGCCTGCTCCATGACAAAGGTGACGAATGTACCTGCCGGCAACAACACCGACATCGTAACTGCAGCCGCAACGAACGCTGCAATCGGGGCTTCGGTTGCCTGTATGGGAAATTTTACTGAATTCCGCTTTGCAACCACTGCATTGCAAAAACTCACTGAAAATCAACGGGAAATTGCCAGCGATGTAGTCAGTCTGCAAGCACAGTACGGTCTTGCAAATGATGTGAATTCGAATCAGATCACCAGCTGGGTGAATGCCAGCGGTAACGACTGGTCATACACAGCGGCCACACCGACACTGGCAAACCGTAACCGGATTCGCGCGATCCGCGTAGCGCTGATTGTACGGAGTGGTCAGGCTGAGCGCGAAGAAATTCCCGAAGTAGTTTCCTGCAGCTCACTGACCGCGGCGAAACCCAGCGGTATCTGCGCATGGGCCGGCACTGCAGCCGATCCTTCGCCACTCATGAATCTCGCGCTGCAGGACCCGGACTGGCGCCGCTATCGGTATCGGGTCTTTGAAACCATTATTCCTTTACGCAATGTCATCTGGGCACGGGGGAATTTATGAATATTTCACTTCAGTTAGCTCGTAATCAGCGGGGCATCTCCATGTTCTTCGCCCTGATCATTCTGGTCATCATTTCGATATCCATGGTTGCGCTGGTCAAGATGACCGATATCAATGCCATTATTGCCGGCAATCTTGCATTCCGGGAATCCGCCACCAGCGGAGGTGACCGCGGGATTGAAGTCGCCATCCGCTGGCTGCGCACATCGGATAACGGTGCCGGCGGAATGGACCCGTGGCAGAGCACAGCCCATCCGCTGAATACGGACCGTGCCGCAAATGGCTATTACTCCAGCATGGATCCGCAAAAAAATCTGATCAGCATGACATGGAATAACACGAACAGTGTGGATGCCGGAAAAGATGCCGCATCCAATCAGATCCGATATGTGATTCAGCGTATGTGCCGCACTCCCAATCAGGTACTGAGTGATGCGAACTGCCTGTTCAGCGACTCTGCCGAAGATAACGACGGCCATAACGTTATCAATGCCACACAGGCGGGTGCTGTGAAGAACGGTAAAAGCCCAGTCTACCGGATTACCGTCAAAATCAGCGGCCCGCGCAACACCATCAGTTATGTACAAGGCTTTGTTTACTGACCATGGATAAAATCGCTATGAAGAAGTCTGTTTATCTGCTGTCTTTCTCTCTGGTTACGCAAATGGTACACAGCAATGTGGCATTCGCTGCGGCACCACTCACGATTCCGCAGGCTCCGCTGTCTACTGCTGCGATTAGTCAGGTGAAACCAAACCTGATGTTTATTCTTGATTCGTCCGGCAGTATGGGGGAGAAGTATTTACCAGACTGGGCAGGCTGGGTTTACTGTGCATATCAGCTGGACGGATACATGTACTTCGGTCAGGATTGCCGCCAGCTTCCTCCTTATTTCAGCGGCGACTTTAACGCGGTTTACTACAACCCTGAGATCCGCTATCAGCCTCCCGTTGACGGCGCAGGTAACGAATATCCATCAATCACCACTTATACCCGCGTCAGGCAAAACGCTTTTGATCCGGACTCACCTTTTGTGAATCTGCTAACCGATCTGGACGATTTTGTCTGGTGCAATGACAATAATCCCAGTGACTGTCTGCGGAATAATAATTTCCTGCTGCCTTCTACCATTGGCGGAAAACGTTATGCGACACAAAATCCGGTAAAGGCAACCGGCACATCAAAATTTGTATCCGGCACACCTGCCAGTCCTGTTGTCAGCGCTGCATCCGCTGTCGGCCCCTACTATTACCGCATCAATCCGGGTGAATACTGTACGGATGATGCACTGACTGACTGCATACTTGCCAGCGGTCCCAGCGCTGCTTACCCTTATCCTGCCCGTGTCCGCTGGTGTGACTCTGAAACCAATGCAAAAACGGCGATTCCTCCGGTCGGTGCTTGTCGTGCCACACAATCTGCAACCTACTACAACGTTCGCTACCTGACAGGACAGTTTAACAGCGGGGCCCCGGCTGCTACCGCCAGCGCGGCAAGCGTCAGTATTCCGCTTGCCCTTGATAACTGCAGCCGCAGCGATCAGACCGGCGTTGAACGAATTGAGGTGGACGGAGTCGGAAATATTCTGAAAACAGCAACCAAGCTGAGTAAAAGCTCTGCCAACCTGATCAATGACATTATCAAAGCTGGCGCCAGCGCAGGTTACAGCTTTAGTAAAGACGGGGCTGGG
The DNA here is from genome assembly GCF_014652435.1 of Cognatundibacterium squillarum. Taxonomy (GTDB): domain Bacteria; phylum Pseudomonadota; class Gammaproteobacteria; order Burkholderiales; family Burkholderiaceae_D; genus Undibacterium; species Undibacterium squillarum. The sequence goes on from NZ_BMYU01000004.1 coordinate 57,049, forward strand.
GATCTGGTGATTACAGCACCGCTGACACTCACGCGCGACGCCAGCGTTAAACTGGTGAAATCCGCGGCATCCACAGGAAGCTGCAGCATCACTCCTGACCAGGCAGTACTGAGTGGCTACCGCGCAGCACGCGGGGCCATTCCCGCCGGAAGCTACGGAAGTTTCACGCGCACCGATATCGTTCCGGGAAAGACTTTTACCCGCTACCCGGGACGGTCAGACTGTGTCAGCAGTGCAACCAGCTGTAACTACACGGAAGAAATGACCAATTTCGCTAACTGGTTCACTTATTACCAGTCACGCATGCAAACCATGAAAACCGTGGTAAGCCGCAGCTTTAAACCGATTGATAACCGCTTCCGTGTTGGATTTATTGATATCTACGGACAAAATTATCTGACACCGAAAGTGTTTAACAGCGGCACCGGCAGCCAGAAAGAAGCCTGGTATGCGCAATTGTTCGGCGTCAAACCCGGTGGCGCAACGCCTTTGCGTTCTGCTCTGGCGCGGGTGGGGAAAATTTTCGCAGGGAAAGGGCCGGCTGGCACCAGTGATCCGGTCGAATATTCCTGCCAGCAAAATTTTGCGCTGCTAACAACGGATGGTTTCTGGAATACAGATACTGAATCCGATGTTCAGAATATCAATGGTGGACAAATCGGCAATCAGGACGGTGGTACGACTGCCAGACCCAAATTTGAAGGCCCCGTCGCGAGCTCAAACTCACTTGCCGACGTCGCTAAGTATTACTACGAAACCGATATCCGGAACAGCAGCTTCAATAACTGCACCGGCGCACTGGGCAATGATGTCTGCACGAATAATGTATTTACGTCAGCCAAAGATCCGAACAATAAACAGCATATGACCACCTACACGCTTGGCCTTGGTGTGGATGGTGAGCTGCGCTATCGTCCGGATTATGCCAGCGCCAGCACCGGTGATTTTGCGAAGATCAAAAATGGTTTAATGAACTGGCCGGAACCTGTCAGCAATACGAATTCAGCCGTTGATGATCTGTGGCACGCTGCGGTCAACGGTGGCGGCAGCTACTTCAGCGCCAAGGACCCTGCTCAGCTCACACGATCGCTGACCGCATCGCTGAACGAAATCTCTGCGAAAACAGCCAGCGGTGGCGGGGCCGGTACCAGCAGTCTGAATCCGATCGGCGGCAACAACTATGCTTACATTTCCAGCTATACCTCCGTGAAATGGCAGGGCAATATAGAACGCAGAACCATCGATACGCTGACTGGCCAGATCAGTAAAGCCGCGGGACGCTGTGTTGAAAACGTAGTACCGGGCAACTGCCCGTTACCCGGTGCTGTACAGCAATTTGTGGAAAATGACAGCATCATCTATCGTTGCGTAACCCCGGGTCTGCCGGATGTGGAATTACCGGTAGCATGTAACGGCAGCATGAACAACAAAGTACGTGCCGACAGCGATACACGGACAATTTATATTGCCGGCGCGGCGAATACGCTGCTGCCGTTCACCGCATCAGGCTTGCAGACTGCAGGCAAAAACAGCAGTTTCTTCACCGCTGCGAATCTGAGTCAGTACGGAAATCTTGACCCGGTCACACAGCAACCGGCGGTTACCCTGACAAATCTGGTGGACTATCTGCGCGGGCAATCGCAATATGAAGACAGGCAGTCGAATCCGCCGCTGAACCGGTTGTTCCGCGCAAGGGAAGCGGTACTCGGCGACATTACCGAATCTCAGCTGGCCTACGTCGGCAAACCGACGTTCAGCTATGTTGATGCCGGCTACGATGCTTTTAAAACAGCAAATGCCAGCCGCACACCGATGATTTATGTTGGTGCTAACGATGCCATGCTGCATGCGTTTGACGCTGATTCGCTGGAAGAAAAATGGGCCTTTATTCCGAGTGCCGTGCTCGGTAATCTGTGGAAACTGGCTGACATCAATTACGCCGGCAATCACCAGAATTTTGTTAACGGTTCTCCGGTGATTGCGGATGTCTATGACGGTACGAACTGGAAAACCATTCTGGTGGCAGGTCTGAACGGTGGCGGACGTGGTTACTTTGCAATGGATATCACCAATCCGCTGGCGCCATCCTTGCTGTGGGAATTCGGTCCATCCAATGACAGTGATGTCGGCTACAGTTTTTCACCACCTGTGGTGACAAAAACAAGCGCCGGACAATGGGTCGTGTTACTGAGTTCCGGCTACAACAATGGCAATCCCGGCTCTGGTCTCGGCTGTGTGATTGCGCTGAATGCGAACAGCGGCGCAGTCAGTAAAAAGATCTGCAATACCTCAGGCAGCGCAGTCGCGCCGAGTGGCCTTGGCCAGCTGGCAGCCTGGGCTGACAGCCCGCAAACCAATAACGTCACCGAACTGGTCTATGCCGGTGACCTGAACGGTGATGTCTGGAAATTTAATCTGACCACGGAAGCCGTCAGCCGGCTTGCCACGCTGAAAGATAACAACGGCAATCGTCAGCCGGTGACGACCGAGCCGGCACTGGGTAATGTCAAAAATACGAAAGTGATTTTTGTCGGTACTGGTAAATATCTGGAACTGGCAGATATCAGCAACCGTTCGGCGCAATCCCTGTATGCACTGAAGGATGATCCTGCGCTGGACAGTCCTGCCGGTGTCAGTGCCCGTAGCAAGCTGGTTCAGAAAACCATTTCGCAGTCCGGCGGCACCCGCAGTATTAACAACAGCAATGTGGATTACAGCGCCGATCTGGGCTGGTATCTGGACTGGCCGGACAGTGGTGAACGCATTACTTTATCGCCTAAACTCGATATGGGAACACTGATTGTGCCGAGTAACGTTCCTTCGGACCAAGCCTGTTCTCCGGGTGGTTATGGCTGGCTGAATCTGCTGGACTACGCCAATGGCAATAACAAGTTCAACACTTCCGGCGGTGTGATGGCAGGAAAGATGTATTCCAGCCAGATTGTCGGCTACAACGTGGTCTACACCAAAAACGGCAAACGTGTTATTTCGATTATTAAGGAAAATGATCCGAATCCGGAAAAAGCCAGTGAAGATGATGCCGGTACGCAGCGCTTCATCGGCAAACGCATCGTCTGGCGCGAGCTGGTGCCGGATCTGGTGATGCCGAAGCCGTAATACACTGACGTTGCAGCATCAGCGAAAATGCCCCGGATGGCATGTCCGGGGCGTTTTGTTTTAGCGGTTTCAGTCGCTGTCTGATGCTGCGCTGACGTTGTGCCGACTCAGAGGCCGCCCCGCAACGCAAAACCGGCTGAAAATGCCTCAAATGCGGTGTTCAGCACAGCGATCCGGCGGTCGTCGGCAGAAACTCCGGCTCTCCGGAAATGGCGAATGCGGAGTTCTGCACAATACCAGAACTCATTTCATCAATAGCCACGAGTGCGAACGCGAGGTGCCGGGAGGCAGTGTGCGGCGTCGTTGCGCAGCACAGGCTGGTGCCTGTGCAAGCGACGCAACAAAGCAATGCGCCCGGCACCTCCGTTCCCGCAGGGTTTGCCTCATAGCGCACGCTGGACAGCGTTGGACGCGTTGTGAATAGCACCGCTATTCACTACCTTGTCCCCTTGCAGGGCGCATGTGCGCTGGTAAGCGCACATCGTTACGCAGGCATGCAGCTTTGCTGCATGAATTCCCTGCTACACCCTTGCCAGCCTGCGCTATGAGACAAACGCATCTCGCGGGTATTTATGAAATGAGTTCTAACCATCAGGCTCAGTCTTTACGCTGTGCGCTGTCGCCTTCATAGCCCGTCAGCATCGCATTTGCCCAGTTAGCGCAGGCGCTGGCAGCCGCCTTATCGCTGCTGACTGTGCGCAACTCCAGCTCGCGCACACCACGCACGTCCAGTTCCGGTTTCACCACGGCCGGTGCTTTGATCAGACCGCTGCTGAACAACAGGCGACCGTCACCGAGAATACGGAATTGCACGCCGCTGTGCGCACTGCAACGGTCATCAATGCCGACGTCGGCACGGAACCATTGCCAGTTGCCGTTCAGCGTATAACGCTGGCTGCTGTTACCAGTCACCTGTAAGCCCTGACGGAACTGCAAGCCATTCATACTGATCTGCGGAACCGGCAATACTTTGCCACCGCTGACAGGTAAGGTATTCAGCGCAAGTTGCTGCGCCGGTTTTTGCGGTGCAGCTGCCTCCAGTACCGCAAACTCAGAAATCGTCACCGGTGCCACGGTTTTCGGAATCTGCGTATTCACTGCTTTTGCCTGATCGGCATTGCCGGCGGCATTCAGTATCATCGGGTCTGCTGCGACACCATCGTCATTCTGATCATGTGTGCTCAGAATACGCATGCGCAGTAAGCGGCCCGCCACTGGTGCAAAACTGACTTGCTGTTTCTCTTTTTGTTTTTTCAGTTGTCCGCTGAACACTGGCTTACCCCACTCACCATTGCTGTCACCGACATAAATTTCGATTGCTTTCGGCTGGCCGTATTCCCAGTGCTGATCAGTGCGTCCTGTAATTTCTATGCCTTTCACCATGCGACGTTCACCCAGCGCCAGCGTGAATTCGTGCGCACCGGTTTTCTGTGCCTGATCACGCACGGTGCGGAACCAGGTTTCCGGCTTGCCATCGAAGGCGTTTTCCAGCGGATGCCCCGGCTCCTCTGCCGGACGGCTGACTACCAGCAATGCATCCGATGGAATGCTTTCGCCAAGTGCCGGTGCTGCCGGATAATCTGCTGTCGGAGTCTGCTGCGTACCGGCGGCAATATCCAGTGTAAATTCCTGTGGCTGACGGATATCCAGCGCCGCCGTCTGCACATGCACCGTACCGTAACGCTCATCCGCTGCATACCACCAGCCGGTCTGACCTGCCTGTGCCTGCGCCGGATCTAACTGCGCCAGCACTTTGCCATTTTGTGTAACTTGCTGCGGCAACGCACGGGTGTGTACCAGCAGGCTGACAGCACGCTGCGTTTCCTGCCCCTGATAACTGCCATTCACCGCACCGACCTGAATCTGCACTTTGCCTGCACCCTGCGGCGGTGCATCAACACGAATCTGCTGATGACTGAACGCGCCTTTTTCAAACTGACGGGTTTCGCCGTCATCTTCATACAAATCGAACTGCGAACTGCCTTTCGGATAAATATCCAGTGTCAGCCGGTCTTTCGGTTTTTGTCCGTCATACAGTGATTCCGGATACATCGGCAGAATCGCACCGGCACGCACCATCACCGGCAAACGTTCCAGCGTCACCTGCTGATCAATCACACGTCCCGCCGCTCCCGCCTGCACCACGCGGCCATCCCAGTAATCAATCCATTCGCCCTGCGGCAGATAGATATCGCGCCGCCAGCCACGGCTGGCCGCCTGACTCTTGTACACCGGTGCCACCAGCAGATCACGGCCTAAGAAAAACTGATAGCGGTAGCGTTCATCCATAGCATGCGCGTCCTGCGGATGATCCCACATCAGACCGCGCACCAGCGGCGCGCCGGTTTGCTGCGCCTCGCGTGCCAGCGTGTACATATACGGCATTAAGCGCATCTTCAGTTTCAGATACCGGCGGTTTATGCTGCGGTAAGGCTCATCAAACCACCACGGATGTTTGCGCTCTGCTTTGGACCAGCCTGACATGCCCATCAGCACCGGCGTAAAAGTTTTCCATTGCAGATCGCGGGTGTAGGTTTCCGGACTGCCGCCGAAAATGCCATCCACATCGCCGGTGGCATAAGCCTGTCCGGACAAGCCGGAGCCGATCAGGGTAGGAATATGCCAGCGTATGTAATCCCAGCTGCCGGACTGATCACCGGTCCATGTGACTGCGTATCGCTGCACACCAGCCCAGCCCATCACGGTCCACACAAACGGACGACTATCGGAAGCTGACAAAATACCGTTGGCAGCGGCATGATTCGCATCCATCGCAAACTGATAGCCTTTACCGGTCCACGCCACATCCAGCTTTTGCGCGCGTGTTCCTGCGGTACCGACTTCCCACTGAATTTTGTCGACACCGTTTTCTGTCCACAGGCCGGTACGGAAGCCATATTGTTTCAGCCCCTTCACGGTTTCCGGTAATCCGGTATAGCCGCAGCCATAGCCGTCATTCGGCAAAATCCAGCCGCCCGGCATATCGTGTTTGCGGTATTGCGCCGCGACCGACTGCACCACATCCGGCGTGGTGCCGGTCGGGCCATCGCTCCAGCCAGCAGGAACCGTACCCGGTTTTTTGCGGTTATCGCCATCGTTATAACAATCGGCATCGCCGTACTCCAGCGCCCAGCGCGGCAGCAAAGGCACACGGCCGGTCAGCGCAGTGTACTGGCGCAGCGCATCGTGCAAACCGCCGACCATGTAATACGCATCAAATCCGCGCTCCTGATGGCTGGCAGTCAGATAGTTCTGCTGACGGAAATCATAGACACCCGGTGCAAAGGTATTGCGCAACACAGCGTAGCCCTGCGAACTGATAAACACCGGCGCAGGATTCGGACGGTCACCCTCCTCCCAGCCGCCGGAATACGAAATATCGAGCTGCTTGCCCTGAAATGCAAACTGACCATTCTGCTGACCACCGCCCCAGAATGCTTCACCGGCTTTCGATGACAAGGTCTGATAACTTTGCTTCTCCCCCAGATCCAGCGGCTGGAGTTCTTCCCAGATGCGCTGCTGATTACCGGCCTGATACAGCGCCAGCTTCAATGGCTTTTTATAAATGCGCAGCGCGAAACGCGGGCTTTCCCACAACAGGTATTCGCCCTGATCGCGCAACGCGACAGATTCGGATCCTGCTGGCTGCGGCAACACAATCGGTGTCGTCTGGGTTTTCACCTGCTTCCAGTCGCCCTTCCACGCAGCTTCCACACGGAAAACGCTTTCCTGAATCAGGCTGATACGTAACTGGTGTCCCTGATCAGTTTGCAGGGTCAGCACACGGTTTGCCTGCGCCGGTGCGGCTTGCCAGCTTTGCAGACTGCCAATTGCCGCCGCCTGTGCCGGAGATGCATAGGCCAGAGATACCGCAGCAGCTATAGTCAGCAGCGGGACAGAGAGCATATTCAGGGAATTCATAGGAGCGAGAGAGAGTGTGTGAGTGAAGAAACTGCGGTTGTGGAACCATGATTTTGCATTTAGTTCCGTATAAAACAGAGTTTTGTGCACAAACCGCGTTTTATACGGCAAACACCTTGCTTTGAAAATTTTTCATGCAAACAACATCACCAAATACCGGGATTGCCTGACTGCAAGGCGGGAAAATCAGGTAAAGTTAGGTAAACATCAAACTTCGGTGAATGGCATAACAGGCAACAGGCGTGAAATCACTACAATCATTCCTGCACCGTGCCTGCCAGCGCCTTCCGCCGGGGGATTCAAAACAAACGGACAGGCTGCCGCAGACACCGGTGCAGCACTGCCACCGGAGACAAGAAGTTCACCATGCGTATATTGCTTGCCGAAGATGACAGCGTGCTGGCCGACGGCCTCACGCGCTCACTGCGACAGTCCGGCTACGCGACCGATTGCGTCAGCAACGGTCAGGAAGCCGATTCCGCACTGTCCACACAGGATTTCGATTTACTGATACTGGATCTGGGCTTGCCCAAAATGAACGGGCACGAAGTGCTGCGCCGTCTGCGCGCGCGCAATTCCCATATTCCTGTGCTGATCCTGACTGCCGCAGATTCTGTGGAACAACGGGTCAAAGGTCTGGATCTGGGCGCTGATGACTACATGGCCAAGCCGTTTGCCTTGTCCGAATTGGAAGCGCGTGTACGCGCCCTGACACGGCGCGGCGCCTGCGGAGCGCCAACCATGATGAAGCACGGCCCGCTCAGCTATGATCAGGTCGGGCGTATCGCTTACAAACACGAGCAAATGCTGGACTTATCCGCACGCGAACTGGGTTTGCTGGAAGTCTTACTGCAACGCACCGGACGGCTGGTTTCCAAAGAACAGTTAGTCGATCACCTGTGCGAATGGGGTGAAGAAGTCAGTAACAACGCCATTGAAGTCTATGTGCATCGTCTGCGCAAAAAAATCGAAGGCGATGGCGTGCGTATCGCTACCGTGCGCGGCCTCGGTTACTGCCTTGAAAAAATCCAGCCTGCCGGTAACAGCCGTCCACAGGATCAGGTCGAGCAGGAATAATGGCAGCAGCACCGGGCGAGCCAGATCAGGATACTCTGAACAGCCTGCTGCAACAGCCGGACGAACCGGCCCAGCGCTCACTGTTCGGTGAAATTCTGGACTGGATGCTGGCACCTCTGCTGTTGCTGTGGCCAGCCAGTATCGTGATTACCTATCTGGTCGCCAAATCGATTGCCAACCAGCCGTTTGACCGCGGACTGGAAGATAAAGTCCTGGTTCTGGCACAACAGGTCAGGCAGCATGACGGACAAATGCATATCAGCCTGCCGCCGGTTGCCAAAGATATTCTGCGTGCAGATGATGCAGACCATATTTATTTTCAGGTACGCAATCAGAAAGGCGAGTTGCTGGAAGGCGACGCTCAGTTTCCCGAATTCAGCGAAGAAGAAAAACCACTGGCGGGCGGCATTCAGTTTCGCAATTTCAGCCTGAACGGCACCGAGATGCGGTCAGCCTATACCCTGATGGAACCCGTGCAGAAGAACCGTCAGACACCAGTGCTGATCGAAGTGGCGGAAACGCTGGAAAAACGGGGGTTGCTGGCAAATGAAATTATCAAAGGCGTGGTTCTGCCACAGTTTGTGATCTTACCGGTGGCGCTGGCGCTGGTCTGGTTTGCACTGACACGTGGGTTATCGCCGGTGACCGAATTGCAGAAACGTATCCACGCACGCCGTCCGGACGACCTGAGTCCGGTGGATACCAGTCAGGTACCGGAAGAAATCACTCCGCTGGTGGAGTCCATGAATGAAATGCTGCAGCGGGTGGAACAATCCATCGCTGTGCAAAAAAGCTTTATTGCCGATGCCGCGCACCAGATGAAAACGCCGTTAGCCGGTATGCGCATGCAATCAGAACTGGCACTGCGGCAGGATGATCCGGAAGAAATCCGGCGTTCCCTGCAGCAACTGGCCAAAAGCTCAGAAGCTGCCACCCGTCTGATTAACCAGCTGCTGACGCTGGCCAAAGCGGAAAACCGCGAAGCTGCCGGACAAATCCGCGAATCCCTGCTATTAAACGACTTTGTACTGGATATTGTCAGCGACTGGCTGCCGGCAGCATCGCAAAAAAATATTGATCTCGGTTACGAGCAATGCGACAGCCAGCTGACGCTGTTTGCCAGCCCGGTGATGCTGCGCGAAGTCATCAGCAATCTGATCGACAATGCGATTCGCTATACGCCGGCAGGACGCAGTGTGACTGTGCGACTCGATCTGGACAGTCAGCAGGCACTGGCAATACTCGAAGTGGAAGATGAAGGCCCGGGCATTCCTGAAGCACATCGGGAAAAAGTGTTTCAGCGTTTTTACCGCATTCTCGGCAGCAATACGCAGGGCAGCGGTCTCGGCTTAGCGATTGTGCGGGAAATTGTGCAGCAGCACGGCGGCACTATTAGCATCCGCGATCATCATCCGGGCACGATACCGCCGGGATGTATTTTCCGCATCGTGTTTCCGATCAATCCATTTAATGAGCTTCAGTATGATGAACGGTAATTCTCCGGCGAGGGCGAACACCCCGCAACTGATGTTCTGGAAACGCACTTGTCAGCTGACCGCAGGATTACTGCTGGTCTGGTTTTCACTCATCATGGCTGCCCTGTTTTTTGCGCGTGAACTTGCCACCATACAATGGTTAGGCTGGAACTTATCGTTCTATCTTGCAGCGCAGGGGCTGACATTATCATTTGTAATACTGATCGGCATATATGCGCTGGCGATGCGCGCGCTGGCGCGACAACTGCGTGACAACCGGGAGCACGCATGACGCAGAAAGGCTTCCGGCAAAAGCTCACGCTGTATTACCTGTGGTACACCCTGTTATTCATGGTGTTTCTGATCAGCCTGTCGATACTTGAGAAAGAAGGCGTACCGCGTGTCTGGATCGGCTACTTGTTTATGTTTGTGACGGTCGTGATCTACGCCGGTATCGGACTGGTCAGCCGCACTTCCGATCTGGCGGAATATTATGTCGCAGGCAGACGAGTCCCTGCTGTCTTCAATGGCATGGCAACCGCGGCTGACTGGATATCCGCAGCAAGTTTTTTAAGTCTGGCAGGCGGTTTGTATTTGCAGGGATTTGACGGCCTTGCTTATCTGGTCGGCTGGACTGGCGGATTTTGCCTGGTGGCGATGCTGATCGCGCCCTACATTCGTAAATTTGGGCAATACACAATTGCTGATTTTCTCGGCACCCGTTTCCGCGGTCCGGAGGAAACCCATCTGGTACGCATACTGGCAGTCGCTGCCACCGTCTTCATTTCTTTCATTTATGTAGTCGCTCAGATTTACGGCGTAGGACTGATTACTTCGCGTTTTACCGGCGTCGATTTTTCTGTCGGTATTTTCCTCGGATTAGCCAGTATTCTGGTTTGCTCGTTTCTCGGTGGCATGCGGGCAATTACCTGGACGCAGGTTGCGCAATACATCATCATTCTGATCGCTTTTATGATTCCGGTCAGCTGGCTGTCGCTGAAGCATGCCGACAGTCTGTTACCGCAAGTCAGCTATGGCCAGTTTCTGAATAAACTGTCTGACAAAGAACAGCAATTCCGGACTGATCCGCATGAGCAACAGGTACGTCAGCTTTACCTGCAACAGGCAGCCGCACTGAAAACGAAAATTGAGCAATTGCCGGAATCATGGCTGAAAGACCGCGCTGAGTTACAGCATAAACTGGATGAACTCAAGGCAGGTAAAGGCTCGCTGATCGATATCCGCAAAGCAAGCGGACAACTGGCCCGTTATCCGCAAAGCGCCGCCGAGGCAGCGCAGCGCTGGCAGGAAGCGCGGCAGCAATTAATGGCGAAAGCCCAGCCACCGCTGTCACAATTTGCACCCTATGCCGCGGCAACACCCGCTGACTCTGCCGTTAAACGGAATAATTTTATTGCACTGGTGATTTGTCTGATGCTGGGCACCGCGGCATTACCGCATGTTCTGACACGCTACTACACCACACCCAGCGTGACCGAGGCACGTGACTCCGTATTCTGGTCGCTGTTTTTCATCATGCTGCTGTATGTCACGATTCCTGCGCTGGCGGTGCTGGTCAAATATGATTTGTATACCAATCTGGTCGGCAGCAGTTTCTCTCATCTGCCATCGTGGGTCAGCTACTGGGCGCACATCGATAAAACCAATCCGCTGGTCAGCATTACCGACATCAACCACGATGGTCTGGTGCAACTGGCTGAAATCACACTGGATGGTGACATCATTGTCCTGGCAACGCCGGAGATCGCGGGCCTGCCATATGTGGTATCCGCGCTGGTGGCTGCGGGCGGTCTGGCAGCGGCTTTATCGACCGCCGATGGTTTGCTGCTGACAATTTCCAACTCGCTGTCCCACGATATTTACTTCCGCATCATAGACCCGCATGCATCGACACAAAAACGGGTAACGATCTCTAAATTGTTTTTGTTACTGATTGCCTTGCTCGCGGCCTATGTGGCATCACTGAAACCGGCAGATATCTTGTCGCTGGTCGGCGCCGCATTTTCTGTTGCGGCATCCACCCTGTTCCCCGCACTGGTATTGGGCATTTTCTGGAAACGGGCGAACCATCAGGGTGCAATCGCAGGCATGATTGCGGGATTTTCCATGTGCGTGTTTTATATGCTGTACACCCACCCGCTGTTCGGCGGCAGCGTCAGTCATCAGTGGTGGAATATCGCCCCGATTTCCGCTGGTATTTTTGGTGTGCCGGCGGGCGCATTCGTCATGCTGTTCGTCAGTCTGCTCACGCCGCCACCGGATAAACATGCGACCGAATTTGTCGATTACATCCGGGTACCGGACTGATCCGTCACGTATTCATCCGTATTTTTCGCAAGTGCAGCAATAAATCCGCAAATGCAGGCACAGTTCTTGATATAGTCAGAACCGTGCCTGTTTCATTTTTCCATGATGAAGCATGCTGACCGGCACCCAGACTGTCTTTTTGCGGAGATCTTTCCATGCCCGGCTTTTATGATGAAATGTATGCGGATGAACGCCAGACCGAAGTGCGCGCCCATTACCGGCGCTATACCGACTGGCTTGCTCAGCAAAAACCCGAACGGCTGGCCAGAAAGCGCGCCGAAGCTGACCTGAGTTTCCGCCGTGTCGGCATTACTTTTGCGGTGTACGGTGATGATGCCGGTACAGAACGCCTGATTCCTTTTGATCAGATTCCGCGCATTATTCCGGCACGCGAATGGGCCACGCTGCAACGCGGTCTGGCGCAGCGCGTGCAGGCGCTGAATATGTTTATTCATGATATTTACCATGATCAGCATATTGTGAAAGCCGGTCTGATTCCTGCCGAACAGATTTACCGCAATGCGCAATACCGTCCGGAAATGCAGGGCATCCATGTCGCAGAAAACATTTATGCGCATATCGCCGGAGTCGATATTGTGCGTGCCGGCGAAGGTGAGTTTTACGTCCTCGAAGACAATCTGCGTGTACCTTCCGGCGTATCCTACATGCTGGAAGACCGCAAAATGATGATGCGTCTGTTCCCTGAATTATTCAGCCAGAACCAGATCGCACCGGTTGACCATTATCCTGACATGCTGCTGGATCATTTACGTTCCGTCGCACCACAGGGAACCGATGATCCTACCGTCGTCGTGATGACACCGGGCATGTTTAACTCTGCGTATTTTGAGCATGCGTTTCTGGCGCAGCAAATGGGTGTGGAACTGGTCGAGGGCAAAGATTTATTTGTTAACGACAACACCGTGTATATGCGCACCACACGCGGCCCGAAGCGGGTGGATGTTATCTACCGCCGTGTCGATGATGATTTTCTTGATCCGCTGGCCTTCCGTCCGGACTCCTCACTGGGCGTACCGGGCTTGCTGGCAGTTTACCGTTCCGGCCGCGTTACCTTAGCGAATGCAATCGGTACCGGTGTGGCAGACGACAAATCGATTTATCCGTATGTCGGCGATATGGTGCGCTTCTATCTGGATCAGGATCCGGTGCTGAATAATGTGCCGACTTACCAGTGCCGCAAAACGGATGAATTGTCCTATGTACTGGCGAATCTGGACAAACTGGTGGTGAAGGAAGTCCACGGTGCCGGTGGTTACGGCATGCTGGTCGGCCCGGCTGCCAGCAAAGACGAAATCGAACAATTCCGTCTGCGGGTGAGAGCGAATCCGTCTGCCTACATCGCACAACCGACGCTGGCGCTGTCCACCTGCCCTACGTTTGTTGAACAGGGCATCGCGCCGCGCCATATCGACTTACGGCCGTTTGTGTTGTCCGGCAAAACCACCTCGATGGTACCGGGCGGACTGACCCGTGTTGCGCTGAAAGAAGGGTCGCTGGTCGTCAATTCATCGCAGGGTGGCGGCACCAAAGATACCTGGGTACTGGAGAATTAAGATGCTGAGTCGCACCGCTGACCATTTATTCTGGATGGCCCGTTATATTGAGCGCGCCGAAAATACCGCACGCATGCTGGATGTGCATGTACAAAATTCTATGGTGCCGCAACCGGTGGAAGTGGCTGAACGCGGCTGGCGTGCGCTGCTCAGTATTTCAGAGTTGCTGGAAGCCTTTGATCATAAATACGGCTTACTGAGCAGACGTGATGTGCTGGATTTCATGGTGCGCGATCCGGACAATCCATCGTCGATTGTGGCCTGTATTGAACAGGCACGTGAAAATGCACGCGCAGTGCGCGGCACGCTGACCACCGAAGTCTGGGAAACCCAGAATGCGACCTGGCTGGAACTGAAAGAAAAATTAAGCAGCGGTGTGCTGGAACAGGATCCCGCGCAGTTCTTTGAATGGGTGAAATTCCGTTCGCATCTGGCGCGCGGTGTGATTCAGGGCACGATGCTGCGCGATGAAGCCTGGAACTTTCTGCAGCTCGGCGCCAGTCTGGAACGTGCGGATAATACGGCGCGTATTCTGGATGTGAAATTCCACGGCGCATCGGATAAGCAAATCAGTGATCCGTTGCGTATCCCGCGGGATTTTTATTACTGGGCAGCGCTGCTGCGCTCAGTGTCCGGCTTTGAAATTTACCGCAAAGTGTACCGCGATGTGATCACGCCGGAACGCGTGGCAGAACTGCTGATGCTGCATCCGGACATGCCACGCTCTTTGCTGGCATGCATGGATGATGTGATGTTTCAGCTATCTGAAATCAGAAACGATGTTTCCGCAGATACCGAACGCTTCGCTGGACGTTTGCATGCGCAACTGAAGTTTTCACGCATCGAAGAAATTCTCGACAGCGGCCTGCATACCACGCTGACGGCATTCCTCGAAAACATTTACGAACTGGGTAACCGGATCAGCCGCGATTTTCTGGTTCCTCTGGCCTGAGCCTGCTGTCTGCTTCTGATCTGTGAAATGACATTATGGATTTATACATTGAACACCTGACGCGCTACCGCTACTCTCAGGCTTTCAGCTATTCGATACAGCAGCTGCGCCTGACGCCGCGACAGGAACAGTTTCAGCAAGTCAGGCAATGGTCCGTGCAATCGCAGGGGCGGCAAAATGCTTTCCGCGATGCGTACCAGAATCCGTCTCATTTACTGACCATGACCGGCTGGCACGACGATATTTCGATTACGGCACGCGGCACTGTCAGCACCAGCGCTCCGCCACAGGGACGGGTCAGCGACGGCACCGGTTTATCCCCGCTGATTTTTATCAACGACACCCGCCTGACCAGCGCTGACGACGCAATCAGGGCACTGGCGGCAAGCTGCAAACCGCCGCAGCACTTTCGTACCGAACATGCGCTGCAACTGGCAAAAGCCATCGAAGCCGCTGTCAGTTATCAGCCGGGCAGCACGGAAGTCAGCAGTACCGCTGCGGAAGTGCTGCAACAGGGACAGGGTGTTTGTCAGGACCATACCCATGTCTATCTGGCATGCTGCCACGCACTGGAAATCCCGGCACGCTATGTGTCCGGCTATCTGGATCCGGAAACCGGCGAAACAGCGCAAACACATGCATGGGTGGATGTCTGGGTGGAAGACCACGATTATGCCGGCTGGGTCAGTCTGGACGTCACGCATACACGCCTGATGAATGCATCGTATTGTCGTCTGGCCATCGGACGTGATTATGATTCTGCTTCACCGGTGCGCGGCGTGCGCCGCGGCGGTGGCAGTGAGCAACTGGAAGTGCAGGTCAGCGTTGCCCACTTTGACGGGCAGTAATGCGCATCACGATCCGTGTTCGCAATGCAAACACGTGTTGCACGTGTCGCAGACACTGACAGCACCGGATGATCTCGCTACAATCAGATCAGTCTAACTCTGAAAGTGCAACATGACGTATTGTGTGGGCATGCGCTTGCATGCCGGTCTCGTATTTTTGTCGGATTCCCGCACCAATGCCGGTGTCGATCATATCGGCACCTTCCGCAAAATGTCGGTTTATGAGCAACGCGATGACCGCGTGATGGTACTGATGACTGCGGGAAATCTGTCGATTTCGCAATCAGTACGCGAATTGCTGAATACCTATACCGATGCCCAGGGTTTGTCAGTCTGGAATGCGCCGAATATGTATGAAGCGGCGCGTATTCTCGGCGAAACCGTGCGTCTGGTGAATCAGCGCGATGCCAAAGCCTTATCCGGTTTCGGGATAGACTTCAACGTGAGTCTGATTTTCGGTGGTCAGATTGGCAATGAACGCTGCCGTTTATTTCAGATTTATGCCGCCGGCAATTTCATCGAAGCCCATGATGAAAATACTTACTTCCAGATCGGCGAAGCGAAATACGGCAAGCCGATTATCGACCGCGTCGTGAATCCGGATACCAGTCTGGACGATGCCGCCAAATGCGCGCTGATTTCCATGGATTCCACGCTACGCTCGAATATTTCGGTCGGCCTGCCGCTGGATTTACTGGTGTACGAAACCGGCAGTCTGAAAGTCGACCGCTTTGCCATCATTGATGAAAAGAATCCTTACTTCCAGATGATACGCAGCAGCTGGGGTCAACAACTGAAAAATGTGTTTGAAGGGATAGAAGCACCGGACTGGGAACCGCATAACGATGCTTCGCAAACTGAGACGCCGGGACAGCATCAGCCGGTGCGCGTCACACCGCCTGCCATCAGCTAAACTAGTCTCTCAGGCTTTGTGCCGCCAGTCACAACCGGCATCGTGGTCACTGATGATGCCGGTCGCCTGCAGATACGCGTAAATAATCGTAGAACCGACGAATTTGAATCCGCGCTTTTTCAGGTCTTTGGAAATCTGATCGGACAAAGGACTGGTAGCGACATGCACACCATCGGTATACACCGTTTTGCCATCCGTCCAACCCCACAGGTAGGCATCCAGCCCGCCGGTTTCCTGCTTTAACTGCAGATAGCAACGGGCATTGCTGATGGTCGCTTCAATCTTGCGGCGGTTGCGGATAATGCCGGCATTCTGCATCAGCGCCTCTACTTTTGCCGCGTCGTAAGCAGCAATCAGTTCTGCATTCCAGCCATCAAATGCCGCGCGGTAGGCTTCACGCTTGTTCAGCACGGTTTCCCAGCTCAGTCCGGCCTGTGCGCCTTCCAGATTCAGCATTTCAAACAAACGTAATTCATCATGGCAGGGCACGCCCCACTCTTCATCGTGGTAACGCAGGTACAGCGGGTTAGCCGGATTGGCCCAGCGGCAGCGTTGCTTTTGCATACAGATTCCGTTCGTCAGTGATGGCAATCGCTGCATGATATCGCGTCATGGCGCATCACGACCAGTCACAGCACGCCAGCAACGGAAAGCTGCGAACTTCAGCTGGTAACGGAAACCACGTCGCAAGAACGGCTGATTGTGCAAATATCGTCATTTATGATTTTCGGAGGCCCGGACTTTCTGCCGACGACCGCCGGATTGGTATGCAGAACTCCGCATTTGAGCCTGTTTTGGCCATTTTTCAGGCTTTTTCGGACATTTACAGCGTCCTGCGGATAACGCAGGACTGCGTGCCGTGCATGAACGCCCCTCCTCCACGGAATCGCCAACAAAAAAAAACACCGGCGTGAATACCACACCGGTGTTTTCTGATTGCACAGCCAGTTTGCTGCCGCAGCGCTGATTCGCTGAGCAGCGTACAGGAAGATCAGCGTGCGACTGACGGACTCAGCAGACGCATTTCCTTCGACAACGGACGCACCAGCGTGAAGTCGGTCAGTGCTGCAGGCATGGCGCGTGCAACATTGGACGGGCAAACGCCGGTCTGACGATAGCTGAGCGCAGCAGACAACATCGATTCCGTGGTATCGCCGCGCTGACGGGTAAAGTCATCAGCCACCGCGCAGGTCGCCGCAAATCCATCAGGGTAATCGCCGAAACCTTTCTGATTTACGCCTTTGAACTGAATCGCAAAATAGGTGTAACCACAGTTATCCTGCGGAACAAAACCGTAAGGCTTACCACGGGTTGTGTTGCCGATCAGGTTCACTGTCACATCCACACCGCGCAGCGCGTTGATCAGCGACTCACTGGCCGATGCCGTGCCCTGAGAAACCAGCAGCGTGACTTTGTTCAGGCCCAGATTCGGCAGCGACGTACCGTTCACTGCGGTGTTGTAGAACGGATACTGCTTGTTCAGATAAGTCAGCTTGTCGTTGTAAGTCAGTTGCTCAAACACTTTGGCAGATGTCGGGCCGGGACCGGCAATCATGTACGCCAGCTCGCTTGCCACATACAGCAATCCACCGCCGTTGTAGCGCAGATCAATCACCAGATCCGTGACACTCTGTGCTTTCAGCTGGCTGATCGCATTCAGCAATTCCGTTTCGGACTGGGCAATATGCTGATCAAATACGAAATAGCCGACATTGCCGGTCAGCGTAGGAATGACTTTCACTTTGCTGACGGTCGCCACAGAATACGTGGCCGGTGTCAGGCTGATCGCCGTCTTGCCGGAAAAAGTCAGCTGATGTGCTGCCAGCACAGACGGGAATAAGGCTTCGTTAATCTTGGCAACGCCGCTGGAAGTGGCATCGTTCACAAAATCCACACCATCGACCGCCAGCAACCGGTCACCGCGTTTGATGCCCGCTTTATCGGCAGGCGAACCGGCAGCCACTTCCGCAACAATCCAGTTACGCGGTGGCGCGCTGGCTTGCGCAGCCCACTGAATACCGTAATCCTGCGCAATGCCCTGCGATTGCGCCTGCCACGATGCTGTGGTTTGCGACCAGTGGAACTGATCGACCGGTTTGCCGGATGCGGTCAGTTTCGGGGTTTTCAGCACATCAAAATAAGCCTGCGGTGTTGCATAGCTGGCCGGATTGATATTGGCCGGCACGTCCTGATACCACAGATAAGTATCGTTGACGAAGGCCTTCAGGTAAGCTTTTTCGGTATCCGCCGAACCCTGGCGATCAACCGTACCGGGACGCGGTGCAGCACACTGATTGGCCAGCGCAATCGTGCTGTTATTTTGTCCCGCATTTGCAGAATTACCATCACTACCGCCTCCGCCGCCACCGCAGGCACTCAGCAATGCGCTGATCGCGGCCAGCAGGAAGGTTTGCTTCAACACCAATGTCTGTTTCATTTTGATTCCCTGATTTACTGCACCGAAAAAACGACCGTTTTACCCAAAACGATTACTTTCTGTTCGAAATACATCAACCGGACAGGTCAGGCGAATTTTAATTTATCACTTATTAATAAAAAAGCCGTTTCCGCATGAACGGAAACGGCTTTTGCAGAGATACTGTCAGTATCAGACAACGATCGTCTGATGCTCGTCACCTTCACGCGCACGGATTTCACCGATACGGGAAACAGTTTCACCGGCAGCCTGCAGATGCGCAATTGCTGCATCAGCATCCTGCTGCGATACAACAACGATCATACCGATACCGCAGTTGAATACGCGGTGCATTTCCGCGTCAGCAACGCCACCGTGCTGTTGCAGCCAGGTGAACAGTTTCGGCATTTCCCATGCATCTTTGTGCAGTACGGCGGTCAGCTTGTCGCCCAGTACACGCGGTACGTTTTCTACCAGACCACCACCGGTGATGTGCGCCATGCCGCGTACGTCGATTTTTTCCATCAGGGACAGCAAAGGCTTCACGTAAATGCGGGTTGGTGCCATCAGCGCATCACCCAGTGTGCGGCCATCGAACTCTGCGTTCAGATCAGGATTCGCAACTTCGATGATTTTACGTACCAGCGAGAAACCGTTGGAGTGGATACCGGAAGAAGCCAGACCCAGTACAACATCGCCCGGCTGGATTTTAGTGCCGTCGATAATGCGGGATTTCTCTACCGCACCAACCGCAAAACCGGCCAGATCGTATTCGCCGTCAGGATACATCGAAGGCATTTCAGCGGTTTCACCACCGATCAGTGCGCAGCCAGCCTGTTCGCAACCTGCAGCAATACCTTTGATCACAGTTGCGGCAGTGTTCACTTCCAGCTTGCCGCAGGCAAAGTAATCGAGGAAGAACAGCGGCTCAGCGCCCTGTACCAGAATGTCGTTCACACTCATCGCCACCAGATCGATACCGACGGTGTCGTGTTTGTTCAGGTGGAAAGCCAGTTTCAGCTTGGTGCCCACACCGTCCGTACCGGATACCAGCACTGGCTCCTTGTATTTTTTGCTGACTTCAAACATCGCGCCGAAGCCGCCGATGCCAGCCATCACGCCTTCGCGCATTGTACGTTTAGCAAAAGGTTTGATTGCATCAACCAGTGCATCACCGGCGACCATGTCGACGCCAGCGTCAGCATAGGAAAGAGAAACAGGGTTAGAAGTGCTCATGATATTCGTCAGTAGGGACCTGAGGCGGTAAAATAGTGAAATTGCCAGAAATCTGGCGCTGGGCAGTATTCTAACAAAACGACCCGTTATTGACCCGCTTTTTGGGCTCTGGCCTCCGAAAACACAATTAAATTAAGCTTGAAGACCTGAAAATGTCCTTTTCTTTTTCCAGTGAGCAAAAACAAAGCATCATCTGGCTCGGCGTCGGTCTGGCACTCGTGCTGTTATTGTTTTTACTGGCACCGGTGCTGATGCCCTTCATTGTGTCCGCCATTCTGGCTTACATTCTGAATCCTGCGGTTGACCGCTTAAGTCAGATCCGGCTGCGCCGCTTCAGTATTTCGCGCAGCATGGCCAGTTCTGCCGTGATTCTGCTGCTGATTCTGACCAGTCTGGCCATGGTGCTGATACTGGTGCCGGTGCTGAAAAAAGAATTACCTTTGCTGCAATCACAGTTGCCACGCTTTCTCGATCGCCTCGATCAGTTCAGCGCACCACTGCTCGCGAAATACCACATTCCGGTGCGACTGGATGGTGCCGGCCTGAAAGCGCTGCTGACCGATCAGCTGAGTACCAGCGGCGAAGAAATCGGCAAGGCGATACTGTCTTCGCTGAAGGTCGGTGGCACCGCGGTCATCGGCATCATTGGTAATTTATTATTAATTCCGGTGGTATTGTTTTATCTGCTGCTGGACTGGCATCATCTGATTGACCGTATCCGTCACTTTATTCCGCGTCGCTGGATAGCCAGCATCACCAAAGCCGTTACGGAAGTCGATGATTTAATGGCGCAGTATTTACGCGGACAAATTCTTGTCATGGTGATACTGGCTGTGTTTTACGCCGTTGCGCTGGCGCTGGTTGGCTTTGATCTGGCGCTGCCGGTTGGTATCATGACGGGTTTGCTGGTGTTTATTCCGTATATCGGTTACGGTCTCGGCCTTGCGCTGGCGATGATCGGTGCAATACTGCAATATGACAACCTGAACGGCATCCTTGCAGTTGCTGCCGTCTACACCGTCGGGCAATTACTGGAATCTTTCGTCCTGACACCGCGACTGGTGGGTGAACGTATCGGCCTGCATCCGCTGACCGTGATTTTCGCGCTGATGGCCTTCGGTGAACTGTTCGGCTTTACCGGTATTCTGATGGCGCTGCCGGTGTCTGCTGTGATGTCTGTCGGTGTCAGCTACCTGCGTCGCTATTACCTCAACAGTTCTTTTTATCGTCAGTGATGAAGCAATTACTTCTTGATCTGGATACCCAGATCCTGCCATCCCTGACCACCTTCGTGGTGGGGCAGAACGCGGAACTGGCGCAGTTACTGGGCTTGTTTGCGCAACGCACACCCAGTCTGTACGGTGAACGGTCTGTATATATCTGGGGGGAAACCGGCGCGGGTAAAACCCACTTGCTGCACGCACTGGCAGACCATCCGCATGCCCGTTATATTCCGGCAACGGCGCCGGAAGCGGCTTTTGAATTCACGCCGGACATCAGTCTGTATCTGGTCGATGACTGCGACCAGTTGCCACGACTGAATCAGATTGCAGCTTTCAATTTATTCAACGAAGCACGTTCGCGCGGTGCTTATTTTGTCGCTGCCGGCAACCATCCGCCGATGATTCTGAATGTGCGCGATGATTTACGCACCCGCCTTGGCTGGGGTCTGATTTATCAGCTGCACGGGCTAACTGACGAAGACAAAATCGATGCGCTGGAACGTGCCGCCGCTGCCCGGGGCATGCAGGTTTCTGCCGGTGTAATTCCTTACCTGATTACGCATTACCAGCGCGACATGAGCAGCCTGACCGCCATGCTGGATCAGCTCGATCATTACTCGCTGGTCACCAAACGCCCGATCACGCTGCCATTACTGCGTGAACTCATGCTTCAACAACAAACCTGATATTGCCATGCATCTCGCTTTATTTGATCTGGACCACACCCTGCTGCCGATTGACTCTGACTATGAATGGGGCCAGTTTTTATGCCGCCACGGCATTGTGGATGCAGAACAGTTCGGCCGCCGCAATGCGGATTTTTTCGCACAGTATCAGGCTGGTACGCTGGACGCGGTGGAATATCTGGAATTCGCACTCGGTACGCTGGCTGCGATTCCGGCGCAGCAACTGCAGGCTTTGCGTGAGCAATATATGGATGAAGTCATTCGTCCGGTGCTGCATCCTGAGGCTACCCGTTTACTGCGTCAGCATCAGGACAAAGGCGATCTGACCGCCATCATCACCGCGACCAACCGCTTCGTCACAGAACCCATTGCAGCTGCTTTAGGCGTGCCGCACCTGCTGGCAGCGGAACCGGAACGCGATGCAAGTGGTAATATCACGGGCAAATTGTCCGGCGTCCCGACTTCAGGCAAAGGAAAAGTAACACATTTACATCATTGGCTGGCAGCTCAGAACAAACAATTATCCGATTTCGCCAGCAGTCACTTTTACAGTGATTCGCACAATGATATACCGCTGCTGGATGTGGTTACCCATCCGGTCGCAACCAACCCGAACGCAAAATTGCAGCAGTATGCTGCTGCGAAGGGCTGGCCTCAGATTACGCTGTTTGAAAAACAATGATTAAGAAATTGATACGCAAAATTCTCGGTGTGCGCTCTGCTGAGCACACGCCCCGTGAGCCCGTGATCCTGAAGGCAAAGGAACACGGCATTGACCGCTCACTGGTTTCCCCGAATGCCATCCGCGTCACGCAAACCTTACAGGAAGCCGGTTTTAAAGCTTTCATCGTCGGTGGCGCAGTGCGCGATTTACTGACCGGGGTGAAACCGAAAGACTTCGACATCGCCACCAATGCAACACCGGAACAGGTAAAACGTTTATTCCGCCGCGCCTTTATTATCGGCCGCCGTTTCCAGATCGTGCATGTGATGTTCGGTCAGGAATTACTGGAAGTAACCACCTTCCGTGGCGCCAGCGACGGTCAGGTACAAAAAGATGCGCACGGCCGTGTACTGAGTGACAACCATTTCGGCGAACAGCATGAAGATGCTGCGCGTCGCGACTTTACCGTCAATGCGATGTACTACGATCCGGCATCGGAAACCGTGCTGGACTACCATAACGGTATCAGCGATATCCGCCGCAAAACCCTGCGCATCATTGGCGTACCGGAAGCACGCTACCGAGAAGATCCGGTGCGTATGCTGCGCGTCGTGCGTTTTGCCGCCAAACTGCAGTTCAGTATCGATCAGTCTACCCGTGCGCCGATTGCGGTGATGGCACCGCTGATTAACAACGTGCCAGCTGCCCGCTTGTTCGATGAAATGCTGAAATTGCTGACCAGCGGCCATGCAATGGCCTGCCTGCAGCAATTGCGCTCAGCGGGTTTACATCACGGCATCCTGCCTTTGCTGGATGTGGTGATGGAGCAGCCTATGGGCGAAAAATTCGTGAATCTGGCGCTCAGCAATACAGACGACCGTGTACGTCAGGGAAAAACCGTTTCACCGAGTTTCCTGTTTGCTGCACTGTTGTGGCATCAGGTCCTGGAAAAATGGGAAGCGTATAAAGCTGCAGGAGAATTCCCGATTCCGGCATTGCATCAGGCCGCTGATGATGTCCTGATGGCGCAAACCGATGCACTGGCAATTCAGCGCCGCATTGCATCCGATATGCGCGATATCTGGGCACTGCAACCACGCTTTGAGAAACGTGCAGGCAAAGCACCGTATAAATTGCTGGAACATCAGCGTCTGCGTGCAGGCTATGATTTCCTGTTACTGCGCTGCGAATCCGGTGAACTGGATCCTGCGCTGGGTGCATGGTGGACGGATTTCATGCACGGAGACAACGCCGAGCGTGAACACCTGATCCAGCAAAAGCAACGCCTGCCGTCACATGCAACAGGCACTGCGGAAGGTAAAAACGGCCCGGCCCGCAAACGCAAACCACGGAAACGTGGTCCGCGCCGCAGCGGTACAGAAGCATCATGATGCGCGCCAGCATTGGCATCGGAGCCAACCTTGGTGATGCAGTGCAGACCGTACAGGCAGCAATTGCCGCGATTGCTGCATTACCGGATACCACACTGGTTGCAGCATCTTCGCTGTACACATCTGCACCGGTGGACTCTTCCGGTGATGATTATGTGAATGCCGTCATTCAGGTAGAAACCGGTTTTACAGCGGAGGCATTACTGACTGCACTGCAGACGCTGGAAAACCAGCACGGACGCGAACGTCCCTACCGGAATGCGCCACGCACACTGGATCTGGATATGTTGCTGTACGGCGATCAGGAAATATCCAGTGCCACGCTGCAAGTACCGCACCCGCGTATGCATGAACGCGCATTCGTCCTGCTGCCGCTGACTGAAATCGCACCGGAAACACGGATTCCCGGCATTGGCGCTGCCCTGTATCTGCTGGAAAGCGTCAGCGATCAGCGCATACGCAAATTGTCCTGAATTTACGCCGAAGGTTGCTCATGCAAATTCCTGTTATTGCGCAGACGACTGCTCTGCTGATCATGTCGAATGTGTTCATGACCATCGCATGGTATGGACATCTGAAAAGTCTGTCGGATAAACCATGGTGGATAGCTGCAATGATCAGCTGGGCGATTGCTTTGTTTGAATACCTGCTCCAGGTGCCTGCGAACCGGATCGGTTACACTGAGTACAGTCTGGCGCAGCTGAAAATTCTGCAGGAGGCGCTGACCCTGATAGTGTTTGTCCCGTTTGCGGTATTTTTTATGGGGCAGCCTTTTAAACTTGATTATGTCTGGGCCGCACTGTGTCTGGTCGGCGCAGTCTATTTTATTTTCCGGAGTTAACCGGTCAATGCCCGCAGATTCGCATTCTGCAGGCAGGAGAAATCTGATGGCTGAATATTTACAGGACCGTAAAGCGGTCAGTGTTCCCGGCTTAAAAGCCATGCGCCAGAATGGCGACAAAATCACTATGCTGACATGCTATGACGCCAGCTTTGCTGCGCTGATGGACAGGCATGGTGTGGACATGCTGCTGGTTGGCGATTCTCTGGGTATGGTTTGCCAGGGGCACGATTCAACACTGCCGGTAACGACCGATGATGTTGCGTATCACACTGCCAGTGTTGCGCGCGGCAGCAAAAAAGCTCTGATCGTCGCTGACATGCCTTTCGGCACCTGCGGCAGTCCGGAATCGACCTATCAGCACGCCGTTAAGCTGATGCAGGCTGGCGCACACATGGTCAAAATTGAAGGTGGCAGCTGGTTACTGCCCACTATACGTTATCTGACCGACCGCTCGGTTCCGGTCTGTGCGCATCTGGGTCTGACGCCGCAATCGGTGCATCAGCTAGGCGGCTACAAAGTACAGGGCAAAACAGATGCGGCAGCAGAGCTGCTGAAGAAAGAAGCGCTGGCGGTGCAGGAAGCCGGCGCGGCAGTACTGGTGCTGGAAGCAATTCCTGCAGAACTGGGTAAGGAAGTTACTGCTCTGCTGGATATCCCGACGATAGGTATCGGTGCCGGTCCGGATTGCTCGGGTCAGGTACTGGTCATGCATGACATGCTGGGCGTGTTTCCGGGCCGCAAAGCCCGCTTCGTGAAAAACTTTATGGACGGACAAACCAGCATAGGTGCAGCGGTGGATGCTTACGTAGCCGCTGTTAAAGATGGCAGCTTCCCGGCTCCTGAGCATTGTTTCTGAACTGATGCTTATTACAAATTCAAAGGCACCTCCGGGTGCCTTTTTTATTGCAGCTGAACACGGCAGCCAAAACAATGCTTATGCAATGATTTCACCAACTTGCACAAGTTATTTACGAACCTGCACTGAACTTTTACACTTTCTTAACGCCGCTGATATTACGCTTATCAATCTGAATATTTTTAATTCTGATCTTTAAGGAGTATCAATGAAAGTCGCGCTTACCACAGGAGCTTTACTGTTTTTCGGCTTGTTAAATAATCTTCATGCAGAAGAAACCAAACCGGATCACGAACTGAGCGGGAATATCGGTGTCGCCAGCGAATACCGCTATCGCGGCATTTCGCAGACACGTCTTGATCCTGCCCTGCAGGGTGGCGCTGATTATGTACATAATCCTGACGGCTTGTATGTGGGCACATGGTTATCCACGATCAAGTGGATTAAGGACACGCCGGGTGCCGGCAGCACACCGGCAGAGTGGGATATCTACGCAGGAAAAAAAGGGCAGCTCAGTGCTGACATCAGCTACGACGCCGGAGTGCTCGCCTATGTCTACCTGAATAACAAACTGGATCAGGCCGGATTGAAAGATGCAAACACTCTTGAATTTTACGGCCAGCTGAGTGCAGGCCCCGCCTACCTCAAATACTCGCATGCCGTTACAAATCTGTTTGGCATTGTTGACAGTAAAAACAGTGGCTATCTGGATGCCGGTCTGAACTTTGATCTGGGTGCGGACTATACGCTGAATATGCACGCTGGCTATCAGAAAGTACGGGGAGCTAATTCTCAGGCAGCAACGTACTCCGACTTCAGACTCGGCGTCACCAAAGAATGGAAAGAACACGGCGTCACCGTCAGTCTGGCTGTTATCGGCACAAATGCGGATAAAGTATTTTACGCATCGCCTGCCAGTGGTCAGTTTATGGGAAAAAGTAAGCTGGTCATGACAGCGGTCAAATCCTTCTGATCAACCGTTTTCTTAATCGGAAGATAAAAAGCGCCTGCGGGCGCTTTTTTTATGGCTGTAAATGACCCGGCGACCTTTGCACAAGCGTGTTTACACAATTTTTACAGCCGTCCGGAAAAGCTATACACCGTCTTTACCGCGATTTTTCTATCGTAGAGGCTCCTTCTATACAGGAGTCTGAAATGGATTTGATTTACATCGGCTACACGCTGCTGTTCGCAGCGATTTCCTGCGCACTGATCGCTGGCTGTCACCGCCTGAGAGGTGACAAATGAGTATTTTCCAGATCATCGCAGCCATTCTGGTAGTGCTGCTCGCCGGATATCTGATTTATGCGCTGATACAACCCGAGGATTTTTAAGATGCATCATTCTGCTTTTTTTCAGATCGCACTGTACCTGCTGGTACTGACGGCGATTGCTGTTCCGCTGGGCAAGCATATGGCCCGTGTACTCAGCGGCGAACGACATATTTTGTCTGCCATTCTGGGGCCGGCAGAAAAACTGGTGCTGCGCATCGCAGGTGTGCGCGCGGATCAGGAAATGCACTGGAAACAGTATGCACTCACGCTGATTGCTTTCAATCTGACCGGCGCACTCGCTGTTTATCTTTTGCAGCGCGTTCAGGGCTATCTGCCATTCAATCCGCAGCAACTCGCTGCAGTAAGTCCTGATTCCGCTTTTAATACTGCGATCAGCTTCGTTACCAACACTAACTGGCAGGGTTATGGCGGCGAATCCACCATGAGTTACCTGACACAAATGCTGGCGCTGGCTGTTCAGAATTTTCTGTCTGCAGCAACCGGTATCGCTGTTGTTACAGCCCTGATTCGCGGCTTCTCACGTCACAATGCCGCCGAAATCGGTAATTTCTGGGCAGATCTGGTTCGCAGTACCATCCATATCCTGCTGCCCCTCTCTTTCATCACAGCTGTATTACTGATGAGTCAGGGTGTGATTCAGAATTTTGATGCCTATCAAACGGTCAGTCTGACGGAGAAAATTGACTATCAGGCCGCGAAGACCGATGCACAAGGCGCACCGTTGCTGGATAAAGAAGGCAAGCCGCTGACCGAGGCCGCCTCAACAAGCACGCAGACTTTACCCATGGGACCGGTTGCATCGCAGGAAGCCATCAAACTGATCGGTACGAATGGCGGCGGATTCTTCAACGCCAATTCAGCACATCCGTTTGAAAATCCGACACCGTTTTCGAATTTCATCCAGATGCTGGCGATCTTTGTGATTCCCGCCGGTCTGTGTATCAGCTTTGGCGCGATGGTGCGAGATATGCGTCAGGGATGGGCAATCTATGCCACCATGAGCATCCTGTTTGTCTCCTTCGCCTTCGTAGCAATCAACGCAGAACAGGCTGGAAATCCGGTAATCAGCGCACTGCATATTGATCCGTCGGATCATGCACAGATTGCAGCAAGCACCGCACAGGCAGGCGGCAATATGGAGGGCAAAGAAACCCGCTTCGGTATCGTTGCTTCCGGATTATTTGCCACCATCACCACTGCAGCATCCTGCGGTGCCGTCAATGCGATGCACGACAGCTTTACGCCACTCGGTGGCATGGTGCCTATGGTACTGATGCAGCTTGGTGAAGTGGTGTTTGGCGGTGTCGGTTCCGGTTTATACGGCATGCTGATTTTTGCGTTGCTGGCGGTGTTCATCGCGGGTCTGATGATAGGCCGCACGCCGGAATATCTCGGCAAAAAAATCGAAGCCTATGACATGAAAATGGTATCCATCGCCATTCTGGTCGGGCCTTTACTGGTGCTGGCGGGAACGGCAATTTCCGTCATGCTGGCAGATGGCAAAGCGGGGATCGCCAATCCCGGCGCACACGGCTTCAGTGAAATTCTGTATGCGTTTGTTTCTGCCACAAACAATAACGGCAGCGCATTTGCCGGCCTGTCTGCGAACACACCGTATTACAACCTGATGCTCGGTATTGCGATGTGGTTCGGGCGCTTTCTGATGATTGTGCCGGTACTTGCAATCGCAGGCTCCCTGGCTGCTAAAAAACGTCTGCCACAAAACGCTGGCACGCTGCCGACCCATGGCCCCCTGTTTGTCGCTCTGCTGCTCGGCACCGTGATCATTGTCGGCGCACTGACCTACATCCCTGCACTGGCGCTTGGTCCCGTCGTGGAACATCTGATCATGATTGCGCAGTAAGGAAGAATTCAAATGAATCATCAACATCAATTATCTCTGTTCAGTAAACAATTACTGCTGCCCGCGATTGCCGGCGCTTTTCTGAAACTGAAACCACAAACACAAATAAAAAATCCGGTGATGTTTGTTGTATATGCCGGCAGTATTCTGACCACTGCACTGACGATTCAGGCCTATACAGGTCAGGGTGAAGCGCCAGCGGGATTTATTCTGGCGACCAGCCTGTGGCTATGGTTTACCGTTCTGTTTGCTAACTTTGCAGAAGCACTGGCGGAAGGACGCAGTAAAGCGCAGGCAGAATCGCTGCGCAGCGCAAAGCAGGATGTGCGCGCAAGAAAACTGAACACACCGGCACGTAATGCCACGCAGATTCTGGTCAACGGTTCATCACTGCGCAAAGGCGATATTGTGCTGGTCGAGGCTGGCGATGTCATCCCGGCTGACGGCGATGTCATTGAAGGTGTCGCCTCTGTCGATGAATCTGCCATTACCGGCGAATCCGCCCCCGTCATTCGTGAGTCCGGCGGCGATTTCAGTGCCGTTACCGGTGGCACAAGAGTTTTGTCTGACTGGCTGATCATCCGCATCAGTGTCAATCCCGGAGAAGCTTTTCTGGACCGTATGATCGCCATGGTAGAAGGGGCGAAACGCCAGAAAACACCGAATGAGATCGCGCTGACAATCCTGCTGGTTGCGCTGACGCTGGTTTTTCTGATGGCAACAGCAACATTGTTTCCGTTTTC
The DNA here is from genome assembly GCF_014652435.1 of Cognatundibacterium squillarum. GTDB lineage: Bacteria > Pseudomonadota > Gammaproteobacteria > Burkholderiales > Burkholderiaceae_D > Undibacterium > Undibacterium squillarum. The sequence continues at coordinate 86,472 of NZ_BMYU01000004.1, forward strand.
TGCTTTCAGCACAGAAGCAGCCGGTAGCGGCAGCACTGTCACGATCACGGTTCTGGTCGCCTTGCTGGTATGTCTGATTCCGACCACCATCGGCGGTCTGCTTTCCGCGATCGGTGTTGCCGGTATGAGCCGCATGATGCAGGCAAATGTAATTGCAACCTCCGGACGCGCAGTGGAAGCTGCCGGAGACGTGGACGTTTTACTGCTGGATAAAACCGGCACGATTACGCTCGGCAATCGTCAGGCAGCCGCGTTCTACGCCGCGCCGGGCGTCACCGAAGCGCAGCTCGCAGACGCTGCGCAACTGTCGTCACTGGCAGATGAAACTCCGGAAGGCCGCAGCATTGTGGTACTCGCGAAACAGCGTTTCGCGCTGCGTGAACGCGATATGGAAAAACTCCACGCAGAGTTTATTCCATTCACTGCACAAACCCGAATGAGCGGGGTTGATCTGCACAGCGGTGAATCCGTGCGCCGCATCCGCAAAGGATCTGCCGATGCCATCCGTCGTCATTTGCAGGAACAAGGTCAGGCATTGCCGCCGGCGATCACTGAAGCTGTTGATCAGGTGGCCCGTCAGGGCAGCACACCACTGGTGGTGATTGATGACTTACATGTACTGGGTGTGATTGAACTGAAAGATATCGTCAAAGGCGGCATCCGTGAGCGCTTCGCTGAATTGCGTCGCATGGGTATCAAAACCGTCATGATCACCGGCGATAACCGCCTGACGGCAGCCGCCATTGCAGCCGAAGCCGGTGTTGATGATTTTCTGGCGGAAGCCACGCCCGAAGATAAGCTGCGCCTGATACGCCAGCACCAGGCTGAAGGCAAACTTGTCGCCATGACCGGTGACGGTACCAATGATGCACCGGCACTGGCACAGGCAGATGTCGCAGTTGCGATGAACAGCGGAACACAAGCAGCGAAAGAAGCCGGCAATATGGTCGATCTGGATTCGAATCCGACCAAGCTGATCGAAATCGTCGAAATCGGTAAGCAAATGCTGATGACACGCGGCGCACTGACCACGTTCAGTATTGCAAATGATGTTGCGAAATACTTTGCGATTATTCCGGCCGCGTTTGCAAGCACCTATCCGCAACTGAATGCACTGAACCTGATGCAGTTAAGCAGCCCTGCCAGCGCCATGATGTCAGCGGTTATTTTTAACGCACTGATTATTATTTTCCTGATTCCGCTGGCATTGCAGGGTGTGCGTTATCGCGCACTGGGTGCTGCAGTTCTGCTGCGCCGTAACCTGCTGATCTATGGCCTCGGTGGCCTGATCGTGCCATTCATTGGTATCAAACTGATTGATATCGTACTCACTGCTTTCGGTCTGATCTGAGGAGAAATGCTATGTCTGTTATACGTCCTGTTGTTGTCTGCTTCAGTCTGCTGACCATCATTACTGGCCTCGCCTATCCATTCGCCGTTACCGGTGTCGGCCAGCTTGCGTTTCCGGAACAAACCAGCGGCAGTCTGATACGGCAAGGCAATCAGATCAAAGGATCTGAGCTGATCGGTCAGCAGTTTGCTCAGCCACGTTATTTCTGGGGCCGCCCTTCTGCCACTGCGCCATTTGGCTACAATGGCACGGCTTCCGGCGGTTCAAACCTGGGCCCAACCAATCCGGCGCTGAAAGCCGCTGTTGAGGAAAGGATCAAAGCCTTACATGATGCAGACCCGGAAAACACAGCACCGGTGCCTGTCGATCTGGTTACGGCTTCCGGCAGCGGACTGGATCCGCATATCAGTCCGGCGGCAGCAGAATATCAGCTGCAGCGCGTGGCAAAAGCGCGCGGACTGCAGGCAAAACAAATCCGGCAATTGATAACGCAAAACACTGAAGCACCGCAGTTCGGTATTTTTGGTGAAGAACGTGTTAACGTACTGAAACTGAATCTTGCACTGGATAGCCTGAAACCATGAATGTCGCCCGCCCCGATCCTGATACCTTACTCGGCAAATTGCAGCGCGAAGAAGAGCGTGCTGCACGCGGCCATCTGAAGATCTTTTTCGGTGCCTGTGCCGGCGTGGGAAAAACCTGCGCCATGCTGAGTGCAGCCCATGCGGAAAAAAACAATGGGCGCGATATTGTGATCGGGGTGATTGAAACACACGGGCGCAGGGAAACACAAAAACTGGCAGAAGGGTTGGAAACTCTGCCATTGCAGGCCATCCCGTATAAAGATAAAACTCTGCAGGAATTTGATCTGGATGCTGCGCTGAAACGACGGCCGCAACTGATACTGATGGATGAACTGGCACACAGCAATGTCAGCGGTTCACGTCACAGTAAACGCTGGCAGGATGTGGAAGAATTGCTGAGCGCAGGTATCAGCGTGTACACCACAATTAATGTGCAGCATCTGGAAACCCTGAATGATATCGTCGGGCAAATCACCGGCATACGTGTCTGGGAAACCGTGCCTGACCGTATCTTCGATATGGCCGATGAAATCATGCTGGTGGATATTCCACCGGATGAATTGCTGCGACGCCTGCAGGAAGGTAAGGTTTATCTGGAACAGCAAGCACAGCGCGCCGCCAGACATTTTTTCCGCAAAGGCAATCTGATTGCGCTGCGTGAGCTGGCACTGCGCCGTACGGCTGATCAGGTGGATGTGGCAATGCGCGACTACCGCGCAGATAAATCGATACAGCAAGTCTGGCAAGCCAAAGAACGCTTAATGCTGTGTGTCCCGCCCGGTACATCTGCGATGAAACTGGTGCGCAGCGCCGGCCGGCTGGCAGCGGGTTTGCGCGCCGACTGGATTGCCGTGTTTATTGAAGAAGATCAGCACGGCGAGCCGAATCGCAGTGAGCAACAACGTAAAGCCATGAAACTGGCAGCGGAACTGGGCGCGGAAACCACCACACTGGCGGGAGAAGACAGCGCAGGTTTATTACTGGCCTATGCCCGCAGCCGCAATGTTTCACGCCTCGTCGTAGCACGTGACAGTGCGCAAGGCATTCAGGCATTCTTACGAAACGGACACAGCGGACTGGCAGAAACACTGAGCAAGCGTGCGCATGATCTGGATATCATTCTGATTCACACCGAAGAAGAACAGTCAGGGAACACGGCAACACAACGCATACAACGCTGGCTGAATGACGACAGCCAGCCTGCACCTTTATCCAGCTATGGCTGGGCTGCACTGGCCTGCACCGGCGTGACTGCGCTGTGCGGCATCCTGATCCATTTTTTTGATCTGGCAAATGTGGTGATGCTGTACCTGCTGGTGGTGGTACTGATTTCCGTACGGCTGGGGCGCAATCCCTCCTTATTTGCCTGTTTTCTGAGCGTGGCAAGTTTTGATTTCTTCTTTGTGCCGCCCCGCTTTTCATTCAATGTTTCCGACAGCCAGTATCTGCTGACATTTTTTGTGATGCTGGCCGTGTCGCTGATCATCAGTCAGCTGACTGCCAGCCTGCGTACGCAAACCCGGATCGCTCATTACCGCGAAAGACGCACCAGTGCTTTGTACACCACCAGCAAAGCCTTGTCCGGCGCGCTGATGTATGAACAGATTATTGAGATTGCACTGGAACATCTGACACCGGTGTTTCAGGCGCGTATCGCCATTCTGCTGCCGGACAGCCACGATGTTCTGCGTCAGCCGGTCAGCAGTGGTCAGCCGTCCCATGCAGCACTATTGCCCGACCCGGATCTCAGCGTGGCACAATGGGTGTACACCCATCATCAGGCTGCCGGACTGGGAACCGACACACTGCCCTCCGCGACTGCTTTGTATGTACCACTGCGTGCACCGATGCGCACCCGTGGTGTGCTGGCCATCGCGCCTGCACAGGATGGCGTGCCGTTTGCACCGGAACAGCAATTGCTGCTGGACACGTTTGCCGCACAGATCGCGCTGGCGCTGGAGCGTGTGCATTATGTGGAAGTCGCACAGGATGCGGTAGTCAGCATGGAAGCTGAACGCTTGCGTAACTCGCTGCTTTCCGCGGTATCGCATGATCTCCGCACGCCGCTGACCGCGATTGTGGGTCTGGCCAGCACGCTGCAACAGGATCTGGCGGCGAGTCAGCGCGAGGAATTAAATAAAGCCTTACTGGAAGAATCGCTGCGCATGAACGGGCTGGTGGTGAATCTGCTGGAAATGGCGAGGCTGCAGTCCGGTAAAGTCACGCTGCAAAAACAATGGCAACCGGTGGAAGAAGTCATCGGCAGCGCCTTGCGTGCCAGCGGACAAGCATTGCGTGACTGCACAGTCCGCACCGTACTGCCACCGGACTTACCGCTAGTGGAACTGGATGCGGTACTGATCGAACGGGTGCTGTGTAACTTACTGGAAAACGCCGCGCGTTACGGCAACGGTACAATTGAAATACAGGCACAGACCGATGACAACATGCTGGTACTCAGCGTGTGTGACAACGGGCCGGGCTTACCGGCAGGCGTGGATATTTTTGAGAAGTTCACCCGCGGGCAACATGAGGCCGCCAGTCCCGGTGTTGGACTGGGTCTGGCGATTTGTGAGACCATCATGCGTGTGCATCATGGCAGCATACGGGCAAGCAACCGTGAACAAGGCGGTGCCTGTCTGAGCATCATGCTGCCACTGGGCGAACATCCGCCGCTGCCGCCCTCCGCTGAAGAAGAGTTTGACTATGAGTGAATCCCGTCTGCACATCATCCTGATTGAAGATGAAAAGCAAATCCGCCGCTTTCTGAGCACCGCACTGGAAGCAGAAGGCATGAGCGTATTTGAAAGCGATACTGCCAAACAAGGTTTGATACAGTGCGCAACCCGCAAACCGGATCTGGTGATTGCTGATCTGGGATTGCCGGATATGGATGGCGTGCAGCTGATCCGCGAATTGCGCAGCTGGAGCCAGATTCCGGTGATCGTGCTGTCTGCGCGCACACAGGAAAGTGAAAAAGTCGCCGCGCTGGATGCCGGTGCAGATGATTTCCTGACTAAGCCGTTTGGCGTAGCCGAACTGATGGCACGCATACGCGCACATTTGCGCCGCCGCCAGCCGGAATCCGCTCAGCAGGAATCGCTGTTTTGTATCGGAGATATTCAGATAGATTTCAGCCTGCGCACTATCCTTCGCAAAGGCGAAGCAGTACACCTTAGCCCGATTGAGTACCGCTTACTGACCACGCTGTGCCGGCATCCCGGTAAGGTACTCACCCATCAGCAATTGCTGAAAGAAGTCTGGGGACCGGGCAATCTGGAAAACGGACATTATCTGCGTATTTATATGGCGAATCTGCGTCAGAAACTGGAAGATCAGCCGGCGCAGCCTGTGCATTTCATTACCGAAACCGGCGTGGGTTATCGTCTGGTGCTGTGAGCATCCCGCCTGCGCTCTGCACGAGCCGCCGGAAGGTCATTTTTGCCTCAAATGCGGACTTTCGCACAGCGATCCGGCGGTCGTCGGCAGAAAGTCCGGCTCTCCGTAAATCACGTTTGACGATTTCAGCATAAATTCCTAGCGTGGCAGCACGCTGTTGCACTTCCGTCAGCAAAATACGCTACCCGGCACACAAAGCCACTGTGCTGCGCAAAACCGGATTAGGATGGCATGTCCGATCAATCAGCCAACTGCCGGAGACCCGTATGAACCTGCACCGCCGCTATCTTTGCCTGAGCTTACTGTGCGCCGCCCACAGCGTAACGCTGGCTGCCCAGCCCGATCCCTTGTGGGAAAAAGTCGTGCAGCAATACAAAGCCACCGACAACTACGCTGCGAAAGAAATACGGCAGAACGTCACACTGGAAAAAGATCAGGAAACCCGTCACAGCATAATCCGCCTGCAGCTCAGCGGCTGGAAAGACACGACGCCGCAATACGAAATCGTCAGCATAGAACCGGCACCGAAAGAAAAGAAAAAACCAATGAATATGGATGCAATGCTGAAAGACGCTTATCAGCAAGTATTCAGCACGGCAATGCAACCGAAACGCAGCGATAACGTCAGGCTCGGTGAACAGAACGCGACGCTGTTTGAACTGGATGAAGGTGCGCTGCAGAAAGTCAGCCTGCAATTATGGGCGGAACCGGCGACCGGTAAAATCCTGCAGCTGAAATTGCAAGCCAGTATGCCAATGGCGTTTGAAGCCAGTATCAGCACCAGTTATCGCCCCGGCCCCGACGGTATGAGTTTCCCTGCGCAACGGAAAACCGCGTTTGAAATTCATATCCCGTTTAAAAAAGCCAAAGGCAGTTTTGATGAAACTCTGAGTCAGTGGGAAGCCCGCCCTGCCTCTGCGGGCAACACCGCCAAACCCGCTTCTCCGTAAGACATCCGCCGGTATTCCGCCGGTCATCGCGCTGCAGCAGCTGCTCTGGCCTGAAATGCGGACTTTCGCACAGCGATCCGGCGGTCGCCCGCAGAAAGTCCGGCTTTCCGGAAATGCCTGATGCAGACAGCTGCACAAGTATTACACCATCACCACGGCAAAGTCTGTCCGTCGTAGCTGAAAAAACCACCGCTGTCGGCCGGTGTTTTTGAGCGGATCACGGATAACAGTTCCGCCGCGGCGATTTCCGGTGCGCGCGCGGCATGACCACCTTTGAAGGGTGCGGACAACGCCGATTGCACGGTGCCCGGATGCAGGGCCAGCAGCACTTGTTGCGGACAATTGCGCTGCACTTCAATCGCCGCCGTTTTGACCAGCATGTTCAGCGCAGCTTTGGACGCGCGGTAACTGTACCAGCCACCAAGCCGGTTATCGCCTGTGCTGCCGACCTTTGCTGACAGAAATGCCATTCTGCCCTGCTGCTTATCCAGCAGCGGATGAAAATAGCGCAGCACCAGCGCGGGGCCAAAGGTATTGATCATAAAAGTTTGCTGCAATTGCGCCATGTGCAGATCGCCGAGTTTTTTCTCCGGCATTGCATCCGGTGTGTGCAGCACGCCTGCAGCATGAATAATCAGCTGAAACGGTGCCTGATCCCGCAATGCCAGCGCTGCCTGCTGCACGCTGTTTTCATCGCAAAGATCCAGCGGCGGCGTGCTTTGACGTGACAATGTCACGACCTGTACCTGCGCATCACGCAATTGCGCGGCGATTGCGCTGCCGATGGCACCGGAACCGCCTATCACCAGTGCGCGAGTCATCTGTCCGGCTGACATCGTATTCTCCTTCAGAGTTGATCAAGATTGCTGCGGCACCACGCTGCGCGTAACTGCAGCGCGGTTTTATCTTCGTCTTTCATTTTCGCCAGTTGCGGATAAATCATGCCGAGACGCGGATTACGCGCAAACTGTTCGCGGTGACGCAGGAAAAAATCCCAGTACATCGCATTGAACGGGCAGGCCTTTTCGCCGGTTTTCTGTTTGCGATCGTAAGCGCAGCCTTTGCAGTAATCGCTCATTTTGTGGATGTAGGCGGATGTCGATACATACGGCTTTGTTGCCAGCAAACCGCCATCGGCGAACTGACTCATGCCCAGCGTGTTTGGCAATTCCACCCATTCAAACGCATCGATATAAATTCCCAGATACCACTGATGCAATTCCTGCGGGTCCAGTCCGGCCAGCAAGGCGAAATTACCAATCACCATCAGGCGCTGAATGTGATGTGCGTGTGCATGCTGCAATGAAGCCTGTATCGATTGCGACAGACAGCGCATGCCGGTCTGACTATTCCAGAACCACGACGGCAACGATTGCGCATGCTGTAAGGCATTCTGCTGCGCGTAATCCGGCATCGCAGCCCAGTAGATGCCACGCACGTATTCGCGCCAGCCCAGAATCTGACGGATAAATCCTTCTGCGGATGCGATCGGTACCACCCCGCGTTGCCATGCATCCTCGGCTGCACGCACCACTTCCAGCGGATGCAGCATTTTCACATTCAGTGCAAACGAGAGTAAGGAATGGAATAAACGCGGTGCAGCGCTGTGCATTGCATCCTGAAACTGTCCGAAATGCGGGAGTACTCCGCGAATAAAAAAGTCCAGTTGCTGTAAGGCTTCTTCGCGATCCAACGGCCAGCGGAAACGCTGCGCCGACGGCTCACCGAAACTCTTCACACCGGCCGCCTGAATTTCTTCCCAGAGCACACGGTGATCATGCACGGGACGGCGATCAGGCGGTTCTGCCGGTGTGCCACGCCATGCCTCGCGGTTATCATGATCGAAATTCCACTGGCCGCCAGCCGGCTGATTTCCATCCATCAGCACCTGATGCTTAGCCCGCATTTGCCGGTAAAAGGTTTCCATCAGCCAGCGCTGACGCTGACTGAATAAGCGTTGTGCATCGTCGCGTGCACTCAGAAAATGTGCGCTGTCGTCGGCACTGGTTTGTATGCCCTCTTTCTCAAAGTCCGCTGCAATCTGCTGCAATTGCTGATCCAGCCGCCACTCGTCCGGCAACTGATAGCTGAACTTTTCTATCCGGTATTGCTGACACAATTGCTGCAGATTGGCGGCAATGTTGTGCTGATTTCCGCATTCGCTGATTTTGAAATACCGGACTTTATGCCGGCGAGCGGCCAGTTGCTGTGCCAGTCTGCGCATTCCGGCAAAAATCGCGATGATTTTCTGCGCGTGGTGCAGTACGTAATCGGTTTCCTGACGTACTTCCATCATCACGATCAGCACTTCCGGGTCCGGTGTCTGAAACCACGGATGTTCAGGGTTCAGCTGATCGCCCAGAACCAGTCGCAGATGGCGTATGGTCTCACTCATGCCGCAGTCCCCCAGCAACGCCGGTAGTCGCCTTCGCTGTCATATTGTTTAATCTGGCGCCGGATATCAAACCGTCGTCCGCCACGCGGATCGGTGCCATGTCCGGAAATGTATAACCAGTTGCCCTGATTGCTGAACACATCAAAATCCAGCAATTGCGCCTCAAACCATGCCGCACCGGCGCGCCAGTCGCCCTGCATTTCATGCAGCCAGTAACTGGCCACGATTTGCCGCATACGGTTTGATAAGTAACCGGTCAGCCGCAATTCACGCATGCCAGCATCAACCAGATCACAGCCTGTATTGCCGCTGGTCCAGCGCTGCCACGCTTCAGCATCGTGCTGTGCCGGGCCGTGAAATTCGGCTGCCAGTCCTTGCTTACGATACAAAAGACCGCCGTATTGCCTGTGTAAAAAACGGAAGTAATCCCGCCATAACAATTCAAACCAGTGCCAGTAAGTGCTTTTGTTTTCGCCATGTTGTTGTTCGGCTGCGCGGATCATTTGCATGGCACGGCGCGGCGACAGTGCGCCACAGGCCAGCCACGGTGACCATTTGCTGGAAAAATCCAGCCCCTGCAAAGCGTTGCGCGTCGTTTCATAGGTATGGGTTAAACCTTTTTGCGCATACCGGTCCAGATGCTGCAATGCCGCTGTTTCACCGCCCTGCCAGTGCGGATGCGTCAAAGGAAAAGAGCTGTACTGCTGGCGTTCGGCGATTTCAGGACTGACAGAAATATCCGGTATGACAGACCGTGCCTGCCAAAACGCTACACCTTCCGGCAATGGCGGTAACTGGCCGGGTGCTGGCAAGGGTGCTGATTCGCGAATCGCCGCATTTTCCAGTTGCCGACGGAAATGCGTGAATACCGGCGGCAAATCCTTTGCATCAAACGGTAACTGATGCGGCAACAGCAAACTGCTGTGCCAGACCGTGTTCAGCGTGACTCCCTGTTGCTGCAATACAGGCTGCAATGCCGCGAGCTGTTGCTCCTCTTCCGGCGCAGCTAAGTCTTCCGTCGATACTGCACGGATTTTCGCCGCTGCACACAATTCAGGAATCACAGATTCCGGCTTTCCGTGCAACACCAGTAGATCACTGCCTTTTGCACGCAAAGCTTGCTGCAATGCCTGTACATTTTGTGCAAGCCAGTGCAAACGCAAATCGCTGTAACGGGCATGACCCCAGCACGTCTCCGGATTTTCCGGCCAGAAAAAGACCGGCAGCAAATCCGTGCTCTGCTGCAGCGCCCGCATCAGCACAGCATGATCATGCAAACGTAAATCCTGACGGAACCATAACAGTGTTGTCATACGCCCTCCTTGATGCTTACACCCTGACGACGGCAACGTTCGGAGCAATAACGCACTTGCTCCCAGTCCCGTTCCCATTTTTTACGCCAGCTAAACGGCAGTCCGCAGCTGACGCAGACTTTGGTCGGTAACTCTGATTTTTTCCGCATCTTCATAGCATGAATCTGTTTTTTAATATTTCAGTTAACTGGTTTTATTTATTCGAACAGAGAAGCCTGTACTTTTTCCGGTAAAGCCTTACGGGATTGGCGTTTTGGTTTGTCTGTGCGGCTGGCACGGGAACCGTGTTTTTCAATGACCGCTGCTTTTGCACTACGGACTTCCGGCTGTCCGCGCACTGCAAATAAGCGCTGTTTTGCAAGACGTGTCGCCTGCTCCAGCTCCACCGGTGGCTGCGGTAATTCCTGCCCTGGCGTGAAGCCGAGTTGTTGCTGCATCAATGGCGGCATTTTCCACGGCTCAAACAACCAGGAGTCCGGTACTTTGCGCATCGCGGGCAGCCAGCGGCGCACAAACTTGCCATGCGGATCATGATCGCGCGCCTGTTTCAGCGGATTGTAAATACGCGGCACATTCATACCGGTCGTACCGGATTGCATCTGCATCTGACTCCAGTGTATCCCCGGCTCGTAATCCACAAACTGCGTCGCCAGCCAGCAGCCAACATCGCGCCAGTGCAGCCAGAGCGGGTAAGCCGCGACGGAGACCAGCATCGCGCGCATACGGAAATTCAGCCAGCCGGTTTCGCGCAGCGTCGCAACGCAGGCATCCACCAGCGGCCAGCCGGTTCGCCCCGCTTTCAGCAACGCAAAATATTCCGCGTTCCAGTCACTCTCACGCAGACCGGTGTAACCACGGTGCATGGGCAAAAACTCAATTTCCGGTTCGCTTTCCAGCTTTTGTATGAAATGGCAATGCCAGTAAAGGCGGCTCTGAAACGCATTCAAACCGTTACGCTGCCGGCTTTCATGTTCCGGTATGTTCAGCAACAGCTGGCGTACACGCTGCACGGTTTCGCGCATGCTGATGCAGCCATAGCTCAGATAAGGAGAGATGCGCGAACAGGCAGTCGGTGCAGACAAAGGCGAAGAAATTCCGCCACGGTATTGCGTGCAGCGATCTTCCGCGAAAGTGTTCAGTACTTGCAAGCCCAGCTGACGACCGCCGCGTTGCCGTAACGGAGGATCGGGCTGGTGCAAATCGAGATCCGCTGCAGCAGGCACCTGCACATCAAACGGCAATTTTTGCCATTGCAATTGTTCGGGCAATGTCTGCAAAGGCTTTGCCATTTCAGCTTCCCATGCGCTCTGCCAGCGGTTTCTGTCACGCAATCCGCGTACTACACCAAACTGACGGTACTCTTCCCAGCGTATTTTTTTTTCGCGACACCATGCAGCAACATTACGGTCACGCTGATACGTCCAGCCATTGCCGGTTTCTTCATGGGAATGCATCGTGTGGAATGGCGAGTGCTCATAAATCGCATTCAGTACGCTGATCATGTCGCCGTGCAGAATCAGCAGCTGTCCGCCCATTGCACGCAATGCTGCGTACAAAGAGCGCAGACTTTCAACGATAAAGTGATAGTGCGATGCAGCCATGTCCGGCTGCTGCCACAAATCCGGCTCAATGACATACAGACAGGCAACAGGCCCCTGTGCCGCTGCAGCAGACAAGGCCGCATGATCCTGCCAGCGTAAATCGCGTTTAAACCAGACCAGTGAATAGCTCATGTGAATAAGCTGCTTGCTGTCAACAGGCTGCATTCTGGCATGACTGTAAAAATGCTGCAGACAGGCTCTGAAAATACAAAAGCCGGCATGAGCCGGCTTTTTCATCGCATGCTAAAAAATTATCCGTCTGCACTCAGACGATGCTTCGTTGTACCTGAGGCTGATAACGTGTCAGGCTGCTTTCCAGATGCTGCGCCAGTGTTTCATTGGAATCGACAGTCATACCCAGCGGCTGCAAAAGTCCATCCTGCAAACCATATACCCAGCCGTGTACGGTGACTTCCTGACCACGATCCCAGGCATCCTGAATGATTGTTGTTTTGCAGACATTCACCACCTGTTCGATCACGTTCAGTTCACATAACTGGTCGCCACGTACACGGTCATCCACAATTTCTCCGAGATAGCGCTCGTGCTTCTGATGTACATCCTGCACATGACGCAGCCAGTTATCTGCCAGTCCGACGCGGCGGTTCATCATCGCCGCATGCACACCGGAGCAGCCGTAATGGCCACAAATAATAATATTGCGTACCTTCAGCACATCGACGGCAAACTGCAGTACGGATAAGGAATTCAGGTCTGAATGCACCACGACATTCGCAATATTCCGGTGAACAAATAATTCACCGGGTAACATGCCAAGTAATTCATTCGCAGGAACACGGCTGTCGGAACAGCCTATCCATAAGTAATCGGGGGTTTGCTGGGAAGCCAGCGTTTCAAAAAAATGAGGATCTTTCTGACGGATTGCATCCGCCCAGCGCCGGTTGTTTTCAAATAGTTGTTCCGGCGTAAATTTATTGGTTGTCTGTGCAGTCATCTTGTCGCCTGTTGATTGAACAGGCGAGATTTTACCCTGCTGCCCGTTGAAAGGCACGGATAAACGCAAACAGCCCGCTCACAGGCGGGCTTCGGTTTCGATACTGCGCAGATCAGCGGTTATTGCCGCCGCGTTCGTCCTGCTCTGCCAGCATGGCTTTTTTCAAGCCTTTATCGACAGGACTGTCACCAAGCCAGATACGCAGAATCGCGTTGTAGAAAGCCAGATCAGGATAAGGCTCACCCATTTTCTTACCGTTCAGCATCACGATCGTTCCCTGATTCGGTACCCAGTCAACAATCATGGTGTCGCCTTTTTTCAGTTCCGGCACGGATGCAAATAATTCGCCGAAGCGCAGGAACTGCGATGTCATTTTCAGTTTTTCAGACTTATCAGTATTTTGCTGAATACCCTGCATGAAACCACGGCCGAAATCTTCATTGCTCAGATCGCGCAACATGGTAATTGCCACACGGCGCGGCCCCTGCGAAGCCAGAACGTCAGGAACGGTATTCTTTTTCTCTTTCAGATACAACGCAGCAACATAGACTTTAAAAATGGCTTTGTAGCGAATACCGGCACCATTGAGTTTCAGTTCATTTCCGGCAACCTGTACGGCATCATCCAGCTTGACACCAGCCACTTCCGTTGCGCCGGCATTCAGCAGGCAACCCAGGCTCAGGCTGAGCGCAAGCATCCATTGTTTACTGCGTTGTGCAAACATAATTGTCTCCGTCTCGTTTTATATTATTTACCACACCTTTTGCTGAAATCCATACCAGCGCGGGCGCTTTAGCATAACCGAAAATGCTGCTCATAAACATTTCCGACAACCGAGCATGTCCTCTAGCTTTTCCGGTAAGGCATTTTCTGCGCAAATAAAAAACGCAGATCAGCGATCTGCGTTTTTTATCGTGTCGTCTTTACAGGCATCAGCGGGATTTATTCAAAAAACTTTTTGACTTTATCCATCCACGAATTGCTTTGCGGATTGTGCTTTGAACCGCCTTCGACTGTTAGTTGCTCAAACTCACGCAGCAAATCTTTCTGACGCTCAGTCAGTCTTACCGGCGTTTCAATCACAACGTGACAGAACAAATCCCCGGCGTAGCCAGAACGCACACCTTTCACGCCCTTGCCGCGCAAACGGAACGTCTTACCGGATTGCGTACCTTCCGGAATGGTGAACGATGCCTTGCCACTGAGTGTCGGCACTTCGACATCACCACCAAGTGCAGCCGTCGCAAACGACACCGGAATTTCACAGTGCAGATCATCGCCTTCGCGCTGGAACACCGGATGCTGCTTGATGTGAATTTCCACATACAGATCACCCGGAGGCCCACCATTTACACCCGGCTCACCGTTGCCGGAGGAGCGAATCCGCATACCGTCATCAATACCGGCAGGCACTTTGACTTCCAGTGTTTTCTTACGTTTAATGCGACCGACACCCGAGCAGCTTGTGCAAGGCTCAGGGATAATTTTGCCAGTGCCATGACATTTCGGGCAGGTTTGCTGAATCGCAAAGAAGCCCTGCTGAACACGCACCTGACCGTGACCACCGCAAGTGGTACAGGTGACCGGAGATGTGCCCGGTTTTGCACCGGAACCGTGACAGGTATCGCACTCATCCCAGCTAGGCACCTGAATCGTGGTTTCATAGCCGTTAGCAGCCTGTTCCAGTGTGATTTCGAGGTTGTAGCGTAAATCTGCACCACGATACACCTGAGGACCGCCGCCGCGACGACCGCCACCGAAAATATCACCGAAAATATCACCGAATGCATCCGCAAAACCGCCCGCACCGGCACCGCCGCCACCCATGTTCGGATCCACGCCGGCATGACCGTAACGGTCATACGCCTCGCGCTTTTGCGGATCTGAAAGCATTTCGTAGGCTTCTTTGACTTCTTTAAACTTTTCTTCCGCCGCCTTATTATCCGGATTACGGTCCGGATGGTATTTCATGGCGAGCTTACGGTAAGCTTTTTTGATTTCGTCGTCGGAGGCATTTTTGCCCAGTCCGAGCACTTCGTAAAAATCACGCTTTGCCATGTCAATTAACCTTGTGATCGCTGCTGTCCTGACACTGCGGAAAACAGCCTGTTCCTGAATTGCGTTTACAACTGAGGCGCAGAGTACACAGAACTGGGTTCTGCGACCTCTGCGCCCCGGCAGATACGTTAAGACTGAGACTTAACGATTATTTGTTGTCTTTGACTTCTTTGAATTCAGCGTCAACAACATCATCGTCTTTTGCTTTAGCATCTGCACCGGCTGCGCCGCCCGCTGCTGCAGCTTGTTCCTGTGCCTGCATATCGGCATACATTTTTTCACCGAGTTTTTGCGCCGCAGTCGACAACTCACCGATCTTCGTATCGATCTCTGCTTTTTCGCCGTTTTTCAGAACATCTTCCAGCGCTTTGATTGCTGCTTCGATTTTCTCTTTTTCTCCGGCTTCCAGCTTGTCACCGTGCTCACCCAGTGCTTTGCGTGTGGAGTGAACCAGTGCGTCACCCTGATTGCGGGATTCGGCCAGTTCTTTCACTTTCTTGTCTTCTTCTGCATTCAGTTCTGCATCTTTTACCATGCGCTGGATTTCGTCTTCAGACAAGCCAGAGTTTGCTTTGATCGTGATCTTGTTTTCTTTACCGGTCGCTTTGTCTTTTGCACCAACATGCAGAATACCGTTTGCGTCGATATCGAAAGTTACTTCGATCTGTGGTGTACCGCGCTGTGCTGGCGGGATGCCTTCCAGATTAAAC
The DNA here is from genome assembly GCF_014652435.1 of Cognatundibacterium squillarum. Lineage (GTDB taxonomy): Bacteria > Pseudomonadota > Gammaproteobacteria > Burkholderiales > Burkholderiaceae_D > Undibacterium > Undibacterium squillarum. The sequence goes on from NZ_BMYU01000004.1 coordinate 101,788, forward strand.
TCGCCCAGACCTTTGTTGCGTGCAGCGATTTCACGTTCACCCTGGAACACTTTGATCGTTACTGCAGGCTGGTTGTCTTCTGCAGTCGAGAATACCTGACTGAACTTGGTCGGGATCGTGGTGTTTTTCTGGATCATTTTGGTCATCACGCCGCCCAGGGTTTCGATACCCAGAGACAACGGTGTCACGTCCAGCAGCAATACGTCTTTACGATCACCGGACAGAACAGAACCCTGGATCGCCGCACCTACGGCAACTGCCTCATCCGGATTCACGTCTTTACGCGGATCACGGCCGAAGAATTCTTTTACCGCATCCTGCACTTTTGGCATACGGGTCATACCACCAACCAGAATCACGTCATCGATATCAGACGTTTTGATGCCGGCATCTTTGATCGCCAGACGGCATGGTTCAATGGTTTTCTGAATCAGCTCTTCAACCAGCGCTTCCAGTTTTGCGCGGGTGATTTTCATGTTCAGGTGAGTCGGCACGCCGTTTGCCATTGCAATGTATGGCTCGTTGATTTCTGTCTGCTGTGAGCTAGACAGTTCAATTTTCGCACGCTCAGCAGATGCCTTAATACGTTGCAGTGCAATCGGGTCTTTGGACAGATCCAGACCATTCGCTTTTTTGAATTCGTCAATGATGTAATCGATCATGCGCTGGTCGAAATCTTCACCACCGAGGAAAGTATCGCCGTTGGTAGACAGTACTTCGAACTGCATTTCGCCGTCAACGTCAGCGATTTCAATGATGGATACGTCAAATGTACCGCCACCGAGGTCATACACCGCAATCTTGCGATCGCCTTTTTCTTTTTTATCCAGACCAAACGCCAGTGCAGCTGCTGTTGGTTCATTGATAATACGTTTTACTTCCAGACCAGCGATACGACCGGCATCTTTGGTTGCCTGGCGTTGTGCATCGTTGAAGTATGCAGGCACGGTAATGACTGCTTCAGTGACTTCTTCACCGAGGTAGTCTTCGGCAGTTTTCTTCATCTTGCGCAGAACTTCTGCGGAAATTTGCGGTGGTGCCAGTTTTTTATCACGTACTGCTACCCATGCATCACCGTTGTCTGCTTTGCTGATTGAGTAAGGCATCAGACCAATGTCTTTTTGCACTTCTTTTTCTTCAAATTTACGGCCAATCAGACGTTTTACAGCAAACAATGTGTTTTTCGGGTTAGTTACTGCCTGACGTTTTGCAGATGCACCAACCAGAATTTCGCCATCTTCCTGATAAGCAATAATCGATGGTGTTGTACGCGCACCTTCTGCATTTTCGATCACTTTTGGCTGGCCTCCTTCCATCACTGCTACGCAGGAGTTAGTCGTACCTAAGTCAATACCAATAATTTTTCCCATGATTTTCCCTCGGAAATGTCTGTTTTTTCGTTAATTTCGTGAATTCCTGATCATTTTCACTGATTCAGGCACTGTCTGATCCCGATATAAGGTAAAAAAAACGCTTTTCAAGCACTTTTTTTAGCTTTTTTCAGGGTTTATTTACCCTGAGCGACTGTTACCAGCGCAGGACGCAGCAAACGGTCTGCAATCATGTAGCCTTTTTGCAAGACATTGACTACGGTATTGGCTTCCTGATCAGCAGGCACCATTGAGATTGCCTGATGCTTGTTAGGATCCAGTTTCTCGCCCTGAACAGGATTGACTTCTGCCAGACGATTTTTTTCAAATGCGGCATTCAGTTGCTTGAGCGTAATTTCTACGCCTTCCTTCAGAGATTCAACAGTCGGCACTTCGACTTTCAGCGCCATTTCGAGGCTGTCCTTCACAGGCACCATCGCTTCTGCAAAACTCTCCACCGCAAATTTATGCGCCTTTGAAATATCTTCCTGAGCGCGGCGACGGATGTTTTCACCTTCAGCCTTGGCACGAACAAATGCATCGTGCATCTCGGCCAGCTTTGCTTCCAGCTCCGCGATTTTTTGCTCGGATGCATCTTCCTGCGTTTCTGCAGCAGCCTGCACGGAATCCGGTGTCAGATCTTCGGTCACCATTTCAGCCGGCTCAACCGGAGCATCTGTTGCCGGCACGTCTTGTTGAGCCTGTTTGTTTTCCTGCTCTTGCATATTTTTCTCCAGTCAAAAACACATTACCCAACCATATAGTGATGTCTTTCCGGTTTTCAAGAAGGCTGCAGAAACATTTTGCGACTTTTTTACACAGAGCGATAACACACGCACTGGCTTAAAAGACTATGCTGAATCCTGCACAGCCTTACTTGCCCCCCGGAGACGATCATGCGTCTGACAGTCATTACACTGGCACTGTTGATGTACACAGCGCTGACAGCGATTCTTATTTGCTGGGCGAAAATCACCTGAAACCGAATGACAGCGAGTCATCAGATCGTCGAAATCATGCAAAACTCTTGTAAAATGAAGGGTTTATTATTCTTCTCCCACGCATCTGGAGTAGTGCATGATTTTCGTAACAGGCGGCGCAGGCTTCATCGGAGCCAATTTTGTACTAAACTGGCTGGCTCAATCTGACGAGTCCGTCCTCAATTTCGACAAACTGACATATGCAGGCAATCTCAACACCCTGAAATCCCTGCAAAACGATCCCCGGCACCTGTTCGTGCAGGGGGATATCTGCGATACAGCACTGCTCGACAGCCTGTTTGCCAAACATCAGCCACGAGCGATTGTGCACTTTGCAGCCGAAAGCCACGTTGACCGTTCCATTCACGGCCCTGCAGCATTCATTGAAACCAACGTCAATGGCACTTTCAGCCTGCTGGAAGCGGCGCGTAAGTACTGGAGTGGACTGAGCGACGACGCGAAAACCGGTTTCCGCTTTCTTCACGTTTCCACAGATGAAGTCTACGGCACACTGGAAGCGGATGACCCGCCATTCAGCGAAACCACCGCTTACGCACCGAACAGTCCCTACTCAGCCTCCAAAGCGGCTTCTGATCATCTGGTGCGCGCTTATCACCATACCTATGGTCTGCCGGTGTTAACCACCAACTGTTCGAACAACTACGGACCTTATCACTTCCCGGAAAAACTGATTCCGCTGGTCATTACCAGTGCGCGTGCCGGGAAAGACTTGCCTGTGTATGGCGATGGCTTACAGGTACGTGACTGGCTGTTTGTGACAGACCACTGCGCAGCGATCCGCCGTGTTCTGGAAGCAGGTAAGCCGGGTGAAACCTACAACGTCGGCGGCTGGAACGAACAGACCAACATCAGCGTTGTTCATACGATCTGTGACCTGCTGGACGAACTGGCACCGAAAGCCAGTGGTAGCTACCGCGACCAGATCCGCCACGTCAAAGACCGTCCCGGTCATGACCGCCGGTATGCAATCGACGCGCGCAAAATTGAACGCGAACTTGGCTGGAAACCGGCAGAAACCTTCCAGACCGGCTTACGCAAAACCGTGGAATGGTATCTGAACAATAATGAATGGGTTGCCCAGGTGCAATCCGGCGAATACCAGAACTGGATCAATTTACAGTATCAGCAAGGATAAGCATGACGCAGGCAATCAACCGTAAAGGTATTATTCTGGCGGGTGGCTCAGGTACCCGCTTATATCCGGTAACACAGGCTGTTTCGAAGCAACTGCTGCCGGTGTACGACAAACCTATGATTTATTACCCGCTGACCACGCTGATGCTGGCTGGCATTCGGGAAATTCTGATTATTTCCACGCCACAGGACACACCGCGTTTCCGTGAACTGCTGGGTGATGGTTCGCAGTGGGGTATTCGCCTGGAATATGCCGTGCAACCGTCTCCGGATGGTCTGGCACAGGCCTTCATTATTGGCCGTGAATTTGTCGGCAATGATCCTTCTGCGCTGATTCTCGGTGACAACATTTACTACGGCCACGATCTCGTATCTTCTCTGGAAGCAGCAAACCAGCGCACCAGCGGTGCGACTGTTTTTGCGTACCATGTACACGATCCTGAGCGTTACGGTGTGGTTGAATTCAATGCAGACCGTCAGGCTGTCAGTATTGAAGAGAAGCCGCAGCAACCTAAATCCAATTATGCGGTAACGGGTTTGTATTTCTACGATCAGCAGGTATGCGATATTGCTGCATCCATCAAACCGTCCGCGCGTGGCGAACTGGAAATCACGGATGTCAATAATGTCTACCTGAAGCAGGGCGAACTGAAAGTTGAACTGATGGGGCGCGGCATGGCATGGCTGGACACGGGCACGCACGAATCGTTACTGGAAGCAGGTCAGTTTGTGGCAACCGTAGAAAAGCGTCAGGGTCTGAAAATTGCCTGCCCGGAAGAAATTGCATTCCGTCGTGGTTATATCAGTGCTGAGCAGGTTGAAGAACTGGCGCAGCCGCTGAAGAAGAATGAGTATGGCACGTATTTGCTGAAATTGCTGGAAAGACAGGCTTACTAATATGAAAATTACTCCGACAAGCTTGCCGGAAGTACTGGTAATTGAACCGCAGGTTTTCGGCGATAGCCGCGGTTTCTTTTATGAAAGTTTTAATGCGCGTAAATTCGCAGAATTAACCGGTGTTCAGGCTGAATTTGTTCAGGACAATCACTCGAAATCCGGAAAGAACATCCTGCGTGGTCTGCACTATCAGATTCAGCAGGCACAGGGCAAACTCGTTCGCGTGGTTTCTGGTGAAGTATTCGACGTTGCCGTCGACATCCGAAAAAGCTCCCCGAACTTTGGTAAATGGGTTGGTGTCAACTTATCCGCGGAAAACAGCCGTCAACTGTGGATTCCGCCCGGTTTCGCGCACGGCTTCGTCGTCCTGAGCGAACAGGCGGAGTTCTTGTATAAAACGACTGACTACTGGGCGCCGGAATATGAGCGCTGCCTTGCATGGAATGCCCCGGAAATTGGCATAGACTGGCCGATCAGCGAAACGCCATTACTGTCTGCGAAAGACCAACTCGGTAAAAGCTTGTCTGAAGCAGAGGTCTTCGCATGAAAATTCTGATCACCGGTGTCAGTGGTCAACTGGGCCGCTGCCTTGTAGAACGTCTCGGTAATGAGCATCAGATTATTGCGGCAGACCGGACCGTACTGGATCTCAGCAATCCGGAGACCGTCGTTGCGACAGTCAGAGAAATTGCGCCGGATCTGATCATCAATCCGGCAGCGTATACAGCAGTGGACAAAGCCGAATCTGAACCGGAACTGGCAGCGGCAGTAAACACATATGCGGTTGCCGCGCTCGCCGAAGCTGCAAAGACTCTCCGCATCCCGCTCATACACTACTCAACCGACTACGTGTATGCAGGCAACAAAAAAGATGCGGATGGCAAACTCGCCCCATATACAGAATCCGACCCGGTTGCACCACTCAATGTGTACGGTCAAACCAAGGCAGGTGGTGAGCAGGCAATCCGTGAAAGTGGCTGCCGCCACCTGATCTTCCGTACCAGCTGGGTATATTCACCTTACGGTAAAAACTTTTTACTGACGATGCTGAAACTGGCGGCCGAGCGCGAACAGCTGAACATTGTTAATGATCAGTTTGGTGCACCGACGTCGGCCATCACGGTTGCAGATATTACGGCTCAGATTATTGCTCAGATAAATTCTGCCAAAGAAGCGAGCAGCGCGGAGAACTGGTGGACAGCACATCTGGGGACATACCACCTGGTGAATGCCGGGGTTACAAACTGGTGCGACTTTACGCGTGCGATTGTGCAGGAAGCCCGACTTGCAGGTCTGCTGACAACGGGACCGGAGATCAAGGGAATTCCTGCGATAAGTTACCCGACACCGGCAAAACGCCCGGAGAATTCCATGCTGGATCTGAGCAAGCTGAAACGGGTATTTGGTGTTTCAGTCCCGGAATGGCAGGATTCTCTGAACGAGTGTCTGCGTCGATTGCATTGAACCCCGCACCTGAGTGCTTCAGTTAATACATGATTCATATCGCCATCATTAGTCACGGACACGAAGAAATGCTGATTGAAAGTCAGCTTTGTGGTCTCGCTGCCAACCCTGCTGTTACCTTGTGGGTGAAAGATAATTTACCCTCCGTGAAGCTGGAAGCATTCTGCCTGCAGCATCAGGTTCGTTACACCAAAGAAAAGCCGGGAATGGGATTTGGTGAAAACAATAATTTCCTGTTCAACAGAATTGCTGCTGAATTTTCATTATCTGCTGAGGACTTATTTATTGTAATGAATCCTGATATCCAGACAAACGCCGACATGCTGCGTTCGCTGGATCAGCAAATGCGAAGCGACAGTACTACTCTGGCAACAGTTAATTTGTACAAAGATACGAATTTTCAGCAAACTGATGCCAATGTCAGATTTTTTCCATCGCTGCTGACACCGTTTCGTGTTTTAAAGATACGCGGACTGACGGAGGCAATTCAAAAGCACTCGCTGATACAAAATTGCGATGTTGACTGGGCGTCAGGTGCATTTCTCGCGTTCCGTCCATCACATTTCCGGGATCTGAACGGGTTTGATACTGATTTCTTCATGTATTTCGAGGATGTTGATATCTGCTACCGCTCTTACTGCATTTCTGGTCGCAAAGTCCGCTACTATCCCGGACTCAAAGCAGTTCACCAGGCGGCACACCGAAACCGCAGTCTGTTATCACCGCATGCACGCTGGTTCCTTTCAAGCTTTATACGTTTTGTTTTGCGCAGATCTGTGGTTTATCCCTTCACGCGCGGAAAAATCAGTCAGTCTCTATGAATCAATCCATTCTGATCACCGGTGCTAACGGCTTTGTTGGTAATGCACTGACAGACACAATGCTGGATGCAGGCTACTCACTGATTTGTCCGACACGCAGACCACTTTCCCGTCAGCACCCTGCTTTACAAAACCCGCAAATCAACGCGCTGGATAAGCACACAGACTGGTTACCGTTGTTGCAGCAATCAGGTGCTGTGATTCATTGCGCTGCCCGCGTTCATGTTATGCGCGAGACCGTCAGCGATCCGCTTGCTGCATTTCGTGCAGTTAATGTCGATGCCACTGTACATCTGGCACAACAGGCAGCAGCAGCTGGGGTGAAGCATTTTATTTTCCTGAGTTCAGTCAAGGTCAATGGCGAATCCACACTTCCGGATCAGCCTTTTCAGGAGCAGGATATCGCAGACCAGCATGACCCCTACGGTTTATCGAAACTGGAAGCAGAGAAAGCCCTACTGGCAGTGGGCAAGAAAACCAGTATGGCGGTTACTATCATTCGCCCGCCGCTGGTCTATGGCCCGGGAGTAAAAGCCAACTTTCAAAGTATGCTGCAATGGGTAAAGCGAGGCGTCCCGCTACCGCTGGGCAGAATTCATAATCAGCGCAGTCTGGTATTTGTCGGGAATCTCGTACATTTTATTCTTCACTGTTTGTATCACCCCAAGGCAAGGCAGGAAATATTCCAGATTTCAGACGGACATGACTTATCGACCACGGAATTACTGGAAGCCTGCGCTGTCGCATTACAGACAAAATCCCGTTTGTGGAAGCTTTCGCCGAATTTACTGACAACACTGGCAAAGATCGCAGGAAAACAAGCCATTGCTCAGCGCTTATGCGGTTCATTGCAAGTCGACATCAGCAAGGCACGTCATTTGCTCGAGTGGAATCCGCCGTTCTCCGTTGCCGAGGGACTTGCCATCACTGTTGCACAGGAATCTGATAAAAAATAACGTGTATGAAACGTATACTGGATCTCTTCGTCGTTCTGACAGCAGGTTTGCTGCTGTTACTGCCACTTGTACTGACTGCGCTTGCGGTCAGACTGACCTCACGTGGCCCTGTCTTGTACTGGTCTGACCGCGTTGGCAAACATAACCGTATTTTTCGCATGCCCAAATTCCGGAGTATGCGTATTGACACGCCGGCGGTCGCTACACACTTGCTGACGAATCCGGAACAATATCTGACACCGATCGGCTCTTTTCTGCGCAAGTCGAGTCTGGATGAGCTGCCACAGTTATGGAGCATTCTATGTGGTGACATGAGCCTGGTCGGCCCGCGTCCCGCCCTTTTCAATCAGCATGATCTGATCAAAATGCGTACGGATTGCGGTGTGCACGCACTTGTACCCGGCTTAACCGGCTGGGCACAAATCAACGGTCGTGATGAAGTCCCGAACGAACAGAAAGTTGCGCTTGATCATTATTATCTTGAGCATGCATCCGTCATGCTGGATATCCGGATACTGGTACTGACATTTGTTAAAGTTTTACGCCGAGACGGCATTACCCACTGAGCCCGCATGTTGCACTTTCTCTCCAATCTTTCACGTCGGCAAAAGCAAATGCTGGCGATGGCAATGGACTTCATCAGTTTGCCGGTGTTACTGGCCGTTGCCATCTGGCTGCGCTATGAGGGTCTGAATCCAGAATTACTGCGTCATTATTTCTGGCTGCTGATTGCAGCGCCGCTGATCAGCATTCCCTTGTTTGCGCGCATTGGATTGTACCGGGCTGTCGTCCGCTTTATCGATCAGAAAATCATCGGGGTCATCGTTCTGGGTGCCTCCGTTAGCGTGCTAGTTCTGACTTTTATCAGTCTGATGCTGCACATTTTGCCCATTTCCCGCGCAGTGTTCGGTTTTTTCTGGATGGGCTCTATCTTTTACCTGTCAGCGAGTCGCTTTGCTGCTCGTCACTGGCTGGCACGCGTCAGCCTGCTTGAAGATGCGATCCCGGTCTGCATTTATGGTGCCGGTCAGGCCGGAGCACAACTGGCAGCAATGATGCGACATGACAGCCAGTACGTCTGTGTTGCTTTTGTTGACGATAACCCGCAAAAACATGCAGCGCTGATTGGTGGAGTACGTGTTTATGCACCGCAAGAGCTTGGGAAGCTGATCGCGAAATTCGAAATCCGTGAGTTATTGCTGGCGATGCCCTCTATTTCCAGATCACGTCACAAACAGATACTGGATCAGCTCGAACCGTTCAAACTGAAGATTCGGCTAACCCCGTCTCTGAAAACACTGATGTCCGGACAACTGAAAATGCAGGATGTCCGCGAAGTTGAAGTCGAAGATTTACTCGGTCGCGATCCCGTAGAACCGGATCAGAGGCTGCTCAGCCAGTGCATACGTGCGCAACATGTCGCGGTTACTGGTGCTGGCGGATCCATAGGATCAGAGTTATGCAGGCAAATACTGCGTCAACAACCAAAGCGCTTAATCCTGATCGAGTCTTCCGAATTTGCGCTCTACACAATAGAGCAGGAGTTACAACAACTTGCCCGGCAATACGCGCCCGACTGTGAACTCTTTCCAGTACTGTGTTCGGTACGACAACAGGATAAGCTCGAAACCATTTTTTCCAGCTTTGCTATCCGCACCGTCTACCACGCAGCTGCGTACAAACATGTCCCGTTGGTCGAACATAATCCGGCAGAAGGTGTTCTGAATAACGTCTTCGGCACACTGTCGGTTGCGCAGGCGGCAATGGCAACCGGAGTCAGTAATTTTGTCCTGATCTCGACTGACAAAGCCGTACGGCCAACCAATGTCATGGGTACCACCAAACGCGTGGCTGAACTGATTTTGCAGGCGTTTTCCCGTGAGCAAAAAGGAACCCGCTTCTGTATGGTTCGTTTTGGTAATGTACTCGGGTCGTCTGGTTCAGTAGTGCCGTTATTTAAGAAACAGATTCTGGCTGGCGGCCCCGTAACGTTAACGCACCCTGACATCACGCGTTACTTCATGACAATTCCGGAAGCGGCGCAGTTGGTGATTCAGGCAGGTGCAATGGGTGAAGGTGGCGATGTATTTGTGCTGAATATGGGCGAGCCGGTGCGCATCCAGGATCTGGCACGCCGTATGATTCATTTATTCGGCCTAGAAGTTCGCTCAGAAGCAAGTCCCAACGGCGATATAGAAATCCGCCATGTTGGTTTACGTCCCGGAGAAAAACTGTACGAAGAATTGCTCATCGGTGACAATGTCGAAGGCACAAACCATCCCCTGATTATGCGGGCACAGGAAACAGAACTGCCCTGGGAAGTACTACAGCAAAAACTGGAACGCTTGCGCTTCGCCTGTGACCAAAATCAGGCACAGGAAATCCGGCAGCTTTTACTGGAATTAGTGGCAGAATATCAACCGCAGTGTGAGATTGAAGATTTTCTGTGGAAGCAGAGACAAGTTTCCTGATTTTTCATATTTACAAACGACAAATAACATGACCCAACCAGCTCAAAGTATTTTCAAAGCCTACGATATCCGGGGCATCGTCGGAAAAACACTGGATGCAACCGTTGCACATCAGATCGGGCAAGCGTTTGGTACTGCCGCGCTGAAAAAAGGTGAAACGACTGTCGTTATCGGCCGCGATGGCCGTCTGTCCGGACCGGAACTTTCCGGTGCGCTTGCTGCTGGTTTGCAGGCCACTGGTGTCAATGTGATTGACCTCGGGCAAGTCGCAACACCAATGGTGTATTTCGGAACAAATGTTCTGGAAACCCGCTCCGGCATTATGGTGACCGGCAGTCATAATCCGCCGGATTACAACGGTTTCAAAATGGTACTGGCAGGTGAAGCGATCTACGGCGACACTATTCAGGCACTGTATCAGGCCATTGTAAAACAAGAATTTTCTGCAGGTTCAGGCAGCTATCGCATTCATGATATCCGTGCCGCTTACCTCGAACGCATCACCAGCGATGTCAAAGTCAGCCGTCCGGTCAAAATTGCAGTGGATTGCGGCAATGGTGTGGCAGGTGCATTCGCAGCTGACCTTTACCGCGGCATGGGTTGTGAAGTCATTGAATTATTCTGTGACGTGGATGGTACTTTCCCGAATCACCACCCGGATCCGGCTCATCTTGAAAATCTGGAAGATCTGATCCATTGCCTGAAAACCACCGATGCTGAAATCGGTCTGGCGTTTGACGGTGACGGCGACCGCCTTGGCATTGTGACCAAAGACGGACAAGTGATTTTCCCTGATCGTCAGTTAATGCTGTTTGCAGAAGATGTGCTGACCCGCCACGCCGGCGCACAGATTTTGTACGATGTGAAGTGTACCCGCCACATCAGCACTTGGGTCAAAGCACGCGGCGGCGTACCACTGATGTGGAAAACCGGTCACTCGCTGGTGAAAGCAAAACTGAAAGAAACAGGTTCTCCGCTCGGTGGTGAGATGAGTGGTCACATTTTCTTCAAAGACCGCTGGTATGGCTTCGATGACGGCTTGTATGCCGGTGCGCGTTTGCTGGAAATCATCAGCCGCCTGCCTGATATGACGGCTACCCTGAACAGCCTGCCGCAATCCAGCTCTACGCCGGAACTGCAACTGAAGCTGGAAGAAGGTGAAAACTTCCGCATCATCGCACAAATGCAGGCACAGGCTGACTTCCCCGGTGCTGATGAAATCATTACGATTGATGGTTTACGTGTGGAATATCCGGACGGATTTGGTCTGGCTCGTTCATCTAACACAACCCCTGTCATTGTGATGCGCTTTGAAGCCGAAACACCGGAAGCACTGGCACGCATTCAGGCTGCGCTGAAGGCTGCCATTCTGCGCGTCAAACCGGACGCACAACTGCCGTTTTAACGGAAGTCTGAAAGACCGCCGGCTGCGTGCCGGCGGTCTTTTTTTCTTCTCTGATTTTTTATCCGCACACTGTCTATTGTGAAAATACTGCTGATACGGGTCTCCTCACTCGGAGATGTCTTACATAATCTGCCACTGGTGAACGATCTGCACCGGCATTATCCCGATGCACAGATTGACTGGGTAGTGGAAGAAGCCTACGTCAGCCTTCTGCAATTACATCCGGGCATACGCCGCATTATTCCCTATGCGCAGCGACGCTGGCGCAAGCATTTAGGGCAAGCCAGCGTACGTCAAGAAATCAGCGGATTCATCCGGACACTGCGTAGCGAATCCTATGATCTGATTCTCGAAACACAAGGCCTGCTGAAAACCGGCATCATTCTTGGTCTGGCGAAAAAAGCGCCTGGTGGCAGAAAGATTGGCCTTGCAAACGGTACTGCGGGTTCCGGCTATGAGGGTATTTCCCGCATTTTTCATGATACAAGTATAGCGACCGATCCTTACACGCATGCCGTCGATCGGGGACGTCTGGTTGCTGCGAAAGCCATTGGCAAAGAACTGGATACACCTGCCAGTTTTGGCCTGCTGCCACCAACACTTGAAGCGCCGTGGAAACCCGCGGGCGGCTATATCGTATTTTTTCACGGCACTGCCGGTGCAGCTAAAAAATGGGCACGGGCAAACTGGATCGCACTCGCCGCGAAGCTCGCCAGTACCGGCATGCCGGTACTGCTGCCATGGGGCAATGAAGAAGAGAAAAAAGAGGCCGAAGCGATGGCAGCGGCAATTCCGCAAGCAAGCGTATTACCGAAACTCAGCATGATGGAGGCCGTTTTACTGGCACAATCCGCGCGGCTGGCGATCGGCGTGGATACCGGGTTGACACATATCGCTGCCGCCTACGAAACCCCAACTGTTGAAATCTACACAGCTTCACCTCGCTGGAAAACCGAGGGTAACTGGTCACCGCGTATCCGTAATACGGGTGATGCCGGAATCGTCCCTTCTGTCGAAGAAGTCTTTGCCGCTGCTATGGAGTTACTGAACTGATGTCTGCCGCTCTGCTGAAAAAAACGCCCGCGATCAGCGTGGTGATTGTGAACTTTAACGGTGGTCAGCTGGTTCTGGATTGCCTCGCAAAACTGCGCGAACAAACTCTGCGCCCGCTGGAAATCATTCTTGTTGATAACGCCAGTCAGGATGGCTCCGGACAACGTGCGGAAACAGAATTTCCCGAAGCCAAAGTAATTCATGCAGGTGCGAATCTGGGCTTCGCGAAGGGCAATAATCTTGCCGTACAAAAAATGCACCCGGACAGTGAATGGATCGCCCTACTGAATCCGGATGCATTCCCTGATCCTGACTGGTTATTGCAACTTGCACTCGCTGCAGAAAACCACCCGGAGTTTGCGATTTTCGGCAGCCGGCTGATGGACGCTAACCGTGAGCAGATGCTGGATGGTGTCGGAGATGCTTATCATTTAAGCGGACTGGTCTGGCGCGAAGGACATGGACAAGCAGTGACACCGGCACATTTACAGCAGAAAGAAATTTTTTCTTGCTGCGCCGCTGCCGGACTATACCGGCGTGATGTATTCGATCAGCTGGGTGGCTTCGATGAAGATTACTTCTGCTACGTTGAAGATATCGATCTCGGCTTCCGCTATTTGCTGGCAGGTTACCGCTGTCTGTATGTTCCCGGCTCCGTTGCGCGCCATGTAGGCTCTGCGATTACCGGCCGCCGTAGTGATTTTTCTGTTTATCACGGACACCGCAATCTGGTCTGGACCTATGTAAAAAATATGCCTGGAATCCTGTTCTGGCTCTGCCTGCCACTGCATCTGATGCTGAATCTGGTCGAAGTGTTGCACTTTGCCCGCCACGGCCAGTTTCAGGTGATTAAACGATCCAAACTGGATGCCATCCGCCAGCTGCCGCATTTTTGGAAAAAAAGACAACAAATTCAGGCAAACCGTCGGGTCAGCATTGCCACTGTCTGGGGTTTACTGAACAAAAATCTGACCGGAAAGCGAAATTAAACTAAGATCACGCTCTTTTACGCGATTCGGTAGCTGCATGCGTTTGCTTTATTCCCTGATCTGGACTGTTTTATTGCCTGTCGTACTGGCTCGTCTGTGGTGGCGTGGCCGGCGCGAGCCCGGCTATCGTCAGCATATCAGTGAACGTTTCGGCTTTTATTCGTCCTTCAGCGCCAGCCGCATCATCTGGGTGCATGCGGTTTCTGCGGGAGAAACACGTGCGGCGGAACCGCTGGTGCGAGGTTTGCTGGAAAACTATCCGGACGCCAGCATCCTGCTGACCCATATGACGGCGACCGGACGTGAAGCCGGTGCGCAATTATTCGGGCAGAATCCGCGTGTGACGCAAGCGTTTCTGCCTTACGATCTGTGCTTACTGGTCAGGCGCTTCCTCAGACATTTCCGTCCGCAACTATGCGTGCTGATGGAAACCGAAGTCTGGCCAAATCTGATTGCAACCTGTCAGCAGGAAAAAGTTCCGGTGGCGCTGGTCAATGCCCGCCTGTCAGAACGTTCACTGCGTAAAGCGCAACGTTTGTCTTCCCTGATCACACCTGCAGCCAAAGCCATTTCCGTGATCGCGGCGCAAACCAGCGAAGACGCAAGCCGTCTGCAAAGCCTGAGCGGCAACACACCAGCCATTACCGGCAATATCAAATTTGACGTCAGCGTTCCGCAGCAGCAATTAAACGCCGGTGCAGCAATGCGGGCACAATGTGGTACGCGCCCTGTCCTGTTGTGCGCCAGTACACGGGATGGTGAAGAAGCCCTGATTTTAGAAGCCTTTCTCAAAAAATGGCCGCGTGGCAACACAATACAAAATGCGCCATTACTGCTGCTGGTGCCGCGCCATCCGCAACGCTTCGATGCGGTAGCCGAGATGCTGGCACAAGCAGGCTTGCAGGTATTGCGCAGGTCAGCCCTCACTACAACGGAACACACCGCCGCACTGGCATCTGCTGATGTGCTGTTGGGTGACAGTATGGGCGAAATGTTTATGTATTACGCGATGGCGGATCTGGCCTTCATCGGCGGCAGTCTGTTGCCGTTTGGCGGTCACAATCTGATCGAACCCTGCGCCATCGGCAAACCGGTACTGATTGGTTTGCATACCTTTAACTTTTCTGATGTCACCGGTCAGGCCATTGCTGCAGGTGCAGCTTTACGCTGTGCCGATGCGGGGTGTATGCTGGAATCCGCATCAGAATTGTTATCTGACCCTGCCGGACGGCAGCAGATGGGCAGCCGGGCTCTGACCTTTTTCCATCAGCACCAGGGCGCTACAGCGCGCACACTGCAGGTGCTGAAACCTTACCTGTCCTGAAGTCAGTCCCTGAATGACGGTGTTGATCTGCAAGGAATTTCCGCCAGTCCGGAAATTCCTGCGGGTCACTGCCGCTCTTGAGAGCAGTCAATGACATATTCCGAGCTTTCTTTACACTGCCTTAGCCAAATCACTCCTGAGTTAAACCCTACTATGAACGCTGTTGATCAATTACCAGGAATTACTGATATGAATCCCCAAGAAATTTCGCTGGATGTATTACTGGAAAAATATGCCAAGGGCGGTGAAGCCACGATCCATGATGTGCAAAGCCGTGTAGCGCGTGCGCTGGCCAGCGTGGAACAGGCCGATGTCCGCGCTTATTACGAAGAGAAATTTTTGTGGGCGCAAAAGAATGGTTTCGTGCCTGCAGGCCGTATCAACTCGGCTGCCGGTATGGATTTGCGCGCAACCCTGATCAACTGCTTTGTTCAACCGGTAGGTGACTCCGTATCGAATTCCACCGATGGCAAACCCGGCATTTATGCTGCTTTAGCAGATGCTGCGGAAACCATGCGTCGCGGTGGCGGTGTCGGCTATGACTTCTCCACCATACGTCCGAAAGAAGCACTGGTGCGCGGCACACGTTCCCGTGCTTCCGGCCCGGTTTCCTTCATGCACGTTTTCAATGCATCCTGCTCCACCGTGGAATCTGCCGGTGCGCGCCGCGGAGCGCAGATGGGTGTATTGCGTTGCGACCATCCGGATATCCGCGAATTTATCCGTTCCAAAGATCAGGGCGCGCTGACCAACTTTAATATCTCCATCGCCGTCACCGACGAATTTATGGAAGCGGTGGAAAAAGACGGCGATTTCAGTCTGGTACACAAAGCCGAACCCGGCGACGAGAAAAAAACTGCAGGCGCATGGCTGCGCGATGACGGCCTGTGGGTGTATGAAACCGTCCGCGCGCGTGAATTGTGGGACATGGTGATGCGCTCCACCTATGACCACGCAGAACCCGGCATTCTGTTCCTGTCGCGCATGAATGCAGAAAACAATCTGTACTACTGCGAAAAAATCGAAGCAACCAATCCGTGTGCGGAACAACCGCTGCCTGACTACGGTTGCTGCTGCCTTGGCTCCATCAATCTGACCCGCTTTGTGCGCAATGCCTTCCAGCCGGATGCCAGCTTTGATGTGGAAGCCTTCCAGAGCGTGGTTGCGGTCGCGACCCGTATGCTGGACAATGTACTGAATGCAACGGCATGGCCATTACCGCAGCAGGAAGCGGAAGCGATGTCCAAACGCCGCGTCGGCCTCGGTTTCCTTGGCCTTGGCAGCACGCTGATCATGCTGGGCATTCGTTACGATTCCGAACAGGGCCGCGCCTTTGCCGCCAAAGTGTCGGAAGCCATGCGCGATCAGGCCTATTTATCATCGGTCGATCTGGCCAAAGAAAAAGGCGCGTTCCCGCTGTTTGATGCAGAAAAATACCTGAGCGGCACCTTCGCCCGCCGTCTGCCGAAGAACGTGCGGAATGCGATCAGTAAGCACGGCTTGCGTAACTCGCACCTGCTGTCGATTGCACCGACAGGCACGATCACACTGGCTTTTGCTGACAATGCCTCGAACGGCATCGAACCGGCATTTTCATGGGTGTACAACCGAAAAAAACGCATGAAATCCGGCGAAACCCAGACCTACGAAGTGGCAGACCACGCATGGCGTCTGTATCGTGCAATGGGTCATGATGTATCCGACAGCAGCAAGCTTCCGCAACAGTTTGTGACTGCGCTGGAAATGTCTGCCGCCGACCATATGCAAATGCTGGAAGCGGTGCAGCCTTACATTGATTCCTCGATTTCCAAAACGGTTAACGTTCCGGCGGATTACCCTTACGACGATTTCCAGAGCCTGTATTTCGACGCATGGAAAGCCGGCCTGAAAGGTCTGGCGACTTACCGTCCGAATAATGTGCTGGGCAGCGTGTTATCGGTTGCCAGCGAAACGCCGGTGGCGGCTCCGGAAGTCCGTACGCAACCGGATGAAGACTTACTGCGCAAACAGTTTGAAGGCCGCCCTTTCGGTGATCTGGAATCCGTTACTTCCAAAGTGCAGTACACCACTTACGAGGGCAAAAAAACCGTGTATCTGACGGTCAGCTTCATCCATGTCGAAGGGGTGGTTGGCGGTGAACGCGTGACGATTGAACGTCCGTTTGAATTCTTCATGCCTGCCGGTCAGAAAAATGACGGCCAGCAATGGATTTCCGCCAGTATGCGTCTGCTGTCGATGGCAGCACGTTCCGGTGGTTCCATCGCCAAAGCGCTGGCCGATATGCGCGAAGTGGTGTGGGATAAAGGCACGGTGCGCTGCGGCACCATCACCAAAGAAGATGGCAGCACCGTACCACTGTTCCATGAGTCTGAAGTCGCTGCGATTGGCTACTGTCTGCAGCGTATTCTGGTCAAACGCGGCTATCTGGATGCCAACGGCAATCAGATTCCGGTACAGGTACTGGCGGAACGTTTCAAAGTCCGTGCGCAACAATACGGTCTGGAAGATCTGAACGATGAAGCCGACCACACACCGTTGCAAGCGAGCAGCGGCGGTAAAAAATGTCCGGAATGCGGTGCTCATGCATTGCAGAAAATCGATGGCTGCAGCCGTTGCGTTGCCTGCGGCTATGTCGGCGCCTGCGGCTGACGACGGATGCAGGATCGCTGACAGCCAATGCTCACGGCAACAGCTGAATGAAAAAAGCGGACTTCACCAGTCCGCTTTTTCTTTTGTCCGCCAGCGCCAGCAGATACCCGACCGCTCCGGATTGCCCCCAAATTGCCAAAAATGCCCGAAATGCGGTGTTCTGCACAGGTTTTTGGCCTTTTTTCACGGTTGTCCGCGAAAACGCTCGCTCTCCGGGCAGGTGATTTTTTGCATAAATGCGGACTTCTGCACAACGGCGGTCGCCAGCGGCGCAGATAATGCATAAAAAAACCGGCCTGACTACAGGCCGGTTTTCAGCTAACAGGATCAGTCTGATCCGGCAAATGCTTATTTCGCCGGACGGTTCAGATGATCTTTTAACCAGTCCAGCACGGTGTGATGCCACAGCACGGAATTGGCGGGTTTGGTAACCCAGTGGTTTTCATCCGGATAAATCAGCAGTTTACTTTCAATACCGCGACGCTGCAGCGCTGTGAAGGTGCCCAGTGCCTGTTCGGTCGGAATACGGAAATCAAGCTCGCCCTGCACCACCAGCATCGGCGTTTTCCAGTTTTTCACGAAACGCACCGGATTGAATTTCTCGTGCAGTTCCGGCACATCGTAGTAAGCGCCGCCGTTTTCCCATTCGGTGAACCAGATTTCATCGGTCGCATACGCCATGCCGCGGGTATCGAATACGCCGTCATGATTAACGATGCAGCGGAAGCCATCGTTCCAGTTACCGGCGATCCAGTTCATCATATAGCCACCATACGATGCACCCAGCGCGCAGGCGCGGCTGGTATCCAGCCACGGATATTTCTGTGCCGCCGCTGCCAGACCTTTTTTCAGATCTTCCAGCGGTTTGCCGCCCCAGTCACCACTGATGGAATCAGTGAATTTCTGGCCGTAACCGGTGGACCCATGGAAATCGATAAACACCGCAGCATAACCGGCACCAGCATAAATCTGCGGATTCCAGCGGTAACCCCACTCATTGCCAAAGCTGCCCTGCGGGCCGCCATGCACCAGAAACGCGACCGGATAACGCTGCCCCGGCTGCGCATTCCACGGCTTCATCACATAGCCGTACACCGTTTCACCATTCGCACCGGCAAAGCTGAACTGTTCGTATTCGCCGAGACGGATATCTTTCATCATCGCCGCATTGCGCTCCGTCAGACGGGTCATTTTTGCAGCCTCAGTCTGCGCTGCACTGCTGAGGCGGGTGCTGAACAACTGGCTGTCACCGGACAAACTGGCATGGCTGATGACCAGTGTATCGCCATGCGTATCAAAGCCATTCACCGAACCGGCGCCAGTCAGGGTGCGCACTTTGCCGCTGGCAACATCCAGCGCAAACAAGCGATGCTGACCGATATCATCCGCCACCGCCAGAATCTGACGACCATCGCTGCTCCAGCGGAAATCCATCGCCGAACGGTCCCAGTCTGCCGCCAGCGCACGCTTTTTGCCCGTCGCCACATCCATCAGCATGACCTGAAAACGGTCTGCTTCAAATGTCGGACGTTTCATCGCCAGATACGCCAGCGTTTTGCCATCCGGCGAAAAACGTGCCTTGGTATCCCAGGCCTGATTGTCTGCGGTCAGGTTTTTCGGCAAGGCAGAGCCATCCGCCGGTACCTGATACAGATCGAAATTCGTCGACCACGCTTCGGTTTTGCCTGCAATACGTGCGGCAAACACCACGGTCTTGCCATCCGGACTGAACTGATATTCCTCATGGTCGCCATCCGGACGGGAAGGCACATCACCATCCAGTGTCAGGCTCAGCGGTACCGGTTCACCACGCACCTTGCCATCGCTGCCAATCGCAGCACTGAACAGAGTTGCACGACGGCCATCGGCCCAGACATCCCAGTGACGTACAAACAGGCGGTCATAAATACGACCGGTGGTTTTTTGTTGTTTTTGCACTGCCAGTTTGTTTGTCGTGCACTGCAGCACTTTGCAGTCATGGAACACCGCCAGACTGAACAATAAGCGGTCGCCTTTGGGGGAAAGGCGGAAATTATCCACATCCAGCGGCAAATCCGTTACCTGCTGCGCTTCACCACCTTGTAAAGGCAAGCGCCAGATCTGGCTGCTGCCGGAACGGGAAGACAGAAAATATACTGCGTCGCCGTTTGGCGACCATTCTGCATCACTGGCCTCCGTGGTGGTCAGTTGCTGCTCTTTACCCGGTTTGTTCAGATCCTGCATCCACAAATTCGTGACGCCACGGTTTTTTTCCATGTCGGTCACACGCACGGTGTACAACACTTTTTTGCCATCCGGCGATAACAATGGTGCACCAACACGTTCCATCCGCACCAGATCTTCAATCTGCAAACCACGCACATCAGCTTGTGCACTGCTCCAGCACATTGCGGCCAATGCGGCCAGCAAACGGTATTTCATTACGCCTCCTGTCAACTATGCCGGGTCTGCCGGCAGCGCAGCATTGTAACAGCAGCCGCATGCGCTTATCCGCTCGGCAACAGCGGCTTTCATGGTGCAGCGCGGCAATAATTTTTAGAAATTTTGCTGCTCTGAATAAACCAGAGAACACATCAGATGTTGTGACATTTGTTATAAGAATTTCTTTGCATAAATCTCTAGAATCAAAACATAAAAGTGATATTCATATGCAGGACGGAGGAGGCGCTATGATCAGCATGCAACATTTCACTGCCGGCTTACTGACGCTGATGTTTTGCGGCATGGTCTGGCAAATTGCGCAGCATGGCACAGCAGCAGATAGCGAAGAGCAACAGGCATTGCGCGAACTCGGCTGGCTGAATTCCGCCAAACCGGAGCAGGATGTCAGTGCAGCGATACGCCGCGGCGACCACCGCTTTATCACATGGAGCGACAGTCAGAGACAGGTACCGGGCCTGGAGCAGGCTTGTGCAATTCCACCGCATGCCATCAACAATATGCCCGGCAGCATCACCGTCGCGCATCAGTATGAGCACCGCAAGCTGGCGGCAATTGCGCAAGTCTATGCGGAAGAATACAACTTACAGATGAGTACCTGGCTGCAACGCGAAGGTCTGTGGCGCTGTCAGGCACCTGCCTGATACAGCGCAAACCGGATGCGTCACCCTGCTCAGGTCTGATCATCGCTTGATACTCAGCAAGGCTCTCCGCAGTCTGCACTGGCAGCATACGCCTGCACCGGCACGACTCTGTTATGCTGGTTAAACCGGCCAAAGAACAGCGACGCGCAAATGCCCTGATGTCATGGCCGGCTTCTTCAATGTTTACTGAAAACCGCCATGTCCTGCAAAATTGTTGTCCTGTTTCCTACCGCTACCGAAGCCAGCCTGTTCCGCTCAGATGACGTCATCAGCATCGTTTCCGGCGTCGGCCTGACCTGCACTGCTTACGCCACCATGAAAGCGATTTATGAGCACCGTCCGGACTGGCTGATCTTGTCCGGCATCGCCGGTGTATTTCCGCACTCCGGCATGAAAATCGGCGAAGTTGCACTGGTGGAAGCAGAAGTCGAATCCGATCTGGGCTTCTTCACCAAAGACGGCTTCGTGCATATGGCCCATTTACCGATCGATATGGATTTCGAACGACGTCACACCCTGCACTGCCCGCATTTACCGGAAGACCTGGACATGCGTCGTGCCCGCGGCATTTCCGTGAATGCAGCAATGGCACCGTTTATCGATACCACACAGTCTGATCTGGAAAATATGGAAGGCGGCGCATTTTTCCATGTCTGCCTGAAAGAGCAGCAGCGCTTCATTGAGCTGCGCGCCATCTCGAATATCGTCAGCACCGAAGATGATCAGTGGGATATGATGGGCTCCGTTGCGGCGATGACAGAAGGCCTGCACCGCCTGATTCGTCACTTGCAGCAAGGTTAAATACAGTTAAGAAAGCGGCATGGCGGCGTGAACGGTGTACGATGGTGGTAAGGAGGTTAATATGCAAAACGTTCATTGGCTGGAAACCAGTCAGCGCTCAATACTGGTTGTAGTGCCGACCTGGATCATCTGGTGCGGACTGATTGCTTTTTCTGCGCCGTATCGCCCTGATGGTGTTGCGTTCATGCTGTTTCTGTTTTCCGCCGGTATTTGCTTTCTCGGCTGCAGCTGGATGATGGCACCATTGATGCCGGAACGATTCGGTCTGTTCACCCGCTTGCTGTCGCAGACAATCTCAGGTCTGGTTCCGTTCGCGTTTATCGTATTAATCGGACATTATCTGGGCACGGCTACCCGTCACTGGCTCAGCTGAGCTTTACCTGAACCGCAGGCAAATACCTGCCTGCGGTATTCTGTGCGATCATGGCAGACTGTTCACACTGCATGTGCCTGCCAGCCCCTCATGTATCAAATTGCCGATCCTGATCCGCGCTTATCCAGCCTGCTACTGCCTACTCTGGTGTTACATCTGGATGGCTGCAGTGGCAGCATTCCGGCGGCACTTAGTCCTTCCCTGCATTTTTTTCTGCGTGGTGGCGGTGAAATTCTCGGGCCTGATGGTGAATATCATCCGATTCCGGATGCCTATTTACTGGGACCGTTCATCGAACATTTTCATACCCGCTATCAGCCAGGAACTGTCGCATTTTCCGTCTGTTTCCGACCAGGTGTGCTGTATGAAGCCTGCGGCATTCATCCCGCTGGTCTGGTAGGAGCCTACCGGCTAATGCACGAAGTATTTCCGGCTGAGGCCTGTCAGGGACTGATGCAGGCACGACATCAGCAATTCAGCATCAGCGACGGTCTCGCTGCGTTTCAGGTATTTTTACTGGCTGTACTTCCACACAGCAGAACCGGCTTGTTTGCCGACGTACTGATGAAGGCCCAGCACAAAATTTTCTTTCCGATGGTGGACTTATCCGAGGCGCTGGGCTTTGGTCAGCGTCAGCTCGAAAGAAGAATTATGGATGCATTCGGCTTGCCGTTACGGGATATACGCCGCATGTCACGCTATGGTTATTCCATGCTGCATCTGCTGAGCAACCGCCCGGAACACGGCGAACTGACCCGGATCGCACAGGAGTTCGGCTATTACGATCAGGCACATATGGCCAGAGAATTCGTCAGCTTAATTGGTCATAGTCCTACGCAGCTTTTACAAAAAATCGCATCAGATGATCCCGGTTACTGGCTGTACCGTATTGCACCAGCAGATTTCAGACGCTTGTTTTACGTTGTCTGATGCATCAGACCCCGGTAATAAAAAAACGCCTCAGCATGATGCACTGAGGCGTTTTTTATTGAACAGCCAGAATGACTGTACGCGTTACTGTTGCAGCAAGGTGTTAATTTCGTTCAGATCATCTTCTTTCAGAGAACCTGCCGCTGCTTTCAAGCGCAAGCCATTCAGAATCGTATCGTAACGGGCTTTCGCCAGATTCTGACGCGTGGTGTACAACTGCTGCTGCGCATTCAGAACGTCGATATTAATACGGACACCAACCTGATAGCCGAGCTTGTTCGAATCCAATGCTGACTGGCTGGAAATTTCTGCCGCTTCATACGCTTTCACCTGTGCCAGACCGCTGGTCACGCCGGCATATGCCTGACGTGCACCAAGCGCTGCAGTACGGCGATTTGCCTCCAGATCATTACGTGCTTTTTCTTCCAGTGCGATGGCTTCTTTAACGCGACTGTCAACAGCGAAACCGGCGAAGATAGGAACAGACCACTGAATACCAATCGAATTCGATTTCGAAACACCACTACCACTGGCACCGGCAACAGAAGAGCTGCGGCCAGAAGATGCCACCAGATCTACTGTCGGATAATGACCTGCACGGTTCAGTTGAATCGTGCGTTTCGCGATTTCCACATTCAGTTCAGACGCAGTTACGCCATAGTTCTGTTTTTCTGCAGCGCTGACCCAGTCGTTAATACCAACCGGGTTCGGAGACGCCAGTTTCACCGCTGGTTTCAGCGTTGCCAGCGCACCGGCAGGCTTGCCGATGATTTGCTGCAATGCCGATTTTTTGACTTCCAGATCGCTTTGCGCTGCCAGTTCCTGTGCTGTTACCAGATCGTAACGTGCCTGTGCTTCATGGGTATCAGTGATGGTTGCTGTACCGACTTCGAAGTTGCGCTTCGCTGATGCCAGCTGCTCAGAAATCGCTGTTTTTTGCGCCTTCAGTGTTTCCAGAGAATCCTGCGATGCCAGAACATCAAAGTACGCCTGCGCAACACGCAAAATCAGATCCTGACTTGCCTGTGCAAATTGCGCTTCGCTGATCGCAACCGACAATTTGCCTTGCTCATATTGCTGCCAGTTTGCCCAGCGGAACAGTGGCTGAGACAGGCTCAAACTCACAGAATTACTGTAAGACGTGATACTGCGGTCAGGAACAGGTAAATCGCTTTGCAGCGTACTGTTGGTACGGATATCACTGCCACTGAGGCCGATTGTCGGCAGCAAACCGGAGCGTCCCTGTACGTATTTTTCCTGCCCTGCGCTCAATGCAGAACGGGCACTGGCAAACGTCGCATCATTTGCAAGCGCATCTTTATACACTTGCAGCAAATCCGTTGCCTGCGCCTGCAGACTGAAAAAAGCACTTGCGAGCAAAGTCGCAATCAAAGGCTTACGCATGTAACGCTCCGTCAAAAAGTAAAATTAATAAGTCGGCATCGAAGGGTCGACCTGCAACGCCCACGCATGCACACCGCCGGTCATATTCCAGACATTCGCAAATCCCTGAGCGATCAGAAAATGTGCGACCTGCATGCTGCGACCGCCGTGATGGCAGATACAAACAATCTCGGCATCCTGATCCAGTTCATTCATACGCACAGGTACGGTACGCATCGGCATCAGTTGTACGTTGGCAATATGACAGGTTTCATACTCCGCTGGTTCCCTGACATCCAGTAAAACAGGTGCTTTTCTTTGCGAATCCGCCAGCCATGCGGCCAGTTCAGTAGCAGTAATGTGTTGCATGGACGAGTTTACTTTCTGTCAGAAGCTGAATTTAGACGCTGGTGTCGCACCCGGCAGCAATGGCAATACGGTGTCGAACACTTCTTTGCTGGTGAATGCCGTATCGGATACGCGGGTGATCAGTAATGCGCGCATCATTGGCAGTTCGCCAACAAATGCCAGCAAACGGCCACCGACATTCAATTGTTTTTGCAGTTGCTCCGGCAACTGGTTCAGTCCACCGGCGACAACGATCACATCAAAACGACCGGACTGTTCTGCAGTCAGACCATTCACATTCAGCAACGTGACATTACGCACACCGTCAGCTGCCAGATTTTTTTCTGCCAGCGCTTTCAGTCCTGCATCAGCTTCCAGCACAGTGACATGACGACCGGCATGTGCCAGCAAAGCTGCCAGATAACCGGACGCAGCGCCCAGCAACAAAACCGACTCCTGCTTCTTGACCAGCACTTCCTGCATAACACGTGCTTCCACACGCGGGAACATCGCTTTATGTCCGCCCGGCAGTGGCAGCTCTGTATCAAAGAACGCCATCGATTTCTGCTCTTCAGGGAAATAATTTTCACGCTTCACCACGAGCAGCATGTCCAGCACATCTTTATCCAGTACATTCCATGGACGGATCTGCTGCTCAATCATGTTGAAACGGGCTTGTTCGATATTCATTTCTTCACTCGGTGCATAAATTAAGGGAACCCGCATTTTAGCAAAGCCCATGCCTGCACAGGGGCGAATTCCCAGCTTTCTCTGTATTTCCTGTCACATCTGCAGTGTCTGAAAAGCCTGCCAGCCCGTATCAGGGACGCAATCCATGTAAGGCGAGTTCGATATAGTGCGCCAGATAGTCGTCCAGCTTTTCCGGATCAACCTTACAGACACCAGTCGAATGTTTCCACATCATCATCATAATCATCGGAGAAATCAGCAACCGGGCATCAATTTCCAGATCGACCCGCCGGATTTCCTTGCGCTCCATGCCACGCCTTAACATGCTGGCGACCATGCGCTCACCGCGCTCAATCACTTCTTCCTGATAGAAAGCGGACAACTCCGGAAAATTCCCTGCTTCCGCCATCATCAGCTTGGGCAAGCCCGACAACTTGGTATTACCGACACTTTCCCACCAGGTGCGCATCAGCGTACGGAACAGTTCTTCAGTCGTTCCGGCAAATGAATCCACCATGGACTCTGCTTCACCGATCAGCGGTACCATACCGTTTCGCACGACGGCTTTAAACAATTCTTCCTTGCTCGAATAATACAAATACAAGGTGCCTTTGGAGACACCGGCAGCTTTTGCCACGTCGTCCAGCCGGGTTGCAGCAAAGCCGCGCTCGACGAATAAATCCAGCGCCGCTGACAACAATTCCTGAGGACGCGCTTCTTTGCGCCGCTCCCACTTTGGCTTGCACGGAAAAGACATAAAAGACCCGGTAAAAATAACTTACTCTTGAGTCAGTAATGTAATTCCTGCTGCATACAGCGTCAAGCGAAGACGAGTCGGATCATGTCAAACAAAGCGGCACAACACCACCGGTTTGCGACAGACTGACAGTTTGAAGGAACGGACTGCAGAAAAAGCTTGCCGAAGCAGCAAATAAAACAGGGGAGCCTGCGGCTCCCCTTGGCTAACTTATGTGCGCTGTCTTTTTTTCAGGCTGCGCAATCGGTACGGTGGTCAGACACGGATTTTCATGCTGGCACCACCGCTGAAGTGCAATGCGATTCCGTCGCCGGTTGGCACAATCGCTGCCAGCGCACCACTGACCGGCGTCGCACAGACCTTGCTTCCGTCAGCACGGAACATGGCAAACCAGCGTTTGCTGCTCTGAATAGCGCGGGATGCAGAGCTGACTGCCAGCAGTAAATACTCCGCGCCGCGAATACGGATACTGGCGCTGCGTAATTCGCCTTTAGCAAACTGCAATGGTAACGGCGCGTTGATAATGGTTTCGCCATCGCGCTCGATTTGCATCAGCATGCTGCGGGTGGACTGCAGAGGAGATAACTGAAAACGATAAGCGCCGAGTTGTGCCGGTGTGCCGGAGTGAATTTCCGTTTGTTCACTGAATCCCTGAAAACTGCTGGTCAGACTTCCGGCAGCACTGTCAAGCGCCGTGCTTTCACTGAAAGAGCTTGCTGCTGAGAAATGATCGCTGCGGTCCATATTCGTCTCCTGATAAGTCTGCATATACTGATCTTAAAAGTATTGTCGATCAGTGCACGATTATCAAACCCAAATCATGTGGTAGCGAAAATCAGTACTTTTTATCGAATATTTCTGCCCATTTTTTAGGCAAGCATCATTTCCATAACCTTTACCTCACCACTACCATGCAAAACAGTCGGCGGCTGACGATGGTTTTAGAGTGCCAGCTGGCATAGCGGCATGGTAAGCTTCGACCCGTTTTATTTTTTCCAACCTTTCCGGCAAACGCAAATGGATCTGATACTCGCAATTAAAGTCATTATTATGGGCATCGTGGAAGGCCTGACAGAATTTCTTCCGATTTCCTCGACTGGTCACTTAATTCTCGCGGGCAGTCTGCTGGACTTCACCGGTGAAACTCAAAAAGTGTTTGAAATCGTCATTCAGGCCGGTGCGATTTTTGCTGTTTGCTGGGAATACCGTAAAAAAATCGCCAGCGTGCTGCTGGGTCTGGGCTCCGATACAAAAGCGCGTATGTTTGCGCTGAAATTGCTCATCGCATTCCTGCCGGCGGCCGTGCTGGGCATGCTGTTTTCTAAAAGCATCAAGGCACATTTGTTTGCGCCGGTACCGGTGGCAATGGCCTTCATTATCGGTGGTCTGATTATTCTGTGGGTGGAGCGCCGTCAGGATGGCAAACCGGCACTGGATGATTCCAAAGCACGCATTCAGTCGGTAGATGACATGACCATTGCAGATGCCGTCAAAGTTGGTCTGGCACAGGCATTTGCGCTGGTACCGGGCACCAGCCGTTCCGGTGCCACGATTATCGGTGGCATGCTGTTTGGCTTATCCCGTAAGGCAGCAACAGAATTTTCTTTCTTCCTCGCGATTCCTACCCTGCTGGGTGCAACAGTCTACTCGCTGTACAAAGCGCGTAATGAATTGTCGATGGCAGACTTGCCGATGTTCGGTCTGGGTTCGGTTGCAGCCTTTATTTCTGCATTCTTTTGTGTGCGCTGGCTGCTGCGTTATATCAGCTCGCATGATTTCCGCGTTTTCGCGTGGTACCGCATTGCGTTCGGTATCATGATTCTGATTACGGCTTACACCGGCGTCATCAACTGGGTCGATTAATCTGCAGTGACTGACTCCGTTTCTCCGCTTCACGCTGCCGGAACAGACGACGCATTGTCCCGGCAAGCCTTACATCTGCTGCAAACGGTATTCGGCTATCCGGCCTTCCGTTCGCAGCAGGCACAAATTGTCAGCCATGTCGCCCGTGGCGGCGATGCACTGGTGCTGATGCCCACCGGTGGCGGCAAATCCCTGTGTTATCAGATTCCGGCGCTGCTGCGCAAAGGCGTCGGCATTGTTGTGTCCCCGCTCATTGCTCTGATGCAGGATCAGGTCGATGCACTCGAAGAAGTCGGTGTTCGTGCCGCCTTTCTGAATTCCACACAAAGCTTTGATGAAATTCTGGAAGTCGAACGCCGTATGCGCGAAGGCACGGTGGATCTGGTGTATATCGCACCGGAACGCTTGCTGACCCAGCGCTGTCTGGAAGTACTGGAAATCACACCGATCGCTTTATTTGCGATTGATGAGGCGCACTGCGTATCGCAGTGGGGCCATGATTTCCGTCCTGAATACATGCGCTTGTCGGTGCTGCATGAACGCTTTCCGGATATCCCGCGCATCGCCTTAACCGCAACTGCGGATCAGCAAACCCGCCAGGAAATTATTTCGCATCTGCAGCTGGAAAATGCGCTGCAGTTCGTGGCATCGTTTGACCGCCCGAATATACGCTACCAGATCGTTGAAAAAGCCAACGGGCGTAAGCAGTTGCTGGACTTTATCGAAGCCCAGCACAAAGGCGATGCCGGAATTGTGTATTGCCTGTCGCGCAAAAAAACCGAAGAAACTGCTGCGTTTCTGAATGAGCACGGCATTCCCGCCCTCGCCTATCATGCTGGCATGGAATTGCAGGAACGTACCGCTAACCAATCCCGCTTTCTGCGCGAAGACGGCATTGTGATGTGCGCCACCATTGCATTTGGTATGGGAATTGATAAACCGGATGTACGCTTCGTTGCGCATCTGGATTTACCGAAAAGCATAGAAGGTTATTATCAGGAAACCGGTCGCGCCGGACGCGACGGTGCAACTGCAAATGCATGGATGGCGTACGGCCTGCAGGACGTCGTCATGCAAAGACGCATGATCGAAGAATCCGAAGCCAGCGATCTTCACAAACGTGTGCTCGGTGAAAAACTCGATGCGATGATCGCACTGTGCGAAACCCTGAGCTGCCGCCGCGTGCATATGCTCGGCTATTTCGGGCAGGCATCCGGCCCCTGCGGTAACTGCGATACCTGCCTGCAGCCGCCAACCTCATTTGACGGCACGGTCGCTGCGCAAAAGCTGCTATCGACCATTTACCGTGTGGGTCAGCAATTTGCTGCAGGCCATGTAATTGATATTTTGCGTGCACAGGAAACTGAGCGCGTCCAGCAATGGCGGCACCATGAGTTATCGGTGTTCGGCATCGGCATCGATAAGAGTGAAGCCGAATGGCGGGCGATTCTGCGCCAGCTGATTGCGCTCGGCTTTGTCATGGTCGATTACGAACATTACAGCGCACTGCGTCTGACCGAAGCGGCACGTCCGGTACTCAAAGGCGAAGAAAAAATCCGCCTGCGTCAGTATCAGAAAGCCGCCAAAGCCGTCAAACATAAACGCCAGTCTGCCACCGATTTTGCTGAAACTGAACTCAACAGCGAGCAGCAAGCCATGTTTGAAAAACTGCGCTGGTGGCGGGTGGAAACCGCACGTGAACACAATGTACCGGCGTATGTGATCTTCCCTGACGCAACGCTGCGGGAAATTGCGCGCAGCTGCCCGCAAACGCTGGAAGCACTGCGCGGCGTTTCCGGTGTCGGCGATAAAAAGCTGGAAAGCTACGGCGCAGCCATCCTGAAAATGACCAGTCCTTCCGGCGAGGATTAAGATGTCACGCGCAGAACGCTTGCTCGATCTGATGCAGATACTGCGCCGCCACCGTTATGCAATCACGGCGCAACAGCTCGCAAACGAACTGGGCATCAGCGTGCGCAGCGTGTATCGTGATATCGCTGCCCTGCAACGACAGGGTGCCAAAATTGAAGGCAGTGCCGGCACCGGTTATGTGCTGCGTCCCGGCTCCACGCTGCCGCCGCTGATGTTCGACACCGAAGAAACCGAAGCACTTGCGCTGGGCATACGCTGGGTGTGTGACCGTGGTGACCCGCGGTTGTCACTGGCGGCACGCAATGCGCTGGCGAAAATTGCTGCGGTATTGCCTGCCGAAGCAAAACGGGAACTGGAAACCAGCGGCTTACTGATCGGCCCGACATTCGACAATCCCGGCGGCGAACAATGGCTGGCTGAAATCCGGCTGGCGATACGCCAGCAAAACCGTATCCGCATTCAGTATCAGGATGAACAGCAACGCAGCAGTGAACGCTGCCTGTGGCCGTTTGCGCTGGCATTCTTCGACAATATCCGGGTGTTAGTTGCGTGGTGCGAATTGCGGCAGGACTTCCGCCATTTCCGCACCGACCGCATCGCGGGTCTGCAGCGGCTGGATGAACGCTATCCGGCATCACGCCAGCAGTTGCTGCAACAATGGCGTGCTCAGCAAGGCATCACTACTGACAGAAACTGACACAAGCCACAGGCATGATCTTGTTTGTCCGGTGCCATTCCGGCACCCCCAACACCAGGAGAAATCATGTCTGCATCTACTTATCTGCTGTTTTATGTGAACGACCCGCAACGCAGTGCTGACTGGTACGCGCAACTGTTGCAATCAGCACCGCTGGAAGCCAGTCCCGGTTTTGCTTTGTTTGCGTTAGCCGATGGCACCAGACTGGGTTTATGGAAGCAGGATGCGGTACTGCCTGCCAGCCAGCAGGCTGCCGGAGCAACGGAATTATGTCTGATGCTGGAAAGTCAGGCTGCTGTCAGTACCGAGTTTGCACGCTGGCAAACCCTGAATCTGCCGGTACTGCAAATGCCGCAAGACATGGACTTTGGCTTTACCTGCGTGACTGCTGATCCGGATGGTCACCGCATTCGCATCTTCCATCCGGCGGCGTAAGCAAGACCGCTGACAAAGGGCTTCAGTGCATAGCGGCGCTGTGCGTTTTCCAGTAACGCATCAGCGCCGCTTTGCCGGAAATGCCGAGTTTTTCATAGACCTGATGCGCCTGATTGCGCACGGTGGCGGGCTGATTACCGAGAGTTCGGGCAATTTCCTTATAGCTCAGACCTTCGCTGAGCAATTGCGCGACGCGGTTTTCTGCGGGACTCAGCGGTAGCTGAATGCGGACCTCTGTTAACGATAAAAATAACAAACCGTGCTCCTGCCGCCAGCGCACTTGCAACGTTCCATCCTGTATCACGCCGGAAAAGTCCGCCAGTAATAAGCGATGCAGACGCTCCGGCAAAAACGGCGGACGCCAGTCCGGATAATGCCGAAACATCAGCGCAGACAAGGCTGGATCAACATACATGATTTGTCCGTTCAGCCCGCTGATCAGACTATGCTGCTGGCTGCCATACAATTTACCGACGTGCAGTTCGCGGTTGGTCAGAAACGCGCGGAAAATATGCGGCAGAACCGCATTCGCCAGCCGGCACTGGACACTGGTATACCGCGCAGAAGATTTGGCACGCCACAGCGACAGGGTTTGCATGGGATAACCATTGGATGATGGCAGCACCATGGTCAGGGTATTCAGTGCTTCGGTCGCAACGGCGTAATCTTTTAAGTGCTTTTCTCCGAAATCGCCGGCATGTCCATGCACCGCCGTTTGCGGACAACGAAAACCGGCCTGTATCAGCGGATCACTGCTGACCAGTTCACGCAGATCATGCATCTTTTCATAACCCAGCATTTCCATGCGCAAGCGCAGCTTACGTTCTGCATCGATATTAAATGCCGATGCCGAGGTCATTCTTAACTGCTGATTTTCTGCCGCAGAAAACTGTACGTAACCGCCACTGTCAAAGCGCAGCAAGGTTTGTAAATGCCCAAACGCGTGGCGGGTGAACTGTTCAACACCCAGTGCTGGTACGGCGTCATACAGATTCAGTAAAAAATGGCTGAGCTGTTCGGTATTCATAGCGTTGAGTGAAATGATCAGATATGCAAGGGATTGCTGCGGGTGCGGAGCATTCTAGCCGGACACAAAGACGTAACACAATGTCAACATCGGCAAGTCTTAAGAAACCCGGCTTTCATTTCCTGACAACAATGTTTTTGTCGCAAACAACCGACAACCCGAAACGCGTTGTAAGAAAAACCGGGCGTTTCGCAGTGTGTTATTTCAAAGGAAACCGGCGACGGCAGAAACTATAAGAACTTATAGCTTGACCCGCTATGCAGAAAGTTGGCGCAAAAAAGCTTAAGGCTGCAGCAGGCCCAGCGCCAGTGCTCGGGCGACGGCTTGTGTGCGTGTGGTGGTTTGCAGTTTGCGGCTGGCGTTACTGATATGAAAAATCACGGTCGCTTCCGCCAGCCCCAGGATGCGGGAGATTTCCCACGAAGTTTTTCCAGCCGACACCCAGTTCAGCACTTCCGCTTCCCTGCGTGTCAGGCTAATCTTATGAGCGGCGTGATTCACAGGCAAACCCAGTCTGCAGACCGATTCATGCAGATACGCCAGCAACATATATCCCTGCGCCAGACGGCTTTCAACGCGGCGGCGCTCGCTGGCATTGCTGCGCTCAGAGGTCAGACTGAAAATCGCCAGCTCGCTGCTTTTCCCGATCACCGAAAAGGTAGCACCGGCAGCCAGTCCGTGTTCTGTCGCTTCCTGAAACAGGGTTTTCACCCGCTTGCTGTCAGGTGCAGGCTGCTGATGCCAGATCACCGGAACAATCGAACGGGAGCAATGCGTCACCAGCGGATCAATCTCAATATAATTTTCAGACTGATAGCGTTCAAACCACGATTCCGGATACGAAGAAATCACGCCGCCATGCTTTTGTTCAGTACCATCGAAAATAAAACGTGCGCGTTCACCATCCGCTTTCACCGGAGCGTGTGCGCCGTAATGAAATGAGGAAAAGCCCAGCTGATGCGCAGCATCACGTACCGCTGCACTGAGCGCTGTCACGGAGGTGGCCTGCAGTATGGCTTCATAGGGATAAATCAGCTGGCTCACCGGCGTCCGCGTCAGTATGTGAATTGCATTATTTTAATGCAACAGCTTACCTGCCGAGTAACGAAGTGCTGCATCAATTACATGCTGACCGCAGATACAACACGCCATCCGAAACAGCGATATGGCGATGAATAGCCCCGGGAACCGTCCGGAATGCCAAAAAACAGCCATTTTGCGGACTTCGGCATAGCGATCCGGCGGTCGTCGGCAGAAAGTCTGGCTCTCCGAAAATGACAAATGACGATACCGGCATAATTCTCACCTGTTTCAGCCCTGAAAAGCTGATCAACTGTACATAAGCTGAAAGCTGTCCACAGCATCGCAGACAGACAAAACAAAAAGCGCACCACAGCGGGTGCGCTTTTTATCTGAAACCGGAGAGACGACAGCCGCAAGCAGGCGGCGCCGGAAAGCATCAGGCTTTTTTGCGGAATACCAGATCCCATACGCCGTGACCTAAACGCAGACCACGGTTTTCGAACTTGGTGACCGGGCGGTAATCCGGACGCGGGGCATAGCCGTCTGCAGTGTTTTCCAGCGCTTTTTCTGCGCTTAACACTTCCAGCATTTGCACTGCGTATTCTTCCCAGTCAGTTGCGCAATGGATGTAACCACCGGGTGCCAGACGGGAAGCCAGCAATTCCACCATCGGGCCCTGAATCAGGCGGCGTTTGTTATGGCGCGCCTTGTGCCACGGATCAGGGAAAAACACATGAACACCGTGCAGACTGCCCGGCGCCAGCATGTAGTTCAGCACTTCCACCGCATCGTGCTGAATAATGCGCTGATTGCTCAGGCCCATTTCTTCGGTCAGCTTCAGCAGGCTGCCGACGCCCGGCGTATGCACTTCGACGCCGACAAAGTTCAGATCCGGCAAGGCTGCGGAAATTTTTGCACTGGTTTCACCCATACCGAAACCGATTTCCAGCACCAGCGGTGCGGAACGCGGGAATGCGGTGTTCAGATCAGTGACTTCTTTTTGATAAGAAATCATGTACTTCGGGCCCAGTTGTTCCAGCGCACGCGCCTGCGCATCAGACAAACGTCCGGCCCGGGTCACAAAGCTGCGGATACGACGCTCGTTCGGGTCGTACAGCATGGATTTGGTTGTTTTTTCAGAATCAGACATAAGAAGATTTTTCGTGATGCGCGCACAGACAATCCGGCGCAAAACCCGTCATTGTACGTGGCTGTCAGAGAAATTGCCATGCGGGGCGATGGTGCCAGACTTCGCTATCCCGGGCGGTATTCATTTCCTGCAATTGCCGAGCCACCTGCGGCACCGATAAATGCAGCGCCGCATCGCTGCTTTGCACCAGATCCACACCCAGCGCACACAAATACTGCCAGTGCTGAGCATGATCCGGCACCACTGCGCACACGGTCTTCGCACTGCCATGCGCCATGATCAGCACAGCACGGCACATCGCCAGCAAACCGGCGGCAGGCGGGAATTCGGCGCACAGCGCGGCGCTGAGTTGCACACTGTGCAGCGGCCAGTGATTCAGGGCATTCAGTGAACTGATTCCGCTGCCGAATCCGCCAAGCTCCCAGCCAAATCCCAGCTGCGTCAGCTGCTGCATCATGGTCAGCCCCTCGGGATATCCGGCAAACGCCGTTTCTCCGGTCTGCAGCACCAGATCGCTGTACCTGATCTGATATTGAGCCGCAATTGCCAGTACATCACCGGCGAAACGGGGATCTCGTAAGCAGACATCCGGTAGCGGCAACACCAGCCGCCTGAATGGCAATTGCGCTGCATGCCATTGCTGCATACAGGCAAAACTCCGGTGCATCAGATAACGGCACAGCTCGCCCGACAATCCATGATTTTGCGCCAGTTGCCACAGGCAGGATTCACTGAGCGACTCTTCCAGCTCAGGGTGTTGCCAGCGCAGGCTGACGCAGTATCCCGCCAGTTGTCCGTGTGGCAGACTGTAGCGCGGCACGAAGACCGGCGACAATTGCAGCTGTTGCAGCGTGCGGCGCAAATCGCGAATCAGCGTCTGTTCCTGCTGCAATTGTTGCTGCCTGTCACGATTGCAAAAGTACAACCCCGCCGCAGCCTGATTCTGTACGCAGATCAGCTGCGCTTGCTGCCACAGGCTTTCTGCCTGCTGTCCGTCATCAGGATACATTGCCACACCGGCGGTCACACTGAACTGCAGGCTTTCACCAAGCAGTATCAGCGGTTCGCGCAGTGCCGCCGCCAGTGACTGATACCAGTTCAGCAGCTGTACATAACTGCACTGCTGACGCAGCAGTATCAGTATTTCTCCCGGCTCGGTCTGTGTCACCAGGTCCTGCATACTCAGACTTCGTCGTATCCGGCAGATCAGCACCGCAAGGATGTGCTGCAAGATTTCGGGCGGATGTGTTTGCGCAAGAAACGGAAACTGAATCAGTTTCAGATGCATCAGCGTATAAGGTGATGGCGTGTCAGCCTGCTGCACATTCTGCCATTGTTGCAAAACACGCCGGACCTGAACTCCGGCCGCAGCAAGCGTTTCGTCCGGCGCTGACGAGGCTTCCGGAAAACTGTCATCAGTAACCAATGCGTCGAACAGGCGTTGCTGACTGATACCCGCATAAAAGTGCAGCGCGACGCCCAGATCAAGCATCGCCAGCCTGAACATCAGAGAAACCCACACAGGTAACTGCGTCTGCAATACGCCGTCATCCTGTTGCACACGCCACATTGCCGCCAGATATTTACGGAACGCGGAAAAATACCAGTCTTTGTGTAAGCCCATTTGCTGATGCGCGAGTAACAAACGATCGCTGTCTTGCTGATAATTCTGCAAATGTCCCTGCTCCAGTAACTGCCCGTACAGTTGCTGTTGCTGTACCCGGATCTGATCAAGCATATGTTCAGGTAGCGCATTGCTGACCATATGGCTGTCATGTAAATGCGCGACAAATACCGGCTCCAGTATGCTGCGGCATCCGCCTGCACGCTGCTCCAGCGTGCGCAGCACATCATATTCCTGCGGGCTCAGCTGCAAGTCCGACATCAGCTGAAATAAGTGATCCTGCTGCAGATTCAATAATTCTGCAAACACGCTCATTGCACTGTCCGTCGCTTGCATCATATCGGCTTCCCTCCGGGCAAAAAACAGCGCAGCCGCACTACCATATGGCAGACTGCCTTGCTGCCATTCATAGTATGCAGAATCACACGATACGCAAGGCCGTGACGCGTAATCCGCCACGCATGTTAGGATGACAAAAATGGAAAGGAGTTTGCCTCATGCCACGTCTGGAACTGGAATTACCCGCCCATGCGTTCTGCTTCAGTACGCAAATTGAAGTCCGTGTCACGGACGTGAATGCCGCAGATCATCTGGGCAATGAAGCACTGGTCGGCTTACTGTCTGAAGCCCGCGCACGTTTTCTGCATCATCTGGGGATAGACGAAACCGGACGTAACGGCCCGGGCATTCTGGTTGCCGATCTGGCAGTGAAATACCGCGCCGAAGCGCACCGCCATGATGCGCTGCTGTTTGAGACCGGATTTTGTGATTTCAATAAGTACGGGGCAGATATCATTTACCGCGTCAGCCGTCCGGCCGATCAGACACTGATCGCAATCGCCAAAACCGGCTTTGTATTTTTTGACTATCAGGCGGGCAAGATGCTGACTGTGCCGGATGATTTCCGGCAACAGTTTGCCGCTGGCTGATACCGGCGGTAATTGCGGTACTGGCGAGATATTACAAATACAGCATGCGCTGACGTTCCTCGTCGGAAGGCTCGATATCGTGCGCTTCGTAGAACGCAAAAATCGCATCTACGATATTGGCTGGTTCATCAATCAGTTGCACAAGATTCAAATCTTCCGGCGAAATCAGACCATTGCCCGCCATCTGGGTTTTAATCCATTCCAGCAAGCCGCTCCAGAAAGCTGTGCCGACCAGAATCACCGGAATCTTGCGCGACTTGCCAGTTTGCATCAGGGTCAGCACTTCACTGACTTCATCCATGGTGCCGAAGCCACCGGGAAACACGACATACGCGTCTGCGTATTTCACGAACGCCACTTTACGCGCAAAGAAATGTCGGAACGTCAGGCTGATGTTTTGCCACGGATTGCTGCGCTGCTCATGCGGCAATTCGATATTCAGACCCACCGACGGTGATGCGCCTTCGTAAGCACCCTTGTTGGCAGCTTCCATAATGCCGGGGCCACCGCCGGAAATCACAGAAAATCCGGCATCCGACAAGCGCCGTGATAAGTCCACGCATTTTTCATAGTAAGGATCTTCCGGTTTGGTGCGGGCAGAACCGAAGATCGTCACTGCCGGACGGATCGACGATAAACGCTCGGTAGAGTCGATAAACTCTGCCATAATCGTGAACATGTGCCAGGACTCGCGTGCCTTGAGTGCTGTGGCCTTATCCTTATCCATAATCTGGCGCAGCTGCGCCACATTTTTTCTGTTTTCGATTTTTTCACTCATATGCAAAATACCCTGTTGTTAGTCGATGGGTCGAGTTATCTGTACCGCGCATTTCATGCGATGCCGGACTTGCGCAATGCACAAGGCGAGCCCACCGGTGCGATTTACGGCATGATCAATATGCTGCGCCGTTTGCGCAGCGATTATCCGGCAGCATACATCGCCTGTGTTTTCGATGCAAAAGGCAAAACTTTCCGCGATGATATGTACGCGGAGTACAAAGCCCAGCGCGCTCCGATGCCCGACGATCTGCGTGCGCAGATTGAACCGATTCATCAGGTCGTGGCCGCCATGGGCTGGCCGATTCTGATGGTGGAAGGTGTCGAAGCAGACGATGTGATCGGAACGCTGTCCGTGGATGCGACCCGCCTCGGCATGCAAACCGTGGTTTCCACCGGCGATAAGGATCTGGCGCAACTGGTGAATGCGAACGTCACGCTGATTAACACCATGAGCAATGAAGTCATGGATGAAGCCGGTGTGCTGGCAAAATTCGGCGTGCGTCCTGACCGCATCATCGACTATCTGACCTTAATCGGCGACACCGTGGATAACGTGCCCGGCGTCAGCAAATGCGGCCCGAAAACCGCCGTGAAATGGCTGACTGAATACGACTCACTGGATGGCGTGATTGCCAATGCCGCCAGTATCAAAGGCGTGGTCGGTGAAAATCTGCGCAATGTGCTGGACTGGCTGCCAACCGGCCGCCAGCTGATTACCGTAAAAACCGACTGCGACCTCAGCGCGCATATGCAAAGCATTACCGACACGCTGATCAGCAAACCGGAAGACAAAGACGCGCTGATCGCGTTCTTCGCGCGTTATGGTTTCAAAACCTGGCTGCGTGAATTGTCCGGCGATGCCACGGCCGGCGCAACGCCGCTGGCAACCGCGCGCCCGCAACCGGATGCGCCGCAACTGGCTGCCAGCAGTCAGGGCAGTTTATTCGGCGATGCCGCTGAAGCCGCTCCTGCGGAATATGTGACTGTACTGACCGAAGCCGCGCTGGACGACTGGCTGAAAGCCGTCGACGCAGCAACACTGACGGCGGTAGATACCGAAACCAATTCGCTGGAACCGATGCATGCGCAACTGGTCGGTATTTCTTTATGCTGCGAAGCGGGCAAAGCCTGCTATATCCCGCTGGCGCATACCGCGCCGGGTTCGCCGGATCAGTTACCGCGTGAACTGGTGCTGAACAAGCTGCGCGGCTGGCTGGAAAATCCGGACAAACTGAAAGTCGGACAAAACCTGAAATACGATGCCCACGTTTTTGCGAATGCCGGTATCACGCTGCGCGGAATCGCGCACGATACGCTGCTGCAATCGTACGTGTTTGAATCGCACCGTCCGCACGATATGGACAATCTGGCGCTGCGTCATCTGGGCAAAAAAACCATTGCTTACGAAGAAGTCTGCGGCAAAGGCGCGAATCAGATCGGTTTTGTGGAAGTTGATATCGAACGTGCCACCGCCTACGCTGCGGAAGATGCCGACATTACCCTGCAGCTGCATCAGGCCATGTATCCGGAAGTGCAGAACAATAAAGGTTTGCAATACGTGTACAGCAATATCGAAGTACCGGTTTCCGTGGTGCTGCAAAAAATTGAGCGCAACGGCGTGCTGATTGATGCGGACATGCTGAACCGTCAGTCCACGGAAATTGCACTGCGTTTGCACGAGCTGGAGCAGCAAGCCTATGTGCTGGCTGAGCAGAGTTTCAATCTGAATTCACCGAAGCAACTGGGCGAGATCTTCTTCCAGAAACTGGGTTTGCCGGTCGTCAAAAAAACGCCGTCCGGCGCACCATCGACCGATGAAGAAGTCTTGCAGAAACTGGCGGAAGATTACCCTTTGCCAAAACTGGTGCTGGAATACCGTGGTCTGGCAAAACTGAAATCGACCTACACCGATAAACTGCCGAAAATGATCCATCCTGAGACCGGACGGGTACATACCAATTACGCGCAGGCAGTGGCGGTGACGGGGCGTCTGGCATCGAATGATCCGAATCTGCAGAATATTCCTGTGCGCACCGCTGAAGGCCGCCGCATCCGCGAAGCCTTTATCGCCGCGCCCGGCCATCACATTGTGTCGGCTGATTATTCGCAGATTGAACTGCGTATCATGGCGCATATTTCCGGCGACGCGAATCTGCTCAAAGCCTTTGCTAATGGGGAAGATATCCACCGCGCCACCGCCGCCGAAATTTTCGGTGTGACAACGGATGTGATCACGAGCGAACAGCGCCGTTACGCCAAAGTGATTAATTTCGGCCTGATTTACGGCATGAGTGCCTTTGGTCTGGCCGGCAATCTGGGCATAGAACGCAGTGCGGCGCAAAACTATATCGACCGCTACTTCCAGCGTTATCCGGGCGTGGCGCAGTACATGGCAGATACCCGTACCAAAGCCAAAGCACATGGTTTTGTCGAAACCGTGTTCGGTCGCCGCTTGTGGTTGCCGGAAATCAATGGCGCGAATGGTCCGCGTCGTCAGGGTGCGGAACGGGCGGCGATTAATGCGCCGATGCAGGGTACGGCGGCCGATCTGATCAAGCTGGCGATGATTGCTGTGCAAAACTGGCTGGAAAGTGCACAGTTACAGACTCGCATGATTATGCAGGTGCATGATGAACTGGTGCTGGAAGTGCCGGATGCCGAACTGGAACTGGTGCGCACCCGCCTGCCGGAACTGATGGCGAATGTCGCAAAACTGGATGTGCCGCTGATCGCCGAAACCGGTATCGGTGCTAACTGGGAAGCAGCGCACTGATACGCTGGCAGCAACGCCGTGTCGCGTTGCCTGCGCCTTCGCTGTGCAAT
Organism: Cognatundibacterium squillarum; assembly: GCF_014652435.1. Classification (GTDB taxonomy): domain Bacteria; phylum Pseudomonadota; class Gammaproteobacteria; order Burkholderiales; family Burkholderiaceae_D; genus Undibacterium; species Undibacterium squillarum. The sequence goes on from NZ_BMYU01000004.1 coordinate 141,910, forward strand.
TATCGTCATTTGTATTTTGTAAAAGCCCGGACTTTCTGCCGACGTCCGGGCTTTTGCTATGCTGAACTCCGCAAAACCGCCTGAAAATGCCGGAAACGGGCAAAAAAAAGACCGGCACGCAGCCGGTCGGGATTCACTGTGGAAAATCAGGCTTATTTCAGCCAGCCACGGCGGCGGAAATACCAGAACGGAGTAATTGCCGACGCCACCATCAGCGCCAGCGCAAACGGATAACCGAAATCCCACTCCAGTTCAGGGAACCAGCCTTTAAAGTTCATACCGTAGATACTGGCGATCAGGGTTGGTGGCAGGAAGGCAACGCTGGCCACCGAGAAAATCTTAATAATTTTATTCTGATTAATGTTGATGAAACCGACGGTGGCATCCATCAGGAAGTTGATCTTATCGAACAGGAAAGAGGTATGACCATCCAGCGATTCGATATCGCGCAGAATCTGACGCGCTTCTTCAAACTGATCCGCATTCAACAAACGGCCACGCATCAGGAAGCTGACCGCACGACGGGTGTCCATCATATTGCGGCGGATACGGCCGTTCAGATCTTCCTCTTGTGCAATCGCATTCAGCGCGGCAGCAGCGTCCTGATCGCTGAATTCTTTTTGCAGCACGGCGCGGCTGACGTCTTCCAGTTTCTGATAAATCCCTTCCAGCGCATCCGCAGAATACTCGGCATCGGTGGCATACAAATCCAGCAACACATCGCGGTAATCATTGATGGAACCCGGACGCGAGCGCGCACGCATACGCACTAAACGGAACACCGGCAAATCGGTGTGATGCACCGAGAACAGAATTTCCTTAGCCAGAATAAACGCCACGGTCACGGTCTGCGCCGGTTCATCTTCATTTTCTTCATCGATCAGAAAATCGGTACGCAAATGCAAATCACCGTTATCCGCTTCGTAATAACGCGCCGATGCTTCGATGTCTTTGACTTCATCTTCGCCCGGCAGCGTCACGCCGTAAATGCTTTTCACCCATTCGCGCTCTTCTTCGTTCGGGTCGGTCAGATCGACCCATACCGGCAGCGTGTTCTCAAGATCAGCACGGCTTTCGATATTGATCTGACTGAGGCGGCCATTATGAAGAACGAAGACATTGATCATGGAGACATCCGGAAGAAGCGGGTTAATCGAATGTCCGCGATTTTAAACGGGTTTGTGCGCGCTGAATACCAAAGCCGGCACTTTCCGGCATCGCGGCTGCAAAAAATTTCCGTCACGGGATATTGCGGCAAAAAGCAAAAAAGGCAGCCGCCGCTGCCTTTTTATCCGTACTGACGTGATCTGCTGTTAAGTCTCAGCGACTGGCTTTATCAATCGCCTTATTCAGCATTTTCTGACGGAAATCCTGATCTCCCACACTGGCGCTGCTGTCATCCTCTTTTGGCTTAGGACGCTCAAAGCCTTTGGCATCATGCAGTTTGACGTTTTTTGCATCGGCGCGCTGATTACATTCGGTGTCAGAGTACGTAACCGTACCGTTAATCACACATTTTTTCACACCGGATTCCACCGTCACCGGTGCTGGCATATTTTCATTCGGTGCAACTGTGCCGGAGGCCGGTGAGCTGTTGTTACTGCCATTCACACCGGCAGCATTTTTCAGTTCATTCGAAATCACACCGGCAGATTTCCCCCAGCGCTGTAACTGATCATTCAGCGGCAGACGACCGGTACGGATGGTGTATAAAAATCCCATCGCCAGTGCCCCCAGCAACATAAAAATAATCATTACAGAAATCAGACTGAGTCCTGCCTGCTTGCGAATTTTCATGGTAATTCCGCGCTGTTCATCCGTTTCAGGATCATATCCGTGCGTTTTTGCAGGTAAGCTGATCCCTGGTGTTTATCGTAATAGCGCGGACGCGGTAACATCACCGCCAGCCGCGCTGCCTGCGCAGGCCCGAGTGACGATGCCGGAATGCCGTAATAATGACGGCTGGCTGCTTCAGCCCCGAATACACCAACACCCCATTCCACCACATTCAGATAAATTTCCAGTATCCGTTCTTTATCCATGCAGGCTTCCAGCATGTAGGTGATGATGAGCTCTTCACCTTTGCGCAGATAACTGCGCTCACCGGATAAAAACAGATTTTTGGCAAGTTGCTGTGTGATGGTCGAGCCGCCGGACACCACTTTACCCTTTTTCTGGTTTTTTTGATATGCCTTTTGCATGGCTTCCCAGTCCACCCCCTCGTGTTCTGCGAAGCCATCGTCTTCCGAAGCAATGACGGCACGCTTCAGATTCGCGGAGATTTTGTTATACGGCACCCACTTATGCTGCAATTTGAATGCGGGATTTTTTTCGCTCAGCACCGCTTCCTGCTGACGCATAAAACTGGTGGAAGTTGGATTGTGATCAATCCACCAGAGTATCTGTACAAAGAAATAAGCCTGTACCAGCAGGAACAGCAGCGCGGGCATCAGTACCAGCCAGAAAAGTAAACGACGCAGCAACTTCACAGCTTTATCCTTTCTGCAGCATAGTCCTCAGTTCAGCCAGCACAGCCGTGGTTTGCGGTCTGACCTGGCGCCAAAGATAAAATGCTTCCGCCGCCTGCTCCACCAGCATCCCCAGCCCGTCGCGGGTTTGTGCCCCCTGCTCACGCGCATAACAGCAGAATGGGGTTTCCTGTGCGCCGTACATCATGTCGTAGGCCAGCGTTTCTGCATGCATCAAGCCTGCCGGTAATGGTGGCAATTCTCCATGCAGGCTGGCGGAAGTCGCGTTGATGATCACATCAAACGGCCCCTGCAAATCCGCAAACGTGCTCGCTGCAGCAACGCAGTCCGGCGCATCACTCTGCAGCATAGTCAGCAATTCCTGTGCACGTGCCAGCGTCCGGTTGGCGATTACCAGCGCTGCCGGTGCCTGCTCTGCCAGCGGCAGTAAAGCACCGCGCGCTGCGCCGCCCGCACCCAGCATCAGCACCCGCTTACCACGCAGACTGCAGGCAGCATTCTGTACGATATCCGTGACCAGTCCGATGCCATCGGTGTTATCCGCAAGTATTCTGCCATCCTGAAACAGCAAGGTATTCACTGCACCGGCCGCACGCGCGCGTGCCGTCATGCTGTCTGCCAGCGCAAACGCTTCCAGCTTAAACGGAACAGTCACATTCGCGCCGCGTGCACCGCTGTCCATCAGCTGACGCACTGCACCGGCAAAATCGTCCAGCGGCGCTTCCAGTGTGGCGTACTGCATCTGCTGCGAGGTTTGTGCAGCAAATGCCGCGTGTATGTAGGGAGATTTACTGTGTCCTACCGGATTTCCGATAACGACATAAGCATCCGCTTGCTGCATTACTTCACGCCTCCGCGTAATTCGGTTTCCAGTTGCTGATCCCGCGTAAAGCGGAAATGGGTAATGACCACCCAGACATCATCTTTATCACGCGAACGCATGTTCTGCGGAAAATGCCCGTAGGGTGCTGAGTTGCGCACGATTTTCAGTGCGGCTTTGTCCAGATCTTTATTGCCGGACGACTTTTCAATGCGCGGGCCGCCTTCTTTTTCATAGATCGTGCCATCCTGAAAAATCGGGATATACACAATCAGCTCGCCGTACATTTTTTTGCCGTCTTTACGCGGAAAATTCAGCGTACCGAATTCTTCAATCCGCTTTTGCAATTGCTTGTAATAGATGGCATAACCAACGCGCTGCGTGGTTGGTGTGATGAACGACTTACGCGGACGGCGGTTCTGGTCTTCAATCGTCTGATTGATTTCCGCTGCCATACGCGCAATTGCTTTAGATGTTTCCAGATCTTCCGCGCCCGGTGTATTCACCGGCTTCTGATCCAGTTTGCGCTTGTCCTGCTCGGCAACGTGGAAACTGGTTTTCGCTTTTGCCTGATCGAGCAAATGTTTCTGTACCTGCTCCAGTTCTTCAATGCGGCGCGCAGCAGCACGCAGACTGTCACCGTTCTCTACTTTTTGCAGATCCGGCAGCGGAGATTTGCTGCGACCATCTTCCGCATTACCACCGCCTTCCAGATCGGCCTGCGCCAGCAAGTCAGCTTTTGCCGGTTTTTTATCGTGACGGGTATTCACCAGTATCACTTCCAGCCCTTTATCCTGCATGGCTTCAGAACGGGTGACCGGCGCGACAAAATGGACAAAAAACAGAACCAGCAAATGCATCAGTGCCGACCCGCCGAGGGTCAGCACCAGCAAACGATCAGAACGCGATAATTGTTTCAGCATGCTCAAAAAGAAAAGTAATCAGACTGCACTCAGTCCGGTATCAACAGCATCCTGTGGTTCGGTTTCCGGCGCGGCTTGCGCATCTTCTGACGTGGTGACACCGGCTGCAGCTTCGTTGTCAGCAGACATTTCCTCTGCCACATCAGCATCTGCCTCATCTTCCGCGTCATCTTCGCCCAGATCCGTTTGTCCCAGCACTTCCAGCACACGTGCTTCCACACTCAGATCCAGCTCATCCCAGCGCAGAATATCCAGTTTCACCTGTGCACCGCGTGCAACTTGCGCCATGCCCGGCATACGGATCACCAGCGGAATTTCGCTGAGACGCAGAATTTCATCTTTCAGTACCACCGCATCTACCTGACGCACCTGCTCCTGTTGCAGCCAGCGCAGACACCAGTAGCGCTCCATGCCGGACTGGAAGTCCGCATACGCTGAGTACGCGGCATCGAAACCGGATACGATCGCATACAGATCAGCATCTTTCGGCTTGAACGGTGCCACCAGCGGTGCGGTGATACCGTGCTGCACACAAGCGATGATCTGCCACTGATTGATCAGATCGGTGTAACGGCGCAGCGGCGATGTGCTCCACGCATACTGATCCACACCCAGTCCCTGATGCGGTGCTGCATGCGTCAGCATACGGACCTGCATACGCGCAGTCCAGTTACCCGGACCACGTCCGCCGGCAACGCCCTGTGCGCGGTAAATGCCCGGAATCCCGTGGTCAGCCATCAGCTTACCCCAGGTGCTGTTTGCAAAAATCATCAATTCTGCAACCATTTTATCCAGCGGCGCACCACGTTTACGACGAACGATGCTGACAACGTCGTTTTCGACGTAGAAATTGAAATCAACGCGGTTATTCTGTTCCGGCTTCAGACCAAATGCTTCGCGCTTGGCCATACGCGCTTTTTCCAGCACCAGCGCCCATTGCCAGATACTGGCGATCTCGGCTTTGTGCGGATAATCTCCCGTACCGGCTTCCAGATTTTCTTCGGTGACAAGCGCATCCAGATCGTTATGGCGCAGATTCGACACGACAGGAATCTGCTCGATACGGGTTTCCGTGCTGATCACGGACCAGTCCTGCGTATCCAGCACCGTGTACAGCGAAACCGCCGGACGGGTCTGACCTTCGCCCAGTGTGAACACATCCACCAGCGCATCCGGCAGCATCGTGATTTTGTCGCCGGGCATATATACCGTCGACATGCGCGAACGGGCTAACTGATCCACCGCATCGTCGCGCTGAATCGCCAGTGCCGGTGCGGCAATATGGATGCCGATACGGACTTTGCCGTCTTCCAGCGGCGTTACCGAAAATGCATCGTCAATTTCCGTGGTGGTGACATCGTCAATCGAAAATGCAGCCACGTCCGCGACCGGTAAATCCTGCGGCAGAACCGGCAAAGGCAATTCCGGGAAACCGGTACCTTTCGGGAAATGCTCGTAATGAAAACGCGCCAGATGTAAATCTTTCGCAGAAGCAAAACCACCGGTTTCCAGCAGTAATCGTGCCGGTGTGGTTTGCAGCTGTTCGCAAGCTTCTGCCAGCGCTTTGTATTCGATACCGTTTTTATCCGGTTTAAACAGTAAAGTGCGTGCCAGCGATTTAAATGCTTCCGGCAATTTGCGCTGCTTCAGTTCTTCCACATAAGCAGCCTGCACCAGCAATTGCTGTTTCTTTTTCTCAATCCCTGCCAGCGCTGCTTTCAGCGTTGCTTCCGGCGCGGCTTTATAGCGACCGCGCCCTTTCTTCTGGAAATAAACCGGTGACTGATGCAATGCCAGAATCAGTCCGGCAGTTTCATGGGTTGCCGGCGTAGCACCGAAATATTCTGCTGCGAGTTCAGTAAATCCGAATTCTTCCTGTCCTGCGACTTCCCACAAAAATCCGAGATCCATCTCCGCAGCAACCACGCGGGCTTGCTCCATCATGTTTGCAGGTTCCGGTGCACTGAATTGCAGGAACACATCCTTGCCTTTCACTTTGGTGCGTTTGCCGGTCGGCAATTCCACCTGAAATGCTTCGCCAGCCTGACTTAATACGCTTCCTGCTTTGAAATCGCCGGATTCTTCAAAAAAAACATTCATGCATTTATGCTTGGTTTAAGGAAACAGCAAGCTGCGCCAGCGCGGGTTGCTGTTTCCGGTTAATCGTATTCACTACAGCGGCTGGCGGCAATTGCAGCACAGCCGGTAAAAAAACTTCGGTCACCATCAGGCATGCGCCTTTACGCCAGAATAAAGAACGTCTGGCAGGGAGGCTTTGGTAAGCGCGCAGCTCCGGCAATTCGCGATAAATACGCTGCATCAGCGGATGCCCGGACGGCAAACGCGCAAATTGCAAATCACCACGCCGGACCAGCGGATCAGAAAATAAGGTGCTGCCCAGCGAACGTTCGCCGAGCGAGCTGAATAAAGGCCATTGCTGATGCGTTGCACTCAGCGGCACAACCGTGTGTCCGTAAATCGCCGGTACGCCGTCACAGCGTAAAATCACTTCGCGCTGATGCACACGCGTTCGCTGAGCCAGACCAAGCGCGGCAAATTCATCCGCCAGACTGCCCGCCAGTTGCTGCGACAGCTTCTGAACACGGAACTGGTGGCAGCGCGCTACCAGACGCGCTGTCAGTGAGCCACGGTCTTCCAGCCAGTGTTTCAGTAACCGGCCTGCGCCACTGGCTGCACTGTGAGCATGCCATACCGCTGTGCGACGGTACTGCGGCCGCACACGCTGCTTTTCTGCTTCAGCCATAACGACGATCGCAGAATTGCAAAACAAACGGTAAATGATCCGCAAATTCAGCGATGCCATGATCGCTGCCCTGAATAATCAATTGCATTGCGCCGTGGTAGTAACTGAGCATTTCACGGTAATCCAGCACTTCATCACCGGTCGACGCCATCAGGAAATAACGCTCAGGGCGGGTAATACCATTCACTGCCAGTGCACGCAGTTCGTCCACATATTCCGGCAAAAATTCAAAGACTTCGTCGCTGTGATAGTAAGTGGTGGTGCCGACATAGGATTCCAGCTCACGTGGTGGCTTTACCGCCGGATTCACGACCACTGCACGACAACCGGTTTGTTCCGCCAGCCAGGTAGCGTAATAGCCGCCCAGCGACGATCCGATCACGGTCAGTTCGCTGGCCGGAACGCCTTCAATCAGCGACAGCGATTGTTCTATCGCGATTTTCGGAGATGGCGATAATTGCGGGCAGGCAAAATCAGCGGCTCTGCCATGCTGTTCCATGAACGCCTGCATCGCACGCGCCTTGAATGAAGCCGGTGAAGAGCGGAAACCGTGCAAATACAGAATCATGCTGCCTGACCCCGGCTCTTCAGCACATCCAGTAATTTCTGGTGTACACCACCAAAACCGCCGTTACTCATCACCAGTACATAGTCTCCCGGTTTTGCCGCAGACGTGACTGCAGCAATCAGCGCCGGCAGATCATGATAGGCCGCTGCTTTTTCGCCCAGCGGTGCCAGTGCACCGGCCAGATCCCAGCCTATTGCATCTTTACCTTCGAGTGCGCCATAGCCGAACACCAGATCCGCATCTTTCAGGCTTGGTGGTAAAGCGTCTTTCATGGTACCCAGCTTCATCGTATTGGAACGCGGTTCCAGTACCGCCAGAATACGCGCATTGCCGACACGGCGACGCAGGCCGCTGACCGTCGTTTCAATTGCGGTCGGGTGATGGGCGAAATCATCGATTACCGTGACGCCGTCCTCAACCCCGCGTACTTCCATGCGGCGCTTGACGCTCTGGAAAGCCGACAATGCTTCCACTGCAACCTCAGGCGTCACGCCAACGTGGCGGGCGGCGGCAATCGCTGCCAGTGCATTCATACGGTTGTGCGCACCGTTCAGCTCCCACTGAACGCGTCCGCATAACTGACCGTGGAAATACACGTCAAATTCTTCGTTTTGCTGTAACTCCAGCGACCAGGCCTGTCCATGTCCGAATTGCTCACATTCACTCCAGCGCCCGCGCTCCAGCACGCGCCCGAGCGCTTCGTCATTGCCGTTGACGATCAGACGACCGACGCCCGGAACGGTGCGCACCAGATGGTGGAACTGTGTTTCGATCGCACGCAGATCAGGAAAAATATCTGCATGATCGTATTCCAGATTATTCAGAATCGCAGTGCGTGCATGATAGTGCACAAATTTACTGCGTTTATCAAAGAACGCCGTGTCGTATTCATCGGCTTCAATCACAAAGAAGTCAGAGCTGTGCGCTCCCTGCAGACGTGCAGAGATACCGAAATTGCGCGGAACACCGCCAATAAGGAAACCCGGAGCGTAACCGGCATATTCCAGTATCCATGCCAGCATCGCGGAAGTGGTTGTTTTACCATGCGTCCCGGCGACCGCCAGCACCCAGCGCTGACGCAGTATGTGTTCACCCATCCATTGCGGACCGGAAACATACGGCAGTCCACGATTCAGGATTTCTTCCATCAGGGGATTACCGCGCGAGACGACATTACCGATCACATATAAATCCGGTTCGAGGGCGGTTTGCTCTGCGCCGAAACCCTGAATCAGCGTAATGCCCTGCGCTTCCAGCTGGGTACTCATCGGCGGATACACATTAGCATCGCAACCTGTGACGGTATGACCAGCCTCTTTTGCCAGAACAGCAAGACCACCCATAAAGGTGCCGCAAATGCCCAAGATATGAATATGCATAGGTTTTCCAAACATCTGAATCCCGCAATTCTACCTGAGCCAGCCATATTTCCCTATGCGCAGGCGCATAGCAGGTACGGAACATTCAGAGGGAGTAAAGCGCCCGACCAGCGGCTGGCAGGCTTTTCCCGCATACGATATGATGCAATCACTATGATTTATCACCCTCAAGAAGCCGAAGCACTCCGTGCTGAAATTGCCGCACTGGCTGCTCGCATGATCGCAGAAGACGGCGCCGATTACGCCAGCGCCAAACAAAAAGCTGCACGCCAGATTCTGGGCAAACAGAAAGTGCGCGGCGATTACCTGCCGGACAATGCAGAAATCGAACAACAGGTTCGTGAATACAATGAAATTTTCTTCGGTGACACGCAACCCGCGCGCCTTCGACAGCTGCGCGAACTCGCACTGGAACTGATGGAACAATTGCAGGAGTTTCAGCCTTATCTGGTTGGCTCAGTGCTGAACGGCACCGCCGGTGAGCACTCTGATATCTACCTGCACCTGTATCCGGACAATATCAAAGAGGTATCAATCTTTCTGCTGAATAAGGATGTGCAGTTTGATGTCGGTGAAGGCAGCCGTGATGACGTGGAAGAAACGCTGAGCTTTATGCACCGGCGCGAAGGTGTGCATCTGATTGTGCATGACCGCGATGCAATACGACGCGGCGGCACTAAAGCTTCCGAACGAGCAGACATCGGTGCCCTGCGCAGACTGCTGGAAGAGACCGCGTCTGCAAGCGATACTGAATCAGAGTAAGATGCATTTGCTTTCCGGTGTCCGCACGATACCGGAAATACATTTTTGCGAAATGACTGACCGCGATCACAAACGGAACCCGGTATGAAAAAAAACTTCCTGATTGCCGCCATCCTGACCGGCACACTGAGTGCCGCTTTCGGCATTTATGCAGCAACAACGCCAGTGAACAGTGATGCAACGGCGAACCTGCTGAGCCGCCCTTTCAAAGACAGTAACGGTCAGGCGCAAACACTGGCAACGCATCAGGGGAAAATCCTGCTGGTAAATTTCTGGGCAACCTGGTGTGCGCCGTGCGTCAAAGAAATGCCAGAGTTATCTGCGTTGCAAAAAGAGGTGCAGCCTAAAGGTGTGCAGATCGTTGGCATTGGTATCGACAGCCCGTCGAATATTAAAGAGTTCCTGCAAAAATATGAGATCAGCTATCCGATTATGGTTGCCGGCATGGAAGGAACTGACTTATCACGTCAGCTTGGCAATAAGTCCGGCGCCCTGCCATTTACCCTGCTGATTGACCGGAGTGGCAAAGTAGCAAAAACCTATCTGGGTCGCCTGAAAATGGAAGAATTGCATACTGATATCACCAAATTATCTTCAGAAAAATCAAAATAACACGTTTTTTTCTTGCCATTCTTCATTTATTAACGGCAAAATGCGGCCATCTTCGTCAAATTCAATGCGACTATGGCTGGCAAACTTCTGCTGCTGAACGGCCCTAACCTGAATCTGCTGGGAACGCGGGAACCTGCGACCTACGGTTCAACCACACTGGCCGATGTTGAGGCGGCTGCCACCGCACAAGCGACTGCAGCAGGTGCGACTCTGACCTGCTTTCAGAGCAATCATGAAGGCGCACTGATAGACCGCATCCATGCCGCACGCTCTGAACAAATTGACGCCATTATTATTAATCCCGGCGGACTGACCCATACCAGCGTCGCACTACGCGATGCGCTGGCAGGCGTTGCCATCCCGTTTATCGAAGTCCACATTTCTAACGTGCATGCACGGGAAAGCTTTCGCCATCATTCATATTTATCGGCAATCGCACGCGGGGTACTGTGCGGCTTCGGCACCGACGGCTACCGCATGGCAATCGATTTCGCCTTAAAATCAATCTAAATCCATTTATCTTCGCGCATCTTCAATTTACGCGAATTAATTTAGGATATAATCCAAAAATCATCAGCGTTGCAATAACCGAGGAATCATTCTATATTGCGCGCTTATTTTCGAAGAACCACTCTTTTCTAGGGGACTCCATATGGATTTAAGAAAACTCAAGACCCTGATTGACCTCGTCGCAGAATCGGACATCGCTGAACTGGAAGTAACCGAAGGTGAAGGCAAAGTCCGCATCGTCAAATCGTCGGCGATCCCTCAGAATCAAGTGGTCATGATGCCCCAGCACAGCCAGCCAGCGCCATCGCAAATCGCGGTTGCAGCACCTGGTGCAGCACCGGCCGCTCCGGCAGCGCCGGCAGTACCGGAAGGCCATATTGTGAAATCCCCGATGGTCGGTACTTTCTACCGCGCGTCCGCTCCGGGTGCAGCACCATTTGCCGATATCGGCAAATCCGTTGCCAAAGGCGACACACTGTGCATTATCGAAGCAATGAAACTGCTGAACGAAATCGAAAGTGATTTCGAAGGCACGATCAAACAGATTCTGGTTGAAAACGGCCAGCCTGTTGAATACGGTCAGCCACTGTTTGTGATTGGCTGATACGGGCCGGTGCCTTCCGCACTGTAAGCTGCAACCTTAGTCACAGCACACCTTATCATGTTTGAAAAAATCCTGATTGCCAATCGCGGAGAAATTGCGCTGCGTATCCAGCGCGCCTGCCGTGAAATGGGCATTAAAACCGTCGTCGTGCACTCCGAGGCCGACCGCGAAGCAAAGTACGTCAAACTGGCGGATGAATCCGTCTGCATCGGCCCTGCACCATCCGGCCAGAGCTACCTGAGCATGCCGGCCATTATCAGCGCGGCCGAAGTCACCGATGCACAGGCGATTCACCCTGGCTACGGTTTCCTGTCGGAAAACGCAGATTTCGCTGAACGCGTAGAACAGTCCGGCTTTGTCTTTATCGGTCCGAGCGCAGAGTCCATCCGTATGATGGGCGATAAAGTATCGGCTAAACACGCGATGATAGCAGCGGGTGTTCCCTGCGTTCCTGGCTCTGAAGGCGCGTTACCGGATGATCCGAAAGTCATCGTGCAGACAGCACGTAAAATTGGCTACCCTGTCATTATTAAAGCTGCCGGTGGCGGTGGCGGTCGCGGTATGCGTGTCGTGCATACTGAAGCTGCGCTGATCAATGCAGTGACCATGACAAAAACGGAAGCCGGCGCAGCATTCGGCAATCCTGAAGTCTACATGGAAAAATTCCTGGAAAATCCGCGTCACGTGGAAATCCAGATTCTGGCAGATCAGCACGGCAATGCCGTCTGGCTGGGCGAACGCGATTGTTCTATGCAGCGCCGCCATCAGAAAGTGATCGAAGAAGCACCGGCACCGGGTATTCCGCGTGAACAAATCGCGAAAATCGGTGAGCGCTGCGCAGAAGCCTGCCGCAAAATCGGTTACCGTGGTGCGGGCACTTTTGAATTCCTGTACGAAAACGGTGAGTTCTATTTCATTGAAATGAATACCCGTGTTCAGGTTGAGCATCCGGTTACGGAAATGATTACCGGTATCGACATTGTGCAGGAACAGATCCGTATCGCGTACAATGAGAAGCTGCGCTTTGCGCAAAAGGATATCCAGTTCCGTGGTCATGCGATTGAATGCCGGATTAATGCAGAAGATCCGTTCAAATTTATTCCTTCACCTGGCCGCATTACCTCCTGGCATACGCCGGGTGGCCCGGGCATCCGCGTGGATTCACATGCTTACGCCGGTTACTTTGTACCGCCTAACTATGACTCCATGATCGGCAAAGTGATTGCCTACGGTGAAACCCGTGAACAGGCAATTCGCCGTATGCAGATTGCGCTATCAGAAATGGTGGTGGAAGGGATACAAACGAACATCCCGCTGCACCGCGAGCTGATGCTGGACGCCAGATTCTTTGAAGGCGGAACCAACATCCATTATCTGGAGCACAAACTGGCAGACATGCCGGGGCTGGATAAAAAATCGAAGTAATACCTTGCTGCCGGTCCCTGAGACCGGCAGTGTTTTGAGAGAGTCAGAAAAATGGGTTGGACAGAAATCGTTGTGGAAGTAGCCCGCGAACAGGCGGAACCTTTGTCAGATGCGCTGATGGAAGCCGGTGCTTTATCGGTTTCGGTAGAAGATGCCGACGAAGGAACCGAGGCTGAAAAGCCGCTGTTTGGCGAACCAGGCATGGAACCGGAAGAAACCGCGTGGGAGCGCAGCCGCGTCGTCGCGCTGGCAGACACCGACATCGACCATGCTGAACTGGTACGTATTGCTGCTGAAGCTATCGGTCTGGACGCAATCCCGGCATGGCAGACCCGCAATGTGGAAGAACAGGACTGGGTGCGCTTAACGCAGTCCCAGTTTGCGCCGATTCATATCGGCAAAAATATCTGGGTTGTGCCGAGCTGGCACGATGCACCGGAACCGGACGCACTGATCCTCGAACTGGATCCGGGTCTGGCATTCGGCACCGGCAGCCATCCGACCACACGCCTGTGTATGGAATGGCTGGAAGCGAACACACCCGCCGGTAAAACCGTGCTGGATTATGGCTGCGGCTCCGGCATTCTGGCGATGGTTGCTGCCAAGCTGCAGGCGAAATCCGTTGTCGGCGTGGATATTGATCCGCAGGCAATTGAATCTGCTAATTTCAATGCGGAACGCAATCAGTGCACTATCGAATACGCACTGCCTGAACCATTCGCAGCCAGTTATCCGGAATCCCATCAGTTCGATGTGGTCGTTGCCAATATCCTGTCCAGTCCGCTGAAACTGATGGCACCGATGCTGTCCGGCCGTGTTGCGCCAGGCGGTTCGCTGGTACTGTCCGGTGTACTGGCACGTCAGGCTGAAGAAGTTGCTGCTGCCTACGCACCGTTTATTGAACTGACTGTCTGGGCCGAGCACGAAGGCTGGGTTGCCCTGAGCGGTCAGAAGAAACTGTAAGCCTATGGCGCTCGCCACCCGCTGCCCCCATTGTCAGACGACGTTCCGGGTTGCCAATGACCAGCTCAAGCTGCATGCGGGGCTGGTGCGTTGCGGTGCCTGCCATCAAACTTTTAACGGCATAGAACATCTGGTACCGCCGGATCAGGCGCTGCGTCCGGCAACACCTGCCGCACCTGCTACACCAGTTGTACCGCCTGACGCTCCGGCGGCAGCGTCTGCTGCGCATACAGAGATCGCAGCGAACGCGCCTGCTGCATTTGCAGCGCCCGCTGACACGATTGCATCTGCCGAACCGGTAGTCGCCGCCGGCACGACCAGCGAATCTCAGGATGTGCCTGACATTCCGGTAAGCACCGCAGCGTTCACGTCCACAGTATCGGATGAGATCCGCACTGACGAAGTGCCCGCCGCTGAACGTTCTGAAAGTATCGTTGACGATAGCCTGTTTGCGGCATCCGAAGCACCGCAGGTCTGGACGCATCCTAAGCGTATTCCGCCAGCCGGTGACATCAGCCCAGATGCGGCACTGAGTTTCCCTGAGCCGGAAATTGTTTCCGCATCAGCTGAACATGAACCGGAAGAAACCTCTCCGCAGCAGGCAAACCCGCTCAACGCGCCGGAAGCGAATGCTGCTGAACGCGAAGAAGCACTGAATATTGCAAGCGCCTCTGAGATTGAGTTTGATCTTGGCGACGACATGCCATCCATGATGGCGGAACCCGTTGCTGCAGAACGCGCACCGGAACAGGACCTGGCGATGCAGATTGAGCTGGAAACCCGCGCTGCGCTGGCGGAACCCCAGATCGACTGGTCAGTCAGCGACAGTGCAGGCGAACTGCCGGTTGAACCTGAGCCCGATCCGGAAGCTACACTGGCTGCGCTGGATCTGAGCCTGCCGGAACCACCACCCGTCGCAGAAATTGCTGACCCCGAAACCACACCGGCAGAATCACTGGCTGCAACAACCGCCACGAACGAAGCGGAACACGACGACGATAAACCGGATTTTGTACTGCAGGCTGAACGGGCCGCACGGCGCGGACGGGTGATGACCATTGTCTACAGTTTGCTGATTCTGATTTTGCTGCCCCTGTGTCTGGGGCAACTGGCCATCGTTAACCGTAACAGCCTGGCGGCACATTATCCGCAAACCCTGCCTTTGCTGAAGCAAGTGTGTGCACCGCTGCATTGCGAAATCCGCTTACCGGCAAGGATTGATCAGATTTCTATCGAAGCGAATGAATTGCAGTCACTGGATGCCGACCGAAATCTGTTCCAGTTGAATGTACAGTTACTGAATACCAGCAGCGCACCGATGGCGTGGCCGCATCTGGAACTGCAGCTGAATGACAGCAAAGACAAACCGGTCATTCTGAAAAGTTTTGCACCGAAAGACTATCTGCCGGAAGGCACTGATGCGGTCAAAGGCATTGCCGGTCATGGTGATCAGCAGGTCAAAATTTACTTTGAACTGAGCACCAGCAAAGCGTCCGGCTATCACGTAGCCGCTTTTTACCCCTGAGATCCCCCTTATTTCATGCGGGTTTCCAGCCTGCCTGCCCGGAGAGCCAGACAGGACGCGGCTTTCCGGCAGGGGTAGCCCGCAAGCCTTACAGCATGCGGGCTTCAGGGCGTCAGCCTTGCTGAGCCTGTTTTAAAGCTGCTGCGAGACGCGCTCCGCACACCGCATTATTTTTGACCAGCGCAATATTGGTCGTCAGACTGCGGCCTTCGGTCAGCTCCTTAATTCGTGCCAGCAGGAATGGTGTCACCGCTTTGCCGCCTATGCCCTGCTGTTCTGCTTCTGCCAGCGCCTGATTCGTCATCGCCTCGATTTCCGCCTCCGGCATCGCATCCGCTTCCGGTACCGGATTCGCAATCACCACGCCGCCCTGCAGCCCCAGTTCCCATTTGGTTTTCAGGAATGCTGCCTGCTGCTCCGGCGTATCCAGACGAAAATCTGCTTTGAAGCCACTGTTGCGGGTGAAAAAGGCCGGGAATGCCTCCTGCCCGACCGATACCACCGGCACACCGTGGGTTTCCAGATATTCCAGTGTCAGCCCCAGATCCAGAATCGACTTCGCACCCGCACAAACAACGGCTACCGAGGTTTGCGCCAGTTCCTGCAAGTCTGCAGAAATATCAAAGCTGGTTTCTGCACCACGGTGTACGCCACCGATACCACCGGTCACAAACACCGGAATGTTCGCCAGCGCAGCGCAAATCATGGTAGCGGCAACCGTGGTTGCGCCGAGTTTTTTCTCACTCAGCACATACGGCAAATCACGACGGCTGACTTTGATCACATCGCGCGATTGTCCGAGCAATTCCAGATCCGCATCCGACAAACCGATATGAATACGGCCATTCATGATGGCAATCGTTGCCGGAACCGCACCGTGATCACGGATAATCTGCTCCACTTCACGTGCTGTCTGCACATTCTGCGGATACGGCATGCCATGCGAAATGATGGTGGATTCCAGCGCCACGACCGGACGGCCTTCTGCCATTGCCTGCTGCACTTCCTGCGAAAACTGTAAATACTGCTGCATCTTTTCCTCACTCAAAAATAGCCGGATGAAGATCTCCGGCAACCGTTTGTTCACTCTGCAAAGTCAGCGCCGCCAGCTGTAAGCCCCGCTGCGCTGCCGCCTGTAAATCCTGTGGCGCCCGCATCAGACCGGCAATCACACCGGCACTGAATGCATCACCGGCGCCGGTCACATCCCGCACTTCCACCGGTAATGCAGGCAAATGCCACTCAGCGTCCTTCTGCACACCCCAGACACCATGTTCACCTGCTGTTACCAGCACGCTCTCCGCACCGCGCTGCAGTAACTGGCGGGCCAGTTGCGGCCAGTCAGTCTGCGCTGTTGCTGCATGGCCAGTCGCCGCCAGCAATTCATCCCGATTCAGGATCATCAGCGCGGTTCCATCCAGCCGTGCCGGTAGCCTTGCCATTTTCGGTGCAGATACGGCGATCAGCGCCAGCTTCTGCATTCCTTTAATGCTGCGCTGCGCCAGCCATGCCAGGGTTTCCGCCGGCAGATTCATGTCTGCCACCAGCCACGGAAAACCGCTGGCGGGTAAGTGACTGCTCAGATAGCGCACGTCCAGTTGTTCATAAATATCCATTACCGCCAGCGCCAGCGTCATTTCACCCTGCGCATCCAGCACCGCAGTATAGGTACCGCTGGACATCGCCGGACAAAGGCGGCTCAGCGAAGTATCAATACCGCAGCCAGCGGCGTGCTGCATCAAGCCCTGGCCAGCGCTGTCTGTACCCACTGCCGTCAGCAAGCTGACTGCGACACCGGTACGCGCCAGATTTTCAGCAATATTGCGTGCCACGCCGCCGAAACTTTCGGTCATGCTGGCCGGATTCGAAGTTCCCATCTGCAAAGCGCCGGTAGTACGCAGCTTACGATCTGTATTCGCACCGCCGATACACAGCACGCGCGCGGCCTCCGGAAACTGGTACGCCCTTCCGAGTATCCGCCCATCCCGAATCAGGCCTGCAATGTGTCCGGCCACGGCAGAACGCGACAAATCCAGACAATCTGCCAGCTCTTGCTGGGAAATCATCGGACGGGCGCGGATCAGCGCATATAACTGCTCTTTTTTAGACATCAGACGCCTTCAATTTTGCACATCTGCACTTATGCAGAATTCCACATTCAAACAATTGTTTGCAACACTAAACATTTGTTCGATTATAGTCAAGGCAAGTCCCTGCTCCGGCGGCTTTTTTTGCATAACAGCAGGGGAAGAATTTGACAGCACACCGCCGTCAGGCCACAATCTGCGCCGCCGCCAGAATCAAATCCATTTAAGCGGCGCCGGCATCGTTATTTCTGATCTGTTTCCCCCCGTATTGCAGACTTTCAGGCCCGCCTTTCCGGGCATTGCAGCCTTCACCTGCAATACTGCCAGTCACGGGTAAAAAACCGTTCTGCAGACGCCGGCAGAGACCAATCCTGCAAACGCCGGACGACAGCTGACAGAATCGCAATACACCTTATCTGCTATGCAGATTCAGCATTTTTCCGAAAGCGGGAACTGCACAAAAAACAGGCAAAAACCGCGATTCTGCTTGACTGCTGACAGGCGGACATAGTTAAATACGAAAACGTTTGCGCAATCGTTTGCGCAACGATTAATAAAAACGAGTTACAAGATCATGAAGCCACAAATCTGTGTTGTCGGCAGTTTCAATATGGACCTGGTGTTCCGCACGCCGCGTATGCCTGCGGTAGGCGAAACCCTGCACGGTCACGAATTCCGTCAGATCCCGGGCGGCAAAGGCGCCAATCAGGCCGTTGCTGCCGCACGTCAGGGCGCACACGTCCACTTTGTCGGTGCTGTCGGTGACGATGGTTTTGCCGCGAATGCGCGCGAAGCACTGTCGGCAGACCAGATCAGCCTGAACCACCTGCACAGCATTCCTGCGACGGCAACCGGCGTGGCCGGTATTCTGGTGGACGACGCCGGCAGCAACAGCATTGTGCTGGCTGCGGGTGCGAATGCCTGTCTGAGTACTGCGCACATTGATGCCGCAGCGGACAGCATCCGCCAGTCTGCAATGCTGATCTGCCAGCTGGAAACACCGATGGCGACCGTCACCCATGCCATCCGTACTGCAAAACAGGCGAATGTGGCTGTCGTGCTGAATCCGGCACCGGCACAAGCGCTGGACAGTGAACTGCTGGCCATGGTTGATTACCTGATTCTGAATGAAACCGAAGCCGGTCAGCTGAGCGGCATAAACGTGACCGACCGCGACAGCGCACAGCGCGCTTCCGAAGCCCTGCTGGCGATGGGTATCCGTGTTGTGCTGCTGACGATGGGCGGCGACGGTGCGATCATTGCAGAAGCCGGGAACGTTCGTTTCGTTCCGGCAGTCAGAGTCAGCGTGGTTGACACCACTGCAGCCGGCGACACATTTGTCGGTGCATTTGCGGTTGGTATCGCCAATGGCTTAACACTGGATCAGGCTGTAACTGAAGCACAGTACACTGCGGCAATTACCGTCACACGCCTCGGCGCACAAACCAGTATTCCGCAACGTGCGGAAGTACTGGCGCTGATGAAAGAAAGACAGGCGGCCTGAGGTCAGGCTGCAACGGGCAGTGAAGTAAGTTTTGATACAATTTTTGCGCGGCGCGTGTTCACACCCGCCGCGTTTGGCATGTGATCAGGAACCCCGCCGGCAGACCGGCACATGCGGATCACCCTACAACTGAATAAGGAAGCTCTCATGAAACTGAAGCAAATCAGTCTGACTCTGGTCAGCATGCTGGCAGCAGCCAGTGCTTATGCAGCAGACCCGAAATTTGCCGTGATTTACGATGCCGGTGGTAAGTTTGATAAATCCTTCAATCAGTCCGCATCGGAAGGCGCTGAGCGCTTCAAAAAAGAAACGAAAATCGGTTTCATGGAAGTACAGGTTGCCAGCGACACACAAACTGAACAGGTATTGCGTAATCTGGCCCGTAAAAAAGTGGATCTGATCGCGGCAATCGGTTTCGGTCAGGCACAGGCTGTGCAAAACGTTGCCAAAGAATTTCCGGCAACCCGCTTTGTACTGATTGACGGCGTGGCAAACGGTGCCAACGTAAGTTCGGTACTGTTTAAAGAGCAGGAAGGTTCTTATCTGGTTGGCGTTGCTGCTGCACTGGCATCCAAATCCAAAAAAGTCGGCTTCATCGGTGGTATGGATATTCCGCTGATCCGCAACTTCTCCTGCGGTTACGCACAGGGCGTGAAAGCCACTGACGGCAAAATCGAAGTTGTGCAAAACATGGTCGGCACTACCACTGCCGCATGGAATGATCCTGCTAAAGGTGGTGAACTGGCACGTGCCCAAATCGAACGCGGCGTGGATGTGATCTTCGCAGCAGCCGGTGGCAGTGGTCTGGGTACCCTGCAGGCAGTCAAAGAAAAAGGCAAACTCGGTATCGGCGTGGATTCCAACCAGAACTACCTGCATCCGGGAAATATGCTGACCTCCATGGTAAAGCGTGTTGATCAGGCGATTTACGACAGCTTCATGCAAGTGAAAAACGGCACATGGAAAGCCGGTATCGTCTATAAAGGCGTCAAAGAAGGCGGCGTTGACTGGGCGCTGGATAAAGATAACCGCAGCGTCATCAGCGCGGATATCGAAAAACGGGTGAATGCAGCGAAGCAGGACATCATCAACGGTAAGATCAATGTTGTTGATTTCCGCGAAGCCAAAAAATGCCCGGCCTGATGTTCACGGTCTGAAACCACAGGGGCGTTACACAACGCCCCGTCATTTTTTTAGTACTTAATTCTTTTTGCTTTCCTGGTACCCGGAACCTATGCAGCCAGCTGTCGAATTCCAAAACATATCCAAGCGCTTCGGTGCCGTTCAGGCCAACCGCGATGTGAGTTTTTCTATCGCCAGTGGCTCTATACACGGCGTGATCGGTGAAAATGGTGCGGGTAAATCCACGCTGATGAGCATCCTGTACGGCTACTATCAGGCCGACGAGGGCAATCTGCTGATCAACGGTAAAGCAGAAAAAATCCATAACAGCCACGAAGCGATTGTGCTGGGCATCGGCATGGTGCATCAGCATTTTATGCTGGTCGAAAACATGACCGTGCTCGACAACGTGATGCTGGGCGGCGAAGGCGGCTTCCGCCTGAATGCGAACCGCAAAAAAGTCGAGGCTGAACTGCGTGAGATCTGCCAGCGTTACTCGCTGGATGTGGATCCGCTCGACAAAATTGAAGACCTGTCTGTCGGTGTGCAGCAGCGTGTAGAAATTCTGAAACAAATCTACCGCAGCGCTAACATCCTGATTCTGGATGAACCGACCGCTGTGCTGACGGTACAGGAAACCCAGTCGCTGTTTGATGTGTTACGCCTGTTCAAAGAGCAAGGCAAAACCATCATTCTGATCACCCATAAACTGCAGGAAATTCTGGACATCACGGATGAAGTGACCGTGATGCGTGCCGGTACCGTAGTTGGCTCTGTGCATACCCGCGACACCAGCAAAGAACAGCTGGCAGAAATGATGGTCGGTCGTCCGATCGAAACCCAGCTGCCGCGTGCGCCTTACAATCCGGGCAAAGTGGTGCTGGATGTGCAAAACCTGAATCTGATCAACAGCCAGCAGGTCAGCCTGCTGAAAGACATCAGCTTCAATATCCGCGCCGGTGAAATCGTGGCGCTGGCCGGTGTATCCGGCAATGGTCAGAGTGAATTGCTGGAAATCCTCAGCGGTATGCGTCTGCCGGGCTCCGGTCAGATTACGCTGGATGGCGCTGCTCTGCCGTATCAGGGCAAAAAAGACGCCGATGGTCTGCCAGCGCGTTACCGCGAACTGGGCATTGCCCACGTTGCGGAAGATCGTCTGCGCCACGCCGTCGTAAAAAACTTTTCGGTACTGATGAACAGCTTCCTCGGTTACCAGAATAAATTCCGCAAAGCCCTTGGCCTGCTCGATAAAAAAGCGATTGCTGAACACTGCGACAAAATGATCCGTGATTTCGACGTGCGTCCGGCTGATCCGGCGCTGCGTATCGCGCTGCTGTCCGGTGGCAATCAGCAAAAAGTGGTGATGGCGCGTGAAATGGCCGCCAGCCCGAAACTGATTCTGGTCGGTCAGCCTACCCGCGGTGTGGATATCGGCACGATTGAAAGTCTGCATGCCCGCCTGCTGGCGCTGCGTGATGCCGGTGTCGCGATTTTGCTGGTATCGGTGGAACTGGAAGAAGTGCGTGCACTGGCAGACCGGATTCTGGTCATGTCCGGTGGCTGCATTACCGGTGAACTGAAAGTCGAAGAATTTGACGCAACGAAGATCGGCCTGCTGATGGGCGGCCTGCACAAGCACTGATTGCCGTCTGCAACCTATCTGAACTGAGTGACAACATCTTATGAATCAAGCTGATCTGCCACGCTGGGCCACTTCGGTCGCCATGCCCCTGTTGAATCTGCTGTCTGCTTTGCTGGTCGCAGCCGGTGTGATTTACCTGCTCGGAGAAAATCCGGCCGAATCGATGGGCATCCTGATCAATTCAGCGGTGCTCAATCCTGAAGGTCTGGGCTATACCCTGTTTTACGCCGCCACATTTATCTTTACCGGTTTATCGGTATCGATCGCAATGCAGGCCGGTCTGTTCAACATCGGCAGCGAAGGCCAGATGTATCTGGGCGGTCTGGGTGCCACGCTGGTTTTACTGGCACTGGATCACACCCTGCCGGGCTGGTTACTGATTCCGGCAGCGATTGCCGGTGCGGTGCTGTTCGGTGGCCTGTGGGCATTTGTACCCGGCTATCTGCAGGCAAAACGCGGCAGCCATGTGGTGGTCACCACCATCATGTTTAACTTTATTTCCGCCAGCCTGATGAACTACGTCATCGTCAGCCATCTGATTCCTGACGGTGAGCAAAGCCCGGCCAGCCGCGTGTTTGCGGAAAGCGCATGGCTGCCGAAACTCAACAGCATACTGCCGGTACTGGGTGAAACACCGCTGAACATCAGCTTTGTGCTGGCGCTGGTGGCACTGGTCATTTACGGTATCGCGGTCTGGCGTACCAGCTGGGGTTACCAGTTGCGCGCTGCCGGTCTGAATCCGCATGCGGCGCACTACGCCGGTATTTCCATCAGTAAAACCATCATCGTCACCATGCTGATCTCCGGTGGTCTGGCGGGTCTGGCGGCAGTGAATCCGGTCATGGGTTCCACTCACTATCTGGGTCTGAACTTCCCTGCCGGTGCCGGTTTTATCGGGATTGCGATTGCACTGATGGGTCGTCAGCATCCGGTCGGTATTCTGTTGTCGTCGATCCTGTTCGGCGCACTGATACAGGGTGGCTTTGACCTGTCTCTGGAGAAACCGAATATTCCGCCGGAGACCTTCATTTTCATTCAGGGTCTGATTATTCTGTTCTGCGGTGCGATGGAAAACCTGTATGCACCGGTTCTGTCGGCCATGTTCAAACGTAAGGACAAATGATGTTTGACGATTTTCAGTTTGCCAGCATTCTGGTATCCACTGTCCGTAACGCACCGGTACTGATTTTTGCAGCGATGGCAGGTTTGTTTGCCGAACGCAGCGGTGTGGTTGATCTGGCGCTTGAGGGCAAAATGCTGGCCGCCGCGTTTGTGTCTGCCGCCGTTGGTTTTGCCACCCAGAATCCGTGGCTGGGCATTGCCGCCGGTATCGCGGTATCTGCCGCGATTGCATTGCTGCAGGGCTTTGTCAGCATTACGCAAAAAGGCAATCAGCTGGTTGCCGGTATCGCGCTGAATATCGCACTGAGCGGCCTGACTTTCGTGCTGGCGCAATTCTTCTTTATGCAGGGCGGACGCACGCCGGATCTGGGTGCAGCACGTCTGAGCACCATCGTACTGCCGGGTGCGGAAGCCGTGGCCGGTGTGCCGGTGATCGGCTGGATTTACAGCAGCCTGCTGAGCGGCCACACGATTCTGACGTATCTGGCGTTCGCGCTGATTCCGCTGGTGCACTGGGTGATTTATCACACCCGCTTCGGCCTGCGTCTGCGTGCTGTCGGTGAAAACCCGCATGCAGCGGATGCTGCCGGTGTGAACGTGGAACTGACCCGCTTTATGGCAATGCTGACCGCAGGCGTACTGTGCTCTTTGTCCGGCGCCTATCTGTCCGTGGTACAGAGCGGTTTCTTCCTGCGTGATATGTCCGCAGGTAACGGTTATCTGGCGCTGACTGCGCTGGTATTCGGCAACTGGCGTCCGGTGTATACCGCGCTGGGCTGTCTGATGTTTGGTTTCTTTGCTGCGTTACAAGTACAGATCGAAGGCGTGGTCTTCCCTGTGATCGGTAAGGTACCGGGATCGCTGATTCAGATGATTCCGTATGTTGTGACCGTCGTCGTTCTGGCCGGTCTGATGGCAAAATCTGTAGCACCAAAAGCCATCGGTCAGCCATTTGTGAAATCACGTTAATGCCGGTGCGCAGGCCGCGCTGCCGGAGCAGCCGCGGCCATCTGTAACGCACATCGCAGAATACGGCCTCCTTGAACCGGGTCTATTGCAACAAATCGCTTCGCGTCTGGGTTCTGACCAATGGCCAGCCGGAGCAATTTTGGAGAATATCCATGCAAGTTAAACATAAAGTCATATTTGATACAGACCCGGGTGTCGACGATGCAATGGCGTTGTACTTTGCTCTCGCGCACCCTGAAATCGATGTAGTGGGTATCACCACAACCTTCGGTAATGTTTATGTCGAACAGGCGACCATCAATGCGCTGTACCTGACACGCATCGCGGGACGTGAAATCCCGGTCGCACAAGGTGTGAATGTGCCATTCGCGAAAGCGGCCGGTACACCGCCTGACTTTATCCACGGCGCAGACGGTCTGGGCAATCTGCCTGGCCGCGCCAGTGTGACTGCGAAAGCAGAAACCGAAAGTGCTGCTGAATTTATCGTTAAGATGGCACGTCAGCATCCGGGCGAAATTACTCTGGTGGCGGTCGGACCACTGGGTAACCTCGGTCTGGCACTGAAAATGGAACCGCAACTGCCTAAGCTGCTGAAACAGGTTGTGCTGATGGCCGGTACGGTGGATGAACCGGGCAATGTATCGCCGGTAGCGGAAGCAAACGTCTGGAATGATCCGGACGCAGCGGATCTGGTATTCACCGCAGGCTGGGACCTGACCATGGTTGGTCTGGATGTGACTCACCGCGTGGTATTGCCATCCTCTTTCTTTGCCCGTCTGGCAGAACAGCACAAACACATCGCGATGGATACCCTGTCGCACGCGGTGAATTTCTACGCCAACTTCTACCAGAGCATCCGTCCGGATCTGGGCCACGCCTGCTACGGTCACGATGTACTGGCATTCGTCTGGCTGGTTGCACCGGAAATTTTCGAAACCCGCAATGGCCGCGTCCGCGTTGCCAAAGAAGGTATCGGCAATGGTCAGACCATGATGGCAAAACTGCCGATTCCTTACCCGCAACCGGGCTGGGAACCAACCAAACCGGAAACCCGCGTTTGTATGAAAGTCGACGCAGAAGCCTGCGCACGCCTGATCGATTCCACCCTGTCCAGCGACTGGCTGAAACCAGCGCTGACTAACTGAGGAGAACCACATGCTGATTCAACCAGTTGATTACCGCGATCCGGATGCCGCCCGCAAATTCACCGAAAGCCTGCACAACACCGGCTTTGGCGTACTGACCAATCACCCGCTGTCGCAAGACTTGCTGAACACGATTTATCAGGAATGGTACGACTTCTATCAGACTGATGCGAAGAACAACTACCACTACGACAAAGAAAAAATGGACGGCTACTTTTCTCCGAAAGTATCCGAAACCGCCAAAGGCTTTGAAAAACGTGATCTGAAAGAGTTCTATCACATCTACCCTACCGGCCGTTATCCGACCGAAGTATCGGATGCTGCACGCCGCTACTACGACGCCGGTTCGAATCTGGCGAAAGAGTTGCTGCAATGGGTGGAAGATCACTCGCCGGCAGAAGTTAAAGCAGGTTATTCCATGCCGCTGTCTGACATGATCACCGACAGCGACCTGACCCTGCTGCGCGTGCTGCACTATCCGCCATTAAGCGGCGATGAAGAGCCTGGCGCAGTCCGTGCTGCCGCCCACGGCGACATCAACCTGCTGACCGTGCTGCCTGCAGCAACGCAAGCCGGTTTGCAAGTGCTGGGTAAAGATAATGCATGGCACGATGTACCGTGCGATTTCGGTATGCTGATCGTCAATATCGGCGACATGCTGCACGAAGCATCCGGCGGCTACTATCCGTCCACCATCCACCGCGTACTGAACCCGTCCGGCGAAGAAGCGAAAAAATCGCGTATTTCTCTGCCACTGTTCCTGCATCCGCGTCCTGATGTGAAACTGTCTGAGCGTTACACCTCCGGCAGCTATCTGCAGGAACGTCTGCGCGAACTGGGCGTGAAGTAAGCGGCCATGACCGGTACATCGCGTACCGGTCAGTTCCGGTCAAACCCATCCTGCCGTTCACCAGCGGGCATCAGCCATCCCTGATCTGCTCTGTTTGTGGACGGTATTTTTTTGTCTCAGCGTGAAAGCGTTGTGCAGAACTCCGCATCTGTGATTTTCTGACAGCCAGAGTTTCTGCCGACAAGCGGGGAATCGCTATGCCAGACTCCGCATTTCAGGCATTTTTACCCCATTTCCGGCGTTTCCACGCCGCGTTCAGGAGAACCTCAGATGAACCAGCAAGAACTGATCGCTGAAGCCAAAGCCGCACGCCAGCGCGCTTACGCACCGTATTCCCGTTTTCAGGTCGGCGCTGCCGTGCTGACCAAAGACGGCAAAGTCTTCCACGGCTGTAATGTTGAAAACGCCTCCTACGGCCTGTGCAACTGCGCAGAACGCACCGCCCTGTTCAGCGCCATCGCCGCCGGCTACCGTCCGCGCCAGTTCGCCAGCATCGCCGTCACCGGTAACACCGACGGCCCGATCGCCCCGTGCGGCGCCTGCCGTCAGGTCATGATCGAACTCGGCGGCCCGGAACTGGAAGTAATTCTGACCAACGAAAAAGGCGACATCAAAGTCACCACCGCCGGTGAACAATTACCGGATGCGTTTTATCTGGCGACAGAGTAAGAAGCCGGTTCAGCAGGTTGCGCTGTAGCGCAGCCTGCCAGACATTTGCGATGGCACTCAGGGCACCGCAGGCACCTGCCACACAATGCGCATGCCACTGGTGACCTGATAGCGCGGCAGGTAAGCAATGGCGCGCGGGTTGGATTTCAGCAGTGCGGCGATTTGTTCTGCGTTCATTTCCTGTGGTGGACGGCCGCGGCTGGTGAAGACCATGCGTGACCAGTAAGCACGCATCTGGTTGCGGTTTTTGCCGAGTAACTGCTGATAAAACTGGTCGCGGATATCGCTTTCGCTTAAATCCAGCGGCATCAGATGTTGGGCGGCGGCGCTGCTGGTCTGACCGGAAAAAACTGCGCTCAGGGTTTCTGCGCTGATGTCTTTTAATTCGTTTTTTTCACTGACCACGACCACGATACGCATATCGGGAGCACGTGCTTCGGCCGGTGCGAATAAGGCAGCGGTGAGTAACAAAGTATCGATGCCCATGTCAGTAACTCCAGTCCAGCACGACACTGAGTACCCGCACCCGTTCCTGACCTGCCGGCAGCGGCGATTGCAGCAAGCCGGGTTCTCCGGCATTCACCCGCACCTGATCCCATTGCGCTTTCAGCGCCATGCCGGGCCGTAAGTCCCAGCGCACACCCAGCGACAGCGTTTGCTGATCGTTACGTTTGCCCTGTAATAAAGCTTGCGCCGCTTTCTGTGCGCTGCCGCTGAGACGGTTTTCATCGAGATTGCTGATGCCGCGCAGGCTGGCGAAACTGATGTACGGTGTCCAGTCACCCACGCTGTAAGCGGCTGTCAGATACCATGCGCGCTGATCCGGCAGCACTTTTTTACGCAGATTGGTACGGGCAAATTCTCCCTGTATCAGCCACGGATGCTGCTCGTAACGAAAACCGGCATTGCTGTAATGCTGCCAGCCCAGCGCGCCGGTCTGGTAGTCGGCACCGGCTTGCGGATTTTGTGCTGTGATCAGATCTGCCACAGCCTGCGCTGCGGGTGCCTGATAATCGGTTTTTGCCACCAGCGTGGAAATGCGGAACAGCCAGTTGTTATCCGACAGGCTGAGTGCCAGCGCTGCGTTCGGATGGTTTTCATAACGGTATAAAGGACGCGCCAGTTTTGCCCGCCCTGCATGGGCGGTCAGCCCGACTTGCCAGTCGCTGAGCGGACGGTTGTAGCGCAGCATCACGCCGTCCACATTCGCCGTTTCTCCGCCGAGGTTGTACAGTTCTACCGGTGGTCTTACCCACGGCTGCGCATAACCGACTGCCTGATTATCCGATGTCAGAAACAATGTGTTCTGAAACCGTCCCGCCTGCAGCGCCCAGCCCGGAGCCGGTGTCCATTGCAGCATACCCCACAGCCACTCAGCACTGACTTCATCACCACCATTGCGCCTTGCCAGCACATGCGCAACAACCGCCAGCGATGGTGTCAGTGCATAACGCGCCTGTGCACCGAGCCGGTTGTCCAGTCTGCCGCTCCACTGATCATGCAGGATATTGCGGTAAGAAACCGTCGGCCGGTAACCTGCCTGTGCCTGATCGGTGGCAGCCAGTCCCAGCGTGCCGTAAGCATTCAGTGTCAGCGGCGATTCCGATGTATCGTCCGGCTGCGATTGCGCCAGTGCGGGCAGATTCAGTGCACAAGCCAGCAGTATCAGTCCGCATTCTGAAAAAAACCGTAAGCGCATGGTATTAAGCCTCGCTGTCTGTATGTTGCGGCAAACTCAGAATCATTTTTGTACCCTGCCCCGGCTGGCTTTCTGCATGAATTTCGCCACCCAGCACGCCGCTGACCAGGTTGTACACCATGTGCAAACCCAGTCCGTTACTGCCCTGCCCGAAACGGGTGGTGAAGAAAGGATCAAAAATCCGGCCCAGATCACCGGCTGCGATGCCGTGTCCGTTATCAGCAATGATGATGCGTACGCGGGCTGCAGCAGCAGATTGCGGACTGTCCTCGATATTTGCCGACACGGATAATTCCGGCGCACTGATTCCGCTTAAACCGTGTACCAGCGCATTGTCCACCAGTTGCATCAGTACGCGGTATAAAGCCTGATACGCGCAGGTCAGCTGCAATCCGGTCGTAATATGAATATTCAGAATCACACCCATACTTTGCCAGCGCGGCTGCGTATCGCGCATGACCTGTTGCAGCAACGTATCCAGCATCATCAGACCGGGTTCGGCGGCACTGTCTTCGGTAGCAATCGCTTTAAAACTCTGTACCAGACTGGCGGCGCGTTCGATATTCTTCAGCAGCAGCTCACCTGCCTGCCGGTTATCGCTCAGATACTGTTGCAGCGCAGAGCGGCGCAGACCGGTACTCACCTGCTGCTCAAAATCCTGCTGTTTATCCAGCATGGTGCTGGCAACCGTTAATGCGCTGCCCAGCGGCGTATTCAGTTCGTGTGCGACACCGGCCACCATGCGCCCCAGTCCGGATAATTTTTCGGACTGAATCAGTTTTTCCTGCGTTTGCTGCAAGGTGGATAAAGTCGTGGCCAGCGTCAGATTTTTTTCTGCCAGCTCAGCAGTGCGCTCTTCCACACGCTGCTCCAGCGCGGTATTCAGTTCGCGCAAGCGGTTCTGGGTTTCACGCAGATCACAAATATCCATCGCCACCAGCGTGGTGTAACGCTCGCCATCCACCACAAACGATTCGGCATACAACATGAAAGGATGGCGTGTGCCATCGGCCAGAATCATATCGATTTCCTGCGGCGGCAAGGCATCATGCAGCGCCAGCGCCTGCATAAGGCGCTGTTTTTCCTGCATGCTGATATACGGCCGGTGCGTCATTTTGAAATCTTCCAGCGGCCCGAAGCAGCGTATCGCTGCCAGATTCCGGTCGATACGCATCAGCACGCCTTCGCTGCTGCGACGGAACAACGCCATCGGAATCGGTGCGGCATTCATGACCGCCGCAAATTTTTTATCGCGGGTTTCCACCGCGCTGACCATGTGATTAAACTGGTGTGACAAATGCGCAAGCTCGTCCCGCCCCTGCTCAGGAATACGCCGCGTGTAATCGCCGCCGACAATATCCTGCATTGCCTGAATGACAGGATCGAGCCGTGCCTGCAGGCGCTGTCCGAAATACATCAGCACCCATGCCGTCAGCACCAGCCCCGCAATACTGACGGCCAGCGCGATATTCAGCATCTTTTGCAGCACCGCCGAAATATCGCCGGTTCCGATACCAAAGCGCACTTCGCCGACCTGATTGCCACTCAGCAAAACCGGCTGTTTCACATGATAAATCCCGGCTGCAATTGCATGTCCGGCATCGGCACTGGGTTCAGGCAGCGCCTGTCCGCGCAAGCCGACCGATAACAGCACTTGCTGCTTTTCATCGCGGATCACGATGTAGCGTAAACCTTCTTCCGACTCGCTGATCAGTTCACTGAAGAAATCACTGAGTACATCAAAACGCCGTTCAAATGCATACGGCGCGACGCTCAGATTGACGGACTGGGAAATCGTTTTGGCCGAGGTTTTCAGCGCCCGTTCCGCGCTTTCACGCAGCACTTCGGTGAC
Organism: Cognatundibacterium squillarum; assembly: GCF_014652435.1. Classification (GTDB taxonomy): domain Bacteria; phylum Pseudomonadota; class Gammaproteobacteria; order Burkholderiales; family Burkholderiaceae_D; genus Undibacterium; species Undibacterium squillarum. The sequence continues at coordinate 171,915 of NZ_BMYU01000004.1, forward strand.
GACCAGATAAAACAGCAGCAGCAGCACGGTCTGCAACAGCATCCCTGCCAGTAACAGCTTTCCTTTCAGACTGTGTCTCAGTGAAGCATGCTTCATCATGGCCCTGTGGCGGAGGTTCCGGCCGGTTCGGAGGAAAAATGCTAAGCTGCCGGTGCTTCTGAGTGTAATCGAAAATCACAGTGCTTCCGCGCAAACCGCTGGCAAATCTGCTCATCGATAGCGTAATTAAACTGTTGATTGCGTTTTTTTCCACAACTTTCATCAGGAAACACGCATGAACCCGACACAAGACCAGCAAGATCTATTCAGTCTGATTCAGCACGATGGCAGCGATAACAGCATCAGCCGCCGCCGTTTTTTACATACCGCACTGGGCGCAGGCTTTGCCGCCGCAGCCTTGCCGGTATGCGCACAAACCATGATCACCACACCGGATACCGGCCTCGTCACCGGCCAGTTTTCCGTTGATGTGCAGGGACAAGCCGTGCCGGTGTATCTGGCAAAACCTGCCAAAGGCAGCAATTTTCCGGTGATTCTGGTGACATCCGAAATTTTCGGCGTACACGCCCATATCGCCGATGTCGCGCGCCGTTTTGCGCAAGCCGGTTATCTGGCTGTCGCACCGGATTTATTCGTGCGTCAGGGTAATCCGGCGGCCTATCCGACCATTGCCGAACTGATCAGTCAGGTCATCAACAAAGTACCGGACCAGCAAGTGATGCAGGATCTGGATGCGGTGCTGGCGTGGGCGAAAACGCAGGGCGGCGACATCAGCCGCGCGGCGATTACCGGCTTTTGCTGGGGTGGCCGCATCACCTGGCTGTATGCCGCGCATAATCCGTCTATCCGCGCCGGTGTCGCATGGTACGGCCGCCTCACCGGCAACCAGTCTGCGCTGAATCCTCAGCATCCTGTGGATATTGCCGCCGGCCTGCGCGTACCGGTGCTGGGCTTATACGGTGCCAAAGATACCGGCATCCCGCTGAGCAGCGTGGAAGCGATGCAGAAAGCGCTGGCGCAGGGCAAGAGCCAGTCCGCCTTCCATGTCTATCCGGATTCCGGCCATGCTTTCCACGCCGACTACCGCCCGAGCTACGTGGAAGCCGATGCACGCGACGGCTGGCAGCGCTGCCTGCAATGGCTGCGCGATCATCAGGCAATCTGAAACGAAACTTTTGCCAAGGTTTTGCAGCGGCCGCAATTGCACAATGGCGGCCGCTGTGCTTTAATCTGCAACTTGGTTGCAATTTCAAAGGCTACAAAATTTCATCCCCATTATTCTCCATCATCCTGACCACCACACTGGCCGGGCTGATCAGCATCACCGCCGCCGCCATTTTTTCGTATGCTGTTTTGTCCCGCATGGTCGATCGTCTGGTCAGCCTGTCGGTCGGCATTATGCTGTCCACATCGCTGCTGCACGCCTTACCGGAAGCATTTGAATCCGGGGCGGACCCGCGCAAACTGTTTATTTGTCTGCTTGGCGGCTTGCTGGCTTTTTTCCTGCTGGAAAAAGCGGCGATTCTGCGTCACTCGCATCACCATGAAGGCGATGGCCATCATCATGAACATGGTCACGATGCGCACGAAGCCGGTAAGTCGGGCTGGATGATCTTAGTCGGCAACGGCATGCACAACCTGACCGACGGCATTCTGATCGCCGCCGCGTTTCTGGCCAATCCGCATCTGGGGATCGTCACTGCCTTTGCGATCATCGCACATGAAATCCCGCAGGAAATCGGTGACTTCATCGTGCTGCTAAACGCCGGTTTCAGCAAAACCCGCGCTTATCTGTACAACCTGATCAGCAGCCTGATGGGCGTGGTCGGCGGCGTAACCGGTTATCTGATGCTGGAAAAAGCCGGTTCGCTGATTCCGTACGTGATGGTGCTGGCGTCGTCCGGCTTCATCTATATCGCCGTCAGCGACCTGATGCCGCAAATGCAGCGCCGCACCACCCTGCGTGAATCCATCCCGCAAGTCATCCTGATCGCCGCCGGTATCGGACTGGTGTTACTGGTCACCCACTGATTTTTCCGGTCTGCTTTCCCCCTGCTTCCCCGCACTGAACAGCGCCGCCTGACCCGCAGCGCTGTGCAGAACTCCGCACTGATCATTTCCGGACAACCAGACTTTCTGCCGACAACCGCCGGATGGCTGTGCTGAAAGCTGCATTTGTGTTATTTTCAGCCTTTAATCATTTAGTAAGTCGAATCATTTGCTACGCCATCATTAATCGCAATTCCTGTTTCACATCCATCTAAATTGCACCCGTAAAACTTATTCCACCCCTTACCCCAATCAGTTGAAATCCGCAATTCATCTTCATTGCCATCAAGAAAAATACTTTTAAATCGCATCTTGATCTTTTCAACCACAACAAGCTTTGGTGGCACGACTCTTAGCACAAGTTGAACGTCGCCAAGGGCGCTTCTAACGGTAATACTACAGCCTTTGACTTCAACATCCCACGACTCAGAAATAACTGAAAATTGATTTTCATTAATACGTAATATCTCACGCCCAGATTCATCATTAAAAACGCCAGATAGGAGAAAAGGCATGCCGTGCTGAATGGGTCGCGCTATAGACAGAATTGGCTCATTATTAATCGCTATTAAGTTACGGCAATTTTTAAAAGTAACGCCTGCGAACACTATTGATAATTCTTCATAACCTATATCAAAAATCTCGCTTGCAAAACCATCTGATAAGCATTTCGGCGATGCATTTGCTCTCACAACTGTTTCAACGGAAAGTGTTCCACGTGCCCTTTTCTGATTGCATTGCATGCAAAGTAAAGTCATTCCTGATGGATTGTGCTCAGTCGCATCTTTGAAATCCGGAGAAAAATGCTCGATGTCATAAAATGCCTTTCCACATATGACACATCCAAATCCACACCGCTGCCTTACTTCTCTAGCAATGTCAGCCGGAACATATCTTGGCAATCCAAATCGATTTACCTTACCTTTTTTCAAAGTTAGTCCTTTAAAAAATGTGGGGAAACTAAAAACGTAGAATACAACATTGAAATTATGTAGATTTCAAAAAAATTAATTCTCATATAACCAGACTTTCTGCCGACGACCGCCGGATGGCTGTGCTGAAGTCCGCATTTGGGGCAAAAACGGGGGGTTCGGGCATTAAAAGACGACGGAAAGACAACTGAAACGCTGTGGCTTGGCTGATAAACAAACAGCCGGTACGCAGACCGGCTGTTGTTGCGGGCAATGCAGATACGGTTCAGATCGCGACCGGGCGGGACGGGTCGGCGCACCATTCGCTCCATGAGCCGGGATACAGCGCCGCGCCGGGCAGGCCGGCATGTTCCAGCGCCAGCAGGTTGTGGCAGGCGGTGACGCCGGAGCCGCATTGCATCACGGCGGAAGTAATGGCTGGCAGAATCGCCTGCCATTCGGCACGTAATTGCTCGGCAGGTTTAAAGCTGCCATCGGCTTGCAGATTGTCTTTGAAGAAGCGGTTAATCGCGCCCGGAATATGGCCGCCGACCGGATCGATGGTTTCGTTCTGACCACGGAAGCGGTCCGGCGCGCGCGCATCTACTACCTGCAGCGCACCTGTCGTCAGATTGGCAACCAGAAAACCGACATCAACCTGCGCCGTCAGCGCAGGTTTCAGATTCAGCGTACCTGCAGCAGCGACCGGCACATCGGTGGTCAGCGGCAAACCTGCGTTTTGCCACGCAGCCAGTCCGCCGTCCAGTACCGCAACGGCAGCGTGTCCCACCCAGCGCAGCATCCACCACAAACGCGCCGCAAACATGCCGCCGTGCGCATCATACGCAATCACTTGGGTCTGATCGGAAATGCCGAGCGCGCGCATGGTCTGAATAAATTGTTCTTTGGATGGCAGCGGATGACGGCCGCGAAATACAGGCCCGTCTTTCGGTGCGGATAACTGGGTGTCGATATCCACAAACAATGCACCCGGCAAATGGCCCTGCGCATAAGCATCAGCCCCTGCACGCGGATTCAGTAATTCGTGGCGGCAATCCAGCAAAACAAACGGCGTAGCGCTGCTGCGCAGCGTCTGTAATTGCGTAACGGAAATCAGGGTGGAAAACATGCGGGCTCCTTCAGGTTAACAGGGCTGGAATGTGGCAATGAAATCCGTTTCAGCGGACTGTTATCAGCTTAACACAGAGTATTTACGGATCAGTGCGTCAGCGCCGTGCCGCCTGTTGCTGGCGGTAATTGTAAAAGCTGGCCAGCGAACCACTGCCCAGTATCACCAGTATGCCTATCCAGCTGAGGCCGCTGAGCGGATCGTTCCAGATCAGTAAATCCCAGATACTGGAAAACACGATGCCCAGATATTGCAGATTCGCAACCAGCAAAGTATTGCCGAGACGGTAAGCACGGGTCATCGCCATTTGCGCCGCCACGGCTGTCACGCCGATTGCCAGCAGCAATACCGATCCGCGTAAGTCATGGCTGTGCCAGCTGATCTGATCCGGATGACCGGGCAACAGCCATGTTCCTGCCATACCAGCCACTGCACAGGTCAGACAAAAATAGAACACGACGCGGTATTCCGGTTCGCCGCGCAAACCCATATCCCGCACCTGCATATACGCGAGTGCAGCCAGCACACCGGAAATCAGCGCCAGCACACCGCCAACCCACTGGCTGGCGTGAATGCTGGGCTGCAGCAGCAGAATCACACCGGCAAAGCCCATCAGGATCGCCAGCACCAGTCGCCAGTCCGGCAGATTACGGCCTTTGCGCAAAGACGCGGTGAATAACATCGCCGCAATCCACAGTGGCGACATTGCATTCAGTGTGACGGCCATTGCCAGCGGTAACTGGCCAATCGCAAAAAACCATAGCCACAATGCCGCTACACCAACCAGGCCGCGCCAGAAATGCGATGCGCCCATCGTGGTGCGCAGCGTGCCGCCGTGCAGACGCAGCAGACTGCCGAGTATCAGCATGCCGATCAGGCCGCGATAACAGACAATTTCAGAGGTGGAATATTGCGCAGACGCCAGCTTGACGCACACACTCATCACAGAAAATAACAGGCTGGCGACCAGCATCCACAGCGACTGCATAACTTGCTTTCTTCCAATAACAAAGGGAGGCCTGGCCTCCCTTTATTGTGTAACGGTTGTATTTCAGAACTGCATTTTGCGGCGATACCATTCATGGAAGTGCTGCATACCGTCTTCCATAGGCGACTGATAAGGCCCGACTTCATTTTCACCGCGATCAAACAAGGCTTTGCGGCCCAGATCCATGCGGATACCGATTTCATCGTCTTCGATACAGGTTTCCATATACGCAGCGCGTTCTGCTTCGATGAATTCGCGCTCGAACAGCACGATTTCTTCCGGATAGTAGAACTCCACCACGTTACGGGTTTTACCGGTAGCCGTTGGCCACAGCGTGGAGACCACCAGCACATGCGGATACCATTCCACCATGATGTTCGGATACAGCGTCAGCCAGATCGCACCGTATTTCGGCGCTTCACCGTTGCGGAACTTCATCAGCTGTTCCTGCCAGCGCTGATACACCGGCGAACCGGAGCGGCGCAAACCGGCGTTCACACCGACAGTCTGCACGCTGTAATCTTCACCGAATTCCCAGCGCAGATCAGAACAGGTCACGAAGTTACCCAGACCCGGATGGAAAGGTTCAACGTGATAATCTTCCAGATAGACTTCAATGAAAGTCTTCCAGTTGTAATCACATTCGTGCACTTCCACGTGATCCAGCATATAGCCGGAAAAATCGAGGTCTTTGGTCACACTCAGTGTGGCCATGCGTTCCATCACGTTGTAACCGTTTTGCTCGAACAGCAAGCCATTCCAGTTTTGTAACGGTGTACGTTTCAGATTCATGCAAGGCGTGTCTGAAAAGTGCGGCGCACCGATCAGTTCACCTTTTAAATCATAGGTCCAGCGATGCAGCGGACAAACGATATTGTCTGCATTACCACGGCCTTTGAACATCAGCGCCTGCCGGTGACGGCAAACGTTGGACATCAGTTCTATGCCCTGTGGGCTGCGAACCAACATACGGCCTTCGTTTTCAGCTTGCAGTGTCGCAAAGTCACCCACGTTCGGCACCATGAGTTCATGGCCGACGTAGCGCGGACCTGCCTGAAAGAGTTCTTTGATTTCGCGCTGTAACAGCGATTCATCAAAATAAACGTTGACCGGAAGTTGCGCGTCAGAACGCGCGAGTTTAGACAAAGAAGCCAGATCGGACATCCCCACCCCCAAATTAATTTTCACCAACCTAAGAGAGAAAGAATCCAAAAAAACTTTATCGCCCGGATCTGGCCCGGACGAAGTTCAGACGATCAAACGACTTGAAGAGGAATTTTGGACAGAGCGCGGGATTATACCCGAAATCATCCTGCGGGGTATCCGGACTGAGAAAAATCTGTGAATAATCAAATTCTTACAGAAAATCAGGGGTAAAAAAGACAACAAATGATATGAATCATTCGCCCCTTCGAACGGCAGTCACCGCATCAGGCTGTGGCTTCCTGTATTTCCGGTTCCGGACTGTCGGCAACGGCTTCCGGTAAGCGCTGCACGACTTCCTGTAAAGCGCGGTCCATGATTTTTTCGACTTCCAGCAAACGCGCCTGCCCCGAACGGAAAGCCTGCTGCACTTCCTGTGTGGATAAGGAGAAAGTCTGATCTTTCTGTACCGTGGTAAAAATATACAGGCTGCGCATCGGACTGACCCAGGCCAGCCGCACACGCACCGGTTCCGGCAAGCCATCGCGCTGCAGGGCCAGCCAGATACCACGCTCCAGTTGTTCGACCAGTTGTACATACGGGTCTTGCGAGCTTTCCTGTTGCGCAACCTGTTCTTCCTGCGATTTGCGTTCGGCTTCGGCGCGTTTTTCCAGACGGCGTTCCGCTGCACGCTGCGCAGCTTCCACGGCCAGTTCCAGCTGACGGTCCGGCGACAATTCCAGCGGCGCACGCACAATCGATGCATGGCATTCCGCCAGTTCGGCGAAGAAACGGATGCGGTCGGCATCGTCCCATTTAATCAGACTCAGCCATTTATTCAGTCGTGCCAGAATCGCGGGCAGACGCCGCAATAATTCCTGCCGCTCCGGCATGGTGATCTTCGGTTTCACACTCCAGATCAGATCATCCATGGTGCGGATCGCATCTTCCACCGCTTGCGGTTTTTCATCCTGCACGCTGTATGCCAGTGTCAGCACTTTGACCCAGCGGTTTTCCAGAAAGGTTTCCACAAACGCGACGATTTCACCGCTGCCGACGCGCAGCTCCACTTCGTGATTTGCCGTCACAGTGGCCTGACGGATTTTTTCTTTGCGCAGCGCACTGCGTATCGGTGCCTGCAAAGCTTGTTCAGCCGCTTTTTCCTGAGAAGCCACTTCGGCTTCCAGATCACGCAGCGCTTCATCGAACAGCGCGATTTCCTGATCGAATTCGCGGGTGACACGCTCCACATGCTTTTGCATGCTTTGCAGCAACGGGTCCTGCCCCGCTTTGCTTTCATCCACGCCCGGACTGAAGCGCGATAAGGCATCGATCAGACGACGCGCCGGATGTTCATTATTGAAGAAAAACTGCTGATCCAGCATCGCAGCCTTCAGCACCGGAATCTGCAGCAGCGAAATCAGCTGTTTAACTGCAACCGGAATTTCATCATTGCGGAATACTTCGTCGAAAACTTGTGACAATACTTCCAGCGTTTGCGGTGCCACGCCCTGATGGAAGGCTTCCGGCATCTGTTCGCGCATGCGCGCCAGACTGACAGGACCTTGCTCCTGCGTCAGCCATTGCATCAGCGCCTGACTATTTTGCAAGGCTGACAATTGCTGCAATCCTGCGGCGCTGGCAGCGCTGCTGATTCCGGCACCGGCTGCGCCTGCAATGCCAGCAACACCAGCGGCAGATCCGGACTGACCGGTCATCCCAAAAGGCGCATTGCCCTGAACGCCTTGCGCCCCTTGCGCACCCTGTCCGCCGGCAACAGCGGCAGTTGCCGCGTTTTCTGCATTGCCGGACAAAAACTGGCGCAAACGTTCGCCGTCATCAGCGACTTTTTTATCGGCACTGCGATTGCGGCGCACACGGTAAGAGTCCTGCAAATCCGGCAAAATGCCTTTGCTGACCAGATGCTGATTCAGTTCATGCAACACCGGCGTCAGTTCAAACAGAATATCGGCGTTCAGTAATGGCAGTACCAGCGCGTGCGTACCCTGCTCCGGGTCAAACTGGCACCAGGCATCCCACAGTGCATGCAGAATCACTTCCGGACGATACGGATTTTGCGCAATGCTCAGTGCTTCCTTTTGCAACAGACTGCCGAAACGCATATTCAGTGCAGCATACTGCTCAGCGGCCTGCAGTTCGACTGCACGAGCGGCACGGCTGAATGCAAGCTTTTTATCCATTTCTTCATAGCTGACCAGACTCAGCTCATCGTCAGCCTGCAGACTGACTGTGCCAGCCGGCGCTTTGCCGGATAAGACCGTGGTTTCACGGCGAAAAGCTTTTTCCAGCTCAGCCGATACCAGATAGTAATAAGCGTAAGTGTTTTTCTTCAGCAACTGACCAGCGCCGAAACTCAGACTGGCCTCGCGTGAATCATGGGCGGATTCAGAATGGGCGAGCAAGGCATTCGATAAACGGCCGGAAAATGCATCGACCTGCGCCAGCATCAGATGTGTTGCCACAGAAACCAGCGAATGCAACAAAGCCTCCGGATTTTCCCGGCTGCCGGCATTGGCGCTTTGTGCAAAATTGTCTGATTTCAGCATGACTACGGCCTGTAAACTTACTCCGGTATGCAGATAACCGGGATTGAACGCGGGTTGGAAAACATCGTGGCGCTGTCAGCGTCACTATAGCTACGATATTTCCACATGGAAATGAATTAAACGCAATTCCAAGGATTTTCTGATAGAAATCCGAGTTTAATCTGCACATTCCGGCCACATCCGTTTCGCATAAGAAATTTTTGTTTCTATTTGTAAGCAAATTTCAGGGATTAAAACGGGGTTTTTTACGTATCCCTCCGGTATTGTTCTAAAATACTGGGTTGGACTCTGTATAAGAGATTTGCAATATGATCAGAATCGTTTTTTTTATCCTAAGTCACTGACTCAGAGCCGGATACAAAAAAGCTTTGCTGATCCCGCTCTGACAGGTGAAGTATGCCCAGAAAACAGACAGAATCCCCGGTCGCAGCTACGCAGGATTTACCAGCCAGCTTTGAATCTGCGATGGCGGAACTGCAGCAACTGGTAGAACAAATGGAGTCTGGCAGCCTTGCGCTGGAAGCCTCCGTGGCCGCCTATCAGCGCGGCGCTGTGCTGATACGCTATTGCAGCGGCCAGCTTGAACAAACAGAACAACAAGTCAGGGTACTGGAAAACGGCCTGTTGCGCCCGCTGACCATCTCCCCCAGAGAGGATCTTGAATGAATCAGGAATTTCAGGTCTGGATGAAACACATCCAGCAGACCTGTGAACAGGCTTTATCGGCATATTTGCCGCCGGTGAGCCAGACGCCGTCACATTTGCATGAAGCCATGCGCTACACCGCACTGGATGGCGGCAAGCGCGTGCGGCCGCTGCTGGTATTTGCTGCCGGCGCACTGTTCAATGCACCGCAATCCCTGCTGGAACGCGCTGCCAGTGCTGTGGAAATGATCCATGTGTACTCTCTGGTACATGATGATATGCCTTGCATGGACGATGACGATATGCGTCGCGGCAAGCCAACCGTGCATGTGAAATACGATGAAGCGACCGCCTTACTGGTCGGTGACGCATTGCAAAGTCAGGCCTTCCTGACGCTGGCACAGGCAGATGCAGCGCCAGCCACGGTGGTAGGCATGATACGCACACTGGCTGAAGCCTCCGGTTCTGCCGGTATGTGCGGCGGACAGGCGATTGATCTGGCCAGCGTTGGTCAGCAACTGAACCGTGCCCAGCTGGAACAAATGCACAGCCTGAAAACCGGTGCGCTGCTGCGTGCTTCAGTCATGCTCGGTGCACAGGCTGGCAAGGAACTCAGCGCAGCAGATATTTCTGCACTGAATACTTACTCGGCTGCCACCGGACTCGCTTTCCAGGTGGTTGATGATATTCTCGACGCCACGGCAGATTCCGCCACACTGGGGAAAACTGCGGGCAAAGATGCCGCTGACAACAAGCCGACTTATGTCAGCCTGCTGGGGCTGGATGCATCACGCCAGCTGGCGGCAGAACTCTGCCAGCAAGCACACACTGCACTGCAGGCATACGGCGACCAGGCACGCCACCTGCACGATATTGCAGATCTGATTATTCAAAGACAAGCCTGATTTAGTGACGCTATGACGAGCTTATTACAACAAATTCAATCGCCGGCAGATCTGCGTAAGCTGCCGCGTCCGCAACTGAAAGCAGTGGCAGATGAACTGCGCCACTTCCTGCTGGATTCCGTTTCCAAAACCGGTGGCCATTTGTCATCGAATCTGGGCACGGTGGAGCTGACGATTGCGCTGCACTATGTATTCAACACGCCGGAGGACCGTCTGGTATGGGACGTTGGTCATCAGACTTACCCGCATAAAATCCTGACCGGCCGCCGCGACCGCATGCCGTCGCTGCGCCAGTATCAGGGTTTATCCGGTTTCCCTAAGCGTGATGAAAGCGAATACGACACCTTCGGTACCGCACACTCGTCAACCTCGATTTCTGCTGCGCTGGGGATGGCGCTGGCGGCCAAAACCAAAGGCGAACAGCGTCACGCGGTGGCGATTATCGGTGATGGTTCGATGACTGCCGGTATGGCATTCGAAGCGCTGAATAACGGCGGTGTGTATGACGATATCAATCTGCTGGTGATTCTGAACGACAACGATATGTCGATCTCTCCACCGGTGGGCGCGCTGAACCGATATCTGGCACGTCTGCTGTCCGGTAAGTTCTATGCGGCGGCAAAAAATGTCGGCAAATCCGTGCTGCCATCCGGCATGCTGGAACTGGCAAAACGTCTGGAAGAACACGCGAAAGGCATGATCGTTCCGGCCACCATGTTTGAAGAATTCGGCTTCAACTACATCGGCCCGATTGACGGCCATGATCTGGATTCGCTGATTCCGACACTGCAAAACATCCGCAGCCTGAAAGGCCCGCAATTCCTGCACGTGGTGACCAAAAAAGGTCAGGGTTACAAACTGGCGGAAGCTGATCCTGTGCTGTACCACGGCCCGGGCAAATTCAATCCGGCAGAAGGCATTAAACCTGCTGCCAGCAGCAAAAAAACTTACACCCAGATCTTCGGCCAGTGGCTGTGCGATATGGGCAAGGCCGATCCTAAGCTGGTCGGTATCACACCGGCGATGCGCGAAGGTTCCGGTCTGGTTGAATTCGAAAAACAATTCCCTGAGCGTTACTACGACGTCGGCATTGCAGAACAGCATGCGGTGACCTTTGCTGCCGGCATGGCCTGCGAAGGTTTCAAACCGGTGGTGGCGATTTACTCAACCTTCCTGCAGCGTGCCTATGATCAGCTGATTCACGACGTCGCCCTGCAAAATCTGGATGTGACCTTTGCGCTGGACCGCGCCGGTCTGGTCGGTGCCGACGGTGCCACCCATGCCGGTAACTACGATATCGCTTACCTGCGCTGTATCCCTAACATGGTGGTGATGGCACCGGCGGATGAAAACGAATGCCGCCAGATGCTGACCACGGCTTACCTGTATCCGGGTCCGGCAGCCGTCCGTTATCCGCGCGGTGCGGGCACCGGCGCAGCCACCACGGAAGCGCTGGAAGCACTGGAAATCGGTAAAGGCAGCATCGTTCGTAACGGCAGCAAAGTCGCGATTCTGGCCTTCGGCTCCATGGTGCATCCTGCGCTGCTGGCAGCAGAAAATCTGGATCTGACCGTTGCCAACATGCGCTTCATCAAGCCGCTGGATAAAGAACTGGTGATCCGCCTGGCACAAAGCCACGATGCGCTGGTCTGCGTGGAAGAAGGCTGCGTGATGGGCGGCGCGGGTTCTGCCGTCATGGAAGCACTGGCCGAAGCCGGCATCGCCAAACCGGTGCAATTGCTGGGCTTGCCGGATCAGTTCATTGACCACGGCGATCCTGCGATCCTGCTGGCAAATTGCGGTCTGGATGCCAAAGGGATTGCCGCTTCGGTACAGCAACGCTTCGGCGATTTGCTGACACCGGCAGTTGCCGCGACCGGCACCTGAGCCGGTCATACGGATCATCAGACTCCGGATCACCGGTTGCCGATGATCCGTTCAGTACAATAAAAAAGCAGCGTTTCCGGTGATGGGAAACGCTGCTTTTTTTTATGCCTGCGATAGTCTGTTTTGATCCGGCTTTGTGTCTGCGGTTCAGTTGGCCAGAAATCGCCTCAAAATGCCTCAAATGCGGTGCTCAGCACAGCGATCCGGCGGTCGTCGGCAGAAAGTCCGGGCCTCCGCAAAATGCAAATGACGATCACTGCACAATCAGAGTACAGTTCAGGCGAAATGCCATTCGCGCTGGCTTTGCGATGCAAACGCCGGTGGCGCCTGACGGATATCATCGAAGCTGACAATTTCATAGGCTTCCGGATCTGCCAGCAATGCACGCAGCAATTGATTATTCAGGCCGTGGCCGGATTTATGCGCTTTGTAGCTGGCGATCAGCGGATGGCCGATCAGGAATAAATCGCCGATTGCATCCAGAATTTTGTGGCGAACAAATTCATCGTTGAAGCGCAATCCGTCGGCGTTCAGGATTTTGTATTCATCCATCACAATCGCGTTTTCCATGGAGCCGCCGCGTGCCAGCCCGATACCGCGCAGCATTTCCACATCCTGCATAAAGCCGAACGTACGCGCGCGCGCGACATCGTTGACAAAGGATACGTGGTCAAAATCAACTTCTGCGGTCTGCACAGTGCCATCGACCGCCGGATGATTGAATTCGATAAAGAAATGCAGCTTGTAACCGTCATGCGGTTCCAGACGCGCCCATTTCTCCTGTGCGCCCTGCCCTTCACGGATTTCCACCGGTTTCAGCACACGGATAAATTTCTTCGCGGCATCCAGCTCCTGTAATCCGGCTTGTTGCAACAGATACACAAAGGAAGATGCGGAACCATCCATAATCGGAATTTCTTCCGCGCTGACATCAATATACAAATTATCAATACCCATGCCCGCAACTGCCGACAGCAGATGCTCTACCGTGGAGACACGCTGGCCGTCTTTGGTCAGGGTCGATGCCATACGGGTATCACCCACAGCATTGGCATTGGCAGGAAAAACCAGCGGCGGATTCAGATCAGTACGGGTAAATACGATGCCGGTATCGGCTGGCGCAGGACGCAAGACCAGTTCGACTTTGGTACCGGAGTGCAGGCCGACGCCGGTGGCGCGGACAGATTGGAGGATAGTGGTTTGTTTCAGCATCCCGTCATTATAGCGATTATCCGGCACGGCTTCCGGCACAACGCGGACGAGAGGCAAAGAGGACGCGCTGCGTCCTCTTTCGGCAACATCAGCCCAGCTGTTTCAGCATGGTTGCTGCGTCAGAAACTTCAAATTTGCCGCCGGCTTCCACATTCAGCTGTGTCACCACGCCGTCTTTTACCAGCATGGAATAACGCTGGGAACGTGTGCCCATGCCGTATTTGCTGAAGTCTGCATCCAGACCCAATGCTTTGGAGAAGGCCGCATTACCGTCCGCCATCATGCGTACGATACCGGTTGCTTTCTGATCGCGACCCCATGCACCCATGACGAATGCATCATTGACCGAAATACACCAGATTTCATCCACGCCTTTGGCTTTCAGTGCCGCTGCGTGTTCGATGTAACCCGGCACGTGTTGTGCAGAGCAGGTTGGCGTGTAAGCGCCCGGCAAGCCGAAAATCGCAATGGTTTTACCTTTTACCAGATCCGCCACCTCAAAGGTGTTCGGGCCCAAGCTGCAGCCATTGCCTTCTACTTCGATAAACTCTGCCAGTTGACCTGCAGGCAGTTTGTCTCCGGTCTGAATTGTCATGGGATTTCTCCTTTCTTCAAAAAAAACGTGGCCTGAGATTAACATACTCCGGATTTTTTTTCCGGCGGTCCCCAAACAGTGCCAGACTTGATGACGGGTCAATTACAATACCTGTTTGCGATAAATATATTTACATACACGAGCAAGGGGATTCAGAATGCGTTTGCGACACTGGCCGGCGAATCCGGCAATCGCGTTATTGACCGCTTCAGCATTGTTAAGCGGCTGCGGCGGAAACGGGGAAAAAGACCAGATCCGTGATGCGGTCTGTAACCGCGTCAATGATTTATTTGCATCCCAAATGGGTTGCAATGCCACACCGGCGAAACCTGTGGTCAGCATTGATGTTTTCGGCGCACGCGGACAAACACTGATCGCCCGCGTCAGCACCGGCACCTGCACAGAAACACCGAAAATCGCGTGGAGCAATTCGTCCGGACAAAGTCTCGGTACCGATCTGACGCTGGAAGACAGCACACCAGACAGCAAACTGACCATATCCGCCACCTGTGGCACCGGCAGCGCAACGCAAACACTGGCAGCGAACAGCGTCAGCACCGCGGGTGCTGCGTTTGCCGTTTTGCAAAACGGTAAAGTTTATTTGTGGGGCAGCCCGGAATGGGGTGGTGCCTACACACCGGTGGAAAGCATCAGCAATATCAGCAAAATCATCGCGACTGAGCGCGGCTTCGCTGCTTTGCTGGCCGATAACAATGTGATGTCGTGGGGCCCGGATGCGATTACGATCGAAAAACCGGCCGACGCCACCAGCGGCGAATCACCAAAAGCCACCGGCGCGCTGCAAAATCTGAAAGATATCCAGTCCGGCTATAACGCTTTCTTCGCGACGCGTCAGGATGGCAGCTTTGTTGCATGGGGTAATTTGTACTCCGTTTCTCAGGATGACTATTTCCCGCTGAACCATGCCCAGCTTGGCCTGACAGCAGAACAAATTACCGCGTTATCGAATTTCCGTTCCGTGGCCTTTACCGAAAGCGCCTACGCGCTGATCGCGGCCGATGGCACGGTACAGAGTTTCGGTGAAGCGGATTCCGGCGGTAACAGCTACAAGATCGGCAGCCAGAAACTGCGCCGCGTCGCAGGCAACCGTTATGACTTCGTTGCGCAGACGGAAGACGGCAACATGGTAGGCTGGGGTTCCGGTTACAGCTCACCGCTGTACACCAGCAGCGGCACACAACTGAGTAATGTCAGCAGCTTTGTACTGAATGGCTACAGCGGTGCTGCCATCGACAGCAACGCCAAAGCACAGGCATTCGGCTCCTCCGCCTATATCGAAAGTGCGGATTCATCTGCGGTCGCTGCGCAACTGAGTGACGTGAAATCCATCGTCGCTTCTGAATACAGCTTCGCCGCGCTGAAAAAAGACGGCACCGTTGTGCACTGGGGCGACAGCCCGCGCATGCAGGCCAGCTTCGATGCGGTCAAAAGCAAACTGACACAAGTTATCCGTTTGTTTGCGAATGATCAGGCTTTTGTCGCACTGAAATCTGACGGCACCGTCGTCAGCTGGGGCGATGCAGAAAAAGGCGGCGACAGTTCTGCCGTCAGCGCCGATCTGAAAAATGTACTGACCATCACCGGTAATCAGTATGCGTTTGCCGCACTCCGCTCCGATGGCAGCGTGGTCAGCTGGGGTATGCAAAGCAAAGGCGGCAACAGCAGCAGCGTGAAAGCGCGCCTTGCGAATGTACGTGCCATCTACGGAACCGCATTCGGCGGATTTCTTGCCGTCACCAAATCCGGTGATTACGTGACCTGGGGCGATGCGTGGGCAGGTGGCGACAGCAGCCGTGTTTCCGGCAAGCTGACCGCGATTCCTTACTACGCCCAATAAACAGATGATCACAGGTGACTTTATGAATGCTTTGTTTTCCCGCTTTTCTGTGACCGCTGTTCTGTTAGCAGGCGTCGTCACACCGCAGTCTGATGCAGCCAGCTTTCCGCGCCGTCAGATCAAACCCCAGCCTGTCGCTGCGGAACAGGCTCGTCAACTGATCGTGCATTACAAAAATGATGCACGCTTTGCACGCAGCGCCGCTGCACTGGCAGGCACGGCGCCGCAACTGGAAAGCCAGTTACAGCTGCGCTCGCAGCAAATCAACCGCTACGCTTCGGCAATGGGTGTGCGCTTCCAGCCTTTGCGCCAGATGAGTACAGGCGCATGGGTGTTCCGCGCTGACAAAGCCATGCGCGTACAGGATCTGCAGCAAATCAGCCGTCAGTTGCAAAGTAATGATCCGCAAATAGCCTACGCTGAACCGGATCGCATCCGCCGTATTTCCTACGTACCGACAGATCCGTATTTCTTCAGCGATCAGTGGGATCTGCAGGATACGCAGGTACAGAAAGGTGCGATGAATTTACCGAAAGCATGGGATCTGTCGTTTGGCAAAGATGTTGTGGTTGCCGTGGTGGACACCGGCTACCGTCCGCATCCTGACTTATTACCAAATCTGGTTCCGGCCCCCGGTGGTCAGGGTTATGGCTATAACTTTATTTCTGATCCGGCCACAGCCCGGGTCACTGTCGCCGATGGCGTGACCTCGGCGCGTGGTCCGAACGGTATCGATATGGGTGACTGGGTCGATGACTTCAGTTGCCGTGCATCAGACAGCAGCTGGCACGGCACCCACGTCGCAGGCACGATTGCCGCTGCCGCCAATGGTAAAGGCATCGTCGGCGTTGCACCACAAGCGAAAGTACTGCCGGTGCGTGTGCTGGGCAAATGCGGCGGTCAGACTTCAGACATTATCGACGGCGTTGCATGGGCTGCAGGTTTACCGGTGGAAGGTGTGCCAACGAATACCACACCGGCAAAAGTCATTAACCTTTCACTCGGCGGCATGGATTTATGCAGTAAAACCGAAGCCGCTGGTTTTATGGCCGCAAAACAAAAAGGTGCCGTGGTTGTCGTTGCCGCAGGTAATGAAGGTCGGAATGCACGCCTGTCCACACCTGCCAGCTGCCCCGGCGTAATTCCGGTTGCCTCTAACGGCATCGACGGCAGCCGTGCGTTTTATTCAAACTACGGCGGCCATGTGACTGTAACGGCACCGGGCGGCGGTCGCAGCAGCGATCAGGACTGGATTTTATCAACCCTGAATGCAGGCAGAACCAGTCCGGGTAATGAGGATTATTACGGCTACTATATCGGCACATCGATGGCGGCACCGCACGTCGCCGGCGTTGCCGCGCTGATGCTGGCAATCAATCCGGCGCTGACACCGGATCAGGTTCGTAATATTCTGATTAAGACCAGCCGTCAGGCACCAGCAAACTGCGTTGGTTGCGGTGCCGGACTTGTCGATGCGGCTGCTGCTGTCAGTGCTGCCAAGGGCAACTGAAACACCTGCCTTATTAATTTTATTCTTCAGACGCCACCGGCAACGGTGGCGTTTTTTATTCCTGTCTCGTTCTCACCCCATGTTCCTCAGGACTTACCGGAAGTGCATATCACTGCCAACGACAATTGATCATGGCGGCTGTTGTGATTATTCGTAAAGTCATCCAGCCTATTCAAATTCCTTCGTTATCGCTGAGGCAGTACAGAGTCAGAAAACAGGCGAAATGCGGTGTTCAGCACAGCAGTCCGGCGCTTGTCGGCAGAAAGTCCGGGCCTCCCGAAAACAGAAATGACGATTACCGCATAGTACGTACAACAGACTTGCCAAACCGCTGCTCACGACTCACAGCCATTGCACCCCGGACATACAGGCGATTCCCTTTCGGTACGAACTATGATTTCATCGACGAAATCCGAAGGTAACAACCCAAAAAGCACAGAGACCTATCCGTCCGAAAAAACAAAAACCCGCCATCCGGCGGGTTTTTGTTCATACTGCGTCAGCGACAGCTTAGTCAGCCTGTTTGCGCAGGAAGGCAGGAATATCGTAGGTTTCCATGCCGTTCTTTTCCAGCGCACGTACTGTGTCAGATGCGGACTCACGACGCCATACAGCAGGCTTGGTCAGACCTTCAAATGCAGGTACAGGATTGATCATGCCATTGTTAACCGGAACTGTTTTTTCAACAGGTACGGCAAGGAATGCTTCATTCGTAGTGCCGTCACGCAAAACTTTCGGCTGCACCAGCTGAATGCTCTTCTTACCGCGGCCAAGACCAGTCGCGACAACTGTCACGCGGATTTCATCGCCCATTGCATCGTCGTAGGCAATACCTTGCGCAATCGATGCGTCCGGTGCAGCAAATGCACGCACAGTCGCCATGACTTCTTTGATCTCTTTACCTTTGAGACCACGGCTGGCAGTCACATTGACCAGTACGCCGCGCGCACCGGATAGGTCAATACCGTCCAGCAATGGCGATGCAACAGCCTGCTCAGCAGCGATACGCGCACGATCCAGACCGGATGCAGTGGCAGTACCCATCATCGCTTTGCCCTGCTCGCCCATAATGGTTTTCACGTCATTGAAGTCGACGTTAATATGGCCAGGCACATTAATGATTTCAGCGATACCGGCAACGGCATTGTTCAGCACGTCATCGGCGTGCTGCAACCATTCGATCATGCTGTCGTCTTCGTAAATCTCTTCGAGCTTCTCATTCAGAATCACGATCAGAGAGTCAACGTGTTGTGTCAGCTCTTCCAGACCGGCTTCTGCCAGCTCCATGCATTTACCGCCTTCGTAAGAAAACGGTTTGGAAACCACCGCCACGGTCAGCGCGCCGAGTTCTTTTGCAACCTGCGCAACCACCGGTGCTGCACCGGTACCGGTACCGCCACCCATACCGGCAGCGATAAACACCATATGTGCACCGCGCAGCGCATCTTCGATACGGCTGCGTGAGTCTTCAGCCAGTTTGCGGCCAACATCCGGTTTCATACCGGCACCCAGACCGCTGTCGCCGATCTGAATCACGTTATGCGCTTTAGACGCCGCCAGCGCCTGCGCATCTGTATTTGCAGCAATGAACTCAACGCCGGAAACGCCTTTGTTGATCATGTGCTGAACCGCATTACCACCCGCGCCACCTACACCGACAACTTTAATGACAGTGCCCTGGGTCGCATTATCAACCATATCAAAATCCATCATGAATCCTCCTGGAAGGGCAGTTACCAGTCGCTAATGATCACTGGCGTCGAGACGACTAGCGACTAATAACTGCAGATCAGTTCATTATAAAATGCCTATACCAATTGTGGTACAAAATACTGCTTAAAAATTCCCCAAAAACCACTCTTTCATGCGCTGCCACACTGCTTTTGCAGATCCTTCCTGCCGCACAACAAGATGTCCCCGCAAATACTGCTTTTTCGCCTCAAGCAACAAGCCCAGAACCGTTGCATAACGCGGGCTGCGAACGACATCGGCGAGCTGGCCAGTGTAAGCCGGCATACCGAGACGGGTTGGCTTGAGGAATATATCTTCTGCCATTTCTATCATGCCCGGCATCGAGGATGAACCACCGGTCAGAACTACACCAGAAGACAGCACGTCTTCATAACCGGATTCACGCACAACCTGATGTACCAGCGCGAATAACTCTTCCACACGTGGCTCAATCACTGCAGCCAGAGACTGGCGCGATAAGGAACGCGGACCGCGATCTCCAAGTCCGGGCACCTCCAGCATATCTGCCGGATCGGCCAGCACTTGCTTTGCCACACCAAAGCGCACTTTGATTTCTTCCGCCTCAGACGATGGTGTACGCAATGCCATAGCGATGTCATTAGTTATCTGATCGCCGGCAATCGGAATCACAGCAGTATGACGAATCGCACCTTCACTGAAAATCGCGATATCTGTGGTGCCGCCACCGATATCAATCAGCACAACGCCGAGCTCTTTTTCATCACGTGTCAGTACGGCTTCTGCTGATGCCATAGGCTGCAAAATCAGATCAGACACTTCGAGACCACAACGACGCACACATTTCACAATGTTCTGTACAGCCGATACTGCGCCGGTCACGATGTGTACTTTGACCTCCAGACGAATGCCGCTCATACCGATCGGTTCACGAACATCATCCTGGCTGTCGACAATAAATTCCTGTGGCAATGTATGCAGCAATTGCTGATCCGTCGGAATATTTACGGCTTTCGCTGTCTCAATGACGCGAGAAACGTCAGCAGCAGTGACCTCTTTATCTTTGATCGCAACCATACCGCTGCTGTTAAAGCTGCGGATATGGCTGCCTGCAATACCTGTATAGACACGGGTAATCTTGCAGTCCGCCATCAGTTCTGCCTCTTCCAGCGCACGCTGTATGGACTCAACCGTGGATTCGATGTTGACCACAACGCCTTTTTTCAGGCCTTTGGATTCGTGCTGCCCCAGTCCGATGACTTCATGACGCCCGTCCGGCATGACCTCTGCCACCACGGCAACAATTTTTGAGGTCCCGATGTCCAGTCCAACAATCAGATTCTTCGCGTCTTTAGTCATGTCTTTCCACTAGCTTTTATCTGTTTTTTTGTCATCGCACTGTGCGATGAGCGAAGCGCCAGCCCGTTCGGGTAACGCATATCCACACTCTCTATGCTGTCTTGCAAACTGTTCACTAACTGCGGATATACAGCCATCAACCGGTCAACTCTTTGCCGTATTGTGTCTGCATCCTGCACGCGACCAAGTTCAACCTGCATTCCATTGTCAAGTTTAACGCTCCATGCATAACGATTGGAATAGCTGACAGCCACAGGAGACAAATGAATTTGCTGAAAACGGGATTTTAGTTCGGTATATTGCGCCAAAACCTCACGTTCACTGCCATCCGGTCCACTCAGCGACACCAAATCGGCGTCATCTTCTGCCTCCGCAAGGTTCGCGGTAAACACATCACCTTTCACAGAAATCAGTTTTCCCTGATCGCCCCACGTGCCCAGCACAACATGCTCTTCCAGCGTCACGCGCAATTTATTCGGCCATTCGCGCTGAACGCTGGCTTTACGCACCCAGGGTACGCTCTCAAACGCAGCACGCACAGCATCCAGATTCGCAGTAAAAAAGTTACCACGTATTTTCGGTATTGCAGTGTTACGGACCGTCAGCGCACTGACATGACGCAAACCCTGCTCACCCGTGGCTTCAACACGAATCGACTGCAGCGTAAATACCGGCCGCTGAATGACCCACCATACACCGGATGCAATCAGTACGGCCAGCACTGCGCCAAACAGCGCATTCGCAAGGTTATTAAGTAATCGGGCATCATGCCACATAGCCTGTCAACTCCGTACTACGTATTTTCCGAGCGGATTTTCAGGCGCGCAGTTCGCAGAATTTCAACGCATAAATCTTCATAACTCATACCTACCGCACGTGCTGCCATCGGTACCAGTGAATGACCAGTCATCCCGGGCGATGTATTAATCTCCAACAGGAATGGTTGCTGATCCGACTCGCGCAGAAGTACGTCAATCCGCGCCCAGCCTTCACAATCCAGCGAACGGTATGCTTGAACGACCATTTCCTGAATCGCTGCAGTCAGTTCATCGCTCAGCGGCGCAGGGCATAAATAGCGCGTATCGTCAGTGAAATACTTGTTCTGATAATCGTAATTACCTTCAGGCGCAACGATCTCAATGACTGGCAATGCCCGTGCATCCTTACCAGTACCCAGCACTGGCACGGTCAGCTCACGTCCGGAAATAAACTGTTCAGCCAGTACGACATCATCAAAGCGTGCAGCAAGCGAGTAAGCCTGCTGCATTTGTTCTTTCGACGTTACCTTCGTAATACCGATAGTCGATCCCTCATGCGGCGGCTTTGCAATCAGCGGCAAACCCAGATCATGTACCACCTGCCCGAGATCGCTGTCAGGTGTCAGCACCGCATAAGCGGGAGTGGAAATACCGTGTGTTTGCCAGATGCGCTTGGTAAAGATTTTATCCATCGCAATTGACGACGCCA
Source organism: Cognatundibacterium squillarum (assembly GCF_014652435.1). GTDB lineage: Bacteria > Pseudomonadota > Gammaproteobacteria > Burkholderiales > Burkholderiaceae_D > Undibacterium > Undibacterium squillarum. The sequence goes on from NZ_BMYU01000004.1 coordinate 193,850, forward strand.
TGACACCGCTACCGGTATAGGGAATATTCAAATGCTCAAGAACGCCCTGAATCGCGCCATCCTCGCCGTAACGGCCATGCAACGCGATAAAAACGCGGTCAAATTTTTCACTGACCAGCTCTGCAATACTGCGTTCGGCAGGATCAAACGGGTGGGCGTCAACGCCCTTACTACGCAACGCATTCAGAACACCTGTGCCGGACATGATAGACACTTCGCGCTCTGCAGAGCGTCCGCCAAACAAAACACCGACTTTGCCAAAAGATGCTGGATCAAAAGCTGTCATGACTCTTCCTGTTAAACTTGTTTCGCCAGTTTTCCCGGCACTGCACTGATACTGCCAGCTCCCATTACGATCAGCACATCACCATCCTGTAATTGTCGCAACAATGCCTCAGGCATTTCCAGAATATCTTCCACAAACACCGGTTCTACTTTCCCTGCGACACGTAAAGCACGGGTCAGCGCACGCCCGTCGGCTGCAAGAATCGGTGCTTCACCAGCGGCATACACCTCTGCCAGCACCACTGCATCTGCGGCAGAAATGACGCGGACAAAATCTTCAAACAAATCGCGGGTACGTGTGTAGCGGTGCGGCTGAAACGCGAGTACCAGACGACGTCCGGGATAAGCACCACGAGCGGCAGCCAGTGTGGCTGCCATTTCTGCAGGGTGATGTCCGTAATCATCTACCAGCGTAAAACTGCCGCCTTCCGGCAGAGCAATATCGCCATAGCGAGTGAAGCGACGCCCCACGCCGTGAAACTCATTTAATGCAGTAGCAATGGCCTCGTCACTGACATCCAGTTCACGGGCGATAGCAATTGCGGCACATGCATTCTGTACATTATGCATACCCGGCTGATTCAGGCTGACCTCTAACGCGGGATAATCTTTCTGAATAACCGTAAACTCCATTTTTCCGGCAACCGCCCGCGCATTCACCGCTCTCACTTCTGCATCTTCATGAAAACCGTAAGTCACTACCGGCTTAGAAACTGAAGTCATAATTTCACGGACGTTGGCGTCATCAATACATAACACGGCAACGCCGTAGAAAGGCAAATGATTGGTGAAATCAATAAACGCCTGTTTCAATCGCGTCAGATCGTGGCCGTATGTTTCCATATGGTCAGCGTCGATATTGGTAATAACTTCAATGACCGGCAATAAATTCAGGAACGATGCATCAGACTCATCGGCTTCCACCACAATAAAATCACCGCTGCCAAGGCGTGCGTTTGCGCCCGCACTGTTAAGTCGACCACCGATCACAAAAGTCGGATCCAGTCCACCTTGCGCAAGAATGCTTGCAACGAGGCTGGTCGTGGTCGTTTTACCGTGCGTACCGGCAATCGCAATGCCGCTCTTCAGGCGCATCAATTCCGCCAGCATCATGGCACGCGGCACGACAGGAATATGCTTCGCACGTGCAGCGACGACTTCCGGGTTATCGGCTTTTACTGCAGTCGATGTAACCACCGCATCTGCATTACCTATATTTGCTTCATCATGGCCCGTATAAATTGTTGCACCAAGTTCAGCAAGGCGCTGGGAAGCAGCGTTACTGGACAAATCAGATCCTGAGATGGTGTAGCCGAGATTCAGAAGAACCTCTGCAATACCACTCATACCGGAACCTCCGATACCTACAAAATGAATATGTTTTACTTTATGCTTCATGCCAGTTCTTCCAGTATGCGGGCAATATTTTCACTTGCCTCACGCCGTCCCAGTGCATAGGCAGTTTCAGCCAGTTTGCAGCACTGTTCCCTGTTTAATTTTTGTATTGTCTTCGCCAGTGACTCAGGTGTTAACTCGGTTTGCGGCATATACAGCGCAGCCTGCTTTGCTGCCATCCACACCGCATTTTGCTTCTGGTGTGAAGTGCTCGATGCCATAAATGGCACCAGCAGGCTTGCGACACCAGCAGCTGTCAGTTCCGAAACGGTGATCGCCCCCGCCCTGCATATAACCAGATCAGTATTGGCGTAACGGACTGCCATATCATCAATAAAATCAACTACTTCAGCATCAACTCCTGAACGCTTGTAATTTTCTTGCAAAGATGCAATATGCTGCTTGCCGGATTGATGTGTCACATACGGACGCTGATCTTCGGGGATCATTGCAAGTGCCGCTGGAATCGTGTCGTTCAGCACTTTTGCACCCAGGCTTCCGCCTACCACCAGAATGCGTAGTTTTCCATATCGGCCTGCGTAACGCTGAGCCGGCGAAGGTAAGGTGCAAATCTCATTGCGAATCGGATTACCCGTCCAGACCATTTTTTCTTTTAAGACTGTATCCGGAGGCAGTCCGAACATCAGTCTGGAAGCAAACGGCAACAATGCGTGGTTGGACAATAAAAGCGCCGCGTCTGCATTCATCAGGACAACGGGTTTACGACGCAGCCAAGCAATTAAACCGCCTGGTACCGTGACGTATCCACCCATACCTATGACCACGTCCGGCTTACGCTTTCCTAAGATTTTCCAGCAACTGTTAAGACTACGCATCAACTTCCATGCGCCAGTCAAAGTATGTTTTAAGCCTTTTCCGCGCATCCCGGTAAAGTCAAGCTGGTCGAGAGCAATTCCACGCTTAGGTACAATATCAGACTCCATCCCTGCGCTGGTTCCAAGCCAACTCACTTCCCAGCCACGCGCCGACATCATCTCAGCAATGGCAAGCCCAGGAAAAATATGACCGCCGGTTCCGGCTGCCATAATCAGCAGTCGCTTCTTACCGGTACTCATGTTCGCCCTCCACGCATCTTGACGCGGTTCTCGTAATCAATTCGCAGCAGTATCGCAAGCCCTACACAATTAATCATGACACCGGAACCACCATAGCTCATCAGCGGTAAAGTCAAGCCCTTTGTCGGCAACAAGCCAAGATTTACGCCCATATTGATAAAGGTCTGGACGCCTATCCACAAGCCGATTCCTTTGGCTGTCAGGCCGGCAAATGTCTGGTCAAGAGCAATTGCCTGACGTCCGATTTCAAAGGCACGTTTAACAAGAAAATAAAATAATAAAATTACCGTCAGCACACCGGCAAATCCCAGCTCCTCACCAATTACCGCCAACAGAAAATCGGTATGCGCCTCAGGCAGGTAGTGAAGCTTTTCCACGCTGGCACCAAGGCCAACACCAAACAATTCCCCGCGACCAAAGGCTATCAGAGAGTGCGTCAACTGATACGCTTTACCGAGAGCATGATCTTCGTCAAACGGACTCAGGTAAGCGAAAATCCGCTCTCTGCGCCAGGGAGACAATAAAATAACCATGGTAAAGATACCTACCAGTGTGGCAGCAATCCCGCCAAACCAAACGCCGTTAATACCCCCGAGGAACAGGATACCCATAGCAATACAAACAATCACGCCAAAGGCACCGAGATCCGGCTCCAGCAGCAACAGCAAACCAACCAGACCAACTGCTGCCAGCATTGGCAGGAATCCTTTAGTCAGCTTGTGCATATACTGCTGCTTACGAACAGTGTAATCAGCAGCATACAGAACCATAAACAACTTCATCAGTTCTGATGGCTGCAAATTAATAACTTTCAGCGAAATCCAGCGTTTTGCACCATTTACTCCCTTACCGACATACGGAATCAGCACCATCACAAGCAATATCAGCGTTGCGACAAACAGGTAGGGGGCGATTTTTTGCCAGGTTTCAATACGTACCCGAAATGCAAACGCTGCTCCAGCTATAGACAACAGTACAAACAGTGCCTGGCGAACCAGAAAATGCGTATTTTTATAATTTGCATACTTCGGTGAATCAGGCAATGCGATGGAAGCTGAATACACCATCACCATGCCAAACAACATCAGGATCAGCGTTACCCAAACCAACGGTTCATCGTAGGTCATCATCCTTGAGCGGTTAACGAGCTGCGTTTGCGGCTCAGGTGCCGCAAACGGTAATAACCTCTGAAGAGACTGACGCCACTCCATCAGCACACCTCCCCGCGTTCCAGAGCAAACTCACGTACAGCATCAGCAAATACTTGCGCCCTGTGAGCATAATTGCGGAACATATCCAGACTTGCGCATGCAGGTGACAACAGCACAACATCCCCTTCCTGAGCGATTTCCGCGGCACGGACCACCGCTTGCTCAAGTGAAGGACAATCGACTAAAGGAACTTCTGCATCCTGTAATGCATAACGAAGTTCTGCAGCATCTTTCCCAATCAGCATCACTGCTTTTGCGTATCTGGTGACAGGCTGCAGTAAAGGATTAAACGACTGGCCTTTACCATCACCACCGGCAATTAATACGATACGTCCGGCACGCCCCTGTTGTCCCAGTCCACTTAATGCTGCAACCGTCGCCCCGACATTTGTACCTTTACTGTCGTCGATGAAGTCGATTCCGGCAACGGTGGCAATTAGCTCAACGCGGTGTGGCTCACCTTTGTACTCACGCAGGCCATGCAGCAAAGGTGCTAATGGCAATCCAATCGCTCTGCATAAAGCAAGTGCCGCCATCGCGTTTGCCAAATTATGCTGACCCCGAATCTGCAACGCATCACCAGGCATCAGTCGCGAAATCAGATACGGAATTTCAACCGGATCTTTTTTGCGTCTTCTGGTAGGCATCGCTTCGTCTTCTGACGGCGTTGCCAATACCATCCAGTGCATATCATGCTCGCTGAGTAAACCAAAATCACCGGCACGCTCAGGCAAATTTAAACCGAAACTGACATGGACAGATCCCGGACGCGCCATTGCCATGACGTTTGCATCGTCCCGGTTCAGTACCTTTACTGTGTTGTCGCTGAAAATACGTGACTTGTCCCGGCAATACGCGTCTAGTGACCCGTGCCAGTCGAGATGGTCCTGGGAAATATTCAGCACAGTTGCAGCATCTGCTTGCAAAGTCGAGGCTGTATGCAGCTGAAAGCTGGACAGTTCGAGTACCCAGACTTCGGGCAAATCCTGATTTGTCTGGCATTGCAAAAGCACATCCAGCATAGAAGGACTGATATTTCCAGCGATCCGGGTTTTCAGGCCAGCTCTCTGACAAAGTAAGCCGGTTAAACTGGTTACTGTGGTTTTTCCATTGGTTCCGGTAATTGCTATTACTTTCGGACTGTATTGCTCAGTCTCTTTCAGGGTACGCAATGCATACGCAAACAGCTCGACCTCACCCCAGACAGGAATATTCTTTTCAGAGGCAGCAGATAAAATTTCTTTGAGATCACCGTCTGGCGACAAACCAGGACTAACAAAAATGAAATCTGCGTCGTTCGCCAGCGCAGCACCGAAATTTCCGGCTACAAATCGGATGTCGCCCCCCAATGCAGTCAAGGCATCAAGTCGTGCGGGAGCTTCGCGTGTATCTGCAACGGTAATTTTTCCAGACGTGGTCTGATGCAGCCAGCGCACCATGGCAAGCCCGGACTCACCGAGCCCGAGGATAAGTAATTTTTTATCCGCAAACATTCTTGATGCCCGATCAGCGTAATTTCAATGTGGACAATCCAACCAATACCAGCAGTATCGTCACGATCCAAAATCGGACGACTACCTGCGTCTCTTTCCAGCCCTTCTTTTCAAAGTGATGATGCAGCGGAGCCATTAGAAATAAGCGACGCCCTTCGCCATAGCGCTTTTTTGTATATTTAAAATAGGAAACCTGCAAAATAATGGAGACAGTTTCTGCAACAAATACACCGCCCATAATGAAAAGAACAATTTCCTGACGTACGATTACTGCAATTGTTCCTAACGCACCACCTAATGCTAAAGCTCCGACATCTCCCATAAACACTTGTGCAGGATGTGCGTTAAACCATAAAAATGCCAATCCGGCTCCGGCCATCGCACCGCAGAAAATCAGAATTTCGCCAGCACCTGGAATATAAGGAATCAACAGATATTTCGAATAGATCGAATGCCCTGTAAAGTAAGCAAACAGTCCAAGGGCTCCACCCACCATGATCGTCGGCATGATCGCAAGGCCATCGAGCCCATCAGTAAAGTTAACCGCATTCGAGCTGCCGACGATGACACAATATGTCAGGATAATGAATCCCCATACTCCAAGCGGATAGCTGACTGTTTTAAAAAATGGCACGATCAGATCTGCTTTCGGCGGAAGATACATACTAAAACCTGATTGCGCCCAGTCGTAAATTAAGGGCAGAATTTTCTCTCCCGTCGGTGCCGAGACTGAAAATGCCAGATAAAACGCAGCAGCAATTCCAATCAGAGATTGCCAGAAATATTTCTCCCTCGAACGCATTCCCTCCGGGTCTTTGTAAACCACTTTCCGATAATCATCGACCCAACCGATCGCTCCGTAACCCAGCGTTACCACAAGCACTACCCACACAAAGCGATTACTTAAGTCGGCCCAAAGTAAGGTCGCTATTCCAATAGAAATCAGGATCAGTACGCCACCCATCGTCGGTGTGCCACTTTTTACCAGGTGTGTTTCCATTCCATAGCTACGTACTGCTTGCCCGACTTTCAAACGGGTCAACATACGAATCACCGCCGGACCTGCAAACAACCCGATTGCAAGCGCGGTCATGGTCGCAAAAACCGCCCGGAAAGTGATAAAACCGAACACCCTTAAAAAACCGATATCCGATTTAAAATATTCTGCCAACCAAAGCAACATGCCCTTATTTCCTGTATGTTTTTATCGTTATTTAAATCAAATTCGTATTATGCGGTCAGCAAATACTGAACGACTCGCTCCATTTTCATAAAGCGGGACCCTTTAACAAGTACAGTCATTCCGTTTTGTATATTCGCGTCAAGTGCAGCTTGTAGTTCATTCAGCGATGAAAAAGACCGCGCATCCTCACCAAAACCCTCAGCGGTATGCTTTACCAGATCTCCCAGCAGAAACACGCGCTTGATACCTGCCTCACGCGCATACTGACCGACCTCAAAATGGAAGGCATCACCTTTATCCCCCACTTCACCCATATCTCCTAAAATCAGCAGACTGTCAGGATAATGTCGCAAAACGTCTATTGCGGCGCGCACTGAGTCTGGATTTGCGTTATACGTGTCGTCAATCACAGTTAAACCGCCGCCAGACAAATGCGTTTGCAGCCGTCCTTTTACCGGAGAAAACAAGGCAAGCCCCTCTGCAATTTGCGTCAGAGTCAATCCGGCTGCTAAGCAACATGCTGCTGCAGCCATGGCATTTCGCACGTTGTGAACACCACTTGCATTTAATTTGAAGGATGCACATCCACCGAATGCGCGCAGTTCAATCATATTTCCGGATTGAACCGGCTCATATTTCGCAGTAACAGTTGCATCATCACTGAAGCCAAATGAAATCACTTTCTTTGCGCCCGCCAATTCGCGCCACAAAGGCGAAAATATGTCATCTGCAGGAAAAATAGCTGTTCCGCTTGACGGCAGACTACTGATTACTGAGCCATTTTCCCGTGCTACGGCCTCAACCGTGTGCATAAATTCCTGGTGTTCCCGCTGGGCATTGTTGACTAATGCGATATTCGGCTCAGCAGCGATCGCAAGTTGAGCGATTTCTCCGGGATGATTCATTCCCATTTCAATTACTGCTGCTGCATGAGACGCATTCAATTGCATCACCGTCAGTGGAACGCCAATCTCATTATTCAAATTCCCGGACGTCGCAAGTCTGTTGGCCTCGCCAAAATTGCTCGCAAGTACGGATGCAATCATTTCTTTAACTGTCGTTTTTCCATTACTTCCAGTAACACCAATGACAGGCAGCACAAACTGACGACGCCAGAAGCCGGCTATTTTTGCCAGAGCCATCCGGGTATCAGGCACTTGCAATGCGGGAGCAGTCCAATCTGCAGGCAACGTATCGGCAACGACGGCTGCAGCGCCCTGATCTATCGCCTGCTGTAAGAAGTGATGACCGTCAAACTGCTCCCCACGTATCGCGACAAATAATTGTCCTGCCTGAACGTTTCGGCTGTCGGTCGTCACACCTGTGAAGTTGACATCTCCGATACAGGTAGCGTCAGTAATTTCTGTCGCCAGTGCCAGTAAATTTCCTGCGATCATGCGTTCCTCTTCATACTGGTTGCGACTGTTGCTAATGCCAGTGATGCATGCTCCTGATCCGAAAACGGCCATTTTTTTCCGTTAATATCCTGGTAGGTTTCATGCCCCTTCCCTGCAAGCAAAATCACATCTTTATCCTGTGCATGCTTGATCGCATACAGAATGGCACTTGCGCGGTCTTCAATTACATGCGGCTGAACGGACATCCCAGCCAAAATATCGTGAATAATCGATGACGGACTTTCTGTCCGGGGATTGTCACTGGTTACAACTACCTGATGTGCTTTCTGGGAAATTCGCCCCATTTGCGGCCGTTTTCCGGGATCACGATCGCCTCCGCATCCGAATAAACACCAGAGTTTTCCTTGTCGCTCATCTGCAATTGGCAACAATGAGTCAATTGTTTTTTCCAGCGCATCAGGAGTATGCGCATAGTCAATGATAACCATTGCATGTCCAGCCGTGCCAAGTAACTGCATTCGACCGGGAACCGGCGTCAGTTTTTCGATAATGGAAACTACCTTGACGAAACTGTGTCCGTTTCCAAGCAAAACAGCCATGACAGCCAGTACATTACTGACATTGAAGCGTCCGACCAACTGAGTCCGCACCAGAGCGTTACCAAACGGCGACTCCAGATGAAAGCTGGTTCCACTGTGTCCGGTCTTTAAGTGTGTAGCACGCAGCAATGGAAAGTCCGACTCAGCAGGGCCATCCACTGAATATCCGATTAACGACAAGTCCGGTCGCTTGTCTCTTAATGTTTTTGAGAATTCAACACCATAAACGTCATCCACATTCAAAACGGCCAGGCGCAATTCCTTGGTTTCGAAAAGGCTGCGTTTGGCGTCAGCATATGCATCCATCGTACCGTGATAATCCAGATGATCACGGGTCAGGTTGGTAAACACGGCAGTACTGATATCGAGACCACCCAGGCGCCCCTGATGAATTCCAATCGATGACGCTTCTATTGCAAGCGCCTTTGCTCCGGCATGCTTCAGCATATTCAAAGAACGTTGCAACTGAATGGCATCAGGTGTAGTGAAGCCTGTTTCCTGCATTTCACTTAATTGTCCATGACTCCAGATGCCATTACCCAATGTACCAATTACGGCGCAGTCCGTTTTCAGCATTGACATTGCCTTTGCGATCCATTGCGTAGTTGACGTCTTGCCATTGGTTCCGGTAACTGCCACAACAGTCATTTCGGAATCCGGGATTTCATACCAACAGGCAGCTATTTTTCCGCAAACTTTGTCTAGACTGGCGATCTGAATCACAGGAACAGAACTGATAACAGCAGTAGCCTCAGTATTTTCCTCCTGTACAATTGCCGCAGCACCGTTCTCAATCGCCTGTTGAATATAATTTCGTCCGTCTCCGGCATGCGTTTTCATAGCGAAGAAAATATCGCCAGAGCAAATTTTTCTGGAATCCGCCGTTAAATCAGCCTCTGGTGCAATAGCTCTTAACTTTGAAATCAAATCTTCTATACGCAAATCAGAATGGATCATCACATACTCTCCTGAACTGCATTTGTGTCCGGAATAATGCTGGTGACTGAAGAGTCAGGCGTTACATTCAGTGAACGCAAAACATTTGCTGTAATTGCGGCAAATACCGGTGCAGCCACGACGCCACCGTAATGCCCACCTACCGTTGGCTCATCAATCATTACCGCGACAATAACGCGAGGCTTAGAAACTGGTGCAAATCCGACAAAGTCCGCTACATACTTATTTACATAGCGCCCGCCCTCAAGCTTATGCGCTGTCCCGGTTTTTCCTGCAACGCGATAGCCCGGAATACGTGCCTGAGTTGCAGTGCCGCCGGGTTGAGTCACAGATTCCATCATCAGGCGCATTTGCTGAGCGGTTTTATCTGAAATAACACGCTGCCCTTTAACGAGGTGATCTGTTTTTTCAAACGTGACAGGGATCAAATCACCATCACGGGCAAAAATCGTGTACGCACGCGCCATTTGTATCAGTGATACGGAAATACCATGCCCGTAACTCATAGTCGCCTGTTCAATCGGACGCCAGTTTTTGTAATTTCGCAATCTCCCTGCAACCGCACCTGGAAATCCGAGTTTCGGTTGCTGACCAAATCCGACCGTCGTATACAACTCCCACATTTCTTTCGGCGACATTTGTAGTGCCATCTTTGCAGTGCCGATATTCGATGATTTCTGAATGACTTGCGCCACTGTAAGTGCCCCCTCTTTATGGGCATCATGGATTACAGCAGGTCCGATTGTCATAATGCCTGGCGCAGTTTGAAATACGGTATCAGGCGTAACACGCCCGGTTTCCAGCGCCCAGGCAACTGAAATCGGCTTCATCGTCGAACCTGGCTCAAACGTGTCTGTGAGAACCCGGTTACGTAATTGCGCACCGGTAAGCCCGCCACGTTCGTTCGGGTTATAAGTCGGTAAGTTCACCAGTGCCAGCACTTCACCAGTTTGCGCATCAATGACAACTGCACCACCGGCTTTTGCTTTATGTTTCTCTACAGCTTCTTTTAAATGGGTATACGCGATGTACTGAATTTTGCTGTCGATCGAAAGCGTCAGATCTTTGCCATTATGCGGCTCTCTGATTGCCCGGATATCTTCAACAATTCGCCCCAGACGATCTTTAATTACGCGGCGGCTGCCATTCTTCCCGGCGAGATTTTTTTCTGCGCCAAGCTCCATGCCTTCCTGACCAATATCTTCGACATTCGTAAAGCCAACGACGTGGGCCATCACCTCACCTTCGGGGTAATAGCGCTTGTACTCCTTGCGAGTATCCACACCAGGAATACCCAGTGCCATAATCTTGTCTGCCGTATCGATTTCAACTTGACGTTTCAGATAGACAAATGTCTTATCAGAGTTAAGTTTTTTCGCAAGATCAGCATCAGAAATACCAAGCAACGACGCGAGTTGGCGAAGCTTCTCTTTGGGCGTGTCCTGCACATCTTCAGGGATTGCCCAGATCGCCTTTACCGGAATTGATGAAGCAAGCACCTGACCATTCCGGTCAGTAATCTTTCCGCGAGTTGCGGGAAGCTCCATTGTTCTCGCATAACGGTTTTCACCTTGCTTTTGTAAAAAGTCGGTACTTTTCACCTGCAAAAACAACGCGCGTGAAATTAATGCAATGAAAGCGATAAACAGGAAAAACAAAACCAGTCGTGAACGCCAGGATGGCAACTTCACCTCAAGAACCGGACTGGAGGAATAAGCAACGCCACGTGACGCCGCTTTTCGCGAAACTGCGCCTTGTCGCTTCATTTGATTTCCGCCGCTTTCAGGAACTGCGTACGATCCGGTGTTACCGGTACCATATTCAGCTCGGTACGCGCGACAGACTCAATACGGGATGTTTTCCCGTAAATTGATTGATCTAATCGCAACTGCGTCCATTCTGTTTCGTATTGCTTGCTCAAGCCCTGCTCGCGCTCCAGCTCAAAAAAGAGCCGACGAGCCTGATACTGGGAGTTAATCAGCAATAAAGCGCAAACGATCAGTGACAAACCAAGAGCGATATTAATCTTTGTCATCTCAGTTCCCCCTGCGTTCGCTCCGAAATGCGCAAAATGGCTGAGCGTGCACGCGGATTTGCCGACACTTCAGCATCCGAAGGCTTAATACGCTCAATCAGCTTCAATGGCGGCTGTGGCAGATCAATCGCGCGAATAGGTAACCGGCGATCCGGCTGAATCACGGTGGAATTTGAAGCAAAAAACTGCTTGACGATGCGGTCTTCCAGCGAATGAAAACTGATGATCGAAAATCTACCCTCATGACCAAGCAATGTCAGACCGGAAGTTAGTCCGGTTTTGAGATCTTCGAGCTCCTGATTGATGTAAATCCGTATAGCCTGAAAGGTACGGGTTGCAGGGTCCTTACCCTTCTCGCGAGTTTTGACGGCGTTTGCAACGATTTGTGCCAGCTGCCTGGTTCTGGTAATGGGCTCGACCTGGCGGCAAGCAATAATCGCCTTTGCAATCTGAAAAGCAAACCGTTCTTCCCCATATTCCTTAATTACCTCCCTGATTTTTTCTTCGCTTTCAGTTGCCAGCCAATCCGCTGCTGAAATACCACGCGTAGTGTCCATCCGCATGTCAAGCGGACCATCTGATCTGAAACTAAACCCTCTTCCCGCATCATCGACTTGCGGCGAAGAAATTCCGAGATCCAGCAAAATGCCGTCCACACGAGTGATTCCAAGTTCACTCAGCGAAGAATGTACCGAAGCAAAACTGTCATGAATAATTGTAAATCTCGGATCCTGAATCTGATTTGCACAGGCGATTGCCTGTGGATCCTTATCAAACGCGATCAGGCGTCCTCGATCGGATAACTGATTGAGGATAAGGCGACTATGACCGCCGCGTCCGAAGGTTCCATCGATATAAGTGCCGTGAATTCGGTCACCAGTCAGATTAAGACCATCAACCGCTGCATCCAGCAAAACGGTCTTATGTGCGAATTCTGTCGCTTGCTGATTCATCATTGGCTGCGATCAGAAAGAAAAGTTATGTAACACATCCGGTGCACCGGCGGCTTTTGCGTTAGCTTCATTTTCAGCCAGCCTGCCTGCATCCCAGATTTCAAAATGACTTCCCATGCCGAGCATCATAATGTCGCGCTGAATAGCAACAGCATTACGCAACTCAGGTGCAATGAGAATGCGACCCGCGGTATCCATATCCACATCGAACGCATTTCCCAGAAAAATTCGTTTCCAGTCGCGAGCCTGAATAGGCCAGGCCGCAATCTGCTCGCGGTGAGATTCCCAGACAGGGCGAGGAAACAGCAACAGACAGCCATCAGGATGACGGGTAAGCGTAAGCTTGCCATCAAACTGACCAATCAGGGCGTCGCGATGACGCGCAGGAACAGACATCCTGCCTTTCGCATCGAGACTGATTGCGGATGGACCCTGAAACACGCTGTGACCTTTTTAGTGGAAATAAAAACCGGGGGAAGATACAGGTGAAGATATAGGAATTAAGGGAATTTATCCCACAAAATTACACTTTTTCACACTAACGCCCACTTTAGTGGATGGTTGCCTTCCGGTCAAGCGCATTACCCTGATGCTTCAACAAAATCTTTAATGAAGTCAATGACTTAGGTTCGCAACAACAAAGACATGAAGAAGAAATATCAGATAAATGAAGGACTTAGACGACAAATTGAAGAAGTCGCCTGAGATTTGAGAAAGGCATGAAATACAGGTCTGAAATCGAACGGATTGACGATGCGGGATTCGTCAGGTGGGGATGAGAAAATTTTCAGCTATCAGAGTGAAACCTGCTGTTGCAATAAGGCAATAAAATCTTTAGCTGGAATTGCTCTGCTGAAATAATATCCCTGATATTCATCACATTTGAAATTTTGCAATGTTTGCAATTGAGTTGCAGAGTCCACTCCCTCTGCAATCACTTTTAACCCGAGGGTATGTGCCATAGCAACAATCGTATGTGCAATCGCCGTATCATTCGGATCTTCAGGGATATCTTTAATAAAGGATCGGTCGACTTTGACACTATCCACAGGAAAGCGTTTCAGATAAGCGAGAGAAGAATAACCTGTTCCGAAATCGTCAATCGATAAGCTGAACCCCTCCTTCTTAAAGGCATCCATCAACACGATGGCCTGATCACGGTTATGCATCACCATGCTCTCCGTTATTTCAAATTCCAGTGCATTTGAAGGTACACGCCAGAATTCTGTAACGCCGCGGACCTCATCCAGTAGTTGATATTCATTAAATTGCGAGGCTGACAAATTAATGGCTACACGACCGAATCCGGCATCAACTTGCCGGAAACTGAGAACATCTTTACACGCAACATCTAACACCAGCATACCCAGCCTCGAGATCAGACCAGCCTCCTCTGCAAGGCTGATAAAATCATTCGGGAACAATATGCCCCGCTCCGGGTGATTCCAGCGAACCAGGGCTTCCGCACCAACAATTCTTCCGGTGGCAACGGATAACTTAGGCTGGTAATACACAACAAATTCACGACGCTCGAGCGCCTTCCGCAAACGGGCCTCAAAAGCGAGTTTCTCAACGGTATGAACATTCATTTCCGAGGCATAGAACTGGTAATTATCCTTTCCTTTGTTTTTTGCGCGATACATTGCGATATCAGCGTTTTTTAAGAGTGTTTGCGCATCTTTTCCATCCGTTGGAAAAGTTGCAATGCCGATTGAAGCGCTTAACTGACACTCCTGCCCGTCAATCTCAAAAGGTTGCGATGCTTCGAATAGCAGCTTGTCTGCAATATTTCCTAAATCACTAGGATCAATGAACTGATCAATCAGCAAAATGAATTCGTCGCCACCAATGCGGGCGACAATATCGGACTCTCTCAAAGCATTTGTAAAACGGGCAGCGACATCTCTGAGCACCTTATCTCCCTCGTCATGACCGAAGGTATCATTGATATTCTTAAAACGATCCAGATCAAGAAAAAGTACAGCCAGTTGAGTGTGATTTCTTTCAGCCAGCGAAAGTGCCTTACTGAGGTGTTGGTTATACAAAAAGCGATTCGGCAACCCGGTCAGTTCATCATAATGTGCAAGGCGAAGAATTTTCCGTTCAGAGCGTCGGGCTTCAATTGCAATGATCGCAATTTCTATCATAGACATAATAAAGCTGTGGTCTTCTTCATTGATTAGTACAGCTTCACGCAATAAGAGGGTGAAACACCCTAAGACCTGACCGTATTTATCCATCAGAGGCCAGGAGAACGCCTCACGATACACAGCGAGCTGCTCCAGATGATTCACAAACTGCATAGAACTATCTTTCGGCAAATTTTTTGCATGAACCGGACTCGCATGCATTACAGCGTCGCTCCACAAGCCGTTACCATGAGTAACAGGCAAATCTTTCAGTTGATCATGAATGAGTTCCGGAAAGCGCCCACCGATACCTGCTACAAACGTGCGTTGATCTTCGCTGAGTAACTGAATCCCAACCGTCCAGCGTCCACGAACCGAGTGCATAAAATCGCATACGGCGTTCAGAATCTCGATTGGATCCTGATTTGCACCGATCATCTGAAGCAGTCTATTTTGCCCCTCCAACAGTTGCTCCGATTTTTTTCTGACACTGACGTCACGTTCAACACAGAACACCAAAGGCTCGTTATTAATTTCTACTCTGCTCAGAGTAATTTCAATGTAGCAAGGGCTACCATGTCTTTGCATCACCCATTCGAGTCGCTGCACTTCTCCGCTAAAAGCAAGGTCAACATATTTTCTGACCAATTGTTTGCTGTTAGTCAATGCTTCGCTTGCAATATTCTGATGCGCGTCCGAAAAGTCTCCGGCCTGACGCCCTAACACATAACTCGCATCTTTTACGCCAAGCAATTCAACTGCTGCCGGATTGCAATCGACATACTCATAATTCCGGTTGATTAGCAAGATAGCATCCTGTGCCCCGGCAAATAACAAGCGATACCGGCTTTCACTTGCTTCAAAACGTCCGCGCGACTCCCGCAACCGTTTTAGCTGAATCAGCAAGATGATTGCCAATGTAAAAATAAACAGCAGCGTTGTACCAGTGAACAGGACCTTCTGCTGCATACGCTCGCGCCATTCCTGCAAAATACTTTCAACATTGCGTGAAAACACAAGGGTCACAGGGATGCCCGACACTTTGCGGAACGCGTAAAGCAATTCTGCATCACCTCCCAGAATGTCCGCTGCTATCAGACTACCATCCTGCTGATCGCCAGAAATAGTTCGCAACAGAAGCTGCTCTGTCACCGGCAGCAATTCGATACTCTGATCAAATGGTGCTCTGGCAAGCAACTGCCCCTGAAAGTCGTGCAGCGAAATTACGCCCCGGTTACCTCTGGATAATATTTCGTAAAATTCGAGAAAATAGGCGAGGCGAACATCGGCCTGCACAATGCCTATCAGTTGCCCTGAACTGCTGAAGACATTCCTGGCGACCGGCAATACCCATTCACCATTATCTTTAATCTGCAGAGGCCGACCAATAACCAGTTGTTCAGATGAAGGGACTTTTTGCAAATCACGGACTTGCCTGCTGGCAGTTTGTGCATCCTGCCAAACATCGTAGGCACGACTTGTCTGACGAATCAGTCCATAGGAATCGTAAATACTGACGGAGGTAAGGAATTGTGAATGAAGCGCTGTTGATCGCAGTAACTGACTTACTGCTTCGCCACTCAAACTATGGTCAGGATCATTGTTTAAGGCCGCACTCACCATCGAGATTGCTTTGACAGAGTCACTGAACGCTCTGCTGGCATGTTCTTCAAGAATGCGAACCGCAAAATCACTATTCTGGCGCGCTTCAGCAAGCGTTCTGTCCCTGTCTTCACGCACGGACCACCAGCTTTGCACAATAATAACGACCAGTATCAACACTATGCAGCCCACAAAGGCAATAAGGGGAACATTGCGTTGAGACGGTTGTGTGCTCATAACGACTCTTTCAGATCAGTTGAAGCCTGCCCGTCTGCAGTTCAGCCCGGGACTTAATAAAGCGGCGCAAGTTTATCACCAGAAACTCTAAGATAACCGCCACCTTCACACCAAACTATGAAAATCATCAAAGAACTCCACTGATGACTGCATCATAGTCAGTCAGGTACGGTAATTAAATGGATTTGGTCCTGCAAATGTGTAGAACTCATTTCATCAATAGCCACGAGTGCGAACGTGAGGTGCCGGGATGCAGGGCGCGGCGGCGTAGCAGGAAAACTGGATTGCACAGCAATCCACCTGCGAAGCGACTTCCTCATCATTGCGGAAGGCTGCACTCAGCAGCACAGACTGATGTCTGTGCAAGCGAGGCAAGAAAGCAATGCGCCCAGCACCTCCGTTCCCGAAGGGCTTGTCTCATAGCGCGGATATTGATGGAATGAGTTCTAATAACAACAGCCCAACACATCAACTACATGGATGAGTTCTGTAAGATAGTGCCAGCACCGGGGACATCGCGAAATGAAGCCAACGATCTTTCATGCTAGATAACTCATGAATCTGGCTGGTGGATGGGGTGTGAAATAAAGCAGGCCGGTAGGCCGGATTCTGTTACGGCCTGATCACTCAGGCTATGACAATCATTCCTCTAGGCGCTGGATTGCTCCAGTGCTCAAGCTTTCTACCCGCACGCTCCGCGAGCCACATCAATGCGTGCCTATTTGAAATTGCTCCGGGTGGAGGTTACCGCGTTTCACCGTAACTGAATACGCTCGTCTCTGTGGCCCTATTCCTCGCCTTATACCTTGCGGCTTTCAGCGTACGGCCGTTAGCCGTCACCCTGCTCTGTGGAGTCCGGACCTTCCTCCCGTTATTATATTGCTATAACAACCAGCGATTGTCTGGCCTGCTTCGGGCGCTATTGTAACCGATCAGCGCCGTTTTCGCCTCAGCAGGCAAATAACTCTTCCGATTCAGAATTTTTTACCGGCTGGCAGGCGCAAAAACAAAACAACAGCGATTCCGTGCAGATACTTTTTCCAGACACAATATTAGGAATCATTTCCACATCAAGCGAGCTTTCTGGTAGCTTACCGTTTTCTTTAACAACACGATAAAAAATACAATGGAGACTATCCGCTCTGGTGGCCAGTTGATCGTGGATGCCTTGCGCATTCACGGCGTTGAAACAGCATTTGGTGTTCCCGGTGAAAGTTATCTCGCGGTTCTGGATGCATTACATGACAGTGATATCCGGTTCATTATTAACCGTCAGGAAGGCGGTGCCGCGTTTATGGCAGATGCCTACGGAAAAATGACCGGCAAACCCGGCATTTGCTTTGTCACCCGAGGCCCGGGCGCAACCAATGCATCGATTGGCATCCATACTGCGTATCAGGATTCAACACCGATGATCGTGTTTATCGGTCAGGTCGGTAACGATTTTGTTGAGCGTGAAGCTTTTCAGGAAATCGATTACCGCCGCATGTTTGGTCAGATGGCAAAATGGGTAGCGCAGATCGATCGTGCCGACCGGGTTCCAGAAATGGTCGCCCGTGCTTTCCAGATAGCGACCAGCGGCCGGCCCGGCCCGGTTGTTCTGGCTTTACCGGAAGATATGCTGGTACAGGAAGTCAGCGTCAGTGACACCCGTCGCTATCAGCCTGTGCAGGCGCATGCTTCACCGTCACAACTCGCGCAGTTCAGCACTATGCTGGCTGCAGCCCGAAAACCCGTCGTCATTCTTGGCGGCAGTGGCTGGAATGCCACCTCCTGTGAACAGATTCTGGCCTTCGCACGCAAACAGCAGTTACCTCTGTCCTGCGCGTTCCGCTTTCAGGATCTGGTTCCCAATACAGATCCGCAATATATCGGTGATGTCGGTATCGGCATTAATCCTAAGCTGGCACAACGCATCCGTGAATCAGATCTGGTGATTGCCATTGGCCCGCGCCTTGGTGAAATGACAACCAGTGGTTATACGCTGCTGGAAGCACCGGTGCCTAAGCAAAAACTGATTCACATCCACAGCGACACGCTGGAACTGGGCCGTGTCTATCAGGCTGATCTGATGATCAACAGTGGTATGCAGGAAATTGCGGCCGCCCTGGCCGCACTGCCAGTCATTTCGGAAAGTCCTGTCTGGGCTGACAGCGTGCACGAAGCCCGGGCCGAACTGCTCGCATGGCAGGCAGAACCCGCCATTTTCGCCAAAGAAAATGCACCATTAAATTTATGGCAAATGGTTCAGGAGCTGCAAAAGCAATTACCGGCAGACACAATCGTCACCAACGGCGCAGGAAACTATGCGACCTGGGCACATCGCTACTTCCGTTACGGTGGCTTCCGCACGCAGCTCGCGCCGACTTCCGGTGCAATGGGCTACAGCGTGCCTTCCGGTGTTGCAGCAAAAATCATCGCCCCCGAACGCACGGTCGTCACTTTTGCGGGCGATGGAGAATTCCTGATGAACGGACAAGAACTGGCGACGGCAGCACAATACCAGGCCGGTGTTATTGTGATTGTGTTCAACAACGGTATGTACGGCACAATTCGCATGCATCAGGAACGTGAGTTCCCGGCACGTGTTTCAGGCACGCAGTTACAGAATCCCGATTTTGCCGCACTCGCCCGTGCTTTCGGCGGGCACGGCGAAACCGTCGCCACAACAGATGCATTCGGACCGGCATTAGCCCGTGCTGTCGAATTCACCCGCGAACACAAAAAACCGGCGCTGATCGAATTGCAATATGACGGCAATCTGATCACCCCGGGGGCAAGTCTGATGACAATACGCGACCAGGCGATCGCCGCCGGAAAATAATCTGCCATCGTCTGCAATCGTAAAAAGCCGGTCATTCCTGACCGGCTTTTTTCTTTGCCTGTTTGCAAACCTGATGCAAAATGCTAGCGTGTTTATATGAAAGCCCGTCGCTATGTCGCGAGACTGCGAACCTCCGGGGTTCAGTATGCATAATTCTCAGGCATTTTTTTTGCTAAGAATCTGATATTTCCAACGAACTGCCTGATCACTTACTCAGACTCATGAACGACACAGCCTACACGTTGTCCTCCCCGCTCGCGGCAAAAGATCCGCAGGAAAATCCTTTGCTGGCATTAACCATTTGCTGGCACCCGGATGAGTCACGTATCGGGGAACAGTTTATCTCCACCGATTTCGCAAGCCGGATCGAACTTAACCGGTATTTCCCCGTATTCCAGAAAACTGGCGGAGAAGGCCTGCCAATCGGACATGGTGCAGTATCACGCGATCCGGTCCGGATAGAACGAAACGATCAGAACAGAATCACGATCACACCGCCTGCCAGCAAAATGGTCGTCGAAGTTAACGGAAACCAGGTCACTGAACCTGTCAGCTTCCTATCGGAAGAAACAGCTAACGGCATCATGGTTTCATTGGGGCGCAGTGTGATTATTTGTCTGCACTGGATGCGTTCGCTGCCGAAAATGAACCTGATTCCCGGTGTCATCGGCGTCAGTGATGCTGCCATCCGCTTACGCGACCAGATCAGGCAAATTGCCGTTACAACCATGCCTGTTTTACTGCTCGGCGAAACAGGTACCGGTAAAGAAGTAGCCGCGCAAGCGATCCACAAGCTAAGCCCGCGTCAGCATTTACCGCTGGTCAGCGTTAACATGGCTGCGCTCAATGAATCACTGGCAGCAGCCGATCTGTTTGGCGCTGCGCGCGGTGCGTATACAGGTGCACAACAAACGCGTAAAGGTTACTTTGCAGAGGCGAGTGGCTCCACTCTGTTTCTGGATGAGATCGGAAATACCCCTTCTGCAATTCAGCCGATGTTGCTCAGGGTTCTGGAAACCGGGGAATATCGTCCTCTTGGTGCAGCGCAGGATATGCGGTCTGATGCGAGACTGATCACAGCGACGGATCAGGATTTGTATTCAGTACAGTTCAATCAGGCCCTGTTGCGTCGCCTGGAAAGCTTCGTCATTCATCTGCCACCTCTGCGCGAACGGCGTGAAGACATCGGCGTGCTGATTGTGCATCTGCGCCAGCAAACCGGCATCGGAAGCCAGCAAATACTGCCTTTTGAAATCGTCAGTGAACTGATGCTGTACAGCTGGCCGGGAAATATCCGTCAGCTTTCCCATGTATTACGACGCATACTGATCGCGCTGCAAAGCGGTGAGAGTCCGCGTCTGGCGTCGCTGGTACAGAGTTATGCACCGCATCATGACAGTGCTGTCAATATTGCGCAGAGCACGCCGCCCAGAGAGCAAAGCAGCCTAAAACCTGCAGCGCCAAGGAAGCGCTTGCACGAGCTATCTGAAGAAGACGTAACACGCGCAATGGTTGAAAACGACTGGTATATCCAGGGGGCTGCACAGGCACTGGGTATTTCACGACCTTCGATGTATAAATTGCTGGAGCAGCATTCCCAGATTCGCAGGCCGGAGCAAATCTCCCATCAGGAGCTGCAGGCTGTACTGCAGCAGCACAAAATGAATGTAGAGCTGAGTGCTGCTGAATTGAAAACCCCGAGTGAGGCGCTACGCCGTTACGCACGCGCAATTAACCTGATCTGAACGCTCTGCCAGTCTCAAAATCTGGGTTACAAATAAAAAAGGAACCATCACGGTTCCTTTTTTTACACACAAACTATCAATAACCTGTAGCGGATGGTGGCGGATTTCCGGTCACAATCACCATTTCAGGATCTGGCAACTGATATTGATATTGTTGCTTATCTTTGTCTGTAAATGTCGCGTAAATCGCATAGCACCAGGACATCAACTGATTCGGTGGGAAGGAAGTTGCAAAGTCTTCGCGGATCGTCAGCTCGCCATCTGTAATATCCAGAATCGGGAAATTGCCGCCAGCAGCTCCTGTCACCGGATTAGCGCTCATTGCATTGACTTTGGGGGCGAAGCGAATCACAGCAAAATTCAAGGTCAGCGGGCCTGTATCAAATTTAAACAGAATCTGGTCACCTCCATACAAAACAGCCGGAGCAGAACCATTTGCCCATTCATAACTGAGGTTACCGATCAAAGGGTAGCCGCCTCTGATTTGCGGGACTGTCAAATTAAGATGATAGGTTGCCATACAATTCCTTTCGGTTGAGTTTGGTCTTCTGTTAAGACCCGAACGCCGGGTCTCTGCGCAATTCCAGCAAATCAGGCTCTGCCTCAATAAATTGTTTCGGATAGCCCGATACGATTGCCTGATGCAGTGTCTGAATTGCGAGAGCACGCTTACCTAGCAATTCATATGCCAATCCTGCGCGAAACAAATTATCAGCTTGTTTCGGCGCAAGTTTTAAAGACTCCTCAATCAGCGGAATCGCCTCGGTTTCCAGCTTCAGTCTGGCTGAATACAAAGCCAGCCGTGAAATTAAGTCATAACGTCCGGGCTTACGCTCCATGCGTTTTTTCAAGAGCTCGCGGGCTCTGCTGTAAGCCTGCTGCGCAGCATCCCTTTCCCCCGGCAACCACAATAAGGTGTCAGCAAGATTCGCCCAGCCCAGATAATCCCCGGGATCGCCTTTATCAACAGAAACTGCATTGCGGAATGCATCGGCGGCGGCGACATAATTTCCCTGCAAAAATAATAGATTACCCAGATTTGTAAACAGACCAGGACTGGAGCGAATTTGCAGCCCCTTCTGCAGAATCTGCTGCGCTTCAGCAATACGGTTTTGCCGGATCAGCACGTTTGACAAATTGATATAAGCGAATACAACATCCGGATCAATTTCGAGGCTGGCACGAAACGCTTTTTCCGCCGCTTTTAATTCCCCGCGCTGAAAGTGAATCTCACCGATTGCATCTGCAAACAAACGCTGCTTTGGATGCAGGCGCAATTGTTCTGTCGCAATCTGTAAGGATTCATCATGTCGCTTCAACGCATTCAGCGTCGCTATTTTCAGCGTCCACGCAAAGTAAGTTCCCGGATCCAGAGAAATTGCTTTGTCATAGTATTGAAGCGACAGGTTGTAATCGTGGCGCAGATAGTGAAACAAGCCCATGGCAACCTGACTCAGCGCCAGAGAACTGTTCAGTTTTTCTGCCTGTAAAGCACTCGCCTCAGCCTTTTTTAAGTACAGTTCATCACTGAATTCAAACCAGAACCGGTAGCTGTTTACAATCGACAAACCGGCCGCAGCTGCCGCGTGATTGGGATCATGCGCCAGTACACTCTGGAACGCTTCCTCAGCTGATTTCAGCGACCCCGGTCTGTCGTTGTACTGCAATGCCTGCAGGCCGGCTTCCATTGCCCGTGACTCGGAAAAGCGCTCAAACAGGCCGGCGTTATTCAGATAGTGATTACCTGCCCACAGGGTCGCTGACAATCCCAGCACCACGGCAAGCACTGCCAGAATCCGGCGTGTCAGTGCCGGTCTGACCGGAAATACCTGAATACGTGAGGTATTCTCATCCTGATTCAACGGCGCTTCCTTCCTTGCCGGTACCGTTGCAGCGCTGGTGTCTGTCGTTACCGTAAGTGCTTGCTGTACCGCCTGCATAGAGACAATACGCCGATCCGGTGCTCTGGCGGTCATCTGCAAAATAAACCGTACCAGCGGACGCGCAATTTCCGCCGGATAATTCCAGCCATCAGATGGTGTCTGCATCAGCGCCGCTGCCAGTGCCAGCCCGTTTCGTTCGGGAAATGGCCGGTGACCAGTCAGTGCCTCGTAAAAAATCACGCCGAGTGCATAAATATCTGCCGATGCCGTCAGTGCGCCACCCATCAGACGTTCCGGTGCCATATAGGCAATCGTTCCCTGCGGATCCAGCTGATTTGTCGACGTGGTGACCTCTGTGTCATTCACCAGCGCCAGACCAAAATCGAGAATACGATAGCGACCATTATCGTCCAGCATAATGTTGGATGGCTTCAGATCGCCGTGAATCAGCCCCGATGCATGGGCAACCTGCATCGCCGCAGCCAGTTGCATCAGCATGTCCCGTGCGTCGGCCTCACTCAGCGGCCCATCCTGCAGAATTTTGCGCAGGGTTTTACCGCGAATCAGCTCCATCACAATCGATGGGGGATCTTCTTCATCTTCAATCGCGTAGATTTTGACAAATGCCGGATGATCAAGTGAGGCTGCTGCGCGGGCTTCATGTAAAGCCTGACGCGACTGCGACCGGTGTTCGCCGGATTTCAGGCGCTTCACAGCGACATATCGCTCAAGCTTGCTATCCCAGGCCTGAAATACCTGCCCGAAGCCGCCCTCACCTAACTGTTCGCCCAATAAATAGTGGCGCAGTGTCGCCGAATACTCAGGCTCACCTGCGTTTTTTGTTTCTTGCTGGTCCGGTGTTAATTCAGAATTCGGCATGGATCACTTCAATGGTACAACCATAAAACAGGTGTTCGGTCTGAATGCATCAGTGCACTGTAGGCGATTTATTTTACACGTTAATTAACACAGAAAAAGGCATATACATGTCAACAGTAATGATCTCCTGAATTCCGGGAATTCCGATTCGTTCGGATCCGAATTAACATCGCGAATCCGTCGAGATCCGCGCATTCTTTGGTTTACGACGCAAAAACCGGTTACAACACCCGTCTTGCGATAACCGGGCTAAAAAACATCCGGAAAATAAGTTTTCCTGATGAGTCCGCAAAAAACCAATATGGACAGAATCATAATCAAGACTCGATTAACTGTCCGTGCTTTTTCCGCGCAACGGATAACGCTCAGGGAGAGGAAGAAGGTTTGTCTGCAGTGTGCGTCGCCAATGCACCACAGAATGATTCACTCTGTGGTGCACCAGTGATTATTCGTCAGCCAGATCGCGTTGCCGGAGCCGCGCATTCAGCATTTGCTTTTCACTGCGCCGCAAAGACCGGACGGTCTGATGACGATCATGCGAACCGGCGGCTTTCTGACGTGCAGCCAGTGCGTAGGGGTTACGAGGTTTAGCGGAAACTTCACCGCGTACAGTTTGAGATTTTTTCATAGGGTCTTTCTGTTAGTAGCAGCATACGCTGCGCCAGATAGCACCCCGCCGGTCAGTTTGCCGGAAAGTCGTGAGAGTGACTCAGAACCGCTGGTAAGCTACCGGAAAAGTGCTTCGTTGTCGTTGTGTGATTTCGAGGGTTTGCATCGCAATTCTCCTTTCCTGATGCTGAAATAAAGTCAGATTACGCTGACTGCGCCCGGCAACGCATGCCGGCAGATTGTTGCACCGCTTTTACGGCTTACGCTGCGCTAACCGTACAAACCAGCTGCTTCGCTTCCTCAGTAAACTGTATGCTGACCGGCAAAAACCGGCGTATCACTTCGGCATTGGTACGTGTGTGCTCCGACAGAACAGACATCGTATAGCTGCCTTCGCCTGCAATTGCCATCAGCAACAATAACTGATCGGCAAGATATTCTCCGACCGCCGCTTTGCTGTCCAGAAATTCCTGCATCTCTCTGGCCGCCTGTTGTGCAATCTGTGGCGCGGGCACACCTTTTTGTCCGAATGCTGTCACCATTTCTGTCACATGTTCAAATTCCGCGCGCAGCAAAATCACATTTCCGGGGCCCCAGGCTGCAGGTAATTCCAGAATGCGTGATGTATCACGTGAAAGCTGAAATGCATCCCGCAATACTTCCAGTTCACGCACGGCAATCCGTGGCGGAATCCCTGCAACACAAGCGGTGGCGTGCAGTGTTCGCAATGTGCCGCGATCCTTCAGGTGAACAGGCCGCAATTTATCCACCGGCTGCAGCTGCACTGTCAGCTCACCGCCACCCGCCGGATAAAAACCGTAACGCGGACAGTCAATCTCAGTCTGCGCCCCCATGCGCTGCAACAAAGGCTGATACACCTCACGCAAAAAATCCGCCGGCGGCGCCATGCCATTATGCGTGCCACCACGGATGCACAGAGACGAAGGCTGCGGTGCAAACAGCAAAGCCGGAATCAGCGTCTGCGCCACCAGCGTGGTGCTGCCCGCGCTGCCAATATCAAAACTGAATTCACCACCACGTATCACACCGGGCATAAATTCCAGCGTTTGCGAACCCAGTTCAGCACCGTGTACGGTTGCCTGACTGATTTCTACTGCTGCCTGCACCGCAACCAGATGCTGACGCAGCAAACCCGGTTTTGCGCGTCCGGCACGGATACGCTGAATTCTGAATGGCTGACCAGTCAGCATAGACAATGTCAGCGCGGTTCTGAGTATCTGTCCGCCGCCTTCACCTGATGCACCATCCAGCTCTATCCACATTATTTCATCAGCAGGTCTTTTATCAACTATTTTATTCATACAATAACTTATCAACCCTTCACGCACACCACTTGTTTCAGGGTATGCACCACTTCCACCAGCGATTCCTGTGCCTGCATGACGGCATCGATATCCTTATACGCCATCGGGATTTCATCAATCACATCCGCATCTTTACGGCATTCCACACCTTCGGTGGCAGCAATCTGGTCTTCAATCGTAAAGCGTTTTTTTGCTGCAGTACGGCTCATGGTACGACCTGCACCGTGGCTGCAGCTATCGAAACTTTCCGGATGCCCTTTACCGCGCACGATAAAACTTTTTGCACCCATCGACCCCGGAATAATTCCCAGTTGTCCCGGTTTGGCAGAAACCGCACCTTTACGGGTGATCAGTACATTTTTTCCGAAATGATGTTCACGCTGCACATAGTTATGGTGGCAGTTCACCGCTTCCACATGGGTATCGAAAGGCTTACGGATTACCGTACGCAAGGCTTCAATCACGTTCTGCATCATCACTTCACGGTTCATACGCGCAAAACGCTGCGCCCATTCCACCGCTTGGATGTAATCATCGTAGTGCTGCGTTCCCTCCGGCAGATACGACAAATCCTGATCCGGCAAACGGATGAAATGGCGCTCCATATCCTTTTTCGCCTGCTCGATGTAATGGGTACCGATCGCATTACCGACACCGCGTGAACCGGAATGCAGCATGATCCACACAGACTGATTTTCATCCAGACACAATTCGATAAAGTGATTTCCGCTTCCCAGGGTTCCCAAATGGCGGTAATGATTGGTCTTTGCCAGATGCGGTGTTTTTTCGCAGATAGCTTCAAAATCATCTTTCAGATCTGCCCACACACGATCCACCAGCTTCGGCGGATTTTCCCAGCTACCTTTATCACGTCCGCGGAAACCACGGGTTTTCGGTGACATCCCGTGCGGCACGGCACGTTCAATCGCGGTACGGATACCATGCAGGTTATCCGGCAGATCGCTGGCAAACAGCGTCGTTTTCGCCGCCATCATTCCGCAACCGATATCCACACCAACTGCCGCCGGAATCACCGCACCCAGCGTCGGAATCACGCTACCAATCGTGGAACCTTTTCCCAGATGCACATCCGGCATCACCGCAATATGTTTATAAATAAACGGCATGCTGGCAGTGTTTTTTAACTGCTGCATCGCATCGTCTTCCACCGGCACACCTTTGGTCCACATTTTTATCGGCTTACCGTTGGTACCGGCTTCTACCACATCAAAATCTTCGTGTTTCATACACTGTTTTCCTTATGGATTCTTTACCGATTCTTTATCGGTTCTATTGTTCGTTTTTATCTTGTTGACTGCTGATTCAGCGCTTTATTCATTTTTGCATGCCACAAGGTATTCGCAAGCAGCGTGCCAGCAACAGTACCGCAACCGAAAATACCTCATAAGTCATTGATTTTAAATTGAAATAATTAAAATCAGCGAAATTATGGAAAAATCTCCGGCGCTGTCATTTCAGGCTAAAATGATCTTTTCAGATAAGCACTTATAAAAATGGATAAGCCAAAAAAGCGGGTCATGATCGGCATCCTCGGCAGTCAGCTGGATGCCGGACGCGGCGCAAAGCGCTGGGAAAAGTGGCGTCCCACCGTTGCCATGCATCAGCAAACTGATGTGATGATCGACCGCACCGAAATTCTGCATGCGGCATCGCATCAGCCGATCGCCGCGCTGGTGCGCGAAGACATCATCAGTTGCTCACCGCAAACCGATGTCCGGCTGCACGAAATGCAGGTCAAAGATCCGTGGGACTTAGGTCAGGTATATGCGGCACTGTTCGATTTTGCGCAACGCTATCCGTTTGATACCGAGCACGAAGAGTACTGGATACACATCACCACCGGCACCCACGTTGCGCAGATCTGCCTGTTTCTGCTGACCGAAGCACGCTATCTGCCCGGTGTATTGCTGCAAACCTCGCCGCCACGCCGGCAGGATGGCAGCAGCCCCGGACATTACGGCCTGATTGATCTGGATTTATCCCGCTATGATCAGGTCGCGGTACGCCGTCAGTCAGAATTGCAGGAACAGCGCAGCCAGTTAAAAGCCGGTATTCCTACCCGCAACACCGCATTTAACCGCATGGTGGATGAGCTGAGCCTGATCGCCGTACGCTCATCCGCACCGGTGCTGCTGATGGGGCCGACCGGTGCCGGTAAATCCTTTCTGGCACAGCGCTTATATGAACTGAAAAAACAGCGCCACCAGCTCAGCGGTGCGTTTGTCGAAGTCAATTGCGCGACCCTGCATGGCGATGGCGCAGCATCGGCATTATTCGGCCATGTACGCGGTGCATACACTGGTGCAGCGCAGGATCGCGCCGGTTTGCTGCGTAGTGCGCATCGCGGTTTGCTGTTTCTGGATGAAATCGGTGAGCTGGGTTTAGATGAACAAGCCATGCTGTTAAAAGCCATCGAAGAAAAACGCTTTTATCCGGTTGGCAGCGACACCGAAGTGCAAAGCGATTTTCAACTGATTGCCGGCACCAACCGCAATCTGGCGCAGGATGTGCGCGCCGGGCGTTTTCGTGAAGACTTGTTAGCGCGTATCAAACTCTGGACTTACACCCTGCCCGGCTTGTCTGAGCGCCGCGAAGACCTCGCACCGAATCTGGATTATTTACTCGAACAATTCAGCGCACAGCAAGGCCAGCGCATTCATATGAACAAAGAAGCGCGCGACATCTACCTGCGTTTCGCCGCATCACCTGCCGCATTATGGAGCGGCAATTTCCGTGATCTCAGCGCCAGTGTCACGCGCATGGCAACGCTGGCGAATCAGGGGCGTATTGATACGCCGCTGGTGCAGCACGAAATTCAGCGCCTGCAACGCGACTGGCAGGCGCTGGGCGCAGAACCCGCCACATTGCAAACCGACAGCGTGCTGAACAAGCTGTTCAGCGAACAGCAACTGGCCGAGATGGATTTATTCGATCAGACGCAACTGGAAACCGTGATCAGCGTCTGCCTGAAAAGTGCCAGCCTGTCCGAGGCTGGACGCACCCTGTTCGCTGCTTCGCGGGCGCGCAAAGCACAAAGCAATGATGCCGACCGTGTGCGTAAATATCTGCTGAAATTCGGCCTGCAATTCGAGCAAATCCGCGCGGCGGTACAATGAGGTTTCAGCAGCCTTATGCCGTTATGCCTGAAACCAGCCGTCACAGGTCGCATTTTGTAAGACTTCGCATGCACTTTATGCAAAGTTCATAATTCTGGTTACAATCCCTGCGCGCCGCAGATCCGTTCTGCCGCGCCCGTGTTCAGCAGCCGCTGCGTACGGAAGGTTTTGTTTCCGGAATCAACGATGTTAAAACGCCTGACCCTCGCCCTTGCGCTCTTACTGAGCACCACCCTGAGTTTTGCCGCCGATTTTTCTAACTGCCGTGAATTCTTCGCCAAAGGCGAACCGCCGGTCATACAAGACCCCGCGCCGCTGAAAACCCGCGCCCTGTGTTTCTCGGAATTTGCCGTCATGCACTCCGGCCGCTCGCGCACGCCGCTGTATGTGGCAGAACGGATTAACCGCAGCACTTTAAGCGATGGCAAAGATCTGGAACGCACTAACCGCTTCTACGCCGATGCGCGTCTGCCGCGTTCGGAACGCGCAGAGCTGGACGATTACAAAGGTTCCGGCTACGACCGTGGCCACATGGCACCGGCAGCAAATCGCTACAGTCCGGAAGGCATGGCACAGAGTTTCTCGCTGGCGAACATGGTGCCGCAAAATCAGGAAAATAACCGTAAAACCTGGGCCGGTATCGAAAAATCTGCGCGTAAATACGCCAGCCGCGCCACCGGTGATGTCTACATCATTTCCGGTCCGGTGTTCCCCGCTCAGCCACAGACCATCGGCAGCAATAAAGTCTGGGTACCGCACATTCTGTACAAACTGATTTACGATCCGGCCACCAACAAAGCCTGGGCCTACTGGGTGGAAAACACCGAAGATGCCAAAGCCGGTAAACCGATCACCTATCAGGAACTGGTACAACGCACCGGCATCCGCTTCCTGCCAACGCTGAACCCGGCCGCGGTCAGCGGCGGCGCCCCCGACTAAACATTCACTTCCGTTTCACGGCGGGCCACAACAGGCCCGCCATTCCTGCCTTCTTTCCGCCACCCGCGCACCGCGTCTGCAAGACCGCCACCCTAGTCCCGCCAGCAGTGATTCTGAAGCCTGTATTTATCCGTTTTTTGCCCGTTTTGCGGATTCCTGCACAGCACCCCGGCGGTCGTCGGCAGAAAGTCCGGGCTTTCGGAAATGGCAGATGCGGGGTTCTGCATAATTAGCCTGAAGTTGCGAGTTATGGAAGGCGAGGCAGATACGACCGGGCGTAACGCATCGCTGTGATAGCGAACTGTTTTTGAGAAGCGCTCAACGTACGACTTCACCACGCTCTGCCATATTCAGGATCGGGAAATACGACCTTGATCCCACGGAAGTTGAAGACAACGAAAATTTAAAATATCAGGATCAGCCCTGACAACAAATTCCGGGTCAAAAGGCCAACCCGTTTCGCCTAAACTACTTTCTAAATAAAAGATAAGGAAATCAAATAAATTCGATGCAACAACATATGCGATCTGGTCATATCCAATTGACGAGTCGATAAAAACAACCGGCGCCTTCCCCTTGGATTGAGTATTCGCAACACATACAAAATAATTCCCACACCCGTCACTTGCCACGGGTATCCATTTCGCACCCAGCCAATACGGGAACAAATCAAAATAATATCCTATGTCTAAAACACACTGCTCCTGATGCAGTCCAAATATTCCACCTTCACCTGCGAATGATCCATTGCACAACAATAGTAAATTGATAAATTCCTCAGGAAAATAAAGATCAAATTTCGCTTCAAATTCCGTAATTTGATTTATTGAAAGTTTATTTTTACGCTGGTCTTTTTCCGGGATTTCAAATTTATGCAACAAATATTGAATCCTCGATAATCTGTCATGCATCTAATCCACCTGCTTTATGTGAGTAAAACAATATCTGAAGCCCTTAGGTGTGAAAAAGCATAACGAATTTTTGCCATTTCATTTGCTTCGTTGAGAGGATCGACTTCACCACGCCAAATCATGAGATAAATCTCCCGTTTAGCAGCGCGATACAATGCTTGTTAGGTCAATCGGGCAGCTAGCTACTGCAGCAGTCCATATTTTGAACAATTCGCCCGCCAGTAATCAACATAACATTGAGCGTCACGGCGCAGGCTTCACGGTCTACGTCCTTAGCCTGTATTCGCTTCCTGCCAACGCTGAACCCTGCCGCGGTCAGCGGCGGTGCACCCGACTAAACATTCACTTCCGCTTCACGGCGGGCCACAACAGGCCCGCCATTCCAGCCTTCCTTCCGCCATCCGCGCACTGAGTCTGCAAGGCCGCCGCCCCAATCCCGCCTGCAATCACTCTGAAGCCTGTTTTTATCCGTTTTTTGCCCTTTTTGCGGATTCCGGCACAGCACCCCGGCGGTCGTCGGCAGAAAGTCCGGGCTTCCGCAAATGGCGGATGCGGAGTTCTGCATAATTGCCTTTTACTGAGCCAGAAAAAACGCTGAACTAGTTCTGGTATAGGTCAGTAAAAGCGATGAGCGGACTGTCGTCTGGCGACGAAAATGCACCGCCTCCATATGCCGTGATTTATCGATCCTATAGCAATGGTTTTAAACACAACACGACGATATGCAAGTTCTTATTCCACTTTTTTGCATAGCCTTGCAGAAAAATAAGTTGCCCATACTCATCCATGTCCGATTCACGTCCGGATCTCGCAAGCCATTCCCCATAAAACACATCAAACTCTTCAGTACTAAATTCGGGCAATTTTGATGTTGAAAGGTCGATCACACTGTTAAAGTCTTCACTGTCAGGAAGGCTTTCTTCCGCAACATCTGCGACGCCAAGTAATTCAAAAAGCAATTCAAGTTCTCTGGTACCCGATAACGAGACATCAAAAAACTCATTGCAGACATTTTCTAACGTCGCAACAGAATTGAAAGCCTCCTTATTTAAAGTCACAGGTGAAGCAAATACGTAACGCTGCATTCAGTATTCCTCATGAGTCGAAACAAAACTACGCCGTTCAGGCAAGCTGTCATGCCTTATTGCGTGGTCGCATTTCACGGCCCGTCGGGTCAGTACTCAGAACCGATTCATGGAGTCCTCCTATGACAGTTCCGGCGAGCTCGCAATCGTCGTTCGCCTCAACAAGCGCCCAGCCCAAATCCTCCACGCCTGCCTCATCTAGTGAAGGATCATCCAGCAAATAGCAGAAATCGGCGAGCAAGCGGACCTGCATACCACGCACCAGATCGACGATATCTTCACGCTCTACGCCCTTAGCCTCCATCCGCTTGAGTGCCTTCCCGATGCCCGCAAACGGCTGCACCGGAAATCGCTTGTAGTAGGCGATCTCCTCATCAATCCACGCATCATCGTTTTCTGACACGACACGTTGCCATGCCTGACGAAGGAACAGAAACCGGTGCAGCTGATTGATTCCCTCTGTAGTTTGCGAGTCGGCCCAGCTTTCGGGATCTTCAGCACCGAGCGCTTTGAACAGCTCGGTAAGTTCTTTCTGATTATCTGGAACCGGCATTTTTTCTCCTTTGCGCCGTAACACTGCTATCTAAAGAATGGCTTCCGCCAACACAATTGTTGGTACGGGCAGTGCGTTTTCAGCGAATAAATTCAACACAATTTTCAGCCAGCGAGTGTGCCGCAAAAATGATTTAAGTGGAAATTAATTTTTCACCTATGCTGCTTAATGTATTTTCAAAGCTAACTATTCCTATCGCCTCGCCGCATCGCTTCTTTGCATCGTCACTATCGAATCAATCGAACTGAACTTCACCGACTGCCGCTTGTACCGCACATTTGTTATTCCCGTTCCGCATCTGCCTGATAACAGCCTGCGCTCTCCTCGCAACCCCCAGCGGCCATTTTCTAGCCCGTTTTTGCCCGTTTTGCGGATTCCGGCACAGCACCCGGGCGGTCGTCGGCAGAAAGTCCGGGCTTCCGTAAATAGCGGATGCGGAGTTCTGCATAATTATCGTTTGCTGAAGGCGAAAAAAAACCGCTGGCCGGTGGTCCGGTCAGCGGCTTAAGCCTCGCTACTCTGTGTTGCTCAGGTTCTTAATCGAACTGAGAAAAATCCGGTTTGCGTTTCTGGAAGAAGGCGGTGAACGCTTCGCGGGCTTCCGGTGCGCCGAGCATGGCGGCGAAGTGAGCGTTTTCGGCGTTCATGACGTCCTGCACTTGTGCTGCCTGTCCCTGACGCATCAGCGCCTTGGTCACGCGTACGGATTTGGCTGGCAGCGCAACCAGTTTGTCGGCAACGGCGCGTGCATGGGCCAGCAGTTCGTCGGCTGGCAGCACTTTGTTGACGAAGCCGAGTTGCATCGCTTCTTCGGCGCTGAAGTTTTCGCCGAGCAGCAGTTTTTCTGCGGCGCGCTGATAACCTGCCATGCGCGGCAGCATCATGCTGGACGCAAATTCCGGGCACAGGCCGAGCTGGCTGAATGGCATCGACAGTTTGGCATTGTCAGCCAGATACACCAGATCGCAGTGCAGTAACAGCGTGGTGCCGATACCGACTGCCGCGCCGCTGACGGCTGCGATCACTGGTTTGCCGCATTCGTTGAGTGCACGCATGAACTGGTACACCGGTGGCACGGCGCTCGGATTGGCGATGCTGGCGGCGTTTTTCATGAAATCTTCCAGATCATTACCGGCTGTGAAAATGCCCGGTTGTCCGGTCAGGATGATGGCGCGGACTGCGTTGTCCTGTTCTGCGGCGCGCAGCGCATCGGCCATCGCCTGATACATGGCCTGGGTGATTGCATTTTTCTTTTCAGGACGGTTGAACGTAATCGTCAGTACGCCCTGCTCTATCTGGGTCAGAATATCCATAGTCTCCATCTTTCTTCTCAGCCGTGGCTGATGTTTGCTGAACTGATTGGCGTCAGTGCTGCGGGCGAGGTCGCCTGCAGGAAAAAAGCCGCACAAATTGCTTTGTGCGGCCTCTTGATCGGACGATTAAACCGAATCAGACACGCTCAAAAATACCTGCAGCACCCATACCGGTACCAACGCACATAGTCACCATACCGTATTTCAGGTTGTTACGGTGCAGTGCGTGGATGGTAGTGGCGGAACGGATCGCACCGGTTGCGCCCAGCGGGTGACCCAGCGCAATCGCGCCACCCATCGGGTTGACTTTGGCCGGGTCCAGACCCAGATCCTGCACTACTGCCAGCGATTGCGCAGCAAATGCTTCGTTCAGTTCGAACCAGTCGATCTGATCCTGAGTGATGCCGGCAGCTTTACATGCTGCAGGGATCGCCACTTTAGGACCGATACCCATGATTTCCGGTGGTACGCCGCGTACTGCGAACGATGCGAAACGTGCCAGTGGTGTCAGGTTGAACTGTTTCAGGATTTTTTCGCTGACCAGAATCAGTGCGCCTGCGCCGTCGGATGTCTGGGAGCTGTTACCTGCCGTCACGGAACCTTTGGCCGCGAATACCGGTTTCAGTTTTGCCAGACCTTCCAGTGTGGTGTCAGGACGTGCGCCTTCATCGCGGTTCACGATGCGTGTTTTCAGATCGATCTGACCAGTCGCCAGATTCGGTACACGTTCGATGATTTCCACCGGTGTGGTTTCTGCATCGAAGTAGCCAGCAGCTTGTGCTGCCAGTGCGCGCTGGTGAGATTGCAGCGAGAACGCATCCTGCGCTTCACGGCTGATCTTCCATTGCTCTGCCACTTTTTCTGCAGTCAGGCCCATACCGTAGGCCATGCCGACGTTTTCGTCTTTCAGAATCGCCATGTTCATCGACGGGTTGTTACCCATCATCGGCACCATGGACATGGATTCCACACCGGCAGCGATCATCACGTCTGCCTGACCAACACGGATGCGGTCAGCAGCCATTGCCACTGCAGTGATACCGGATGCGCAGTAACGGTTGATAGTCACGCCGCCGATGGTGTTTGGCAGACCTGCCAGCAACACGCCCATACGGGCCAGATTCAGACCTTGTGCGCCTTCAGGGAAGGAACAGCCAACGATCGCATCTTCGACCAGTGCAGGATCCAGATCCGGCACTTGTGCCAGCGCGGATTGCAGCACTTTGACCAGCAGATCGTCAGGACGGGTATTACGGAAATAACCACGGCCAGACTTACCGATTGGGGTACGGGTTGCTGCGACGATATAAGCGTCTTGAAGTTGTGTAGTCATATTCTGTACTCCGATTAGTTACGTACTGGCTTACCGGTCTGCATCATGCCCATGATGCGTTCCTGCGTTTTCGGATGGTTCAGCAATTCCATGAATGCTTTACGTTCACCGTCGAGCAGCCATTGTTCTGTGACCTGGCTGTTAGCATCCATATCACCGCCGCAGACGATTTCAGCAATCATCATGCCCAGTTTGAAGTCATGCGCGGAGATGAAGCCACCGTCACGCATATTGACCAGCTGAGCACCGATGGTAGCGATGCCGTGACGGCCCGCAACCGGAATCAGTTTGCGCATTGGTGCGCGGTAGCCTGCGTCAAACATTGCACGGGCTTCGGATTTTGCAACATGCAGCAGTTCGTAGGCGTTGTACACGATCACGTCGCTGTCTGTCAGGTAACCCATTTTCTTCGCTTCCAGCGCCGATTTGGACACGGCTGCGGTTGCGGCATTCATGAAGTAGCCTTTCAGGGATTGCAGCAGATCGCCGCCTTTGGCATCCGCTGCAGCGCGTACTGCGGCTTCTTTCAGACCACCACCGCCCGGGACCAGACCAACACCGACTTCGACCAGACCGATATACGATTCCAGCGCAGCCACACGGCGTGCGGTGTGCATCATCAGTTCGCAGCCACCGCCCAGTGCCAGACCGGCTACTGCAGCAACAACAGGAATGTTCGCGTATTTCAGTGCCTGATGTGCATCCTGCAGACGGGAAATCGCTGGTTCGATTGCTTTGATACCGCCGGACATAAACAGTGGCAGCATCGCTTGCAGGTCAGCACCGGCAGAGAATGCGCCGCCTTCGGCTGCATCGGTATTCCAGATCACCAGACCTTTGAAGTTTTTCTCGGCTTCAGCAATCGCTTTTTCCATGCCTTCAATGACGCCTGGGCCAATCACGTGCATTTTGGTTTTCAGCGACAGGATCAGCACGTCATCGTTCTGATGCCAGATACGGACGGACTCATCTTCGAAGAAGGTCACGCCTGCGGTTTCGCCGGTGATTTCACCGGAGCCGAGTACCGGCGCGCGGAATGCCTGACGGTCATACACTTTCAGTGCAGAACGTGCTGCGTAAGATGCCGTGGTCGGGTTCCAGGAACCGTCTTTGGTGTGAACGCCGGTACGGCCATCGAATACCCATGCTGGCAGCGGTGTGCTGCACAGTGCTTTACCGGCTTCGATATCTTCTTTCACCCAGCCAGCCACTGCCTGCCAGTCGGAAGCCTGCCATGTTTCGAACGGGCCGACTTTCCAGCCGAAGCCCCAGCGCATTGCGAAGTCGATATCGCGTACGTTATCAGCGATAGAACCTGCGTGCACTGCGATGTAGTGGAATGCGTCACGGAAAATCGACCACAGGAATTGTGCCTGTGGATGTGTCGATTCACGCAGCGACTTCATTTTCTTCACAGGGTCTTTTTCTTTCAGCATGCGGTTGACCAGATCGTCCGCTTTCGCGCCGCCGGATTCGTACTGCATGGTGGAGAAGTTCAGACGCTGAATGTCTTTGCCGACTTTTTTGTAGAAACCTGCACCGGATTTCTGACCCAGTGTGCCCGCTTCGATCAGTTTCGCCAGCACTTCCGGTGTCTGATATACGGAGAAGAAAGGATCATCTTTCAGGTTGTCCTGCATGGTTTTGATCACGTGACCCATGGTGTCCAGACCAACCACGTCTGCAGTACGGAAAGTACCGGAAGAAGCACGGCCCAGTTTTTTACCGGTCAGATCGTCCACCACGTCCACTGTCAGGCCGAATTGCTGTGCCTGATAAATGGTTGCCAGCATACCGAAGATACCAACGCGGTTAGCGATGAAGTTCGGTGTGTCTTTTGCACGTACCACGCCTTTACCCAGCGATGTGGTCAGGAAACCTTCCAGCTGGTCGATGATTTCAGGACGGGTCGATGCGGTCGGGATCAGTTCCACCAGATGCATGTAGCGTGGTGGATTGAAGAAGTGAACGCCGCAGAAACGGGCTTTCAGTTCTGCATCAAAACCTTCAGACAGCGCTGTAATCGACAGGCCGGAAGTGTTGGATGCGAAAATCGCGTTGGCGCTGATGTGCGGCGCAACTTTTTTGTACAGATCGTGTTTCCAGTCCATACGTTCTGCGATCGCTTCAATGATCAGATCGCAACCGGACAGCAGGTCCAGGTTATCTTCGTAGTTGGCAACTTCGATCAGGGCTGCATCTTCTTTATTGCCGAGCGGTGCAGGATTGAGTTTTTTCAGATTCTCGATGGCACGCAGAACGATGCCATTTTTCGGGCCTTCTTTTGCAGGCAGATCAAACAGCACTACAGGTACTTTCGCGTTGACGCAGTGTGCAGCAATTTGCGCACCCATCACGCCGGCACCCAGCACAGCGACTTTCTTAACGATGAAATTAGTCATGGTTTTTCCTTGTTGAAGGGCTCAGAGACAGCTTGGTGTTGCCAGCCTGCTGCTGTGTTCTGCGGCCTGCTTCCGGGGAGGAAAGGCAGACCGCAGAGGTATTTGCAACAGGTTTTATACTCAGCTTCAGTGCATCAGAACAGATCGGCTTCCAGCGCCAGCAGATTGGCGGAACCGGAACGCGCCTGACGGATCAGCATCGCTGTTTCCGGATACAGACGGGCAAAGTAGAAACGGATGGTTGCCAGTTTCGCTTTGTAGAAAGTGTCGCCGGAGGCTTCTTTTTCCAGCGCAATTTTTGCCATTTGTGCGAAGAAGTAGCTATACACCATGTGGCCAACCACGCGCAGGTAAGGAACGGCTGCTGCGCCGACTTCGTCCGGATTCTGGAAGGCTTTCATACCGATTTCCATGGTCAGCTTGGTGACTTTGTCGCCCAGTTCTGCCAGCGGTGTCACGAATTCAGACATTTTTTCATCGGTACCGTTGGCCTCAACAAACGCCTGTACTTTCGCGCCGAATTTACGCAGTTTGTTACCGTTGTCCATCAGGATCTTACGACCCAGCAGATCCAGCGACTGCACAGTGTTTGTGCCTTCGTAAATCATGTTGATACGGGCATCACGTACGTATTGTTCCATACCCCATTCAGAGATATAGCCGTGGCCACCGTACACTTGCAGACATTCGGAAGTAGATGTCCATGCGTTGTCAGTGATGAAAGCTTTGATGATCGGTGTCAGCAGCGCAACTTCGTCAGCACAGTCTTTACGAACTTGTTCGTCAGGGTGGTTCAGTTCTTTATCCAGTTGCAGTGCAACGTAAGAGCAGAATGCACGGCCACCTTCAGCATACGCTTTTGCTGTGAGCAGCATACGGCGTACATCAGGATGCACGATGATAGGATCAGCTGGTTTTTCCGGTGCTTTCGGGCCGGACAGGCTGCGCATTTGCAGGCGGTCACGTGCATATACCAGTGCGTTCTGGTAAGCGATTTCAGTCAGACCCAGACCTTGCATACCAACGCCCAGACGTGCAGCGTTCATGAATACGAACATAGCCTGCAGACCTTTGTGCGGACCACCGATCAGCCAGCCTGTTGCGCCGTCCAAATTCATCTGGCAAGTGGAGTTACCGTGGATACCCATTTTTTCTTCGATCGCGCCGCAGAAAATCGGATTGCGTGCGCCATTGCTGCCATCTGCATTCGGCAGGAATTTAGGAACGATGAACAGGGAAATACCTTTCGAACCTTCCGGTGCGCCTGGCAGACGTGCCAGTACCAGATGGACGATGTTCTGGGACATATCGTGTTCGCCAGCGGAAATAAAGATTTTCGCGCCAGTGATTTTGTAAGTGCCGTCTTCCTGTGGTTCTGCTTTCGTACGCAGCAGGCCCAGATCAGTACCGCAGTGCGGTTCGGTCAGACACATTGTGCCTGTCCATTCACCGGAAATCAGTTTCGGCAGGTACAGGGATTTTTGTTCGTCTGTGCCGTGGGCGTGGATACATTCGTATGCACCGTGCGACAGGCCAGGATACATGGTCCATGCCTGGTTCGCAGAGTTCAGCATTTCGTAGAACGAATTGTTGACTGTCAGTGGCAGACCCTGACCACCGTATTCCGGATCGCAGGACAGCGCTGCCCAGCCGGCTTCCACGTATTGCTGGTACGCTTCTTTAAAGCCTTTTGGTGTGGTGACTGTTTTTGTTTCTTTATCGTGGTGGCAGCCTTCGCGGTCACCGGAATGGTTCAGCGGGAACAGTACCTGGGAAGTGAATTTGCCGCCTTCTTCCAGGATCTGGTTGATGATATCTGCATCGACTTCGGCGTACGCAGGCAATTGTTTGAGTTCCGCTTCAACATTCAGTAACTCATGCAACACGAACTGCATATCACGCAATGGAGCAACATATTGACCCATAATTTTCTCCTGACGGCAAATTGAATATGGTTAATTAAACAGGTACTGCGAATGCCGGAAGATCAGGCAACTGCCTTCGTTACCGGCGCATAATATTCGATCATTCGTTCGAATCCGGACTGCGCTCTTTCCACACTGCCCGGTTTGCGCATAAAGCGCGCATCGTGATGCAGTGCCAGAATCAGGCCATACATTTCATACACAATCTGATCTGCTTCGACATCGTTTCGCAGATGTCCCAGCTCAATCGCCTGTGCAGCAGCACGCTGCAAGGCCCCTTGCCAGGCTTTGACCATCCCAACCAGCGCTTCGCGGATCGGGCCGGGTCTGTCGTCGTACTCCACTGCGCCACTGATATAAATACAGCCGGACGCAATTTCCACCGTCACCCGTTTCACCCACAATGCAAACATCGCTTGCAAACGTGGCAGTCCGCGTGCTTCTTTCAGGCTGGGGTAAAACACTTCCTGTTCAAAGTGGTGGTGATACAGTTTGAGTACTTCGATCTGCAAATCTTCACGCGAACCGAAATGTGCAAACACGCCGGACTTGCTCATGTTCATTTTTTCAGCCAGCAAGCCGATAGTCAGCCCTTCCAGCCCGTCCCGGCTGGCGGCATCCAGCGCTACGTCGAGAATCGCAGCCCGGGTCAGCTCACCTTTACGCATGAATTTTGATGTCATATTCATATCAAATTGCAATTCTGAAATCATTTGCTGCTTCCCGGTTATAACAGTTAATCAGCAAATTTATCGAACGCTCGTACTATTATGCAGAGTGCCTTAAATGTCAAACTCAAAGGCTTTGCATTAGAGTGGAGTATCTATTTATCTGTGACGAACCGGCGTGCCGGTTTTTCTCCTTTCTGACGGCCCGACTGCCGTCCTGCAAACCCTGATTAACCCCAGCCGGAATCCAGCCTGCGGCGGTCGCGCTTGGTCGGGCGTCCGTGTATCGCCGCAGCCGGCTCATGAAAGTACCTGCGCTTTTCCGCTTCTGTCGCACGCGCAGTACGGCTGGCCTCTGTTTCTTCATACATGGTCTGCGCCAGCGGTGCCGGACCACGGGTTTCTGATACCAGTAACACCGTCACTGTCCACACTTGCTCTCCGTGATGAATTTCAAGAATGTCACCGCTGCGCACCGTGTGCGCTGGCTTCACCCTTTGCTCATTCTGCAACACCCTGCCAAGCTCAATCGCATTCGTGGCAAGTGTTCGGGTTTTAAAAAAACGGGCGGCCC
This sequence comes from Cognatundibacterium squillarum, assembly GCF_014652435.1. Taxonomy (GTDB): domain Bacteria; phylum Pseudomonadota; class Gammaproteobacteria; order Burkholderiales; family Burkholderiaceae_D; genus Undibacterium; species Undibacterium squillarum. The sequence goes on from NZ_BMYU01000004.1 coordinate 234,468, forward strand.
ACAGCCATTTATCAAGGCGGGTGGTTTCAGTCTGTGGAAGTTTCATGGTGTTATCACGATCAGGAGACACAGCATGCATAGCCAATATGTCAATGGCGTGACACATGCCGGAGCGGTGCCGGACAAATGCAAATTTGTACGTACGTTCATACTATTTTGTGCACTCTATTGCAGCAACGGGCGAATTACAAGGCATTTGCAAAGGCTGAGCTGCTTTTCCCGGACGCTGAATTTTTCACTCAGACGGAAAGACTGCGATGTGCAGCGGATTGCATTGCAGCATCATGCAACAAGTCAGCGCTGGGACCTTACATGTAAATTAAAAATCCTTACGTTCTATAGCAACAACAAAAGATGTATATTTCCCTGATAACTGCACAATATTCAAAAAAAAACCGCTATTCTTTGAAAATTCCGGGTCTGGTGTCCCTCAGCATGTGTTCCGGCGGGAAGCTGGCACTTTGATTGATCGCCATACGGCTGAATGTCGGACATCGCAAGACGATCACCGGATCTGCACGAGATGGATTGCACGTCTGCCCTGTTACTACTCCGGCAATCTATTGCCACCGTATCCGGCGAATTAGCGCTATGCTGCTTACAGTACCGGAACGACACCGGAAATACAGCAGTTAGTTCATGAGTTGATATGACCGATTGTGGTTAAAACTTGCATTCTGTTTGACAGCTTCAGGGAGACATCATGTCCGGCCAGGCGAACAGTGTTTTACAGCAGGAAATGCCATTTGACACCGTCATGCGGCAGTCGCCGCTGGGGATGGCTGTCATCGCCATGGACGGTACCTATGTTGCTGTCAATGATGCCTATGCACGTATCTATGGCTATCTTCCGACAGAAATGCAGGGACACTCTTTCCTGATGATATTTCCCGAAGACCAACGGGAGTCTTTATTGCGCTTGCATCAGAATTTTCTGATGTACGGAGGCACGCTCAGCGGTGAATGGGAAGTGCTGCGCAAAGATGGAACCCACTCACATGTCATCAGTGAATCGGCATGTGTGCGTGGTCAGGATGGCACCGACCGGCGGCTGGTATATGTCACGGATATCTCTGCCAGACGCAAAATAGAAGCAGAACTGGAAGCATCCAGAATTTTTGCCCATGCCGTCATTGACGGATTGAGTTCACAGCTGTGTGTGCTGAACGAAGATGGCATTATTGTTTCTGCCAATCACGCGTGGCGCCGGTTTTATATTGATAACGGTGGCGATCCGGAACACTTGCTGAAACCAGTCAGCTATCTGGAAATATGTATGGCGGCGAACGGATCGCAGCGACGCGGGCAACCGGATACAAGCGGTTTTCCTGAGCAGTTAAAGCGGGTACTGCGCGGTGATTTGCAATCCTTCGAACTGGAATATCCGTGGCATACCCCGACCGAGCGTCGCTGGTTTATTGCCAGAGCTTACCGCCTGCCCGGTGTCAGCCCGGCGCGTATCGTGGTTTCTCACGACAATGTGACTGCATTAAAAAATGCGCAGGAAGAATTACATGAAGCGCTGCGCTTTACCCGCAAACTGATTCACTCCATGCAGGATGGTTTCATGGTTCTGGACAAACGCTTCCGGCCTGTGGAGGTCAATCCGGCAATGTGCCGCATGACCGGATATACGGAATCGTCGTTACTGTACAGCGAACATCCTTTTCCCTATCTGCATCATATGCAGACCGAAGAATTAAATCAGTTATTTCATCAGATTCATGAAGCGACCGAACGTGAAATTGAATTCGTGATCGCACATCCGGAGAAAGGCCATTTCCCTGCGAGCATGACGGTATCGCGTATTTACGATGAAGACGGACAAGTGATGCATTACATCGCTACCGTGAAAGATATTACCGAGCGCCGCAGGGTGGAGCAGGAAATTCAGCGGCTGGCATTCTATGATGCTCTGACCGGATTACCGAACCGGCGTTTGTTACACGACCGGCTGGAACACTGTCTGCGCGGCAGCCGCCGGCATGCACTGCACGGTGCGGTACTGATGCTGGATCTGGACAACTTTAAACCGCTGAATGACCATTTCGGCCATGATGCCGGCGACAGCCTGCTGGTTGAGGTCGCAAACCGGCTGCAAGCCTGCGTGCGTGCTTCGGATACGGTGGCACGTCTGGGAGGGGATGAATTTGTGGTGATTATCTGTGAGCTGGATTCAGAAACCGGTGTTTCATTCGAACTGGCTGCGCAAATCGCTGAAAAAATGCAGCAGAGCCTGACTATTCCTTATCAACTGCGTTTAAGAAACGGTGAGACTGAGAAAATTCTGCAGCATCATTGTTCAGCCAGTGTCGGTGTGGCCTTGTTTTCCGCACCGGAACATCATGCGGCAGACATACTGAAGCGCGCAGATCAGGCGATGTATCAGGCCAAAGAACGCGGACGTAACCGGGTTTGTTTCGCTGATTTTCCACCACGGCGCTCCGCTTCAGTTCACTGAAACACAGCGACTGCCTGCAGTTCAGAGATCGCAACCAACAATCCAGCCTTCGAGCGTATCAAACGCCGGCAATCCCCAGTTCTGTTCTTTGCGCTGCCATGCCCAGCCTGCCAGCAATAAACACAGCAATGCATCCAGACAGTCGCCACTGCCATCCTGAATAATTTCGTCCGCAAAATCATTGCAGTCCACAGGCAATCCCCAGCGCGTTTCACCACGCTGCACTGCCAGCAATATCTGCCTGCGCGCCTGCAAACGTGCTTCATTCTGTTTTTGTTTCTGATCGTTCTTGTAAGACGCGTTAGTGATACTGCGTGCGACCATGCCCGGATACGCTTCCAGTGCGATTCGCTGCGGATCGCCGTTCATCATCCCCGGCAAGCTTGCGTTTGCACCAAGCAGCAACGGTACGCCGGCATGCAGCATGATGGCGACTGGCGGGTTAATCCATTTCATCGAGGGCGAAGAGCCCGCAGGCCGGTCAGTCTGCCGATGCGCGAATTTCTGGCCGGGAGGATGCGCATCACAGTAGGCTTTGCAGGCAGCGCGCAGCTGATCGCGGCTGAGCTGTTGCAGATGCTGTATCAGCTCCGGATAACTGCAAGGCCAGCCATGCCATTCGACAAAGCCACGCGGCAGCGAAAATGGTAAATCGCAGGCGGCCAGCCAGGCTGGCTCTGCCTGCAGCCATTCTGCAAACTGCGTCAGCGAAATAAATGTCTTAAAACCTGTTAAATACAACTGCTCAGAACGCAATTCACCGGTAGCAACGACCACTGGTTTGCGTTTTGACGGTGAACTGGTGAAATCCACACCGGCGAGTATCATCCGTAATATCCGAGCGTAATAATGCGCATCAGCGCACGATACAGAATATAGGCAAAACCGTTATACACCCTTCGCCACCACGGGATCTGATCATAATCGGCCAGACGGATTTCCCTGCCCTGCGCAATTCCGTCACGTAATTCTTTATCGATTTCTGCCGTCAGCCGGTGATCACGCACGACAATATTCGATTCGTGGTTCAGAAACAGACTGAGACCATCAAAATTACTGGAACCGACACTGGCCCAGTCGTGATCCACAATCGCCACTTTGGCATGCAACTGCGTGCGGTGATATTCGACGATACGCACACCGCGTTTCAGTAGGCGCGGATAGTAAGCCTGCGTGACCGCATCCTGCAGGCGGAATTGCCCGACACCGACCAGCAGCACCACTTCCACACCGCGCTGCGCGGCCATGGTCATAGCCCGCCGGAATTTACGTCCCGGTGCAAAATATGGTGTTACCAGCACAGCGCGCTGTTTTGCCCTGCCAAGCGCCTGCAAAAACGCTTTCTGTATGCTGCTGCGGTTACGCAGGTTATCGCGTACCAGCAATGCTGCCAGCCCGGTTTGCTGACTTGCCAGACGCGCTTCCTGACGCAGGCTGCGCAGCAATCCGAAGCGGGAACGCAAATCCATCGCACCCGCTTTACGCCACTGCGCGTCGACTTCACTGTGAATGACGGGCACCAGCGGCCCCAGTATGCGCAGCGCAAAATCCCAGCGCGGAAACGGCAGCCGGATACCGGAACCATCGTCAGAGATCAGATCATCAATAATATTCAGACCACCAACGAAGGCGACCTGTCCGTCACACACAGTAATCTTGCGATGGGTACGTGCCAGCCCGCGCCGGAACCAGGGATTAAATAAACGGCATGCAACGCCTTCGCGTAAAAGAATCAGGCACAATTGTTCAGCGTGTTCGCGTCCGCTGCCTAACCAGTCAATCACTACCCGCACGCTGACACCGCGTTGCGCAGCCTGTATCAGCGCCTGCTGAATGCGGAATCCTGTCTCATCAGGCTGGAAAATATAGGTTTCCAGATAAATTTCATTTCTGGCTTCGTTAATGGCTTGCAGCAGGGCCGGAAAATATTCCGCACCGCTGCGCAGCAGGTGCAAATCATTGCCCTGAATGAACTCAACACGCGGCATGATCAGCGCGATTCTGCGAAATCCAGCTGCACCATGATCGGTGCATGGTCAGATAACTGCCGCCACGGCGCCCCCTGTAATACCGTCGCCTCGCTGATACGAAAGCCACGGGTGTAAACACGATCCAGACACAGCCACGGGAAACCTGCCGGAAAGGTACGTGCATGCACCGGTGTCTGCTTACGCAAATGACGTGCAAGCGGCAGTAAAGCTGAAGTCTGCCCGTGCTCGCATACCGCATCAAATGCTTCCACCACACCCAGTTCCTGATACAGGGTCTGGCTCAGTTGCTGATTCCAGTCATTAAAATCACCGGCAATGATGACGGGCTCATTGTCCGGTGTATCGCGCCGCACGGTATCGATCAGCGCCTGAATCTGGCGGCGGCGACTGGCGGCAAACAAACCCAGGTGAATCACAAAGCAATGCACAGCGATGTCACCGATGCCAACCCTTGCATGCAAAATGCCACGCTGCTCCAGCCTGTGATCGGAAACATCGTGGTTTGCTGAGGAAAAAATCGGGTAGCGGCTGAGTAGCGCGTTGCCGTGGTGCCCGTGCTGATACACCGCATTTTTGCCGTACACATGATGATGACTGTCGCCCGCCAGAAATTCATGCTGCCCTGCATCCGGCCACCCTGCATGGCGTTGCGCATGCACATCGTGCCTGCCCTGCACTTCCTGTAAAAACAGAATATCGGCATCCAGTCCGGCAATAGCCTGCTTCAGATGATGGATACGTGCCTGACGCCCGAAGGCGCTGACACCTTTATGAATGTTGTAACTGGCGATGCGCAGTATGCTCATAAGGCGCTCATGATTTCCGGCTGGTGATAACGGGGCAACAACAGAATCGCTTCGGTATTCGACGGCGAAAAGCACAAATCAGCCGCTTCACGCCAGGGCAGCCAGCGGTAGCGCAGGTGTTCACGCGGTGCCAGCGTGACTGCGGTTCCTTCCGGGACACACAGTCCAAATACATGCTCGGTGTTTTGCGTCACACCCGGTGCATAACGATGACGCCAGACCGGATAAATTTCATAGACATTGCGTATCTGCCAGTCTGTGATTACGCCACAGCCTGCATCAATGCCGGTTTCTTCCGCCACTTCCCGTATTGCTGTCTCCAGCAAGGGCTCGTCCGGCGTATCGCGTGAACCTGTCACCGACTGCCAGAAATCCGGTTTATCCGTGCGCTCCATCACCAGCACATCCATCGCCGGGGTATAAATCACCACCAGCACCGATTCCGGAATTTTGTATTGAGTCATCCGTGATCCAGAAAAAAAAGCCAGCTCCTATTATAGAACCGGCTCCAATGTAACGCACGGACCACCTCGCGGCGGCTGACAACAGAGTGAAATAACTTAACGCTTACAGCTGTTCAGACCAAACGGCAGATATGCCGGACACCAGCGAATCAGGCCAGTCATCAGCGGAACGATACCCAGCCAGCCCCAGTTGGTCGGCACCAGCCAGACCAGACTCAGCAAGATCAGGCCGGCAATAATACGCACCAGACGATCTGCACCACCGACATTTGCCTGCATACGATTCTCCCGAAAAAATGTAGATGACCACATTTCAGCACAGAGAAATCAGCAGCTCAGTGACTAAGTCACGCAGACTGTTGCAGGAATCGCTGCATCTGATCAGGATCAAGCAAATGCAGGTTGCCGCGCTGCGTTTGCAGCCAGCCTTTGCGTTCAAACTCTTTCAGATAACGGGAAATCACTTCGCGCGCGGTGCCCAGCTCAGCCGCCAGTTCCTGATGAGTTTTACGGATTTCAGTCTGCCCCTCCCCTGCCAGCTGCAGCAAACGTTCTGCCAGGCGGATATCCAGCCTGCGCAGCGCTACCGACTCCACCAGCAGAATAAGCTCACTGAGCCGCTCGCCAAACGCCTGAAACACGAACTGCCGGAACACTGCACTCAGCCCCAGCAATTCACTGAAAATTGCAGACGGCACCAGCATCAGCGACAAAGCCGTTTCTGCGACACCTTCGGCCGGATAAGGATCAGCCGCCAGCAGGCAGGATGTGGTCAGTGCGCAGGTCTGGCCTTCACCGACGCGGTACAGCACAATTTCACGCCCATTCTCAGCGAAACGGCGCACTGCCACCGAGCCATTCAGTACCACCACATAATGCTGGCAAAGATCGCCGGTGTGAAACAGGCTGGCACCGGCAGGCACCTGCATCAGACGAATCTGCGCCTGCAATTGCTGCCAGCGCGGCTGATGCAGTAAATCGGGAAAACGTGACCAGAAAGCCTTCAGTTCGGGCTGATCAGACATGGCAAATACCGGTGAAAAAAAGCCGATTATTTCACGGTCTGGCGGGCTGTACCAGCATGTCTCAGCGCCTTGTCATTATGCAGTTATCGTCACAGGCTTTTCCGGAGGCCCACTGTTTCTGCGGACGTCCGGGAAATCCTGTGCCAAAGTCCGCAAAAATCAGGGTTTTTGCCCTTTTACCGGCACTGCAGGCGGCAACTCTTTCGATTGCAGCATCTGCACCTGACTGACCAGCTTGTTATGCGCATCAAGGAAGGCGGCCACGATCACTTTGGCTTCGTTGGTATTGCTCCAGCCAGCACCCAGACCACCACCACCGGCGCCGAAGCTCAGGCCACCGACACCCAGATCCGTGGATTTGGCAGAACCGGTAGCTGCCGCGATTTGCTCAGTGGTTTCATTGTCGGTCAGCAGCAGCGAAACCTGCGCTTCTTTAAAGCTGACTTTTTCTGCAAAGGCAGTGAAATTCTTCAGGAAAGGGATCATGCCCATAATCGCGCCGATGCCGCCACCGGCCTGCGTTTCAGAGAAAGTCAGCCCCGGCGTCATGGTGTATTGCGCTTCGTAACCCTTGCCTTTGTGGACAGTGGAATTCTGACGAATGATGCCCTGATCTTTCAGGCTTTGTTCCTGCACCACCGCCTTCAGACCGGATGCACGATCCACTACGCGGAAGCATCCGCTTTGCTGGGCCAGCAAACGGATCAGCGGCACTGGCGAGGTCGGCAGGTTATACGAACTTTGCAGCACGTAACCGTTCGGATTTTCAACCAGCGCCATGGTCGCCACCGGCGCTGTACATTTCACCAGCGCTTTATTCGCGCCGTTCGCACCGGCCGGACCTGCAGAACCGGTTACTTCCGATGAACCCTGTCCGAGCTCGGTTTTCTTTTCATTACAGGCACTGAGCGCCCCGGCCATCAACAAAATGGCCACAGGCACCAGCACAGAACGCATTGTTGTCATTACTGGCCTCCGGATTAAAACCAGTCAATGTAACCGATGCATACTGCATGATGATGGCTTTTTTGTAAAATTTGTAACAGGAAAACAAGCACCTAAGTCGTTCGCTGGTTCAGATGCTGACTTGACGGTATTTCTGCTGATTTCCGGATTTACCGCTCCCCGGCCTTCAGCACAAAATTCACCAGCAAGCGTAATTCCGTCTGCGTTTCGGGATGCAAAGGCGGCAAGCCATGATGGTCACTGTGCTCTGCAATATACATCCAGCTTTGCCGGTGTCCGCGCAAACGCAATGCAGTTTGTGACGCACGGCAATGCCAGTCCGGTGTATTGATATCCTCACCACCACATAAAAACAGTACCTTGCCATGCTGCAACTGGCCGGCCAGCATGCTGGAATACGGATTCAGCTCATCAATTACCTTGCGACTGGCTTGCTGCGCCAAAGACCCGAATTCCACTTCATTAATGATTCCGCGCTGCATTTGCATCGCCAGATAAGGTCTTTCCAGTATCGCGCCCGCAACCATATCCGGATTCCGCTGCAGCAGCCAGTAAGCAGGTATCGCTCCCGCGCTCCCGCCGCGACTGATGATCTTTCCCGGTTCCGCCATACCCTGACGGACAACTTCCTGCATACAGGCCTCAGCATCTTCAACAATGCGCGCCTTTCCAGCACCACGACCAGCATGTGCCCACTTCACGCCACCACCGCTGCCGCCACGGGTTTGCGGATAAACCAGCCTGACATTCGCTTGCAACAAAGCACTGGTTTGCTCACCAGGAAACGGCAGATTCGGATTGCCGTACGCACCGTAGATCTCGACCAGCGTTGCCACTGGTTTCTTATCTAAACTGCGGTCCAGCACCAGACAATCAAGCAAATTACCATCCGCGGACACCGCTTTAATTATTTGTGACCGGGTTCCTGCAGGATGTTTTGTCAGTATCTGCTCGCGCCAGCCATGTTCATCAGGCATAGCAATAATGCGTTGTGCCATGGCGTCATAGTAAGAGACCATGTCAGGATGATTGCCAAAACCCACAAAAGTCGATGCTTTCTGCGCCGGTGTCAGTGCCATTTCTTTCCAGCCGCCATGACCCCAGCGCATCAGTTTTGCCGGAAAACCGGGCATCGCTTGTAAGCTAAGCTGCAATACGCCGTTGCGGGCAGTCCAGCGCTTGCTTTGTTCTGTCAGTAACAGTATTTGTTCTTTGGAACCATCTTCGGAAATGCGCCACAGACTGGAAGGATCTTTGACCGAGCGTGGTACGTCTTCCGGATTTTGCACCTGTCCGTAAAACAAATCTTTATCCAGCGATTCAGCACTGGCAATACCGCGAATACCGGTGTCTCTGAACCGCCATTCATTTTCCTTGTGATTTTTCGCGTCAACTTTTTCCCCGGCATATAAACGATTGGTTTTCTTCCCCGCAATCGTTAACCATACATGCCCAGGGGTACTGCCGGCATAAAAGATGAAATTTTCGTAAGCAGGCAAGGTATTCAGCGCATGTGCCCACAGCACGCATTCATCACTGGGGGAAACGACTTTCCATAACAGACAGGGATCGGGGGCGTATGAATTTCTATCCTCATCCCGGCTGTACCAGAGCTGTCCATCTGCGGTGAAGAAATGCTGTCCGATCCAGGCTTCACGTTGCGCAACGATACGGACGTCGCGACCTTCCCTGCGTATCAATAATAAGCGGGATGGTTTCAGATAACGCGGGTCCTCCAGTAAAACGCTGAAGTACTGCCGCTGCCTGTCTGACGAGATGAGCGATACTTCATATAAACATTGCTCACCATTAAAGAGTTGTGCCTCCTTTAACGGTAAAGCGAGACCCGCATCTTTAATAATAAAGTCGTGACAATTCCGGTATCTGTCGTTAACACGAATATCAATATCCCGGGTTGAAGCAGAGGAAAACGGATATATGGTATTTTTCCGGTCGATCAAAGATGTACTGAACTCTGCCATAACTTCGGCGGATAACGGATAACCGAATTTCGCTTCTGCCCGGCTGTTTTCACCAACACTCCAGAAAGACGACAATCCACGCAACCCGTAATCATGCATCGTTTTAAACACATACAACGGAGCGAAGTACAGCGACAGGACAATCATCAGTGCCAGCATCATCGGGAACGCAAGCAGCAACCAGCGAATTTTTTTTGTCATACAAAAAACAGGCTTCAGATAAATCTGCCGGCAGCTGTCGACACTACCGGCATGAAATTGCATCAGGTGTATTACTTACATACGTCCTTATCATCAGGATTTTGTTTGCAGTAGGACTCTACGGTATCGCGCGGAGCCGGTGTACCTCGCGAACATCCGGACAGCAACAAGGCTGCTCCGACGACAAACCAAATAATACCGCCATTCACTTGTTCCACTTCCTGAACATTCAGTTCCTGCATCATTGCATTCATATTTACCCTTTCAATAGATATCCGAAGCGAAGTGCTTCAACACCGAAGGTATGCAATTTATGCAAAAACAATTAGCCTCAAAATATTAAATATATTTCAATGTGTAATTTGTGATTTATTTCAGTTATTTCATGAGAAACCGTGCACAGTTGTATATGTCGTGTTGCAAATCAAAAACAAAAAAGCGCGGAACCAGTCCGCGCTTTTTTGCTTACTGACCGGCCCGAACCGGTCTGACTTGGCATCAACCTTTGATCGCTGGCTCAGTCGCGCGCAAACGGATGTGCAGTTCGCGCAATTGTTTTTCATCGACGACCGACGGTGCGTGTGTCAGCAGACACTGTGCACGCTGGGTTTTCGGGAAAGCGATCACGTCACGGATCGATTCTGCACCGGTCATCATCGTCACGATACGGTCCAGACCGAAAGCCAGACCACCGTGCGGAGGCGCGCCGTATTGCAGTGCGTCCAGCAGGAAACCGAATTTCAGACGCTGTTCGTCTGCGTCGATTTTCAGTGCGTCGAACACTTTTGCCTGTACGTCTGCACGGTGGATACGGACAGAACCACCGCCCAGTTCCCAGCCGTTCAGCACCATATCGTAGGCTTTAGCGATACATTTGCCCGGATCGGTTGCCATGTAATCTTCGTGGCCGTCTTTTGGCGATGTGAACGGATGGTGCGTCGCTGTCCAGCGATCGTTTTCATCATCGTATTCAAACATCGGGAAGTCGATAACCCACAGCGGCTTCCATGTGTCTTCGAACAGACCATTCGATTTACCGAATTCACTGTGGCCGATTTTCACACGCAGCGCGCCGATTGCATCGTTAACGACTTTTGCTTTGTCCGCACCGAAGAAAATCAGGTCGCCGTCTTTAGCGCCGGTACGTGCCAGGATTTCTGTCAGCGCGGCATCGTGGATGTTTTTCACGATAGGCGATTGCAGACCATCGCGGCCTTTTGCGATTTCGTTCACTTTGATGTATGCCAGACCTTTCGCGCCGTAAATACCAACGAACTGGGTGTATGCATCGATTTCGGAACGTGGCATTGCGGCACCGCCCGGTACCAGCAGACCCACAACGCGGCCGTTTGCCATGTTGGCAGCACCGGAGAACACTTTGAACTCAACGTCTTTCATCACGTCAGTCAGTTCAGTGAACTTCAGTTTCACGCGCATGTCCGGTTTGTCGGAACCGTACAGACCCATGGCTTCTGCAAATTCCATTACAGGGAACGGGTTTGGCAGATCGATGTCCAGCACGTTTTTGAAGACCAGGCGGATCATGCCTTCAAACATGTCACGGATTTCCTGTTCGCCCATGAACGATGTTTCGCAATCGATCTGGGTGAATTCAGGCTGACGGTCTGCGCGCAGATCTTCGTCGCGGAAGCATTTGGTGATCTGGTAGTAACGGTCAAAGTTTGCCACCATCAGCAATTGTTTGAACAGCTGAGGCGATTGTGGCAGCGCGAAGAATTCGCCGGCATTCACACGGGATGGCACCAGATAGTCACGTGCGCCTTCCGGAGTGGATTTGGTCAGCATCGGTGTTTCGATGTCGATAAAGCCGTTGGAATCCAGGAATTTACGGACTTCCATTGCCACCTGATAACGCAGACGCAGGTTACGCTGCATTTGCGGGCGACGCAGATCCAGTACACGGTGTGTCAGACGGGTGGTTTCAGACAGATTATCGTCATCCAGCTGGAACGGTGGCGTTACGGATGCATTCAGCACTTCAACATGATGCGCCAGCACTTCAATTTTGCCGGATTTCAGATTGGCGTTTGTTGTACCTTCAGGACGTGTACGTACCACACCGGTGATACGCAGGCAGTATTCATTACGTACGGATTCTGCAGCGGCAAACACGTCTGCACGGTCAGGATCGCACACGACCTGTACCAGACCTTCGCGGTCACGCAGATCGATAAAAATCACACCACCGTGGTCACGGCGACGATGAACCCAGCCACACAGGCTGACTGTCTGACCGAGGAATTCTTCTGTTGTCAGACCACAATATTGGGTACGCATGGACATATCTGTTACCTGTCGTAGGAAAAATTAATCACTTTGCACACGGCAGCAAGGGCTGCCATCTGCGTTTATTTTTTTGGTGGTAATTGCTCGGGAGCCACCACGCCCATGGAAACGATGTATTTGAGTGCAGCATCCACACTCATATCCAGTTCAATCGCGTCTGCTTTCGGCACCATCAGGAAGAAACCGGATGTCGGATTCGGCGTAGTTGGTACATACACACTGACATAATCGCCCTGCAAATGATTGACCACATCGCCGCCTGGTACACCGGTCAGAAAACCGATGGTCCAGGAACCCTTGCGGGGATATTCAATCAGTACGGCTTTGCGGAACGCATTTCCTGAGGAAGAGAACAAGGTGTCAGACACTTGTTTCACACTGGAATAAATCGAGTTCACGATAGGAATGCGGTTCAGCAAACCTTCCCAGACGCGCACGACGTAGTTACCGATGAAGTTACGTGCCAGCAAACCTGTAATCAGAACGATCAGCAGGGTCAGTACAACACCGAAACCGGGAATATCATGACCGAACAGGGCTTTCGGACGCCATTGTTCCGGCAATAACAACAAAGACTGATCCAGCGTACTGATAACGGCATGCAACACCCAGAAGGTAATGGCCAGCGGCACCAGAATCAGCAAACCGGTCAGAAAATATTTACGCAGCATAGTCGGGCTTTCTTCGTCAGACTGACTTCAGTTGTTGTTATTGCCTGATGATGATCAGGCGCTGGTGTCGGTTGCACAGCCGCCTGCAGCACAGGCCGGAGCACCGCAAGCAGGTTCAGCAGGCGCACTGGCAGTCGCCGTCGCGCCGCCGGTTGCAGAGGTACCGCCGGAACCGCCACGGAAATCCGTGACATACCAGCCATTACCCTTGAGCTGGAAACCTGCGGCCGTGATCTGTTTGCGGAATGCAGACTTCCCGCATTCCGGGCAATCTGTCAGCGGCGCATCAGAAATTTTCTGCAATACATCTTTGGCGAAGCCACATTCTTCACAACGATAAGCGTAAATTGGCATACTCTTGCTCTGAAAAACTGATAAAACCCTGAATTATAAAGGTTTTGGCTGAAAAATTGGGCACTCTGCTACCGGTCAGACCTTCATCAGACCTTTGCCTGATGACTGACCCATTGTGGCAGCAGCGAACCCAGCACCATGCCGCTGATACTTGCCAGCAAACCAGCCAGTTGCGGCGGCCAGAAACCTTCCGGTGCCAGCAACTCAAAACCTATCCACACCGCAACACCGCAGGCTATCGACACAATACCGCCCTGCGCAGTTGCCCGCTTCCAGTACAGGCCAAAAGCCAGTGGTACGAATGCCGCCACCAGTGTGACCTTGTACGCGTTCTCGACCATTTTGTAGATACTGGATTCGGTGTTCATGGCAAACATGGTTACAACTGCCGTAAATACAAGCACCACAACCCGCATCATGAACAGAAACTGCTTATCACTTTGCTTAGGAAAGAAGGGTTTCAGGATATTTTCAGTAAAGGTGACCGATGGCGCGAGCAGGGTTGCACTGGCGCAGCTTTTGATCGCAGACAGCAAAGCACCGAAGAACATGACCTGCGCCAGCATCGGGACTTTGGTCATAATCAGCGTCGGCAGAATCAGCTGAGAATCTTTATCCAGCAATTCAGCGACCATGGCCGGATCAATCAGCGTCGCAGAATACGCCAGAAACATCGGGATAAATGCAAAGCCGAAGTACAGCAAACCGCCCAGTACCGATGCACGACCGGCAATCTTTTCGTTGGCAGACGACGCCACACGCTGGAAAACGTCCTGCTGCGGAATCGAGCCCAGCATCATGGTAATCCACGCGGCAAAGAACCAGATCATTTCCCTCGCCTCGGGCTTCGGCCAGAACTCAAACTTACCGGCATTCGCTGCATGTTCGATCACCATACCCGCACCACCAACCATGCCGGACACTTCCCAGCCGATATAGAACATACCGACGACAATGATGATCATCTGCAGGAAGTCAGTAATCGCTACCGACCACATACCGCCCATCAGCGTATAGACGAGCACACTGGCAGCACCGATAATCATGCCGACGTTCATTGTGATGTAGCCACCGGAAACAACGTTAAACACCAGTCCCAGCGCCTTAATCTGCGCAGCTACCCAGCCAAGATAAGAAATCACAATACAAATTGTGACCAGCACTTCCACCAGCCGCCCGTATTTGTTACGGAAGTAGTCACCGATAGTCAGCAGATTCATGCGGTACAGCGGACGTGCAAAAAACAAACCGACCAGCACCAGGCACAACGATGAGCCGAAAGGATCTGCCACCACGCCGCGCAAGCCTTCTTTGACGAAAGTGGAAGAAATACCAAGCACTGCTTCTGATCCGAACCAGGTCGCAAACACCGTGGCTGTCACGACATACATAGGCAGGGAACGGCCTGCAACGGCAAAGTCTTTGGAGTTATTGACGTAACGCGCCGCGTATAGGCCGATGCCTACCGAGATAACCCAGTAAAGAATGACAAACCAGATAAGAGTGTTCATGAAAATGGAATATCAAAAAATCAATAAAAAGCCCGCTTTTCGGTTGCGGGCATTATAGACTGAGTTATCCGCCGGACTTCCCTGAAATTCGCGGAATTTGTCGCAGAATTGTCGTAATTAGGCCGGAATTTCTAATACTGAATGCAAAGCACTGCGTGCAGGTAACTCCGGCTGCAAAATCATTCTGAAATATCTATTCTTTTTCACAAAATTCTTGTTCAGCTTGTCTGACTAATGTGTTGCAGCAGCACTCCCAGCAGCAGCGACCGGTGACTGACGTACCGGCAAACTGCTCAGACGCTGGTCAGCCTGACGTAAAGCCTGCTCGATCAGATTAATCACTGCCATAAAACGTGCGGGCTGGATTTTCTCCGCGACATCTCCCGGCTGGTGGTAATCCGCATGATCTTCCACACCGAAGTACAGGAAAGGAATACCGGCACGATGAAACGCGAAATGATCAGACTGGCTGGTCCAGTCATCCTGTCCGGTTCCCGGCAAATCATGCCCCGCGATCAGACGCAATGCAGGATTGGCAGGAATTGCCTGCACAACGTCTTTCAAAGCCTGCGTATGGTGAGTACCCGCTACATATAACTCATCTTTATCTGCACGCCCTACCATATCCAGATTGATATTCAGTGCAGTCTGACGTATCAGTTCGGGGTTATCTTTCACAAACATATGTGAGCCACGCAAACCCATTTCTTCTGCATCGAAAAAAGCCAGCACCACAGGGTGCTGTGCAGGTGTCTGCTTCAGACGCGCAGCGATTTCCAGCGATGCGGCAACACCGGAAGCATTGTCATCCGCACCAAAGAATATTCTTTCATGATGAGCGCCCAGATGATCGTAGTGCGCACTGAGCACAATAAGCTGCTGATCTGCTGGCAAGGGTGACAAACACGCCAGCACATTGGTTCCGGTCAGTTGCTGACCATTCGCCTGAAACTGAAATCGCTGTTCCCACTGTTCACCGCAAGGTTTCCAGCCAGCCTCGCTTAAACGCGAGATCAGATACTGACGCGCCAGTTCACTGCCGGCGCTGCCCGTCTTGCGACCAGCCATTTGCAGCGATGACAAATGATACAAGTCCCGCATCGCAGGGGTTTGCTGTTGCTCCGCTACTTCCTGCGCAGAAACAGACAGACTCCCCGTGAATAAACATAAGCCGAAAAACAAACTGCGTAACTGATTACCTTGCCCTGCACCGTACATTGCTGATCTCCGATGTTTGCAAAATGTAAAATGTAGCAGTAAAACGGCACATTCGCACCACCCCGGGTGAACACAACTACCCGGAAGGCAACACCGGATTCAGTGACTCACAGCGCAGGTCCCCGGTGGAAAATCAACTCTTCAACCGGTTCGCCATTACACAAATGCTGGTCAATAATTTTATCCATATTGCTGTCAGTCACGTTGTAGTACCAGATGCCATCCGGTTGCACACACATCACCGGTCCGCCCTTGCATGCCGCAAAGCAACTGACGCGGCTGCGCTTGACCCGTAATTCGCCCTCGTTCAGTCCAGCCGCTTTAAATTTTTCTCCGAGACTATCAAATAATTGCTGCGACTCACCATCCTGTGTGCAACGCGTACCGGTACAAACCAGTAAATGCCGGCGATAACTGCCGATCTTCGGTTTCACAACTTCCGCGCTCAATTCGCTTTTTTCATCACTCATCGCTGCATTCCTTATTCCGCACTATTTGCAGCGGAGTCATCCGCCGCCGCTTCAGATAATTCCGGCACAGGCATCTCCTGCACTCTTTTCAGATAGCTGAGCGGCAAACCATATTCGGCAGCGAGATCAGAACAGCTTGCGCCTGCTGCAAACTGCGCTTGTACCTGCGCTACCCAGCCGTTTAATCCGGTACTCAGTGAGCGGCCAGCTTTTTCACCATCTATGGTAGAACCGTCTTCCATCGCATACTTATTCGCATAGCCGCGTGGTGTCACCATCAGTCCATGACGCACAAAAGTATTACTGTTACCAATCAAAACCGTGCTCAGCATACCGATATCGCATTCCGCCATCGCTGCCAGCGTGGTCATTTCAATCCGCTGTTTAGGGCGGTAAGCGGATTTGACAATCGCGACCGGTGTTTCCGGTGCGCGGTAATGCAGAAAAATTGCCTGTGCTTCCAGAATTTGCTGAGTGCGGCGTCCGCTCTTAGGGTTATACAAACCACACACAAAATCTGCGCTGGCCGCCGCATGCAAACGACGCGCAATCACTGGCCACGGTGTTAATAAATCTGATAAAGAAATCGAGCAGAAATCATGCGTCAGCGGCGCGCCCACCAGCGATGCACAGGTATTCAGTGCCGTTGCACCGGGCACGATCTCCAGTTCAATATCACTGTCCGGTGTCCAGCCAGCCTGAAATAACACCTCAAAGGTCGGCCCTGCCATCCCGTACACGCCTGCATCACCGGAAGAAATCAATGCAACTTTTTTCCCCTGTTGTGCCAGTTCCAGCGCATGAATTGCACGATCCAGTTCTTCGGTCATGGATTTACGGACAATTTCCTTGCCCTCAATCAGCTCCGCTACCAGTTTGATATAGGTTACATAACCAATCACACTGTCTGCCTCAGCAATGACTTCTCTTGCACGCCGTGTCATGTGTGCCTGATTACCCGGCCCGATACCGACCAGCGAAATCTTTCCACGACCGCCGGTGTTTGTTAACCTTGATATTGTTTCACTCATCTGTTTGATCTTCCGCTATCGAAATCGTGACGTTCTTACCATCCTCGCCACAGAATTTCAGTTTCTCTACGAGCAGTGCCGGTGCGCTGCTGCCATGCTGAAAACCTGCTGTTAGTAAAGCTGCTGCTTCTGATACCGAAGGCGTACCCATAAATTTCAACACTGTCGCGGATGGCTGCCGTACCGGTACTTTTGCCAGTTCCTGCGCCGGATAAACAATAAAAGGCACCTTCAGGCGTTGCACCAGATGCAGAATCGCGGTCTCATCCGACTTCTTATCAATACTGGCAATATGACGAATCTGAGGCAATGCAGCACCGCACTGCATCAGCGCCAGATTCAGTCCTGTGAACAGGGTTTCCTCAGAAACATCACGATCACAACCAATCCCCACACTGAGAAATTTCATCTCTGCCCCTCAGGCGGACGATAGACCACCAGACGGTCACGCAGGGTTTCCCACATTTGTGCGGGGATATCCTGACGGGTAATCCACAGTACGGATCGGTATTTCTGCAAATCCACAGCGTTGAAATCGCTGAAACGATGAATATTTTCCGGCAATGGGTTCGGACGTTTCCACCAGTCAGGGCTGCCTGCATCCTGCACCACTGCGATCAGTTCGCCATTCACTACATCTGCAGATACACGGGTAATATGAATTTTCGGCGCGATAACTTCCCAGCCCAGTTCACGACCGAGAATATCCACAGGAATCGTTTTTCCGACATCCGATGCAGTTGTCAGTACAGCCTGCGCCCCCATCAGATGCGCCAGATGTTCTGCCCATGCATTCGCACCGCCAACATGACCGGACAATACCGGAATCACGAACTGACCCGCATCATCCACCACAATAATGCCTGGGTCTTCATCCTTGCTGCGCAGTAAAGGCGCGATCAGGCGTACGACGGCTCCCAGCGAAACAAAGAAAATAATCTGATCAAAATCTGTAAATAAAGCCTGCATCTGATCGCGCAAAGCACCGCTGTACACTATGCTGCGTTCAGAAAATGCCTGCACCTGTGCCGCGAATTTATCGCTGACCAGAATCCGTGCGTCCGGCAATTCCGGTGCGATGGCAGTCAGTTGTTGTACGCCGTGTTTTGTAATGCCTACCAAAACAACTCTGGCTTGCTGCGACTGCGGTAAATGTTCAGTTTTCAAGTACAGGCTCCTGCGTTTTCTTTTTACAGCCGCGTACCATTTCACCACGCTGCCGGTGCGGGTTGCGGACGATCATGAGGGATAAATAATTGACTTTTTCGCCGCGCAGCGACAGCACATCGTGGACGATACGCTCTTCCGGCGCACCGGCTTTTTCGATAAATCGCGCGTACTGTGCAATATCATGCGCTTCCAGCAGATTCAGAATATCGTCCAGCAGCGGCTTTACTTTCATCAGCACCAGTGTGTCGAAGTCGCGCAGCATGCGCGCAATTGCGCTGGTGCCATAAGCAGCAGGAACAATCGCAATCGTGTCATCCTGCTCTGACAAAGGGATTTGCAGGGTTGCACACGCTGCATTGAATGCATTCACACCGGCGATGACTTGCGTTTGCAGATGCGGTGCAATCGCGTTCAGTGTACGTCCCAGATAGATATAACTGGCATAGGTTGAGGCATCGCCTTCCACCAGAAACAGGACATCGCGGCCGCTTTCCAGCATTTGCTGCACCTGTTGCGCGGCACGCAGCCAGTGTTTCGCCAGAATTTCCGTGTCATGCGTCATCGGAAACAGCAAAGCCTGATGCTGATCCGGCATTTGCAAACCTGCACGCTGCGCAATCAACAGTGCATAACTGTCTTTTTTTAAACTCCGTACAGGATAGGTCCAGATCGTATCCTGACGAGATAACTGTTCCCAGGCATGACGGGTAATCAAACCCGGATCTCCGGGCCCCATCGATACTGCAATCAGGCGTCCGTGCTGCATCATGCCTCCTTTGCTGCACAAACCAGCCACACCGGATTTTCCGCCGCCATTCTGTGCATATCGAGTATGGGTTTAGAGCGTGAAGCCTGTAACATCAGCACATCCCATTCGCAACCCGATTCGCTTAAAACGCCGGTTGCTGCTGCCAGATTTTCCAGTGTGACGAAATTCATGACCAGTCTGCCACCCGGCCGCAGTTTCTCCAGGCAGAGATGGATCAGCTGCGCTAGCTCGCCGCCGGAACCACCAATGAACACCGCATCCGGTGATGGCCAGTCGCTAAGCCCTTCCGGTGCTTTGCTGTGGATTAAACTGTAATTGGACACAGCTGCAGTGCGCCAGTTTGCGTTCGCGATTTCAACATCTGCAGCATTCTTTTCAACTGCATAGACGTGACCGTTCCGGCATAAACGCGCCGCTTCCAGTCCTACCGAACCTGAACCTGTACCGATATCCCAGACGATACTGTCTGTGCGTAACTGCATTCTTGCCAGCGATACGGCACGGACTTCCTGCTTGGTGATTAAGCCTTTTTCCGGTTGTCTTTGCTGATACGCCAGATCCGGCAAACCAAACATCACCGTTTCCTGTTTTTGTTCCGAGCGCCACAGCAGCATCACATTCGGCTCAGCAAACTGCATCTGCGCTGCTTCAGCGACGGACAATTCGCTGTAAACCTGCTCATCCGGCAGACACAGGTGCTCGCAAACTGCAATGTGCCAACCATCCTGCATGCCTTCCGCCAGCATCATGCGTGCGATACGATCAGGAGAATTTTGCGGGCTGGTCAGTACCGCCAGCCGCGCTGCCTGCCGCATTTGCTGCAGTAATCCATACATGCCATGCCGTGCATCACTGCCGCGTTGCCACTCACCGGCATCGCGACTGTGTACAGAACACAACTTCATTTCCTGCCACGGCATTCCCAGTCGCGCACAAGCCAGCTGTATCGTGGAAACATTCGGTATCACTTCCAGTGCATCAACACACAGATGCGCTGCCAGATAACCGGCAATGCCATACATCAGCGGATCGCCGGTTGCCAGCACAACGACACGCATGTCATCAGCCAAAGCGACACGTATAAATTCCGGTACCGCAGTCAGCGCGCCTTTCAGCGGACGCCGGATCGCTTGTGCTGACATCAAATCATCAAACAATGCCAGCGTACGTTCCGCACCGATGACCACATCAGCCTGCGCCAGATGCTGTAACGCGATTTCGCTGAGGCTGGCTTTGCCATCATCCAGCACACCGATAATGCGGCAGCGTGGAATGGCTTTCCTGTTGGTTAAATCATTCATGCCGATGCGGCCTCCGTTATTTTGTTACCGTCAAAGTCGCACACCATGACGCGTAAAGAGAATTGACCGGGGTAGCGGTTTTCCAGTGTGGATATCACCCGTTTTGCTAACAGATGATGAAAGGCGGCTCCCATGCCCAGTGCATCCATGCGTTCACCTGCATAACGTGCAGTTTCTGCTGCTGCGATATCTGCGCAAACGTCCTCTGGCGTACCAAGTTCTGCTGCCAGTTGCGCCAGTAATCCGGTATCCACTTCGGCGCGTCCCGCATGGGTGATTTCTTCACCCTGCGCAATCTTGGTCAGCTTACCTATCATGCCGCCGATCACGACATGGCGAATGCCGTGCCGCTGCGCTGCGCTCATCGCATAACGCAAAAAATCACCCATCTGCACAAAACTCGCAGTTGGCAAATGCGGCAGTTCCGTCATCACAAATTTTTCCGTACGGCCACCGGTCGTCAGCACCACGGTGGATAAACCCAGCGTCGCGGCTACCTGAACGCCCTGCACCACACTGGCGCGGTAAGCCGCAGTGGAATACGGCCGCACAATACCCGTGGTGCCGAGTATTGAAATACCGCCCAGAATGCCAAGTCGCGCATTCAGGGTTTTCTTTGCCATTTCTTCGCCCTGTGGTACAGAAATCGTGACGCGCACACCGCACTCGTCCAGCACGGGTGCAAGCACAGCCCTGACATTCTCAATAATATTTTTACGCGGTACAGGGTTAATCGCCGGCCCGCCGACATCCAGTCCCAGACCAGGCATGGTCACAACACCGACGCCGGCGCCACCGCATAATTCCACCTTGCCCGGTGCGTCAGGCAGCCATTCAAGATCCGCAGTTAATCTGGCTTTATCGGTACAGTCGGGATCATCGCCGGCATCTTTGATCACCACAGCGCGTGCCTTTTTTCCATCGGCGTATGCATCCGTGACCTCAAAACAGACTTGCTGCCCGTTGGGCAATAGACAATCCACCTTCTGCGGAACCTGCCCCTGCAGCAAACCCATCGCCGCAGCGCGGGCCGCTGCGGCTGAGCATGCACCGGTGGTAAAACCGGTGCGGGTGCCGCGTGCTTCTCTTTTCATTGACGCTGTTCCGCTTCCGCCAGTCCCAGCAAAGCGTGAATTGCCGCAACCACCAGTGTGGAACCGCCTTTGCGTCCCTGAATCACAATCCACGGCACTTCGCCTACCGTTTCCATCAGTGCTTTAGATTCTGCCGCTGAGACAAAGCCAACCGGAAATCCAACTACCAGTGCGGGTCTGACGCCCTCTTCGCGAATCAGTCGTAGCAGTTCTATCAGTGCAGTCGGCGCATTACCGATGCCGACAATGGCACCGTGCAGCAAACCAAGCCGGTGTGCTTTTCGCATCGCCTGTACAGCGCGGGTTGTATCCTGCGCTTTGGCGTCACGGATCACATCCTCATCCGAAATAAACTGATGCGTACTCAGGCCAAAATGCTGTAAACGTGGTTTAGACAAGCCGACACAAATCATTTCCACATCTGCCACGACAGGCGTATCGCCTTTCAGAATGGCGTGCATCGCGCTGCGAATGGCATCCGGATGAAACGCCGTCAGATGCTGAAAATCAAAATCCGCATTCGCATGAATCATGCGCCGTACCACTGCCCACTGCGCAGCGTCATAACTGTGCGCACCGGCTTCCTGATCAATGATTGCGAATGAATCATGTTCGATTGCACGTCCGGCAGCGGTCAGCTGTTCGGTAAACACATTACTCATCGTGCACCTCAGCGCGGCATACGAACGACGGCTTCTGCCACCGCGTGCGAATGTCCATGATGATCATGGGCATCGTGATGATGATGGTGGTCGTGATGCGTGCAGCCTGCGCCATGCACATGCTGATGCTCGTGCTCATGTTCATGCGCATGGTGTGCATGGTGTGCATGTGCATCTGTATGTTCATGACCGTGATGGTGATGATGATCATCCGGTCCATGGTGATGCGGCCCCATACCGTGTTCAGCTGCAAAGCTGCGGAATTTACAGCCATCACAAGCCATCATGCCTTGCGGCGCACCGTGCTGCAGATCATGCACACGCGTCTCCAGCAATTCGGTGATTTCTTTTTCAAAACCAAAATACGAAGAAGCGGCAAAGCGAATCTGCGGATATTGCAAACGCAGATGTTCCACCTGACGCTGTATGCGCTCGATTAATGTACCGGTGAACAGGTAATACGGCAGAATCACGATCTGCGTCATGCCTAGCAAAACCTGACGCTGCACCACGCGTTCGATACGCGGATGCGTGATGCCGGTAAAGGCCAGATCCACCAGTTCGTGATCTCCCTCTTCCATCAGCCAGCGCGCCATTTTTGCCATATCCCCATTCGCCTGACGATCTGAAGAACCACGCCCCAGCACAATCACACCGGTGGTACGCGGGTCTGGCATATCCAGCTTATTCATCGCTTTGCGCAAATGCCGTTTCAGAATATTCAGAATCGGATCGCAAGCCGTCAGATGCGGTGCGTACAAGAATTCGGTGGCAGGATGCCGCGCACGCGCCTGTTCGATAGCAGCCGGAATATCCATTTTCACATGGCCAGCCGCATTCAGAATCAATGGCAGCACATACACGCGCTCTCCCTTTGCAGCAGCACGGTCCAGTCCCAGATCCATAGGCACATCAGAAAATTCGATGAAACAGACTTCGATCTGCCATTCAGGGCGCTTAGTGCGCCACTGATGCGCGAATTCTTCAATTTCCAGATTGCCGGAAACTTCGCGGGAGCCATGTCCCACCAGTAAGATGCATTCTTTCATTCTGTTGCCTTGAGGGTAGATTGATCTGCGACGGCTGCTGTACCGCCGTGGTCTGCGGTGACGGATGCTTTACGGAAGCGATGCGTAAACGCCGGATCATAAAGTTTGGAACGGATCAGCTGATCCCAGTGCCGCGCACCCAGCGTGGGGCTGGCAATAATCATGGCCTGACTGTGAATCTGCTGTTCACGGCACAAAGCCTGTATCGTTGAAATCGTGCCACGCACGACTTTTTCTTCGCCGGGCCAGCTAGCTTTCTGCACCACCACCATCGGTGCATCCTCTGCCCAGCCCGCAGACCGCAGCTCGCGGCAGACTTTACCCAGTAAAGTAATACTTAAGAAAATACACAGTGTGGTGTGATGGGATGCCAGTGCCGCCAGTGATTCGCCTTCCGGCATCGGGGTGCGTCCTTCCACCCGCGTCAGAATCACGGTCTGCGTGACTTCCGGCAGTGTCAGACTTTCGGTTGCGGCAGCGGCAGATGCCATAGCAGATGAAACGCCCGGTACCACGGCAATCTCAATACCCGCCTGATCCAGCGGCTGTATCAGCTCAATTAGCGCACCGTATAAAGACGGATCACCGGTTTGCAAACGCACAACCGTGGCATGACGACTGGCTTGCAATTGCAGCCATGCCGACATTTCTTCCAGCGTCATATCTTTTGAATCGCGGATCTCGCAATGTTCCGGTGCCCAGCGCGTGACAGCTTCACTGACCAGCGAACCGGCAAACAACACTGCACCGGCACGTGCCAGCAAAGCCCGCCCCTTCACCGTAATCAGTTCAGGATCACCCGGACCGGCACCGACAAACCAGACCTTACCGGGCAAGCCCGGCTGTTCATCAAACTGCTTCATACACGTGCTGACCAGCGACCTTCATCCAGACAAACACGCATCCAGCGCGGCAGTTGCGGACGCTGACGCAATACGCGAAACACCGATAACAAGGCCAGCGTCATGACAGGCTCAGCAGCGACAACCAGCAGATACGATGCGGCAAACTGCAGCCACGCGCTGAACGGCGTTGCCACCTCAGCCATGCTCAGCCAGAACGCCACCATCAGCGTGACACCGCTGTAATAGACCGCATCCAGCTTCAGAATACGCTGCCAGTTCAGTTCCGCTGTCTGTTTGCCGAAACGCCAGTGCACCACCGTCAGCGGAATCACCAGACTCAGGGTATTCACCGCCAGATGCACCATAT
Organism: Cognatundibacterium squillarum; assembly: GCF_014652435.1. Classification (GTDB taxonomy): domain Bacteria; phylum Pseudomonadota; class Gammaproteobacteria; order Burkholderiales; family Burkholderiaceae_D; genus Undibacterium; species Undibacterium squillarum. The sequence goes on from NZ_BMYU01000004.1 coordinate 259,183, forward strand.
CCTGCGGTTCAAAAATCAGTGCCTGTAAAAATAAGCCGATGCCAAAACCCAGCATCGCGGGCAGATAACCAAAGCTCAGATACACCGGCATTGCACCGATGAAATGCAGTTCAGACGGCCCCACCTGCATGTGGAAAGCCTGCATGAACATCGAAAAAAATACCGCTGCCAGCGCTGTGCGTATCCACAAGCGCGGCTGACGCAGCCAGCGTGGCAACACACGGAGATAGACCAGCGCCGCAGTAGCAGCCGCAAGGCTGAGTTTAACGGGCGCAATAAGACCGGGTTCGATATGCATCCTGATTCCTTCGTGAAAAACCACAGTCGGACAGCAGGAATGCGCGCGCACCTCGCCTGATCAGCAATCAGACAGACGCAACGAACGATCCCGGCCGCACACCCGCGGTCTGGTTTAAAAAGGCAATCAGGGAAGGAAAATATGGAGGTCCGGCAGTGACCGGAATTTGCTGAACAGGCAGAACTCCGCCATCAGGCAGAACTTCTGAAATCTGAACACCGCATGCATCGCCCTCCGCGATTAGCCCGTTATTGCTAAGGCCGGTATCAGGACTCAGAAGCGGTATCACCGCACGTTGCGCCTTCCCATGTTTTCACACAGTGGCATCCTGCAACGTGTTAACTTCTTTACCTTTGCGGGGGCAGTGCCGGAATAGCAGTCTAAAGACTACGCACCGGCTTCCCGTTTACTTTTGCCCGGACAGGCAAAACACCATTAGCAGTGCGGATTGTAAACGAATTTATTTGAGATACAAATATATCAATCAACTTTTCAGGATTGGTAGTCGCCTGTTCTGGAGCAGGCAAGCGGACAATTCGGGGGAGCAGCAAGCGATGGAGGATCCCGACAACATCACCGGCTCTGCGCTTCAGCGAGTCGCAAAAGCACGTTTTTTAGCTCACCAGGGCCCAAATGCGGACTTCAGCACAGCGATCCGGCTGTCGTCGGCAGAAAGTCCGGACTTCACAAATTGCCGGATGACGAAAATTGCACAGCCTTTCCTGAATTCGCGTGTCCGCAGGGTGCATGGTTCCGTACGTTGTTCCGGATAAACCTGAAGCGCATTTTGATTGTTCATCCTGAACCCGGACCATTGCTTCAGGCATGTACACATTACTCAAAGAAGCATTAAGACTTGGCAACATACTCCGTCACTTCCGTGACCAGTGCTTCTCTCAGGTGACGAACTCGCCCGATTACCTGACGAATGACAAATGCAAAAAGCAGCCCCAGAGGCGTACCCAGCATCATATGAGCGACACCCACAACCTCCGAATCCAGCGGTTGAACTGTTCGGGCCGATGCAGAGTAGGTGAAGCGCATACTATGACTATCGAGGTACTCCACGCGGACGCGCTGTTGCTCAGGTGAATGTGATTCGACCTGATATTCCCATGCGAGATCGGCAGTCTTACCAGTGCGGCCGGACAGTAACAGCGTCGCATCAGGATGCATTGCAAAGAACTCCCGGACTTCACTTAACAGAACAGCTTCAGGAAGCTCGCCTTTTTCCCGCTCGATCAACACCGTGAAACTCGCATGAGGTGCTTCACCGCGCTCCATGCTGCGTGAGCATCCGGTTTGCATGCAGACCAGTTCCATGCCGATGCGAGAGCCAGCCAAAAAGCTGACCGGCATGAACCACACTGAACCTATGATCGCCAGAGCCACACTCAACGTCTTATTAATGAAGGTTACTTGCATTTGCATTGCTGACGTTCGCTTTCAATGTATAGAGACGTAAAAAAACCAGTAAGGAATTCCCCTTACCGGTTTTTCAAGTTGTAACTGCCGCGAAATTTTATAGCGCTTGAAGAGCTTTGCAATAAAGCTGAAAATTCCGACGATCATTTTTTTTACTCTGTCTGGGTGCGAGCTACCACTGCCACCGCTACTTCGACATTGTTGAGTTTTTGCGGAGCGGCGCCAGGAAACATTGGTTTATGGGAATTCGCCCTTGCGAGACTACGCTCAATCTCCCTGCTCGCCGTTTAACGCTGCCAGCGAGCTTTTCCGGCTAAATGAGTAAAAAAACGCGACAATAAAACAATTCCGGTAGACTGAATTATTACAACAATCAACACGCTGAACCAAATCGCTAAGGCATCGCCAACACCGCCATTAAATAACCGAATCATTAATTCAAACAGTATATTTAAATTTTCATCAAGTTTATCTGGTAAAAACTTCACTATTACTGCCGCGGGAAAAATTACCGGAAAATACGAGATAGCAACAACGATCTCAACACCTTGTGAATGAGCCCAATTTTTTACGTGTCCTGCGAAAGAAACAAACAGTAGCAAGTTTGATGTATTGGCAATCATCCAAAGAACCGCCATTTTCTTAAACGAGCGACGCTCTTCAGAAAAGAACATGCATAAAATCCATAGCAACCAAATGAGGGAAACGTAAAAAAGCAGGAATACGGAAAAAGAATAAATTGCTTTTGTTATTACACTCAATAATGAAAATACGAGACCGAGAAGCACCGCAAACCGGGTAAATCTGTATATTGAATAAGTGGGCATATTAAATTAACTCTTAAAGAAGCGCTGATTTAGTCCTTTTTTCGCTGTCGAGCCAGGCATAAGTGGTTGATTTTTAAAGAAACTGATTTCCGTGAGGCGAATAAATCAGCGGTTCCCTAGTAGGTCGCCCTATCTTGGTGGTCCTGTCTCGGAATTTCTTTCGGATGAAAACTGACAGAAACCAAACAGCCAGGGTTTCTGTCCATAAATTCAAAAGTTATGCGTCCCCATCCCGAATACTGGACATAAAGCGTGCTATCCATTTCCCCATGTCCACGCTTACCCACTTCAACTTTTAACTCAGCAAAACGAGATCGCAGTTCTTTCTTTGGTATACATGGACCTTCAAAATCTATGAGCAATAAATCTGCCACATCAGTATTTTTCGGAGTCCGTAATAAAATTTTTGGGATTACCACACCATCTCCCAGCTTAATTAAATTCCCTTCCCAATAATTAAAATTAGTAGACGAACTACTTGCCGAAAATGGTGTTCCAAAATAATCATAAATTTTTTTATTCTCAAAAGACTTCAATGCCATTACGCCATCTACAATCTCCCACGCAGACTTCAGTTTTTCGGCATGTGATTCTTTAGGAAAATTTACACATCCTGCCAATAACAAATTAACCAATAGTACTGAAACGGCACTGTATAAAAAATTACTTTTTTTGCGGAAAATACTTTTCATACCAATCCCCACAACATTGTTAACAATTTTTGTTTTCAGGTGAGATTTAAAAAATTGCTGATTTAATTTTTTTTCGCCATCGAGTCAGGCATAAGTGCTTGATTTTCAAAGAAGCTGATTTCCGTGAGGCAAATAAATCAGCACCCCTAATTTAGCAAAAAATATTAAATATCACATCTTATTAATTTCTCGAAATAACAAAAAGCACAATAAATGCTATTCCAATTAGCGTCCAGGATATTAAGTCAATCATTGGTGAAGAGAAAGGCCATACTGTCAACCTGTAACTAATGCCAAACATAACCAATACAGAACAGATAAAAACAAGAGTCAATTTTATTATTTTCATTTGGCAGCGACTCCTTAAATACACAAACGTCATAGCGCATTAATTCAAGATGAATGCGGAAAAAACCAAAAAAAATAATATAGTGCCAAAAGAATAAAGTATTGCAAGTATTTAGGCGCCTGATCAACCTTGAATTTTGCTGCATATATTAGCCAGAAAAAAATACTCAGTAATACGAATGAGCCCGGCAAAAACACTGAATATCCGGGTGATCTTTTCTGAACCGCTGCTAACAAAGTGAAACCTAAAATAATCGCGACGATAACATTATCTCGAACATCGTATGCCAAAACTACTTTCGCACCGCAGCTCCGGCAATGATCAGGTCGCATGAATGGTATTAATCCACGTAATACCTGAGTGAACTGAATTGTTTTTTCCCCGCAAGCAGGGCAGCTGTACGATCGCATATGATTAACATTTAAAAATGACTATTTGATACATGCGCATTTTCGAAGCGCAAGGGGCAAACATCTACTGCAGCGAAACGTCAAGGTATAGCCCGTAGTTGAATGCGACAAGGCCGTTTTTGATATGTTCGACACTCATCTGCTGCTCACAATTTCCTGGTAAGCCTGTTCGTTCTGTTTCTTCCAGAACGGATCTTTCGTGCGGCTAACAGCAACATCAATTACCTTCATCAGATCGCGATCTCCCGCGACGTCATAGCTTTTTTGGATAGCCATTTGCTCAATCACGAGCAAAATATCCCTGGTCGTTGCATCGCTGCGTGAATGAGATAATTTCTCCTTCAATAATCCAGCTGCCTCCCGTCCTTTTTTTGCGAAGGGTATGGCCAAATGAACGGACGGCGGTTCTCTCGTCTGACATCCGCAAATGTAGATCGCATATTGCGTTTCTACATCCTGCTTGATGAATTCATCTGCCTGAGAAGTGACAGGCTTGCGGAAGAAAGTATCCGCAAATGCGGAACAATTCAAATGCGACAAATCATCATTTTCCGTAGTGCAGGCTGAAATCAGCATCATAATCAACAGCCATTTTATTGATTGCATCCGCATCCCCCATTTGCTTTTGTAAGTTCCATACGAATCTGCATTTTGCTTAGCGTATGCTTCTTGTTCATAAGGACTTTCAGCATACCCGTTTCTAGTTGACCAGGTATAACTAATCCCATTCATTCCATTTCTATATTGACCGACATGGATAAGCTCGTGCCCTAAGAGTGCAATTCCAGTTGCCGTATTTCCATCATAGACACCAGGACGAAAATAAATATCATTACCCCTTGTTATGCCATCGTAATCTTTGCCCAGATACCACGGCACTTCCCCATCATGCACGTCGGCGTTACCTAAATCCACTTCAGGAATATAAGGTGAAAGGCACTTTTTTTCACGTTCAGTCAAAGGTCGCAAACCAGAAGGGTCGGTCAAGCTTAATGGACTACCATTTACATACCCAAACAAATTCAATCCCCCCTCTTCACCAATCGGATCCCGGCTTAACCTGCGCCCGACACGCGGATTGTATGGCCGGTACCAGGTCAGGTTTAATCCACTGGTTTCATGCTGCCACATACCTGCGTAGCCAAGCTGGCCTGTTACGCCACTGCGGCTGACAATTGCGCCGTAGGCACTGTAATCCTGTGTACCTAACAATTTGCCATTAGCATCAGTGACGTAACGCACACTGCCCAAATGATCACGCTGGTAATAAATGACCGGTGCCTGAGGTTTATTTGCACGCCATTCGCCGTTAAGTCAAACACTGGAGACGAGAATGGCCACACTGTTAATCTATAAACTGTAGCTGAGATCGTAAACACGTTCTAAGGCAAGTTGATATGATATATCCATGCGCCGCTAGTGAAACCAAGGATTGCACCAGCAAGTACGGAAATCAGAACTAAGGGTATTGATGCTGAAAGAAGCGCCGCAAATACTAATCCGGCGGTAGCTCCAACTAATCCACTAAGAGTCATTCTTTTTGTTTTTGAATAATTTCCATTTATATCAATTACAAAAAATATTCCTAACGCAAGTCCCGCTACACCACCAGAAAGACATTCCCGCCACATCGCCCTCACTTCCCAATCTGTCGCGGCAGCAGCAACGAAAATCCCTAACACGCCAACCAAGAGGCAAATTGCGTATTGGTTAGCCAGTATTTTTCTGATCAATCGATTTTTCGCATCGAACCCAACTTCCTCATTTTTCGGAACATTCACACTCGCCCCCTATAGTCCATCCAGCACGCTCTGCCGCCTTACTTATTATTATTTTATCAATTATCATCCCTTGCCATTGAGCCAAATCTTTGAATGCAAACTCTCCAAATACGGCCGCAATTTTCATTCCCATCCCACTTAAGTTTGATATGTTGGCAATCATCAAAAAAACGCCATTTTTTTAAACGAACGACGCGCTTCAAAAAAGAATACGCATGAAACCCACAGCGACCAAACGAGGGAACCGTAAAAAACAGGAATACGGAAAAAAAATAACTTGCTATTGTTATGACACTCAATATTGAAAATACGAGACCGAGAAGCGCCTTAAACCGGGTAAATCTGTATTTATTGAATATGTAGACATATAAAATCACCTGTTAAGAAAACGCTGATTTAATCGTTTCTTCTCTACCGAGTCCTGCATAAGTGGTTGGTTTGCAAAGAAGCTAATTTCCGTGATGCGAATAAATCAGCGCCCCCCTAAAATAGTCCCTATCTAACATGATCGCGTTAAATATCGTCTATCCAAAAAAAGGCATTCATGCAGTCACTGGGGGATAAATTGTATGTATTATTGACCATCCAACTTGCACGTATTGAATATCGTAATCATTGCCATCTTTATGCGGAAAATTGGCTGCATGTTTGGCCATGCCCTCCTGCAGGAGTCGGCTCTGAACCTACCGCCCGTGGATTAAACCAAGATCCATTTACAAAATTAGGATGTTTATCCATAACGACTCCCATCGCTTCACATAAGCTGTCCAAACCTAACGGATCGGTCGTCGTTGTTGGATTCCCTCCAACATATCCCAATATGGCGGCTTAGGCTTAGAACAATGTAAAAACGGGTTTCTTCTTACCTGACTTTAATGCCAAGAGGTGATTGTTGACACGGCACACTTATACAACGAGCAACTTTCCGGATAAAGCACTTTTACATCAAATCACAACTGCGGCGGTTGTTGCCGAACACCTGAATCACTGGCTTTTTATTGCGGATCTGATGTGAGCAGATTTCTTTATTGAGCTGGCGGTCACGGCCGTCCAGTTGCTGACTGCCTGCCAGTTCTAGCTCTGACGGGCACCGGGAAGCCTGAAAATCGCCCGAAAACGGCTCAAATGCGGTGTTTGGCACAGCGATGTGGCGGTCGTCGGCAGAAAGTCCGGGGCTTGGTAAAACCAAAATGCGGGAAACGGCATAGCGCCGTTACTGTTTTCTTTACCATTTTCCAGCCATGCTTCTTAAATAACGGGAATTGCTTGTCGCAGAAGAAGAGTTCTGTCGGGGCAATGAGTGCTTTTTCTGACAATTCTGGTATGCTGATTTCCTTATTTCTTTCAGACAACATAACGAAAGCATATAAAAAGCAACACACTGCACAGCAGGTTTGCGCTGTGTCGTCTGCTTGTCATGTTTTTCGGTCAGACTGAGGGATGGTGCCGGCTTCGGCGATACTGGTTTTTCGGTCCGGATTTTTACTAGGGTGAACTATGAAACAGACTTCTGCTCCACGTCGTGGATTCTTACAAGGTATGCTGGCAACTGCGGCCGGCGCAGGGCTGGCAGCGCCAGCGCTGGCAAAACCGGCAGCGCCTGCAGCGGCTTCCGTCTTTCTGGATCCGGCCAAATGGTCGCCACGCAACCACGCTTTGCTGACGTCGATTATTGCGAAGCACGGTAACACCAGCAAAACGTACAATCCTAAGCGCCGCCCTTACGCCGTGTTTGACTGGGATAACACCAGCATCATGAATGACTGCGAAGAAGCGCTGCTGATGTACCAGATCAATCATCTGGCATTCAAACTGAGCCCGGCAGAGTTTTCTGCGATTATTCGCCAGAACGTACCGGCAGGTCCATTTGCCGCAGACTTCAAAAACAGCGCAGGCAAAATCGTTGATCTGGAAAGCATTTGCGCTGATCTGGACAGCGATTACGCTTTCCTGCACGCGAATTTCAAAGGCATGGCTGGCAGCAAATCGCTGGAAGAAGTAACCGCGACTGAACAATTCCAGGATTTCCGCGCCAAGCTGTATTTCCTGTACGAAGCGGTTAATGACACCCACGGCGTGAACGTTGGTTATCCATGGGTTATTTACTTCTTCACAAACATGACCATGCAGGAAGTCACCCGTCTGGCAGAAGCATCGCATGATGCGAATCTGGGCATGGGTCTGGCCAAAACCAAATACACCAGCCCTGCTTCCCTGCCGGGTAAAGCCGGTGTGATCACCACAACGCATTTTGCCGGTATCCGTCTGTGTACTGAAATCGGTACGCTGATGAATACTTTCCGTCAGCACGGTATTGATGTGTATGTCAGCACCGCATCGCTGGAAGATGTGGTGGCGGTATTCGCGACGCTGCCGAAGTATGGTTACCACGTTGCGCGTGAAAACGTACTGGGTCTGCGTCTGGAACAGGATGGCGATGTGATCAAAAACGCTTACCGCAAAAACTGGCCGCTGAACTGGGGTCCGGGCAAATCGGTAGTAATTCGTCAGGAACTGGTTGCGAAGAAAGGTTACGGCCCGCTGTTCGTGGCTGGCGACAGCGATGGTGATTACGACATGCTGCGCGACTTCCCGGATACTGAACTGGGTCTGATCGTGAATCGTCTGAAAAAAGGCAAGATCGGTGAATTGTCTAAAGCCGCTGCCGACAGCCTGAAATCCGAGAAACCACGCTTTGCGCTGCAAGGCCGTTTCGAACAAACCGGTAACTGGCTGCCAGTCGAAACCACGATTAAATACGGTAAATCTGCCGACGCGCTGCTGGGTTAATTCCCGCTGCAGCACAGCGTTTCCGGTAGTCTGCAAACAACAGGCTGTGTGGCATAAGCTGCACAGCCTGTTTTTACTGGCAGCGACCAAAGATTTGCGGTTATGATGTCTGGCTCCCGTCTTCGGGCGCATATCCCCTGCCCGACGCAAAATATTGTTCGGTTTCGCACGACAAAATCCTGCCATATCCGTACAAACTTCAAGGCTGTTGCAGCATTGTGCATCGCAATAAGCTAGAATGAAGGCAACCCTTCTAACTATTGCAATACCGCAAGGCCTGCTTCATGCGCAGACCCAGCCTGCCACGATCTGCCTTGCCTGCATGACAACATAAACACAGCAGATGAACGCCCCAATCCAGAACGCCGTCCTGCCCGCGCAGGCCCACGAAGGCAAACCCGACCGGGTTCGTGAAATTCCGTATAACTACACCTCGTTTTCCGACCGCGAAATCGTGATCCGTCTGCTTGGCGCTGATGCCTGGCAATTGCTGGATCAGTTACGCGGCAAACGTCAGACCGGCCGCTCCGCCCGTATGCTGTACGAAGTGCTCGGTGATATCTGGGTGGTGCGCCGCAATCCGTTTTTGCAGGACGACATGCTGGACAATCCGAAGCGGCGTCAGGCGCTGATTGATGCCTTGTATCACCGTCTGAATGAAGTGGAAAAACGCCGCCTGAATACCGATGGCGACAAAGACGGCGAGCGCAGCAGCAGCGTGGAAACACTGGTCGCTGCCGCACGCAAAGCGGTGGAACTGTTCGCCAGTGAATTTGAACACACGGCAGAACTGCGCAAAAAAACCAGCCGTCTGCTGGCCCGCCACACTGCGCGCGACAATATCAAATTCGATGGCCTGAGCCGCGTTTCGCATGTGACTGATGCGACCGACTGGCGCGTTGAATATCCGTTCGTGGTGCTGACACCGGATACCGAAGCTGAAGTCGCCGGTCTGGTGAAATCCTGTATCGAACTCGGTCTGACGATTATTCCGCGTGGTGGCGGCACAGGTTATACCGGTGGCGCAATTCCGCTGACGCCGATGTCCGCTGTTATCAATACCGAAAAACTGGAAGATATCGGCGCAGTCGAATATGTGCGCCTGCCGGGTGTGGACCGCGATTACGCAACCATCGCTACCGGCGCCGGTGTGGTCACCAAGCGTGTTTCGGATGCGGCGGATAAAGCCGGTCTGGTGTTTGCGGTCGATCCGACATCGGCGGAAGCCTCCTGCATCGGCGGCAATATTGCGATGAATGCCGGCGGTAAAAAAGCCGTGTTGTGGGGCACGGCGCTGGACAATCTGGCTTCGTGGAAAATGGTCGATCCGAACGGTGACTGGCTGGAAGTCACTCGCCTCGATCACAATCTGGGCAAAATCCATGACGTGGAAACTGCGCGTTTCCGTCTCGAATGGACGCATCCGGGCGAGAAGCAGGCGTTCCGCACCGAAACACTGGAAATCAAAGGCCGCGTGTTCCGTAAAGAAGGTCTGGGCAAAGACGTGACCGATAAGTTTCTCGCCGGTTTGCCCGGCGTGCAGAAAGAAGGCTGCGATGGTCTGATTACGTCTGCGCGCTGGATTCTGCACCGCATGCCGAAATTTGCCCGCACCGTCTGCCTGGAATTTTTCGGGCAGGCGCGTGAAGCGATTCCCAGTATCGTGGAGATCAAAGATTTTCTGGATGCCGATGCCCGCAACGGCGGCGCGATTCTGGCCGGTCTGGAACATTTGGATGAACGCTATCTGAAAGCCGTTGGCTACACCACCAAATCGCGACGCGGCGTGCTGCCAAAAATGGCGCTGATCGGTGACATCGTCGGTGATGATGAAGATGCGGTCGCACGTGCTGCATCGGAAGTCATCCGTATCGCGAATACCCGCGTCGGCGAAGGCTTTGTTGCCGTCAGTCCGGAAGCACGTAAAAAATTCTGGCTGGACCGCGCCAAAACAGCGGCGATTTCCAAACATACGAATGCGTTTAAGATCAATGAGGACGTGGTGATTCCGTTGCCGCGCATGGGTGAATACACCGATGGCATTGAGCGCATCAATATTGAATTATCGATCCGCAACAAACTGGCCCTGACGGAAAAACTGCAAGCCTTCTTTAAAAACGGCAATCTGCCACTGGGTAAAAGTGAAGATGCAGACGGCGACGATATTCCGGCCGGTGAACTGCTGGAAGACCGCGTACAGCAAACGCTGGCTTTGCTGGAGCTGGTCAGCGCACGCTGGCACTTCCTGTTGCAGCAACTCGATATGCCGCTGGCGGAAGCCCTGCCGCAACTGACGGCGCTGGGTATCGATAGCGCCGCATTGCAGGCGCGTCTGGCAGCGCAACCGGATGTGAAATTATTTTCTGTGGTGCAGGACCGCACAATCCGCATTTCGTGGAAACAGGAATTGCGTGCACCGCTGCGTCAGATTTTCAACGGTGCTGCGTTCCGTCTGATACTGGAAGAATGCGTGGCGTTGCATAAGCAAGTGCTGCGCGGCCGCGTGTTTGTGGCGTTGCACATGCATGCCGGTGACGGCAATGTGCATACCAATCTGCCGGTCAACTCCGATGACTACGCAATGCTGCAGGTCGCGCATCAGGCTGTGGAACGCATCATGCAACTGGCACGTTCGCTTGGCGGTGTGATTTCCGGTGAACACGGTATCGGCATTACCAAGCTGGAATTCCTGACCGAAGAAGAATTGCGCGATTTCCGTCAGTACAAAGCCCGCATTGATCCGGAAGGCCGCTTCAATAAAGGCAAGCTGATGAATCTGCCCGGCTTCGCGGCAGACCTGCGTAATGCGTACACGCCTTCGTTTGGTCTGATGGGCCATGAGTCGCTGATCATGCAGCAAAGCGATATCGGCGCGATTTCTAACAGCGTGAAAGACTGTCTGCGCTGCGGTAAATGTAAGCCTGTCTGCTCCACCCACGTACCGCGTGCGAATCTGCTGTATTCGCCGCGCAATAAAATTCTGGCGACCTCGCTGCTGGTAGAAGCTTTCCTGTACGAGGAACAAACGCGGCGCGGCATTTCAATCAAACACTGGGATGAATTCTCGGATGTCGCCGATCACTGCACGGTCTGCCATAAGTGCGCCACACCTTGTCCGGTCGATATCGACTTTGGCGATGTGTCGATGAATATGCGTAATCTGCTGCGCAAAATGGGTCAGAAGAAATTCAATCCGGGCACGGCAGCATCGATGTTTTTCCTGAATGCGACCGATCCGGCTACGATCAACGCCACCCGTCAGGTGATGGTAGGACTGGGTTATAAAGCCCAGCGCGCTGGTCATGAGTTACTGAAAAACCTGAGCCGCAAACAAACCTCGGCACCACCGGCTACGGTTGGCAAAGCCACCATCAAAGAGCAGGTGATTCACTTTGTGAATAAGAAAATGCCGGGCAATCTGCCGAAAAAAACCGCACGCGCCCTGCTGGATATTGAAGATAACAAAGTGGTACCGGTGATCCGTAATCCGCAAAGCACTACCGTGGACAGCGAAGCGGTGTTTTACTTCCCGGGTTGCGGTTCGGAACGTTTGTTCTCGCAAGTCGGCCTCGCAACACAAGCGATGCTGTGGCATGCCGGTGTGCAAACCGTGCTGCCACCGGGTTATCTGTGCTGTGGCTATCCGCAGCGCGGCAGCGGTCAGTTTGATAAAGCGGAAAAAATGATGACGGATAACCGCGTCTTATTCCACCGCGTTGCGAACACGCTCAATTATCTGGATATTAAGACGGTGGTGGTTTCCTGCGGCACCTGCTATGACCAGCTGGCAACCTATGAATTCGATAAGATTTTCCCGGGCTGCCGGATTGTGGATATTCACGAATTCCTGATGGAAAAGAATATCCGTCTGGAAGGCGTGACCGGAACGCGCTATGTGTACCACGATCCCTGCCATACGCCGATGAAATTGCAGGACCCGCTGAAAACCGTGAATACGCTGATCAGCGCCGTGGACGGACAAGCGAAAATCGAAAAGACCGACCGTTGCTGCGGTGAATCCGGCACACTGGCCGTCAGCCGTCCTGACATTTCCACACAAGTACGTTTCCGCAAAGAAATCGAAATGAAAAAGTCCGCCGACAAAGTGCGTGAAGACGGTTTCAGCGGCGATGTGAAAGTGCTGACCTCCTGCCCTGCCTGCCTGCAAGGCTTATCGCGTTACAATGACGACAGTGGCACCCAGGCCGATTATCTGGTGGTCGAAATGGCCCGCCATTTACTCGGCGAAAACTGGCTGGTGGATTATGTGGAACGCGCCAACCAGGGTGGAATTGAACGCGTACTGGTATAAAACAATGGAACAATGTGAACTGTGCCGCGGCAGCGGCGAAGATGTGGTGATTCAGTGCCAATGGTGGCGGGTGATTCTGGTGAATGATCCGCTGTATCCGGGCTTTTGCCGCGTGATCTGGAATGCGCATGAACAGGAAATGAGCGATCTGCATGAAGCTGAACGCGAAGAACTGATGCGTGTGGTCTGGCTGGTGGAAGCCGCGCAGCGTGAAGTGTTTCAGCCGCGCAAAATCAATCTGGCCAGTCTGGGCAATATGGTGCCGCATCTGCACTGGCATGTGATTCCGCGTTTCGAAGATGACGCACACTTCCCGCAACCGGTGTGGGGTCAGCAGCAGCGCGAGCCGGACAGCGCCGTACTCGAGCAGCGCCGTTCACAGCTGAACGCGCTGCGCGATGCGATCATTTACCGTCTGAGCTGAGGTCCGCATGACAACATCACAGCATCAGCCGGTTTCTCTGGACGTGCGCACCCGCAGCCGGGTGCTGGACATCAGTTTCGCTGACGGCAGCACCTTCAGCCTGCCGTTCGAATATCTGCGCGTGTATTCGCCATCCGCCGAAGTACGTGGCCACGGACAAGGACAGGAAACCCTGCAAACCGGCAAGCGTCTGGTCGGCATCACCGGCGTGGAACCGGTCGGCCATTATGCGATCCGCCCTTTATTCGACGATGGCCACGATTCCGGCATTTACACCTGGGATTACCTGTACAAACTCGGACAGGAACAGCAAAGCCTGTGGGCCGCCTATCTTCAAAAACTGCAGGAAGCTGGTTACGAAGGCGACAGCGGCCGCGACGCCGCCATGCTGCCCAAAGGCGGCGGCTGCGCAACCCGGCACTGATCTCTGCTAATTCAGTTCAGAAATGAAGACAAAACGGACAGCGCTGGCTGTCCGTTTTTTTTTGTATTTACAGAACGCTTTGCATCTGACACAAATTATCATATCCACATCGTCTGCTAAGCGGCATTTCTATTTCCTCTCCTGAAGTTTGATTGCAATGACTGAGTTAAATTTCTCTGGAAAAATCAATCCATTACCGCCAACACAATTCGGCACAGATGATTTTTTATCTAAGCTTTTAAAGTTAGAAAAAAAGTTTGAAGCATAGATTGCCACAACTTTTTCACTGTGGAAGCCAACCAAAAAAAACTGGGTGTCACCAAGACGGTCTCGATTTTGTTCCTTGAGAACACCTTCAGCTGCAACTATTTGCTCCTCTGTTAGTAGTTGTGAAAACCTAGCATCTCGATAGCTATCATAAGGGCCGACTGCGCAAGCAAAATCGACAGGGCCAAGTAAATCCGAAACCCCGGCTTGCTCACCCATGATGTACTTTGAGTAAACTCTTAAGGATCCTGATAGGTTAGGCTCAAGAACGAGAGGCCAAGTCTTGATCAAGCCGACTAGAAGCACCATCCCCCCGGCAATTACACCCAGAATCTTTTTTGTAATCATGATGCAATCGCCCATATGGTCAAAAAGACACGATTTTTCGATTCAATTTTTACTATTGCCACAGCCTCTAATGAGGTGCAATTTGTAGTGGCATACTGAAGTTGGGTTCCTTTACCTGCGATATTAATGGTTACTGTTGGCATGGCTCACTCCTTGCACTCATATTCTTGGGATCAAAATTCACTTTAGCTGGCATGGTTATTTCAAAAGTGGTGCGTATAGCTGATAACTCTTGAGCAGCTCGCTTATTGACAAGTCGTGCTCTGTAAGTTCCAGGAGTTAAAACACAGTTCCCTATGTTTTTTCCAAAATATCCCTGACCCCAAGATGCTGTTATTGGATCTACATCTTGAGAGTAGACTTCGATTTCTTTGCCTCCCGCACTCTCAGCAAAAATTTTCAGATTAATTGGTGTCGCGATACCCGGCTCAACTGGCTTTCCGGTCTTATCGACTGCGTGCCCACCCAGCAGCGTCCGAACGCGCGCTCGCTCTGCTTGATCATTCTCCAAAAACCAAAATTTTATTGAAAACCAATGTGGGAAGTGTTTCTTAACTTTGAATTTAAAATCGGCGACAACCCCAGCCTCAGAAAGATGAATGTCAACAGTACCTGGCTCTGGTGATTTATCAAAGATATGAGCATGACTTAACTTTCCGACCATTATCGAAAAAGCAGCCGCGAGGCAGATAAGAATAGATCGCAAAATTCTTAACTTAAACACTTTTTCCCTCCAATTTTTTAATCCTCACGGCACTCCCTCGCTCAAAATTGACACGAAAGGAGGTGTCGCTGCCACCTAGGTACTGCGATGAATTTTTGAACATTATCCAAATATCGCTATTGTCAGCCTGCATGGACTGCGCCCACATTACTTTGAGAGGTTCAGCATTCTCGGGCCACTTTGCTTTATCCGCGACAACCTTGTATGCAAAAGCCCCCCCCCCCGCAATCTCGCCTCAAACGGTGTCATACCGACCAGCACCACACCATCCAGAATCGACTGTCGCCGATCCTCCGGAAAAAGCTCCGTGTGCTGTGCAAACATGGTTGGCGCATAGCTTTTACACTCTTCGTGCGCCATCTAATCTTCGCTTCTTAAGGTTTGAAAGACTTACGACGTCTGCCTCGAGAACCACAATCACCCATTGCAATCGGTTTTCACTAAAAACTACTTATATCTCAGCTCTTTCTGCTTTCATTTCCAAACCCCAATAAATATATACAAAAAATATTAATAGAAAGTTACTTCTTTGATTTTGTTACAATCTGACCAATCAATGCTCTCATCATTACTCATGTCCCTGACTAAACTTTGTATTCGGAACATTCACAGACTTTGCTTTACCAAACACTAGATGAGCGGCCGCGACGCCGCCATGCTGCCCAAAGGCGGCGGCTGCGCAACCCGGCACTGATCTCTGCTAATTCAGTTCTGACATGAAGACAAAACGGACAGCGCTGGCTGTCCGTTTTTGTTTTTGCTGCCGGATGATTTTTCATCCAAGCTGAAGTACAGTTTCGCCGGCCGCGGATTATCGGATCAATTACGAATGCATAAAATTTACAGAAAATCACAAAATAAATATCGTGTTTTGCATTAAAAATTTATTTTGCAAGGATAATAATTTTTCCGTTATATAAATTTCGGAAAATTTATTAACCTTTTCAGAAGACCCTCGTTACGCCCGGACTCTGTCATCTGGAGTTGATTACGTGTTTATAAGAGATTCAGTGGGTTACTCACTGATTATTGGCTGCTTTGGTTTTGCTGCTTCTTTATTAATCAAATTTGGCATGTATTCTTTTTTCGGTATGCATGTTTTAGAAGCCGAATTTCTGCAACCACCTCTGCTCATGACATTCATTGAAGTTGCCATTTTATCGCCACTTTTAGAGACATATTTTCTGGCAATCGCATACTTTCTGTTTAATCTGTATTTTCGCCCTGCCATCTCTGTAGTTTTTGCTGGCGCGCTTTTAGCAGCACTTCATTCGTCTCTTCTTTGGATCTGGGGAATTTTTGCATTCGTTCCTTTATTGATCTATTCCATTCCGTTTTCCAACAAGGCAATAACGCACAATCAGCGCCTTATATCGTCTGCGGTCAGTCACGCAACGCATAATTGCCTGGCGTTTTTGTTAGTGGTGAGTGCCGGATGAAGAACTGAACGGATACTGATCCGGCTATTGTCCCGCAAGTCCACAGTCGAAAAAAGCGTTTTTCCCCTACTCCCAGCGCTCGAATTTCACATCAGAAAATCTCAAGGTTCAGCGACCACAAAAAACAGCAACCATTCAACAGACGGAAGCATGTGCATGCAGACGTGAGGTCGCTCCGGCTACCCTCTCTGTGCAGCTATCCGCATCCACCATTTCCGAAAGCCCGGACTTTCTGCCGACGACCGGCGGGGTGCTGTGCGGGCATCCGCATTTGAGGCAGTTTTGAGCAAATTCGGGTAGTTTCCGTGCCTGCATACGCATTACATGACCGCCATCAAGCACGACATAAAAAATCATGGAAATGAGAATTACTTTTATTTATACTTCGGTGCGCTTTTTTCTTTTTCAGCCCGGAGTCATGCTATGTCATCTGTTTTCCCGCGCCGTACCGCAAGCTGTTTTGCTGCCATTCTGTCCGTTTTTGCTGCTGCACCGGCATTTGCCGAAGAAGTGTTTGTGTACTCTGCCAGAAATGAGCAGCTGATCAAGCCACTGTTTGATGCCTACACCAAACAAACCGGCGTGCAGGTGAAGTTTGTCACTGACAAAGAAGGCCCGTTGCTGGAGCGTCTGAAAGCGGAAGGTGCGAATACGCCGGCAGATATTCTGATTACGGTTGATGCGGGCAACTTATGGCAGGCAGCACAGGCTGATTTGCTGCGTTCGGTGCAGTCGAAAATTCTGGAAACGAATATTCCCGAATATCTGCGCGATCCGAAAAAACAATGGTTTGGCCTGTCTGTCCGCGCCAGAACCATGTTTTTTAATCCAAAGAAAGTCGCTGCCAAAGATCTGAGCAGCTATGAAGATCTGGCCGATCCGAAATGGAAAGGCCGTTTATGCCTGCGTACATCGAAGAAGGTTTATAACCAGTCGCTGGTTGCGACCATGATTGCAGAACACGGCACAGAAAAAACAGAAAAAATCGTGAAGGGCTGGGTTGCCAATCTGGCCACGGATGTATTCCCTGACGATACCAAACTGCTGGAAGCGATTGGTGCCGGTCAGTGTGATGTCGGTGTGGCCAACACCTATTACTACGGCCGTCTGCTGGATAAAAAACCGGATTTACCGGTTGCTATTTTCTGGGCGAATCAGAATGGTAAAGGCACGCATGTGAATGTTTCCGGTGCCGGCATCACGAAACATGCAAAAAATCCGGCCGGTGCGCAGAAGCTGATCGAGTGGCTGTCGTCTGATAAAGCGCAGAATTTGTTCACGGATCTGGATTTTGAATATCCGGCTAATCCGGCTGTCAAAGCCGATGCGGTGCTGCTCAAATGGGGCAGTTTCAAACAGAATCTGATCAACGTGAATAAGGCTGGTGAATTGCAGGTTGAAGCCGTCAAACTGATGGATCGCGCTGCTTATAAGTAATATCATCTGGCCTGAGCAAAAGCCGTCAGTCTCTGACGGCTTTTTTGTACGTGCCGATTGCTGATGCTTCATTTATGTCCCGCCCACATTCCCCTGTCTGGCGTATTGCCAGCCTTCTGATTGCCTGCCTGTGCCTGATGCCGGTGCTGGTAGTCAGTACTTCACTGCTGCATCCTGATCTGACGGTCTGGGCGCATATTGCCGAATACGTACTGCCGGATCTGCTGGTCAATACGGCCAGTCTGCTGCTCGGCGTCAGTGCGCTGACCTTGTGTATCGGGGTCGGGCTGGCGTGGCTGGTCTCGGTGTGTGACTTTCCCGGACGGCGTGCTTTTGCCTGGATGCTGGCCCTGCCGATGGCCTTACCGGCTTATGTTGCCGCATTTGCGGACGTGGGCATGCTGGACTTCACCGGCACACTGCAAACCTGGCTGCGTGCCACGTTTGACTGGCAAGGGCAGTTGCCGCCCGTGCGTTCACGCGCCGGGGTGATCTGCGTATTTTCGCTGTCGCTGTATCCGTATGTGTATCTGTTGTCGCGTCAGGCATTTTCCACTCAGGGAAAACGTGCACTGGAAGCCGCGCAGTCGCTGGGTTACTCGCCGTGGCAGGGCTTCTGGCGTATTGCCCTGCCCGCTGCCCGTCCCTGGATAGCCGGTGGTTTATTGCTGGTGTGGATGGAGACGCTGGCCGATTTCGGCACAGTCTCGGTGTTTAATTTCGATACGTTTACCACGGCAATTTATAAGTCCTGGTTTGCGCTGTTTTCGATGCAGGCAGCCTCACAGTTATCGGCATTGCTGGTGTTGCTGGTGCTGCTGCTGGCAGGTGCGGAATCCTGGTTACGCCGTCGCCGGAAATTTACCGGCGGTGGAAAAAATGCCGCCTCACATTACCAGTTGCACGGCTGGCGGGCGGCAGCCGCATTCAGCGCCTGTTGCCTGACCTTGTTGCTGGCATTTTTTCTGCCGGTGGCACAATTGCTTGCGTGGGCGCTGCAAACCCGTGACAGCGTCGATGCCCGTTATCTCGGGTTTATCGGCCATTCGGTATTACTGGCTGGCGGCAGCGCGCTGGCAGCCTGTGCATTTGCTCTGATACTGGCACGCACGGCACGCCTTTATCCGGGTAACGGTACGCAACTGATGACGAAACTGGCCACGCTGGGTTATGCCATTCCCGGTTCAGTGCTGGCTGTCGGCATTTTTATCCCGGTCGCCTGGCTGGATACGCAAATTGCCAGCCTGAGCCAGACCGGAGGCAGCAGCGCGCAAATGTTTCTGCGCGGCAGTGTGCTGGTGATGATGCTGGCCTTTGTGATCCGCTTTCTGGCGGTGGCATATCATCCGGTGGACAGTGCAATGCAAAGGATCAGTCAGAACCATGAAGATGCGGCCAGAATTCTGGGCTTGTCCGGTCTGCGCTTATTTCATCGTCTGCACTGGGGCATGCTGAAGGGCGGCTTATTTACCGCCGTGCTGATGGTATTTGTGGATGTGATGAAAGAGATGCCGATCACCCTGATGCTGCGCCCGTTCGGCTGGGATACCTTATCGGTCAGGATTTTTGAAATGACCTCGGAAGGGATGTGGGAAAATGCCGCAACACCGGCACTGGCGCTGATCATTGCCGGCCTGCTGCCTGTGATTCTGCTGGGTCGCCAGCATCAGTAATTTACCTGTTTTTCCAAAAACATCATGAGTCTGCTGCAAGTTCAACATCTACGCCACGCCTATCAGGACCGTACCACGCTGCACGATCTGTCGTTCGAACTGCAACAGGGCGAAATCGCCTGTCTGCTGGGACCGTCCGGCTGCGGCAAAACCACGGCGCTGCGCTGCATTGCCGGTTTTGAAGCCGTGCAGGACGGCCAGATTCTTTTAAACGGCAAGCTGGTCAGCCGTCAGGGAATGACGCTGCCACCGCAGCACAGAAAAATCGGCATGGTGTTTCAGGACTATGCACTGTTTCCGCATTTAACCGTCGCGGCCAATGTCCGGCTCGGTCTGCACCAGACAGATCGCCAGTCCGCTGTACGGCGGGTCAGTGAAATGCTGGAAATCACCGGTCTGCAGCACTACGCCGGTGCCTATCCGCATGAGTTGTCCGGCGGTCAGCAGCAAAGGGTGGCCTTAGCCCGCGCACTGGCCCCCAGCCCGGATCTGATACTGATGGATGAACCGTTTTCGAATCTGGATACGGAACTGCGGGTCAAACTGAGCGCCGAGGTACGCAGCCTGCTGAAAGCACAGGGCAGTACCGCGATCATCGTCACGCACGACCAGCATGAAGCGTTTGCGCTGGCAGACCAGATCGGCTTACTGCAGCACGGCATCATGCAGCAATGGGGTGCCGCCTATGATTTGTACCACCGCCCGCGCAACCCGTTTGTTGCCAACTTTATCGGCGAAGGTGTTCTGCTGCCCGCTCTTGCCTGCGAACAAGACTGTGTGCATCCGGCCTTCGGCGAACTGCGCGGCAGTCTCAGCGAGCAGTTTCAGAAAGATGAAGCGGTGAATGTGCTGATCCGTCCGGATGATATCGTGCACGATGACAGCAGCCCGATTCAGGCCAGAGTCATCAGCAAAGCCTTCCGGGGCGCAGAATTTCTGTACACACTGGAATTACAGGACGGAACCCGCGTGCTGTCGCTGGTACCAAGCCATCACGACCATGCGCTGGGCGAAGCCATCGGTATCCGCATAGAAGTTGACCATCTGATCGCATTCCGCGCCTGACTGTGCAGCTATCCGCATCCGGCATTTCCGGAAGCCCGGACTTTCTGCCGACGACCGCCGGGGCGCTGTGCGGGAATCCGCATTTCAGGCATTTTCAGGCAGTTTCAGGCCGTTTTCGGGCATTTATCAGACTGATGAAGGCCTGAACTTGTCAGCGCAGAGGCTTTCCGCTGGCGGGCAAAGGAAACCGCCTGCCGGATTTTTGCCACCGCTGCAGCGGTTTGCGTTGAGATAGCGGACAGGCCAGCCTCACGTACCATCAGGCTTTGCGCCTTGCTGCTTTGCGGGAAAATAGATGCCGCCGGACACGACATCCCCTATAATGCGGCTTCTGAACAGGAGTCTTGTCACTATGAGCAATTCCACGCATTTTGGTTATACAACCGTTGCCGAAGAAGAAAAAGTCCATAAAGTCGCTGAAGTGTTTCACTCGGTCGCTGCCAAATACGACATCATGAATGACGTGATGTCCGGCGGCTTGCACCGACTGTGGAAAATCTTCACCATCGCCCAGGCTGGCGTGCGCCCCGGCTTCAAAGTGCTGGACATCGCCGGCGGTACCGGCGATCTGACCAAAGAATTTGTCCGCCAGGCCGGTAAAACCGGCGAAGTCTGGCATACTGACATTAACGAATCCATGCTGAGAGTGGGACGTGACCGCCTCTTGAATAAAGGCTTAGTCACCCCCACCTTGCTGTGTGATGCTGAGAAACTGCCGTTTCGGGATAATTATTTCGATCGGGTCACCGTTGCGTTTGGTTTGCGTAACATGACACACAAAGATCAGGCGCTGGCTGAAATGCACAGGGTACTGAAACCGGGCGGCAAATTACTGGTTCTCGAATTCTCCAAAGTAAGCGAACTGCTGCAAAAACCTTACGATCTTTATTCGTTCAAGCTCTTGCCTGTGATGGGTAAGCTGATTGCGAATGACGAAGACAGCTATCGCTATCTGGCAGAATCCATCCGTATGCATCCGGATCAGGAGACCTTAAAAGGGATGATGGAACAGGCGGGTCTGGAGAAAGTCCAGTACTTCAACCTGACGGCAGGTGTGGCCGCTTTGCACACTGGTATCAAACTATAAAAATCCCCAAGGAGTTTTTCCATGAAAAAGTTTTTGCTTGCGATGGTCATGGTAGCCAGTACTCTGGCCATGACCGCACAGGATGCAGACGCGAAACGTCTGGGCGGCGGCAGTTCCAGCGGCCGTCAGTCGACTAACGTTGCCCGCCAGGCAACACCGGCCACACCGGCACAACCAAATCAGGCACAGCGCCCTGCAGCAGCACCTGCACAAGGTGCGGCACCGGCAGCTGTTCCGCCAAAACCGGCTTCACCGTGGAAAGGCATCGCTGCCGGTCTGATCGGTGGCGCATTGCTGGGTGCAGCCCTGTCCCACTTCGGTCTGGGTGGTGCAATGGCCAGTGCACTGGGTTCGATTCTGACTTTCGCCCTGATGGGTCTGGCGATTTTCTTCATCATCCGTATGATTCGCGGTATGCGTAACGGCGGCAATCAGGCGCAACCTGCGTTTGCCGGCATGAACAATGCGCAGCCAGCGTACCAGCCACAGGCTTTCCAGCAACAACAGCCGGAACCTGCAGCGTATCAGGCGAACAATTTCAGCGGCGGCAGCACACCTGCAGCAGATCCGAATCAGGGCACCTGGTCGGTACCGGCGGACTTTGATGTGAACGGTTTCCTGCGCAATGCCAAAGGCTATTTCATCCGCCTGCAGGCAGCATGGGATAAAGCCGATCTGAACGATCTGCGCGAATTCACATCGCCTGAAATGTTTGCTGAACTGCGCCTGCAGATTCAGGAACGCGGCAATGCAGCGAACGTGACTGACGTTGTCAGCATCGATGCGCAATTGCTGGGTATTGAAGACAATGGCCGCGACTATCTGGCCAGCGTACGCTTCACCGGCATGATCAAGGAAGATGCCGGCGCACCTGCAGAGCCATTCAATGAAGTCTGGAATCTGGCCAAACCATCCAATGGTTCCGGTGGCTGGGTGCTGGCAGGTATTCAGCAGGGCTGATCATCGTCACTTTGCATCTGCATCAAGCATAGTGCCGATCCATCCGGCCTGAGGCCGGAAACTGTTACACTGAAAACCGCCCGCACTCCGGGCGGTTTTTTTATGTGTAACGCACACAACGAACACCGACAGACGAACACTCTGACAGGATTTATGATTTCAGCTGCTCCTTTCATTAATCACTTGCTGGCCCGCGATGACCGCGCACGACACATGCTGCAGGCCCACGCCGGAAAATCGGTGTGCGCTGATCTGCAAAGCTTCCGTATCCATTTGCTGATTACCGCTGACGGTTATCTGCAGAATGCCGGTACGGAACAGCAAGCCAGCGTCACCATTCACATTCAGCCATCCGACTTGCCAGCCATGCTGCAGCAGCGCGAACGCGCGTTTTCGTATGTGCGTATCGATGGTGATGCCGATCTGGCCAATACTGTGTCCGCGCTCAGTGACACGCTGCGCTGGGATGCTGAAGCTGACCTGAGCAAAGTGTTCGGCGATATCGCCGCCGTGCGCATGACCGCCGGCGCAAAACAATTGTGGCAGCATGCCGGACAAGCGCATCAGCGCCTGCAGGAAAATGTCGCTGAGTATTTACTCGAAGAAAAACAAGTACTGGTCCGACCAGCGGAAGTCCGCCAGCAGGGTCAGCAAATCCAGAAAACCCGCGACGATACTGAGCGCTTACTGAAACGCATAGAACGTCTGGAAAGGAGCCGTTCATGCTGATGAAGTTTTTCCGCTTACTGAAAATCCTGCGCGTCACCCTGCGTTATGGCATTGATGAAATCGCCTTAAGCGGCCTGAAAGTACCGCGTGCCTTGCAATTGCTGGAAGCGGTGATGTTCTGGCGTGATTTGTCGGCACCGCGCGGCGAACGTCTGCGCAAGGCACTGGAAGAACTGGGGCCGATTTTTGTGAAATTCGGTCAGGTTTTATCCACCCGCCGCGATCTGATGCCGCCGGATATTGCCGAAGAATTATCGCTGCTGCAGGATCGTGTGCCGAGCTTCGATCCGGAGCTGGCGATTGCCCAGATCAAAAAATCGCTGGGTGCGCATCCGGATGAATTGTTTGCCAGTTTCGAGCGTCAGCCGGTCGCGTCAGCGTCAATCGCGCAGGTGCATTTTGCGACGCTGAAAGATGGTCGCGAAGTCGCGGTCAAGGTGCTGCGTCCGGGTATGAAAGACACCATCGATAAAGATATCGCGCTGATGCAGGTTGCCGCCGGCTGGCTGGAAACCCTGTGGGCAGACGGCAAGCGTCTGAAACCGCGCGAAGTGGTCGGCGAGTTCGATAAGTATCTGCATGACGAACTGGACCTGATGCGCGAAGCCGCGAATGCCAGCCAGTTGCGCCGTAATTTTGCGAATTCCGATTTGCTGCTGGTGCCGGAAATGCACTGGGATTACTGTTCGCCATCCGTGATTGTGATGGAGCGCATGCACGGCATTCCGATTTCGCAAATCGAGCGTCTGCGCGAAGCCGGTGTGGATATGGGCAAGTTATCCCGCGACGGCGTGACGATTTTCTTTACGCAGGTATTCCGCGACGGCTTTTTCCATGCCGATATGCATCCGGGCAATATTCTGGTGTCCACCCGTCCTGAAACCTTTGGCCGTTATATTGCGCTGGACTTCGGTATCGTCGGCACGCTGAATGATTTCGACAAAGATTATCTGTCGCAAAACTTTCTGGCGTTCTTCCAACGCGATTACAAACGGGTTGCCGAAGCGCATATTGAATCCGGCTGGGCACCGAAAGATACCCGCGTGGATGAACTGGAAGCAGCGGTACGCGCCTGCTGCGAACCGATTTTTGACCGCCCGCTGCGCGATATTTCTTTCGGTCAGGTCTTATTGCGCCTGTTCCAGACTTCACGCCGTTTCAATGTGGAAGTACAGCCGCAACTGGTCTTGCTGCAAAAAACCCTGCTGAATATCGAAGGTCTGGGACGTCAGCTTGATCCGGATCTGGATCTGTGGAAAACCGCAAAACCTTTCCTCGAACGCTGGATGAGCGAACAGGTCGGCTGGCGTGGTCTGAAGCAAAAGCTGGCGGCCGAAGCACCGCGCTACAGCCATATCTTCCCGCAATTACCGCGTTTAGCGCATCAGGCGCTGACCCGCTTATCGGAAGAAAAAGACGATCAGAAAGTCTTGCTGGCGATGCTGGAAGAGCAGCGCAAAACCAACCTGCTGCTGCGCACGATTATTTTCTTCGGCGCTGGTCTGATTTCCGGTCTGATCATCGCGCAGATTCTGTTCCGGCATTATGTCCACTGAACCCGCCGTACCGCAGTTTGCCCACCGCGATCCGGCGCTGCCAGCATTCTGGGAAGAACGCTTTGCGCAGCAGTTCACACCGTGGAATCAGACTGCCGTATCGCAAGCCTTGCTACAGTTTCTGGCGCAGCAGCCTGCCGGTAAAGTGCTGATTCCGGCCTGCGGACATGGTCACGAAATTCCGGCTTTTGTACAGGCGGGCTGGCAAACCGAAGCCAGTGATTTCTCTGCAGCGGCAGTGGACATTGCACGCCGCCAGCCGGGTGTCAGCCCTGCAATGGTCGTCTGCGCTGATTTTTTTGAATATCCGCCAGCGTTCACGCCGGATCTGATCTATGAACGCGCCTTTCTGTGTGCGATCCCTGCTGCGATGCGGCCGCAACTGCTTGCCCGCTGGGCGGAATTGCTGCCCGCCGGCGGCTTGCTGGCCGGATTTTTTCTGACTGGTAGCATCGATGCGGCAGCCCGGCGCGGGCCACCGTTTTTTATCACGGAAGCAGACTTGCACGCCCTGCTGGAACCGGTGTTCACCCTGCGCGAACAGGCTGTTCCGCCGGATTCACTGGCCTTGTTTCAGGGCGGTGAACGCTGGATGGTCTGGCAAAGAAGATAATTGACGCCTGTATGGCATAACGAAGTGCTACACTCCGTGTGTTCTGTTTTGAATTCTGACTATGCGATTTTTACGCCCCCGACATACGCTGGATCAACTGCCTGCTCTGGCAATCCGTCCTGAATCGGTGACCACGCTGCATTCCGCAGCGGACTACAAAGCCGAAATGCTGCACCGTATCCGTAGCGCAAAAAACCGTATTTACCTGTGCTGCCTGTATCTGCAGCATGATGAAGCCGGTGCTGAAATTCTGGCGGCACTGCACGAAGCCAAACTGGCACGTCCGCAACTGGATGTGGTGGTGCTGGTGGACTGGCACCGCGCCCAGCGCGGCCTGATCGGTGAAAAGAAGACCCCCGGACAATTAAGCGGCAATGCGGCCTGGTATCAGCAGCAAGCGGCGCTGCATCACAGCGGCGTTGCGATTTATGGCGTGCCGGTGCAAACCCGCGAACTGTTCGGTGTGCTGCATCTGAAGGGTTATGTGTTCGATGATCTGGTGTTTTACAGCGGCGCCAGCCTGAACAATGTGTATCTGCACCAGTTTGCCAAATACCGCCATGACCGTTATCTGCTGATTGAAAACCGTGCGCTGGCCGACAGCATGACCGACTTCATGCGCGAGCACTTGCTGGCATCCTCCGCCGTACACCGGCTGGATCAGCCGGAATTACCGGCCACCCGCCATATCCGTGGCGAAATCCGTGCTTTCCGCGCCCGCCTGAAAAAAGCGCACTATGCGTTCTCTGCAACCCAGGAAAAAACCACCGGCACGCTGAATGTCACGCCGCTGGTGGGTGTCGGCAAAAATAATCCGCTGAACCGCGTGATATGCCAGCTGATCGCGCATGCAAAACACCGGATTGTAATTTGCACCCCGTATTTCAATTTCCCGCTGGCAATTACCCGCGAAATCAACCGCGCGCTGAAACGCGGCGTACAGGTGGATATTGTGGTCGGCGATAAAGTGGCGAATGACTTTTACATTCCGCCGGAACAGGGTTTCAAAGCGATCGGTGCACTGCCTTACCTGTATGAAATGAATCTGCGCCGCTTCCTGAAATCACATCAGAAAGCCATACGCCAGCAACAGTTGCAGGTACATCTGTGGAAAGATGAAGACAACACCTATCATCTGAAAGGCATGTGGATTGATGACGAGTATGCGCTGATGACCGGCAATAATCTGAATCCGCGCGCTTTCCGGCTGGATCTGGAAAATGCACTGCTGATGCATGATCCCGAACACTTACTGCTGGCTCAGCGTACCGATGAACTGAACAGCATCATGCGCCACACCCGCGCGCTGCAGGCTTATACCGACCTCGATCAGTTACAGGATTATCCGGCGGAAGTCCGCAAGCTGCTCGGACGTCTGAGTACGGTCAGACTGGATCGCCTGGCTTACCGTGTGTTGTAAGCACAACAAGTAACAAAACAAAACGCCGCTGCATGCGGCGTTTTGTTTTGGATGACGGAGAGTGCTGTCATACCTGCCTTCCGGTTGTGGAAAAAGCGCTTTGCATCCACAGCTTTGTGCAGAGATCGTCATGTGGCATTTACGGAGGTCCGGACTTTCTGCCGACGACAGCGCAATCGCTATGCAAAAATCCGCATTTGAGGCATTTTCAGGGGTTTTCGGGCGGTTTCAGGTGGCTTCAGGGGATTCCATACGCTGCCATAGGTCTGCGGACAGCGCTGAGCGTCAGCAGAATGACATAACGGACATCAGCCGGAAGTCCGTCAGCTTGCGCGTGTCCGGGGAAACGGGGATGTGGAAAAGCGTCATTCAGTGCACATGACAGACGCAATACCGGAAGATGCGGCCCGAATCAGGCCACCGGCAGAATTTCGTTATTCTGCAATCCTTTTGCGCGGATTTTGCGGCGGACTGAGCGGATTGCATTCATCCCGCGTACCAGCGCAATCCGCCAGCCTGCATTGCCGACGCACTGCACTTCCTGATAACGGACTTCCAGCGGGCCCCAGCGGGTTTTGGACACATCTTCACCGATGGATAAATTCACGCGGCGACAACCCTGCTCTATCGCCCATTTCATGGTTTCCGCCACCAGCGTGGTCATCACGCTGTAGCGCCCATAGTCCAGATCGTAGCCGGAGTAATACAGATACAGTTCATCCGGCATCGCGAACGCCAGACGCATCGCCACCGCCTGTTCACCGACATACAGTACCAGCATGCAGCAACGCTGCGCAGAGCCGGAGGCAATCATGTCTTCAATCAGACGACGATGGCGTTCGATACAAAAATAATCCGGATGCGCAATCGTGTCTTCTGCCGAAGCGCGCATCCCGTGCAAAGAATAAAACCGAGGCAGCACCGCCATGATCTGCTCGCCGCGCAGCACTTCCAGCCGGTGGCTGAGTTCGTCCCGTTTCAGCGAGTTATAACAGCGACGCAGCGATTCTTTAATATTGCGCTTCAGGCCGCTGCGGAACTGTTCCCAGTCATCACCGAGTTCAACGATGAAATTCGGAATCGCCCGCTGCGACAACAAATGCAGATGCGGGGTGTGCTCCAGCGTAGCAGCGCTCAGCGCATCCGGCAGCACCATCTGAAACTCTGTCAGACCAAAGGTTTCGTGTTCCGCCAACTGATCCCAGACCAGCGCCAGCGCTTCCGTGTAAGCGGGGTCGACCAGCGGTACGCGTAATTCGGTGAGATTAGGATCGGCACCAAAAGGCCGGATATTGCGGTAGATGTGAAAATCGCTGTGGCCGATCTGGGTATTCATCAGCGGCATCACCGCCACCAGCATTTCCTGATCGTATACTGCAGCGATCAGCAAATGATCTTTGATCCAGACCGTATTCCGTGCAAAATGCCGCCACCAGCAAACATTCCAGTCGTACGTCTGAAATGGTAGTAAGCCGGGTACGCGGGATTCCAGCGCACGCCAGCCGGCTTCCAGCCCGCGCAGGTCTGCTTCACTGGTCATCCATTTGACGTTAACTGCACGCATATCCGCTACATTACGTTACAAAAACAGTGCTTTATGCCACAGTTTATGGCTGAGGACAAGTTTGCACCGTCCGGACGGCGCAACAATGTTTCCTGATTGTCTATCCCTGCACGCCTGCTGAGTGGTCTGCAGGGTACCCGAAGGAACTCAGACCCGTCAGCGCAGACTAAGTTCTGTTGCACCCTTTATTTCTGAATGCCGAAAGTCCATGCCCCACACCCTGCCCGACAGTTTTGATCAGTGCGATCCCCTGCAGTCTGCGCTGTACACCACATTGTTTACCCGCCGCGATGTACGCTCACAATTCCTGCCGGATGCGATTCCCGATGACGTGCTGGCTCGCCTGCTGACGGCTGCGCATTACGCGCCGAGTGTCGGCTTCATGCAACCGTGGAATTTTATTCTGGTGCGCGATGCTGCAACCCGCCAGTCGCTGCATCAGGCGTTTTCAGAAGCGCATCTGGAAGCGGCTGCCATGTTCCCGGATGAACAGCGCGACAAATATCAGCGTCTGAAACTGGCTGGGATTCTGGACGCACCGCTCAGCCTGTGCATTACCTGCGACCGCGAGCGTGCAGGCAAGGTGGTACTGGGACGCACCCACATGCCGGAAATGGATTTATACAGCACAGTCTGCGCCGTACAGAATCTGTGGCTGGCCGCACGTGCTGAAGGGCTGGGCGTTGGCTGGGTCAGTATATTTCAGCGCGAACGACTGCATCAGATTCTCGGTATTCCTGACAATATTCAGGTCATTGCTCTGCTGTGCATCGGTTACGTCAGCCATTTTGAAGCGACGCCGGAACTGCAGACCAAAGGCTGGCGCAAGCGCTTACCGCTGGAATCACTGGTCATGGAAAACCAGTGGGATCAGCCTTTACCAGATGCAGAATTCCGTCAATTAATCGTGCAGACTCAGTTGTCTGCTGAGGTAATTGCGCACAACACGAATAATGCCGTGAATGAAAGCTTGTTGACAACGCCAAAGTCATGAACAATCACATGCTGTACCCTGAATCACATCAACAGGAAATCAGCATGTCTACTCTGAACGAAATCGCAGAACACTATGTCCGCCTGACGCTGGCGGTCGGTGAACATGATCCCGGCTACATTGATGCCTACACCGGCCCGGCAACCTGGCAACAGAATGTGCGCAAAGCCAGCCTGAATGATTTACTGGCAACGGCAACTGAACTGCAGCAGGCGATCGCGACGATGTCAGCGCCGCCTGCAGAAGAAACCGAACGCCGTGTGTATCTGGAAAAACATATTGCGTCCGTCGCCACCTATATCCGCCAGTTGCAGGGACATTTGCTGCCTTTTGATGAAGAATCAGCGGCCTTGTACGATGCCGTCAGCCCGGCACTGACACCGGATGATCTGGATGCCACCCTCGCACAGCTGGATAAACAGGTGCCGGGTCAGGGCGATCTGAATCAGCGTCTCAGCGCTTACAACCGTCAGTTCGAAATTCCGTCCGCCAGACTGGACGCGGTATTTCAGGCGGCGGTAGCCGAATCCCGTGCACGCACACTGGCACAGATTCCGTTGCCGGAAAATGAAAATTTCCGTATCGCCTACGTCAAAGATCAGGTCTGGAGTGCCTACAACTGGTACAAAGGTAATGCCTACAGCCTGATCGAAGTGAATACCGATTTCCCGATGTTCATCGCACGTGCGATTGATCTGGCCAGCCATGAAGCCTATCCGGGCCATCATGTATTTAATCTGCTGATTGAACAGGATCTGGTACAGCAAAAACAGTGGATGGAATACGCGGTGTATCCGCTGTATTCACCGGCATCGTTTCTGGCGGAAGGCAGTGCCAATTACGGTATCGAAGTTGCTTTCCCGCGCGCAGAACGTTTGCAGTTTGAAAAAGAAGTGCTGTTCCCGCTGGCAGGCATTCATCCCGAACTGGCGGATGATTACTATGCGATTCAGGATACGCTGCAAGCCTTGTCTTACGCGGGGAATATGGTCGCAAAAGACTATCTGGACGGACGCATAGCCAAAACGGAAGCGGTTGCCATGCTGATGAAATACAGCTTGTCAGACCAGCAGCGTTCTGAACAGCGTCTGCGCTTTATTGAAAAAAACCGCTCCTACGTAATCAATTACAACCTTGGTCAGGATGTGGTCAAAGCCTGGGTAGAACAACAAGCTGGCGACAACCCGCAGCGCCGCTGGGATGTATTCGCCGACTTATTACGCCGCCCGAAAACAGCATCCATGATGCGCTGACCCTGCTGCCGCAGATACCTTTGCGTATCTGCGCAATCTGCAGTCCGGACGTACCGGCATCTGACGAACACCGGTGCGTCCGGACTACGCTTTTCAATTTCTGAAAAAACTTTACGATGAGTAATACATCACAGGAAAACAGTCAGCAGGCTGCACGCCCCTTGTTTCGCGAAGCTGCGATCAGCCATCAGGGACACCGCATGTACGGCACCGTGATCCTGCAGTATCCGGAAATTTTCAAATGGCTGACGGCAGCCATCGTCATCCTGATGGGCTTGCTGATCGCATTTTTCTTTTTGTTTTCCACCACGCGCAAAGCACAGGCAAACGGTGTTCTGATTCCTGCAGCAGGCCTGATTAAAGTGATTCCGGTACAGGCCGGTATCATCATTGAAAAATATATCCGCGAAGGGCAAGCCGTAAAGAAAGGTGACGTTCTGTTTGTACTGAGCGGCGACCGCGCCGGCAGTGACGGTCAGGATGCGCAGAAAACCATTTCCCGCTTACTTGAAAGCCGGCGCGACAGTTACAGCACAGAAATGCATCAGGTGCGTGAGCAAAGCTCACAACGCAGCCAGAGCCTGCAGCAAAAAATCCGCGATGCGGAACTCGATGCGGTCAAAATTCAGGATCAGATTGTGTTGCAGCAGCAGCGTGTGGACATGGCGGAACAAAATGTAAAGCGCTTTAAGGAATTGCAAAGCACCAATTACATTTCCGCAGCACAGTTACAGGAAAGACAGGCGGATCTGATTGACCAGCGCCAGCGACTGAATGAATTACAACGCGCCATCCTGAATAACCAGCGCGATTTATCCGGCCTGCGTGCTGAACTGAAAGATATTCAGACCCAGAGCGAACGCGAAAAAGCCGCGATAGAACGGAATATTCATGCCCTGAGTCAGGATCTGACAGATAACGAAGCGCGTCGCCAGATTATTGTACGCGCCACGCAGGACGGCACCATCGCCGCAGTCAATGCAGAGAAAGGCCAGACTGTCACGCCATCCATGGCGCTGGCTACCCTGCTCCCGACCCAGACGGCTCTGGAAGCAGAATTGTATGTGCCTTCGCGCTCGGTCGGCTTCGTCAAACCCGGCATGCAGGTACTGGTACGCTATCCGGCATATCCGTATCAGAAATTCGGTCAGCATCAGGCAACCGTGCGCGAAATTGCGCAATCGCCGTTGCGTATCGATGAGTTGCCACCATCCGGCATGCAAAACACCAATGAACCTCTATACCGTATCCGGCTGGTACTGAATAAACAGTCGGTGACTGCCTACGGACAGGAATATCCGCTGAAACCCGGCATGCAGATTGACGCCAGCATACAACTGGAAAACCGTCGTTTGTATGAATGGGTGCTGGAACCGCTGTACAGCATTTCCGGCCGCTTGTAATTTTCTGGAATAGCTATCATGAGTCATGATTTTTTATCGCAGCTGCGCTTCTGGAAGCGTCAGCATTTACCAGTGATCCTGCAAACCGAAGCGGCGGAATGCGGACTGGCGTCTGTCTGCATGGTCAGTTCTTACTGGGGACACCGGATTGATCTGGCATCCATGCGCCGCCGTTTTTCAGTATCACTGAAAGGCAGCACCCTGAAAAGCCTGATCAGCATGGCGCAGGGCATAGGATTGCAAACCCGCCCATTGAAGCTGGATATGGAGCATTTACCGGAGCTGAAGCTGCCCTGCATCCTGCACTGGGATATGAATCACTTCGTGGTACTGAAATCGGTCACGGCACAACATGCGGTGATTCACGATCCGGCAGTCGGTGAACGCAAATTAAAGCTGGACGAATTTTCACGGCATTTCACCGGCGTCGCACTGGAACTGACACCGGGCGCAGAATTCAAAAAAACCGAAGAAATTCAGCAATTCTCGCTGCTGGCTCTGATGGGCAGAGTGATCGGACTGAAATCCGGTTTGCTGAAATTGCTGCTGCTCGGACTGGCACTGCAAGTCTGCGCACTGGTGCTGCCGTTTTACATGCAATGGACCGTCGATGAAGCGCTGGTTGCTGCTGACCGCGACTTGGTCACGGTACTGGGATGCGGTTTCCTGTTACTGGTGTTACTGCAAACCTGTATTTCAGCGACCCGTTCGTGGATGACAACCGTTTTGTCCACCAGTCTGAATTTTCAGTGGCTGAGTAATGCATTCTCGCATCTGATGCGACTGCCTCTGCCGTATTTCGAAAAGCGCCATACCGGTGATATTGTTTCGCGCTTCGGTTCGATTCAGACCATGCAGCACAGCATGACCACGCAGTTTGTAGAAGGTCTGATTGATGGCGTACTGGTAATCGGCACCTTTCTGATGATGCTGTGGTACAGCCCATTGCTGGCAGGCATTTCCTGTATTGCGGTGGTGCTGTATGCGTTGTTGCGCTGGATGATTTTCCAGCCTTTACGCAATGCTTCGGCCGAACAGATTATTCACACTGCTAAACAGCAAACCCATTTTATGGAATCGGTGCGCGGCATCCAGAGTGTGCGCTTGTTCAGCCGTGCAGAAGAGCGCCGTGCAGGCTGGATGAATGCACTGGCCGATCAGTTCAATGCTGATTTGCGCATCGCCAGAATTGCCGTCAGTTACCAGACTGCGAACAGTCTGATCTTCAGTGCAGAGCGTATCCTGATTATCTGGATGGCAGCGCTGGCGGTACTTGATCAGAAATTTTCGATTGGTATGGTATTTGCGTTTATCAGTTACAAAGACCAGTTCAGTCAGCGCGTTGCCAGCCTGATCGATAAATTATTTGAACTGCGTATGCTGAGACTGCACGGAGAGCGGGTTGCCGATATTCTGCTGACGCAACCGGAATCTGAACAGCATCTGAACGAATACGATCCGGCGCAGCTGAAAGCCAATATTGAATTCCGCAATGTGTCTTTCCGTTATGCAGATGGCGAACCCTATATTCTGCGCAATCTGAATCTGCATATCCGCGAAGGTCAATTCGTTGCGATTACCGGCCCGTCCGGCTGCGGTAAAACCACGCTGATGAAGCTGATGCTGGGCTTGCTGGAGCCAAGCGAAGGTGAAATTCTGATCAGCGGTATTCGCTTACAGCAACTGGGACTGGCCAATTTCCGCCGTTTGCTTGGCACTGTGATGCAGGATGATCAGCTATTCGCGGGCTCAATCGCAGACAACATCGCATTTTTCGATCCTGCACCGGATATGCAGCGGATACAAATGTGCGCGCTGATGGCATCCGTCCATCAGGAAATTATCCAGATGCCGATGGCTTACAACACGCTGATCGGTGACATCGGCAGCGGTATTTCCGGCGGACAAAAGCAGCGCATTCTGCTGGCGCGCGCCTTATACAATCAGCCGCGCTTACTGGTGATGGACGAGGCAACCAGTCATCTGGATGTGCAGAATGAACATGCAGTGAATCAGGCAATCCGGCAAATTCCGCTGACACGCATCATGGTCGCGCACAGGCCGGATACGATTGCAATGGCAGAGCGCCTGATTATGCTGGCGGGTGGCCAGGTGCAGCTCGATCAGATTCAGCATCCGCCCTCTGCACAAACCGAAGCGGAGGCTGCTGCAGCACCATCAGCCCATGTGCGTGGCGAGCCAGTGGCCGAAACCGTCAGTCACTGATAACAGTGCCCAGGTCATAAAAACATAACGCAGAAATTTCCCGACTGCCATGTAGAAAACACTGGACCAGAATGGCATACGCAGCCAGCCTGCCAGCGTACAGATAGGATCACCGATTCCCGGCAACCAGGCGAGCAGCATGGTTTTCGGCCCGAAGCGTTCCAGCCAGCGAAACCATGCTGTCTGGCGCTCGCTGTGAAACGCTTTCTTTGCAGCGTAACCCATACCGTAGTCGATCGCACCTCCGAGCGTATTTCCCAGCGTCGCGACCAGAATTGCCGGCCAGAACAGATCAGGATTCGCTTTCACGACAGCAAATACAGCCGGTTCCGAACCCAGCGGAAGCAGGGTCGCAGAAATCAGGGCAATCAGAAAAACCGATGTCAGACCGACTTCGGGCACTGCGAGCACGCTCAGCAGCCAATGTATAGAAGCTTCAATCATGCAAAAAAAACGAGCAGTCAGAGCCATCCATTATAATAGGGCGGCCCGTTTCCATTATTTTTCCTGAATATATTTATGAGCACTGATTATCTGAAGAAAATCCTGACCGCCCGCGTCTACGACGTTGCTGAAGAGACTCCGCTGGAATTTGCATCCAGTCTGTCTGCCAGGATGGATAACCGAATTATGCTCAAGCGCGAAGATATGCAGCGCGTATTCAGTTTTAAAATTCGAGGCGCGTATAACAAAATCGCACATCTGACACCTGCACAATTGAAGCGCGGCGTGATTTGCGCCTCGGCCGGTAACCATGCGCAAGGCGTTGCCTTCAGTGCTCGTAAACTCGGTTGCAAAGCTGTGATTGTGATGCCAACCACCACACCGCCGGTCAAAATTGATGCGGTACGTACTTTCGGCGGTGATCTGGTCGAGATCGTATTGCACGGCGATTCTTACTCGGATGCATACACGCATGCGCTGGAACTGGAGAAAAAACGCAAACTGACCTTCGTCCATCCGTTTGATGATCCGGATGTGATTGCCGGTCAGGGTACTGTCGGTATGGAAATCCTGCGCCAGCATTCCGGCCCGCTGCATGCGATTTTCGTCGCAATTGGCGGTGGCGGTCTGATCGCCGGTGTTTCTGCTTACGTGAAAGCGATTCGTCCGGATGTGCGCATTATTGGTGTGCAAACCAAAGATTCTGACGGCATGGCACGCAGCCTGGCCGCCGGTCGCCGTGTCACGCTGAATGATGTCGGTTTGTTTTCTGACGGTACAGCCGTCAAACTGGTCGGCGAAGAAACTTTCCGCGTAGCAAAACAATATGTCGATGAAGTCATCACGGTGGACACCGATGAAGTCTGCGCCGCAATCAAAGATGTGTTTCAGGATACGCGCAGCATTCTGGAACCTGCCGGTGCACTGGCCGTTGCAGGTTGCAAAGCGTATATCGAAAGAGCACGTCTGGCGAAGAAACCGGTAAAAGCAGAAACCATGGTAGCGATTGCCTGCGGTGCCAACATGAACTTCGACCGTCTGCGTTTTGTCGCAGAGCGCGCTGAAGTCGGTGAAGCGCGGGAGGCAGTATTTGCGGTGACCATTCCGGAAGAGCGCGGCAGTTTTCGCCGCTTCTGTGAACTTGTCGGGCCACGCAATGTCACAGAATTCAACTACCGCATCAGCGATGAGAAACAAGCGCACATCTTTGTCGGCATTCAGGTGCATGACAAAACCGAATCCGGCAAGATCGCACGCAATTTCGAAAAACATGGTTTTCCGACGCTGGACTTGACCGAAGATGAGCTGGCCAAGCTGCATATCCGCCATCTGGTCGGCGGAAAAAGTACGCTGGCGAAGGATGAATTATTATACCGGTTTGAATTCCCGGAACGTCCGGGTGCACTGATGCGCTTCCTGAACAGCATGGCGCCGAACTGGAATATCAGTCTGTTCCATTACCGCAATCACGGTGCAGATTATGGCCGGACGCTGGTAGGTCTGCAGGTGCCGAAAAAAGAAATGAAAGCATTCCGCGCGTTCTTGTCCACACTGGGCTACCGCTACTGGGATGAAAGTAATAACCCGGTGTATCAGCTGTTCCTCGGCTGATCCCGCACTATCGTTGAATCACTATGTCTGACAAAACTTTCGCAACCCCGGAGCAATCCGCTCTGGGGAAAGCAACAACTTACGAATCGGAATACAACCCCGGTTTGTTATTTCCGATCCCGCGCCTCGCGAAGCGGGAAGAAATCGGTGTGACCGGTAACCTGCCTTTTTTCGGTATGGATATCTGGAACGGTTACGAGTTATCGTGGCTGAATCAGCGTGGCAAACCGCAGGTAGCGATTGCCCGTTTTCTGATTCCGGCCGATTCTCCGTGCCTGATTGAATCCAAGTCATTTAAGCTGTATTTAAATTCTTTCAATCAGACCAGAGTCGCATCAACAGATGAATTGATTCAAATGCTGCAAAAGGATTTATCTGCTGCGGCCGGTGCCGGCGTGCAGGTCAGCCTGACAATGCCTGAACAGTTTTCCGAACTGCAGTTCGGTGAATTGCCGGGCATGCTGCTGGATCGGCTGGATATCGATGTGGATCAGTATGAGCCGGTACCATCGCTGCTGACGGCAAACTTTGATGATGCGATTGTGGAAGAGCGGCTGGTGTCACACTTGCTGAAATCAAACTGTCTGGTGACCGGGCAACCGGACTGGGGCAGCGTACAGATTCATTATGTCGGTCCGCAAATTGATCAGGAAAATCTGCTGCGCTACCTGATCGGATTCCGTAACCACAATGAATTCCACGAGCAATGCGTTGAACGCATTTTTATGGACATCATGCGCCAGTGCAAACCACAAAAATTATCCGTCTATGCGCGTTACACCAGACGCGGCGGACTGGACATTAACCCGTGGCGTACCAACTTCAGCACTGCGCAAATGCCTTCGAATGCAAGGCATGCAAGACAATAAGCACGACCTATATTTTTTCCGGATGAAAGCATGTTAATAAAACAATTCATGAAATTTTTCCCTGCCCTGCTGAGTGCCGCGCTGTTAATGCCGGGCTTTGCACACGCAGAAGATGCCGCTGAAGACAGCTGGTGGCAAAAATCCAAAGACAAAGTAACAACCCTGTATGACAAGGGTGAGCTTTCGTTGCTGGCTTCAGGCTGGGCCCGTCACGGACGCGGTACATATACCCGTGAACGTATCAATGAACTGAATGAAAAAGCCTGGGGACTGGGCTTCATGAAATCGATGCGCGACGGGAAAGATAATGAAGAAGCAATCTTCGGCATGGTCATTTCCGACTCGCATTTCAAACCTCAGCCAATGGCTGGCTACAGCTATCAGTGGATGAAGCCGATTAACAACGAATGGGAAGCCGGTATCGGTGCCACTGGTCTGCTGATCAGCCGTACCGACTACTTTGGTGGTGTACCATTTCCGGCTGTATTACCAGTTGCCTCCGTTGGTACACGTCACAATAAACTGATGGCGGCATATGTCCCCCGCTTTTCGCGCAACAAAGGGAACGGCGATGTACTGTTGCTGTTCGTCAGAATCGACCTGAATTAACTGATTGACGAAACGCGCGCTGCTTGCCATCATAGTCCGGATTGACCGGATTCTGCGGTATTGATCGCGAATCCGGCGGCTTACCCGAGCCATAGACCGGGTTCGCCGAACCGGAAAGCGATAGCAGCGTCGCAACTGCCAGGATCACTTGCCCCAGTTCTGCGAGCCGGGATGTTGTTCAACCATCCTGCAGATTTTTGTCGTGATACCTGTCAACACGTCTAAGAACACACCTGTTCCACCCAGTGAAATCCGCTCTGAATGGCATCCTGGTCTGCTGCAACTGTTACCGGATGCAGTTTATGTCCTGACAGATCAGCGTATCAGCTTTGCCAACCCTGCGGGATTAGAATTACTGAAAGCAGAATCGCTGACGCAGATTCTTGGTCTGCGCCCCGAAGAGTTCCTGATTGCGCAGCACCATCAGACAGTACGTCAGCTGTTTGAAATTGGTAAAAATGAACGCATTCCCGGTCCGCAGTATTTTCAGTGCAAAGCGCTCGATGGCAGTCGCATTGATCTGGAAATTTACAGCCGGGGTTTCGTGCTGGATAACACACCGGCAATTCTGATCACCGCAAGAAAACAACGCAGTTCCCCTGCCGCCTACCCGATCATGATCAGCAGTCAGCACCCGAGCAGCCGGGTACATGAGGCCTTGCATCACGAGAAAGAAATTCTCGAAATGATCGCGCTGGACAAACCACTGACAGACATTCTGGAAGATGTCTGTGACCGTATGGAGCGCTTACTGGACAATGGCGCAATGTGCGCTATCAGTCTGTATCAGCCTGAAGACGGCTTACTTCGTCTCGGTGCCGGCCCCTCGCTGCCGGAATCTTTTACCCGCGCTTTATCTGTTTTACCCGTCGGTACTATGCACGGGTGTTCCGCCGAAGCGGTATTTTATGACCGCATCACGATTGTGCAGGACATCAGCCTCAGTCCTTCGTGGGAAAATCTGAAGTCAGTGGCTTCTTCTGCCGGTATTCGCGCGGCATGGTCGCTGCCGATTCGAACAGCATTCAGCAACGTGCTGGGTTCTGTTGATGTTTATTATGATTATGAACATCATCCGAACGATGATGAGCAAAGTATGATCACCGATGCATCGGATCTGATCGGGCTGGCGATTGATAAAAAGAATATGGAGCAAAGCCTGGAGGAAAGCGAAGAACGCTATCGTTCCGTGGTCACTAATCTGACTGAAGGTATTATGGTCATTGGCGCAAAAGGCCAGATTCTGACCAGCAATCCGTCTGCGCTGAAAATTCTGAAAATCGACCATCCTGAAACATCGGAAAAAACGCAGCGCTACTTCCGCCGCTTATTCACTGAAGACGGAACTACGGTAGACAGTGGCAACGACCCCGCATCCCGTGTTTTCCGCAACGGCGAACCGATTCTGGACTTAACCCTGGGCGTAGAATTGCAGGACAACTCTGTCGTCTGGCTGCAAATTAACTGCCTGCCGATTATCCGCAAATCCGGAGATACCGTGTCATCTGTACTGGTGTCGTTCACCGATACCACGGAGATGCGGGCAACACAGCAACAGTTGAACTACATGGCGTCTTACGATGCGCTAACCGGTTTGCCAAACCGGCATTATCTGAATCAGCGTCTGAATAAAGCGATCAGTGAAGCTGCGCAACAACAGCAAAAAGTTGCACTGATGTTTCTGGATCTTGACCGCTTCAAAAACGTCAACGATACCGCCGGACATGCCGCTGGTGACGCGCTGCTGCGCGAAGTCGCGCAGCGCTTACGTTTATGCGTGAACGAGCAGCATTTGCTGGCGCGGCTGGGCGGCGATGAATTTGTAATCGTTGTGGAAAATCTCCGCGATGCGGCACAAGTCCGCGCAATCGGCGATCAGGTATTGCAACAACTGCACATTCCTTTCGTGATTGACAATAAGGAATATCACCTCGGCACATCGATCGGCATCAGCATTTATCCGCATGACGGCAGTGATGTGTCGGAACTGATGCGCTGTGCTGACTCAGCGATGTATCACGCCAAAGAATGTGGCAAAAATAATTATCAGTTCTTCACGACCGAGCTGAATGTCCGCGCACAACACCGTTACACCATCGAAAGCAGTCTGCGCCGTGCGCTGAACGAGCAGGAATTTGAGGTGTATTACCAGCCCAAAATCGCCATGCATACCGGACAGATTATCGGTGCAGAAGCACTGATACGCTGGAATATGCCGGGTATGGGTTTAACCTCGCCGGCTGAATTCATCCCCATCGCAGAAGAGCTGGGACTGATTTTGCCGATTGGCCGCTGGGTGCTGGAACAGGCTTGCCTGCAAACGATGCAATGGCGCCTGCAAACCGGTTCTGATCTGACGATCAGCGTCAATATTTCACCAAAACAGTTTGCCGACCATGCGCTGCCGGGTTTCATCGCAGCGACGCTGGAACGCACAGGTTTGCCCGGTATGGCACTGCAGCTGGAAATCACGGAAGGTTTGCTGATGAGCGATCCCGAACAACTGCTGCCGGTTTTCAATGCACTGCGCGCACTGGGTGTCAGTATCTCTCTGGATGACTTCGGCACCGGCTTTTCGTCGCTCTCCTATTTGCAACGTTTCCCGATTGACAACCTGAAAATTGACCGCTCTTTCATCCACCAGATTCCGGGACATCAGGATTCCATCGCACTGACGCAGGCGATCATCGCGATGGCCAGCGCACTCAAAATGCGGGTCACGGCGGAAGGCGTGGAGACCGAAGCACAGTTGCGTTTCCTGTCTGAAACCGGTTGTCACGACTTGCAGGGCTATTACTTCAGCCCGCCGGTGACAGCACAGGAATTCAGCAAACTACTGGCGCGCAAGCCAGCCTGAATTTCACCATTCTCTACACCTGAGCAAGGTTTCCAGCCTATAATTCGGGTATTGCTGGTCTTGCATTTTGCACACTAGGCCGTCACTTCTATTGCATCATGACTAATATTGCAAAAATCCTCCCGCCTGGAAATGTTCTGCTGGATCTGGAAATCTCCAGTAAAAAAAGAGCGTTTGAACAAGCGGGGCTGCTGTTTGAAAACAATTGCAGCATTGCCCGTTCCACCGTATCTGAAAATCTGTTTGCGCGTGAGCGTCTTGGTTCGACCGGCCTTGGACACGGTGTTGCGGTACCGCATGGCCGTATCAAGGGTCTGAAGTCTCCCATCGCGGCATTTGTGCGCCTGAAAGACGGCATTCCGTTTGAGTCACCCGATGGTCAGCCTGTGACACTGCTGATCTTCCTGCTGATGCCGGACAATGTACAGCAGCAGCATCTGGAAACCTTGTCTGAAATTGCGGAAATGTTATCGAGCGAAAGCTTCCGCGAAGAACTCTGCAATGAGCCAGATCCTGCTATCGTGCATCAGAAAATTCTGGCATGGCAGCCGACGCCGCTTCCCTGAACCCTGAAATTGCCGCCTGAGCCTGCGCCATGCCTTTAAATACAGAACTCACGATACAAAAAATATACGACGATAACCGTGACAGTATGCAGCTTGGCTGGTTTGCCGGGTTTGCCGGTGCGGACAAGTGCATTACCGGCGATGCGGCCTCGGCAGCAGATCAGGTTGGTCACTTAAACCTGATTCACCCCGGGCGCATTCAGGTGCTCGGGCATCAGGAGCTGGCTTACTATCACCGCTTATCACCGGCATCGCGCGGCAATCTGATTCGTGAACTGGTCGCCGGACAGCCACCGGCGCTGATTGTGGCGCAGGGTCTGGATTCTCCGCCTGACTTCTTAACCAAGTGTGACGACAACAATATTCCATTGTTTTCCACACCGTTTCCGTCGGCACAGGTCATTGATTACCTGCGCGTCTATCTGTCCAAAAAACTGGCGCAGAAAGTCACAATGCACGGTGTTTTTATGGACGTGCTTGGGGTCGGCGTGCTGATCACCGGCGAATCCGGTCTCGGTAAGAGTGAACTGGGTCTGGAACTGATTTCCCGCAGCCACGGACTGGTGGCGGACGACGCGGTCGAATTTTCGCGGATTGCGCCGAACATGATTGAGGGCCGCTGCCCTGAACTCTTGCAGAACTTGCTGGAAGTGCGCGGACTTGGTCTGCTGGATATCCGTGCGATCTTCGGTGAAACTGCCGTGCGTCGCAAAATGCGTCTGAAGCTGATCGTACATCTGGTCCGGCGCAGTACGCTGGAAGAAAACTATGAGCGCTTGCCGATCGATTCGCAAACCGAAGATGTGCTTGGTTTGCCGATTCGCAAAGTGGTGATTCCGGTTGCCGCCGGACGAAATATCGCGGTATTGCTGGAAGCGGCGGTACGCAACACGATTCTGCAATTACGCGGCATTAATACGCTGGAAGACTTTATGGAACGCCAGCGCAAAGCAATGGAAGCCGGAGACTGAACATGGAAATTTTATTGATCTCCGGTATTTCCGGTGCCGGAAAATCGGTTGCACTGCGCGTGCTGGAAGACGCCAATTACTACTGTGTTGATAACCTGCCACCGGGTTTGCTGCCGCAGCTGGTGGAAACGCTGGTCTTGGACAACCAGACGTCTGCCGCGGTGGCGATTGATACACGCAGCGCGACCGGACTGAGCTATCTGCCGCAAACCATCGACATGCTGAAGAAAGAGGGTCACCATGTGCGGATTCTGTTTCTGACCGCCAGTACAGAATCTCTGGTTGCCCGCTTTTCTGAAACCCGCCGCAGCCATCCTTTGTCGCGCCGTCTGAATCTGGATATGAATCAGTCGCCGACCAGAACCCTGACCGAGTGTCTGGATGAGGAACGCGAAATTCTGGCACCGATTCAGGGTCTGGCGCATGTCATCGACACCACCGATCTGCGTGCGAATCAGCTGCGCGCATGGGTCAAAGATTTCATCGGCATTCCGAATATTCCGCTGGTGTTAATGTTTGAATCGTTTGCCTTCAAACGCGGTGTGCCGCTGGATGCCGATCTGGTATTCGACGTCCGTATGCTGCCCAATCCGCATTATGATCAGGCACTGCGTGACCTTACCGGTCGTGATCAGCCAGTTGTTGATTTCCTCGAAAATCAAAGCATGGCGCACGAGATGTATCACGATATTCTGCAATTTCTGGAAAAATGGATTCCATCGTTCAAGAAAGATAACCGCAGCTACCTGACCGTCGCAATCGGCTGTACCGGCGGGCAGCACCGCTCTGTATTCATGGTGGAAAAGCTCGCGCGGCATTTTGCACGACAGGAAGACGTTCTGGTACGTCACCGCCGCCTGCAGTAACTGAAAAATATCCCGCATTCGACAAATGGCGCAGCAACAATGCTGCGCCATTTGTCTTTACACGGATGTAAACCTGTTCCCCGGTTTCACAGCCGGATCACCGATACGCCGGATATTTCTGCCGGTCTGCGTTGTGGCTGGTATAAGGCCGTCAAACAGGCGTAAACAAGCCAATTTGCGGAGTTCAGCATAACAACCCCGCTGTCGTCGGCAGAAAGTCCGGGCTTTCAAAAATGTCTGATGACGATATTTGCATAACTTTCATGATCGTCACAAGCATGAGGCGATAAAAAACCGCCGGTGCATGCACACCGGCGGTTTGTCTTTTTTAGGCAGATTCGTTGTTACAGCATGACAACCTGACGCATCTTGCGCGCGGTGTACACAAGAAACACTGCCGTCAGTACAGCGGCAGCAATCCAGGAAACGCCGACCGCGGTCCAGTCCAGACTCGCTCCTTTGAGGATTTTGCCCAGCATCTGGTTCTGCGTCAGCACCGGTACCCAGATTGTCCACGCCGGTTCCCGCCCCGGAAAC
This sequence comes from Cognatundibacterium squillarum, assembly GCF_014652435.1. GTDB lineage: Bacteria > Pseudomonadota > Gammaproteobacteria > Burkholderiales > Burkholderiaceae_D > Undibacterium > Undibacterium squillarum. Next base: position 303,003 of record NZ_BMYU01000004.1, read on the forward strand.
ATCACCGGCACCAGCGACACCATAGGAATAATCATCGTCGTCAGCTGCGTACGGATTTGCGCTTCCTTGAAGCTCTTACAGCTCAGGGACAATGCAATCTGAATCGCCGAAATCATCGCGACCAGCGGCGTCAGCACCAGCATGAAATAGCCGGCATCGCGCAGACCAAACTGAAACTCGGCTTTCAGGGTTTCATTCTGTATCAGCGCCTGCGTCGGGAAAAAACTGAGGATTGTCAGTGCCAGTACCACCATCCCGACCAGCGTTACTGCCAGCCATTTACCCAGTGCCAGCTGCGCACCGCCCACCGGATTCATCATCAGCGGTTCCAGCGAGCCGCGTTCGCGTTCGCCGGCGGTGGTATCAATCGATGCATACATACCGCCGACCACAATCGCCATCAGTACCATCATCGGTAGCATTTCCGTCACGGTGGCGCGGCGCTCTTCCGCAGCGCGCAGATACACTTCCTTGACTTCCACCCTTTGCAGCAAATCGCTGGAAATGCCGCGCATGGTCAGATCTGCCAGCACGGTTTCCTGCGCAAAGCCATCCAGCAGGCGACGCAGCGGACGCAGACCGAATTCAGCGCTGCGGTTTGCTGTGTCATAAGCGACTTTCAGGGTGATTTTTTCACCGTGCGCGAAACGTTCAGCAGCATCTTCCGGTACCAGCAGCACCGGCAGGCTGAGTTCTTTGCTGCGCGACTTTTGCTCGTAATCGGCAGGGGCTTTCAGTATGGTGTATCCCTGACGCAGAATGAAATTCTCCAGCTGCGGTGCATGTTCCATTCCGACAGCCATCACTTCACGGCGCTCTTCCTGCCCTTCCACCTGGGATAACACGACAGAAAAAATCAGCAGCATCAGCGGTACGCCGATCAGTGAGGTCAGAAATGCCGTCATCAGCGTGCGTTTGTCGCGCAATGCATCCTTCAGTTCCTTCAGAACAATCGTGAAACCCACGCTCATACAATCTCCTTGTGCTGATGCAATTGCGAAGAAAATGCCAGCGATACAAATGCATCTTCAAAATCCTGATGTCCGGACAACTGCTTCAATTGCGTTACCGTTCCTTCTGCAACATTTCGGCCACCGGCCACAATCACAACGTGATCGCACAGACGTTCCACTTCCTGCATGATGTGGGTGGAAACGATAATGCACTTACCACCACCCTGCGGTGATTTCAGGAATAACAGAAATTCACGCAGAGCGCGGGTTGCCACCACATCCAGACCATTGGTTGGTTCATCGAGAATAATATTTTTCGGATCGTGCACCAGTGCCCGCGCCAGTGCGGTCTTCATGCGTTCGCCCTGACTGAAACCTTCTGTACGGCGGTCCAGTAAAGGCTGCATTTCCAGCCATTGCGCCAGCTGTTCAATACGCTGTTCCGTGTGATCCGCACTCAGTCCGTGCAAACGGCCGTAGTAGCGGATGTTTTCGCGGGCAGTCAGGCGCGGATACAAGCCACGCGCATCAGATAACACACCCATCTGGGACTGAGTTGCATAACTACCTGGGGTGACTGCAGCGCCGTCCACCAGAATATTGCCGCTGTCGGAAGGCAGCAGCGCAGCAATCATGCGCAGCGTGGTGGTTTTACCGGCACCGTTAGCACCAAGCAATCCGGTGATCGCACCGTCTTCTGCACGGAAGCTGACGCCGTTAACTGCTTTCACCAGCTCCTGCTGTTTTTTCATCAACCCGAGCGAGCGTAAGATCTGACGCCAGTCGGCACCGGACTGCGCTCCCTGACGGATAAAATGTTTATTGAGATTATCGACAACAATCATGGCTACCCCTCCGCTTTTGCTTGTACCGGCATCCATGCCAGCGGGCGCGGAATTTGTTTTACGCAGCGCTGATCCACAGCCAGCGCATCTTTTTCTTCTTTAGCGTGAATGAAGCGATAGTTCACATCACGAATGCATGCATTCATCAGCATGCCGTGACCGGCGTGCTGTACGCTGATATGCAGGGTTTTCTGTCCCAGCGCTTTTGCGACCTTGTCACCATGGCGGGTTGGCGTTACCGGATCAATACCACCGCTCAGCAACAATACCGGCACCGGTGAAGGCGCGATGGTATAAAACGCTTCCGGAACCCGCGCACGCGGCCAGTTCTTACAAATGCGCTGATAATTTTCTTCTGCCTGCAGCATAAAAATACTGCCGTCATTCTTCGCAGCCGGACGTTGTAATGCTTCGCTGCACCAGACGGCATAATGCATGCCGTAACTCATACTCGCTGCACCCGGCAGATTTCCTGCACCGCTGAGTGTGGTCATCGGCAAGAAGTCACCGTGCGCGGCATGGCTAATGGCGTACGGCAGCATAGCTGTCTGGGAAGGCACGTATAACGCACGCTGCACCATCGCCGTCACTGATCCGGTACGCATCGTAACGCTGTGCATCTGACCGGTACGTGGATGCTGCAGATTCACTTTTTGCGGCAGGCTTTGCAGCAGGTGATTCCACTGACCTTTCAGATCCGGATACGCCTGGTTACAGGCTTTATCTTGCTCACAGAACCGGAAAATACCATCAATGGCGGCAGCATTATCTTCCGCCGGCAAACGCATATCCGGCGGCACAACGCCATCCAGCACCAGTCGTCTCACCTGCGCGGGAAACTGGCGCAGATATTCCAGTCCGACGCGCGTACCGTAAGATACGCCGACCAGATTAATCTGCGCATAGCCTTGCTGACGGCGCACTGCTTCCAGATCCTTTACCGCAATACTGGTGATGTACTGATCCAGCTGACCATGCGGCAGTTTCTGTAAGCGGATACGGCATTGCTCCATGCGCTGAAACATCACATCGTCATCACTGCTGAAGTCATCTTTTTCCAGCTCTGGACATTGCAGGCCGGCACTCTTACCGGTGCCACGCTGATCGACAAACACCAGATCGCGTCGCTTATTAAGGCGCCCCAGCATGCCATTGCCGGTAGCAGCTACCTGAATGGCGCTCTGACCGGGGCCACCGGCCAGCAGAAACACCGCATCCGGTAATTTATTTTTATCCTGCGAAGGTAATACCACGTAGTGAATATCTACTTTGGTACCGGCAGGCTGATCGGGATTCAGTGGCTGCTGCACGACACCGCAGCGCACTTCCTGTGGAAAATCCGGATGGCGGCATGCTGTCGTTTGCGCAGCAGCAGCTCCGGAAAACAGCAGGCCGGACAGTAACCAGCCTGCACGTGAAATAGCGGACAAGTGAAACTCCCTGTATTGAGGCAAAACAAGGAGTGTAATTCAAGGCAATTTTCTTAACTATGAAAATCTGTGCTGACGTGCAACATAAAAACGACTTCAGCCCGGCGTGTTTTCTCTGACCAGTTCTGTCAGCAAATTTTTTACCGGTGCAGGTAATGCCAGTGCATCCGCCTGTTCCGGCCGCGCCACCATGTAGCGAGGTTCAGACACGGCGGGCAACCAGCGAGCACCTTCTGCAATGACAGGAAAAATCTGCAAACGGAAATGGGTGAACACATGTTCAAAATCCGGCAGCACCCGAATTGCCTGCACCTCGGCAAACCGCGCTGCAAAGTGTTTTACCGCTGCAGTATCCGGCGTGTATGGCTGTGCGTCTGCCAGTTGCATACCACCGATTTCCGGTAACGATAGCAGCCCTCCCCAGATACCTGTGGGTGGCCGCTGCTCAAGCAGAATCTGTCCATCTACCATCACCAGCGGCATCAGCACTTGTTTGCGTGGTATTGCTTTTTTCGGTTTGCGTACCGGCAGGTCTGCCGTCAGCTGCTCGTGGTGCGCTACGCAATGTGACTGCAGCGGACACAGCATACAAACCGGCTTGCTGCGGGTACAGACCGTTGCCCCCAGATCCATCAACCCCTGCGTGTATGCATCCATGCCCTCCTGCGGCAACAGACTGTCAGCCAGCAGCCACAGCTGATCTTCCACCGGCTTATTGCCCGGATATTCGCGGATACCGAACACACGGGCAAACACCCGCTTCACATTGCCATCCATAATTGCGGCACGGGTACCGAATGAAAATGCGCTGATCGCAGCCGCAGTGGAGCGACCGATGCCCGGCAAAGCCTGCAATAACGCCGGATCTGCCGGAAACTCGCCCTGATAGCTGGCAACAACTTCCTGTGCGCAACGGTGCAGATTACGCGCACGGGTGTAATAACCCAGCCCGGCCCACAATGCCATTACGTCCTCAGACGGTGCCGCTGCAAGGCTGAACACATCAGGAAAACGCTGTAAAAAGCGTTCGTAATAAGGAATGACGGCCGTGACCTGCGTCTGCTGCAACATGATTTCAGACAACCAGACACGGTATGCCGTGCGGTTCTTTTGCCAAGGTAAATCGTGACGCCCGTGCACCCGCTGCCATTGAACGACACGATCACCGAGGGAAGGACCATCAGAAAAAAAACTGGCGGCAATTGCCGCCAGATCAGGATGTAAAACTGTCATAAAAAATCAGGCAGCGACTCGCATAGGATTTAAATCTGCAGCCAGCGCCGTACGTAACTGCGTTTCGAGGTCAGACATTTTTTGTTTCTGTGCATCCAGTTCTGCCTGAATACTTTCAAAACTGGCGATCTTATCTTCCAGACTGTCTGTTGCCACATGAATGCGCTGAATCGACTGCATGCGGTTTTTCAGTTGCAGCTTATGTTCACGTATTTGCGCCTCTAACGGTGCCATCACCACTTTCTGCCATGCCTCTACATCTTTATTGGCTTGCAGAAAGTTTTGTTTAATACGTGCAGCAATCGAATCAAAGAACTTGTGCATCAGCGTTGTACGCGTTTGCGGCAGAATGGTGACGATATTAAACTGCTTCTGAAACACCAGCTCAATCGCATCCAGCTCTTCCACATATTTATCCAGCGAAAAAGACATTGGCGCGGATAAAGCCAGACCGTGCTCAGTAGAGAACTTACGGTACATTACGCCCATCATTTCCGAGATTTCATCAGTCTTTTTATTCGACTGAATCAGGTTTGCACGGGCACGGGCAAAGAATTGTTTTACCGCATCCAGCAAGCCCAGAGAAGTGCGGCTCTTTTCCATCGCTTCACGGGTCTGGCGCACTTCTTCGCGCAGAATATCCATACCCAGCGTGGTGAATACTTCTGTCGACAAGCGCGTGAACACTGAGCGCGTTCCCTGCATACGAATCAGACTAGCATCAAACTCTTTTTTCTCTGCATCGACACGTTTCATCATGTGTTCGATGACATTCATATTCTTACCGCGCAGGCTCTTCAGCTCCAGCATTTGCTCAACGATATTCCGGCTGCGCGATGCCAGCATTGCCTGTTGCGCACCGATAATCTCGTTGACTTCACTGGTCAGCTGGCCGCGGATAATGTCTTGTTTCGCAGGGATCAGTTCTTTTGATAAAGCATGTTCCAGTGCCGGCAAACGGCTGCGGGCCAGTAATGGTGCATCTTTATTAATTTTTGCAACCAGACCTTTTTGCGCAGAAACCGGGAATACCTGTTTCTCCTCCAGTCCCAGCGTATGCGCCACCGTTTCAACCTGACGCTTCAGCTGACCATCGACTTCTTCCTTGGTACGCAACTCGTCCCACATGCTGTCAATTTTATTCAGCACAACCAGCCGGCCGAGTCCGTTACCGATATGGTTACGCCAGACATCAATGTCGCTCTTGGTCACGCCGGTGTCGGCTGCCAGAATGAACAATACCGCGTGCGCATTCGGAATCAGGTTCAGCGTCAGTTCCGGCTCTGTACCAATTGCATTCAGGCCAGGTGTATCGACAATGATCAGGCCTTCTTTCAGCAAGGGATGCGGGAAATTCACCACCGCATGACGCCACTGGGAAATTTCGACCAGACCGTTTTCATCTACTTCCAGCGCTGCGTCAGGATCCTGTTCATCAAACAAGCCATATTGTTTTGCCACATCCACACTGACTTTTTTGGTCAGGCTGACCTGACGGAAAGCATCCAGCATGCCGTCGCCCGACTGCACATCCAGCGGCAGCACTTTCCAGACATGATTCTGGCCTTTGTATTCGCTGGTGGATTGTGCTTCTGCGCGGGTTTCAATCGGCAACAGGCGAATGCATGGTGGCACTGTTTCGTCGTACATCAGCTCGGTCGGACACATGGTGGTACGGCCAGCCGAAGACGGCAGGATACGCTGACCATAATCTGCGAAGAAAATCGCATTGATCAGCTCAGATTTACCACGGGAAAACTCAGCGACGAACGCGATGGATAACTTATCGTCCACCAGACGCTCACATAAGCGTCCGAGACGCTGATCCGTCGCCTGATCCGCCAGATCGGAACCACCGATCCAGGCGCGATAGTCCTGCAGTGCACGGGCTACGCCTTTGCGCCACTCACTGTATTCCTGGAAATTGCGAACCAGACTACTCATGTTTCCCTCTGATATTTTTTACTATCCCAAGTATATATGTAAGCGTGGCAAAAAATGCGCATTTCTCCTCTGAGCGGTGCACAGCCGTCGCATTCTTTCCGCAAAGTATCATTTTTGACAATGCTTACAGAAAAAGCTGCTGCGCTGTCCCTGCACAATACGCTGCACCGGATGCGCACAGATTCGGCAAGGCTGCGCTTCGCGGTCGTAAACAAAGTAGCTTTGCTGAAAATATCCGCTTTGTCCGTCAACGCCAATAAAGTCTTTCAGCGTACTGCCACCCTGTTGAATAGCAGCTGCCAGCGTTTCGCGAATCGCCTGTGCCAGAAGGTGATAACTTTTCCGGTTCACTTTATGCGCTGGCTTTTCAGGATGAATTCCCGCTTTGAATAAACTCTCACAGGCATAAATATTTCCGACACCGACCACGATGTCGCCGGCGAGCAGAACCTGCTTTATCGCAGACTTGCGCTGACGGGTCGCCTGATATAACAGTTCGCCGTTGAACTTTTCTTCCAGTGGCTCAACACCGAGCTTTTTTAGTAAAGGATGCTCAGCCAGCGGCAGAGGATCAGTGGCATCATGCCAGAGCACTGCGCCGAAACGTCGCGGATCCGTCATCCGGATCGCCTGCCCTCCGAATACCAGATCCAGATGGTCATGTTTTTCCGCAGGACTGCCAGCGGGTACCACTCTTAAATGCCCGGACATCCCGAGATGAATCAGTAAAGTACCGTTGGCAAAAAACAGCAGCAAATATTTACCGCGTCTTCCAGTACGCAGCACGGATTTTGTTTTCAGCAAGTCCGGTAAATCCGGTGGAAACGGCCAGCGCAATCCGGCACGGCGCATGATCACCGCTGTGACAGTTTTACCGCTGATATGCGGATCCACACCAAGACGTGTTACTTCTACCTCCGGCAATTCCGGCATCTTCACTCCCTTTTTTACTTGCTTGCCGGATGTTCACTATATTTGCTGCAGGGGTTGCGCAGCAGTACCTTATAGACAAACAAAAAACATTTACAATCCGGCACAAGTCATTGAATACTGTTAAATACGATACAGCGTACAATCAGACAGCTTATTTTTTATCGGATCCGCTTTGAATACCACTTTTGCATCATTCAAACCTGTGCTTTCCGCATTGCGTCCAGCCAGCGCAATTGCCGGCCTTTTGCTCCTGAGCGCCTGCGCCACTACCGGTCAGCAGCGTACATTACAAGCCGACGATGCGCATCATGTCCATGATGCCGCGAATGCAGCATTATCAGCACCTGCACCGGGAGGCAAATCTGCAACTGCGACGAGCGTACCGGAAGAAAAACTGCCTGCTGTCAAGCTGACCGATGAGCTGTTTTATAAAATTCTGGCGTCTGAAATCGCTTTTCAGCGCGGTCAGTGGCAAGCGTCTTACGTCACCTTACTGTCAGTTGCACAGCAGACACGTGACCCGCGCATTGCCAAGCGCGCCATGGAAATGGCACTGGCAGCAAGACAGCCCGGTGAAGCGCTGTCGGCGATCCGTTTATGGCGCGAATTATCACCTGAATCCAACGAAGCGACACAATACTACCTCGGCTTTATGCTGACGAACGGCGAGCTGGATGAAATCAAGTCCGTCTACAGCCAGAAACTTGCAGAAAGTCAGCCGGCCCAACGCGGCATTCTGATGCTTCAGGCGCAACGCCTGCTGTCGCGCGCAAAAGATAAACAGGCTGCGCTGAATACGCTGGATCAGATTGTTGCGCCATATCAGTCCGGTGCCGATGCGAAAGTTGCCCAAGCTCAGGCCGCGCTGAATGCCGGTGACAAAGTCCGTGCAGTGCGTGACGCACGTCAGGTACTGGCACTGAAACCGGATTCTGAATTAGCAATACTGACAATTGCACAGGCATCCGCGCCAACGGAAGCGATACCGGAATTGCAGACGTTTATCGACAAAAACCCCGGGGCGCAGGATCTGCGAATCGCACTGGCAAGTCTGCTGATCGAGCAGAAGCGCTACGCTGAAGCTGCAGCGCAATTCCGGCTGATACTGCGCGACAAACCGGAAGACACCAACGCAACTTATACACTGGCAGTACTTGCACTGGAACAAAATCAGCTGGACGAAGCAGAGGCCGGCTTCATTCGCTATTTGCAACTGAGCGAGCAAAAAAGCGAAGAGCGCGATCTGACGATGGCTTATCTGAACCTTGCCCGCATCGCCTACGAAAGAAAAAATCCGCAGCAGGCTCAGGAATGGCTGGCGAAAGTGGATGCAATGGATGGCCGTAATCCTGCATGGTTTGGCGTACAACTGCGCCGGGCCAGTTTGTATGCGCGCATGGGCAATCTGAATCAGGCGCGCGAGATCCTGCACACAACAACCGCCGGTAGTCAGAATGAAGAAATTCAGTTAATTCAGACAGAAGCGCAATTGCTGCGCGACAGTGGCAGCGTACTCGAAACCATTGATGTTCTGCGTCAGGGAATCAAACGTTTTCCGGAAGCCAGCGATCTGATGTACGACTATGCGATGGTGCTGGAGAGTCAGCAGAATTTCACAGAAATGGAAAAGCAGTTGCGCAAAGTAATTCAATTAGCGCCGAAAAACCAGCACGCTTACAATGCGCTCGGCTATTCATTTGCTGACCGCAACATCCGGCTGGATGAAGCAACTACGCTGATTGAAAAAGCGAATCAGCTGGCCCCGGAAGATCCTTACATTCTGGACAGCCTGGGATGGGTGCATTTCCGGAAAGGTGAGCACGCCAAAGCGGAAGAAATATTACGCAAAGCTTTCAGCATGCGTACCGATCCTGAAATCGCAGCACATCTTGGCGAGGTTCTGTGGGTAAAAGGTGACCAGGCGGCAGCACTGCAAATCTGGCAAGATGCCCTGAAAAAAGACGCATCCAATCAGTCGTTACGCAGCACACTGGAACGCCTGAAAGTACAACCCTGATTTCATTGCCGGCGACACTGCTCACCGGCATTTCCATTTTTATGATCCGCACTTTTTTCAGCAAACTGTCTTCACTGACAAGCGTTATCATTTGCGCTACTGCAATTTCTGCATGCCAGACGCTGCCGCAATCTGCTTCCACACAAAAACCTGCCACAACCGGGGAGATACGCTCCGGCACGTTTAACTGCGGTGGCAAATTATTTGTACGTTATAACACTCAGGGAAAACCCCAGCAATTTCCGGGGCGCTTTGACTGGTCTCAGCAAAACGACAAACTCGAGATTCAGATTTACTCTCCTGTTGGTCAGACTGTCGCACGTATCACAGAACAACCGGATCAGGCCTCACTGGAACAACCGGGCAAGCCGGCAATTCTCTCTGCCAGCCTTGATCAGTTACTGGAGGAAGTGTTGCGTTACCCATTACCTGCAAGTGGTATGAAAGACTGGCTTCAGGGAAATATCAAAAATACAGACGGACAAATCCGCCAATTAAATCCGGAAGATCAGAGCCTGGAACAAAATGGCTGGAAACTGCGTTTTGCGAGCTGGTACAGTGCCGGCAAACCAAAACGTATCGATATCAGTGGTTACACAGAACAGGCTGGTGAAGTCATAATACAGATCGTTCTCGACGCTGAAGATTAAGCACCATGACTCTCTCTCTGACCCGGTGCCCTGCCCCGGCCAAACTGAATTTGTTTTTGCATGTTAACGGACGCAGGCCGGATGGTTACCATATTCTGCAATCTGTATTTCAACTGATAGATCGCTGTGACTACCTGGATGCAGAAGTTACGAATGATGGTCTCATCCGACGTAGCAATGACATTCCGGGTGTCCCTGAAGACAGTGATTTAATTATTCGCGCAGCGCGATTACTGCAACAGCACACAGGCTGCGAACGCGGTGCTCTGCTGACGCTTCACAAAAGTCTGCCGATGGGCGGAGGTCTGGGCGGTGGTTCATCCGACGCGGCGACAACACTGATGGCACTGAATCACTTATGGAACACAGGTCTGAATCAGCAACAACTGATGCAACTCGGACTGCAACTTGGCGCGGATGTGCCTTTCTTTCTGTTTGGTCAGAACGCATTTGCTGAAGGTATCGGCGAAGAATTACAGCCTGTAGAAACACCGGAATGCTGGTACGTCGTGGTCGAACCGGGTGTACATGTACCGACCCCCGCAATTTTCGGTGCTCCCCAGTTGACAAGAGACACCAAACCCGTCAAAATAACGGACTTTCCTGCTGACGAATTCGTTAAATGGAAAAATGATCTGCAGTCAGTTGCCTGCCTGCTGTATCCGGAAGTAGATAAAGCCATTCAGTGGTTAAGTCAGTTCGGATCAGCAAAAATGACCGGATCCGGAGCTTGCGTATTTTGCGCTGTTTCTGATGAATCAGAAGCTGACAAAATTATTGAAAAGCATGAGGGTCAGTGGAAATTATGGAAGGCAAAATCACTGAGAATTCATCCGATGATGAAAAAACTGCAGGCAAAAGATTGATTCTGACGCGAATTTCGTGATAAAATAATCGAAGTTCTGCTAGCAGAAAACAGGTTTTAGTGTAGGGGAATCGCCAAGCTGGTTAAGGCACCGGATTTTGATTCCGGCATGCAAAGGTTCGAATCCTTTTTCCCCTGCCAACATACAGAAAGCCGCCGCATACTTTGTGCGGCGGCTTTTTCAGTTTTTGCTTTTGATGATTTGTCGTATAGACTCAGACATCATCCTCACCGTATATTCAGCCGATAGGTCCCGCCATGGCAAACGCGCGCGTCAATGACAACATGATGGTCTTCACTGGTAACGCTAATCCGACTCTTGCAGCCGGCGTTGCCAAGCAATTAGGTATTCCGCTCGGAAAAGCCGATGTTTCTAAATTTTCTGACGGCGAAGTTGCTGTGGAGATTAACGAAAACGTTCGTGGTAAAGACGTTTTCGTACTGCAATCGACCTGCGCTCCGACCAATGACAACCTGATGGAACTGATGCTGATGGTTGATGCACTGAAACGTGCGTCAGCTGGCCGTATCACTGCCGCCATCCCTTACTTCGGTTACGCACGTCAGGATCGTCGTCCGCGCTCTGCACGTGTCGCGATCTCTGCAAAAGTTGTCGCGAACATGCTGGAAGAAGCCGGCGTTGACCGCGTTCTGATTATGGATCTGCATGCAGATCAGATTCAGGGTTTCTTCGACATTCCTGTTGATAACATCTATGCATCCCCGATTCTGCTCGGCGATCTGGTAGCAAAAAATTACGAAGATCTGCTGGTTGTTTCGCCTGACGTTGGCGGTGTTGTTCGTGCCCGTGCGCTGGCAAAACGCCTGAACTGCGATCTGGCCATTATCGACAAACGTCGCCCTAAAGCGAACGTTTCCGAAGTCATGAACATCATCGGTGAAGTTGAAGGCCGTAACTGCGTCATTATGGATGACATGGTTGACACAGCAGGCACACTGGTCAAAGCGGCTGAAGTTCTGAAAGAACGCGGCGCGAAAAAAGTACTGGCTTACTGTACACACCCGGTTTTGTCCGGACCAGCAGTGGATCGCATTTCCAATTCTCCGCTGGATGAACTGGTCGTTACCGACACTATCCCGCTGACCGCTGCTGCACGCGCATGCAGCAAAATCCGTCAGCTGTCCTGTGACAGCCTGCTGGCAGAAACATTCCGCCGTATCACCAAAGGTGAATCGGTCATGTCTCTGTTCACTGACTAATTACACAAAGTATTCTTGCGCCGTCCGGTTTGGGCGGCGCTTTTTTTGCGGCCCTGGTCGCGGGGCCGTTTCACCGCAAGCTTTGCTTGCACAATTTGGAGTTACACCATGAAAATCACAGCATTCGCACGCAAAGAGCAGGGGACCGGAGCGAGCCGCCGCCTGCGCCGCGCTGGCCAGACACCAGGCATCATCTACGGTGGCACTGAAGCGCCAGTAGCAATCACTCTGGATCACAACGCACTGTTCCACGCACTGCGTAAAGAAGCATTCCACGCTTCTATCCTGGATATGGAAGTTGAAGGCAAAGTAGAAAAAGTTCTGCTGCGCGACTTCCAGATGCATGCATACAAACAAATGGTAATGCACGCTGACTTCCAACGTGTAGATATGACCCAGAAAATCACTGTAAAAGTACCTCTGCACTTCGTAAACGCAGACGTATCTCCAGCAGTTAAACTGTCTTCCGCTCTGATCAGCCACGTAGCGAACGAAGTTGAAGTTTCCTGCCTGCCAGCTGACCTGCCAGAATTCATCGAAGTAGATCTGTCCAAAATCGAAGCTGGTCAGTCTGTTCACGCTGCTGATCTGGTTCTGCCAGCAGGCGTTGCTGTTGTTCACGGCGACGCAACAGTTGCTAACGCAGCTGCTTAATCTGTTTATTCAGATTTCCGGAAAAGCCAGCCCTGCGCTGGCTTTTTTGTTTTTTAACACAGATCAAACGCTACTCTCCCGGCTGAGCTGAGCTTCACTCATCGTACCCGCCCTGCTCCTGACATCTGCCAGCTAATAAACGGAACAGGAGTATTAAAAACTCCCCATTGCCAGCCCGTCTTGTGCTGATGTACTGATTTACGATTACACTGTCAGATTATCAATGGTTTAACGGCACAGAATTTTCTGCCTACGCAACGGAGCCTTTTATGATGAAATGGAAAACTGCGCTGCTTAGCGCTGCACTCCTAAGCATTTTTTTCACTCCTGCCAGTCAGGCACAGATCGCTGCCGGAATTCGTTACGATACCAGCTATCCGATCATCAGCCCGGTTCATGGCAAACAAGGCATGGTCGTCAGCGAGCAGGCACTGGCATCACAAGCCGGACTGGAGATTTTACAGCGTGGCGGAAACGCAATTGACGCCGCAATTGCAACCGGGTTTGCACTCGCCGTCGTTTTGCCCAATGCCGGTAACATTGGCGGCGGCGGGTTTATGCTGGTGCATGACAGTCGCAGCGGAAAGCAAGTGGCACTGGATTTTCGAGAGCTGGCACCACGTGCGGCCAGACGTGATTTATATTTAGATGCACAGGGTAATGTCATTCCTGAGAAATCCACTTACAGCCATCAGGCGGTAGGCATTCCCGGAACCGTTGCAGGCCTCGAACTCGCGCATAAACGCTTCGGCAGCCTGCCGTGGCAACAACTGCTTGCACCGGCAATACAGCTTGCAGAAAAAGGTTTCACAGTCAGCCCGCACCTGGCCAGTCTGCTGACGGCAGAAGCCGGGCATCTGGGACGCTGGCCTGCCAGTCGTGCTATTTTCTTCCGGAACGGACATCCGCTGCAAAGCGGTGATCTTTTAAAACAGACAGATCTGGCGAAGTCCTTGCGACTGATTGCGCGTGATGGCGCCAAAGCATTTTACGAAGGTGAGATTGCACAGAAAATTGCCGCAGAAATGAAGGCGAATGACGGTCTGATTACACAGGCTGACCTGCAGGCTTATCGCGCAGCTGAGCGGGTACCGGTACGCGGCAATTACCGTGGATTTGAAGTGATTTCCATGCCTCCGCCAAGTTCCGGTGGCGTGCACATTGTACAAATGCTCAATATGCTGGAGCATTTTCCGTTGCGTGAACAAGGTCATAACAGCGCTGCCACACTTCATCAGATGAGTGAGATCATGAAGCGCGCTTATGCTGACCGCGCAGAGTACCTGGGCGATCCGGACCATATCAACATACCGGTAAAGGCACTGACCAGTAAAGCCTATGCTAATGCGCTGGTACAGCAAATTTCACCGGACAAGGCGACGCCGTCAACTGAGATACGCGCCGGCAAACTGCAGCCTTACGAAAGCGATCAGACTACCCATTACAGCGTGGCCGACAAGTATGGCAATGTAGTCAGCACCACGTACACCTTAAATCTGAATTTCGGTAGCGGCATCGTCGCCAGTGGCACCGGTATTTTGCTGAATAATGAAATGGATGATTTTTCCGTCAAACCGGGTGTACCGAATGCATTCGGACTGGTTGGCGGTGAAGCAAACGCTGTCGGCACATGGAAGCGTCCATTAAGCTCTATGTCCCCCACACTGGTACTGCAAAACGGCAAACCAGTGATTGCAACCGGCAGTCCGGGCGGTAGCCGCATTATCACTACCGTTTTGCAAACGCTGGTAAATATGATCGACTTCGGCATGAATCCGGCTGAAGCGGCTGTTGCACCGCGTATTCATCAGCAATGGCTGCCCGATCAGTTACGTTACGAAGCAGGTATCAGCCAGGATACTCTGCGCCTGCTGGCGCAACGCGGACAAAATCTGCAGCCGGCACAGGTCATGGGAAAAACACAGACCATACAAATCACGGCAAAGGGTCTGGCTGGTTTCTCTGATCCGCGCAATCCTGACGGCAAAGCTGCAGCGTATTAATGTTTCCCGGTACAAAGCAGATGCGCATCTTTCGCTGTCTGCTTTGGCGCCCTCCGGCCTCGTATCAGCGCAGACCTGACTCGGTCAGAATACCCGACATCGGTAAATCAAACTCTCCGGGCTCAAACACCGTTGATGCCAGTTCGTACGCAATTCCCAGCGGCAGAGCTGAGGTCAGCTGCGCCAGCGTCCGGTCATAAAATCCGCCGCCGTATCCAAGCCGGTACGCCTGCTGATTAAAACCCACGCAAGGCACCAGCAGTATTTCCGGTTCGATCAGCTTTTCCTTATCAGCGGGTAAAGGAATACCGTATTCATCAAGCTCCATGGCATCGCCCTGCTGCCATGCGAGAAATTTCAGCGGCGCATTTTTCTCCACGACCCAGGGCAGCGCCAGCTGTATGCCCATCGCTGTGATTTGCGGATACCAGTCGCGTAAATCAGGTTCTGCCTGAATCGGCCAGTACACCGCGAGGCTGGATGGCTGGCGTTGCTGCAACCATCGCATTAACCCTTCCGCTATCTGCGCATCCCAGATGCGACGCTGTTCCGCCGCCACAGATTTTCTCGCGCTGAGTAATGCCTTACGCAAGGCTTTGCGATCGCTCACCGGTTTCATCGCATCAGAGTGTGCGTCAGGGTTTGCCTGTGTCATACTGTTAAGAATCGTTTTACTCATGATCAAAAAATGGCTGTCAAATTCTGGCTCAGCGCACTGAGCGTCACGATGTTAGCAGGTTTTCACATGTCTGCCGTGCAGGCAGCAACGGGCAAAAAAACACTGGTCAATGATGATGACAGGCTGATGGCGCTGCGGGAAGCAGCGTTTCACGATGACAGCCAGTCGGCGGATCAGTATGCGGCGCAGCTCGGCAACTATGATATTCCTTCGTATGTGGATTACTACCGTCTGCGTGCGCGCATGGCAAAAGCCAGCAATACGGAGTTCCGCGAATTTATACAGAAATACGAAGGCAGCGCGATTGCTGACCGCGCCCGTAATGACTGGCTGTTAATGCTGGGACGGCGCGGCGAATGGGAACTGTTTGATCAGCAGTATCCGCAATTCGTGGTGGCCGACGATAATCAGTTACGCTGCTACGCCGTGTTATCACGCGCAGCCAAAGCACAAAAAGTGGCGCAGGATGCCAAAGCCCTGCTGAACAGTCCGAAAGACTACGGCGAAGGCTGCTACAACATGCTGAATTACATGTATCAGAATCAGCAGCTGGATGCAGGTTTTGTGTATTTCCAGTTAAGGATGGCGGCTGAAAACGGTGCGCTGCCGCTGGCACTGCGCCTCGGCAAGCTGCTGGATATTCCGGAAAAGAAAATCAGCGAAGCATTTGAAAAACCGGCAGCGCTGATGAAAAAAGGTCCGGAGCAAAGCAAGGCATCGCGGGAATTATTTCTGGCAGCGCTCGGACGCCTTGCCAAATCCGATCCGGAAGAAGCTGCACAAGCCTTATCCCGCTACAGCGCCCGTCTGAGTGAACATGAACGCGCCAATGGCTGGGCGCAGATCGCCCTGCAATCAGCCTACAAACTGGAACCGGATGCCATCGGTTACTGGACCCGCGCAGACGGTGCAGATCTGACGATAGAAGCCAGCCAGTGGCGGGTGCGTTCAGCATTACGCGAAACCGACTGGAAACTGGTACGTCAGGGCATCCTCGCCATGCCGGCGAGCCTGCGTAATGATCCGGCCTGGATTTATTGGCTGGGCCGCGCTTACAAAGCCGAAGGCCGCAACGATGAAGCGGCGAAACTGTTCAGCAGCATCGCTGATCAGCACCATTTTTACGGTCAGTTAGCGACCGAGGAAAGCGGCAGGAAAATCGGCGTACCACCGGCTGGCCGCGCCATCAGTGCGGAAGAACTGGCGCAGATGGAAAAAAATCCCGGTCTGCAGCGTGCGCTGCGTTTTTATGGGATGAACCTGCGAACCGAAGGCACACGCGAATGGAACTGGGAACTGCGCCGGATGAATGAACGTCAGCATCTGGCGGCGGCGGAACTGGCGCGCCAGAATCAGATGCTGGACCGCATGGTGAATACCTCTGACCGTACCCGTGGCGAAACCGATTTCGGACAGCGTTTTCCGACGCCGTTCAGCGACAGCATGTACCGCATGACCAGCTCACTCGGTCTGGATATGGCCTGGGTATATGGTCTGATCCGTCAGGAATCGCGCTTTGTCATGACGGCAAAATCACATGTCGGTGCTTCAGGCTTAATGCAGATCATGCCCGCGACGGCCCGTTATGTGGCAAAGAAAATCGGGCTCAGCGATTTCTTACCGCATCAGGTGAATGACATCGACACTAATATTCAGCTCGGTACCAATTACCTGAACATGGTGCTGACTGATCTGGGCGGCTCGCAGGCGCTGGCATCAGCGGCATACAATGCGGGGCCGGGTCGTCCGCGCGCATGGCGTGCCAAACTCAGTAAGCCGGTGGAAGGAGCTATTTTTGCTGAAACCATTCCATTCCATGAAACCCGTGGCTATGTCAAAAACGTGCTGTCAAATGCAACCTACTATGCTGCTATTCTTGAGAAAAAACCGCAGTCACTGAAAGCCCGTCTGGGTGTGGTCGTGCCGAAAGGAATGTCTGCCAGCGATGCCGATTTACCTGATGACAGGAAACTCTGATGCAAGAAACTGCAATTCACCCCGCTATTGCCGCGCTGATGAAAGATCAGCGCCCTTCCCTGAAACTGGTGATCGGCAATAAAAATTATTCCTCATGGTCTATGCGGCCGTGGGTACTGATGCGCGCCTTCGGCATCCCATTTGAAGAAATCCGTATTCTGCTCGGTCAGGGTGATACCACCAGCAAAATTGCTGACTATTCGCTGGCCGGAAAAGTACCGGTCCTGATCGCCAATGAGCATGTGATCTGGGATTCACTGGCGATCTGTGAATATCTGGCAGAACAGTTTTCGATTTTGAATCTGTGGCCGCAGGATGTGCTGGCGCGCGCCCATGCTCGCAGCATCTGCGCTGAAATGCATTCCGGGTTCTCCTCGCTGCGCTTTGACATGCCGATGAACATCAAAGGCCGCTTTCCCGGCAAAGGCCGTACCATGGGCGCACAGGCGGACATCGGCCGCATTTGTGAAATCTGGGAAGATTGTCTGGCACGCTACGGTGCGCATGGTTATCTGTTCGGTGCGTTTTCGATTGCCGATGCATATTTTGCGCCGGTTGTGATGCGTTTTCGTACTTACGGCGTCGCGCTGGCACCAGCGCTGGAAGCCTATGCAGACCGCGTGATTGCCCACCCTGCTGTCGCGCACTGGATACACGGCGCCGAAATGGAAACCGAAACACTGCCTATGCATGATGCCCGTATTGAAAGGCAGGGTGAATGAAGATTTATCAGGTTGGCGGCGCGGTGCGCGACCGCTTACTGGGTTTGCCGGTACAGGACGTCGATTACGTGGTCGTCGGCAGCACACCGGAAGCAATGCTGGCTGCCGGTTACAAACCAGTAGGCAAAGACTTTCCGGTTTTCCTGCATCCGCGCAGCCATGAAGAATATGCACTGGCCCGTACCGAAAGAAAAACCGCAGCCGGCTACAAAGGTTTTGCGTTTTACACCGATGCATCAGTGACGCTGGAAGAAGATTTAATCCGGCGCGATCTGACGATTAATGCGATGGCGCTCGGCGACGACGGTCAGATTATTGATCCTTACGGCGGACAAGCCGATCTGAACGCGCGCATACTGCGCCATGTGTCACCGGCGTTTGAAGAAGATCCGGTGCGGATACTGCGGCTGGCGCGCTTCGCTGCCCGTTTTTCTGCGCCCGGTCAGGAATTCAGCGTGGCGCCGGAAACCATGCAGCTGATGCGGAATATGGTGGCCGCAGGCGAAGTCGATGCACTGGTGCCGGAACGGGTATGGCAAGAAATTGCGCGCGGCCTGATGGAACAGCGCCCGTCGCGCATGATAGAAATTTTAAAAGAGTGCGGTGCGCTGGCACGCTTGCTGCCGGAATTGCTACGTTTGTGGGGCGTGCCGCAACCTTTGCATTACCATCCGGAAGGCGATACCGGTGTGCATTGCATGCTGGTCGTCGATCAGGCCGCACAGCGCGGCTATCCGCTGGCGGTGCGCTTTGCCGCGCTGCTGCATGATCTGGGTAAAGGTGTGACCGATCCCGCAGCATGGCCTGCACATCACGGACACGAAGCACTGGGTGTACCGCTGACCGATGCCGTTTGCCAGCGTTTGCGGGTGCCTTCGGACTGCCGCGATCTGGCGGTGATGACCACGCGTGAGCACGGCGTCTGTGGTCAGGCAGCAATACTGCGTCCGGCGACCATTGCAGATTTGTTTCAGCGTTGCGACGCTTACCGCAAACCCGACCGTTTCCGTGCGATGTTGCTGGCCATTGAATGTGATTATTGCGGACGCACCGGTTATGAAACCCGCGAATTCCGCCAGAAAGCCTTTCTGGAAGCAGCACTGGAAGCTGCACTGAGCGTGGATGCCGGTGCTGTGGCGAAGGCTTGTACGACACCGGCACGGATTCCGGAAGCGGTACGCAGTGCAAGAATCGATGCCATCCGTGCATGGCGTAAAAACAGCGGTATCGCGGCAGACGACGATGAGGCCTGAGCCTGCGCGGCCTCGTCAGATCGCACCTGTTGCGTTGCAGCAAAATATTCTCTGAGCTTGCGCAATCCGCCTGCTATTCTGGAACAAATACTCGGTAGCGATGCCTTTTTTTGAACTATGGGCTGACCTACAATAGCAGACATTGTGCGTCGCACAAATCAGTATCAGAAAACTGTCAGCGGACGGGTATGGCGTCCGCTGTATTGTGGAGCTGCGATGAAATCCTCTGATGTGTTTCCGGTTCAGCCGGCAGACCCTTCCGGTCAGCATCCCCGTCCGGTGATCCGTGTCAAAGAACTGTCGGCCAATGACCGTCACCGTATCCTGCGCCATTTTCTGGGGCTGGAAGACAGTGACCGCCTGCTGCGTTTCGGTACCGTGCTGCCGGATGCACTGATCCGCAAATATGTGGAAAGTCTGGATTTTTCGCGCGACAAAGTATTCGGCGTGTTCAGTCACCATTTCCGTCTGGTGGGCGTCGGTCATCTGGCATTTATGGCGCGTAAGGATTACGACGACAATACCGAGAAACGTCAGGTCGCGGAATTCGGGGTTTCGGTTTCCTCGTATGCGCGTGGCAAGGGCATCGGTTTCCGCCTGTTTCAGCGCGGTGCGATTCATTGCCGCAATGCCGATGTGGACACGCTGTACATGCATTGTCTGGCATCGAATCAGACCATGATCCATATCGCCAAAAAAGCCGGCATGCAGATCCACCGCGAATACGGCGAAGCGGATGCCTATCTGAAACTGCGCCCTGCTTCGGCGAAATCGATCCTGAAAGAGGCGATGGATGAACAGGTGGCGTTTCTGGATTACACCTGGAAAGCGAATGCGCGGGCGGCAGTCAAACTGTTAAGGCATTTGCCGGGCTTTAAATAAGCACCTGTTTGATTACTAAGGCTGTGCAGAAGTCCGCATTTGTGTTTTACGGAGCGCCGGACTTTCTGCCGACGAGCGGGATTTTGCTGTGCAGAACCCCGCATTTACCCCGGATTACGACTGCTCTGCTCTGTTTTCCGGCACGCTGAGCTGGCGCTGCACCAGATGCGCTGTCACCAGATCTGCCAGCGCCGTTCCCACCGATTTGAACAAGGTAATCTGCTCAGTGAAACGGCGTCCGGCGACGCCACGACAGCAAGCCGCCAGATCGGCAAAAATTTCTTCCATGGAAAACCGGCCCTCATCACGCGGAATCAGCAATTCACCGGCTTCCCGCACCACGTTCGGGGTGTAATCGACAAATACACAGGATTTGACCACCAGCTCAGTATCGCATTCGCGCCGGTCCGGACTGTGGTTGCCGAGCAGATCGACATGGCAGCCAGCCTGCACATCTTCGCCCAGCACCAGCGGCTCGGCGCTGCCGGTAGCGGCAACAATGATTTCTGCCGACCGCACAGCCGCGCGCAGATCGCTGACAGCCGTGATCTGCAGCGCAGGATGTTCCGCACGGAATGCCGCGACCACCGCTTCGGCTTTTTTCACATCCCTGCCCCAGACCTGAATCTCAGTCAGCTGACGTACGGAAGCGTGCGCCCGCAGCAAAGGCAGCGCCAGATTGCCGGTGCCCAGCAGCAGCAAACGCGATGCGTCCGGACGCGCCAGCTTTTGTGCTGCCAGCGCCGATACGGCCGCGGTACGCCAGTAAGTGACGCTGGTGCCATCCACCATCGCCAGCGGTTCACCGTGATCGCGTTTGAACAGCAGAATTTTCGAAAACAGCGTCGGCAATTGCTGTGCTCCGTTATCAGGAAAATAGGTAAAGGCTTTCACGCCGATCACTTCATCGTTCCACGATGGCAGTACCGCAAACGCATCGTGATTATCTTCCTGTTCCGTCAGCGGAAACACTTGCCGCGCCGGCATATGGAAGGTGCCGGCAAATGCGCGGTCCAGCGCCGCAATCAGTACCGGAAAATTCAGCGACTGATGTACCTGTTCAGCGGAAATCACCTGCATATGCACTCCTGATATATTTAAAAAATACCGCTATTATCCGGTGTTCTGACTGCCGCCGACAAGGCAAAAAACCGCTGAAATGCGGAGAATGGCACAGTTTTTCATCGACGTCCGCAGAAACAGTGGCGCTCCGGACACCCCCGCTGACGAAGTCTGCACAATCAATATCCGATAAGATCAGGCCGCACCCAGCGGTAAGGCGGTGGTGTCTTTGATCTGTTGCAGCGCGAAGCTGGACTTCACATCCAGCACTGCCGGATGGCGCAGCAGGGTTTCCATCATGAAACGGGAAAAATGGTTCATGTCTTCCACATGCACCCGCAGCAGATAATCCATTTCACCGGTCATCGCATAGCAAGCCACCACTTCCGCCCATTGCGCCACCGATACCGCAAAATCATCACGCGGCGAACGCGACGCGCCTTTCGATGGCACATCGCTGTGCTTTTCCAGCCGCACATTCACATAAGCCAGCAAGCCGAGGCCGATACGCGCCGGTTCCAGCAACGCCACGTATTGCCGGATCACCCCGCTCTCTTCCAGACGCTTGATACGGCGCAGGCAGGGCGATGGCGACAGATTGACCCGCTCTGCCACTTCCTGATTGGTCAGCCGCCCGTCCGCCTGCAAAATCGCCAGAATTTTGCGGTCAATTTTATCCAGTTCAATCTGCGCCATTTTTATCCCCTCATCATCAGAATATGCGCAACATTATTGCGCACATCATGCAATCTTTGGTGAATTTTGGAATTAAATGGCGTGTTACGCCGACTATACTGTGAGTTTGCGCTGTATCAAACCGCGTACGAATGTGCCGGTTGAAGCAGAATTTCAAACGAATCCCCCACAGGAGACAAACATGACATTCCAAACCTGGGAAAACCCGATGGGCACCGACGGCTTCGAATTCGTCGAATACGCCGCACCTGATCCGGCTGCCATGGGCAAGCTGTTCGAAACGATGGGCTTTGTGGCCATTGCTAAACACCGTACCAAAGATGTCACACTGTACCGTCAGGGTGATGTGAACTTCATCATCAACGCGGAACCGGATTCGTTTGCACAGAAATTCGCACGCAAACACGGCCCTTGCGTCTGCGCATTTGCTTTCCGCGTCAAAGATGCGAACTTCGCTTACAAACGCGCACTGGAACTGGGCGCATGGGGCTTCGATAACAAAACCGGCCCGATGGAACTGAATATTCCTGCCATCAAAGGTATCGGCGATTCTCTGATTTATTTCGTTGACCGCTGGAAAGGCAAAGACGGCGCAGAACCTGGCGCGATCGGCAATATCAGCATTTACGATGCTGACTTCGTGGCGATTCCGGGCGTGGATCCGAATCCGGTTGGTCACGGTCTGACCTACATCGACCATCTGACCCACAATGTCTACCGTGGCCGCATGAAAGAATGGGCTGATTTCTACGAAACCCTGTTCAACTTCCGCGAAATCCGTTACTTCGACATCGCCGGTAAACACACAGGTCTGAAATCCAAAGCGATGACCTCGCCTTGCGGCAAAATCCGCATCCCGATCAATGAATCTTCTGATGACAAATCCCAGATCGCAGAATATCTGGATCTGTACCACGGCGAAGGTGTTCAGCATATCGCGATGGGCACAGATGATGTATACAAAACCGTTGCAGGCATGAAAGCTGACGGCGTCAGCTTCCAGGACACCATCGAAACTTACTACGATCTGGTTGACCGTCGTCTGCCTGGCCACGGTGAAAATCTGGAAGAACTGCGCAAGCTGCGTATTCTGATCGACGGTAAATCCACCGAAGAAGCGCGTCAGTTACTGCTGCAAATCTTCACCACCACCGTGATTGGTCCGATCTTCTTCGAGATCATCCAGCGCAAAGGTGATCAGGGCTTCGGCGAAGGCAATTTCCGCGCTTTGTTTGAATCCATTGAGCTGGATCAAATCCGCCGCGGTGTGCTGAAAGACGAAACCACCACAGCGTAAGCAAAAACGATATGAGACAATCGCAAAAGGCTGAACACTCCCGAGTGTCAGCCTTTTGTCTTAACAAGTATAAATAAAATCATGGATACCACCGTCAGCAACGAAGACTTTCTGGCCACTGTGGCCGAAAAATCCCACGGCGCCGCTTTACGCGGAGACTACGCAAGCGCCGATGCGCAGTATGTTGTGCAACAGGACTGGGCAGCGTATACGGAAGAAGAACATGCGCTGTGGCGCCGTTTGTATCAGCGCCAGATGGCGCTGCTGCCGGGCCGCGCCTGTAATGAATTTATCGAAGCGCTGCAAGGTTTAAATGCAGCAGATGGCATTCCGCAATTTGAAGCCACCTCGAAAAAACTGGAAGCAGCAACTGGCTGGACCATCGTTGCCGTACCGGGCCTTATTCCGGAACTGACCTTCTTCGACCATCTGGCAAACCGCCGTTTCCCGGTGACAGTGTGGCTGCGCAAACCGGAAGAATTCAATTACATCGTTGAGCCGGATGTGTTCCACGATTTCTTCGGCCATGTACCACTGCTGTTCAACCCTGTATTCGCCGACTATATGCAGCGTTACGGTCAGGGAGGTTTAAAAGCCATGCAGCTCGGCGGTCTGGATCAGCTGGCACGCCTGTACTGGTACACCGTGGAATTCGGTCTGATCAATACGCCGGAAGGCTTGCGTATTTACGGCGCTGGCATTCTGTCATCCGGCGGTGAAGTCGAATACTGCCTGACACCGGGTACGACATCGCGCCATATCCATCTGGATATCAAGCGCTGCCTGAACACGCTGTACAAAATCGACACGTATCAGGAAACCTATTTCGTGATTAACAGTTTCGATGAATTGTTTGAAGGCACCGCACCGGATTTCACGCCCTATTACGAAGAGCTGAAATCCAAAACACCGTATCCTGCCAATAGTTTGCTGGACGGTGAAACGGAATTGCTGCCGGGCTGATTTCACTTAGTCACCCTGTCGCAAAAAGCCTGCACAATCTTTTTTGTGCAGGCTTTTTTATATCCAGATGTCATGATCTTTATGATCATCCCGGATATAAGTCAGATACTGGACCATACGTGGCCTGCTACCGAAGTTCGGTGTTGCACAGTGCGGTAAAGCCTGATGCCAGATCACAAAGTCTCCGGCATTTCCCGGCACAGCTTCAGGCACCAGCGTTGCAGCGGCGTATTCACGGGGATTCACACCGGCCGGCACTTGCTGCAACCAGTCTGCCAGCACATGATGAAAACCCGGTACACAGTGAAACGCCCCTTCTTCCGCGCCGCAATCGGTCAGATATAACAAGCCCTGAAATTTCTCCGGCACGGGTTGCGCCAGACTGACATCCCAGTGCAGATCACTGCCGGAAAACGGTGTCTCCGCGCTTACAGGCGGATTAAAGCTCAGATGATCAATGGTTTTGTAGATCGCCGTGCTGCCATACAATTGTTCATACGCGGCCCGGATACGTCCTGACTCACGATTGGTATTGATACGCGGATGGTCATACAAAGGCATCATCAGCCCATGCTTTTTTTGATTTGCCAGATGCCAGCTGGCCGGATCATGCTGCTGTATGCCAAGGAAATCACAAATAGCATCGCAGGTTTCAGCGCATGCCTGACGGTCAATCACTGCAGGTAAAACCAGATAACCGTTCTGATGCCAGAAGGCCAGTTGCTCCGGTGTCAGAAGCCAGTCAGTCCCGGTGGGCTGATCGTTTTCTGTATGCGTATCCAGCACCTGATATCCGGCCTCAGACTGCGCCACCCATTGCAAAAATTCAGACAGCGAAGGACGTTGTTCCAGCAAATACCGCAACGCAACCGGATGCGCAATATGATGCGCATACAAAGCGCGAACCTGCTGTTCCCAGCCTGCGTCAGGATCTTCCGCCGTGTTGCCGGAAGGATTGCAAATGCGATGCCAGAGCTGCTCTAACACTGGTTTATCCTGCATGGAACCCCCCGGCTGATATCAATCTGATCAGTGTAAATTGACGGGGTTCTGTGAACAAGTAAATTAAGATTAGCTCACAGACATACAACAAAATGCCGGACGACCTGCAATCGGTCATCCGGCATTCTGCAAGCCTGTACTGCGTTTTTTTCGGTTTCAGAACTCAGCGGAGTTTGCGGTAAATTCCGTTCTCACGCTGCATCAGACCATGCACCACCAGTTCACGGCGCAGTGTCGCCACATCATCGTGATAACGGCTTAATACCTGATTCAGTGCTATTTCAGAATAAGGCATATCCATGCTGATCTGTGCCGCCAGCCAGCGCAGAATCACCAGTCGTTTTTTTCTTTGCTGCGGGATTTTTTGTATGCGTTCGTCTGCGACAAAGTTTTTCAGAATCTGCGCTGAGGTCTGCTCATCACTGTGCAAAGCCTGCTGGTCTGCCTGCCAGTTCCACTGGCTTTCCCAGTGTTCCAGCCGCGTTTGCTGCAGACGCTGTTGCGCCAGCGTCTGCCATGCCTGACTGCCATAAGCTGCCACCAGATCATACTGAATTGCAGACCATACCGCATCATCGTCTGTCATCCCCAGATGTTTCACAAACGAAGCTTCTGCCAGCACAAACTGCCGTGCATACGGCAACAAAAACATACCGGGTTGTAAAGCTTGCTGGTGGCGGGCTTCTGCATAGCCGGAAAACCATAGATTAGTAAAACCGGCAGCATGTTCTCCGTACCAGAACGCCCCCATATCACCGGGGTCAGTGGCTTGGCCGGATAATGCACAGCGAGCATGCTCCCAGTCACGAAAGCCTGTGTCAGCGGCAATCAGGTTCAGGCACTGGCTGTGGCTGGGTTCTGTTTCCGGCGACCAGTTGCGACGGCGACATAATATCCGCACGCGTTTAATGCTGGCACTGTGCTGACGTTGCAATTGCTTTTGCAATACACGTGCACGGGTTTTGATTTCTTCAGTGAGTACGTTCATGTAATTTCTCCGTGAACGGCACGGACATGATACGTCAGAAAACAGGATAAAGACTGAGGCAACATGACCGCTCCGATTCGTTATGCTGACGACCCGCTACGTCAAACGAATACTGGCTGATCACATCGGAAAGATGGCAGACGCACATCTGTGGTCTGCAAAGACAGCAGGGTGAGATCCTCTTTTGCGGGCAGGCACCCCTACGCACCTGTCCCGCTATTCTAGGTTGATTGCACAGAACGCGCAACAGCTCAGTAAAAGCCTGCTTCGCCTTCCGGACGTGTCTTGAAACGTTTATGCGCCCAAAAATATTCTGCCGGTGCGAAACGAATCTGGCTTTCAATAAACGCATTCATCTGACGGGTGGCCTCGGTCAGGCTGGCATCGCCCGGATAATTTTCCCACGCCGGATGGAAACGTACCTGCCAGCCCTGGTAATCCGGCAGATAAGTGGCGGTGACCGGAATGACTTTCGCACCGGAAGTTGCCACCAGACGCGGCAACGCAATCAGGGTCGCGGCAGGCACACCGAAAAACGGAATAAATTCTGCATTCTTAATACCGAAATCCATATCCGGCAGCATGAAGTAAGGCAAGCCCTGCTGCATGGCGCGCAGTATCGGCTTAATGCCTTCATTACGTGAAAACAATTGCACCGGACGAAAACGTGAACGCCCTTTACGCAGCGCACGGTCAAACACTTTATTTTTTTGCTCGGAATAAATCGAACACAGCGAAGATTCCAGCATGGTCGCCACACCCGCGACTTCCAGACACACAAAATGCGGGCACATGATCACGACCGGACCGGCCTTAATGTCAGCCAGCGGTACGCCGGGTTCGACATGAATCAGTTTTTTCAGACGCGACTCCGGTGCCCACCACAGAATGCCGCGTTCAAACACGCTGCGGGCATAGTAACGAAAATGCTGCTTAGCAAGTTGGTAGCGTTCCGCTTCGCTGAGTTCCGGCATGCAAAGTCGCAGATTGGTCAGCGTAATGCGGCGGCGTTTCTTAATCACATAAAATAAGAAACTACCGACCGTTTCACCGAAACGCCCCAGCAGTGGCAGCGGCAACCAGTGCAGCAACCACATAATCAATAACATCAGTCTCATACCGCATCCTGCTCCGGCCCGCTGACACCTTCCGGTGTTTTATAGCGGTTGTAACTCCAGAAATACTGTGCCGGTGCGGCCAGAATCAGTTTTTCCATCGCTCGGTTAATTGCTTCCGCCTGACCCGCCGCATCTTCCGGCAGGGCTTCTTCAAATGGCAGGAAACGAACGCGGTAACCACGTCCGAACGGCAGACGTTCAGCATACGTCACAATCACCGGTGCACCGCTCATGGTGTGCAGTTTGGCAGACAGCGTCATGGTATACGCCGGCTTGCCGAAGAAGCGCGCCCACACGCCCTCGCCTTCCTGCGGTACCTGATCCGGCAGCAGGCCAATTGCTTCGCCCTTGCGCAGTGCTTTTGCCATGATGCGCACACCGGATAAGT
Source organism: Cognatundibacterium squillarum (assembly GCF_014652435.1). Taxonomy (GTDB): domain Bacteria; phylum Pseudomonadota; class Gammaproteobacteria; order Burkholderiales; family Burkholderiaceae_D; genus Undibacterium; species Undibacterium squillarum. The sequence goes on from NZ_BMYU01000004.1 coordinate 330,778, forward strand.
TGGCCGGCGCCAGCAACAGATTGTCGCGGGCACGTGCGCCTTCAATCAGCGGTTTCAGCGCTTCCTGACGCGGCGGACGGTACATCACCGTTAAGCGGGTGCGCACTGCAATAGATTGCGCAACGATCTCAAAACAACCCAGATGCGGTGTCAGGAAAATCACACCCTTACCGGCATCCAGCGCAGTCTGCACCAGTTCCCAGTTCTCCAGCGTCGCGGTTTTTAACACACGCTCAGGCTTCGCGCACCAGATAAAAGGCAGCTCCGCAATATTTTTACCGGCTTCGCTGACCGCTGCGCCCAGATGCGCCTCCACACCAGCCAGCTGCATATTGTGTCGCATACGACGACGATAAGAGCCGGAAAGACCGTAAACCAGCCAGCCCAGTGCTGCGCCGCCGGCATGCAGCACCGGCAAAGGGAAATATGAAAAGAATCGAAATAGACGAACTAGCATGACGCCGCTCAAGTACCAGTGAAAAAACGAGGGGTATTCGACAGAATATCGAGAGAAGGCGTAAAATATCACACATTGCGCACCGGAATACTGTTCCGGCACAGCTTTACCGCCGAGTTAACAGACAACTTGCGAGGCGGTTTATAAATTCCGCTAAAGCGTCGCAGGTTCACATTTTGACTGCGGCACATTTTTTCGGTCATTTTTTACAGGAGCCTGCGATGGCAAGTGACTTTCTCTTTACCTCTGAATCAGTATCCGAAGGACATCCGGACAAAGTAGCTGATCAGATCTCTGATGCGATTCTGGATGCAATTCTCGAACAGGATCCGCGTTCCCGTGTAGCTGCTGAAACCCTGACCAATACTGGTCTGGTGGTGCTGGCTGGTGAAATCACTACCAACGCCCACGTAGATTACATTCAGGTTGCCCGCGACACCATCAAGCGTATCGGTTACGACAATACCGATTACGGTATCGACTATAAAGGTTGCGCGGTACTGGTCGCTTACGACAAACAATCGAATGATATTGCTCAGGGCGTGGATCACGCATCCGACGACCATCTGAACACCGGTGCCGGTGATCAGGGTCTGATGTTCGGTTATGCCTGCGATGAAACACCGGAACTGATGCCTGCGCCGATTTACTATGCACACCGTCTGGTAGAGCGTCAGGCGCAACTGCGTAAGGATGGCCGCCTGCCATTCCTGCGTCCGGATGCAAAATCTCAGGTCACCATGCGTTATGTTGACGGCAAACCGCATTCTATCGATACCGTTGTGCTGTCCACTCAGCATCACCCTGACCAGAGTGAATCTGCAACCAAGATGAAAGCTTCATTTATCGAAGCCGTCATCGAAGAAATCATCAAACCGGTACTGCCATCCGAGTGGCTGCAGGATACAAAATACCTGATCAACCCGACCGGCCGTTTCGTGATCGGTGGCCCGCAAGGCGATTGCGGTCTGACCGGCCGTAAGATCATCGTCGATACCTACGGTGGCGCATGCCCGCACGGTGGTGGTGCATTCTCCGGTAAAGATCCGACAAAAGTAGACCGTTCCGCAGCTTACGCGGCACGTTACGTCGCGAAAAACATCGTGGCTGCCGGTCTGGCGCGTCAGTGCCAGATTCAGGTTGCCTACGCCATTGGCGTTGCACGTCCGATGAACGTGACAGTGTATACCGAAGGTACCGGTGTTATCCCTGACGAGCAAATCGCCGCACTGGTGAACGAGCACTTCGACCTGCGTCCGAAAGGCATCATCCAGATGCTGGATCTGCTGCGTCCGATTTACTCCAAAACAGCTGCTTACGGCCACTTCGGTCGTGAAGAGCCTGAATTCAGCTGGGAACGTACCGACAAAGCAGCGATTCTGCGCGCTGCAGCAGGACTGTAATACAAGGAGTCAGCATCCCGATGCCACGTCGTTTCGCAGTAGCCTGCACGCTGGCATCGTGCACCGCGCTGATGCCTTACACGGCGGTTGCCTCCGGCACCGCCGTTCCTCCGCCCCCCTCTGCCAGTGAACACTGGTGTAAAACAATCACTCCTCAGTTACCGGCTGTTTCAGAGCAGGATTGCCTGCGTTTGTATCTGGCCCCGTCCGGCGCGTATTCGGTTCGGAGCATTCCGCTGATGACGCGCTTTTTCAGCGCCAAACCTGGTAACCCGAAAGCCTTGCGCATTCTGCTGCTCGGCGGTATTCACGGCGATGAGCAGACTTCTTCCGCAATTACGTTTAAATGGATGGACAAGCTGCTGCGCAATGGCCCCGGTGAATTTCAGTGGAAAGTAGCGCCGGTTGTGAATCCGGATGGCTTGCTGGCAAGGCCAGCCACCCGCGTGAATGCCAACGGTGTAGACCTGAACCGCAACTTCCCGACACCGGAATGGCAGAAAGAAGCCGAAGATTATTGGGTGCGTACCACGAAGCGTGATCCGCGCCGTTTTCCCGGCAAACAACCGGTTTCCGAACCGGAAAGCCGCTGGGTGAACGAAGAAATCGAACGCTATAAACCACATGTGATTATTTCTGTCCATGCGCCTTACGGCGTGCTGGATTTTGACGGCCCTGCCGAGCCACCGGTACGTTTCGGACGCTTAATTTATAACCGTGTCGGCGTGTACCCCGGTTCGCTCGGTAATTACAGCGGGCTGCACAAGGATATTCCGGTGGTGACGATAGAGTTACCGAATGCGCGGCAAATGCCGTCCGATGACGAAATCAACCGTATCTGGGATGACATGCAGCAATGGATAAGAAAAAATCTTTCCAAAGCATCGGTGAAAGATTGATATTTTTTCAGGAAACTGAATTTTCCACCTCAAAAAAGAAAATTTCTTTACAAAATTTTCCGAAATTCAGGCGATAATCACACTTGTTGCATTCCATTACACATGTATCAGGTAATGATTTCTGCACAGAAAACAAATTTCGGGAACTTTTTTGCGGTTTACCCATTCTGATTCAATGACTTAGCAGCGCTTTACAAAGAAGTTGCTGCAGCTGTAATCACAGCCCCTCACCTCTGTCAATGTGCTTTTGGTAAGCACTTTACTGACTGTCAATCTTTTTTATTAAAACAGTTTTGCGCAAAAGGTAGACATTTCCACCTTTTTCCGCTCGCATTATTCATTTCGCATGAAACTTGTTTGAAAAAAACGGCGACAGAAGAAATTTTGTTTCGAAAAAATTTCTTTACAGTTTCCCTCTATTTTTCACAAAACAACAAGTCGGTTTCCGAATTTAATTTTGTCTGATTAACTTCCGTTTCGTCACAGCGATGTGGCGAGTCCATCAGGGAGTGAGTCAGGCTGCATACCGTATCCCGGTCACGAGTCGGGAAGCTGACCACCCCATTCGTTCTTTGCGGTTCATTTTCACCCGACCGGGAACCGGCGGGTTCAACAATATCTACAAGAAATACTGGAGAAAAAATGACACGAGCTTTGAAAACAAAACAGTTGTTCCGTCCTACCGTGATGGCACTGATGCTGGCAGCAGCATGGGATGCATCTGCGGCAGATCGTATTGATCTGGAAAAAAATGCACCAGCACTGTCCACAGCATCCCGCGCATCGCTGGCAGCTGGCGGCTCTATCCAGGCGCATCAGGCACTGGGTCTGGCATCCGGCGAATTGCAAGCACTGCGCAGCCAGTCTTATGCTGACGGCAAAGTTGTTACCCGTTATCAGCAATTGCATCAGGGCGTACCTGTCTGGGGCGAAGCCATCGTTGAACACCGTGTGCGCGGTTTCGCAGCACCGGTCATGAGCGGCTCCATGATCCGCAACATCGACAGAGATCTGGTTTCCGTAAAACCACTGTACTCTGACAAACAAGCACTGGGCATGGCCAAAACACAGGCACGTGCACATTCTTCCGAAAACGAACAGGCTAAACTGTACGTTAAACTGGATGACAACAACAAAGCGCAACTGGTCTATGCGATTTCCTTCGTTGACACATCCAACCCGAACAAACCAAGCCGTCCGCACTTCCTGATCGATGCGAACACCGGCAAAGTACTGCAACAATGGGAAGGTCTGACACACACACTGTCCGGCACAGGTCCTGGCGGTAACCAGAAAACCGGTCAGTACGAATACGGTACAACTGCTGGCTACGGCTTCCTGGACGTACTGGTCAGCGGCTCTACCTGTAAGCTGAGCAGCACCAATGTTGATACTTACAACATGAACGGTGCAACATCCGGCTCCGGCACACTGCATTCCTATACTTGCCCGCGTAATACTGTGAAATCGATCAACGGTGCTTATTCGCCAATGAACGATGCGCACTATTTCGGTAATCAGGTATTCAACATGTATCAGGCATACGTCGGCGTACGTCCGATCAGCCAGAAACTGGTCATGAAAGTGCATTACGGTTCTAACTACGAAAATGCATTCTGGGATGGTTCTGCAATGAGCTACGGCGACGGCGCAACAACCTTCTACCCACTGGTTTCTCTGGACGTGACCAGCCATGAAGTTTCCCACGGCTATACCGAACAAAACTCCGGTCTGGTGTATTCCGGTATGTCCGGCGGTATGAATGAAGCGTTCTCTGACATGGCCGGTGAAGCAGCGAAATTCTATGTTCGCGGCACCAACGACTTCAAAGTCGGCACTGACATTTTCAAAGGTTCAGGCGCACTGCGTTACATGTACAACCCGCCACTGGATGGCCGCTCTATCGATAACGCGTCCAAATACACCAGTAGCATGGACGTTCACTACACCAGCGGTGTGTACAACAAAGCCTTCTACCTGCTGGCAACAACTGCTGGCTGGGATACCAAAAAAGCCTTCCAGGTCATGGCTGATGCAAACCGTCTGTACTGGACTGCAAACAGCACATTCAACGCCGGTGCATGCGGTGTGGAAAAAGCAGCTGGCAACCGCGGTTATGCGGTGGCTGACGTGACTGCGGCATTCAAAGCAGTTGGCGTATCCTGCACAACAACACCTCCAAGCGGCACAGCACTGACCAAAGGCGTACCGGTCACCGGTATCAGCCTGGCAGCCGGCGCGAATAAGGTTTACACACTGGTTGTTCCAGCCGGTGCGAAAAACCTGAGCATCAAACTGTCCGGTGGCACTGGTGACTCTGATCTGTACGTGAAAGCGTCTGCAGCGCCAACCACAACCACTTACGACTTCAAGTCTGATGGTTCCACCAATACAGAAACTGTTTCTGTTGCGGCACCAAAAGCCACTACCTACTACATCATGGTATATGGCTACGCAACTTCCAGTGGTATGTCTCTGGTAGCAACTTACCAGTAATCCACAGGGTGCAGAAAACAAAAAATCCCCGGTTCGCCGGGGATTTTTTTATTGTGTTGTGCTTCGCTGAACCTGACTTCTGATTGGCAAATATCTAGAACTCATTTCATAAATACCCGCGAGATGCGTTTGTCTCATAGCGCAGGCTGGCAAGACGGACAAGGCAGTGAATAGCGGTGCTATTCACAACGCGTCCAACGCTGTCCAGCGTGCGCTATGAGGCAAACCCTTCGGGAACGGATGTGCCGGGCGCATTGCTTTGTTGCGTCGCGCACTGCATCCCGGCACCTCGCGTTCGCACTCGTGGCTATTTATGAAATGAGTTCTACAAGCGACGCTGGTGACGGTCAATACATCAGTCGTTTTTAATTGTCAGCGGCGTCCCCTGCGCACCGGCGTAAAACACGATCAGTACCACCGGCTCGTCGCCACTGGTACCACGGTGAACACTGCCCACCATTTCCGGCAATACCTGACCCGGGCCAAGCAATTTCTTTTCACCGTTTTCCTGTTTTTCCACGGTCAACTGACCGGACACCACATACGCGGCGTTCATTACCGGATGATGGTGCCACGGGAGGCTGGTTTTCGGGGGAATTGTGATCTTCAGGACGGTCATTTCCGGTTGTCCGGCCGGATAAGCAGCGTAAGCCTTGCCATCCCAGGAAGCGGTGCTTTTCAGTAATACTTCTGATACCGCACCGGCATGTGCCGGACCATCTGCCAGCGCAACACCGCTGAATGCCGATAAAGCCAGCGCTACAAACCCGGTTGCGAGACGGGAAAACGGAAAACCTTGCATGCTTAACTCCTTAATTAGTGTTATTTAGTCAATCCGACACTATACCGCGCCACCGGCTTGCTGCTGTTCTGCATTCGCAATGCAAAACACATATTTCTGCCGGACACCCGCTGCCACTGCCCGGATACAACGCTTTCGTCCGGCTAGTGCTCCGGTGCAACAGATTCAGTGATCCGGTGCCGGCAAGGAGCAGCACTATGCAGCTATCCGCATTCATCATTTTCGGAGAGCCAAACTTTCTGCCGACGACAGCGCAACTGCTGTGCAGAACACCGCATTTGAGGCTAAAAATGCCTGTTTTCCGGCTGCAACAGACGGTCGGGCAGACTATTCACAATTCTGCGCAAAAACGAAATTTTTGACGGCAGCAGGGACGGAAAACCAGCGCTTCCCTGTTTTTACGGCATTTCCCGAACTTCAGTGTTTTTAAGGCATCGAAAACCTTGCAGCCAGACTGCCTGAATGCGAATATCGCTTTCCCGGATACCTGCAGGCTTGCCCGCATCAGCGTGTGCTGCATGCGCCGTACAAAGCTGCTGACAATATCACCAGACCCGAGAGGAGAAGAATGAACCAACACCACAACCGGACGGCCATTGCCGCCATCGCCTTAGCCCTGACCAGCTTTGCCGGCAGCGCCGCTGCGCAACAGGACGCTTTCCAGTGGCTGGAAAATGTCGAAGGCAAAAAATCCATGGAATGGGTGACAGCGCGCAATGCCGAAACCCGTGCCAAGCTGAAAGATGACGCCGGATTCGCGAAGCTGAAAGATGACCTGCTGGTGGTGCTGAACTCGAAAGACCGTATTCCGGGCATCTACAAAATGGGCGATTTCGTCTACAACTTCTGGACCGATGCAGCCAATCCGCGCGGCGTATGGCGTCGTACCACGCTGGAAGAATATCGCAAAGCAACGCCGGCATGGGAAACCGTGCTGGACATCGATGCCATCGGCAAAGCAGAAAATGTTAACTGGGTATTTAAAGGCGCAAACTGCCGCGAGCCGGTGTATGACCGCTGTCTGATCAGCCTGTCACGCGGCGGTGCGGATGCAGTGACTGTGCGTGAATTTGATATCGCCAGCAAATCCTTTGTGAAAGACGGCTTTACATTGCCTGAAGCCAAACTGTCGGCGGACTGGCGCGATCTGAACAGCATTTATGTCGCCACTGATTTCGGTGCAGGCAGCATGACGGATTCCGGCTATCCGCGCATCATCAAAGAATGGAAACGCGGCACACCGCTGCAAAATGCGACCACGCTGCTGGAAGGTAAAACCACGGACATGAGCGTCAGCGCGCAGCTGAGCCGCCATCAGAATCATCAGTATGAATTGCTGCACCGTCAGATCACTTTCTACACCGCAGAACACTTTTACCGCGACGGCGACAAACTGAACCGTCTGGACGTACCGGCCAAAGCGGATATCGGTTTCTTCCGCGATCAGATGCTGGTCACCCTGCGCGAAGACTGGACTGTGAACGGCAAAACCTATGTCAGCGGCAGCGTACTGGCAACCGGTTTTGACAGCTTCAAACAGGGCGGCCGTGAATTTACCGTGTTGTTCACACCAAGCGCATCCACATCCTATGTCGGTGCGGCAGAAACCAAGAACTTCCTGTTGCTGCAAACACTGGAAGACGTGAAAAGCCGTCTGACCGAATGGAAACTGGAAAACGGTAAATGGAGTTCCCGTCAGGTCAATCTGCCGACCATGGGCGCAGTCGGTGTGGCTGGCTGGGATGCAGAAAACAGCGATGCGTACACCCTGAGTTTTTCTGATTACCTGACACCGGCTGTGTATATGATGGCAAATGCCGGCAGCGATCAGCGTGAATTACTGAAGTCTGCACCGGCTTTCTTTGATGCCAGTGCGTATGAAACAGTGCAGCAGTTTGCGACCTCAAAAGACGGCACCAAAGTGCCTTACTTTGTTGTGAAGCGCAAAGATGCGAAACTGGACGGCAACAACCCTACCCTGCTGTACGGCTACGGCGGCTTCCTGGTGCCACTGACACCATCGTATTCCGGTGGCCTCGGTAAGAGCTGGCTGGAAAAAGGTGGCGTGTACGTGGTGGCGAATATCCGTGGCGGCGGCGAATACGGCCCGCGCTGGCATGAAGCAGCACTGAAAGGCAATCGTCAGCGCGCTTATGATGACTTCGCGGCAGTAGCGCAGGATCTGATCAGCAAAAAAATCACCAGCCCGCGCCATCTGGGTGCCATGGGCGGCAGTAACGGTGGCTTACTGGCAGGCGTGGCGCTGACACAGCGTCCGGATCTGTTCAACGCTGTCGTCAGTCAGGTACCGTTGCTGGATATGCAGCGCTTCAACAAACTGCTGGCCGGCGCTTCGTGGATGGGTGAGTACGGCAATCCGGATGTCAAAGCCGAGTGGGATTTCATCCGCCGTTACTCGCCTTATCACAATGTCAAAGCCGGTGTGAAATATCCGAATGTGCTGTTCATCACGTCCACCCGTGATGACCGCGTGCATCCGGGTCATGCCCGTAAGATGGCAGCCAAGATGCTGAAACAGGGACATAAGAATGTCTGGTACTATGAAAACATCGAAGGCGGCCATGGCGGTGCGGCGAACAACGAGCAACGCGCTGACATGAGTGCCATCACTTACACCTTCCTGTGGAATATGCTGAAACCGGATAACGCTGCGAACGCAGTACACAAGTAATCCGGCTTTTCGCCCTTCCGCAATCCGTTACTCCATGCCGGAGTAACGGATTTTTTTATCTGATAACGCTATGACACTGTTTCAGTTTTTGTGGTCTTTTATACGGCGGCACCGGCGCAATTATGTGCTGGCAGCAACAATGCTGTTCTGTATTTCCATACTGACTGTCTGGATTCCGCGCCAGACCGGTCATCTGATTGACTTGCTGGCCAGCCATCCGGCTGACAATACACAGTTAATAAAAGAACTGGCGTATTTACTGCTGGCCGGTATCGTCATCTACTTTTTACGGGTAGGCTGGCGCATACAATTGTTCACCGCTTCTTATCAGCTGGGCGTGGAATTAAGGACGCGGCTATATCAGAAACTCTGCCTGCAAAGCGGTGCTTTTTTTGATCAGCAAAAAACCGGCGATCTGATGGCAATGGGCACAAATGATGCCGATGCGATTGAACTGGCTGCAGGCGAAGCAGCGCTGGCAGGGTTTGACGGCAGCGTCACCTTCGCGCTGGTGATCAGCATGATGCTGACATCCGTTGACTGGCGGCTGGCACTGGTTGCCTTACTGCCCTTCCCCTTCATGGCGCTGGCTTTCCGCAAAATCACCCACCATGTGCATGATGCTTCAAGAGCTTCGCTGGACAGTTTCAGCGCCTTGAATGAGCAGGTACAGGAATCGCTGGCTGGTGTGCGTACTATCCGCGCACTGGGACTGGAACAGAGGAATGCAGCGCAATTTTCAGCGCTGGCCAGTGCCGCACGCGAATCCAGCTATCAGGCACAGCGCTGGGAAGCGGCCTTTGAACCTGCCGTCGGTCTGAGCCTGACGTTTGCCGGTCTGATGACGTTAGCGGTGGGTGGCTGGCTGGTCTGGCAGCATGAAATCACGATCGGTGCGCTGACCAGCTTCAGCATGTATCTGGGACAACTGATCTGGCCTATGTTTGCTGCAGGCTGGGTACTGGCCTTGCTGGAACGTGGTAAAGCAGCATGGAAGCGACTGGAACCGGTACTGAATGCAGAATTGCTGGTCAAAGACACCGGCAGCCTTTCCAACATGCCGGCACCGGCCATCACGCTGCAGCATGTGCAGTTTGCGTATCCGACTCAGGCAACACCTGCGCTGCAGGATCTGCATCTGGAAATACGCGCCGGACAAACCATCGGCATTGCCGGCCCGACCGGTGCCGGCAAGTCCACATTAGTACGCTTACTGCTGCGCCAGTATGAATTACAGCAGGGGCAGATTTTGTGGGGCGGACATCCGCTGCATGCATATCAGATAGATGCGCTGCGCTCACAACTGAACTGGGTTGCACAGGAACCGTTTCTGTTCTCTGCATCGGTGGCACAAAACATCGCTTTATCAGCACCCGGTGCCAGCCGCGCACAGATTGAAGAAGCGGCAAGACTGGCATCCGTCCACGATGACATTCTGCGTTTCCCACAAGGCTATGACACCCCGGTCGGCGAACGCGGCATTACGCTGTCCGGCGGACAACGTCAGCGGGTGGCGATTGCGCGCGCTTTGCTGACCGACAGTGCCTTACTGATTCTGGACGATGCCTTGTCTGCGGTCGATACCGCAACGGAAACGCAGATCCTGCAGCACTTACGCCATCTGCGCCAGCAACATCCGACCCGTACCATGATCATCATCAGCCACCGCCTGAGTGCGCTGGCAGAAGCAGATCAGATTATTGTGATGAAAAACGGACATATTCACGAACAGGGAAACCATGATTTCCTATTGCAACACAACGGATGGTACGCCGCACAATGGCGCTACCAGCAACTGGAGGCGAGTTTAGATGCAGCCTGAGCAACAACCAAGTATGACACCGGCAGAACAACGCCAGCGGGCACTGCAACTGTTGTTCAGTGCTGCCAGTCCTGAAAAATCGCAGGTGCGCAAAGGCTTGCTGCTGTTACTGATCGCGGCCGGACTGGAAGCCATCGGCCCGTGGCTCGGTAAAGCCTTTATTGATCAGTACCTGTTACCACGTCAGCTGGCATGGACAGAAATCATTCCGCTGCTGGCAGCTTTCCTGATTTCCGGCTGGATAGCAACATGGCTGCGTTACCGGCAACTGGTGCGACTGGCCGGTGTGGCGATGCGTTCGGTGCAGCGGCTGCGTGAACAAGTGTATTCCCACGTACTGAAACTACCGATGGCTTTCTTCGACCGCAGCATGACCGGCCAGCTGGTCAGCCGCGTTACCAACGATACCGAAGCAGTCAAAAATCTGTACGTGCAGGTATTGTTTGTGATGCTGGACAGTTCGATTGTGGTGATCGGTGCCATGACCGGCATGCTGCTGCTCGAATGGCGTCTGTTTCTGGTGGTACTGCCGTTAATTCCGGCAGTAGTGCTGATCGTCTGGTTTTATCAGCGCTGGAGTGCTCCGGCAGTTGCCCGTGCGCGCCAGCTGCGCAGCGATATCAATGCACAACTGGCAGAAAGCCTGCAGGGTATGCACACACTGCAAGCCAGCCGCGCTGAACAACGTTTTGCTCAACGCTTTGATCAGACAGGTCAGCAGCATTACGCTGCACGTCTGCAAGAGTTAAAAGCCAACGCCTGGCTGTTGCGTCCGGCGCTGGATTTTCTGAATATTCTGATTTTAGTGATCGTGATTTTCAGCTTCAGCCAGCAGCGTTTTTCCGGTGTGGAAATCGGTATTCTGTATGCGTTTGTCAGCTATATCGCGCGTGTCGTGGAACCACTGATCCAGATCACTATGCAGTTCGGACAAATTCAGCAAGCCATTGTGTCTGCTGCCCGCGTGAATACACTGTTACAGGAACCTGCAGCGGAAGAAAAAGCGAGTCACGCACAGATGCAGAGCGGCAGCATCCGCATCCTTGATCTCAGCTTCTCCTACCAGACTGGCAAGCCAGTCCTGAAAAACATTGATCTGAACATAGAAAACGGCCAGATGACCGGTATCGTCGGGCACACCGGCAGTGGTAAGTCCACGCTACTGAGCCTGCTGCTGCGTTTTTACGAAGCTGACTCTGGCACAATCCTGATCGATGATCAGCCTGTCCATGCTTATGGTACACAACACTTCCGTGAGCGCGTCGGTCTGGTACCGCAGGAACCGTATTTGCTGGCAGCCAGCATTGCCGATAATATCCGCATGGGCCGTGACATTGCTGAAGACGAAGTGATTGCTGCGGCAAAGGCTGCGCATATTCACGATTTTATTTGCGGATTTGAACACGGCTATGCAACGCAGCTTGGCACCGGTGGCGTACAACTCTCATCCGGTCAGAAACAGCTGATCGCGATTGCACGTGCGCTGGCGGGTAAACCGCAGGTCTTATTTCTGGATGAAGCAACTTCGCATATCGACAGTGAAACTGAACAGATCGTGCAGCAGACACTGAATGAATTACGCGGCAAGGTCACCGTCGTCGCGATTGCGCACCGTTTATCCACGATACGTGATGCCGATCAGATTATCGTGTTAAATCACGGCGTGATTGCAGAACAGGGGCAGCACGCCAGTCTGATGCAGATCGAGCAAGGTATTTATCAGCGCCTGTACACCTTACAGACGCTGGAAGAAAGGGAAACAATATGAAGTGGTTATTAGGATTAGGCGCTCTCGCCGGAACAGCGGTACTGGGCGTAGCGGGATATACCTTTCTGGTACTGGCTCCCGGCTTGCCTGATCTGGATGCGGTCACAGATTACCGGCCGAAAATTCCGCTGCGTATTTATACCGCTGATAATGCGCTGATCGGTGAATTCGGTGAAGAACACCGTGAATTTGTCGCCATCAAAGATATGCCGAAAGTTATGAAAGATGCGTTGTTGTCGACAGAAGATGCACGCTTCTATGAACACAATGGCGTGGATTACATCGGTGCCGGACGTGCAATTCTGGCCGATTTGCGCGGCGGCTTTCATCAGGGTGCTTCCACCATCACCATGCAGGTGGCACGGAATTTCTTCCTGAGTCAGGAAAAAACCGTGAATCGCAAACTCAAAGAATTATTGCTGACCTCCCGCATCGAATCTGCGCTGACCAAAGACCAGATTCTGGAACTGTATATGAACCAGATTTATCTGGGACAACGTTCGCATGGCTTTGCCGGTGCAGCACGCACCTATTTCAATAAACCTTTAAAAGATGTGACACTGGCAGAAGCAGCGATGCTGGCCGGCATTCCGAAAAATCCGGTACGTCACAATCCGGTAGCGAATTTCCAGAAAGCGAAACAGCGTCAGGAAGTGGTGCTGAAGCTGATGCTGACCCGTGGTGTGATTACGGAAAATCAGTACGATCAGGCAGTGCATGAAAAAATCACGGTCACCGGCAAACAGATTTTTGATTCGCGTGCTGACTATGTCGCGGAAATGGTGCGTCAGAAAGTCGTCGAGGAATACAAAGAGCAGGCATACACCAGCGGCATCCGCGTCTACACCACGCTGCTGAAAGCGGATCAGGATGCGGCGTATGAAGCTGTGCGTAAAAATGTGATGGCTTACGATCAGCGCCACGGCTACCGTGGCCCTGAAGCCTTTATTCAGCTGCCTTCCGACAGTGAAGAGCGTGACGATGCGATTGATGACGTACTGAAAAAACATCCTTCCAGCGATACTTTGCTGGCAGCCGTCGTGACTGAGGCCAGCCCGCGCAAAGTGCTTGCAGAACTGGCCAGCGGCGAAACCGTGAGCATCGATGGTGACGGTTTGCGTTTTGCCAGTGCAGGTTTGCAAGCGAAAGCCGCGTCGGCATTGAAAATCGTGCCGGGTGCCGTGATCCGCGTGATTAAAGACAATAAAAACCGCTGGAGTATCACACAGTTGCCGGAAGTCGAAGGTGCGTATGTGGCACTGAATGCCGATGATGGCACGGTGCGCGCGCTGGTCGGTGGTTTTGACTTCAACCGGAAGAAATTCAATCACGTTACCAGCGGCTGGCGTCAGCCGGGTTCGAGTATGAAGCCGTTTATTTATTCGGCTGCGCTGGAAAAAGGCTTTTCACCGGCAACCCAGATCAACGACGTGCAGTTATCGCAAACCACCGATGAAGTGCTGAAATGGGACCCGCGCAATGACGATGGAAAATACGAAGGCCCGGTCAGTATGCGTTATGCGCTGGCACATTCGAAAAACGTGGTCTCGGTGCGGATACTGCAAGCGATAGGTGTACAGCATGCACTGGACTGGCTGCAGCATTTCGGTTTCAGTAAAGATAAGCATCCGGCCAATCTGACGCTGACACTGGGAACCGGCTCCGTTACACCGATGCAGCTGGCAGGTGCGTATGCGGTGTTTGCGAACGGTGGCTATCAGGTCAGCCCGCAACTGATTACCCGAATCACGGATGCCAAAGGTCAGGTATTGAAATCCGTACCGGTAACCAAAGTGGATGAATCAGCGCGTGTGATTGATGCCCGCAATGCCTTTATTACCGACAGTATGCTGCGCGAAGTGACACGCAGCGGTACGGGTGCGTCGGCCAGTACCAGACTCGGACGTTCCGATCTGGCGGGTAAAACCGGTACCACCAGCGATGCGGTAGACGGCTGGTTTGCCGGATATGCCGCGAATGTGGTGGCAGTTGCGTGGATGGGTTATGACGATCCGAAATCACTTGGCGGACGTGAATTCGGTGCGACGCTGGCGTTGCCGATCTGGATCGACAGTATGCGTGCCGCACTGGCCGGTAAGCCGCAAATCGTGCGTGCTGCGCCGGAAGGTGTCAGCAATGCCGAAGGTGACTGGATGTATCAGGAATGGCTGAACGGCGGTGGCGTGCGCCAGCTGGGTCTGGAAGAAGCACCGGCTGTTGTCACACCGCCTGCGCAATAAAAAAATCCCGCGGCAAACGCCGCGGGAAAAACATCCTGACCTTTGGAGGAGAAGCAGTAGGACAGTCCTTATCATAGCGAAACAGCATGACAAGCGTATGACAGCCCTATTGCTCCTTCAGGGAGAGTCAGGCTGCACGAGCCAAACGCGCCTGCTCCCGCAAGGCGTCAAATCCTTGTTGCAGATCGCTGATCAGATCTTCCACACATTCCAGACCCACATGCAAACGTATCATCGGCGCAGTCCATTGCGCGGCACGATGGTTACGAACACGCGAAGGATCGGTCGGCAGAATCAGACTTTCATAGCCACCCCAGCTGAAACCGATACCGAATAAATCCGTACTGTCGATCAGTGCCGCAACTTGCTGACGGCAGATATCGTCATGGAAGCGTGCCCCCATCAGACCGCAGGCATATTTCGGATCAAAATCACGTTTCCAGATTTGATGACCTTGTGCGCCCGGCATAGGCGGATACAGAACTTCGGCCACTTCCGGTTGCGCTGCCAGCCATTCAGCCACGCGCATTGCGCTTTCACGATGCACCGCCAGACGGGCTGCCATGGTACGCAAACCGCGCAGTGCCAGCGCAGCATCATCGCCGCCAATCGCCAGACCGAGTTGTTTGTAGGTATCGCGAATCGGCGCTTCCAGCGCAGCATTCGTGAGGATTGCACCCATCAGCGCATCCGAGTGACCAACGATGTATTTGGTCGCTGCATGGATCGATACATCCACGCCCAGTTCAAACGATTTCCAGCCCACCGGCGTTGCCCATGTGCTGTCAGACACCACCACCGCGCCGGCCGCATGCGCTGCGGCGGCAATCGCGGGAATATCCTGCACTTCAAAGGTCAGCGAACCCGGCGACTCAACAAAAATAACTTTGGTATTCGGTCTGATCAGCGCGGCAATATCTGCACCTGCCAGCGGATCATAGTAAGTGGTTTCCACGCCCATTTGCTTCAGCATGTTGTCGCAGAAGTGACGGGTCGGATCGTAGGCGGAATCGGTCATCAGCAAATGATCACCGGATTTCAGCAAAGCCAGCAGCGTGGTGGTGATTGCCGACAAACCGGACGGGGTCAGCAGACAGGCTGCAGCGCCTTCGGCTGCACACAATGCCTGTTCCAGCGCATGCGTAGTTTCATTGCCGTGGCGGCCGTAGACACGGCGCGTACCGTAGGCTTCCTGCAGCGATGCGCAATCCGGAAACAGCATGGTTGATGCGCGGACCAGCGGCGGGTTCACCGGACCATGATGACGCTTGCCTTTGCGTCCGGCGTGGGTCAGTCTGGTGGCGGTCTGAAATTCTGTGCTGTGGTCTGCCATGGTGCGCTCCTGCATAAAAGTAACTATGCAGAAATCGTAACAAGAGGCACGGAAAATTTTTTACCAAATTAAGTGCAATTTTGGGCTAACATTAAAAAAATTTTCTACAAATTAGAAATTATGGATAAAAAAGACCTAGAAATCCTCGAAATTCTACAAAAAAATGCGAGTATTTCGATGGCTGAACTGGCCGAATCCGTGCATTTATCCGTCACACCGTGCTGGCGGCGGGTGCAGAAGATGCAGGAAGAAGGCGTGATACAGGCGCAGGTGACCTTATGTGATCCGGTCAAACTGAATCTGGGGCTGACCGTGATGGTGGCGCTGAAAGCAGCGCGGCATAACGAAACCTGGATGCAAAAGTTCATCAGCGGCGTGCGTGATATTCCGGAAATCGTGGAAATTCTGCGCATGAGCGGCGATATCGATTACCTGCTGAAAGTGCATGTGCCGGATATGGCGGGTTTTGATCAGGTGTACAAAAAACTGGTGCGCGTAGCGGATCTGCAGGATGTCAGCTCCAGTTTTGTGATGGAAGTCATCAAAAGCACCACGGCGCTGCCGCTGGATTATGTGCAGCTGAAGAAGTAAGTTTCCACCAGTTGTTTTCAGCGGATCTGCCGCAGAATTTGCCATCGCTGCACACTGAATAATCCGGGTGAAAAACGCGTTTCCGGCGCGGACTCTGTGCAAATATCGTCACATGCGTTTTTGCGAAGCCCGCACTTTCTGCCGACGACAAGCGTATCGCTGTGCTGAACTCCGCATTCTGGCCGTTTTTCGGGCTTTGCAGGGCTTTTCAGGCCTCTTCAGGAGTTTTCAGATTGTTTTCCTGGTCATGTATCTCTGAAGCGATTTCAGGGACTGACCAGTCAGGCGGATAATAAAAAAGCGCTGCAGCCATTACAGGTCTGCAGCGCTTTGCATTTCTTCCGCACATGCCGGATGGCATGAATCCGGATTTATCCGCGATAACGGTAATGCTCCTGTGTGAACAGATCGATACCGCATTGCAGGTTTTCTATCCAGTCCAGGAAAGCGTGAATCGCTTCGCGACCTTTGAAGTAGCGACCATGCTGCGGCACCAGCATATCCACATCCATTTCACGCACCATTGCTGCCCAGTAACGGCAGACTTTATTCGACACCATATAGCGTTTATGAAAACCGCTCATGGTGTGCAGCGATGCCAGAAATTCTTCTTTGGTTTCAATCGGTTTTTCGATTTCATGCTCATCCACCATAGATGCGCCGACGTCACCGGAAAACAGAATTTTGGATTTGGTATCGTAAAACTGGAAATTACCTTCAGCGTGCAAAAAGTGCGCCGGTACCGCGTGGATGGTGGTGTCGCGTAAATGCACAGGCATACCCTCATCCGGAATGCCGATGATGCGGCCTTCTGCACGGTTCAGATTACAAAAGTGCGGCACAAAGCGTGACCACAGTTTGGAGACATACAGTTTGCACTCGGTGCTGAACAACCACTTGTCCAGCGCACCGATAATGTCCGGGTCCTGATGCGAAGCAAACAGATATTTCAGTTGTTGCTTCGGCAAATAGCGGTGCATTGATAACACCAGCGAGTTATAAGTCAGATGGCCGGATGGATCAATCAGTGCACCCTCGCCGTCAGAGACCACCAGAAACTGATTGGCCTGGACAGCATGATCGGTAGCATCTTTAACGAGATCATTGAACATGATACAAACGTGCTTACCATCGTTATACAGTTCGATTGCCAATGTTTTCTCCCGTTATGCTGTCATCCAAAATCGGACATCAGATTGTAACGAGCAGCGCCGTGAGGTTTCTTGACTTACATCAATCTGATGCATGGCACATAACACCACTTTCTGCATTTCCGGACAAATGGCAGCAAGTTATGCGAATTACACGACATTTCTGCGCTTTGCCAAGCGTCATAAAAAACCCCGCAGCCACAGACTGCGGGGTCAGAACATTCTTTCAGAAATGCTCAGAATGTGCCTTGCAGTGATACCGATAACACTCTGGAGTCACCGAAGAAAGGATAAGAGTAATGCGACTTATCTTTCGAAATATCGTACTGCACTTTCAACGCCATATTTTTCCGGAAATCCCAGCGCAGTGACAAATAATGCGAGCTGCGTGCTTCAATCGGCTCGGTCACCGTTGTGTACTGCGAATACGTGTACATCGGGGTCCATGCGCCATAGTTATAGCCAACGCCGATTAATGCGTATTTATAAATCGCGTTCAGACCGATTGCCGGATTCTTTTGTTCGAAGCGGTCAAGCTCGGTTTTGATCAGCCAGTTTTTATAATCCATATTGGCAGACAAACCGTAAATGCGCGTTGGCTGATCTTTCAGCAGATAGACGGTGCCGGCGACCGGATCATTTTGCGATACGGTTTCTTCATGCCGCATCATCATTGCACGGACATCGAAAATACCGTTATTCACGGTAACCGATGCGCCGAGAATTTTTTTCCATGCATCATCGGTCGGCGTACCGTAATACAAACGGGTGTAATAAGCATTATTGCTTTGCGAATAGCTGCCGGTCCATGCTGTAGCAGTCATCGCCCAGTCTGACTGACCGAGCTGAGTACGGTAACTGACATTCGCACCGTTATAGGCAAAAATCGGCCAGCCATACACATCCGGTGCCGGACGCACCCACGGATACGCATACCCGACATATAAATAATCACTGTAATAATACAAAGGAATACGGAAGCGCCCCGCCTGAAATGTCCATGCAGAATCTTCTGATGGTTGCCAGGTCAGATAGGCCCAGTCAACCGTCGGGCGCGAGCCCTGATTCGGGTTGTTGGCACGGGCAATGAACTGCGCAGTCGCGGAAAACGTACTGCTGAATTCTTTTTTAATCTGTACGCCGATCAGCGATTCCTGGTCAAACTGCCAGCCTTTTTCTTTTTCATACATGCCAGTGTATTCCCAGTTCTGAATAGAACACGGGCATTTGTACTGCATGTAATTCCACGGCGTAGAACTGCCAAGCGCAGAGCCACTGATCACTTTGGCACCCGTGATGTTGTAAAAACCGCTCAGCTTCAGCGAGCCCGATTCATCCAGATCAATTGCTGATGCCAGACCGGGCAGGAATAACAAAGCACATACAAGCTTCTTCATAGTAATCCTCCTGACAATGCAGCTGATGGTCAAGGAACGACAGCGACGACTTTGACCGAATCATCCACACTGGCTTTATCTATATAAGCGATGGCATTCGGCGTCTCCGCCACGTATTTACGTGCCTCGGCTGGGGTCTTGAATTCTTTCGGCGGCTTGGCCTTACCTGTAAATGTCAGTTTGGCCCAGATTGCGTGTACTTGTGACGGCTCTTTATCAAGTACTTTTTTATAAAACTCAGCTTTCAGCGGAGAAGTATCTGCCAGTTCCACAGGCGCAAACAAACTGGAGCCTCCCAGATAGAATTGTGAAACCTGAGTCAGATATATTTTGGTCGCAGGATTGTCTTTGTTCACAATCAAAACCAGTTCCGCATGTGCCAGCGATGGCAGCATTGTTGCCAGCAACCCGCCGGAAATTAACCAATCACGCATTTTCATACAGCGCCTCCCCGCCTGACGACAACAGCGATGACCGATAATAATTTTCCGCACCACTGAACGTCGCAGAATCAGGATGCGGGAACGCTTGAATGCTCAGAATAGATTATCAGCATTTATTTCATCAATAGCCGCGAATGCGAGGTGCCGGGAAGCAGTGCGCGGCTGCTTAGAAGGAAAAACGGATTGCAAAGCAGTCCGCCTGCGAAGCGACTTCCACATAGTTGCGGAAGGATGCACTCAGCAGCACAGACTGGAGCCTGTGCAAGCGACGCAACAAAGCATTGTGCCCGGCACCTCCGTTTCCCGGTGGTTTTTCCTTTAGCCCGCATCGTGATGCTGCTCGCGTTCCATGCTGGCTGCGCGCCAGCCAGCATTGCGTACAAATCTGCCCCAATGATATCTCTCAATAAATTCCGATTGACAGAGCCCCCCTGCACCAACCATCCCCTGAGTTCAATATAGATACAAACACGAACCAACTCCAAGACAAGCCCCATTTCCTGACAAAAAACAACAATTCATTCACACCGATGCCGCATTGTTGTTTTACTGTTCATGCGATGATACGCACGGATGCCCAAATGTCGTTACGCTGCGCCAGCAAATTGCCGCAAAAGAAAAAGCACCCGTAGCGGGTGCTTTTTCTTTTGTTACATCGACGCTGATGTTCGCTCAGTGAAAGCTGCTTCTTACTTACTTGCCGGCCGTCAGACGATTCCAGATTTCGGTCGTGGCGATTGTCTGATTCAGCGAATAAAAATGCAGACCCGGTGCACCGCCTGCCAGCAGACGTTCACACATGTCGGTGACAACATCAAGACCGAAGGCTTTGATCGACGCAGTATCATCACCGAAGCTTTGCAGCTTCAGACGTACCCAGCGCGGAATCTCTGCGCCGCACATGTCGGAGAAACGCAGCAATTGTGAGCTGCTGGTGATCGGCATAATGCCCGGCACCACCGGCACATCCACGCCCTGCTTCTGCACTTCATCGACAAACTGGAAGTAAGCGTCGGCGTTGTAGAAATACTGGGTAATTGCAGAGTTGGCACCGGCTTTGACTTTGCGTACAAAATTGTTCACGTCGTCTTGTGGCGAGCGCGCCTGCGGATGCATTTCCGGATATGCCGCCACTTCGATATGGAACCAGTCGCCGGTTTCGGCACGGATAAATTCCACCAGTTCATTTGCGTAGCGGAATTCTCCGCCCATACCGTAACCACTCGGGAAATCGCCGCGCAGTGCAACAACGCGACGAATACCGAAATTCTGGTACTGACGCAGAATCGCACCGATCGATTCTTTCGTACCGCCGATACAGGATAAATGCGGTGCAGCCTGCATCCCTTCACGCTGGATTTCGACCACGGTATCCAGTGTGCCTTGTTGTGTCGTACCGCCTGCACCAAAAGTCACAGAAAAATATTGCGGCTTCAGTTGCGCCAGCTTTGCACGTGTCACGCGCAGTTTTTCCGCACCTTCTGCTGTCTTTGGCGGGAAAAATTCAATACTGAAATTCGGGCTAGTCATGATTGCTCAAAAATTAAAGTCGACAATGTCCAGGAGATCACGCTGTATAACAATGCGCCGCCGGTAGCAGACCAGAATCCGGTGACATGGAAACCATCCACCATATTCGCCACACCCCAGAACAGCAGGCCGTTAATCACGAAAATAAATAAACCCATGCTGAGCATGGTGACCGGCAAAGTCAGCAAGACCAGCAATGGCCGGATCACGGCATTCACCAGTCCCAGCACCAATGCCACCACCAGCGCGGTACCGAGTCCGTCGATTTGTACGGAATGCATCAGATACGGAATCGCCAGTAAGGCAATGGCATTGATCAGCCAGTTGGCTAACAAACGCATAACATCTCCTGAAAAAAACTCCCCGGTCTGACGAGCATGGCGGGGAGTTTTGCAGATTAATAACGGTAGTGTTCAGGCTTGTACGGGCCTTCTTTTTTCACGCCGATATAGTTCGCCTGCTCTTCGGTCAGTTCAGTCAGCTGTGCGTTGAAGCGGGTCAGCTGCAGACGGGCTACTTTTTCATCCAGATGCTTCGGCAGCGTGTACACGCCGACCGGATAGTCTGCATTACGCTGGAACAGTTCGATCTGCGCCAGTGTCTGATTCGCGAAGCTGGAGCTCATCACATACGATGGGTGACCGGTTGCACAACCCAGATTTACCAGACGGCCTTCTGCCAGCAGAATGATACGTTTGCCGTTCGGGAAGATTACGTGATCGACTTGTGGTTTGATGTTTTCCCATGTGTACTGCTTCAGGGAAGCCACGTCGATTTCATTATCGAAGTGACCGATGTTGCAAACGATGGCCTGATCTTTCATGCGCAGCATGTTGTCATGTGTGATCACGTGGTAGTTACCGGTCGTGGTCACGAAGATGTCGCCGTGTTCTGCTGCGTAATCCATGGTTACCACGCGGTAACCTTCCATTGCTGCCTGCAGTGCGCAGATAGGATCGATTTCTGTAACCCAGACTTGCGCTGCCAGCGCGCGCAGAGCCTGTGCAGAACCCTTACCGACGTCACCGTAACCGCAAACCACAGCAACTTTACCGGCAACCATCACGTCAGTCGCACGTTTGATACCGTCAACCAGCGATTCGCGGCAACCGTACAGATTATCGAATTTCGATTTGGTCACGGAATCGTTCACGTTGATTGCAGGGAACGCCAGTTTGCCGTCTTTATGCATTTGATACAGACGATGCACGCCGGTAGTGGTTTCTTCGGTCACGCCTTTAATTTCAGCCAGACGTTTGGAATACCATTGCGGATCTTTGGCCAGATGTGCGCGGATAGAATTGAACAGGCAGACTTCTTCTTCGGAACCCGGTTTGTCCAGTACGGACAGATCGGTTTCAGCACGGGTACCCAGATGCAGCAACAGCGTTGCGTCGCCGCCGTCATCCAGAATCATGTTGGAGTAACCGCCGTCAGTCCATTCAAAAATGCGGTGGGTGAATTCCCAGTATTCATCCAGACTTTCGCCTTTGAATGCGAATACCGGTGTGCCGCCGGCAGCAATTGCTGCTGCGGCATGGTCTTGTGTGGAGTAAATATTGCAGGAAGCCCAGCGAACCTGCGCGCCCAGTGCGATCAGTGTTTCAATCAGCACAGCGGTCTGAATCGTCATGTGCAGGGAACCGGTGATACGCGCACCTTTCAGTGGCTGGGATGCAGCGAATTCTTTACGAATTGCCATCAGGCCCGGCATTTCGGTTTCAGCGATGCGAATTTCTTTACGGCCCCAGTCAGCCAGACTCAGGTCGGCAACCAGAAAATCCTGTTGGGTTTGTTGTGTTGTGGTGGCGTTCATCACGCCCTCCTTTCTGAAATGAAAAAAGTAACGTGAGCGCAGTTGAATTCGGTGATATCCGGAAAACAGATCAAGTGAGCCTCGGCCACATCAGAACTGCAGAAAACGGATCAGAGAAGTTTTTCCAAGCCTGGCAGGGCTGACCTGTCGCAACGCTCCTTGGAAAGACTGAAGTATAAACCAGCCTGCCGATTTCTGCACCTGTAGCGCATTGCGGTGCCGCGCTTTATTCTCCGTTAAGTTTCAGGCAACACCGTTATCCGGCAACAGTGATTTACCCATGCAAAGCGACAGATTGTTTTCTGTGTATTTTCCGAAGGCTGTAATCGCGGCATAGCCATGCTTACGGTAAAACGCGATGGCGCGCGGATTGGTATGCCGTACTGCCAGACAAATCTGCTGATAACCCCATTGCAGTGCCTGCTGCTCCAGCCAGCCCAGTACTTGTGCTGCCACGCCGGTTTCACCCGGACGTGCATACATGCGCTTAAGCTCCGCAACCTGCATACCGGCGGGGCGCAGGGCTGCACAAGCGAGTGGCATACCCTGCGGATTTCGCGCCACAACGAAGCAGGCACCGTCCTGCTGCACATCGCTGGCGCAAAAACTGCTCTGACCACTGTCACCGGTCAGCAGCACCAGCCGCGCCGATAACTCTGCCAGCAACAAACGTGCATCCGGATGATCAGGCGATTCGGCTTGTATCAGAACGGGCAACATAAACGGACTCCGGAAAAGAAAAACGGATGAGGGGAACTCATCCGTTTTACGCAAAATCAGTGCCAGCCTGACAAGGCCGCTGACGGTTTGCTGATCAGTGACCGTCGAAATTGCAGATAGTGAAAAGTGGCAAGCCGCTGTCTTTGATGATGCGCGAACCGCCCAGTTCAGGCAGATCGACAATCACGGCACCTTCCACGACTTCCGCGCCCAGACGTTCCAGCAGTTTTTTGCCAGCCATCATCGTGCCGCCGGTCGCGATCAGATCGTCGATCAGTACAACGCGGTCACCTTTTTTGCACGCATCCGCATGCAGTTCCACCGTTGCGCTGCCGTATTCCAGTTCGTATTCTTCCGATACCGTGTGGAAAGGCAGTTTGCCTTTTTTACGAATCGGTACGAAACCCAGATTCAGTTCATAGGCCAGCACGGAGCCGATAATGAAGCCGCGCGCATCCAGACCGGCGATTACGTCGATTTTTTCGTCCATGTAGCGATGTACGAACATATCGATCAGAACACGGAATACCTTCGGGTTTTGCAGTAACGGGGTGATGTCACGGAACATCACGCCCTGCTGCGGCCAGTCAGGTACGGTACGGATATGCTGTTTGATGTACTCGGAGGGATTTAACATCGCCTGAGGTCCTTCAGAATTTTACGATAACCCGCTATTTTAGCAGCCGGAGCTCTGCTCTTGCGACTGCTTCCGAGGTTCCCCTCAAAACAATCACATCACCGGCCTGTAAACCTTGCTCTGCCTGCAACTCCAGACGGCGGCTGCCGCGGCGCATACTGTGAATTTCCGCTTCAGTATCTTCCAGTGCCAGTTCCGCCAGCGTCTTGCCGACCGCCGTGGCACGTTCAGTCAGCACCACCGTATGCAAACGAATCTGCATCGCATCCGGACTGTCAGACGCATCGCTGGCACCGTGGAAGAAGCCGCGCAGGGATTCGTAACGCGCATCGCGTGCTGCCTGTACGCGGTGCACCACGCGGCGCAAAGGCACGCCAAGCAGCACCAGTGCATGCGACGCCAGCATCAGGCTGCCTTCCATCAGCTCCGGCACCACTTCGGTCGCACCGGCGGCGCGCAGTTTTTCCAGATCAACATCATCGTGGCTGCGCACAATCACCGGCAGACTCGGATTCAGTTCATTCACAAAATGCAAAATACGCAAGGCAGAAGCCGTGCTGGTATAGGTAATGACCAGCGCCGACGCGCGGTTGATACCGGCGGCCACCAGACTTTCACGCCGCGCCGCGTCGCCATACGACACATTCGCACCACCAGTCTGTGCTTCGCGCACGCGGTCGGGGTCCAGATCCAGTGCGTGGTAATCGATATTTTCTTCAGACAGCAAACGCGCCAGATTCTGTCCGCTGCGGCCAAAACCGGCAATGATCACATGCTTGCGGGTCGACATGGTGCGTGCTGCGATCTGCGTCAGCGCCAGCGATTGCATCATCCATTCATTGGAAGACAGCTTCATCACAATCGCATCCGATTTTGCCAGAATGAAAGGTGATATCAGCATCGACAACACCATCGACGCCAGAATCAGCTGCAGCAATTCTTTGTCGATCAGGGACAAGGCGCCGGCCTGATTCAGCAACACAAAGCCGAACTCACCGGCCTGCGCCAGCGCCAGCCCGGTACGCAGCGCGACGCTAGTGGTGCTGCCGAACAAACGCGCCAGTCCGGCAATCAGCACAAATTTCAGCAGCAAAGGCACCACGAACAGGAACAGCACGATGCCTGCATTGCTGACCACCAGCTTCAGATTCAGCAGCATCCCGACAGTAATGAAGAACAAACCGAGCAGCACATCGCGGAAAGGTTTAATGTCTTCTTCCACCTGATGCCGGTATTCAGTTTCAGAGATCAGCATGCCGGCAACAAACGCGCCCAGCGCCATCGACAGACCGGCGCGGTCCGTCAGCCATGCCGCACCGAGCGTCACCAGCAACAGGTTCAGCATGAATAATTCCTGCGAACGCCGTTTCACGACGATGCGAAACCAGGTTCGCATCAAACGCTGACCGATCACCAGCAACACAAACAGCACCAGCACCGCTTTGCCACCGGCCCATGCCAGCGTCTGTACGATATCGCCGGAATGCGCCGCCATCGCCGGCACCAGAATCAGCAGCGGCACCACGGCCAGATCCTGAAACAGCAGGATGGCGATAATCTGACGGCCGTGCAGGCTTTCCAGCTCCAGCCGCTCTGTGAGCATTTTGGACACAATCGCGGTGGATGACATCGCCAGCGCACCACCCAGCGCAAACGACGCCTGCCAGCTGATCGCAAACCACTGCGGCAGCCAGTAACTGACAATCGCACCACCGGCCAGCGCCGCCACGATCGTCACCACTACCTGCGCCAGCCCCAGCCCGAACACTTGTTTACGCATGGTCATCAGCTTGGGCAGCGAGAATTCCAGTCCGATCGAAAACATCAGGAACACCACGCCGAATTCCGCCATTTCATGCGTGACTTCGCTGTCTTCGGCAAAACCCAGTCCGTGCGGACCGATCAGAACACCGACCACCAGATAGCCCAGTATCGGTGGCAATTGCAGCATACGAAAAGCCACCACACCAAGCACGGCGGCGGTCAGCAGAGATAAGGTCGTGTCGAGTGCATTCATGCAATTATTATTGCCGATTTGCTGCGCTTGCTGGCTGTTTTTATCAATATGCGAACCAACAGCATGTGATGGTTTTCCGCATCAGGCACTTCCGGAGAGCCGCGCAAACTCTGGGACAACGGCAAATGACTGTGCCGGATGCCGCATTTCAGGGATTTTTTGCCCTTTTGAATGCCGTCTGCGGCATTCCGGTGCACCGCTGTCAGTTACGTGGCGGGTACGCTGAAAGAATGAATCTGCCGGAAGACGAAGCGACCGGAACGCTGCGTCACCCTCCTCCCCTTAGTCAACGATACCGGAGCCGGTAATCCTTCGGAAAATGTAACTTCATCTGTGCAGCTATCCGCACAGGCATACTCCGGAGAACCGCGCAAACTCTGAGACACCGCCATATAGCTATGCAGAACACCGCATTTCAGGTGTTTTCAGGGTAATTTCGCCAGACTTTTGCCTGTCTGCCGCTTTATCGCGCTGCATGCGGGAAAAACACAAAAGGCTGACAGCAGGGCCAGCGCGTCGCTACCGGACAGCGCATCGGTGTGGCGCAAAGCAATGTTACATCTGGCAGAGTTTTTGCTTACCGGATTTCGTTTATACTTCGGGCATGAAGAATCTGAATGCCCAACCTGTTGAAATACCGCGCCTCTCTGCCGACGCAGCCGGGCGCGCCGTGGCGCTGGCAGCGGAAACACTGCAGATTGAAGCCGATGCACTGATCGCGCTGCAAGGCCGTCTGCAAGGCGAAGATGCCGAAGCCTTTACCCGCGCTGTTGAAGCGTTGCTCGCCTGCAACGGCCGCGTCGTTGTTTCCGGCATCGGCAAATCCGGCCATATCGGCCGCAAAATTGCTGCCACATTCGCCTCGACCGGTACCCCGTCTTTCTTTGTGCATCCTGCCGAAGCCGCGCACGGCGATCTGGGGATGGTTACGGCGCAAGACGTATTTATCGCGATTTCCTATTCCGGAGAATCCGCCGAGCTGATGGCGATCGTTCCCATCATTAAACGTCTGGGCGTGACCACAATCACCATGACCGGCAATCCGGCATCGGGTCTGGCAAAAATCGCGGATATTCATCTGAACCTGCATGTCGATAAAGAAGCCTGTCCGCTGAATCTGGCACCAACCGCTTCCACCACAGTCACGCTGGCACTCGGCGATGCGCTGGCAGTGGCGGTGCTGGATACCCGTGGTTTCCGCGCTGAAGATTTTGCGCGTTCGCATCCCGGTGGTGCACTCGGTCGCCGCTTACTGACGCATGTGAAAGACGTGATGCGCAGCGGTGATGCCGTTCCGGCAGTCACACCGGATACACCACTGACCACCGCATTGCTGGAAATCACCAAAAAAGGCATTGCGATGACTGCAGTGGTGGATGAGCAGCAGCGCATACTCGGCGTGTTCACCGATGGCGACCTGCGCCGCCTGATGGATGGCGCACGCGATTTCAGCGCGATCCGTATCGGTGATGTGATGCACCGTCAGCCGCGCACTATCCGGGCTGAGAAACTCGCGGTCGAAGCGGTGGAAATGATGGAAACCTACCGTATTAACCAGTTATTAGTCAGCGATGAACAAGGCCGCCTGACCGGTGCGCTGCATATTCATGATCTGACCCGTGCAAAGGTAATCTGATGTCTGCAATCAATCAAAAAGCAGCGGCTGTCCGCCTGATGATCTTTGATGTGGATGGCATCCTGACCGATGGCAGCCTGCATTTTTCCGCCGATGGCGAAATCATCAAAACCTTTAATGTGCTCGATGGACAGGGCATACGCCTGTTACAGGACGCCGGCATCCAGACTGCCATCATCAGCGCCCGCCAGTCACCTGTGGTGCTGAAACGCGCCAGCGATCTGGGCATCAGCCACATCCGTCAGGGCATCCACGATAAAGCCAGCGCCTTTGCGGCCTTACTGGAAGAATTACAACTGACACCGGCGGAATGCGGCTTCATCGGCGACGATGTCATCGATTTGCCGGTATTGCGTCAGGTCGGCTTTGCCGCCAGCGTACCGAATGGCCATGCGGAAGTCCGCAGCCGCGTGGATTATGTGACCACCGCACAGGGTGGTCGCGGCGCTGTGCGTGAAATCTGTGATCTGATCCTGAAAGCACAGGGTCATTATGATGCCATGCTCGCAAGGTTCCTCGGATGAGTATGTCGCTGACCGCTGACCGCTTTAAGACCTGGACCGGTATCGCTTTACTGGCTGCAATCACCATGGGTGTGATCTGGTACTGGCACAGTGTTACCCATTTCGGTAGCGGTGATGATCCGTCACGTCAGCGCAAAGAGCCCGATTACTATATCGAACGCTTTAACTACATCAAAATTTCGAATAACGGCAAAGCCAACTACCATGTCACCGGCGACCGTCTGCAGCATTTACCGGTGACTGACCAGATCGAAATTTTCCAGCCACTGATCCACAGCTACGATGCCCGTCGCGAACCGGTAACCTTGCGCGCCGACAGAGCACTGGTGGAACAAAAATCTGCAGCCGAAAATAATACCCGTCAGGAAGACAAAGTCCATTTGCACGGCGATGTCAGGGTTGTACAGGCAGAACCTGCGCATCCTGAATTCATGCAGTTAACAACCAGTTATCTGATGCTGCTGCCGGATACCGACAAAGTAATCACAGATCAGGCCGTTGAATTACTCACGCCGCGTGTACGCGCAACCGCTGTCGGGCTGGAAGCCGATCAGATCACACAACAACTTCAGTTACGCAGTCAGGTCAAAGTGCATGTGCAGCCGCGCAGCCTGAGCCGCACTGCAACCACCTCAAGGAATCCATCATGACTATCCGACTCCGTCGCTGGCTGCGATGCCTGCTGCCAGTCAGCATGATGCTGCTGTCGCTCAGCAGCCATGCTGAAAAAGGCGACAAATACAAAGAAATCGTCGCGACTGCAGGTAACTCCCGCGCCGACCTGAAAAAGAATGTTCTGCATTTAACCCAGGGCGTGGAAATCAGTCAGGGTTCGCTGGTCATTAAAGCTAACAATGCCGTGATGAGTGAACTGGCTGATGGCTCAACACAATATCTGCTGAACGGTGTCGCCGGCGCAAAGATGCAGTTCCGTCAGAAGCTTGATGGCGGCAATCGCTGGATGGAAGGCGAAGCTGAAAAAGCGACCTTTAACTCCACTTCCGGCATGGTGATCCTGACCGGTGATGCCCGCGTCAGAAATCTGGACAGCGGCAAAGTCACGCAGGAACAAAACGGCGAGTATTTATCTTACGACACGATCAACGAAGTGTTTGTCGGTGCGAATTCTGCCAGCGGCCAGCATGATGCAAGCAAACCGGCTGTACGTATCGTCATCCAGAGCAAACTGACACCACCGGCGGAGTAAACATGGCAAACGCGGAAAGCACATTGTCAGTCAAAGGTTTGCAAAAGCGTTACGGTGCGCGTCAGGTAGTGCGTGATGTGTCTTTGATGGTGCGCAGTGGTGAAGTCGTCGGTTTGCTCGGGCCAAACGGTGCAGGCAAAACCACATCGTTTTATATGATAGTCGGACTGGTCCCGTCGGATGCCGGTGAAATCCGGATCGACCAGCACGATGTCAGCCGTCATGCTATTCACGAACGTGCCGTGATGGGCTTGTCCTATCTGCCACAGGAAGCATCGGTATTCCGCAAACTCACCGTGGAAGAAAATATCCGTGCAGTACTGGAGTTGCGCAAAGATAAAGACGGCAAAGCGCTCAGCGAAAAGCATATTCGCAAAAAACTGGATGCCTTACTGCATGATCTGCAAATCGAAGGCTTGCGTGAAAATCCTGCACTGTCATTGTCCGGCGGCGAACGTCGCCGTGTGGAAATTGCCCGCGCACTCGCTACTGAACCACGCTTCGTTTTGCTGGACGAACCGTTTGCAGGGGTCGATCCTATCGCTGTGATCGAAATCCAGCGCATTGTCCGTTTTCTGAAAGAGCGCGGTATCGGCGTTCTGATCACGGATCACAATGTCCGCGAAACGCTGGGTATTTGTGATCATGCCTACATTATTAATCAGGGCGCGGTACTCGCCAGTGGCAAGCCGGAAGACATTGTACAGAACGAGTCTGTGCGCAAAGTCTATCTCGGAGAACATTTCCGCATGTAAGCGTCTATGAAGCAAAGCCTGCAATTACGCACCTCTCAGCATCTGGCACTGACGCCACAACTGCAGCAATCTATACGTCTGCTGCAACTGTCGACGCTGGAGTTACATCAGGAACTGGAAGCGGCCCTGATCGAAAACCCGATGCTGGAACGGATCGATGATCCGCTGGATCAGGCGGTACGCTTGCTGGCAGACGGCGCGCTGAATACAGGCAGTCTGCACAATGATGCTGGTATGCAAACCGCAACCCCTGCGAGCGAAGAGCCTGTGCCTTCCGAAGCAGCGGCAGCTGACGCTGACCTACCACCCGCTGAAAGTGTCAATCCGGATGACTGGGGACCGGAAATACGCAGTAACGGATCAGGCGGCGAGGACGACGATCTGCGCCCGCAGCTGGAAGCTGCTCCGCAGACTCTGCGGGAATTTCTGCTCAGCCAGACTGCCCTGACAGTGCGTGAACCGCGCGACCACGCATTACTGGAACTGATCATTGATGCACTGGATGACAACGGCTATCTGTCAGAATCACTGGAAGATTTGCATGCGAGCCTGCCGCTTGAGTTATATGTTGAGCCGGAAGAGTTACAGTTTGCCCTGAACCTGCTGCAGTCTCTGGAACCGGCGGGTATCGGTGCCCGCAATCTGTCGGAGTGCCTGGCACTGCAGGTTCGTCGCCTCCCGGGTATCCCGTTTGTCACCAGACGTCTGGCACTGCAGATTGTTGAAAATCATTTACCGCAATTTGCCGCACGTGACTTTACCCGTTTGCGCAAAGCCCTGAATTGCGACGATGAAGATTTGCGCGATGCACAACAGGTCATTCGCTGCTGTAACCCGCGCCCCGGTGCGGATTACACGCAACCGGAAGCGGATTATGTCGTACCGGATGTAATCGTCAGAAAATGCGGAAATCAATGGCAAGTCACGCTTAATCAGGACGTGATGCCGAAACTTCGCGTCAGTTCGCTATATGCAGGTCTGGCACGTGAATCGCGCTCAGAATGCGGATTGCATAATCAGGTGCAGGAAGCCCGCTGGCTGATCAAAAATATGCGGCAGCGTTTCGAAACAATTTTGCGCGTTGCACAAGCCATTGTTGAGCGTCAGCGCAACTTCTTTACACATGGTGAAGTCGCCATGCGCCCCCTTGTTTTGCGTGAAATAGCTGATACACTAGGTTTACACGAGAGTACGATTTCTCGTGTAACCACTCAGAAATACATGCTGACCCCGCATGGCATGTTTGAACTGAAGTATTTTTTCGGAAGCCATGTCGCGACGGAAACCGGGGGTGAAGCATCATCCACCGCGATACGCGCTCTGATCAAGCAGTTAATAGGAGCAGAAGACCAGAAGAGCCCACTCTCTGACAGCAAAATTGCAGACATGCTGGGCGAACAAGGCATGGTAATTGCACGACGCACTGTTGCCAAATACCGTGAAGCCCTGA
The DNA here is from genome assembly GCF_014652435.1 of Cognatundibacterium squillarum. Taxonomy (GTDB): domain Bacteria; phylum Pseudomonadota; class Gammaproteobacteria; order Burkholderiales; family Burkholderiaceae_D; genus Undibacterium; species Undibacterium squillarum. The sequence continues at coordinate 362,564 of NZ_BMYU01000004.1, forward strand.
AAATTCCCCCAGTGAGTATGCGAAAAATCTTGTAGTGCAATTCTTGTAATTCAGGCTTTCATTGCTATATATGATTTAGCGCAACATCAGAAAAACTGAGACAGCGCATTCTAGTAGCAAGATCATCACATAGGAGCACAGTATGAATCTCACCATCAGTGGACATCACGTCGAAGTTACTCCTGCAATTCGCGAATACGTACAAACCAAACTCGAACGCATCCGGCGTCATTTTGACCAGGTCATTGATATTGCTGTTATCCTCACCGTAGACAAACTGCGTGAAAAAGAAAAGCGTCATAAGGCAGATATTAATCTGCATGTCAGTGGCAAAGATATTCATGTTGAAAGCCTTGCACATGATTTATATGCAGCGATTGACGCACTGGTTGACAAATTAGACCGTCAGGTAATTAAGCATAAAGACAAGATTCAGGACCATAATCACGAAGCAATAAAACATATGCCAGATCCGGCATCGTTGTAATCGTTTAAGTGAATATGAGCACAGGGCGGAAACGCCCTGTTTTGCTTTCCGGCTTCTGAATAAAAAATCTCAGGAACGTTTTTCCGTACTCACTCTGACAAACAGCTTCATTACTATTCGTTAATCGCGGTTTATTTCCTCACAATGCTTTTTATGGACAACATGATACGCACTTCTGTTATCAATCATATCGGACACATCGAACTGAACCGCCCGCAAGCGCTGAACTCCTTGTCACTCGACATGATTCGTACGCTCACGCATACCCTGATCAACTGGAAGTCAGATTCCGAAGTACTTGCTGTTGTTATTTTCAGCAGTAGTGAAAGGGCATTTTGTGCCGGGGGTGATATCCGCTTTTTCTATGAAGCTGCAAATCAGACTCCGCAGGGAGGCAGCGCCTTGCTGGAAGATTTTTTTACAGAAGAGTATGCGCTGAACCATCTGATTCATCATTATCCAAAACCGTATGTAGCTTTAATGAATGGTGTGGTAATGGGCGGTGGGATGGGAATCGCTCAGGCTGGTCCGCAATCGGCAATACGTATCGTTACCGAAAAAACCAAAATGGCAATGCCTGAAGTAAACATAGGTTTGTTTCCAGATGTCGGCGGCGGCTACTTTCTGTCTCGTATGCCAGGTCAGACAGGTCGGTATCTGGGGCTGACTGGGGAAATCATCAGCGGTGAAGACGCCATAGAAACCGGCTTGGCAGATATTCTCATCCCTTCGGAACACATCCCTGCGCTCATGCAATTTCTGAAAACCTGTGATACGCAAAACCTGAAACAGCAGCTTGTAAAATTTTCTCAGTCTTTACATCTCCCACAAGGGGACTGTTTTATCAATAAAAATCGCCATTTAATTGATCACTACTTTTCAGGAAACTCTGCTTCCGAAATATGCCGGAAATTGCAATCCGGCGAAGACACTTTCGCGAAAAAGGTACTAGCCACAATAGCAAAGCGTTCTCCTTTGATGGTGTGCGTAACTCTGGAACAATTAAAGCGATCCGCAACAATGAATGTTGCAGAATGCCTGCGCATGGAACGAACGATGGTCAGGCATTGTTTTGGACAAACCGAAGTTACTGAGGGGATACGTGCGCTGGTAATTGATAAAGATAACCAGCCGAAATGGCAACATCAGCATGTCAGTGATGTCAGCGAAAATGAAATTCAGCATTTCTTCCAAACCGTATGGCCTGACACTGCACACCCGCTTCACATGCTGACTGACCCGGTGATTGATTAACCATGTTACTCCCGCCGTTCTGTTCACATATCCCGGCGGGAGTCGTCTGCAGCTCTGATCAGTGACTGCCACCCAGATAAGCTGCCTTCACTGCAGGATCATTTTTCAGTTGTGCTGCTGGTCCATGAACTGAAATCCGCCCGTTTTCGAGAACATAGCCATAATCTGCAACAGCGAGTGCCGCAGCAGCAAACTGTTCAACCAGCAGCATCGTTCGCCCTTCATCTTTCAGTCTCTGCAGTATTCTGAATACTTCGTCCACCAGAATCGGTGCCAATCCCATGGAAGGTTCATCTAATAGAATTACCTCAGGATTCAGCATGACGGCTCTTGCCATTGCAAGCATTTGCTGCTCTCCGCCAGACAAAGTACCTGCGAGCTGATTTCTGCGCTCTCTGAGACGCGGAAATAATTCCATAGCACGCTGCAGATCTGCCTCAATATCGCCTTTGGGACGTCCGCCTGTGAAACGGGGGAATGCACCGAGCAGCATGTTATCCATCACTGACATTGTTGAAAAAACCCTGCGACCTTCAGGTGAGTGTGCCAGACCGGCTCTGGCAATTTTATGCGAGTCCAGACCCGTGATATTTTTTCCATCCAAAGAAATAATGCCACTTTTCGGCTTCAGCATCCCGGAAATTGAACGCATAGTCGTAGTTTTGCCAGCGCCATTGGAGCCGATCAGCGTCACCAGTTTTCCAGCAGGTACTTCCAGAGAAATTCCGTGCAGCACTTCAACTTTCCCATATGCTGCATGCAGGTTTTCAATTTTCAGCATTTTCCCCCCACTGCTGTTTTTTCATCAGCCGAGTCTTTCTGACTACCACCCAGATATGCCTCAATAACCCTGGCATCCTGCTGAATTTCAGCCGGCGATCCTTCAGCAATTTTCTGTCCGAAGTCCAGCACAGTCACAATATCGCACACTGACATCACAACATCCATATGATGTTCAATCAAAATAATTGTGACACCACTTTCCTTAATTTTCTTAATTATCTGAGTTAACTCTTTTATATCCGGAGCTGTTAATCCTGCTGCAGGCTCATCCAACAGTAACAATCCGGGATTGAGTGCAAGCGCACGCCCGATTTCCAGCAATCGCTGCTTTCCATACGGAAGGTTTCTGGCCTCCTCATCTGCAAGATCATCCAGCCCGACAAATCTGAGTATGCTTGCAGCACGCTGCCGTGCAGCAACTTCGTACAGTCGGTCACTGCGACTCGCCACTAAAATATCCCATAACGAACTGCCAAACGTATGGTGCAACCCGACAAGAATATTCTCAGTTGCAGTCATTTCACCAAACAACTGCACATTTTGAAAAGTCCGCGCGATACCGCTTAATGCAATCGCAGACGGCGTTTTTCCGGATATCAATGCACCGCCATACGTCACTTTCCCGTCCGTTGGCAAATAAATACCGGTCAGAACATTCATCATTGTGCTTTTTCCGGAACCATTCGGACCGATCAATCCATGTACAGTACCTTTTTCGATAAGGAGATCAACTCTGTTAAGTGCCTTCAAACCACCAAACTGCATAACAATCTGATCTGCATTCAGAATGTTGCGACCTGTCTGATTTCCGTGAAATTGCACTGCGCTGTGACTTTCCATCGCTCCGGTATGAGATGTCACATGCCTTGCCCGGGAACCTGTGATATTCATAGAAAAGCCAACAATACCATCTTGCAAGTAATAAACTACAAAAAGCGTCATCAACCCGAAAATGGTCAGTCGCCAGTCAGTAATGCTCTCGAGTCTGTATGCGAATAAAGCCATACCAATTAATGCGATAACCGGCACCAGCATGCCTCGTAGTGCAGCACGGGTGTGGAAAAATGCCACGATCGAAAAAATGACGCCCAAACATGCTGCGCCCGACGCAATCTTTCTGAATAACTCGATGTCAGCCAGCAAAGACGGAAGCATTACGACGATAAGTGCACCGAGCAGAGATCCTGTACGCGACTTTCGTCCCCCCATAATCACTGCCAGTAAAAACAAGATCGTCAGCTCGAAGTTATAGGTGTTAGGTGAGATATATTCTTCAGAATAGGCATACAGACTTCCGGCAAGCCCCGCGAGCGCAGCGCTGATGACAAACGCCAGAACTTTATAGCGGTATACGGAAACTCCCATACAATCTGATGCGATCGGACTATCACGCAATGCCTGAAATGCACGTCCAAGATAAGACTTCAATATCCTGTGCACGCACAGCATCGCCAGCAGCATCATCAAAGCGACAAAATAGTAATGTCCGGTCTCTGTCAGTTTGGCTCCGAGAAACACAGGCTTTGCCACCTTGATACCCATTGGGCCTTCGGTGAGAAAGCTCATTTCGTTAATCAGAATCTGAATAATTGTTCCGAACGCGAGCGTTACCATCGCCAGATATGGCCCGGTTACCCGTAATGCAGGTAATGCCAACAAAGCACCGAAGCCCGCCGTCAGTAAGATGCTGGCTGGTATCGTGAGATAAAAAGGCAGGCCGAATTTGAGTAAAAGAACACCTGTAGTATAAGAACCAATACCAAACAAACCAGCATGCCCTAAAGAAACCTGACCTGTGTAACCAACGACTATATCAAGACCAAACAATAGAATTGCGTAAATCAGTATAGTCTCGACCAGATGCAGATAGTACGGGTTGTGTATAAAGACAGGTACAAGCAAAATTCCCAATACACCGATCCATGGCGCAATATGCAGTATTTTTTTCATATTATTCCTCATACTTTTTTAATGGCTGTCTTTCCAAACAACCCGGCCGGTTTTACTGCCAACACGAGCAATAAAAGTATGAGTCCCGGCACTTCCTTGTAGCCTGTTGAAATGTAAAAGCCAGTCAGCGTCTCGGTTACACCCAGTATCAACCCACCAACCACAGCCCCCACCCCGGAAGTCAGTCCTCCGATAATTGCAACAGCAAAAGCCTTTAAGCCAAGGGCAGATCCCATGGTTGCACCTGTTAATGTCAAAGGTGCTACCAGAACTCCCGCAAATGCTGCCGTGGCTGAAGAGAGCGCATAAGAAAAGGTAATGACCTGATTTGTATTAATCCCCATAAGACCTGCGGCATCTCTGTCGTTCGATGTCGCAACAACCGCTTTGCCATAAATCGATTTTCGATTAAAAATTTCTACGGCAACCATCATTCCAATCGCGCCAAGCACAACCACTATTTGCATTGGCTGAATATTTGCACCCAAGACCTGAAAAGGCGCTGCACTTAATGGCGAAGGAAAAGTCAGGTCATCTTTTCCCCAGATATTTTCAGCAACATTCTTGAAAATAATTGCCAGCGCAATCGTCGACATAATCCAGCCAAATTCAGACTTTATTTTTATTGCAGGTCGAACGCCTATCCACTCCACAAATGCACCCTGCAATGCTCCGAATATCAACACTAACGGAATCATCAGCCAGTAATTCAGATACGGTCCGCCATGTACGTTGCCTACCATACTCAGGCCAGCAAGCGCGCCAAGCATTAATGCCTCACCCTGACCAAAGTTCAGCGTTCCGGACGTTGCAAATGTCAGTTGGTAGCCAAACGCGATAACGGCATAAATCATCCCCAGCGCAATTCCGCTGAATACCAGCTGCAGAAAAATATCCATAATGTGCTCTCTGTAGTTGTAATAAATTCCCTGCCAGCAGAAATGAAAAAACCGGCAAAAATGCCGGCTTTTCAAAAGGAAATTTATTTGGATAAAACAATATGACCGTCTTTCGCCTCTCCCATTACAGGAATTCCCGGCTTAATTGCTTCATGGTCATCATGAGAGTATGGTTTGACATAGGTTGTGACTACACCCTCCACTTTTTCATTAAGATTTTCGAGAGCCTCCCGGACTTTTACGCCATCAGTAGTTCCAGCCTGTCGAATTGCCGCAGCAAGCAAATAGACCGAATCGTAGCCTTGTGCTGCCGAGACCGGTGATGGAATTCGCTCTACCTTATATGCTTTTTGATATGCTTCGATGAACGCTTTGCGCTTCGGAGTATTCGGATCCTGTATAAATGTTTGCGGCATCGTCGCGCCATTTCCATTTTTCCCCGCGTTATCCAGGAAATTTGCCATCGACAAGGTCCAGCTACCTATCATCGGCACTTTCCAGTTCAGCTTCTCCATGCCGTTGGCGATTTGCGCTAATTCCGGTCCGATTCCGTAAGTAAGAACAGCTTGCGCTCCGGCCTGTTTGGCTTTCAGTAACTGAGGAGTCATATCAACATCTTTAATATTGAATTTCTCAACCGTGACCGCCTTCATACCTTTTGCTGAGAGTGCTTTTTCAAGATCTTCTCTGCCAAGCTGCCCATAATTTGTCGAATCAGCAAGAATCGCAACTTTCGTCAGTTTTCTCTTACCAACCGCTTCTTCAACAATCATCGCAGACTGAATTGTGTCATTTGCTGAAACACGGAAAACGTAGTTTTCTTTATGCTCAGGAGACAAAAACTGCTTTGTAATTACACTTCCGGTAGCCACATTATTCATCACGGGAATTTTAGCTTCCTGATAAAAACGCTGCGATGCAAGTGCAACTCCGGTATTGATATATCCGACTGTAGCAACAACTTTTTCTTTATTGATGAGCTCTTGCGCAACCTGAACGCCACGCTCATTTTTTGCTTCGTCATCGCGTTCGACTAGCTGTATCTGACGGCCGAGTAATCCTCCCTTTGCATTAATTTCGGCAACGGCCAGCTTCACCCCATCGCGCATAGAAACCCCCATAGGTGCGGACCCGCCTGTGAGTGGGCCAGACACTCCAATACGGATCGTATCTGCAGCGAATGCACTGGATATCAATGAAAGGGATGTAATGGCAAGAACTGCCGTGAATTTACCGGGCATACGAGTCTCCTGTCGTGATTATTTTGATTGCGCATCCCAAAAACTGAACGCGCAGCTGGTGCAACAACAAATCTAAAATTACAACGAAAACGCTATAAATCTTTTATGCTGGCTACATCTGCGATAAAGAAATAATTCCTTTTCGAAATACATTTCTTTTTGATCAAAATCGACTCTAACAACTTCTACCGACCGGCAAGGCCGAACTACTAAATATTATGACCACAAATATTCATCTGAATATTTGCTTTGATAATTTTCCATTGTACGGAAAATCAAGCTTACGCGATTTAAAATGCTCTGTGGTTTATTTTTTAAAAAAATGGCTTTTTTGCCAATTCATAGCATATTCAATTTAACTATTTCTAAGAACCAGAGAAAAAACCATCCTTCCGGATTTTTTGTTTCAGGCCGAATCAATTCAACAACGAAAACACCCTGGAAATTGCTTTGCTTCCAGCTCCTAAAGGGTCTTTCCGAATGGCTTTTTCCTCTTCTGCAATCATTACGAAAAGCGCATCAAGAGCTCGCTCTGTCACATATCCCTCAACTGTCGACTCTTGAGATTTAACCACGCCGAACTTCTGTACCTGCGCCATTACATTATTGTATTTTGATGATAAACCAGATTTATCTGTGACGCCTTTTACGACAGGTAAAAATTCTTTGCTTAACTGCGCACTCGTTTTCTGCCGAAAAAATTCTGTAACTGATGTATCTCCGCCGGTCACAATATTTTTTGCATCAGAAATCGTCATCGATTTAACAGCGTTCAACAGCAGAGGTTTTGCCTTTGGTACCGCTGTTTCAGCTGCACGGTTCATTGCGACCACCAACTCATCTAACTGCGCAGACTTTCCTGCCATTTGCAAAACGGGACGAATCTTTTCCAGCGCCGATGGCAATGAAATTTTTACTTTTTCGTTATTCAGAAAACCACCTTCTTTTCCCAACTGTCCGACAGCTGCACCCGCACCTTTTTCTAGTGCAGCCTTCAAGCCAACACTGGCTTCCTGATTGGACAAGTCGCTCAAACCTGCTTCACAGTCAGAATAAGAAAAAAATGCAGACAACGCCATCAATATGACAAATAAGTACTTTTTCATATAACTAGTGATTTTTAAATGAGTGGTTCATGAATTGAGAAAATCCGTCGGTGCTCGCGCATGGCGAACCGATCTGTCATGCCAGCTATATAATCGGCAATTCGCCGGGCCTGCTTAGCGACGTTATCTGCGCCTGAACGACCCAATTGATAATCAGCAGGCAACAAACTATGGTCTTGCATGAATGCGTCAAACAACTCTTCAATAACTAATCTTGCTTTTCGCATCATCCGGTTCACCTGATAATGGCGGTAAAGATTCTTAAACAAAAATTGTTTGAGTTCTGTTGCTTCTGAAGATACCTGATCAGAAAAAGATACCAGAGAAGGCAGCTCCCTGATTTCATCAACATGGTGTGGATTAAATTGCTGGATCTGGTCTGTAGTGGTTTGAATCAGGTCGGTAATCAGCGTATGGATGATACGTCGAATAGTTTCAGAGACAATTCTTTTGCCGTACACGCCTGGATACAAATGCTCGACAATCCTTCGGTGACGCTCATACAGTGGCACTTCACACAGTTGGCTGTCTGTGATTAATCCGGAACGAATACCGTCATCAATATCGTGATTATTGTAGGCGATTTCGTCAGCTAAATTTGTCAGTTGCGCCTCAAGACTGGGGCGCTTTTTTTGCAAGAATCTTTTTCCGACATCACCCAGCTTTTCCGCATTCGCCTGTGAACAATGCTTCAGAATACCTTCTCTCGTTTCAAAGCATAAGTTTAATCCGTTAAAACTGGCATAGCGTTCTTCCAGCTCATCAACGATACGCAAACTCTGTAAATTATGTTCGAAACCACCATACTCCTGCATGCACCTGTTCAAAGCGTCCTGTCCTGCATGTCCGAATGGCGTATGCCCCAGATCATGGGCTAAAGCAATCGCCTCAACGAGGTCTTCATTTAACCGGAGGTTTCTCGCTATGGAACGTCCAATCTGTGCGACCTCGATGCTATGAGTGAGCCGGGTGCGAAATAAATCACCTTCATGATTTACAAAAACCTGGGTTTTATACTCAAGCCTCCGAAAAGCAGAACAGTGAATGATTCGATCCCTGTCACGCTGAAACTCCGTCCTGCCGGCAGATACTGGTTCTGCTTTACTGCGTCCCCGTGAATCATCTGGATGAACAGCATAAGGTGCCAGTAAAAATGACATTCACTCACCCCTCTCAATATTTGCCTCTCAGCAAATTTTGTCAGTGTAATATTTCCCTAAGGATATTTGCAGGAATTTCGGTTATTTCAGCCTTACCCAGGGGTTTGATCAAAATAAAACGAATCTTGCCACCTTCGTTTTTCTTATCAACTTCCATCAATTCAAGCCAGCGCTGCTCCCCCAATTGCGGAGGGATAACAGGTAATCCGGCATTACTAATCAGCTGAATTAGCCTGGTTCGCTGCATAAAGTCGATAAATCCAAGCTTATATGATGCCTCGGCTGCTAACGACATTCCGCAGCCAACAGCTTCTCCATGCAACCACGCACCAAAACCAAGCCCCGCTTCAATAGCATGGCCGAATGTATGCCCAAAATTCAGAATCGCCCTTAACCCGCCTTCACGCTCATCCTGCCTGACGATATCTGCTTTGATTTCGCATGATTTGACTATCACATAAGCAAGTGCTTCCGGTTCCCTTTGACGCACTGCATTCATATTCGACTCAAGCCACTCAAAAAATGCAAGGTCAGTGATTGCCCCATGCTTTATTACTTCTGCAATACCTGCTGATAGCTCATTGTCTGGCAAAGAATTTAACGTTGCAGTATCAGCAATAACGGCCTGTGGCTGATAGAAAGCGCCAATCATATTTTTGCCAGCAGGATGATTTATTCCCGTCTTTCCTCCAACTGATGAATCTACCTGAGAGAGTAAGGTTGTGGGCACCTGAACAAACGGAACTCCGCGCATATAGGTCGCTGCAGCAAAGCCCGTCATATCCCCGATTACGCCCCCGCCTAATGCAACGAGCATCGATTTGCGGTCACATTTTTCACTTAAAAGGTGGTCGTAAATTTGCGTCAGTGATTCCCAAGTCTTAAATTCTTCGCCGTCACGAAGAATAACTGCACTGACTTCTTTTCCAAGAGAAAGTAATTTTTCCCTTAGCCGGCTCAGATACAAAGGTGCCACGACATCATTAGTGACAATAACTACTCTCTTTGCCTGAATACTATCTTGCAAAATTTTTTCGTCAGTCAGAATATCCTGCCCAATAAAAATCGGATATGAGCGCTCCCCCAGTTCAACTTTTAAAGTCTGAACACTTTGACCGGTAGCATTGATGTGTACAGTTTTCATATTTTCCGAGGACGAAAGAGTACGATCTGAACAGGGCAATTTTTCTACAATTTGCTGCACCAGATGATTAATATGCGGACGACCAGTTTCAATAATCACATGGGCTGTCTGTTGATACAGCGAATGCCTCTGTTGCTCCAGCTCTTCCAATTTTTTTCTCGGATCTGCTGTTCTGAGTAATGGCCGGTTTTTATCGTGACGAGTTCTCTGCAAAATACTGTTTACACTGGCACGCAAGTAAATAACCGTACCACGTTCGTGTAAAAATTGTCGGCTTTCTGCATTCAGAATTGCCCCCCCGCCTGTTGCCAGGACGATATCATCCATTGAAGTCAGTTCTTTGATGACCTCAGCCTCGCGAGCACGAAAACTCGCCTCGCCTTCAATTTCAAAAATTACGGGGATAGAAACGCCTGTACGGGATTCGATTTCATGGTCGGAATCGATAAACCGCTTATTGAGTTTTCGGGCTAATGCCCGGCCAACTGTCGTTTTGCCGGAGCCCATTAGCCCTACTAGAAAGATATTACCTGCCATGTTCGCTTCCTGAGCCTGATTCACGCTCAGGAAGCTGGCCAAGCATTATGACGCAGTATCAGCAACCTGAGAGTACATTGCTATTCTTAATCGTCATTGTACTTGTAGTTGAGCGATTTAAACTATCGACAATTGTGAAAGTTATCGTTGTATCACCTGCTACACAACGCGTTCCTTGTGTTCCAACACGTACGCTGAGTGTGCTGTCGTTAAAGAACGTCGACGACGGCAAACTTAAATCCGTTCCAGTACTTGTATATACATTTGCCAGTACTTTATCGTTCCAGAAAATCTGATAAGGTCCATTTCCACCATTCAGAGTCATTGTAACCGGTGCACTTGTTGCCTCATCAATTGTCCAGCTGGAAGGGGTAACCCAAAATCCTGTAGCTGGGGCTCCTACCGTAGAAACAGTCACCGTTTGTACTGCGCCAGCAGCGTCAGAAACAACAATTTGATTTGAAGTTGCGGATGCCCGGGTCAATTGAGCTGTGAAGGTACCTCCTGAACTCGACAGCACGGTCCCACTCGGAATACCAATTGCGGCAGAATTATTTGACAACACAGTATATGGCGCGACACCACCATCCACACGGAAGTAAAGGATATCACCGACATTCCCTGCTGTTACATTACTTGGGGAAACAGTGAACGTTGGCCCTGTCACAGCAAGTACCTTCACTGCAAAACTCGCCTGGATGCCTTTAGCGTCAGTCACCGTAATTGTTGATGTACCTGCAGCAACTGCTTTAACCGAGAAAATTGTAGTTAAAGTCGGGAAAGTTGCCGGTGACGTAATTTTTGCAACGGTGACATCGGACGACACCACATTAAATGGTGGCGTACCGCCAATAATGCCGTAATTGCCATTGTCGGTATCCGTTGAACCAAGTTTCAGCGTAACACCAGACTGCGGCGCTGTGGTGTTTAACGTTCCAGGCAAGGTATTAGTCACTGTCACGGCAATCAAGGGAACGGTTTTACCGGTACTGTCAGTGATCAGAACAGAAGCAGAGCCGTCAGCTTCACCTTTCAGTGTAAAACTAGCACCCGAGGTCGCAACGGTTGGTGTAACAACAGAGACTACCCCTGCGTTACTACTGATCACTGTGTATGGAGCAACGCCACCTGAAATCGTATATGACGGCTGCGAACCTGTTGCCATCGTAATCGCAGAAGGCGCTGTTGTGAATAATGTCAGGGTAGTACCACCTGAGACTGTAACGTCAATATCCGGTAATTTATTACCTTTGGAATCTGAAATCGTTACTTTTGCATTACCAGCAACTTTACCAGTAATTGACAAATTATTGCCCGTGACAACACTATCAACAACCGACGGGTTACTTGGAATCGCAGAGTAAGGTGGTGTGCCACCTGAAACCAGATAAGAACCTGTAACTGAAGTTTGCAGCGTTAACGCTGATGGTGCATTTGTGAATAAAGCCAATGGTGCTGTGGAAGTATCTTTAACCGTGACGTTTATGCTAACAGGTGAACCAGTACTATCTTTCAGTGTGACTGTCGTCGTGCCTGGAGCAACTCCGCTCACAATAAAAGTACTGCCTGTTCCCAGCGCAACTTTTGCAACGAGCTCATTTGCAGAAACTGCCGTATATGGCGGTGTACCGCCACCAACATTAAAGGTCGGAGAAGCATTTCCCGCACCGACTGTGATATCTGACGGCGAAGATGTGAAAATCGCGGTAGTTGCATTACCAACCTGTACAGCGATCGGCAAATTCTGGCCTGTTGTGTCCAGAACTTTGATCGATGCATTTCCGTTTCCTTTACCGGTAACAGTCAGTAAATTACCAGAGACAGATGCGCTGACAATCGAATTATCCGAGCTACCAACCGTATAGGCAGGGGTACCACCGCTGATTGTATAAGTAGCTGTTTCATTCAATGCCAGCTTGATTGTGGACGGTGCAGTCGACGTCAATGACGCACTGCTGGATGTACCACCGGCCGTTACAGTCACCTTGAGGGAAATTTTTCCGCCCATTGTATCGGTGATCGTTACATTTGCCGTACCTGCAGCACGTGCAAAAAGAGAGAAGCTGTTATTGATCCAGCTAAGTGCGACAACAGAAGAATTATCGACAGATACGATATATTCAGCTGAACCACCGCCAATCACAAACGATGAGGTGCTCGCACCGACAGCCATGGAAAATTCCGAAGGTGCCGATGTGAACAAGGGAATACCTGTTCCGATTGTGACGGCAATGCCTACTTTATTTCCTGCACTGTCAGTAACTGTCACCTGCGAAGTACCGCCCGCCACCGCAGTGACTGTCAGCACCTTATCTTTGATCGTCGCAATAATACCTGAAGTGGCAGTTGCAACCGCGTAAGAAGGAACACCGCCACCGACTGTATATTGAACAGTCTGCCCCGGGATAATTGTAATCGCGCTCGGAGCAGATACAAACAATGCGGCACCGTTGCCTGACGAGCCTGCCGATCCCCCTCCGCCACCGCAAGCAGCGAGCGCTACAGCGAACAAGATCGCAACGAAATAGCGGAACAGCCTTACGAGTTCAAACCCGTTTTTCTGCAGTCGTATCATTTTATTTTCCTGTCTTATTACTTAATACTAAACCGGTCCGCCATAATTTTAGGCGTAATGAAAATCAGCAATTCGGTCTTATCGTTCACCCGGCCGGTGCTCTTAAATAAATTTCCGAACAATGGTAAATCCCCAAAGAATGGAATCTTTGTCATGTTATCACGTTCGGTTTGTTGATAAATACCACCCAGAACGACCGTACCACCATTCTCGACCAGTACCATTGTGCGAACCTGCTTAGTATCAATCGCATAACCCATACGAGTTTCCTGACCAACACTGTCTTTATGAACATCAACATCCAGAATAACGTTGCCGTCAGGTGTAATCTGCGGTGTTACCTCAAGGCGTAAAGACGCTTTACGGAAAACAATGGATGTTGCGCCACTAGCCGTCGCCACCTGGTATGGAATTTCGGTACCTTGCTCAATCGATGCTTTCAGTTGATCAGCAGTGACTACACGAGGGCTGGAAATAATTTTGCCTTTACCATCTGCTTCTAGCGCAGACAGTTCCAGATTCAGGAAGCGATTCGCTGCGGATGAGAATAAACTGACTGCAAGGCTGCCTGGTGACAAACCGTTAATACCTGCTGCTGGCAAATTCACAAATTGTGAATTTGGAACAAAACTTTGATCAGTGATTTTTGCCTGACCGGTTTGCTCACCAACGCCAAGATAATTTCCTGTCAATGCAACACGCTGATTCCCTGAAACCTGATATCCGGCATCACCACCACGAATACCGCGCATATCAGTAAAGCCCAGTTTGGCGCCAAGGTTTTTACTGAATTTGTCATCTGCCTCAACAATACGCGCTTCGATAAGAACCTGCTTTGATGCAATGTCCGTTTTCTGAATCAGCTTACGTACTTCCTCCAGTTTTGAAGGAATATCAGTAACAAACAACTGATTTGTACGCGGTTCAATCACTGCACTGCCACGTTTGGACAAAATTCGGTTAGTAGACGCACCATCAACACCAAACACTTGCTTGAATGCTTCGGCCTTTTGGTAATTCAGCTGAAATGCTTCCGTTTTCAGTGGTTCAAGTTCCGCAATCTGCGCTTTTTGTTCAAGCTCCAGCTTCTCTTTTGTCAAAAGTTCATCTTTTGGTGCAACCCACATCACGTTACCATTCTTACGCATATCAAGTCCCTTGATTTGCATAATATTGTCGAGCGCCTGATCCCATGGCACATCTTTCAAACGTAAGGTGATTGTACCGGTCACCGTATCGCTGGCAATAATATTCAGCCCGCTGACCTCAGCGATGATTTGCAGAATCGCACGCACCTCAATATTTTGGAAATTGAATGAGATACGCTCGCCGCGATATCCCTGAGTTCCCTGCGTAAGCTTGTTCGGATCCTCTTTAATCGGACGTACTTCGAGAACAAACTGAGTATCACTCTGGTAAGAACTGTGCTCCCACAGACCTTTTGGTTCAACCACCATCTGCACATTTTCGCCGTTTGGTGTCGTAGTTACGGTCTGTACCGGAGAACCAAAATCAGCGACATCCAGACGCTTACGTAAATTTTCGGGTAAACCAACCTTCAGGAAGGTCACAAAAATTTTCTGGCCTTGCTGGCGAACATCAACAGCAACCTGGTTTAAAGGCAAGTCCACCACTACGCGACCTTCCCCCGCGACACCACGACGGAAATCAATATCACGTAATTGAGGCTTATGTCCGTTTGCGAAGCTCACCGGCTCAGGATTTGCAGGTAAACCCTGAGAATTAACGGCTGTCGCAACGCCGCCAGATCCGTCAATAGTAATGATCAGGTTATTACCTTCGATCGTTGTCGCATAATTCAGTGCTTTATTCAGATTGAATACCATGCGCGACCGACCAGCTGCCTCAACAAGGTTAACAGTCCGAAGATCACCAATATTGACATCAATCGTCGTTTTCCCGGTCGCATTCAGCGTATCGTGAAAATCAAGTGCAATCCGTGCGGGATTATTGATGGAAAATCCAACAGGTGCCTTCTGAATCGGATTCTTCATCCCGACTTTAACGACAATATTTGCCCCCTGCTGGTTAGCAACCACTGTCTCAATACTGTTAGATTGTGCAAGTGCTGGCAAACAAAGTGCGCACAACGCGATCAGGCAGACTCTTACAAACATCGCGCCACTTTTGATTTTACTTATCAACGCCGTCATTTTTGACTCCCCTGCAACTCAAGCTTAGCTTCACGTTCAACCCAGTCTCCGGCCGCGTCCTGCACCGTCTCTTTTATCTGTACCTCAGCTTCGGATATTTTGACAATCAACCCAAAGTTTTGTCCTATATATCCACCAAGTTTGGCCTGATACACTTTTTTATCTGATTGAATCAGCGCAAGTTTCAGGCCATTCTTCTCGATAATTCCAACCATTTTCAGCGTATCCAGCGGGAATGATTCTAATTCTTCCCTTGGCCTGTCCATATTCGGTTTCAGACGCCCTCCGTTATCTTTCATCCTGGCGAGTACCGCCATCAGTTTTTCAGGATTAAAAGGGTCTATATCAGCCTTTACTTCATATGGCACGGGCATATAGGTTTTCGGCGGATTCAGTTTCGGAACAACCAAACGGGTCTCTTTCTTTACCGACTCCATCCAGTCACGAAGCTCTGTTGAATCATCCTGCCCGCAGCCGCTAAGCCAAAGCGTACTGACAAGTACGGCAAGCATTGTCAGTTTTGATCTCATTTCTTAGCCTTTTTCTGATTTGCCTGCGCCATCACTTCGTCTTTATCCAGATATCTGAATGTTTTCGCGACGACTTCCAAAGTTAACCCGCCATCTTTATTTGTTGTGACAGCGAGGTTATTCAAGGTAACAATACGCGGAAGTTTTGCAATATCCGCAACAAATTCACCAAGATCATGGTAACTGCCACTTAAGCGAACATCGATAGGCAATTCAGCATAGTAATCTTTTACGACTGGCGTACCCGGTTTAAACGAGTCAAACTGCAAGCCCCGCCCAATACCTGCCTGGTTGATATCGGATAGCAGCGCATCCATTTCTGCTTTGCTTGGCAACTGCTTTTCCATAGTCGAAACGTACTGCTGAACCAGTGCACGCTGGTCTTTCAGGGCGTCCAGATTAATCGCCTTTTGCATCTTGTCGCGATATTCTTGCTTCAGCTGAACTTCCTGAGCCATCTTTTGCTCAATCTCTTCATTCTGGGCGCTCCAGTAAAAAAACCAGCCCAGCAACATCACCACAGCAAAAACACCTGCCGCTGCACTCATACGGGGAATTACTGGCCACAATCCGGGGTGCAATCCGCTGGTGTCAGCGAACTGCGACCGAACATCATCAGCCAGTTCGTTGAAATTGATATTTAAATTTAATTTCGCAGCCATTCAGACTCTCTCGATCTCATCCAGTATTAATTTGGCTTTGCGGCATCAGAGCGAACATTTTCCGCGGTGGAAGACGCACTTTCATCTCGCTCACGCGGGCGTTTGATGCCAACGTTAATTGAGAAATCAGAAACCTTCCGTGCATCACGCCCCTGACCAATTCCGGTTGAGTGGATATCAATCAGATCCGGCTTGTACATCCACTCAGACCGGCTGCCAAGATTACGGATATATTCAGCAACACGCTCCTGCGACTGTGCATAGCCACTGATCGTGACGCGCTGACCGTCCTGTTTAAGTGTTCGTAAATAGACTCCTTCAGGCGTGTGGCGTACCAGCTCCTGCAACAAAAACACAGGCTGATTGCGGTCGCCCTGAAGATCTTCAACAGCTTGCTGACGCGCCTTCAGTGCATCAATTTCCTGTTTCAGATTTGCGATTTCCTTGATTTTTTCATCAAGAATCGCGTTTTCTTTCTTGATGAAAGCAAGGCGTTCATCCTGAACTGTGATTTCGTGCTGCTTTAATGCGCCAACCATAATGACGACAAAAGCCCCGACAATCGCAGACAAGAGCAGCAAAGAATAAAAGTCTTTGATTTGCTGCTTACGTTTCTCTTCACGATGCGGTAAAAGATTAATCTTAATCATCAGTCAAATCTCCGCAAAGCGAGACCACATGCAATCGCATATCCGGGAGCATCGTTTCTGAGTGCTTTTTCATTGACGCCGGGAGCCAGCTCCATTCCTTTAAACGGGCTGATGACTGCAGTGGAAATTTTTGTACGTTCAGCGACGATATCCGCCAGACCAGTCAGCACCGCACAACCGCCGGTCAGGAAAATCTGATCAACGCGTGTGTATGGTGTGGATGTGAAAAAGAACTGTATAGCGCGTGTCACTTCCAGCGCAGCATTTTCCAGGAATGGCTCAAGTAATTCCATTTCGTAGCTATCAGGCAAATCGCCGTTTTTCTTTTTAATTTCAGCCTCGTCCTGCGACAAGCCGTAGTTTCTGACAATATCCTGAGTGAGCTGACTACCACCAAACTGCTGCTCACGCTCGTAAACAACATCACCGTTAAATATGATGTAGACGTAAGTCCGTTTCGCGCCAAGCTGAAATACAGCAAAAACCTGGTCACGACCTTCGTTTGCCTGCTTATCAATCAAGCGCTGCACTGCCGCTCTCGCAGCATAGGACTCGATATCCATGACTTTTGCAGTTAATCCCGCTGCTTCCGCAACTGCCACCCTGTCTTCGACTTTCTCTTTACGTGAAGCGGCCAGCATAACTTCCATGTCTTCTTCGTTTGCAGCAGGGCCGATAACTGAAAAATCCAGGCTGACTTCATCCATTGAAAACGGGATGTACTGACTGGCCTCTGATTCCACCTGAACTTCCAGTGCCTGTTCGCTCAGCGCGGCAGGAAGATAAATTTTCTTGGTGATAACGGCGGAGGCTGGCATGGCGAGCGCGACATTTTTTGCGCCGGTGCCGCTTTTTTTCAGCAGTTTTTTTATGGTGTCTGCGACTTGTTCGATATTTTCAATATTACCGTCCAGCACAGCGCCTTTTGGCAAAGGCTCGGAAGCATAGCGATCCAGACGATAAGTCTTATTGCCCGATTCGGACAACTCAACCAGTTTGATATCGAACGAGCTGATATCCAAGCCTATCAGTGGCGGATTTTTTCTGCCAAGCAAGGTAGCAAGATTGAAAGCCAAGAATATCCCCTCATGAACGACATACGCGTTCTTATTACAAATTGAAACAAAAACCGTTATAAAATACCAACTGCACACAAAGTGACTGCATTTTCTAACAATTACAAATACAGTCGGCCTACCCTACATGAAATCCTAGCAATATCACTTGCTTTGGTAAAGGAATTTCCTCCCGAGCGTTGCGCGCTTCGTTGCCAATACCCCACTCGGTTTTTTACGCATCTCATTCCGATTAACGGGTTTTCCGTCTGAGCCCAAAGCACAACCGTTATAATCCGGTTTGTGATTGATATTGTGAAAACTCATGTCTGAACAAAACTCTCTTCCGCAGTCGGAACAGCCGTCCCCGAAAAAACGTTCACTTGCAGCACGCATCGCCATCGGGAGCGCTGTCGTCATCACCGGACTGACAACCAGTCTGATTCTGATCGTTCTGTTTGCCCTGACTATGGCATATCCGAATCTGCCGGATATTGACGCAATCACTAGCTACAATCCAAAAATGCCACTGCGCATTTACACCGCGGATCACGTACTGATTGGTGAGTTCGGTGAAGAACGGCGCAATGTCGTAAGATTTCAGGAAATTCCTGATGTGATGAAAAAAGCGGTACTGGCAATTGAAGATGATCGTTTCTACGAGCACGGTGGCGTAGATTATCTTGGAATCGTACGGGCGGCTTTGCATAATCTGACGGGCGGCGCAAAGCAAGGCGCATCAACGATTACGCAGCAAGTGGCGCGTAATTTTTTCCTTTCGAGTGAACAAACCTTCAAGCGGAAAATTTACGAAATTCTGCTCGCGTGGAAGATTGAGCAAAATCTGACCAAAGATCAGATTCTTGAGGTGTATATGAATCAGATTTATCTGGGGCAACGGGCGTATGGTTTCTCTTCCGCAGCGCAGATTTATTTTGGTAAAGCACTGAAGGATGTGACGCTGGCTGAAGCGGCGATGCTGGCTGGTTTGCCGAAAGCGCCATCAGCATATAACCCGGTCGCCAATCCTAAACGCGCGACGGTACGTCAGCAGTACATTCTGCAGCGTATGCGACAACTCGGCTATGTTTCTGAAGCGCAGTTTGAACAAGCGCGCACCGAAGAACTTCAGGTAAAGACGGACAGCAGTGATTTTGGCGTACATGCCGAATACGTGGCAGAGATGGCGCGCCAGCTGGTTTATGAGCAATTCAAAGAAGAGACTTATACCCGTGGCCTGAATGTATATACAACCATCACGAAAGCCGATCAGGATGCTGCGTATTTATCGCTGCGTCGCGGCGTGATGGATTATGAAAAACGTCATGGTTATCGTGGTCCCGAAGCCATTGTCGAATTGCCCGCGAATAAAGAAGCCGCTGAAGAGCTGATCGAGAAGAAATTATCAGAACATCCGGCCAGCGATGACTTGCTGGTTGCGATGGTATTGGATGCGACACCGAAACAGGTCCGTGCGGTTCTAACTTCCGGCGAAGAAATCCGTATTGAAGAAGCAGGTTTAAGTTTCGCCGCCAGCAGTCTGTCAGCGAAAGCACCGGCGAATAAACGCATTCAGCGCGGTGCAGTGATTCGTGTCATGCAGGAAGGCAAAAACTGGATCATCACGCAGATGCCGGAGGTACAGTCTGCTTTTGTGGCTGCCAGCACCACGGATGGCGCGATCAAAGCCCTGGTTGGCGGTTTCGATTACAACCTGAATAAGTTCAACCATGTGACGCAGGCATGGCGTCAGCCAGGCTCTTCGTTTAAGCCGTTTATTTATTCTGCGTCGCTGGAAAAAGGTTTCTCACCAGCCACCATGATTGCTGATGAACCGATCAGCTTTGATGCAGGACAGACTGGTGGACAGGCGTGGGAGCCGAAAAACTACGACGGAAAATACGAAGGTCCGATGACCATGCGCAAGGGTCTGACGAAATCAAAAAACATGATTTCGATTCGTATTCTGCATAAAATCGGTGCCAAATACGGCCAGGAATACACTAGCCGCTTCGGTTTTCTGCCCGAAAAAAATCCGCCTTATCTGACACTGGCACTGGGGGCCGGTGCGGTAACGCCGCTGCAACTGGCCGGTGCATATGCCGTGTTTGCGAATGGTGGCTACAAAATCAATCCTTATCTGATCGCCAAAATAACGGATGCCAGTGGCAAAGTGATAGCGCAGGCCAAACCGGAAACCGCGGGTAACGAAGCCTCACGTGTGATTGATGAGCGGAATGCGTTCCTGATGGACAGCATGATGAAAGATGTTGTCCGTTTCGGTACTGCTGCAAAAGCGATGGTACTGAAACGTACCGATCTTGCTGGTAAAACCGGTACCACCAATGATTCCGTTGATGCATGGTTTGCCGGCTATCAGGCGAAGCTGGTCGGGATTGCATGGATAGGCTTTGATCAGCCGCGCAATCTGGGCAACCGCGAAACCGGTGGTGGTCTGGCATTGCCGATCTGGATAGGCTACATGCAGAAAGCCCTGAAAGACATTCCGATTGAAGAACGCCCGCTGCCGCAAGGCGTGGTGCAGATTAATGGCGATTATTACTACGTGGAAAATCAGCCCGGAACCTTCGATCCGGGCGCTCCGCCGGTGATTGAGGAATAGCGGCGTTAAGCTTATGCCTGACTTTGTTCCGCTGCGAGGCGGGACAAAGTCGCAAATAACTCACTGCCATCCCGTGTATTCAGCCAGTGCTGGCCGTCATAGCGGTAATGAAAGCCACCGCTGCGCGCCGCCAGCCACATTTCCTGCATCGGTGCCTGACTGTTGACGATCATTTTGGAACCGTTGTTCACGAATTCTATGGTCAGCACATTGCCACTGCGGCTGCACTCGACATCCATTTCATCACGTTCAAACGCTTGTTCGAAGATCTCTTCGACCTGACGCAGGCAGGCTTCCGCCAGATCATGGAATTCAGATTCAGTCATGCTACACTCCGTGAAATTCTTACTGAGAAATCAGCATTCTAACCGTTTCGGAATTTCTGCGATGCGCACCTTGTTTTCTGCTCTGCTGCTTACTGTCATGTTGTCTGCCTGTGGCCAGAAAGGGCCTTTGTACATGCCGGACAAACCGGCAGCGCATCCTGTGTCGTCGCAGGCTCCGGTGCCGGCAAAAACGCCCGCCAAAGAAGACTCTGTGAAACCTTAAGCTTGTTCAGCTGACTGCGTTTCTTCCGGCTTCAGCTTCACCGGCCCGGCAAGTTCGGGGCGACAACCCTGTACATCTTTGTAAATAGCCGCGATCGCTGCCATATCCGTATCAGCGTCGCCGGTCAGCGTCAGGTAGTCGGTCAGACTGATGCATTTTCTGCGGAAATCAAAATACGCACAGGCCAGCGGCACATTTGCAGTACGGGCAATATGGTAAAAGCCACTGCGCCAGTAAGGACGCAGACTGCGCGTGCCTTCCGGTGCCAGCGCCAGCCAGTACCAGTCGCTGCGGTTGATCTGCTCGGCAATTCTGCCAATCGCACCGGTCGCCACGCCACGTTCTACCGGCGCGCCGCCGATAGCCCGCAAAAACGGGCCGAACACAGCTCCGGTTATCCCTTCAAACAGGGATGATTTGGCGATGAAATGAAAGCGCTGTCCGATCGCAATTTTGCCCAGTACGCCAATCGGGAAATCCCAGTTGGAAGTATGCGGATACACGATGATGACGCCACGCGGTCCGGGCAAGGGCTTATAAAACACTTTCCAGCCAAACAAACCCAGTACCAGCAGGGCAAGCTTGCGCGTGATGCCTTTGGTCTGGCCCGGCTTCAGTAAATACGACTGCATGATGATTCCTGTTTCGGTTTGCGACCGGAAATTGTGCGCCGCTGTGCATAAAATCTCAATCGTTTATACGATTACTGCAACAGAAAAAACCGAACATTTCCTCAGACTGCACGTGCGGAGCGGCGCGCAAACCAGATCCGCAAACCCAGCAGCACCACGGTGATACCGCCGTACACCGCAGGCCAGAAAAAGTCGTGTTTGCCGGCTTTCATCCAGTACACATGCAGTACCGCGACCGGCACCAGCACATACATCAGCTGATGCAGACGCTGCCAGCGTTTGCCGCCCATCCACCGTAATACTGCTTGCGGACTGCTGATGGCCAGCGCCAGCATCATGCCCCACGAAACCATGCCTGCCAGCACAAACGGACGCTTGATAATGTCCGGCCAGATCGTTTCCCATTCAAAAAAATGGTCGAACCAGATATACATGGTCAGATGCAGGCTGGCGTAAAAAAACGCAAACAAGCCCAGCATACGCCGGAATTTCTGCAGCCAGTTCCAGCCACTGATGCGGCGCAGCGGGGTGATTGCCAGTGTCAGCAATAAGATGTAGATCGCCCATGAACCGGTATTGCGAGTCATCCATTCCAGCGGATTCGCCCCCATTTTGTCCAGTACCGCCCACACGATGATCCTTATCAGCGGCAGCAAAGCCAGCAGGAACACGGCAATTTTCCAGCGTGACACCGCTGCCGCACTCAGATTCAGACTGCGCATCAGTAAAACTTCCTCAGATCCATGCCGCTGTACAGCGATGCCACTTCCTGATAACCGTTAAACATCAGGGTTTTGCGTTTGCGGGTGAACAGGCCATCTTCGCCGATGCGGCGCTCGCTGGCCTGTGACCAGCGCGGATGATCGACATCCGGATTCACATTCGAATAGAAGCCGTATTCGCGGCCATTCGCACGGTTCCACGAGGTTTGCGGCTGATCGCGTACGAAGCGGATCTTGACGATGGATTTCGCAGATTTGAAGCCGTATTTCCACGGTACCGTCAGCCTGACCGGCGCACCGTTCTGATTCGGCAGCACTTCGCCATACATGCCGAACGTCAGCAATGTCAGCGGATGACTGGCTTCATCGAGGCGCAAGCCTTCGGTGTAAGGCCAGTCCAGCACCGGATAATTCAGGCCCGGCATTTGTTTTTTATCGTTCAGTGTGACGAACTCGATATAACGCGCATTACCGTTCGGCTCGGCGCGACGAATCAGATGCGACAGCGAATAACCTATCCACGGTATCACCATCGACCAGCCTTCCACACAGCGCAGACGGTAAATCCGCTCTTCCATCGGCGCCAGTTTCAGCAGCGCTTCCAGATCCAGCACAAACGGCTTTTTGACTTCACCCTCGATACTGATGCTCCAAGGATGGGTTTTCAGCGTGCCTGCCGTTTGCGCCGGATCGGCTTTATCGGTGCCGAACTCATAGAAATTGTTATACGTGGTCGCATCTTTGCGGCTGGTTTGCTTTTCCGTCAGCTGGTAAGCCGGATTAGCCGCTGCCGCGAGTCGCTGGGTCGCCTGCGCTGCAGCGTCAGTCCAGCGTAGGCCGCTGACACCAGCTAAGCCGCCCGCAGCCAGCATACCGAGCAATTTGCGGCGCTTTTCAAATACCTCGCGCGGCGTGATTTCAGAGGCGTAAGGGCGGTCCATTCCGTTCGGACCCGGTAGTATCAGCATGACAAACTCCCGTGGATAATCGATGATCTGCGCACAGTACAAAACAACAGCGCAGTGTAACCCGCCTGTGTTTTTTCAGCAGACAGGCTGGTTTTGCACAGACCTGCGATTAGTCGGACGGTTCCGGAAAACCTGACACCGGAGCGCGGGGATGTTGCGCCGCGTCCGCAGCCTGTTCGGCCGCTGCAGCGCCTGTGACATGGCAGCGTTTCAAATGTGAAAAGGCAGGCAGCAGATTGCCCGTATTATGCAAAGATCGTCATTTGCAATTCACGGAGGCCCTGACTTTCTGCCGACGACCGCCGGATCGCTATGCAGAACCCCGCATTTGGCTTGTTTTTAGCCTTGTTTTGACCTGCTTTCAGCCGTTTTGCAAAGCTGGCAACGGGCTGAAGCTTTTACTCACTGGCGGCAATAAAAAACGCACCGTTTCCGGATGCCGGAAGCGGTGCGTTTGATGGCGTGTCAGGCGGAATTTACAGCGTGCCGTAAGAATGCAGGCCGGATAAGAACATGTTCACGCCGAGGAAAGCAAAGGTCGTCACCAGCAAACCGACCAGCGCCCACCAAGCAGCCGGTACGCCGCGTAAACCCTTCATCAGGCGCATGTGCAGCCATGCTGCGTAATTCAGCCAGACGATCAGCGCCCAGGTTTCTTTCGGGTCCCAGGACCAGTAACCACCCCAGGCTTCCGCGGCCCACAACGCGCCCAGAATCGTCGCGATGGTGAAGAAAGCAAAACCGACCGCAATCGCTTTGTACATCACATCATCCAGCACATTCAGCGCTGGCAGGCGGTCTGCCAGAATGCCTTTTTCTTTGAGCAGATAAGCCACTGCGACCATTGCAGCCAGCGAGAATGTACCGTAGCCGATAAAGTTGGCCGGTACGTGAATTTTCATCCACCAGCTTTGCAGCGCAGGCACCAGCGGCTGAATCTCGGATGCTTCACGGTTCACGGTGTACCAGAACAGGAAACCGACCGCGGCGGTAATTACCAGCGACACAAAAGCGCCCATCTGGCGGGTGCGGTATTGTTGTTCGTAATACAGATAAAATAAGCCGGTGATCAGCACGAACAATACAAACACTTCGTACAGATTCGAGACCGGAATATGACCAACGTCCGGCCCCAGCAGATAAGATTCATACCAGCGCACCAGCAGGCCGGTGAAGCCCATCAGCACCGCTGCCCAGCACAGACCGGAACCGACGCTGCCACCGAATTCCGAACGCGCCAGCAAACCAACCCAGTAAAACAGTGTGGATAAACAGAAAAATACGCTCATCCACAAAAT
This sequence comes from Cognatundibacterium squillarum, assembly GCF_014652435.1. Classification (GTDB taxonomy): domain Bacteria; phylum Pseudomonadota; class Gammaproteobacteria; order Burkholderiales; family Burkholderiaceae_D; genus Undibacterium; species Undibacterium squillarum. The sequence goes on from NZ_BMYU01000004.1 coordinate 387,563, forward strand.
CGCAGACTGACTGGACAGCAGATATTTCAGGAAGAATTTTTCATTCGCCAGAGTCAACTGTCCGTTGTACAGACTGATCGCAGACAAGGCCAGCAGCGTCATACCCAGCATCAGCGGTTTAACCGGTTTCCAGCGCCAGCCCAGCCAGCCGAAGGTCGGCACCGACGCCACCAGAATCGCTTTATCGTAGATATCCATAAAACTGCTGAAACGCTGCAGTGCATACGCTGCCATCAGTGCCAGCAACAGACTGAATGCCCAGTCCTGCCAGTTCAGTTGTTTCAGGATGCCGCCAGCAGCGGGAACATTACGCGTCATTTCCATATCATTTTCCTTGTGGAGCAAGGGAAGTTTCCGTCGCATCAGCAATTTCAGCTAACTGCGTACGGCATTGTTCAAACTCGTTTTCAAAGTCCAGGGTTTTACGCTGGGTACTCATGGCCATCAGTATATGCGAACCGGCATCGCCTTTTTTGAGCCAGATCCACAGCCGGCGTTCGCGGATATAGAACATCGCAAACACACCCAGCACCAGCAACAGGCAACCGAAGTAAACGATGCCCTGCCCCGGCGAGCGGGTGATCTGCAGCACCGTGGCTTTGACCTCGTCAAACGATTCCAGTTGCAGATACACAGGCGCACCGTAGAAACCGGCATCCGACAACGCCGCCATGGACAACTGCAGGAAACGACCGTGTTTTTCATCCGCATCCAGAACTGGCAATCCGTCTTTTTCGCGTGCCGTCATCCACAAATCCCACAAACTGCCGTTCAGGATTTTCATCATCACGTCTGCCGCTTTGGCTTGCTCGGCGACCGGGATTTTCTTTTCCAGATAATCCGATACAGCGCGGTAACCGGCAGATTTTTCATCGCCGGCGAACAAGGCCAGCGTATTGACGGCGGAGGCGATCATTTGCTCCTTCATTGCCGGATTACCTGCCAGACTGGCTGGTAACGCATGCGCGGTGAACTTTTCAGCAGCAAGACGGCGTAATTCCGGATTTTGCAACGCGGCGCGGATACGCATCCATTCCTGCGGGCTGTCGTTATCATCGGCCGGAATCCGCAGGAAGCGGAACTGATCGGCCGGAGATTCACGCATACCGCTGAGGAAGACGGTGCTGCCTTCAATTTGCGATGGCTGCATGAAGTTCAAGTATTCACGTGCCTGTCCGGCAGCATCACGCAGTTTGTACTGGATGCTGGGGCCGACATTACGGAATTCTTTGCTTTCTGCTGATTTGGCAGCGGAACCCAGATGGCGGCTCAGGCCTTTTTCTTTGTCTGCTTCACCAGCCACTTTGGCGACCGGTTCCACATTGAAAACGCGGAAACCGGACCACTCGATGTTGTAAGCTTTCTGACCCGGCGGTGCCCACGGCGTACTGCCGCCGACTTCCCCGCGCAGCGCAAATGGCTGGCCCTGTGCCCCGCTCATAGGCCAGGCTTTCAGGCGCAGGCGGCTGCCGCCGTCTTCAAAGCTGGATTGGTAAAACGCCAGACCTTTGTACACCAGCGGCTGATTCACGCGAATGGTTGCATCGAAACTTTTGCCGGTTTCATGGTCAGTCACCGTCACATCACTGGCAAACAGTTTCGGCATGCCGGTGTTATAAAACTCAATATGGAACTGACGCAAACGTACGGACACCGGCAAATCCTGAATCAGCACACCGGTTTGTTGTGACAGGATCGCGGTATTACTGATACCGCCTTCCGGAATCATCGCATTGCCACGGAAGCTGGGATTGCGTTCGGATAAGCGATGCTTTTCAGGAATTTTCGCGATCAGCGTATTGCCGCTGCCGTCATACGGCACTTTGCCCAGCAACCATTGCTGGGCTTTCACCGGCAATTCTGAATCCAGCATCGCGCCAAGTACGATCACGACAATCGCGCTGTGCGCAAAGATGTAACCCCATTTGTTACCGGCACCGCGTTTGGCAGCGATCAGTACGGCATCGTCTTTGGCGACGACTTTGCTCTGATAACCACTGGCTTGCAGATAAGCACTGAGGCGCTCAGTCAGCGTCGCGGTATCCTGCGCAGAGGCATATTCGGCATGATGATGAAAATTGCGCAGCGATTGCTCGCGCACGTTTTCACGCCAGCTGCGCATGTCTTTCAGCATTTTCGGAGCATTGCGGATCACGCACAGCGAAGTGGATAAAACCAGCACGCCGACCATCAGCAAAAACCACCAGGCGGAATACACCGAATACACGCCGGCATGATCAAACACTTCATACCAGAACTGACCAAACTGATTGATGTAATTCGGGGCTGGCTCGTTTTGTTTGACCACGGTACCGATCACGGCACCGATGCAGATCAGCACCAGCAGACTGATCGCAAAACGCATGGAAGACAGCAATTCCACGCTGTCAGCCAGCACGGTATTGCGGGTTTGCAGACGGATGCCGGCGGTATCTCCGGCGCTTTCGTGTTCCAGCGGATTATCCATATTCAACATTTGCAGCTGACAAAAAGGGGTGGCTGACTGCCACCCCCTTCCGTATAAAAATCTGATTGTGGTGCGGGATTATTTCAGACCGGCGATATAGTCTGCAACGGCGCGCATTTCATCTTCTGACATCGATTTTGCAATCGTCATCATTTGCGGGCTGTTCAGACGCGCACCGGCGATTTTTGCGCCGCCTTTACGGGAACCGTTCTGGAAATTCTGCAGCTGTGCCAGCGTGTAATCCTGATGCTGACCGGCCAGACGCGGATACTGTGCAGGAATACCGGCACCGTTCGGGCTGTGGCAGCCTGCGCAGGCTGGTACATTTTTCTCAGCGATACCGCCACGGTAAATTTGTTTACCGAGTTCAACGATGTCTTTGTTTTTCGCTGCACCCGGTACGGATTTCTGCGCATTCAGATAAACAGCGACATTTTTCATGTCTTCCGGTGTCAGGGATTTCGCGAATGCGGTCATGGTGGCATTGTTACGCGCACCGGATGCGAATTCGGTCAGTTGTTTAACCAGATACACATCGTGCTGGGCAGACAGTTTAGGATTAACCGAAATCGTGGAATTGCCTGCATCACCGTGGCAGGACACGCAGGCAACGATGCCGCGTGCTGCATCACCAGCTTTGTACAGGGCTTCTCCTTTGGCCGGATCGGCTTTGACCGCTTTGGCATCGGTATTTGCATACGCTGCCGGGATCATCGACGACACTGCCAGCACGGCAATGCCAAGGGATTTCATCACTGGAAAGAAAGCACGGTTCATTCAAACACCCTGAGACTAGTAAGAGGATTCTGCCCTGAAGGCGAAAATGGCGTTGACACTGCTGGTCTGCCACACGTAAGACTAGAGCTGACAACCGGGTTCATCATTCGGGGGAAGCCCCCGCATAGCGAGCCTTATTGTACAATAGCTTTCCGGCAGCATACGCGCCGCATGTTGCATTTTTCCAAGATCTGAATCTATGTCCCTTCTCTGGCAAGCCCGTTTTTTTACCACGGTCAATCACCTGCGGGATCTGCCTAAGACGCAGATTCCTGAAATCGCTTTCGCTGGCCGTTCCAACGCCGGAAAATCAAGCGCTATTAATACACTAACCAACCAGAAGCGACTTTGTTTTGCATCAAAGACCCCTGGCCGGACTCAGCATATTAATTATTTTTCGATTGGTGGCGCCCACGTTGGCCAGCATCGTAATGATGAAGCCCGTCCCGAAGAAATCCGCGCCATGCTGGTGGATTTACCGGGCTACGGCTATGCCGAAGTCTCCGGTGCCGCTAAACAACACTGGAATATTCTGCTCGGCAATTATGTTCAGAAACGCGATCAGTTAGTTGCGCTGGTGCTGATTATGGATTCCCGCCGTCCGTTCACGGATCTGGACGTGCAAATGCTGGAATGGTTCGCGGACAGCGGCCGTCCGGTACTGTGTCTGCTGACCAAAGCCGACAAGCTGAACCGCAGCGAAGCCACCGCGGCGCTGCGTAAGGCTGAAGCGTTTCTGGAGCAGTATCACGACGATGAAGGCCCGCTGTTTCCTTACCACGTGCAATTGTTTTCTTCACTGAAACGCACCGGTGTGGAAGAAGCCGATGAAGCAATTCGCCAGTTACTTGGGCTGGATCAAGACCCCGACCAGCCTTTGTCTGACAATACCTCCTCTGAACAGCCTGACAGCTCTGAATGAGATTGCGGGGCAATCCGCCCCGTCAGGCTGCACCAAAAGATTCTGTGAAGGATATCCATGACTGCTCCTGTTAATCCCTTATTTCCTGCCATCCGCATGCGCCGTATGCGCAAAGATGCGTTTTCCCGTGCGCTGATGCGCGAAAACCATGTCACGGTGGAAGACCTGATTTATCCGGTGTTCATCGTTGAAGGCGAACAACAGCGTCAGGCGGTCGGCTCCATGCCCGGCGTGGAACGGATGTCGGTAGACGTGTTGCTGGAAACCGCAGCAGATTGTGTGGCGCTGGGGATTCCTGTCATCGCGCTGTTTCCGTCGGTCGATGCATCGCTGAAAACGCCGGATGGCCGCGAAGCCTGCAATCCGGATGGCCTGGTACCGCGCGCGGTACGTGCGCTGAAAGCAGCATTCCCTGAGCTGGGCGTGCTGACCGATGTGGCGCTTGATCCTTACACCAGCCACGGTCAGGATGGCGTGATCGATGAAAACGGTTATGTGCTGAATGATGAAACCACCGCGATTCTGGTGCAGCAGGCGCTGACGCAGGCTGCGGCCGGTGCCGATGTGGTGGCACCAAGCGATATGATGGATGGCCGCATCGGCGCGATTCGTCATGCGCTGGAAGAAGCTGGTCATATTCACGTCCGTATCATGGCTTACTCGGCCAAATACGCTTCGGCTTACTATGGTCCTTTCCGCGACGCAGTCGGTTCCGCTTCGAATCTGGGCAAGAGCAATAAAGCGAATTACCAGATGGACCCGGCCAACAGCGATGAAGCACTGCGCGAAGTGGCGCTGGATCTGGCCGAAGGTGCGGATATGGTGATGGTGAAACCGGGCATGCCGTATCTGGATATCGTGCGCCGTGTTAAAGATGAATTCCGCGTACCAACCTTTGCTTATCAGGTCAGCGGTGAATACGCGATGATCAAAGCTGCTGCGCAAAACGGCTGGCTGGATCACGATAAAGCGATGATGGAAGCGATGCTGGCATTCAAACGTGCCGGTGCCGATGGCGTGCTGACCTACTTTGCCCGTGATATTGCGCGTCTGCTCAAAAAATAAAACGCTGCAGTTCAGTTTGCGCTGATGCTGCTTCGTTGTCAGCCGGACTGAAATACGTTCTGATCCGAAACCGCTGTCTGCAATGCAGGCGGCGGTTTTTGTTTTCGCAGCGATAACGGCAATGCGGAAGGGTTGAAGGTTTGCGGAAGGTTTGTGGATAAACCGGATTCTGCGCACAGGCCAAAACCGCGCCTGACCACAACTGCGCAACTTCTCCGGTTTTCTGACGCTTCAGAAAGCTGCAGGTTTCCGCATCCGACCAGCATTTGATTTGCGTTTCTGACTGCCGCACGCTGTGGACAATCCGCATGTTGCACACAGCGCGGCGCAGCGCAACCCTGGCCGCAAGCCGCTGAAACGGCCATTTTTGCCTCAAAAATACCCCCGGGGGTATTTTTAAACGCCCAGTATTCATGCCGACAATCAGGCGGTTTTGCCATATACCCCCTGTTTTTCCGTATTTTTGCGGCATTGAACAGGTGCTGAAACAGCGTATTACCGGCGATCTTTGATGACATGGTCTGACAAAGTTTTACATGCACACGATCCGTGAAACGCATTTTTCACTTGAAAAAATCCTGTGCCGTACTACGCTTACCGACCCGCGTCGTAATTCACTAAATCATTTACCGGAATTCTGTACGCAACCGATCAGGAAAATGCAAAATGCTCACCTCACATCCCTGGCTGATGCTGGCTGTCATGCTGGCGATGGGACTGGCCATCCTCGCTGAAGCTCTGTGGCGCTGGCGAAAAAACCGCGAACTGCCGCTGGAAGACATGATCAGCGGTATCGGTATCGGCGGCGCCAGTCAGCTGGTGGCGGTGTATCTGCAAGTGCCCGGGCTGCTCGCTTACGATGCGCTGTGGCAGCATGCACGCTGGTTTGACTGGGATGCGAACGCACCGGCGCTGTGGCTGGGCACGCTGCTGTTATACGATTTTTGCTATTACTGGCTGCACCGTGCCGGACATCAGATTCACTGGCTGTGGGCGCTGCACGGCGTGCATCATCAGGGCGAGCTTTACCATCTGGCTGCCGGTTTGCGCCAAAGCCTGTTCAGTCCGCTGGTCAGCTGGCTGTTTTATCTGCCACTGGCTTTGCTCGGTGTGCCACCATCCGTCTTCATGGTGATCGCCCTCGTGCATATCGCTTACCAGTTCTGGATACATACCGAAGCGATCGGCCGCCTCGGCTGGATCGATCAGGTTTTCGTCACGCCGGAAAATCACCGCATCCACCATGCGTCTGATGATGTGTTTCTCGATAAAAATTACGGCGGCATGCTGATTATCTGGGACAAACTGTTCGGTACTTACGCGCAGCGTCAAGACAATCAGCCACTGACTTACGGTACCCGCAGTCCGCTGCGCAGTTTTTCGTTGTGGGATGCGAATCTGCAGATCTGGCGCAGCCTGTTGCGTCAGGCACGCGCCCTGCCCCGATGGTGGCATTGCTGGCAATTGCTGTGGCGGGCACCGGGCTGGTGGCCGGCACAAACGGTAAAGCTGCATTCAGACGAAACGCCGTGGCAAGCCGGTGCGGCTCCCTTCCGCCAGCCGCAGACAGCGACGGCACAGGCATTCTTACTTTGGCAACTGGCTGGCTTATTGCTGATCGGCTGGGTCTGCCTGTGCATAACACTGCCCTTGCACACAGGCTGGCAAATTGCTCTGCACGGCTGGCTGTTATGGGGATTTTCGAATCTCTGTTACCGGATCGGTGATGCGCGCCTTGCAACACAGCGCGAATGGTCGCGGGTAGCACTACTGGCGCTGCCGCTTGCGGCTTTTTCGCTGATCATGCCGGATTGGTTTTATACTGCGGCTTTCACCACTCCGTGGCTGTTACTGGGCGGACTGGCCTGCGCGATCCCTGCAGTCCGGTTATGGCTGCTCAGCGGCCCGTATTCCGCGCATGGAAAGATTTCACATCACTGAACAAAGCTGCCACCGGCTCAGCGAGGCAAGTACATGGCAGGCAGGCTCGCCGGGTTTTCTGTGGCTGGATATGCAGCATGAGGAAATTCCGGCCGACGCCGAACTCTGGCGTCAGCAGCTGGCAGCACTGACCGGCATCGACGTGTTTGATCTGCATTTGCAGGATGCGGCCAATCTGAACCATCCGTCCAGTTTTGAAGATACGCAAGACTACACCATGCTGGTATTCCGCAAGCTGTTACTGAATGCGGAACCGTCACGCAATACAGATACCACCGACACGGTGCGTCGCCGCTTACCGGCAGCATTGCAGAAACTGCAGACTGCGCCGGTGAGTTTTATCTTTACCGATGATGTGCTGATCACTGTGCGTCCGGCACAAAGCCGCACCATCGAATCGCTGCAGCAAAAACTGCTGGCATTCACGCCGCGCAGCGATACACCGCAACGCAATGCACGTATGCCGTCCAGCCCGACCGATCTGATGCTGCGCTTGCTGAATGCGATGGTGGACCAGTATCTGGAATTACGTCAGCCGCTGACGCAGCAACTCGACCGCTGGCAACAGGCTTTGCTGAATCCGCGCCGTCCGTTTAATAACTGGATGGCGTTGCTGGAAGCGCGCATGGAATTACGCCGGCTGGATAATCTGTGCGAAGAACAGCACGATGCACTGCAGGAATTGCGCGATCATCTGGTCGATACCTATGACAGCTTCGATGACAACAGCGCACGCGCCAAAGACTGGTTACTGGTACGTACCAATGATGTGATGAGCCATGTGCAGCGCGTACTGAATCACGCACGTCGCCTCGAAGGCACGCTGGAATCGGCGGTGCAAATGCATTTCTCGGCAATGGCACACCGCACCAGTGAAATCATGCGCGTGCTGACGGTGATCACCGCGCTGTTTATGCCACTGACTTTAATCACCGGTATCTTTGGTATGAATTTTGAACACATGCCACTGATCAAAACCGATCATGGCTTTGGTTACACCATGGCAGGCATGGCATTCATCGTTGTGCTGCTGTTACTGGTTTTCCGTCGCCAGCGCTATCTGGAAGATCAGATCCGCGATCAGATCTGATCTTCAATTTCTTATTTACTCAATTAATATCTTCTACCGCGCCGTTCCCCGGCGCTGCACAGCATGCAAGCATACAGTTTTCTCTGGCACGATTATGAAACCTTCGGCGCCGTACCGCGCAAAGACCGTCCGGCACAGTTCGCTGCCATCCGCACCGATGCGGATCTGAATGAAATCGCTGAACCGGTGATGTTGTTCTGCCAGCCGGCACCGGATTATCTGCCTGATCCGGTATCCTGTCTGATTACCGGTATCACGCCGCAACAATGTCTGGAACAAGGCGTACCGGAGGCCGAATTTGCGCGCCGCATCGAACAGGAACTGGCGCAGACCGGCACCATAGGCGTCGGCTATAACACCATCCGTTTCGATGATGAAGTCACCCGCTTTTTATTCTGGCGCAATCTGACCGATCCGTATGCACGCGAATGGCAGAATCAGTGCGGACGCTGGGATATTCTGGATCTGGTACGCACCGCATGGGCACTGCGCCCTGATGGCATACAGTGGCCACGCAATGATGAAGGCCGCCCGAGTTTTCGTCTCGAACATTTAAGCGCAGCGAATGGCCTTGCGCATGAAGCGGCACATGATGCCTTATCCGATGTGCGCGCCACCATTGCGCTGGCACGTTTGCTGAAACAGCAGAACCCGCGTCTGTTTGACTTCTGCCTCGCGCTGCGCCGTAAAGAACGGGTACTGGAAGAAACCGGCTGGCCGCAGCGCAAACCTTTCCTGCATGTGTCCGGCATGATTCCGGCAGAACGCGGCTGTATCACCGTAGTCTGGCCACTGGCAATGCATCCGACCAATAAAAATGAAATGATCGTGTGGGACTTGCAAGCTGATCCGCGTGAACTGGCAAGTCTGGATGCAGAAACCATACGCCGCCGTCTGTTCACCCGCAGCGAAGATTTACCGGAAGGCGAACAGCGTCTGCCCCTGAAAACCATCCATATTAATAAATCGCCGGTGGTAATCGGTAATCTGAAAACCCTGAGTGCAGAACGTGCGGCGCACTGGCAAATCGATATGCAGCAAGTGATGGAACATGCTGCGCACGCCGATGCACTGACACTGGCTGAAGATCTGTGGCAACAGGTATATCAGCGTCAGGGTGCGGGCGATGGTGACGCGGACGTGGATCAGGATTTGTACGGCGGCTTCATCGGTGCCGGTGACCGCAAAATTCTGAACCAATTACGTGAACTAGATGGTTATGAAATTGCGAACCGTTCTGTGCATTTTCAGGATAGTCGTCTGAACGAATTACTGTTCCGCTACCGCGCACGTAATTTTCCGGAAAGCCTGAATGAGGAAGAACAGGAACACTGGCAACAGCACTGTGCCGCGCGTCTGCATGACGGTGCCGGCGGTGCGCTGACGGCGGAAGCTTTCTTTGACAAGATCGATCAGTTATCCGAAGAAGCAGATGAGCGTGCCGAAGAAATTCTCGGCGCTTTATACGATTACGCCGAACAAATTATTCCGATGCGATAAAATGCATTAATTCATATTTATAAGGAGCAAGCATGATTCCGGGCAGCACATTTCATCTGCGTTATCCGCGTAAAGAAGAAATTCCGCATCTGGTGCATTTGATGAATCTGCCGGAAGCGCGCGGGCAATTTTTACCGCGTGAATTGTTCCTGCCAGCCGTGATGGAAAAGCGTCTGATGGATGCCCAAGAATCGCGTGAGCATATGGAATTTTTTGTGATTGCGGATCAGGCAGATCAGATTCTGGGCCGCGTATTTCACTTTAAAACCGTACCGTATTTTCAGTCACGCGAAATCGGTTATTCGATGTTCACCGATGAAGTACGCGGTAAAGGCATCATGACAGAAGCGGTGACGCTGCTGCGCGATTACCTGTTCGATACCACGCTGCTGAACAGGCTGGAAATTCACATGAATACTGAGAACAAAGCATCGGAACGGGTTGCCGTCAAATGCGGCTTTCAGCTTGAAGGCACTGCACGCGGTGCAGTATTCGACCGTGGCCGTTACCATGACATTCTGATGTATGCCTTGCTGCGGGATGAGTGGAAAGCTTTACGTGATAGCTGAACCATGCTGAATGCAGCTGAGCGAACTTTCAGCATATAAGCAAAAAGCCCGTCTTTGCAGACGGGCTTTTTTTAATCCGGATATTCAGATTATTTGTTTGGCTGCGGTGTAATACGCAGGTAAGGCTTCGGTGCTTTATAGCCTTTCGGATATTTCTGTTTGATCACTTCTTCATCTTTGACTGACAAAGGAATAATCACGTCATCGCCATCGCGCCAGTTGCCCGGTGTTGCAACCGTATGTGCGTCAGTCAGTTGCAGCGCATCGATCACACGCAGTACTTCATCAAAGTTACGGCCTGTGCTCAGCGGATATGTAATGATCAGACGTACTTTTTTGTTCGGGTCGATGATGAACAGCGAACGGACTGTCACGGTATCAGACTGATTCGGATGAATCATGTCGAACAAGCCTGCTACTTTGCGGTCTGCATCAGCGATGATAGGGAAGCCGACCACGGTATTCTGGGTTTCTTCGATATCTTTGATCCAGTCCAGATGGGATTGTGCGCCGTCTACGGACAACGCGATGGCTTTGACATTGCGTTTATCGAACTCTGGTTTCAGCTTGGCAGTCAGCCCCAGTTCTGTCGTGCAGACAGGTGTGAAATCAGCCGGATGTGAAAACAAAACAACCCAGGAATTGCCTGCCCATTCATGGAATTTCAGCGGGCCTACGGAAGAATCCTGTTCAAAATCAGGAGCGATATCGCCTAAACGCAAAGTCATGGAATTCTCCAAAAATGTTAGTCACAACAATATAGGGGCGGCATCTCACAACGCCAACGATGAAGTCGTGAGATGCTTATAATGACTGGTTATAAAGCGCCTTTATCAGTCTTTTGCAATGACTGATAGAAAGTATCTGCGTTCTGATAACCGACGACACGGGTATCCTGCATTTCCTGACCGCGCGAATCGAAGAAAATGATGCCGGGCGGGCCAAATAAACCAAAGCGCTTCAGCAAAGCTTTGTCATCGGCGTTATTGGCCGTCACATCAGCTTGCAGCAACAGCATGGTTTCCATCTTGGCGCGTACGCGATCATCGGTGAATGTCAGCTTTTCCATTTCCTTACAGGACACACACCAGTCGGCATAAAAATCCAGCACTGCGACTTTGCCTTTGTTTTGCGCAAGCACCTGATCCAGTTCAGCGACAGATTTAATACGCTTGAACGTTACTCCATGCTTTTGAGTACCAGTCAGGTGCGCAACCGGTGCAAACACATCGCGACCACCGGTCGCAACGCCAACACCCTGCAACAAGCCCAGCAAGACAAATATCACACCTATCGCTTTACCCAGTTTGCCGGAGCGCTGAATAGCCAGTGCATAGACACCGTAAGCACCGAACAGGAGCGCCCAACCAGTCATTTGCATCCAGGCAGGAATCACGGGCGAAATCATCCACAGCGCCATACCGAGCATCAGCACGCCGAAGAATTTTTTAATGTTTTCCATCCAGATACCGGCTTTCGGCAACAGACTACCGGCGGAAATACCCACCAGTAACAACGGCACACCCATACCGATGGCAATCGAAAACATCGCGATACCACCGACCATGATGTCGCGGGTCTGACTGATATACACCAGCGCGCCGATCAGCGGACCAGTCACGCATGGGCCGACGATCAGTGCCGAAACTGCTCCCATCAGAAACACGCCCAGCAGTTTGCCGAACCGGCCGTCACGCTGTTTCTCGGATACCTGGGTCAGACGTGTCTGAATCGCTGCAGGCATCTGCAACTGATAGACGTTAAACATAGACAGCGCCAGAACCACCATCAGCAATGCGAATGCGCTGAGTACCCACGGATTTTGCAATGTTGCTGCGAGGCCTTCACCCGCCAGACCGGCGGCAATACCCATGCCTGTGTAAATCAGCGACATACCGAGCACATAGGCCAGCGATAAAGCGAATGCCCGTGCGCGTGTAACCGACGCACCTTCACCGACGATGATGAAGGACAGAATCGGTACCATAGGCAATACACATGGCGTCAGCGACAAACCCAGACCAAGTACAAAGAACAACGGGATGATGACAACCAGGCGACCACTCTTCAGCGCACCGGCGATACGGCTGCTGAGATCACCCTGCGACGCAATTTCTTTCGGTGTTTCCGCTGATGTTACCGGCATGGAGCCAGCGCTGCCAGCATTCGCGTTACCACCAGCGGCCGCCGCAGTCAGTTTGAATTCCTGATCCAGCGGCGGATAACACAAGCCCTGATCCGCACATCCCTGACGCGTCACTTTGAGTGTAAAGCTGCCATCTGACAGAACAGGAACGCGAACCACCAGCCCGTCACGGTAGGTCTCGACTTCCTTGTTAAAGGTTTCATCGAATTTCACTTTACCGGATGGCAGCACCGGCTCGCCGATTTTTCCGTCCGGAGAGCTGAATTTCAGGCGCTCGCGGTACAAATAGTAACCACTCGCTATCGTAAATTTCACTTCTGCAACGTTACCGTCAACGATTTGCGCCTGAACCGGGAATGCCTGCTCGGGATCAAGAAATTCCTGCGCATGTGCGCCGGCCATCCATACCAGCCAGCCTGTCAGCAGCAGGAACACCTGCTGTAATTGTCGTATCCATCCTGCGGATACGTTCGGAGTATATGTCGCTGCTTTCATTCTTTTCCTGTCTGTTCCTCTAGCCAATGCAGATATGCCGGCAAACCGGCAACCACGGGGACCGCGATGATCTCCGGTACATCATAAGGGTGGTGTTCATGCAGATAAGCTTCCAGCGCCGCGTAACGCGTACTCAGAGTCTTGATGTGCATACTGACTTCAACGGCCTGCTCAGTTTTTCCATCCCACCTGTACACAGACTGTATTCCGGGCAGGATGTTCACACATGCGGCAAGTTTATTTTCAACGATGGCATGTGCTAGTGTCGTTGCAACTGTCTGATCGGGTACATTGGTCAGTACCAGTATGTATTGTGACTGTGCATTTTTCATCATCACTATTTTACCTTTCAGGCAGAAATTTTTCCTGTGCCGATAAGGCTTGGGCAGAATCAAAAACGTTCAGATAAAAAAAAACCGCTCAGCGAACTGAGCGGTTTTCCGGAAAATCTGAGAATTACTCAGCAGCTGGAACTTCAGCTACGTCAGAAATCTCTGGACGATCTACCAGTTCAACGAAAGCCATCGGTGCATTGTCGCCAACGCGGAAACCCATTTTCAGGATACGCAGGTAGCCACCTGGACGGGTAGCGTAGCGTGGGCCGATTTCAGCAAACAGTTTCTGAACGATTTCGCGGTCACGCAGACGAGCGAATGCCAGACGTTTGTTTGCCAGCGTGTTTGTTTTACCCATAGTGATCAGAGGCTCAACAACGCGACGCAGCTCTTTTGCTTTTGGCACAGTTGTTTTGATTGCTTCGTGACGCAGCAGGGAAACTGCCATGTTACGGAGCATTGCCAGACGATGGGAAGAAGTACGGTTCAGCTTACGTAAGCCGTGACGATGACGCATAATAATTTCCTTTCAGGTTTATAAAAGCCAGCTCTTCTATCAGCACAAGCTGCGGGCCGGTACGCTACTACTACGGGAGGGATGAGTGACCTCATCCCGAATTCTTCAATTACTTCTCGAGACCGGCTGGCGGCCAGTTTTCGAGTTTCATGCCCAGAGACAGACCACGGGAAGCCAGAACTTCTTTGATTTCGTTCAGAGACTTACGGCCGAGGTTCGGTGTCTTCAGCAGTTCATTTTCGCTACGCTGGATCAGATCACCAATGTAGTAAATGTTTTCTGCTTTCAGGCAGTTTGCAGAACGTACTGTCAGTTCCAGATCATCAACAGGACGCAGCAATACCGGATCAACCGCAGGCGCGCGGGACGGTGCTTCGGTTGTTGTTTCTGTGCCTTCCAGTGCTGCGAATACGGTCAGCTGATCAACCAGTACGCGTGCGGACTGACGAATCGCTTCTTCAGGGGAAATCACACCGTTAGTTTCGATGTTGATTACCAGTTTATCCAGATCGGTACGCTGCTCCACACGAGCAGATTCAACTGCATAAGAAACACGGCGAACAGGAGAGAAAGATGCATCCAGAATCATGCGACCGATGGTTTTATTCGCATCTTCAGACAGACGACGAATGTTACCAGGCACATAACCGCGGCCTTTTTCTACTTTGATCTGCATATCCAGCTTGCCACCTGTGCTCAGGTTAGCGATCTGGTGTTCAGGATTGATGATTTCAACGTCGTGTGGCAATTCGATATCGGATGCCAGAACAGCGCCTTCACCATCTTTTTTAAGCGTCAGGGTCACTTCATCGCGGTTGTGCAGTTTGAAAACCACACCTTTCAGGTTGAGCAGAATATCAACGACGTCTTCCTGAACACCGTCCAGCGAGGAGTACTCGTGAACAACACCGGCAATAGTAACTTCAGTCGGTGCATAACCAGTCATGGTGGACAGCAGTACGCGACGCAGCGCATTACCCAGTGTATGACCATAACCGCGCTCAAACGGTTCCATTGTCACTTTAGCGTGACCAGGACCCAGTGTTTCTACGTCGATAATACGTGGCTTCAACAGATTTGTTTGCATGAAATGTCCTTTTCAATACCCTCGGCTCGTTACACCGATAAGGCTGATGGCATTAAAGAAAAACGCCTGCCTGAAAACTCAGGCAGGCGGTACTGACCCGGATTAACGGGAATACAATTCAACGATCAGAGATTCGTTAACATCGTGAGCGATGTCGGAACGATCTGGCATCGATTTGAAAGTACCTTCCATTTTCTTGGCATCAACAGAAACCCAGATTGGGAAACCGATGTTTTCTGCCAGAGACAGGGATTCAACGATACGTGCTTGTTTTTTCGCTTTTTCACGAACAGCAACTACGTCACCTGCTTTAACTTGGTAAGAAGCGATGTTAACAACGTTGCCGTTAACAGTGATTGCTTTGTGACTTACCAGCTGACGAGCTTCTGCACGTGTGGAACCGTAGCCCATACGATACACAACGTTGTCCAGACGGGATTCCAGCAATTTCAGCAGAGTTTCGCCAGTGTTGCCTTTTTGACGGTCTGCTTCAGCGAAGTAACGACGGAACTGACGTTCCAGAACGCCGTACATACGTTTAACTTTTTGCTTTTCACGCAGCTGGTTACCGAAGTCAGAAGTACGTGCACCGGAAGTGCGACCGTGCTGACCTGGTTTTACGTCCAGTTTGCATTTGGAATCCAGAGAGCGGCGTGCGCTCTTCAGGAACAGATCTGTGCCTTCGCGGCGGGCCAGTTTGGCCTTAGGTCCGATATAACGTGCCACAATAATTTCCTTTTCAATGACGCAGGACATGCCCGCGCTAGTCTGATCCCGATTTGATCAGACAGTGGTCTTAAAAAGCCGGCCCTGTCGTAACAGGAAAGGCCAATACACAACACAAAACCCGCCTATTAAAGGGCGGGCGTAAATTCTAACGAAATTTTCGTCAGAACACCAGCGACTTTCGTCACTGATTAGATACGGCGGCGTTTTGGAGGACGGCAGCCGTTGTGCGGAACTGGTGTAACGTCCTGGATCACAGAAATCTTGATACCGAGAGCGTTCAGTGCACGTACAGAAGATTCACGGCCTGGGCCTGGACCTTTGATACGCACTTCCAGATTTTTGATACCGCATTCAACTGCAACTTTACCTGCAGTTTCAGCAGCAACCTGAGCTGCAAAAGGTGTCGATTTACGCGAACCTTTGAAGCCTGCACCACCGGCAGTTGCCCAAGACAACGCGTTGCCTTGACGATCAGTGATCGTGATGATGGTGTTGTTGAAAGAAGCGTGAACGTGTGCGATACCTTCCGATACGTTCTTTTTAACTTTCTTACGCGCACGTGCTGCTGCTGCGCTAGATTGAGCTTTTGCCATAATGTTTTCCTTGGATCCGGGCTAGCCTGGATTATTTCTTCAAAGATTGAGCTGCTTTACGTGGGCCTTTACGTGTACGCGCATTGGTGCGTGTACGCTGACCACGAACTGGCAGACCCTTACGATGACGCAAGCCACGATAGCAACCGAGGTCCATCAGACGCTTGATGCTCATGGACAATTCACGGCGCAGATCGCCCTCGACAACAAACTTCGCGATTTCATCACGCAGTTTTTCGAGTTCGCTGTCGTCCAGATCTTTCACTTTTTTAGTGGTCGGAACGCCAGTTGCTGCACAGATGTCTTGTGCGCGTGGACGGCCGATACCATAGATCGCTGTCAGGCCGATTACGGTATGCTGATGATTTGGGATGTTAACCCCTGCAATACGTGCCATTCGTTATTCCTCGTTCAATAGGTTTATCAACCTTGGCGCTGTTTGTGACGTGGTTCGGTGCAGATCACACGAACAACGCCTTTGCGCTTGATGATTTTGCAGTTGCGGCAGATCCGCTTAACTGATGCGAGAACTTTCATAATTGCCCTCTTCCCTTATTTATTCACTTAAATTTACTTGGTACGGAACACTATTCGCGCCCGGCTTAAATCATAAGGCGTCAATTCTACCGTGACCTTATCACCAGGCAAAATGCGAATGTAATTCATACGCATTTTGCCGGAAATATGGCCAAGCACAACATGTCCGTTTTCCAACTTAACTCGAAATGTTGCATTCGGAAGATTCTCCAGAATCTCGCCTTGCATTTGTATAACGTCGTCTTTTGCCATTCGTTCTGATTCCGCTTATCGTGTCGGCATGCCGCCTTTGAAATTTGCCTTGCGAAGAAGTGATTCATATTGCTGGGACATAATGTAATTCTGTACCTGCGCCATGAAATCCATCGTCACGACAACAATAATCAACAGCGATGTACCACCGAAATAGAAAGGAACTTTCCATTTCGCCACCAGAAACTCCGGCAGCAAACATACCAGTGTGATATAGATCGCACCAGACAGTGTCAGACGCATCAGGATCTTATCGATATAACGCGCTGTTTGCTCACCCGGACGAATACCAGGAACAAATGCACCGCTTTTCTTCAGGTTGTCCGCAGTTTCTTTGCTGTTGAATACCAGTGCGGTATAAAAGAAGCAGAAAAATACGATAGCAACTGCGTACAGCAGAGCATGAATCGGCTCCCCCGGCGCCATCGATGCAGCCAGATCTTTCAGAAAATTGACGAATCCCGAAGAAGAATCTGCACCTTTGGTGAACCAGCTGGTGATAGTAGCCGGAAACAGGATAATCGACGATGCGAAAATCGGAGGAATCACGCCAGCCATATTCAATTTCAATGGCAAGTGTGTACTCTGACCGCCGTAAACCTTGTTACCAACCTGACGTTTCGCGTAATTGACCAGAATCTTACGCTGACCACGCTCAATAAATACAACCATGTACGTGACAGCAGCGGCAATCACACAGATCAGCAGAACAGAAAAACCGCCCATCTGACCTTCATTCACCTGTTGCAGCAAGCCGCTCAGCGCAGCCGGCAAACCTGCAGCGATACCGGCAAAGATAATGATAGAGATACCATTACCCAAACCACGCTCCGTAATTTGCTCGCCCAGCCACATCAGGAACATAGTCCCGGTGACCAGCGTTACAACGGTTGTAAAACGAAATGCAAAGCCCGGATCCAGCACCAGACCAGTCTGCCCCTCAAGCCCAAACGCAATAAAGTAAGCCTGCAGGGTCGCAAGCACCACTGTACCGTAGCGCGTGTACTGAGTAATCTTTCTGCGGCCGGCTTCACCCTCTTTTTTGAGAGCTTCCAGCTGCGGAGAGACGATGGACATCAACTGCATGATAATCGATGCCGAAATATACGGCATGATACCGAGCGCAAACACGGTTGCCCGTGACAATGCACCACCGGAGAACATGTTAAACATCCCCAAAATACCATTCTGGTTTTGCTTAAACAAGTCATCCAATGCAGTCGGGTTGATGCCAGGAACAGGAATATGTGCCCCGATCCTGTAGACAACCAGCGCGGCAAGCAGGAACCAGAGTCGGCCCCATGGAAATCCGCTTGCAGCACTTTTAGCTTGTTGTGGAGATGTCGCCAATTGTTACTCCGGTGTCTGCACTGATTAAGCGACCGTACCGCCAGCAGCTTCGATTGCAGCTTTAGCGCCTTTAGTGACAGCCAAGCCGTTCAAAGTTACTTTCTTGGAGATCGAACCGGACAGAATCACACGTACAGAACGTGCGAGTTCATGAACGATACCGGCTTGTTTCAGTGCCAGTACGTCGATTTCTGTCACAGGCAGATTTTCCAGGTCGGACAAACGTACTTCTGCTTTAAACGGTGTTGCCAGCGATTTGAAACCGCGTTTTGGCAAACGGCGTTGCAGAGGCATCTGACCGCCTTCGAAACCAACTTTGTGGAAGCCGCCCGAACGGGATTTCTGACCTTTATGGCCACGGCCTGCAGTTTTACCTAATCCAGAGCCGATACCACGACCAACGCGACGTTTGGCGTGTTTTGCACCGGCAGCTGGTTGAATGTTATTCAATTCCATTATTTTGCTCCGAGTCTAAGCCTGTCGACTTAGCCTACTACCTTTACCAGGTAGGCGACTTTATTGATCATGCCACGTACCGCTGGTGTATCTTGCAATTCCGAAACGGAATTTACACGACGCAGGCCCAGGCCACGTACTGTTGCACGGTGATCCTGACGTGTACCGATCAGGCCTTTGACCAATTGCACTTTAATAGTCTTCGACATTGTGCTCTCCTTAACCGAGGATTTCTTCAACGGTTTTGCCGCGTTTCGCTGCAATATCCGCTGGAGTGCTCATTTTTGCCAGACCATCCAGTGTTGCACGAACCATGTTGTAAGGGTTTGTGGAACCGTGGGATTTAGCAACCACGTTTACAACACCCATTACTTCAAAAATCGCGCGCATTGGACCACCAGCGATCACACCAGTACCGTCTTTAGCTGGAGAAATCATCACTGTAGACGCACCGTGCTTACCAACAACAGAGTGCTGCAGAGTACCGTTTTTTAACGGCACTTTGATCATTTTGCGACGTGCTTCTTCCATTGCTTTCTGAACAGCAACTGGAACCTCTTTGGACTTACCTTTGCCCATGCCGATGCGGCCATCGCCATCACCAACGACTGTCAACGCAGCGAAGCCCATGATACGACCACCCTTAACCACTTTGGTTACACGGTTGATCGAAATCATTTTTTCGCGCATGCCATCATCCGGTTTGTCGGCTGCTGTTTTTGCTTGCATTTTTGCCATGACAATTTTCCTTAGAACTTCAAGCCGGCTTCACGGGCAGCTTCTGCCAGTGCTTTGATACGGCCGTGGTAACGGAAACCGGAGCGGTCAAACGCAACTTCGGTAACCCCTGCTTTGATAGCCTTCTCTGCAACGCGTTTGCCGATCAGAGTTGCTGCTGCGACGTTGCCGCCAACACCAGTTTTGCCAGCCAATTCTGCACGAACTTCTTTTTCCACGGTGGAAGCGGAAGCTACAACTTTGGCGTCTGGGCCAATGATGTTTGCGTAAATGTGCAGGTTGGTGCGATGCACGGCCAGGCGATTCACTTTGAGTTCTGCGATCTTCGCACGGGTTTTGCGTGCGCGGCGCAGACGTGACTGTTTCTTGTCCATCGTCAACCCCTATTACTTCTTCTTGGTTTCTTTGATAATAACCACTTCGTCCACATAACGAACACCCTTGCCTTTGTATGGCTCTGGGCTGCGGTATGCACGGACTTCAGCTGCAACCTGACCAACTTTTTGCTTGTTAACACCTTTGATAACAATTTCAGTCGGGGTCGGAGTTGCACAGGTTACGCCTTCAGGCATCTGATGTACTACTGGGTGAGAAAAACCCAGAGACAGATTCAGTTTGTCGCCTTGAGCTTGTGCTTTGTAACCAACACCAACCAAAGAGAGCTTGCGCTCAAAGCCTTTGGTTACGCCAGTTACCATATTGTTGACCAAAGCACGCAGTGTACCGGTCATCGCGTTTGCTTCGCGAGTTTCGTTTGCTGGTGCAAAAGTCAGGGTACCGTTATCGTTAGCAACTGTAACCAGACCATTCAGGCCTTGGCTCAGTACGCCTTGCGGACCCTTAACTGTGATTTGCTCTGCAGAAATAGCGACTTCTGCGCCGGCTGGCAGAGCGATTGGCATCTTACCTACTCGAGACATCTTTCACTCCTTAGGCGACGTAGCAAATTACTTCGCCACCGACACCGGTTGCGCGCGCTTTACGATCTGTCATAACGCCTTTTGGTGTAGATACAATCGCTACACCCAGACCGTTCAACACACTTGGAATCTCGTCTTTACCACGGTAAATACGGAGACCTGGGCGCGATACACGTTCCAGACGCTCAATAACAGGACGTCCTGCATAATATTTCAGACCGATGTTCAATTCAGTCTTACCTGCAGTTTCAGTAACTGCGAAATCTTCAATGTAACCTTCGTCTTTCAGAACAGTTGCGATAGCAACTTTTACTTTGGAAGACGGCATCGCAACGGAAGCTTTGCTAACAACTTGTGCGTTACGGATGCGGGTCAGCATATCGGCGATAGGATCGCTCATACTCATTGCTAATTCTCCTATTACCAGCTGGCTTTAGTCATACCCGGGATTTCGCCACGCATGGCGATCTCACGGACCTTAATACGGCCCAGACCGAATTTACGGAATGTACCACGTGGGCGACCTGTCAGAGCGCAGCGATTGCGTTGACGTGTAGGATTCGCATTGCGTGGCAGAGTCTGCAACTTCAGGCGCGCTTCGTAGCGCTCTTCTTCAGTTTTAGACTGGTCTTCGATGATGGCCTTCAGTTCAGCGCGTTTACCGGCGAATTTCTTCACCAGATCCGCACGCTTCTTCTCACGATTAATCAGTGCCAGTTTTGCCATGGCGACCTCAGTTTCTGAACGGGAATTTAAATGCGGCGAGGAGCGCTTTCGCTTCTTCGTCGGTCTTAGCTGTCGTCGTGATACTGATATTCATACCACGCAGCGCATCGATTTTGTCGTATTCGATTTCAGGGAAAATAATCTGTTCCTTGACACCGATGTTGTAGTTACCACGACCATCAAATGCACGACCAGACACACCACGGAAGTCACGTACACGAGGCAGCGCAACAGTGATAAAACGATCCAGGAATTCGTACATATGCGCGCCGCGCAGAGTCACCATACAGCCAATTGGGTAACCTTCACGGATTTTAAAGCCAGCGATCGCTTTACGTGCTTTGGTCACAACAGGTTTTTGACCTGCAATCTTTGTCAGATCACCAACAGCATGTTCAATCACTTTCTTGTCCGCAACTGCTTCAGACAAACCCATATTCAGGGTAATCTTAGTAATGCGCGGAACTTCCATCGAAGACTTATAACCAAACTTTTCAGTCAGTTCGCTAACGATTTTATCTTTATATAATGCTTGGAGACGGGCCATGATGTTATGCCTTCACAACTTCGCCAGTAGATTTAAAGACGCGAACTTTTTTACCATCCACAACTTTAAAACCTACACGGTCTGCCTTGCCAGATGCAGCATTAAATAACGCCACATTGGACACATGAATCGGCATCAGTTTATCTACGATGCCACCAACTGCGCCTGTCATAGGATTAGGCTTAACCGCTTTTTTAGCAACGTTAACGCCAGCAACGATAACATAATCAGCACTGACAACTGCCTGCACCTGACCACGTTTACCTTTATCTTTACCCGTCAAGACGATGACTTCGTCATTTTTACGAATCTTGTTCATGACGACTCCTTACAGTACTTCAGGAGCCAGAGACACGATTTTCATAAAGCGCTCAGTACGCAGTTCGCGCGTCACTGGGCCAAAAATACGTGTGCCGATAGGCTCAAGTTTATTATTCAACAATACTGCTGCATTGCCATCGAATTTGACCAGCGAGCCATCTTGACGACGAACACCTTTAGCTGTGCGAACCACAACGGCGTTATAAATCTCACCTTTTTTCACACGACCGCGAGGAGCAGCAGACTTCACAGTGACCTTAATTATGTCACCGATACCTGCGTAACGACGCTTGGAACCGCCCAACACCTTAATGCACAATACTTCGCGTGCGCCGGTGTTGTCGGCCACTTCCAGCCGACTTTCTGTTTGAATCATAATATTCTCTTTCCCAACTTAATCCACACAACTTGCGCATTGCAAGCTTGTAGTCAGTCTTGGACCCGCCAGCCAACCCCTACATAACCCACAATGCACGAGTCAACTGATTAGGTGGACGATTTAACTAATTTCGCAGCGAGAACTGCTACGAAGACGTTTTAGGCTGTTATCCGTATTAACTACAGATAACAGCCTTAGATTATCGCACCAAAAAAATTTTTGTGCAATAAAATTGTTATACAGTCTGTGCGACCTGAATCACACGAGTAACTGTCCAGGATTTAGTCTTAGAAATTGGACGACCTTCCTGAATTTCGACTGTATCGCCTTCCTTTGCCTGGTTAGCTTCATCGTGCGCATGGTACTTCGCAGTACGAACGATGATCTTGCCATACAGAGGATGTTTGACGTGACGTTCAACCAGTACTGTAACTGTTTTGTCCATCTTGTCAGACACGACTTTGCCAATCAATGTGCGCTTCAATGCCACTTTAACTTGATCGTTCATTATTTGGCACCCTTCTGATTGATGACTGTTTTCACGCGGGCGATGTCACGACGAACTTTTTTCAGTTGCGCTGTATTTGTCAGCTGTTGCGTTGCGAGCTGCATACGCAGGCTGAACTGAGCTTTCAACAGATCATTCAGTTCTTTTGTCAAAGCCGCTTGATCCTTAGCTTGGAGTTCAGATGCTTTCATTGTGGACTCCTATTATTGACCGATTTGACGAACGACGAAAGTCGTAGCCAGCGGCAGCTTGGCAGCTGCCAGGCGGAACGCTTCGCGTGCGAGCGACTCATCGACACCTTCCATCTCGTACAACATTTTGCCTGGTTGAATCTCGGCAACGTAGTACTCAGGATTACCTTTACCATTACCCATACGAACTTCAGCTGGCTTCTGGGAAATTGGCTTATCTGGGAAAACGCGAATCCAGATACGACCGCCACGTTTGATATGACGAGTCATTGCACGACGCGCAGCTTCAATCTGACGCGCTGTGATGCGGCCACGGCCAACCGCTTTCAAACCAAATTCACCGAAAGAAACTGCTGTGCCGCGCTCATGGGAAATACCCTTGTTACGGCCTTTTTGTTCCTTACGATATTTTCTGCGTGCT
This sequence comes from Cognatundibacterium squillarum, assembly GCF_014652435.1. Taxonomy (GTDB): domain Bacteria; phylum Pseudomonadota; class Gammaproteobacteria; order Burkholderiales; family Burkholderiaceae_D; genus Undibacterium; species Undibacterium squillarum. The sequence continues at coordinate 411,142 of NZ_BMYU01000004.1, forward strand.
GGTTGCAGCATGATTATTCTCCTGCTTTCTCAGCTGGTGCAGCATCTGCCTTACGAACACGTTTGGCTGGAGCTGCAGCTGTGTTTTGTCCGTCCGCACGTTTTGCGCGCGGGCGGCTGTTTGGCTTACCGTCATCACGACGTGGACCACGACGTTTTTTGTCGTCTTCTGGTGCAGTGTCGATTACCGGAGCTTCGCCATTCGCCAGACGATCACCTTTATAAACCCAGACTTTAACGCCGATAATACCGTAAGTAGTCGACGCTTCACCGAAACCGTAATCGATATCAGCACGCAGTGTATGCAGAGGCACACGACCTTCGCGATACCATTCTTTACGCGCAATTTCGATACCATTCAGACGACCACCGGACATGATCTTGATACCCTGAGCGCCCAAACGCATTGCGTTTTGCATCGCACGTTTCATCGCACGACGGAACATAATACGTTTTTCGAGCTGCTGAGCAATCGAATCAGCGATCAGCTGTGCGTCGATTTCTGGCTTGCGAATTTCTTCGATGTTCACATGAACAGGAACGCCCATCATTTTGGACAGTTCCGCTTTCAGAACTTCGATATCTTCGCCTTTTTTACCGATTACAACACCCGGACGGGAGCTGTAAATGGTTATACGTGCATTTTTTGCTGGACGCTCAATAGTGATACGGCCGACGGATGCATTTTTCAGTTTCTTTTTCAGGTAGTCACGTACCTTCAGATCTTCACCCAGCATGGAGGCAAAATTTGCATTGCCTGCGTACCAGCGGGAAGCCCAGTTACGTGTTACTGCCAGACGAAAACCGGTTGGATGTATCTTCTGTCCCATCGCGACTCCTTAGTTACCAACAGTCACGTAGATGTGACAGGATTGTTTAGAGATACGATCACCACGACCTTTAGCGCGTGCTGTGAAGCGCTTCAGAATCGCACCTTTTTCGACATAAATCGTTTTAACTTTCAGTTCGTCGATGTCTGCACCGTCATTGTGCTCTGCATTCGCAATTGCGGATTCCAGAACTTTTTTGATGATTGCAGCACCTTTTTTCGGGCTGAAAGCCAGAATGTTGAGTGCCTGATCTACTTTTTTACCGCGGATCATATCTGCCACGAGACGACCTTTTTGCTCTGACAGACGAACACCGCGCAGAATTGCTTTAGTTTCCATCATCGGTCCTTATCGTTTAGCCTTTTTGTCGGCTGCATGGCCTTTGAATGTGCGTGTCAGCGCAAATTCACCAAGCTTGTGACCAACCATATTTTCGGAAACATAAACCGGTACGTGTTGCTTACCGTTATGAACCGCAATAGTCAAACCGATAAAGTCCGGCAGAATTGTCGAACGACGGGACCAGGTTTTGATTGGCTTTTTGTCTTTAGACGCTTGCGCAGCTTCGACTTTCTTCACCAGGTGGGCGTCACAAAACGGCCCTTTTTTCAATGAACGTGTCATGTGTTATCCCTTATTTCTTACCACGGCGAGAGACGATCATCGAAGTAGTACGCTTATTGCGACGAGTCTTCTTACCTTTAGTCTGTTGACCCCATGGAGATACTGGATGACGACCGGCTGCTGTTTTACCTTCACCACCACCGTGCGGGTGGTCGATCGGGTTCATGACCACACCGCGAACGGTAGGACGAACACCGCGCCAGCGCATCGCACCAGCTTTACCAATCTTACGCAGGTTATGCTCACCATTACCTACTTCACCGATTGTCGCGCGGCATTCGATATGAATACGGCGAACCTCACCGGAACGCAGACGAACCTGCGCATAGGTACCTTCGCGCGCCATCAGAACAACGCCAGCACCAGCTGTACGTGCAATCTGAGCGCCTTTACCTGGCAACATTTCTACGCAGTGCATAGTGGAGCCAACAGGAATATTGCGGATAGGCAGGCAGTTACCGGCTTTGATAGGAGCCTGGGAACCGTTCATCAGCTGATCGCCAACGGAAACACCCTTAGGAGCGATGATGTACTTACGCTCGCCGTCTGCGTAGCACAGCAGTGCAATGTGCGCAGTACGGTTAGGATCGTATTCGATACGTTCAACTTTAGCAGGAATACCGTCTTTGTTGCGTTTGAAGTCAACAACACGGTAATGATGCTTGTGACCACCACCGATATGACGGGTAGTGATGTGACCGTTATTATTACGGCCGGAAGTTTTGGTTTTCTTTTCCAACAAAGCAGCAAACGGACGGCCTTTAAACAGACCTTCAGTTACCACTTTCACCATACCACGACGACCTGGTGAGGTTGGCTTCATCTTAACGAGTGCCATAATTATGCCTCCTCAGTGAAGTTGATTTCCTGGCCGGGCTTCAGACACACAAACGCACGTTTGGTGTGATTACGACGACCAACAAATCTACCGGTACGTTTTTGTTTACCTTGGCGATTTGCTACTTGCACAGACTGAACCTGCACTTTAAACAGCAATTCGACGGCAGCTTTGATTTCTGGCTTAGTTGCATCTGGCGCTACCAGAAAAACAACTTGCTCATTCTTTTCAGCAACCATTGTTGCTTTTTCAGAAATTACAGGAGCCAGCAATACCTTCATCAGGCGTTCTTCGCTATGTTTGACTACTGCGTTCATGCCAGCATCTCCTCAATCTTAGCCAGTGCTGGTTTGGTGATCAGTACTTTTTTGTAGAACACCAAAGAAACTGGATCAGCGTAACGTGGCTCTACAACCAGGACGTTCGCCAGGTTACGTGCAGCCAGCATCAGATTTTCATTGAAATCTTCAGTGATAATCAGCACGGAATCAGCGCAACCCATTGCTTTCAGCTTCGCAGACAACAGCTTTGTCTTTGGCGCTTCAACAGTCAGGCCGTCGATCACTTGCAGACGATCTTCACGAGCGAGCTGAGACAGAATCGAGCAGACACCTGCGCGATACATCTTTTTGTTAACTTTGTGAGAGAAGTTCTCTTCCGGAGAGTTCGGGAATGTACGACCACCACCACGCCACAGAGGAGAAGAAGACATACCAGCACGTGCACGGCCAGTACCTTTTTGACGCCACGGTTTCTTTGTGGTGTGTTTTACTTCTTCACGGTCTTTTTGTTTGCGATTACCGCTACGTGCGTTCGCTTGGAATGCAACTACAACCTGATGAATCAGGGCTTCATTGTAGTCACGACCGAAGATCGCATCAGAGGCAGCAACATTAGACGCTGCTTGACCTTGTTCGTTCAGGAGCTTCAGTTCCATGAATTATGCTCCCTTCTTGGCTTTAACTTTAACAGCAGGCGAAACAACTACCTGACCATTTTTTGCGCCCGGCACGGCACCCTTCACCAGCAACAAAGAACGCTCGGCATCGATACGTGCGATTTCGAGGTTTTGCACTGTGCACTTAACGTCACCCATGTGACCAGTCATGCGCTTACCAGGAAAAACACGACCTGGATCCTGCGCCATACCGATCGAACCTGGAACGTTATGGGAACGGGAGTTACCGTGAGTTGCGCGACCAGAAGAGAAGTTGTAGCGTTTAATGGTACCGGCATAACCCTTACCAATGGAAACACCCTGAACGTCTACTTTTTGACCAACTTCGAACAGACCTACAGGCACAACATCGCCTGCTTTCAGTTCAGCAGCCTTAGCAGCATCAACGCGGAATTCTTTCAAGACGACGCCAGCTTCAACACCTGCTTTAGCAAGGTGACCGGCAGCCGCTTTATTTACGCGGGAAGCACGGCGCTGACCAAATGTTACCTGAACAGAAGTATAGCCGTCTGTTTCAGGAGTTTTGACTTGCGTCACGCGGTTGTTGGACACGTCCAGCACAGTAACAGGGATAGAATCACCGTCATCTGTGAAGATGCGCATCATACCAACCTTGCGACCTAAAAGGCCCAAGCTCATTATTTTCTCCATTCTCACCTACGGTTGGGTGAGGCTGATGTTTAAAAAAACTTAAACAAATAGGCCAGCTATTGCTGACCCACGTTTAAGCCCTCCATTGTATTCCGCAAAATTTTGCTTTGCAAGAAAAATTTCTCACGAATGCACAAACATCCGAAAAAAAATCAATGCAGGGTTACCGTATTATTGCAGTTTGATTTCAACGTCAACGCCAGCTGGCAAATCCAGCTTCATCAGTGCATCAACAGTTTTATCTGTCGGATCAACGATATCCATCAGACGCTGATGGGTACGGATTTCGAACTGGTCGCGGGAAGTTTTATTAACGTGCGGGGAACGCAGTACGTCAAAACGCTGGATGCGTGTCGGCAGAGGAACTGGACCTTTTACAACTGCACCAGTACGCTTAGCTGTCTCAACGATTTCCAGAGCAGACTGATCGATCAGTTTGTAATCGAACGCTTTCAGACGAATGCGGATTTTTTGATTTTGAGTAGACATTGCTATTCCTATAAAGAACGGTGCTGAATTCGTAAATTCAGCGTTTTTACAAAGAACGTAAAAAAACGGCTGCCGAAATTTTCGGCAGCCGTTTAGTGTACACCAAAATTACGAGAATTACTCGATAATTTTCGCTACAACGCCCGCACCAACGGTACGACCGCCTTCACGGATCGCGAAACGCAGACCTTCTTCCATAGCGATCGGGGAAATCAGTTTCA
>NZ_BMYU01000005.1 GCF_014652435.1 Cognatundibacterium squillarum
ATAGTCCGGTATATGTGCGTGCTGCCAGTGCAAGTGGCAGCGGTGCGACTGTAACTGTAGGGGCTGGGCGTTTCTCTGGCGCGGTGCAGCTGTTCAAGGATGGTGTAGATGGAGTGAACGGTCTGAACTCAGTGACAGTGAGTATTTATCAGCGCTCAGACAGCGCAACGCCGCCAGCGCTGCCCAGCCAGCAAGTGACATACACGTTTGCGACAGCAGAAGTATCCGGCCTTGACCGTGGTTGGTCGGCAACGATTCCTGCTGCGGGTGGCAAGTATCTGTATGTGTCGCAGAGTGTTGCAATCAGTAAGGATGCGAGCGACACCATCCTGCCAAGCGAATGGAGCGCTGTAGTGCTGCACGCGAAAAACGGTGATAACGGACAGCCGGGACAAAGCGGCGGCAACGGTGTGACTGCTGTTTATGCGCGCTGTTACTGCTGGGCGTTAAACGGGCCGCCGACAATTATCGGTACAGCAACGATGACGTTTTTGACCGGCGCAATCTCTTCGATTCCGAATGGCTGGTTCGCATCGAGACCTGCGCCTCCGTCTAAGGGTGTAACTTTGTATGAGGCATCGGTCTTGGTGGTCGATGCAACAGGTGCAGCGACTAAGGATTTTGACTGGAGTATTGCCGCGATTAATGCGGTCGGATACATCGGTCTTGATGGTTCGGCTGGTCAAGATGGGGCAGTCGGTGCGCAGGGGGCGTCGGCGGTAACGGCGTATGTGTTGATTGATGGCAGCACGTTAAATGGGTCGCCTGCGTTTTATTCGGTAGATGGCAATGCCTTGCCGCCGCAGGGAGTGTGGGGTGAGGCGAGGCCGTGGCAAACGACGCCGCCTGTTCCGGTTGCCGGGCAATCTGTGATGCAGTCAAACGGGATTTACAACCCGGCGACTAATAGGACGATCTGGAGTCTGCCGATACTTGCGCATTTTCGTGCTGCGTCGCTGTCAGCAATTTCAGCCAATTTCGGGAAGATGACAAGCGGTGAAATTCAGATTGGCGGTGACAGGTTTGTGGTTACTGAAGCGGGTGAGGTTCAGATTAAATCGACGCTCGCAAACGGCACATTTATTTTGAACAGTCGGGGGATTTTTCTAATTGCAAGTAACGGTGTAACGGCTTTTGAAGCGAGTTTGTAAATATGCAGGTTGTTATTCGTGATATAACTACGGGTAGAACGTTACTTGATTCAAATTCACGGCTAGGCCGATTTCTCGGAAAGTTGGAAATAACAGGGTCAAGCGGTAACGGTCAGGTAGAAATAAATTCACTAGCGAACGGAAACCCGTTCGCTTTTTTTTTCAGTGATGGAACCGGGTCGATCATGGTGATGTGTGATGTGACTGTATCTGGAACCACGATTAAATGGGAGTTTAAAGGCAATGGTGCGAACACGGGTACGAACAATCCTTCTGGCTACATTATGTACGGCGTTTTTTAGCGCCTGTGGCGGTGGTTCCGGTGGTGATCAACAGACTGCGCAGCAGGTGCAGCCGGAGGTGCAAATTGATAATTCGTTGTTAGAAACGGTGAAAAATATGCCGCTGAATTTTGCGATCAGAAACGGAAATAATGGTGTTATTCAGATCGGAATTGACTTCTTTAATCTGCAGATGGTGAATAAAGGCTTGCTGCAAATTCCGGCTAGTTCTTCTGATATGTCTTTTGTTGATGTCACAGTATCTGCTGAAAGTCCGATTATCTGTATCCGCCCTACGCAGCGTTATGTCGCGCTGGTGAAGGTGCAAAAAACAGGGAATCAGTACACCTATACTTTCGGCAGCTGGAGCCAGTCAGGGGTGGCAGCAGAGGCTGTGCAGTGGTATCTGTTCGACAGAGTGCCAGTCAATGCGCAGAAAGGGGTCGTGATGGTGCGCAATCCGAATACTGGCGAACTGGTGTTTAACTCAAATTTCCCGGTGATGCGAGTTGCAGCAATTGCGCCGCTGCCAAGTGCCGCATTAACGCAGCAGGCAGCTTCGATTGATGCTGGCGTAGGTGGCACTTATGCAGTCTGTATCAGTCAGGGGCGCATCGAGCATACGTCGCAAAGCAAGGGCGTCGGGTTGGGTTTTGATGGGCAGCTGTGGGTGGAGGGGGTCAAGATGTCCGGAAATGGCGCTGTGACGTCTGCGCTGCTTCGGCAGAGAGACAGTGCAGGGGTGCGGTTTGCTTCTGGTACTGGTGGGCAAATGATGCTGATCGACGTCGCGGGACTGTGATGCCGAATCTGCGTATATCTTCATATAACGCAGCAGACGCCGCTGTGATCGCTGCATCGGCTTCTGCCGGTGCAATGTTGCCAGCGGCTTTGCAGACGTCTGCAAAAAGCGATGTATGGCGCTGCCCGTCTGTTGCAGGTTCGCTGACGCTAACGTGGCAGAGTGGCGTCTGGTTGGCGTGTGTCGCTGCCGCATTTTCCAATTTATCTTCCGGTGCGCTGATGCGTGCGCGGGTGTACGCAAATACAGCTGATGCCGTGCCGGTGCTGGATACGGGGTCGCAGCTTGCTTGCCCGCCGTTGCCGATTGAAAAAACAGACTTCGGGCGGGACCCGCTGGCAGATTATGCGTATGCGGACGGGGAGGCTGTTGGCGTGCTGTGGTTTGAGCCGACATTTGGCCGCAAGCTTGTCATTGATTTTTATGATGCCTACGGTGACGGGTTTATTGATATTGGCAGATTGTGGGCGGGCGACTACTGGGAGTCAGAAAGCAATTTTGATCGCGGCAGCACGATACGCATTGCGGATACTAGTAAGAGTTATCGCACAGATGGCGGTGATTCTCAGACTAGTGTCGGCGTGCGTTATCGCAAGCTGTCACTGTCTTTGTCTTTGATGGGTATGCGCGACCGGGACAAGGTCTGGAAAATACTGCAGAAAAACGGAACGTCGCAGCCGATGCTGATCAGTTGTTATCCGGGGGCAGCAGATACGATGTATGAGCAGATGTGTACGATGATCTGCAAATTAACAAACGAGGCGAACATCAGTTCGCCTTTTTTTTCGCGGTTTAATGTGCCGCTTGAATTTGAAGAGGTGTAAGCATGGCAGATGATTACTTTAAGCGCGGGCAGGCTGATGTATTAGATCGGTTGAATTCTATTAAGACGTTGTTGCAAACATCTGGAAGTGCGGTAAATCCGATATTTCAAAGCTTTGGTGGGGCATGGCGTGTTCCAGACATGCGTTATGTGGGCGCAAGAGCGCCGAATCAATATGCGCAAGAATCGGTTTCTCTTGAGTTTAACTCGCCGGGAAATTTGGGAAGCCCGCCGTTGGCTGGTGGTGCTGGGTTCGGCTACACGATGACTTTTGCGGGCTGGGCGCCGGATGGTAGCGGCGGGTTCCCAGTGCAGCTTAATTTCGGGGATGGTATGTCATACCGACGCGGAGCATCAGCTAGTGCGTGGAGTGGCTGGAAACGTGTGTCGAGTTATGACGATGGGGTAGCCCCGTTTCAAGGTGCAATCACATCAAAAAATGGATATCTTAATAATGCTGTTGGGGGCGATCAACTTATTCAGACATCGTCAAATGGTGGGGCTAATGCTGTGGGGTTGTGGGCAGCCGGAGGTGGATCAACAACGCTATATTCTACGGGAACTCTCGGCATCGTAACCAATGTTCAGGTCGTGCCAGCGGCGTTAGGGCAGGTGCCATCAGGTGGTTCATATGCTGCTACATTTAACAGTTCTGTATCACAATTTTATTCAAGATTAACGGTAAATAATCTTATCTCTGCAAACGGTCAAAGTGAATTGTTACGTTTAGTAGATGACCAAGCTTGTATTTCATTTTTCCGCCCCGGCGAAGCCATTCGAACTGCTTATATTCAGAGCGTCGCGGGTGGGTCACTGAATATTGTGCCGGAGGCTAATAGCTTTATGCGCTTGGGTAGTAATGGCAGTTTCGCTGCAGAAATTGATCTGAGTGGAAATTTTCGTCCGGTAGTTGATGGTGTTAAATATAACGGCGTGGCTGCACTGCGCTGGGCTGCAATGTACTCTGTAACAGGCGCTATTCAAACATCTGATGAAAGAAAGAAAACGCCAGTATCAGCGCTGACGCCAGCAATGCGGGCAGCAGCGCGGGAAATGCTTCCGCTTCTCGGTACGTATCAATGGCTTGATTCTGTTAAGGAAAAAGGTGCGGACAAGGCGCGGCTGCATGTTGGTTTTACAGTTCAGCAAGCGATTGCAATTCTTGAAAAGCACGGCATTGATCCTTTCAGCATGGCGTTTATTTGTCACGACAAATGGGATGCTGAGTATGAAAATCGTCGTGTCAATGCCGGTGAAAAAGTCATAAAGCTGCGAATTGTGCAAAAGCAAAAAACACGCACAGTAAAGCAGCCGCAGGATATGGTCGAATTGATTAACGGAAAGCCGGTACTGGTACGCAAAATCGTCGAAGTTGCAGAACTGGTATTTGAAGAAATGCCAGTGCTGCATGAAGATGGATCGCAGGTCATGCTCGATGAGAATACGCCAATGCTGCATCGGGTCCCGGTGATGGAAACTGTGCAAGAGCCGTATGAGGCCGAAGCAGAGCCAAAGTATGAAAAAGTTCTGGTGCGTGAAGCCGGTGACTGCTTCGCATTCCGTTACGACCAGCTGACGCTGTTTATGTTGTCAGCGCTGGCTGAGTAAGCAAAAAGAAGCAAAGAAAAAACAGGGCCGCGAAAGCGGTTTTTTTATGCCCGGATTCGTCCGGGCTTTTTATTTTGGGGAGGCGGTAATGTCGGGCAAAGAACTGGCAGAAGCAGCGGGAAAAGACGCAGTAAAGCAAGCGCTGAAAGAGTGGCTGGATGAAAAACTGGCCGAATTCGGCTGGTGGAGCCTGAAGATGCTGGCGGCGGGTGCGCTGTTCGCTGGCGCGTATTTTTACTTGATTGCATCGGGTTGGCACAAATGAATACAACAGAACTGGCAAAGCAGCTGCGCATCGATGAAGGCGTGCGCAGCAGGATGTACAAAGACAGCGTCGGCAAGTGGACGGTCGGGGTTGGGCGCAATATTGAAGATAACGGCCTGCGTGACAATGAAATCGAACTGATGCTGCAGAACGATATTGCAGACGTCGAAAAGCAGCTGGATCGCGCGCTGCCGTGGTGGCGCAGTCTCTCGGACGTGCGGCAGCAGGCGCTGGCTAATATGTGTTTTAACTTGGGCATTGCGAAGCTGCTGACATTCAAAACAACGCTGAGCCATCTGCAGGCTGGCCGATACTCGCAGGCAGCAGATTCTGCGCTGGCCAGCTTGTGGGCGGTTCAGGTTGGCCAGCGCGCCCAGCGCATCGCAGAACAGATCAGAAAGGGTTAATCATGGAAAAGTTATTTGCGCTGATGCGCTTATTTGAAGCGGGGCAGGCAGTTGCTGATCCGGCGCTGTGGAAATCGCGGCAGGTGACTGCCACAGCGGTTGGCGGCGTCGTGATTGCCGGTGTCGGCGTCGCCCGCGCGTACGGCATCGAATTGCCGATTGATGAAACAGCCGCAACAGCCATCGCAGGCGGAATCCTGGCGGTGGTCAATCTGGTGTTGACGGTTGTGACAAGTAAGAAAATCGGGCTGAAGTAAGTAGCCTGAAAACAACAAAGCCCCGGAAGGGGCTTTTTTTATGAGAGAGCGACGCGCCGTGTTGCGCTAACAACGCGGCGCGCCCTCAGTACACTGATTGGGCAGTGAACCAAGCAAGGCTCTGCCAGCTCGCGCGAGCGGGCGGAAGTCTAGCATAGATGAATAGAAATGGGTTTACTGTATGGCAATGCCGATTTTTAAATGGTTAGGTGGAAAACGTCGTCTGGCTGATATTTTATTGCCGCGATTCCCGGCGCACACTTGCTATGTTGAGGTCTTTGCGGGCGGTGCTGCAATGTACTTTATGCGGCCACCGGCAGACGTTGAGGTGATCAATGATATTAATGGTGAACTGACAAACCTTTACCGGGTTGTTCAGCATCATCTGGAAGAGTTTGTCCGGCAGTTTAAGTGGGCGATATCTTCGCGGCAGATGTATGAGTGGATGCAGGAATCGTCGCCAGCTGCGCTGACAGATATTCAGCGTGCGGCAAGATTTTTTTATTTGCAAAAGCTATCGTTCGGCGGCATGGTTGAAAATCAGCGATGGGGGAGCGCGACCACGACGCCCGCAATAAACTTCCTGCGTATTGAAGAAAACCTGTCAGCGGCGCATTTGCGCTTATCTGGGGCGCATATTGAAAATATGGACTGGGCGAAGCTGGTAGAGAAGTATGACCGCCCGCATACTTTCTTTTACATGGACCCGCCGTACTGGGAAACTGAGGGTTACGGGGTAGATTTTGGCATCGAGCAGTATATAAAAATGGCAGCGATGCTTAAAAAGCTGAAGGGTAAAGCCATTATCAGCCTGAATGACCATCCAGATATTCGCCGGATTTTTTCGGATTTCTATATAGAAACCGTGCCGATTAAATACTCAGTCGGTGGCGGGGCAAATACGGTAGACCGTCAGGAAGTCATTATTTATTCGTGGGATAAACAGGCGGAGCCTGCGGGATTGTTTTAACCAGAAAACAAAAAAGCCCGGATAACCGGGCTTTTCGTGCTGTCATTTTGTTGTCATTACGGAGCCTAATCAGCCCCAAATAACCCCAATTTAAGACAACCTTAAAAATCTAAGTTGTTGATTTTTAATGGTATTCTGGTGGAGTCGGCGGGAATTGAACCCGCGTCCAGAAGCCCTCTACAGACAGTTCTACATACTTAGTGTTGTCATTTGATTTAACCTGAACGACGCGGACACACACGCTGCGGTCAGGCTAGTTACCTAAAGTTTAGTCATTAACCAGGTAACCCGGTAAATGACGATTTCCTATAAATTACCTTACTGCTGTTGCCAGCCCACCCTAGGAACAAAGTGGTGTAAGGAAAGCCGGATTTAAGCGGCTAATGCGTACGAAGAATCGTTTGCAGTTATATTTTTCAGACTGTATTTGCGAGGTGATCTGGCCTCGGTATGCCCTGCACTGCTTTGCAACCCCTGTCGAAACCAGGTCGACCCCAAAGCAATTGCGAAGTATAACTGATTTAGCGTATTTGTGTTAATTCTGAGAGACGCGCCCTTGCAAATGTTTTGCGCGTATCAGTTCCAGTAATTCCAGCGGACTATCCACAATTGCATCGGCTTTCCAGTGCTGCGGTTCAGTCGCTCCGCAATACCCCCAGGCTGCGGCAATGCTGGTCATGCCAGCTGCTTCGGCGGCCTGAATGTCTCGTAAATCATCGCCGATGTACCAGCATTCTTCCGAGCGCACACCGAGCTGTCTTGCTGCTTCGAGTAACGGTGCCGGATGCGGTTTGGCGTGCGGTGTCGTGTCGCCGCAGACGACGCAGCGGGCTTGTTCTAAGTCGAGCAAGGGCACCAGCGGGCGGGTAAAGCGCTTTGCTTTATTGGTGACGATGCCCCACGGTAATTTCAGGCTGTCCAGTCCGTGTAACAGTGCCGGAACGTGCTCGAATAACTTGCTGTGGACAGCAATCGCTGATTCATACTGGTCCAGAAATTCAGTACGCATCGCTTCAAACTCACTGTCTTCCGGCTTAATTCCGAATCCGGCACCAATCAGTCCGCGTGCGCCGGCAGAGGCAAACGGGCGCAAACTCAGGTAGCTGGCTTCCGGTAAGTCACGGCGGGTGCGCATGGCATTGACTGCTGCGGCAAGATCAGGGGCGGTATCGGCGAGAGTGCCGTCAAGGTCGAACAGAACTGCTGTAGGTGTACGCATAGACAATCCGCTCCGGTTTGAAGCCGGAGCATTACAGACAAACGGTTAATCAGGCAGGACGGCGGCAGGCCACCATGTAGTTGACGCTGGTATCGTCATTCAGGGAATACATTTTGGTCAGCGGGTTGTAGCCCAGACCTTTCATGCCCAGTACTTCCAGTCCTGCATTGCGGATATCCTGTGCCAGCTCAGAAGGTTTGATGAATTTGGCGTAATCGTGCGTGCCTTTTGGCAGCATTTGTAAGACGTATTCGGCACCGATAATCGCAAACAGATACGACTTCGGATTACGGTTCAGTGTGGAAAAAAATACGTGACCACCTGGTTTGACGAGGCGGGTGCAGGCCTGAATGACGGAGGCCGGATCCGGTACATGCTCCAGCATTTCCATGCAGGTGACAACGTCGTATTGCCCGGTTTCTTCAGCTGCGATGTCTTCGACAGCGATGTGGCGGTAGCGCACCTGTACGCCGGACTCGAGACTGTGCAGATCGGCAACTTTCAGCGCTTTTTCAGATAAATCGATACCTGTGACGTCCGCACCTTTGCGCGCCATAGATTCCGCCAGAATGCCGCCACCGCAACCGACATCAATCACCTTTTTACCAGTCAGCGAAGCGCGCTGGTGTATCCACTCAAGGCGGAGCGGATTGATTTCGTGGAGCGGGCGGAATTCCGATGTCGGATCCCACCAGCGGTGTGCGAGGTCGCTGAATTTCTGGATTTCTGCCGGATCGGCATTCAGATGAGTCGTAGTCATGGCGATGGAAAGTCAGGTCTGCGATAAAAGGCCATATTGTAGGCGAAAGCAGGTCCGGATGCTTGGTTGTGGATCAAGCTGTGCAGGCGCATGTCACTTTCTGGTGGAATTTTCTGTGAATTGGAAAGTGGCGGCTGGTGCGCTGACAAGTGCCGTATCGTGCGACGTTTTAGTCTGCTTTGCGCTGAGGAGTGAGCGCTATGGCGGTTACTTGAGGCAAAAAGCAAAACTGAAAACATAGTTGAAGCATAAATTCAAAAAACAAAACCCCGCCGTAGCGGGGTTTTTGTCAGAACAATCTCAGCAGAGATTATTTAACTGCGCGTGTACCAACAACTTCGATTTCAACGCGACGGTTTTTAGCACGGCCTTCAGCTGTTTTGTTATCAGCTACTGGCTGTTTCTTGCCTTTGCCTTCGGTGTAAACACGGTTAGCTTCGATACCTTTGCTTACCAGGTAAGCTTTAACTGCTTCTGCACGGCGTACAGACAGTTTTTGGTTGTATTCATCGGAACCAACGGAGTCAGTGTGACCAACAGCGATCACAACTTCCAGGTTGATCGATTTCAGTTTTGCTGCCATTTCGTCCAGATGGGATTTGCCTTCTGGTTTCAGAACAGCTTTGTCGAAGTCGAACAGTGCGCTGGCTGCGAAAGTAACTTTTTCAGAAGTTGGTGCTGGTGCAGGAGCTGGTTTTACCGGAGCTGGTGCAGCAACAGGTGCTGCAGGTGCAGGAGCTGCTTTTGGTTGTTCAACAACCAGCGGTGCATCGCAACCTGGCACCGCGTCAGCTGGTGTCCAGTAGCCAGTGCGCCAGCACAGACCTGTGGAGTTACGTGCAACAACGCCACGGCCGTCCTGAACGTATGCGCTGTTTGGAGTTGCAGCTTTAATGTCTGTTACTTGAGCAGAAGCAGCAAAAGACGCAACTGCGGACGCTGCGATAACGAGCTTAACTAAATTTTTCATATTTCTCCTCTCGGGTGAGATTTAATTACCGCAGATAAACTGCGCAAAATACTGCATAAACCAGATGATACCACGCGGATGATGACATTACTATTTCAGCAAACCACGCAAGTGCTAACTACCTCATTGTGCCACAGGCACCGGATGCCTGCGGTTAAACTTTGGCAACGCGGCAACCGTGTTGTTAGTTTGTCGCTGCTTAGCAACGATTTCGCATCAAATTAACGTTAGAAAACCGCTTTTACAGATTTGTTGGCAATTTTGGCAAGCAATTTATCTGCTGGCGCGGATTTTACCGCAAGCGCTTGCTGCATTGCGCAAAAAAATGACCTTCAATTGTGAAACATCGTGCAATTTTTGTGCATACGGGTTAATACGGAGTGAAATCTGCACAAAATTGGACGAGTCAGGTAAAACGGGATGTGCTTCAGGTGATCCCGGTATTTTTGTGTGACCAATTGCGGGCGTCCTTTTTGCTACATTCGTTGCGACGGGCTGGTTTGCAAACGGCGCACAGCCTGATTTGCTGCCTAAGGCGGAGGATGGCATGTTAGAATCAAACGTTAAACGCTTGTAAAAGCGGCGTTACTAATTAATAAGTTCTTAACCGCGGTCTGCCAATGGATCAATTCGCAAAAGAAACACTCCCGATTTCCCTCGAAGAAGAAATGCGCAAAAGCTACCTCGATTACGCGATGAGCGTGATCGTCGGGCGTGCCTTGCCGGATGTGCGTGACGGCTTGAAGCCGGTGCATCGTCGCGTTCTGTACGCGATGCATGAAATGAACAATGTCTATAACCGGCCTTACGTAAAGTGTGCGCGTGTGGTCGGTGATGTGATGGGTAAATATCACCCGCACGGCGATGCATCAATTTACGACACGCTGGTGCGTATGGCGCAGGACTTTTCGCTGCGTTACACCCTGGTCGATGGTCAGGGTAACTTTGGTTCTATCGACGGCGATAACGCCGCGGCGATGCGTTACACCGAGTGCCGTCTCGATAAGATCGCTAATGAGTTATTGGCAGATATCGAGAAAGAAACGGTTGATTTCGTACCGAATTACGACGGTAAAGAAAAAGAACCGTCAGTATTGCCGACCCGCATTCCTAATCTGCTGATCAACGGTGCTTCCGGTATTGCGGTTGGTATGGCGACGAACATTCCACCGCACAATATTACTGAAATCATCAACGGTTCCTTGCATTTGCTGCGCAATCCGTCCTGCACGGTGGATGAACTGATCGAAATGATTCCGGCGCCTGACTTTCCGACAGGCGGTATCATTTACGGCGTCTCCGGCGTGCGTGAAGGATATCGCACTGGTCGTGGTCGTGTTGTGATGCGTGCGAAAACGCATTTTGAAGAATTCGGTAAAGATGGCCGCACAGCACTGATCATTGATGAACTGCCGTATCAGGTAAACAAAAAATCTCTGCTGGAGCGTATCGCAGAGCTGGTTCGCGACAAAAAGCTGGAAGGTATTTCGGATATTCGCGATGAATCCGATAAATCCGGTATGCGTGTTGTGATCGAACTCAAACGCGGTGAAGTGCCGGATGTTGTACTGAATAACCTGTACAAGCAAACCCAGTTGCAGGACACTTTCGGCATGAACATGGTAGCGCTGGTGAACGGTCAGCCTAAGCTGCTGAACCTGCGCGAAATGCTGGATTGCTTCCTGTCCCATCGTCGTGAAGTGGTGACACGCCGTACCGTATTCGAATTGCGCAAGGCGCGTGAGCGCGGCCATGTGCTCGAAGGTCTGGCGGTAGCGCTGGCGAATATCGATGACTTTATTGCCATCATCAAAGCAGCACCAACGCCACCGATCGCAAAACAAGAGCTGATGACCCGTGCGTGGGACAGCTCTCTGGTGCGCGAAATGCTGACCCGTACTGCGGCAGATAACGCGGGTGGTATTAATGCTTTCCGCCCGGAAAATCTGCCTGCACACTATGGTATTCAGCCGGATGGTCTGTACAAGCTGTCTGAAGATCAGGCTCAGGAAATTCTGCAGATGCGTTTGCAGCGTCTGACTGGTCTGGAACAGGATAAGATTGTTAATGAATATAAAGAAGTGATGGCGGAAATCGCTGACCTGCTGGATATTCTGTCCCGTCCTGAGCGTGTAACTGCCATTATCGACACAGAACTGACAGATGCGCGTAATGAATACGGCGAAGGCAATAAAGACCAGCGCCGTTCAGAAATCGTTCATAACGCGACCGATCTGGAAACGGAAGACCTGATTGCACCACAGGATATGGTGGTGACACTGTCACATTCCGGATACATGAAGTCTCAACCCTTGTCTGAATACCGTGCGCAAAAACGCGGTGGACGCGGCAAGCAGGCGACAGCAACGAAAGATGACGACTGGATTGAACAATTATTCGTCGCAAATACCCACGATTACATCCTGTGCTTCAGTAACCGCGGACGCCTGTACTGGCTGAAAGTATGGGAAGTTCCGCAAGGTTCACGCGCTTCGCGCGGTAAGCCAATCGTGAATATGTTCCCGCTGCAGGACGGTGAGAAAATTACGGTCATTCTGCCGCTGTCCGGCGAGAACCGTACTTTCCCTGAAGATCGCTACGTGTTTATGTCGACCAGTCTCGGTACGGTGAAAAAGACTGCACTCAAGGAATTCAGCAATCCGCGTAAGGCAGGTATTATTGCAGTTGATCTGGATGATGGTGATTTCCTGATTGGCGCAGCGCTGACTGATGGCGCGCATGATGTCATGTTGTTCTCTGATGCCGGTAAAGCAGTCCGTTTCGACGAAAATGATGTACGTCCGATGGGACGTAATGCCCGTGGTGTGCGCGGCATGAACCTGGAAGAGGGACAGCAGGTTATTGCACTGCTGGTTGCCGAAAATGAGCAGCAATCAGTTCTGACTGCAACTGAAAACGGATTTGGCAAACGAACTCTGATTACCGAGTACACACGCCACGGCCGTGGTACCAAAGGTATGATCGCGATCCAGACTTCTGAGCGTAATGGCAAGGTGGTTGCGGCGACGCTGGTCAGCAGTACAGATGAAATCATGCTGATTACGACCGGTGGTGTGCTGATTCGTACCCGTGTTTCTGAAATTCGCGAGATGGGCCGTGCAACACAGGGCGTTACCCTGATTTCTGTGGATGACGGCACAAAACTGTCTGGTTTGCAGCGTATTGTTGAATCGGATGCTGACGTTGATGCGGAAACCGTCGCTGAGGACGATGCACCTGATGAGGCAGCAGACGGGACGCAGGCGGAGTAATAACATGACTGACATTTTCAATTTTTCTGCCGGCCCAGCAGTTTTACCGAAAGAAGTTTTACAGCAGGCAGCATCAGAAATGCTGGACTGGCATGGAAGCGGGATGTCAGTTATGGAAATGAGTCATCGTGGACCGGAGTTTATGTCAATCATGGACGCAGCTCAGCGTGATCTGCGTGAATTGCTCAGTGTGCCTGAGAATTATCAGATTTTGTTTTTGCAAGGCGGCGGACTGGGTGAAAACGCCATCGTTCCTATGAATCTGATGGGGCGCCGTCCTGATGCAACGATTGATATGGTGCATACCGGCAGCTGGAGTGGTAAGTCGATTCAGGAGGCAGCAAAATACGCGAAAGTCAACGTTGCCGCATCTGGCCAGAGTAGCGGATTCAGCCGGATTCCGGATGTCAGCGAATGGAATCTGAGCGCATCCCCTGCTTATGTACACTTGTGTACCAACGAAACGATTGATGGCGTCGAGTTTCACAGCGTTCCCGGCATCGCAGAACGCACGTCTGGTGCGCCGATTATTGCAGACATGTCATCTCATATTTTGTCACGTGAAATTGACGTCTCTGCGTATGGCGTTATTTTCGCTGGTGCACAGAAGAATATCGGTCCTGCCGGGTTGACGATCGCAATCGTACGTGAAGATCTGATCGGACATGCATTGCCGTGCTGTCCATCTGCTTTCGACTGGAAAAAAGTCGCAGATAACGGATCGATGTATAACACGCCGCCAACCTATGCGATTTATATTGCCGGTCTGGTATTTCAGTGGCTGAAACGTCAGGGTGGTGTTGCTGCAATGGAGCAGCGAAACATTGAGAAGGCACAATTGCTCTATCAGTGCCTTGACTCGACGGATTTTTATGTAAGCAGGGTGGAGGCGCCTTTCCGCTCCCGAATGAATGTACCTTTTTATCTGCGCGATGAAAGCCTGAACGCTGCATTCTTATCCGAAGCTCGCGAACACGGTTTAATTCAATTGAAAGGGCATAAGTCGGTTGGTGGGATGCGTGCTTCGATTTATAACGCGATGCCTTTAGAGGGTGTCCAGGCTCTTGTTGCCTTTATGCAGGAATTCGCTTTGCAACATTCCTGATCAGATTTCGATTCTTTCGGCAGCACTGAAATCTCATGGTTCTCCCGATCACCTGAAAGCCGTGATGCTGCCGTACCGGTTCATAAGACCGGTTGAGTCAGTTTGCGCTGGTTAATGCCAGTGTATCAAGACGGTTTTTAGGTGAAATATGAGTGACGATAAACTCCTCCCTTTGCGTCAGAAAATTGATGCAATCGATGCGCAGATTCTGGATTTACTGAATCAGCGCGCACTTGTGGCCGAAGAAGTAGGTCATGTCAAAGCAGTAACGAATGCACCGGTTTTTCGTCCGGAACGCGAAGCGCAGGTATTGCGCGGTGTTGCTGAAAGAAACCCCGGGCCACTGCTGAGTGCCGATGTGCAACTGATTTTCCGGGAAATCATGTCAGCCTGCCGTGCACTTGAGCGACGGGTGGTTGTTGCTTTTCTGGGGCCGGTCGGTACATTTTCGGAACAGGCAGTTTACAAGCAATTCGGACATGCAATTCAGGCATTGCCATGCGTATCAATTGACGAAGTCTTCCGAGCAACAGAGGCTGGAACGGCGGATTTTGGTGTGGTGCCTATCGAGAATTCCACGGAAGGTGCAATTAACAGAACACTGGATTTGTTGTTGCAGACCAGTCTGGTGATTAGTGGTGAGGTTGCAATTCCGGTACAGCATAGTCTCATGAGTCAGCGCGGCACAATGCAGGGGGTTACCCGCATCTGTGCACATTCTCAGGCATTAGCGCAGTGTCAGGCCTGGCTTAATCAGCATTATCCTCACATCGAACGTCATGCAGTCGCCTCAAATGCAGAAGCCGCAAGGATGGCGGGTGCTGATGCGTCAGTTGCTGCAATTGCAAGTGAAATCGCTGGGCATCAGTATCAGCTCGGTATTGTCAGCGCGCACATTCAGGATGATCCGCACAATCGCACCCGCTTTGCAGTGGTTGGACGTTTACATACCAGTCCGAGCGGTAAAGATCAGACCTCGATGGTACTGGCTACGCCCAATCGTGCCGGCGCGGTCTATCAGTTGCTGGCGCCTTTGTCCGGACACGGTGTATCGATGACGCGTTTCGAATCGCGTCCGGCACGTACCGGAAATTGGGAATATTACTTTTATGTAGACGTAGAAGGCCACGTAAAAGATGAAAAGGTGGCTGCTGCTCTTCGCGAACTGGACGAAAAGGCTGCATTTTTTAAAATACTCGGCTCGTACCCATGTACTGAATAAGCAGGTCATTTGACATGGAACTGAACCTAAAAAAGATTACTATTGCCGGAGTTGGTTTGATCGGCGGCTCGTTTGCACTGGCACTACGAAGTGCAGGTGTAAAAGCAGAGCTGGTTGGAATTGGTCGTGATCCTGACGTAATGCAGCAGGCACTCGAGCTTGGTATCGTTGACCGAGTTGCTGAAAACGCAGCAGATGCCTACAGCGGCGCAGATTTGATTCTGATTGCCGCGCCTGTAGCACAGACCAGCGTAATTCTCAGTCAGATTCTTCCGTTTCTGGGACCGGATACAGTCATTACAGATGTCGGCAGCACCAAAGCGGATGGCGTAGCTGCAGCGCGATTGGTAATGGGGGAGCGAATCGGGCAGTTTGTGCCAGCTCATCCTATTGCTGGGCGCGAACTGAATGGGCCCGCTGCTGCTATTTCTGATTTGTATGCCGGCAAAAAACTTGTCATCACTGCTTTGCCGGAAAATCCAAAAGCATCCGTGAGTTTGGTGGAAGACTTGTGGAAGATATGTGGCGCACAAATCCATTTTCTTACCCCTGAGGCTCATGACGCCGTATTTGCCAGCGTCAGTCATTTACCGCATTTACTGGCTTATGCGCTGGTTGATGAGGTGTCTCAGCGTGAAAATGCAGATATATTGTTCCAGTATGCAGCAAGCGGATTCAGAGACTTTACGCGGATTGCCGGATCCTCTCCGGAAATGTGGCGTGACATAGCAATGGCAAATCGCGATGCTTTGTTGCATGAACTGGATGCCTATATTGCGAACGTTTCTGCCACCAGAACGGCCCTCGCAGAGCGGGATGCAGACAGTTTACTGAGAACTTTTTCGAGAGCACAGAGCGCGAGACAACGCTGGATAGAGGCGATTGAGGCAGCTGAAAAAGACAGACATGCTGCTGTTTAAACCAGGAAGACAGATTTTGATATGAAAACAGCATTAAAGACTTATCCGCCGTTTATTGACCTGCACCCATTAATGAAAGCCGAGGGCAGGATTCGTTTGCCTGGCTCGAAAAGTATATCAAACCGTACGCTATTGCTAGCTGCACTCTCACGTGGCACAACGGAAATTCATGATTTGCTCGCCTCAGACGATACGCTGGTGATGCTGAATGCGTTGCAAAAGCTGGGGGTACACTGGCGTCAGTGTCACGATACGCAAAAGTACACTGTAGAGGGCGTCGGAGGTAAATTTCCGGTTCGTCAGGCTGACTTATTTATGGGGAATGCAGGAACAGCTATCAGGCCTTTGGTTGCTGCTCTCGCTGTCCTCGGCGGAGATTACGCAATTCACGGCGTACCTCGTATGCACGAGCGCCCGATTGGCGATCTGGTTGATGCATTGAATGATGCTGGCGCATCAATTGATTACACTGGTAACGCAGGATACCCGCCTTTACATATCCATCAGGGAGCGTTTCACGCACATCGTTTGCAAGTCAGGGGTAATGTGTCAAGTCAGTTCCTGACAGCCTTGCTAATGGCGGCGCCTTTGATTGCGCAACAACATGACGTAACCATAGAGGTTGTCGGGGATCTGATTTCGAAGCCATACATCGAGATCACATTAAATCTGATGGAGCGCTTCGGAGTGCAGGTTGAGCGTAATGGATGGCAGGCATTCACTGTCCGTCATGGTCAGCAATACCAATCACCCGGGACTATTTACGTGGAGGGCGATGCCTCGTCTGCCTCCTATTTTCTGGCTGCTGGCGCAATTGGCGGCGGACCGGTAAGAGTGGAGGGCGTCGGAGATAGCTCAATTCAGGGAGACGTCCGTTTTGCCGATGCGCTTGCTCAAATGGGAGTGGAAATTCGCAAGGGCGACAACTGGATTGAGGCTGAATGTCATACGCCATTGCAGAGTATTGATCTCGATTGCAATCATATTCCGGATGCAGCGATGACGCTGGCGGTCGCTGCATTGTATGCGAACGGAACAACAACGTTACGAAATATTGCCAGCTGGCGAGTGAAGGAAACGGATCGGCTCAATGCGATGGCGACAGAGTTGCGGAAGCTTGGTGCGACAATTGAAGAGGGCAGCGACTATATGTGTATTTCGCCACCAACCCAAATTCAGTCTGCAGAAATCGCGACATATGATGACCACCGTATGGCGATGTGTTTTTCGCTTGCCAGTCTGGACGGGAAGCTCCGGCGCGGCGCAGCAATGCGTATTATGGAGCCGCAGTGTGTCGCAAAGACTTTTCCGGAATATTTTGATGTTTTTGCAAGCCTGAGGCACGAGGATTTGTTCTGAATCGAACTTTTGGCAAATGCAAAAGACAGGCAGTATCTGGTTGGAAAAGGAAATATGGAAAAAAATTGCAAAGTAATTACGATTGATGGTCCGACTGCTTCAGGGAAGGGAACCGTTGCGCACCGTGTCGCGAAGCATCTCGGATTTCAGTATCTCGATTCAGGTGCTTTGTATCGACTTACTGCACTGAGCGCAATCAATGCGCAGGTGGCACTGGATGATGAATTATCGATCGCGGCGATGGCAAGAGTACTGCCTTGCCATTTTAATCACGGACACGTTTACCTCGCAGATAAAGATGTAACGGACGAAGTGCGGGCGGAGCAAATAGGCGTGGCAGCTTCCCGAATTGCTGTTTTGCCGCAGGTTCGTCAGGCACTGGTTGATCTTCAGCTATCATTTCGTACTGGCAACGGCTTAGTTGCGGATGGACGGGATATGGGGACTGTCATTTTTCCTGATGCAGTGCTTAAAGTCTTTCTGACAGCCTCAGCTGAAGCAAGAGCGTCGCGCCGTTATAAGCAATTGAAGGAAAAAGGAATTGCTGCTAATATGGAAGACTTGGTAAAAGATTTGATCGAACGTGATGCACGGGATAGCTCCCGGACTACAGCGCCCCTCAAACCCGCACCAGATGCATACGTTCTGGATACATCTGCGATGACTGCAGAGCAGGCAGTGCAGCAAGTTCTTGACTGGTATGCGCAAGTCGCAACAAATGTTGCTGACTAATATTGTTTGGCCCCTGAGCAGAGGCAAGCTCGCCCAGGGTTGTTTAACTTAACCCCGTCTGACGCTCCGTGTTAGCCGGCTTACTCTCTATTATTATGTCTACTGTATTCATGTCCCAAGATTTCGCAACCGGTCCAGACAGCTTCGCGGCACTGTTCGAAGAGTCCCTGTCCCGTCAGGATATGCGTTCCGGTGAAGTGATTTCTGCTGAAGTCGTTCGCATCGATCATAACTTTGTAATCGTAAATGCTGGCCTGAAATCCGAAGCATTTATCCCTGTTGAAGAATTCCGCAATGACCAGGGCGAACTCGAAGTGCAAATCGGCGATTTCGTTTCCGTTGCAATCGATTCCCTGGAAAATGGTTTCGGTGACACTATCCTGTCCCGTGACAAAGCAAAACGTCTGGCTTCCTGGCTGGCACTGGAAAAAGCACTGGAATCCGGCGAGCTGGTTACCGGTACTGTTAACGGTAAAGTTAAAGGTGGTCTGACCGTTCTGACCAACGGTATCCGTGCGTTCCTGCCAGGTTCCCTGGTTGATACACGTCCAGTTAAAGATACAACTCCATACGAAGGTAAAACAATGGAGTTCAAAGTTATCAAGCTGGATCGCAAACGTAATAACGTAGTTCTGTCCCGTCGTGCAGTTGTTGAGGCATCTATGGGTGAAGAACGCGCTAAACTGATGGAAACCCTCAAAGAAGGCACAGTGGTTACCGGTGTTGTTAAAAACATCACTGACTACGGTGCATTCGTTGATCTGGGTGGTATCGATGGTCTGCTGCACATCACCGACCTAGCATGGCGCCGTGTACGTCACCCATCCGAGGTGCTGACAGTTGGTCAAGAGATCACTGCAAAAGTTCTGAAATTCGATCAAGAGAAAAACCGCGTTTCTCTGGGCGTAAAACAACTGGGCGACGATCCATGGACAGGTCTGTCCCGTCGTTACCCAGCGAACACACGCCTGTTCGGTAAAGTGACTAATCTGACCGACTACGGTGCATTCGTTGAAATCGAACAAGGCATCGAAGGTCTGGTTCACGTTTCCGAAATGGACTGGACAAACAAAAACGTTGCTCCGAACAAAGTTGTTCAACTGGGTGACGAAGTTGAAGTTATGGTTCTGGAAATCGACGAAGAGCGTCGTCGTATCAGCCTGGGTATGAAACAGTGCAAAGCAAATCCATGGGATGACTTTGCAATGAATCACAAAAAAGGCGATAAAGTTAAAGGCGCGATCAAATCGATCACCGACTTCGGCGTATTCATCGGTCTGGCAGGCAACATCGATGGTCTGGTTCACCTGTCTGATCTGTCCTGGAACGAAGCTGGCGAAGAAGCTGTTCGCAAGTTCAAGAAAGGTGACGAGCTGGAAGCGGTTGTTCTGGCAATCGACGTTGAGCGTGAGCGCGTTTCTCTGGGCGTAAAACAACTGGAAGGTGATCCATTCACTAACTTCACTGCAATGAACGACAAAGGTGCAGTTGTTACAGGTACAGTGAAGTCTGTTGAAGCGAAAGGTGCAGTTGTTCAACTGGCAGACGACGTAGAAGGCTATCTGCGTGCATCTGAAATCTCCCGTGATCGCGTGGAAGATGCTGGTTCTCACCTGAAAGCAGGCGACACAGTTGAAGCGATGATTCTGAACATTGATCGTAAAGCACGTTCTATCCAGCTGTCGATCAAAGCAAAAGATTCCGCTGAAACTCAGGAAGCTATGCAAAAAATGTCTGCTGACGCAAGCGCATCTGCCGGTACAACCAGCCTGGGTGCACTGCTGAAAGCAAAACTGGACAACAAAAACTAATCGTCACTGATTAAGGTTTTGTTGATATGACGAAGTCTGAGCTGATTGCTCGTCTGGCAGAACGATATCCACAGCTTGTTGCTAAAGATGTGGATGTCGCTGTCAAGACCATACTTGACGCAATGACCGATGCTCTTGCAACCGGTCAGCGTATTGAAATTCGTGGTTTTGGCAGTTTTGCCTTGAATTGTCGTCCTCCGCGTATCGGACGTAATCCAAAATCTGGGGATAAGGTGATGGTGCCTGAGAAAAGGGTGCCGCATTTTAAGCCCGGCAAGGAGTTGCGCGAGCGTGTGGATGCAATGGTGGGGCAGCCGATTCGAGACGATTGAATCAGTGATACCTCGTTATGCCAGAATGAAAAAACGGTATACCGGTTCGCGGTATACCGTTTTTTTTCAGTACAATGCTTTCTATTGCGCAGAAACTAATTGTGCCGATCTCATTCTGTCGGGAAACTTTTATGAAATATATCTCAAGGTTATTAACTCTGCTGTTATTCGTCGGCTTTTTTGGATTTGCCCTGAAGAACGATGAAATCGTTACTCTGAAATATTTCTTTGGTTTTCAACAGTCGGCACCTTTGGTAATTATGCTGCTGATTTTCTTTATTGCCGGTGCTGTTATCGGCGCAATGGCAATGGTACCGATGGTGTACAGACATCGCCGTGATCTGACGCATCACAGAAAAACACTTGCTGAAGTTGAAAAGGAGCGTGATGCCGCTCAGCAGGCGGCAACGCAGGCACCTCAGCCTGATAGTGTACGCAACACATAAATTTATTTGTCTGACAAAGACAGTCACATTTTAAACAGATAACGTATATGGAATTTGAAGTCTGGTGGTTGCTGGGTATTCCGCTCTTTTTCAGCCTGGGCTGGATTGCGGCGCGTGTTGACATCCGGCAACTTATCTCGGATACAAGGACTTTGCCCAGAGGATATTTCAAAGGATTGAATTTCCTTCTGAATGATCAGGATGATAAGGCGATCGATGCATTTATTGAAATTGTTCAGTTAGATCCTGAAGCCATCGAGTTACATTTTGCACTTGGTAATTTGTTCCGTCGAAGAGGGGAAACAGAGCGAGCAATCCGTGTTCACCAGAGTTTGTTAGCAAGACCGGATTTGCCAGATGATCAGAAGGTTCAGGCTCAATACGAACTGGGTCAGGATTTTTTTAAAGCCGGTTTGCTAGACAGAGCAGAGGAAGCTTTCCAGCAGCTGATCGGAGGTATATACGAGCCTCAGGCCCGGAAATCACTGTTGGAAATTTATCAACGTGAAAAAGAATGGGCGCGTGCGATTGATGCCGCCGGTTCACTTCAGGAATCCGGTGCCGGTAGCCGTCAGAAAGAGATTGCGCAGTTTTACTGTGAGCTGGCGCAGGATGAATTAGTACAAAACCGATTTGACCACGCATTGGAAATGCTTGAAAAAGCAGTTGCAACGGATCGCAGCAATGTACGTGCTTCGATTCTTACCGGCGATGTATTCCTTAAACAGGGAAATCCCGAAAAGGCGATTAATGCATGGGTAAAAGTTGAGCAGCAAAGTGTGCCACATGTCGCATTAGTCGCACAGCGACTTATGGATGCTTACCGGCAATTAGGAAAGCTGAAGGAGGGGCTCGATTTACTGAAATCATTTCTTGAGCAGGCGCCGTCAGTTGATTTACTGGAGGTCGCATATAAAGCTGCACTTGAGCTTGGCCTGACGCAAGAGGCTAATCAGATGGTGAAGGACGAGCTGAAAAGAACACCAACTTTGCTTGGTCTGGATAAATTGCTGGACGTCCGCATGATGGAAGCACCCGCTGAACTGCGTCCTGAGCTGGGAGTCGTCAAAAATCTGGTCAGTGGATATGCTCATAAATTTGCCCGATATCAATGTGCGCATTGCGGATTTAAAGCTCGCCAGTATTACTGGCATTGTCCGGGCTGCAATGGATGGGATACCTACTCCCCTCGCCGTACAGAAGAATTAAGTGTTATGAATTAAACCAGTGGGCGGATATGTTTTTATACCTGCTATCACTATTTTAGATTGTGGTTGCCAAATGAAAATTACAATTATCGGAACCGGTTATGTCGGTTTAGTTACGGGTGCGTGCCTTGCTGAGCTGGGCAACGATGTATTCTGCCTTGATGTCGATCAGCGAAAAATTGACATCCTTAACGCTGGTGGTATCCCTATTCATGAGCCGGGTCTTGAGGAAGTTGTGCGCAGGAACAGTGCGGCTGGCCGGTTAAAGTTTTCAACCAATGTTGAGGCGAGTGTTGCGCACGGTGATATCCAGTTTATTGCAGTCGGAACGCCACCAGATGAAGATGGTTCTGCCGACTTACAGTATGTACTCGCTGCTGCACGCAACATCGGCAAGTACATGACAGGATTTAAAGTGGTTGTTGATAAGTCAACAGTGCCTGTCGGGACGGCTGACAAAGTCCGGACTGTTATTGCTCAGGAATTGTCGTCGCGTCAACAAGAGTTACCATTCTCGGTGGTTTCCAACCCAGAATTTTTGAAAGAGGGGGCCGCAGTTGAAGACTTTATGCGACCTGATCGCATTGTGATTGGTTGCGACAGTACTTCGGAAGGCGAACGTGCTCGCGATCTGATGCGAAAGCTGTACGCTCCATTCAACCGGAATCATGAACGCACATACTGGATGGATGTCAGATCTGCCGAATTCACTAAATATGCAGCAAATGCAATGCTTGCGACGCGCATTTCATTCATGAACGAACTGGCAAATCTGGCTGATCATGTCGGTGCAGACATTGATGCAGTCCGTCATGGCATCGGATCTGATCCACGCATCGGACACAGCTTCTTATACGCAGGATGTGGCTATGGTGGCTCGTGCTTCCCGAAAGATGTACAGGCTCTGGAAAGAACTGCGCAGGAGTACAGTCTGAATCTGCAAATTTTGCAGGCAGTGGAAGCTGTGAATAACCAGCAAAAGCAAGTTTTGGGCAATAAAATTACGCAGCGCTTCGGAAAAAATCTGACTGGCCGACATTTTGCAGTTTGGGGACTTGCATTCAAACCGAATACCGACGATATGCGTGCTGCACCTTCTCGCGTGTTGCTGGGGGAGTTGCTGAGGGCGGGTGCAACAGTTGCTGTGTACGACCCAGTCGCAATTGATGAAGCAAAACGTGTGCTTGAGCTTGATTTTTACGATGCACCCGAATTACTGACAGCGGTTCGTTATGCGAATAATCCTATGGATGCTCTGGATGGTGCTGATGCATTAGCAATCGTTACAGAATGGAAGGCATTCCGCAGCCCTGACTTCGACAAAGTAAAAAGCAGTTTGAAACAACCGGTCATTTTTGACGGACGTAATTTGTATGATCCGTCAGTGATGAGAGAAATCGGTGTCGAATATTATGGTATTGGCCGCTCTGTTCTCGCAAAAGCGTGATGACGATGGAAGTAACTGAAAAGCGCTTGCTGGTTGCAGGGGATATTATGCTGGATCGTTACTGGTTCGGTGATGTCAACAGGATTTCCCCTGAAGCTCCTGTGCCAGTCGTTCGTGTCAGCAAGAAAGAAGATAGATTGGGAGGTGCGGCTAACGTCGCAGTTAATGCTGCAGCACTCGGTGTGGAGGTTGGTCTTATTGGCGTGGTTGGTGATGACGAGGCTGCCAGTACGATCGAAGAACTGCTGACAAAAAAGCAAATTGATGCGAAGCTTAGCCATGATCCGTCGATTTCGACAATTATTAAGCTTCGTGTGATCGGGCGTCAGCAACAACTGGTTCGCATTGATTTTGAGGAGCCACCCAGCGAGATTGTCTTGCAGACAAAACTCACGGCATTCACTTCCGAAGTTGCCAGTGCAGATCTGGTTATCCTGTCTGATTATGCTAAGGGGAGCCTGACAAATGTTCGCGATATGATTTCTGTTGCGAGGGGGGCAGGCAAGCCTGTGCTGGTAGATCCAAAAGGTACTGATTTTGAGCGTTATTCAGGAGCTACGATACTAACCCCAAACAAGTCAGAACTCAGACAGGTGATTGGTGACTGGCGCACTGAGGCAGAGTTGACTGAAAAGGCGCAGAATCTGAGGGCTTCTTTGAATCTTGGAGGATTACTCCTGACGCGGTCCGAAGAGGGAATGAGTCTGTTCACTGAAGACGCGATTCTGCATATTCCGGCAATGGCGCGTGAAGTGTATGACGTTTCCGGCGCTGGTGATACGGTGATTGCAACGCTGGCAGTGATGCTGATGCAAGGTAAGTCTTTACCGGAATCTGTCATGATTGCAAATCGTGCAGGCGGTATCGTGGTCGGTAAGCTGGGAACGGCAACCGTTTCAAGGGAAGAGTTGTTCGCGAGTTCTACCTGATAAAAACGATAGTTTTGCAATAATTGTAATTTTGATATTCTTGGTGTGCCTCCTTTTTTCGGAGGAATGCAGTTCTTGTTCAATCAGAGATTTTTCAGGAGAACGAATATGTGGAAAAAATGGATTGTTGCAGTTATCGGATTTGTCGCATTAATGAGTACCGCATTTGCAGATGTTGATGCGAACAAAGCAGATCAGGTTGCTCTGGATGGATTGCGTGGGCTGGGACCTGCAAAATCGAAGGCGATTATCGAAGAGCGTACCAAAAATGGCCCGTTCAAAGACTGGCCTGATTTCCAAAAACGTGTCAAAGGTATTGGTGATGTTACATCCACTCGTTTGTCCGAAGCTGGCCTGACTATCAATGGTCAGGCAAAGCCCGGGGCAGATAAAGCTTCTGACGCACCGAAAAAATCATCTGAAAAGCAGGAAAAACTGAAGGCGGAAGCGAAGGAAAAGCCTAAAACTGAACCGGCTAAAGAACCCAAGTAAGTTACGAACTATTTCGAGAAACCCGGTCAATCGAGGCCGGGTTTTTTGTTATTAGCTTATTCGAAAAATATATGTTCCTTATAAGCTCTGTAGAGACTTGATTTTAAAGGCGCAATTTTTATCCCGAGATATAAAACGTCCGTATCTGCTTAAATCAATGTGAATTGACCGGCATTATGAATGCAGTATGTCTTGATGGGGATTAGAATAGGTCAATATTTATCTTCGACATAATCATATGAAATTTCTGACCATAGAAGACACTATCGGTAATACGCCGCTGGTACGTCTGCAACGCATTCCGGGTATCGAAAACGAACGTCGCAATAATATTATTCTGGGCAAGCTCGAGGGTAACAATCCTGCCGGTTCGGTTAAAGACAGACCGGCAATTTCCATGATTAAGCGTGCTGAAGCTAAAGGCCTGATTAAGCCCGGTGATACGCTGATTGAAGCGACAAGCGGAAACACGGGAATCGCTCTGGCAATGGCAGCATCAATGCGTGGTTATAAAATGGTGCTGATCATGCCGGAAAACCTGAGTGTTGAACGTCGCCAGAGTATGGCTGCCTATGGTGCGCAAATTATCCTGACGCCGAAATCCGGGGGGATGGAGTACGCACGAGATCTTGCAGAGGCGATGCAAAAAGAAGGCAAGGGCGTTATCCTGGATCAGTTTGCAAATCAGGATAATCCTCTGGCGCATTATGAGGGCACAGGCCCGGAAATCTGGCGTGATACGAATGGCAGAGTTACGCATTTTGTCAGTGCAATGGGCACTACCGGAACAATTATGGGGGTTTCTTCATTTTTGAAAGAACAAAACCCTGCTGTGCAGATTATTGGTGCGCAACCGGAGGATGGCTCATCTATTCCGGGAATTCGTAAATGGCCAGAGGCTTATTTGCCCAAGATTTTTGACCGGAGCCGTATAGATCAGGTTCTGTCAGTCAGTCAGGCTGATGCGGAGCATATGGCGCGCAGAATGGCGGTGGAAGAAGGTATTTTCTGCGGTATTTCAGCTGCAGGTGCTTGCGAAGTTGCGTTGCGGGTTGCTGAAACTGTCGAGAATGCAGTGATTGTATTCGTTGTTTGCGACCGTGGTGACCGCTATCTTTCTACTGGCGTATTTCCTGCCTGAGCCGGCTTAAAGAAAGCCCGTCAATAAGCAGTTTTACTTTCTGACGGGCATTCTTCTTGTGGTGCATGAATAATACAGCTTCAGAAAATAAAAATACCGAAAGTGCATAAAATGCAATTTCGGTATTTTATCTTTGCCCGTTAATAGCGGGCAGAGACCAAAGATTAAGCTGCTTTATCTTTTGGTTTAAACTGTTTGTCACTGATGCGGAATTTCGCACGACGGTCACCCATCAGTTCACGCAGTTCTTTGATGCTGATGTCGCTGATTTCGTGCATGCGGATCAGCAAGGACGCACCAACCGGCAGGCGGCGATGACGGATTTTACTGATTACAGGTGGTGCAACTTCCAGTGCACGGGAGAGTGCTGCGTCATTTTTTAAATGCAGATGTTTAATCAGTGTATCCAAAAGATTATTTGGATCGTAGTCGATTTCATCCGATTCAAGCTGAGTCAGATTTGCCATAATTACCTCGCTATTGTCTATTGATGCTGGTCTTAGCGCTTCAATGAGAATTAACCAATCGGTAATATTGTAGCTTTAAAATCTAATTCACTTTGCATAAAAAGAGCAAAACATTGTTAAATGTATTGACACAATTTCGCAAAAATTATGACATTGTGATAATGCTTAAATATTACCATTTATTATGGAAAACCGCAAAGAAGCTCCTGGTTGTGTGACGAAAAGAACATAGAGAATCATTTGTTTCTTGCCGGGAATTCGTTTCCCGCATGACTAGTATTGGATAAAAAGTGCCTAAGATCAATTAGTAAGAACGAAAGATATTGTTAAAAGAAATTTGGAAAACGTTAAAAATAATCACTTTTCTTTTGTAATCCTGATGATTCTTCCAAGCTCATACACCGACATGGCATAAAAGTAGCTGCGGTTATACTGAGTGATCGCGTAAAAGTTATCGGTACCCACCCAGAACTCATCTTGTGCTGCACCGTTCTGAAGGTCGATCAGGCCATAAGAAATATGTACAGGAATATTGTCACTGGAAATACCGGCAAGTGCGCTGATTTGCTCGTAGCTGAATGTCGCTTTTAAACCCCGGTCAATTGCTTCGCGTACTGAGGGGTGATCAGCTGGTAAGAGCAGGGTTGCAGGGTACGCGACGGGCAGTGCTCTCTTCCAGCCGTGTTTTGAAAGATAGTTTGCAACGCTGCCGATGGCATCTGCCGGTGAGTTTGCTAAGTCAATTTTTCCGTCACGATCATAATCGACCGCGTAACGCAAAATACTGCCGGGCATGAATTGCGGCAAACCGATTGCACCGGCATAAGAGCCTTTATATGCAAACGGGTCGCTATGTGAATTCTTTGCGATGACAAGCAGTGCTTCCAGCTCATCTCTGAAAAAACGCTGGCGCGACTCGCGATTCGGTGTGTCAGGGTAATCAAATGCCAGCGTCGCCAGTGCATCAGCCACTCTGAACTGGCCTGTATTTTTGCCGTACATCGTTTCAATGCCGATCAGACCGACGATGATTTCCGGCGGAATGCCGAACTCTGCTTCTGCACGTTGCAGCGTAGAAGCATTCTCTTCCCAGAACTGCAGACCTTTGTTGATGCGAACAGCTTCAATGAAGCGGCTTCTGTACGCTTGCCAGTTCTTTGGTTTGCCGGGTGGTGCGGGTTTAATCAGTTGCTTTACTTTTTCCAGATGGACTGCTTCAGCAAAAAATCTGGATGCAGCAGCTTCATCCATAATCTGCTTTGCCTGGATCTCCTGAATAAACGCTTTTACGTCACTGAATTCACTGAACTGTACGTGGCTGACAGCCGTTGCGGCAGGTGGGGCAGTCGCGACTTTTGTTCCCGCTTTTTTTGTTTTTGCTGCGACTGCAGGCGTGGATACTGAAATCATAGCTGCAAAGAAGAGAGCGCCGGCTTTCAGTATTTTGCAGGAGTTGTGAGATAACAGATTGAAGTTACTTGTCATGTTGAATCCGGTAAAGAATGCTTCTTAATTGTTTACAAATGATCTGCTCGGAGCTGGTGTTCTCGGTGTAGCAATACTGCGCATAACAGATCAGAAATTCTTTAATATCTTGAAATTTTTTCGGAGGCGTATGTTGCTCCAGTCTCGCCAGAAAGTGCATGGGACTTTCACTGAGTTCTTTTCGTAAGCCTTGTTTTGCCATGTGCTGACAAAATTTTTCGTAGTAAAAGTCGGCATTCTTCAATTTACGCCTGCCACGAAGTGAAATGATGCCGGCAATACCGAAAACGCCACATGCAAGCGAAGTTGCGACAATCGCAGATTTCTCAAAATCGAGATTGGAGAAATCAAATGAGCGCAGCAAACTTTCTTGTTTTTGCTGACCATATCCGAGAATCCACTGG
The DNA here is from genome assembly GCF_014652435.1 of Cognatundibacterium squillarum. Lineage (GTDB taxonomy): Bacteria > Pseudomonadota > Gammaproteobacteria > Burkholderiales > Burkholderiaceae_D > Undibacterium > Undibacterium squillarum. The sequence continues at coordinate 28,286 of NZ_BMYU01000005.1, forward strand.
TTCCATTCGTTATTTGTCGCATCCCAGTACATTTGCAAATACTGCGGCCAGCTCTGATTCTGGAAAACCGAAGATACAACCGCGGCAAATCCGCGCACCCCATTGGATTGATAAAAATTCTGGTGGATGCGCTCGGGTGCAATCGTCGCAGTCGGATCGATTCGCGTCCATCCGGTAGCCGGCAGCCAGATTTCCGTCCATGCGTGCGCATCCGATTGACGTACTTCGAAATATTCGTCAATCGGATTTTGCATACCGCCTTGATAGCCGGTCACGATTCTTGCCGGAATTCCGGCCTCGCGCATCATGAAAGCAAATGCACTTGCATAATGCTCACAAAAGCCTTTCTTGCCCTTAAATAAGAATTCGTCGATCGCGTGCGGACCGGCTTTGGCCGGATGCAGGGTGTATTCGAACCCCTGATTGGTGAAGTATGCAAGAACGGACTGGATATAACGAACATCGTTCGTACTTTGCTTGCGTAACTGTCTGGCAAAAATGCGTGTCTGCGGATTACTGCCACCGGGCAGCAGGAGATTCTGTTGCTTTTCGGCAGGATCGATATTCTTCGCAAAGTGATATGCGGTAAACGAACGCAGGCTGTATTTCTGGCGACTGACGACAGGCAAGCCTGAGCGCAATTCCATATTCATACTGATGTATGAAGGATTCCCCTGAATGCGCGGTGCAGTATCCGGAATATCCAGCGCAAATAACCATTTCTTCTGATGAGGTTCCAGCGTTACGTCGTAGCTGATCATATTGCCACGCGAGGTCAGGCCGGAACTTGTCTGTCCTGAAGCGGTTTTACTTTGTGCAGACGCTTTCCAGCTGCGTCCGTCAAACTCATCCAGTACGATGCCGCGCCAGTACAGAACGGATTTATCTTTCGGGAAATTATGAAATTTGACCCGGAATGCAATATCTTCATTCAGAACCAGATCACTGATGTTGCCCGGGTTCAGCGTGTCAGACAAGCCGGATTTTCCGTGACTTTCGTCGCCGGGTAATCCCCACAGCGGACCGGGAATGCGCGGGAAAAGAAAAAATCCGATCAGCATCACAGGAATGGCTGCCAGCAACAGCTTTGCGCTGGAACGAAGCCGTTGTGCCAATGGTGGTATGGCGGATGTGTACTGAAAAGTACTCAGTGATGCTGTCAGCAATAAAATCGACAGTATGCTGAGTATGCCGGTGAATATCGTCTGATTGTATAAATATCCTGTTAACAGCAAAAAATAAGCGAGAAATACCGCGACATACAAGTCACGCTTTGCATGCATTTCCAGCAGTTTGCAGCTGATCAGTAAAATCAGCATGGTCACGCCGGCATCTTTTCCCAGGAATGTGTGAAATGCATTCCACACGCCGGCCATCATCAGACAGACGTATGGCAACAGAAACACTGGCGACGGTAATTTGCGGCCGGACATGACGAGCCACAGTCGCCAGATCAGCGCAATGCTGCTACCGGCAATTACCCATGCTGCACTGTGGAAAAAATGCGGCAGGACAGCGGTAAAACACGAAACGGTCAGCAGTACGGAGTTGCTTTTATCCTGCGTCATCCTGAATGAAAAAAGACTCATGAGCGCTCACCATATAAAGCCAGTATTTCAAGGCAGCGGCGCGCATGTTCCTGACCGGACGATGCCGGAATACGCAGGTCGCCGGTGTGCAAACCATAGTCGGTGTGCCGTTGCTCCAGTTGCAATATCCACGCAGTTACTCTGGAAAGTGCCTGCTCTAACGGAAGCTGGTGCAGCAGGTGCTGCAGATCGAGCACGGTTTCGCCACCGCCGCGCTGCGTATATTCTTTGGTCAGCAATTCATTGCTGCCATCCGGATCCAGACGTGCGATTTGTTTCCAGGCCAGTTGTTTCAGGGAGTCTCCCTGACGATAGGGGCGAATACCGGAAAACTCACCGCCACCTGCGTTGCCCGCAGTTTCATCCTCGCCTTCACCGGACAAGGGAATGTGCGGCGCGGTCTGTTCCGGTTTCGGATACACGATGGCTTGCATATCCGGATACCAGTAACTCCATGCGCGCAGCAATCCTAACGGAAACCAGGTATGCAGAGTGATGATCGGTACCTGACAGCGACCGCGCTGCGTGGTCATCAGGGGCAGCTGTATGATGATTTCGCTTTCCGGTGCGATATCGTATGCCTGCTTTTGTTCCGGCGCATGCTTCCAGCCTATCCAGATGGCATAGCGCGCACGCTTGCCCGGATTGCGGATTTTCAGCCGGATATTACTGGCATCCTCGGCAAACGTGTTTTCTGCTGCCACCGGTTCCAGTTCCAGATTCACCAGATTAGAAAATCCCTGAAACACACTCACAAAGGCAATGCCCGCAATGGTGAATGTCAGGATAAAACCGAGATTCAGGTTGTAATTGGTTGAAGTGATGAACAGGATCAGCAAAACCAGCAGCAGCATCCAGCCGCTCCGTGACGGTACGGTGTAGATGCGTTTCTGATTCAGTCTGACGATGCCTGATTCGGGCCTGCGCCGGATCCAGAAAAATTGCGCCGGCAAATCGCTGATAACACGCCGCAGTGCGCTGAATGGCGGGAAGCGCATATCAGACGGCGGTTTCCTGCAGAATTTTGCGCAGCAGTGTGGCGCTGGTTTCTGTCCTTCCCTGCGATGTGTTCGCGACTCTCAGACGATGCGCAACAACAGGAATAAACACGGCTTGCACATCTTCCGGCAAGACATGATCGCGACCTTCAGTCAGCGCCCAGGCGCGGGCTGCCTGCACCAGTGCCAGCGATGCACGCGGACTCATACCTTCTGCGAACAGACCGGAATGGCGTGTCGCGGCAGCAAGCGTAAGTATGTAATCGACCAGCTTGTCCGACACAAAAATGCGGCCGGTCTGCTGCTGCAGCGTCAGGAAGGCGTCCAGCGACATCGCGGTTCCCATCGTATTCATCAGCGTTCTGCGGTCATCACCTTTCAGTAACGCGCGCTCGGCCTCACGGTCGGGATAACCGAGCGAAATACGCATCAGAAAGCGGTCAAGCTGAGATTCCGGCAACGGGTGTGTGCCCAGCTGGTGCGACGGATTCTGCGTGGCGATCACAAAAAACGGTAGCGGCAGGCGATGACTGACCCCGTCTGCTGAAATCTGGCCTTCCTCCATCGCTTCCAGCAGCGCAGACTGGGATTTTGGTGTGGCGCGGTTAATTTCATCGGCCAGCAATACCTGACTGAAGACCGGACCGGGATGAAACTCGAATTGCTGGCGCTCACGGTTAAACACAGAAATACCGGTGATATCCGCGGGCAGCAGATCGCTGGTGAATTGCACGCGGGTAAATTTCAGTCCCAGCGACATCGCCAGCGCATGGGACAGCGTTGTTTTCCCGACACCGGGTAAGTCTTCAATCAGCAAATGCCCGCCTGCAATCAGACAAACGACGGCCAGCTTAACCTGAGGTTCTTTGCCGATAATGATGGAATTTAACTGCTCGGAAAGGCGTTGAATGTTCCTGTGCATGACGGATGGAGTTGAAATACGGCAAAGTTGATCGGTGAATTGCTGCGACAATTGTAACTTTTAATTCCCTGCCGGATGTATTGCCAGCCGCCGACTGGTTTAAACTGATTTGTTTCTGTCGCGATCAGCGGCAGAACGGCACAGTGCGTTGTGCAGACACCATTGTGGCTGCATGGCATTCAGTTACGCAGGAAAGCCGCATTTTGTTAGATAGCATTGGACATGAAGACTGCATTTTTCAGCCACGACGACTGTAAATTACACGAAATGGGTGCATGGCATCCTGAGGCACCATCACGTTTGCAGGCGATTGAAGACGCGGTCAGGCAAAGCGCTGTGGCGGCTGCGCTGGACTGGCGCTCGGGCTCGCTGGCAACCGAAGCAGATCTGGCGCGTGTGCATACGGCAGATGCGATTTACCGCATCCGCGAAAACTGCCCGTCGCGGCAATCTGAATATGCGCATTTTCCGCTGGATGCAGACACCGGTCTGAATGCGCACAGCTGGCAGGCAGCACTGCGCGCCGCAGGTTTAGCGATGGCCGCAGTGGATGCGGTAATGCAGGGCGAGGCAGATAACGCCTTTTGCGCGATTCGTCCGCCCGGTCATCACGCCAGTGCATCGCAATCCATGGGTTTTTGCCTTTTCAATAATGTGGCAATTGCCGCGCGCTATGCGCAGGAGCGTTACGGCCTGAAGCGTATTGCGATTGTGGATTTTGATGTGCATCACGGTAATGGCACCGAGGATATTTTCAGCGGCGATAACAGTATTCTGATGACGGGCTTTTTTCAGCACCCGTTTTACCCGTATTGCGGTACGGAATTTCCGGCAGAAAATATGCTAAACACCCCAGTCGATGCAAGCACGGATGGCGAAGTGATACGCCGTATCGTGAATCAAAGCTGGTTGCCGGCGATGCAGCGATTCAAGCCGGAGCTGGTATTGATTTCCGCCGGCTTTGACGCCCATCGTGACGACGAAATGGCGCAAATGCGTCTGACGGAAGCAGATTACGCGTGGATGACGCAACAGATTCTGCAGGTGGCACAAAAGCATGCATCAGGTCGCATCGTCAGTTGTCTGGAAGGCGGCTATAACCTGAATGCGCTGAGTAAAAGTGTAATCGCCCATCTGTCTGTACTGACCGGACTGACCTGAATTTCCTGAATTCCCGCAGACTGAAAGAGCCTGACACTATGCAAAAAATACATCTGATAATCGCACTGAGCGCAGCCACGATGAGCCTGTCTCCGTTTGCGCTGGCAGACGCTGCCACACCTGCCGCTGCGCCGCTTGCGACAACTGCAAAGCAGAATGCAAACAAAGCAGAAAAAGCCATTCATGCATTGCTCGATCAGTGGCACAACGATGCGGCCCGCGCTGACCGCGCATATTTTGACAAAATGACCGGAAACGCCGTGTTTATCGGCACCGACCCTGATGAGCGCTGGACCCGCGCCGAATTCATCAAATGGTCGGAACCGTTTTTTCAGCGCGGCAAGGCCTGGACTTTCCATGTGCGTGAGCGGCATCTGAAACCGGATTTGTCCGGCAAATGGGCATGGTTTGATGAACAGCTGGATACCGATCTGGGTTTGTGTCAGGCCAGCGGCGTGGTGGTGCTGACTGCACAGGGCTGGAAGATTGACCATTACCAGTTATCGATCAGCGTTAAAAATGAACTGATTGAACCGCTGAAAAAACTGACTGCAGATTTGCCTGCGACTAAAAAAGCGCCTTAGCAGCATTGTCAGCCTGTGCTGTCTGGATTTCCGGCATCCTTCCGCAGCATCGCGTGATCGTCCTCTGCGGCGTCTCCTGCAACGAATTTCAGGCATTTTCAGGCCCAAATGCGGTGTTCTGCATAGCGACCCCGCTGTCGTCGGCGGAAAGTCCGGGCCTTCGGAAATGCGTGATGACGATAGCTGCACAATAGCGATGCATTTCCGGCACGGTTTAGCATCGCAATCCTGCTGGCTTGGGTTTGAAACTCCGGATCGCTGAACGGCCTGATCGCTGCAATAAAATCCCTGAAGATCACCGGAATGGTGATTTTGTATATCCATACCGCTCACAATCAGCGGATTTCACGGTTTTTATCGGTCGCCGCGTCCGGTGCAGGTCGTCATTCGGCCAGACTCTCCCGTACAATAGCGGTTTGAATAAGTTTGACGAAAAATATGTCGATACAATGGTTTCCCGGGCATATGAATGCCGCCCGGAAGAAAGCTGCCGAGGCGATGGAAAGCACCGATCTGGTGATCGAAGTGCTGGATTCCCGCATTCCTCAGGCCAGCTGTAATCCCATGGTGGAGCAAATCCGGGCAGCACGTCAGCGTCCTTGTCTGAAGATTCTGAATAAAGCGGATCTGTCTGATCCGGCAGCGACCAAAGCCTGGCTTGATTTTTACAATGCGCAGAAAAACGTGCATGCGGTAGCACTCAGCTGTAAAAAGCCGGCTGACGTGGCGAGAATCCCTTTGCTGGCGCAGAAAATCTGCCCGCATCGTGCGGTGCCGACCAAGCCTTTGCGCATGATGATCATGGGCATTCCGAACGTCGGAAAATCCACGCTGATGAATGCCTTGCTGAAAAAGCGGGTAGCCAATGTCGGTGATGAACCGGCTGTTACCAAAACCCAGCAGCGCCTGTATCTGGGCAAAAACATGATCCTGACGGATACGCCGGGGATGCTGTGGCCAAAAATTGAACATCCTACCGATGGTCTGATGCTTGCTGCCTGCCATGCAGTCGGCGTGAATGCAGTGATTGAAGAAGAAGTCGCGGTGTTTCTGGCCGGGCAGTTGCTGGATAAATATCCTGCAGCGATCAGCGCACGTTATAAGTTTTCACTGGACGGGCTGGATGCGGTCGGGGTGGTCGAAAATATCGCGAAACAACGTGGTTTCCGAATCAAGGGCGGTGATCTGGATTTTGAAAAAGCGTCGCACACGCTGTTGCTGGACTTCCGCAGCGGTGCGCTGGGCCGTATGAGTCTGGAAACGCCAGACAGCCGCGCTCATCTGCTGGCAAACTATGTTGAAGAACCTTCACTGGGCTTAAGTCGCAGCGTGCAGGAATTCCTGAAGACGGAAGAGGGTGGCGAGCCACAGGAAGACGAAGACTGATTTCGGTCCTGCATCGTTCGCAGTCAGTGTTGACCGCAGACGACGCAACGGACCGGACTGACTGAGCAAATCAGCGATATCAGGCAAAACGGGGCAATTTGATTGCCCCGTTTTATTTCTGAATCGCGCTTTTGTCTGAAGACAGAGGATGCGGTCAGCCGATCACTTTACGGGCGAATGACTCCAGATAATCCATCAGACCATCGGATGCTTTCATCGCCAGATCTTCATTGCCTTTGGAAATCGCTTTCGCGACCAGCATATGGTTACGCGCACCTTCTTCCACATCGCCTTCGTGCTGGAATGCATACCAGAAGCGGCGGCATTTTATAATCATCGGAATCACCGCCTGCACCGCAGACGGGTTGCGGCAGGCTTCGTGGACTACGTAATCGAATTCCTGATCCGCTGCCATGTATTCATTCAGATCGTGGCGTTTGGCGGCAATCAGCATCTTTTCAGCACATTCCACCATCGCTTTGCGTTGCTGCGGATTGGCGCGACGCGCAGCACTTTGCGCAATCAGTCTTTCCACAACGCGACGGGTTTCCACCAGTGTCATGTGTTCAGCTGGCTCAATATCGCTGATGATCAGGCCGCGGCGCGGCATCTGAATGATCAGACCATTGGATGACATACGCATCAGCGCTTCGCGCAGTGGCGTGCGGCCCAGTCCGGTACGTTCAACAAGTTCAGATTCCACAATCGGTGCGCCCGGTTTCAGATCCAGGCTGACGATCATGCTCTCAATCGCATCATAGGCGATATCTGCAGCACGCTTCTTGGGCGCGCTAGGTGTGGTCGCTTCGACTTTGGTAAGCATCTTTATTCCCTGAATATTCCAATATTTTTTGTATATATTACTGCTTTTTCTTGAATTTTACGCTGAATAAGTTCATTCAGCATATTATGCATTTTGAAAGTAACTTGAAAGCTTTGACACGGCCTTGCGCTGAAGGTTCACGCTGGTAATATAAAACTGAAAATCCCCGGTTTCAGGGAATTTAATTTCACAGATGTTCAGTAATGCTATTCTGATTTCATGTTTTGTGCAGGAGGTGATGTAGATTTCTGCACAGTGTGTATCGCAGTTACGTTATGATTCAGCGTTTAAAATGCAGTTAGTATATTTAAAAACGCTGATTTTTTTCCTTGTGGCAAATACTTATTGACGAGAAATCGTTTGCGCCAACTTTTGTAGGTTCATAAGCACATTTCGCACACGTTTATGATGAAAAGTTAAGCCTTTTTATCCGGAATCAGGTATGCTCTCATCCTTAATATATTAGATAAATATATTAAGCTCATCTTGTGAAAGTGATCCGATGGAAAAACATGCAATTTTCTCAGCTGTAGAGAAGCGTCATAATCTCGCAAACCAGCTTAGTGATGTATTTTTTGCTGAACAATTGTTCGACACCATGTCTGATATCGTCTTTTTCGTAAAAGACACGGAAGGGCGTTATGTCGTTGTGAACCAAACCCTGGTGCGCCGCTGTGGTTTGCGTGAAAAAAATGCATTGATTGGTCGTAAGGCAGAAGATGTATTCCCCAGCTCGCTGGCAATCAGCTATGCCGCGCAGGATGCCATAGTGCTGCGCGGTTCGCGTGAGTTGCGCGATCAGCTGGAATTGCATCTGTATCCGAACCGTTCTCCGGGCTGGTGCCTGACGCAGAAAAATCCACTGCGCGATGAACGTGGTCACATCGTGGGTATGTGCGGCATTTCGCGTGATCTGGCGACGCCGGATCAGCATCATCCGGTATATGCAAAAATCGCCGCTGCCGTGAAGTATCTGCACCAGAATTATGCGCAGACAGTCACAATGGCAGAACTGGTGAAACTGACCGGCTTATCGATTGCGCAGCTGGAACGGAATTTCCACAAAATCTTTTCGCTGACACCACGTCAGATGATGGTCAAGATTCGTCTGGATGCGGCATCGATTATGCTGGCAGAAACCAATACCAGTATTACGGAAATTGCACTGGCATGCGGCTATCAGGATCACAGCGCATTTTCCCGCGTATTTAAAGCGACAGTGGGAATGACGCCGAGTGAATACCGTGAAGTGATTCGCAAAAAAGTCTGATTCCGCTTGCCGGATTCAGGCAAAAAAAGCACCGCAGTTGCGGTGCTTTTTTATTTGTTGTGTAGCGAATTGCCGTTCGTGATCAGTGTGTTTGCGGAGATTGCTGCAGGCTGAACCTGATGGTGATACGGATAGGTTTGCGCTTTAGTTTGCGCGGACAGGTTACCGCTTGAGGTAAGGAAATGTGGCGGGAATAAAAAAAACCTGCTGCGCGCGCGAGGGGGATGGGGTGCGGGGCAGCAGGGCGGAAAGGATATCGCCGGTTAGCGGATACCCCAGATGAAAGGGTCACGTTCGTTCAGAATCAGCTGGCTGTCGGCATTCACGAAGGCTGTGCCGCGCAGCGTTGGCAGAATTTTGTGTTTTTCAGCATCGGTAAAGCGATACGAAGCATGGAATACGCTGCCGAGTATGCTTTCCTGATGCCAGATACTGTCTTCCTGCAGTTTGCCATCAGCGGCCAGACAGGCCAGCTTGGCGCTGGTGCCGGTGCCGCAAGGAGAGCGGTCATAGGCTTTGCCCGGGCACAGTACAAAACTCTTGCTGTGATTTTCAGCGGACTGCGGCTTGCCGAATAATTCGATGTGATCAATCAGACCGCCGTTTTCGCCGGTGATGCCTTGTGCTTCGAGTGCTTGTCTGACCTTCCATGCGTACTCGGTCAGGCGTTCAGTATTTTTCAGCGATAAATCCTGACCGTGATCGTTGATCAGGAAGAACCAGTTGCCGCCCCATGCGATATCGCCGGTCACGACGCCTTCGCCCGGTACTTGAACACGTACAGCTGCCTGATAGCGGTAAGAGGGAACGTTGCGGACAGTGACGCTGAAATCTTCGTTCAGTTCCGCCTCAACGATACCTACTGGCGTTTCGACTTTGTGTATGCCGGGCTGAATTTTGCCCAGATACGCCAGCGTGACGATGTAACCGATCATGCCGTGACCGCACATGCCGAGATAGCCGACGTTATTGAAAAAAATCACACCGGAAACGCAGTCCGGATGGCTGGTTTCGCAGTGCAGTGCACCGACAATCACGTCCGAACCGCGTGGCTCGCAGACGGTAGCGCTGCGGTAGTGATCGAACTGTTCGCGAAATACGTGCAGGCGCTGTTCCATGCTGCCGTTACCGAGTTCTGGTCCGCCGCCAATAATGACGCGGGTGGGTTCTCCGCCGGTGTGGGAGTCGATAATGTGAATCTTCTTCATCTGCGACCTCGTTATAGTTTGATACGGAGAGAGAATACTGAGCTGTGTGTGCAGCGTCTTGATATGAAATTTGCTTATGCTGCTTTAAATGTGCATAGCAATTTTTGCATTAGTGTGGCTGTTTTGGTAGTTTCATCGCTGCAAATCTGTCGGTCTGCCGGAAATATGGCAGACTCCTGCACTGCGTCACCGTGCGCCAGTGTCAGATTGTGGCCGACAGGCGACAAGCAGCCTCCGCGCAGCGGTATGATCAAATGTGTCAGAGATTGAGTACCGGACCAGATAAACAATGAGTGTGTTGCAGTTGACGGAATCAAAGCAGACGAACCAGTCAGACCTCAGTCGCTTGCGGCTGGGGCTGTTGTTGTCATTGCTGGTGCATGTGTTGCTGTTGTCGCTGCAGTTTGGCGGGGACAGCAGGGAAGCTGCGGATGCGTCCGAAGCGGGCAAAGCGGCGGAGCTGGTGCCGCCCCCTTTGCAGGTTCGCCTGCAGACAGCTGAACCGGTGGCGCAGGAAGAGAAAACTGCATACTCAGTGACACCGCAACCACCGGCACCGCAGTCCGCAATTAAGGCACCGGAACAAGCTGCTGACGCGGCACCGTCAGCGCCGCGTACCGGCATACAACTGGTGGAGTTGCCAAAAACGGTAAGGTCAGCTGCGACTGCGGAACCGGCACAGAAAACAGTGACGCAGCCGCGTAAATCCGTCAAAAAAGCGCCTGTCTCAATAAAAAAAGGTGCGCCTGATGCTGCACCGCTGATCATCGCGCAGGATCGTTTTCGGGTTGACAGTTTTTTAGTGGCGAATCCGCATCCCGATGATCCGGTCAAAGTGTCCGGCACGACCGAGCAAAGCAGCGAACCTGCGCAAAAAGTTGCTGTCGCTGAAGAGTCGCCGAAAACCGTGACGGAACCGGAAACCGAACAAGAACCTGCGCCAGCGCCGGCAAAGTATGTTCCGGCGCCGGAAAAAGTGCAGGCTCGTCAGAAAACGCTGGCACCGGAAGCGTTGTTGTTCGCGACACCGGCATCCGGCGCCGAGCTGACAAAATCTATGCAGTCCGATGTGAAAGTCCAGGCAGAGGCAATTCGTGCACAAATCAGTGCGGAACAACAGCAGTTGCGTGAGCAGGAGGCAGCTAAGGCAAGAGAGGCACAGCGACTGGCGGAGCAGCAACTGGCCGAACAGCGTCTGGCTGAGCAGAAAAAAGCCGAAGCGCAGCGCTTACAGCAAAGTCTGGCAAGTCTTGATCAGATGGCGACTACCGCACTGCAAGCACGTCCTGCCGAGCCGGTGCAGGATGCCGTAGCGCAGCGTTTGCAGGAGCAGGCAGCGGCGGAACGGGAGCTGCGACGTCAGCGCGCCCGTGAACAGGCGAATTTCAGAGTGACGGACCGCGAACAGCAGGAGCAAGTCAGTGCGCTTGCGAAAGCACAGGAGCAAGCGAAGCGTGAAGCCGAATCCGTGCAGTCGCAGCTGGATCAGCAAGCGGCGGCCAGCCGTCAGCAGCAAAAAGAGGAGATGCGGCGTGCCACCGAAAGCCGGCTGGCGCAGATGGCCGCAGCGCAGGCGGAAGCGGGGCGTTTGCAAAGTAAGGCTGCGACGTCCGGGGCTGGCACTGAAGGCAAGGGCAGCGGTGCGCGTCAGGATGGCAGTGCAGCGACACCAAAGGCGGGTGTTACGCAGGGTGGCGGCAATGATCCGCTGGCGACAGGCACCAGCAAGGGCAATGAAGCGATTTCTTCCGGCCCCGGCGATTTTGCGAGCCGTCTGCGCGATCAGGCACGCGGGCTGAATTTACTGAAGGGGGCGCCGCCCACCAATATGTTGACCGAGGGCGGTCGCCGTAAGCTGTATCTGGGTGCAACGGAGCGTAACGTGCATTTGCGGATGTATGCAGACAGTATCGCGCAGAAGTGGGAGCGTAACGGCAATCTGAATTACTCCGACAGCGCCCGCAATAAGTCGCGCGGCGATGCGGTGGTGACCGTGGTGATCCGGAAAGACGGCAGTGTGGAGGAAGTGGTGATTCACCGTTCCAGCGGCAGTAATGAGCTGGATCAGGCGATCCGGAATATTGCGAAGCTGAATGCCCGCTATGCCATTTTTCCGGAGGCAATCAGTGCTGATTACGATGTGCTGGAAATCCGTAAAGTCTGGCGTTTTGATGAGCGTCTGAGTATCGGCGAAGAGTGGCGCTGAGCCAGTGCTAGCCGTGCAGGCTGGAAAATGCCTGAAATTGCCCGAAATTGCCTCAAATGCGGTTTTCTGCACAGCGATCCGGCGGTCGTCGGCAGAAAGTCCGGGCCTCGGGAAATGTCGAATGACGATAGCTGCATAGCTGGTGCTGCTGTCGCTGTGTTTCAGCGCCGGAAAAGCATGTGTCAGACAGGAAATGCCGCACGGGTGTAAGCTTGCATTTTTGTGATCAGCGATCAGGGCAGGGCATGACAGCTGCTGATTCGCGCCGCCCGTTTAACCGGAGTTAATCAGGGTTCTTCAGGATCCATCAGTATGAATATTTTGATGACAGGCGGCACCGGTCTGATCGGCCGCCGACTATGTGCAGATCTTCTTCGTCAGGGACATCAGCTGACTGTTCTGAGCCGTCAGCCGGCTACGGTGGCGCGGCTTTGCGGGCAGGGTGTCAGCGCAATGGACAGTCTGGATGCGTACACACCGGACCGCGTTTTTGATGCGGTGATTAATCTGGCCGGCGAACCTATCATCGGCGCACGCTGGACGGCAGCGCGCAAAGCCAGACTGCGGGAAAGCCGGATTTTTCTGACTGAGTGTCTGGTGCAGAAAATGCGCGAAGCGCGTGTCAAACCTGCTGTTTTCCTGAGTGGTTCCGCGATCGGTGTGTACGGTGATACCGGTGCAGACCGGATTGATGAAACCCGTGCCGCAGGCGGCGATTTCGGTGCGCAGCTGTGTGTGGACTGGGAAGCTGCAGCATTGTCGGCTGCGCGTGATGGTATTCGTGTGGTGTTATTGCGTACCGGTGTGGTGCTGGATACGGCGGGTGGCGCACTGACCAAAATGCTGCTGCCTTTCCGTCTGGGGCTGGGTGGCAAAATCGGTGATGGCCAGCAATGGATGAGCTGGATTCATTATCAGGACTATGTCGGGCTGATCAGCCTGCTGTTGCAGGATCAGCGCATCAGCGGCAGCGTGAATATGGTCGCGCCGGGCGCCGTTACCAACGCGGAGTTCACGCAGGCACTGGCCGCTCAGCTGCACCGGCCAGCGCTGCTGACCACGCCGGCATGGGCGCTGAAACTGGCAATGGGTGAAATGGCGATGCTGCTGACTGGCGGGCAGCGTGTGTTGCCTGTACGGGCGCAGCGCGCCGGTTTTCAGTTCATGTATCCGAAAATTGACGGTGCGCTGGCGGCATTATTGTCCGCCGCGCCGGATGCTTAAGGCAGCGCCGTCGGATTGGCGAGATAGCTGGTGCTCAGAGTTTTAAACTGTCCGCCATCGGTGTTAATGCTGGTCTGATTGACTTCACCGGTACTGAACACCACGCCCAGCCCGCCAGCGGCGACCATTTCAGCGGTGTGGGTCAGGAAGTAGCTGGCGCGGTTGTCGCGGTAACGTCCGGCAACGCCGCCTGGTGTCGATGAAGGTACACCCAGCGGTGTTTGCCACCAGATGACAGGCAATTGCAGGCCGGTGTTGTAGCTCTTGGTCAGTGCAAAATGCTCGGTGAAGTTCGGCGATGTTTTATTCGTCGCATCCCAGTACCAGCCTGTTCCGGCACGCTGGCAATACGATGGTTGCGGGCTGACTTCAAAGCAGCCGGAATCGCGGTCCAGTGTCTGCATCACAATGAAATCGGCTTTATCTGCCCCCAGTTTTTGCATATAACCGAGCGCAGTCGAGTACAGATCACCGAACAGCGCAGGCGGAAAACCGACATAGGCATTATTCGGCGCATATTTTCGCGCGATCTGAATCAGGCACTGGGCGATACCGGTGACGTTGTCCGGCTGATTCGTGCAATCCTGATCAAAGCTGACCAGCGCTTTCACGGTGGACGGGTCGGCATTCACCGACAGCCTTTGGGTATAACCCCAGAAATCCGGTTCAAAATTCACCAGCACCGGTTTGCCGTAAGTCGCGATTTGCTGAAATAACAAACGGACATTATTCCAGTAGCCGGTCATGAACGTCTGATTCGTCAGACCGGACAGATTGCCATCGCCGTTGCTGGCCATCTGATACAGCGTGAACATCGGCACTGCACCGAGCGTATCAGCATTTTTCGCGACGACCTGCACATACGCACCGGACGGACTGTTCCATGTTGGCCATGAACCAGCACCGACGCCATTCAGGTACTGATCATAAATATCAATACGGATGCTTTGCTTCTGGATGTCGGCCACGCTGGTGGTGCCCAGTCCGACCAGAAAACGGCTGCTTTTACCGAGCTTGGCTGCCAGCGCGGCTGCTTTTTTCTCCAGTGTGACGGCTGTGCCACCGCCGGTTCCGCCACCTGTACCACCACCGGAAGTACCGCCAGAACCACTGCCTGATCCCGAACCGGAACCGGATGTGCTGGTTGCAGAATCCGCGGAGCTGCTGCCCCCGCCACCTCCGCAGGCTGCTGCAAGAAGGACAATCAGGGAGATAAGTATGGCAGGTGTTTTCATGATCTGAATCTGGGTGCGGCGAATGAAATTTTCTCTGACTGTACAATAGCAGACTTTCAGGTGGTCTACTTGCGAGAGCGTAAAACAATGTCAGTCAAACGAATGCCGTGTCAGCGGTGCCTGCGTATGCAGTGTCTGTGTCATCGCGTGGTGCAGATCAGTAACAGCATTCCTTTGCTGATCATCCAGCATCCGCTTGAACTGACGCATCCAAAAGGCAGCGGTAAATTACTGCATCTGAGTCTGCAGCAGTCAACCCTGATCAGTGGCGAAACATTTGATGAAAATGACTTACGCGCGGCACTTTTCGCTGACGATGCAGAAGCGGCGCTTGCGGAGACAGTTTTGCTGTATCCCGATACCAGTCTGGATCAGTCGGAAGATGCAGTGCAGGAACCCCTGCATTTTTGGCCGGATGACTGCCGCCCGCAGCGTCTGGTGGTGATAGATGCGACCTGGCGTAAGAGTCGCAAAATACTGTATGCCAATCCTTTGCTGCAGAAGTTACCGCGACTGAGTCTGACAGATGTTGAGACCGGCAGTTACCGGATTCGCAAAGCACACCGGGAGGGGCAGTTATCGACACTGGAAGCCAGTGTGCTGGCATTATCGCGCTGGGACGGTGCTGCGGTGTACGCGCCTTTGCTCAGCGCATTCAGTGGTCTGATGCAGGATTACGAAGATAATCTGCTGGCGCAGAAAAACAAAAAAGCCCTGACGTAAGCGACAGGGCTTTTTGCATCCGGTCCGGCTTGTTTGTCCTGACTGTTGTGACAGGCAGGACAACACCGGCGCAGATGATCAGAGCAGTACGTTAATGATCGCGTTACCGATACCCATCAGTGCAGCACCGGAAATCAGGCCGGCACAGATTGGTTCGCAACCTTCCACCCAGAACTGGTGACCGGAAGATTTCGGGTCAGGGTGTTTGCGACCCATCCACCAGAACAGTGCTGCACCAATCCACATTGCCAGACAGGAATCCGGTGGCAGTACCACGCCCAGACCGATCGATACTGCTGACAGCGGGAATTTACCCTTGGTCACAATACGGCTGACTTCGATCACGATTGCCGCGATCGCCGCCACTACCATGGCGATAATCGCTGATGCTGGCAGGCTGCTGACACCTTTCGCGATCAGTTCTGCCACGCCTTTCCATTGCATTGCTGCAGGGAACGCGAACTTCTCAGAAATGATGGTCGCGGTAGAGCGCAAGCCCTCTGCATCCGGCGGCAGGAACAACAGGTAATACAGCGGGATACAGGCGATCGCGCCGGAGAAAATACCGATCACGTGGCCGATTGCCTGCTGACGTGGCTTCGCGCCCAGCATGTAGCCCGGTTTAATATCGGACAGCAGATTGGAGGCATTCGATGCGACTTCTGCAGTCATACCGGCTGGAATCAGGTTGCTGGCCGGATTGGTGGAGTCAATCGCACCCATGCTGAACTGCGTGATTTTCGACAGTGCGCCGGTCGGTGTCCAGGACGTCAGTGCCATTGCATTCGCGCAAATCACGGTCAGGATGAAAATCAGCGGCAGACTGATGAAAGACAGCAGCCAGGGTACGTTGAAGAATTCATGGGTTGTCCACGCAGCCAGCACACTGAAAATCGGGATGCCGATATAAGACACCATCAGTGGCAGTTCGATATGCGCGACCGGATCAGGACCGGTTTGCTTTTCTTTTTTGCCGAAGCCTTTGAACAGGCCGGTGAACAGTTCCGGTTTTGCCAGCAGACCGACAATCGAACCAACCACCATGATTGCGACCGCCCACCACAGACCCCACTGGTTCACGATTTCAACGCGGGAAATCGGAACGACTTTGCCGCTCGGTGCAATACGTTCGATGATATCGCCACGCTGAATCATCCACGGTGCGAGGAACACAAAGTTGATGATGGAGCCAAGCAGAATACTGTTCGCAACGCGGATACCCATCAGGCCGCCGACACCAACCATCGCCAGATCAGCATTGAAGCGCAGACCCAGTGCACGGAAATCGGTACCGAGAATTTTCGGGATCAGCAAATCGGCTTTTGCGGCATACATATAGTAATAATCGTCAAAACGCTCATGCAAATGCCACGGTTCAACCAGACCAGCCCATTTATCCATCATCAGCAGTTTAAACTGGATCAGTTTCATCCAGCCATCGCTGACAATGGCCTGAAATGCCGCAGTCCACAGAGCAGTTTTTGCCAGCAGTTTGGCCTGACGCATACCGGTGTCGCCATCATCAGAATACAGCGTATCCAGTACCACGCCGCAGGCGCGGCCTTCAGGGAAAGGCAACTGATCTTCATTGATGAAGCGGCGTTTCAGCGGGAACGCAACCAGCACGCCGAGGATAGAGCAGGTGCTCATCCAGATCATCATCTGCCACCACGGAATAATTTTTCCGGTAATCAGCATATAGGCTGACAGCGCAGAAATCATCGGCATGACCATGTAACCGGCAGCGGTAGCGATGGATTGCGAGCAGTTGTTTTCCAGAATGGTGAAATCTTTTGCCAGACCGGAACTGGCCAGTAAGCGGAAAATCGCGAATGCCAGAATGACGGAAGTCAGACCGACCCCGATAGAAATACCGGTTTTGCCGCCGATATACAGCGCTGTACCGGACAGGATGCCGCCGAGTAAGAAGCCAGTCAGAGCGGAGCGCAGTGTCAGCTGCGCCATATCGCCGCGATAGACGTTTTTTAACCACCATTCGTCTTTTTGCGTTCGCGACCAGGTGCGGATCTGCTCTTCAGATAGTTGCTGCAGGGCCATTGTGTCTCCAGAACAAATTGAAAATCGGATTGCTTTTGACTGAAACGATTTGCTGCAATATGCAGTAATACGTTACAAAAGCTGAAAATATACTTACAGGTGCGGCAGTATCTAAGTGCCGGTTTTCTCTGTCAAGTCGCATTGCGGGAAAAACGCTGCTGTGTGTCGCAGTGTTGCGTTTTGATGGAATTCCAGTCATGGAGTTCTCGGAATCCGGAAAAATAAAAAGCCCCGTGAAACTCACGGGGCTTTGACTCAGCTGACTGAGAGGGATGATTACATCATGCCGCCCATGCCACCCATACCGCCCATGTCCGGAGCAGCTGGTTTGTCTTCAGCAATTTCAGCAACCAGTGCGTCGGTTGTCAGGATCAGGCCAGCTACCGATGCCGCGTTTTGCAGTGCGGAACGGGTTACTTTTGCAGGATCCAGAATACCCATTTCGATCATGTCGCCGTAGGTATCGTTTGCAGCATTGAAACCGAAGTTGCCGGAACCGTTTACGATGGCGTTGACAACAACGCTTGGTTCGCCACCGGCGTTAGCAACGATTTCACGCAGAGGCGCTTCGATCGCTTTCAGAACCAGTTTGATACCGGCTTCCTGGTCAGCATTGTCACCTTTGATTGCGCCTGCAGATGCACGTGCACGCAGCAGAGCAACGCCACCACCTGGCACAACGCCTTCTTCCACTGCTGCGCGGGTTGCGTGCAGAGCGTCTTCAACGCGTGCTTTTTTCTCTTTCATTTCAACTTCGGTTGCAGCACCGACTTTGATCACAGCAACACCGCCTGCCAGTTTGGCAACGCGTTCTTGCAGTTTTTCACGATCGTAGTCAGAAGTTGCCTGTTCGATTTGTGCACGGATTTGTTTTACGCGTGCTTCGATGTTAGCAGCTGCGCCAGCGCCGTCGATGATGGTGGTGTTTTCTTTACCGATTTCAACGCGTTTTGCCTGACCCAGATCTTGCAGAGTTGCTTTTTCCAGTGTCAGACCAACTTCTTCAGCGATCACATTACCACCGGTCAGGATAGCGATGTCTTCCAGCATCGCTTTACGACGGTCGCCGAAGCCAGGTGCTTTCACTGCGGAAACTTTCAGGATGCCGCGCAGGTTGTTCACAACCAGGGTTGCCAGT
The DNA here is from genome assembly GCF_014652435.1 of Cognatundibacterium squillarum. Taxonomy (GTDB): domain Bacteria; phylum Pseudomonadota; class Gammaproteobacteria; order Burkholderiales; family Burkholderiaceae_D; genus Undibacterium; species Undibacterium squillarum. The sequence goes on from NZ_BMYU01000005.1 coordinate 46,811, forward strand.
GCTTCGCCTTCAACGTCTTCTGCGATGATCAGCAGTGGACGGCCGGCTTTTGCAACTTGTTCCAGAACTGGCAGCAGATCACGGATGTTGGAGATTTTTTTGTCGAACAGCAGGATGAATGGATTTTCCAGAATCGCAGACTGTTTTTCAGGGTTGTTGATGAAGTAAGGAGACAGGTAGCCGCGGTCGAATTGCATACCTTCTACGATATCCAGTTCGTTTTCCAGGGATTTACCGTCTTCAACAGTGATCACGCCTTCTTTGCCGACTTTTTCCATTGCGTTAGCGATGATTTCGCCGACAGCAACGTCAGAGTTAGCAGAGATAGAGCCAACCTGAGCGATTTCTTTGGAAGTCGTGGTTGGTTTGGACATGGTTTTTACTTCAGCAACCAGCGCTGCAACTGCTTTGTCGATACCGCGTTTCAGATCGGTAGGGTTGAAGCCTGCTGCAACATATTTGAAGCCTTCGCGAACGATAGCTTGTGCCAGCACGGTAGCGGTTGTTGTACCGTCACCTGCGTTGTCGGAAGTTTTGGAAGCAACTTCTTTAACCAGTTGCGCACCCATGTTTTCCAGCTTGTCTTTCAGTTCGATTTCTTTTGCAACGGAAACACCGTCTTTAGTCACGGTCGGCGCGCCGAAAGAGCGTTCCAGAACAACGTTACGGCCTTTAGGGCCCAGAGTGACTTTCACTGCGTTTGCCAGAACGTTTACGCCGTTAACAACTTTTGCACGTGCGTCATCGCCAAATACAACTTGTTTTGCTGCCATGTTTATTCTCCAGAATAATTCGGATTAATTCAGTACGGGAAGCGCAGATTACTTCTGAATGATCGCGAAGATGTCTTCTTCACGCATTACCAGGTATTCCTGACCATCCATTTTTACTGCCTGACCAGAGTATTTGCCGAACAGTACGCGGTCGCCGACTTTGACTTCCAGCGCGCGAACGGAACCGTTATCCAGTTGCTTACCTGCGCCAACGGCCAATACTTCACCTTGGTCTGGTTTTTCAGCTGCAGCGTCAGGCAGAACGATACCGGAAGCGGTTTTTGTTTCTTGATCCAGACGTTTAACGATCAGACGATCGTGCAGGGGACGAAGGTTCATACGAGCTCCTTTAATTAACGAGTCATTACCAGAAATTGATTTTAAGGCTGGGGAGTGAGTCATTGTTAGCACTCTATCCCAACGAGTGCTAATTATATGGGCGACCTATAGGCATTTCAAGGAAGAAAAAAGAAGGAAATTTTCATGTGCAGCCGTATTTCATTCGGCAGGCTGGCGAAAACAGCTTTGACAGCGGCGATTGGACTTCATTTTTTTCTGACTGGTATTGCCATAACCGTCGAAGGATCGTTTTTTTTGACGCTGTCCTACCTGCTTAAACAAACACTGAAGAAATCAGGCTGGACGGCAGTGAAGATCGTTGCCTCAGAATGTGAGTTATTGTCAATAGTGAGCGCAATTCGCAGAAAATATATGAAAATGATGCATATCAGAAGGCTGTTTGCAGCAAACTGGTGCGTCGCTCTGCCTGCACTGCGGCTGCGCCGGATTGCGCACAGGGAATAAAGCGAGCGGGAGACGGTGGTGAAACGAGTATGCAAGGTAATTTTCTTATGTCTGGCGCTGATGCCGGCATGGTGCCTTGCTATGTCAGTGGTATTCATCAACCCCGGAAAAAAAGATGAAATTTTCTGGCTGACCGCAGCCCGCAGTATGGAGGCAGCTGCCAGTGATCTCGGTATCAGGCTGGAAGTGATGTATGCCGAGCGTAACCATCTGAACGCGCTGTTGTTCGCACGTCAGCTGGCCGAACGTCCACGCAGTCTGCGGCCGGATTATCTGATTCTCAGCAATGACTACGGCGTCGGACCGGAAGTTTTGCGCCTGCTGGAAGGAACCGGCATCCGGACTTTTTTTGCCTACAGCGGGATCACCGATCCGCGTGACCGGCAGAAAGTACAGGCGCCACGCAAAGTCTATAAAAACTGGATCGGCGTGCTGGAGCCGAATTCAGAGGAGGCAGGCTATCTGACTGCCTCAGTGCTGATCAGCAAGGCACGCGCTCAGGGTTTATTTGGCAGCGATCACAAGTTACATATGATTGCGATTGCTGGCGACCGCTCCACAACAACTTCGCTTAAACGCAATCAGGGCATGCTGCGCGCCGTCACTGAACAAAAAGATGTGGTGCTCGAGCAGCAGGTTTATGGTGAATGGAACCGCGCGAAAGCCCGTGAACAAAGCGAATGGTTGTATCAGCGCTATCCTCAGGTCAGACTGGTCTGGGCGGGTAACGATCTGATGGCCTTCGGTGCGATGGAAAGCTGGGCAGAGCGCGGCGGCAAACCGGGTGGTGATGCCCTGTTCAGCGGCATCAATACCTCGGAAGAAGCAATGACAAAACTCCGTACCGGCAGTCTGGCTTCACTGGCCGGCGGGCATTTTATTGCCGGTGCGTATGCGCTGGTAATGCTGTACGACTATCACAACGGCCATGATTTTGCTGATGAGGGTATGGAACTGGAACGCTCAATGTTCGTCCTGTTTTCTGCAGACGATGCGAAGCGTTTTCAGAGTCAGTACGGCGATCTGGATTTTCACAAAGTGGATTTTCGTCGTTTCAGTAAAGCCCTGAATCCGGCTGTTCGCCAGTATCAGTTCAGTTTTCGTCAGATACTTTCTCCGGGCAAGGGGCGCACATGAGCAGGTTTGTGCAGGAACCCATCGCTTCGGTACTGTTGCGGCAGTTATTCAAATGGGTCATCTTATGCGTTGTACTGTTCAGTACTTTGCAGGGCTGGCTGAACTACCGTGCCGGAGAGCAGAAGTTTGAGACCGCGGTCCGCAGCGTGGCGGAAACGCATTTGCCACTGCTGTCCGTCGCGATCTGGGATATCGAACCGCAAACCATCGAAAAACAAATGGGCTTGTTACTGAACAGCCCGGACGTGGCCTGGGTGGCGATTTACACGAGTACCGGAAAAGTATTCACACAGGGTAGCAAGGAAAATGTTTCACAGTCGCAGACACTGCGCATGGATATCCCGGCACCGATGGCTAGCAATGGCAGTGTCGGCACGCTGGAGCTGGTGCTGGATAAAAGCAGTCTGCGTTCTGAGCTGATCCGGAATCTGATTATTGCCATTCTGGAAATTTTGGTGCTGGCGCTGGTGTTATTGTTTGCCGTGGCAAAAGTTCTCAAACGTGATCTGGAGCAGCCTTTGCATGAACTGGCAGACTACGTGCGCAAGCTGGAGGCGAATCAGCTCGGGGCAGTGTTCAGTCTGCACCGGCGCAAGCGGCGTGGTTATAACGAAATTGATCTGGTGGTTGATGGTTTCCGGGAAATGCAAAGCAGTCTGCAGCGGCATATCCGTGATCAGGATCAGCTGGTGCTGGAGCGCACGCAGCAACTGGAAACAGCACTGGCGACGCTGAAAACTTTATCGAATACTGACGCACTGACGCAAGTCTTTAACCGGCAGTATTTTAATGAGCAGATGCCTGCAGAACTGACCCGCGCGCTGCGCTACGGACGCCCGGTGGCAGTGGTGTTTTGTGACATTGATTTTTTCAAGCAGGTCAACGACACCTATGGTCATGCGATTGGCGACCGCGTTCTGATTACGTTTGCCAGTCTGGTCAGGCAAAGTTTATATGCGGACCGCGACTGGCTGGCGCGTTACGGCGGCGAGGAATTTGTTATCGTGCTGCCGGAAACCGATCTGAATGCCGCGCTGGAACGTGCTGAGCAAATCCGCAAAAAAGTGGAAAGCGACTTACAGTTTTTTCTGGAAGACGGCCGCCATTTCAGTGTCACCACCAGCTTCGGGGTGGCTGTGATGGAAAGCTCAGACAGTGTCGATACCCTGATGAAACGGGCGGATCTCTGCCTGTATGAAGCAAAACAAAACGGCCGCAATCAGGTACGTCCTGCATTGCTGCGCCGGACCGCAGCACCGGTATTTCAGGTGCATGCACCCCAGGTAGATGGCTGGCAGAACAGCCGTGGCGGCTCGGATCGCTGATAAAGCCTGTGGGGCAATGGCATGAATTGTGATAAGGTTGCGCCCATGCCGATTTCTTTCCGACAATTGCTGCTGTGCCTGATGATACTGGTTTTGCCTTTGCAAAGCCTGCTGGCACTTGCGCACGCCAGTTGTCTGCCGCTTGCAGAACCTGTGACCCACACGGCAACAATGGCGCAGTCGCATCATTGCGATGAGATGCAGGACGACAGCGCGACGCTGAAGCCGGATACATCTGCTACGCACACCACAAAAGCCCATCCGAAAAGTGCGGGCTGCCATCAGTTGTCACCATGCTGCTCGGCACTCGCATTTCTGACCTCACCTGTTACTGCGCTGCCGCAAGCGCCGGCAGGATTCTTACCGCTGCTGCTTGTTGAGCAAGCGCAGTCTGTCACATTATCGGTTCCTGTACCGCCGCCACGGCGTGGCTGAACTGCGGCATATTGCCGCGCAACTGACCAATTTCAACTCTGACAGTCTCTGCTTCCGTTTCCGGGGCGGCTGTTGCGTTTGTACAGGAAATTTTCAATGAAACCGATGTTACTCACCGGCAGCCTGCTGTTACTCAGCGGTTGTGCCGGTATCTCTTCTGCGCCGCTGACGGATGCGGCTTATCTGCCGGTCAGCGTGCAGAGTCATGCGACCGGGACATCCTCCCGTTTTCAGATACCTGCCGGGCAAGTCCTGCAGCAAAGTGATGCCGTGCAAATGGCTTTGCACCAGCATCCCGCTATCCGTGCACTGTTTGCAGATGCGGAATCCGGCGCTGCGCTGCGCGCCAAAGCGGCTGCGCTGCCGGTGCCCGTATTCGGCTTCGAGCGGGTGCATGCACCTGAGCTGGAAATTGTGCGCAGCCTTAGTCTCGGGCTGTGGGAACTGTTGCTGTGGCCGCAGCGCCGTCAGCAAGAGCAGGCATTGCAGTCGCAGGCGCGTTTGCAGCTGACCAGCGAACTGGTGCAGAAAATTGCTGCGGTACGCATGGCCTGGGTCGATGCGGTGGCGGCGCAGGAACAATGGCGTTACGCGATACAGGTGGAGCAGGCAGCGGCGGCGGCATCTGAACTGGCAGAAGCGATGAAAGCCAGAGGTAATCTGAATGCGCTGAAAACCCTGCGCCATCAGCAAACGGCGGCGGAAGCACGTCTGTTACGCACACAGGCAGAATTGCGTGCGCTGGCAACACGCGAAGCCTTGTTGCAGGCTATCGGCGCAGATGCAGAAACCAGAATCCAGTTGCCTGATCGCCTGCCGGATCTGCCGCAACAGGCGATCAGTACAGATCAGTTGCAAGGTACTGAGCGGCCACAGCGACTGGATGTGCGGCTGGCACAGGAACGCTGGCAGGCGGCGCGTTTACAGGCCGGACTCAGCCGGGTTGAAAGCATTGCCGACATCGGCTTGCAGGCCAGGCGCGGCAGCAGTCAGGGCTGGGAAGTGGATATTGCACTGCCTTTGTGGGACGGTGGCGCATTGCAACGTAAAGCGGCAGAAGCCAGCGTGGAAGCAGCGCGTCAGCAGGCACTGGCAGTCACCCTGCAGGCGGCATCGGAACAGCGCGTGACGTATGCGGCCTATTTACAAAGTTATGACGCTGCGCGTCAGCACCGTGATGTACTGATCCCGGCACGTCGCAAAATCTCGGATGAAATGCTGTTGCGCTATAACGCAATGCAGATTTCCGTCTTTGAGCTGCTGGCAGATGCCCGTGAACAAAGGATGGCGGTAACGGCAGCAATTGATGCACTGGCCGCATTCTGGCGCGCCGATGCTGCATTGCAGGCCAGTCTGACCGGCGTGCCGTTGCAAGCCGTGCAGACGATCAGACCGCTGGCGGGTACAAGCACAGCCAGCGAAGCCATCCACTGAATACGGAGAACATGATGAATCAACGCAGACAATTTTTTAAACTGGCTGGCCTGACGGGTGCCGCCGTTGCGAGTGCTGCCGTCAGCCGTGTGGCCATGGCCGGACTGCCGGAACCGGTAATCCGTTCCGGCCCCGAAACCGCCGCACCGTATCTGCCGCCGGACGGACGTCCGTATCGGCCAGTGGTGACGCTGAATGGCTGGACCTTGCCGTGGCGTATGAACAAAGGCGTGAAAGAGTTTCATCTGATTGCTGAACCGGTGATGCGTGAATTTGCGCCGGGCATGACGGTGCAGTTGTGGGGGTATAACGGACAAAGTCCGGGTCCGACCATCGAAGTCGTGGAAGGCGATCAGGTCAGGATTTTTGTGACCAACCGTTTACCGGAACACACCAGTATGCACTGGCATGGTCAGCGTTTGCCGAATGGGATGGATGGCGTTTCCGGCCTCACGCAGCCACCGATACCTCCGGGAAAAACCTTTGTGTATGAATTCACCGCGCGGCGTCCGGGCACGTTTATGTACCATCCGCATGCGGATGAAATGACGCAAATGGCAATGGGGATGATGGGCGCATGGGTGACCCATCCTAAACATCCGCATCCGCAGATTGATCAGGTAGACCGCGACTTCATCTTTCTGATCAATGCCTATGATGTGGAGCCCGGTGCATCGGTACCGAATATCATGACCATGAATGATTTCAATCTCTGGTCATGGAACAGCCGCGTGTTTCCGGGGATAGACAGCCTGCCGGTGCGGCAGGGCGATAAAGTACGTATCCGGGTCGGTAATCTGACCATGACGAATCACCCGATTCATATTCACGGACATGAGTTCACGGTGACCGGAACCGATGGTGGTCCTGTACCGAAAACAGCGCGCTGGCCGGAGGTAACGACGGATGTCGGTGTCGGGCAAATGCGCCAGATTGAATTCATCGCCGATGAACCAGGCGACTGGGCGTTCCACTGCCATAAGAGCCATCACACCATGAATGCGATGGGACATAATCTGCCGACCATGATTGGTGTTGATCAGCGTGCAGTCGCCAGAAAAATCCATCAGCTGATTCCGGGTTACATGGCGATGGGCAGTAATGGTATGGCGGAAATGGGCATGATGGAAATGCCGCTGCCTGAAAACACGCTGCCGATGATGACCGGTGAAGGGCCGTTCGGTTCACTGGAAATGGGCGGCATGTTTACTGTGCTGAAGGTGCGCAAAGATCAGAAGCCGGGTGACTACACCGATCCCGGCTGGTATGAAGCACCGGCAAATACCCGGGCGCGTTTGTATGAAGGGCCTTTACCGGAATCGCTGCGCCAGAAATCCGTTCAGAAATCTGTGAAGGATGCAGGTAAAGCTGCAGATGTACACAGCGGACATCAGGGACATGTGATGCCGGAAAAAGCCAGTGAGGATGCAGCGCTGAAAGTGGTGAAGCCGCGTCAGCATCAGCACTGATCAGCGTACTGCCGGCGGTTCCGGTGGCGGCAGCATTGCTTCCAGTTCCGCCACGCTGCTGAGAATTTCTGTGGTTGTCCAGTTGCGTGTCAGCCAGATCGTCAGGGCACTGACGGCCAGCTGGCGCGCAGCCGGATTAATCGCTGATCCGTTCTGGCGAAAGTGGTGCGCGGCAATCCGGCCGGCAAACAGCGTCATCGGTTCCGGCATCTGATCCGCCGTCAGGATATAGCTGACCGGATTCAGTTTCTGATCCTGCGGTGCGCCCTGAAAACCGGCCTTATCCCACAGCGCCTGCTGGTCGCGTATCGAGATCAGTCTGGCCGGTTTATCCGGCATTTTGCTGAAGCTGCTCAGCCCGAACTGATACAGACTCCACGGGATGCCGTGTACCAGTAACAGCAAAAAGCCAATCGTCAGGCTGATGCGTTTTACCCATCGTAAATTCATAAATCCCCCGGATATTGTGCTGCCCATGCAGCGGTGGCTGCTTGCCAGAATTGTTCTGATGTTTGTATGCCGGACGGTAATGTCAGTCCGAGAAAGGCGGCAGCCGGTTTCAGTGCTTCGGATAACAAATCATTATCGCCGCGGTCAAATGCGATTGCACCGGTTTGTTTGGATAATTTTTCGCCATCCGGATTATTCACAACAGGTACATGGAGATAATGTGGTGCAGGTAAGCCCAGACATTCCTGCAGATACAATTGTCTTGCCGTGGAATCGGTCAGATCTGCACCGCGCACGATGTGCGTAATACCCTGCGCACCGTCATCCACCACCACAGCCAGCTGATAAGCCCAGAAGCCATCGGCGCGTTTTAACACGAAGTCGCCGACCTCAGTCGATAAATCCTGTTGCAAAGGTCCGAGTAAGCGATCTGTGAAATGCCGGATCGCGGTTTCGCCGTCCGGCACCCCCAAGCGCCATGCGCGCGGGCTGCGGCCCGCTGCCAGACCGTTGCGGCAAGTGCCCGGATAGACAAGGCTGGCAGTGTCGCCGAGCCGCAGACGCGAATCGGCAATTTCACGGCGCGAACATCCGCACGGATACACCAGCGTCCCCAGTTGCTGCAAAGCGGCTTCGTACAAAGGCTGGCGCTGACTTTGCCAGACCACATCACCATCCCAGTGCATGCCGCAGCGCTGCAGCGTCTGCAGAATGGCGTGATCGGCACCGGCGACATTGCGGTCAAAATCCAGATCTTCAATGCGCACCAACCAGCGTCCATGATGGGCGCGTGCGTCCAGATAACTGGCCATCGCCGCGACCAGTGATCCCAGATGTAAGGGGCCGGTAGGCGAGGGCGCGAACCGGCCGGTATAAGCAGTAACAGTCATGTTTTTTATTGATAGCCGAGCAAATGCTGTTGCACTGCCGGGTCACTCAGTTTATCGACAAACCAGCGCAGAGCTTTACCCCGGTGGCTGCTGCGCCAGACTAAGCGGTTGCTGCCGGTGGGTTTGCTGTTGACGGTTTGTTTTTCGATCAGCCGCCGGTTTTGCAGATACGGCATCGCCAGCCGGCGCGGTAAATGACCGCATCCCAGCCCCGCCAGTTGCGCGGCCAGTTTGGCTTCCAGCGTTGGTACGGTCAGCACATCCTGTCCGCTGAACAAGCCTGCCGTCATCGACGGCAGTTCGCGGCCAGTGTCGCCGACCGCAATCGCACGATGTGCCTGTATCACGCTGGCGGGTAAGGGATCGGGAATCGCGGCCAGCGGATGCCCGGGCGCAACGGCAAATACCCAGTCGATATCGCCCAGCAATTTCGTCTGAAACTCACCCTGCATGCGTATGGTTTCCGGCCCGTCGTAGGCGGCACCAATTGCCAGATCGGCACGGCCCGAGGCCATGGCTTCCCAGACGCCGGACAGCACTTCCTGCGAAATCCGCAGGCGGGTGCCGCATTCCTGTTGCTCAAATTCACGGATCAGCGGAATCAGATCATCAAAACGGATAATGCCGTCGATCACGATACGGAATTCGGCTTCCCAGCCTTTGGCGGTGCGCCGCACCTGATTTTCCAGTTGCTGCGCCGCTTGCAGCAAATGCCGCCCCTGCAGCAGCAATTCTTCGCCGGCCTCGGTCAGCCGCGCTTTATGTCCGCGCCGGTCAAACAGCAGTACATCCAGATCATCTTCCAGCTTGCGCACGCTGTAAGTGATGGCGGAAGGCACTTTATCCAGTGCTTCAGCAGCGGCCGCAAAGCTGCCTTTACGGGCAATGGCGTCCACAATCTGCAGGGATTCCAGCGTCAGATTCATAGAGTTCAAAAAATTTGAATGATTTCGTGCAAATTTACCCCTCAACTCCGCAGACGACAAGAGCTATAGTGCATCTCAGCAATCAATTTTTTTGAACAGGTGACGTATGAAAGCAATCAGATTAGCGCAGGACCGTGGTTACGCCGAGCATGGCTGGCTGAAATCCTTCCACAGTTTTTCGTTTGCGGAGTACTACGATCCGCGTTTCATGGGCTTTGGCCCGCTGCGGGTGATTAACGATGACTGGATCGCGCCGGGTATGGGTTTCGGTACCCATCCGCATCAGAACATGGAAATCATTACCTATGTGCTGGACGGCGCAATTGCGCACAAAGACAGCATGGGCAATGGCAGCACGATTCTGCCGGGCAATGTGCAGTACATGAGTGCCGGCACCGGTGTGCGTCACTCAGAATTCAATCCGGATACCAGACAGGCCACCCGCCTGCTGCAAATCTGGATACAGCCGGATGTGACCGGCGTGGCGCCGCGCTATGACGAAAAAACCTTCAGCCGCGAAAGTAAGGACGGCAAGCTGGCGCTGGTGGTATCGCCGGACGGGCAGGATGGTTCGATCGCGATTCGTCAGAATGCCCGCTTGCTGATCGGTATGTTCGACGGTGCGCAAAGCCAGCAGCTGCCGCTGCAGGCAAATCGCCTGACTTACGTGCATCTGGCACGCGGTACGCTGGAAGTGAACGGTGTCAGCATGAAAGAAGGGGATGCGCTGATGTTGTCCGAAGAAAATCTGCTGGAGATCAGCGCCGGTCAGCAGGCAGAAGTCCTGGTGTTTGATTTACCGCGTCTGGGCTGAGTGGTCACAGTTCCGCAGTGAATGTTTTGTAACCCGTGCGGCAACACATTGCCGCTCAGACATACCGGACGTATCAGATGTATGTCGTTTCTTATTGAATATTGTAAAAGGAATCCATCATGAAAAAAGTCGCTATCGTATTTCACTCTGGTTATGGCCACACTGTGAAAGCTGCTGAAGCCGTGCAGGCAGGCGTGATTGCAGGTCAGGCAGAAGCGCATCTGGTTGCTATCGGCGCCGAAGGCACACTGACCGACGAGCAATGGGCAACGCTGAATACCGCGGATGCCATCGTGTTCGGCAGCCCGACATACATGGGTATGGCTTCGTGGCAGTTTAAGAAATTTGCCGATGCCACATCCCGCATCTGGTTCACACAGGGCTGGAAAAACAAACTGGCAGCAGGCTTCACCAATTCGGCAACCATGAACGGTGATAAAGCTTCCACCATCAATTACCTGTTCACGCTGGCACAACAGCACGGTATGTTGTGGGTAGGTACCGGTTTGCTGCCATCCAACAGCAAAGCAGCGCAGCGTAATGACATCAACTACATCGGCGCATCGGCTGGCCTGATGACCGTTTCGCCTTCTGATTCCACACCGGAAGAAGGCCCGCTGCCGGGTGATCTGGAAACGGCGAAACTGTTTGGTCAGCGCATTGCAGAAACAGCAGCACGTTTGCTGCCAGCCTGAGCCGCATCGCTGTAAAACAAAACCGGCATGCTGTGAAGCCTGCCGGTTTTTTCTTTATTTACGCTCCGGCATGCCGCCGTCTATTTCCAGAGTGTTTTCGGTCAGCGCATGTTCCCACATGAATTGCTGCACGGATTCCACTGTGACAGTTGCAATTTTTCCTGCCATACGATCACCGAAAGGATGATCATCAAAGCGGATGTTGGCGCGAAACATCCTTGCACCGAGTCGTGTCATGGCGGGAACATCAATCACATCCGGTTTGTATTGCATGGCTCTCAGCCAGCGCTGGGCTTCGCTGCGCTTGTGTACACGCGGATCGGCTGCCGTGGCCAGCAATTCCAGTCCCCACTGATTCGAATTCTGGTAGCGGGTGCTGAAGGCATATGACAGCATATTGTATTGAGGTTCATGTAAAGCCAGCGCAGTACCGTCGCTGATTCTTGCCAGCATTGCCTGCTGCAGTGGCTGTGGCGGAATCAGGATCAGGCTGCGGAAGCGGAACATATCATCCAGAAAAAAATTACCCAGTCCTTCTTCGAACAAGCCGGAGCCGGATGTGCCGCAATGATTCAGTTCATGCAGTACAAACCAGCGTCCGTCCGGCATTTTGCGGATCACACCCAGATGGGAATACACCAGATGATACTGACTCAGATCCTGACCGGCGCGGGCAATGATGGCGAGTTCAGCACCGCTGTCATTCAGCGCTTCCTGCACTTTCAGCGCGAAATTCATAGCCTGCATGATTTTACGCGCGTCAGGCGGAGCATCATCACACGCAGTGCCGGCGTGCGCTGGCAGCGTTTGCCAGCACAGCAGCAGACAACTCAGAAAGACGATCAGCCGGAAAAAGCGCAGGCCGGTTTCCGGCAGGACAGGGCGGACAGGCATGATTACTGTACACGGCGATGATGCAGTAAAGCTTCACCGGCTTCGTTCGGAATAAATGCCAGTGCCTCGCCCGAAACCACCAGCAGATAGCCGGAAGCGACCACGGTCACTTCGATAATGGTGCCGCTGGTAATGGCTGCTTCTTTGATCGCATTACCGGATAACTTCAGCGTCACGCTGGCAGCATCGCCTGATGCTTTGGCAACGACAACCACGCTGTCACCGGTTTTTTGCGCAGTTTGTACCACCAGATAGCCGGAGGCTTTCAGGATAGTCAGGCTGCCCGCTACCACCAGAGCCGTACCAAATGAAGCGGCTTGCGATGATTGCCCTGAAGCTTCAGATAAGCGGTCGGCTGCGACTGCTGATGTACTGATGGCGATGGCGGTGATGAGGGAAACGATGCGAACGGAAAAGACCATGACAAACTCCTGTGAAGCATGTCATCCGGTGGATCACATGGCTGAGCTTACGTTGTAGCACAGTGTTTTGTGATCCACACCGCGTATCCGGTAAGCGCCTGAAAAGGCTACTGTCAGGCGACTTTTGCGCTGCTTTTTTCAGTCAGCCAGTTTCTTGCCGGGAATGCGCTGACCATTTTGCTGTAAAGTCAGCTGGCTGATAACACCGTTGGCATCACGCTGAAAGGTGATGACAGCGCCGACTTCCGCGATTTCAAAACTGTCTTCCGCAATGACTGCCGCACGGAATGCAGGCTGGCCAGTTGCCTGTATCGTCAGGCTGTTGTTACCGGGAACCACGCTGATGATGAAAGCCGGGGTCAGTGCGTAGCGACCTGTATATTGCTGCAAGGCTTCAGCTGATAAACGTATCGCCTTGCGTTCAGGAATCTGCTGCGGAAACAGGGCGGCAATGCCAAGGGATTCCGGCGAACGTGCAGTATTGGTCAGTACGATCACCCCCAGTTTTCCGTCCGCACTGAAACCGGCAAAGCTGGCGTAGCCGCCGGTCATCCCGTTATGCCAGACCAGCTCACCGCCATGCATATTGCTCAGATGCCAGCCGAGCGCAATCCGCGTTTTTGGCATTGTGGTATCCCGTTGCGCAGTCTGCACCAGCTTTTCTGCTGACGGCTGATCACTGCGTGCTGCCGCCATCAACACCTCCAGATAACGCAGCATGTCAGTGGCATCGGAACGCACTGCACCGGCTGCTGCCATTGCATCAAAATCCCATCCGGAAACTGGCTTGCCGCTGGCATCGTGTCCGCCCTGCAAGCGTTTTTGCAGATCAGCGCTGAGTTGTATGCCTGTGGAAGGCATGCCGAACGGTTTGATGATTTCGTCTTGAATCAGTTGCTCAAACGGCTTGCCGGATACAGCAGCAAGCGCGCAGCCCAGCATGCCGTAGCCAAGATTGGAGTAAGCGTATTTACCTTTTTCCGGCAGGCTTTTTATTGTATTAAGATAAGTATTGAGATGTTTCTGCATATAGTCCGCATAGGGATTTGCCATGTTTTTGGGTTGCAAATTTTCCGGCAGCCTTGGCAAGCCGGAAGTATGGGTTGCCAGATCCAGCCAGCTGATATGCAGGTCGGAAGTTGCCGGTGGCATGCATTCAGGCGCGAGCTCTGCTACGGGCTGTGCTGCTGGTATACGGCCCTGATGAATTTGCTTCGCCAGTATCAGCGCCGTCATGGTTTTGGTCAGTGAACCGATTTCGTAAATGCTGTTCTTATCCGGTACAGCCTGGCCTTTGGCACTGAATCCGGCAAACTGATGGCGCTGACCATCGGTGATTCCGATGACGACGCTGGCGAATTCTCCGTCTTCCACTTTCTGACGGATCAACTGTTGTACTTTGTCGTGCAGCAGTGTTTGTGGTGCTTCCGGTGTTTCAGCATATGCAAAGCAACAGACTGCAGAAATGAAAGCAGTTGCTGCTGCAGATTTCAGAAGTGACAGATGACGAGGACGATACATGATCGCTTTCCTTACTCAGAAACAGAATGTTGATCGAGACGCTGAATTTCTTTTTGCACACGGCGTGCTGCAAGCCAGTTGGCGAGCAAAACCAGTGCGAAGATCAGGGCAATCGCCAGATTGGCCAGCAAGCCGCGGGCAAATGGTGCACCGGCGCTGAGTTCCGTTTCCACACCCCAGCGAAATACCACAGTACCGGGAATCAGCGGGCCCAGATACCATAACCAGACTGCACGTAATGCGTCACGCTGCCGTACCAATTGCTGACGGTAAAACTGACTGCAGCCTTGTTGCGCGAGTTGCTGCGGTAAGGTCGCTGCCGATGCACGGCGGTGCAATTGCCACGCGACGGTACATGTTCCCAGAATGACCAGTACGCTGCCACTGCGCATCAGCGGTGTGGCAAAACTGAACCAGTAGCCGGTAAATACCCCGATCACCAGCACACAGGCAGCATATTCGAGCAGGTTCCGGAACAGCACACTGCGTTCCAGTCCGCGCGCTTTTTTTCTCAGATCATCCACTGTCCAGTGCAATTCAGGCACTGGCTGGTTTTGCCATAAAGACTGAATATCATCATGACTCATGCTGCAACTCCTTTTGCCTGCAAGCGGCTGCTTAATAAAGATTTGATACGGTGAATTTTGGTAGCGACATTGCGTGCCGATAAACCTGTGACTTCAGCAATACTGGCGGCGTCGATACCTTCCAGATACATCAGCATCACTTCGCGGTCAGGCGGCCCCATCTGATAAATCAGACGAAACAGGCGTTGCAGATCCAGTTGTCTGTCGGTGTTTTCCATGTCGCTGTGCTCACAGATAAGATCTTCTGCATCTTCCAGCGGCACATAATGCTGCTCTGTCGTGCGCAGACTTTTTTGTACATGACTGACGCCGACGTTATGGGCTACCCGGTACACCCAGGTGCGCACAGAACACTGTTCCTGAAATCCGGCAAAGCTTTGCCAGAGCGCCAGATGCACCTCCTGCAGTAATTCCTGCTGCCGCGCAGTGTC
This sequence comes from Cognatundibacterium squillarum, assembly GCF_014652435.1. Classification (GTDB taxonomy): domain Bacteria; phylum Pseudomonadota; class Gammaproteobacteria; order Burkholderiales; family Burkholderiaceae_D; genus Undibacterium; species Undibacterium squillarum. The sequence goes on from NZ_BMYU01000005.1 coordinate 61,818, forward strand.
ACGCTCGTAGCCAGCGGTTAATCGCGCAATACTGGGACCGAATTCGCGTATGGCGGCGAGGTAACGCTGCTCCTGCAACTGTTCGCCACTTCGCGTTTTTTGATGAAATAGTCTCAGCATGTTTTGAAAATTGTTGTCATGTGATGTTGTGTGTACAGAGATAGTCAGCGGCTGCCGGACTTTCTTACACCGTGACGCAAAATTTTTTTACACAAGCTACACAAAACAAAACAGCTGAATCCGGATAAAGGATTCAGCTGTTCGGGGCTTGCCTGAACTGGTCAGGAATTACCAGAGTTTGACGCGCTGTTCCGGAGGCAGATACATATTGTCGCCCGGCTTCACATCAAATGCTGAATAGAATTCCGGTGTGTTCCGCAGGCTGCCGTTCACACGGAATTCCCCCGGCGAATGCGGGTCGGTTTTCACCAGCATAATTGCGCGGGACTCGCGGGCTTTGAAGCGGCGTGCCTGCGCCAGACCGAAGAACAGTCGCTGTTCAGCGCTGTAACCATCAATCACCGGAGCAGGTTTGCCTTCCAGTGACAAATGATAGGCTTTGATCGCCATCACCAGACCGGCATTGTCAGCAATGTTTTCACCCAGTGTCAGTTTGCCATTCAGGAAATAACCGGCAACAGGACTGTACTTATTGTATTGCTCTACCAGAATGCCGGTGCGTTGTTCAAACTTCTGACGGTCCTGCTCAGTCCACCAGTTACGCAGATTGCCATCGCCGTCATATTGCGAGCCGGAATCATCAAATGCATGGCTGATTTCATGGCCAATCGAAATGCCGAGGGCGCCGTAGTTGAAAGCATCATCAGCTTGCGGATTGACCAGAGGCGCCTGCAGACGCGCTGCCGGGAACACGATTTCATTCATTTCCGGGCTGTAGTAGGCATTCACGGTTTGCGGCGTCATATGCCAGACACTGCGCTCAACCGGTTTGCCCAGATGGGCGATTTCACGCGCATGATCTGCGGCGCGGATGCGGCGGATATTGCCGATCAGATCGTCTGCTTTAATTTGCAGGGAACTGTAATCACGCCACTGATCCGGATAGCCGACTTTAACGCTGATTTTGGAGAGTTTGATTTTGGCCTGTTTTCTGGTTTCTTCACTCATCCAGTCCAGCGTATCAATACTCTGGTCAAAGGCTTTCAGGAAGTAATCCACCATCTTACGGACACGGGCTTTGCGTTCCGCAGGGAAATGATTTTCCACATACAGTTTGCCAACGGCTTCGCCGAGCATCTGGTCCGTCAGTTCGACGCCGCGTTTTTCGCGGCTGCGGTTTCTCTCAATGCCGGACAATACTTTGCCACGGAAGGCGAAATGCGCATCTGTATAAGCATCGGTCAGATACGGTGCGTAAGCATCCAGTAACTGTGTAGTCAGATAGGCTTGCCAGACTTCGGTACTGAACTGGCCAATAATCTGCTGCAAACCTTGCAGATACGAGGGTTGCATGACCTGCACTTCTTTGATTGTAACGCCGGCGTGCTGGGCTTTCAGCCATGCCTGCCACTGAATGGACGGTGTCAGTTTTTGCAGTTCAGTAACAGAGAGTTTGTTGTAGACCTTCACCGGATCGCGGTTTTCCACATTGCTCCATTGCGCTTTGGCAATCGCTGTTTCCAGTTCCAGTACCTGCGCTGCGTGCTGTTCTGCTGCTTTGTCACCGCTCTGCGACAGCAGGGTTTGCACGTATTGCAGATAGGCGGCGCGCGCCTGTGTCATGCGGGCATCGTCCTGCTTCAGATAGTAGTCACGGTTTGGCAATCCCAGGCCTGCCTGCGACAACACCAGCAGATAAGCACTGGATTGACGCGCATCCTGTTCGACTGCTGCTGCAAACGGTGTGCGCACTCCGGCTTGCTGCATTTGTGCAAACAAAGCGGCTAATTGCTTTTTGTCTTTCAGTGCGGCAATGGCTTTCAAATCGGCTTGTAATGGTTGCAGGCCCAGTTCGGCCAGCTTGCCGGTATTCATAAAGCTGTTGTACAGATCACCGATTTTCTGCGCATTGCTGCCTTTGGTGCTGGCTGCATTCGCTGCGGCTTGTTCGACGATGGCTTTTAACTGTTGCTGCACCAGTTCGCGTGCCTGAATGAAACCACCCCAGTCCGAACGGTCAGCCGGAATCTCCGTTGCTTTCAGCCATCCGCCTTGCGCATGGCGGTAGAAATCGTCCTGCGGACGTACGGCAGCATCCATTTGATCGCGTACCACGCCGGAAACGGTACTTGCAGCAGTCTGAGCGGCAGTTGCGGAGGATTGCGCTTGCAGGGAAGGTGTCCAGAGTGTCAGCAGGGCAGCCGACAGGGTGCTGAGCAGCAAAGGCTTATTGGTCATGGTATGTGCTTTATCTTGCGTAAAGCAGCATAGACCTGTGGCCGGAACGGAAGTTCCGGCCGGTTTCAGAGTAGATCAGACGCCGGCACCTGCAGCAGGTTCTGCACGACCCGAGTGTTCTTTTTTACAAATCGGGCAGGATTTGCCGGGGACATACCACGGTGACAATTGCTGGCGCGGAGTAATCACAGCACGGCAGGCGAAACATTGCTTGGTATCCGTGGCTTCCAGTTGCGGATTGAGTGCGGTACGGTAATCAAAAACAAAGCAGTCGCCGTGATAATGCGCACCGCCAACTTCTTCGAAGTATTTCAGAATGCCGCCTTCCAGCTGGTACACGTGATCAAAGCCTACGTTCTGCATATGGATTGCCGCTTTTTCACAGCGAATGCCGCCCGTGCAGAAGGTCACCACGGTTTTGTCTTCCAGTTCAGGACGGTGTTTTTCGACAATTTCCGGAAACTCAGTGAATTTCTGGATACGGTAGTCGATGGTGTTGTCGAAACTGCCCACATCGACCTCGTAGTCATTGCGGGTATCCATCATTACAACCGGACGACCTGCATCATCATGACCCTGATCCAGCCAGCGTTTCAGGGTTTGCGGATCAACGGCCGGTGCACGGCCTTCTTCCGGACGAATCAGCGGTTTGCGCATAGTGATGATTTCCTGCTTCACTTTCACCAGTAAGCGGGTGAACGGTTGACGGTCAGAAAAACTTTCTTTCGCCACCACATCCGCAAAGCGCGGGTCCTGATGCAGCCAGTCCATGTACGCATCGATTTCATGACGAAAGCCCGCCAGAAACATATTGATGCCTTCCGGCGTCAGCAGGATCGTACCTTTCAGATTCAGTGCAGCGCACTGATCGTAATAACGCTGACGTTGTTCTGCATGGTCTTCAAATGTGATGAATTTATATGCAGAAATATTAACGTAAGGATTTTCTTCGGTCAGAGTAAGGACGGACATAATAAGTGGCAGATTGCAGCAGATAATCCGCCATTATAGTGCGCTGCCGGTCAGATGCCGGAATAGCCCTGCAGAATTTGCGGTCGTTGTTCATGTGTCCGAACGGCGCAGCATATCCTGATGTTCGATGCCGTCTTCCAGATACACCGCAGAAACCGGTTCAAAGCCAAAGCTGCGGTAAAACTTGTCCAGATACAACTGCGCGCCGATCTGGATATCCTGCCCCGGATAATGCTGTTGCAAATACTGAATGCCTTGCTGCAGCAGCGTTTTACCGGCACCGCTGCCTCTGGCGGCTTCTGTCGTCAGTACCCGTCCGAGCGACGGCTGCGGATAGCTGAGTCCGGGCGGAACGATACGCATATAGGCAGCCAGCTCGCCGTCTGCTGTGTAAGCCATCAGGTGCAGACAATGCGGGTCTTTACCATCCACTTCCTGATACGGGCAATTCTGTTCAACCACAAACACCGCGATGCGTGCTTTAACGATGTCATGCCATTGTGTCAGTGATAATTCGGAAAAAGGAAGGCACTGCCATTGCAGCGGTAAAGCGGCGGAAGCTTGCAAATTCATCGTACAGATTTCATCAGGTATTTGGGAGATTCAGTATAACCCTGACGCGCATAAAAGCGGTGTGCATCGGTACGACGGCTGTGGCAATGGACTTCTATCCGGTCGCAATTGCGCGCTCTGGCGAGTTCCGTTGCGCGTACTTCCAGTAATGCACCGATACCCTGACCACGTACATCATCACCGATACAGAAATAGCTGATACGGCAAAAGTCACCCGCCAGTGCCAGTTGCGGAATAAAGTGCAGCGACAAAACACCGTATAGTCGCCCGTGTTGCTCGGCGACCAGCAAGCGGGCATCTGGATGCAACAGCAGCGTTTGAATGCGCTGTCCGATAAACGGCTCGGTATCGGGATAGCCGAGGCTGGCTAACAGTGTCGTGATTTCTGCAGCATCGGCCGCGGTGGCATCGCGGATCTGAAGTTCTTTGCTCATTACATTTGACGGAACAAGTGGGCATACACTCGGCTGACGGGCAGTTTGGCTTCACTGTTGCGCAGGCGCAGTGTTATTTTTCCTGCTTCATCCCGCTGTGCCAGACTGACTTCGCGGATGTTGACGACGGTACTGCGGTGAATTTGCCAGAACAGCGATGTATCCAGCTGTGGCAGTAAGTCGCGCAGACTGCTGCGTATCAGCGACTCATGATCACGCGTTACCACGTTGATGTATTTGTCGGTTGCCTCAAAATACAGTACGTCTTCGACCGGAATCATACGGATATTGTTGCCAACTGCAGCACGGATGACGCGCAATGGTTCAGTCGTTTTGGTTGTGGTGGCCAGACCTTGCAATTGGCCAGATGGTAAAAGATTTTGTAATTGCGTAATTAAGTTGTCGAGTGCCGGCGTGCCAGTGCTGACAGCGCTTTCTGCATTCTGATCGCTGCTGCTTTCGGCAGATAGCTGCTTTTGCAGACGGGTAACGGTGCGGCTGAGACGCTCTTCGCTGACTGGTTTCAGTACGTAGTCACTGGCACTGTGTTCAAATGCCTGCACAGCAAATTCATCATATGCGGTGACAAAGACAATGCGCGGGAAAGTGGTCTGATCCTGCCATTCTTCCGCCAGTTCCTCCGCTACTTCGAGTCCGGTTTTGCCCGGCATCTTGATATCTAAAAACAGAATATCCGGCTGATGTTCCAGTGTCAGTTGGACTGCTTCCGGCCCGTTTTCTGCCAGTGCGATGATTTGCAGTTCCGGCCATAACTTTTCCAGATGTTTTTTCAGCGTCAGGGCCAGAATCGGTTCATCTTCGGCAATCAGGGCTCTTACATTCATGGCAGTTTCTCGTTCGTTTCAAGTTTCAGATTCAACGGTAAGCGCAGTTCTGAGACCGCCCCCGCTGGCTGGTTGGCATATAAATGAAAGCCGGCGCTATCGCCATATAAGGCTTGCAAACGCTGGCGCAGATTGGCATTGCCGACATGATTTCCGAGTGCGTCCGGTCCCGGAATGGCTTCCGGCTGGTCAGGGAGACCAAGGCCGGTATCGACAATACGGATCACCAATTGCTGTTGCTCCTCAGAGGCACTGACAATCAGCGTGCCACCACTGATCGCTGGTTCCAGCCCGTGTTTGATGGCGTTTTCAACCAGTGGTTGCAGCAGCATCGGGGCGATACGGGCCTGTGCGAGTGATTCCGGCAGGTTTGTCTGGTATTGCAGGCGTTTGCCCATGCGAATCGCCAGCAACTCCAGATAGGCTTTGATCAGGGTGAATTCCTGTGCCAGTGAGGTTTCAGCGGCACGCGATGCCTGCAGTGTTGCGCGCATGTAGGTGATCAGTTGCGCCAGCATATGCTGGGCACGATCCGGATCGAGTGCAATCAGCCCCTGCAAATTCGCCAGCGTATTGAACAGCATATGCGGTTCGATCTGTGCCTGCAGCATTTGCAGCTGGCTTTGTACCGCCTGACGCTCAATCGCTGCAGAGCGCGCCTTCTCGGCTTCTGCCGCTGCCTGTAATTCTGAAATGCGGGCACGGTTCCACATCGACCATGCACCGATCGTTGCAGCAACCGCGCTGACGCTGAGAATGGCTTCGTAATAATGCAGCTGGTTTTTCAGGACTGCCTGCACCGGATACGCATATATCCATGCAGAAATCATGGAGCCTGTGAAATAGCCGACCGGGGTCAGCAGCAGCGTTGCCACAATCACGCCTGCCAGAGGTATTTTTTCTTTACGCCAGATGGCTCTGCATGTGCCGTGCACCATGAAAAAGCAGCAATAGCCTATGCAGTTGGAGAACACCAGATTTTCAATAAAACTGATGTTCCGGGTCATCAGTTTGCTGATCAGCAATGCGCACAGCAGATTGATGATAAATACATGCAGCAAGCGTTGCAGCAAAGGACGTCGGGTGAACTGAATGTAGCGCATGAATGGATCCGTCATCGTGAATACGCAATCAGATTAATGCGGAAGCCGGAGCAGGGCAGCAGCTGTGCGACCAATTGCTGCCTGTAGTCGCCAGATGCCGTAAATACGGCGTGGCTGGTTGCCCCGCTTCGGGCGATTCAGATGATGCCTTGCCCGGACAACGCCGTGATCTGCTGTTCGCTGTAACCGAGTACAGATGCAAGAGTCTGCGCGGTATGCTGACCCAGCATGGGCGGTGGATTCTGATACTGCACCGGCGTTTCTGATAAGCGCATCGGGCTGGCTACCAGCTTTACTTCACCGGCAGCGGGATGCGGCATATTGATTTCCATATTGCGCGCTTTTACCTGAGGATCATCAAACACTTCGTGTAACTGATTGATCGGGCCACAAGGGACACCGGCTTCTTCCAGTGCAGTGATCCATTCCTGTTTGGTTTTGGTTCTGACCATGTCTGCCAGTACCGGTACCAGAATGTCGCGATGACGAACACGTGCCGGATTGGTGGCGAAGCGTTCATCGTCAGCCAGTTCCGGTTTGCCGCCAATGGTGACGAACTTACGATACTGACTGTCGTTACCGGCGGCGACGATGATGTGGCCGTCTGCAGTCGCGAAGGTCTGGTAAGGCACGATATTCGCGTGCGCATTGCCCCAGCGCTTCGGCGACTGGCCGGTGGTCAGGAAATTCATATTCATATTCGCCAGCATGGCGACCTGCACGTCCAGCAGTGCCATATCGATGTACTGCCCCTCACCGGTACGCTCACGGTGATTCAGTGCAGCCAGCACGGCAATGCTCGCATACATACCGGTCATCAGATCGGCAATCGCAACACCGGCTTTTTGCGGGCCGCCACCCGGTAAATCATCGCGTTCACCGGTCAGAGACATAAAACCACCCATGCCCTGTACGATAAAGTCGTAACCGGCACGGTGCGCATACGGGCCGTCCTGTCCGAATCCGGTAATCGAGCAGTACACCAGATCCGGCTTGATCTGTTTCAGGGATTCGTAATCCAGTCCGTATTTTTTCAGCTGACCGACTTTATAGTTTTCCAGCACCACATCGGATTTGGCGGCCAGATCGCGGATGATTTGCTGACCTTCCGGCGTGGCAATATCTACCGTGATTGCGAGCTTGCCACGGTTGGCAGTCAGGTAATACGCCGCTTCAGAAGTCGCTTGTCCGTCCTGATCTTTCAGATACGGAGGTCCCCAGCTGCGTGTGTCATCACCGCTGCCCGGACGCTCCACTTTAATGACTTCCGCTCCCAGATCTGCCAGATTCTGTGCGCACCACGGACCAGCCAGTACGCGGGTCAGATCAAGTACACGAATATGCCCTAAGGCGGTTTTTGGTAATTCTGTGGAACGCATCCTGGAGTATCCTGTGAGGAAATCAATGAAACGGAAAACGGAGGAAAAAAGATGTGGCCGTATCCCAAAGTTTTAGCCCACCGTGGTGCCGGTACGCTGGCACCGGAAAACACGATGGCAGCCATGCGCTATGGCTGGGAACACGGTTTTGCCGCTGTGGAATTCGACGTGATGTTATCAAAGGATCAGCGTCCTGTGGTTATCCACGATGAGGAATTCGGCCGGACTGTTGCAGGAAGTGGCAAGGTGTCCGGGCATGATGCAGATTTCATCATGCAGCAAGATGCGGGAGCCTGGTTTTCTGCCGACTGCAAGGGAGAGCCTGTGCCGGACTACGCATCTGTGGTGAATTTTTGCCGTTCCAGAGGTATCTGGATGAATGTGGAGATTAAACCCGCGCAGGGCTATGAAAGGGAAACCGGTCTGGTGGTAGCAGCGGAAACGCTGCAATTGTTTGCCGACCTCAGCCCTGTCGATAAACAGCACCTGCCTTTGTTCTCTTCGTTTTCCCGTGCAGCATTGCTGGCCGCACATGAAGTCGCGCCGCATATTCCGCGCGCTTTGCTGGTACGTGAGGCTGGTCCGGACTGGAAACTGCATTTGCAGGAAGTGGGTGCCAGTGCTTTGCATATTCGTCATGATTGCCTGACGCGTGATCTCGCCGCGCAAGTCAAAGATGCTGGCTATGGCTTGTTCTGTTACACCGTGAATTCGCCTGAACGTGCCAGAGAGTTGTTGTCATGGGGCGTTGATGCGTTCTGCACCGACCGCATTGATCTGATTCCCGCAGATTTCTGAAGTATGTACAAAAGGCTACAAAGCGCTACAAATTCAGGTCAGCGCTTTATCGCGGGCTGCGTTGAGGATACAAGAGCTCTGAACAACCCGTAACGACACTTCTACATCTGAGGAGAAATCCATGAAAGCACTGCGCATCGCCCTGATCACTCTGGCAAGTCTGATGGTTGCACCGGTTTTTGCACAAAATACGGAAACACCGCGCATCGATAAACGTGAAGCACGTCAGCAGCAGCGTATTGCTCAGGGCGTTAAAAGCGGTGAGCTGACAGCGAAAGAAACCGCCAATCTGGAAAAACGTGAAGCAAAAATTGAAGCCGACAAACAGGCTGCCAAAGCCGACGGCGTGGTGACCAAGCAGGAGCGTGCGAAGCTGACACATGAAGAAAATGTCGCCAGCCATAAAATCGCTGAAAAAAAGCACAATAACCGTCGCGTAACACCATAAACGCAGTAATTACGTACTGTTAATGCAGATTTATGTCTGGTTCTGACCGGAAAACGCCGCGAAAAGCGGCGTTTTTTGTTGCGCAGGCGGCAATCTTGGCGAGTTTTGCTGACCGTTGAACCAGACTGTGCTGGCAGGCTGGCTTTATACCGTATAATCGGATCTTACTTTTGACTGAATGGCTCTATAGCTCTTTATCTATGAAATCGTCCGAAATCCGCGAGAAATTCCTCAGTTTTTTCGAATCTAAAGGACACACACGTGTCCGTTCCTCCAGCCTGGTACCGGGCAACGATCCGACCCTGCTGTTCACCAACTCCGGTATGGTGCAGTTCAAAGATGTATTCCTTGGTCAGGATCAGCGCGCGTACACACGTGCCACCACAGCGCAGCGCAGTGTGCGCGCCGGTGGTAAGCACAACGATCTGGAAAACGTCGGCTATACCGCACGTCACCATACCTTTTTCGAAATGCTGGGTAACTTCTCCTTCGGCGATTACTTCAAAAAAGATGCGATCAGCTATGCATGGGAATTGCTGACCACTGTCTACAATCTGCCGGCTGAAAAGCTGACAGTGACCGTGTATCACGAAGATGATGAAGCCTACGACATCTGGAAAAACGAGATCGGCGTACCGGCAGAACGCATCATCCGCATCGGCGACAACAAAGGCGCACGCTACGCATCCGACAATTTCTGGCAAATGGCAGACACTGGTCCTTGCGGTCCGTGTACGGAAATTTTCTACGACCACGGCCCGGACATCTGGGGTGGCCCACCGGGATCGGATCAGGAAGATGGCGACCGCTTCATCGAAATCTGGAATCTGGTGTTCATGCAATTCAATAAAGATGAGCACGGCGTACTGCATCCGCTGCCAAAACCATGCGTCGATACCGGCATGGGTATGGAACGTTTGTCTGCAGTATTGCAGCACGTCCACTCCAACTATGAGATTGATACTTTCCAGGCACTGATTAAAGCGGCTGCACGCGAAACCGGCTGTACCGATCTGGAAAACAAATCTCTGCGCGTGATTGCGGATCATATCCGTTGCGTCGCTTTCCTGATCGTGGACGGCGTAATTCCGGGGAATGAAGGTCGCGGCTACGTGCTGCGCCGTATCACCCGTCGCGCACTGCGTCACGGCCATAAACTGGGTCAGACTCAGCCGTTTTTCTTCAAACTGGTTGCAGATCTGGTTGTTGAAATGGGTAATGCATACCCAGAGCTGGCAGAGCAGGCAGCCCGTGTTGCGGATGTGATTCGTCAGGAAGAAGAGCGCTTCGGTGAAACACTGGGCAACGGTATGAAGATTCTGGAGGCGGCACTGGCAAAAGACAGTGCGAATCTGGATGGCGTAACCGCTTTCACTCTGTACGACACCTACGGCTTCCCGCTGGATCTGACCGCCGATATTTGCCGTGAACGCAATGTCGCACTGGACGAGGCCGGCTTCAACGCAGCGATGGAAGCTCAGCGTGAAAAAGCGCGTGAAGGCAGCAAATTCAAAATGAATGCAGCGCTCGAATATGCCGGCGATAAAACCCGCTTTACCGGTTACGAGCAACTGGCGCATGAAGCAAAAATCGTCGCGTTATATGTCGATGGCGTTGCGGTAAACGAGGTGAATGCTGGTCAGAACGCGATCGTGGTACTGGACACTACACCGTTCTACGCGGAATCCGGTGGTCAGTGCGGCGATGCCGGTGTACTGCTGGGTAGCGATGGTGCGGTGTTTGCCGTTAGCGATACCCTGAAAATTCAGGCAGATGTTTTCGGTCACCACGGTGTAGTCACAACAGGCAAACTGACCATCGTGCAAAACGTGAAAGCAGAAGTGAATCAGGAGCGCCGCGCAGCAACCATGCGTAATCACTCGGCAACCCATCTGATGCACAAAGCGCTGCGCGAAGTACTGGGCGCGCACGTGGCACAGCGTGGCTCGCTGGTCGATCCTGACAAAACCCGTTTCGACTTCAGCCACAATGCGCCGATGACAGATGAAGAAATCCGTCAGGTAGAAGCGATTGTGAACCGTGAAATTCTGGCTAACCAGGCGACCCGTGCACAGCTGATGGCATTTGATGATGCTGTCAAACACGGCGCGATGGCTTTGTTCGGTGAAAAATACGGCGACGAAGTACGTGTACTGGATATCGGTTCCTCACGCGAACTCTGTGGTGGTACGCACGTCAGTCGCACCGGCGATATCGGTCTGTTCAAAATTGTTTCTGAAGGTGGTGTGGCTGCCGGCATCCGGCGTGTTGAGGCCGTAACCGGCGAGGCCGCGCTGGCTCTGGTACAGCAACTGAACAATACTGTCGCACAAGCTTCCGCAGCATTACGTACGCAACCGGAAGAATTGCTGAACCGTATTGCCCAAGTGCAGGATCAGGTCAAAGGTCTGGAAAAAGAACTGGCGACACTGAAATCCAAACTGGCTTCCAGTCAGGGTGACGAGCTGGTGCAACAAGCAGCAGACATCAAAGGCATCAAAGTTCTGGCAGCAACGCTGGAAGGTGCAGACGTGACTGCATTGCGCGAAACCATGGATAAGCTGAAAGACAAGCTGAAAACGGCTGCCATCGTTCTGGCGTCTGTCAGCGACGGTAAAGTCTCACTGATCGCTGGTGTGACAGCAGATTCAACAGGCAAGATCAAGGCTGGTGAACTGGTGAATTTTGTCGCTCAGCAAGTCGGTGGCAAAGGTGGTGGTCGTCCGGATATGGCACAGGCAGGTGGTACCAATCCTGCAGCATTGCCAGCTGCACTGGCGGCGGTGAACGACTGGGTAGCTGGTAAATTATGATCACCATCCGCCGTGCCGGGCCGGCGGATGCTGCGCAATTGCAGCGTATCAGCGAGGGTGCCGCCGCCTATGGTGGCACTCTGCAATTACCTTATTCTTCTGTCGATGTCTGGGCTGAACGTTTGCGTCAGTCGTCCGGTGACGACATCGTATTGGTTGCTGTTGACGGTGAAGAGGTCGTCGGCAGCGCTGGTCTCCATCCCGAAAAAAAGCGTCGCCGTGCACACGTAGCAATGCTGGGTATTACTGTTGCAGAATCCCATACTGGTCGCGGTATCGGCAGTTTGCTGATGGCTGAGCTGGTACGTCTTGCCGACAATTGGATGCACTTGCTGCGGATCGAGCTGACGGTCTATACCGATAACGAAGCAGCGATTCATTTATATCGCAAATTTGGCTTTGAAACGGAAGGCCGGTTAAGGGCTTACGCATTGCGTGACGGCCAGTATGTTGATGCCTTTTGCATGGCACGTTTGCATCCTCATCCTCCTCAACTGCCAGTCTGAAAGGAAACACTTGGACCTGCGATATTGCCCGGTTTGTGCAAAAGAACTGACGCAACGCGCTGATGCCGATGATGGGCAAAAGCTGCGTCAGGCTTGTCCGGACGAGCACTGGGTGCACTGGAATAATCCTGTTCCCGTACTTGCAGCGATCGTGGAATATCAGGACAGAGTTTTGCTGGCGCGTAACGCACTGTGGCCGGAAGGGCATTTTGCGCTGATTGCCGGTTTTCTTGAGCAGGGTGAGTCGCCGGAACTCGGGATTGCACGCGAAGTGGCGGAGGAAACCGGCTTGCAGGCTGATCAGGTCAGTCTGGTCGGTGTCTACGGCTTTGAACGCAAAAATCAGCTGATTATTGCTTATCATGTGCGCGCCAGCGGAGAGGTGAGTCTGTCACCTGAGCTGGCAGAATTCAAGCTTGTAAAACATGAGGAAATATCTCCCTGGCCAGCGGGTACCGGTCCGGCACTATTTGACTGGCTGCGGGCTCAGGGTTATCAGCCTGCCTACAGCGAATGGGGTGCTGGCTGATTTTGCACTGAATTAGTGCAAAATGAAGGTAAAATTTCGTTAAGACTTTAAAGTTTTGTTGCATCTGTGTTGCGTTGCACCATATTGATGAAAAATTCTTGTAGAATTGGTGCATCGTTGTAGTGTGAGCGGTGAACTTATTCGCCAGTATGGGAAATATCATGCAAATCAATAAAGAACTTGATGCACGCGGACTGAATTGTCCACTGCCGATTCTGAAAACCAAAAAAGCGCTGGCAGAAATGCTGACAGGGGAGATCCTGCATGTGCTGGCAACAGATCCAGGCTCTGTGCGCGATTTCAAAGCGTTTTCCAAGCAGACCGGCAATGAACTGGTTGCGCATCAGGAAAACACTAACGAGTTTGAATACTTCATTAAGCGCAAATAAATTTTGCGCTCTTGAAAATAAGCTGACTTGCACAACCCGCTGATGCGGGTTTTTTTGTTGCATCTTTGAGATGTAAATTCCTTTTTTTTCAGCTGTTGATGATGCTGTGCATCATTCTTTGCGACATTTAGATAATCCGCTCTAACGTCGCGCAACAAAAAAAGGAACGATCGTGCTAAATTGCGCAAAATGTTGCCGGATTCGATTTATAATCCCTGAGATTTACGTATACGTCAATTTGCCCGGAATGGTGCACAATGTCAGTCGGGTGAAGCGACCGCAGCTTGCTGCATCCGCATGACCAATCAACAGTATTTTTTCTGTATTCCTCATTACATAAAGGCAGAACTATGAAAGTCCTGGTACCAGTAAAACGAGTCGTTGATTACAACGTCAAAGTACGTGTGAAAACAGACGGCACAGGCGTTGATATCGCCAATGTGAAAATGTCGATGAATCCTTTCGATGAAATCGCGGTTGAAGAAGCGACCCGCCTGAAAGAATCTGGTGCAGTCACTGAAGTAGTTGCTGTTTCTGCCGGTGTAACGCAATGCCAGGAAACACTGCGCACTGCAATGGCAATTGGCGCGGACCGCGGCATTCTGGTGGAAACCGATGCTGAACTGCAGCCTCTGGCAGTGGCAAAGCTGCTCAAAGCAATCGCTGATAAAGAGCAGCCGCAACTGATTATTCTGGGTAAACAGGCAATCGATGATGATTGCAATCAGACTGGCCAGATGCTGGCAGCATTGCTGGGCTGGCCGCAGGCAACTTTCGCATCGAAAGTGGTTGTCGCAGATGGTAAAGCCACGGTTACCCGTGAAGTGGATGGCGGTCTGGAAACGGTTGCACTGACACTGCCAGCGATCGTGACAACGGATCTGCGTCTGAATGAACCACGTTATGTGACGCTGCCGAACATCATGAAAGCGAAAAAGAAACAGCTGGATGTTGTGAAGCCTGCAGATCTGGGTGTGGATGTGACTTCCCGTGTGAAAACGATCAAAGTTGCAGAGCCTGCAAAACGCAGCGCCGGTATCAAAGTTGCTGATGCAGCGGCACTGGTCGAAAAACTGAAAACCGAAGCGAAAGTCATCGGCTGAGCGCTGACGGCATCAAAACGGATTTGTGATTGAATTTGTACAGCAGGCAAGCCTGCTGAATAACATAAGTGGATACCATCATGACTACACTCGTCATCGCTGAACACGACAATGCTGCACTGAAAGGCAGCACTCTGAATACCGTTACTGCTGCAGTGAAATGCGGCGGTGATGTACACGTTCTGGTTGCAGGCCACAATGCTGCAGGTGTTGCAGCAGCGGCAGCGCAAATTGCCGGCGTTTCTAAAGTATTGCACGCAGATGCTGCGCATTTTGCGCACGGTCTGGCAGAGAACGTTGCTGAGCAAGTGCTGGCAGTTGCCGGTGGCTACAGCCATATTCTGGCGCCTGCTACTTCTTTCGGTAAGAACGTGCTGCCACGCGTTGCAGCGAAACTGGATGTCGCACAGATTTCTGAAATCACCAAAGTAGAATCTGCTGACACGTTTGAGCGTCCTATCTACGCCGGTAATGCAATCGCAACAGTGCAGTCTGAAGACGCGGTCAAAGTGATTACTGTGCGTTCAACAGGCTTTGATGCTGCAGCAGCGACTGGCGGCAGTGCGGCTGTTGAGACTGTTGCAGCTGTTGCTGATTCCGGTAAGTCTGCATTCGTCAGCCTGGAAGTTGCGAAATCGGATCGTCCTGAACTGACAGCGGCGAAAGTAATTGTTTCCGGTGGCCGCGGTATGGGTTCCGGTGACAATTTCAAAATTCTGGAACCGCTGGCAGATAAGCTGGGTGCTGCAATGGGTGCATCCCGTGCTGCTGTGGACGCAGGTTTCGTGCCGAATGACTGGCAGGTTGGTCAGACTGGTAAGATCGTTGCGCCGCAACTGTATATCGCGGTCGGTATTTCCGGCGCGATCCAGCATCTGGCAGGTATGAAAGACTCCAAAGTGATCGTTGCGATCAATAAAGATCCTGAAGCGCCGATTTTCTCGGTTGCTGACTACGGTATCGTTGGTGACTTGTTTGAAGTAGTTCCTCAGCTGGTCAAAGAACTGGGCTGATTTGCAAGCTAAAACCGGCTTTCGGGCCGGTGCCGGGGCAGAGTTGGTATTTGGTCGCGCCATTGACAGCATGGTCTTTGTTGTTGTGACTCATTGCTGATTTTGCCCCTTTTTCTTTTTTATTCTTGGGAAATGCTATGAGCTATGTCGCGCCTGTAAAAGATATGCTGTTCGTGATGAATGAACTGGCGAATCTGGCTGAAGTAAATGCCTTGCCTGGTTGTGAAGATGCAACACCTGAAACTGTGGAAGCAGTACTGGAAGAAAAAGCGAAATTTACTAGTGAAGTGATTGCACCGCTGAACTGGGAAGGTGATAAAGCACCGAGTTACTGGCATGATGGTCAGGTTACTACAACCAAAGGCTTCAAGGAAGCGTTCCGCATGTTTGCGGAGGCTGGCTGGCAGGGCGTCCAGCATCCGCAAGAGTTCGGCGGTCAGGGGCTGCCTAAGCTGGTGGCGACACCTTGTCTGGAAATGCTGAATGCGGCAAATATTTCCTTTGCGTTGTGCCCTTTGCTCAGTGATGGCGCGATCGAAGCATTGCTGACAGCGGGTTCCGATGAGCAAAAAGCAATCTATCTGGAAAATCTGATCTCCGGTAAGTGGACCGGGACGATGAATCTGACTGAGCCGCAGGCCGGTTCCGATCTGGCACTGGTGCGTTCCCGTGCTGTTCCGCAAGGTGATGGCACTTATAAAGTATTCGGCACCAAGATTTTCATCACTTACGGTGAACATGATATGGCTGAAAATATCATTCACCTGGTGCTGGCGCGTACTCCGGATGCACCGGAAGGCGTCAAAGGTATTTCTCTGTTTATCGTGCCGAAATTCCTCGTGAATGCTGATGGCAGTCTCGGTGCGCGTAATGATGCGCACTGTGTTTCTATTGAACACAAACTCGGTATTAAGGCAAGCCCGACTGCAGTACTGCAGTTTGGTGATCACGGTGGTGCGACCGGTTATCTGGTTGGTGAGGAAAATCGTGGTCTCGAATACATGTTCATTATGATGAACGCAGCGCGATTCGGCGTTGGTATGCAGGGTATTGGTCTGGCAGAACGTGCGTACCAGAAAGCGGTTCAGTACGCGCGCGACCGCGTGCAGTCACGTGATCTGGCGGGTTCTGCCGGTCCGGTAGCGATTATTCACCATCCTGACGTGCGCCGTATGTTGATGTCGATGCGTGCGCAGATTGAAGCTTCCCGTGCGCTGGCTTATGTGGCCGCATCCTACAGCGATATGGCGCATCATCATGCAGACGCAGAAGTACGTAAGCAAAAGCAGGCTGTGTACGAATATCTGGTGCCTATCGTCAAAGGATGGTCTACCGAATTGTCGCAGGATGTGACTTGTACCGGTGTGCAGGTGCACGGCGGTATGGGCTTTATTGAAGAAACCGGTGCGGCACAGCATTACCGTGACGCAAAGATTCTGACGATTTACGAAGGTACAACAGCAATTCAGGCGAATGACCTGGTTGGTCGTAAAACCGCACGTGACGGCGGTGTGGTAGCACTGGCAATTCTGGCACAGGTTCGTGCAACTGAAGAGGCATTGGCGCAGTCAGGTGATGCGCAGTTGCAGGCAATTCAGCACCAACTGGCGCAGGGCAGTGCAGCGCTTGAAGACGTTGTGAAATACGTTGTTGCGAATGTTAAATCTGACATTAAAGGCGTGTTCTCCGGCAGCGTGTTGTATCTGAAGCTGGCGGGTATCGTGCTGGGTGGCTGGCAAATGGCACGTGCGGCACTCATCGCGCACGAGAAGCTGCAGACCGGTGATGCTGATAAGGCATTCATGGAAGCCAAAATTGTGACAGCACGCTTCTTCGCTGACCACATTCTGTCTGCAGCGCAGGGTATGCGTTCTGCGATTGTCGACGGCAGTGCCGGTGTTATGGGCTTGCCTGAAGAAATGTTCTGATGAATGTATTCGGCGGGAGGTGGCTGGAGTTCTCCGGAAATCAGCCGTAGGCACCGCCGGTCAGCATTAGATCCAGTGCTCTGGCCAGAATCGCCAGAATCAGGATGGCCGTCAGGCCGGCAGTCAGTACCAGAATCAATGCTAACTGCCAGCCGGATGCGCTGGGATGCTCACTGAGTGTGTTATAGTGCGCGTCCCACTTTTCATCGCTTTGCAACCCGCTGAACAGTGCGCTGATCAATCCGGTCAGTGCGGCTGCAATCATCGGGCTCCAGGTCAGCAGACCCGGGGTGCCAAAGTAAGTGTGTTGTAACCACAGGCTCAGCGGGAAACTGGCTGCTAACAGCCATCCTGCGGGATCTTTTCTGCCGCGCAGATAAAAGCGGTGTGCTCCGGTCCAACCCAGCGTACTTGCCAGCAATGTGGCGGTGGTTTTGTTTTTATGCATCACAATTCTCGCAGATCGTTACAGCGCGGTTGTAGCAGTAAGCGCCGCGTTTGTACAGAGAAGCTGTGTGCATTTTGTTAATCGTTGCGGATAGTTCTTGCCTGTAATTGAAATGCTGGACTATAATCTGCAGCTTTTTCCGCGTTTAGTACATTTTTTTCTGGAAATATTATGGTCGTTATTCGTTTAGCTCGTGGCGGCGCCAAAAAGCGTCCTTTCTACAACATCGTTGTTACTGATTCCCGTAACCGTCGTGACGGTCGCTTCATCGAGCGTATCGGCTTCTACAACCCAGTAGCAACCGGCAATGCAGAAGAAGTTCGTATCGCTGCTGACCGTCTGGGTTACTGGCAAGGTGTAGGCGCGCAACTGTCTCCTTCCGTTGCTCGTCTGGTAGCTCAAAGCAAACCAGCTGCTTAATAGCTGAAGCAGAATGTCTGCTGAAATGCATGTTCCTGAAGATCTGGTCCTGGTTGGCCATATCTCGGGAGCATTTGGTATTCAGGGCTGGGTAAAGATTCGTCCTTATTCAGCAGATGCTGATGCCCTGTTCAATGCCCGTCAGTGGTGGCTGAATAAGCCGGAACTGCGTGAGATCAATTGCCTCGAGGTAAAGCCTCATGGTGAAGATGTTGTGGCGCGTTTGCGCGGCGTGGCAGACAGAAATGCGGCAGAAGCATTAAAAGGTTCAACAGTCAGTATCTCCCGTCAGTCTTTCCCGCCTCTTGAGGACGGCGAATTTTACTGGGTGGATCTGATTGGTTTGTCCGTACAAAACCTTCAGGGTGATTCGCTGGGTGTGGTCCGTGATCTGATGGATAACGGTGCGCATCCGATTCTGCGTGTTGCGGCAGCAGAAGTGCCGGAAGCAGAATTGCACAAGTACGAACGTCTGATTCCGTTTGTTGATCAGTTTGTGAAACAGGTTGATTTGCAGGAAAAACGCGTTCAGGTGGACTGGGGACTGGACTTCTGATGACGATGCAGTTTGACGTCGTCACGCTGTTTCCTGAAATGTTCACCGCACTGACACAGTCAGGTGTGACGCGCAGAGCGTTTGAGCAGCAAAAAGCCGGATTGCACTTGTGGAATCCGCGCGATTGCACCAGTGACAGGCACCGTACCGTGGACGACAGGCCCTATGGCGGTGGTCCGGGTATGGTGATGATGCCGGGTCCTTTGCGGGACACGATTACGCTGGCGAAACAACGTCAGGCTGCAGTTACCGGACAGGCTCCGCGTGTGATTTTCATGTCACCGCAGGGGCAGCCGTTCACGCACCGCAAAGCCGTCGAACTGAGTGCGTTATCCGGTGTCGTGTTGTTGTGTGGCCGTTACGAGGCAGTTGACCAGCGTTTGCTGGACAATTGTGTGGATGAAGAAATCAGCCTCGGCGATTTCGTGTTATCCGGTGGCGAGTTGCCTGCAATGGCGGTGATGGATGCTGTAATCCGGCTGTTACCGGGTGTACTGCACGACGCAGATTCTGCGGTGCAGGACAGTTTCGTGAATGGCTTACTGGATTGCCCGCATTACACACGGCCTGAAGTGTTTGAAGGACAAGCGGTTCCGCCGGTTTTACTGGGCGGAAATCATGCGGAAATTGAAAAATGGCGTCGTCAGCGCGCACTGGAATCCAGTGCGAAAAAACGACCAGACCTGATTCTGCGTGCGCGCGAAGCCGGTTTGCTAAGCCGTGCTGACGAGCAGTTTTTGAAAAGTTTGACCGGTTCTGTTGAATGACAGAATTGGTTTCAAGTGCACAGATCACTGTGCGTTGTTTAACCCCATCCTCTGCCGGGCAGAAGTCAGGTAATGCCTGCGGCGTCGGTAAGATGGCTACTGGAGTCTGAAATGGATCTGATCCAAAAATTAGAGCAAGAAGAAATTGCTCGTCTGGCTAAAAACGTTCCTGAGTTCGCACCTGGCGACACAGTTGTAGTTAACGTCAACGTTGTTGAGGGTACTCGCAAACGTGTACAGGCTTACGAAGGCGTTGTTATCTCCCGTCGTAACCGTGGTCTGAACTCTAACTTCATCGTTCGTAAGATTTCTTCCGGCGAAGGCGTTGAGCGTACATTCCAGCTGTACTCCCCACTGATCGCTTCTATCGAAGTGAAACGTCGCGGTGACGTACGTCGTGCAAAACTGTACTACCTGCGTGAGCGTTCCGGTAAGTCTGCACGTATCAAAGAAAAACTGCCAGCACGTAAAGTGGTTGCAGAAGTTAAAGCATAATTTATGCTGCTTTGATTGCAAAAAAGGATGCTTCGGCATCCTTTTTGTTTTTGAAAGATGGATTGATGAGTCTGAAGTTTCATCCTCAGGAAGTGCCTGCAGATCCAGTGGCAGATTTTGGTGCCATAGCGTCCGAGCGTTTGCAGTCAGATGCACTGCGTGCCCGTTTTCAGACTTCGCGAATCTGGACACCGGATACCCGTCTGGATGAGCAGCGCATGCATGAGCAAGCCTTTCGTCCGGCGGCGGTGCTGATTCCTGTGCTTGAGACCGCGGACGGACCGGAAATCGTACTGACGCGCAGATCGGCGCAATTGCGGCATCATGCCGGACAAATCAGTTTTCCCGGTGGGCGCTATGAAGACAGTGATGCAGATCTGATTGCCACTGCACTGCGCGAAACCAGTGAGGAAACCGGTATACCGGAGCACGAAGTGGAAGTGCTCGGCACCTTGCCTTTATATCGCACAGGGACTGGTTATGAAGTCACGCCGGTTGTGGGTTTGCTGCATTCCGGCGCTATCTGGGCAGGTGATGCTTCGGAGGTAACGGAAATTTTTACCGTACCGCTGCCATTTCTGATGGATGATGCGCACCATTTTTTGCATCGCTATGCACTGACGCAGGAGCGGATCCGGCATTTTTATTCCATGCCTTACCACGACTATTTTATCTGGGGCGCCACTGCCGGAATGTTGCGGAATCTCTACCATTTCCTGCGGGCGTAGGTTTTTGTCCTGTGTCTCCGGGGCAATGCTTCATAAACCCGGCATTTCGGTTTACACTTGCCGCATTTGCAAACCCTTGTGCGGCCTGACGAACCGCCCGAATGCCTGACTCATTATGACTTTTATTTCGATTTTGCTGGCATTGCTGATTGAACAAATCAAACCTTTGCGCGTTGATAATCCGGTGTATATCCAGATTCAGCAACTGGCGCATAAGATCGAGGAAAGTTTCAATGCGGGTGCGGCTAAACATGGCCGGCTTGGCTGGTGGATCGTGGTTGGTCTGCTGACAGTACCGACGGCGCTGATTTACTGGCTGTGTATGAAGCTGAACCCGCTGGCCGGTTTGTTGTGGAATGTGTTCATCGTCTACATGACACTGGGTTTCCGTCGCTACAGCCATTACTTCACCTCCATACAACTGGCCCTGAGTGCCGGTGATGACGATGCTGCGCGCCGTCATCTGGCGGAGTGGGCGCATATTGATACCACGGGCATGGATGTTCCGGAAATTTCCCGCCTTGCCGTTGAGCGCTCTCTGATCGCCACGCACCGCAATGTTTTCGGTGTCTTTTTCTGGTTCCTGATGCCGGTAGGTCCGGCCTGTGCGGTGATGTACCGCGTTTCTGAATATTTGGCCCGTGCCTGGTCTGAGCCGGAACATATGCGGAATGAAGCGTTTGGTGAATACGCGCGCAAAGTGTTTTACTGGATAGACTGGTTGCCGGCGCGCCTGACCGCGGTGGCATTCGCGATTGTCGGTAATTTTGAAGATGCAGTGTATTCCTGGCGGAATTATGCGGATCGCTGGAAAGATGAAGCGATGGGCATCATTTTGTCCGCTGGTGGCGGTGCGCTCGGTGTGCGTCTCGGCGAGCCTGAAGAGAAAGCGCTGATCATCACTGACGCAGACGCGGAAGATGAAGCCGCGGAAATCGAATCCCAGCCGGGTGCAGAGGCAACACCGCGTTCACTGCAAAGTGTGGTCGGCCTGGTCTGGCGTGCCTTGTTATTGTGGATGCTGATGCTGGCAATCTTGTCGTTTGCAGTCTGGCTCTGAGTCAGTTTGGCTTCAGGCTGAAAAGCCGCTCCGGTCCGGAGCGGCTTTTTTGTTTTTGCGCTGACTGACTGGTGTGCAGCAGGGGGGGGCGGAGATGCCTGAATCTGAATGAAGAATGGGGGAGCCGGCAGCAGGGCACGCCGTTGTTGATGCAATATTCGTCATCATGACTTTTCGAAGTGCCAGGCTTTTCGCCGGCAAGCGGGCAGGTGCTGTGCAGAAGTCCGCAAAACAGGCCTCCGGCAGTTGTTTCAGCGCGTTTTTCCTGCCCCTGAGCTTGCCTGCGTATCATCTGCGGATGGCCGGTGAAGAGGGAATTGCGGTTTGCCGGTGTCAACTCGGGCTTGTTTGCCGTAGTGACGTCTGAATGTCATCGCCCTGTGAATTTTAGTTGTGCAGTGATCATCATGCACTGATTGCGGAACCCACTGTTTTCGCGGGCGTTCACGCTGCCCTGTGCAGAACTGCGCAAATGACCGGCTTTTTTCCGTGTTTTTTGCACCAAACGCGTGCGTGTACTTTGTTTGTCCGGAAAGTCTCAGAAGATTTTTTTTGGAAGCGATGCTCGGTAGCATTCAGCGCCACAGTATGCATAGTCAGTAAAGACGGATGTGTTGCCGGATTTTTATGATCTGCATTAATCGTGGAATTTGTCAGAAATTGGCAGATGTTGCTGTTATTTTTGTCCGGAAATCCCGTGCGGGCTGACTTTCTTTACTGCGCGGCAAAATCGGCTATAGTGGTTAAGCATGCTGTGCCAGCGGCCGGCAGGGTGGAAAATCTGTAAGTCCGGTTTCGAACTAAGTCTTCTATAAGATATAATATGGAAGTATTTTGAAAGCTGGATATCACATAATGACATTCTGCTTTTTTCAAACCTGCTTCATTGCGAGCCGAGCACATGGCCGATTCCGACAAAACACCTTCCAAACCCGTTAAAGAGTTTTTTATTCTGGGTCTGACCAATCAGGGAAAACAGTTTCGCCCGAGTGACTGGGCGGAACGGCTTTGTGGCGCCATGTCCTGTTTCAGCCCGGACGGTGGTCGCCACGCCCATTTGAAATATTCCCCCTATGTTCGTCCGATTCTGATGAACGGCGTTCGCTCCGTGGTGGTGAATGAAGCCATCCGCGATATCGAACCGATGGCATTTCACTTCGTGCTGAATTTTGCAAAAGATAATGATTTGCAAATTATTGATGCCTGCCTGATTCCTGACGACAACAACGCTGGCTGATCGCGCCAGCCTCTCCTGCCACTGTGGCATGTGTTACCCTTACATTTTTACTCAGGGGCAGGCACGGTGGCGCAACTCATTCTGGTCCGGCACGGACAAGCTTCTTTCGGTAGTCAGCATTACGATCAGTTGTCTGAGCGCGGATATTTGCAGGCGCAATTGCTGGGCCAATGGTGGAATCAATGCCAGCGCCCGCCAGCGGCGATAGTCACAGGCAGTATGCAGCGCCATCATCAGACCGCAGAACACTGCGCTGCCGCCTGGTCAGGCAGTGCGCATGCTGCGCATCTTGCCAGTGAATGGCAAACGGACAGCGACTGGAATGAATTTCACCACCATGAAATTCTTGTGCGCCATATGCCTGCACTGGACGATCCCGCTGAAAGCCGGGCGATTCTGGCGCAGCCGGATGGAATGCGGACGTTTCAGGGGATTTTCACTGCCGCAATGGAGCGCTGGATTGCCGCACCGGAACAGCATGATTACACCGAAAGCTGGCCTGCGTTCCGGCAGCGCGTACAACAAGCCTTAATGAAGCAGATCAGGCAAGTGCAGCAAAGCGGTCAGGATGTGGTGGTGTTCACGTCCGCAGGTGTGATTACAACGATCGCGCAAATACTGCTCGAGTTTCCGCCACTGCATTTCATGCGCTTAAGCTGGTCTATGGTCAACACCGGCGTCACATGCCTGAATACCGCGCCGTCTGATCCATCGCTGCCTGCTGTGATTACCAGTCTGAATCAGGTACCGCATCTGGAATTGAAAAATCAGCCGGATTTGATCACCTTCGTCTGAATATTTCATACAGCGCTTTGTGCATGTGATCAGAATGATGCATATTGCATAATTTACTGCACCGGATAATATGAAAAGCCTGAGTGCTGCATTCCTGCCGGTGTCATGGCATGCAGCAACTGTTGTCGTCTGTGATTCCATCCCGTCCGGAGGTTTGGTATGCAAGATGCACCCTGGCTTCAACATTATCCGGCCGGAATCCCGCGCCATTTGTGTGCGGTCAGACAACATCTGAGCGACTGGTTTGCGCAGATGTGCGAACGCTGGTCAGATCATGCCGCATTACAGGCTGGTGGCCGCTGCTGGACTTATGCAGAAATCGCCACGGAAACGGCGCAACTGCGTGATCGTTTGCAGCAGGCAGGGGTGCTGGCAGGGCAGGCGGTTGGTTTGCTGAGCGGAAATTCTCCGCAGGCCATCTTCAGTTATTTTGCACTGTGGCAATGCGGCGCAGTCGTGGTTCCTTTGTCGCCGCTCGATGCACCTCAGCAACTGGCGCGCAAACTGCAGGACAGTCAGGCGGTCTTTGTCCTGACGCAAAATCTCACTCCGTTCATTTCTGCACTGCTGCAGATTGCTGACAGCAGTGGCTTGCAGGCAGTGCTGGTGCAGGATGTCTGTGCATGTGCTGCTGATCCGCTGTCAGCAAGACAGCAATTGCAGACTGCCGGTTTGCTGGCGGAACTGCCGTCACATACGCTGTTCCGAACTTTGCCTGATGTTTGCGCTGCTGCGGGTGCGCTGATCCGCCACGATGACAGCGAACAGCCAGCGCTGATTCAGTACACCGGCGGTACGACAGGTGAACCGAAAGGTGCGCTGCTGACGCACAGCAACTTACTCAGTGCCTGCGAGCAATTACTGGCAACGACCCGTACTGAACCGCCGGTATTGCGGCTCGGCCAGGAGCGCCTGCTGCTGGTCTTGCCGGTATTTCATATTTATGCACTGACGGCAGGCATTTTGCTTGCGCTGTCTGCCGGTGCGGAAATCATCCTGCATGCGCGTTTTGATGCAGATGCGGTCTTGCAAGATTTACTGAAGAAACAGGTCAGTATATTCCCCGGTGTACCGACCATGTATGCGGGACTGATGATGCATCCGCAGGCAGAAAGGCTGCGTCAGTGTCATTTGCGGTTCTGCTGTTCCGGCGGGGCGCCGCTGCCGCATGTTCTGGCAGAGCGGTTTGCGGCCGTCAGTGCCTGTCGTTTGCTGGAAGGCTGGGGCATGACTGAAGCAGGACCGTCCGGCACGTTTACGCCGCGTACCGGTGCAGTGCGCGCAGGTTCTTGTGGTTTGCCGGTGCCGGGGCTGGCGCTGAAGATTGTACGTCTGGGTGCGCCGGATATCACCGAAGCTACCGGTACCAAGGGCGAAATCTGCATCAGCGGCCCAAACGTGATTCGTCAGTACTGGAGACGGCCACCTGATGCTGACAGTTTTACAGCGGACGGCTATTTGCGGACCGGTGATATCGGTTATCTGGATCAGGATGGTTATCTTTACATCGTGGATCGCTGCAAAGATATGCTGATCACTGGCGGTATGAATGTTTATCCGCGTCTGATTGAAGAAGCGATATACCGTCATCCGGATGTGGCAGAAGTCATGGTCATCGGCATGCCGGATCCTTACCGCGGGCAGCTGGCACGTGCCGGTATTGTGATGAAGCCGGGGTGTTCTCCGCTAAGCTTATCGGACTTAAGATCATTTTTAAGCCCTGTTCTCGGAAAGCATGAATTACCTGCACAACTGGTGATACGCAGCAGTCTGCCAAAAACTGCGATCGGAAAGTTGTCAAAAAAAGACTTTCTGGCTGAGGAACTGGCGAATACTGCCGTAACAGCTGACACGCTGACTGGACCGCCCACTACAGCTACCCGCGAGGCCGACTGAGCAGGGAAAAAGACGCGCAGAGGAAAAGTGGTCTTCCCACAGGCTGGAAATCAGTCTTTCAGCGGGTATTTGCAATGGTAAAAAACAAATTTTTGTGATGTATTTGTCATTAAAAGAACAGATGGTCGGTGTTACAGTCTGATCTGTTTTATTCAACTGGTTGACGTATGTTGCCCGCTTTACCCGCAGCCGTTGCTCCACGTATTCTGATTCTCAGTCAAGCTTGCTGGGAGGGCTTGTCACGCCTGCCGGCGATGCTGCATGCAGCCGGTGCATCCGTTGAAGTGTTTGGCCCGGCCGGAAATTATCCTTCGCTGTCACGCCATGTGACCGCCAGCCATTGCGCACCGGCTGCGATGGATGCTTACCTGCAGGCTTTGCAGGAATTTCTGGCGAAAACAGCGCCTCACGACTGGATTGTGATCGGTGACGACACCCTGTGGTATGCGCTGGCAGCGCATCGCACGCAAAGCTGGGTACAGGATGTGATTCAGCATGCGGTGCCTTTGACCTCACTGGATATGGTGGTTTCTAAAATAAATTTTTCAGAAAAATGTATTGCTGCCGGTATTCGGATGCCGGCATTTCGAGTCTGCCATAATCTTGCCGAAGCGCAGGATGCCGCTGCTGTGCTGGGCTTTCCGCTTGTCTTAAAAGAGGCGCAGGGATATGCGGGCTTATCGGTGCAGATACTGCATACGCCGGAAAGTCTGGCGGCGGCAGATTTTTCTGAACCACGCATTGTGCAGGCATTTATCCGTGGGAAAACCCTGAGTGCTTGTGCTTTGTATCAGCACGGCGTGCTGGCGGGGATGTTTTCCTATTACCGCAGCCGTACCTGGGGCAGCCTCGGTCCTTCTGCTGCAATTCGTTTTAAAGTGTTTGACGGCTTAACCGAGATGGCGCAGAAGCTCGGGCAGCTCAGCGGATTTCATGGTTTGTGCGGGCTGGATCTGATCGAATCCGAAGAGGACGGGAAATGGTATTTGCTGGAGCAGAATTTCCGGCCGACCCTGACGATGGATGCCGGGCATCTGGCTGGCGCAGATCTGACCGGATTGCTGCCACTGTTATGGTCGGAGCGCAGTCTGCCGGCAAATTTGCCCCGCCTTCAAAATCCGGCGTCTGGTCAGCTGGAAGCATTGTTCCCGCAAGACTTTTTCCGCGCGATTGATGAGCGGCGTGCCCTGCAGATTGCATGCTGGCTGTTGCGCCCGTGGCGCTGGCGCTGGCAGGAGCCGGCAATTATGGCGCTGAATCTGCGTATCGCAATGCGCAAACTATTTAATAGTCAGCACGGTACGGTGTAAGCCACTCAGTGGTTACGCTTACAGCCAGCCCTGATCCCGTGCCAGACGGAAGGCATCGACCCGGTTTTTCGCCTGCAATTTGCTGATAGCTTCCGATAAATAGTTTCTTACCGTACCTTCAGATAAAAACAAACGCTTTGCAATATCTGCATTGCTTGCGCCTTCACCCGCCAGACGCAGAATTTGCCGTTCGCGTTCGTTCAGTGGATCCGCTGCCGCGCCCCAGCTTTCCACGGCCAGTTCCGGCGCAATCGCTTTGCCGCCTGCGTGCACAGTACGGATTGCTGCCGCCAGCGTTTCTGCCGGAGCATCTTTCAGCATATAACCACGCACACCGCTTGCCAGTGCACGGCGCAGAAATCCGCTGCGGGCAAATGTGGTCAGCACAATGACTTTGACCGTGCTGCGCGCAGTATGCAGTTCTGCCGCCAGATCCAGTCCGCTCATGTGCGGCATTTCGATATCCGTAATCAGGATATCCGGCTGCAGTGTCTGGCAAAGCTGCAATGCCTCTTTACCGTCTTTTGCCTGCGCAAGCACATCAATATCATCTTCCAGTTTCAGCAGTGCCGCCAGTGCACCGGCGACCAGTGCCTGATCTTCGGCTAATAAAATACGTATCATGCAAAGTCCTTTGCTAAAGTGGCGCGAATTTCCCACTGTTCTTCGCAGCGAATATCAATATTTCCGTTCAGAGAAGCCAGTCGTTCACGCATGCCGCGCAAACCATTACCGTCGCGAACTGGCTGATGCTGTGCATCCTGCGGTAAATCGTTACAAATACTCAGCACCCATTGCGCAGCCTGTTGTTCAAGACGGATATGGCATTGTGTTGCTTTTCCATGGCGCAGAATATTGGTTGCTGCCTCACGCAGCAGTAAAGCCAGTATGTTTTCAGTCGCAGCGGATAATGCGGGGAAGTTTGCGGGCATTTGGATCTGACATTGCACACCGGAAGATTCCAGCGTTGCGCAAGCCTGACGCAACTCATGCGCGAATCCGGTGGAGCGGTAGCCGGTAATTGCTGCTCGTACTTCTGCCAGTGCATCGCGCGCCGTTTTTTCCACATCCCGGATTTCCTGTTCGGCCTGTTCCGGCGCACGCTGCATCAGCTTACGTGCAAGCTCTGCTTTTAAGGCGATCACCGATAAACTGTGTCCCAGCAGATCATGCATATCCCTTGCGATCCGTTCACGTTCTGCAATGGTCGCCAGATATTCAACTTCTTCCTGCTTGCGCAGCAGATCCTCTTTACTGCGCAGCATTTTTTCACCAATGACGGCACTGACGCCGGCAGTGGTGCCGAACAAGAGTGCAGGGATCCAGAAAAACGACTGCAGGTTCAGCAGCAGTGTACATGTGATGATCAGCAGACCGGCAAATCCCAGTGTCTGATACGCCCTGCGCTCCGGCGTGATGCGGCTCGCCATCGCTGCAGCGAAGATGCAAAAAGTGGAACCGCCGCCATTCCACGGCGCCCAGATCAGGCCCAGCGCCAGTGTTGCAAACACGCACGCCATCAAGCGCTTTCCGGTGCTGTTGAAACTCAGAAAATACACCGGTAAGAAGACACAGATACTCAGCAATATCAGCCCGATTTCTGTCATGTCCATACGGGTGTAGAGGGCTTTCCAGCCAAAGATTACCAGCGACAACAGCCAGAAATACGGTGCTTTACCGTAGCGCTCAGGAATCAGAGGAGAGGGCAGGTGCATACAGCGTTATCCTTATCATTGCAAAAAAGAGCAGGCATCGTTGCCTGCTCCTGTGCCGGCATTATTCACTGATCAGACGAATGTCCGCAATCTCAAACTGACGTTCACCCGCAGCGCCACCGGCATTCCAGCTGATCATCGTAATCAGTTTCATATTCAGACCGGCAACGTCTGCGAAACGCACGCGGACTTCCTGCCAGTCCTGACTGGTCTGAAACGGAATCTGCACCGGAATAAAGCTGCCATCAATACCGAATGCCAGCGCATAAGTTTGTCCGTCACCGCGCGTTTTAAAACGCAGTTCGCTTGCCTTTTCCAGATTCGCTGCCTGCATAGGGCGGGCTCCAGGCATCAGGCTGACGCCTGCCCACGGATACGCGAATCCGGGTTGTATATTTGCCTGCAATTGCAATACCGGACCTGCTTCGCTATCTTGCTGCACCTGCATGCGGGCAGTGGATTTGCCTCCCATCATCTTGTCCGATGCCGCCATCCAGCCTGTGCCGAACGGAGATGCCGCCTTATTATTTTTTATTTGCAGAAGGCTGGTAACTGCGGAAAGCTGAATCGCATTGCTTTGCATTGCAGCGACTTTTTTAATCTGCGCCTGTTGCAAGGGACTCACAGGC
The DNA here is from genome assembly GCF_014652435.1 of Cognatundibacterium squillarum. Lineage (GTDB taxonomy): Bacteria > Pseudomonadota > Gammaproteobacteria > Burkholderiales > Burkholderiaceae_D > Undibacterium > Undibacterium squillarum. The sequence continues at coordinate 91,065 of NZ_BMYU01000005.1, forward strand.
TCACCTTGTTTCCAGACCTCCGTGATACGTTGCGTATCGGTGATTTTCTGATCCGGCTGTCCGTCGATCAGCAACAGATTCGCGACCATGCCGGTTGCGATGCGTCCCTGATCAGACAAATGAAATATCTTTGCCGGAGAGCTGGTTGCAGCCTGCAAGGCTTGCACCGGTGACAGCCCGGCTTCCACCAGTTCCAGTAATTCCTGGTGCATGCTGATACCGAATTGAGTGCCGTTATTTCCGGCATCCGTTCCCGCCAGCACCGGAATGCCAGCCTTCTGGAATGCTGCCGCAGCTTTACGGGCGGGCGCTACCAGTTCCGGTTGCGGCTTACGACCGTAGGTTTGCTGTAACGCCTGTTGCTGCACTGGTGTCAGCCAGCGCATCCACGCCGGATTCGCCAGAACTGCATCCGCTTTGATGCCTGCAATGCTGTTCAGTACCGAGAAGGTTGGAATTACAAAGGCACGGTGTTTTTTTGCAGCGCGAACCAGTGCACTTAATTGCTGATCGCTGATTTCTTTTGCGGTGAATAAATGCACCAGACCATCTGCGCCGTTTTCCAGTGCAAACAGGGCATCGTCAATGCTGCTGATGTGTACCAGTGCCAGTTTGTTGCGCTTGTGTGCAGCGCTGATCAGTGCTTTCACGGCGTCGCGGCTGAGGCTGGGGACGACGTGTTCATGTCCGCCGCTTTCCATCACGATTTTGATGAAGTGTGAACCTTCCGCAATCCGTGCATCCACCCATGCCTGCGCCTGATCCGGCGCGCTCAGTGTTTCTACCGGTAATCCGTATTCAGTGCCGTGTCCGCCTTTGACAGTTGCCAGCATACCTGCGGAGTAGGTGTCAGGCAGCTGGGTATTTTTTTCTTTCAGCTGACGGTTAAAGGCTTGTAATGCAGGCTGTGCGGCAAATAAGTCAATTTGCGCAGTGACGCCAAACAGCAGCGGTAATTCCTGGTCTTTAAACGCATGCACATGGCTGTCGATCAGGCCCGGCAACAGGGTTTTGCCGGCGGCTTCCGTAATCACCGCACCTGCAGGTGCCGGAATGCTGGTGTCGATGCGGGAAATTTTGCCATCCTGTATCAGCACGTCGCGCACACCGATAATGCGTTCTCCATCGAACACACGCGCCTGACGAATCAGGGTATCGGCAGCGCTGGCTTGCATTGCCAGACCGGACAACAACAGACTCAGTACACTACGGGAAAATCGGGACATCTCAGCCTCCGTCAGAAAGAATATTGAACAGGCTTCAGTGTGCCTGTGCGGCATCAGAAAGTTCAGGGGCATACGTCATAACTTTCACATGACAATTGTCATGTTCCGTGTCCGGTATTCCGTGTTCCAACACGCGCAGACATAAAAAAACCGTCGCCGGAGCGACGGTTTCTGGCAGACCGGAAATGCGGAAACCGGTCACTGCAGGGGCGGCAGCCCGCGCAGATTAAGGCGCTTTACAGAAGCAGTGCGTGACTTCTGCATAACCTTTCGGATTATTGTTCAGATCATTAATCCAGCGGATATCTTCCTGCACCTGATTCACCATTGCCGGTGTCATGCCGGTTGGTACCAGTGCCAGCTGGAAGTGCTTCGCCAGTGTGGCACTGATCTGTGCATTGAACATTTCCAGCAATTTATCAAGCTTGGAACCTTCCGGTTCGATATAGCTGGCATGATAGTTGTTACCGAGTTTCGCCAGTTTGGCAGCGGAATTCAGTGCATCCTCAAAACTGCCCAGACGATCGACCAGACCACGCTCTTTTGCCTGCACACCGGTCCAGACGCGGCCTTGTGCCACTTCATTGATTTTTTCCGGCGTGGTTTTGCGTGCGGCTGCGGCTTTGGTTGTGAACTCTGCGTAGATATGGTTAATGCTGCTCTGTACCATATCGGCAAACTTCGGATTCAGCGGACGCAGCGGGTTATACGGTTCAGCCAGCCATGTAGTGGTGGTGCCCGCAGTATGGATGCCCAGTTTTTCCACGGCTTTGTCAGCTGTCGGCAGAATTGCAAACACACCGATAGAACCGGTAATGGTCGCTTCATCCGCAATCACTTCATCCGACGACATGGAAACCCAGTAACCACCGGAAGCCGCAACGTTACCCATGGAAATGACGACAGGCTTGCCTGCTTTGCGTGTCAGTTCCAGTTCGCGGCGGATCAGTTCTGAACCGAAAGCGCTGCCACCCGGCGAGTTAACACGCAGAACAACGGCTTTGACTTTGTCATCTTCGCGTGCTTTGCGGATCAGACTCGATGTGGACAAACCACCGATGGAACCGGCAGGTGCTTTGCCTTCGCTGATTTCGCCTTCGGCAATAATCACACCAACCTGATCACCACCCAGATTCATGTTGTGACCTTTGTTCAGTGCCAGATACTCGTCAAAACCGATCTGACGGAAGCTTTTGTTTTTGCTGTCCGGTGCACCGATGGTGTACATCAGTTCGCGCAGTTCATCGCGGGTTTTCAGGCCATCCACCCATTTCAGATTCACAGCCAGCTGACCGCTGCTGTCGCCGGCGGCTTTCAGCAGTTCAGGCAATTTGTTGATGCTTTCTGTGACCGAACCAGCAGGCAGTTTGCGTGCTTTTTCGATGTCATCGGTGTAGATCTTCCACAAACCGTTGTACAGATAAGCATCTGCTTCAGCAGCAGCCTGAGAAGGGCCGTTGCTGATATACGGTTCAGCGAAGCTTTTATACGTACCGACTTTCAGCACATTGACTGTGACACCCAGTTTATCCAGTGCATCGCGGTAATAATTGCGATAGCCGCCGAAGCCGGTGACCGATACCATCCCCATCGGGTGCATGTAGATCTGATCGGCGTGCGCCGCCAGCAGGTATTGCTTCTGGCTGTAAGAAGAACCCCAGGCGATCACTTTTTTGCCGGTCGCGCGGAATTTATCCAGCGCTGCGGCAACTTCACGCTCCAGTACCAGACCACCGCCGTTCAGCTCATCCAGCAACAGAACAATGCTGGTGATTTTGCTGTCGTCTTTGGCGGTATCGATTGCTTCCAGAATATCGCGTAACTGAATGGAACGGCGCGTATCACCCTGTGCTTCGGCGAGGAAGGCATCGCGTGCTGTTCCTGCATGCTGCTCTACCAGATTCCCTTTGAGATCGAGGATCAGTGCCGTTTTATCTTCCAGCTTACGTGGTTTTTCAGAGGAAAACGACGCTGCGATACCGATCAGGATAATCAGTAACAGCAGGTTCAGGATTGCACGGCGGCCGTAATCGAGTACGGTCCACAGCATGCGGAATCCTTTTCCTATCCATTGCAAAGGCGTAATACGCATTGTTGCTCCTTCAGTTAAAAATTACTCCGGCCAGATTTCCTGCAAAATCTGGGTCAGATGTGCACCACCGCGTACCAGTGCATCATCTTTCATGTTTGCCATCATTTTTTCATATTCTAATGGCAACGCGATTGACCAGTTTAACCCACGTGAAGCCGGCGCGGCTTTTCCGAACTGAGAACCGGTGAATAAAGTGCGCGCATCACGGATTGCATCGTTCGCCCACAGCACTGGCAAATCGTTCAGTGGTGCTTTTGCAACATTGTAAGTGCGGGCTTTTTTCACCAGCGCATCGTTCATGCGGCCGCGTTTGTAGTTGTACGGCACATCGTCCCACAGCGAGTGCAGGTTGCCGCATGGACATTGCAGCGCATTACCACCAACGGTGTTGGTGCTGTGATCATAGCCGTGCTCATCCGGATTGACCTGTTTGCCATCTTTATCCAGAAACACAGAACCAACGTGCAGCGGCTGGTGAATATCGCCGATGTAATGCACCAGCAAGGCCAGTGCTTCCGCTTTGTCTTTGAATGAGAACGGGGCAGGGGCTTCTTTGCCCTGCAGTACCAGTGCAGCAGCGCGGATCGCATTCACCACATCGTGATCGCTGGTGCCTGCATAGCCGGTTTTGTAATGGTCATGCTGAATCGCGACGTCGGCGTAATGGTATTGCTTGTGGCAGGTTTCTTCGCCTTCTCCCGGTTTGCACTGGGTATTGTTACGGCGTACGTAATCTGCCATCGCCGCAATGCCAGCCTGCGTTTCAAACGGTGCACATTCCGGATAGCGACCCATGGAGGTATAGGCAAAATCTTTTTGCGGATCGATGCCTTTCACGCAATCACCCCAGACCGAGACTTTTTCCAGCGTCTGACCCGCCAGAATGGCTTTGACCTGCGCACCGGCTTTGGTGCCTTCCAGCAGCTTGTCAGCGACGGCACCAACGGACTGGTGACCATCTGCACCCCACGCAAATGCCAGACCCGGCATCGCGACAGCCGCGCTCAGCAGGCTGCTCAACAACAGTTTTTTCATGATGTATTCTTTCTTATAAAACAAAACAGGACGTCATGACGACGATATCAGCATAGTCATTCCGGATGTCATTGTGATGAAATCCGGTAAATAAGCAATCGTTTGCGTCATTTGGACAACGGCACAACAGTCAGGTTCCTGCCGTTATAAAAAATGACCGTGAAAGCGGCAGGGCTTGTCTGTCCGTACATCGACTTCGACCCGCAGTGGCGATAAAATAGAGGGTTTTATCTCTGATCTGAACGGAAACCGATGAGTACCGAATCTGCCAATCCAGAAGCAAGCGTCGCCAGCGCGCAGACCAGTGCTTCGCTGCAAAACCTGATTAAGCGTGAAACAGCACGCCGCCGCACTTTCGGCATCATTTCCCACCCGGATGCGGGTAAAACCACACTGACTGAAAAACTGCTGATGTTTTCCGGTGCGATTCAGCTGGCCGGTACGGTGAAAGCGCGTAAGAGCGCGCGCCACGCCACGTCCGACTGGATGGAGATTGAAAAGCAGCGTGGTATTTCGGTGGCTTCATCGGTGATGCAGTTCGAGTACCGCGATCACGTCGTCAATCTGCTCGATACCCCGGGCCACCAGGACTTCTCGGAAGATACTTACCGCGTGCTGACCGCCGTTGACTCTGCGCTGATGGTGATTGACGCGGCTAAGGGTGTGGAAGAACAAACCCTGAAGCTGCTGAACGTCTGCCGTATGCGTGACACCCCGATCATCACCTTCGTCAATAAAATGGACCGCGAAACCCGCGATCCGCTGGAACTGCTGGATGAACTGGAATCGGTACTCAAAATCCAGTGCGCACCGGTCACATGGCCTATCGGCATGGGTAAAAATTTCCGTGGTGTGTATCACATCATCAAAGATGAAGTGCTGCTGTTCACGCCGGGCAATGAGCGCGCAGATCAGGAAGTGGAAGTCATCAAAGGCATCGACAATCCGCGTCTGCAGGAAATGTTCCCGATTGAAATGGAACAGTTGCGCATGGAAGTGGAACTGGTACACGGTGCATCGCATCCGTTCAGTCTGGAAGACTTCCTGTCCGGTGTACAGACGCCGGTCTTCTTCGGTTCCGCGATCAATAACTTCGGTGTGCGTGAAATTCTGAATGCCCTGATCGAATGGGCACCGGCACCGCGTGAACGCGATGCCACCGTGCGTGCCGTCGGCCCGACCGAAGCACCGTTCTCCGGTTTCGTTTTCAAAATTCAGGCGAATATGGACCCGGCCCACCGCGACCGTATCGCTTTCCTGCGCGTCTGTTCCGGCCGTTTTGAACGCGGCATGAAACTCAAACATTTGCGTCTGAACCGCGAAGTCAAAGTATCGTCCGTGGTGACGTTTATGGCTTCCTCGCGTGAACAGGTGGAAGAAGCCTACGCAGGCGATATCATCGGTTTGCCGAACCACGGCAATATGCAGATCGGCGACAGTTTCTCCGAAGGCGAACTGTTGCAATTCACCGGTATTCCTTACTTCGCACCGGACTTTTTCCGTACCGCACGCATTCTGAATCCGCTGAAAATCAAGCAATTGCAAAAAGGCTTGCAGCAGCTGGGTGAAGAGGGCGCGGTACAGGTGTTCCGTCCGGTTACCGGCAGCGATCTGGTGCTGGGTGCGGTCGGTGTGCTGCAGTTTGAAGTGGTTGCCAGCCGTCTCAAAAATGAATACGGCGTGGACGCTGTGTTTGAAGGCACCAGCATCAGCAGCGCACGCTGGATTACCTGTGACGATAAGAAAATGCTGGCTGATTTCGAACGTTCGTCCGCCGGTGCCAATCTGGCCTACGATGCCGCCGGCAATCTGGCCTATCTGGCCACCTCCGGCGTCAACCTGCGCTTAACGCAGGAACGCTGGCCGGACATCACTTTCCACAATACGCGCGAACACGCGGTCAAACTGACCTGATCCGCTGATTGCACGGAACATCAAAACCCGCCCTGCAGATGCACGGCGGGTTTTTTGTTGTCCGGTGCGTTTAGTTTTCAGACTTTCCAATCGAACGCTAAGCCAGCATTGCCGCGAGAGCCGGTTTTCAGCGCCAAAACACCCCAAATGCGGTGTTCAGCACAGCGATACTGCGGTCGTCGGCAGAAAGTCCGGGCTTTACAAAAGTGCGAATGACGATATTTGCACAGTGTCTGGTCAGGTGCCATGCTACGACAGGGAAGGCGGGGGTAACTATTCGTGTTGTTGCAAGACTGTTGTTGCATCAAAATGGAAATGAGGAGGTGATTCACAGACATAGTCCGAAACCCGACTTCGAATCGATACTCTCGGGGAATTGATAACTTCGATGTCGTGAATTAATACGCCGGAAATTCCGGAGAGGCAAATCTCCGCTCTCACGAAGCCAAGGATCAGACTGTTTGTTGCAAGTGACTGAATTTGCGTTTTCGACGACTTCCACGAGCGACTCCGATGCTCTTGGATTATTCCCTGTATATCGAGCAATAAAATAAAAGGCTTGAAATCCTCTCTTTCACTGAATTTGTCTAAACAACGTTGTTTTGCCGCTGTATAGAGTGTGATCATGTGAGGCGTAAGGTCGTCTTCAGTTCCCTCAAAAGGATAAGGTGAGACTTTCACGTTTGCGTAGGTTTCCAGTTTCCCAAAAGCCCTGAGTTCGGCGGCTACAGCATATTTGACAGATTGTATTCTGTTCTTCCAGATCATTCCCTCGCATTCTTGCAGCGTATGCGCCCCCGTTTTGGAATCACCTGCGACATATGCTTCGTAAGACATTTCGATGAGTTCACGCATGATGCGCAGTTTTCGCGTGTCGGTTATTTTTCGCTCTGCAAAGCGAAATCCAGAGCGAAGCGCATTAAACGCAGCAGCCAGGGTTTCTTTCTGATTCACCGGCGTGTCGTCGAAAGAAGTAAAGCGATCCGGAGCGTTGAATAGTACATGTGCCCAAAAATCGTGGTACTGCCCTAATGTTTCAAAGTCATCGAAGAATAGAGTCATAATTTCATAGGAATGAAACGTGTTGTAGTCTTGCTAATCGGCGGCTGGGTTATCAGCGTAGCAGTCCTGCTAAAAAAAATTCAAATGAAATTTAATGGACGTATCTGCACTTCAGGTGTCAAACGGAATAGAGGCCTGGCGCCGATCTGCGCATGAATTTTTTTGTACGAAATAATTGATGAATTTTAACTTGGCGTTGCGTCGGTGGAATTGACTGTAAGCGAGTGGTCATTCCTTGCTTGTTCACGCCATATATGTTCGAGGGCAGTTTTTCGTATTTCTGTCAGCTCCGATAGTGAGCTGTTATCCAGTTGCGTTAAATTCAGCCCAAAAACACCCTAAATCACCCCAAATGCGGTGTTCAGCACAGCGATACGGCGGTCGTCGGCAGAAAGTCCGGGCTTCAGAAAAATGCGAATGACGATAGTTGCACAGTGGTGGCTAGTTATCCTGCGATGGCATGCCCGCCGAATTTCAGCTTTGCAAGTTAACGTTCATCGAATGCATCTTCGTCCAGTAAATACAGAATCTTTTCTGATTGCTGCGACAGCAGGCTGGTGTTTTTGTTGCAGATCAGCGTTTGTTCAGGCTTATCATCCGGCGCGACTTTGATGACTTGCCGGTGCGTGCCATCATGCTCGTCATCCTGTATCACATAACGGTATTTACCGACCTTAAAACTGAGCCAGACGGAGCGTGTATTTCCTTTCCTGCCCAGCGTATCTGACGACAGTGCCCGAAAACTTGTGAAAGGGTCGATTACTTTCGGGTAAATCATTTCCGGCTGACGGCTTTCCGGTTTTCCGAAGCGATACTGCAAACCACCGGACGACCGCGACCAGTCGGCTGTTGCGCACAAAGAAGCGACCTTGTGATTGCTGAAAGTGCAGCTGAACAATTCGCGCTCGGAACGTGTGCACCATGTCCGGTGCTCTTCGGCGTGGCTGGCGGCGCTCAGAAAAAAGAGCAGGAAAAACATAATACGCAGAGAAGTCATGCTGATGATGTCCTGAGCTGTTGAACAGATGAAGTGCGGCGTAAATCATAGCAGCAAGCCCCGGCTTGTTTTAACGGGTTTTGCGCTTTCAGTTGTCACGAATGGAAAGCGCCGGATGCCACTTGCAGTCTGCACTTTTTTTGCGCAGGTGAGCTGGCTGTCTACTGGCGATGCATCCGGCGCAATACCCGCTTCGAAACCCCCGAAAACACGCAAAAATTCCCTGAATGCGGTGTTCAGCACAGCGATACTGCGGTCGTCGGCAGAAAGTCTGGCTGTCCGGAACATGCCAATGCGGATATCTGCACAAATGTTGTTGCCTGATCTGAATCCGGGGCCGGGAGCTGTTGACGCTGTGCCGTCAGATACCGGTTGCCGCAGACGTGGTACATGGCAAGTAAATTGGATGCAGTTGTATAGATAGCTGTAATACCACTTTGAACCGTGCGGATTGCCGGCCCTTATCCGGATGCGGGCTGGCGCCGGAGGCTGTGCCGGTGTGACTGCCTGCGTCCAGACCAGTTGTGCTGAGAGCCATTTTTTACTTTTCCCACAGACTGAGAATGCCTGTTGCCGCGCACAGCGGACGCCCGACTGGCTGTGCGCCTGCCAGTGCTGCCGTTGTGCAGCAACTGGTTTTTTCTGTTGGGAAAACTAAACAGACCACTTTTTCATTTCGCTAAGGAAAATTTATTCTTTATCGTTAAAAAACAAGGATCTATATATGTTTAGTGTGGTATTGAATCAATACCAATATGGGGGTAAGTAATACCACGTACATACCGCTTGACAACCACTTTTGCCAGTCATAAAGTGAGCCTCAATTCGAATTGATGCTTATTTTTTAGGCTGTATAAAGACTGAAAAAGCAGGGCGGATTTCGGAGCAGGCGAAGCAGCACGGTTTGTCCTCAGGCAGATTTGTGCAGCCGTCAGCGAACAGGCTGACCCGCTTCGCGCCAGACTGAGTGGCTTGCCCAACAGGCATACCAGTCGGTTGCGGCGAACCGACTTGGTTCCGGATCACTGAACTGGAATTAAAGTGGAATGACTCTGAGGGGTGGGCAGTGAACACGCCAGTGTGATGACAGCAAACGGTTGTCATGCTGCTTTCAAAAATGTAAACGAGGGGGAGTAAATGAAAAAAAGTCTCACAACCGGACTGACACCGATTGCTGCTGCAGTCGCCCTGTTGTCCATCAGCGCCAGTGTTTCCGCGCAACAGGCAGAAAAGCCACAGGAAGTGGTTGTTACCGGTATTCGCGCTTCGCTGCAACAATCGATCAATCAGAAACGCAATGCGGATTCTCTGGTTGAAGTCATCACCGCAGAAGACGTCGGCAAAATGCCGGACAAAAACGTGGCAGATTCCCTGCAGCGTATTCCTGGTGTGAACGTCGCAACTGCCGGTGGTACTGAAGGTGGCTTCGGTGAAAACGACCGCGTATCCCTGCGCGGCACACCGTCTGCACTGACACTGACAACGTTCAACGGTCACTCTATCTCCAGTGGTGACTGGTACGCTGCAAACATCGCCGGCGGTGGCCGCAGCGTCAGCTATTCTCTGTTCCCGTCTGAACTGATCGGCCGTGTGACTGTGTATAAAACAGCGCAGGCAGATCTGGTCGAAGGTGGTGCAGCAGGTTCCGTGGATATCGAATCCCGCAAACCGCTGGACTTCAAACAAAAACTGACAGCCATCGGTTCCCTGCAAGGCGTGAACTCCAGTCTGGCTGGCAAAACCAATGCGCAGATCAGCGGTCTGGTCAACTGGAAGAGCGATGACAATTCCGTTGGCGTCATGGTCCAGGCATTTGATCAGAAGCGTTCGCTGCTGCGTGACGGTCAGGAATTCCTGTGGTGGGACAAAATGGTTCCCGGCTACGATGGTTCCGGCTGGGTACAGGCTAACCCGAATGTTCTGGGTAAAAACCTCTCTCTGCTGACCGGTACTGCGCAATTCTCGCAAGAGCGCGAAACCAAAGGCGGTATGATTGATCTGCAATACAAGGTCAATCCTGATCTGACATTTGATCTGACCGGTTTCTACAGCAAACTGGAAGCGTCTAACGTCAACCGCAATATGATGTTTGCTCCTTACTCTGCAATGACCAATGGCTGGAGCGGTAAGGGCGGCGTTGCACCATCGAACTGGACTGTGGTTGGCGACACCATCACTTCCCTGACACTGCCAGGCAGCTGCCCGACAGGTCTGGATTGCTCCAATATGTCCACAACAGTGCAGGATATCGCTGTGCGTCCGGGTTCTTACAGTGATTCCCGTTTTGTGAATCTGGATGTGTCTTACAAAGCCAGCAAAGATCTGAGCTTCACTGGTAAAGTGGGTCAGACGCAGGGTACAGGCCACACCCGTGACATCGGTTATGAAGTCTGGAATGCTTACTCCGGCGGCAGCATTACTTTGTTCGGTCTGAGTGAGCCGGCACGTATCGTTGTACCGGGCTCCGACAAGCTGACTTTCCGTCCTAACGGTCCTATCGGTGGCTGGGCATCCGATGTGACTGCAACAGATAAAGAATCTTACGGTCAGTTCGACGGTACATTCAAAACCGGTAACGATATTCTGCAAAGCATCAAGTTTGGTGCACGCGTTGCAACACACAAACGTGATCTGACCAATCTGGCAGGTACTGTGGATGCAGCAGGCACACTGGTGGCCAATGCACCGAAAGACGTGACGACACTGAACTCCAGTCTGCCAAACGTGCTGAATAACACCTGGACACTGACCGGTGATTCCGTGACTGCGTGGGCAAACAAGTATGTCACTTTCAATACCCATGCTTATCAGGCTGAATTCAACGTCAAAGAAGACGTACAGTCTGCTTATGCAATGGCAAACTTCAACACAGAAAAAGTATCCGGTAACTTCGGTGTGCGTTTTGTGAACACCAAAGAACGTGTTGAAAACGGTTCCCCGAACAATACCTGGGCACCGATCGTGACAGAAAATACCTACACCGACATTCTGCCTAGCGCAAACTTCCGTGTAGATATCGCTGACAAACTGGTAGGCCGTTTTGCAGTAAGCCGCACCATGGCACGTCCTGACTTCGGTCAGCTGGCTGCACTGTCGCTGCTGGACACACAGATGACCGGTTCCGGTGGTAACCCTAACCTGAAACCTATCCGTTCGAATAACTTCGATCTGGGTGTGGAATGGTACTTTGCACCAAAATCCATGGTATCCGCAGGCATCTACAATATGTCGATGGATTCTTATGTGACTTACGGTTCTTTCACGCAGCAGTTCTATAACTATGCGCAGAAAAAAGTCACTGACTACAAAATGAGTGCAGCGACTAACACCACAGCAGAAGTCAAAGGTCTGGAACTGGCTTATGTTCAGGACTTCGGCAACGGTTTCGGTGTGAACGGTAACTACACTTATGCTGACGGTAAAGAAACCGGTAAAGCGCCGGGTTCTGCCTGCGCAGCCACCGGTGACTGCAGCATGGTGGGTACTTCCCGTCATTCTTACAACCTGGGTGCTTACTTCGAAAACAGCAAGTTCAGCGCACGTGTTCAGTACAACTACCGTTCTAAATTCCTGAACGGTCTGGATCGTAACTCTGCGATTTATCAGGATGCAGTCGGCACTATCTCCGCATCTCTGGGTTACAACCTGACTGATAACATCAGCCTGACACTGGAAGGTAAAGATCTGAACAATCCGATGCTGAAGTCTTACGCAACAACACCGGATCAGCCACGTGCCTTCTACAAAAACGGCCGTCAGATTTTCTTCGGCGTACGCGCAAAAATCTGATTGAACTGATTGTCACCACTCCGACCAGCGTCGGAACCTTCAATGGCGGAGCGCATCCTGCTCCGCCATTTTTTTGAGTAAGTATCAATATTCCGGTTAATAAATATCTGGTTCAGCCTGTTGCTGCCTGTGCTTCTGTTCGTTTTTTTTGAGCAGGAATACATACAGCAGTATGTTGCAAATCCCCGTGATCTGCGCGGCAGCAGAACGGAAATCAGTCAGGAAGGGAAGGTATGGATTTTTCAAATCGCCAGCAAGAGCCGGGCAAGAAGTTTCTCGGCATAGGGCTGGTCATCGCATTTCACGCGATACTTGTGTACGCGTTACTGAACGGTCTCGGACATAAAATCGTCCAGATCATTCAGAAACCACTGGAAACCAAAATGGTGGAAGAGGTCAAACCGCCTCCGCCACCACCGGACACACCACCGCCGCCACCACCAAAACTGGCAGCGCCACCACCACCGTTCATCCCTCCGCCAGAGGTAGCGGTACAGCCACAGGTTCAGCAAAACACGATCTCTACCGTGACCAACACCAAGCCGGAAAACCCGACTTTCGTGAAATCGGCACCACCGGTAGATACCAAACCTGCTGAACCCAAGCCAGCCGCACCCGCCGTGGTTCAGGCAGTGATCGACTTCAGCGCAAGTGGCTGCAAACCGGAATATCCGCGTGCATCCGCCCGTAACGAAGAAACCGGTACCACCCGTCTGGCAGTCCTGATCGGTGCAGACGGTTCGGTGGCCGAAGTCAAGATCGAGAAATCCAGTGGATTCCGCGCCCTTGATAACGCCGTCCGTAACCAGCTGATGTCCGGTAGCTGCCGGAATAAACCGGGCCTGGTGGATGGCAAGCCACAACAAACCTGGACGCACGTGGATTACGTCTGGAAACTCGACTGATCCCGCATAACAAAGGCGGTCAGACAACGTACCCGGAAGGGCACAGTTCTGACCAACTGATAAAAGGAACGTATTACATCACCTTCAGGGAGTGCGAACTTGAGCATCAAATCGCCGGACTTTGTTAGTCAGCGACGTTCCCTTCGGGTTGCACGTCACAGTCGCGCCGGACTGCGTTAAGTACTTTGTCCATCGCCCCACGATGGACGGCAGTACTTGCCTTGCCGGCACACCTGTGACGCACAACGCATCTCCCTGCTGATGAAGTAATACGTTCCAGTAAGCACTACCAACCTTATTTTGTTTAAAGGAAGCACCATAATGAAAAACCGTTTCTCCGCATTCCTGGCTGCCGCCGTACTGGCCCTGACCGCAGCAGTTGCCGCACCTGTGATGGCACAAGAACAAGCCTCCGCAGCCGCACCGGCCACTTCCGCACAAGCCTCTGCAGCAGCACCTGCAGCATCCGTTCCTGCAGCAGCACCGGCAGCTGAAGGCGGCGCAGCAAAAGAAGTGATCGAAAACCCGTACGGCCTGGACGCGCTCTGGAAAACCGGTGACTTCGTCGCCAAAGGCACCCTGATCATCATGATCATCATGTCCATGGGCTCCTGGTACATCCTGATCACCAAAACCATCGACCAGGTCAAACTGTCCGGTCAGGCTGGTGAAGCACGCTCCAAATTCTGGAAAGCTGCTTCCGTACAAGCTGGCGTAAGCTCCCTGAAAGACGGCAGCCCGTTCCGCTTCATCGCTGAATCCGGCGTGAAAGCCAGCGAACACCACGAAGGTGCCCTGCTGGAACAAATCGACCTGAACACCTGGGTATCCATGTCCATCCAGCGCGCTGTTGAAAAAGTACAGTCCCGCCTGCAAGACGGCCTGGCATTCCTGGCAACCGTTGGTTCGACTGCACCGTTCGTTGGTCTGTTCGGTACCGTTTGGGGTATTTACCACGCGCTGACAGCGATCGGTATGTCCGGTCAGGCATCCATCGACAAAGTCGCTGGTCCGGTTGGTGAAGCGCTGATCATGACCGCAATCGGTCTGGGCGTCGCGGTTCCTGCAGTTCTGGGTTACAACTTCCTGGTACGCCGCAACAAATCCGCGATGGAAGAAGTGCGTGCTTTCGCTGCCGACCTGCACTCCGTGCTGCTGTCCGGCAACATGGGCAAGAAATAATCTGACCGGAACCACAGGAGGCAACGCCTCCTGAACTCCGCACACCAGACCCCGGCCCCGTCGTGCCCTGACTGTCTCCTGTCAGCAGACACCCCGGCCGGGACAAGCGAATCAAGAAGGAAAGAGAACAACTATGGGAATGGCAGTCGGCAACGATGGTGATGAAGACGAAGTCAACAGCACCATTAACACCACCCCGCTGGTAGACGTCATGCTCGTGCTCCTGATCATCTTCCTGATCACCACCCCGGTGATCACCGACGTGGTCAAACTCAAGCTGCCGGCAGAACGCAACCAGGTCTACAAAACCAAACCGGAAAACATCACCATCTCTGTGAGCAAAGACGGTGACATCTACTGGAACGGCGCGATCCGTCCGCTGGCCGGAGGCACAGAAGCCCTGTTCGACCAGCTGAAAGTGGAATCGGTCAAACAACCGCAACCGGAAGTCCACATCCGTGGCGACCAGAACACCCGTTACGAATTCGTCGGGCGCACGATTCTGGCAGCGCAACGTGCCGGTATTGCGAAAGTGGCGTTCGTGATTGAACCGCCACCGAAGAGCTAAGGAAGGAAAGACGATGGGAATGCAAATAGGCGGAGGCGGATCCTCCTCTGAACCGGAAGTCATGACCGAACTGAACATGACGCCGCTGATCGACGTCATGCTGGTACTGATCATCATGTTCATCATTACGATCCCGATTCAGAACCACTCGATCAACCTGAATCTGCCGACCGGACCATCCAGCCCGCCGATCACAGAACCAGTCGTGATCAACATCGACGTGGACTTTGACGGCACAGTGCTGTGGAACGGTGCAGCAGTACCGACCCGTGGTGAACTGGAAGCGAAGCTGAGCGAAGTGGCAGCTCAGCCGAATCAGCCGGAAGTACATCTGCGTCCGAATGCGGTCGTGGAGTACAAATCGGTGGCTGCGGTGATGGCCTCGGCACAGCGTCTGGGCGTGACCAAGATCGGTATGGTGGGGAACGAGCAGTTCCTGAAATAAGGCTGTTAAACTGCCTTCTCCGGCAGGCGCACCAGCAGTACTGCATACGTTGGCATGATGTGTTCTGAATCCGGATATGAATAAACATATTTCACAGGAGACAGAATTATGCTGAGGAATGATGCCCGGGGTACAGATGAACCTGATGCGCTGTTCACGGAAATCAATATGTCGCCAATGGTTGATGTATTGCTGGCGATTGTTGTGATGTTTTTGTTTTCGATACCTGTCCAGTATCACGAAATTCGGTATGGAGAGCACTCTTGCTTTCCGCTGCCGGCACCTGTCATTGACATTGATATCGATTTTGATGGCAGTCTGTTGTGGAATGGTGATCCCGTTGCAAGTCAGTCAGCACTGGAGGCAAAGATGGCAGAGGCAGCGTCGGAGCGGGTTCAGCCGGAATTTTTCATCCGGCCAAATGCCTTCGTTGAGTACAAAGCGGTCGCTGCCGTGATGGCCTCGGCACAGCGTCTGGGCGTAACCAAGATCGGTATGGTGGGGAACGAGCAGTTTTTACGCTGAAAAAATTGATGAAGCGTATGCAGTCCAGTGAGGATTAAGCGACGCAATGGCAGTGAGGCAGGTGCGAGTGGTTGCTGGTGTGTCGTATAAAACCTAAGTCAGATCAGGGTTTTTTCGGAGCGAGGGTAAAGAGGTATTAGTGCAGTAGTGAAAATCGGTTAGATACCACTTAAATACCTATTGACAACCACTATAAAAAGCTCTTACAGTGAGACAGATGATTTTAACAGAAAACCTCAGTAGCGCTGATTTACCGCGCGGCTGAATGTTCGCTACCGGACACCTGAAAACACCATGTATAACCGAGATCAATCTGCACAAACTCCGTCGATAAACCTGAATTCTGCTGCATCAGACTTGCTGTATCTGGCAGGTGTGGATGGCGGCGGAACTGGAACGCGAGTGGTGTTGAGTACACCGGACGGGCAAGAGCTGGCGCGTGGTGCCGGCGGGCCAGGTGGTCTGGCACTGGGGCGTGCGGAGTCCTGGCAATCGGTGATGACGGCACTGACACAGGCTTTTGAAATTGCAGGGATTGCAATGCCGCCTTTACAGCAGATCGGTATCGGTTTCGGACTGGCTGGCGTAACGGTAACTGCGTGGCGTGAAGAGTTTTTGCAACTGAATCCTGGCTTCGGTTTGCTGATTGTGGAAAGCGACGCATATACCACGCTGCTGGGCGCACACGGTGGCGAAGCCGGTGCGATTATCGCGCTTGGTACCGGCAGTGTCGGCGAAGCTTTATACAGCGACGGATCGCGTCTGGAAGTCGGTGGCTGGGGTTTTCCTATCGGTGATGAAGCCAGTGGTGCATGGCTGGGCTGGCAGGCAGTGAATTATCTGCAAAGGGTGCTGGACGGTCGTCAGCCTGCCGAGGCACTGGCATTGGCGCTGGAAGAGCATACGGGCAATTGCCGTGATTCCTTGTTTGCATGGATGGGTAATGCGAATCAGACCCGGTATGCGAGTCTTGCGCCAACTGTAATCCGCATGGCGGAACACAGTGAAGTCGCCCGCCAGCTGTTGCAGACTGCCGGACAGGATATCGCGCAGATGGCGGCAGCACTGACAGCGAAAGAACAATTAAGTATTGCTTTATGCGGTGGTCTGGCGCCCGTGCTGAAACCGTATATTCCGCAAGCTTTGCAACAAACACTGACAGAGCCGCAGGCTGATTCTGCGACCGGTGCGATGTTGCTGGTGAAAAGACAGAGCCGGAAACTACAATAACAGGTTTTGGGAGGAACAGATGCTGGAACAATTAAACGATTTCAGACCGGACAGCGAGAGCTCCACGCCGCTGTACCTGCAGCTGGCGAATAAACTGGCGAATGCCATTCACAGCGGCCTCTGGCAGCCTGATGAGGCTTTGCCTTCTGAACGCATGTTGTCTGAGTCGCTGAATATTTCGCGCGTTACGGCACGTAAAGCGATTGACATGCTGTGCGAACGCGGTTTGCTGACACGTCGTCACGGTTCCGGCACCTATATCACGCCGAAACTGGAACAGCCATTATCCCGGTTAACAAACTTCAGTGAAGAATTGCGTCAGC
Source organism: Cognatundibacterium squillarum (assembly GCF_014652435.1). Taxonomy (GTDB): domain Bacteria; phylum Pseudomonadota; class Gammaproteobacteria; order Burkholderiales; family Burkholderiaceae_D; genus Undibacterium; species Undibacterium squillarum. The sequence goes on from NZ_BMYU01000005.1 coordinate 108,358, forward strand.
GCGGCTTCGTGCCCGGTTCACGCTGGATTTCGCGTGAGACAGGTATCGCTTCACCGGAAGAAATTTTATCTCTGGGCTTATCGCCGAATACCGTGGTGTCGCGTCTGAAGCGCTTGCGTACCGCAGACAATGTGGTGATGGCGATTGAAAGTACAACGATCCCGGCGATGTACATGCCGAATCCTAAACTGGTGACGGACAGCCTGTACGGCTATCTGGAAGCGCATCATGTTGCCCCGACCCGCGCGCTGCAGCATATCCGCGCTGTCAATGCAACTGCAGAACAGGCGCGTCTGGCAGATATTAAGCAGGGCGCTGCCATGTTGTTTATTACCCGTGTCGGTTATCTGCCGAACGGTACCGCAATTGAGCTGTCGCATTCATACTGCCGCAGCGATTACTATGACTTTGTGGCGGAGTTGTTCAGATGAGTAAGATGCAGCACCTGCAGGGCAGTATCCTGACGCCACAAGGCTGGGTTGACGGAGAATTGACATTCAGTGACCGGATCGCCGATATCAGCGCCGGTGCTGCTGTGACATCCGGTAAGACCTATATTCTGCCGGGATTTATTGATCTGCATGTGCACGGTGCCGGTGGTAAGGACACCATGGAAGCCGGTGACGCTGTCAGCGTGATTGCACGCCGTCATGCGATGCATGGCACCACCAGTATGCTTGCCACCACGATGACAGCACCACTGGGTGACATCGAAGCCGCACTGACTGCAATGGCTGATGTGATCCGGCAGCGTCCTGCCGGTACTGCGCGTGTACTTGGTGTGCATCTGGAAGGACCATATATCAATCCCGGTAAGCTCGGTGCACAGCCGGATTTTGCAGGGCAGGGCGACATTACACAGGTAATGGCTTTGCATGCACTGGCACCGATACGTCTGATTACGATTGCACCGGAAATGCCGGGGCATATGGATCTGATCAGTCAGTTGGTCGATGCCGGTATGCGTGTGCAGATTGGTCATACGCTCGGCACTTACGATGAAGGCGTTCAGGCATTAGGACGCGGCGCCAAAGGATTCACCCATTTATTTAACGCGATGTCACGTTTTGATCATCGCGCTCCCGGCATGGTCGGTGCTGCGCTGGCCCATGCTGAATATTCAGAAATTATTCCGGATCTGCTCCATGTACATCCTGGTGCGATCAAAGCAGCGTTGCGGTCTATTCCGCATTTGTATTGTGTTACTGATTCGACCTCTGCGTCCGGAATGCCGGACGGGCAGTATATGCTGGGTCGCCAGATCGTACACAAATGTCTCGGTGGTGTGCGCCTTGAAGATGGCACGCTGGCTGGCAGTACCCTGACGATGGATCAGGCACTGCGTAATCTGGTCAGCATTGGTCTCAGTCTCGAAGAAGCGTCGCGCCGGGTTTCTACTTACGCCGCGGATTATCTCGGTTTATCAGAACGTGGCCGCCTGCAGGCGGATGCGTTTGCCGACCTGGTGGTGCTGGATGAAGCACTTAACCTGATTGCTGTGTATGTAGAAGGAGAGAAGATTGACCTCGCAAATGCTTAAGGAAGCCTGTGCTGCATCGGAACGTGTCGCGTTTCAGCTGACGCAGGATCAGGAACGATTCGCAGAACTGGGCGCGTTATTACGTGCGAATCCGCCGCGCTCTGCGGTCACGGTTGCTCGTGGCAGTTCAGATCACGCAGCAGCGTATCTGGCTTATCTGATGATGGCCAGAACCGGCTGTCTGACAGCGTCGCTGCCGATGTCGCTGGTGACGCTGAATCAGGCGCCGCTGCAGGTACAGAACACGCTGGCAGTGGCGATTTCTCAATCCGGACAAAGCCCGGATGTGGTGGAACCTTTGCGCTATTTCAGCGCAAACGGCGCAACGACCGTAGCACTGGTTAATGACGCGACTTCGCCGCTGGCAGACGCAGCGCAATGGACCATGCCTTTGCATGCAGGACCGGAACTGAGTGTTGCAGCGACCAAAAGCTATATCACATCGTTGTCAGCTGCGGCACGACTGGTCGCGCACTGGCAAAACGATGCTGCTTTGCTGGAGGCATTGCAGCGCTTGCCGGAAGACCTGCAGGTGGCAACGCAGCAGGACTGGGATAAAGCGATCGATGTATTTGCACCGGCTGAACGCATTATGGTGGTCGGGCGTGGTACAGGATTTACCACCGCGCTGGAATCGGCACTGAAATTTAAAGAAACATCCACCATTCAGGCGGAAGCATTCAGTGGTGCGGAAATCAAGCATGGCCCGATGGCACTGATTCACGAAGGCTACCCACTGCTGGTGTACGCGACACGTGGTCCGGCGCAGCAGGGCTTGATTAAACTGGCGGAAGAAATGCGCGGTCGCGGTGCACGCGTATTGCTGGCAGCACCGGCAGATATTGCTGAGCGCGACCTGACCATTGCCACAGCCTCCGTACCGGATCTGGACCCGCTGACCGCTATTCAGTCTTTCTATGTGATGGCAGCCAAACTGTCGGTGGCACGTGGTCTGAATCCGGATCAGCCGCGTCACTTAAGCAAAGTGACAAAAACCAACTGACGTCAGAAAACTGAAACACACTCGCTGATCAGACTTCAAGATGAAAACCGTTTTCTGCAAAATGGCATCGGGTGTGTTTCGTCGCATCTGCGGCGGGAAGGAAACTGTTTACCGGTACGGTTCCGGTGCGACAGTTTCTTTTTCCGTTGCCCGCCTTCTCCGCTCGTTGACTGTATTGTTGCTGTTTTTTCTGAGCGTGTTAACGTTCACGCAGGCAAAGGCCAGTCAGCAAAAGCCAGTCCGGATTGAATTCTGGACGATGAGCCTGAAGCCAAAATTCATTCCCTATTTTCAGCAGTTAATACGCGATTACGAAAGTCTGCATCCGGATACGCAGGTCATCTGGACAGATTATCCTTGGGATATTCTGCAGTTAAAACTGGTGACTGCGATTGCTGCCGGTAAGCCGCCGGCACTTGTCAATTTATCTGTGCCATGGGCGGAAGCACTGGCGCGTGACGGTATGCTGGAGCCGGTTGATCAGTGGCTTGCGCCAGCCGGACAGCAGGCTGACTACACTGACGGTGCGCTGGACGATTTGCGTTTTAACGGACATCTGTACGGCTTTCCTCACTACAGCAATGTCAACGTTATTGCTTACAACAAAGCCTTATTGCAAAAAGCCGGTGTGAGTCGTGCTCCCGCAGATCTGAATCAGGTATTTCAGATGGCGATGCAGATTGCTGCCCGCACAGGCAAGCCCGCATATGCGCCCGCGCTCGGAAAAATCGACGGTTTCTTTTTGCAGCAGGGATTGCCCGTGATAAAAGCGAACCGCGCTGCGTTTGATTCCGATGCCCATGTGCGGCTGGTCGAACAACTGAAAACGGTCTATACCGCGGGCGGCCTGCTGAAAGATAAGTTATTTGCAGAAGATAATTTTCCTGCCGTGATCGATGCCTATCTTGGCGGCAGGCTCGCGATGATGGTCAGCGCACCTTCAGCCATCCGGCGGGTGCAGACGGATGCGCCGGACGTATATGCGCAAACCGGAATTTTTCCTATGCCAGCAGGACCGACCGGCATCAATGACGGTGGCTGGATGTTTCACTTTGCGGTTCCGAAAGGGAATCAGCCCAGGCAGATGCCGGCAATCGCTGAATTTGCACGTTATCTGACGGGCAGTGCGCGCCAGCTTGATTTTGCCGCGCTGGCCGGTGTGATGCCGACTACCCGCAGCGGACTCAGGCAAACCCTGATCAGAGCTGCAGCGAACAGCAATGATCCGGCGCAACAGGCTGTCATCGAAGCCGCACGTTCAATGCAGAATGCGCGCAGTTTATATGTTTCCGGCATAGAAGATTACGATGAATTACGTCGTGTGCTGGTACAGGCAACTGAGGCAGCGGTTACCGGTCGCAAACCGGTAAAACCTGCGCTGGAAGAGGCTGCACGAATCTGGAACCGCAAGCTGGCAGCTCAGAAAGGAGGCCACTGATGTTCCGCCTTCTGCGCTGGCAATCGCTGGTACCGTGGTTTTTTTTATTCCCTGCACTGATGATTTTTGCAGCTTTTGCATTCTGGCCGGTGCTGGCAGGTGCATGGTTCAGTCTGACGGATTACCGCTTATTGCATACACCGCAGTTTGTCGGCCTCGATAACTACCGCGCACTGCTGAACAATCCTTTGTTTCTGACCGGATTGCGAAACTCCTTTTTATTTTTGCTGGTTGTGCCTTTTACGCAGATCGCTGCGCTGGCGCTTGCTGTATTAGTGAATCAGCCATTGCGCGGCATACACTGGTTTCGTACGGTGTTCTATTTACCGGTGGTTACCACAGTCTCGGTAGTCGGAATTTTGTGGGGCTTTATGTTTCACGAGCAGGGGACACTGAACTATGTTTTGCTGCAATTAAAACTGATTCATACACCACTGGGCTGGTTATCGGATGATCATCTTGCGTTAGCAGCGGTGATGTTTGTCTGTTTCTGGCGCGGGCTTGGCTGGTATATGGTGATGTATCTGGCTGCACTGCAGGCGGTACCGGCAGATTTGTATGAAGCTGCAGAGCTGGATGGTGCCGGGCGCTGGGCACGCTTTCGGTATATCACTGTTCCCGCACTGTATCCGGTGATCGCCATGTGTACCGTGATGTCTGTTCTGGCTGCGCTGAAAGCGTATCAGGAAGTGGATGTGCTGACGCAGGGCGGGCCGATGAATTCGACCTTTACCGCGCTTTACTACGCCTATGATCAGGGCCTTAAACATTTGAGAATTCCGCGCGGGCTGGCTGCCAGCTTTATTGTCTCACTGATTTGTATGGCAATTGCACTCAGCGGATTATGGTTGCTGCGCCCGGGGAGTAAGCGATGAACTTGCGGCGCGGTTTGCAGACTTTGTTCAGTTACAGCTTGCTGATGCTGATTGCCGTGCTTTGTATTTTTCCGTTCTGGTGGACCGCAGTGATTGCATTTTCTGCGTCAGGAAATGTATTCAGTTTTCCACCCGTATGGTGGCCGCAGGACTGGACACTGGCGCATTTTGAAGAAGTGTTTCGTGTGATTCCGATCGGAGGTTTTCTGTGGAATTCCGTCTGCCTGACGCTGATGACTGTGGCTGGTAAATTGCTGCTGTGCGCGATGGCTGCCTATCCTTTATCCCGTATGCGTTTCCGCGGGCGCCGTACTGTGCTCGCGATCATCATGTTCACCATGATTTTGCCCGGCGAAGTCAATTTTCTGATGAATTTTCTGAGCATTACCCAACTCGGGCTGGTGGACAGCTGGTTTGGTGTCGTATTACCGAATCTGGTGACTGCGATTTCGATACTGATGCTGAAGCAGGCGTTTGATGAAATTCCGCAGGACTTACTGGATGCAGCCCGCATCGATGGTGCCGGAGAAATCACGATTCTGTTCCGCATCATGTTGCCGTTGATTGCACCCTGGCTGGCAACTGTGGGAATTCTTACCGCAGTGGAAACCTGGAATGATTATTTATGGCCATCGCTGGTGATGGCCAAGCCGGAAGATTTTCCGGTATCGGCCGGAGTGCTGTATTTGCGCGGCACGTATGGCAGTAGTACGCGCGTGATTGCAGCAGGAACGATATTAACCGTCGCACCGGTCATGGTTGCGTTTTTATGGACTCAGCGCTTTTTTATGCGCGGTATGGATGGAGCAGTGAAATGACAGCAAACAATGAGCAGGCAGACATCATCGTCGACGAGCAGGAAGCACGTCGCATCGCCGGACAACTGGTCATGATCCGTATGCCGGGACTGGCGCTGGATGCGGAAAATGCCGCATTCATGCGTGATAACCATATCCGCGCAATCTGCCTGTTCCGGGGCAATATGCAGGATGAACACCAGCTGAAGCAGTTCACCCGCGATTTGCGTCAGACCATGGGTGCAGATAGCCTGATCGCACTGGATCAGGAAGGTGGCGCTGTGGTGCGTTCGTTATGGGTGCCGCAGCCACCTGCGGCGATGTCGCTGGGCGCGAGTGCTGATCCGGAACTCTGCCGTCAAGTTGGTGCGGCGGTTGCGCGCTCGGTACGTGCGCTCGGTTTTAACTGGAATTTCGCGCCGGTACTGGATCTGAATAATAATGTTTATAACCCGGTTATTTCTGAACGCTCGTTTGGCTCTGAGCCAGCCAAAGCGGCGGAGCTGGCACTGGCATGGATGCAGGGTAGTCTGGCTGAAGGTGTTTCCTGCTGCGTTAAACATTTTCCAGGACACGGTGACACGCATGTGGACTCACATCGCGACTTGCCAACCGTGGATAAATCGTTGGATGCATTACGCGCACTGGAACTGGAGCCTTTCCGAATCGCGGTAGGACAGCAGGCGCCTGCAATCATGACAGCGCACATTGTTTATCCGGCGCTGGATGCAGAACATCCGGCCACCATGTCGCACCGTATTCTGACTGGCTTGCTGCGCGAAGAATGGGGATACCAGGGCGTTGTGATTACCGACGGGATGGATATGCATGCGATTGCCGGTCGCTACGGCGTCGGGCAAGCCGCAGTGCGCGCGCTGGCTGCCGGTGCCGATCTGGTGATGGCGCTGGGTACGCGTGAAACCCAGATGGAAACCCTGAATGCACTGACGGAATTTATACTGTCCGGCAAGATCAGCCGCGCCGAACTGATGACCAGATTACAGCGTGTGAAAAACCTGTGCGAGCGCTTCCCTTGTCAGGATGAGGTGTATCAGACAGAAATTGCAGACCGGATTCTGATGTCACAGGCATGGAAGAAAGGCCTGACTGCATATGGGCAGCCGACTGCACCGGTTGCAGGCAGCCGTGTGCGTCTGGTTGTCAGTGCGGATGTGGTCAGTGACGGCGTTTCTGAAGCAGGTATTCCCGCCGCCAAAGTGAAAGCAATGCTGGAAACGCTGTACGACGTAGAGATGACAACATTCAGCGATGCAGAACAGTTTGACTGGTCTGCACTGCCGCAGGATGGCCGTGCGGTGATTCTGGCGTCGACGATCCGTATCCGGTACAGCGATAAAGTCCGTCGCGAATGGAAACCGGATTTGCATCTGGTGTTATGGAACCCGTTCCAGATGCTGGATATTGATGCACCTGCACTGGTGACCTATGGCTTTGCACCACCAGCGGTAGATGCTGCCAGAGCATGGCTGGCGGGTGAGGTCAGCGCGAGCGGTGTGTTACCGGTGCAGTTACCGGCAGCCAGCCAGACGCATTGAAAACACCGGCCCGGAGAACTGAATGGCAGCGCTGGAATTACATCAGATACGCAAAGAGTATGACGGTAACGTCGTGCTCAATGATATCAATTTGCACATTGAGAATGGTGAGCTGCTGGTGTTACTCGGGCCTTCAGGCTGCGGGAAATCCACGCTGTTACGCATGATTGCCGGGCTGGACGATATTTCTTCCGGTGAATTGCGCATAGACGGCAGACTGGCGAACCACTTGCCACCGGCAAAACGTCAGCTGGCGATGGTGTTTCAGAGTTATGCGCTGTATCCGCATATGTCGGTATTTGACAATATGGCATTCAGTCTGAAAATGGCCGGTAACAGCGCTGCGCAGATTCGCGAAAAAGTGCATGCAGCAGCAGAAACGCTGCAAATCAGCCATTTGCTGGACCGTCTGCCAAAAGCGCTCTCTGGCGGACAGCGTCAGCGTGTCGCGATCGGGCGTGCAATAGTACGTGAGCCTTCGGTGTTCCTGTTTGATGAGCCATTGTCGAATCTCGATGCCAGCCTGCGCGGACAGATGCGTGTGGAACTGGCGCGTCTGCATAAGAAGCTTGGTGCGACCATGATTTATGTAACCCATGATCAGGTCGAGGCGATGACGCTGGGACAGCGCATTGTGGTGCTGAATCAGGGGAAAATCGAGCAACTGGGGACACCCGCGCAACTGTACCGCACGCCGGCCAGTCTGTTTGTGGCACGTTTTCTCGGTATGCCGGCGATCAATTGTTTCAGCGCACAACTGATGAGTTCGGATGGTCCGGTCCTTCGCATCGGTGGTCATTTTTTGTTGCGCAGCCCGGTTGTTTTTACCTCGTCGCTCAATGATGTGCTGACGGTTGCGGTACGGCCGGAACACATGCGCTTAACGGCGGATACCGACTACGAAATGGTGATGTTCAGTGCTACTGTTACTGTGACAGAACAACTGGGCGACTGCACTTTGTTGTATTTGCAAGTGCCATGGCAAGAGGAGTGCATTGCCGTGCGTGATGCGCAGTGTCAGTCATGGCAAACCGGGCAAACGGTCGGTGTGTACTTCGATGCCGAACACTGTTTATTATTCGATGCCGCTGGTCAGCGTATCGCACCGTAAGCCGTAATCTCAGTAGTCCCGCCTGTAACGGAGTGGCAAATCTGTTGATCGGACGCGAATACTTTGCGACAACGGAAAAGAAAATCGCACCGCGTTGCGTGCTGAGGTTTTCGGAGTTGCATTTGCATGCTATGTTATCAGAACGCATATCAATGACACTGGCCACAAATGCATCACGCTGTGATGTGGAATCGCGTTATTCAAGGCATGCGTGCAAATTTCACCGGTACATGGAACGCAGGCATGACAAGGCTATTTTCACGCAGGCGCTGGTTAGCTACCAGCGCAGGACTTATTTCAGGTTTGGCTTTTGCCGGTCAGCGCGCACCGCTGGTAGTGGGCGTTATTCCGTATTTATCTCCGTCAGTATTACTGAGCTTGTTTGCGCCTGTGCGTGATCATTTGCAAACCGTGCTCGCTCGTCCCGTGGTGTTGTACACCGCCACCGATGTACCTACTTATATTCAGCGTTGTCTGAAAGACGAATATGACCTGCAATTGTCATCAGCGCACTTTACCCGGCTGGTTCAGCGGCGTACCGCCAGTGTACCTTTGGCACGATTCAGCCACGACCTGTTCGGTATGGTCTACGTCAATGGTAAATCTTCGGTACAAAAGCTGAATGATTTAAGCGGATTGAGACTGGCCGTAACGGACAGAACGATTCTGGTTAATCTCGAAATTTTCCGTACGCTGCGCAAACATAAAATTGTGGAGTCCGATTTGCAGTTAAGAATGAGTGCAAATCAGAACAGTGCACTGCTGGCGGTGTCACATGGTGAAGCCGATGCCGCTATTACAGCGCATTTTGCACTGGATCAGATGCCGGAATCGCAACGCGGTGATTTTCGCAGTATTTTTCAGAGCAGCGCCTTGCCAAATGTGCATTTGGCCGCTTCGCCAAGGCTGAGCGGTACAGAGCGTCAGCAGATTCAGCAAGCCATGCTGAGCTTGCCGGAACAGGCCGGCGGACAATTATTTCTGCAGCGCAGCCGTTACGGCGGTGTTGTACCGGCCGATGAGGCAGTGCTCAAATCAATGGATGTATATCTCTCTGATACGCTGCATTTTCTGGGGATGCAATGAAGTTATCTCTGCGCTGGAAACTGGTACTGGGCAGCCTGTTAATCGAAGTCGTCATGCTCAGTTTTCTTGTCACTAACAGTGTGCGTCTGAATGAAGCGCATTTACAGCAACTGGCGGCGATACGTTTACGTGAAGTATCGGTGCTGTTGAATGCTTCACTCGGCCCATCACTGGTGCAGCAGGATTTTGCCTCAGTCACAGAAGTGTTTCGACAAAGTCGCAGTCAGGAAGGCATTACCTATTTCCTGCTCTACGACAATACCGGGCAACTGGTGGCAGCCGATGGTTGGGAGGGCATCCCGCCGCAGCACCGGGCAGGATTACAGTTACAGACGAATCAGCACCGGATGGACAGTCAGGTGGATATCGTTGTTGCGGGGCAGGCCTACGGTAGTCTGTATTTCGGCATGAGCACAGCATTTCTCGATCAGTCGCGCGCTGCACTATTGGCTGAATCAATCATGATTGCCGGACTTGAAGTGATTTTGTCATTGCTTGGTTTACTTGTGCTCGGTACCTGGCTGACACGCCATTTAAAAACGCTGGAGACCGCGGCACTGGCGATTTCTGCCGGACAATTCAATGTACGACTGCCCGAGCACAGTGAAGACGAGCTGGGTGTCGTGGCACGTGCGCTGAATCGTATGGGTGATGAACTGCACAATGAAATGGCGGCAATGCGTAACAGTGAGCAGCAGCAGCGTGAGCTGGTTGTACGCTTGCAGGCAGTATTCGATGCGGTGCCGGATTACTTATCGCTGAGCCGTTTGCAAGACGGCAAGATACTCAGTGTGAATGCCGGATTTTCTTCGCTGACCGGTTATCCGGGCGACTTTGCCATCGGACGAACCACAGTCGAACTTGGCATCTGGGCAAATCAGGCCCATCGCGAAATCTGGATATCAAAATTGCTGAGCGCAGGTTCTCTGGCGGATTATCAGACCAGTCTGCGTACCAGTGATAACCGCATCATTATTGTATTGCTGTCGGCCAAATTACTGGATATTGATGGCCAGCCACATATCGTTGCAATTTGTAAGGACATTACGGAGCGGCTGCAAATTCAGGCCAGAATCGAGAAAGCCAGACGTGACTTGCAGGACGTACTGGACGCAGCATCTGAGGTCTCGATTATTGCGACCGATCTGGACGGTGTGATTACCATGTTCAACCGGGGCGCAGAAAAGCTGCTGGGATTTCAGGCCGAGGAAATGGTGCATACGCTGACACCGGCGGTTTTCCATGATCCTCAGGAAATGCAGCAAAGACAGGAAGAGCTACGAGCGCGCTATGGTTCACGTGTGGAGGGCATTGGTCTGTTCACGGTAGTTGCGATCGAGCAGGGATCAGAGATCCGAAACTGGACCTATATACGGCGCGATGGGCAGCGTAAAACGGTGTCTCTGGCGGTCACGGCGATGCGTGACGGTGGCGGACAAGTGATTGGTTTTCTGGGGGTGGCCCGCGATATCACACCACAGCGTGAAGCCGAACATGCGCTGGCAACCCTGAATAATGAACTGGAATTGCGTGTGACCGAAAGAACGGCAGCCCTGCAGCAAGCGAATTTTGAGCTTGGTGAGGCGATGGATCAGTTACGCATCGCGCAGGATGAACTGGTGCGCTCTGAAAAAATGACGGCACTCGGCAATATGGTGGCTGTCGTCGCCCATGAACTGAATACACCGATTGGCAACAGCCTGACAGTCGCCAGTACCATGCATGACCGTTGCGCGGATGTTGGCCGGCAGTTTGATAATAATCAGTTGCGCAAGTCGGGCCTGCAGGAATTTTTGATGGCAGAGCACGAAGGCTCTGACATTTTGCTGCGTTCATTACGGCGCGCCAGTGAACTGATTACTAACTTCAAGCATGTGGCGGTGGATCAGACCACGGGTCAGCGCCGTGCATTTGATCTGAAAGAAGTGATGGAAGATGTGGTATCGGTGCTGAGTCCTATGCTGCGTAAGACGGCTTACAAGCTGGAATTGCAGATTCCGGCAGGATTGCAGATGGACAGTTTCCCCGGGCCACTGGAGCAGGTCATTACCAATCTGATGACGAATGCGCTGACGCATGCGTTTGAAGATCGCGACACCGGTATGATGCGTTTGCAAGCGGAAAGCCGGGATGCTGCGCATGTGGAGCTGCGTTTCAGCGATGACGGAGTAGGGATACCCGCAGATCATTTATCGCGCATCTTTGATCCGTTTTTCACGACGAAGATGGGTCGCGGCGGAACGGGGCTGGGACTGAATATTGTCCACAATATCGTCACCAAAACGCTGGGCGGGCAACTGGAAGTATGCAGTCATGCGGGGACAGGTACCACGTTTATTTTAAGACTGCCGGTGATTGCACCCTGAGTGCAGACCGGCAGTTGCAGATGCCTGATCAGGAAGCGTCGGCGGGCGCTGTTGCCAGCGGTGCTTCGTTGCGCTTACCGTTATCCGGCAAGGGCAGAAAGCGTGTCAGGATTAATGATGGCAGGCCGCACAGCAGCACAAACAGGAAGAAGTGCTGATAGCCGAGTGCAATCTGGATATCACCGCTGACGGTTTTAAACAGTACGAAGCCCAGCTGCATCACACCGGTACCGAGTGCGTAATGCGCAGTCTGATATTTACCCGGTGCCACCACCTGCATGATGAACAGGATCAGACCAACGAAACCAAAGCCGTAACCGAACATTTCCAGACTCAGTGCCGTACCGATGACCAGCATACTTTCGGGCATTTGCGTGCTCAGATAAAAGAACACCAGATTCGGTACGTTCATCGCAATAATCAGCCACGGCATGGCTTTTTTCAGACCCAGCCACGAGGTGAAGTAGCCACCGAGGATACTGCCCGCCAGAAAGGTCAGCGTACCGGCTGTACCGTAGACGATGCCGACCTGATCGGTACTCAGACCCAGTCCGCCTTGTTCTTTCAGCTCACGCAGGAACAAGGGGCCAATAGTCTGAATCTGTGCCTCACCGGCACGGAACAGGATGATGAACAGAATCGCCAGCCAGATGCCCGGTTTGCGCAGAAAATCGATAATCACATCCTGCAGGGTTTGCAGAATTTCAGCGGTAGAACCTGCCTGCACGTCGCTGCGGGTATCCGGCAAAGCCCATACGTGGTAGGCCGATAAGGCCAGCAGCATGGCCGCCAGCAGCGCAAAAATCACACCCCAGGCCAGATTCGGGCTCATTTGTTTTTCCAGATGACCGGCCAGAATCACCAGTCCGCCCAGCGAAATGAATTTGGCGGCATTGAAAAAAGCGCCTTGCCAGCCCGCATACGCTGCCTGCTGTTTGGCTTCCAGTGTGGAAATGTATAAACCGTCAGCGGCAATATCATGGGTGCCGGATGCAATTGCCACTACCGCGAACAGCGCAATACTGATCGCAAAGTAAGACGACATTTGCAGCGACAAAGCAACCAGACCCAGCGTAATGCCGCCGATTGCCTGAAAGATCACCACCAGTTTTTTCTTGCTCGGTGCCGCTTCGAGGAAAGGGCTCCACAGGCATTTAAATACCCATGCCATGCCGATCAGACCGGTCCAGCGCGCGATCTGGTCATTGCTGATCCCCATACTTTTGTACATCAGACCGGCCACCAGCGCCACCGCGTAAAACGGTAAGCCTTCTGCCAGATACAGTGTCGGCACCCAGCGTATCGGATTGCCGGATGCTGCTTGTTGATTACTCATGTGCTCCCCCTCAGGATCGTTCTGCCGGCTGTGCCGTTTTCATGTAGCGGCAACCATAACGCCGTGCATGGTGGCGGTCAACTGGTTTTGAAAGTTAAATGCCACTCTGTATCCACTTTGCGGAATGCAGCAAAAACCGGCGGCTGGTCTGCATCAGCGCAGTACTGAAAAAATAAGGGTTTATGCAGATTCTGCGGTGTCGGGATGCGGCCGTTTTCACGGTTTGCCGTTGTTGGCGGAACAGCAGGAAATGTCAGTATCCTGCAACTGGTATGCAAGCTCTGCACAGTTGCCGCGGGCAAAAAAAACGCCGCGGCAGGGGAGTGCGGCGGCGGAGGGGAACTTACAGTGAGAAACCGGAGAATTGCGGGAAATCAGCGATGCTGGTCGTGCCAGCGCAGTTTGTTCGGCTGACCTGCCTGAGCATCATACGCTTCATAAGCGGACGGGCGCTGTTGCGGCTGCACACGCGCTTCCTGCATACGGCGCACGCCCATCAGGTGCAGACTGAGGCGGAACAGCATCGCCGCCAGTATCAGCATCAGCACGAAAGGCAGCAGACTCAGCACCAGTGCAATCGCCGCCAGTACGATCAGTACCCGTGGCAATGGTGTGCGCGATAAACCGGCGGTGAAACGATCCAGCACGCGGCGACCCTGTTGTCCGTACTGACGACCAACGGAGTACAAAAACTGGGAAATGTTTCGCAACATGATGAATTCCTTTCAGCGGAGTCTGGCAAGTGATAGCGAAATGCATTATGCATGGACGTGTTACGGAATGCAGCGGTAAAAATGCCGGAAAATCGCCGATGCAGGGATTTCGCGTCTGCAAGCCTTTGCTGCACAGGCAGACCACCGGACAGATATTCTGCGCTGCATCACTCTGACATGCAGCGCATTGCAAGCGATGGATGAATACCAGTCAAAATCCAGTCAAGTTCCACTTACAATGCCAGCCGGAATCTGTATGCAGGATACATTTCAGGGAAAACAGGCGATGACGAATCAGGCGAAAGGTGGCCGCGTAGCAGCGGTGGATATGCTGCGCGGTCTGGCGGTGGCGGCAATGCTGATGGTGAACAATGCCGGCGACTGGTCGCATGTTAGTCCATGGCTGGAACACGCAACATGGCATGGCTGCCAGCCCGCCGATCTGATTTTTCCCTGTTTTCTGGCGCTGACCGGCATTGGTCTCGGTTTATCTGTCTGTCAGCCGGCAGCTGCGACACGTCCCGGCGTGTTACAGGCCGCGATCCGGCGCAGCCTGCGGCTGATCGCGCTGGGCGTGGTGTTGCATCTGGTGGCGATGTGGCTGATTGAAGGTCGTGCCTTCCGCCTGCCGGGTGTGCTGCAGCGTATTGGTCTTTGCTTTTTGCTGGCATCGGTATGGGGGGTATATGTGCAAACCCCGCTGAAACGCTGGGCGTCAGTGCTGGTAGTGGGGGGAGTATATTCAGCGTGGCTGTTATCCGGCAGTTCGCTGCTGCCGGGGCAGAATGTCGCGGATCAGCTGGATATCGCGGTATTCGGTCAGTGGGCGATGCCGCCGGAAAACGGTAGTGCAGGCGGTGATCCGGAAGGTCTGGGTTCGCTGGCCGGTGCGCTGATCAGCGTGATGCTGGGCGTGCTGATTGCCGCACCGCTGCGTGAACGCCGCTGGCATTTACTGGGTGTACTGGCGCTGGTGATGATGCTGGGCGGCTGGCTGTTCAGCTTCTGGCTGCCGCTGAACAAGCATTTGTGGACGCCTTCGTTTGCGCTGTGGACTACCGGCATCAGCCTCACGATCCTGCTGGTTTTGCAGACAGCCGTCAGCCAGCTTCGCTTGCCGGCATTTGGCACCAGCCTCGGTATCAATGCGATTGTGATTTACGCCGGTGCGTGGGTGGCAACCTGTGTGCTGAGCTTTTTCGCTGCCGATCAGTGGTTGTATCGGCATCTGATCCTGTCCGGCCCGTGGGCTGTGTTAGGGCCGGAATTCTGTTCCGCCCTGTACGCTGCAGCCTTCACTGCCTGCTTTGCGGCGCTGGCAGTCTGGATGCGTCGTCGCGGCTGGCGCTGGGTGATCTGAGCTGGCTGACAGCCTGAAAAGCCTGAAAAGGCGCGGAAAATGCCTCAAATGCGGATTCTGGCATAGCGATCCGGCGGTCGTCGGCAGAAGGTCCGGGCCTCCGTCAATGCCGGATGCGGATAGCTGCACAGCGCCTGCTGATTTTCGCTCAGGATTCGTTTGATCCACCGTTCTGATTACTGCTGAGAACGGACAATAAAAAAGCCATCCGGCGTAAGGCCGGATGGCTTTTCTGTCATGCAGACATCAGCAAGCGATCAGCGCTTGCCTTCGCCCAGATGCTGCAGGAAGAAGGCTTCGTACTTCTTATGCCATGCTTTGGGCTTCACTGCACCGCCCATACCATGTTCGCCATCCGGATCGAGGAACAGATCCACCAGCGCTTCCTTGCCGTTTTCCAGCAGGGCGCGGTACACATTCACGGTGTCCTGATACAGCACGTTCGGGTCCTGCATACCGTGTACCAACATCAGCGGTTTTTTCAGACCGGCAGTCAGTGGCAGCAGCGAATACTTACGCAGATTTGGTTTGCTGCGGTCGGTTTTGCCGATGGTGCGGCCGCTGTACCAGCTGTTGTAGTTCTCCCATTCCGTCGGGCCGGCACCGGCAATACCGGCAGCGAAAACGTCAGGGCTGGTGTACATCGTGTACTGAGTCTGGAAGCCGCCAAAGCTCCAGCCGGTCAGGCCGATACGTTTGCTGTCCACGCCGAAGTTTTTGGTCATGTACTTGACCAGATCTTCCAGATCTTCGGTTTGCGGTTTGCCAGCCTGTTCCCAGTTCGCATCGCTGAATTTACGGCCATAGTTGGAATGACCGCGCGGGTCCACCGCCACCGTCACATAACCGTGTTTCGCTGCCATATACATGCCGAACAAATGCGCGGTTGGCTGGAAGCTGTCCACTTCCACGATATGACGGTCATTCAGCGGGCCACCGTAGGTGTAGACCACGGCTGCGCGCTGGTCTTGCGGTGTCCAGTCTTTTGGTTTGAACACAAAAGCCTGAATCTGATCGCCATGACGATTCGTGAAGCTGAAACGCTCCGGTGTCAGGCGTGCAACATCTTTCCATTTCGGATCATGGCTGCTGGTCAGGGTACGGGTTTTGTGGCTGGCAATGTCAGTAAATTTCAGCTCAGGACGGTTACTCCAGTTGCCGCTGACGCTGGCCAGTTTGTCACCCTGATAGCTGACATCTGATGCACGGTGGAATTCACCGCTCTGACCAATCGCCTGCATGTCACCATTTGCCAGCTGCACTTTGTACACATTCATTGCGGCGAAATCATCTTTGTTCGCCAGCACAAACATGGTTTTGCTGTCCGGTGTGTAACCCAGCACCTGATGGGCTTCGAAATCACCTTTCAGTACCGCGCTGGCTTTGCCGTTCGCGATATCAATGGTGTAAGGCTGACGATAGCCTTGCTCATCCAGCACGGCGATCAATTGTTTGCCATCCGGTGTGAAGTGCGGACGAATCACATTCACCACTTCGTGACCGACATTGCCTTTGCGTTCGAACACCATTTTCGGTTTGGCTTTTTCGTCGGCATTACCAACATAAATGCGCAGCAAATCTTTTTCACGTTCCCAGGTCGAGAAGGTGTAGCGGCTGCCGTCTTTGGCCCAGCTCACATCGCTCATTTCAAACCAGACATCGCCACCGGCATTGGTGAAGACCGGTTCCGGCTGGCGGCTGCTGGTGTCGCCGGTGCGGCGGATATACAGGGCGCTGGCCAGAATTTTGCGTTTGTCATCCGACACTTCACGCGGCACTTTTTTCGCCGTGGCAAATCGGTCGTTGTAATTCATGATTTCGACCTGACGCTCAGACGCAGGACGGGGTTTACCAGTTTCCGGATCAACATCCGGTGCCTCGGCAACAATCGCCATCCATTTTTTATCTTCGGTCAGGGTCGTCGAGCTGATGCGGTATTTTTTCTCTGCATCATCAGCAAAAATCAGTTCCGGATTCAGCTGGCGAATCACGCTGGAATCAAACGCTGCGCTGTACAGGCGTTTTTCATCCATATAAATATACCCTTTATCATCCGCCTGATATGCAGCGATACGTTCCGGTTTATCGGTTTGTGTTAAACGCTCGATTTTGCCGGACGATGCCTGCAGGCGGAACAAATCACCACGGTACTGGAAAATCAGTTCGCTCTTTTTATTCGCCCAGACATAGCTTGCCACGCCAGGATACAGATCACCGGCTTTTAATTTGTTTTTTGCGATTTTCTTTTTCAGTTCATCGCGCAACTCCCACAGCTCTTTTTCTTTTTCCGCTTTCTTTTCTGCAGGCTTGTCGGCAGCTTTGTCAGCTGTTTTATCGTCGCCGGCTTTATCGTCTTTGGCAGCTGCTTTTTCTTCTGCTTTCTTTGCTGCTTCTTTGGCTTTTTTCTCTGCCAGTTCTTTTTTCAGTTCAGCAATGGCTGCTTCTTCCCACTGAAACAGATTCACGTTTTCACCGCGCAGATAGGCAGCCTGTGCTTCAGCTTTGGCCTGACGTTCCGCTTCTTCTTTATCGCGCTGCGCCAGTTTTTTATCGAAACGGTCCCAGACTTCCGGTGCATCGTAGCTGCGCATCAGCGCAGGCGAGGTAATGCGGCGGGTTTCGCCGGTCTGGGTATCGTACAGATACAAATCTAAACCGGCTTCGCCAAACGGATTCCAGATGTATGCCAGATAACGGCCATCATGGCTGAAATTGATTACATGCGCCGACTGGCCGGCATAGCTCTTGGCACGGAACAATTGCTCCAGCGTCAGATCGCTGCTGGCAGACTGCGCCGCCGGTGCCGTATCGGCATGCACCACGGCAGGTGCAGTACTGAACAATGCACACGCCAGTGCCACGCTCAGGGTCAGATATTTTGGTGTCATAGTGGAAATCCCCGGTGAGAAAAAAGCTTCACGCCCGGCAACGGCGGCACAGGCATGAAATCTTGCATAAACAGGCTGGAATAGACAGGATTACCGCACAGCAGTTCCGCAATCACAGGAATAGAGCGGAGAAACCTAGAAAATTTGCTGTAAGCCTTCAGCAGCCATCAAAGATTGTGCCTTTATGTCTGTCTGCAATCCGCTGTCGGATAGGCAGCAAAAAGCGGATTGTTTATGGCTGAGCGAATGTTTTAATCAATTGATCAGAACATACTCTCTGATCCGGTTCAGGTTCCGGATGTCAAAAAAGGCGCAGCAGCGCCTTTTTTGTTTTGTCAGCAGCACAGAAAGCAGAAGGTCATCAGCGTGATGGCCGCACTACCAGTGCCACACCGGCCAGCGCGATCAGCATGCCGGTTGCTGCTGTTAATGTGAAGCTTTCGCCGAACATCAGCCACGCCATCAGTGCGGTGACAGCGGGCACTAAGTACATATAGCTGGTGACTTTGGTGGCTTCGCCGTGACGTATCATCACAAACAATACGGAAATGCCGATACCGGATAACACCAGTACGGACCAGGCCATCGCAATGAAAAAGCGCGCTGTGTACTGGATTGTCTGTGTTTCCAGCATCAGTGCAAACGGCAGTGTGACCAGTAACGATGCTGCAAACTGGATCACTTGTCCGGTCCGCACATCCACCGCAGGACAAAAACGTTTCTGGTACAGCGTGCCGGTCGTCATGGAAAACAAGGCCATCACCGCCAGCGCAATACTGGCGCCGGATAATCCAATTGCTGAAATTTTATTTGAAACGACCAGCGCCACGCCGCTGATGCCGAGTGCCAGACCGAACCATTGTTTACCGCGTACTCTTTCGCCAATCAGCGGACCGGCCACCGCGGTCAGAATCGGCTGGATATTCGCAATCAGCGCCGCCACACCGGCTGGCATGCCGAGTTTGACGGCGCACCAGATCCCGCCCAGATAACCCGCCTGCATCAGTACGCCGGCCACGGCGATCGGTAAGACTTGTTTTTTTGATGGCCACGGTGCATGCATGAAGATCGCGAGCAGCAACATCATCAGCACCACGCCGCTGTAGCGCAGACACAGGAAAGTCAGCGGTTCCGCATATGGCAATCCGAACTTGGCAACGACATAGCCGGAAGCCCAGATGAAGATAAAAATCGCAGGGAAAAAACGTATCAGGCGGCTGGCTGGCATGGTGTGGTCTTTACAGTCCGGTACAGGTTGGGTTTGTCGCTGAACGCTGCACAGTGTGGCAGTGCAGGTCAGGCAGAAGCGGATTATCCCATGCGACTTTTACCGTCAGAATGCAAAAAACCCGCACTGCCAATACAGTTGCGGGTTTTTTCATACTGTGCAGTTTGTTTGACCTGCACAGTTGCCAGACGCAGAAATTACGCGAAGTTTTTCGCTGCGAATTCCCAGTTGGTCAGCGCCCAGAATGCTTCCAGGTACTTAGGACGTACATTACGGTAGTCGATGTAGTAAGCGTGTTCCCACAGATCGCAGGTCAGCAGTGGTTTGTCTTCAGTCGTCAGCGGTGTTGCTGCGTTGGATGTGTTGACGATATCCAGTGTGCCGTCTGCTTTTTTCACCAGCCATGTCCAGGAGGAACCGAAGTTACCTACTGCGGATTTGGTGAAGGCTTCTTTGAACGCGTCAAAAGAACCCCATTTTGCATTGATTGCATCTGCCAGCGCGCCGCTTGGCTGACCGCCACCGTTTGGTGTCAGGCTGTGCCAGTAGAAAGTGTGGTTCCAGATTTGCGCTGCGTTGTTGAATACGCCGCCGGAGGATTTTTTCACGATCTCTTCCAGAGACAGGGACTCAAACTCTGTACCTTTGATCAGGTTGTTCAGGTTGGTCACATAAGTCTGGTGATGTTTACCGTAGTGGAATTCCAGTGTTTCTTGAGAGATATGTGGCGCCAGAGCGTCCAGTGCATAGGGCAATGCCGGTAAGGTATGTTCCATGTTGCGTCCTTTAAATTAACAGTGGTTTCCGTCGGTATAACGGCAAAGACCGCATTGTAAGCGTTTCGCGCAAAGCTTGCAGCCTTTGCAGCAGAAATCCGCATGCGGCTTAGGGATATCGCCAGCGTTTCTGCCGTGGAGCGGCGGGTTGATATGCATAATTGCGCATTTGCCGACTTTTAACGCTGTTTTTTGCACGTTTTTGAGCCGTGTATTACCGACAGCATTATTCCAGCGTCGCTTGTACCGATGCCAGTTCTGCGGTCGCGCTGCCTTCTGCCAGCTGAATGTGGTAGGCCTGATGCGGTTTCAGGGCAGCCGGCGAGCGCAGGATGCGGCCTTGCTGATCGCGCAGTATGGCGTAACCGCGTTCCAGTGTGCGTTGCGGGTTCAGCGCTTCCAGTTGCGCCTGCCATTGCTGCAGGCTGGTCTGGCGCTGCTGATGCTGCTGGAACTGCGCACGCTGCAAGCGCTGTTGTAATTGTTGCAGTTGCTGTCCGGCCTGCCGGATATCAGGCCGCTGCGCCTGCCAGCGCTGTTGCAGCAGGGTAAGTGCCTGCTGACGCTGGTGTAGCCGGTATTGCCAGACTTGTTTCAGCCGGTTTTCCCATTGTTGCAGGGTTTGCTGTTGCTGCCGTATCGCTGCCTGCGGACTGATCAGGCGACGGTTCAGATAGTCCAGCGTCTGCTGATGTTGCTGAAACCGGCGCTGCCAGCTGCGCTGCAGGCGTTCCTGCTGCTGATTCAGCTGTGTCAGCCAGTGCTCACAAGGCTGACCGGTCAGTTCGGCCGCTGCAGTCGGTGTCGGTGCGCGTAAGTCGGCAACAAAGTCGGCAATTGTGAAATCCGTTTCATGCCCCACACCGCTGATAACAGGAATATCACTGTGGGCAATGGTTCTGGCCAGCATTTCATCATTGAATGCCCATAAATCCTCGATGCTGCCACCGCCACGGCAAAGAATCAGCACGTCACACTCGGCACGGTCGTTGGCGGTGGACAGCGCCAGTGCCAGTTTTGCGGCTGCGCCTTCGCCCTGCACAGGCGCCGGATACAGGATCACTTCGGCATGCGGCAGACGGCGTTTGAGTGTGGTCAGCACATCGCGCAAGGCAGCGGCCTGCGGACTGGTAATCAGGCCGATCCGTTTCACAAACGCCGGGAGCGGGCGCTTACGTTCGGCAGCCAGCAAACCTTCGGCTTCGAGGGTGGCTTTGATGCGCAGAAACGATTCATACAAATGCCCGACACCGGCCCGGCGTATCGCTTCCACCGTCAGCTGATAATCGCCGCGCGGCGCATACAAACCGACGGTAGCGCGCACTTCCACCTTATCGCCTTCACGCGGCTGAAACTCTGCATACATTGCCCGTCCGCGGAACATCACGGCTCTGACCTGCGCACCGGCATCCTTCAGTGTGAAGTACCAGTGGCCGGAAGCGGCGCGGGTAAAGTTGGATATTTCGCCGCTGACCCAGAGCAAGGGAATCTGGCGCTCCAGCAACTGGGCGACAGCATTGTTCAGTGCGGAAACCGACATCACAGACGGCATCGCAGCGCGGTTTAAAACAGGAGACTCAGTATTCATGCGGGTTTTCAGGCAAAAAGCTTTCCACAAGCAGCAAACATGCGGTAAGCATCGCATCCGGACGGGGGCTTGTCAAAGTGAATGAAAACTGCTGCGCTAAGTGATTGATTATTCGGGATTTTCACTTTGCAAAATGTTTGTGCATCCTGAAAATATCCTTACAAATCAATGACATTCAGGGGACTGTGCAGGCTTTTGCACAAGCTTATCCACAGAAAATGTGGGCAACTTGGGGATATCTTTTTCGGATGGCACACTGCAGCAAGCTGCCTGTTTTTTAGGCAGAAAAGAAAATGACTTTCAATTCAGGGACTTAGCATGCTTTACCGGCCACTCTTCACAGTCTTTTCCACAAAAAATGTGCAAACTGTGTGAAGTTACCCACTGTTTCAGTCGGTCAGACGGGTACGTTGTTGCTGCTTAAAAAATAGTCAGAACAAGATATTCAATATAAATCAAAGACTTAGTGATAATTCCGGCGATTTTGCACATGGTTTTCCACATAATTTGTGCAAAATTCCGGGGCAAGCTGGCTTTGAGTCTGCATTTACGCCGGAAAAAACAGTAAAACGCAGGGAAAGCGGTATTTGCTTAATTTTTAAGCGTAAATGGTTTATCTTTTAAAATCATGGGTTTACGGCGCAATTACATAACTTTGCACATAGTTTTCCACAAAAATTGTGAACAGTCTGAGCGGTTTGTCCCGGTGTTGGGGAAAAAACGCCATTTCGGGTTCTGCACACGCCTTAAGGTCGTTTTGCCTAAAAAACAGGCATTGATATAAATGGTTTTAAAATCAGTGACTTAGCAGGCTAATCCCTGACTTTTCACATGTTTGTCCACAAAAAGTGTGCAGAACCATGCAGTGAAATGAACGGTATATCCGGACTGCTGCGGGCTGTTGCCGCTGGCTGAAGTGCTGCCTAAAAAATAGGCGGAATAAGTTTATTGAATAAAATCAGTGACTTAGCGAGATATCGCAGGCTTGTCCACAAGCTTCCGCACAGAAAATGTGTAGATCCGTGGATATTCCGGTCTGCGCCTTGTTGTGCCCCGTGTCGTCCGGTACTTGCCCGTGATGGGCGAACACGTTACATTGCGTGCTGCACAAAACTTTGCACCGCAAGACCGGCCGACTATGGTCAGCATGCTTCGCGGTGCGCACTGCCTGCTGTTATTCCACCTGTTTAAAGGAGTCACTTTGTTAGCTATATTTCAGGCCGCTGGCTGGCCCATGTATTTTTTGCTGCTGGCATCCATTATTGCGCTGGCGCTGATCGTAGAACGTACGGTTTCGCTGCGCGCCAGCAAAATTCTGCCTTCGACGCTGCTGGATGAAGTGATCCGCGTACACCAGAGCGGTAAAGCGACGCCGGAAGTGATTCGTCAGTTATCTGAAAACTCTCCGCTGGGTCGCGTACTGGCAGCCGGTCTGCGCAATGTGAATGCGCCGCGCGAAGTAATGAAGGAATCCATCGAGGAAGCGGGCAGTGGTGTTGCACACCAGCTGGAACGTTTCCTGACCACACTCGGCACGATTGCTTCGCTGGCACCGCTGATGGGTTTGTTCGGAACGATTGTCGGTATGATTGAAATTTTCGGTTCCCAGACCGCAACCGGTGCGAATCCGGCGCAACTGGCACACGGTATTTCTGTCGCACTCTACAACACCGGCTTTGGTCTGCTGATCGCGATGCCGACGCTGGTGGCATACCGCCACTTCCGTGCGCTGGTCGATGGTCTGGTTGTGGAAATGGAGCAGCAAGCCGTGAAATTTGTTGACGTGGTACACAGCGCCAGGAAATAAGCATGAATTTTCGTAAAGGAAGAGGACGGGAAGAGCCGGAAATCAACCTGATCCCGTTCATTGACGTGCTGCTGGTGATTCTGATTTTCCTGATGGTCACCACCACTTACAGCCGTTTCACCGAACTGCAGATTACCCTGCCGACCGCTGATGCGGAAAAAGCGCAGGATAAACCGCAGCAAATTGAAATCGGGATTGATGCGCAGGGCCGTTACAAGATCAATACGCAGGCTGTTTCGTTTATTGATACTCAGACGCTGGCAGAAGACTTGAAGAAAGCTGCGGCGGAAATCGGCAAGCAGCAATCCGGTACGGCGGTGGATCCGGTTATTATCATCAATGCGGATAAAGCGGCGACGCACCAGTCCGTGATTGATGTACTGGAAGCGGCGCGGATTGCAGGTATGGCGAAAGTCACGTTTGCAGCACAGACCGGTAATAAAAATTAAGGCAAAGGCGGTGCTGCCGCCGTTGGCCGGAATGCGGAATATTCCGTGATGCAGGGAGCCGGTGGCTCCCTCTTTGTTTTGAGCTATGCGTCTATCAATAGAATCTTTTCTGCATCGCCAGTGGCAGCAGCGTGGCTGGTGGTCATGGCTGATGCGTCCGCTGAGTGCGCTGTACGGATACTTGTCCGGGCGCGCAAAACAACAGGCTTTGTGCCAGCAGCAGCGCATACCGGTGCCGGTGGTTGTTGCAGGAAATGTGTTTGTCGGCGGAACCGGTAAAACGCCGCTGGTGATTGCGATCGTGCAGCATTTGCAGGCGCAGGGTTTGCGGCCGGGGGTGATTTCACGCGGCTACGGCGCATCGGCTGAAACGGTTTGTGCCGTAACGCAATCGACATCAGTGACGCAGTCCGGTGATGAGCCCTGGCTGATACACTGGCATACCGGTGCGCCGGTATTTGTCGGACGTCGCCGCACCGATGCGGCACTTGCCTTGCTGGCAGCGCATCCGGAAACCGATGTGCTGATTGCGGATGACGGTTTGCAGCATTATCAGCTGGGACGGGATATTGAGCTGGTGCTGTTTGATCAGCGCGGCTGCGGTAACGGTTTGCTGTTACCTGCCGGTCCGCTGCGCGAAGCTGCCAGCCGGCCGCGGGATTTCACGATTCTGAACGCGCCGCACAGTATCGACGTACAGCAAGTTCCGGGGCTGGCGGCAGAATCCGGCGTGGTGCGCATGGTTTTACAGCCCGGCTCCTGCTGGCAACTGACAGATCCGGCGCAGCGTCGCCCGCTGTCCGCATTTGCCGGTCAGCAGGTGACAGCGGCGGCCGGTATCGGGCATCCGGAACGTTTTTTCCAGACACTGCGCGGTGCCGGCATACAGCCGCAGACCATGCCTTTACCTGATCATTATCAATTCTCAGCGACAGATTTTCAGTCCTGCGATAGTCAAACCATACTGATCACAGAGAAGGATGCAGTAAAATGCCTGCAAATTCCGGCACTGAAGAATGACCGGCGTATATGGGTGCTGCCTGTTGAGGCACAACTGACGCCGTCTTTCCTTGCCGACCTGACTCAAATGATTTCGGAGAAACAGCGTGGAAGCCCGTCTGCTTGATAATCTGGTGTGCCCATTGTGCAAAGGCCCGTTAACCCATCACAAAGCCAAAAAAGAACTGGTTTGCTATGCAGACCGTCTGGCATTTCCGATTCGTGATGATATCCCGATTATGTGGGTCGATCAGGCCCGTACCCTGACTGCAGAAGAAGCGGAAAGCCGCACATGAGTGCGGCAGGTTTCATCGCGATTGTGCCGGCAAGACTGGCATCCACCCGTTTGCCTGACAAGCCGCTGGCCGATATCTGCGGCAAACCGATGGTGGTGCGCACGGCAGAGCGCGCAAAAGCGTCCGGCGCAGCGCGCGTTGTGGTGGCGACGGATCATGCCAGCATTGTGGCTGCCTGCGAGCAGCACGGCATTGAAGTAATGCTGACCCGTGCGGATCATCCTTCCGGCACTGACCGCATTGCGGAAGTCGCACATGCGCTGGGTTTGCCGGCGGATGCAGTGATCGTGAATGTGCAGGGCGATGAACCGCTGATCGATCCGGCGCTGATTGCAGCCTGTGCAGAACGCATCAGTGCCGGTGTACCGATGGCGACCGCTGCGCACGATATTCACAGCGCGGATGAGATTTTTAATCCGAATGTGGTGAAAGTGGCACTGGATCGTCAGCAGCGTGCATTGTATTTTTCCCGCGCAACGATTCCGTGGCACCGTGATGCATTCGCGCATGGTACACAACAGGTGCCGGAAAATTATCCGGCGCTGCGCCATATCGGAATTTATGCGTATCGCAATGATTTCCTGCAACAGTATCCGGCGCTGCCTTTGTCGCCGCTGGAACAGATTGAATCACTGGAACAGTTACGTGTGCTGTGGAATGGTTATGCGATTGCCGTACACGTCACAGAAGACAGTCCCGCGCCTGGCGTAGATACGCCGGCTGATCTGGAAAAAGTGCGCGAAATTTACCGGAATTTGCAAAAATAAGCGCGAACTGCACAGATTTTCATGGCAATTCATCAAGAATCGCCAAACTTGTGGTAA
This sequence comes from Cognatundibacterium squillarum, assembly GCF_014652435.1. Lineage (GTDB taxonomy): Bacteria > Pseudomonadota > Gammaproteobacteria > Burkholderiales > Burkholderiaceae_D > Undibacterium > Undibacterium squillarum. The sequence continues at coordinate 134,394 of NZ_BMYU01000005.1, forward strand.
GTTTGGTGAAAAGTTTGTGTGATATTCAGGAAGTGCTGCCGCGTTACTGCAGCCCGCGCCGCCGGTGGTATGGTCCCTGCGGTGCATTTCCGCGCTGAACAAGAATTTAATTTAACTCGTCTTAGGAACTATTATGCGTCTTATTTTATTGGGAGCGCCAGGCGCCGGTAAGGGCACCCAAGCTAATTACATCAAAGAAAAATTCAATATTCCTCAGATTTCCACCGGCGACATGCTGCGTGCAGCGGTGAAAGCCGGTACGCCGCTGGGTATCGAAGCGAAAAAAGTGATGGATGCCGGCGGTCTGGTTTCTGACGATATCATCATCGGTCTGGTCAAAGACCGTCTGCAACACGATGACTGCAAAAACGGTTACCTGTTCGATGGTTTCCCGCGCACAACCCGTCAGGCAGATGCAATGAAAGAAGCCGGCGTGCAAATCGATTACGTTCTGGAAATTGATGTGCCGGACGAAGCGATTGTTGACCGCATGAGCGGCCGCCGTGTTCACTTGCCATCCGGTCGTACCTATCACGTCAAATACAATCCGCCAAAAGTGGAAGGTAAAGATGATGAAACCGGTGAAGACCTGATTCAGCGTGATGACGATAAAGAAGAAACCGTCAAAAAACGTTTGAACGTCTACCACGAGCAAACGGAAGTGCTGGTCTCTTACTACGGTGACTGGGCGAAATCCGGTCAGCCGGGCGCGCCGAAATACCGCAAAATCGCGGGTATCGGTGCAGTTGAAGCCGTGCGCGATGCGGCATTTGCAGCACTGGCAGACTAATCGCCTGCATTCACTATCCGGTAAGCTGATCCTTACCAGACAAAAAACCGCTTCCTGCTCCGGAAGCGGTTTTTTTATGTCTGTCTTATCTGCGGAGTCAGCGTGCTGATCATCATTGGTGGCATCTTCCGTGGTTGCTGAAAGTCTGTGGTAATGCTTTGCGGGTGCCGGAAATGCCTGAAATACGCTGAAATGCGGAGTACAGCACAGCGATCCGGCGGTCGCCGGCAGAAAGTCCGGGCTTCGTAAAATGGCTGATGACGAACTTTGCATAGTCTGACCTGATTTTTGCTGCGGTGGCACGCAGTCAGCGCGACCGGCTGCGTCAGCCAGATGCCTGGCAGCGCAGTTCATCACCTAGCGTGCCGAGGGTGTTAAAAACCTGTTTTTTGTCAGATTGTCGCGACCGGATAAATCAGTTTTTACCCGTTTATGAGTACAATACCGATATGACGTTTACGTAAACGTAATGGCATCACAGCGTCATCACAATGTGTACATTGTGCAGCGTGTTTTTAAAGTTCGGCTGTTCGTTCATCGATAGTTCACCCATAACGCAGAGAGACAACTATGCAAATTCAAAATAACGTATTCATCATCACCGGCGGTGCATCCGGTCTGGGCGCAGCAACTGCGCGTTTGCTGGCTGAAAACGGCGCGAAAGTCGTGATCGCTGACGTGCAGGACGAAGCCGGTAAAGCACTGGCCGCAGAATTAAACGGTGTGTTTGTACGTTGTGATGTGACATCGGAAGCGGATGGCAAAGCTGTGGTGGAAGCTGCGACAGCTGCAGGCACGCTGCGTGGCCTGATCAACTGCGCCGGTGTGGCACCGGCAATGAAAACCGTCGGCAAAGACGGCCCGCACGCACTGGATGTATTCCAGCGTGTGATCAATATCAATCTGGTCGGTACCTTCAATATGTGCCGTCTGGCAGCGGATGCGATGAGCAAAACCGAAGCCGCAGAACACGGCGAGCGCGGTGTGATGATCAATACCGCATCGGTGGCGGCTTTTGACGGTCAGATCGGTCAGGCAGCTTATGCATCGTCCAAAGCAGCCGTTGCCGGTATGACACTGCCGATGGCACGCGATCTGTCACGCAACGGTATTCGTGTAATGACGATTGCGCCGGGCATTTTCGAAACACCGATGCTGCTGGGTATGCCGCAGGAAGTACAGGATGCACTGGGCAAAATGGTACCGTTCCCGCCACGCCTCGGCAAACCGGCAGAATACGCGCATCTGGCAAAATCGATTATTGAAAACGTCATGCTGAACGGCGAAACCATCCGTCTGGACGGCGCCATCCGTATGCAACCGAAATAACAACAGCAAACCGGCCCGGTTTGCACGCATCCTGCAGTGCGGCATGACTTCAGCGTCTGCCGCCGTTACACTGGTCAGCATGAGGCTGAAGGCCTCGATACCGGAGTGAACTATGCATGATCCTGCGCAGACAGGGCTGATACTGACCGGTGGCGGCGCCCGTGCCGCCTATCAGGTCGGTGTGCTGGACGAAGTCAGACTGATACTGCAAGAAGCCGGCGTTGCCCGCCAAACCAATCCTTTCGGCATTATTTGCGGTACGTCCGCCGGTGCCATCAATGCTACCGCACTGGCATGTCGTGCCGACGATTTCCATGATTCGGTACGTAAGATCGTCAAAGTCTGGGCCAGTTTTCAGGCAGGGCAGGTCTACCGTGCTGATTCTTTGGGCGTGATCCGTTCCGGCGCACGCTGGCTGACGCTGTGGTCGTTTGGCTGGCTGCTGAATAAATGGCGCCGCTCACCGCCCAATTCTTTGCTGAACAATGCGCCGCTGGAAGCTTTACTGGGGCGTATGCTGGATTTTGACCGCCTTGATCGCGTGCTGATGAATGGCCAGCTGAAAGCGCTGGCGGTGACTGCTTCTTCATATACAGCAGGTCAGCATCTGACCTTTTATCAGACAGAAATGCCAGTGGAGCCCTGGGTGCGCACTCAGCGTCTGGCGCAACGGGATATTATTTCGGTACGCCATCTGATGGCGTCTTCCGCCATTCCGTTTGTGTTTCCGGCGGTGGCACTGAACTGGGAAGGGCAATTGCAGTATTGCGGTGATGGTTCCATGCGCCAGCTGGCACCGATCTCCCCCGCGATTCATCTGGGTTCACGCCGTGTTATGGTGATCGGTGCCGGGCGTCTCGGCGAACCCGTGCGTGTCTGTACCGAAGCTGCACAGTATCCCAGTCTGGCTCAGATTGCCGGTCATGCGATGTCCAGTATTTTCCTTGACAGTCTTGCCGTTGATATCGAGCGTCTTACCAGGATCAATAAAACCCTGTCTTTGCTGCCGCCGGAATTGCTGGCCGCCACCCCGCTGAAGCCAGTGGATGTGCTGGTGATTGCACCCTCCGAGCGACTGGATGAAATTGCTGCGCGTCATGTGCATAACCTGCCTTTGCCGGTGAAGACCATGCTGGGCGGCATCGGTGCGACGGAAGTGCGCGGTTCGGCACTGGCTTCCTATTTGCTGTTCGAATCCAGTTATACGCAGGAACTGATTGCCCTCGGTAAGAAAGATACCCGCGAGCGGCGCGATGAAGTCCTGCACTTTTTCGGCTTATCACAAAGTACATAATCCGTTCCGATTTGGGAAACGACGCGGTCAACGGTAAAATGGCGGGATGAAAAATATCGTCATCCTCATTTCCGGCCGTGGCAGTAACATGCAGGCCATCGTCAAAGCCTGCCAGCAGGAACAATGGCCAGCCCGTATTGCCGCCGTCATCAGCAATAAAGCCGATGCCGGTGGTTTAGCCTTTGCAGAACAACACCAGATCCCGGCGATCGTCGTCCCCAGTAAGGGCGCAGCCAGCCGTGAAGCCTACGATGCCGAGTTGCAGCGGCAAATCGATGCTTTTTCACCGGATCTGGTGGTGCTGGCCGGTTTTATGCGCATCCTGACCCCGGCGTTCACTGCGCATTACGAAAACCGTATGCTGAATATCCATCCGTCGCTGCTGCCGTCGTTTGTCGGCTTGCATACCCATCAGCAGGCGCTGGATGCAGGCGTGAAAGTCCACGGCGCGACCGTGCACTTTGTCACGGCTGAACTGGATCACGGCCCTATCGTGGCACAGGCGGTGGTACCGGTACTGGACGGGGATGATGAAGATACGCTGGCACAGCGCGTTCTGGTACAGGAACATCTGATTTATCCGCGCGCTGTACGGCAATTTATTGAGGGAAGAATGACTGTTGAGGGCAATTGTGTCCGTATCACGGCAGAAGATGCCTGATTTTTCCCGTTCCGAATCTGAAGGAAGTTTATGAGATTACATCCGGCCGTTGTTGGCCATACTGAAAACGTACTGCGCGAAATTCTGCGTTTCGCTGGTCCCGCAGACGTGACTTTGTCCCGCTATTTCCGCGAAAACCCGCGCCTTGGCGGTCGTGAACGCGGCGTGATTGCAGAATCGGTTTACTGCTTACTGCGTAAAAAAACCATGCTGACCGCATTTTCCGAATCCGGTTTCGGTCCGGCGATGCGTCGTCTGGCCTTGTTATCGATTGCCGAAATCACCGGCGTGGAAGCGATTGCTGGTCTGGAAGCCGGTGAAGCAGAGTGGCTGAAGCGGGTTGCGCTGATTGACCGTCAGCATTTGCCGCTGGGTCAGCGCACCAGCATGCCAGCATGGCTGTGGGATAAGCTGACGGCATTGCACGGCGAAGAGGGCGCATTTGCGCTGACAGAAGCGCTGAATACCAATGCGCCGCTGGATCTGCGCGTGAATCTGCTGAAGGCCAATCGCGACAGTGCTAAGGCAGAACTGTCTGAAGCCGGTATCGAAACCGAAGAAACACCGTTCTCCGCAACCGGTTTGCGCGTGAATCGCAAACCTGCTCTGCAAAACACCACCATCTTTAAAAACGGCGGTATTGAAGTGCAGGATGAAGGCAGCCAGTTGCTGGCGCAATTGCTGGGTGCACGCCGCGGCGAAATGGTCATTGATTTCTGCGCCGGTGCCGGTGGTAAAACGCTGGCGCTGGGTGCGATTATGCGCAACACCGGCCGCCTGTACGCCATGGATGTTTCCGAAAAACGTTTGTCCAAACTGAAGCCGCGTCTGGCGCGCAGTGGTTTGTCGAATGTACATCCGGTGCTGATCGCGCATGAACGCGATGCCAAAATCAAACGTATGGCAGGCAAGGCTGACCGCGTGCTGATCGATGCACCGTGCAGTGGTCTCGGTACCCTGCGTCGCAATCCGGATATGAAATGGCGTCAGCAACCGGAAGATATCGCAGAACTGAATCAGAAACAGGCGGCGATTCTGGACAGTGCTTCGCGTCTGGTGAAAGCCGGTGGCCGTCTGGTGTATGCGACCTGCAGTATTCTGGAAGATGAAAATGAAGCGATCGTGCAGGGCTTCCTGGCACAGCATCCGGAATTCGAACTGATCCCGGCTTCGCAGGTGTTGCAGGAGCAGCGCGTGGAACTGGAAATGGGCGATTATCTGAAGCTGTATCCGCATCTGCATAAAACGGATGGCTTCTTTGCTGCGATCCTTGAGCGCAAAAAAGCAGCCTGAATCACTGTGAACTGATCTCTTAACCCCTCTGACCACAGAGGGGTTCTTGTTTCAGGAATTCGAAAATGGGAACACCTTTGCTGACGAATTTATTATCGGATCTCGCGGATGATTTTCGCGAGCCGCAGTTTTTATGGCAGGTCGGTACGGTACTGATCTGTTTTCTGATGGCATGGCTCTTGTCGCGTGCTGTGCGCAGTATGTTCCATCAGCCTGAGCCCGGCTCCGGCATGATCGCAGAAATCGGTGCAGGCAGCTTCAGCCGGGTCCTGATGCCGCTGACCACTTTGCTGTTGCTGCTCGGTGCCAAAGCCATACTGGGGCGCTGGCAGCATGTGCATTTGCTGAGTTTGCTGGTGCCGGTAATCGGCTCGCTGGCGCTGATACGCTTTGCGTTTTACGTATTGCGTAAAACTTTTGTGAAAGAAGGACGGGTCGGGAATTTTCTGGCGACTTTTGAAAAACTGTTCGCCGGTCTGGTCTGGATTGGTGTGGTACTGCACTTCACTGGTTTATGGCCGGATTTGCTGGCGGCACTGGAAGATGTTGTATTGCCGGTCGGGAAAAATAAAATCTCGCTGCTGGCAATACTGCAAGCCTGCATTTCCGTGGTGCTGACGCTGATTGTGGCTTTGTGGGCGAGTGCTGCGCTGGAAGCCAAGCTGATGGCATTGCCGACCGCGCATACCTCGTTCAAGGTAGTGATGTCGCGGGTCAGCAAGGCTTTGCTGATCGTGCTGGCAGTGCTTGCCAGCCTGACCATGGTCGGTATCGACCTGACGGTGTTGTCGGTATTCGGTGGTGCGCTGGGTGTGGGGCTGGGGTTTGGCTTGCAGAAAATCGCCAGTAACTATGTATCCGGCTTCATTATTTTGCTGGACCGCAGTATGTCGATCGGCGACATGATTTCGGTGGATAAATTCAACGGCAAAGTCACGCAGATCAATACCCGGTATACCGTGTTGCAGGGATTGGACGGCGCAGAATCGGTCATCCCGAACGAAATGCTGGTCTCCACACCAGTGCAGAATTTCTCACTGACGAATACCAGTGTGGCGATGTGGACGGATTTTTCTGTAGGCTACGATACCGATCTGGATGCTTTATTGCCGGTGCTGGCACAGGCTGCACTGACCGTGGAACGCGTGTGCAAAGATCCGGCACCGGGTGCGCATTTAATGCGTTTCGGTGCTGACGGACTGGAATTGCGTGTCAGCTTCTGGATTGCCGATCCGCAAAACGGTAAAACCGGCGTGTTATCCGATGTGAACCGTGCGCTGTGGGCGGTGATGAAAGAGCGTGGTATTGAATTACCATTTCCGCAGCGAGTTGTTCATATTGCAGCGGAAACGTCCTTAAAAAGCGACCAAAATCTTGTTAAATCTTGATTTGCCTTTGGTGAGTTTCCTCTAAACAGCGTAAAATGTTTTTTATCCGGTCAAAACAGACCGGCATGCGGCTGCTCTTTCTGTACTGAGAGCAGCCATTTATTTTGTAGGGCAATAACTTTTTGTACCATGATCGAGACAATTATTGATTTTCTGTCAAATGGTCTGACCCGTGCGAGTGGCTGGCAGGTTTTCCTGTTCACCATGGTAGTGACGCATATCACTATCGCCAGTGTGACCATTTTTCTGCACCGCTGCCAGGCACACCGTGCGCTGGAACTGCACGCGATTCCAAGTCATTTCTTCCGCTTCTGGCTGTGGATGACAACCGGCCAGGTCACCAAAGAATGGGCCGCGGTTCACCGTAAGCACCATGCAAAATGCGAGACCGAAGAAGATCCGCACAGCCCGCAAACACGTGGCATTAAAAAAGTGCTGTTTGAAGGTGTTGAACTGTACCGTGAAGAAGCACGTAATCAGGAAACCCTGAAAAAATTTGGCCACGGCACACCGGATGACTGGATGGAGCGCAATGTGTACAGCCGCTATACAGCATTGGGTATCGTGCTGATGCTGTTGATCGACGTTGCACTGTTCGGCGTTCTGGGTCTGACTGTCTGGGCTGTGCAGATGGCCTGGATTCCAGTAACTGCTGCCGGCATCATCAACGGTATCGGCCACTACTGGGGTTACCGTAACTTCGATTGCGAAGATGCTTCGACCAATATCTTCCCTTGGGGCATTCTGATCGGTGGCGAAGAGCTGCACAACAATCACCATACGTTCGGTACTTCTGCCAAGCTGTCTTCCAAATGGTATGAGTTCGATATCGGCTGGATGTACATCCGTATTCTGGAAACCTGCGGTATGGCAACGGTGAAAAAAGTCGCGCCGGAACCGAAATTCGTTTCTCAGAAAAATGCAGTTGATCTGGAAACGCTGCAATCCGTCGTGGCAAACCGTTACGAAGTAATGGCGAAATACACCAAAACCCTGCGTAAAGCCTGGGCTGTGGAAGTCGCATCCCTGCGTGAAAAAGCACAGATCGAAGCGAATCGCCTGAAATCTGCGAAACAATTGCTGCAGGTTGAGCCAAGCAAACTGCTGGCGAGCCAGAAACAGCAGTTGCAGGAAGTGCTGCAGCACAGTGCTGTTCTGAAAACCATGCACGAAATGCGTGAAGAGCTGGCCCAGATCTGGGAACGCTCTACCAACAGCCGTGAGCAACTGGTACAGCAATTGCAGGACTGGTGTGCCCGTGCCGAAGCATCAGGCATTCAGACACTGCAAGAGTTCTCTCTGCGTCTGCGTACCTACGCCTGATCCCGTTGATTGCCTGCGCAGTGTGCAGGCCTCAACTGCGTCAATAAAAAGCGCCGTTTCTGTCACAGGAAACGGCGTTTTTTTTATGGCTTTCGTTTGTCGCAGTGCTCAGTATGTGCGGGCAGTCTGCGTCACTTCAGTACTTGTATCGCAATGAGCCGCGTCCACACGCCCGCAGGCAATGATTTCGGCCTGAAAATGCCTCAAATGCGGAGTTTTGCACAGCGATCGCGCTGTCGTCGGCAGAAAGTCCGGGCTTCCGGAAATGGCAGATGACGATCTTTGCACAGCGTGAGTCACCGGCAGAAAAGGGCGTGCTGATCAGATAACGCATGGCGTAATGCAGTGGAGGGGCAGTCGGACTGTCGTGACAGCAATGAGGCTCTGCTTGAGGAGTTCGTTGTTCTCAGTAAGGCCGGTTCAGACGATTGCTAAAATACGAAAGCCAATCCCGGTCAGCAAGCGGTAACTGAAGCGGCAATATAAGAAAGCAAGCAGGAGAGTATGCAAGAGAGTAAAAGAGTGCAGGACAATAAAAAAGCCTGATCAGAGATCAGGCTTTTTTTGTGAAACCAAAACCGATTATTTGATTTTTGTTTCTTTGTACAGCACGTGCTTACGTGCTTTAGGATCAAACTTCATGATCTCCATTTTTTCAGGCATTGTGCGCTTGTTTTTGGAGGTTGTGTAGAAGTGACCGGTGCCGGCTGTCGATTCCAGCTTGATTTTGTCGCGACCTGTTTTTGCCATGATATTTTCCTAACAAAAGTTATGCTTACACTTTTTCGCCACGGGCACGCAGGTCAGCCAGAACAGCTTCGATACCGACTTTATCGATAACGCGCAGACCAGCATTAGACAAACGCAGAGAAACCCAGCGGTTTTCAGATTCTACGAAGAAGCGACGATTTTGCAGGTTAGGCAAGAAACGACGTTTGGTTTTGTTGTTAGCGTGGGAAACGTTATTGCCAACCATTGGCCCTTTCCCAGTTACTTGGCAAACACGTGCCATGATGAGCTCCTTGATTCCGAATTTTGGAAAAACAGGATTGTACGTAAAAAACGTAAATTTATCAATGACTTGTGAAATAAAATTGTTAAATGTGATTTTCGATAAATTTAACAATTTAAATTTTCACAGTAAACCCCGCTCTGCAAAAGAGAAAATCCCTGCTCTGGCAACAATAAAATGGTCCAGCACCCGTACCTCCAGCAACTGCAAAGCCTGTTGTAATTGCGCAGTCAGTTGCTTATCGGCGGCGCTGGGATCGCAGTTTCCGGATGGATGGTTGTGCGCCACAATCACGGAAGCCGCATGGTGATGCAAAGCCCGTACCGCCACTTCGCGCGGATAGACGCTGGCCTGCGTCAGCGTGCCGCGAAACATTTCTTCGGTTGTGATCAGCTTGTTCTGTACGTCCAGAAACAGTACGCAGAAACATTCATAAGGCCGGTTGGCAAACAGCAGGTGCAGATAGTCTTTGACCGCCTGCGGATTGGAGAGACTGACTTTTTCTTCCAGTTCTTCACGAATGGCGCGCTTGGATAACTCCAGCACCGCCTGTAACTGCGCGAATTTCGCCTGCCCAAGTCCGTGAATGCGGCAGAACTCGGACAGTGGCGCTGCAAACATGCCGGATAAAGAACCGAATTCTTTGAGTAAATCACGTGCCAGATCGACCGCACTTTTTCCGGTAACTCCGGTACGTAAAAAAACCGCCAGCAATTCTGCATCGGATAAATGGCTTGCGCCCAGCCGGATCAGGCGTTCGCGCGGGCGGTCATCCTGTGGCCAGTCCAGAATCGTCATCTTACCCTCCTGTCATATCAAGACTTCCGTGTTTTCGCGGTGCGTTGCTGCAAGCTGGCTTACAATATGCGCTTATTTGAAAACGCCGGAATATTTACTATGAGTGAAAGCACCCCATTGCGCGTACAGAGCGATTCGTATCTGACTTTGCATTACCGTCTGGCTACGCTGGATGGTGAAAATATTATCAGTACTTTTGATGAAAATCCGGCAACTTTACAATTGGGAACAGGACAACTTGCGCCTGAACTGGAAAATGCCCTGATCGGTCTGGAAGACGGATCGCACACCAGCCAGGAATTGCCGCCGGAAAAAGCCTTCGGCCCGCGCAATCCGGATCTGATTCAGCGCGTTTCAGCGCAAACCCTGAAAGAAAACTCCGCGTTCGGCGAACAATACGTGATTGGTGATCTGGTTGAATTTTCTGCACCGTCAGGTGGTCGTTTCGCCGGTATTCTGCGTGCGATGGATGACAACGGTTATTTGTTTGACTTTAATCATCCGCTGGCCGGTCAGACCGTGATTTTTGAAACCCGCATTATCGGTATTCTGTAAATAAAATGGATAAAGAGATTCTGTTAGCTCAGCCGCGCGGTTTTTGCGCCGGCGTTGACCGTGCCATTGAAATCGTAGAACGTGCGCTGAAACAATTCGGCGCACCGATTTATGTACGTCATGAAATCGTGCATAACGCATTTGTGGTGAATGACCTGCGCGAGAAGGGCGCAGTGTTTATCGAAAAACTGGAAGATGTGCCGGCCGGTGAAACCCTGATTTTCTCTGCGCACGGTGTGTCGCAGGCGGTACGTCGTGAAGCGGAAGCGCGCGGTGTAACGGTGTTTGACGCGACCTGTCCGCTGGTGACCAAAGTCCATATCGAAGTCGCCAAAATGCGCAAGGAAGAGCGTGAAATTATCATGATCGGCCATGCCGGTCACCCGGAAGTGGAAGGGACGATGGGGCAGGTGGATGACGGTATTCATCTGGTGGAAACCGTTGAAGACGTTGCGCGTCTGCAGGTAGCTGATCCAGAAAAGCTGGCCTATGTATCGCAAACAACCTTATCAGTCGACGATACCGCTGACATTATTGCTGCACTGAAGGCACGCTTCCCTGCGATTTCTGAACCGAAAAAAGGCGATATCTGCTACGCCACCACCAATCGTCAGCAAGCCGTGAAATTTATGGCGCCGCAAGTGGAGGTGGTGATTGTTGTCGGCAGTCCTAACAGCTCTAATTCCAACCGCTTGCGCGAAGTGGCAGAAAAAGTCGGTGCCAAAGCGTATATGGTCGATCATGCTTCGCAGATTCAGCCGGTCTGGCTGGAAGGTGTTGCCCGCGTCGGTCTGACCGCTGGTGCATCCGCACCGGAAGTGCTGGTGAAGGAAGTGATTGAGCGTCTGCGCGAGCTTGGCGCGAAGTCGGTTCGTCCGCTGGAAGGTGTTGAAGAGAATGTCACATTCCCGCTGCCGAAAGGATTAACCGGTCAGCCAGTTGTTGGTTAAAAGGAAATTGACAAGTATCTGAACAAAGTTCTCTTTAAGGCGATTATTCGATATTTTGTTTTGCAAAACCGTGCTTAAGATGTGCTCCTGCCAAAAAACAGGCGCCATCCCGCACCCCGTAAGGTGTATGCTGGTCTTGTGATTTTGTGGAAAATACTTAGGATAAGGTGGTTTTTATACCACGGCATCCTGAAAATGGCTGGGTATAATCCGGCCACCAACCCCGGACTATCCACCGGTCAAAATATTAGAAGAGCTTTTACCAAAAGTTGCAGAGGAGAGGTTTGTTATGTGTATCACACGCAGTATTTTCACTCCCGATATGATGACCCGCGACTTCAGATAGTTAGCGGAAGCTGAACGGCACCGTTTTTTACGGATGCCGTTTTTTGTTATCTGAAGTCCTGAACGTCAGGCAGCGCTGATCACAGCAACCCCTGACTTAACAGAAACACTGATTCATTCATTGAGAGAGAAGTATATGGATACCTTTATCCAACAGTTAATTAACGGTCTGGTCACAGGCTCGATGTATGCGCTGGTCGCACTCGGATACACCATGGTGTACGGGGTGCTGAACCTGATTAACTTTGCGCACGGTGACGTGCTGATGGTCGGCGCGATGGCCGGTATCAGTATTCTGAAACTGCTGCTGGTCTACGCGCCTGGTCTGCCGGGCATCGTGATGCTGATCATCGCGATTCTGGGGGCGATCCCGATTTGCATGATCGTAAATATTCTGATCGAACGTATTGCTTACCGCCGCTTGCGTAATGCGCCGCGTCTGGCACCGCTGATCACCGCGATCGGTGTGTCGATTCTGGTGCAAACGCTGGCGATGATGATCTGGGGCCGCAGCCCGATTCCTTTCCCTTCCGTGATGCCGACCATGCCGGTGTTTATCGGTAATGCAGTGATTTCTCAGACGCAGATTCTGTTGCTGATTCTGGCCGTGATTTCCATGGTTGGTCTGGTACTGCTGGTTGAAAAAACCAAAATGGGTCGTGCGATGCGTGCCACAGCGGAAAATCCGCGTGTGGCAGGCCTGATGGGCGTGAACTCAAACAGCGTGATTGTTGCAACCTTCGGTATCGGTGCTGCGCTGGCTGCGGTTGCCGGTGTGATGTGGGCGGCTAACTATTCTTCCGCACAGTTTGCAATGGGTTTCGTGCCTGGTCTGAAAGCTTTCTCTGCAGCGGTGCTGGGTGGTATCGGCAATATTTACGGTGCGATGCTCGGCGGTATTCTGCTCGGTATTATCGAAGCGCTGGGTGCCGGTTATATCGGCGATCTGACCGGTGGTGTGCTGGGTAGTCACTATCAGGATATCTTCGCGTTCGTTGTACTGATTATCGTCCTGACCTTGCGTCCATCCGGCATTATGGGTGAACGCGTTGCTGACCGTGCCTGAGGAGTTGAAGAATGTCTTCTGTATTTGATACGAAAGCCAATCCGGCCAAGGCGTATACCAGTCTCGGTCTGCTGGCAGTGGTTTTGATTGCGTTCCCGTTTATTTCCGCGAATTTCGGTAATTCCTGGGTACGTATTGTGGATATGGCGCTGCTGTACATCATGCTGGCGCTGGGTCTGAATATCGTGGTTGGTTTCGCGGGCTTGCTGGATCTGGGTTATATCGCGTTTTATGCGGTGGGTGCTTATCTGGCGGGTATCTTTATGTCGCCGCAGTTTGCAACCATTCTTGAGTCTTTCGTCGAAAACTATCCGGTGTTCGGTGCAACACTGGTGGAGTGGTTCGGGCCTGAAATTGCCACGAAAGGTATTCACTTATCCGTCTGGATCATTATCCCGATCGCCGCGATTCTGGCTGGTGCATGCGGTGCCTTGCTTGGTGCCCCAACGCTGAAACTGCGTGGCGACTATCTGGCTATTGTGACGCTGGGTTTCGGTGAAATCATCCGTATTTTCATGAACAACATGAATGCGCCGATCAACTTCACCAACGGCCCGCAAGGGATCAACATGATTGATCCGGTCAAAATCGGCGGTGTTTCTCTGGCAGGTGAAGCGGGTGTCGTTGATGTATTCGGTTACCAGATGCCGTCCGTCAATGCGTATTACTTCCTGTTCCTGGCATTGTGCGTGCTGATCGTGGTGGTATCCCTGCGCTTGCAGAATTCCCGTCTGGGTCGTGCATGGGTTGCAATCCGTGAAGATGAAATTGCAGCGAAAGCCATGGGTATCAATACCCGTAACGTGAAGCTGCTGGCATTCTCGATGGGCGCATCTTTCGGCGGTGTTTCCGGTGCGATGTTCGGTACCTTCCAGGGCTTCGTTTCCCCTGAATCGTTCTCGCTGATGGAATCGATCGTGATTCTGGCGATGGTGGTGCTGGGTGGTATTGGTCATATTCCGGGTGTGATTCTCGGTGCGGTACTCCTTGCTGCATTGCCTGAAGTACTGCGTCACATTGTCGAACCTGTACAAATGACGCTGTTTGGCAAAGTGCTGATCGAAGCTGAAGTGTTACGTCAGTTGCTGTACGGCCTGACCATGGTTCTGGTGATGCTGAATCGTCCGGCGGGTTTGTGGCCAGCACCAAAACACGAAGATAAAGTTCCGGCAACATCGGATGCTGCAGCGTAAGGAAGCGAACATGACTCAAACCATTCTGAAAATTCAGGGCGCCAACAAGCGTTTCGGTGGCCTGCAGGCATTGTCGAATGTCGGCATTGAAATTAAACAAGGTCAGATTTACGGACTGATTGGTCCTAACGGTGCCGGTAAAACCACGTTCTTTAATGTGATTACCGGTTTGTATCAGCCTGATACCGGTACGTTTGAACTGGATGGCAAACCGTATTCTCCGTCTGCACCGCATGATGTGGCCCGTGCCGGTATTGCACGTACTTTCCAGAACATCCGTTTGTTCGGTGAAATGACTGCGCTGGAAAATGTGATGGTAGGACGCCATGTGCGTACCCATCAGGGCGTGTTCGGTGCGATTTTCCATCATGCCGCAGCTCGCAAAGAAGAAGCGGAAACCCGTGCACGTGCACAGGAATTGCTGGACTTCGTCGGTATCGGTCAGTTCGCAGACCGTACTTCTAAGTATCTGTCTTACGGTGATCAGCGTCGTCTGGAAATCGCCCGCGCGCTGGCGACCGATCCAAAGCTGCTGGCGCTGGACGAGCCTGCCGCAGGGATGAATGCGACAGAAAAACTGGGCCTGCGTGAATTGCTGGTCAAAATTAAAGCACAGGGAAAAACAATTCTCCTGATTGAGCACGACGTGAAACTGATGATGGGTCTGTGTGACCGTATCACGGTGCTGGACTACGGTAAGCCAATTGCAGAAGGGGTTCCGGCAGAAATTCAGAGTAACCCGGCGGTGATTGAAGCCTACCTGGGCGGAGGAGGACACTAATGAAAGAAAATGTACTGAAAGTCAGCCAGCTGAAGGTGGCATATGGTGGTATCAAAGCGGTAAAAGGCATTGATCTGGAAGTTAACCGTGGCGAACTGGTCACCCTGATCGGCGCTAACGGTGCTGGTAAAACAACGACCCTGAAAGCGATTACCGGCACGCTGCCAAGCTGCAAAACCGAAGGTGAAATTTTTTATCTTGGCAAACAGATTCGCGGCAGCCAGTCATTCCAGCTGGTATCTCAGCGTCTGGCGATGGTGCCGGAGGGCCGTGGCGTATTCACACGCATGACGATTCATGAAAATCTGCTCATGGGGGCATTCACCCGTGATGACAAAGCCGGTATCGAAGCGGATGTAGAAAAATGGTACGGCATTTTCCCACGCCTGAAAGAACGTTCTGCTCAGCTGGCCGGTACGTTGTCCGGTGGTGAGCAGCAAATGCTGGCCATGGCACGTGCGCTGATGAGCCATCCTGAATTGCTGTTGCTGGACGAGCCATCCATGGGTCTGTCCCCGATTATGGTGGAAAAGATCTTTGAAGTGATTCGTAATGTGTCGGCTGAAGGCGTCACGATTCTGCTGGTGGAGCAAAATGCGAAACTGTCTTTGCAGGCAGCGCACCGTGGCTATGTGATGGAATCCGGCATCATCACCATGAATGGTGATGCGAAAGACATGCTGAATGATCCGAAAGTGCAGGCAGCGTATCTGGGTGAAGGCTGATCTGATTCCCGCGATGTAAATCAGCCGGGCAAATAATAAAAACCCGGTCAGTGAGAACTGACCGGGTTTTTGCTTTGTTCAAGCTTGTCCTGCGTGATTGCTTCAGGACTTTTTCAGATTGCTGGCAGCCTTAACAGCTTTTTCCACCTGTGCACCGGCCTGATTCAGATTCGCCTCGAAATTTTCGGCCAGATTGCGGGTCAGTTTCTGGATATTTTCCAGTTGTGCAGACGCCTGATTGCTGCCGGAGCGCATCAGAGCGATCCATGGCTCGCTACCCTGAGGCAGGTTTTTGCTCAGCACTTCAAACAATGCCAGCGACTTTTCCAGTGTGTCCTGCGCTTGCTGATTGGTGATTTTTGTGAGTTCAGACTGACTTGCCGATGCAATCGCTGTCAGTTGTTTGCTGTAGTTCAGCCAGATGTCTGCATCCGCTTGCTGGCTGATTGCCTGCCAGAAGGCTTGCGGATCAGCCGCATGCAGTACTTCACGCGTACGGCGGGCTTGCTCATCCATGCTGTGGCGGAAGGTGTTCAGTTGCAGATCCAGCAGTCTTGCTGATTGTTCCAGCGACTGGTTGCCGGTGGCGCGCAGCAGATTCAGTTGCGCATCAATGCTGGCTTTGCTGGCGGTGGAAAGTGGTTCTGGTACAGAAAACATGGAACGACTCCTTTGGATTGGGTGAAGCCGGAAAGAGCAGGCAGAAATTGACAGTACGCAACCAGTCCGGCAACGGGGGAGCGGACTGTACTGTGACTGGCCTGTGGCAGTGTCAGTCAGACAATTCTATGCACAACTTATGACAAAGCGATGAAAAAAACATCAAATTGTTGCTTTCCGGCAGGGCATTTCTCTTACAATCTGAACCTTCACTTTTCTGCCAGGATCGTGTTTCCGGCAGTTTTTCTGTTTTGTAAGGAGTGCTATGGATACGAAAGAGATGCAGCAGGCCATTGATCATGTGATTCGTTCCCGTCGTTCTGTACGTGCATTTAAATCTGACGCGGTACCGCAGGAAACGCTGGAACACTTGCTGACGCTGGCAGCGCGGGCACCCTCCGGTACCAATACCCAGCCGTGGAAAGTCTATGTACTGCAGGGACAGGCAAAAGAGCGTTTGTCTCAGCGCATACTGGACGCGCACAATCAGCCAGACCCGGCCAATCCGCATGCAGAGGAATATCACTACTATCCGCAGCAATGGGTGAGCCCTTATGTAGACCGCCGTCGTAAAGTGGGTTGGGATTTGTATCAGTTGCTTGGTCTGACGCGGGATAACAAAGCCGGCATGCATGCGCAGCACGGCCGCAATTATCAGTTCTTTGATGCACCGGTCGGTCTGATTTTCACCATCGACCGCATCATGGAGCAGGGCTCCTGGCTCGATTACGGGATGTTTTTGCAAACGCTGATGCTGGCAGCACGTGGTTTTGGTCTGGATACTTGTCCGCAGGCAGCGTTTACTCAGTATCACCGTATCATTGCAGAAGAACTGGCTTTGCCGGAGCAGGAAATGGTGGTTTGCGGTATGTCGCTGGGTTATGCCGATCCGGACAAGATCGAAAATACGCTGGAAACCGAGCGCATGGCGTTGTCTGAATTTGTCCGGTTTGTTGTCTGATCATCAGTCTTATCCGTTTACTTCAAATCTCTGCGCTAAGTGCTTCATTCTCTTGCGAAATTGCATTGATTTGTTACACTTCAGGGAAATATTTTTTCATCGCTTTTTAGGGAGTTGCTGGTAGTGAAGTATGTACGCAAAGCAATGACAATCAGCCTTGCTGTGTTATTTCCGGCTTTCCTGATGACGGCGAACCCTGCTTTTGCCAAGCATCATGAAAGCAAAAAGCCCGCTGCACAAAAAAAACGGGTGGTGATTACCAACAACCCGGCACGTGTATCTGCGGGTAAGAAAGCAGTCGCAGGCAAGGTTAAAGCCAGAGCCGGTAAACACCGCGTGGCACTGGCAGATGCCACACCGGCAAAACCGACGGTGGGCGACAGCATTGGCCTGAAACATAATGATCCGCTGGCGCTGCAGTCCAATGTCGCGTTTGTGGTCGATCAGGCCAGTTCCAAAGTTCTGTTTGAGAAAAATCCGGATGTATCGCTGCCGATTGCATCCATTACCAAACTGATGACCAGTCTGGTGGTGGTGGAAGCGCATCAGGATATGAACGAGGTACTGGAAATTACTGACGAAGATATTGATCACGAAAAAGGCACGGGTTCCCGCCTGAAGATCGGTGCACGTCTGAGCCGTTCTGATTTGCTGCATATCGCGCTGATGAGTTCGGAAAACCGTGCCGCTTCCGCGCTGGGCCGTCATTATCCGGGTGGTCTGCCGGCATTTGTGAATGCAATGAATGCCAAGGCAAAACAACTGGGTATGACCGATACGCATTACGTGGATTCCAGCGGTTTATCCAGTCAGAACCGCGCCAGTGCGCGTGATCTGGTCAAACTGGTCAATGCTGCTTACAAGCACCCTGTGATTCGTGATTATTCGACCGATTCCAAATATGTGGTCAATCCGGGCGGCCGTCCGCTGGAATACGGAACATCAAACCGCTTAGTCGCGAACCCGACATGGGAAATTGGTTTGCAGAAAACCGGTTACATTGCAGAAGCAGGCCGTTGTCTGGTCATGCAGGCCATGATCAAAGGCCGTGCCGTGGTCATGGTGTTCCTCGATTCTAAAGGCAAGTATTCGCGTCTGGCGGATGCGGGTCGTGTCAGAAAATGGCTGGAAACCAATCAGGAACAAAAAGTATCCTGAGGATCGCCGGTTCCGCTGAACCGGCAAAACCGTGAATCCGGAAAACCGCTGCATCACCGCAGCGGTTTTTTTTCGTCTTGTTTTTTGCTTTTCACTTCTTTTTTAACCGGAACGGAGCAGGGTGATGCTGTCAGCGCATGGCGTATTCGCGCTGACAAGACGGTCGTGGTGCAGCGCGCATAAACCCGTAATCCGCTGCGTAACGAGTTCTTAGTTGTGCAGATATCCGCATTTGTCATTTTCGGAGAGCCGGACTTTCTGCCGACGACCGCCAGATCGCTGTGCAGAACTGCGCAAAATGCCTGTTTTCGGGCTGTTTTTCCGGTGTGACAGGCGCCGGACGGTGCCCGCCGTCCCGTTCCTTCTCAGACGACAGCCTGATCGCCACCGAACAGCGTTTGCCATAAACCACTCGCGGCTTCCGCTTCTGCTGCGATCAGTTCCGGCGCAACCCGCGCCCGTTCGGTACCCTGCAAGCGTATGCGATGCTGCAACTTGCGCATACTGCGATACGCACTGGCGCAGGCTGCTGCCTGATCAGCAGGGATCAGACCGGCTTCACCGGCAAAACGCAGCAGTGCAATATTGCCGGTATTGCGGCGCAGGGCAGGAACGCTGGCCGCGTAACGCAGGACCAGATACTGCACCATAAATTCCACATCAATCATGCCGCCGGCATCATGTTTCAGATCGAATACGCCTTCATGCGGCGGGTTCGCATCGCGCATACGCTGGCGCATATTCAGCACTTCCTGACGCAAATGGTGTTCATCGCGCGGCGCGATCAACACCTGTTCGCGGATGGCTTCAAAACGCGCACCGATCTCGCTGTCACCGGCACAAAATCGCGCACGGGTCAGTGCCTGATGTTCCCACAGCCATGCAGATTGCTGCTGATACCGCTCGAACGAGGCGACCGAGGACACCAGCAAACCGCTCGCACCGTCAGGACGCAGCGCCACATCAATATCGAACAGAATGCCGGATGGTGTATGACTGGTCATCCATGTGATAAACCGTTGCGCCAGTTTGGCATAGTTACCCGGCGCTTCCTGATCATCGTCGTCGTACAGAAAAATTACATCCAGGTCCGAGGCGTAACTGAGTTCCTTGCCGCCCAGCTTGCCGTAGGCAATCACGGCAAAACGCGGCACATCCCGATGGCGCGTGGCAATCGTCTGCCACGCCGCCTGTATCGTTGCTTCAACCAGAATATCGGCCAGTAAGGAAAGCTCGTCGGCCAGTTGTTCGACGGTCCACTGGCCTTCCAGATCCTGCGTCAGTAAGCGGAATTGCAAAGCGTGATGCAGTTCGCGCAGCACTTCGAGTTGTCGTTCCACATCGCCCGGATGCTGTTGCAGAGCCGTTTGCAGCTCAGTGCGGAATTGCGGCCAGTCGGGACGCTGGCGCAGCACCCGCTCATCGAGTAATTCATCCAGCAGTAAGGGATGGCGGGTCAGGAATTTTGCAGCCCATTCGCTGGCATCCATGATGCGCACCAATCTGTCCAGTGTGTGCGGAAACTCTGTCAGCAGCGAAAGATACGCACTGCGCCGTGCAATTGCTTCCATGAAATCCAGCAAACGGTTCCAGCACGGCACCTGCTGGCGCGCATGGCTGACCGTCAGCTGTATCGCACCGGACACCAGTTGCAGCAGCTTCTGCTGACTGCTTTCACTGATGGTCTGCAGGCGTGGCGAACTCCAGGTGGCGCGCAGACGGCGGGCTGTTTCGCTGGCATCCTGCATCCCTGCCTGCTCCATCACAGCAACCAGTGCTTCTTCCTCTGCGCCAGCCTGCAATGCGCTGCTGAGCGCGGCTAAGCGTGCTTCCGCCGTATCGCAGCCACTGTCTTTTTCGCCGAAAATCGTATCGAACTGATGGGCGACAAAATCGCGGTGCGCCTGTAACGCCTGCAGCAGCGTGCCGACATCGTCATAGCCCATCATCCGCGCTACCCGCAGTTTATCTTCGTCTGCAACCGGAAAGGTATGGGTCTGCGCATCATCGAGATATTGCAGGCGGTGTTCCAGATTACGTAAAAAGCAGTAAGAGTCCAGCAGCCGGGTTACGGTGTCGTCATTGAAAATGCCGCGCTCAGCCAGTGCGCGTAAGGTGTTGCGGGTGGAGCGGTCGCGCAGACCGGCATCGCGGCCGCCACGGATAATCTGAAATACCTGCGCCAGAAATTCCACTTCACGGATACCGCCGCGGCCGAGCTTAATGTTCAGATTCCGTTCCGGATGACGGGTTTCCTGACGCAGCACTTCGGCACGGATTTGCGCATGCATGGAGCGCAGCGAATCAATCGCCCCGAAGTCCAGATAACGTCGGTAAACAAAGGGCCTGACGATACTTTCCAGTTGACGGATATCACTTTCTTTTCCGGTCATGGCTCGGGCTTTGACCCAGGCATAACGTTCCCATTCACGCCCCTGTATCAGAAAATATTCTTCCACCATGCCGAAGCTCGCGACCAGCGGGCCGGACTGACCATTCGGGCGCAATGCCATATCGACGCGGAAACTGTAGCCGTCTGCCGTGATTTCAGAAATTGCACCGATCAGCCGGCGGCCAAGACGGGTGAAAAATTCGTGATTGGAAATCGACTTCTGGCTACTTTCCGTTGTCCGTGTATCGCCGTCTTCGGGGTAGCAGAAAATCAGATCAATGTCAGATGACACATTCAGTTCGTAGCCACCCAGTTTGCCCATGCCAAGCACAATCATTTGCTGTTCTTCACCGCTGTCGTCACCCACAGGTACACCATACAGCGCCTGCAATTCTGCGCTGATATCGGCGACATGGGTTCGTACCACGAAGTCAGCAAAATGGCTGATCGTGTCCACGACTTCATGCATATCTGCCTGTCCGCGCAGATCACGCTGAATCAGGGTACACAGCACGAGGTTGCGCAAACGTCGCATTGCGCCCGGTAACCCGGTTCCGGCTGACAATTCTTTTTGCAAAAAGTACGCAAAACGCGCATTGGTAAAGGATAATTGCGAAACTTCCTCTAACAGCGCGGCACGCTCCGGCTGTGCCTGCAACCAGCGGGCTAAAAAGCGCGATAAATCTGACGGGGAAGCAGAAGAGAGTTTGTTTGAGTTCGGCATAACGATGACTGGGTTAGCAAGTTGGCCCGGGGCCGGTATTGATCCGGTTTGCAAAGCATTGTCGCAGTGCCGGACAGTTTTGTCTTGATGTGCTTAAACTGCGTGTACTGAAACCGCGGTGATGAACATCAGCGTATCGATTTTTGCGAGGGACATGTTGTTGATCGGGAATTGCGCAGCATCAGAAACCGGCGTTGGTCCGGTCACGGTTGTGTGTCCGGCATGACTGGCGATTCCGCACACGATCCGCATCCGCCGCTGACAGGCTGGCGGCGCAGCTGGCGTTTACTGCGCCTGTTCTGGCATGTCTGCAGCCGCAGTCTGCGCTGGACAGTGCTGTGTATCGTTGGTTTGTATTTCCTGTTTGGCGTGCTGGTACTGGGCTTACGCTATCTGATTCTGCCGCAGGTCAGCGCCTGGAAGCCGGAGGCGGAACAGGCTGTTACTCATGCGCTCGGACGTCAGGTCACCATCGGTGCACTGGATGCGAGCTGGCACGGCTTGCATCCGCGTCTTGAACTTACTGATGTCCGTATTGCAGATCAGCAAGGGCAGACCGCCTTATCCCTTCCACGAATTGATGCCACCTTGTCGTGGTGGAGCATTCCGTTTCTGACACCGCGTTTTGATGCGATTGAGCTGTTGCGGCCCGCATTAAAGATTCACCGGGATACCAAAGGACGCATCCTGATTGCCGGTTTTGTGATTGATCCGGCCGCCAAAGGCGATGGTAAAGAACTGGACTGGGTGTTGTCGCAACACCGGATTGTGATTCGTGAAGGTCAGCTGACCTGGCAGGATGGCCTGCATGATACGCCGCCATTGCAATTACAGAATCTGGTACTGGATCTGCGTAATCAGTGGAACCGTCATCAGTTTGCGCTGCGCGCGGAACCTTCCGGTGCGCTGGCAGCGCCGGTTGATATTCGCGGTAATCTGAAACATAAGCCTTTTGCCGGATCACTGGCGGACCCGGCAACCTGGTCTGGAGAGTTATATGCCGACCTGCGGCAAACTAGTTTGGTACGATTGCAGCATTATCTGCCGCTGGATTTGCAGGTCAGGGAAGGTTACGGCGCTGTCCGCGCGTGGCTGAATTTAGACGACGGGCGGATGGCAGATTTCACCGCAGATGTGCGCCTTGCGAAAGTGCAGGGGCGTTTTGGTCCGCGCTTGCCTGAGCTCGATATGCGGGAGATCAAAGGCCGCATCCGGGTTGGCGAAAAGCAGGCATTCGCGAAGAAGTATCTGCCATCGGTCTTCGGCAAAGCCGGACATCAGATAGAACTGATTGGTTTTTCGATGACTGCGCCGGACGGCAGTGTGCTGCCGCCGACCAGTATCCGTGAAGACTACACCCCCGGCACAGACGGCCAGCCGGAACATGTGCAGCTTTATGCAGAGTCACTGGATCTCGGAACCATCGCAGGTTTCGCCAGCCATTTACCGATTCCTGAGGATCAGCGTCAGATGCTGGCTGATTTTGATCCGCGCGGACAGTTGCGCCGTTTCAGCGCGAGCTGGAGCGGACGTTATCCGGATATCAGCCGTTATCAGGTAAAAGGTGAGTTTCACAAGCTCGCGATGCGACCTCAGCCGGCGCGCGCACCGCGTGCGGCAACACGCGAATTACCAGCCGTGGCAGCTGTGCCTGCCATCCCGGGTTTCACAAATCTGTCGGGTTTTATTGATGCCAGCGAAAAAGGCGGCAGCTTCAGTCTGAATTCGACGGAGCTTTCATTCAATACTTCCGGCTATTTCGTCGATCCTGCACTGAGTTTTGATCGCCTGCAAATGGCAGCCAACTGGCGTTTTATCGCGGATGCAATGCAGTTTCAGGTTGCCAGAATGGAATTGCAACAGGGACCAATGCGTCTGCAACTGTCGGGCAAGCATCAGTTGTCACTGAAAGAGGGCGCGGGGCCGGGACAGATTGAGCTGACCGGTCGTTTGCACGGATTTGATATCAGCAGCATCGACAAGTACATCCCGACTATCACACCGCCGGACTTGCGCCACTGGCTGACGCATTCTTTGCTGGGCGGAACTCTGGATGACACCAGCTTGCGGTTAAAAGGTAACTTGCAGGATTTTCCGTTTGCAGCGAATGATCCGCAGGCCAGCCGCCAGGGTGAGTTTCTCGTCAAAGGGCGGTTGCGGCAGGCGAAGCTGGATTTTTCCGCAGGGGAACTGGCAGACGGCAAACCTTTGTGGCCTCTGATTGAGCAAATCAACGGGCAGATTATTTTTGACCGGGCAAAAATGGAAATTCTCGCGGATACTGCCCGTACACAGGGCGTGGATCTGAAGAAAGTCCGCGCGGTGATTCCGGATCTGATTCATCATCAGGCCGAGTTGCAAATTGACGGGCAGGCGAACGGCCAGTTGCAGCAAATGCTGGGCTACGTTGCAGCCAGTCCGGTACGCGGCTGGCTGTCTCACTTTCTGGATGACAGCAAAGCCAGTGCAGCCGCAGGCCTGCATCTGAAGCTGAATATTCCGCTGAATCATGTGATTGATACCAAAGTGAACGGCCAGTTGCAGTTCATGAATAATGAAGTCAGTTTGCAGCCCGGTATTCCTGTTGTGTCCGGATTGAATGGCAAGCTTGAATTTACCGAAACCGGCGTCAGTCTGGGACCGCTGCGCGGACAAGCACTGGGTGGTGCGGTGGCGATCAGTGGCGGCAGTCTGAAAGACGGCAGTATCCGTGTCCGGCTGGACGGCAGCGCCAGCGCCGACGGGCTGCGCGATTATTTACCGGCATCACAGCGCCATTTGCTGGAAGGCAGGATCAGCGGCAGTAGTCGCTACACGGCTGCGCTGCAGGTACGCAAGCAAACGATGGAGATGAATATTGAATCCAGTTTGCAGGGAATGGCATTGCAATTGCCGGCACCGCTGAACAAAGCGGTGACTGAAACACTGCCGTTACGTATTGATTTAGTGCCGCAAACTGCAGAGGCCGGCATGCTGCGGGATGAATTGCGTATCTCAGCCGGTAATCTGCTGCAGGCGCGTTATCAGCGCCAGCGTAAGAGTGAAGGGGATCAGCCATGGCAAGTCGTGCGCGGAGGCATAGGTATCCAGAGTGCGCCACCGGAACCGGTCAGTGGTGTTGAGATGAAATTGCGGGTTGCAGCGCTGAATATCGATGACTGGCAGCGACTGATGCCATCTTCTGCGACATCACAAAATACGACAGTTGCAGGTGATACAGATCTGAATGTCGGCCGGTATTTTGCAGTTCGTCAGGTCGATCTCAAAACCAGCCATTTGCAATGGATGGGAAAAATTCTGCAAAACGTCAGTGTGCTGCTGCGCCAGCAAGGTAATGACTGGCAGGCCGATTTGCAGTCAGAGCAGATTACCGGGCAATTAAAATGGAGTCCCGGCACACAGCTTGCAGATAATGGTCAGATCAGTGCACATTTCAGTCATTTACGGATTCCTGCTTCTGTTGCTGGCGAAAGCAATACTGAGTCCGTAAATAAAGGAAATGAGCAATTGCCGGGACTGGACATCGTCGCAGAGAATTTTGAGCTGAAAGATAAGAAACTGGGGCGTCTGGAACTGAATGCGCGTAATCAGCGCAGCGGAAAATCAGACGAGTGGATTCTGAATCGCGTATCGCTGAAAAACAGTGACGCTGAGCTGAAAGCCAGCGGAAAATGGCGTAACCGTGGTGGCACCGATAGTCAGACAGAGTTGCAGTATGAACTGAACGTGCAGAATTCCGGGAAATTGCTGGAGCGTCTTGGCTTTGAGCATGTGTTGACCGGTGGCAAGGGCAGTCTGCGCGGCGAGTTACGCTGGAATGGTTTGCCATATGCAATGGACTTTCCGAGTATGTCAGGCAAGGTTGCACTGGAGATGAATGCCGGTCAGTTCCTGAAAGTGGATCCCGGTGCTGCAAAGCTACTTGGTGTGCTCAGCATGCAGTCACTGCCGCGTCGTCTGACACTGGATTTCAGAGATGTATTTTCAGAGGGGTTCGCATTTGATGCGATTCAGGGAGATGCCCTGCTGCAGCATGGTATTGCACGTACCGACAATTTACGGATGCGCGGTGTCAGCGCTTCCGTGCTGATGGCTGGCAGTGCTGACTTACAGCAGGAAACGCAGGATTTACATGTCGCGGTGATTCCGGTCATTAATGCCGGTGCAGCGTCGGTCGTGTACGGACTGGCAGTGAATCCTGTCATCGGTCTGGGTACTTTTCTTGCGCAGTTATTTCTAAAAGATCCGCTGGCCAAAGCCTTTACTTTTGAATACGGTGTCAGTGGCTCGTGGCGTGAACCAACTGTCAAAAAACTCGAACGCAGTGAAGTCAGCGAGCAGGCCGGTACTGCGAAAACAGTCAGGAATTAACGGAGCTTTCATGAAAATCGCTGCTATACAAATGATTTCAGCTATATCGCCAGCGCTGAATTGTCAGACCGCTGAGCGCTTGATCGCACAAGCTGCTGCTGATGGCGCACAGTGTATTGTTCTTCCGGAATACTGGCCACTGATGGGCCGGAAAGATACCGATAAACTGGATATTGCCGAGCAGGAAGGTGATGGCCCGTTGCAGGCATGGATGGCTGATTGCGCGAAGCGTCATGGCATATGGCTGATCGGTGGCACCATTCCTCTGGTTTCATCTGAGCCGGAAAAAGTATTTAACAGCACGCTTGTGTACGGACCGGATGGTGCGGTGCAAGCGCGTTACGATAAGATTCATTTGTTTGGATTTCAGAAGGAGCAGGAATCTTACGAAGAGTCCCGCACGATCACACCCGGAACCAGTCCAGTCACATTCCTGGCAGACGATCTTCGGGTTGGATTATCTATTTGTTATGATTTGCGTTTCCCGGAGTTATACCGGGCAATGGGCAACTGCGATTTATTGCTGGTGCCTGCTGCATTTACTTACACAACAGGACAGGCACACTGGGAAATTTTGCTGCGGACCAGGGCGGTCGAAAACCAGTGTTATGTACTGGCTTGCGGGCAGGGTGGCGTGCATGAAAACGGGCGCAGAACCTGGGGTCACAGCATGCTGATCGATCCCTGGGGAAAAATAATTGATGTATTACCTGAGGGAGAGGGCATTGTCAGTGGTGTCGTTGACCGGGGGCTGATTGCAGAAATCCGTGCAAGTTTGCCTGCATTGCAACACCGTAAGCTGGGCTGAGTCACCAGCCGTCACTGTATGTGCAGGTATTCTGGCTTACAATCTCTGCGAGTGCTTTAAAAGCGATATTTTTACGATTTATTTATCAGGAATACTATGAGTTCAGTGCAAGGTCATCTGGAAACAGCAAGTCAGTTACTGCTTACGCCATTCGGTCTGGATGAACAGCATTTGCAAAAAGTGTTGTCTTCGATGTTCACCCATAAAGTTGATTATGCCGACCTGTATTTTCAGTTCACCCGTAGCGAGGGCTGGAGTCTGGAGGAGGGTATCGTCAAGACCGGCAGTTTCTCAATTGATCAGGGTGTCGGTGTACGCGCGGTTTCGGGCGAAAAGACAGCGTTTGCATACTCTGATGAAATTTCTCTGCAGGCGTTGACCGATGCTGCTGCAGCGACTCGCACAATCGCCCGTCAGGGAAGCGGAAAAATCAAAGTTGCCTCCGGATTACATTTGGCGACTGCACATCAACTGTATCCGGCACAGGATCCGCTGCACTCGCTGGACGCGACAGCCAAAGTCCGTTTGCTGGAGCGGATTGAAAAGATGGCGCGTGCTAAAGATCCGCGCGTTGTGCAGGTGATGGCTTCTTTGTCAGGTGAGTACGACGTGGTCATGGTCGCGCGCAGCGATGGTGTGCTCGCAGCAGATGTCCGTCCGCTGGTGCGTGTTTCGATCACTGTGATTGCAGAACAAAATGGTCGCCGTGAAATTGGTTCTAGTGGTGGCGGTGGTCGTTTTGATTATGCGTATTTTTCCGATACGGTGCTGGATCATTACGCCAGTGAAGCAGTGCGTTCTGCACTGGTGAATCTCGATGCGAGACCGGCACCTGCCGGACCAATGACGGTTGTACTCGGTCCGGGTTGGCCGGGCGTATTACTGCACGAAGCTGTTGGGCATGGATTAGAAGGTGACTTTAACCGCAAAGGTTCCAGTACCTATTCCGGACGAATCGGTGAACGGGTTGCTGCACCGGGCGTAACAGTCGTTGATGACGGAACGCTGGAAAACCGTCGCGGCTCACTGAACATGGATGATGAGGGAAATCCGACGCAGCATAATGTACTGATCGAGGACGGTATTCTTACGGGTTACATGCAGGATATGATGAATGCCCGGCTGATGAAGATGGCAGTAACCGGTAATGCCCGCCGCGAATCATTCGCGCACTTGCCAATGCCGCGTATGACTAACACGTATATGCTGGCTGGCGATAAGGATCCGAACGAAATTCTTGCGTCGGTGAAAGACGGTATTTACGCCGTGAACTTCGGTGGTGGTCAGGTTGATATCACAAACGGGAAATTTGTTTTTTCTGCCAGTGAGGCTTATCTTATTGAAGGCGGCAAAATTACCCATCCGGTCAAAGGAGCGACTCTGATCGGAAACGGTCCGGAGGTAATGAATAATATTTCCATGATCGGAAATGACTTGCAGCTGGATTCTGGTGTAGGAATTTGCGGAAAAGAGGGGCAAAGTCTTCCGGTCGGAGTCGGTCAACCGACATTGCGTATCGAAGGGTTGACAGTGGGCGGAACTGCATAAGCACGGACATAAGGGAAAATTATGCGTGTAATAGCTGTTGCCTCTGCAAAAGGCGGCGTTGGTAAAACGACAATATCTGCAAATCTTGCGGCTGCCATTGCGCAAACAGGACGTCCTGTCCTTGCAGTTGATCTTGATCCGCAAAATGCAATGCAGTGGCATTTTGGTGGCGCACAAACGGACGTTGTAAGGGGACTATCTGCGCTGACTGACGGCAGAGTCAGTTTTGCTCGCCTGGTTAGTAATAACGGTGCTGGTATTCACTTCATTCCTTTTGGTATTACTGGTGAACTCAAACGTCAGAAGTTCGAAAATTTGTTGTTACAAGAAGAGAACTGGCTACGCTCGCGTCTGGAATCTTATATCCAGAATCCCGAAACAGTTGTGATTCTGGATACTCCTCCGGGTCCGTCGGCATATTTGCATCAGGCGATTCATGCTGCAGATTTTGTGCTGGCGGTGGTTTTAGCAGATGCCGCTAGCTACGTTACCTTGCCGGAAATCGAAGAGCTAATTCAGGCTTACGGAGGTTTGTCACGAAGACCTGATTCGGCATATGTTGTAAATCAGGCCGGAGGGCGTCAGCTGTCGCAGGATGTGGTTCAGATGTATGCATCACAACTCGGTGACAGACTGATTCCGTTTTACGTGCCTGAATCGTCTGCAGTTGAAGAGTCTCTTGCGTTTGAGCAGACTGCGATCAACTATGCACCGGAAAATCCCGCCACAATTGTTATGATGCAAATCAGGGATTGGTTGCTCGCCCGAATTTGAGACAAATTGATGTGAGGCTGCATTTTTTTTCACATGGTAAATTGTTAAATTCTCCTCCTTGTTCTAAAGTTACAATCAGTCGGGTCGTTATCCGGTGCATGATAATTGTATTAAGCTAAGTTCCTTCGAACTTGACTTCATTTTCTGTTTTTTGAAGCTTTTGTTTCTCTGCGGAAATTTTCAGTGTTTCAATTGTAAAAACGTTATTCTTTTTATGGATTGTTAACATTTGATCAGCCTGGCTTGCTAGACTGGTTAAGTATGCAGGTGTTACATTTGTAACTGGATGTGTATACATTTCAGACGACTTCCCGGAGACACTTCTCCGGGTGCGAAAAGCGGAAGGTAAGATCTTATGTCTCAGCAACGTAATCGTTACATTGAAAATCTGCAGGTTTCTCGCCAGTGGCAGTTTTTTCTCAAGGCATTTGCGCAGGAGTTCTCCCAAAAAGGTGATGTGCGGGAATTACGATTGCTGATGCACCGGCTGGGCCGGCGGATGGCTACGATGGTCAGCGTAACCGATGGCAGTAGTTTACAGGCTTTAGAAGACGCAATGAACAGGGTCTGGACAGATATGAACTGGGGATGTGTGGAGTTGTCTGAGCAAGCTGACGCTTTACTAGTTTTGCATCAGTTCGCGCCTTTACGTCTGGCTTTCGGACCGGAGGCTTCTGTTTGGACGCCTGCTTTGCTCGAGGGTATATACGCGCAATGGTTTGAAGCACTTGGTATGGACAGTTCTTTGCGTCTCACGCAGCGTGGCAATGAAGATGAGGATTGCTTACTGGTCTTTGAGTTGAAAAGAGTTGTCGATGAGTTTGCCTTTATAGGTAAACGTTAATTCGCATTGACGGTGAAAGTGATGACAGTCATGGATAACGATGTCAAAAACCTGTTTCAGAGAGCAGGAAAGACCGTTGCTGGTTACCAGGAAATTAATCGTCAGCAGGAAAACGAAGAGGCCAGACAGCGCTGGCCGTTGTTGAGGGATATTCGTCTGGAAGTGACACCTGATCAGTTGCCACCGGATGATCAGGTTGAAACGAATAAATTACCTTTGTTCGATGGTATGGCAATGGCCGAGTCGTCACTTGCTCCGGAAGAAGCGAATCTGCCTGAGAAAGACGTGGTGCTTTCAGACAAAATTCAGGCTGCAACGGATGATCATCCGAAACTTGCACTTCCTGCACAAGCGTTCGAACGCGGGGGCAGCGTAACAGAATTGGTTTTTGCTCAACAAAAAAATGCCCGGGCAAACACGAGTGACCCGGATCGTTTATTCAGCGCAATACTTGGTAAATCTGACCAGGCGACAGAACGAGATAGCTCCGGTGACTCAGACGTAAGCGGCGAACTAAGTAAGGAAATGCCAGTTAGCGACCTGTTTCGCAGATTGTCGCAGGGCTCACCAAAACCTCAGGCTCAGACTCCTGCACCTTCATTCTTCCGGAAGATATTTGGTTCATGAGAATCGTTGCAGTCATTTCTCCGAAAGGAGGCGTGGGAAAAACAACGGTTACAGCCAATTTGGCGGCTGAACTGACAAAGTCAGGGGAGCACGTGCTGGCGCTGGATCTGGATCCGCAAAATGCGTTGCGCTTGCACCTAGGAATGCGGCACGCTGATTCAGCGGGAATTGCGAGATTGCAAAAAGGGCAGTCTTGGCAAGACGCTTTGCAAAGCAGCGCGTTTGGTATGAGTTACCTACCGTATGGTACGGTTGATGAAGAACATCGTGAGGTACTTGAAGAGCAAATACGTTCAGATGCAGGCTGGCTGGCGCAGGGACTGGGTACACTAGACCTTAATGAGGCATCAATTGTTTTACTGGATACTCCACCGGGGCCGAGTTTATATATGCAGCAAGTGCTAAACGTTGCACACATTGTGCTTGTCGTTTTGAAGCCGGATGCTGCATCGTATTCTACTGTGCCGCAAATGGAGTCGCTGATTAGCTATTACACGGAACGACGTAAAGACTTTCTCGGATATTGTGTAGTACTGAATCAGATGGATGCCACCAAGCAGTTGGCACGGGATATTTTCAGTATTTTACGATCCCGGCTGAAGGATAGATTTATTCCGACAGGCATACACCGGGATGAGTCAGTGTGTGAAGCACTCGCGTATCAACAGCCGGTGACAGAATATGCGCGGCATTCCAGCGCAGCGCACGACGTCAGTCAGCTCGCAGCGTGGTTGCAAAAGACCTATGGATTGATAGACTAATGCGGTCAATACTTAACTCCCGCTACCTTTATGGTCGATTGAATGAAACGATCCAGTCACTTGTGAACTGGAGCGGGTGGGAGCATAAAGGCGTACGCATCATAGCGCTGATTCTTGCTGCCGCGTTTTACTGGCTATCGATCAGTATCCCGATGGATCTCATGTTGCAGACACTGTTTTCTGCGGCCATATTCTCTTGTGCGATGTATCTGCGCCGGTATACCGGAACTCTGATTTCACTGATCATGGTAATGTTCTCCATCAGTGCGACCAGCCGGTATGTGTTCTGGCGTATTGCTTACACCATCAATACCGATAACACTATGGATCTGATTTTTGCGCTGATGCTGGTTGGCGCGGAAATCTATGCGTGGATTGTGTTATTGCTGGGTTATCTGCAGACAGCCTGGCCACTGAAACGCAAACCGGTGATTTTGCCGGAAGATACATCCACCTGGCCGACGGTCGATCTTTTCATTCCTTCTTATAACGAAGATCTGGCCGTTGTGAAGCCTACGGTACTGGCGGCGCTTGGTATTGACTGGCCAAGAGATAAACTGAATATCGTTATTCTTGATGATGGACGCCGACCTGAATTTGCAGCGTTTGCAGAAGAGGTCGGCGTACAGTGTTTCACGCGTTCTGATAACAATCATGCTAAAGCGGGCAATATTAACGCCGCGCTCAAGAGAACAACGGGTGAATTCGTTGCTATCTTTGATTGCGACCATATGCCGACGCGCTCATTCCTACAGTACACGATGGGGTGGTTCCTTGTGGATCCAAAGCTGGCCATGATTCAGACACCCCACCATTTTTTGTCGCCGGATCCTTTTGAAAGGAATCTGAATACTTTCCGTAATGTGCCAAATGAAGGTGAATTGTTTTACGGACTGATTCAGGACGGCAATGATTTGTGGAATGCGACTTTCTTTTGTGGCTCTTGTGCAGTCTTGCGACGTAAACCGCTGGAGGAAATCGGCGGTATCGCGGTTGAAACCGTAACGGAAGATGCACATACAGCGTTAAAAATGCAGCGACGGGGCTATAACACCGCATATCTTTCTATTC
The DNA here is from genome assembly GCF_014652435.1 of Cognatundibacterium squillarum. Classification (GTDB taxonomy): domain Bacteria; phylum Pseudomonadota; class Gammaproteobacteria; order Burkholderiales; family Burkholderiaceae_D; genus Undibacterium; species Undibacterium squillarum. The sequence continues at coordinate 166,596 of NZ_BMYU01000005.1, forward strand.
CTCAGGCGGCAGGGCTAGCAACGGAAAGCTTGTCGGCTCACGTGGGTCAGCGTATTCGCTGGGCACGCGGTATGGCGCAGATTTTTCGGCTGGATAATCCATTGCTCGGTAAAGGATTGTCGTTTGGCCAGCGGCTTTGCTACAGCAACGCGATGCTGCACTTCTTCTATGGCTTTCCGCGTATGGTGTTTTTGCTGGCGCCCTTGTCATATCTGTTTTTTGAGGTACATATTATCAATGCGACGGCTTTGTCGATTGCGGCCTATTCTCTGCCACATTTGCTGCATGCCAATATTACTAACTCGAGAATTCAGGGTGCCCACCGCCACTCATTCTGGGCCGAGGTCTATGAAGCGACGCTGGCGTGGTACATCTTCCGCCCTACGCTGGTTGCTCTGTTTAACCCGAAGCTGGGTAAATTTAATGTGACTGCAAAAGGTGGTCTTGTCGAGAAAGAACATTTTGACTGGGTGATTTCCAAGCCCTACCTTGTCATGCTCGGGCTGAATATTCTTGGTTTATTTGTCGGTGTCGGGCGTGCTTTGTGGTGGAACACCTATGAGCTGGATACTGTCTTACTGAACATTTTGTGGACGATTTATAACCTTGTGATTCTGGGGGCAACGCTGGCTGTCGCCACTGAAACAAAGCAAGTTCGCCGCTCACACCGTGTTCGTGCAACGCTGGATGCTATTCTGCGTCTTCCAACCGGACATTCACTAGTTTGCAAAACGGAAGATTTTTCCATGGGAGGAATGTCTTTCCATGTTCCTGCAAATTTTACGATTGCGCAGGAAACAGAGATTATGGTGTCGTTGTTCAGCTCGACTGGTGAAAGCTATTTCCCGGCCAAGGTTGTGTTTATTAAACCGGGAATGGTGAGTGTACAGTTTTTACCGTTAGACCTCGCACAACAGCGTGAGCTGGTGGCCTGTACGATAGGACGTGCGGACGTATGGCTGAGTTGGTCTGACGAACGTGATGTGGATCACCCTCTGAATGGTTTCAGGGAAATTGCGATGCACAGTGTGCGGGGATTTGCTCGCTTTGGCGCAGGTTTATGGCAACGTGTTCAAGAGAACCGTGGTCTGTGGAAACGACAAAATTAATTCTTATTATCGTGAAAAAAAATATCTTTAGCCTGTCAAAAAACATGACCATGAAAAAGACTATTGCACTTGCAGTCGCATTGTTAATGTCGGTTCCACTTAGTGAGCATGCAGAGGCAAAAGCTAAGAAAAATAAACAAGAAGAGTCAACGCAAAGTCAGGAAAGTGAAAAGGTCGGAGACCCGGCACCAAAGCCACAGACCCCTGTGAAAGTGTATAACATCAGCCTGAAGCAGCTCGGGCAGGGTAGTAGTGTAGAGTTGCGTGGCACAGAAGGGGAGCGGTCATTTCCGTTCACCGTCCGCAGTGATGAAGTGATTACATCCGCAAAAGTCCGTTACGGTCTGACCTATTCACCAGCATTGTTGCCTGATTTGTCGCATGTAAAGGTACTCGTGAACAATGAGCTGGTCGGTGTAGTTCCGCTGCCGCGAGAAGATGCTACCAAGGGGATTGTGCGTGAAGATAAAATTGACCCGCGCTTTTTTGCTGACTTTAATCAACTGACATTTAAGCTGATAGGGCACTACACTCGTGATTGTGAAGATCCGTTTCATTCCAGTTTATGGGCAAGACTGAGTAACACTACGTATCTGGAACTGACAGTTGCACCGATTGAGCTTGCGAACGATCTCGGACTGTTACCCGCACCGTTTTTTGATCGTCGTGATTCTTCGCTGCTGGATTTGCCATTTGTGCTGCCTGCGTCTCCTTCAATGGATTTGCTGAAAAATGCCGGTGCGGTTGCTTCATGGTTTGGTCATCTTGCATCGTATCGTGGAGCCAGATTTCCGGTTGCTGCACAAGGTTTGCCAAAGGGAAATGCAGTCGTTTTCGCCACAGGGAAAGAGGCTCCTGCGAGCGTGCAGTTACCGCTGATCAGCGGACCTACGCTGATGGTAGTACCGAATCCGGTATCGCCGCGTCATAAGTTATTGCTGGTGATGGGCAGAGATATTGCAGAGTTACGTACTGCAACCGAAGCACTGACGCTGGGGCAATTGGCATTGTCCGGCCCTTCAGCAGTGATCAAAAATCTGAAAGAGCCGGAACTGCGTAAGGCTTACGACGCACCTAAATGGCTGCCAACCCATCGTCCTGTTAAATTCGGTGAACTGGCAACGATGGATAGCCTCCAGGTCAGCGGTCTGACACCGGATTTGATTCGCATTAACATGCGTGTAGCACCGGATTTATTTACCTGGCAGCGTGATGGTGTACCGATCGACTTGCGTTATCGCTTTACCCCGCGTCCAACTGTCGATAAATCAACGTTGAATATCGGTATTAACGACGGATTTGTACGTGCACTGTCGCTGTCCGGTGCCGATATTGAAAAAGGCAAAATCAAAGAGTCAGTACTGCTGTTCTTCAAAGAGGGGCACCGGTACGCGCAGGAAGAAGTGCAGGTGCCAACATTCCGAATCGGCGCAGAAAATCAGCTGCAATTCCATTTCTTTTATGATTATCCTAAGCAGGGAGCATGTAAAGACGTTTATCTTGATAACGTCCGGTCTGCGATTGATCCTGATTCAACAATCGATTTTTCAAGTATTCCGCACTACGCGTCATTTCCTAATCTGGCCTTTGTTGCCAACGCAGGATTTCCGTTCACTAAATTTGCAGATTTACAGGAAACGGCGATTGTCATGCCCGATCGTGCCGGCCCGCAGGAAACAGAAGTTTATCTGAACATGATGGGACGTATGGGTGAGTCAACCGGTTATCCTGTACTAAACAGTCATCTGATTCGTGGCTCGGATGCTGAGAAGTTTTCGGATAAAGATTTTCTTGTTATTGCCACCGCCGGAAATCAGCCTTTGCTGAAGCAATGGGCGAAGTACATGCCAATATCGATTGACGAAACGGGTAACCGTTTGCAATTGCCGAGAGGTTTCCTCCGCATACTGGCACGCTGGGGTGGGAAAGATATCGATGATATAGAACGCCGTTCCGGAGAGTTACTGGCGGCTACCGGCAGTGGGTTCGGTGCAATGATGCAGTTTGAATCGCCATTGTCAGGAGGACGCAGTGTGGTAGTGCTGACTGGCGGTGATGGCAAGGGTTTGCTGAACCTGACTGATGGCTTGAATAAATCGGATATCCGCAGTAAATATCAGGGTGATCTTGTGTTGGTCAGAGGTGAGAACGTAGTTAGTGCGCTCATTGGTGATACTTATTATTCCGGGAACTTGCCTTTATGGGCATGGATTAAGTGGAAATTGTCTTCACAGCCATTGACGCTGATTATCTTCTTGATGATTGCATCGATGATCGCGGCAACCATGCTGTTCCGTTATCTGCGTGGAAAAGCGAAAAGCAGGTTGACCGGAGACGGTTCTTCAGAGCAGCACTGATGAACTGAAAACAGCCCCTGATCAGGGGCTGTTTCTTTATTGAACACTGTTCTGTTAAAACAAGTATTCGATGGTTGCAGAGTCAAAATTCGAATTCAGAAGTTATGCTATCTGCAGATTCTCAACAAGGGTTTAGGGTCAATGCAGTGCAGATTCCTGTCGCAAGGCAAACCAAGTATCATAGCTAAACATGAAACACATCGCCCATTCGGGGGGACAACTATGAGTCGCCGTTATAAATCTTTGTTGCTCGCACTTTTATCGTTATATACAACACAGGTTTTTGCCGTGAGTGATTCAGCATTGCAACAGAAATTGCTGGATCAGGCCCATTTCTGGGAGCAGCGCGGACGTGACGACAATGCTGCAGATGCATGGCAAAAGCTGCTGAAGATTGATCCAGCGAATGTGGATGCTATGCTTGCACTCGGGTCGCGTGAGGCACGGCTTGGTAACGCAGAACAGGCGAAGGCATATCTTGGCAGGCTGAGAGAAGTGAAGGCGTCTGCTGCACAGGTACGCCAGTTGGAAGAAGCAATACGCCGTGGCGCAAGCGGAACGAAGAGTCAGCTGGAAGATGCGCGCAAACTGGCGAAACAAGGTGATGCGGATGCTGCGGTAGATAGTTACCGTTCGCTCGGTGACCCATCGCGGTTACGCGGCGACGCTGCACTTGAATATTTTCAGACACTGGCAGGAACCTTGTCAGGTTATCCTGAGGCGCGCAAAGGACTGGAAAAGCTGTCTAAAGAAAATCCCGGAAATACCCGATATGCGCTGGCATATGCGCAGGCACTGACGTACCGCGATCAGTCCAGACCCGAAGGTTTGCATCAGTTGGAGCAACTGACATCGAAGCCGGATGTCGCTCGTGCAGCCAGAGATTCATGGCGTCAGGCACTGAGCTGGATGGGATTGCAAACATCGAATATGCGCTATTTTCAGAGCTATCTGGATAAATTTCCTGACGATAAAACGATACAGGAAAAGCTGACCGCATTAAAAAACCATCAGCAGGAAGCTCAGAACGAGAAAAGCCGGGAATCCCGCCACCGGGAAAAAGCGGTGCGCCCGCCGGTTGAAAATCTGGTGGCTAAGCAGCAGGCAGCTGGTTTCAAAGCATTAGATGACAACGATCTTGCAACAGCTGAAAAAGAATTTGACGCCCTGATGAAATCGCATCCGAAAGATCCGTCCGGTTACGGTGGCATGGGGCTGGTCAAGATGCGTCAGGAAGAGTTCATAGAATCGAGGAAATTATTAAGCAAGGCTGTTTCGATGTCATCAGGAAAAGGTGCATCGAACTGGAAGCAGGCTTATGACAGCGCAAACTACTGGGCGCTGACTGAGGAAGCGCGGAATGCATTTGAAGATGGTGAAAGTCTGAAAGGTATCGGCTTACTGAAAAAAGCAGTAGCACTGAATCCAAAAGAACCATCCGGTATTTTGCAACTGGCCGATGCGCTGAAGGCGGAGAATGATCTCGCCGGTGCAGAAGAAAACTATAAGCGTGTCTTTACAGACGATAAAACTAATACCCGCGCAATTGACGGTCTGGTTGGCATTTATTCGCTGCAAAAGCGGGTGCAGGATCTGGATGCCCTGAGCCCGTTTATGATTCCGCGCCAGCTGGCCATTCTGGCCAACAGTAAAGCGGAAGAATTGCTGGAAAAAGCGAAGAAAGCAGAAGCGGCCGGTGATCTGGCGACAGCGCAGTCAGCGCTGGAAGATGCAATTCTGGTCAAGCCGGAAGATGCATGGTTGCGAATGGGGCTGGCGAAGCTGTATCAGAAACAGAATATGCCGGGACAGGCGCGTGCATTGCTGGATGCGCTGACGAATGTGGAAAAACCGGATCCGGAAGCACTGTACGTCAGTGCGATGCTCAGTGAGATGCAATCGTTGTGGTGGGAGGGGATGATAACGCTGGAGCGTATTCCGGAAAAATCCCGTAATGCGGCCATGACCTCCTTGCAAAAGCGCCTCTGGTTGAAAGTGCAACTGGATCGTCTCGACGCGATGAATAAACGTGGTTACACCGATCAGGTTCGGGAATTGCTGGCAAGGGTGGATGCTGCGGCCGCAAATGATCCGGAATTTGTCGGTACGATTGCTTCGCTGTATATCAAACTGGGCGATAAAGAACGCGGTTTCAGTATGATCAAACAGCTGGTGCAAAATACCAAGGAACCGAAAGCCGGCCTGATGCTGCAATATGCCAGCGTCCTGATGCAAATGAATCAGGAAGCGGAGCTGGAAGCGGTAATGCGCAAAGTCGCAGCGATGCCGAAACTCAGTGAGGATGAAGTTCTGTCGTTCCGGCAATTGCAGCGTGCGCTCGCAATGCGTTATTCCGAACGTGCGCGCGAAGCAGGCGATTATGCAGCGGCATATACCTATATCCAGCCCATGCTGATTGAATCGCCGGAAGATAATCTGCTGTTACTGACGCTGGCACGTATTTATTCTTCGGCCGGTGATACTGATCCTGCCCGTGAGCTGTATCAGAAAGTCATGGAAACTGATCCGGAAAATCCGGAAGTGCTGCAGGGACTGGTGTTTGCAGCGATTCAGGTGAAAGATCTGGATGGCGCACAGCGCTATCTGGATACACTGATGAAATTGCAGCCGGAGAATCCGCGTTTTGTTGCGCTGGCCGGCAATGTCGCCAGAGCCAAAGGACAAAACAGCAAGGCACTGGGCTATTTCAAAAAAGCGCTGGCAATGGAGCAGGCACAGCGCCCGCTGGCGGGAAAATCTGATCAGATTCGTCTGGTGGATGCTGCAGCACCAGCTGTCACAAACTTCAAAGTCAATCCGTTTGCCGAAAAGCAGGCAGAAGCAAAAGCTGCGGTAATTAAACCCGTGGTTCCGGGACCTGTGCTGCGCGAAGTTCCACAGCTGGGGCCGCAGCATCAGATTCCGCAGACACCGAAACCCGTGCAGCCAAACAGTGCTGTCGTGCCTGCATCTGCGGTCGCGTCGGCTGCACAACCTGTTCTGAAACCCGTGCAGACGGCCTCAGCGACCACAGCAGCAGTTTCTCCTGCTCCGGTGCTGACACAAGTACCGACACCAACACTGAACCGTTCTGTTGAAGCGCCGGGCGCATTGGCGCAGTCTGACTCTCCGGCGCAGGTCACAGTACCGTCCGCGCCACGTGCGCAAACAGCACAAGCGGCATCGACAGCGGTGCAGGCACAGAACACAACCCGTCGTGTGACGACGGCGTCTGCCAAATCCCGTCAGCAGCCGGATGTGTCGCCGGAAGAACTGGCGCTGCAAAAAGAAATCGACTCGCTGAGCGAATTAAACCGCTCTGAAATAACGGCAGGGGTGTCGCTGCGTGCCCGCAGCGGGCAATCCGGTTTGTCGCAAATGAAAACAACTGAAGTACCGATTGAGGGGCATCTGACCACGCTGGGCATGGGCAACTTCGGGCTGAAGATTATTCCGGTTGTGCTGGACTCCGGCACACTGGATCTGAACGATACCAATGTTGCCGGTCAGTACGGGAAGAATCTGATTCTGAACGAAAGAGCAAAGTTTGCCGGTACGCCGTTCACGACCGTAGCGAAAGCGCAGGGATTAAACTCGGTTGCTGCGATTCAGCAGGAAGCACGTGGAACGGCGCTGCAGATCAGTTATGAACTGAACGGATTTAAGCTGGATCTCGGCAGCAGCCCGTCCGGATTCCCGGTACGCAATGTGGTTGGCGGTATTAAATGGTCCGGTCAGTTTGACGGTGTCGGTGTCAGCGCCGAACTGTCGCGCCGCTCTGTGACCGACAGTATTTTGTCGTTCGCCGGTGCATCAGACAGCGTTTATCAACTGCAATGGGGTGGCGTGACGAAAAACGGCGGCCGTTTTGATGTTTCTTATGACACGGATGAAGGTGGCGTCTACGGTGGAGCCGGTGCGTATGCGCTGACCGGTAAAAATGTGGTGCGTAACAGCAGCGTGGATGCCGGTGGCGGTGTGTACTGGAAGGCGCTGAAAACCAAGGACAGTATGCTGACAGCCGGTGTCGGTATGACAGCAATGTTTTATCGTCAGAATCTGCGTTATTTCACCTATGGTCACGGCGGTTATTTCAGTCCGCAATCATATCTGGCGCTGAATGTGCCGGTGGAGTGGAGTGGTCGCAGCGGTAAATTGTCGTATCTGTTCGGTGGTGCGGTTGGTGTGCAGCACTTTAAAGAAGATGCATCGCTGATTTATCCGTTCTCTCCGGCCGATCAGGCGGAGCTGGTGCAGTTTGCTGCAGCGAATCCGACGCTGAATATTGCAACGTCTTACAAAGGGCAGACCCATACCGGTTTGCAGTATAAGCTGATGGGTTCGCTGGAATATCTGTTTAATCCTTACTTTGCGCTGGGTGGGCGATTCTCTGTCGATAATTCCGGTGATTTCACTGATGCTGCCGGCATGATTTATCTGCGCTATACCTTTGAACCGCGCCGCAGTGCACCGGCTTTCCCGCCAGTTGTGCCACGCAATTACACACAACAGGGGAACTGAGATGAAGACATTATTTGCAGCGGTTTGCCTGAGCCTTTCCGGTGTGGTGCTGGCAGGTGATTTACAGTCCGAAGGAAAAACCGCTTTGTCAGAAGGGGACGCCGCATCGGCCATCATCAAATTCACCGAGGCTGCCAAAGTCAATCCGTTTGATCCGGCTGCGCTGAATAATCTGGCGGTGGCACTGGCGGCGCAGGGTAATTATGAGAAAGCACTGGAAACGCTGGAACGTGCTTACCGCCTCGCGCCGACGCGTGGCGATATTCAGGCAAATCTGCAATCCATGCGCACCTGGGTGGCAAGGAATGCACCGCAGATTCAGTTGAAGGAAAGCAAGGCAAAACCTGTGGTCAATACGTATCCGGATGCGGATATTCCACCGGAACCGCCACCTCTCTGGAAAAAATAACGCAGAAAGCCTGACGCAGCCCCTTGCATCTTGCTGAAATTTGATGCACTATCGTTTGAATCGACTGCCGCAGAAATGCAGGCACCAACTTTATTGAATGAAAAATGACTTTTTCCCGCTTCTTTTTCTTTTTTTACTTTAGCTATTCCCAGCCAGTGGCGGTCGGAATACGGTAAGTGCTTGCAGAAAAGAAAGCGAACCAGATTCAGAAAAACCGCCAGCGATGGCGGTTTTTTTTTAGCCTTCAAATTGTTTCAGTATCTTTTTTAATTATCAGATTCCATTCAGGAGAACACTATGCAACGCACCGATGACTTGCGCATCCGGGAAATGAAAGAGCTGGTTCCGCCATCCCATCTGATTCGTGAATTTGCCTGCTCGAATACCGCGTCGGAAACTGTCGCCTCGGCACGTCAGGCGCTGCACCGCATTCTGCACGGTCAGGATGACCGTCTGATGGTGGTGATCGGCCCTTGCTCTATCCATGACACCAAAGCAGCGATGGAGTATGCGCATCGTCTGGCGGCGGAGCGTCAGCGCTTCATCGGCGAGCTGGAAATCGTGATGCGTGTGTACTTTGAAAAACCGCGTACCACAGTGGGCTGGAAAGGTCTGATCAATGATCCTTACATGGATAACAGCTTCCGCATCAACGATGGTTTGCGTATCGCACGTGAATTGCTGGTGAATATCAATGAACTCGGATTGCCGGCCGGTACCGAATATCTGGACGTGATCAGCCCGCAATACATCGCGGATCTGGTTAGCTGGGGTGCAATCGGTGCGCGTACTACCGAATCGCAGGTACACCGCGAGCTGGCTTCCGGTTTGTCCTGCCCAGTCGGGTTCAAAAACGGTACCGACGGCAACGTCAAGATTGCGGTCGATGCGATCAAAGCTTCGTCGCAGCCGCATCATTTCTTATCGGTGACAAAAGGCGGCCATTCCGCGATTGTGTCCACCAATGGCAATGAAGACTGCCACATCATTCTGCGCGGTGGTAAAACGCCGAATTACGATGCCGCCAGCGTGGAAGCAGCATGTCAGGACATCGCCAAATCCGGTCTTGCAGCGCGTCTGATGATCGATGCCTCACACGCCAACAGTTCCAAAGTACCGGCGAATCAGGTACCGGTGTGCGCTGACATTGGCAATCAGATCGCCGGCGGCGATACCCGTATCGTGGGCGTGATGGTGGAATCGCATCTGGTGGCAGGTCGTCAGGATCTGGTGCCGGGTAAAGAGCTGGTTTACGGCCAGTCTGTTACCGATGGTTGTATCGACTGGGAATCCAGCGTGCAAGTACTGGAAGGTCTGGCCGCGGCAGTACGTCAGCGCCGTCTGGCGCAACCGGAATAAGGATGTCATGTATCCTTGGCTGTGCAAATATCGTCATCTGATGATTTGCAAGGCCCGGACTTTCTGCCGACGACCGCCGGATCGCTGTGCTGAAAACCGCATTTGAGGCAAAAAATGCCGTTTTTCAGCTTCCGACGGGCAGACGGACAGGTCTGTCGCCGGTCAGCGTAAAAAGCCCATGAAAAAGCGCTGTTTCCTTTTCGGGAAAACAGCGCTTTTTTTGCCTGTGCATCAGGTTACAGGCGGCAGGTTCTGCACAGAATCAGTCGCGGAAGTTATTAAATTCCAGCGGCAGATCTTTCATATCTTTACGCAGCAAGGCCATTGCAGCCTGCAGATCATCACGTTTCGCACCCTGAATACGTACCGCGTCGCCCTGAATGCTGGCCTGTACTTTCATCTTGCTGTCTTTGATGATTTTGACGATTTTCTTGGCGTTTTCCTGCTCAATGCCTTTTTTTACGGTGATGGTTTGTTTGACTTTGTCACCGCTGATTTTTTCGATTTTGCCTTTGTCCAGAAAGCGCACGTCCACATTGCGTTTGCCCATGGTTTGCGTCATTTCGATCATGATCTGATCCAGATGGAAGTCAGAGTCAGCATAGATAATGATTTCGCGTTCTTTATCTTTCAGTTCCAGTTTGGCGCTGGTGCCTTTCAGATCGAAGCGGTTAGTGATGACTTTGTTCGCCTGATTGACCGCGTTTTTGACTTCTTCCATGTTCGCTTCGGAAACGGTATCAAAAGATGGCATAGTTTTTCCTTTTCATGTTCATTGATTTGATATCCGCCATTTTATCAAAAGCATGCAACCCTCACGGGGCGATGCCGCTATAATGCCCGCCTTATGAAGCCGAATTTACCTGTTTTACGTCATATTTCTTTAAGTGCCGACAATACTTTCGGGATTGCTGCGGTCGCCGATGCCTTCATGGAAATCAGCGACGCTGCACAACTGGCAGCGCTGGCAGATGATCCGCAATGGTCAGCCATGCCGCGCCTGATCCTGGGCGGCGGCAGTAATCTGGTCTTGTCCGATCAGATTCCGCGTCTGGTACTGAAAATGACAGGTAAGGGCATTGCGATCAGTGCTGAAGATGCAGACTATGTGTATGTGACCGCGCAGGCCGGCGAACGCTGGCATGATCTGGTGCGCTGGACGCTGGCGCAGGGACTGGGAGGGCTGGAAAACCTGTCGCTGATTCCGGGTACTGCCGGTGCAGCGCCGGTACAGAACATTGGCGCTTACGGCCTCGAATTAAAAGATGTGTTCAGTCATCTGGAGGCATGGGATTTTGCGTCACGTGCGCTGCGGCGCTTTACGCTGGAAGAATGCTGCTTTGCTTACCGCGACAGTATTTTCAAACAGGCTTGGAAAGACCGTGCCGCCATTCTGAGTATTACCTTACGTTTGCCACGCCGCTGGACACCGAAACTGGCTTACGCTGATTTGCAGAAATACTTTGCCGGTCGTGATCTGGCAACTCTCAGCGCTACGGAAATCAGCGATGGTGTCGTGCAGATTCGTCAGCAAAAACTGCCTGATCCCGCTGTGATTGGTAACGCAGGCAGTTTCTTCAAAAATCCGGTCGTCAGTGCAGCGCAGCATGCTGAACTGCAACAGGCATTTCCGGCGCTGGTCAGCTATCCGGCAGGGGAACAGTTCAAACTCGCCGCCGGCTGGCTGATTGATCAGTGTGGCTGGAAAGGGCAGGCGCTCGGCGCTGCCGGTGTTTATCACAAACAAGCGCTGGTGCTGGTGAATCTGGGTGGCGCGACCGGTGCTAACATTCGTGCACTGGCACAAACGATACAGCAGGATGTGCAGCAACGCTTTGGCGTGCTGCTGGAACCTGAGCCGGTATTTGTCTGATTGTCAAAGCTTGTGAAACTGCTTCTCAATTTGTAAGTTAAGACCTATCCTTGAAGCCTGTCGATGCTATCGTCGTTAAACGTTGACGGCGCTCATCGCTTTTGCTGAAAATTTTGCAAAATTTTTTTTTATGTGTATCCATAAGACATGGATGCGCTGTGCCGTTTCCGCCTTCAGAAATTCCTGAACTGACAAGCTGATTTGTGCAGTCGCAGAGACAAAACACAATGCATCAGATTAATATATTGAATGCATATTGCAAGCTTCGTGCGCTACATTGATACGAAGTAATACGTACTGTGCGTGCCAAAGTGAAATGTGGTGCATGGCAACAGATATTCAGAATGAACAGCGGTAACGTGATGTCGATGTCGGATTGGTTTAGGAATGCGCGAAAAAAGAAAATTACGTCAGAGTCTGGTAATCAGCGTTCATGACTTGCGCACTGGCATGTTTGTCAGTGAGCTCGATCGTCCGTGGGAAGAGACGAGTTTTCTGATTCAGGGTTTTTTGCTGACAGAGTTGCTGGATCTGCAAACCCTGAAGAATATGGTCAGCCATGTCACGATTGATCCCAGCCGCAGCGACCAGTCTTCTTTACTGCATTTGCCGTGGGACAGTTTCCACGAAGAAGTGGCAGATGTCACACCGGATTTTGAAAAAACGGTTCCCGGTGTCCGTGTCGTGTATACCGCACCACCCGGACATAATTCGGTAATGGACAAGGTGAAGCAAGTGCTGAAGCCAGAACCGCCGCGCGTACCGGGTTCTGCGATTCGCGATGCACGCCGCATGGCTGGTAATGGTCAGGTGCGCCAGCCCGCGCCGTATTTTCTGCGTTACGAAGTACACGCTGCCGAGCAGCGAGATGAAACCAAAGCGGAAAGCAGCAGCAGTCTGCTGCCACCGTCGAACGCTTCATTTTCACAATTTATCGCCACCCTGTATCCGCGTGATGTGGTTTATGCACCACTGAGTTTGTATGAAAAGGTGCAGGACTGGGTGGTGTCATGGAACCGCGCCAAACCGGTCAGCGATACCCGTCAGCGGCGACATTTTCCGCGCCGCCAGCGCCATCCGGATTACATCCCTGATAATTTGCATCTGGTCATTTACAGAGACCGTGCACCGATGCAGGAAGAGCTGGTACGGGCTACGCATGCCATTGAACGCACCACTGCGTTTTTGCAAACCTTATATGAAGATTTGCGTGCAGGGCGTGAACTGACGGTAGAGCAAGTGCAGCCGGCTGTACAGTTGCTGTCGGAATCGGTGATTGCTAACCCGTCTGCACTGATGTGGCTGGTACGCATGCAAAGCGAGGATGTGGAAACGTATAACCACGGTATCAAGGTTGCCGTCTATCTGATGGTGCTGGGGCGTTATCTGGGATTTGCCCGTCCGCAGCTGAATGAACTGGGGTTGATCGGATTGCTGCTGGATGTCGGCAAACTGAATCTGCCGGACGATGTGCTGAAAAAACCGGGCAAGCTGGAACCGGATGAAATGGACATGATGCGTACGCACGTCGAAGCCAGTCTGAACAAACTGCAGAGTAACGGCCCGCTGTCTCACAATGTCTATCTGGGCATCAGTCAGCATCACGAACGTATGGATGGCAGCGGTTATCCCGCCGGACTGAAAGGCGCTGAAATCAGTATTTTCGGACGTATGGCGGCGATTGCTGACAGCTTTGCGGCGATGACGTCCGAGCGTTCGTATGACTCAACCCGTTCAGCCTTTGATGCGATGAAGGAATTGTTCAAAGAAGCGGGGCCACAGTTGCATGAGCCGCTGGTGGAAGATTTTGTGCAGGCGATCGGTATTTTCCCGGTTGGCAGTCTGATCGAATTATCCACCGGTGAAGCCGCGATTGTGCTGGAGCACAACAAAGTCCGCCGTCTGGAGCCCAAAATTCTGGTGCTGACCGATGCAAATAAAAAAGAACGTGAACAACCGGCGGTACTGAATCTGATGCGTCAGGAACCGGCATCCGGACAGGAAACGATCCGTATTCTGCGTGGTCTGCCTGATGGCGCTTATGGCATCGACAGTCGTCGTTTTTATCAGGCGAGAGCGTAATGGATACTGAACAAAGCCACGCAAGTTGTCTGCATCACTGCGCTGAGTTTGCGGTGCGTTTGCAGCAGGAAATCGATAATGCGAGACCGGACCGCACGCTGGCGCTGCTGGTGCTGCATTTACAGCGCAGCGACCGGATTATTTCCCTGATTTCTCCAAGCTATGCTGATGTGATCCGCCAGCGCTTGTGGGAGCGTCTGCGTCCCGGTCTGCGCGATCAGGATGTGGCCGTGTTTGCCAGCGATAACGAATGCTGGCTGATGCTGCCCGGGCTGGCTGCGCCGGAGCTGGTGTTGCTGGCGATTCACCGTATTCTGACCACGCTGGATGTGCCGCTGATGCTGGACAGCCACAGCGTGCATTTCAGTCCTGCCATTGGTGTGGCGGTTACGCCGGTCACAGGTCTGACGTCCACCACCATGATACGCATGGCCGATCAGGCACAAAAGCGCGCATCGGCAGAGCACTTGCGGTATGCGTTTGCCGAGCAGGATATTAAAACCAGCCTGCTGCCGGAAAACCTGCCCAAGCTGGTGGCGGAAGTGATCGAAGCGAATGCGCTGAATGTGGTGTATCAGCCGAAAGTCGATATCCATACCCATCGTGTGGTGGCAGTGGAGGCGCTGGTGCGCTGGCCGTCGGATCATCCGCAATTTGTACCGGTGAATGAACTGATTGAGACGGTAGAGCGCTGCGGTATGGTGGAAGCGCTGACCCTGCAGGTACTGACCACGGTCTTGCGCGAATCCTCCGGCTGGCAGGCACAGGGGCTGGATGTGAAAATCTGGATCAACCTGTCGGCGCGTTTGCTGAACCAGCCGGAATTGCCGCGCACACTGGCGCATAAGCTGGAAGTCTGGTTTGCCGCGTCCGGCAGTATCGGTCTGGAAATCACGGAAAGTGCGCTGATCCGCGATCTGGAGCAAACCGTGGAAGTGCTGACCGAGCTCAAGCGTCTGGGTTTTGCACTGGCGATTGATGATTTTGGTACCGGTTATTCCTCGCTGGCCTATCTGCGCCGCTTCCCGATCGACGAATTAAAAATCGACCGCGTATTCGTCGATTCCATGACCGATTCGGTACAGGATGAGCAAATCGTCAAAAGTATTGTCGATCTGGCGCACAACTTTGGTTTGCCGGTGGTGGCGGAGGGTGCCGAGCGTGCGGAAACCGTGGACATGCTCAGAAAAATGGGTTGCGATCAGGTGCAAGGGTATTACTTTGCGAAACCGATGCCAGCCAGTCAGTTACTCAAGTGGTGTGCAGATTTCCATTTGAAGCATGCCCGCTAGTCCAGGGAATTCGCGGACAACGACAAAAAACTGTGCCGGAGTCCGCATTTCAGGCGATTTTCAGCGTTTTCAGGCAGTCGGAAGCAGGTAGCGCAGTTTGCTACCTGCCGTGATGATGCGTCAGCGTGTACAGCCAAATTCAGCCAGCTGCTTATTTACATCTTCCGGCTTGTACGGCGCGTTCTGTTTTGCTTCTCCGGTCAGTCCCTGTTGCTGCTGACCAAGTCCGGACAGCGCAGTGCGCAGTTTGTCACACAATTCTTTTTGTTGCGGGCCGCTGGCGGGTTTGGCGGCAGGGGCTGCCGTTTGTGGCGTAGATGCTGCTGCCGGTTTGGTTTCCGCAACAGGCGGGGCAGGGCGCGCGCCACTGCGTTCAGCCACTCTGTCCATGCACAGCTTTTCAATCTGCTGTTTGATTTCCAGCGAATTGCCTTTCAGGCTGTACACATCGCTGACCAGACGACGGCGGTCTTCAGAATCGGAACCTTCCATTGCACGGGCCAGCGTCGCACCGGCTTCCCGCATCCATGCAATGCGTTTTGCTTCATCACCCTGACGCACACAGACCGGATCAACGGCTGGTTTGGGCTGTGCAGGCGGTGCTTCTGCCTGACTGATGATTTGCCCTTTCTGACCCGGCGCACACGCATGATCCTGATAGCTGTTGCCGCATTTGTACATGGTCTGCGCCATAACAGGAAATGCGATCATCAGTAAACAACCCGGTATCAGCGTGCTTTTGCGCATGGTTTTCCTCTTAGTTTTGTTTGCTCTCTATTGCTTCCCAGCGCTCCAGCGCGTTCAGCAATTGTTCATCCAGTTCAGCATAGCGGCTGTGTAACTGATTGGCGCGGTCAGGGCCGTTTTTATACAGATCGGCGTCATTTAACTGCGTCGTAATGTCAGCCTGTTCCGCTTCCAGTTTTGCAATCAGCGCCGGTAATTCATCCAGCTCGCGCTGCTCTTTGTAGCTCAGCTTCTTGCGTGCACCGGCAGCTTTGTTCTCTTCCGCAGGTTTTACTGCTGCTTTTTCCTGTTTTGGCGCTGCCGCTTTTTCAGTCTGTTGCTGCGCCAGCGTGCGCTGGTAACGTTCCCAGTCGGTATAACCGCCGACATATTCACGCCACAGACCGTCGCCTTCCGATGCAATCACCTGTGTGACCACATTGTCGAGGAAGGTGCGGTCATGGCTGACCAGAAATACCGTACCGTCGTAATCGGTCAGCAATTCTTCCAGCAATTCCAGCGTATCGATATCCAGATCATTGGTCGGTTCGTCCAGTACCAGCACATTCGCAGGCTTGGCGAACAAACGTGCCAGCAGCAAACGGTTACGCTCACCACCGGACAGGGATTTAACCGGAGAACGCGCACGTTCCGGCGCAAACAGGAAGTCACCCAGATACGACATCACGTGCTTGCGCTGCCCATTGACTTCAACCCAGTCACTGCCCGGAGAAATGGTTTCAGCCAGACTGATTTCTTCATTCAGTTGCGCACGCATCTGGTCAAAATACGCAACCTGCAAACGTGCGCCTTGTTTCACCGTACCGCTGTCCGGTGCCAGTTCGCCCAGAATCAGTTTCAGCAGCGTGGTTTTACCCGCGCCATTCGGCCCGATCAGACCAACTTTATCGCCACGCATCAGCGTGCCGGTGAATTGCTGTACCACGCGTTTATCACCGTAGATTTTGCTGACCGCTTCCAGCTCCGCCACAATCTTGCCGGAACGTTCGCCGGTGGTGATGTCCAGTTTGACCTGCCCTTGCTGATCGCGGCGCGCACTGCGTTCCAGACGCATTTGCTCCAGACGGCGCACGCGGCCTTCATCGCGGCAGCGGCGTGCTTTCACGCCTTTACGTATCCAGACTTCTTCCTGTGCCAGCAATTTATCGAACTTTGCGTTCTCAGTTTCTTCGATATCCAGCAATTCTGCTTTACGTGTCTGATAGGCGGCGAAATTGCCGGGGAAAGACAACAGGCGGCCACGGTCCAGCTCCACGATGCGGGTAGCGACATTGTCCAGAAAACTGCGGTCATGCGTGATAAACAGAATCGAACCACGGAATTCGCGCAGCAAGCCTTCCAGCCACTGAATCGAAGAGAAATCCAGATGGTTAGTCGGTTCATCGAGCAGCAACACGTCCGGCCCGCTGACCAGTGCCGCTGCCAGCGCCACCCGCTTACGAGTACCACCGGATAAGCTGCCGACCGTTACCGATTTATCCAGATTCAGCTTCGCCAGCACGGTTTCCACTTTGTTCGGCAAATTCCAGGCATCGGCCGCATCCAGTTTCAGCTGAATGTCGTGCATCTTATCCATTACTGCCGCATCATCGTCGCCACCGAACTGAGCTGTCAGGCTTTCATATTCCTGCAGTAATTGCTGCCATTCACCAAGACCGCTGGCAACTGCGTCAAATACCGAGATTTCCGGCGCGAACTGCGGCTCCTGCTCAACATAGGCAATGCGTATGCCTTGCTGCATCACCAGCAGGCCATCATCCATGCGCGAAGTTTTCGCGATGATTTTCAGTAAGGAAGATTTACCGGTGCCGTTACGGCCGATCAGACCGACACGCTCACCGGCCTCCAGAGAAAATTCAGCATGATCCAGCAATGCGACGTGGCCGAATGCCAGCTGGGCATTGGTCAGAGAAATAACTGCCATAAGGGATTCCGAGTCAGAAACAGAGCGGTGCAGCGGCGCCGCACACAAAACGCGCTATTGTACGTCAAGCCCGCAGTGCGAAGGGTAAAACCGGCGGTGGCTGAATTGATTGTTAGCAGCATGTCAGGTAAGATACCGCGCTTGCTGTGCCGCCGCGCACAGACACCGCGTCTCGCCGTAGTTCAATGGATAGAACGTATGCCTCCTAAGCGTAAGATACAGGTTCGATTCCTGTCGGCGGGACCAGTGTTTTTCGGTTTCAATTCCTCTTTCTCCTCCGTTTTCCCCTTACTGTCTGTTGCCGTTGTCTGGTGAGCGTTAGCTTGTTGGCCGGATATCGTTGTATTTTTACTAGCTTGCGTTTTCGATTATAAAAAACAGTTATAGTCGCCTCCTGATATTCAACCGGAGGGAGCCACATGCGTCGCTTTGCAGCCGTTGTTATATTAACTACCCTGAGCCTGTCGCAGGATGTGTATGCCAGTCGTTTCAGCCTTGGCGTCAGCCGCGATAAATATGGTGAGTCCGTTGCCAATGATATGAATAATGCCGGACAGGTGGCGCTGATCGTGCGAGATAAAGACGGCACGCCGCATGCAGCTTTCTTTGAGCGCGGCAAAGTCAGCCTGCTGGAAACCGGTGGTGAAATTGCCAGTGAAGCTAACCGGATCAACCGTTTTGGCGAGGTGATCGGTTCGGTGCAGCGCGATAACAGCTGGCAGGCAGTGATTTTCCATCAGTCACAAAACCCGACCATGCTGGGTACGCTTGGTGGCCGCAGCAGCCACGGTCTGGCACTGAATAATGCCGGCGAAGCGGTCGGATTTTCAGATCTGGCGGATGGCAGCTGGCATGCATTTCTTTACCGGCCGGGGCAGGGGATGCGTGATCTCGGTACGCTGGGTGGCAATATCAGTTATGCCGTGGCAATGAATGATACCGGGCAGGTGGCGGGTACTTCGGTGACTTCCGGAGGTTACCGGCATGCGTTTTTGTATGATCCGCAAAAAGGCATGCAGGATCTGGGTACGCTGGGCGGACGTTACAGTTCTGCGAATGCCATCAACAAACATGGCGTGGTGGCGGGTATGTCGGAAATGCCGGATCGCAGCAAGCATGCATTTGTGTATGACGGCAAAACCATGAAGGATCTGGGTGCGCTGATTGGTTATGGTGACAGCGTGGCAACCGGTATTAACGACGAGGGTCATGTGGTCGGCATCGTCGATCTGGAGCATATCCGTCTGGCTTTTGTCTGGCGCGATAACAAAATGCTGGTGCATCCGAGCGGAAAAAGTCTGTATCTGACCAATGCGATCAACAATGCCGGTCAGGTCGTGGGGGCTGTGTATGACCGTGGACTGGAAGCCGCCGCGATGCCATCTTCGACCCGCCCTTTTGTGGACCATGGCGGCGATACGATACTCTGGTTTAATGCGGCGATGGCTGGTCTGGCAGGTGTGCTGGTCTTTTTCCGCCGCCGCATTGCCGGATTCTTTAAAGCGCAAACAACTGTGTGACCTGGTGGTTCAGGTGGTAATTTGGTCTTTTCAAAAGCGATTCGATACAACAAAAAAGGATGCATGCAGCATCCTTTTTTGTTGAAACCGTGGATGATACCGCGTCAGCGTTGCGCCATCGCCAGTTTAAGGGCCAGACCGGCGAATACCGTTGCAGCAATTCTGTTCAGCGCGATTTGTGCACGTGCGGATTTGCGCAGAAACTGGCCTGCCGTCGCGGCAAACCACGCGATGCTGCCGAAAGCAATCAGCGTTGCCAGAATGAACAGGGCGCCCAGCTGAAAGAATTGCGGAGCAAGCGGCCCGCGTTCGGCAGAAACAAACTGCGGCAGAAACGCCAGAAAAAATAAAACAACTTTCGGATTCGTCAGATTCATCACAATGCCGCGCAGATACAGGCTGCCAGCGGCGAGGCGTTCACCTTCCGGTTTGTCGGCAGTGTCAGCCGGCGCATTAAATGCCCCGTAGGCCATGTAAAGCAGGTAGGTAGCACCGACCAGTTTCAGCACTGTGAACGCTGTCGCGGACGCCGCAAATACGGCAGCCAGCCCGAAAGCAATTGCCGTGGTGTGGACTATCAGTCCGGTACACAAACCAAGCACAACCAGCATACCGGCGCGTCTTCCCTGCATGGCAGACTGCATGAGGACAAAAACATTATCCGGGCCGGGACTGTATCCCAGCAAAATGGCGATGCCAAGAAAGCTGATGGCAACATCGACAGGCAGCATCATTCCTCCGTACAGTGCAAAAAAGAATGATTATGCCTGAACAATGTGTGCTTCCTGCAGAGGATTACTTGCGGTAGCGGCGTTTGCTGGAGTGCAGCACAACGCGTTCGGTAAAGGCAAATCCGCCGGCTTTGCCCGGGGTATATTCAATCGCACAACTGGTGCTGATCACCGGTTGCGTCAGCGGGTGATTGTCACTGGTGGTATTGCCGGTAATGCTCATTTCCGACAAAACAGCATCGGCGGATGCCGGGGTGCGGGTGACAGTGTGGGTAGACATCTGGACACTCCTGAAAGGAAAAAAGACAGAGAGGCTTGTGGCGTCTGTCCGGGAAAGCTGCGGATTTTAGTGTCTGTGCGGAAATTTTCAAGCAAAAACACTGAAAAACGTATTCTAACGCGCAATCGATTGCGCCGCAGGGAGTGCGGCGGTTTCAGCTGTCTTTTATCTGAAATCCTGCGAGGCTTGCTTTAGTGAGCGACGCGGGTATCGGTAAAGAAAGTCAGGATCTCTGACTGATTCAGACCATGCGCCTGCAGGTATTCGATGGCGACGCAACTGCCGTATTCGGCACGTATGGCCATCGCCATGGACAGCACGGGTGTCAGGGCAACTGGTCTGGTTGGTGTGGCTGCATCGGAGGGAAGTCTGGTGGAGGCCGGGGAGGTGACAGGAACAGCGGGTTTCATACATAAACTCCTGAACGGTGCGGGTGCAAATGCCCCGCACAGCATGATACGCCATGATGGTTCCGGATGTTGCAATGCAAAAGAGGCAGATATCGATCTGCCTCAATCTCTGTGCAATCCGCAACTGACGCCGTATCAGAGTTCGGTACGTAAGGCGTATAACTCAGGAAACAACACCACATCCAGCATTTTTTTCAGATAAGAAACACCCGCTGTGCCGCCGGTACCGGTTTTGAAACCGATAATCCGTTCAACGGTACTGACATGCCGGAAACGCCACATGCGGAAAGAAGTTTCCATATCCACCAGCTTTTCAGCCAGATCATACAAAGACCAGTATTTTTCCGGTGCGCGGTAGACTTCCAGCCAGGCTGCTTTGACGGATTCATTCATGCTGCGGGTTTGTGACCAGTCACGCTGCAGGCATTCCGCATCAATCTGAAATCCTGCTGCAGCCAGCTGACGGATGGCTTCATCGTAAATGGATGGTGTATCCATCGCAGCTTTCAGGCGCGTATGGATTTCCGGTTTGCATTCATGGACTGCCAGCAGGTTCGCGTTTTTATTTCCCAGTAAGTATTCGAGCTCACGATACTGGTGTGACTGAAAACCGGAAGACGCGCCCAGATACGGGCGAATCGCGCTGTATTCGCTTGGTGTCATGGTGGCCAGTACATCCCATGCATGTACCAGCTGATCCATAATGCGCGCAACGCGGGACAGCATTTTGAAGGCCGGAGGCAAGTCATTCGCCTGCATCTGAAGACGTACAGCATGCAATTCATGCAGCATCAGTTTGATCCACAGCTCGCTGGTCTGATGCTGAACGATAAACAGCATTTCATTGTGATCCGGTGACAGCGGGTGCTGGGCGCTGAGTACCTGATCCAGTCCCAGATAATCGCCGTAACTCATGGCTTCAGAAAAATCCATTTTTGCGCCATGCCAGGACATCGGGCAACGGCCTTCGCCGCTTTGATTTTGTTGATGACTCATATTGAAGTATCCAGTTGTTTGTTGGGGCTGTGAACCGTCAGGTCACTGCATTGCGTTTCAGATCAGGGTCATATGAGCGGGTCGCGAGCAGGTCACGTAAATGCTCAACGGCATCCCAGACGTCGGTAAAGCCGACATACAGGGGGGTGAAGCCAAACCGTAAAATGCCCGGTTCACGGTAATCGCCGATCACACCGCGGGCTATCAGTGCCTGAATCAGAGCATAGGCATGTGGATGGCGCAGACTGACCTGGCTGCCGCGCTGTGCATGGTCACGCGGCGTGACCAGCTCAATACCGAATCCTGCACAACGTTCTTCCACCAGTGCAATGTATAAGTCGGTTAGTGCCAGCGATTTCTGTCGCAGTGCCTGCATATCGGTTTTTGCAAATATTTCCAGACCACACTCAACCAGCGCCAGCGAGACAATCGGTTGTGTTCCGCATAAGGCTGCACGGATGGTTGGCTGGTGTTCAAAATGCGGGCTCATGGCAAATGGCTTCGCATGACCCCACCAGCCGGACAGAGGATGCCGGAATCTGGCCTGATGACGTTCCGGAACCCAGATAAATGCCGGTGAGCCGGGGCCGCCGTTCAGATATTTGTAGGTGCAGCCAACTGCAAAGTCTGCGCCTGCCGCGTTCAGATCCACCGGAACTGCACCGGCCGAATGTGCCAGATCCCACAGCATCAGTGCGCCGTGCTGATGTGCCAGCGCCGTTACTGCCTGCATGTCATGCAGGTAACCGGTGCGGTAATTCACATGGGTCAGCATCACGACGGCAGTCTCCGCATTCACGGCAGTGCTTAATTCTTCGGGACTGTCGATCAGATGGATACGGTAGCCGCGCTGCAGCCAGCCGGTCAGGCCTTCCGCCATGTAGATGTCGGTTGGGAAATTGCTGCGTTCGGTGATGATGACTTTACGCTGTGGAGATGCTTCCTGCATTTGCAGTGCCGCAGCCAGTGCCTTAAACAGGTTTGCGGATGTCGTGTCTGTCACCACCACTTCATCTGCGCCTGCACCAATCAGCGGCGCAAGCATTTTGCCGAGTCTGACCGGCAAATCAAACCAGCCGGCTTTGTTCCAGCTGGTAATCAGATCGGTTCCCCATTCCTGCTGTACCACTTCTGCGGCACGGCTGGCAGCGGCTTTCGGGCGTGCACCGAGCGAGTTACCATCGAGGTAAATCACACCTGCCGGCAAAGCGAATTCCTGCTTCAGCGCAGCGAGTGCATCATCGCGATCGAGTTGTTCGCACTGTTCTCGGCTTTGTATGGTCATGACTGTCTCCGTTTTGAATGAAAGTTATTCGCGGCGCAGCACCGCACGTACCGGGCTGGCATCCAGCCCCTGCAGACGCAGAGGCAGGCAAATCAGTTCGTAATCTCCTGCACTGACCGCATCGAGCACGATGCCTTCCAGAATCGCAAGACCGTGATGGCGCATGCGGTGATGCGCGTCCAGAGTTTTTGAGGTTTCCGGATCAAATGATGGCGTATCGATGCCGATCAGTCTGACGCCGTGTGCTGCCAGCAAATCAATCGTTTCCGGCGCCACGCTGGCAAAGGCGGAATCCCATTGCATCTGCGGCGCAGTCTGGTAGGTACGGAATAAAACACGCTGCGGCAAATCCTGCAGAAAGGGCAGCACATGCTCCGGCCGGACCTGATCGCAGCCAATGGCATGAATCACACGGCAAGGGCCGAGGTAGGTTTGCAAATCGACCTGATCAATGGCAAGGCCGTCTTTGTCGTAGTGCGACGGTGCATCGCAATGCGCACCGGTATGGGTGGACATGGTGATCTTGCTGACCTTTACCGGACAGCCATCCGCGATTTGCCATGTTGTCTCTGCGGAATAGGCGCTGTCACCCGGCCAGACCGGAATGCCGGGGGCGACCGGCGGCGTAATATCCCATAACTGCATATCCTGTCTCCGTTTGAAATTTTGTTGCCGGAAATTGTATGCGCGGATGGCTGACAGGTGCTTGCAAATTGCAGGGCTCAGGCAAGTAATTTTGGTGATTTATTCGATAGGAATGTAGAATATTTGCAGGAAATTTGAATTTTTTAGAAAATATTCTCAGAACTGCCTATGCAACTCGATCAGACTGATTTCAAAATTCTGCAGATTCTGCAAACCGAAGGGCGTATCAGCAATCAGGAACTGGCTGATAAAGTCCATTTATCGCCGTCCAGCTGCCTGCGCCGTGTTCGTATGCTGGAAGATGCCGGGGTTATTCATCAGTATTGTGCGGTTCTGAATCCGGAGCAACTGGGGCTGGAGGTGGATGCCTTTGTGCAGGTTACTATGCGCCGCGATGTGGAGAAATGGCACGAAAATTTTTCACGTGCTTTGCAAGCATGGCCTGAGGTGGTTGGCTCTTACATCATTACCGGTGATGCAAATTATCTGCTACGGGTAAGAGCCCGCAATCTGAAGCATTATTCACACTTTGTGCTGGAACGCTTATATAAAACGGAAGGCGTTCTGGATATCCGTTCGAATATCGTGCTGCAAACCCTGAAAGACACACATCAGATTGATGTCAGTCTGATTCAGGGTGTGCAGGGGCATTCAGCGGGTTTTCAGTAAGGCCGTGAGCAATGGTGCAGCAGGGCCCTGATTGGCCCAGGTTTGCGTCATATCCAGATCGCCATTGGTACTGACCAGTATCAGGATGTTGCCACTGTTGGTATCCACCAGATTCAGAATACGTAATCCCGCGATCCAGCCCTGACGTTCGGTAATAACAACCGGTTTTGCTGGATCCGCACCGCTGAAAGGATAAACCCAGACACCGAGCGCACCGCCGGTCGCATTCGGCTTAGTCATTTCGGCGCGTGCTGCAGCACTTATCAGTTTGCCCTGAATGAATGCGCGGTTCATGGCGATTAAATCCGGCAGTGTGCCGAATGAAGAACCTGCCGCGCCGTAACTGGCTAAATTCACTTCAGGTTCCGGCTGGCCATTCAGAATTCCGTGCACATGGGATGGATTGTCCTGCATCGCGGCGGTATAAAGACCAGCCTGTTTCATTCCGGCGGGTTGAAACACGCGTTTTTGCAGCAGTTGCTGAAAACTCTGACGGTTCAGTTTTTCCAGCAACGCGCCTAACACCATGTAATCGCAGTTGTTGTAATCAAAACGTGCACCGGGGGCAGCCTGAACCGCCTGTGCGCAAACACCGGTTGCAAATTCCTGCATGTTGTCGCCACGGTTTGCTGCTTTCATGTGAAAGTCCGGAATCGCGTTTTCATTGTATAAGCCGGAATAATGCATCAGTAACTGGCGTATTGTTGTTTTGCGCGCATCTGCATTCGGGTAGTCCGGCCAGTACTTTTCCAAAGCGTCATCCAGTTTTAATTTGCCCGCATCAACTTCCTGCATGATCAGAATGGCTGTCATCATTTTCGTGACAGAGGCAAAGCGGAAGGTTTTATTCAGTGCTCCGAAGTTCCCGATACTTTTCTGCAGAAAAATCTGATCTCCGCGCGCAGCAACCACCGCTCCCTGAAAGCCGCTTTGCGCCAGCTGATCAGTGGCCTTTTCAAGTGCTGCGGTATCTGCAGCAACTGCACTCAGGTGAGTGCTCAGGGTCAGCAAGATGCCGCACAACAGGCGGCGCGAACGGGAAACGCTCAGCATAAAATAGCTCCGGGGCAGCAATGAGAAGTCTGTCAGGTTGTCCGGCAGTGTACCAAAACAGTCTGAAAAGGGAAGTTTGTGCACTGCACAGGTATAATGCCGCCCCATGAACTTACTTAAAACCCTTGTTTCTATCAGTGGCATGACCATGCTGTCCCGCATCACCGGGCTGGCGCGCGATGTCCTGATTTCCACGCAGTTCGGTGCCAATGGCATGACCGATGCGTTTAACACTGCGTTCCGTATTCCTAACCTGTTGCGCCGCCTGTTTGCTGAGGGGGCATTCTCACAGGCCTTTGTACCGATTCTGGCGGAATATAAAACCCAGAGTGGTGAGGAGCGTACCCGTGAACTGGTGGATCACGTCGCTACCTTGCTGACCTGGGCGCTGGTAGTTACCTGTCTGCTCGGTGTGCTGGGCGCGCCGGTGATTACCTATTTCGCGGCGAAGGGTTTTATGTCGCGGCCGGACGACTACCACGCGACGATAGTGATGACCCGGATCATGTTCCCGTATATCGGCTTTATGTCGATGGTGGCACTGGCTGGCGGCATTCTGAATACCTGGCGCGAATTTAAAGTGCCTGCATTCACGCCGGTACTGTATAACCTGTGTTCGATTGCCGCATCGCTGTGGCTGGCACCGCATATGGAACAACCTATCTATGCGCTGGCGATTGCGGTGTTTGTCGGCGGTCTGCTGCAATTGTCGATACAGATTCCGGCACTGGCGAAAATCGGCATGCTGCCGCGCATTGGTTTTGGTATGCAGGCGGCGTGGCAGGATGAAGGCGTGCGTCGTATTCTGCGTAACATGGCACCGGCCATTCTGGCCGTGTCTGCTTCGCAAATCAGTATCCTGATTAACACCCGCCTGGCTTCAGAAATGGTGGCAGGCAGTACCAGCTGGCTTGCCAGTGCAGACCGCCTGATGGAATTTCCAACTGCGATGCTGGGTGTGGCACTCGGTACGATCTTGTTGCCGGGTTTGTCGAAAGCAAATTCGGCCGGCGATACGAAAGAATATTCTGATTTGCTGGACTGGGGGCTGCGACTGACCTTTTTGTTGGCAATGCCCGCAGCAGTGGCGCTGGCTATCATTCCTGAAGCACTGACCGCCACTTTATTCCACCACGGAAAATTTGACGCACATGCTGTGCACATGACATCGAATGCGCTGGTTTCCTACGGCATTGGTTTGCTGGGGCTGATTGTCGTGAAAATCCTCGCTCCGGGCTTTTATGCGCAGCAGAATGTCCGTACACCGGTCAAAATTGCTGTCTCGGTGCTGATCACTACCCAGTTACTGAACCTGATTTTCGTACCGATGTTTGCCCATGCAGGGCTGGCATTGTCGGTGGGTTTAGGCGCCTGTATGAATGCTACTTTGCTGTACACTGGTTTGCGTAAGCGTGGTATTTACAAACCACGTCCGGGCTGGTTCCTGTTTTTATTGAAACTGATCGCTGCGCTGATGTTGCTGGCGGCAACCGCATCGTATATTTCGGATCAGATTCCGTGGCTGGAGCTGAAATCCATGCCGGTGTTACGGCTGGGCCTGATGGTGATGCTGATGGTGGCGTCGGCGGGTATTTACTTCGCAGCGCTGGGATTGATGGGATTCCGTCCTAAAGATTTCCGTAAAACGACACGTGCATAAACGGTTTTGCCGTCGCAGTAAAAAAGGCTTTCCTGATCACGGAAAGCCTTTTTTCTTGGTGATATCTAATCGCTGCAATCACGAAAATCACAAAAAGTGGCAGACGTAATCCAGTAATTCCAGTGTTTCGATATCAAATTTTGCATTTGCCGGTACGTCGAAAGACTGACCGCCTGTATAGGTTTTCCATTCCGTTTCGCCTTCCAGACGTACGCGGCAGGTACCTGCATTCAGCTCCATGCGTTCTGCTGCACCTGTGCTGAACGTCAGGCTGGACGGGAAAATCACACCCAGCGTCTTACGGCTGCCATCGGCAAATAAAACAGTATGGGAAATACATTTGCCATCAAAGTACACATTGGCCTTGGTGATGACGCTGACCTGATCGAACTGCGTTGTCATTGCTGCTCCTGTCAAAAAAAAGCCCGCTCACAGGAGCGGGCCGGGATAGGTTAATCCATCCGTTAATTACTGACCGCGTTTCGCGCGCGCATTGGCAGCAATACGCATACGCAGGGCGTTCAGTTTGATAAAGCCACCGGCATCTGCCTGATTGTAAGCGCCACCGTCTTCATCAAAAGTCGCGATCGTCTGATCAAACAGAGAATCGGTTTTGGAATCACGCGCAACAGTGATCACGTTGCCTTTGTACAGCTTCACGCGTACCCAGCCATTCACGCTTTGTTGCGTATGGTCGATCAGTGTTTGCAGCGCAATACGCTCAGGAGACCACCAGTAACCGTTATAAATCAGGCTGGCGTAACGTGGCATCAGATCATCTTTCAGATGCGCCACTTCGCGATCGAGTGTGATCGATTCGATTGCACGGTGGGCGCGCAGCATAATTGTGCCGCCAGGGGTTTCGTAGCAACCACGGGATTTCATGCCGACGTAACGGTTTTCCACCAGATCCAGACGGCCGATGCCGTGTTTGCCACCCAGCTTGTTCAGTTCAGTCAGTACAGTTGCCGGAGACATACGCACACCGTTCAGAGCCACGATATCGCCGCGTTCGAATTCGATATCCAGATATTCTGCTGCGTCCGGTGCCTGCTCCGGGCTGACTGTCCAGCGCCACATGGATTCTTCTGCTTCTGCGCTCGGGTTTTCCAGATGGCGGCCTTCGAAACTGATATGCAGCAGGTTGGCATCCATCGAATAAGGCGCACCGCCGTTACGGTGTTTCATATCGATATCGATACCGGCATCTTCCGCGTATTTCAGCAGTTTTTCACGGGACAGCAGATCCCATTCACGCCATGGGGCGATGATTTTGACGCCCGGCATCAGCGCGTACGCACCCAGCTCGAAACGCACCTGATCATTCCCTTTACCGGTTGCGCCATGGGAGATCGCATCCGCGCCGGTTTGTTTTGCGATATCGATCAGGCGTTTTGCGATCAGCGGACGGGCAATCGATGTGCCCAGCAGGTATTCACCTTCGTACACCGTATTCGCACGGAACATCGGGAATACGAAATCGCGGACGAATTCTTCGCGCACATCATCAATGAAAATATTTTCCGGTTTGATGCCGAATTTCAGTGCCTTGGCACGTGCCGGTTCCAGCTCTTCACCCTGACCGAGGTCAGCGGTAAAGGTCACCACTTCACACTGGTAGTTATCCTGCAGCCATTTCAGAATGACTGAGGTATCGAGGCCGCCGGAGTAGGCGAGGACGACTTTTTTGATATCGCTCATGATGTGCTTTCGTAACGTCTTGGAAAAGTTCTTTACTGTTCTGCAGGTTCCGGTTTTGTGCTGCCGCCGGAAGCAGGCTGCCGGAAAAGTCTGGCGGCAGTTTGCACGTCAGACAGCGGCCGGCAGGGCCGCGTCGGATTAATTACTGACCTTGCCGATCACCAGATATTCGAGCAGGGCTTTCTGTACGTGCAGACGGTTTTCTGCCTCGTCCCAGACTACGGATTGCGGGCCGTCGATCACGCCGGCAGATACTTCTTCACCGCGATGCGCAGGCAGGCAGTGCATGAACAACGCATCTGCATTGGCACGCGCCATTTTGGCTTCATCTACAATCCAGCCGTCAAAGGCTTTCAGGCGTGCCTGATTTTCTGCTTCATAACCCATACTGGTCCACACGTCGGTGTTGACCAGATCGACGCCGGCGCAGGCTTCGGAAGGATCATCAAACAGGGTGAAGTGCTGATTATCTGCATCCACCAGCGACATATCCATTTCATAGCCCTTCGGTGTGGATACATGCAGATGGAAACCGAAAACTTTGGCTGCCTGCAGCCAGGAGTACAGCATATTGTTCGCGTCACCGATCCAGGCTACTTTTTTACCGCTGATATCGCCACGGTGCTCAATATAGGTGAACACGTCGGCCAGTACCTGGCAAGGATGGTGCTGGTTGGTTAAGCCGTTAATGACCGGAACGCGCGAATACTCAGCAAAGCGCTCGATCATGGATTGTTCGAATGTACGGATCATGATGATGTCGCACATGCGGGAAATCACCTGACCTGCGTCTTCCACAGGTTCACCACGACCAAGCTGGCTGTCGCGGGTATTCAGATAGATCGCTGCGCCGCCTAGCTGATGCATACCGGCTTCAAACGACAGGCGGGTGCGGGTGGAGTTTTTCTCAAACACCATGACCAGTGTGCGGTCTACCAGCGGATGATAGGTCTGATACGCCTTGAAGCGCTGTTTGATGATGCGGGCACGCTGCATCACATATTCGAATTCTGTACGGGAGAAATCAGAGAACTGCAGAAAGTGTTTAATAGCCATAAATAGAAACCGGCAGCTTCAGTGCCTGCTGCCACAATCAAAACGAATTCATTATAAGGGAAGATTGCCTGAACTCCGTATTAAATTCAGGAAAACCTGCAATCTGGCGTGATATTGCTGTTTTTGCAGTGCGGAAACTGACCTTATCTTACCGAAAATCTCAGCAAGAGCAACTTACCCCATTTTGTTAATTTTCGTCAATTCGTAAAAAAAACGATGAGTTAAGGGAAATGTTGCCAATGTGACAGTAACAATTGGTAACATCCTCATTATAATTCGGTCAGGAGGTGGCGTGACGGAATACGCTGCTTAAGGGGTTTTTCGCGCACAGTTACTGGATTGTGCCGTTTTTATTCATTCGCCGGGAAATACATATGAGCGCACTCTTAGCCGGACTGACCGTCCTCGTCATTGGCGACAGCCACATGTCTACGCCAGACTATCTGATTACCACCCTGCACAACGACCTGATGAAAAAAGGGGCGGTCGTGTATTCTTTCGGCGCCTGCGGTGTGGCGGCCGGTGAGTGGATGGTGAAAACCCAGTCCTCCTGCGGTGGCGCAGAGCGCATCAAGGATGGCCCGGTCGTGGTGAAAGAAGGTCAGGAAGCCATGACCCGTCCGTTCAATGAAATGGTCAAAACCTATAAACCGAATCTGGTCGTTATCGTGAATGGTGACACGATGGCGGGCTACAACCAGCCTGAACTGCAAAAGACCTGGATCTGGCAGCAGGTTTCCCGCCTGACCAAAGGCGTTAAAAACAATAATGTTGCCTGCGTCTGGGTTGGTCCGGCATGGGGTGCAGAAGGTGGTAAATTCAATAAAACCTTCGCCCGCGCGCAGGAAATGTCGAACTACCTGTCAGAAATCACCGCGCCATGCACCTATGTGGATTCACTGAAATTGTCGAAACCGGGTGAATGGGGTTCCACCGATGGTCAGCATCTGGACATCGCCGGTTATAAATCCTGGGGTGAAGCGATCGGTAATGCGATTGTGACACCGGAAATCCTGAAAACGATCAAACGCTGATCATCACTGAACGCCGGATGCTGCGGGCGCGCGCTTTTGTACAGACAGAAGTACCGTGTACCGCAGCATTTTTTATAGCCCGCTGATCTGATATGACAATGAAAAAACTGATCCTGACCTGTCTGGCACTGTGCACCTCCCTGACTGCATACGCCGATAATTCTCTGTATGAAACCGGCCCCAGTCAGGATTCATCCTTTGTCCGTTTTCTGAATGCAGCAGGCGATAAAGTCACGATTACCAACGGCGCGAATAAACTGGCGCTGGGTGCGCAAACCGATAACCGTGTATCGCGTTTTTTTCCGGTAAAAGCTGGTGACAAGCTGACGGCCAGTGCACAGGCAGGCAGTCTGAAAACCTCGGTGGAAGTCGTCGCAAAACCGGGCGAATTTATCACCGTAGTGCTGGTACCGCAGGGCAGTGCGCTGGATAAGCTGATCGTGCGCGAATCACCAACGGACTTCAACGCCAACCGTGCTTCGATCTCGTTATTAAATGCTGACCCTGCCTGCGCACAGGCTGGTCTGAACGGCGGCGCAAAGGGTGCATCTGTTTTTGAAAATGTCGCACCGGGTGCAACGCAGCGCCGTCTGGTCAATGCCGTCAAACTCAGTGTGCAGGCGCAGTGCGGTAAATCGAATGCCGGTGCTGCTGTCGATATGGGGCAGTTGCAGGCCGGAGAGCGCTACAGCGTGATCGTGATTCCTGCAAAGAAAGCCCAGCAAGTATTCTTCGTGCGTGACAGCACCTCCTGATCAGACGCCGGGCCTGCATTATGGTATTCGCCTCACTCGAATTTCTGACGCTGTTCCTGCCGCTGTTTTTCGCGTTTTATCTGCTCACGCCGCAGCGTTTCCGTAATCACACGCTGCTGGTCGGGAGCTGGATTTTCTACGCATGGTGGACACCGAAATTTCTGATTCTGATCATCGCGCTGACGCTGCTGGCATGGGGCGCAGCAATCCTGATCGATAAAACCAGTGATGAGAAATGGAAAACGCGCTGGATGGCGTGGGCGATTATTCTGAATCTGGCCTCACTTGTCTGGTACAAATACACCAATATGCTGGTCGGCACGCTGAAT
This sequence comes from Cognatundibacterium squillarum, assembly GCF_014652435.1. Taxonomy (GTDB): domain Bacteria; phylum Pseudomonadota; class Gammaproteobacteria; order Burkholderiales; family Burkholderiaceae_D; genus Undibacterium; species Undibacterium squillarum. The sequence continues at coordinate 198,393 of NZ_BMYU01000005.1, forward strand.
GAATTCCTGACCGGCCATCAGATGCAGCCGGTACCGTGGGAACACGTGATGCTGCCGATTGCACTGTCATTCACTGTACTGCATGCGATTTCGTATCTGGTCGATGTGCGCCGCAAAGTCGTGCCTGCGCAATACGATGTACTGGCATTTTCGGCTTACATGGCAATGTTCCCGCATCTGATTGCAGGTCCGATTGTGCGTTACAAAGTCATCGATAAAGAATTGCGCGAGCGCGTCTTTTCGATGGAGAAATTTTCGCTCGGCGTGCGCCGCTTCATGATCGGCTTCTCGATGAAAGTGCTGATTGCGGATACGCTGGCGCCGGTCGTTACGCTGTGTTTCGGTCTGAAAAATCCGGGTTTCTGGGATGCATGGATAGGTTGCGTCGCTTACACTTTCCAGTTGTATTTCGACTTCGCCGGTTACAGCGCGATGGCAATTGGCCTGGGCCTGATGCTTGGCTTCCATTTTGAAGAAAACTTTAATAATCCGTATCTGGCGGTGTCGATTCAGGACTTCTGGCGCCGCTGGCATCAGACGCTGTCATCCTGGCTGCGCGATTATCTGTACATCAGCCTTGGCGGTAACCGTTACGGCATTACCCGCACTTATATCAACCTGATGCTGACCATGGCCATTGGTGGTTTGTGGCATGGCGGCGATAACTGGAATTATCTGATCTGGGGCATTATTCAGGGCACGGCACTGTGCTGCGACCGTGCATTCACCCAGCGCGGATTATCCATGCCGGACTACGCTTCGCGCGCACTGACCATGCTGACCGTGATGCTGGCCTGGACCGTGTTCCGTGCGACAGGGTTCGATAATGCGCTCGGCATGTGGGCCGGACAATTCGGCCTGAACGGCTTTGGCATTCAGGACGAAGTCATCCTCGCGCTGCGTCCGATGATTCTGCTGACCTTTGCGATCGGCTTGTGCTGCGTGGTGTATCCGGCGACAGCGATTGCAAAACGCGGTGGTCTGGGTGTGATGCAGTGGAGCATGCTGTGGCCGGTGCTGACCTTTGCGTATGGCGTGGTGGTGCTGGCGGGGCAGAAAGCCATTCCGTTTTTGTATTTTCAGTTTTAAGAGGCCGGTATGAGCGAATCATTTCAATATCGTCCTGAAAAAGCCGGTGTCTGGAAATACCTGCCTGCGCTGGCATTCGGCCTGATCACCGTCGGCGGTTTGATCGCCGGTGTGCGCAGCCTGCAGCAGATTCCTGCTGAAAAATGGACTGAGATGGCAGACTGGCGCAAGGTTGCGCAGGGTGAATCCACCCGCGTACTGACCAGCCAGCTGAATGAACACTTTATCTTCAGTAAAGACTTCGCCGCCACGGAACGTGCGGTCAGCTGGAATCTGGCGCGCGATACCGGTGCGCAGGTGCGTCCCGGCTGCCCGGGCTGGTTTTTCCTGACCGAAGAACTGACAACTTTCGACGGTGGCCCGCAAAATGCCCGCGCCCGCGCGTGGATGGTGACCGAAGTTGCGCGTCAGCTGAAGCAGCGCGGCATACCGCTGGTGATTGCCATGGTGCCGGACAAAGCCCGTATCGAAGCGGCGCAGACTTGCGGCCTGCATCGCCCGGCAGCGTTTGCCGCCCGTTATGACCTGTGGATGAATGAAGTACGTGCCGCGGGAATCACGGTGCTGGACTTGCGCGAGCCTTTGCAGCAAGTACAGGGCGAGCGTTATTACCGTACCGATTCGCACTGGAATGAAGCCGGCGCCAGCGCGGTTTCCGCTTACATTGCGCAGCAATTACGCCAGCAACAACTGATCACCACCGACGCTGCGCCAATGAATGCAGAAACCGTGAAAAGCCGTCAGGGCGAACGCATGGGCGATTTGTATAAATTGTCCAGCCTGAACGATGTGCCGCTGTGGGCGCGTCCGGCAACGGAAGTCACCACGCTCAGCGATGTGGCACCGGTGGCGGTGCAGAGTGATGACTTGTTCGGCGACAGCGGCTTACCGGCTTTGTCGCTGATCGGCACCTCGTTCAGCCTGCGCGGCAATTTCGTACCTTTCCTGAGCCGCCATGTCGGCGCACCGGTCGCAAATCTGGCCAAAGACGGCGGCGCATTTGACGGCGCAGCCCAAGCCTTCTTCCACAGCAAAGTCTTCGAGCAGGAACCGCCGAAGCTGATCGTCTGGGAAATCCCTGAACGCATGCTGCAACGTTCGTTCGATGCCAAAGAACGGGCCTGGTATCAGACGCTGAAGCAGGGCAAGCTGTAAAGTCCGCCCTTCTGCAAACTCAGCAACATTGACATCAAAAAAAGCTGAAGCTGCCTGAGGGCAGCTTTTGTTTTTCGGGTGTCTGATTCAGTGTCGTCTATGGGCAGGTCAATTACCTGCTCACAATGCCCAAAAACACCCGAAATGCGGCATTCAGCACAGAAAAAAGGGTAGTTTTCACGGACGTCGGCAGAAACTCTGGCTCGCAGGGCAGAGGGTAAAAAGTACAAATGCGGAGTTCTGCATAATACAGGGCTAGTAGTGCAGGCATCTGGTTGCGAGCAGGATGAAAAAAACGGTGCCGTCAAAGCACCGTTTTTTGTTTTTACGCCTGATCAGCGATGGGTCAGTAACCGACTTTTTGCTTGGATTCGTGCACCAGCTGTTCAAACAAGTCATGGCGCAGAGTGGTAATCTCGCCGCTTTCCACCGCCGCCAGCACGGCGCAGCCGGGTTCGGCATGGTGGTGGCAGTTATAGAATTTGCAGTGACCGAGGTGCGGTACAAATTCCGGAAATGCTCGCTCCAGCATGCCTTCACTCAGATGATGCAGACCGAATTCCTGAAAGCCCGGTGAATCGATAACTTTGCCGCCTTCCGGCAAATCGTACAAACGGGTGAAGGTGGTGGTGTGCTTGCCGGTATCCAGTGCAGCAGAAATTTCGCGGGTCGCAATATCGGCATCCGGCACCAGCAGATTGATCAGCGAGGATTTACCCATGCCGGACTGGCCGATCAGTATCGTGCTTTCGCCCTGAATAATCTCCAGCAAGGCAGCGCGGGTGGCTTCCGGATTGCCCTGCGCCGACACTTCCAGCACCGGATAACCGATGTCGCGGTACATTTGCATGCGTTCACGCGCACGCGGTAACGCTTCAGCCAGATCGACTTTGTTCAGCACCAGCCACGGCGTAATCCCAGCCGATTCTGCCGCCACCAGCGCGCGCGAAACCAGATCATCAGTGAAGCCGGGTTCGGTTGCCACCACAATCAGCAGGCGGGTCAGATTCGCTGCCAGCATTTTGGATTTGTACTGATCCGAGCGGTACAGCAGGGTTTTGCGCGTGACGATTTTTTCGATAACGGCCTGATCTTTAGAAGTCAGCGCGATCTCGACCAGATCACCGACGGCGATATCACTTTTCTTGCCACGGGTCACGCAGTGCAGGCGCAGCTTCTGGCCATCGACTTCAGCAGTCGCCAGATAATGGCGACCATGTGCAGCGATGATTTCTGCCTGTTGCGTCGCCATTATGCGAAGCTCTGTTCAAAAATGGCATCCACTTTGGCCGCCAGAATAAAGTCATTCAGCGAGATACCGCCTTTGCCGTCATTTACGGTATGGGTGTCAAAGCGCAGCAGTACGCGGTTGTAGGTCAGCACCAGTTCCGGATGATGATCTTCAGCGTGAATCACGTAGGCAATCGCGTTCACAAATGCCAGTGCTTCATAATAATTTTTGAATTCATACGTTTTGGCAATGCGTGCACCATCCTGTGCCCAGCCCGGTGTGGCTTGCAGTGCTGTCGCGATCTCGTCCGCTGTCATGCCGGTTTCGGTGTGCTGGCAGCGCAGGTTCAGTAACTGTTTGTTGTCCATTGTTGTCTCTTGAAAGTTTGTATGAAATCGTTCGGTAAGTAATCAGTTCGCCATCAGATGCTGAATGCGGATGCTGGCAGGCGGATGCGAATCGTAAAACGTGGAATGCAAAGGGTCCGGCGTCAAGGTCGATGCATTGTCGTCATACATTTTGACCAGCGCATTGCGCAGGTCATCTGCGCTGGCATGTTTTGCAGCAAAGGCATCGGCTTCGAATTCGTGTTTGCGTGAGCCTATCGACATCAGCGGCGAAAACACAAAGGTGAACACCGGCATGATCAGCATAAACAGTAACAGCGCCATTGCATCAGTACCACCAAGCGCCATCGGATCAACACCGAGGCCAGTGTAAAACCAGACCTGATTTTTCAGATAACCGAGTAGCGCCAGAAACGGCAGCGTCATCACAAACATCAGCGCGATGCGTTTTTTGATGTGATTCAGTTTGAAGTGACCAAGCTCATGCGCCAGCACCGCTTCAATTTCCGCAGGTTCAAGGCGTTCCAGCAGGGTGTCGTAAAACACGATGCGTTTGACTTTGCCGAAACCGGAAAAATAAGCATTGCCGTGCGCGCTGCGACGCGAACCATCCATCACAAACAAGCCACCGGAAGCAAAGCTGACGCGCTGCATCAGGTCTTCGATACGCGCTTTCAGCGTTTCATCGGCCAGCGGGCTGAATTTGTTGAACAGCGGCGCAATCAGATTCGGGTACAGAACCATCACCAGTAACTGAAAACCGCAGAACACCGCCCACGCATACAGCCACCACAGTTGTCCGGCCTTTTCCATCAGCGTCAGGATCACCCACAGCAAAGGCAGCATCAGTGCGCTCATCAGCAGCGTGCTTTTGACCAGATCGGCAACAAACAGGCCGATGGACATATTGTTAAAGCCGAAACGTTCCTCGACCACAAACTGACTGTACAGGCTGAGCGGAATGCCGATCACGCCGGACACCACGGAATATGCCGCGATCAGACCAATCTGATACAGCATGCCGGGGCCGGTGTAAGACAGCACCAGATCGGACAGCCATTGCAAGCCGCCGAACAGGGTCAGCGCGAGCAGCACCACGACTTCAACCACCAGCAATACCTGTCCGAACTGGGTTTTGGTAATGCTGTAATCCGCGGCTTTCTGGTGCGATGCCAGGCTGATTTTTTCAGCGAAATCGGCTGGTACCTGCGCGCGGTGACGGGCAATATGACGGATCTGACGGTAGGCCAGCCAGAACTGCAGGGCGACCGACAGCGCTAAGAAGCCGGTGAATAAAACGGTAAAGCTGACAGAATTCATGGGAAAATGTGACATTCGTAAAAAAGCTAAGGAAGAATTATGTCACAAGCTCACGATAACCAAGCATCTGCGACAGCCATCAAACCGGACGACATGAACCTGATCTGGGTTGATATGGAAATGACCGGTCTGGATCCGGACACCGATAAAATTCTGGAAGTCGCGGTCATCGTGACCGATTCGCAGTTAAACGTACTGGCCGAAGGCCCGGTACTGGCGATTCATCAGAGCGATGCCACGCTCGATAAAATGGATGCGTGGAACAAAGGCACGCACGGCAAATCCGGTCTGATCGACCGCGTCAGAGCATCGGAAGTGACTGAAGCAATTGCCGAAGAAACCCTGATTGCTTTCCTGAAAGACTACGTACCGGCAAATAAATCACCGATGTGCGGCAACACAATCTGTCAGGACCGCCGCTTCATGGTGCGCGGTATGCCGAAACTGGAAGCCTTCTTCCATTACCGCAATCTGGACGTATCGACACTGAAAGAACTGTGCCGCCGCTGGAAACCGGAACTGGCGTCCGGCTTCAAAAAAGCGCAGAAACACACGGCGCTGGCCGATATCCGTGAATCGATTGAAGAACTGAAGTACTACCGTACCCATTTCATCAAGGAATAAGCGGCGCTGAATGCCGCTGTGCCGGTGATTCGGCCAGCGCGGCAAATGCGGCAAGTGCGGCAAATACGGCAAACAGGTAGCAAACAAATAGCAAAAAAACGGACTGCAAGCGCAGTCCGTTTTTTTATGCTCAGACGACATATCACCAGCGGAACCGGCGCGGAAAGTGTCAGAACGCACTGCAAGCATCCTGATGCAGTCCGGGGTTCGCCGGAAATGCTCAGTAAGGCGCAAAACTGCCCAAAAACGGGTTAAATGCGGTGTTCTGCACAGCGATCCGGCGGTCGTCGGCAGAAAGTCCGGCTCTCCGGAAATGCCTGATGCGGATAGCTGCATAGTCCGGGTGCCGGAGCATGGCCGCAGGCAACAAAAAAGCCGCGATCATTCGCGGCTTTTTCAGTGCAGATGACTGAAGAAATTCAGTCAGTGCGGGAATTACACACCCAGCAGTTCTACTTCAAAAATCAGGGTTGCGTTCGGAGGAATCACGCCGCCTGCACCGCGCGGACCGTAGCCCAGTGCGGAAGGGATAGTCAGAATGCGTGTGCCGCCGATTTTCATGCCTTGCACGCCTTCATCCCAGCCTTTGATCACATGGCCAGCACCCAGCGGGAACGAGAAAGGCTGATTGCGGTCTTTGCTGGAATCAAATTTCGCGCCGGCAGAACCGTCAGCATTTTGCAGCCAGCCAGTGTAATGTACGACAACGTGGTTACCGGCTTGCGCTTCTGCGCCTTCGCCAACGACTTTGTCTTCGTATTGCAGGCCGCTTACTGTAGTGATCACACTCATGATTTCTCCAATTCAAAAAAGTGGCGGTATTGTAGACCAAATCCGTTGGCGCAGTATGCACGCTTGCTGACGGGAAAAATGCCTTGATACCGCGCAATTTTGCATGAAATCCTGAAAAACCTGTGTCAGTGGCAGCACTGCAGTGCACAACGCGGGTTAAAATGCAGCTTCTGTTTATCAACTCAGGTCTGAGATACATGCGTAGTCGTTTCCTGCTGGCAAGTCTGCTGGCCGCTCTGGTTCTCCCGCTGACTGCACAGTCTGCCAGCAGCAATGTGGTGGTCGTACTGAATTCGCGTGATGCAACCGTCACACTGCTCGATCAGCAATCCTACAAAGAAATCAGTACTTTCCCTATTGGTAAGGAACCGCACCATCTGATGGCGACACCGGATAACAAATCCCTGATCGTTGCCAATGCCGTCGGCGACGAACTGGTGTTTCTGGACCCGAAAACCGGTCAGATTCAGCGCCGTATCAAAGATGTGGCAGATCCTTACCAGATCGGTTTTTCACCGGACCAGAAATGGTTTGTGTCGAATTCCCTGCGTCTGGACCGTGTAGATATTTATCGCTACGACGGCACGAATCTGAAACTGGACAGCCGTGTGCCGCTGCCGAAACTGCCTAGCCACATGGCATTCGATGCCGCCAGCACCACTGTATTCATTACGCAGCAGGGCAGCGATCAGGTGTCCGCGATTGATCTGGCGACGCATAAAGTTAAATGGACGCTGCCGGTCGGCAAACTGCCAGCCGGTATCGCGATGACACCGGACGATAAATATCTGCTGGTCGGCATCATGGGTGCCGATTATGTGGAAGTGATCGACTGGCGCGCACAGAAAACCATCAAGCGTGTGAAAGCCGGTGTCGGTACGCATAATTTCCGCGCACTGGGCGACAAGCGCCATGTGTTCGTATCCAACCGTACCTCCAACGAAATCAATATTTTCGACCAGCAAAAACTGGAAATGGTCGGTTCGATTCCGGTACCGGGCGGCCCTGACTGTATGGAAGTCAGCGAGGATGGCAAAACCCTGTGGGCTACGCTGCGCTGGATTAAAAAAGTTGCGGTGGTGGATATTCCATCCCGCAAAGTCATCAAACTGATTCCGGTCGGACGCTCGCCGCATGGTGTGTACTTCGCAAACCGCGCAGGCGATAAGTAAAGCCGCGCTGCTGGCTGCCGCACTGTGCAGCCAGTCTCTCAGCGCTGCTGCTGCGACTGCGGCAGCGCCTTCCTGCCGTGCCACGGTCTACCTGAGCTTCGATACCGGCTCGCAATCGCAGGCACAACTGATTGCCGATACCCTGCGCAAATATCAGATCCGCGCTACGTTTTTTCTGGCAAATGAAAAAACCGTGCGCGGCGATTATTCCCTCGATCAGAGCTGGCAGCCTTTCTGGCAACAACTGGCACGCGATGGCCATGCTTTCGGCAGCCATACCTTTGACCACGTCTATGTGGTGCGTGATTTGCCGGATGGCCGCATCGCGGTCAAACCACAGTTCGGGCCACAGGCTGGCAAAATACTGCAATGGACACAGGCAGAATACTGTACGGAACTGCGTCGAGTGACGGAACGTTTCCAGCAACTGACTGGTCAGAAAATGGACCCGTACTGGCGTGCACCGGGTGGACGCTTAACACCGGGGCTGGAGCAGGCTGGTCAGCGTTGCGGCATGCGTCACGCAGGCTGGGCGCCCGCTGGTTTTTCCGGTGACGAACTGCCAAGCGAACAAGTCAGCAACGCCCGCTTGCTGAGCAAGATGCTGAAAGGCCTGAAAGACGGCGATATCGTCATGGCACACATGGGCATCTGGTCCCGCAAAGATCCGTGGATGCCAGCGAATCTGGTGCCGCTGATCGAAGGCTTACAGCAAAAATCATTTTGTTTTGCGACACTGCGCGAACATCCTCTTTATCGCTGAAGAAACACATCATGACTGAATGGATTGCCAATCTGCAGGCCTGGTTATTTGAAACGCTGGTCCAGCCTGCGATGTTCTCACTCGGGCTGGGTGAATTTGTGGAAGATGCCTTTAACGGCGTTGAATGGTTTGTCTGGGGACTGATACAGCTGGTGCTGCTGTTCCTGATTCTGCGTCCGCTGGAAGCATGGCTGCCGGTGCAGACCATACGCAATCGCTGGGCGCGCTGGAACGATTTTCTCTACACCGCACTGCACCGGCTGGGTGCGTTTTCGGTACTGACGTTTTTCCTGCTTGAACCAATGCTGGACCAACTGACGGCAGTATTGCATTTGCAGGGGTTGAATCCGTTTAATCTGGAAAATCTCTGGTCCGGCTTTCTGCAATATCCGGCGCTGCTGTTTTTTGCGTATCTGGTGGTACTCGACTTTTTCGATTACTGGTATCACCGTGCGGAACATCAGTTCAACTGGTGGTGGGGCTTGCACAGCCTGCATCACAGCCAGCAGGATATGAATCTGTGGTCGGATAACCGGAATCACTTGCTGGATGATTTACTGCGCGATATTTACATGGGCATCATCGCCATTGTGATCGGTGTCGAGCCGGGTCAGTATGTGCTGCTGGTGATGGCATCGCAAATGCTGCAAAGCCTGCAGCATGCGAATGTGCGCATCCATTTCGGACGCTGGGGAGAGTACCTGTTAGTGTCGCCCCGGTATCACCGTTTGCACCATGCAATTGGCATAGGGCATGAAAGCGATGGCGAAGGTACACTCGGCGGTCATAATTTTGCGGTGCTGTTTCCGGTGTGGGATTTGTTATTCGGCACAGCGCGTTTTACCGGCGAATTCGTGGAAACCGGTATCCGCGATCAGTTGCCGCCACCGGCAGGGCAGGGGCGCGATTACGGCAGCGGATTCTGGTCTCAGCAAAAGCTGGGCATTTTGCGAATGCTGGGCATCGATAAGGAAACAAAAGCATGAACATGACGGCACTGGGTTTGTCCTGGGGACGCGCGCTGGGATCGCAATTCCACTGGCGCATGCTGAGCCTGACCTTTTTGCCATTTCTGGCCGCCGCAATTTTGTGGGCCGGTATTCTGTGGTTTGGTCTGCAGGCGCTGGTTGATCTGATACAGGCGTGGTTCGCGCAGTATCAGGGCTTTGAGCAAACCGGCCGCATCTTCAGTTTTGTCGGGTTGCTGGCGCTGAAAGCATTTGTGGTGCCGCTGGTGGCAATGTGGTTGCTGTTACCGCTGATGGTACTGACTTCTATGATCTGCATCACAGCTTTTGCCATGCCTTCCATTACGCGCTTTGTCGGCAACCGCTATTACCCGGTGCTCGAAAGGCGGCACGGCGGTAGCCTGTTCGGCAGTCTCTGGCATTCGCTGAGTTCGTTTGTTATTTTTATCGTGATCTGGCTGCTGACTTTACCGCTGACGCTGATTCCGCCGCTGGCCATGGTGCTGCAACCTTTGCTCTGGGGCTGGCTGACTTACCGCGTGATGATTTACGACGCACTGGCTGAACATGCAGATGCCGACGAGCGTGAACTGATTATTACCCGCTATCGTCCGGCACTGATTGCGATCGGCACGGTATCCGGCATATTTGGCGCAGCACCGGGCATGCTCTGGCTCGGTGGTGTAATGTCTTTCCTGACCTTACCATTCACCGCCGGTTTCGCAATCTGGCTGTACATCGTGGTGTTTGTGTTCACCGGATTGTGGTTCGTGCATTTCAGTCTTTCTGCACTGGAGCAGTTACGTGCAGAGCAGGGCATACGTATTGCAGACAATCAGGTGGTTGCTGAGTTCTGATGTCGCGCTGAACATAACAGCTTCATTTACAGATGAAGCTGTGCAGCGGCACAATCCCGCTCAGTATTTGTCCCTGTGGCAAAATGACAGCTTATTCAGGTAAGCGAAGGGAAATGCAATGGGATTCGGACTGATCATCATCGGCGATGAAATTTTATCCGGCAAGCGTCAGGATAAACATCTGGAAAAAGTCATCGCCATACTGAAGCAACGCGGATTGCAACTGGACTGGACCGAATATGTCGGCGACAAGCGCGAACGCATTACCGCCACTTTGCAACGCAGTTTTGCCGGTGACGACGTCGTGTTTTCCACTGGCGGCATCGGCGCAACGCCCGATGACCATACCCGTCAGTGTGCAGCTGCCGCATTGAATCTCCCGCTGGTACTGCACCCGACCGCACGTAACTGCATACAGGACCGTATCCGCAAAACGGCAGCTGATGCCGGTCAAACCGTTGATCTCGACAGCCCCGATAATCTGCAACGCCTGAAAATGGGCGAATTCCCGCAGGGTGCGGAATGCATTCCGAATCCGTACAACAATATTCCGGGGTTCATGATTCAGCGCCATTATTTTGTACCGGGTTTTCCCGTGATGGCATGGCCGATGATTGAATGGGTACTGGATACGCATTACGCGCATTTGTTCCATCAGCACCCTGAGGCAGAACTTTCCTGTATCGTTTATGGTGCAATGGAGGCATCGCTGACGCCGCTGATGGAAGCGATTGAAGCCGAATTTCCGGGCGTCAAAGTGTTCAGCCTGCCGAGTGTCGAAACCGCGACCCAGCGTCGCCATATTGAACTGGGCGTGAAGGGCGAGGAAAGCTTGCTGAGTCCGGCCTTCGCCCGTTTGCAGGTAGGTCTGGAGCAAGCCGGTGCAGAGTTTGTGCCGGCGGTGAATAGCCCCGCTGCAGACTGAATCCGGTCAGGGATATGCAAAAGTTAAAGTTCACCCTGTTTTCCCTGCGCGACTTTCTGGTTGCGTTCGGCCCTGTGCTGGCCTTGTTTTGCGGACTGGTGTATCTCGGTTATCGCTTGGCCGATCCTGCGCCTTCGCGTCTGGTTGACATGACCAGCGGGGTGCAGGGCTCCACCTATGAGCGCTTTGCACGGGCCTATTCTTCTGAACTTGCAAAGAGTGGCGTCACGCTGAGAAATGCAAACTCGGAAGGCTCTCAGCAAAATTTCGAGCGTATCCGTGATCCGGATTCTGTGTATGAAGTCGGTTTTGTACGCAGCGGTTCGACTGATCCGGAACAGGCCACAGAGCAGGGGCTGATTTCGCTCGGCGCTTTATTTTATGAGCCGATCTGGATTTTTTATCGCAGCAAAACTGACTGGCGTTCGCTGACGCAGTTAAAAGGCAAGCGTATTAATCTCGGTGCACGCGGTTCCGGCATACAGCGTATTTTTACCGAATTGTTGCAACTGAATCATTTGCAGGAAGCAGATGTCAGCATTCAGCGTTTGCCGGATCAGCAGGCGCTGGCGAGTTTTCTGCGCGGCGAAACCGATGTACTGGTGTTTTGTACCGGCAGTGATTCAGAAATCGTGCAGCAATTGCTGCAAAACCGCGATGTTCGCCTATTCGATTTTGAACAGGCGGAAGCCTATACACGGCGTTTAGCGTATTTATCGGCGGTGACACTGCCACGCGGCATTATTGATATCGGCGCGGATTTACCTGCCCGGGATTATCATTTGCTGGCCACCACCGTGACGCTGGTGGCGCATGAAAGTCTGCATCCGGCGCTGGTGTCGCTGATGCTGCAGGCGGCCCGCAGCATTCACAGCAAAGCGGACTGGTTCAGTAAGCGCAATGAATTTCCATCCGAGCGTTTCACGGAAATTCCGGTATCAGAACACGCAGTGAAATTTTACGAACACGGCACACCGGTGCTGCAGCGTTATCTGCCGTTCTGGGTCGCTAACTTCATCGAACGCATGTGGTTCGTGCTGGTCGCGGCCGGTGCACTGATCCTGCCACTGTCGAAAATTATTCCGCCTGTCTATGTCTGGCGTATCCGCTCCCGTATTTATCGCTGGTATGGTCAGTTGCGCGAAATCGAACTGAGTCTGGAGCAGGAGGGACTTGGCTGGCAGCAGGGAACGCAGAGACTGGATGCACTGGAAAATAGTGTGAATCAGATCGTGGTGCCGCTTGCCTATGCCGAAGAGTTGTACGGTTTGCGTGGTCATATTCAGCTGGTGCGCAGCCGGCTGGCAGCCGCTGCGGCGCGCGACCGGCAATCGCCTCCGGCAGAAAATGGCAGTTGCGCAGACTGCTGAATTTCCTGTGGCGCACTTGCCGCTGTCAGAATTAAATTCCGCCGGAATGCCTTCGTACCGATCAGGCTTTGCATGTGTGCAGTGCGGGATCGGTACCGGCGGAACTGCGTTAAAATCAGCGCTTTGTTACATTTCTCTTAAGTCATCATCATGACCACGACGAGCGCTTATCCTACCCCGTTTGAACTCGGCAACGGCAACCAGACCACAACCTGGCCGGAATGCATTGCCTACTATCAAAAGCTGGCAGCAGATTTCCCGCAAGTACTGCAATTTTTTGAAATCGGACAGTCGGATTCCGGACGCCCGATTCATGCCGGTGTTGTTACTGCTGATGGCGTATTTGACCGCGAGCAACTGAAGGCAGCCGGTCGTCCTGTGTTTTTCAATAACAATGGTATTCACCCCGGTGAGCCGGAAGGCGTGGATGCCTGCATGGCACTGGTACGTGATTTTTGTCTGGATGCAGATCGACGCGCAGCGCTGGGCAATACGGTCTTCCTGTTTACGGCCATTTATAATGTCGACGGCAGCATGAACCGCCAGAACACCTCGCGTGTGAACCAGGATGGCCCGGAAAGTTTTGGTTTCCGTGGCAACAGTCTGCATCTGGATCTGAACCGTGATTTCATCAAATGCGACAGTCTGAATGCACAAGTGTTCAACCGCTTTTTTACAGCCTGGGATCCGGATGTGATGGTGGACACCCATACATCGAACGGTGCGGATTATGCTTATACGATGACGCTGATTCAGACGCAGACCGATAAGCTCGGATATGGTCTGGGTGAGTATCTGAAGCAGCAAATGTTACCGGCGATTTTCCAGGGCATGGATGCCAGAGGCTGGCCTACTTGTCCGTATGTGAATCCTGTCAAAGATATTCCGGATCACGGCATTGAAGATTTTTTGGAAACACCACGCTTTTCCACAGGGTATGCGGCCTTGCATCACACTATCGGGTTTATGCCGGAAACCCATATGCTGAAGCCGTTTAAAGACCGCTATCTGTCGATGCGTGCGCTGGTGGAAACGGTACTGGATTACACCATTCAGCATGGTCAGCAAATTCGTAGCCTGCGCCAGCAAGCCCGCGCAACAGTGCGTGCACAACAACAGGCAGCAGTGCACTGGGAAGCCGATCACAGTCAGCCTTCCAGCTTCATGTTCCGGGGCTATGAAGCAGTATATTCTCCGAGTGTACTCGGCACTTATATGCGGCTTTCCTATGACAGACAAAAGCCCTGGGAAAAAGCAATTCCGTATTTCAATCGTTTTGTCCCGGATATCGTAGTCGCTCAGCCAAAAGCGTATCTGATTCCGCAGGCATGGCGTCATATCATCGAGCGTCTGCAATGGAACGGCGTGCAAATGACACGCGTGGAAGAAACACATGAACGTGAAGTGCAGGTGTACCGTGTTCCGTCTGTGGCTTCTCGTCCGAATGCCTATGAAGGACATATGTTCCATGATCAGGTCAGCCTGACGCAGACAACCGAAACGGTCCGTGTCGAAGCAGGGGATTATATTGTCAGTCTGGATCAGGATCAGGCGCGTTATGTGATCGAAACGCTGGAACCTGCTGCACATGACAGTTTCTTCCGCTGGGGCTTCTTCAACAGTGTGCTGGAGAAAAAAGAAGCTTATTCAGATTATGTGTTTGAAGACAGTGCGGCAGAAATACTACGCACTGAGCCGGAAACTCGTGCTGCGTTTGAAGCATGGAAAGCGGTGAATCCTGAGATTCTGGACAGCCAGGAATCGGTGCTGGATTTCATTTTTGCGCATTGCCGTAAATACCGTGAACCGGAATGGCGTCGCTATCCGGTATATCGTTTATTCTGATCGGTAGTTTGTTTCGCCCGTGCATCATTTGTTGCCCGGGCGAAACGCTATAAAGAGGCAGAATTCCATTGATATTCTCGTTTTGCATCTGTGCCGCACTTCATTACAATAGGGCGCTGTAATACATTCGTAACATGTTTATTTTTGCGGTTTTGTTGAAGGGGACATAATGAAAAAAATGCTGAAACTGGCAGTCGCAGGTCTGGTTCTGTGTTCTGGTGCATCCGTGATGGCGGAAGGCGTGGATACCTCGGTGGATGGTATTTTTAATGCACTGACCAGCTCAACTAATCTGCAGGCAACAGTTGATACTCTGGTATCCGGTGGTGCGAATCCACAGTCAATTATTTCTGTTGCAGCGGCAGCAGGTATTTCTCTGGATGCCGTCAAAGAACTGCAGGTATGCAAATCGACATCCAGTGGTGATAACAGCCTCGGCGCCTCTTGTCTGCGTCCCAGCTCTGTTGTTGCAGCTTATCAGTCCGGTGCAAACGATCCGGTACGCTTCCTGCCAGCAACTGCAGCAGGTAAGAAAAAAGCTGCTGAATCCAAATAACCGGATCACTGCAAATAAAAACGCCGCTTCAGTAAGCGGCGTTTTTATTTTTATATTCGGGGTATTCTGAATCTGTCCGGAAATTGTATTTGCATCGTGCAGACGCTGCCAAATGACACCGCGGTATTACTTTCAGCGCACATCACCGGACTGTCGAACCGGATGCAGTAAGCCACGCAAATCATTGTGATCAATTTCGTACAAGAGTGCCAGCAACCTGCCCAGCTCTCCGGTAGGAAAACCTTCGCGGGCAAACCAACCGAGGTAGTGACCGGGTAAATCCGCCAGAACACGTCCTTTGTACTTGCCGTAAGGCATGCGCATGCTGGTCAGACGCAGCAAATCATGCTGTCGTTGTTGTGACTCACCGGTGCTCATTCGCTTTGCGAACCATTCACGGATTGGGCTGGCTGACTGGCCGGTGCCGCATTTTTTGGCGGTACAGGCTCGGCACGTTTTTCTGCTTCCGGTTCATTCGGAAACACAGTGCCATCCAGATAGCGCTCGATCAGATCAAAGAATTGTGAGTAAAAATTGCCACTGGCGATGGTTTCGCTGGCAACTTTCACCATGGAATCATCGGTGCTGCCAAAAGGTAATGACACAGAGCCAATCGCACTGACACCAATACTGGCGGAGGTATTGCTCTTTTTCAGGGAGTAGCGGTCGCGCACAGCATTGGCGAAAATGGTGGAACTGTTACTGCCTTTGCTGTCAGGCACACAGGTCACGTTAAACTCGATTTCCGCATGAATATCAACATCATGCTGATATTTGCGGCGACCACGAATGATGGTCGGTTTCCAGTCACTGATCACATAACCCTGACTTAACAGGGCGCGGCGGGCCGCTTCGCAGGCGTTTTGTTCACTACCGGGGTAGCTGCGGGTGAACACATCGGTGGCGCCGAAATCTTCGTGCTGGGCTCCGGCGGATTTCTGGCCGGTGACGCTGCAGGCGGACAGGCCTGCCAGCAGCAACATTGCCAGGGATCGGTAAACAACTTGTAGACGCATAATTCTCACTTCTCAGATATCTGGCGGTCGCATACAGGCAGCGACCTGACAGAACATGTGCCGTATTGTAAACCGGATACCGTTTTTCCGAATGACAGCCTTGTGACGGATTGTGACGGTGTACGAACGGTTCCGGACTCAGAAACTGCCGGCGAACTGGTAACGCTGCCCCGGATGCCACATTGTGACGACGGTTGCCACCCGTGCTTGCGAACGGGTTTTCCGGTGCAGTACCAGACAAGCATCACGTGTGCTGATCTGCAGCATATCAGCCACCGGCTTAGGAGGCAGCATGGCTTCGATACGGTAATCCACACCCTGCAACGGTGCTACTGCTACAAGGTATTCATTCGGTGTTCGCAGACTGAAATCCTGTGCCAGATAATCCGGCGCAATGACCGGATTAACCCAGCGGTCTTCCACCTGAATCGCAACCTGATTCTCAAAGTGCACGATCAGCGAGTGAAACAAAGATGTTCCAGTATCGACGCCAAACTCCTGTGCCAGTAATTCGCTGGCCGGCAATGCCTGTAACGCATGAAGTTCGCTACGGTGGACATGACCGCGTGCCCTGACTTCATCCGCGATGCTTTTAATTTCCACCAGCGTAGCCTGATATTTTTGTTGTGCAACATACGTTCCCGAACCTTGTATGCGTGTCAGGATTTGTTCCGCAGTCAGTTCTCTGACGGCGCGGTTGACAGTCATGCGAGAGACTGAGAATTGTGCTGCCAGCGCGGATTCGGACGGGATTGCGTCGCCTTCTTTCCAGACGCCACTTTGCACTGCTTGCAGCAGATAGTCTTTGATTGCCTGAAAAGCAGGGGTTGAAGCAGGAATTTTGTTCACGGATGCAGCCTGTAGGTTCTGGTTACAAAAATGTACCGGATAGCGCTAAACCGGCATTGTCGCATTAAAAATCCGCTTGCTAAAGTTGTATATACAACTTAAACTGCCAATCAATCGCAGTCGTATGTCTGCGCAGGCGATATTTGCCACCCGAAAAACATCTGTTTCACATCTAGGAGACCTGTATGTCTGATGCACTGATGAATGATCCGCGCTGGGATGCCAGCCGTGAAATCCGCGCACCGCGCGGTGCTGAAAAAGTTTGTAAGACCTGGGTGGCGGAAGCTGCTTACCGCATGATTCAGAATAATCTGGATCCTGCTGTCGCAGAAAATCCCAAGCATCTGGTGGTGTACGGCGGTATTGGCCGCGCAGCGCGTAACTGGGAATGCTTTGATCAGATTCTGGCTTCGCTGAAAGAGCTGAATGAAGATGAAACCCTGCTGATTCAGTCCGGTAAGCCAGTCGGTGTATTCAAAACCCATGCAGATGCACCACGCGTTCTGATCGCGAACTCCAATCTGGTACCAAAATGGGCTAACTGGGAACATTTCAACGAACTGGACCGCAAAGGTTTGTTCATGTACGGCCAGATGACGGCAGGCAGCTGGATTTACATCGGTACGCAAGGCATTGTGCAGGGCACTTATGAAACGTTCGCTGAAGCCGGTCGTCAGCATTTCGGCGGTGAGTGGGGTGGTCGCTGGATTCTGACCGCTGGTCTTGGTGGTATGGGCGGCGCACAGCCACTGGCAGCAACTTTTGCCGGTGCGGTATCGCTGAATATTGAATGTCAGCAGTCCAGTATTGATTTCCGTCTGCGTACCCGTTACGTGGACAAGCAGGCGAAAGACCTGGACGATGCACTGGCGCTGGTACGTTATCACTGCGAACGTAAAGAGGCGGTATCGATCGCTTTGTTGGGTAATGCCGCTGAAATTCTCCCGGAACTGGTCAAGCGCGCACAGGCTGGTGGGATGAAGCCGGATCTGGTGACGGATCAGACCTCAGCACATGATCTGATTAACGGTTACCTGCCAGCTGGCTGGACTGTTGCAGAGTGGAAAGCAGCTCAGCAGGATGCCAACCGCCACGCAGAGCTGACCGCAGCAGCAGCGAAATCTTGTGCAATTCATGTGCAGGCAATGCTGGATTTCCATGCAATGGGCATTCCGACGGTGGATTACGGTAATAACATCCGTCAGGTTGCATTTGATCAGGGCTTGAAAAATGCATTTGATTTCCCGGGTTTCGTGCCGGCATACATCCGTCCTCTGTTCTGCGAAGGCAAAGGCCCGTTCCGCTGGGTAGCCTTGTCCGGCGATCCGGATGATATCCGTAAAACCGATGCCAAAATTAAAGAACTGTTCCCCGAAAACCGCCATGTGCATCAATGGCTGGATATGGCTGCGGAACGCATTTCCTTCCAGGGCTTGCCGGCACGAATCTGCTGGCTGGGACTGGGTGAGCGTCACCTTGCAGGTCTGGCCTTCAATGAAATGGTGCGCAATGGTGAACTGAAAGCACCGGTCGTGATTGGCCGTGATCATCTGGATACCGGATCGGTTTCCAGCCCGAATCGTGAAACTGAAAGTATGCGTGACGGCACCGATGCTGTGTCTGACTGGCCGTTACTGAATGCCTTGCTGAACACAGCTGGCGGCGCGAGCTGGGTATCTTTGCATCACGGCGGTGGTGTCGGTATGGGTTATTCCCAGCATTCCGGTATGGTGATTGTGGCGGACGGCAGCGAAGCAGCAGCAGAGCGTCTGGCACGTGTACTGATCAATGACTGCGGTTCCGGTGTGATGCGCCATGCCGATGCGGGCTACGAGCAGGCTATTGCCTGTGCCAAGCGTCAGGGTCTGAAGTTACCGATGATTCGCTGATTTTTCTGAGTCATCAATAAATATTTGAGAATTTTGTGATTACAGGGCCGGAAATCCGGCCCGGAGACAGGAAACAGAATGACTAGCTTAACTATTAACCCAGGCCAGTTCAGCCTCGCCGACCTGCGTCTGATCTGGAAGCAACCGGTACAACTGCAATTGCATCCGGATTCCCGTGCAGCAATTGATGCTTCTGCAGCAGCAATTCGTAAGATCGTTGAAAAAGGCGATGCTGCTTACGGTATTAACACTGGTTTCGGCAAACTGGCAAAGACCCGCATTCCGGACGATCAGCTGGAACTGCTGCAGCGTAACCTGATTTTGTCGCATTCAGTCGGTACCGGTGAGCTGATGAGTGATGAAGTGGTACGCCTGCTGCTGGCAACAAAAATCGCCAGTTTGTCCCGTGGGGTATCCGGTATCCGTGCATCGGTGATTGACGCAATGATCGCGATGTTTAATGCCGGCATCATGCCAGCTGTACCTGTTAAAGGTTCTGTCGGCGCTTCAGGTGATCTGGCGCCACTGTCGCATATGACGCTGGCACTGATGGGTGAAGGTCAGGTCCGTGTTGGCGGTGTTATGCGTTCTGCCGCAGAAGCCCTGGCAGACGCGGGCATCACACCGGTTGTACTCGCGGCGAAAGAAGGTCTGGCGCTGATCAATGGTACCCAGGCATCGACTGCGCTCGCACTGAACGGCTTATTCCTTGCGGAGCGTTTGCTGGAAGCGGCAACCATCACGGGCGCTTTGTCGGTTGATGCAGCAAAAGGCAGTGATGCGCCTTTCGATGCCCGCATTCATAGTAGCCGTGGTCAGCCTGGTCAGATTAAAACAGCTGCGATTTATCGCGAACTTCTGAGCGGCAGTGCGATTCGTCAGTCGCATCTGGTGAATGACGAACGTGTGCAGGATCCTTACTGCCTGCGCTGCCAGCCTCAGGTCATGGGTGCTTGTCTGGATGTTATTAATAATGCGGCCCGTACTTTGCTGACAGAAGCGAATGCGGTGACAGATAATCCACTGGTGTTTGCCGATACCGGTGAAGTGATTTCCGGCGGTAATTTCCACGCTGAGCCGGTTGCATTTGCTGCCGACACGCTGGCGCTGGCGATTGCAGAAATCGGCTCGATTTCTGAACGCCGCATTGCATTACTGATTGATGCGTCGATTTCCGGCCTGCCACCTTTCCTGGTACCGTCTTCCGGTCTGAATTCCGGTTTTATGATTGCCCATGTGACGGCAGCGGCGCTGGCATCTGAAAACAAATCGCATGCGCATCCGTCCAGTGTTGACACGATTCCGACATCCGCAAATCAGGAAGATCACGTCAGTATGGCAACTTACGGTGCGCGTCGCCTGCACGAGATGGCGCACAATACCGCAACTATCGTTGGTATCGAGTTACTGGCTGCTGCGCAGGGCGTTGATTTCCACGCACCGTTGCAGACTTCCGGTTTGTTGCAGCCGGTGGTGCAGCGTCTGCGTCAGGATGTCAGCTTCTACGATAAAGACCGTTTGTTTGCTCCGGAAATCGAGGCAGCAAAACAACTGGTACTTGACGGCGCAATCAGCGCACACTGCCAGTCTTTGTACCAGCATTTGTATCTGGCCTGATCAAAGCGCTGACAACAACCTGCCGTACTGCAGTTCGCAGCGGCAGGTTTTGTTTTTTTGGAGTACATTCGGCGTATAGTGATAAAGGAAATAATGATGCAAATCTGGTCTGAACAGGATTTCCGCACCATGCCCTGGAAAAACGGTGGCGGAAGCACAACTGAACTGGCAATTTATCCGTCGCAGGCGGGGTTGGATAATTTCATCTGGCGCCTGAGCACTGCTACCGTCGCAACTGACGGACCTTTTTCCCATTTTGCAGGGATAGAGCGCAGTCTCGCCCTGCTGAGTGGCGACGGAATGGATTTATATCTGCACGAGACTGGTGATGAAGGTGAAGTCGCTGAACTGCGTCCGGACAGCGCTCCTTTTCGATTCAATGGCGAAACGCCGGTCGTAGCGAAATTGTTGAATGGTGTTGCAATTACAGATCTGAATATGATGAGCCGGCGCGAAGTCTGCTCGCACACGATGCTGCGCTTTGGTGAAGGTGATCACTTTGTGCAGGCAAACGAGGCACAACAGATTTTACTGTTTTGCCATGAGGGACAAGCGACACTTGCCGATGGTACGTTGATACAGCGTCAGCAGTTATTGTTGCAGGAAGAAAATCATGCGCATGAAGGACTGACACTGCAATTCAGTGCTGCAGCGGAAAGTGACATTTATCTCATTATTATTCGCTTCAGTGCGACAGGAGCAGGATGATGCAGGTATGGGATCATCTCTGGAACAATGTGCATCTGGCCACCATGGATACGGACGCCGGCGATATTCGTGATGCGGCAATTGCGGTACACGCAGGGAAAATTGCGTGGCTGGGAAAAGAATCAGATTTACCAAAAGGCTGGCAGGCCAGTCAGGTGACTGACGGACAGGGACACTGGATCACACCGGGTCTGACTGATTGCCATACGCATCTGGTGTATGGCGGTAACCGTAGTCATGAATTCGAAGCACGCCTGAACGGCGTCAGTTACGAAGCAATCGCGCAGCAGGGCGGTGGCATACGCTTTACAGTCAGTGCGACTCGTGAGGCCAGTGAAGAAGCGCTGCTCGCAGAAGCAATTCCGCGTTTACGCAGTTTGTTGAAAGAAGGCGTCACCACCGTAGAAATCAAATCCGGCTACGGTCTGGATATTGCAAGCGAAAGAAAGATTCTGCGGGTCGCACGCAGGCTTGGCGAGATTTTTCCGGTTCGGGTGGTAACGACTTTCCTCGGTGCGCATGCATTGCCGCTTGAATATCATGGACGTGCTGACGCATACATCCGCCATGTTTGTGACGAGATGCTGCCGGCCCTCGCAGAAGAAGGGCTGGTCGATGCGGTCGATGCGTTTTGTGAAAATATCGGATTTTCTTATGCGCAGACGGAGCAGGTTTTCATTGCTGCACAAAAGCTGGGATTGCCGGTGAAATTACATGCGGAGCAATTATCAGATCAGGATGGCGCAGCACTGACAGCCCGGTATCAGGGTTTATCGGCAGATCATCTGGAATATCTTTCTCAAAAGGGAATTGTTGCGATGGCAGCATCCGGTACGGTGGCGGTACTGTTGCCCGGTGCATTTTATTATTTGCGTGAAACCAAACTGCCGCCAGTACAGGCATTACGCGATGCTGGTGTTCCGATGGCACTGGCGACAGATTGCAATCCGGGTACATCGCCGATGACATCCTTATTGCTGACTATGAATATGGGATGCACTTTGTTTCGTATGACGCCGCTGGAATGTCTGCAGGGCGTTACCGTACATGCAGCCCGTGCACTTGGTTTGCGGCAGACTACCGGTATGTTACGGGTTGGTATGGATGCGGATATGGCGCGCTGGGCAATTACCCGTCCGGCAGATTTGTCCTACTACATCGGCGGTAATTTCCTGAGTGAGCGCATTTTTCAGGGAAAGTCAGCGACTGTTTCCTGAGCGGTCAGCAAACTGCGCTGTTACATAGAGCCATTGCAGTTTGTGGTGAATATTGAAACCTTTTTGACAATCTTTTACGGCGAGCCCCGATAAGCGGGGCTTTTCGTTTTTTGTCACCGGATTTGAGCGCGTATAATGTCAGACAGACATCGGCATCGCCGTAAGCCCGCGTATCAATAACGCTGTGGCCAATCTCATTGCTTCTCACATCTATGATTTCTTCCACCCTAACTTCTGTAAAGTCTTTGCTGAGCCGCGCATTGCAGCGACGCTGGATTCAGATCAGTTCCGGCCTTATTTTGCTCTGGAGCGTTCTGGGCTGGCTGGCAGTACCTGCTATTGTGCGGTCCGTATTGCCTGAGCAGGTTTTGCAGCATACCGGACGTGTACTCGAAACCGGTGATATCCGGTTTTCACCATGGACGCTGACTCTGACCTTGTCCGACCTGCATCTGAAAGAAGCTGACAGAAAAACGGATGCGCTGACAGTCAATAAGCTTCAGCTGAATCTTTCGCTGGCCTCGGTATGGCATCGCGCACTGGTGGTGGATGGTCTGGAACTGGATCAGCCACAATTGCGGGTTACCCGGGAACTGCAGGGAACACACAGCCGTTATAACTTCAGCGATATTCTGGAAAAACTGGCGGAAACACCCGCCAGTCCTGAACCTGCCCGTTTTGCACTGCATGACATTCTGATCCGGCAAGGGGGAATCCGTTACGAAGATACCGGTTCTGCAAAAACTGCCGTTATAAGCGCTCTCGAACTCGGGTTGCCATTTATTTCCAGCTTTCCGCATGACGCTGACACCCATGTCGAGCCCGCGATTTCATTCATGCTGAATGATGCGCCGGTCAGATTTCACGCGAACAGCAAACCATTCAGCAGCACGATGGAAAGTCGTCTGGATCTCGGTATTCAGACACTGGATCTGGCGAAACTGCAAAGCTATTTGCCACTGGCACTTCCGGTGCGCTTACAGTCAGCCAGACTGGATTCCGCGCTGACTCTGGTATTTCAGAATCAACCTGCCAAAGCGGTACTGGAAGGCAGCGTGGCACTGCAAAAGGTGCATCTGCAAAGTCCGGAAGGCGATGATCTGTTGCGTGTCGGAGGACTCAAAGCAGAGCTGGCATCGGTGGATTTACATTCATTGCAAGGGCACATCAAAAATCTGCAGATTGATCAACCGGAAATCTGGCTGAGTGCAGATAAAGAACGTGGCTGGAACTGGCTTGCGCTGATGCCGGTAAAGACAATGGTTGCGAAGCCAAAGGCTTCCGAAGCCAAGGCTGGCAATGCAGCGCAGACTGAAAGTGCACTACCCTTGTGGAAATTGGATAAAGCGAACATGCAGGATGGCAGCCTGCATTTTTCAGACAATTTGCTCGCAAGCCGAAAAACCAGTCGTGACCTGCAATGGAGTTTGTCAGTCAATTCACTGAATACGGCAAAAGATGCAGCGCCCGCGCAGCTGTATTTCGCACTCAGTGATGCAGATAAGGGTAGCATGAAGCTGGATGCGCAGATTCAACCGCTGAGCCGGCAGATCAGTGCGCAACTGCAGGTCAGCGACTGGCAGATTGCTCCGTACCAGCCCTGGCTGGACAAGGTGTTGCGTGCGGGACTGAGCGGCGCTGTCGATGCGAGTTTGCAGGCAGTCTGGCAGCCGGAAAAATGGTCGCTGGAAAAAAGTGAACTCCACCTGCACGATCTGCGTCTGCAGGGTACGCCTGCCGACGGCAGTGTGGCATTGAGCAGCCTGGATCTGAACGGTATTACTGCGAATAGTGAACTGCGACAACTAAAGGCGGAAATGCTGGCACTGGACGGTTTGCGTACTGAACTGAAGCGTGGCAGTGACGGTGTATGGCTGGCCAGTCGCTGGCTGGCGCAGGATACGGCGAAGTCCGGCAGTGCGGGGGAACAGACGGCAGCAAAACCGTGGCAGTTACAACTGGAGCAGCTCAAGTTGGCGCAGTCGGCATTGTCATTCTCGGATCAGAGTGTCAGGCCTGCGTTCAGGGCGCAGCTTGATCAGGTGAATCTGAACGTCTCGCAGTGGAGATCAGATCTTTCACAAGCGCTGAAAATCGGTGTATCGGGACGCTGGAACCAAAAGGGCAGTCTGAAGCTGGATGCTGATCTGGGACCAAAACTGGCGGATGCGCGGTTCAGTATTGATGCCCGCAGTTTGCCGGTTGCTTCGCTGTACCCTTATGTATCAGATTTACTGAATGTGGAAGTAACGCAGGGTAATCTTAGCCTGAAAGGCAGCGGACGTGCCGGCAGTCTGCGAACAGCACAGCCGGAACTGGCGTTTGACGGTCAGATGAAGTTGCAGGATTTTCAGATATTTGAAAATGGTTCGGAACAGGATTTTCTTGAGTGGAAAACCATCGCTGCCGATGGTCTGAAACTGCAGTTTGGCCCTCGCAATCGTCAGATTGAACTGGCAACGCTGACGCTGCAGGATTTCTTTGCGCGCGCAGTTCTGTCAGAGAAGGGCAAACTGAATCTGTCGAATATTCTGGTACGCAAAGCACCGGATACGGCAGCGCCCGCAGATGCAAAAGAAAAAGCAGTGCCTGTATCGCAGAATGCCTCGCTCGCCGCTGCGACACCGCTACAGGAAGCGCAGCCGGCCCCCGCAAAATCAGCCGCACCACTGATCCGTATCGGTCAGACCCGTATCAGCGGCGGCAATATTAACTTCACGGATCACTTTATTCGTCCGAACTACAAAGCGAATTTGACCGGTGTCAGTGGCACGATAGGCTTGCTCGCATCAGACAGTACCCAACCGGCAACGATTGAACTGACCGGTAAAGTCGATGATGATGCCCCGTTACTGGTATCCGGTGCATTGAATCCGCTGGCCAATCCGATCTTTCTGGACATTAAAGGCAGCACCAACGGGCTGGAGCTGACGCGTCTGACGCCGTACTCTGCGAAATATGCAGGTTACGCGATTGAGAAAGGTAAGTTGTCGATGCAGGTTGCCTACCGTATCGAACAACAGCAGTTAAAGGCAGAAAATGAAATCGTTCTGGATCAGCTGACCTTCGGCGAGAAGGTGGAAAGCCCGGACGCAACAAAATTACCGGTGATGCTGGCGGTTGCTTTGCTGCGTGATAATCAGGGCAAGATTGCGATTAACCTGCCAGTTACAGGCTCCTTATCCGATCCGCAGTTTTCTGTCAGCAGCCTGATTTTTAAAGTATTCATGAATGTGCTGACCAAAGCAGTGACTTCCCCGTTTGCCTTGCTGGGATCCCTGTTTGGCGGTGGTGAGGAATTGTCTTTCGTCAGTTTTGATCCCGGGCAGACGCTGATCGCAGATCCTGCACGTCAGCGACTGGACCAACTGGGCAAAGCACTGCTGGCAAGACAAAGCCTGCATCTCGAAATCACCGGAAAAGCGGATGCCGTTTCCGATGCGGATGGTGTGCGTGCTGCGGTACTGGAGCGTCGCTTACAGGAAGCAAAATGGCGTGATGCGCTGAAAAAAGATAAAACGATCCGGATTGATGACATCACACTCAGTAAAGAAGAACGCCATCGTTATCTGCAGGCCTTGTACGGCGAGGCAAGTATTGTCAAGCCGCGCAATGTGCTGGGACTGACCAAATCTCTGCCGGACGACGAAGTAACGACGTTGCTGAAGGCTGCGATTCCGGTGGATGATGATTCACTGCGCCAGCTGGCACAAAGACGTGCTGATCTGGTGCGAGATTATCTGGAGGATGTTGCCGGTGTGCCGCGTGAACGCCTGTTTCTGATAGCACCACGGATTCATCGCGATTCTGCCAACAGTGACGCATGGCACCGCGTGGATTTTTCACTGAAATAAGCTGGCGCAACGGCACTGTGGCGCATCTGCCGCAGTGTTTGTGGCAACACAAATGACAGAAAGATAGTCTGCGCGTGGCTTGTGCAGCAATGCTAAGGTTGAATGCAGGCAATCTTCATTGTTTTGGAACCCATCCTGAATTATGCTGGGAAAAGAAATCTGCATGACAATGAGAGGAATAAGTATGGCCGACTCTGGACTGAAAAATATTTTGTACGTTGAAGACGACCCGGATATCCGGACAGTCGCAAAAATTTCCTTCGAAATCGTCGGTGGATTTGAACTGAACTGCTGCGCCTCCGGCATGGATGCGCTTCAGCAGATACGCAATGGCTATGTGCCGGACCTGTTGTTGCTGGACGTGATGATGCCGGTCATGGACGGACCGACCACGCTGTTAGAGTTGCGCAAAATGACGCCGACTGCTAATACCCCTGTTGTCTTCATGACTGCCAAAGTTCAATCCGTGGAATTGGAGTACTACCGCAATCTCGGGGCACTGGGTGTGATTGCAAAACCGTTTGATCCGATGACTTTGTCTGATCAGATTAATGAAATGTGGGCTCGTCGTCAGTAATGAATACCGTGAATGACGCTTTGCACGAAAAATTGCGCGCACTGGAAGCCATTTTTCTGCAAAAACTACCTGGCAAGTGTGAGGAAATTGTTTCCGCACTCGAAAATCTGGCTGCAAGTCCGGACGATACCGGCTTGCAGCATGATTTACATCGCTATCTGCATACGATGGCAGGATCGGCGGGAACATTCGGATTTGAAGCGCTGGGGCGTCAGGCGCGGGTGTATGAAAGCCGTCTGAAGCCCTGGGTGAAGGACGGTGTGATGCCTGCGCAGGAATTTGAACAATTCCGCCAGCAGTTACGCGGGTATATGCAGGCGGTGATTGCTGGTGAAACACCGGATGCAGTGCCACAACCGGAAGATAACGACGATATTCTGCAGTCACATGAGCCCGCACGTGAAAACCGTCTGATTTATCTTGTGGATCAGGATGCAGAGCAGCAGCAAGCGATTTCATCACAATTGCAGCATTTCGGTTTTGAAGTTGTCTGGATTGCGCATCCGCGTGATCTGGCCCGTGCTGTTGGCGCACGTCGTCCGGATGCAATTGTGATTGAACTCAGTTTTCCTGATGATCAGCAGGCAGGTGCGGAAGAAATCCGCAGGCTCGAACAATTGAAACGCTTCCGGATTCCTACGATTTTCATTTCGGCATCACCGACCTTTACTTCCCGTATGCTGGCTGTGCGCGCGCATGGTGACGGGTATTTTACCAAGCCGGTGGATGTGGTCGGGCTGACGGACAGGATAGAAGGCTTGCTGCGCCGTGGCAGTCATACCGGCTACCGCGTGATGATCATAGATGATGATGTGGTAACCGCACACTATTACAGCACGGTATTGCGTAATGCTGGCATGGAAGTGCATCTGCTGCACGATCCGGCGCAGGTGCTGGCAGCAATCAGCGATTTCCGGCCCGAGTTAATGTTAATGGATATTTATATGCCAGGGTGCAGTGGCATTGAATTGTCGAAGCTGATACGCCAGGATAATTCCTACGTTGATATTCCGATTGTGTTTTTGTCCGGAGAAGTGGATCCGGAGCGCCAGCTGGAAGCGGTGCGCGCCGGTGCAGATGACTTTATCGCCAAGCCGGTCAGATCCGAGTATCTGGTGTCATCGGTGATTAGTCGGGCAGAGCGCTACCGCACACTGCGTGCACTGATAATGCGTGACGGTTTAACCGGATTGCTGAATCACTCGGCGATTAAAGAACGCCTGCAATCGGAAATGTTGCAGGCACAGCGTAACCGTAGTCCGCTGGCGCTGGCCATGATTGATCTGGACAGTTTCAAGAAAATCAATGACAGCTATGGTCATGCCACCGGTGATCAGGTTTTGCGCACACTATCGCGTTTGCTGCAGCAACGGCTTCGCCGTACCGATATTGTTGGCCGTTACGGCGGTGAAGAGTTTGCCGTGATTTTTCCGGATACGTCGGCGTTGAAAGCCCGTGCGGTACTGGACGAAGTACGTCAGGCATTCGGTCGCATCAGTCAGCATGCTGAGAACGGCAGCTTCCATGTCACGTTTTCTGCCGGGATTGCCGATCTGGAGCAGGCCAGTGATGCCGATGCCTTGTTTGAAGTGGCTGATGCCGCGATGTATGTGTCCAAACAAGCCGGACGCAACCGGATTACGCTGGCGTAAGCAACAGGGTACTCAACAAAAATGCCGCTGATATTCAGCGGCATTTTTGTTTCAGAGCAGCGACCGGTGCGTCGCTCAGATTCTGAGCAAGGTCTGCGCCTTGATTTTGGAATCCAGCGGTTTCCCTTTTTTCGCACGCTTGCCCAGATGGACTTGCAGCGCACTGTTGGCAATCACCACTTCCTGCGGCTTGGCACCACGGCCGATACCGGTGATACGCACACCTTTGTCGGTCACGGTTTGCACCAGCAGCAGCGCTTCTTTATCTTCCAGATCCATCAGAATCACACCACGTCCGCCACTGGACAAAGCTTTCACTTCCGCCAGCGGGAATACCAGCAAACGCCCGTTGCCGGACAGACAGGCAACTGCACTGTCTTCGGCCGCAATCACGACCGGCGCGAACAAGCTTGCATCGTCATCCAGCGTGATAAAGGCTTTACCGGATTTATTACGGCTGATCATGTCGCTGGCTTTGGCGGTGAAACCGACACCGGTACTGGACGCAATCAGCAATCCGGTTTCCGCCGCGCCCGCAAAGTAATGCAGGATGCGGGTACCGGCGGCCAGATCGATCAGCGTAGTGATAGGCACGCCGTCGCCGCGCGCGCCGGGCAGGGCGGATACGGCAACGGAATACACGCGGCCATTCGAGCCGAATACCAGTAACTGATCGACAGTACGGCACTCAAAGGTACCGTACAGAGTGTCACCGGCTTTGAAGCTGAACTGTGCCGGATCATGGCCGTGTCCGGTACGTGCA
Organism: Cognatundibacterium squillarum; assembly: GCF_014652435.1. Lineage (GTDB taxonomy): Bacteria > Pseudomonadota > Gammaproteobacteria > Burkholderiales > Burkholderiaceae_D > Undibacterium > Undibacterium squillarum. Next base: position 227,549 of record NZ_BMYU01000005.1, read on the forward strand.
CGCACCCAGCCTTTTTCGGAAATGACGACCGTGACCGGTTCATCCACCACCTTCTGTTCTACCGAGGCCTTGGCGGCTTCTTCGATCAGTGTGCGGCGTGCATCGCCGAATTGTTTGGCGTCGGTTTCGATTTCCTTGATGATCATTTTTTTCATCGAGGCCGGATTGTCGAGCAAATCATGCAGACTGGCTTTTTCTTTGCGCAGCTCTGCCAGTTCCTGCTGAATCTTGATCGCTTCCAGACGCGCCAGCTGACGCAGACGGATTTCCAGAATATCTTCGGCCTGACGGTCGGACAAACGGAAAGCTGCGATCAGCGCCGGTTTCGGTTCATCGGATTCACGGATGATGCGGATCACTTCATCGATATTCAGCAGCACCGCTTCGCGGCCTTCGAGAATATGAATACGGTCATCGACTTTGCGCAGACGGAATTCGGTACGGCGGGTCACGGTCGCGAAACGGAACTGTATCCACTCTTGCAGGATATGGCTCAGCGCCTTCTGACGCGGACGGCCATCCTGACCAATCATCACCAGATTGATCGATGCAGAGCTTTCCAGCGAGGTATGCGCCAGCAGGATCTGCATGAACTCGGTCTGATCCAGATTTTTGGATTTCGGCTCAAATACCAGACGTACCGGTGCATCTTTACCGGATTCGTCGCGCACGGTATCCAGTACCGACAAAATCATTTGCTTCAGTGATACCTGATCCGGCGACAGCGTTTTCTTACCGGTTTTGATTTTCGGATTGGTGATTTCCTCAATCTCTTCCAGCACTTTTTGCGACGAGGTGCCCGGCGGCAGTTCAGTCACCACCGCTTGCCACTGACCACGCGCCAGTTCTTCAATCTTCCAGCGCGCACGTACTTTCATGCTGCCGCGACCGGTCGCATACATTTCTGCCAGCGTCGCTGCCGGTGTGATGATCTGGCCGCCGCCCGGGAAGTCAGGCCCCGGTACCAGCTGCATTAATTCTTCATGGGTGATAGCCGGATTTTTGATCATGGCCACGGTTGCTTTGGCAACTTCGTGCAGATTGTGCGACGGGATTTCCGTCGCCAAACCGACCGCAATACCGGATGCGCCGTTCAGCAGTACGAACGGCAGACGCGAAGGCAGCAGACGCGGTTCCTGCGTGGTGCCATCGTAGTTGGCCTGAAAATCAACAGTACCCTGATCGATTTCATCCAGCAATAAACGGGAAATCGGTGTCAGACGCGCTTCGGTGTAACGCATCGCCGCTGCGCCGTCACCGTCGCGCGAGCCGAAGTTACCCTGACCATCAATCAGCGGATAACGCAGCGAGAAATCCTGCGCCATACGCACCAGTGCATCGTAGACCGACTGATCGCCGTGCGGATGCAGCTTACCGAGCACGTCACCGACCACCGCCGCCGATTTACGCGGTTTGGCGGTGGAAGCAAGGCCGAGTTCATGCATCGCATACAAAATACGGCGTTGTACCGGTTTCTGGCCGTCGCAAACGTCCGGCAGGGCGCGGCCTTTGACCACGGAAATGGCGTAATCCAGATAAGCGCGTTCGGCAAAGCTGGCCAGCGTCAGGGCTTCGCCGTCTGACGGTGGTTCTGTCTGTTCAAATAAATTCGCTTGTTCGCTCATGGTAGCTATCTTTATTCAGCCGCAAAAACGGCTGGAAAAACCTAAAACAGGGGGGGTATCCGCGATTTTCGCCTGATTGTCGGCAAGAATACTGGGCTTCAGAAAATACCCCCGGGGGTATATTTTGGCCTCCGGAGCACCTTGACAGGCACTCCGGCAGCATTAAATGTCAGCTTCGACTGCGTTACCGAACTCTTCCAGCCACGCACGACGCGCCGCCGCTTCGGTTTTACCCATCAGCATATTGAAGCGGTTTTCGGAAAAACTCTGATCGAATTCACCCAGCGCGACTGGCAGCAGGCGGCGGGTATCCGGATTCATGGTGGTTTCCCACAGCTGTTCCGCATTCATTTCACCCAGACCTTTGAAGCGGGAAATGCTCCACGCGCCGTCTTTCACGCCATCTTTGCGCAGCTTGTCTTCGATCGCAGTCAGCTCGCCATCGTCCAGTGCATACAGTTTTTGCGCCGGTTTTTTGCCACGCGCCGGTGCATCGACACGGAACAGCGGCGGACGTGCGACACAGATATGACCGCGTGCAATCAGTTGCGGGAAGTGACGGAAGAACAGCGTCAGCAGCAATACCTGAATATGCGAGCCGTCCACGTCCGCATCGGACAGAATACAAATCTTGCCGTAACGCAGATTCGATAAATCCGGATTGTCCTGCGGGCCATGCGGATCAACGCCGATCGCCACCGCGATATCGTGAATCTCGTTATTCGCAAACAAGCGGTCGCGCTCGGTTTCCCACGAATTCAGCACCTTGCCGCGCAAAGGCAGAATCGCCTGAAACTCTTTATCGCGGCCCATTTTTGCAGAACCACCGGCGGAATCACCTTCGACCAGAAATAATTCATTGCGCGTGATATCGTCAGATTCGCAATCAGTCAGCTTGCCCGGTAACACGGCAACGCCGGACGATTTTTTCTTCTCGACTTTTTGCGCAGAACGCAGACGCGACTGGGCTTGCTTGATGACCAGCTCAGCCAGTTTTTTACCGAGATCCACATGCGCATTCAGCCACAGCTCCAGCGCCGGTTTCACGAAAGCGGAGACTAAACGCACGGCATCGCGTGAATTCAGACGCTCTTTGGTCTGGCCCTGAAATTGCGGGTCCAGCACTTTGGCGGACAACACAAACGAAACACGCGCAAACACGTCTTCCGGCAACAGCTTCACGCCCTTCGGCAGCATGGAATGCATTTCGGCAAAGCTTTTTACTGCGCCGTACAAACCATCGCGCAGGCCGGATTCATGCGTACCGCCGCTCGGTGTCGGAATCAGATTCACATAAGATTCGCGGAATACGCCGCCTTCTTCCGTCCACGCCACTACCCACGACGCGCCTTCGCCCTCGGCAAAGCCTTCGCTGTCGGAACTGGCGAATTGCTCGCCTTCAAATAACGGGATCACCGTTTCGGTCTGATTCTGCTGCGCCAGTGCTTCGGTCAGATAACCGCGTAAGCCCTGATCATATTGCCAGACCTGCGTTTCGCCGGTTTTGGCATGGGTCAGGCTGACTTTGACGCCCGGCAGCAAGACCGCTTTGGAACGCAGCAGACGCTGCAGTTCGCCCAGCGGAATATTCGCGGAATCAAAATACTGCGCATCCGGCCAGACTGTGACACGGGTACCATTTTTCTTATCGCCGCGCGGAATCGGCTGGGTGCGCAGCGGTTCAATCACATCACCGCCGGCAAAGGTCAGCAGATGCAGACCGGCATCGCGCCAGACCATGATTTCTAAACGCTTAGACAGCGCATTTGTCACCGACACGCCGACACCGTGCAGACCGCCGGAAAAAGCGTAAGCGCCGCCGGAACCTTTATCGAATTTGCCGCCGGCATGCAGGCGGGTGAACACGATTTCTACTGTCGGTACACCTTCTTCCGGATGCAGACCAACCGGAATGCCGCGGCCATCGTCTTCAATACTGACGCTGCCATCGGTGTTGAGCGTGACCTGAATGTGTTTGCAATAGCCACCGAGCGCTTCGTCGGAGGCATTGTCGATCACTTCCTGAATGATATGCAGCGGATTTTCGGTACGGGTGTACATACCCGGACGCTGTTTCACCGGCTCCAGTCCTTTCAGGACGCGGATCGACGATTCACTGTAATCAGATGTTGTATTTTTCTTCGTTGCCATGCAGGTTGAAATCGTTGGTTTAAGCAAAATTTGAGCAAAACTGTATGCAGGCTTGCATTTTTTTGTCAGAAGGATACGTTTCGATGTATGCTCTCTGAGTTTTCGGCAGCTATTGTAGCTGCAATGCGTAGCTGGATAAACGATGACAACAAAAACATCTGCCATCGCGATTAGACTCCTCGGTTTTCCCCCGAAAGAAGAAGAAACCTTTCGCAACGTGCTCGTCGTGGCGCGTGAAAAGGGCTATCGCTATACCTGTCTGCTTCCCGGCAGTATTCAGGACCCTGACATGTACATCGTTAATGCCGGTAGTCTGGCGGCGCTGGCATTGCTGTCCGACCTGCATCCCGGAGAGGCGCAACCGGTTTTGCTGATCGGCAAAACGGAGCTGGAATTTGACTATCCGGTGATGCCGCGCCCGATTCGCTGGCGCAAAATTTTCGATGTGCTGGACGATATTATTGATAAGCGCCAGTTGCTGCTGACCACGCTCAGTGCGCAAACGGTGTTGTCGGTGCATGAGCGCCGCAAACATCCGCGTCTGGATCTGGATCTGACCGATCCGGAAGTGTATCAGCGTATGCGCAAGCAACCGCTGGCACGCGGCGGCATTCTGATTGTCGATAAAGACACGCAGTTCCGTGAATATGTTGCGTCGATCATGGATCCTTACGGTATTCCGGTAACACTGGCCAATGATGAGCGCAGCGCTTTGCTGCTGGACGGGAATAATCAGCACGCGCTGACTTTTATTAATACCTCCACGCCCGGAGTTGACCCTTACCGCTTGTGTGATGGCTTAAAACGCCAGAATCAGGGACTGAAGACAGCGGTGGTTCTGCTGGTTGACCGGCACTTTGAATACAAGCCTGAGCTGGGACAGAAAGTCCGCTGCGAAGGTTTTCTGACGAAGCCGATTTCGCGCAAGGTCATACTGAAAACGATGAAGAAATACCTGTATCTGGATCATTAAAAGCGATCTGCGCAGACTATGTGCAACGTGATCTCAGATGAATTTCAAAGTAATTTCAGTCTGAACCGGCTGTAAGATTAAGAAGCAAAGTAGCAAAGTAGCAAAGTAGCAAAAAAGGGCAGCCAGGCTGCCCGTTTTTATTGCGGAACTGCATCGCGATTATTTGCTGAGTAAACGCATCGCACGATCCAGTCCGTCCAGCGTCACCGGAAACATTCGGCCCGCCATCAGTTGCTGCATGATGGCGATGGATTGCCGGTACTGCCACAATCCTTCCGGTTCCGGATTCAGCCAGGCTGCTTTCGGAAAAGTATTCGTGAAGCGCTGCATCCAGACCGCACCTGCTTCCGGATTGTTATATTCCACTGATCCGCCCGGTTGCAGTATCTCGTATGGACTCATGGTCGCATCGCCGACAAAGATCAGTTTGGTATCCGGCGGATAGCGGCGCAATACGTCCATGGTCGGAAAACGTTCCGCATGGCGGCGATGGTTGTTTTTCCATAAGTAGTCATACACGCAGTTATGAAAGTAGTAGAAATCCAGATGCTTGAATTCACTGCGTGCAGCGGAAAACAATTCTTCGGTCAGCGCAATATGGTCATCCATGCTGCCGCCCACATCCAGCAGCATCAGGACTTTAATATTGTTCTTGCGCTCCGGCTGCATACGCAAATCCAGATAGCCCGCATTGTTCGCGGTCGCCCGAATTGTGTCGTTCAGCGCCAGTTCTTCATGCAGGCCGGTGCGGGCAAATTTCCGCAAGCGGCGTAACGCGATTTTGATATTGCGGGTACCAATGGCTTTCTGATCGTCGTAATCCTGAAATGCGCGTTGTTCCCAGACCTTCACTGCGCGACGATGTGTGCTTTCGCCACCGATGCGTATGCCTTCCGGGTTATAGCCGCCATTGCCGAATGGCGATTTGCCGCCAGTACCTATCCACTTACTGCCGCCTTCATGGCGCTCTTTCTGCTCTTTCAGCAATTCCTGCAGTCTGTCCATCAGCTTGTCGTAGCCGAATTTTTCCAGCGCTGCCTTTTGCTCCGGCGTCAGTTCGCGTTTCAGGCGTTGCTCCAACCAGTCCAGCGGGATATCAGGACGCTTTTCAAATAAGGTGTCGATGCCGCGAAAGTATTTTCCGAAGGCCTGATCAAATTTGTCGTAATGCGCTTCATCCTTCACCAGAATGGTACGCGCCAGAAAGTAAAAATCGTCGATGCTGAGCATGCCGGCTTCACTTTCCAGTGCAGCCAGCAAATCCAGAAATTCACGAATCGTGACCGGGATGCGTGCATCCCGAAGGGTATAAAAAAAATCAATCAGCACTACAGACTATCTCCGTTGCGATGCAGGCGGAAGTGCAGATGCTGCTTCACGCCCGGCCATTCATCGAGAAGGATACTATATACCGCGATGTCTCTTACCCGCCCGTCTGGCATGATCATGTGTCGACGCAGTACACCGTCGCGTTTCGCTCCTAACCTTTCAATCGCCGCTTGTGAGCGGTGGTTCAGCCAGTCCGTACGGAATTCCACGACATTACATCCCCATACCTCAAATGCGTGTTGTAGTAACAGCAGTTTGCAATGGGTGTTCACGCCGGTACGGTGCATGCTCTCTGCATACCACGTGTAACCGATTTCCACCCGTTTGTTGGCTAGATCCATATTGCAGAAACGGGTTGAACCAATAATAGTGCCGGATGGCAGGTGGCGGATTGCAAATGTAACGGCGCGGCCTTGTTGCCGCATTTCCATTGCTGATTCAAACCACGCCTTAAAACGCTCAGGGGACGGAATGGAGGTAAAGAATAATTCCCATAAGCGTCCGTCTGTCGCAGCTGCAGACAAAGCAGGTAAGTGGGAAGCATCCAGTGGTTCAAGTTTTACTAAGCTGCTTTCCAGTGTCAGGTCTGCCTGATTCATAGTGACTCCGTTCGATGTTGGAAGAGTAAAATTCACAACAAAACAGTGTAAACCAGTTGCGTACGCCGTAACGCAGCAGATCTGAAAAATATGCTGCAGCAACTGTAAAAACGTTTTATAATCCTTAGTTCCCTGAAAACCCCGGCGATGCTTGCTAACGACCCGTAAAGGCGTTATACTGCAAAGCTGTATAGAAATTTTTCGCGGCGTGGCATTTGATTCAAATTTGCTTTGACCCGTCGCTCTGACCACGTTTAGGAAATCTCATGGCAAATACCGCACAAGCACGCAAACGTGCTCGTCAAGCAGTTAAACAAAACGCACACAACTCCAGCCAGCGCTCTGAGCTGCGCACAGCAATCAAAGCTGTTCGTAAAGCAATCGACGCAGGCGACAAAGCTGCTGCGACTAGCATTTTCCAGTCTTCTGTTTCGACTATCGACAGTATCGCTGACAAGAAAATCATCCACAAAAACAAAGCTGCACGTCATAAAAGCCGTCTGGCAGCTGCTTTGAAAGCAATGGCGTAATTCGCTGTTTCTTGTTCAGCAGTAAGTGGAAAAACCGCAGCATGTCTGCGGTTTTTGCTTTCCGGCTTCTGTATCCTGCTTCAGGTTGCAGAATGACTGAATAGCAAATAAAAAAACCCGGTTTGCGCCGGGGTTTTTTATTTGCTGATTCTAATTGCGCTGAATATCAATCAGGATTTACTGCCAAGCGGCACGCCCTCAATTTTGCTGCCAGTTTTGATGCCTTTGGATTTAAACCATCCCTGACGCATTTCCAGGGCGTAACGCACATTCTTTTTTGCACAATGTGATTCCAGTGACTGCGGTTGCATATCTTCAATATTCACAATCGTCCCGTCGGCATCCATAAATGCAACGGACAGTGGAATGAGTGTATTCTTCATCCACATGCACACCATGGCAGGTGCCTGAAAGTCAAAAATCATGCCTTCATTTAATCCCATCTGAGTCCGGTTCATCAAACCTACCTGGCGATCTGCTTCAGTCGCAGCAACTTCGGCGCGTATCAGGTGAATGCCGGCGTTCAGTGTGGTAACCGGCAGGCGGGACTGGGCGATCGTTGCTGAGGCTGACATCAGTAATGCAATGGTCAGTCCGGTATTTTTCAGTGATCGTAAAAACGTTTTTTTCAGCATAACAGTGTGTTGAAAATGATAATGATGTAAGTATCCTACCGGAAAAATTCTGCCAGGCAGGTAAGGGCGCGCGAATTTTTGTATCAAATCGTCGCTGAGCGGAGGGCATCGTTATTTCAGCAGGTGTGCTGGGTCTACTTCGACCCAGTCACCGGGCATTAACGGGAAATCTTCCAATGCATAACCTGCAATCGATGTACGTACAAGGCGCAGGGTAGGGAAGCCGACCGCAGCGGTCATGCGCCTGACCTGCCGGTTTTTTCCTTCGGATAACACCATTGCCAGCCAGCTGGTCGGAATATTTGCACGCTGGCGTATTGGCGGATTACGTTCCCACAACCATTCCGGCTCTTGTATGCGTATCACTTTACAGGGCTGGGTCACAAAATCACCAAGGTTCAGCGGTTGGCTCAGTCTGTCCAGTGCAGCTTTGTCAGGAATGCCTTCCACCTGTACCAGATAGGTCTTCGGTAATTTATGGTCGGGGTGGCTGATCAGATTCTGCAGTTTCCCGTTGTCGGTCAGCAGAACCAGACCTTCACTGTCAGCGTCCAGTCGTCCGGCCGGGTAAATATTGGGAATCGGCAAATATGCTGCTAAAGTGGGTCTGTCTGGATGCGCAGAGAACTGGCACATCACGTCAAAAGGTTTGTTCAGTAATATGAGTTTCATCAGCTTAGTGTAACCTTAATTTTGCAAATTGATGGCATCCAGTAAAATAGTAGTGCATAATACGAAATTAAGGTCTTCTGTCTTATATAAGAGTTAATGGTGCATGTGGTGTGTTTCCGGCAATTCTGTAAGCAGACACGAGACATAGTCAGTAAAGCGCAACCCGCTAGATCGTCCAACTACGGAGAAAACGATGTATCAACATATTAAAGTACCAGCAGAAGGTCAAAAGATTACGGTCAATGCCGATTTTTCCCTGAATGTTCCGGATAATCCGATCATCCCTTATATCGAAGGCGATGGTACCGGTGTTGATATCAGCCCGGTCATGATCAAAGTCGTTGACGCAGCTGTTGCTAAAGCTTACGGCGGCCAACGCAAAATCAGCTGGATGGAAATCTATGCTGGCGAAAAATCCACAAAAGTTTACGGACCTGACGTTTGGCTGCCGGAAGAAACACTGCAAGTCCTGAAAGACTACGTAGTTTCTATCAAAGGCCCTCTGACCACTCCTGTTGGCGGCGGTATCCGCTCCCTGAACGTTGCTCTGCGTCAGGAACTGGATCTGTATGTCTGTCTGCGTCCGGTACGTTACTTCAAAGGCGTTCCATCCCCTGTTCGTGAGCCGGAAAAAACCGACATGGTGATCTTCCGTGAAAACTCTGAAGATATCTACGCAGGTATCGAATTTGCGCAAGGCTCTGATCAAGTGAAAAAACTGATCAAGTTCCTGCAAGACGAAATGGGCGTGAAAAAAATCCGTTTCCCTGAAACTTCCGGTATTGGTGTTAAACCAGTTTCCGTCGAAGGTACAGAACGTCTGGTACGTAAAGCAATCCAGTATGCAATCGACAATGACAAACCTTCTGTGACGATCGTTCACAAAGGCAACATCATGAAGTACACCGAAGGTGGATTCCGCGACTGGGCATATGCACTGGCACAAAAAGAATTCGGTGCAGAACTGATCGACGGTGGTCCATGGTGCAAATTCAAGAATCCTAAAACAGGTAAAGATATCGTTGTTAAGGATTCCATCGCTGATGCGTTCCTGCAGCAAATTCTTCTGCGTCCGGCAGAATACAGCGTTATCGCTACACTGAACCTGAACGGCGATTACATCTCCGACGCGCTGGCAGCGCAAGTTGGCGGTATCGGTATCGCTCCGGGCGCAAACCTGTCTGATTCCGTTGCAATGTTCGAAGCAACGCACGGTACAGCACCGAAATATGCCGGTAAAGATTATGTGAACCCAGGTTCTCTGATCCTGTCCGCTGAAATGATGCTGCGTCACATGGGCTGGGTTGAAGCGGCTGACCTGCTGATCACATCGACAGAAAAAGCGATTACTTCCAAGAAAGTAACTTACGATTTCGCACGTCTGATGGAAGGCGCGACACAGGTTTCCTGCTCCGGCTTCGGCGACGTGATGATCGAAAACATGTAATTCAGTTCATTCTGATTTGCAAAGAAAAAGCCGGGGAGACCCGGCTTTTTCCGTTTAGTTGCCGGCATATTTGTCAGCATCGTTTGCAGCTATCCATAGCTGCCTGAGCGGTTGTTTGCAGAATAAGTATTACCGACAATTAGGCTTCAGTCAGGCTGTTTCTGGTTCAGAATAGATGCGGATTGGCAATAAAAAAAGCCCTGAATAATCAGGGCTTTTACAAGGAAGTCCGGATCCAGATTAACCGTTTTGGATATTGGATGCTTGCTTGCCTTTAGGGCCTTGCGTGACTTCGAACGAGACTTTCTGACCCTCTTTCAGGGTTTTGAAGCCATTCATTTGGATTGCGGAAAAGTGGGCGAACAAATCCTCACCGCCGTCGTCCGGGGTGATAAAGCCAAAGCCTTTGGAATCATTGAACCACTTGACGGTACCTGTTGCCATAATGCGTCTTTCAAAGAATAACTGATCACACGAGCCGTAAAAGCAAGGAAGCTGAATCAGCCCCTTCCAAACCTGCCCCCTTCGTGTTGCTTAAAAACTATTTTTTAACCAACAATGCCATTCTTTGCGGAAAAAAAAGTTTAGTCAAGAAACTTCACGTCACGATGTTGTATTGTTGTATTCTCAAGAAAAATCTTGTGATTTATGTCACATCAGTTTCATCAACGTCAAAAATTGTGCCTTTCAACAGCCTTGTACTGTGGAAAATCGTCGCAATCTGCTAAATAGTAAGAAACAGGGTAACATTTGTGGCAATGCGGAATAAGTGGGCTATTTATTCGCTTATTATTGGCATTCAAAGACGGCCAAAGTACTAAAATAAGCGTATGGGAACAAAGCAAGAAAACAGTACCGTACTGGAGCGGGAAACGCAAAAGCTGAAACCGCCTCCAATGTACAAAGTGATATTACTCAATGACGACTATACGCCGATGGAATTCGTCGTGGCGATCGTACAGGAATATTTCAATAAAGACCGTGAGACTGCGATGCAAATCATGCTCAGGGTTCACCGCGATGGAAAAGGAATTTGTGGCGTGTATCCTAAAGATATTGCGCAGACAAAAGTGGAGCTGGTGTTGACGCATGCCAGGCGCGCCGGCCATCCGCTGCAATGTGTGATGGAGGAAGTATGATTGCTCAGGAACTGGAAGTTAGTCTGCATATGGCGTTTGTCGAAGCCAGGCAGGCACGTTACGAATTCATTACGGTAGAGCACCTTCTGCTGGCATTGCTGGATAATCCGTCTGCAGCGGAAGTACTTCGTGCCTGTGCAGTGAATATCGAGGATTTGCGCAAAACACTGTCGGTGTTCATAGCAGACAATACGCCTACTGTACCTGGTACAAATGAGGTGGATACACAGCCGACGCTGGGATTTCAGCGCGTGATTCAGCGTGCAATCATGCACGTTCAGTCTTCCTCTAACGGAAAGAAAGAAGTGACCGGTGCCAATGTGCTGGTCGCAATATTCGGCGAAAAAGATTCGCACGCCGTGTACTACCTGCATCAGCAGGGAGTGACCCGTCTGGATGTTGTGAATTTCATTTCGCACGGCGTTCGTAAAGATCAGCCGCAGGATACGCATAAGTCACACGAAGGAGCCGAGGAAGGGCAGGCTGAATCTGGAGCCCGCGAAAATGCGCTGGATCAGTTTACGCAAAACCTGAACCGCCACGCCGCGGAAGGAAAAATTGATCCGCTGATTGGCCGTGATTCAGAAGTAGAGCGGGTTATCCAGATTTTATGCCGTCGCCGGAAAAATAACCCTCTGCTGGTCGGTGAAGCAGGTGTGGGGAAAACGGCGATTGCAGAAGGACTTGCACTGCGCATCGTGCAGGGCGAAGTGCCTGACGTGTTGCAGAATGCAGTGGTCTACTCTCTCGATATGGGGGCATTACTCGCCGGAACCAAGTATCGTGGTGATTTCGAACAGCGCCTGAAAAGTGTTTTGCGTCAGTTACGCGATACCGCACATGGTATTTTGTTCATTGATGAAATTCATACCATTATCGGTGCTGGCTCAGCATCCGGTGGTACGCTCGATGCATCCAATTTACTGAAACCGGCATTGTCCGGCGGTCAGCTCAAATGTATCGGTGCAACGACTTATACCGAATACCGCGGTGTGTTTGAGAAGGATCATGCGTTGTCGCGCCGCTTCCAGAAAATTGATGTGGCTGAGCCGACGGTTGAGCAAACGGTTCAGATTCTCCGCGGATTGAAATCCAAATTTGAAGAGCATCACAACGTTAAATACTCAGCGTCTGCGCTGACAACAGCAGCTGAACTGGCGGCACGCTATATCAATGACCGCCATCTTCCGGATAAAGCAATTGATGTGATTGATGAGGCGGGCGCAGCGCAGCGTGTATTGCCGAAGTCCAAGCAAAAGAAAACGATTGGTAAAGCAGATATCGAAGATATCATTGCCAAAATTGCCCGCATTCCGCCGCAAACGGTGAATCAGGATGATCGTGCTAAGTTACAAACGATAGAGCGTGATCTGAAAAATGTTGTATTCGGGCAGGAGCCTGCGATTGAGGCGCTGTCGTCTGCAATCAAAATGGCGCGTGCCGGTCTTGGAAAAACTGACAAGCCTATCGGTGCTTTCCTGTTCTCCGGTCCAACGGGTGTTGGTAAAACGGAAGTTGCAAAACAGCTGGCATTCACGCTGGGTATTGAGCTGATTCGTTTCGACATGTCCGAATATATGGAGCGTCATGCGGTCAGTCGTCTGATCGGTGCTCCGCCGGGGTATGTCGGTTTTGATCAGGGCGGATTACTGACGGAAGCCATCACAAAGAAACCGCATGCGGTGCTGCTGCTGGATGAGATTGAAAAAGCGCATCCGGATGTTTTCAATATTCTGCTGCAAGTGATGGATCACGGCACGCTGACGGACAATAATGGCCGTAAAGCCGATTTCCGTAATGTGATCATCATCATGACGACAAATGCTGGTGCGGAAAGCCTGCAAAAACGCAGTATCGGCTTCCAGAATACCCGTGAAGCCGGTGATGAAATGGCGGACATCAAACGCATGTTCACACCGGAATTCCGTAATCGACTGGATGCAATCATCAGCTTCCGTCCATTGAACGAAGAAATCATTCTTCGCGTTGTGGATAAGTTCCTGATGCAGCTGGAAGAGCAGTTGCACGAGAAAAAAGTCGAAGCAGCATTTACCGACGCATTGCGTAAATTCCTTGGTAAAAAAGGCTTTGATCCGCTGATGGGCGCACGCCCGATGGCGCGTCTGATTCAGGATCTCATTCGTAAAGCGCTTGCGGACGAACTACTGTTTGGCCGTCTGGTATCCGGTGGTAAAGTTGTGGTTGATTTAGATGATCAGGATCAGATTCGTCTGGAGTTTTCAGAAGGAGAAAATGATCCGCCGTCAGGTGCTTCTCAGGAAGTTGCTGAACTGGAATAACAACAAGTGACAGGGGCGGCATGTGCTGCCCTGTTTCATTTTCGGGGGAGATATGGCGATTCCAAAACCACCGGCATATATGCTGGAATATACAGCGAAAACAATCGAATCTATTTTGTCTGCAGCTGCGATTAACGGTCAGGAAGTGGAAGTGGATGTCTATAAACGCAGCGATGTTAACGAGCGCACTACGGGCATCGGACGCAGGTTAAAAGATGCGGATGACCAGTTTTTAGTATGTGTCAGCGTTAGCAGTGGTGTCAATGAGGATTACTGGAGTTATAACATCGTTCGGGAGTCCGCCAGCCGCGCCCGTAAAACGAAACGCTAAGCTGCAGTTTCGTTAACTGATCGATGCAAACAAAAAGCCGGTTTTGAACCGGCTTTTTGTTGATACTAAGAGCAAGGCCCGAAGCGATGAAAACTTTCGGGCGCTTATTGCTTGCCTGTGCTGCCGAAACCGCCTTCGCCACGGCTACTGTCACCGAATTCATCAACTACATCGAATTCAACCTGCATCACAGGCACGATGACCAGCTGCGCCAGTCTGTCCATAGGGTTCAGTGTAAATGTAGTCTGGCTGCGATTCCATGTGGATACCATCAACTGACCCTGATAATCGGAATCGATCAGACCGACCAGATTGCCGAGTACGATACCATTTTTATGACCCAGACCACTGCGTGGCAGAATCATCGCTGCGTAACCGGGATCGGCAATATGAATGGCGATACCGGTCGGTATCAGAACCGTCTGACCCGGTTCGATCGTGAGCGGAGCATCGATACAGGCACGTAAATCCAGACCGGCACTGCCCGGCGTACCGTAAGCCGGTAACTGATCTTTCATGCGTTGATCAAGAACTTTTAAAGCGACTTTTTTCATAAGAACTCTTCAGGGAAAAACAAAGATCAGTGTGGCAGGCGTTTGGCCAGCTCACTGATCAGCATAGCGGCCAGTGCTGTTTTACTTGCACGCGGCAGTGGGTGGTGACCATGCTCATCGAACAGGATCAGCTCATTATCATCTTTGCCAAAGGTCTGATGGCCGATATTGCCCACCAGTAAAGGCACGTTTTTTTTGAGGCGCTTGGCAGCACCGTATTCCAGTAACTGTTCTGATTCCGCTGCAAATCCCACGCAATACGGCGCATCCGCCATTGCGGCGACGCTGGCCAGAATATCCGGATTTTGTGCGAATTCCAGCTGGGGTAAATCTCCCGCGCCGTTTTTCTTCAGCTTCTGATCGCTGGCATTGGCAACCCGCCAGTCCGCGACCGCTGCCACAGCGATGAAAGCATCCTGACGCTGCGTCAGTAATGCAGCCATCACGGCATCATGCATTTGCTGTGCAGTCTGTACGCTGATTCGTTGCACGCCATAAGGTGCAGACATCGCAACAGGACCGGAAATGAGCGTGACTTGCGCACCGGCACGGTAAGCGGCTTCGGCAATTGCATAACCCATTTTTCCGGAGGATAAATTGGTGATGCCGCGTACCGGATCTATCGGTTCAAAGGTCGGTCCGGCGGTGATCAGTAAATGTTTGCCGGATAGGGCTTTTGGCGTGAATGCCGCAATCATTTCTTCCAGCAATTCTTCGGGTTCCAGCATGCGACCGTAACCGGTTTCGCCACAGGCTTGCGCACCGGCAGCAGGGCCAAGCAGTTGCAGGCCATCCTGGCGCAGAGTGGCAACGTTCCGTTGAGTTGCCGCGTTTTGCCACATTTCCACATTCATCGCCGGTGCAATCAGCAGTGGCAGATTGGCAGGGCGTGCAATGCACAGCGTGGACAATAAATCGTCGCAAAGGCCGTTGGCCAGCTTCGCCATGAAGTTGGTACTGCAAGGCGCAATCAGAATCGCATCCGCATCGCGGGTCAGATCGATATGCGGCATATTGTTAGGGATGCGGCTGTCCCAAGCATCGGTGTACACGGTTTGCCCGGACAAGGCTTGCATGGTGACCAGCGTGATGAACTGCGTTGCAGATGCGGTCATCACCACTTGTACGCTGGCACCGGCTTTGACCAGCGCACGCGTCAGCTCTGCGACTTTGTAGCAGGCAACACCGCCGGTCATGCCGAGTACAATTTTTTTACCCTGCAATACCATGACAACTCCTTACTTATTCACGCGGCGCAATTCATCCAGTATGAATAGCGCAGCACCGAGGCAGATTGCGCTGTCAGCCAGATTGAAGGCCGGGAAATGGTAAATTTCCTGATAATGAAAATCCAGAAAATCGATCACATGACCATACAGTACACGGTCGATCACATTGCCGATGGCACCGCCCATGATCAGTGACAAGGCTGCGCAAAACAGTTTCTGGCTACTATTTTTGAACAAAAGCCAGCTGATATAGGCCGATGCACCCAGACCCAGCGCGGTAAAGAAATAGCGCTGCCAGCCGGATTCAGCTGCCAGGAAGCTGAATGCTGCTCCTTTGTTGTACACCAGCGTCAGATTAAAAAACGAGGTCACGCTCAGCGTTTCAGCATAGCTGAACAGACGTGTGATTGTGATCTTGGTAACCTGATCAAGTAAAACGATGATGGCGGCAATGCCGAGCCACAGAATAAACGCGCTGTTAGAACGGGAATTGCCAACCGGCAGCACTTTCTTTTTGGTTGCCATAAGGTGTGTCAGTAATTTCAGGATAGTTATTCAGGATTGAATGGGCAGCTAGGTTGTGACGCAGAAAAAAGCGGGGAAGATCCCCGCTTTTTTGTCACGCATCAGGCAAACTGACGCGCTTCACCTGCTCCGAACAAATTGCTGTGGCAGCGGCCGCACAGACCGGCATGGTCTGCATGGCTGCCAACATCGGCACGGTAATGCCAGCAGCGTTCGCATTTCTGATGGGTAGATGGCGTGACCAGTACCTGTTCTTCTTCCGCAGTTGCTACTTCACGCACGACAGCAGCAGAGACGATCAGCGGGAATTTCAGGTCATCGGCAAAGCTGCTGAGTACGGCGAATTTTTCACCGCTGGCGAAAATTTCCAGTTCTGCCTGCAGAGAAGAACCGATTTTGCCTTCCATGCGGACTTCTTCCAGTTGCTTGGTCACCTGATTACGCACGTCGCGCAGAATTGCGTAACGTGCCAGCAGTGCTTCCGCGTCAGAAATTGCCGGTAACTGGTAGAAGGTCTGCGTGAAAATCGTTTCGTCGCTGTCTTTGAAAGTTTGCTCACCGGCGAAGAATGCCCAGGCTTCTTCGGCGGTGAAAGACAATACCGGTGCCAGCAGGCGCAGCATCGTATGGGTCAGATGCCAGATCGCAGTCTGTGCAGAACGGCGCGCCGGAGAGTTCACACCGCTGGTGTACAGGCGGTCTTTCAGTACGTCCAGATAGAAACCACCGAGGTCTTCCGAGCAGTAAGTCTGCAGTTTGGCGACGACAGGATGGAATTCATATTTGTCGAAATGTGCCAGCACTTCGGTTTGCAGTGCATTCACACTGGCAATCGCGAAACGGTCGATTTCCAGCATCTCGCTGATCGCGACGGAATCGGTTGCCGGATTGAAGTCCGAAGTATTTGCCAGCAGGAAGCGCAGGGTGTTACGGATACGGCGGTAGGCTTCGGTCACGCGCTTCAGGATTTCATCAGAAATCGAGAGTTCGCCGGAGTAGTCGGTCGATGCCACCCACAGACGCAGAATGTCGGCGCCCAGCGTGTCAGTGATTTCGCGTGGTGCAATTGTGTTGCCCAGCGATTTCGACATCTTGCGGCCTTCGCCATCCACGGTAAAGCCGTGTGTCAGCAGCGCTTTGTACGGCGCACGGCCATCCAGCATAGAGCCGGTCAGCAGGGAAGAGTGGAACCAGCCGCGATGCTGATCCGAACCTTCCAGATACAGATCGGCAGGGAAGCTCAGTTGTTCCGCATGGGAACCGCGCAATACGGTTTTGTGGGTGATGCCGGAATCAAACCACACATCCAGTGTGTCGCGGTTTTTCTCGTACATCGCCGCATCTTCTGCGCCCAGCAATTCTTCCGCGGTCAGTGCATGCCAGGCTTCGATACCTTGCTGCTCAACACGTTGTGCGATCTGTTCCAGCAATTCTGGTGTACGCGGATGCAGGGCACCGGTTTCTTTGTGGATAAAGAATGCCATCGGCACGCCCCACTGACGTTGGCGCGACAGGGTCCAGTCCGGACGGTTGGCAATCATGCCTTGCAGGCGTGCTTTACCCCATGCAGGGAAGAAGGCAGTTTGCTCAACCGCATTCAGCGCTGTGGTACGCAGGGAATCACCACCGTCTTTCGGTGTGTTATCCATGCTGGCGAACCATTGCGACGTGGCACGGTAAATAATCGGTGTTTTATGACGCCAGCAGTGCATGTAGCTGTGGTCAAACATTTTCAGCGAGAACAGCGTGCCGGCATTGCGCAATGCTTCGCAGATCGGTTTGGACGCTTCCCAGATCGTCATGCCGGCAAACAGCGGCAGCGTGGATGCATAGCGGCCATCGCCCATGACCGGCGCGATGATGTCGGCATCTTTCATGCCGTGGGCTTTGCAGGACTGGAAGTCTTCGATACCGTAAGCCGGTGCGGAGTGCACCACGCCGGTACCGCTGTCGGTGGTCACGTAGTCGCCCAGATACACCGGCGACAGACGTGCATAACCTTCGTGGGCAGCGGTCAGCGGATGTTTGAAGCTGATGCCAGCCAGTTTTTCACCGGTGGTGGTAGCGATGACTTCGCCTTGCAATTCCCAGCGTTGCAGGCTGCTTTCCACCAGATCCTGTGCGATCAGCAACAGAATGGTTTCGCCGTTACGTTCGGTTTTGACCAGCGCATACACCACTTCCGGATGCATATTCAGCGCCTGATTCGACGGGATGGTCCACGGTGTGGTGGTCCAGATCACGCAGTAACCAGTTTGTACCGGCAGGGCGCTGAGGCCGAATGCCGCAGCCAGTTTGTCGTGTTCCGCAAACGGGAAGCCGACGTCGATAGACGGATCACGTTTGTTTTCGTATTCAACTTCTGCTTCTGCCAGCGCGGAGCCACAGTCGAAACACCAGTTCACCGGTTTCAGACCACGGTACACATAGCCTTTTTCCAGCAGCGTACCAAGCGCACGGATTTCGTCCGCTTCGTTGCTGAAGTTCATGGTTTTGTAAGGATTGTCCCATTCGCCCAGCACACCCAGACGGCGGAAGCCGGCTTTCTGGTTATCGATTTGCTGATTCGCGTAAGCGCGGGCTTTCTGGATCACTTCATCCACCGGCAGGTTTTTGCCGTGCAGTTTTTCGATCTGAATTTCGATCGGCATGCCGTGGCAATCCCAGCCCGGTACATACGGTGCATCAAAGCCGCCCAGTGTGCGTGCTTTGATAATCATGTCTTTCAGAATTTTATTGACGGCGTGGCCCAGATGGATGTCGCCGTTGGCATACGGCGGACCATCGTGCAGGATGAATTTCGGACGACCGGCAGCGGCTTTGCGTACACGTTCGTAGATTTGTTTATCCTGCCATTGTTTTACCCAGTTCGGTTCGCGCTTGGCCAGATCGCCGCGCATAGGGAAAGCGGTTTCGGTCATATTGACCGGATATTTGCTGGCAGGTTTCGCCGTTTTCTTATCAGACATAATTAAGAGAATTTGCTAAAAATGGTTGGACTCACCGGAGCGCCGGTGCGGAAAGCGGGTGTTTTCCGGTGGTCAAATTCGGTCGGTTGCGGAACTGGCAGGGATACGCGCCTGATCGCGGAAATACGCTCTGGCCTGACTTGCATCGTTTTCGATGGCGGCGGTCAGGGTTTCCAGATCATGGTATTTCTCTTCATCGCGCAGTTTTTGCAGGAATTCAATCTGCACGACTTTGCCGTAAGCGTGGCCGCTGTAATCGAATACATGCGTTTCCAGCAGCACGCGGCCATTGTCTTCCACGGTGGGACGCACACCCAGACTGGCGACGCCCGGTAAAGGTTGATCAGACAGGCCATGTACCTGCACCACGAAAATACCGCTGACGGCAGGGCGCTGATGCGCGATACGCAGATTCAGGGTCGGGAAGCCGATCGTGCGGCCCAGTTTTTGACCGTGTACCACGTGGCCGGAAATGCGGTAGCTGTGGCCGAGTAAATCGCTGGCATGGCTGAAATCACCGGCGGCCAGTGCGGCGCGCACAGCGGAAGAAGAAATACGGATGTCACCGTTTTTGACGGCGGGTAACACACTGACTTCAAAGCCATAGCGCTGGCCGGCTTCTTTCAGGGTGTCGGTATTGCCGGCGCGGCGTGCGCCGAAACAGAAATCTTCACCGACCATCAGCCATTTCACATGCAGACCTTCCACCAGAATCTGGCGGATAAATTCTTCCGGTGACAGCGATGCAAAATGCTGATTGAAGTGTTCCACAATCACGCGGTCAACACCGGCGTTTTGCAGGGATGATAAGTTGTCACGCAGATTGGCAATCCGGGTTGGTGCTTTGGAAACATCGCCGGCCAGACGTGCAAAGAAAGCACGCGGGTGCGGCTCAAAGGTCATGACCGCAGATTCCAGTCCGAGCCGGTCTGCCGCAGCGCGCAAATGGGCGAGCAGCGTCTGGTGTCCGAGATGAACACCGTCAAAATTACCGATTGCCAGCGCGCATGGTGCACGCGAGGCGGCGTTAGGAAGTCCGCGAAATACCCTCATTGTTTCCGGAAAAATCTGCTGCAAAGCGTCAGATTATAAATGCTTTCGGCCATTTCAGCCGCAAATTGCCTGTGTTTGCGCCAGAAGAACGCCTCGGTTGGCTTGTTCTCTGCAGATGCCGGCCTTGTTGCGTCGCACTGATCTGTGCTGTTCAGGCGTCAGGTGCAGGTTGCGGGCGGTCAAAAAGCCGTTTTTCAGCCCAAATGCGGTGTTCTGCACAGAAAAAAGCCGGTTTTTGACGGACGTCCGCAGAAACACTCGCTGAGCGGGCAGATGGAATTTTGCCCGAATGACGATTTCTGCAGAGTCGCACCGGCTGTTCTGTGACGGATCAGGATCAGTGGTGATGCGACCAGGTTACAGAATCGGAAGCCAGATAGGAGGCAACTGCTTCTTTATCGCCGGTGGCATGCTTCATCACTTGTCCGCAATCGCAAATGCCCTGATACGGAGAAATATGGGAGCAGGCTGACACTTTTTGCAGAAACACTTTGACCGGTTTCTGGCAGGAAGTGCATTTAAAGGTCAGGATGCGGGCGGGTTTGGACATAGAACACTCTCAGAATTTCAGAAAAACAAATCAACACAAACAACAAAAAACAAACAGCGAAAGACGATCAGCAAGGACGCGCAGTGCAGCAACAGTTGTGGTCAGCCAGCAAATGCCGCGCTGACCGGCTTACAGGTGATGACGCAAACGCCACAGCGACGTGACTTCCTGCGAACGGGCGCGGTGCAGCGGATCGGCGTTATCGGTGGCTTTGCCATGACGCGGACGAATATCCATTTTGCCGGCCACCACCAGACCGGCGGCGCTGATCAGCGTGAATAATTCATCTTTACCGCGCAAACCCAGATGCTCCGCCAGATCCGACATAATCATCCAGGCTTCGCCATCGTCCGTCAGATGCGATTTCAGGCCATTCAGGAAGCCGCGCAGCATGCGGCTGTCCGGATCGTAGACCGCGTATTCAATCGCGGAACTCGGACGTGCCGGTAACCACGGCGGATTACAGATAATCAGCGGTGCTTTGCCTTCCGGAAACAAGTCAGCAGTTTGCAGCGTGACTTGCGATGCCACGCCTAAACGCTGCAGATTGTCCGCCGCGCAAGCCAGCGCGCGCTGATCCTGATCGGTGGCGATAATGCGGCGCACGCCTTTGCGTGCCAGCACAGCTGCCAGTACGCCGGTACCGGTGCCGATATCAAATGCCAGTTCATCCGATGGCAGACGGGCTTTTTGTACCAGATCGATGTATTCGCCGCGTATCGGTGAAAACACGCCGTAATACGGATGGATTTTGCCGCCGAGTGCGGGAATCTCCACACCGTTTTTGCGCCACTCGAATGCACCGATGATGCCCAGCAATTCGCGCAGCGATAAGGCGAAGGCTTCGCCCTCAGTGACGCCTGCCTGTGTCAGTGCCAGTTTCACATCCGGCGCGCGGCGCAGCGGAATGCGCAGATCGCCGTTCACCGGGATCAGCACCATGCCGAGAATGCGGGCGCGGTGCGCCTGTGCCTGTCGATGCTGATGGAAGACTTGGGTGATATCGCTGCTGACCGGTTTGGTGTTGCGTGAACTTTTCTTCTCCAGACGGCGTCCCAGTGCCTGTACCAGTTGACGGGCCTGATGATAATCACCCTGCCACAATAAGGCCGTGCCTTCGCAAGCCAGTTTATAGGCCTGATCGGCGGGCATGCGGTCATCCGCCAGCAGCACTTTTTTGGGTGGCGCGCTGCCATTTTCAGAGCGCCACAGGCAGGAGCGTTGTTCGCCGTCCTGCTCCCAGTGCAGGTGGCCGGGGAGAGTGTCAGAAGTCATCACAGTCAGAAATTCCAAAGTACAGCAGCAAAGGGCGTAGTGTAGCAAAGAAGCCGTGATTCACAGAATGCTGGCACTCCGGCCGTATTTTGTGTTTAATCACCGTTCCCGAAAAATCCTTGCAGCGACGGATGTTGCGCAGGTCAGCGGGGCAGCGGACAAATGCCGCCACACAGGGCAGGCGCAGTTCGCAGCAAAGAATCATGAACAAGGGATACAAGATGCAAAGTTACAAAGCAATCCTGTCGGCGCTGGCACTCAGCGTGGCGGGCAGCGTGCTGGTGGTGCCGGAAGCCGCAGCGGTGAATCGCCCTGCAAAAGCGGCGGCGAAAAATACGAAGAAGGCAGCACCTGCAGCAAAAGGAAAATCTGCCAAAGTAGCACCGAAAAAAGGTGGTAAAGCCAGCGCTAAAGCAGTCAAGGGTGGCAAAGCAGCCAAGCTGGCGCCGAAGCGCGGCGGACATGAAGATATCCGTCTCATTAAAAGTGCGGAATTTGCGAATACCCGCGCTTATTTCCTGAAAGACTTCTGGCAACAAGACCCGGAAACCGCGATGTCTGCCGGTCGTTACGACGCCGGTAACCGCTTGTCGATTCCCGATGAAGCGAGCCGCGAACGCTATTTGCAGTTTTGCGAGCGCTGGCTGAAAACGCTGGGCAATATCAATGAAACCTATTTGCCAGCGGCGGATAAAACCGATCTCGCGATGATGCGTCAGTATCTGGAAAGCAGCCGCTGGTACATCCAGACTTTCCGCGAATTTGCGTGGAATCCGTCGGTCCACAATGTGGCCGGTGGTTTTGACAGCCTGATCAATACCCAGTTTGCACCGCTGGAAAAACGCCTGCGGTTAATCAGTGAACGCCTGATTAACGTACCGGCATTTTATGCGGCAGCTCAGCAAGGCTTGCAGCAACCGACCCGCGAGCATACGCAGCTGGCCGTTGCACAGGCAGCGGGTACGCTGGCGGTGTTTGATCTGATTGCGGATCAGGCAAAAACATCCACCCTGAGCAGCACAGAAAAAGCCGATCTGAAATCGCGCTTACAGGACGCACGCGTTGCAGTCACCGGTTACCGTGATTATTTGCAGAAATTGCTGAACACTACACCGGACAATGGCTGGCGCTCTTTCCGTATCGGTAAAGAATTGTATGAAGCGAAGTTTAAAGCCGATATCCAGTCCGATCTGACGGCAGAGCAAATGTATCAGAAGGCGCTGGCAGCGAAAGAAGATGCACTGACCCGCATGGCTGCGCTGGCAGATCAGTTATGGCCTAAGGTCATGGGCGATACGCCGAAGCCGGAAAAAGTGAATCAGCGTATTAAGATGGTCATTGATAAGCTGTCAGAAAAACATGTGAGTGCTGATCAGCTGTATCCGGAAATTCGCCGTCAGTTGCCGGTGCTGGAAGCATGGATACGTGACAAGCAATTGCTGAATCTGGATGCGAGCAAACCACTGGTGGTGCGTGAAACGCCGGAATACCAGCGCGGCGTAACGATTGCATCGATAGAAGCGCCGGGCATTTTCCGTCCGCGTGACAACACTTATTACAACGTGACACCGCTGACCGGTCAGTCACCGGAACAAATCGAAAGCACGCTGCGTGAATACAATCACTGGGTATTACAGATTCTGAATATCCATGAAGCGATTCCCGGTCATTACACGCAATTGCAGCATGCAAATCAGTCGATGTCCGTGATTAAAGCCTTATACGGTAACGGTGCAATGATAGAAGGCTGGGCGGTGTACAGCGAACGCATGATGCTGGAATCCGGCTACGGCGGTGACACGCCGGAAATGTGGCTGATGTATTACAAATGGAATCTGCGTACGATCTGCAATACCATCCTCGATTACTCGGTGCATGTACTGGGGATGACGCAGGAGGAAGCGCTGCGTTTCCTGATGGAAGATGCATTCCAGACGCAAGCTGAAGCACGCGGTAAGTGGTCGCGGGTGCAGTACAGCTCGGTACAGCTGACCAGTTATTTCAGCGGTTATGCCGACATCATGGCGTTCCGTGATCAGCAAAAACAAAAGCTGGGTAAGGATTTCCGTCTGAAAGACTTCCACGAGCAATTCCTTAGCTACGGCAGTGCGCCGGTGGCGATGATACGTAAAATGATGGAAGAGGCGCAGAAGAAACCGGAACCAGCGGCGGAGTAATTGTTTGCTGCGGGAACGGAGGTTCTTGTTACACCGTTTCCGTATTGCAGGCAGGTTTCCGGTAGTAACAGACGAGCGGGCGATATGCCCGCTTTTTTGTTTCCCGCAGGCATCTTCGTACTGACGCGCAATCCGGAATCGCGAATTCCGCACAGAAAATGCCTGAAATGCGGTGTACTGCACAGCACCCGCCTTGTCGTCGGCAGAAAGTCTGGTTTTCACAACATGGCATGTGACGAAAATCGCACACTTTGGCGCTTTTCTGTGGTTTTTATGCCGAAAGAATAAATCTTCCAAATCCTCAGTAACAAAACTGACATTTGTCGGTGCTAACCTGCGAAACGTTTGCGCAAACGTTTGCTGTTGATAACGTCTGTTATCTCCGTGGAAATGTTTTGTACAGGCAAAAATCATAATCAAAAATACACGAAAAACCGTTCCGTACCGGACGGTGCTGGCAGGCAGACATCTTGGGGGAATACTGCACACCCTGCGCTGATGCGCAGGGTGGCAGGACTGCGTTCGACTACCCGGAGTGTGCAGGCGCAGCAGCGCTGGTGCCGGACTTCACTCTGCAGGGAGTCTTATGAATCATTTATTCGAATTGCCACGTTTGCGCCGCATTGCGGCCGGCGTCAGCCTGGCATGTCTGTTCGGCGCAGCCGGTATTGCGCACGCCGGTATTGAAGATCACCATGAATTTGAAGCGACACTGCATGTGCCGTTCAAAGGCGATGCGAATCTGCGCGCCGGTGCGAATGCCCGTTATTTCACGGTTGAGTTCGAATATCAGCATCTGAAAACCACCCGTGCCGTGGCATGGCGTGTGGAACTGCTGACACCGCAAGGCCGCGTTGCCGACCGCTGGTACGGTATCGAAAAAATCAGCGGTAAGCCGGTCAGCCAGAAAATTTTCTGGAGTGGTAAAACCCAGTCCGGCGAAGTGCTGGCCGATGGCAATTATCAGGTACGCCTGACCGCAGTGACTGTGGATGCCGCCGGCGTGCCGGTGATGTCCGGTGTGGCGCTGAATCAGTTCGCAGAAAAAACACTGAATGCCCTGCGTAAAGACGCTGAAGTACAAAGCTGGCCAATGCAGATCGGTAAAGTCGCAGCGCCATCCATGCCAGCATTCGCCGGTTTGCCAACGCGCGCCAGCAAACAGGCTGCAGCCAGCGGCAGAAATAACGGTCTGGTAACACGTTCTTCCGTTGCTGCCACCGGTTCGCTGCCTTACACCGTGTATTACGGTAACCTGCACAGCCAGACCAATCACAGTGACGGCGGTGGTGCGCTGAGCAGCTGCACCGGTGCGCAAAATCCGCAATCCGCTGCTTATGGTCCGACCGATGCATATCAGTACGCAATGAACCGCGGTCTGGATTTCCTGCTGGCATCCGAACATAACCATATGTACGATGGTTCGGATTCCACCAATGCATCCGCCAGTCCGGCCACAGCGAAAAATCTGTATCAGTCTGGTCTGAATCTGGCCAGCAGCTTCAATGCCGGTCACGCAAATTTCCTCGCGATTTACGGCATGGAGTGGGGCGTGATCAGCAATGGCGGCCACATGAATATTCTGAACGCGAATGAACTGGTCGGCTGGGAATACAACAGCAGCAACCAGTTGCTGGCAGATACCTTCATCGCTAAAAATGATTACGCATCGCTGTACACGCTGATGAAACAGCGCGGCTGGATTGGTCAGTTTAACCATCCTTCCACCAGCGGTCAGTTCATCGTGAACGGTACGGCGCTTGGCTACACTGCAGACGGCGATCAGGCGATGGCGCTGTGCGAAGTGATGAACACTTCCGCATTTTCGACCAACACCACCGAAACAGAAACCAGCCGTTCCAGCTATGAAGGTGCTTGTAAGAAAGCACTGGAAGCCGGTTATCACGTCGCATTCTCCACCAATCAGGATAACCATTGCGCCAACTGGGGTGCGTCTTACACCAACCGCACCGGCGTGCTGATTCCGAGTGGCCTGCCGCTGAACAATGCGAACTTTATCGATGCAATCAAAGCACGCCGCGTGTTTGCGACCATGGATAAAAACTCGCAAATTATTCTGACTGCCAACGGCCATGTGATGGGTGAGCGTTTCACCAACAGCGGCGCTCTGAATCTGAATATTCTGTTTGCCAACAGCGCAGGCCGCACTGCCGCAACCGTGGAAATTTATGAAGGTGTGCCGGGCCGTAATGGTACGGTGACTTTGCTGACATCCAGCGCGACAGCGTCGGTCACACCAACCATCGGTGAGCATTTCTACTACGCCAAAATCACACAGGACGACGGCAATATGCTGTGGTCTGCGCCGATCTGGGTGACACAATCCAACAGCAGCGCGGATACGACAGCACCGACAGTGTCTGCGACCGAGTCCGGCAGCAGCGGCACGATTACCTTGTCTGCGAATGCATCAGATAACGTCGGTGTGACGAAGGTAGAGTTTTATGTTGATGGCGCACTGAAAGGCAGCAGCACCGCAGCGCCGTACAGCCTGAGCCTGAATTCGACCACGCTGAGCAACGGCAGCCATACGCTGGTTGCGAAAGCTTATGATGCAGCGGGCAACGTCGGTACTTCTTCCAGCGTCAGCTTCAGTGTCAGCAATGTCACTGCAGACACCACAGCGCCAACCGTCACTGCCAGCGAATCCGGCAGCAGCGGCACGATCACGCTGTCTGCAAATGCATCGGACAACGTAGGTGTGACGAAAGTGGAGTTCTATGTTGATGGCACGCTGAAAGGCAGCAGCGCCGCAGCGCCGTACAGCCTGAGTCTGAATTCGACCACGCTGAGCAATGGCAGCCACACGCTGGTCGCCAAAGCTTATGATGCTGCAGGCAATGTCGGCACATCGTCCAGCGTCAGCTTCAGTGTCAGCAATGTGGTATCGACGCAGCTGATCACCAATGGCAGTTTTGAAAGCGGTGCGAGCAGCTGGACAGCCAGCTCCGGTGTGATCACCAACGACAGCACACAGGCGGCACGTACCGGTACGTACAAAGCATGGATGAATGGCTACGGCAGTGCGCATACCGATACGCTGTATCAGCAAGTCAGTATTCCGTCCGGTATCAGCAGTGCTTCGCTGAGTTTCTGGCTGAAAGTGGTGTCGGATGAAACCACCACCACACAGGCTTACGATACTCTGAAAGTGCAGGTGCAAAACAGCAGCGGTACAGTGCTGGCGACGCTGGCGACTTATTCGAATCTGAACAAAGGCAGCAGCTATCTGCAAAAAACCTTTGATCTGAGTGCGTACAAAGGCCAGACCATCCGCATCTACTTTGTGGGTGTGGAAGGCAGCACGGTCGCGACATCTTTCCTGATTGATGACGTGACACTGACAACCAACTGATCCGGTTTTCAGCCCGTGTTAACACGCCACCCTTGCGGTGGCGTTTTTTATTGTGTTCTGCAATGGATTCAAGCAATCTGTGGTCTTTCACCCCTCTGAAAAGGAAGCATGATGCAGTTATTCAGCGCAGAACAGTATCAGCCGGATTTACAGCAGCGATTTACCACGCTGCGCGATAGTCTGCTGCATTTGCTGCCATACGCAAGAATTGAACATGTGGGCTCATCTGCGGTGCCGGGCGCTGTATCGAAAGGAGATCTGGATGTCGCGGTGGTGGTGCTACTGGCGCAACACGCTGCAACAGTGCAAACGCTGCTGGCACTGGGATATACCGAGCAGGCTGATACACTGCGGACAGAAGCGCTGTGCATGCTGAATGCCGGTGCAGAAATGCCGGAACATGCGTTGCAGATCGTTGCGGCCAGATCGGAATTTGAAGATTTCATGCGCTTTCGCGATGCTTTGCTGGCGGAGCCAGCGCTGGTACAGCAATACAATGCAGTCAAGCAGGCGGCCAGCCATTTACCAGCGGAGGCTTACCGTGCCGCCAAAAGTGCATTTATCGAAAGCGTTTTACAGCGTTTGCCAGCAAGTACAGAACAAGGACATTCAGCATGAAAACCATAGGATTAATCGGTGGCATGAGCTGGGAATCGACCCAGACTTACTATCGCCTGATCAATATCGCGATCAGAGAGAAACTGGGCGGATTACATTCGGCGCGGCTGGTGTTGTACAGCGTGGACTTTCACGATATCGAAGTCTTGCAGCGTCAGGGTGACTGGCAGGCAGCCGGTGTGCTGCTGGCGCAGGCTGCGCAATCGTTGCAGGCCGCCGGTGCGGACATGGTAGTGATTTGTACCAATACCATGCACAAAGTCGCGGAACAGGTGCAGGCGGCGGTCAGTATTCCTTTACTGCATATCGCTGATCCGACTGCGCAGGCGATACGCGCTGCCGGTTTTCAGCGGGTTGCATTGCTGGGTACCCGTTTCACCATGGAACAGGATTTTTACCGCGCGCGGCTGGAGCAACAGCACGGCTTGCAAGTGATTGTGCCGGAACAAAACGAGCGCGACGTGGTACACCGCATCATTTATGAAGAGCTTTGCCTGGGGCAGATAAAACCGGAATCGAAGACGGCCTATCTGAACATCATCCGCCAGCTGCAGACACGCGGCGCACAGGCCGTGATACTGGGGTGCACTGAAATTTCCCTGCTGGTGCAGCAAACCGATCTGGACTTACCTTTGTTTGATACGACGGCACTGCATGCGACAGCCGCTGCAGATGCGGCTTTGATTTCTTGAATTCGCTTTTGATGAAAATAATGCTGCCGTGCTGGTTTGATTTGTGCAAAGGATTATATGAATAAATTGAGTTGTAAAATTAAGATAATTTTTACTATTTCATTTATAATTTTTATTTATATTTTCTTTGGCGGTGTTGAGTCCGATTCGATGAGGCTTTCGGGGAGACTTGTATATTCATCGGGAAAAAATCAGATTGATTTAATTAAATTAGATGGCTTCGGAATTGATGGGGGTGGTCAGTTTTCATCGGATGATTATATTAATTATTTTACGTTACTTTCTGATGGTCTGATTCTTTTTGAGAATTGCGCCTGGAACCGTAAGCGAAATTGCATCTTGATGAAATTTGATATAGATGCAAAGAAGACTAGCGTTTTGCGTTCAGGTTATTTGCCGACATATATTTCAGAGGCTCAGGCAATCTTGTTTTATGATCTGGACGAAAAATCAGGGCAAAAGTGGTTGTATATTGCTGATTTAAAAAATCCATTTATCTCAAAGAAAATTGCCAAGGCACCTGCAGATAGGATTCTGCCTAATGGATTAAATTATCCGCTGGCTACTCAGCCAGTCCAAATATCTAACGATGAAATTATATTTGTAGGAGAAGACAGCGCACTGTGGATATTTCAAATATCAAGCGCAAAGCTTCGGTCAACAGGGATTAAAGAAAGTATTCCTCATTTATGGAGGAAACGTACCCAGCAGTTAGTTTGCTATGATTTGAAAGCACAAGAGTTTTATCAAATCTCGCTAATGACTGGACATATTGAAAAGCTACCGCAACTCAAGGGTGCTTATGGTTTAGTCTATTTTCCAAATGATGATGCAATTATTTATGGAAAATCGCATGCAAATATGTTGATTTCAGAGAAATACGATATGTTTGTATACCGTTTTGATAAGAAAAAAGAAATCAAGTTGCGTGATAATGTTTTTATAAGTAGTGGTCTATGGCTTCCACCGAATCCGTGAAACAGCTTGTTGACGCTAAACAGAATATATTGGCCGACCACATCTCAAGTGACGCGAGTGTATTAATTGCGATCTGATCTGATGCACCCCGGGTTTAGCGTGTACAGATACCTGCGGTGACTGTGAACTACGAATTGTTAAGTCAGCGACCAGCTTTCTTAAAGCACGGCCGCAACGGTTTGCCTTAAGCAGGGCTTACATGCCGCCCCAGATGCCGTTCAGCAGGGCAATGCTGGCCAGTCCGGCGGTTTCGGTGCGCAGGACACGCGGGCCGATTGAAAGGCAAAGTACACCGTGACGCACGGCGGCTTGTTCTTCATCCGGACTCAGGCCGCCTTCCGGGCCGATCAGCAGGCTGATGGCTTGCGGCGGGTGATGGCGCGCCCAGTCAGCCAGCGAAGTTTCAGCGCGTGGCGACAGCATGATGCGTTTGTGCATATCCTGTTGTGCCAGCCAGGAATTCAGACTGACCGGTGCATGTAACTGCGCCAGACGATTGCGTCCGCATTGTTCCGCTGCCGCTGTAATAATGCCTTGCCAGTGCGCCATTTTTTTATCCGCACGGTCTGCGCTCAGTTTCACCACGCTGCGCTGAGCGGCAACCGGCTGAATCGAGGTCACGCCGAGTTCCATCGCTTTCTCGATAATCCAGTCCATTTTGCTGCCTTCCGGCAAGCCCTGCACCAGATTCAGCGCATATGGCAGTTCGGTTTCTTCCGGCATGAATAATTTGATTTCAGCGCTCGCGTGTTTTTTGCCGATCTCGGTCAGCGTTGCGATAAACGCGCCGCCGAGACCATTGAATAACTGAATGGTGTCGCCGGCTTTCAGGCGAATCACAGCAACATGGTGGGCGATGGCGGCGGGTAAATCCAGCGTAACGCCAACGTCCAGCGTGGCGTGTTCCGGTGAAAGATAAAATCGTGGCATGAGGCAGCCTGTCAGGCGGAATGCAGAAAAAACCATTATACGCCGCTGCCCGTGCGGGGCACAGCGGCGTTGCGTGCTGTTAATCCGGGATCAGATTTTGTGCAAACTGCGGTAAGGCAAACAGCGCCTGATGCAGACCGGCATGGTAATACTGCAGGCCGGTGATCTCACGCTCTTGCAGCCGTTGCGCAATATCGCTGTGGCTGATTGCGCAGGGATCAGTGTTGCGCGATGCGATTGCCATGCCCCATTGCGCACCGTACAGAGGCACAAACACGGTATAAGGCCGCACCACGGCAAATGCCTGCTGTAATTTTTGCAGCGTGCTGCGGAAACGCTCAGGGTGGTAATACGGGCTGCCCAGATGTATCACCAGCATGCCCTGATCCGTCAGTCGTTCATTGCAGGCGCGGAAAAAATCCGGCGTCATGCAGGTGGCGGCCAGACTGCTGCCATCCGGCGCGACCGGATCGGTAAGATCGAGCAGAATCAGATCCCAGCTTTGCTGCGTTTCGCGGATAAATGCAAAGCCATCGGTACAAGTGATGCTGACCCGTTGATCATCCAGCGCGCCACGGTGAATGGCAGGCAAATGTTCACGCGACAGACGAATCACCGTTTCATCAATTTCACACAGTGTGATGCTGTCGATGGACGGATGCTTCAGCAACTCCTCGCAGGAACCGCCATCGCCGCCGCCAATCACCAGTGCGCGGCGCGGGGCAGGGTGGCTCAGTGCGGCAGGATGCACCAGATTTTCGTGATAGCAGAATTCATCTTTTTCCGACGTCATCATCGCGCCGTCGATGCGCATGACTTTGCCGAAATCCTGCGTCTGCGCAAATTCGATGCGCTGCAAAGGACTCTGAAAACTCTGTATGGCGCTGACTTCGGTCTGATAACCGGTGTGCGCAGTCAGACTTTCATGCCAGTGTGTGCTTTCGGGTGTGCCGCGCTGCAATTCCTGTCGGATCACCCGTAATGGCGCAAAGGCCTGAATCAGATCATCCACAATCCGGCGAGCCTTGCTGCTGTTGTCATTCTGGAAGTTGCAGACATACACATCCAGCGTAACCGCGCGCCGCTCGGGCCAGGTGTGAACCGCGACATGCGATTCTGCCAGTAATAAAGTGCCGGTCACGCCTGCCGGACTGCCGTCTGCATTACTGAACGGAAAGAACTTTTCGCCGACGATGGTCAGGCCGGATGCCTGCGTGATGGCAGTAACGCGGTCGCGCAGAATTTGCGCATCAAGGAATAAAGCAGAGCTGCCTTCGCATTCGAAGCAGTCCGCTGTCAGATGTAAACCTTCCATTTCACTAACTTTTTGCTATCAAACACAGAAAGCGGGCAATTGTATTCGATGGTGCAGTGGTCTGGTAAAATACGCCGGTTTATTTTGCGCCAGCTATTTCGCCGTGCGCAGCCGTACCGGATCTGTTTCCTCAATTCATCATCAATTATCATGATTTCTACACTTCAGCCAGCCACACTCAGCAAAATGGCAAACGCAATCCGCGTTTTGTCGATGGATGCCGTACAGAAAGCCAATTCCGGTCACCCGGGCGCGCCTATGGGCATGGCAGACATCGCCGTGGCACTGTGGAAAGGTCATTACCGTCACAACCCGTCGAATCCGGGCTGGATTAACCGTGACCGCTTTGTACTGTCTAACGGTCATGGCTCCATGCTGCATTATTCCCTGCTGCATCTTAGCGGTTACGATCTGGATATGAATGAAATCCGTAACTTCCGTCAGCTGCATTCCAAAACGGCAGGCCACCCGGAAGTGCATATCACACCGGGCGTGGAAACAACGACCGGTCCGCTGGGTCAGGGTATTACCAATGCGGTGGGTATGGCGCTGGCAGAAAAACTGCTGGCAGCAGAATTCAATGAAGACGGTTTCCCGGTTGTCGATCACCACACTTATGTATTCATGGGTGACGGCTGCCTGATGGAAGGTATTTCCCACGAAGCCTGCTCACTGGCCGGGACATGGCAGCTGAACAAACTGATCGCGTTCTGGGATGACAACGGTATTTCCATCGACGGTCATGTTGAAGGCTGGTTCACTGATGACACACCGAAACGTTTTGAATCTTACGGCTGGAATGTAATCCGTGGTGTGGATGGCCATGATGCGCTGGCAGTGGATGCGGCAATTCAGGCAGCAAAATCTGCTGACAAACCAACCCTGATCTGCTGCCGTACTGTGATCGGTAAAGGTTCGCCGAACAAACAAGGTACGCACGATGTACATGGCGCAGCGCTGGGTGATAAAGAAGTGGCTGCCGTTCGTGAATATCTGGGCTGGACACTGCCACCATTCGAAATGCCTGCTGACGTGTATGAAGCATGGGATGCGAAAGCGGCCGGTGCAACTGCAGAAGGCACATGGAACAGCCTGTTTGCCGCTTACGCAGAAAAATTCCCGGCTAAAGCCGCAGAACTGACACGCCGCATGAAAGGCGAACTGCCAGCGGATTTTGATGCGGTCATCGCAAAAGCGGTTGCTGCCTGCGTAGAGAAAAAAGAAAACATCGCTACCCGTAAAGCCAGCCAGAACGCGATTCAGGCATTTGCACCAGCGCTGCCTGAATTCCTCGGCGGTTCTGCTGATCTGACCGGCTCTAATCTGACCAACTGGAAAGAATGCGTTGCAGTACGTGCTAATCAGGCCGGTAACCACGTGAACTACGGTGTGCGTGAATTCGGTATGAGCGCGATCATGAACGGTATTGCGCTGCACGGCGGCTACCTGCCATTCGGCGCGACCTTCCTGACCTTCTCTGACTACAGCCGCAACGCGCTGCGTATGGCAGCGCTGATGAAAGTGCGCAGCCTGTTCGTATTTACCCATGATTCTATCGGTCTGGGTGAAGACGGTCCTACGCATCAATCCGTAGAACACGTTTCCAGCCTGCGTCTGATCCCGAATCTGGACAACTGGCGTCCTTGTGACACAGTGGAATCCGCTGTGGCATGGGGCGCTGCAGTGACCCGTAAAGATGGCCCGAGCACACTGATTTTCTCGCGTCAGAATCTGCCGTATCAGGAACGCACTGAAGCGCAGATCGCTGACATCGCTCGCGGTGGTTATGTACTGCGCGACGCAGCCGATGCCAAAGCCGTGCTGATCGCCACCGGTTCGGAAATCGAACTGGCAGTCAAAGCAGCGACGGAACTGGAACAGCAGGGTATCGCAGTGCGCGTGGTTTCTATGCCATCCACCGATGTATTCGACCGTCAGGATGCAGCTTATAAAGCGTCCGTACTGGGTAAAGGTCTGCCACGTGTCGCAATCGAAGCCGGTGTGACCGACTTCTGGTACAAATACGTGGGTCTGGAAGGCGCAGTCGTTGGTATCGACAGCTTCGGTGAATCTGCACCGGCTGGCGTACTGTTTAAACACTTTGGTTTCACGACAGAAAATGTCATCGCCAAAGTTAAAGCCGTACTGGCCTGAGATTGAGTAATTACGAATGAGCAGTATCAAAGAAGTCAGTCTGCGTCGTGCTACTGTAGCCGACGCAGAAGCCATCGCCGCCGTCCGTGTGGAAGGCTGGCAAACCACTTACCGTGGCATGATTCCGGATCAGTATCTCGATGAGATGCTGGTTGATGACCATGTGCTGTACTGGAAGCGCATTCTGCAGGCTTTACCGGCAGCAGCCGACAAAGCCTGTGTGTATGTCGCCGAAAGCGAAGGTCATGTGATCGGCTTTGTGTCTGCCACTTTGCTGGCGGAACCCAAGCATGGTTATCATGCCGAACTCGGTGCTCTGTATATTCGTCCGCAATGGCAGCGCGCCGGTATCGGCCGCCGCATGATGCACAAGGTCGCGCGCACGCTGCAAAGCTGGAATTGCGCTGATCTGGTGGTCTGGGTCTTGTCGGATAACCGTCTGGCGCGCAATTTCTATGAAGAGTTGCATGGCGAATTCGTGCTCGAGCAGGAATTCAGCTGGGACGACATGGATCTGAAAGAAGTGGGGTATGGCTGGAAAGACCTGAATGTCTTACTGGCTTCCGTGAATGCAGTTGCTGGCTCTGCCGCAGTCCATTAAAACAAGACGGCAGAGACAGGCAGGTTTTTTGTTGTTTTTTTATTTGTAATCATCCTTTGGAGATTCACTATGACGATTCGCGTCGCAATTAACGGCTATGGCCGTATCGGTCGCAACATCCTGCGCGCCCACTACGAAGGCGGCAAATACAAAGATCAGATCCAGATCGTTGCGATCAATGATCTGGGCAATGCAGAATCTAACGCGCATCTGACACGTTACGACACTGCACACGGCAAGTTCCCTGGCACAGTGGCAGTTGAAGGCGATTTCATGATCGTCAACGGCGACAAAATCCGTGTATTCGCAGAACGCAATCCAGCCAACATCCCTTGGGGTGAGCTGAATGTTGACGTAGTTCTGGAATGCACAGGCTTCTTCACAACCAAAGAAAAAGCATCCGCACACATCGCTGGCGGCGCGAAAAAAGTCATCATCTCCGCACCTGGCGGTAAAGATGTGGACGCAACCGTTGTGTACGGTGTTAACCATGACGTTCTGAAATCCACAGACACTGTGATTTCCAACGCATCCTGCACCACCAACTGCCTGGCACCAATCGCTAAGCCACTGAACGATGCAATCGGTATTCTGAACGGTCTGATGACCACTGTTCACGCATACACCAACGATCAGGTTCTGACTGACGTCATGCACGAAGACCTGCGTCGCGCACGTTCCGCAACCCAGTCTATGATCCCGACTAAAACCGGTGCAGCTGCAGCGGTTGGTCTGGTTCTGCCAGAACTGAACGGCAAACTGGACGGCTACGCAATCCGCGTTCCGACCATCAACGTTTCCATCGTTGACCTGTCCTTCGTTGCAGCACGCGACACGACAGTTGACGAAGTTAACCAGATCATGAAAGCAGCTGCTGAAGGCCCGCTGAAAGGTGTTCTGGAATTCAACAGCGCACCACTGGTATCTGTTGACTTCAACCACAACCCGGCTTCTTCGACTTTCGATTCCACACTGACCAAAGTTTCTGGTCGTCTGGTCAAAGTTTCCAGCTGGTACGACAACGAATGGGGCTTCTCCAACCGTATGCTCGACACCACTGTTGCACTGATGAACGCGAAGTAATTTCATCGGCTGACGCAAGTCTGAAAAATCCCCCGTTACGACGGGGGATTTTTTTTCGCCTGTGACTTGCAAACGATCATGCAAGGTTGCAGCGCAGACTACTGCCGGTGGCGCGGCTTGCACCTGTGTGGCATGCCGGAACTCATGCTACCCTGACTGGTCTTATGATGTGCACCTGCGCTGCACAGGCCGGATACCTTTAGCCTGAACGAAGTCTGGTGCAGCACGCAGAAATGAATGCAAACGAATCGCAGGAGATACACATGGCTAAATTTTCATTCGGTCAGCTGGTACGTGAAAACAAAGGTTTTATCGCGCTGATGCTGGGTATGGCGGTATTTCGTCTGGGCTACGCGGAT
Organism: Cognatundibacterium squillarum; assembly: GCF_014652435.1. Classification (GTDB taxonomy): domain Bacteria; phylum Pseudomonadota; class Gammaproteobacteria; order Burkholderiales; family Burkholderiaceae_D; genus Undibacterium; species Undibacterium squillarum. Next base: position 263,718 of record NZ_BMYU01000005.1, read on the forward strand.
TACTATCTGGTGCCGTCGGCATCGATGTATCCGACTCTGCGCGAAGGTGACCGCATTATCTGCCAGCGCACCGCGTATGACCTGAAAGTGCCGCTGACCGACATCATCCTGAAAAAACTGAATGACCCGCAGCGCGGCGATATCGTGACCTTCAGCTCGCCGGAAGACGGCACGCGTCTGATCAAACGCCTGATTGCCTTGCCGGGCGATACTGTGGAAATGCGTGGTGAAGAATTGCTGATCAATGGCAAACCGGCGCAGTATGAAGCGCTGAACCTGAATAATCCGGATCAGCTGACACCGCAGCGCGAATATCCGGGCAAGCAACAGGTCTACCGCGAAAAAATCGGTGATCACAGCCATCTGATGATTGTGATGCCGGAGCGCGAAGCCTTGCGCAGCTTCGGACCGGTGAAAGTGCCGGAAGGCCAGTACATGATGCTGGGCGATAACCGCGATAACAGTAAAGATTCGCGCTTTATCGGCTTTGTACCGCGAGAAAACATCACAGGCCGTGTTGAACGCGTGATGTTTTCGCTGAATGCAGATAACAACTGGATGCCGCGCATGGATCGCTTCGGTGCCAGCCTGAAAGATCATTCCTGATTACCTGATGCGGCATGACGCCGCATACAGCCGGTTCTCTCTTTGCGCTCTTCGGGGCGCTTTTTTATGGTCGCTTTGTTCGTCTGATGTTTTGAATTCGCGGGTTCTTTGTGTCTGTTGATGCGCTGAAATGCACAATATTGGTGCGAAATGCGGAGAATTGCACAGCACCCAGGCGGTCGTCGGCAGAAAGTCTGCTTTTGCGAAAACTGGTGATGCGGATTACAGCACAGCCGCAGGCTGCTTACTGCGATTGAAACGACTGAGGGCTGGCAGCGTCAGTTATTGGCGGGGAAGGTGGGCAGCGGCGAGTAAGGGTGCAGTCCTGCGGCGGCAGTACGGTAGCGGAAAAGCCCAGAAAAGCCGGGAAGTGTGCAGGCGTTGAAGCGTACGGAGGTCAGAATGCCTTGGCGGGCCGGCTGCCCGCCGTGAGATCAGGCGGTTTCTTTTGGCTGATGGCCGAGTGATAAAGAGATCTGACGCGCGGTTTCTGTCAGATTGGACAGCCAGTCTTCCTGCAGGCGGTCGGCCGGTGCGGAAATCGATAAACCGGCAATCAGTTTGCCGGAATCATCATAAATTCCGGCAGCCATACAGCGCACACCCAGTTCCAGCTCTTCATTGTCACGGGCGATGCCTTTGCTGCGCACTTCGGACAGTTCGCGCTCCAGCTTATTCAAATCAGTGATCGAATTTTTATTGTGGCCAGCCAGTCCGGTGCGGGTTGCATAAGCACGAATCGCACGCGGCTCATCAACCGATAAAAACAGTTTGCCGGTCGAGGTCAGATGTAAAGGTGCGCGGCCACCGATGGCGCGCACCACCTGCATGCCGGAACGTTCAGAGTAAGCGCGGTCGATATACACAATTTCATCGCCCTGACGCACCGACAAATTCACGGTCTGATTGGTCTGGCGGTGCAGGGTGCGCATGAATTCCAGCGCCACTTCGCGTACATCCAGACGGCTTTTGACAATATTGCCCAGTTCCAGCAGGCGCATACCCAGATGGTAATAACCGGCTTCGGCGCGGTCCACAAAACGGGTGGCGACCAGATCATTCAGAATGCGGTGGGCGGTGGAGGGATGCAGGCCGGTTTCCTGTGCCAGTTGTTTCAGACTGACCGGATCATGGTGACGTGCAAGAACATCCAGCAGCGAGACCATGCGCTCGATTACCTGAATCGAGGTTTTTTCCTGGGGTGTAGCGTCGTTATTCATGGGAACTCTGATGCAGTGCAATAATTGTTTTATATCACAATGTGAAAAGTTCGTGCGGGTTTCTCCGCGTTTTGTTGCAAAATCTGCCCGAGCATGTCTTCAGCTTGTATTTTCGGTTTTCGTGCAAAGTGTGAACGGCAGGACAGATGTGGTTTAGAATGCGGACGCAGGGTGCTGCCTGTTAGGCAACACCCTGCGTCCGGACAACAATAGGAAATTTTATGAGTGAACAGCAGCAACCTGTCAGCGAATTCAAAAGCAAAAGTGGCTTACGCCGCATATTTTCAGCGTTTTTTTACTCAATCGACGGTATCCGCACTGCGTGCCGTACCGAGCACGCTTTCCGTCAGGAATTGGTGCTGGTCGTCGTCGGTATCATCATCGCGCTGGCGCTGCCGCTGTCCTCGTATCAGAAATTGCTGATGATTGCGGTGCTGCTGCAGGTGCTGGTGGTCGAATTGCTGAATTCTGCGATTGAAGCCGTGGTTGACCGCGTATCGCTGGAACGCAATCCCTTATCCAAAAACGCCAAAGATTATGGCAGTGCAGCAGTGCTGCTGACCCTGCTGATCGCGATCGGAACCTGGGCCGTGATTCTGGTCAACCGGTTTTATTACTGAGCAAAACCCATGTCCGGTTTCGCCGGCTGAATAACTTCCGTTAAGAGAATGCAATGATCGCTTCCACGCAAAACAAAACTCTGGCTGGCAAACTGCAGGCCGCCATCAATGACAAAACTAAGCCGATCGGCAGTCTGGGGCAGCTGGAAAATCTGGCGCTGCAGATTGGCCTGATTCAGGAAACCCTCAAGCCGCGTCTGAGTCAGCCATCCATGCTGATTTTCGCCGGTGATCACGGCGTGGTGGCGGAAGGTGTTTCCGCGTATCCGCAGGATGTGACCTGGCAAATGGTGGAAAACTTTCTGGCAGGCGGCGCGGCGATCAATGTGTTTGCCCGTCAGCATCAGATTGCCTTACATATTGTGGATGCCGGTGTGAACCATGATTTTGGCCAGCGCGACGGTTTGTTGTCGATGAAAGTCGGGAAGGGGACCGCCAATTTTGCGCAACAGGCAGCGATGAGTACAGAAGCCTGTGCGCAAGCCATAGAAAATGGCCGCGCCGCGCTGCGTGCTACCGAAGGCAATATCGTTGGTTTCGGCGAAATGGGGATCGGCAACACGACTGCTGCGGCAGCGCTGATGCATGTGCTGACCGGTGTGCCGGTGGAGCAATGTGTCGGTGCCGGTACGGGTTTGCTGCCGGAGGGTATTGCACATAAGGCAGAGGTGATTCGCCGCGCAGTGGCTTTACACGGCCCGCTGCATGATCCGGCGGTGGTACTGGCAACTTATGGCGGTTTTGAAATCGCCACCATGGTTGGTGCGATGCTGGAAGCCGCGGCGCAACGCCGTATTCTGCTGATTGACGGTTTTATCGTCAGCTCAGCGCTGCTGGTGGCTGCGCGCATGGCACCGGCAATTCTCGATTACTGCGTATTCGCGCATTGTTCCGATGAAAGCGGACACGGCCGCATGTTGCAGGCGCTGGGCGTGAAGCCGGTATTGTCGCTCGGTTTGCGTCTGGGCGAAGGTACGGGTGCAGCGCTGGTGCTGCCGCTGGTGCAGTCTGCTGTCGCTTTTCTGAATGAGATGGCAACCTTCAGTTCCGCGCAAGTCAGCGAAAAGAGTTCCGCATGAGTCAGATGGCCGGTTACCTTTTGCATCAGCTGCGTTTGTTTCTGATTGCGATGCAATTTTTTACCCGTGTACCGGTACCGGCATGGGTAGGATTTCAACCGGCCTGGCTGCAGCAAAGTTCGCGTTATTTTCCGGCGGTTGGCTGGCTGGTCGGTGCAGTCGCTGCCGGCGTGTACAGCTTTGCAGCGCAGTGGTGGGTGAATGTGATCGCAGTATTGCTGTCAATGATCGCGACCATACTGCTGACGGGTGCGTTCCATGAAGATGGTTTTGCTGATGTTTGCGATGGCTTCGGCGGCGGTTATACACCACAGCGTGTGCTGGAAATCATGAAAGATTCCCGCATCGGCGCTTACGGCGCGATCGGTATCTTCCTGATGCTGACCACGAAGTTTGCGCTGTTATTCAGCACGCCGCTGGTACTGGTGGTGCCTGCACTGCTGCTGGCGCATCCTTTATCGCGCCTGATGTCCTGCAGTCTGATCTTTCTGATGCGCTATGCACGGGAAGAGGGAAAAGCGAAACCGCTGGCAGAACGTATGAGTTCGAATGAATTCGGGATTGCTTGCTTAACTGTGATTGCGCCTGCAGGTTTACTGATTCTGTGGCAGCCGTTGCTGCTGGACAGGCTGTTACCCGCCATATTGCTGATGGTGTTCGCGACTTTCATTATGGCCAGAATGTTTATGCGCAAAATTGGCGGGTTCACCGGTGATTGTCTTGGGGCCGTGCAGCAAGTCACCGAAGTGGTGTTTTATCTGGGCTTACTCGCAACACCCATGAGCGGCACCTGATATGCAGGACGTTGCCGCGCGTCAATTACGTTTGATCACGATCCGGCATGGTCAGCCTGATGTGCCTTCCGGCCATTGTTACGGGAACACCGATCTGGCGCTGAAGGAAGGCGTAAACGATCTGTTGCTTGCCCAGCACGACGCTTTATTTGGGCAGGCAAGGGCAGAATGCTGGCCGGTGTACAGCAGTCCTTTGCAGCGTTGTGCTTCGCTGGCCGCAGCGGTCAGTCCGGATTTTCGTGCTGATTCCCGATTGCGCGAATGGGATTTCGGTGCATGGGAAATGTTCTCCTGGGATAGTGTGCCGCGATCAGAACTGGATGCCTGGGCCGCGGACCCCGTGAATTACAAACCCGGCGGATGTGAGAATCTGCTGATGATAGTGCAACGTTTGCACAGCTTCCTGCATGAATTACCTGTCAGTGACAAAGCTTACTTGCTGATCACTCATGCAGGTGTGATACGCTTGTTATCAGTATGGCAGGCAAGTCATGTGCAAACCGCAATGGCAGCGCAAGCCAGCGTTGCGCCGTCTTATGGTGCACGTTCTGACTTTAACATATCACTGTTTCCGGCCTGAAATTCCATCCTGACAGCGGGGGGTGAAGCATGAGGGAGCAAAGGCGCAACCCGCGCATCTGGGTCAGCTGGCGTTGCGGTATCCGTTTCCCCGACGGACGACTGGTTATATGCCGTGCTCAGAATATTTCAATTGACGGTATTGCACTGCAATGCGAAGACTTGCTGGTGCAGGGACAACGTTATCCTATGATGGTGGAAATTCCGGGAATACGCGACCCGCGCGAGATTCACCGCGTCAGTTGCACCGGTGAAATCCGGCATGTGATTCTTAGTGAAGGTGCTTACCGCGCCGGTATTCAGCTCAGTGCTATGACTGAATTACACGCTGAACTTGTGCGTGCCTGGATGGCTAAAGCGGATAAGCAAATTGCCTGATTCTTGTCGTCCGGCAAGAAAATCCGGCTAAGCTTATTTATCAAACTTATAATCGGTTGCTGCACACCCTCACTGTCTATACAATGTCGGGGTTTTGGTGCTCGCGGAGACTTTCGTCAACGCGGTTAAACGGGAAACAGGATGCCGCCATGGCAATACTGTGCTGCCCCCGCAACGGTGTACAGATTGCAGCAATTGCTGCCAGCCGGTCACACGCCACTGTGTTGTTTCAACATGGGAAGGCTCACCGGTGATATCTGTCAGCCCGGATACCGGCCAGACAACCCAGAAGTGATACGAACGGGGGATTTCGTAGACTGCGGTGCGCATCGTCTCCGGTGCGGTCACGCCCTGAACCCGGTTCAGTCAGTCTTCCCGTCCAGCGTATCAGTGTTTCAGGCACGCAGCGGGGATGCTGCAGGCCAAGGTTTACTTTCCAGTTATCATGACATTTCAATTCACACCTATCGCTCTGGCCGCGGCGCTCGCTGCTGCTTTTCCCGTTTCTTCCGCTGTTGCTGCCGCTAATCCTGTTCCGGAAGCCGCTGCTGTTGTGGTGACTGCTGCCCGTCAGGCACAGGCGCCTGCCGATGTGCTGGCAGATATCAATGTGATCAGCGCAGAAGATATCGCCAATTCCGGTGCAGTATCGGTCGCCGATTTATTACAGCAACAACGCGGTATCGAAATCGCCCGTAACGGCGGCGCTGGTTCGAACACTTCCGTTTTCATCCGCGGCAGCAACAGCGTACAAAACGTGGTGCTGGTTGACGGTGTGCGCGTCGGTTCTTCCACCACTGGTGGCGCCAGCTGGGCGACGCTGCCACTGGATCAGATCGATCATATTGAAATCGTGTACGGTCCATTGTCCAGTATGTATGGTGCCGATGCGGTGGGTGGCGTGATTCAGATTTTCACGAAAAAACAAAAAGGCGCGGTGCGCTCTGTGGTGTCTGCAGGTATCGGCAGTTACGGCACACGCGAAATGAACGGCGGCGTATCGGGTTCAGTCAATAAAGAACTGAGCTTTTCGATGAAAGCAGCGCATCAGGAAGCGGAAGGCTTTTCTGTCACCCGTCCGGGCGCAGGTCCTTACAGCTATAACGCCGATAAAGATGGTTACAAGCTGGACAGCTTCAGCGCTAGCGCGAATTACGAGTTCAGTAAGCAGGCAGAAGTCGGTGCGCAGTTTATGACCAGCCGTCTGAATGCACAGTTCGATGCAGGTCCGTCTTACGATGACCGTAACGTACAGAATCAGGAAATGATTTCTGTGTTCGGAAAAATGCGTGTCAATGACATCTGGAACACACAGTTGCAGCTGTCTCAATCGCGTGATCAGACTTACACCGATGCATCGTATGGCAAGAGCCAGATCGATACCCGTCAGGATTTCATCACACTGCAAAACCAGTTCCAGTTTGGCAAAGACAGTGCGCAACTGATTGCAGAACGTCGCGAAGAAAATGTAATTACCACAACCAAGGCAATTAATGGCAAGCGTCGCACAGACTCGCTGGCCGGTTCTTACTTGTGGAAGCAGGATGCACATCTGGCCAGCGCAGCAGTCCGCTACGACCGCAGCTCGGTATATGGCAATAACACCACCGGTAATCTGGCTTACGGTTATCGTTTCGCCGAGGGGCTGCGTCTGAACGCCAGTTACGGTACCAGCTTCCGCGCACCAACATTTAATGAACTGTATTACCCGGGTTACGGCATCTCGACCAACCGTCCGGAAAAATCAAAAAATGCTGAAATCGGTGCGGTATATCAGAAAGGTGATCTGGAACTGAGTGCTGCGTATTTCCGTAACCGCGCAACCGATTTGCTGGTAACGGCAAAAGTCTGTCCGGTTGATCCTGTGACCAATAAATACGGTTGCGCATACAACGTCAATCAGGCAACGATTTCCGGTCTGACTTTGTCCGGCGCGATGAAATTCGGTCAGCTGGGTATCAAAGCCAGCGCCGATTTCCAGGATCCGAAAGATGACACGACCGGCCTGCAACTGGCACGTCGCGCGAAACGCCACGGCACACTGTCGGCTGACTGGAGTGAAGGTAACTGGAAAGCCGGTGTGGAAACTGTTTTCTCCGGTCGTCGTTACGATGACGTTGCCAACAAAAATGCGCTCGGTGGCTACAGTCTGCTGAACCTGTACACCAGTGTTCAGCTGAACAAGGATACCCGTGTTCTGGCGCGCTGGAATAATGCACTGAATAAGGATTACGAAACAGCGAAAAACTACACGACAACCGGCTCCAGCCTGTTTGTCGGTGTGCAGTACGCGTATTAATCGTATGCAAGGGCTCCGCAATGCGGGGCCCTTTGTCTGAACTCTGAAATATCAGAAATGCAGGAAACGCAGATGTCGGGATTTTTAAAACAAAGGCTGGCACAGCCTGCCACCATGCGCAGCTGGCGCGGCGGTATTGCTTTACCGGCGCTGATGCTGCTGACGGTACTGAGTCTGCTGTTCGCCTGCGTCACCGGTTCCGTACCCTTACCGGTGCATGATTTATGGCAAGCCTTGCCGGAGTTATGGCAAGGGCAGCCTTCTACACTGGCAGGAACACTGCTGGAATTACGCTTACAGCGTGCAGCAGGTGGTTTTCTGACCGGTGCCACGCTCGCTTTATCCGGCGTTTTAATGCAAGCCTTATTGCGCAACCCGCTCGCCGATCCTTATGTGCTGGGGATTTCCGGCGGTGCCTCCGTTGGCGCACTGAGCATGATTTTGTTATACGGCAGTTTGTGGATGGTGGATGTCGCCGCGTTTGGCGGTGCCGTTGCCGTTGCCCTGATTCTGTTTGGCCTCGCTTACCGTGATTTCAAAGGACACGGCAGCAGCGATGGCAGTGCACAGTTATTGCTGCTGACCGGCGTGATTATCGCCTCCGGTTGCGGCGCCATCATTACCCTGATCTTATCGATTGCGCCGGACAGTCGTCTACGCAGCATGGTGTTCTGGATGATCGGTGATTTATCCAACGTCAAACCCGGCATCAGCAGCTGGCTGATTCTGATCAGTATTGCGGTGCTGGTTATGAAAAATGCGCGCGCGATTAATCTGGCCGCCATGCATGCTGACCATGCGGCGACGCTGGGTGTGAATATCGGACGCCTGCGCCAGTTATTGTTTTTAGGTGCGGCCTTACTGACGGCAAGTGCGGTTTCGAATGCCGGCAGCGTGGGATTTGTCGGTCTGATCATGCCGCATGCCTGCCGCTTTGCACTGGGGCCGGATCACCGTTTATTAATTCCGGCATCGATGCTGGCTGGAGGCAGTTTCATTGTGATGGCCGATACGATTGCGCGTACCGTCGTCGCGCCGCAGCAGTTGCCGGTTGGCGTGATTACCGCGCTGATCGGCGTGCCGGTATTTCTGATCCAGTTACATCAGTTAAGGAAGCGCTGATGCAGATCCGCCATTTAAGCGTACACACGCCGAAACGCGAATTAATACGTAATTTAAATCTAGAAATGCATCCCGGCGAATGCTGGTGCCTGATCGGGCGCAATGGCGCCGGTAAATCGACGCTGCTGAAAACGCTGGCCGGCATCCGCGACATTAAAACCGGCGATGTGTTGCTGGAAGGCAAACGCTTACAGGACTGGTCTTTACGCGAGCTGGCATCGCGTCGTGCATATCTGGCACAGAGCCGCACCGATGCATTCGGTTACACCGCGCTGGATACGGTGCTCAGTGCGCGTCATCCGTATCACGACGCGCATTACTGGGATCAGGACAGCGATGTGCAACAGGCGATGCAGGCACTGGCAGCAATGGACGTTGCCGCGTTAGCTGAGCGTGATGTGCGCAGTTTGTCCGGCGGTGAGCGGCAACGCGTGGCGATTGCGGCCCTGCTGGCGCAGGATGCGCGCTGGTTGCTTTTAGATGAACCGGCAAATGCGCTGGATCTGGCGCATCAGGTCAGTGCCATGTCTTTGCTTGCCCGTTTGTGCAAAGAGCAGCAGAAGGGCGTGCTGATGGTCAGCCATGACTTGAATCTGGCTGCCCGCGTGGCAACTCACGCATTGTTGCTGATGGGCGATGGCAGCTGGATAGCAGGTCCGGCTGATGAAGTATTACGTGCTGATTTACTCAGCACTTGTCTCGGGCATCCTGTCAGTGCGATCCCGCATGAAGGACTAACCGTTTTCATCCCGCAGGCGATGCCTGTCTGATTTTCTGAAGAGAAGAATAATGCAAGAACAAAACGCGGCAGCGACACCTGAAGTGGCAGCAGACGATATTCAGACCCGTCACCAGCGCCGTATGGCACGTAAAAAAGCCATCGTCGATGAAAAAATTCAGCAGGCACAACGACTGACCGGTGTGTTGTTAGTCCATACCGGCAACGGTAAGGGTAAAAGCTCCAGTGCGTTTGGTATGGTGATGCGTGCGCTGGGTCATGGTATGAAAGTCGGCGTTGTGCAATTCATCAAAGGCGCAATGTCGACCGGCGAAGAAAAGTTCCTGCGCCGCTTTCCCGACGAAGTGCAGTTCCATGCGATGGGGGAAGGCTATACCTGGGAAACTCAGAATCGCGAGCGTGACATGGAAAAAGCCGCGCTGGCCTGGGAACAGGCGAAGCGCTTCCTGACAGATCCTGAAATTGGTCTGGTGGTGCTGGATGAACTGAATATCGCGCTGAAATATCAGTATCTGGATTTGCAGCAAGTGATTGCAGATCTGGATGCGCGTCCTGAAATGCAACATGTGGCTGTGACGGGGCGTGGTGCGCCGCCGGATCTGATTGAGATTGCAGATACCGTCACGGAAATGCAGGTCATCAAACATGCATTCAAAGAAGGCATTGCTGCACAGGCAGGTGTGGAATGGTAAGCCGCGCACGTGTGCTGATGGTGTCTGCCGTGGCGTCCGGTCAGGGCAAAACTACCGTGACAGCGGCACTGGCACGCAAACTGCGCCAAAGCGGGCGCACCGTGCGTGTATTCAAAACCGGACCGGATTTTATTGATCCGCGTATTCTGCAGGCAGCCAGCGGACATGCTGTGTATTCGCTGGATTTGTGGATGACCGGCGAACCTGCTTGCCGTCAACAATTGGCGCATGCTGCGCAGGAAGCAGATTTTATTCTGATTGAAGGCGTGATGGGCCTGTACGACGGCAATCCTTCGTCTGCTGATCTGGCGCGCTTTTTTGACGTACCTGTTCTGGCTGTGCTGGATGCATCGGCGATGGCGCAAACAGTGGGCGCGGTTGCGATGGGTTTGCGCGATTTCGGTCCTGTACGTCTGGCAGGCGTGATCGCCAACCGCGTTGCATCGGAAGGACATGCAGCGATGGCAAAAGAAGCCATGCGTGATATTCCGCTGGCAGGCTATCTGATCCGACAGAAGCTCAGTCTGCCGGAACGCCATCTGGGGCTGGTATTGCCGGATGAAGTTGAACATCTGGATGCGCTGTTAGATCAGATGGCAGATGCCTTAGCACTGGATCTGGCAGTGATGGATGCTATGCCGGAAACCGAATTTGCGGATGTCACCACAGAACAGATTGCACCGCTGCTGCAAGGAAAAACCATTGCGGTAGCGCGTGATGATGCGTTTGCTTTCCTGTATCCGGCCAATCTGGATTGCCTGCAGCAACTCGGTGCGCAACTGATTTATTTTTCGCCGCTGGCGAATGATGCAGTGCCAGCAAGTGCAGATGCGGTGTATCTGCCGGGTGGATATCCGGAACTGCATGCCGCAGCGCTGGCGCAAAACACTGCTTGGCTGACATCGGTACGTGCTGCAGTGGCAGCCGGAAAGCCTGTGTGGGCGGAATGTGGCGGCATGATGGCACTGACAGAGGCTTTGCAGGATCAGGATGGTGTCACGCATTCCATGGCAGCGCTGTTGCCCGGCAAAGCAGTGATGCAGGAGAAGCTTGCTGCACTGGGGCCACATTTTCTGTCCACTACATGCGGTGAATTGCGCGGACACAGTTTTCATTATTCACGTTTAGAAACACATCTGGAAGGTGTGTTGCATACCACACGTCATCGCGATCAGAAAACCGGTGAAGCTGTGTATCAGCAGGGCTCTCTGCGCGCCAGTTATTTCCACGCTTATTTCCCGTCCTGTCCGCGTGCTGCGGCAGCATTGTTTCTCGGGGAAGCGCTGTGACAGTACATCTGATCACAGGTGGTGCGCGTTCCGGCAAAAGTGCGTATGCCGAACAGCTGGCAGCACAGGCCGAGGCAGCCGGTCAGCAGATTATTTATATCGCTACCAGTGCCGGTAACGATGCGGAAATGCAGCGCCGCGTTGCATTGCACAGGCAGCAGCGTCCTGCGCACTGGGTGACGGTGGAGAGTCCTTTGCAACTGGCCGCAGCGTTGCAGCAATGGAATCAGCCGCAATACTGGATACTGGTCGATTGCCTGACAGTCTGGCTGTCGAATTTACTGTTTTCCGGTGATCAGCATTTTCCGGAAACCGGACTGATCACACCACCGGCTATGGTTGCCGAACAACGTGATGCCCTGCTGCGGCAGCTTGCCGACAGCCGCGCCGATGTCACACTGGTGTCGAATGAAGTCGGACTGGGCATTATTCCTATGGGCGCGGTGACACGCTGGTATATGGATGAGGCCGGAAGGCTGAATCAGGCGGTGGCAAAACTGGCGCAGCAGGTCACGCTGGTGGTGGCAGGCTTACCCTTGTCACTGAAGCCGGGAGCTGTTGCATGTTCGCGCTGATCAGTACCGGCGTGCTGGCGCTGGGAGGTGTTTTGCTGGATCTGGCGCTGGGTGAACCACGTCGCTGGCATCCGCTGGTTGGTTTTGGCCGTATTGCCGGCTGGATAGAAAAAAAAGCGAATCACAGCGCTGCCAGCAGACCAGAGGGCTTACTGGCGTGGATGCTGGCGGTATTGCCACTGGTATTGCTGAGTCAGGCGCTGATTGTGCTGGCGGCGTATTTCAGCGTCTGGCTGGCAGCAGCGCTGCATTGTGTGTTGCTTTACGCTTGTATCGGTTTGCGCAGTCTGCGCGAACACAATTTGCCGATACAGACTGCGTTAGAGCAGGGTGATCTGCCGCAGGCAAGACGCTTAACTTCGTACATCGTCAGCCGCGACACGGAGCATGGCGATGCGTCGTATCTGGCAAAGGCCAGTGTGGAGTCCGTGCTGGAAAATGGTTGTGATGCTGTGTTTGGCACATTGTTCTGGTTTGCAATCGCAGGTGGCCCCGGTGCGGTGCTGTATCGATTATCGAATACGCTGGATGCGATGTGGGGTTATAAATCTTTGCGTTTTCTGAAGTTTGGCTGGGCAGCGGCACGAATCGATGACGTGCTGAACTATATTCCTGCGCGCCTAACGGCAATCAGTTATGCCTTGCTGGGTAACAGCAAACTTGCATTGCAGTGCTGGCGCACGCAGGCGCCGGGCTGGCCTAGCCCGAATGCGGGGCCGGTCATGTCCAGCGGTGCGGGTGCGCTGGCAATTGCGCTTGGGCGCAGCGCTCGCTACGACGGCGTGGATGAGGTCCGTCCTCCACTGGGCGAGGGACGGGCTGCAATACCGTCAGACATACAGCGTGCCTGGCAACTTGTCTGGCGCACCACATGGCTGTGGATTGCTGTATTGCTGAGTATTTCCCTGATCTGGAAAGGATTTGGCAATGCCTGAACATGGCGGCAATCTGAATGACGCAGTCGCCCGTTTCGGGCGTGCGCGTGGAGACTGGGTTGATGTATCGACCGGCATTAATCCCGCACATTATCCGGTACCACCTTTGCCGGATAATGTCTGGCATCGTTTGCCGGAAGTATCGAAAGAACTGGAGCAGGCTGCGGCGGCGTATTACGGCTTTCCGGCTTGCGTGGCGGTGGCTGGTACGCAGGCAGCGATTCAGGCTTTGCCACGCTTGCGTGTACGCTGCCGTGTCTGTGTGTGCGGTCCTTCGTATGCTGAGCACGCATGGCAATGGCAGCAGGCGGGGCATGAAGTAATACGAGCGCGGTATGCAGAGCTGGAACAGCATTTGCCGCAGGTTGATGTGATGGTGGTGGTGAATCCGAATAATCCGACCGGCGAAACCATTGCGCCCACCACGCTATTAGCCTGGCGTGAACAACTGGCTTCACGCGGGGGCTGGTTGATTGTGGACGAAGCATTCGGCGACACCGTACCGGAGCTCAGTATCGCAAAGCACAGCGATTTGCCGGGCTTATGGGTGTTGCGTTCGGTGGGTAAGTTTTTCGGGCTGGCGGGATTGCGGCTTGGTTTCGTCGGTGCATCTGCGAACTTGCTGGCGCAGCTGAGTGCATGGCTGGGCCCGTGGGCCGTCAGCGGTCCCGCACAAATCATTGCACGGCAGGCGCTGAGTGACCGCGCTTGGCAGCAGCACAACCGCCAGTTTCTGCAGCAACAGGGGCAGCGTTTAAGAAACCTGTTGACTGCAAATGGCTGGCAAAGTCAGGGTACGGAATTATTTCAGTGGTGCAGCCATGTTCAGCTGCAGCATCAGACCGAAGCACTGTGGGAACATTTCGCGCAGCATGGTATCTGGGTGCGTTACTTTGATCATTCTGCATGGAGTGCACACGGATTGCGCTTTGGCTTACCGGCAACAGAAGCAGACTGGCAGCGACTGGAACAGGCTTGCCAGCGATGGAAACGACGGGAAACAACATGAAAAAGAACTTCGCAGCAGCGGCATTTCTGACGCTGTCAATGGCATTTGACGGTGCATTTGCCGCCGGCACCAACAGCATCAGTGTGACTGATGATCTGGGACAAACGCTGACGCTGGCGCGGCCTGCGCAGCGTGTCGTCAGTCTGGCACCGCATGTCACCGAACTCCTGTTTGCTGCAGGAGCAGGCGACAAAATTGTCGCCACCGTGAAATACAGTGATTTTCCTGAAGCGGCAAAACAGATTCCGCGCATCGGCGATTTGCGCCAGATAGATCTGGAGCGCGTGATTGCGATGAAGCCGGATCTGGTGGTGGTCTGGATGCATGGCAGTTTTGACCGTCAGCTGGATAAGCTGCGGCAGGCAGGCGTGCCGTTTTTTTTCAGCGAACCGCATAAGCTGGAAGATATTCCGCTGGCTTTGCGTAAGCTGGGGCAACTGACCGGCAGCGAAGCGCGTTCTGAACCGGCAGCGAAAGAATTTCAGCAACAGATCAGTCTGCTGCAGCAAAAATATGCGCAGCGTCCGGTAGTGCGAACCTTTTATCAGGTCTGGAACAAACCTTTATACACGCTGAACGGCAAACACATTATCAACGATGTATTCCGTTACTGCGGCGCGCAGAATGTATTTGCATCGCTGGAAGCCGCAGCGCCGGTGGTGAATATCGAAGCCGTAGTCAAAGAAAATCCCGAACTGATACTGACCGGTGAAATGCGTCATAAAGACAGCCAGTTTGAATTGTGGAAACCGTTTAGTACGCTGCATGCGGTACGTGCCGGCAATCTGATTGCGCTGGATGGCGATTTAATGAACCGCCCGGGGCCGCGCATTATCGACGGCGCGAAGCAGGTCTGTGAAGCACTCGATCAGGTACGTCAGAAGCGTACAGGAATGAAATAAATACACATATTAAGAAAAGGGTAGCACGATGTCGCAGTATCAGCGTATCGCCTGTCTGAGCACAGAAGCCGTCGAAGTTATGTACGCTATCGGCGCGGAAGATTTGATCGCCGGTATTTCCGGCTACACCGTGCGTCCGGCGCGCGCCAGAGAAGAAAAAGTCAAAATCAGCGGATTTTCTTCAGCGAAGCTGGATCGCATTCTGGCGGTGAAGCCGGATCTGGTACTGGCGTATTCGAATATGCAGTCGGATTTGTGCAAAGAATTAATCAGTGCCGGTGTGGAAGTACATTGCTTCAACCAGCACAGTGTTGATGGCATTTACAAAATGATTGCCACCGTTGGCTTGCTGACGGGGCGCAGTGCTGAAGCGGCGCAACTGACCGAAACCCTGCAGCAGACAGTGCAGTCCGTACTCATGCAAAGCCGGCAGTGGACGCGCAGACCACGTGTGTATTTTGAAGAATGGAATGAGCCGCTGATGTCTGGCATTGGCTGGGTATCGGAACTGATTCGCATCGCTGGCGGCGATGATATTTTCCCTGAGCTGGCGAATTGCTACTCCGGTCGTGAACGCATTATTGCCGATCCGCTGGAAGTAGTGCGGCGTGCTCCTGACATCATCATCGGTTCATGGTGTGGGAAGAAGTTTCAGCCGGATCAGCTGATGCAGCGCGAAGGCTGGGCGCAGATTCCGGCGGTTCAGCACGGGCAAGTGTTTGAGATCAAATCACCGGACATTCTGTCACCGGGGCCTGCCGCGATTCAGCATGGTTTATTGCAATTGCAGGTACTGATCTCCGGCTGGCAGCAGCAACAGTCTGCGTAAAACAAGGATACAGGCATGCAGTTTCATACCCTGATGGTGCAGGGCACCACCTCAGACGCAGGCAAAAGCACGGTAGTTGCGGCGCTTTGCCGTCTTGCGCAGCGCGACGGTATCCGTGTGGTGCCGATGAAGCCGCAAAACATGGCGCTGAACAGTGCCGTGACGGTAGATGGCGGCGAGATAGGCCGTGCGCAGGCCTTGCAGGCACAGGCCGCCGGACTGGAACCGCATACCGACATGAATCCGGTATTGCTGAAACCTTCCAGCGATACCGGCGCGCAAGTCGTGGTGCATGGCAAAGTGCGCGCCGATATGAATGCGCGTGACTATCATCAGTACAAAACGATTGCGATGTCTGCGGTGCTGGAATCGTATCAACGGCTGCGCGATCAGTATGCACTGGTGATGGTGGAAGGTGCTGGCAGTCCGGCAGAAGTGAATCTGCGCGAACGCGATATCGCGAACATGGGTTTTGCCGAAGCGGTGGATTGTCCTGTAATTCTGGTTGCAGATATTGATCGCGGCGGCGTGTTTGCGCATTTTGTCGGTACGCTGGCCTGCCTGTCGGAAAGCGAGCAGCAGCGCATTGTCGGCTTTGTGATTAACCGTTTTCGCGGTGATATCCGCTTGCTGGAACCGGGGCTGGCGTGGCTGGAACAGAAGACCGGCAAGCCTGTACTCGCGGTGCTGCCTTATCTGCACGGCTTGCAGCTGGATGCAGAAGATGCAGTGCTGACGCAGCAGGAGGGCAAAGGCCGTTTTCGTATTGTGGTGCCGGTCATTCCGCGTATTTCTAATCACACCGATTTTGATGTGCTGCGCGCGCATCCGGATGTGGATCTGCATCTGGTCGGGCCGGGGCAAGCAATTCCGCCCGCTGATCTGATTGTCCTGCCCGGCAGCAAAAATACCATGGCTGATCTGGCGTTTCTGCGGGAGCAGGGCTGGGAAGCTGCGCTGCAGAAGCATTTGCGTTACGGCGGCAAAGTCATCGGCATTTGCGGCGGTTATCAGATGCTCGGACAGCAGATCAGCGATCCTTTCGGCGTGGAAGGCAGCGCAGGGCAGACACAGGCCGGTTTCGGCTTGCTGCCGGTCAGTACCAGACTGGAGCAGCACAAGCAATTGCGCCGTGTGCAGGGGCATACTCTGTTCGGTACGCAGGCTGCTGTTGAGGGTTATGAAATCCATATGGGCGTTTCTGAACGCGCACAGGACTGCGCTGCTGCGCTGATGCTGGACGGCATGCCGGACGGTGCGGTGTCAGCCGATCAGCAAGTGATGGGAACCTATCTGCATGGTTTGTTCGATCATCCGCAGGCTTGTCAGGCCATCCTGCAATGGGCAGGGCTGGAAGCGCCGCAAATACTTGATCTGGCTGCTTTGCGTGAAGCCAGCATCAACCGCGTCGCCGATGCCTGCCAGCCATTGTGGGACGCACTGCGTCGTTTACCGGACTAAAAGTCAGGTACAAACCCACTCGCCACGCTCGCCTAAGGCAGGCCAACAGCGCCTGCCAGCCTCTGTGCCTATGCAGATCTCCGCATCACCTCAAAAAACACCTGCCCGCTCAGCCAGCAAATTCGCGGACGTCCGTGAAAAAGCCGGTTTTTCTGTGCTGAAGTCCGCATTTTGCATGTGAAATGCATATTTTCCGTTCTGAATTGATTTCCGGGAGCAGGCGGAAGTGTATTCAGTTATTGATGCTGATATTGCAATTTGTGAGGAGCTGAAATGCTCCCTTCGGGTGTTTACTCCGGTTGACGGGTTTCAGCTTGCAATGCGCAATACAAACGGGACGTGGAGAATGACGGCAATGGTCAGAGCTTTCCATGAACAGTCGCAAGAAGAAGAACAGTCATCACAATGGTGCCCGCGACCACCATGCGGAGTTTCCGGTGATTGTCCCGGGTTTCATCGGGATGGGTTTCTGATAAGTAGCGCCACTCGTCAATCCATTTTTGCCGAACCAGAAAACGTGACCAGGCGGGCGGAGAGTAAAGGCGGTAACCGCAAATGTAATTGGCTAGGACTAAATACGAATAGAGCAAAAGCTCCAAATAATCTGCAATTGCAGATTCACGATCTAGGATTTTCCAACACTTCAGTGGAATCGCGATCAATATTCCCAGCCACATAGCTGTCATACTAAAACGCGTGTAAACGGGATTTTTCATTTTTTAGATTTGGCAATATAGTCAGTACTATTGAGTGACTGACTATATTGTTGTTAGAGATTGATAATCAGTTTTTTCCGCCCTGTGCGGGGACACGGCCACCCCGATTCCAGCGCGAATAAAGTTCGTCGCCAGCTGACCAGATAATACCGCCTAAAATTGCACCTCCCAAAAATGCCCCACCAGTTCCGACAACCAGCAATCCAGCGATACCTCCAACGACTATACCTGCTGCGGTCGTGTTTCCATCACCACCATGAATTTGTTCTAATTCCTCAATTTTTAATTCTTGCATCGAAATCTCCTAAGTTGAATTTGGGGGAATTCCCGGCTCCAACTTTAGGGAAACAAGATTGTTTGATTGAAACATAAATCGAGCAAATTTAAGTAAACGTAATAATTGTGACACTCCGTTTGTCATTTGCAGCGGCGTATTCACTGAGAGTTACGGGATCCGAAGCGGCGACTGTGCATCATTTATTTCTTTAATGCTTAAAAAATAACAATCTTCGCAAGTCGCGGGCTTTTTTGCGACATTCGTCGGTAAATGGAACCCGGAAATTTTGTTGCACTTTATGTGGTTGCAAACTTCGAGGGCACATCATTCTGTGGTTTTTTTTACAGTATTTTTGAACGCTTGCACTGTCCGGATTGAGCGCTCGCGCAGTTAGCAGTCTGCGTTGAACGTCGGTTTGGGTAAGAGTACGCATACTTTGCTATGAATGCACAAATGAATCGGTGCGAAGTGCCATGGTGGAATAGTTACGGGTAGCTGTGGCAGTTATGGAACCTGTGCAGAACTCCGCATCACCCCAAAAAGCACCTGCCCGCTCAGCCAGCAAATTCGCGGACGTCCGTGAAAAAATCGTTTTTTCTATGCCGGAGTCCGCATTTTGCATGTGAATTGCATTATTTCAGCAGAGGGGGAGTAACAGCTTGGATGGGTGTTGTGTACAAAAGAAAACAACCCGCTTTGCGGCGGGTTGTTTATCCATGCAAAATTTGTCTTTTGCCGTTCAGGTGGTTTCGGCATTGGCATCAAATTCAGATTGCCATTCTTCTGCCAGTGCTTTGGCTTTTTCCAGTTGATCTTCACTCAGCTGCTTTTCCGCGTATTCGCGGTACACAGCGGCATCATCGTAATCGCCGGCTAGCAGCATCCATTTGTAACCTTCCACCAGATCCGGCTTCATCCCTTTACCTTTGAAATACATCAGGCCCAGCTGATACTGAGCGCTGGCGTTACCCTGATCTGCTGCTTTCTGAAACAGATCCTGCGCCTGTTTGTAATTCAGCGGGACGGCATTGCCGGTGACATACAGCACACCCAGGCTGTATTGCGCATCCGGATAACCCTGATCTGCCGCTTTGCGGAACCAGTTCACTGCGGTACCGTAATCCGGTTGTACGCCTTTGCCTTTGGCATACATGCGCGCCAGATTGGTTTCGGCGCGGACATTGCCTTGTTCTGCCGATTTGGTGAACCATTCGAGGGCCTGCGCATAATCTTCTTCCACGCCTTCACCTTTCAGGTACATCAGCCCCAGATTGAACTGGGCATCAGCATTTCCGTCTTCTGCAGCTTCGCGGAAAGATTCAATGGCTTCAGCGTACTCTTCATTTTCATAAGCACTGACCGCGTTTTCAAACACATTGGCATGTGCAAAATGCAAACCCGCGCCGGCAACGGCGAGCAGGCCGGTTAATACGAGGGGACGAAATATGCGGCGATTCATGATGATTTCCTGAGTGTTTCCGGTTCACGTTCCATTGTAGACCGCGCTTGGCAGAAGGAAAAGTCGGGAAAATTGCTATATGGCAATAAATTTCGCGAAAGTAACAATGATTTGCGAACCTGACAAAAAATTAAGCTTCCTCCGGCAGATACTGCCGCATAAAAGTATATTTTTCGCCAGTGAGCGATCAAAACAGGCTGAGTTGCGGTTCGGGCGTATTGTCTACCGGTTCCGCCTGCAACCAGTGCGCGTCCGGCAGTTGCAGCAGCCCGGTTGCGAATTGCAGATCGGTGTGGTGCAGCCAGGCATCGTAGTCCTTCGCCGCAATCACGACCAGTGAACGTTTCTCATCTGCAGGCGGATGAAACCGCGACATCAGCGGATGCTGATCTGCGTTGACGGTAATCTGCGTGAAACTGTGCACGATTTCGCCCTCGGGAGTGCGTCGGCTGCGATACAGGCCGGCCACTGCGAAATCCTCGCCGCTAGCCATCGCAATCTTCCAGCGCTGCGCCCGCCCGCTCTCGTAGTTGGGTTCGCAAAAATACTGCATAGGAACAAGGCAGCGCTGTCCGCGTTGCCAGTGCCGGGCAAAACTCGGTAAAGCGGCAATGGTTTCCGCTCTGGCGTTCATCGTACTGAATGGTTTGCGTCCGGCCGGAAATTCGGACTTTGCAATCAGTCCGAATCCGGCCAGCACGACTTCGCGCTGACCGGCATGGTCTGGCTTAATAATCGGTGCCGCATAGTCTTGCCATACTTCCGGTTTCCATTCCGGCAGACTGTCTGTGTTGACGGCAAAATGTTTTTCCAGTGCGTCGCGGCGGCTGGGCGTGTAATTGACGCACATTGCTCAGCCGGCAGTTTCTGTGCTGACCAGATCCCAGTCAGCTTCATCTTCGTAGCAAATCATCCAGTTTGCGGCGCGATGCCACGCTTCCACAGCGATAGCATCCAGTCTGCCCGGGACGGGCCTGTTTTGCAGATGTGCATGGCGCACAGCCCAGTGGAAGCGGTAGAGTAAATCCGCCCAGTCCAGTAAGTCGGTTTTGCTGCGCAGGTGCAGTGCTCGCGCTTCATGTACGGTGGTAATTTTTTGCAGGTCGGGCTGACCGCTGTGCTGATCCGGCATCCCTGGTTTGTTTTCCAGACCGGCAGCCCACATCAGAAAGCACAGCGCATGGCGAGATGATTGCTGCAGCTGCAATGCGCTGGCGTCATCCAGATTGCCATCCAGTAAAGCCTGCTCTTGTTTGCTGAGGGCAGCGGAACTGCTGTCGGTAGCGTGTTGCGGGTAAGTGCAGACAGTTGCCAGCGCCTGCAGGCGTTGAAGTACTGCATCTGCACCGCGAATCTGAATTTCATCTTCGGATTCGATCGTCGGCAACTGAAGATTCAGTCGTATGCCGCGTTTGTGCAGCGTTAATTCGGAAAGTTCTTTGCGAATCTCTGGGGATTTCATGTAATACGACTCCTTAATGCCCTGCATTGTACGTCAGTGGTGTGCAATGCAGGGGAAAACGGAGTGCACTTAAGCGGTGCGGCGGGAAGGACGTGCGATCAGGTACACGATGCCCGCCAGTAACAGAAACGGCAGGGCGAGCGGGAGCAGGGACACTGCCAGTGCCACCACGACCAGTCCGGCGACAACCACCATCAGTGCAGAGACACCCGCGATCACCAGTCCGGTACACGCCAGCGCAAAAACGGTTGCCAGTACACCAATCCCTAAGCCACCAGCCAGCATTGAGAAGCCGAACAGACCACCAATCTCATGGTCATTCACCACTACGTGCGCATCCGGTGAAAATTGCCAGGCAAGGCCGGCGATCAGCAGGACAGTCAGAATTGCGATAGCAGCAGTTTTTTGAATACGCATGATGTTCTCCTTGTGAAGTGTCTTTGTTGTCAGCATCCCGTGTGCATGAGTACAGAATAATGCGCTGCCGGAGTGCGCTCAACGGGAATGCGACAGGGCGTAAAAAAGCAGGGATGTAATGCAGACAGCGCTGATGAACAGAAACAATCAGGCGTAGCGGCGGAGGGGCTATTTGTGTTGATGAACCGTTAAAACAAAAAGCCCGCTGTTTTTGCAGCGGGCTTTTTTAATTCTGGCGGAGAAGGGGGGATTCGAACCCCCGGTAGGTATTACCCTACGCACGCTTTCCAGGCGTGTGACTTAAACCACTCATCCACCTCTCCAGGCATTCTTTCGCGTTCAGCGAAGACCAAGACTATAGCAAAGGATTGCAGAAAAAGGAAGAGCTGTTGCGCAGCTTTTACAGCAAAGTTCCTTATGCGCCTGTCCACGGCAACTGTCGGAAGCACCATCCGCCGACGGTTTTACGGTGTCCGGCTGTATCTTTATCGCCTTCAAAACCTTCCAGAATATCAAAACACTGCGTATAGCCTGCTTCGGTGGCAGCTTTCGCTGCGTGTCGCGAGCGTACGCCGGAGCGGCACAAAAACACGATGCAACGTTGTTTGTCAGGAACTGTTTCTTTCAACTGGCTGAGAAATGCCGGATTTGGTGTGCCGCCGGGGTACAAACTCCACTGCACAGCACCGTGCTGCTGTTCCGGAACACTGACTTTGCCAATCCAGTCGCGCTCAGCCTGCGTGCGCACATCAATCAGTATGACCGAAGGGTCTTGCTGTAGTAAATTCCATGCTTCTTCCGGCGTAACAGCGCCTGCATAAGGTAGCTGCTGTTCAGTGGCGCGTGCGGAGGCATGGCTTAAAATTTCCTGAGCGGACATATTCGTTTCCATCGAAGGTTTCAGCTAAAAATAGTACAGTCAATTCGGAAAGTGTATCGCCGGAATGAATTTTGCCGGTATCAGGCATGCAATTCTGCGGTACTGTTTCCGCGTTGCGGAAGGCTGAGTGTAGCAGATGGTTTACCAAACAAATATCCCTGGTATGCATGACAATCCAGTGTTTGTAAAAAGCTCCGCTGAGATTCCTGCTCAACACCTTCAGCAATGACGGAAAGCCCGAGACTTTTTCCGAGACCAATAATGGTTCTGACGATAGCAGCATCACTAGGATTGACCAGAATATCTCGAACAAATGACTGATCGATTTTTAACTGTTGCAGAGGTAAGCGTTTGAGGTAGGCCAGAGACGAGTAGCCGGTTCCGAAATCATCCAGAGAGAAACAAATTCCATAAGAACGCAAAATGTGCATCCTTGTGATGGTTTGCTCAACATTGTCCAGCAACAGGCTTTCGGTCAATTCCAGCTTCAGACTGCCGGGCTGAATCTGATGCTGTGTTACTGCTTCCAGTACCGTATCGACAAAGTCATCCTGGCGGAATTGTTTGGCACTGACATTAACCGACATCGTCATTGATGCATATACGGGATCAGTCTGCCACAGGGCTAGCTGCGCACATGCCTGATGCAACACCCATTTCCCGATTGGTACAATCAGCCCCGTTTCTTCTGCAAGCGGAATAAATTCGGCTGGCGAAACCATGCCTTTTTTCGGATGCTGCCAGCGCAATAATGCTTCGGCCCCCAGCCATTTGCCTGTGCTGTTTACTTGCGCCTGGTAAAACAGTCTGAATTCATGCTGGCGCAGGCCGTTTCTCAGATCGGCCTCCATTTCGGCGCGGGCAGCGATGATGTTCAGCATTGCCGGATCAAAAAAGCAGGCATTGTCTCCACCGGCAGATTTCGCTTCATACATCGCAACTTCGACCTGTCTGAGTAATTCTTCAGCGGATGTGTGACTTGCGCCGAATAATTCTATCCCCAGACTTGCTGTTGTATGAAAGTACTGCCCTTCGATGGTGAAGGGTTTTTTTATCTCTTCCAGAATCTGATTGGCGATGGACTTCACTTCAATGACGGAATCCCGTATCTGGTCGCTGAGATCCTCAATAATCAGTGCGAACTCATCTCCGCCGATGCGGGCCAGCGTGTCACCCTTACCGGTTCTTGCCTGTAGCCGTTTGGCGACATGTTGCAGAATCAAATCGCCTTTACCATGCCCGCTGGTGTCATTAATCGTCTTAAAATTATCCAGATCCAGAAATAAAATAGCGCCGAAGCGATTGCTGCGGGTATTGCTGACCATTGCATGCTGCAAGCGGTTGAGTAGCAGGCGACGATTCGCCAGGCCCGTCAGGGGATCGTGATATGCCAGATGTTCCAGCTTGGCTTCGGTCGCTTTCCTTTGCGTGATATCGAGCATGGTGCCCACATAATTAACAACGTCTCCGGACTCTGACCGGATTGCTGTAATGGTCAGCCATTCGGGGTAAATTTCACCGTTTTTTCTGCGATTCCAGATTTCCCCCTGCCAGACGCCTTTGGAATCCAGTTGTTCAGCCATGTCTTTATAGAAGCTGCCACCATGAATGCCGGATTTCAGTAAGCTGGTCGTTTTGCCAACAGCTTCTCCGCGCGAGTAGCCGGTGATGCGTGTAAACGCCTGATTAATTCTCAGGATTTTGCGTTGTTCGTCGGTAATGACAATGCCTTCTTGTCCTTCAAATGCGATGGCAGCGATGCGTAAATCATTTTCCACACGCTTGCGACTGGTTATATCCTGTGTTGTGCCAATCAGTCTCTGGCCTTCGGTAGGATGGGCTTCAAACGTCAGTTCAGAGTGAACCCAGCGAGTCTCTTCATCGAAAACTAAGCGATACTCGGCTGATGCGGACTGACCTGCACATGCCTTTTGCCAGCATTCTGTGATTTTTGCCCTGTCGTCAGCGTGGACTTTGGTGAGAAGTATATCTTTATTGACTTGGATCCCGGGATCCAGTCTCCAGATGCGGAAGGCTTCTTCGGAGCCCTTGAAATGTGCGCCGGATAAAGGCGCACTCCAGTTGCCAGTATGGGAAATCGCCTGAGCGCGTTTTAAGTCTTGTTCCGTTTCGGCAAGCTCGCGGGTTCGTTCTTTGACCAGGCTATGCAGTTGTTTTTTCTGTCCCCAGTTAGTGGCGAGCATTCGTATCAGAATTGTGAGCATCAGGCTAAGGATGAGCCCGACCATATAGCGTCCATAGTGCAGTATCGGATTCGTTTTTCCTGCTGACTTCAGATCAAAATACCATTCGGTATTTGGCAGTGCAAAGCGGTGGCTGACTGCAGGCGCGCCGCTGTATCCTTCGCTGCGATGGATGATTTGCACCTCACCGTCGTTTGGCTGCCTACGCCAAATTTGATATTCGTAGCCGCGTTGGCTGAGCAAAGGGACTTCTGTGCTGGCTATCAGCTTATCCATTTCAATGATGACGGAAATAAAGCCCCAGAAACGGGCATCTCCGGCTTCAGATGGCAGGAAAACAGGCAATCGTCCGATTAAGCCGGTTTTTCCGACTAGTAGCGGTAGCGGGCCGGCAAGGGTTAGTTGCCCGCTTTGTAGGGCGATTCTCGATTCGGTCTCGTGTTTGGGATTGGTCAGCAAATTGAGGCCGAGCCCTACTTCACCCCGTTCCTTTGGAATGACGACACTGGTAATGCCTCCCGGTGCCAGATAAATTGCTGCAACTCCCGGATAAAACGGGATCAGTGCATTTGCAAATTGTTGAAACTGGGCTGCTTCTCCGTGCTTCTCTTTAATATGTGCAGCGACGGCGTAGCTGACTGCCAGATTTTCGCGAATGCGGCTTTCCAGCGCGTGCGACTGCATGATTGCGATTTCTGAAAGTGCTGCCGCTTGCTCAGATTGTTCCGCCTGGTCGAGTTCTGCAACCCATATAATGTTTGCACCCAGCGCAATAATAAAAATCATGGCTGTTGAAATGCGAGGGTACTTCAGCAGCAGATTCAGCAGAAAAGACATGTCCTTGAGAGCATTTTTCCGTTTGAGTCAGCGAAGCTGAAAAATCAGCTTTAGTACTGTCAGTAAATATCTGACTCAACTGTAAGTAGTGTATTTGTGGCTTTGTCGGATAATGTGGAGTGGGATATTGTCCGACATGCATTCTGCCGTGTATTGATGCAGCGCAGAGACTTCCGCATTAAGCTCGGGGATCAAAATTGCAACCCTTTCAGAGGCAATGATATCGTCGATGTTGATCTTGGGTAACTATTTGACTTTTGCGCTGGCAGCTACGATAAGCCTGTGGTCGTATCAGAGTCAATCTGACTTGATCCAAAATTTGCAGTGATATGAGGCACATCAAGTTATGCCTGATTTGCCGGGCTTACTCTCGCTTAAGGGTTTTGGATCGGAGTGTCTCCGGTCATGCAGGGATTTGTTGATAAGTTTGATTGCATCAAAATGGTGCGGTTTCGAGTTCTGCACTTATTTGGTGCGAAACTTTTCTCTATTTGCGCGAATTGCTTGTTGTTGGTGCGGTCGCGTTTTCGTGATATTTGACCTTGTGCAAAAAATGCTCTAAAACGGCACTGTTTTCTTCGGGTTCCAATGGCTTTCAATGATTTTTTGCATTTTGACTTGTTGGCATAATTCATGCTTTGATGTTTGTATATTGTAAGCAGTTGGTAGTTCATATCGGGTTGGATGTTTAACAGAATTTTCCCGGATCATTTTTCACTGTATTTTTTCGCTCGACAGAGGAGTTTCAAATGGCAATGACCGCCGCAGATGTCCTGAAAATGGCAAAAGAAAATGAAGTCAAGTTTGTTGACTTCCGCTTTGCTGATACACGAGGCAAAGAGCAACACGTGACAATTCCGATTTCTCAGCTGGATGCTGATAAATTTGAAAGTGGTCACGCATTCGACGGATCTTCTATCGCAGGCTGGAAAGGCATTGAAGCTTCTGACATGTTGTTAATGCCTGATCCGAACACAGCAAACATCGATCCGTTTATGGAAGAGACAACATTGTTTATGCAATGTGATGTTGTTGAACCGTCTGATGGTAAAGGTTACGACCGTGACCCTCGCTCTATTGCTAAGCGCGCAGAAGCGTACCTGAAATCTTCCGGCCTCGGTGATACTGCTTATTTCGGCCCTGAGCCAGAATTTTTCATTTTTGACGGCGTTCGCTGGAATGTGGATATGTCTGGCTGCTTCGTTAAAATCGACTCAGAAGAAGCGTCTTGGTCTACTGGCGAAAAATTTGAAGGCGGTAATTCCGGTCATCGTCCTGCAGTTAAGGGCGGTTACTTTCCGGTTCCTCCGGTCGACAGCTTTCAGGATATGCGCTCCGAAATGTGTCTGATTCTGGAGTCTCTGGGTATTCCTGTTGAAGTGCATCATCATGAAGTTGCAGGTGCTGGCCAAAACGAAATCGGTACAAAGTTCTCCACACTGGTTGAGCGTGCAGACTGGACCCAAAACATGAAGTATGTGATCTGGAATGTGGCACACAGCTACGGCAAAACTGCGACATTCATGCCAAAACCAATCGTCGGTGACAATGGCTCTGGTATGCACGTGCATCAGTCTGTTTGGAAAGATGGTAAAAACCTGTTTGCTGGCGACGGCTATGCCGGTTTGTCCGATTTTGCCCTGTATTACATCGGCGGTATTATCAAGCATGCGAAAGCATTGAATGCTATTACAAACCCTGGCACTAATTCTTATAAACGCCTGGTTCCTGGTTTTGAGGCGCCTGTAAAACTGGCATACTCGGCACGTAACCGCTCTGCTTCTATCCGTATTCCTTACGTTGCAAATCCTAAAGCGCGCCGCGTGGAAGCGCGTTTCCCGGATCCACTGGCTAATCCGTATCTGTGCTTTGCAGCACTGTTGATGGCTGGTCTGGATGGTGTTCAGAATAAGATTCACCCTGGCGAAGCTGCGACCAAAGATCTGTATCACCTGCCACCAGAAGAAGATAAACTGATCCCGACAGTTTGCGCATCTCTGGAAGAGGCGCTGGAGGCGCTGGATAAAGATCGCGAGTTCCTGACACGCGGTGGTGTGTTCAGTGACAGTATGATTGATGCTTACATTGAACTGAAAAAGCAGGAGGTTCAGCGCTTCCGCATGACAACGCATCCAGTTGAGTTCGATATGTACTACTCGCTGTAATCGTTGGATTGCAATTGGTGAGAAAGGCGGGTTTTTGCCCGCCTTTTTTTATTTGCTGTATTTGTTACGACTGGTAAAGGCAATTGTGTCACGCAACACCTTCGCATACACTAAAGGCTTGTTGACGATTCTCTCTTCCGCTATGAAGTACGGTTATTTTTTGCTTTTCGGACTACTTTTACTGCAAAAGGCAGCCTTTGCTCAGACCGAGGTGTTTCTGTGTGTTGATGAAAATGGAAAAAAAGAATACAAAAATACGGGGGCTGTTAAAGGGTGTAAGCGACTTGATTTACCAGGGCTGACCATTTCTCAGCCAGCACCGGTTCAATCTGTGTCTGCCCCCAAAGTAGCTGCTGCGAAGCCTGCATCCAGTCCGGCAGGGTTTCCCAAAGTAGACGAGTCGACACAAAAGACCCGTGATGCGGATCGCCGTCAGATACTGAATGATGAGTTGCGGACCGAGGAGCAAAAGCTTGCAGAACTGCGGAAAGAATTTAACAACGGCGAGCCGGAGCGACGCGGTGATGAGCGTAATTATGCAAAATATCAGGAGAGGGTAGCTCTCATGAAAGACAATATCGCCCGTACGGAGAAGAATGTTGAGGCGCTCAAGCGCGAAATCGGAAATTTAAAATAGCATTCCGGGCATGATGTTTGCGTAAAATAAAAGGTCGCGATTAGCGGCCTTTTTTATTCATAAATCATGACGATTTCATTTGATGGCCTCGATTTACTGACTTCTGCAGTGCTCATTTGTAACGATGATGGCGATATTGTCTTTGCAAATACGGCAGCAGAATCTTTGCTTGATTGCTCCGTAAGGCTTCTGAAACAGCAAAGCTTACGCGATGTTTTTCTGAATCCCGGAGAACTGCTGGCTGTGTTTGAGCAGGCGAAGCAGCATATGTTTGCAGATAAACGTCTGGACCTTTCTCTTGAGCGGTCTGCAAAAGATGTTTTGCACGTGAGAGCGATTGTTACCCCCTTAGACGATCCGGCTACTCCTGTCTTAATTGAGCTTCACCAGAATGAACAGCAATTGAAGCTGGATCAGGAGGAGCGTATGCTGGATCAGAATCGTGCAAATAAAGAGCTGATTCGTAATCTTGCTCACGAAATTAAGAATCCCCTCGGTGGTATACGTGGAGCTGCCCAGCTTCTTGAGTTGGAGTTGCCTGAAAGGCAACTTAGGGAGTTGCGGGAATATACCCAGGTCATCATTAAAGAGGCAGACCGATTGCAAACACTTGTCGACCGGTTATTGGCACCCCATCGCGTACCCCATATAGTTGGTGATGTGAACATACATGAAGTTTGTGAGCGTGTACGCAGCCTGATGATGGCGGAGTTTCCGCAAGGCCTGACCATACAGCGCGATTATGATTTGTCGATTCCGGAGTTTCGCGGAGACAAAGAGCAGCTCATTCAATCTGTATTGAATATCGCACACAATGCTGCGCAGGCGCTGTCTGAGCGTATCAAGCAGGGTGATGCTTTGCTGGTTATCAAGACTCGTGTTGCTCGTCAGATAACATTGGCAAAAGTCAGGCATAAGCTGGCATTAGATTTGCATATCATTGACAACGGTCCTGGCATTCCACCTGAGATTAAGAACAGGATGTTTTATCCGCTGGTCTCTGGCAGAGAGGGGGGGAGTGGGTTGGGGTTGACACTTGCTCAGACATTCGTAGCTCAGCATATGGGGGTTATCGAATGTGAGAGCAGGGCGGGGTTGACTGATTTCAGAATTTTGATTCCATTGCCCTGACCGATACCAAGATTTTAAGCGCAGCATTCAATTAATTAATTTTAAAAGAACATAAGATGAAGCCAGTCTGGATTGTGGATGATGATGACTCTATTCGTTGGGTCCTTGAAAAGGCGCTTGCGCGCGAGAATCTTGTTACCAGAAGCTTTACCAATGCACGTGATGCCATGCAGGCATTACAGACAGAGTCTCCGCAAGTACTTGTATCGGATATCAGAATGCATGGTGCATCTGGCCTTGAGCTACTTCAGGTGGTTAAGTCAAAACATCCGGGTTTGCCAGTTATCATAATGACGGCATTTTCGGACTTAGATTCTGCTGTTGCTGCATTTCAGGGGGGCGCCTTTGAGTATCTGGCAAAGCCATTTGATCTGGATAAGGCTGTTGAATTGATTCGTCGTGCCTTAGAGGAAAGTCTTCGTGAGACTGAGTCTGAGCAGCAATTTTCAGAAACACCCGAAATTCTTGGTCAGGCCCCCGCGATGCAAGATGTTTTCCGCGCGATTGGTCGCTTGTCTCAGTCGAACGTCACTGTATTGATTACAGGAGAGTCCGGTAGTGGTAAGGAGTTGGTTGCGCGTGCTTTGCATAAGCATAGCCCCAGATCCAGTCAGCCCTTTGTGGCACTGAACACAGCAGCCATTCCAAAAGATCTCCTCGAGTCAGAGTTATTTGGTCATGAGCGCGGTGCATTTACGGGCGCGCAAACGACACGTCGCGGGAGGTTCGAACAGGCAGAGGGTGGGACCCTATTTCTTGATGAAATTGGGGATATGCCATTTGATTTGCAAACGCGGTTATTACGAGTTTTATCAGATGGTCATTTTTATCGGGTTGGAGGGCATCAGCCTCTGAAGGCAAATGTCAGGGTGATTGCGGCAACCCATCAGAATCTTGAACAGCGTGTGCGTGAAGGATTGTTCCGTGAAGATCTCTACCACAGGCTGAATGTCATTCGACTTCGATTGCCCAGTCTCAGGGAGCGAAAAGAAGACATTCCGGTGCTTGCGCGTTTCTTTCTCGCAAAAAGTGCAAAACAGCTGGGTGTGGATGTTAAAAAGTTAAGTGATGCCGCACTGCTTTATTTGTCGTCTTTGGAGTTTCCGGGCAATGTTCGCCAGTTGGAAAACTTGTGCAACTGGATCACCGTTATGGCGCCGGGACAGTTAGTTGAAATCAATGATTTGCCATCAGATTTAACCCGGGTTGGTGATGTTGCGGCTGTTTCTGCTCAGGATGTGGCTTTAGAAATTCCGGTCATTAATCAACCGGAATCGCAAATTCTGACATCATGTTTGCAATCTTCGATTTCGAGTACTTTGCCCGTTGATTGGCACCAAATGCTTGAAAGTGAGGCATCAGCGATGCTGTCATCTGGTGAGCCGGAGGTCATCGTGCAACTTGGAAAAATATTTGAAGCGACAGTGATTAAAGCTGCGTTACGGCATACACATGGCAGGAAAAATGAAGCGGCAATTAAACTTGGCATTGGGCGTAATACTATTACCCGTAAGATACAGGAGCTGAACATACTGGGTGTCAGGGACGATAGTGAAATTTGACATCATTATTTCACTGATGACTTGCTGCAACGCTTGGTAAAACATTTTTAAAAATGGTTACCTGTGCAGAAATAACAGAGTATGATTTTTGAAAGAGCGTTTGTTTCAAAAGCATTGTTGTTGAAAAGAAGTATAGTTTTTATGTTCAACTTACAGGCCGTCAGCTAACTTTCAGGAGTCGCCTTATGAAACTCGAAGCACTGTTGCAACAACAAAACGCGCTTCCATCTATTCCTAAAGTTGTTCAGGAAGTGATTGATAGCTTCAATAATGACAGTGTCTCAATTGATGAGATTGCCCGCAAGCTCTCTGCGGATCAAGTCCTCAGTGCGAAATTATTACGGCTTGCTAATTCGTCGTATTACCACGCTTCCCGGAGCGTGGGGACGGTAGATGATGCCGTGTTAATGCTCGGATTCATGACAGTACGCACGCTTGTTGTCAGTAGTGGTCTGACTGGGGGCTTTAAGGCAATGCCCGGCGTTGACCTTAAGCAATTCTGGCGCTATAGCTTAAATACTGCTGTAGTTGCAAAATGGGTGGCGCGTCAGATACACAGCAATTCTGATTTTGCGTTTACGGTTGGCTTAATGCATGCGATTGGCCAGCTTGTGATGCATGCCGGGATGCCGGAGCAGACCTTGCAAATCGACAAAATCGCAGGCGCCCTTGACTCGCGCAGGGTAGATGTTGAGCGTAATTCCTTTGGCTACGATTTCTATGATGTTGGTGCTGAATTAGCTAAGCGCTGGCGTTTTCCAGAGAATTTCAGTGTGGCAATTAAGGGTAGTTTCGATCCATTGAGCCAAGAGCCATTTGAGCCGGTAGCGGCGATTGTACATATTGCTAGTTGGTGTGCGAGGGCAAACGAATCAGGTTTTAGTGCTGATGAAAAAGAGGCGACGTTTCCAGTTGAGGTTGCTCGTAAGCTTGGAATTCAGCCAGACCGTATTCTTAATGAGATGCCCCCGGTAAGTGAGCTCGCTGAAGGGCTGCAGGAGCTTATTTCCTGACGTGAGTGGCACTGCCGTTAAGCAGTGCCACTCATTTTCTCCACGGATTTAAATAATGCTCAGATTTTCCCTTCGATACTCAGGGCAACGGCTTCTGCAACTTTGATTCCGTCTATGCCCGCAGACATAATTCCTCCTGCGTAGCCGGCACCTTCACCAGCGGGAAATAAACCGGCAGTATTGATGCTTTGCAATGTTTTATCGTCACGTTTGATTCTGATTGGTGAGGATGTTCTGGTTTCAACACCTGTCAATAAGCCATCGCGCATTGCAAAGCCACGAATTTTTTTATCAAATGCGGGAATGGCTTCTTGAATCGCTCTGATTGCAAAATCGGGAAGTGCCTTATGCAGGTTGCCAAGAGCTACCCCTGGTTTGTATGATGGAATGACACTTCCAAATTCAGTAGATTCCTTTCCGTCCAGAAAATCACCTATCAGTTGTCCGGGGGCGCTGTAGTTCTCGCCACCTAATTCAAATGCCTTTGATTCTAAAGCTCGCTGGAAATCAATTCCGGCTAATGGGTGTTCTGGATAATCAGCTGGAGAAATGCCAACGACTATCGCAGCATTTGCATTGCGTTCATTGCGCGAGTATTGACTCATACCATTGGTAACCACCCGGTTAGGTTCTGATGTTGCTGCAA
The DNA here is from genome assembly GCF_014652435.1 of Cognatundibacterium squillarum. Lineage (GTDB taxonomy): Bacteria > Pseudomonadota > Gammaproteobacteria > Burkholderiales > Burkholderiaceae_D > Undibacterium > Undibacterium squillarum. Next base: position 296,252 of record NZ_BMYU01000005.1, read on the forward strand.
CCACCGTTCCACCGGGACACATACAAAAACTGTAAACCGAACGCCCGTTTGAAGCGTGGTGTACCAATTTGTAATCTGCTGCGCCCAGAATTTTGTTACCTGCATTTGGCCCAAATCTTGCCTGATCAATTACAGATTGCGGATGTTCAATTCTGAAGCCGATTGAAAAAGGTTTTGCTTCCACATAAACGCCTTTTTCATGAATCATCTGGAAGGTATCGCGCGCACTATGCCCGATTGCCAGTACTACGTGAGTCGCGGGCAGGAAATCTCCGTTGTTGATATGAAGACCACTGATTTTTCCATTGCTGATTTCCAGCGAGTCGACTTTTTGCTGAAAGCGAATTTCTCCGCCAAGCTCTTCAATCCGATGGCGCATTTGTTCGATCATCTTAACGAGTCGGAATGTGCCAATATGCGGTTTGCTGACATATAAAATTTCTTCGGGTGCACCGGCTTTAACGAATTCCGTCAGAACTTTGCGACCGTAATGATTTGGGTCTTTTACTTGACTGTATAACTTGCCATCTGAAAATGTCCCTGCGCCGCCTTCGCCAAACTGAACGTTAGACTCAGGGTTGAGTTCGCGTTTTCTCCATAAGCCCCATGTATCTTTTGTTCGTTCACGGACGGTTTTTCCGCGTTCAAGCACGATTGGCCGATATCCCATTTCAGCCAGAATGAATGCGGCAAACAGGCCGCACGGCCCGAAGCCAACCACTACAGGCCTGGCGGATCGGTTTGCAGATGCTTTTGCAACGAAATGATAACTGGTGTCAGGAGTTTGAGAGATTCTTGGAAGTTGAGATATTTTTGGCCAGTGATCGAGTTCATTTTTTATCTCAACATCTATTGTGTATATCAGTATGATATCTACCTTCTTTCGTGCATCGTAACTGCGTTTAAACACAACGAAATTCACTAATTCGGATGCTCTTATTTTGAGGGACTGAATTACCGCTTGTTTAAGCTCATCTTCAGTGTGACTTAATGGTAGTGCCAGATCTGTAATACGAATCATAAATAGCTCCCCCGACTGTCTATGTCGGAATAGGTTGAGTGAGGTCGCTATTTTACTATTTGATGGTTATATTTCGATTCGTTTGGTTTCGGGGCTAAGTTCCTTTGTCTGAAAGTAATTGGAAGGCAGGTGTTGACATGTGGTTCGCGTTTCTTCATAATCTCGTTTCTCTGCTGCTGACGAACACAACGCTTCGCAGCGATAGCAGAAAAGAATACAGTTCTTTAACAATCAACAGCCAATAAATGTGGGCA
>NZ_BMYU01000006.1 GCF_014652435.1 Cognatundibacterium squillarum
ATAAGAAACCCCCGCTCTCGAATGAGGCGGGGGTTTTGCTTTGTGCGCGCCAAAGCGGAAAAAGAACAAGAACAAGAACTAAGCAAAAAGCACAAACAACACAAACCCGAAAAGACAAACACAAACCCGGCTGCCGCCGGGTTTGTGCTTTGCAGATCAGAAAACAGGCCAAATGCGGTGTTTAGCATAGCAACTCCCCGCTCCACGGCAGAAAGTCCGGCTCTCCGCAAAGGGCGCATGCGGATGTCTGCACAGATCGTATTCTTTTAACACCTCAGAACGGGTACGCCACCCGCACAACAGCAACATTCGCACCCGGATTCGGACGCTTGATTGCGCCATTGGAAAAATGCTGCACCTTCAGACCAACGTCCAGCCCGTTGTTGAACACATAGCCGACGCCGAGGTGATCGCCGAACTGGAAGGCTGTTGAGAATCGACGGCCGTTGTTGTTATAAACGTGGCTGAATAAATGCACACCGACCGCCGCTTCACCGTACAAACCTTTACGATTGTTTTGCTGCCAGCGGAAAACCGGTGTGAATCCGATGTCGGTAATGTTTTGCGTATCGCCGTTCACACCGTTGTACGCATTGTTACGCCATTGCGTCAGCGTTGCATCCCAGTAACCGCCAACAAAACTGCTGTCAGACTTCAGCCATTGCTGATCCCAGTTCCATTGCAAGCCGCCACGAACAAATTGCGACTTATTACCGGAAGCAAATTCGCCGGAAAAGCTATCCACTGCGTAGCTGCTGAATGACGCTGCAGCCAGCAGGCTGGCCAGCGAAAATTGAAGAAAGCGCTTTTGCATTTTCTGACCTGAAAGAGAAAAATCAGTAGACTATCACATTCTGAACACGGGCTTCCGCACGCAGAAAGGCCGCACTTGCGGTGAAACAGTGCCTGTCCGCTTTGCTGAATTAAATAAGGATTGATATGGAGAACGCACACTCATTGCCTGCAGTCGGATTTATCGGAACAGGCTTAATGGGAGCACCGATGGCGCAACGGCTGGCTGCACATGGTTATCCTTTGCGGTTGTGGAACAGGACACATGCGAAAGCAGTGGCCATTCAGACGGATACGGTCGTCGCAGTGAAAGATCTGAGTGAACTGATTACCGGCGATGGCTGGAAGGCAGAAGTGCTGATTACGATGCTGGATGCCGGGCCTGTTGTTCTCGATATTGTGCAAAAGATACTGCCATTGCTGCGCCCGGGCATGGTGCTGATCGATATGAGTTCTACGCGTCAGGACGAAGCGAAGGAACTGGCATTGCGTCTGAAGGAAGCTGGTGTGCAAATGCTGGACTGCCCTGTTTCCGGCGGCGTTATCGGCGCAGAGCAGGGTACGCTTGCACTGATGGCTGGTGGCGAATCCGGTGTATTTGCACGTATGGAAAATTTGCTCAGAGTATTTGGTCGCCCAGTGCTGGTGGGTGGACACGGAAGCGGGCAACTGGCAAAGCTGTGTAATCAGCTGATCGTCGGCGGAACGATTGAAATTGTGGCGGAAGCATTGCTACTGGCGCAGGCGGGCGGCGCAGATCCTGCCGCAGTGCGCACCGCTTTACGCGGTGGCTTTGCAGAAAGCAGGATACTGGAGGTGCATGGTCAGCGTATGCTGGACCGGAGCTTTTTACCGGGTGGCAAAGTCAGAACACAGCACAAGGATATGCAGAATATTCTTGCCGCAGCAACGAATGCGGGTGTGACCTTGCCTGTGACAGAAATTGTGTCCGGAATTTTCGCGGATTTGCTGCAACATCAGGCGGATGCCGATCACTCTGCGGCGATTCTCGCGCTGGAGCAACGCAATCCTGCTCACCGCCTCGGTGATTGTAAAAGCCGGCTTCCCTGACAGGCTACCATAGTGCATACATTGCACAAATGACGTGCATGTTAGAGCCGACCGTCAGTTTTTGGTGATCGTGCTTGCCTTGCATGCATGAAATCGCTAGCATCGCCCCTTGGGGAAGACAAATTTTAAAACGAACGATCATGCTTTTTTTGCGTGTCGTTATCACCATCACCAATAATCAGCGACGAGGAGAACAATGGATAAGTTTTGGCTCAAATCCTACCCGAAAGAGGTCCCTGCCGAAGTGCAGGTGGATCAGTATCAGTCGCTGGTCGCGTTACTGGAAGATTCCTTCCGGCGCTTCGCAACACGCAAAGCCTATGCTTGCATGGGTAAAACCATCACGTATCGTGAAGTAGATCAGATATCTCAGCGCATCGCTGGCTGGTTGCAAAGCAAAGGACTGGCTAAAGGCGCACGTGTCGCCATCATGATGCCAAATGTGTTGCATTATCCGGTGATCATGGCCGCGGTTTTACGTGCGGGTTATACCGTCGTGAACGTCAATCCTTTGTACACACCGCGTGAGCTGGAGCATCAGCTAAACGATTCGGGCGCTGAAGCAATTTTCATTTTGGAAAATTTCGCATCGACACTGCAGCAGGTTATGTCCAAAACCGGCCTGCGCCATGTTGTGGTCGCCAGCATGGGTGATCTGCACGGGTTCCTGAAAGGCAGCCTGATTAACTTTGTTGTGCGCAGTGTGAAAAAAATGGTGCCGGCATTCTCTTTACCGGGTTCCGTCAGATTCAATGCCATGCTGTCTGAGGCACAACAGGCCAGTTTTAAGCCTGTCAGCATCAGTGCGACAGACGTCGCGTTTTTGCAGTACACGGGGGGAACCACCGGTGTATCTAAAGGTGCAACGCTGCAGCATCGTAATATTGTTGCCAATGTATTGCAGGTTGATGCCTGGCTGGCACCAGCCTTAAAAGGACATGAAAACGATCCGCAGATATTTGTCTGTGCATTGCCGCTGTACCATATCTTCGCGCTGACAGCCTGCAGTCTGCTTGGTACACGTATTGGCGCGATGAATTTGCTGATCCCGAATCCGCGTGATATTCCTGGCTTCATCAAGGAATTGCGCCAGACCCGTGTGAATATTTTTCCGGCTGTTAACACCTTATATAACGGTCTGATGAATCACCCTGATTTTGCGTCGCTGGATTTTTCCGGACTGAAAATCAGTATTGGCGGTGGCATGGCCGTGCAGCGTGCAGTTGCGGAACGCTGGTTCAAAATGACCGGCTGTGCGATTATTGAAGGCTACGGTTTGTCTGAAACTTCGCCTGTAGCAAGCTGCAATCCACCGGATTCCACAGAATACACCGGTACTATCGGCTTGCCATTACCAAATACCGAACTGGCAATTCTGGATGATGACGGTAACCGTCTGCCATTAGGACATGCGGGTGAAATTGCGATCCGTGGCCCGCAAGTAATGGCGGGATACTGGAACCGTCCAGAAGAAACAGAAAAAGTGATGACACCGGACGGATTCTTTAAAACTGGCGACGTCGGGATTATGGATTTCCGTGGATATACCCAGATTGTGGATCGTAAAAAAGACATGATTCTGGTGTCCGGCTTTAACGTATATCCGAACGAAATTGAAGAAGTGGTGATGCAGCATCCGGGCGTACTCGAGTGTGCGTGTATCGGTGTGCCGGACGCAAATTCCGGCGAAGCAGTGAAGTTGTTTGTGGTAAAGAAAGATCCGAATCTGACCGTTGATCAGATGATGGATTATTGCAAACAACAGTTCACCGGTTATAAAAAACCGAAGTACATCGAGTTCCGCATGGAGTTACCGAAGACAAATGTCGGAAAAATTCTGCGTCGCGAATTGCGCGATAAAAAAGCCTGACGCAACTTACAGGCACAATGTAGAAAAGGAGGCATCTGCCTCCTTTTTTATTGCGCTGATCAAGTATTGCCTTATACGGTTTGCACGCCGGGACGTCCGTCTTCGGTAATAAAAGTTTTTAATACACTGACGCCACTGTCTGCCTTGCTGACATCCTGCAACGCCATCATTTGTATCTGCATGCGGTTTTCACTGATATCAGCAATGATGAAGCCCCGCGTGTCACTGCGGCCGAAATGCAGATGCGGATTATGTTGTACCAGCTGATCCGTTTCTTCCTGTGGCATGGAGTTTGATGTCACTGAGCTTACACAGTATTCCGCACCGAGTACCGGATTGTCTGCGCTCACCGGACGCTGAAAATCAGCACGCAGGCTGGCAGCGTAAAAGGTATGAACATCACCGGACCAGACAACAGGGTTTTGTGCCTTCGCGATTTGCAGGCTTTGCAACAAGCGCTGACGTGCCATCGGGTAGCCATCCCAGCCATCTGTCCAGATTTTATATTCGGCGGTATTGGTCGCAGAATTGAGGGTATTGTGACGCCTGCATTGTGCCATCAGTGTTTGCTGAACGATGGTATTCCAGCGCGCAGTTGATTTGCTCAAGCCGCGTGTCAGCCATTGTTCCTGCTCATGCCCAAGCATCGTGCGCGTCGGATCCCGCAGATCGCTGCAGGCTGCGGGCGTCACCATAGAAGACCCGCCGCGCTGATTCGGTGTGCAAGCCTGATAACTGCGATACTGCCGCGCATCAAGAATATGAAAGCGTATCAGCCGCCCCCAGTCGCAACGGTCGTATATGCGCAAAGCCGCGAATTCGTTTCCTCTCGGGACAGGCTGATGCAGGCGTACTGGCATATGCTCATAAAACGCCTGATATGCAGCTGCGCGTCTGTCGATAAAACGCGGATCCAGTCGCTCATCGCGGTCATTCGCATAGTCATTGGCGATTTCATGATCATCCCAGGTGACAAGCCAGGGAGCCGCCAGATGGGCTGCCTGTAATTGCTGATCGGATTTGTACTGTGCGTAGCGCGCGCGGTATTCGCTCAGGCTGAAGCTTTCGATATCGCGCCTGCGTGCTTGTGCAGGATGCTTCAGATCGTAGGGGCCCCATTCGTAAATGTAGTCGCCGTTAAAAACGACCAGATCCGGGTGTGCTGCTGCAATATGACGGTGTGCAGCAAATTCACCGAACTCCCAGTGCTGGCATGAAGCAAGGGCAACTTTGCAGTTGCTCATACTGTCTGCTTCCGGCGTGGTTCGGGTACGGCCAATGGGGCTGATGGCATCACCATGCATAAAACGGTACCAGTACCAGCGTCCCGGTTTGAGGCCCGTCGCTTCTGCATGTACGCTGTGTGCGAGCTCCGGCAACGCGGTGATTTCACCTTTGGCGGCAATCTGGCGGAATTGTTCGTCTTCTGCAATTTCCCAGATTACTTTCAGCGGTATGGGAGCGAGTGGTACCGGGCTCAACGGATCGGCCAGCAAGCGGGTCCAGAGAATGATGCTGTCTGCTCGCGGTGAACCGGACGCAACACCCAGCGTAAACGGATATGCCTGGCTGCGTTCAGCTGCGTAACCGGGAAAAGCTTGCGACAATGCGGCGAGCGAACTCAACTGCAGCAGACGCTGCAGAAAAACACGGCGGGACGCCATGTCATACCTGCGGTGAGATCGCGTCCAGTGCCGGAATCTGACGCGGCTTACGCTGCTCATCAGTGGCAACGTAGGTCAGGGTGGCTTCGGTGACTTTGACAGTTTCTGCCTGAAGGCGGTTACGCTCCGCGTACACTTCAACCGAGATCGTGATCGACGTTTTTCCGACCCGTACGATATCCGCATAGAATGATAATAAATCGCCGACAAATACCGGCTGTTTGAACAAAAAGGAGTTCACTGCAATCGTGGCTACGCGGCCATTGGCGCGACGTGCTGCCGGAATAGCGCCAGCGATATCAACCTGAGACATAATCCATCCGCCAAACACATCACCGTGGATATTTGCATCTGCTGGCATGGGCATTACCCGCAGGGTAGGCATGCGGTTGGGGAGTGTGGTTTGTACAGATTCAGACATCGGAACTTCCTTAAAACGTTACAATTTCAAACAGACAGCACATCAGACCGCGCGCTTGCCAGGATGGTCAGTGTATTGCGCAGTGACATACAACAAGCAATGACTGTGCCGGATTCACTTTTCCGGACATCATAGCGCAGAAAGAACACAATCTACAGAAAGGCTGGCATTCCCGCAGGGTTTTGACTGGCTAATGCATGTTACGCCGGTTTGCCGGCGATTTGAATTCAGGAATTTTATGAGACGCAGAGAATCATCTTCTGCCATGCCGAGTCCGTCCGGACAGCGTGGTGGTGACTGGGCAACGGTCAAAACATTGTTGCCGTATTTATGGGCATATAAAGCGCGGGTTATATTCGCTTTGTTGCTGCTGGTCGGTGCAAAGCTGGCCAATATTGGTGTGCCGGTCGTACTCAAGCATCTGGTTGATGCGATGACTTTGCCTGCCGGGCATCCCGCTGCAGTGATTGTGTTACCAGCCGGCTTACTGCTTGCATACGGTGCGCTGCGTATTTCCACAACGGTATTTACAGAGCTGCGCGAGTTTGTGTTTGCCCGCGTAACGCAACGCGCTGTCCGCACCATTGCACTGAAAGTTTTCCGGCACTTACATGCACTATCACTGCGCTTTCATCTCAGCCGTCAGACTGGTGGTGTCACGCGCGACATTGAGCGTGGCACCCGTGCGGTTTCGGCACTCGTATCGTATGCGCTGTTCAGTATATTTCCCACTTTACTGGAAATTACGCTGGTACTGCTCTATCTGGTTACGCACTACGATATCTGGTTTTCCGCGATTACTTTTGTGGCCTTAGTTTCTTATATCACGTTTACAATTTCAGTGACCGAGTGGCGTACGCGCTTCCGTCGCACCATGAATGAGCTGGATTCGCGTGCTCAATCGCGGGCGATTGATTCTCTGCTCAATTATGAAACCGTAAAATATTTCAGTAACGAGGAATATGAGGCGAAGCGTTACGACGATGGATTGCAGCAATACGAAAACGCTGCATTGCGTTCGCAAAGCTCTTTATCAATGCTGAACAGCGGCCAGTCTGTGATTATTGCGATCGCTGTGACGCTCATACTCTGGCGTGCCACACTGGGTGTCATGAACGGATCTATGGGTCTCGGTGATCTGGTGCTGGTGAATGCTTTCATGCTGCAGTTATATGTGCCGCTGAATTTTCTTGGTGTGCTGTACCGGGAAATTAAGCAGAGTCTGGCAGATATGGAGAAATTGTTCTCTTTGCTTGACCAGAATCGTGAGGTTGCGGATGCGACGGATGCTAGGCCTTTAGCTGTGACGTCTCAGGAAGGGATGGAGATTCGCTTTGAGCATGTGCATTTTCATTATGATGAAAAACGCAGCATTTTATCGGACATCAGTTTTGTAGTTCCCGCCGGAAAAACGACAGCAGTGGTCGGGCACAGCGGCTCCGGTAAATCTACGCTGGCCCGCTTGCTGTTTCGTTTTTACGATATTCAGCAGGGCAGTATCAGCTTGCAGCAAACGGATATTCGTCAGCTGACACAGGCAAGTCTGCGTTCAGCGATAGGCATTGTTCCTCAGGATACCGTGCTGTTCAACGACACCATCGCCTATAACATCGCGTATGGCAGGCCAGATGCCAGTGAGCAGGAAATTATTGCGGCAGCAAAGGCTGCGTACATACATGACTTTGTTCAGTCTTTACCGGATGGTTATCAGACACAGGTTGGTGAGCGCGGACTGAAATTATCCGGTGGTGAAAAGCAGCGCGTTGCAATCGCCCGGACACTACTGAAAAATCCTCCAGTGTTAATTCTGGATGAAGCAACTTCAGCGCTGGACTCTCATTCGGAGCAAATGATACAGGCGCAACTGAAAGAAATTGCGAAACACAGAACATCGCTGGTGATTGCTCACCGGCTTTCAACGATTGCGGATGCAGACCAGATTCTGGTAATGGAAAAAGGACGAATTGCGGAGCGCGGCACACATCAGGAATTGCTTGCACTGCGCGGGCTTTATGCGCGCATGTGGGAGCGTCAGCAAAGCGGATTGCCTGAGGAAGACAATGCGGATTCTCAGGATGGCAGTAACATTCTGCAAACGGCGTAAAGGAGACAAATTATGGAAACTAAATGGCTGGAAGACTTTGTCTCACTGGTGGAAACCAAAAGTTTCAGCAGGTCGGCAGAATTACGGCACGTCACTCAACCGGCTTTTTCACGCCGCATCCAATCGCTCGAGGCCTGGCTGGGCAGTGATCTGATCGACCGGACTTCATATCCGACGCGTCTGACACACGCCGGCGAAATTTTTTATGAACAGGCGCTGGCGATGCTGGGGCAAATCAATAATGCGCGCGCGCTGTTGCGCGGTAAACGCGCCAGCCCGCAGACTACGGTGGATTTCGCGGTGCCGCATACTCTATCGCTGACCTATGTGCCGCGCTGGTTAAATGCGCTGGAGGATGCTTTTGGTGATATTAACAGCCGCCTGCTGGCGCTGAATGTGCATGACGCCGTGATGACGCTGGTAGAGGGCGGGTGTGATTTACTGCTGTGTTATCACCATCCGCGTCAGCCTTTGTTACTGGATGCCAGTCAGTACGACATGATCAGCATGGGGACAGAGGCATTAAGGCCTTATACCCGCTGCGACCGTGACGGCCAGCCGGAGTTTTTATTTCCGGGCACAGAGGATCAGCCGCTGCCATTTCTTGCATATGCGAACAATGCTTATCTCGGACGTATGGTAGACCTGATTATGAACGATGCACGTCAGCCCCTGCATCTGAATAAGCGTTATGAAACCGATATGGCCGAAGGTTTGAAAATGATGGCACTGGAAGGGACGGGGGTCGCTTTTCTGCCGGAATCTGCAGTCACCCGCGAAGTAAAACAAAAGCAACTGGCACGGGCGGACCAGAACGGCGCAGAGTGGGAAGTGACAATGGAGATTCGTTTGTATCGTGAGCGGCCATCCATACAGCGTCCCGGAAAACCACTTGTTTCCCGGTTATGGGAATATCTTGAACAGGCGGCGGCTGAAAATCGCGGTGCAAGGCAGAATAAAGTACGGCGTAGCAGTCTTCGGTAACAGGGGAAATTCGGTTTCGACCAGACCAATCATCTAACTATGCAAAAAACGCATAGTTAGATGCAAACAAAGCATTGGCTGAAATCCTGAGCGTGGCGCTACCATGCGTCACCTTTTTGGTGCGCACAAGAAATTTTTGCACCAAAACAAATCAAATCACATTATTTGAATATTCAGGAGGCCGTATCATGTCCAGTCAGCATCCGATCCCATCTTATCTGCACCCGACCGAAACAGGTCCGTGGGGCGTTTACCTCGAACAAATCGACCGCGTTACGCCTTACCTCGGCAGCCTGTCGCGCTGGGTGGAAACACTGAAGCGTCCTAAGCGTATTCTGGTGGTGGATGTACCGATCGAACGTGATGACGGCACCATCGCACACTTTGAAGGTTACCGCGTACAACACAATACATCCCGTGGTCCTGGTAAAGGCGGCGTGCGTTTCCATCAGGACGTGACACTGTCCGAAGTTATGGCATTGTCTGCATGGATGACAATCAAAAACTCTGCAGTGAATGTTCCTTACGGTGGTGCAAAAGGCGGTATCCGTGTTGATCCGAAGACTTTGTCCCGTGGCGAACTGATGCGTATGACACGTCGTTATACATCGGAAATCGGTATCATCATTGGCCCGGATAAAGACATTCCTGCACCGGACGTCAACACCAATGAGCAAACCATGGCATGGATGATGGATACCTACTCCATGAATGAAGGCCGTACATCGACCGGTGTTGTGACCGGTAAGCCGATTTCTCTGGGTGGTAGTCTGGGGCGTCGTGAAGCGACTGGCCGTGGTGTATTCGTTGTTGGTTGCGAAGCTGCGAAAAAACGCGGCATGAACATCGAAGGCGCAAAAGTTGCCGTGCAGGGTTTCGGTAATGTTGGCGGTATCGCTGGCCGTTTGTTTGCGGAAGCCGGTGCGAAAGTGGTTGCAGTACAGGATCACGGCGGCACAATTTTCCACTCCAACGGTCTGGATGTTCCGAAACTGCTGGATCACGTTGCCCGTCACGGCAGTGTTGCCGGCTTCGAAGGCATCGAAGCAACGATGGCAACCGAAGATTTCTGGAAGGTGGACTGCGACATCATGATCCCTGCTGCGCTGGAACAGCAAATCACTGTACGCAATGCAGATCAGATCCGTGCAAAAATCATTCTGGAAGGCGCGAATGGCCCGACCACACCGGAAGCAGATGACATTCTGCGCGACAAAGGCGTTCTGGTTGTGCCGGACGTCATTGCGAATGCAGGTGGTGTGACTGTGTCTTACTTTGAATGGGTGCAGGACTTCTCCAGCTACTTCTGGACAGAAGAAGAAATCAATCAGCGTCTGACCCGTATCATGACCGAAGCATTCAGTTCTGTATGGCAGGTTTCGGAAGAGAAAAATACTTCCCTGCGTACAGCAGCATTCGTGATTGCATGTACCCGTGTACTGCAGGCACGTGAAGTGCGCGGCCTGTATCCGTAATCTGTAAAGATCTGCCACTTTGCTGAGTGGCAAATCAATCACCCATCATCTAAGCTGAGTGTATTCGCAGCGGATGATGGGTTTTTTATTGGTGAAGTTAGTGAATTAACCATGAAAATTAAGTTTCAGATAACGAATCCGGAACGAAATTTTGTAACCATGCTTAAACGCTATTTCAATTGTTGCCGTATGTCATTACCATCCTGAGCGTTTTTCGAATTAGGAGGTGTTATGAAGGTGAGTTTCGGACGTGCCTGCAGCGTGGCACTGTTACTGCTGACAAGCAGTATTTCTGGTCTGGCTGGTGCGGCGGATACCTTATCGCGAATCAGGGAAACACAAACCCTGACGATTGCGCACCGTGAAAGTTCGGTGCCGTTTTCGTATATTCCTGAAGGCAGTAAACAACCGACAGGCTATTCTGTCGATATCTGCCTGAAGATTGCTGATGCAATTAAGAAGGAATTGAAATTACCGAACCTGAAGCTGAATTATTTGCCGGTCAGCTCTAATAACCGTATTCAGGCCATCATGGATGGCAAGGCAGATATTGAATGCGGCTCTACCACCAATAATGCAGAGCGTCGCAAGCAAGTGTCGTTCACGATTCCGCATTTCTTTTCAACGACCCGTATGATTGTGCGCGCTGATTCCGGCATCAAAAACTGGACGGATCTGAAAGATAAAAAAGTCGTTACGACCCGTGGTTCGACGACAGTGAAACTGCTCACGGAACGTGACCGGGTGCGCAGCCTGAATGTGCGTGTACTGGAAGGGAATGATCACGCTGAATCCTTCGGCATGGTGGAAAAATTTCAGGCAGATGCATTTGCGATGGATGACGTGCTGCTGTTCGGTTTCCGCGCAACGGCAAAAGACCCTGAGAAATATGTGGTCGTTGGTGAACCTTTGTCGATGGAGCCGTATAGTATGATGATCCACAAAGACGACAAAGCGTTTAAAGATCTGGTAGACAGAGAGATTTCCCGTTTAATGACCGATGGCGAAATCAGCAAGCTCTACGACAAATGGTTTAAGAAACCGGTGCCGCCGAAAAATACGGTGCTGAATATGCCGATGAACTATCTGCTGCGCGATACGATTCGCTTCCCAACCGATAAAGTTGCTGATTAAGCGCAAACAAAATGTTGTAAATTTGTGCGATTTACTGAAAAATGCGCTGGTTTTACGTGTTTTTACTTAGGCTTTCGCGCCTGATGAAGACACTGTTGAAAACAGCTTTTGTTAAACTGGTGGTTAAGTTTTTCTCGGTTCATTATCAGGAGACAGTATGAAATTGTTGAAAATTCTCGTTGTGATGGCAGGTGCAGGTATGATCGCCGGCACAGCATCCGCACAGGAAAGCGGCACACTGAAAAAAATCAAAGAAACCGGCGTGATCACGCTGGGTGTGCGCGATTCCTCCGATCCGTTTTCCTATCTGGATGACAAACAATCGTATCAGGGCTATTCGATCGACATCTGTATGAAGGTCGTTGGTCAGGTGCGTAATTCGCTGGGTATGAGCGAACTGAAAGTCAAAATGAATCCGGTGACATCTGCGACCCGTATTCCGCTGATGGCAAACGGCACGATCGATCTGGAGTGCGGTTCCACCACGAATAACATGGAGCGTCAGAAACAGGTGGCGTTTGCACCTACCACTTTCGTAACGGCAAACCGTATCCTGTCCAAAAAATCCGCCAACATCAAAACACTGGCAGATCTGAAAGGCAAATCTGTCGTATCCACCTCCGGTACAGCGAACCTGAAGCAGCTGACGACGCTGAATGCTGATCAGAACCTGGGCATCAACATCCTGACCGCAAAAGACCATGCGGAAGCTTTCCTGATGGTGGAAACCGGTCGCGCAGTAGCATGGGTGATGGATGATATTCTGCTGGCTTCGCACGCAGCAAAATCCAAAAATCCTGCGGACTACGAAGTCAGCAAAGAAGCGCTGTCTGTTGAACCTTACGGCATCATGATGCGTAAAGATGACCCAGCGTTCAAAAAAGCAGTCGATACAGCAGTGGCGAATCTGATGCGCTCCGGCGATATCAATCAGATTTATAACAAATGGTTCATGCAACCGATTCCGCCAAAAGGCATCACGCTGAATGTGCCGATGTCTGATCAACTGAAAGCGGTGATCGCCAAACCAACGGATTCCGGTGAACCTTCTGCTTACGCAGCGGTACCGGAAGCACAAAAAGCCGTACTCAAGAAAAGCAAAAAATAAAGTCTGAGCGCGTCAGCGCACAGGACAATTCAAAAAAACGGGGGGTGGACTCGCCTCCCGTTTTACTTAGGATGCTGCGATGCCGTCCGGGGCTTTGTTCGCCCTGAAAAATGGCAAAGCAGATGTCTGAGGAGGTGATGATGAATTACAACTGGAACTGGAATATCTTTTTCGAAGATGCGCCGGATGGTGCCGGAACGTATCTGGACTCTTTATTTGCCGGCCTGAAATGGACGCTGGCGACCGCAGGAACCGGCTGGGTGATTGCCTTACTGATCGGTCTGGTGATTGGTACCCTGCGCACCGTACCGAACAAATGGCTGGTACGTCTGGCCAATGCTTATGTGGAATTGTTCCGCAACATTCCGCTGATCGTACAAATGTTTATGTGGTACTTCGTGTTTCCTGAAGTGCTGCCAACCGCATGGGGCGACGCACTCAAACAATTGCCGAATGCCCCGTTTATTACCGCCGCATTAAGTCTGGGCTTTTTCACATCTGCCCGTGTTGCGGTACAGGTGTCAACCGGTATTCAGGCCTTGCCGCGCGGCCAGCGTATGGCAGGTGTGGCGCTTGGCCTGACACTGCCGCAAACCTATCGTTATGTGCTGTTGCCGATGGCATTCCGCATCATTATTCCGTCCCTGACTAATGAAGTGGCGGCGATCATCAAAAACAGTTCCGTTGCTTTGTCGATTGGTCTGATTGAACTGACTGCCAGCGCACGTTCTATGCAGGAATTCAGTTTTCAGACGTTTGAAGCCTACAGCGCTGCAACCCTGATTTATCTGATCGTATCGGTGATTGCGATTCTGTTGTCGAATCTGCTGGAAAAAACGCTGCGTGTGCCGGGCTTTATCGCTGCCGGTAGTGCGAAATAAGGGAGCGAAGCATGGGAAATTTTGACTTTGATGTAATTCAGCGCTCCTGGGTTTACCTGTTCCAGGTCGGCATGGTGTTCACACTGAAACTGACTTTGCTGGCCATGACCGGCGGTATCATTTTCGGAACGCTGCTGGCGATGATGCGTTTGTCCGGCAATAAAATCATTTACCTGATTGCCTCCGGCTATGTGAACCTGATGCGCTCGGTGCCGCTGGTGCTGGTGATTTTCTGGTTTTACTTCCTCGTACCGTTTATCGGTGCTTGGCTGACCGGCAGTAACGAACCGGTACAGGTTGGCGCGTTCGCTTCCTGCCTGATTACTTTCGTGATGTTTGAAGCGGCGTATTACTGTGAAATTATGCGTTCCGGTATTCAGTCCATTCCGCGTGGTCAGATCTGGGCCGGTTACGCGATGGGCATGAATTACTGGCAGACCATGGCGCATATCGTGCTGCCACAAGCTTTCCGTAACATGATTCCGGTATTGCTGACGCAAACCATCGTGCTGTTTCAGGACGTTTCGCTGGTGTCGATTTTGTCGATTGCAGACTTCTTCGGCTCTGCCGCCAAAGTGGCGCAGCGTGACGGACGTCTGGTAGAAATGTACAGCTTTGCTGCCGTCGTGTACTTCATCATGTGTTTCTGTCTGTCGACCATGGTGAAAAAACTGCATGCACGGATTGCGATTATCCGCTGATACCTAATTGCGCTCAGGCTGCCACAGCGCCGGGCAATCATAATGAAGGAGATAAGAATGATCGAAATTAAAAACGTTAGTAAATGGTACGGTCAGTTTCAGGTACTGACAGATTGCACCACCTCGGTTTCCAAAGGTGAAGTGGTGGTGGTCTGCGGTCCGTCCGGTTCCGGCAAATCGACGCTGATCAAAACCGTCAATGGTCTGGAACCGGTACAAAAAGGCGAGATCATCGTGAATGGTCAGTCCGTCACCGATCCGAAAACCAATCTGTCCAAACTACGTTCTCATATCGGTATGGTGTTCCAGAACTTTGAACTGTTCCCGCATTTGTCGATTCGCCAGAATCTGACGCTGGCGCAGGTGAAAGTGCTCGGACGTTCCGAAGAAGAAGCAACGGAGCGTGGTCTGAAATACCTCGACCGCGTCGGCTTGCTGGCGCATAAAGATAAATTCCCGGGACAATTATCCGGTGGTCAGCAGCAGCGCGTTGCGATTGCACGTGCGTTGTCGATGGACCCGGTCGCGATGCTGTTTGATGAGCCGACATCGGCACTCGACCCGGAAATGATTAATGAAGTACTGGACGTAATGGTCGGGCTGGCGCAGGAAGGTATGACCATGATGGTGGTCACGCATGAAATGGGCTTCGCGAAAAAAGTGGCGAACCGTATCGTGTTTATGGATGCCGGTAAGATTGTGGAAGATTGCGCCAAAGATGAATTCTTTAACAATGCCCGTTCTGAACGTGCACGTGACTTCCTCGCAAAAATCATCACGCACTGATCGCACTGAATTTTACTTACAGCAGCATGAAAAAGCTGATCCGTCCCGGATCAGCTTTTTTTATTTGCGATCCGGCAAGATACAGGGCTGTCTGCATTTTGCGATGGCAGCTTTGCTTTGCGCCCACTCTGGCGGCAGGTACAATGCCGCCTATTGTCTGACTCAAGAAAGCCGCGCATCATGACCCTCACACCTGATTCCCTGACGATTACCCGCCCTGACGACTGGCACTTACATCTGCGCGATGGCGCAGCACTGGCCAGCGTGTTGCCGCATACCGCTGCGCAGTTTGGCCGCGCGATTGTGATGCCGAATCTGAAACCGCCAGTCACAACGACTGAGCAGGCGCTGGCTTATCGTCAGCGTATTCTGGCGGCACTGCCGGAAGGCATGCAGTTTGAGCCACTGATGACGCTGTATCTGACCGATAACACGCCGGGCGATGAAATCCGCCGCGCCAAAGACAGCGGTCTGGTGCATGCGGTAAAACTGTATCCGGCCGGTGCCACCACCAATTCCGATGCAGGTGTGACGGATCTGAAAAAGTGCTACAAAACACTGGAAGTCATGCAGGAAGTCGGTATGCCTTTGCTGGTGCACGGTGAAGTCACTCACGCTGATATCGATCTGTTTGACCGTGAAGCTGTGTTCATCGAGCAAGTGATGCAGCCGCTGCGTAAAGCGATGCCGGAACTGCGCGTGGTGTTTGAACATATCACGACCAGCGATGCCGCCAGCTATGTGGCAGAAGCGGAAGGCCCGATTGCCGCGACGATCACCGCCCACCATTTGCTGTATAACCGCAATGAGATTTTCAAAGGCGGCATTCGTCCGCACTATTACTGCCTGCCGGTACTGAAACGCGAAACCCACCGACTGGCCTTGCTGAAAGCAGCGACATCCGGCAGCCCGCGTTTCTTCCTCGGTACCGATTCCGCACCGCACGCACGTGGCATGAAAGAACATGCCTGCGGCTGCGCCGGATGCTACACCGCGCTGCATGCGATGGAACTGTATGCAATGGCGTTTGAACAGGCGGGGGCGCTGGACAAACTGGAAGGCTTCTCCAGCTTCTTCGGCCCGGATTTTTACCGTTTGCCGCGTAACGAAGGCAAAGTCACACTGCGCCGTGAACAATGGCAGATTCCGGATGCGCTGCCGTTTGCCGAAACCGAAATCGTGCCGCTGAATCAGGGTGAGCAAATCTCCTGGAAACTGCATCAGGCATAAGCTGTGTCGCAGGACGATTTTTACCATGTGATTGACTGGCAGCGTCCGTGGCTGCACAGCATACAGGACGCTGCTGCGCTGATTCGTGAGCGCAGCGACTGGCGCGACTGCCTGAATCGGTCGGCGCAGCAGGCTGGTTTGCGTAATCACCGCGATTTGCCACTGCATTTCATCGCACAGGAAGACTTGCCGGAAGGCACAGCCTACGAAGCGCATATCAGCGCGACGGGCGGCGTGCCGACCCGGTCGAATCTGCATGACTATTTCAATGCACTGGTCTGGCTCAGTTTTCCGCGTACCAAGCAAATGCTGAATGCCTTGCAGGCGGCACAGATCGCCGCGCTGGGCATAGGCAAATCCCGTGGGCCAGCACGTGATGCCGCCACCATCTTCGACGAAAATGCCGCCATTCTGGTGGTGGCGGAAGGACAGGCCGGAGATGACTGGATTGCCGCCTGGCGGCAGCATGCGTGGGGTGCATGTCTGCTGACGCAGCGCGACTGGTTTTTGCAGCATGCTGAGTTATGGGCATTCGGCCATGCGCTGATGGAAAAGCTGGTTGCACCGTACAAAGCAATCACCACCCACACCCGCGTACTGCGCGCACCGGACGCTTACTGGCAGTTGAATCATGCGCAGCGCCGTCAGTGGATAGATCAGGCCATGTGCGAACTGTTGCAGCAGGAACCGCTGCTGAATCAGGATTACCATCCGCTGCCGGTACTGGGCGTACCCGGCTGGTGGGAAGGGCAGGACAGCGCGTTTTACGCCGATACGCAGGTATTCCGTCCGCGCAGAGTGACTGCTGCCTGAGCCGCCAGTGGTACTTGTGCAAAAATCCGCATCGGGTAGTAAAACAGGCAGGCCGGAGCGCCACTGTTTTCGCGGACGTCCGCTAAAAAGCTGGTTTTTTCTGTGCTGAACACCGCATTTGAGGCTTGCTGCACCGTTTGAGATGTCTGAAACCCGCGATGGTTAAGCGGAGCACGTCCGTGCACGACGTCGCAACATAAAAAAAACGATGCCCGGGCATCGTTTTTTTATTCCTGTCATGCAGAAATCGTCATCTGTGATTTTGTGACAGCCAGACTTTCTGCCGACGACCGCCGCATCGCTGTGCTAAACACCGCATTTGAGGTGTTTTTTGCCGTTTTTGGGGCTTCTGACAGGCTCCGGAAAGCCTCGCGGGGAAATCTGTGGGAAGTAAGAAAAAAGGCTGGCAGCGTGTTCTGCTGACAGCCCTGATGCCTGTTGACTGATGGCTGAAGCTTTATGCGGCTTCGCGACCGCGGCCATGATTGCGCAGCGCGAGCGGACGTGCGCTGCTGTTGTCCAGATGCTGCTGACGTGCCGCGGCTTTTTTCAGCTGATAGGTTTGCGCACTGTGACGCGCATGCTGATCAGCCCGCTGTGCATCCAGCCGGAACACCGCCACCATATCGGCCAGCGCCTTGGCCTGATCCTGCATGGAAATCGACGCTGTCGTCGCTTCTTCCACCAGTGCCGCGTTTTGCTGCGTGGTGTTATCCATTTGCAGAATAGCCTGATTCACTTGCGCAATACCCAGACTCTGTTCTTCGCTGGCATGGGTGATATCCGCCATGATGCTGGCAACCTGCTGCACGCTGTGCACGATATCCTGCATGGTGGCACCGGCTTCTTCCACCAGCTTGCCGCCGGCGTGAATCTGATCGACAGAATCGCTGATCAGCGCTTTGATCTCTTTGGCGGCGGCCGCACTGCGCTGCGCCAGATTACGAACTTCGGTGGCGACCACCGCGAATCCGCGACCCTGTTCACCGGCACGTGCTGCTTCGACTGCAGCATTCAGCGCCAGAATATTGGTCTGGAATGCGATGCCGTCAATCACACTGATGATTTCCGTGATTTTGCCAGCGGAGGTGTTGATGCCATGCATGGTCTGCACGACCTGCGTCACCACATCGCCACCGCGCTGCGCGACGCTGGATGCCGAGCCTGCCAGCGAATTCGCCTGACGTGCATTGTCTGCATTCTGTTTGACGGTGGAATTCAGTTCATCCATCGATGCCGCAGTCTGTTCCAGTGCGCTGGCCTGTGCTTCGGTGCGGCTGGACAAGTCCATATTACCGGCGGCGATCTGATCGGATGCGGTGGCGATGGTTTCGGTACCGGCGCGTACCTGACTGACGATTTCCGCCAGACTGTCACGCATCGACTTCATTGCAAACAGTAAGCTGTCGCGGTCACTGTCGTGCAGCACCACCTCGGTTGCCAGATCACCGCTGGCGATACGGCGGGCGATATCGGCGGCATAAGCAGGTTCACCACCGAGTTCGCCGCGCAGATTACGTGCCAGCAGCCAGGTGAATAAGGCGCCGCACAGTAAGGCTGCCAGCGACAGGCTGGCCAGTATCCAGCGGCTGCTTTCATAGTGCTGCTGGATATTCAGTGCCAGATGATTCATGTTACTGCGTTGCAGCTCCAGCAATTCCTGCACTTTGGCCTGATAACGGCTGGCTGCAGGCAGAAATACGGTTTCGATCAGCTTTTCGGCTTTCAGGGTATCGCCGGCTTCTTTAGCAGCAACGATGTCATCTTTCGCTGTTGTATAGGTTTTGCGTTCGCTGGCAATCGCATCAAATACCGCGCGCTCGCTGTCGTTGCTGAGCATTTCCTGCACGGCTTTTTGCATTTCGCTTGCTTTGCGCGATGTGATCGCTGCATCATCGGCAAAGAAATTCACCAGCGAGGTATCGCTGCTTTTCGCGATGGCAGAAGTACGGCGCACACCGACCTGAATATAACGGTACCAGTCGGAAATCAGGCGTTCTTTCGCAATCGGTTGTTCCATCATCTGACGGGTTTGTTCAGCCGTTTGCTGCAGACGCCATTGCGCAATCGCCGTGGCAAAAAAGGACAGCGCCAGAATGCCGGCAAAACACAATGCCAGTCGTGTACTGATTTTCAAATGCTTAAACTTCATGGTCAGCCCCGGATACAGAGTCAAAGCTTTACGCAGAGGATGTTCCCGTCATCAGTGCATGCGTAATATGAACCGGTTGCGGTTCTTTCTGCTGGGGTGCGGTGATTTTGCGTGTAGCGAACGTGTCAGGCTTGATTGCCGTACAGGTGGCGTGCCATCCTTCGGCGGGCAAGTCTTCACAACAAGTACTGCGGTCTGAAACGGAGCGTCAGAAAGAACCGGGACAGGAACACCGGTAAAAGAAAGCGGATACCGTGTTTCCGGTATCCGCTGGCCTGAAGTATCAGGCTTTTCCTGCAGTTTGCAGAATATGGAACAGCTGATCTTTCAGGCTGATACGGACTTTTTTCAGGTTTTCCAGATCCGCATCACCAAGGTGCTCAACGCCTGTTTCTGCGCGGACGATGGCTTTGTCAGTATCGTCATATTCACCGAACAGTTTGGCGAAGTGCGCGTTATTCATTTTCAGATGATGAATCGCATCTTTGTGCTCAGGGAATTCAGTTGCCAGGGGATGATGTTCAACTTGCATAACGACTCCTATAAAATCAGTCAGGATTGCCAGGTGAAAAAAAGCGGAAACGCGGCGACGTGAATGACGTCCGTAACACGTTTCTCATTTTTTTCAGTTAAGAAAACTTTGTTACATTCATCGTATTCCTATAGGCGTAATTCATAATGATGTATATCAAGTCAGATGAATTCGGGGTGCTGATTTTGTCTGACAATCCGCTGCTTCCGACGTGGTGATGGCTGCAACTGGTATGCTTGCTCCGGCTTATGGCCTGTGCTTGCAAAGCAAATAAAAAAGGGAGCATTTGCTCCCTTTGTTTTCATCGCTGATGGCGATCCGGTGCTAATGATCCGGTGCAGCCAGATTACTGCTCACGTACCCAGGTCTGTGAACGACCGAGGAAAGGCGTGCCGATGTAGCCGCGTACATTCAGTTTTTTATTGTTATCCACCACGGTCAGTTTGCTGCTGTATGTTTTGCCATTGGCAGGGTCAATAATTTTGCCGCCATTGTATTCATCACCGTCTTTTTTCAGACCAAACAGAATGGTCATGCCGATGATAGGCTGGTCTTTGTTCGCACCGTCACATTCGGTGCATTTCGGATTCTGGTCCGCGCCGGGTTCAAGGAAGAGTTTTTCGATTTTGCCTTTGTATTCGCCACCGGTTTCGGTGATGCGGATCAGGGCTTTTGGCTTACCGGTTTTGTCGTCAATGTTTTTCCACAGACCTACCGGCGTATCGTCTGCATGAGCGAAGGGAGCGATCAGAACAGTGCTCAGGATGGCGAGCAGGGTAAAGCGTTTCATTGTTGTCTCCTGTCAAAAAAGCAGCTTTATTTGACAGGATTGTACGTGGTGAATTTGCTCACCACGTACAATTTTTTAGAGCTCAGGCTTTAACTGTGCGGTTCATGCTGCAGGCAGGCGGGAGAACTGCTCACGCAGTTTATCCAGCGTCGCGGAGAATGCGCTCAGACGCGCTTTTTCCTGCTCCACCACAGCCGCCGGTGCACGGGCTACAAAACTTTCATTGCCCAGTTTGGCCTGTGCTTTACCGATTTCGCCTTCCAGACGGGCAATCTCTTTGCTCAGACGTTCACGTTCTGCAGCAACATCGATTTCCACTTTCAGCATCAGACGCGAAGTACCGACCACGGATACCGGTGCCGGTGACTCCGGCAGCGCATCGACGACCTGTACTTCAGACAGTTTTGCCAGTGCCTGCAGATACGGTGCAAATGACAGCAGACGGGCTTTATCTTCTGCATTCGCCGCTTCCAGCAGCAGCGGTACGCGCTGAGCAGGAGAAATCTGCATTTCACCACGCAGGTTACGGCAGGCATCGGTCATCGCTTTCAGTGCTGCCATCCAGCTTTCGGCTTCTTCACTGATGTTTTCAGCGACTGGCAGCGGGAATGGCTGCAGCATGATGGTGTCGCCATCCGCTTTCAGAGTTTTGCCTGCCAGCGGTGCTACGGTTTGCCACAGTTGTTCCGTGATGAAAGGAATCACCGGATGCGCCAGACGCAGCACGACTTCCAGTACGCGCAACAGGGTGCGGCGGGTAGCACGTTGCTGTGTTTCGCTGCCGGTCTGAATCTGCACTTTGGCGACTTCCAGATACCAGTCACAGTATTCATCCCAGACAAATTTGTAGATCGCTGAAGCGATATTGTCGAAACGGTAGTCGGCGAAACCTTTTTCCACTTCCATTTCGGCGCGTTGCAGCGTGGAAATGATCCAGCGGTCAGCATCGGAATAAGACAGGTCAGCATCGGTGACGTCTGCACCGAAACCGCAGTCTTTGCCTTCAGTATTCATCAGCACGAAACGGGTGGCGTTCCACAGCTTATTGCAGAAGTTGCGATAGCCTTCGCAGCGACCCAGATCGAAGTTGATATTGCGGCCCAGCGACGCGTAGCTGGCCATGGTGAAGCGCAGCGCATCGGTACCATAGGCCGGAATGCCGTCCGGGAATTCTTTGCGGGTGGCTTTGTCGATGCTGGCAGCCTGTTTCGGATTCATCAGGCCAACGGTACGTTTGCCCACCAGATCTTCCAGCTGAATGCCGTCGATCAGATCAATCGGATCTAAAGTATTACCTTTAGATTTAGACATTTTCTGACCCTGCGAATCACGCACCAGTCCGTGTACATACACGGTTTTGAACGGTACCTGACCGGTGAAATGCAGGGTCATCATGACCATACGTGCCACCCAGAAGAAAATGATGTCAAAGCCGGTCACCAGTACCGATGATGGCAGGAAGTGACGCATGTCCGGTGTCTGTTCCGGCCAGCCCAGTGTGGAGAAAGGAACCAGTGCGGACGAAAACCAGGTATCCAGTACGTCGTCGTCACGCTTCAGATTGCCCTGGTAACCGGCTGCATCGGCTTTAGCGCGTGCTTCGCCTTCATTGCGCGCAACGAAGACTTCGCCGTTATCACCGTACCATGCCGGAATCTGATGTCCCCACCACAGCTGACGGGAAATACACCAGTCCTGAATATTGTTCAGCCACTGGTTATAAGTATTGGTCCAGTTTTCCGGTACGAATTTGATCTCGCCGTTATTCACTTTTTCGAGTGCGACTTCGGCAATGGATTTACCCGGGAAGAATGTGCCTTCCGGTGCCGGTTTGCTCATTGCCATAAACCACTGGTCGGTCAGCATCGGTTCAATCACAACACCGGTACGGTCGCCGCGCGGCACCATCAGTTTGTGTGGTTTGACTTCTGCCAGCAAGCCTTGTGCATCCAGATCAGCAATCATGCGCTTACGGGCTTCGAAGCGATTCATACCGCGATAAGTTTCCGGCGCGTTGTCACTGATTTTCGCGTCCAGCGTCAGGATGGAAATCATTTCCAGCTGATGACGCTGACCCACAGCGTAATCATTGAAATCATGTGCCGGTGTGATTTTCACGCAGCCGGTACCGAAGGCTTTATCCACATAGGTGTCAGCAATGACAGGGATTTCGCGGCCGGTCAGCGGCAGTTTCAGCAGTTTGCCGACCAGTGCGCTGTAACGGGTATCGGTAGGATCGACTGCGACAGCAACGTCACCCAGCAGCGTTTCCGGACGGGTGGTTGCGACTACGATGTAATTGCGATCTTCCCATTCGGTCGCGTTACCGGCTTCATCAAATGCGACCGGGAACTGGTAGCTGCTGCCATCCGCAAACGGATAGCGGATATGCCACATGGAACCATCTTCTTCTTCCGACACTACTTCCAGATCGGATACGGCTGTGCCCAGTACCGGGTCCCAGTTAACCAGACGTTTGCCGCGGTAAATCAGACCTTGTTCCACCAGACGGACGAATACTTCGGTAACGGATTTGGAGCGCTCTGCATCCATGGTGAAGTATTCACGGTCCCAATCTGCAGAAGCACCAATACGGCGCATCTGGCCGGTAATGGTGGAGCCGGATTTTTCTTTCCATTCCCAGACTTTTTCCAGGAATTTTTCACGGCCCAGATCGTGACGTGAAATCTTTTGTGCATCCAGCTGACGCTCTACCACGATTTGGGTTGCGATACCGGCATGGTCAGTGCCCGGAATCCACGCGGTGTTATGGCCGCGCATACGGTAGTAGCGGGTCAGGCCATCCATGATGGTCTGATTGAATGCGTGACCCATGTGCAGCGTACCGGTCACATTCGGTGGTGGCAGCTGAATTGCAAATGAAGGCTTCGCATCATCCATGGTTGCGGCAAAGTAGCCGCGGCTTTCCCATTCGGCACGCCAGTGCTTTTCGATATCGGCAGGTTCAAAAGATTTCGCTAATTCCATGATGATCTGTTGTTGTATGCTAAACCGTTGATTATAAATGAGAGCATCGTCGCCTCAGTGCAAATTCCTGGGATCGCTGCAGAAAATTCTGCTATTTTTCGTGTCCCCGCTGCTGTTGGCATGCCGACAACTGAGAAATCTGTGCGGGATCTGAAATTTTGCAGAATATTGCAAATAAAATATCTTTATGCCTGTTGATTCTTAACAACTGTTTTACGCTGGTTTGCAGAAATTAACGTATTGAATCTTCAGTTTTTTCAACAAAAAATGGTTTTTACGATTACAGTGGCAGCATATTCATATCGCATCGCCGGCGATATTGCATAAATTCAAAGATCTCTTATGTCTGTTCACTCTGCTTTTGTCCGTACCGTTTCCATTTGCATGCTGGCTGTCGCTGTGCACTGGCCGGTAACAGCACATGCGGACGACACCAGAGAACTGACACGCATCATCGAGATCGTGACACTGGCTGATACGGATAATCAGACGGCTATCCAGCAACTGGAGGCCTTGCGTTCTGCACAGAATGATAAGACCAGCAAGCGCGTTAAACTTGAAACGATCAGAGCACTGAGTGGCCTGTATTACGATGCCGGTAAAGTACAGGTCTCGGATGATATGTTGCGCGAATTGCAGCAGCTGGCCGCAGAAATAGGCGATGAGAATGCGCTGATGATTGCGGACATTATGCGCTCCGGCCAGATGATGGAAGCCGGGCAAAATGCACAGGCTTTGCAATTACTGAAGAATCTGGAAGGTAAATTGTCTGCCCGCGCTGAACCGGATGTACGGTTCAGGCTGAGCAGCGCGTTGGGTTTTGCCTATTATCAGACAGGTAATTTTGAGGCAGCACAACGCTATTACCTCGATGCACTGAAGAAAACGGATGATCTGGTTTTCCGCAGAATTCAGCGCCGAATTTATGCGCTGGATGCACTGGCCAAGTTGTATGCGAATATGCGTGACCCGGAGAAGGCGCTGACAACCATACGCGAAGCCCTGGAATTGTCACCGCTGGCCCGTGCGCCGAAAATCTATTCCTCATTATCTATGAGTGAAGGTTTCGCTTTGTCGCAACTGGGACGACATGATGAAGCCATGCAGGCGTATCAGCGTACCCTGAAAATGGCGCGTGAATACGCCATGCCGTTGGTCGAATTGCTGTGTCTGGCGAATATTGGTGATTATTATCTGACCAAACAGGACTATAAGCTGGCGGAGCGTTATTCCAGAGATGCATTGCAAATGGCAGAATCACTGGGGGACAAGGCTTCCGCCGCAGTGGCCAGGGTGAATATCGGTCTGGCACTGGGTGGACAGGGCAAGGTGCAGCAAGGTGGTGAAATGATAGAAACCGTGCTGAAACCGATGATAGAGGCTGAGCAAATTGTCGATGCTGAAGCCATACTCGGTGAACTGGCCGGCATGTATGAGCGTAATGGCTGGTTTAAGGAAGCGCTGATTACCGTGCGTCAGCAGCAAAAATTAAGCGAGCAACTGTTTCGCTCTGATCGTGCCAAAGCCGTAGCAGCAATGCAGGAACAGTTTCAGGCGGAACAGCGTCAGAAAAAAATCGAATTACTGGCGCGCGAAAATGATCTGAAAGATGCCGAGCTGAATAATCGTCGGTTACAGCAAATTGTGATGGCACTGGGCGGGGTGATTGCGGTCATGGCCGGTTTTTTTGTGTATCTGCTGTATCGCAGGGTGCAGCGTGTGAACCAGAAATTGGTGGAAGTGAACAGCCAGCTTGAGTTCCATGCGGTGCGGGATCCGCTGACCGGCTTGTTTAACCGTCGCTCCTTCGTGGATCTGATGAAGAAGCGTACTCAGCAGACTGAAACTGAACGACGCGAAGCGCGAATTGAATATCCGGACGGCCTGATTCTGATGGATATCGATCACTTCAAGCAAATCAACGATATTCTCGGCCATGCCGCCGGTGACGCGGTACTGATCGAAGTGGCACGCCGCTTGCGCGAAACCGTGCGTGAATCCGATATGGTATTGCGCTGGGGTGGTGAAGAGTTCCTGATTTTCACACCGCATGCGGCACCGGATCAGATTGCCGTTCTGGTCGAGCGTGTGCTGAATGCGATTGGCGAAACCCAGATACAGGCGGGTGACCGAAAAATTCAGGTCACGGTGACGGCAGGCTTTATCTCCTTGCCGTTTGCCGGTCTGGATGAATCGGTATGCGGTTGGGAAAAAGCTTTGCAGATTGCTGATATGGCACTCTATCTTGGGAAAGCAAACGGTCGTAACCGCGCCTATGGTATCGCCGGTCTGAAAACCCGCTCGGAAGCCATGATACAAGTGCTGGAGCAGGATCTGGCTGCGGCGATAAAAACCGGTATGGTGGATATGGCGGAGGTACACGGACCAGCCCGTTTTGAAGCAACCGGCTTCGCCCAGTTTGAACCACACTGATGCTGCATGGCAGCATCGTTTATTCCGGCTAATCACGCATGAATTGCACATGAATTGTGCATAAGTCTGACTCTGTTCTGAAAATTCCCGTTATAATTCGGCGCGCATTGCTACTCGCAATGCGTGATTGCTAGGGGTCCTGCCGCATTGCGGCGGGTGAGAAATACCCTCGAACCTGATCTGGATAATGCCAGCGAAGGGAAGCACCGTTTTAGTCCTGTTCTCAGGCCATCTCCGGAATTCCTTTGCTGGCTCCATGCCAAACGCAAAGGAGCCAAATTGAACGCCAACCCGCAATTTTTATCGTCTACCGCAAAGGTGGATGAAGCTGCAGTCAAGCCACTGCCGAATTCCCGTAAAGTCTATGTCACCGGCAGCCGTCCGGATATCCGCGTTCCTATGCGCGAGATTTCTCAGGCAGATACGCCGGTCAGTTTCGGCGCAGAAAAAAATCCGCCGGTGTATGTGTATGACACTTCTGGTATTTACACCGATCCGGATGCCAGCATTGATATCCGTTCCGGTCTGCCTGCGCTGCGCGCTGCGTGGATTGCTGAGCGTGCGGACACTGAAGAACTCGACGGACCAACGTCTGCTTACGGTATTGAACGTCTGCAAGATCCGAAACTGGCAGAACTGCGCTTTAACCTGAGCCGCAAACCGCGCCGTGCACTGGCCGGTAAAAACGTGACTCAGATGCATTACGCACGTCAGGGCATCATCACACCGGAAATGGAATATGTCGCGATCCGCGAAAATCTGCGTCGTCGTGAATATTTAGAAAATCTGCGCGCTTCCGGTCCTATGGGCGAGCGTACTGCGGATCTGATGGGACGTCAGCATCCGGGCCAGTCTTTCGGCGCTGCGATTCCGGCAGAAATCACACCGGAATTTGTGCGTGATGAAATTGCACGCGGCCGTGCGATTATCCCGATGAACATCAACCATCCGGAAATCGAACCGATGATTATCGGTCGTAATTTCCTGGTCAAAATCAATGCAAACATCGGTAATTCGGCAGTGACATCGTCGATCGGTGAAGAAGTTGAGAAAATGACCTGGGCGATCCGCTGGGGTGGCGATACCGTGATGGATTTGTCCACCGGTAAACATATCCACGAAACCCGTGAATGGATTATCCGCAATTCACCAGTGCCGATCGGTACTGTTCCGATTTATCAGGCACTGGAAAAAGTGAATGGCAAAGCGGAAGACCTGACCTGGGAAATTTTCCGCGATACGCTGATCGAACAGGCAGAGCAGGGCGTGGATTACTTCACCATCCACGCCGGTGTGCGTCTGCAATACGTGCCGCTGACTGCCAAACGTCTGACCGGTATCGTGTCCCGCGGTGGTTCGATTATGGCGAAATGGTGTCTGGCGCATCACAAGGAAAATTTCCTGTACACCCATTTCGAAGAGATCTGCGAAATCATGAAAGCCTATGACGTGTCTTTCAGTCTGGGCGACGGCTTGCGTCCGGGTTCTGTGTACGATGCGAATGATGAAGCACAGCTGGGTGAATTGCGTACGCTGGGTGAACTGACCCAGATCGCATGGAAACACGATGTGCAGGTCATGATTGAAGGGCCGGGGCATGTTCCTATGCAGATGATCAAAGAAAACATGGATCTGCAACTGGAACACTGCCACGAAGCGCCGTTCTACACACTGGGCCCGCTGACTACCGATATCGCACCGGGTTACGACCACATTACGTCCGGCATCGGCGCGGCGCAGATTGGCTGGTACGGTACCGCGATGCTGTGCTACGTGACACCGAAAGAACATCTGGGTCTGCCGAATAAAGCTGACGTCAAAGACGGCATCATCACTTACAAAATTGCCGCGCATGCAGCTGATCTGGCGAAAGGTCATCCGGGTGCGCAAATCCGTGATAACGCCTTGTCCAAAGCACGTTTTGAATTCCGCTGGGAAGATCAGTTCAATCTGGGACTGGATCCGGATAAAGCGCGTGAATTCCATGACGAAACCCTGCCAAAAGATTCCGCCAAAGTCGCGCATTTCTGTTCGATGTGCGGCCCGCATTTCTGCTCCATGAAAATCACGCAGGAAGTGCGTGAATTCGCTGCCGCCAACGGTGTCAGCGAAACCGATGCGCTGAAAAAAGGCATGGAAGTGAAAGCGGTGGAGTTTGTGAAAAACGGCGCTGAAATCTACAAAAAGCAATGAGTACGATCACGATACAACTGAATGGCGAAGCGCGCAGCTGGGATGCGACTGCGCCGGTAGCAGCGCTGATTGACGAGCTGCAACTGACAAATAAAGCGGTGGCGGTGGCGGTGAACCGCGAAATCGTCACCCGTGCCCGCTGGCAGCAGCATCAGCTGCAGGCCGGTGATCAGGTCGATATCGTGCGTGCCATCGGTGGTGGTTAATCACTGACACTGCGGGCGGGTATTTGCCTGCCCGCAGTATGCAGACCAATGATAAGGAACAGATGAATGAATACTCAGGCAGACACCGGCTTAACGATTGCCGGCAAAACCTATCAGTCCCGCCTGCTGGTGGGCAGTGGTAAATATAAAGATCTGGAGCAAACCCGCGAAGCAACCGAAGCCAGCGGTGCAGACATCATCACAGTAGCGATCCGCCGTGTGAATATCGGTCAGGACCCGAATGCACCGAGCCTGCTGGATGTGGTGCCGCCAAGCCGTTACACCATCCTGCCGAATTCTGCCGGTTGCTATAACGCAAAAGACGCGATTTACACGCTGCAGCTCGGACGTGAATTACTCGGTGGTCACAAGCTATGCAAACTGGAAGTGCTGGGAGATGAGAAAACCCTGTTTCCGAATATGCCGGAAACCCTGAAAGCAGCTGAAGTACTGGTGAAAGACGGTTTCGATGTGATGGTGTATTGCAGCGATGATCCGATTCAGGCACGTATGCTGGAAGACATCGGTTGCGTGGCGGTCATGCCACTGGCATCGCTGATCGGTTCCGGCATGGGTATTTTAAATCCGTGGAATCTGTCGCTGATTATCGAGCAGTCCAAAGTACCGGTGCTGGTGGATGCCGGTGTCGGTACTGCATCGGATGCTGCGATTGCGATGGAACTGGGTTGCGACGGCGTGCTGATGAATACCGCGATTGCCGGCGCCAAAGATCCGGTGCGCATGGCGCGTGCGATGAAGCTGGCGGTGGAAAGTGGCCGCGAAGCTTTCCTCGCCGGTCGTATGCCGCGTAAATTCGCTGCATCGCCATCGTCACCGATGGCAGGCCGCGTGGTCTGATGCACGGCAGCGATAAGCCGCTGGTGCTGGTGCTGGCCGGGCATGATCCCGGCGGCGGTGCCGGCATCATGGCGGATGCGGAAGCGATTGCGGCGCAGGGCGCACATGCACTGACTGTGATTACGGCACTGACCGTGCAGGATCATAACCGTGTGTATGCGGTGCATCCGGTGTCGCCGGAGATCGTTGTGCATCAGCTGGATGTGTTCAGCCGCTGCTATCGTTTTGCGGCGATCAAAATCGGGATTGTCGGCAGTGCAGCGATGGCGACGCTGCTGGCGCAGCGGATTGCCCAGTTACGCACACAGCAACCGGATTTGCCGGTGGTGCTGGATACCGTGCTCGGCAGCGGGCACGGCGACAGACTGGGTGTGGATGATGCGGTGCAATCGCTGCAGCCTTTGCTGCAACAGGCAACGCTGCTGACACCGAATCTGCCGGAGCTTGCAAGACTGAGTGCGATGCCGCAGGCAGACTGGCGTACGCAGCTGGCGGCGTGGATGCCATCGCAGTCTGCGGACGTGCTGGTGAAAGGCGGACACAGCGATGAGCAAGCTGTACGCAATGTCTGGTTCCGTCAGCCGGATTGTCATGCGCAGCAGGAATGGCAGTGGCCGCGTTTGTCCGGTGAATTTCATGGCAGTGGCTGTACGCTGGCGGCGGCGATTGCCGGACAGCTGGCAGGCGGCGCAGCCATGTCGGAAGCGCTGGCCCGTGCGCAAGCCTACACGCAGCGCACACTGGAACGGGCATTTGCCGTCGGTGCCGGACAGAAAATTCCGGCCAGATCTTAAGTGGATAATTGAATTATGGAACAACAACATCAAACCCTGCGTGGTTTGTATATCGTGACACCGGACTGGGACGATACCGCCCGCTTGCTGGCAGTGACTGAACAAGCACTGCTTGGCGGCGCAGCGATCGTGCAGTACCGGCATAAAACTGCGCAACCGGTGCAGCGTATGGAGCAGGCAGCGGCATTGCTTAGCCTGTGCCGTCAGTATCAGAAACCGCTGATCATCAATGATCATCTGGATTTGTGTCAGGCGCTGGATGCCGACGGTTTGCATGTCGGCGGTACGGATATTGATGTCGCTGCGGCGCGGGCTGCGCTTGGTGAGCACAAAATTGTCGGCGCATCCTGCTACGGTGATGTGCAGCGCGCAAAAGATGCCGCTGCTGCCGGTGCCAGTTACATTGCCTTCGGTGGTTTTTATCCGTCGCGTATCAAAAAATACGATTTCCGCACGGAGTACGATATCGTCAGCGAGGCAGCCGGCATCGGTTTGCCGCGCGTGGTGATTGGCGGGATGACGCTGGAAAATTGCAAGCCGCTGGTACAGCGCGGCAGTGAAATGGTGGCAGTGATCAGCAGTGTGTATTTTGAGGAAGATCCGCAAGCGGCAGCACGCGCATTTGCGGCATTGTTCTGACGATTTCAGACTTGCGCTGACGGCCTTATTTCTGCCAGCAAAAAGCACGGTTCACCGCGCGGTGTTCCGTGCTTTTTTATTCTGATCAGCTGCGTTCGCTGACGCCTGCTTTGGCAGCGCAGCTTACTAGAACTCATTTCATAAATAGCCACGAGTGCGAACGCGAGATGCCGGGATGCAGTGCGCGGCG
This sequence comes from Cognatundibacterium squillarum, assembly GCF_014652435.1. Classification (GTDB taxonomy): domain Bacteria; phylum Pseudomonadota; class Gammaproteobacteria; order Burkholderiales; family Burkholderiaceae_D; genus Undibacterium; species Undibacterium squillarum. Next base: position 30,810 of record NZ_BMYU01000006.1, read on the forward strand.
TCGTTGCGCAGCACAGGCTGGTGCCTGTGCAAGCGACGCAACAAAGCAATGCGCCCGGCACCTCCGTTCCCGGAGGGTTTGCCTCATAGCGCACGCTGGACAGCGTTGGACGCGTTGTGAATAGCACCGCTATTCACTGCCTTGTCCGCCTTGCCAGCCCGCGCTATGAGACAAACGCATCTCGCGGGTATTGATGAAATGAGTTCTAGCGACCCTGTGGCGCGCTGCGAGGGCTGAAAATGCCTGAAATGCGGCTTTCAGCACAGCGATCCGGCGGTCGTCGGCAGAAAGTCCGGGTCTCAGAAAAGTGCAGATGACGATATTTGCACAATCCTAAGCGCTGAAGACGCGCTGATTACTTTTCGCTGGCGCTGTTGACCGGATCTTCCGGTTCCTTACCTTCTTCGGTTTTCGATGGTTTCGGGTCCAGCGTTGCCACGTTCAGACGATCCAGCGTGGTCAGTACACCGGCGCTCAGCGCATCGCCTTCCAGTTTTTCACATCCTTTCGGGCGCGGCTTCGCGCCGGCAGGGCAGAACCAGACGCTTTGTTTGCCTTCTTCCGGATAATAGAAAATCAGCATGTCGGATGCATCGCGGATATTCATCGCCTTATCCAGCAATTCCGGCGGGAATTTGCCGCCGCTGGTTTTCAGGATGTAATCGCGCAGCTTCGGTACGCCGTTGACGCTGATCTCTTTGGTTTCTTTGTTATGCGGCGCATGGAAACCGAGAATGGTTTTTTTGTAATTCTTTTCTTCGATGATCTGACGTTCAGTACCGGCCATGAACATCACAGCACACGACGAAACGCAATAGCCTTTGACCGACGTATTGATATTGTTTTTGCGGATCAGATCAGCAATGCCGTAAGCCGCCGTTAAATCGCCGCCACGGCTTTCCGCCAGCACCACGTGTTTGACCGGCGCGCGCGACAATTCCTGACGGAACGGTGCCAGATCTTCACGCACGACCGGGCCGTACAGAATCAGGTTGGTATCCAGACGCAGTATCGTCATGGCATGGCCGGTGGCGGGAATCAGGGAAATCAGGCTGGCAGCCACGAGGGAAAGAATCTGACGCATGGAAGTTCCGGGTGAAAAGATTGAACGGGTATTATGCTGCTTTCTGCATCTGACGCCAATGAAAGCCCGGAGTTCCTGCCGGCGAGCGCGAAATCATGCGGCAAAAATCCGCATTTCACCTGTGTAAATGTCCAGTAGTCCTCGTCTGAACGTATAATCGGGTTTATGCAAAATTTACTTCACAATCTCAATCAGGAGCAGCTGCAGGCCGTGACGCTACCGGCCCAGTCTGCGCTCATTCTGGCGGGTGCCGGCTCCGGCAAAACCCGGGTGCTGACCACGCGCATTGCCTGGCTGATCCAGACCGGACAAATTTCTTCCGGCGGTGTGCTGGCGGTGACTTTTACCAATAAAGCCGCCAAGGAAATGCTGGTGCGTTTATCGGCGATGCTGCCGGTGAATACCCGTGGCATGTGGATAGGCACTTTCCACGGCCTGTGTAACCGCCTGCTGCGCGCCCATCACCGCGATGCCGGTTTGCCGCAAACCTTCCAGATCATGGATTCTGCTGATCAGATGGCGTTCATTAAACGTCTGCTGAAAGCGAATCAGATTGATGATGAAAAGTTTCCGCCGAAAACGCTGATGTATTTCATCAACAGCGCCAAAGAGCAGGGCCTGCGTCCGCGTGAAGTGGATGCCTATGATGAATTCAACCGCAAGCTGGTGCAGATCTACGAAATGTATGAACAGCAATGCCAGCGTGAAGGCGTGGTGGATTTTGCAGAGTTGCTGCTGCGCACCTACGAAATGCTGGTGCACAATCAGCCGCTGCGCGAGCATTATCAGGCGCGTTTCCGCCATATTCTGGTCGATGAGTTTCAGGATACCAATGACCTGCAATACCGCTGGCTGAAGCTGCTGGCCGGTGTCGGCACACGCGCACCGGCAGCGGTGTTTGCGGTCGGTGATGATGATCAGAGTATTTACGCTTTCCGTGGCGCAAACGTCGGCAATATGACGGCGTTTGAGCAGGAATTTGCGGTCGAAAACCTGATCAAGCTGGAACAAAACTACCGTTCGCATGGTCATATTCTGGATAGCGCGAATATCCTGATTGCGAATAACAGCAAGCGTCTGGGTAAAAATCTGCGCACCGATGCCGGACAAGGCGAACAGGTGCGCGTGATGGAAGCCAGCAGCGATATTCAGGAAGCGAACTGGATTCTGGATGAGGTGCGCAGTCTGGTACGCGAAGGCTCGCCGTACAATGAAATCGCGGTGCTGTACCGTTCCAATGCGCAGTCTCGTGTGATCGAACATGCCTTGTTCAGCGCGAATATGCCTTACCGCGTGTATGGCGGTTTGCGCTTCTTCGAGCGTGCAGAGATCAAGCATGCCATTGCGTATCTGCAACTGATGGATAACCCGCACAATGATGCAGCCTTCCTGCGGGTGGTGAATTTCCCGGCACGCGGTATCGGTGCGCGTTCGCTGGAGCAATTGCAGGATGCAGCGCGTCAGCATCAGTTATCGCTGTATGCGGCTGTGCCGTATGTGGCCGGTAAAGCCGGTGCAACCATGGGCCAGTTCGTGCGTCTGATCGAAAGCACGCGCTTTGAAACACAAAGCATGCCGCTGCCGGAAATGGTGGACATGGTGCTGGAACGCAGTCAGTTGAAGCAGCATTATCTGACCGAAAAAGAAGGCGCTGACCGCGTAGAAAACTTAGAGCAGCTGGTCAATGCGGCGGTACTGTTTGTGTCTGAAGAAGGCTTCGGTAAAGATGCGCCGGCATTTGCCGGACCGCGCGCTGAAAACATCACCGTCATCAGCAGCGGCGATGTGCAGATCGTTGATGCGGAAGCCGCGTTACCGGCGGTGATGTCGCCACTGGCCGCTTTCCTGTCGCATGCTTCGCTGGAAGCCGGTGATAATCAGGCGCAGGCGGGTCAGGATGCGCTGCAACTGATGACGGTGCACTCTGCCAAAGGTCTGGAGTTCAATAATGTGTTCATCACCGGTCTGGAAGAAGGTTTGTTCCCGCATGAAAACAGTGCGCAGGAAGAAGCCGGACTGGAAGAAGAGCGCCGCCTGATGTATGTCGCAATTACGCGCGCACGCCGCCGTTTGTATCTGAGCTTTTCGCAAACCCGTATGCTGCATGGTCAGACCCGCTACAACCTGCGTTCACGCTTCCTCGATGAATTACCGGAAGAATCGCTGAAATGGTTGTCGCCGCAGACAAAACCGGGCTGGTTCTCGCCACCGCGTAAAGCCGCATGGGATGATAATCCGTCCAGCGGCGCGAATCAGATTGCCAGCCAGATGCGCAAGCAGGGCGGGCAGGACAATGGCTGGCGTCCGGGGCAAAACGTATCACATCCTAAGTTTGGTGAAGGTGTGATCGTGCAGCTGGAAGGCAGCGGCAGTCAGGCACGCGCCCATATCAATTTTGGAAAATTCGGGATGAAGCTGCTGGATCTCAGCATCGCCAAACTCGAAAAAATCTGACAGCACGGCTGAAGCAGGCCGTGTCTGTCTTCACGGCCTGCCGCCTTGCGGCGCAGCGCCGTACAGGAAAGGAGCCTTGTGATGAGTTTTACCCCTGTCATGCAATATACGGCGGCGGCCATTTTCGGCCTCGCACTGATGCATACCTTCTCGACTAAGTACTTTCTGGAACTGGCGCATAAAAGCCGGCACCATGCGGGTTTATTCCATTTGCTCGGGGAAGTGGAAGTCGTATTCGGCTTCTGGGCCTTTATTCTGGTCGGCAGCATGGCATTGCTGCAAACACCGGCTGACGCGGTGCATTATCTGGAAGCGCAGAATTTCACCGAACCACTTTTTGTATTTGCGATTCTGGTGATTGCCGGCACGCGCCCGATTTTGTGGACGGTGGAAAGCATGGTTAACCGGATCAGCACTGTGCTGCCGTTTCACCGCGCTTTGTCTGCATATTTGTTATGCCTGACCTTTGTACCTTTGCTGGGTTCGCTGATTACCGAACCGGCAGCCATGACGCTGGCAGCACTGATGCTGCGCGACCGTATCTTTAAACAGAATGTCAGTCAGCGTATGAAGTATCTGACGCTGGCCACGCTGTTTGTGAATATCTCTATCGGCGGTGTGCTGACTTCATTTGCCGCACCACCGGTGCTGATGGTGGCCGAAAAGTGGGGCTGGAGCACGCCGTTTATGGCAACGGTATTCGGCTGGAAAGCAGCCTGCGCAGTTTTTATTAATGGTTTATTGTTAACTGTTTTCTTTAAAAAAGAATTGTTGTCGCTGCAGGCAGATAAGCCGGAAGAAAATCAGGAAAGCATTCCGCTTTCAGTGGTCTTCATGCATCTGGCTTTTATGGCGGCAACCGTCGTGTTTGCGCATTATCCGGTCGTGTTCATTGGTTTGTTTCTGTTTTTCCTCGGCTTTACCGAAGCTTATCAGCGATATCAGGACAGACTGATGCTGCGCGAGGGTTTGCTGGTGGCATTCTTCCTTGCCGGGCTGGTGGTACTGGGTGGCTTGCAGCAATGGTGGCTGCAGCCTTTGCTGGCAGGAATGAGCGACAAAGTGTTATTTGCCGGTGCAGTATCGCTGACTGCACTGACCGACAATGCGGCGCTGACCTATCTGGGATCGCTGGTGGAAGGTTTGCCTGCCAGCGCACAATATGCGCTGGTTGCCGGTGCAGTGACCGGCGGTGGTTTAACTGTGGTGGCGAATGCGCCGAATCCGGCGGGCTATGCGATTCTGAAATCCGAATTTGAAGATCAGGCTGTCAGTCCATTGTGGCTGTTGTTATCGGCGCTGCTGCCGACTGCGGTTGCCGCATTTTTCTTTCTGATGTTCTGAGTCAGATTTTCTGCCGCAAAACAAAAAGCGCTGCTATGGGAAACCATCAGCAGCGCTTTTTGTTTGTAAATCACGACGGTTTCAGCGTAAGCGCGGATGGCGTGCCGCCGGTGCTCCCGGCAATGCGCTGGCCGGACGTGCTGCACGTATGCCGGCAGGTGCAGTACCGTGCCGTTCCAGTTTGAAAACACTGATGGCCTGTTCCAGTTGCACGGTTTGTGTCGCGAGATTAGCGGCAGCATTGGCAGCCTGTTCCACCATCGCGGCATTTTGCTGCGTGACTTCATCCATCAGTCCCATCGCACTGTTCATCTGATCCACACTTTCGCGCTGTTCCAGACTGGCGACAGAAATTTCATGCAGAACCGCATTCACTTGTTTTACGGAGTTGACCAGTTGCTGCATCGTGGTGACGGCTTCTTCCACAATCTTGTTGCCGCTGTTGACCTTGCTGACGGAAGTATCAATGAGCGTTTTGATATCTTTGGCCGCACCGGCAGAGCGTTGCGCCAGACTCCGTACTTCATTCGCAACGACGGCAAAGCCGCGCCCTTGCTCACCGGCACGCGCTGCTTCAACGGCCGCATTCAGTGCGAGGATATTGGTCTGAAACGCGATGCCGTCAATCAGACTGATAATGCTTTCGATCTGACGCGCAGACTGACTGATTTCCTGCATGGTTTCACCGACTTTGCTGACCATCTCTCCGCCTTTGGCGGCAACTGCCGTGGTGGCATCGGCAAGGCGACTGGCTTCGGCTGCGCTTTCAGAGTTCTGGCGTATGGTGTCGGCAAACTGTTCCATGCTGGTCGCGGTTTCTTCCAGACTGGATGCCTGCGATTCGGTACGGCCTGATAAATCCATATTCGCAGCTGCAATTTCTTCTGTACCGATACGAATTTCACCCGCATTCCGCGACACATCAATCACGATGGAATGCAGATTGATATGCATCTGACGCAATGCCTGTTGCAGTTGTCCCATTTCTGTCTGATCACCCGGCGGGATTTCATGGGTCAGATCGCCGCCCGCAATCGCACGTGCTGCACGCACTGCAGACTGTACCGGGTTCAGCAAGCGGGTATGGATGACGTACCACTGGTACAGCAGTACAAAACTCAGGAAAGCCAGTGCGGCAGCGTTGGCTGCAGTGAGTCCGGCCTCCGCGATATACGCAGTGCCGAAGCCGAGCAGGCCAGCGAGACTGACACTCATTCCCAGCGCCAGACGTGGCTTGGCTGCCAGACTGAATTTGCGCCACAGACGTGCTGTCAGCGTGTCCGGCAGTAAATGTCCGTTACGCAGCAACAGGCCGGTCGGTTTGCCTTCACGCATCAGCCGGTACAGATTTTCTGCGGCATCAATTTCTGCGCGGGCAGGGCGGGTACGTACTGACATATAGCCGGTTACTTGTCCGTCTTCGATGAGTGGTGTCACGTTGGCTTTGACCCAGTAATGATCGCCGTTTTTACAACGGTTCTTGACCAGACCGGTCCAGGGCATTCCGTTTTTGATGGTGTCCCACAAATCACCGAATGCAGCAGGCGGCATATCGGGATGACGAATCAGATTGTGCGGCTTGCCGATCAGTTCTTCTTCGGTAAATCCGCTGATTTCGATGAAGTAAGGGTTGCAGTAAGTGATACGACCTTTGAGGTCTGTCTTGGATACGATGGACTGGCCATCCGCCATGACAATTTCTTTGCCTGTCACTGGCGTGTTGATTCGCATAGGTGTCTCCGCGTCAATGCGTCACTGCCCGCAATATTGGCTGCTTCAGTCACAGCTTAGTACACGTTCTGCCATTCGTCTTCCTCTGCGCAACACAGAGAAGAGCGACGGTTTGTGTATCCGTGCCTGACGGTCAGCCTATCAGACTGAGGCGGGAGTGAAGATCAGAATTTTTCAAGGCGCTCATTAAAACACAGAAGTAAAGAGAAAAGTGCTGTACGGCAACTTTTTGTTGCGAGGAATTATTCAAATGTGAAGGGCGGGCATAGCCGTAAGCTATGCCGGTGCGGGGAAGGGAATATGCTGACGTGAGATGCGTCGATGCCGCGGACGCTGCAGGTGGTTGTCTGCAGCGAAGGAGCGGGATGTGTTGCTAGATGTGATATGCCGTGGTGGTCATCACTTTGGCCATGCCTTTCATCAGCATGCGTACCGGCAGCGGTGTTTCAGATGCGCCCAGCGATTGCGCAGTGGCACCGTGCGAAATTTCATCAACCCGCATTTGTTCAACGATGGCGCGTGACTTCAGATCCTGTTCCGGCAATTTGGATAAATGTCCGGCCAGATGTGCTTCCACCTGTTTTTCGGTTTCCACCACAAACCCGAGGCTGGCTGCATCGCCGCATTTTGCTGCGATCACTCCGCAGGTATAAGCACCGGCGTACCAGAGCGGATTCAGCAGGCTTGGGCGCGAATTCAATTCCTTCAGGCGGCGCGCAGTCCAGGCAAGATGATCTTCTTCTTCCACGCCGCAATGCGCCAGTTCTCTTGCCACTTCCGGTGTTTGCGAAAACGCACCCTGTGCGTCGTACAGCGCTTGTGCGCAGATTTCGCCGACATGATTTACCCGCATCAGTCCGGCAGCATGGCGTTTTTCTTCATCGCTCAGTGCGGCTTCGGACATCCCTGCATCCGGATCAGGGCGAGAGCTGCGGTGCTGGGCTGAAATCGTGCGCAGTGCACGGTCAAATCCGATGATCAGACGGTCTACGGACAAATTTTGCATGTTGGTATCCGGCGAAAATAACAAACCGCTATTTTAAAGCAGCTTACCGGGTTCCTGCCTTTACGCCAGCGCAACAAGAGGGGAAGTAGTTTTGTGGGCCGGATGCGGTGCGCCTGATTCCGCCTTGTATTTCGGCACATTGTGTTTTAACAATGTAATGATCGGCGTTGAACATATTTCGGGGGAATCATGCTCAGGGCGGGAATTTTTTGCATTCTGTTGCTGCTAACGGCAGCAGCCTCGGCACAGTCACAGCTCACTTTGTATGGGGTGATTGATGCAGGGCTGATTTACAACACGCATCAGGCAGCCGGTGACGGCAGCCGTTTTTCAGTGGAGTCCGGCGCTTTGCAGGTGTCGCGCTGGGGCTTGCGTGGCAGCGAGCAAATTGATCCGGATATGCGCATACTTTTTTCTCTGGAATCCACGCTGAATCATGATACCGGCAGCGCCGGTGCCGGATTCGGTGGGAATCAGTTCAGTCAGAATGGTACATCAACGTCCTTATTTGACCGTGCTGCATGGCTGGGTGTCAGTGGTCGTTACGGAACGCTGACCGCCGGGCGTCAGAACATTCTGGGTGTGGAGTCTGTCGGTCGTGCCGATCCTGCTGATCTGGCACATGCGGCAACTAATCCGAATGTTTTGCTCAGCGGGATGTATGCCGGGGCGTTGTACGGCGGATTCGGCAGCAACCGCGGTGGCGCGGCGTTACGACAGAATAATGCGCTGAAGTATCTCTCGCCCGCCGTTGAAGGCAGTGGCTTTGCGCTGATGTATGCACCCGGTGAGCAGGCGGCCAGTGTGCGTTCCTCCTCTTACGCGGGTGTGTCGGCGTATTACAGCAACGGACGCGATGGTGTTGCCGCCGCTTACGGTGTATTTCGTGACCAGACCGGCGCGGCAAGTCTTGAAGCGTGGGCGGCCGGGGTAAAATGGCGACCCTCTGAGCAGTGGACGGTCAGGGCAAGTTTTGCGGGCGATGTTGTCCGCGGGGACATCACCATTCCCATGCCCGGAAACCCGCAGGCAAATGCCAATGGCCGGCGTATCACGGTTGGTGGTATCGGTGTGGATTATCAGCATTTTCCGGCACTGGTATCGACTGTCGCTGCATACCAGTCGCGTCGCAGTGGTGATGTGCCGGGGCGCGCAGCACAGTATCTGGTGATTACAAAATACAGTCTGAGCGGACGAACCGTGCTGTATGGCTCACTGACACTGGCGGTTGCAGCTTCTCCCGCACCGCAGGATACGATGCTGGCGCTGGGCATCATCGGGATCGGCAGCGGCTACCGTTCAGCGTGGCGGGTGGCGAGTGGCATGCAGCACGTTTTCTGACGAATTCTGCAGCGCAGAATCGGATAAATTGTCCGGAAAAACATCCGGAAAAATGAATTCTGCATAGTGCTAAGGGTTAATACTTATTTTGTTATTTTTTTGAAAATTTTGGTTGTGAATTAACGACATAATCCCGCTTATTTCCTGCAACTGGGACGATTTTGCTTGGCTAGGCAGTATGAATTTTGGTCAAATAGCCTATAACTTAAAATCGAATCAGTAGTGATCAGTAGTGGATGCTTTTTTCTGACTGGGTTTCATCGAAAACGGCATCATCCACTCCCTTTCATCCTTTGGAGAAAACAATGAAAAAATCCCTCATCGCTCTGTCAGTTCTGGCAGCTGTTGCAGGTTCTGCACAAGCACAATCTTCCGTAACCGTCTACGGTGTTCTGGACATGGCATTCAATGCTGAACACAACGGTACTGGTGCCCCAGGTAACAAATTTGCAGTAGACAGCGGTATTCAATCCGGTTCCCGTCTGGGTTTCAAAGGTTCTGAAGACCTGGGTAACGGTCTGAAAGCTAACTTCAAACTGGAAATGGGCGTGAATGCTGACGAAGGCAAATCCGCTCAGGGTGGTCTGGCATTCGGCCGCGCAGCATGGGTAGGTCTGTCTGGTGACTTCGGTTCCGTACAAATCGGTCGTCAGAACAAACCGATTTTCGACGCAGTTGATGCAGTTGATCCGTTCAGCACCGGTATCATCGGTGGTAACGCAGGTTCTTCCACTTCTGCAACTGGTCTGGGTAACTTGGTTTTCGCAACCAACCCACGTATCAACAACTCTATCAACTACTCTACTAACAACCTGTCCGGCTTCCAAGCTTCCGTTCAGTACGGTGCTGGTGAGCAAGCTGGTGACGCAGGTAAAGGCCGTGGTATGGGTCTGTCTGCTTCTTACACTGCAGGTCCTCTGTTCGTGACTGGTGCTTACCAGGCTGACAACGACACAGCAGCTGTTGTGAACGCAATCAAACACGCTTTCGTTGGCGGTACTTATGACTTCGGCGTAGCAAAAGGCGCACTGTCTTTCACTAAAGTACGTTCTGACAACAATGCAACTCAGTACAAACTGTGGAGCGTTGGCGCGACAGTTCCTGTCAGCGCAGCTGGTGCAATCATCGCTTCTTACTCTTATGTAACAAACGATGCTGTTAAAACAGACAACAACTCCGGTTACTTCGGTATCGGCTACACACACTCTCTGTCCAAGCGTACTAACCTGTACACTTCCGCTTCCCGTCTGAAAAACGACAAGAACGTGAACGCAGGTGGCATCGCTTCCGGTAACGGCGCGACTGAGCTGCTGTACAACGTTGGTATCCGCCACATGTTCTGATTCTGAGTTTCTCAGAACACAGATCACAAAAAGCACCTTCGGGTGCTTTTTGTTTTTCCGGCGATGATGCATGTCAGTGGCGGGCTACTTTGCCTGTATTTCGAGCCTGCTGTGCAAATATCGTCATTTGCGTTTTGCGGAGGCCCGGACTTTCTGCCGACGACCGCCGGATCGCTATGCAGAACACCGCATTTGCGCTGTTTTCAGGCATTCCGGACATGAAAAAAGCCCGTTACGCTTGTCGGCGTAACGGGCCTGAGTCACAGAAAGACAGTGTCTCTGGGTTCAGCGGCTATTATCAGGCATCGCAACGCCGAAATGCTGATACGCCATCGCTGTTGCCATGCGTCCGCGCGGCGTGCGTTGCAGATAGCCTTGCTGAATCAGATAAGGCTCCAGCACGTCTTCTATCGTATCCCGTTCTTCACCGATGGCGGCCGCGACGTTATCCAGACCGACCGGCCCACCGCCGAATTTAAACAGAATTGCTTCCAGCAGTTTTCTGTCCATCAGATCAAAACCGACACCATCGACGTCCAGCATGCTCAGCGCGGCATCCGCCATCGCTTTGGTAATCGTGCCACTGCCTTTAACTTCTGCATAATCACGCACACGGCGCAGCAGGCGGTTGGCGATACGCGGTGTACCGCGTGAACGTTTAGCGATTTCCATTGCACCTTCCGGATCAATCGGTGCATTCAGCAGGGTGGCGGAACGGCTGACGATGCGGCACAGCTCTTCTGCGGTATAAAACTCCAGACGGGCCACAATGCCGAAACGGTCGCGCAACGGGTTAGTCAGCATACCAGCACGGGTAGTGGCACCTACCAGCGTGAAAGGTTGCAGATCGAGTTTAACCGAGCGCGCCGCCGGACCTTCACCGATCATAATATCAATCTGATAATCTTCCATCGCCGGATACAGAATTTCTTCGACGACCGGTGACAAGCGGTGAATCTCATCGATGAACAGGACATCATGCGCTTCCAGATTGGTCAGCAGCGCGGCAAGATCACCGGCACGTTCCAGCACCGGCCCGGAAGTCTGGCGCAAATTGACGCCCATTTCCCGTGCGATGATGTGGGCTAACGTGGTTTTACCCAGCCCCGGCGGTCCGAACAGCAAAGTGTGGTCGAGTGCTTCGCGGCGTTGTCGGGCGGCCTGAATAAAGATTTCCAGCTGACCACGGATTTTCTCCTGACCGACGTATTCATCCAGCTGCTTGGGACGTAATGCGCGTTCCAGCGCATCCTCGCCGCCGGGCAGATTCTGCGGCGTGATCAGACGCGGTTCGGAAAAGTCGATGCTCAGGTTATCGGTCTGGATGCTCATGGCGCAATGGGAGTTCAGGATTTAGACAAGGCTTTCAGTGCCAGCTTGATGCCTTCAGAGACACCGACATCCGCCGCCACCGATTTGAGTGCTGCGCTGGCTTCTTTCTCAGAATAACCCAGCGCCAGCAGTGCATGCAGAATATCGCCGTGCGCCGCATTGCCACCGGCTGCGCTGACCGGCGTGAACAGATCTGCCCCCAGTTTGCCTTTCAGTTCCAGTAATAAGCGTTCGGCAGTTTTTTTGCCGATACCGGGAACGCGGGTCAGGCGACCGGCTTCCTGCAGACTGACGGCCTGCGCCAGATCTGCCGCCGACATGCCGGACAAAATTGCCAGTGCCGTGCGCGCACCAACGCCGCTGATTTTGATCAGCTGGCGGAAAGTGGCACGTTCTTCGGCGGTGGCAAAGCCAAACAACACATGTGCATCTTCACGGATCGCCAGATGCGTCAGCAGCACCACTTTTTCGCCATTCGGTGGCAGATGGTAAAAGGTCGACATCGGAACATCGACTTCATAGCCCACGCCCTGACAATCGATCAGTAATTGTGGGGGATTTTTTTCGATGAGTGTTCCTGCAATGCGGCCTATCATGATCTGCCTTGTACTGTATGAATGAACAGTGATAGTAAACGATTCCGCGCTGCTTGACGAGAGATTCCGGCCGGCAAAATGTCTCAGCCGATCAGGCGGCCACCTTTAACGCGCAAGCCTTTGCGCGCCAGTTCCGGTGCGATCTGGCTCAGTGTTGCTAAGGTATCGCCGCTGTGTGCATGGCAGATCGCAACGCCAAGTGCGTCAGCGGCATCGCTGCCGGGTTTGCCGCTCAGACTCAGCAGGCGCTGCACCATGTCCTGCACCTGTGTTTTGTCTGCACGGCCTTTGCCGACCACGCCTTGTTTGACTTGCAGCGCGGTATATTCAGCTACGCTCAGATTAGCCGACACCAGTGCGCAAATTGCCGCACCGCGTGCCTGACCGAGTAGCAATGTGGATTGCGGATTGACGTTGACGAATACTTTTTCGATGGCGGCACAATCCGGCTGATACGTGCGAATGACTTCTCCGACACCTTGCAGAATGGTTTTCAGGCGCTCCGGCAGGCTGTCTTCTTTGGTCTGTATCGTACCCGATGCCACATAGCGCAAATGGTGGCCGGTTTTTTCAATCAGGCCGAAACCGGTGGTACGCAGGCCGGGATCTATGCCCAGTATCCTGATGGTGCTCATGCAGACATCCTGAAAAGTAAAAGGCCAGTATAAGCGATTCAACGCAGATACTGGCCTGATAAGGACGGCGCAACGCTGTCAGCAGCGCTGCGCTGTGCCCGGATTAGTGACGGAAATGACGTGTGCCGGTGAACACCATCACCACACCGCGTTCGTTAGCGGCATCGATTACTTCCTGATCGCGCATAGAACCACCAGGATGAATCACGCAGGTAGCGCCTGCATCCACCACCACATCCAGACCGTCACGGAACGGGAAGAATGCGTCGGATGCCACAGCGGAGCCGGACAGCGTCAGGCCGGCATTCTGTGCTTTGATCGAAGCGATGCGTGCGGAGTCAATACGGCTCATCTGACCTGCGCCGACGCCCAATGTCATACCGTTGCCGCAGAACACGATTGCATTCGATTTCACGAATTTCGCGACGCGCCATGCAAACATCATGTCCGCCATTTGTTGCGGAGTTGGCTGCAGGTTGGAAACGACACGCAGTTCTTCCGGCATCACGTTTTTGGAATCGGAAGACTGCACCAACAAGCCGCCGCCGACACGTTTTACGTCATATGCGTTGATACCGTTGCCCAGCGGGATTTCCAGCAGGCGCACATTTTGTTTCGCGGCGAAGATCGCTTTCGCATCAGCGGTGAAGGACGGCGCGATCAGCACTTCCACGAATTGTTTGGCGACGGCTTCTGCCGCTTGTGCATCCAGTTCACAGTTGAAGGCGATGATGCCGCCGAAGGCGGAGGTCGGATCGGTCTGGAAGGCTTTGCTGTACGCATCCAGTGCGGAAACACCGGTCGCTACGCCGCAAGGATTGGCGTGTTTGATGATGACGCAGGCTTTGTCTGCGAATGATTTTACGCATTCCCATGCTGCATCTGCATCAGCGATATTGTTGTAAGACAGTTCTTTACCCTGCAGCTGTGTGTAGCTGGCCAGTGCGCCGGCAGCCGGTGCCAGATCGCGGTAGAACGCTGCGGACTGGTGCGGATTTTCACCGTAACGCATGTCCTGCACTTTATCGAAATGCAGATTCAGTGTTTGCGGATAAGCGCTGCGGGTTGTGTGTTGCTTGTCTTCGCCCAGGCTGGTCAGGTAATTGGTGATCGCACCGTCGTATTGTGCGGTGTGCGCGAACACTTTTTTTGCCAGTGTGAAATTGGTTTCGTAGCTGACCTTGTTGCCATTCGCTTTCATTTCAGTCAGTACGCGGCTGTAATCGGCCGGATCGACAATCACAGTCACATCTTTGTGATTTTTAGCGGAAGAGCGCAGCATGGTCGGGCCGCCGATGTCGATGTTTTCAATCGCATCTTCCAGCGAGCATTCTGCTTTCGCCACGGTTTGCTGGAACGGATACAGATTCACCACCACCATGTCGATGGTCGGAATCTGGTGCTGTTCCAGGGCTGCCACGTGTTCCGGCAGATCACGGCGTGCCAGAATGCCGCCGTGCACTTTCGGATGCAGGGTTTTGACGCGGCCATCCAGCATTTCAGGGAAGCCGGTGTAATCCGCGACTTCTGTCACTGGCAGGCCGTTGTCAGCCAGCAATTTTGCCGTACCGCCGGTAGAGAGCAGTTTGACACCGAGTGCAGACAATTCACGTGCAAATTCCAGAACACCGGTTTTATCGGAGACGGAGATAAGAGCTTGTTTGATCATGTTGACTATGAAAGGTTAAGAAAATCGGTGTCAGACTGCATCAGCCTTATAACAAACCGTGCTGCTGCAGTTTTTTGCGCAGGGTGTTACGGTTAATACCCAACATATCTGCTGCCTGAGACTGGTTGCTGGCAGCGCGGCTCATGACCATTTCGAGCATGGGTTTTTCCACAGCATGCACCACCATATCGTAGATATTGGATGCAGGTTGCTCTCCCAGGTCGCGGAAATATTTTTCCAGGTTTTTATGGACGGCCTCTTGGATACTATCTTTGCTCATGCTTTTGTTGATATTCAGTTCGTTTATGCCGTACAGCGTGTTGCAAAAAACAGAGAATGGCGTGCGCTTCTTCTGTCTGCATTGTTTGCATCAGGCTGCCATTTGTTCTTCAAAGGGGCGGTATTGTAACCGCTCCCCGCTCATGCAATCAAAAAAATGACGCACAGCATTCAGTTGTTCCCCGCAATCGGTCAGCGTATTCATGTGCTGGCGGAAACTTTCACCGCCAACCAGATCCTGCACATACCAGCCTATGTGTTTGCGCGCAGTGCGCACACCCAGATATTCTCCGTAAAACGCATAGTGGGCTTGTAAATGGTGTTCCATTAAAGCTTTGACTTCACGGATTTCCGGCGGCGGCAAATGTTCGCCGGTCGCCAGAAAGTGCGCGATTTCGCGGAAAATCCACGGACGGCCCTGCGCGGCGCGGCCGATCATAATCGCATCAGCGCCGGTATAAGCGAGGACATCGCGGGCTTTTTCCGGTGTGGTGATATCGCCGTTAGCAACCACAGGAATACTGACCGCTGCTTTTACGGCGGCAATCGTGTCGTATTCGGCTTCGCCTTTGTAGCCGTCAGCCCGGGTGCGGCCGTGCAGCGTCAGCATTTGTATGCCGGCAGCTTCAGCCATTTTTGCGATGGTCAGTGCATTTTTATTCGCACGGTCCCAGCCGGTACGGAACTTCAGCGTGACCGGAATATCGACTGCGCGCACCACCGCATCCAGAATCTGGCCAACCAGCTGTTCATGTTGCAGCAGTGCGGAACCACACCATGCGTTGCAGACTTTCTTCACCGGGCAACCCATGTTGATATCAATAATCTGGGCACCTTTGTCGGCGTTATAACGTGCGCAATCTGCCAGCATGACCGGATCAGCACCGGCGATCTGTACTGCACGCGGTTCCATCTCGCCGTCATGGTTAAGGCGGCGCGAAGTTTTTTCGGTTTGCCACAAACGCGGATCAGATGCTGCCATTTCGGATACTGCATAACCGGCACCGAGTTCTTTACAGAGCTGACGGAAAGGACGGTCCGTGACACCTGCCATCGGTGCGACAAACAAATTATTGCGTAAGACGTGTGGACCGATCTGCACGATGAGTAGATGTAGGAAACAGATTGAAAAGGGACGCCATTGTACACGAGCTCTGCTTAAATAATAAGCAGGCTGGAAGCGAAAAATGTCAGGATATTTTGGCTGTATGCCCTTGACAGAGTGCGTCTGACAAGGGCTGCTGGATCAGCGGTCGGGAGCCAGTTCATCCATCGCATCGGCATCCAGATGCGCGATATCGCCCCATTGCATCAGTTGCAAGACATCGCCATGCAGCGTGAAGCGGTTGATACTGGCGTTATAAATGGTCACTTCGCGCGGTGCCGACAACGGCAGTTGCTTTGCTTCGCGGTAGGCACATTCGAGCACGCCGCCGTGCGCTACTACAGCGATTTTCTGACCGGCATGCCGTTTCGCGTAAAAACGCAGATTGCTGATCACGCGCGCGTGAAACTGACGCACGCTTTCGCCCTGACGTTCGCCGGGCGGGAACACAAAATCCGGGTCGCCGGATTTCCAGCTGATATAGGCTTCCGGATGTAAATGTGGCAAGTCGCTGTACAACTGGCCTTCAAACGCGCCAAAGCAGCGTTCGCGGAAACCGGCTTCCAGCCTTGTGCTGACACCCTGCAAGCGGGCGATTTCACCGGCAGTCTGAATCGCACGCTGCAAATCACTGGCGTACACCGCATCCAGTTTTTCATTCGACAAAGCATAGGCCAGCGCCTTCGCCTGACGGCGGCCTTCCGCATTCAGCGGAATATCGGTATGTCCCTGCAAGCGGCGTAACGCATTCCATGGTGTTTCGCCATGGCGTATCAGCAGAATTTCAGTGCTTTCCATCTCAGTTGCCGTTCTTACGTGTTTGCAGCCAGAAAGTTACCGGACCGTCATTGGTCAGCGACACTTTCATATCCGCGCCGAACTGACCACTGGCAACGACAGGATGCAGTTTGCGCGCCTGTTCCAATGCATAGTGGAATAAGCGACGCGCATCATCCGGTGCGGCTGCTGGTGTGAATGACGGACGGGTGCCGGAGTTTGTATCGGCAGCCAGTGTGAATTGCGGCACCAGCAACAAACCGCCGCCGGTATCTTTCAGGCTGCGGTTCATTTTGCCGGCCTCATCGCTAAACACGCGGTAACTGAGCAATTTGTTCAGTAACTGATCGGCTTCTTTCTCGGTATCGCCGCGCTCGGCGCACAGCAACACCAGCAAACCGGCATCAATCGCACCGATAGTCTGACCGTCAACCACGACACTGCCGTGGCTGACACGTTGTAACAGCGCGATCATGCGGTCAGGGTCACGCGGGCGAACTTACGTCTGCCGACTTGCAGAACGAAAGTACCGGCTTCCAGCTTCAGACCTTTGTCAGAAATCACAGTGCCGTCGATACGTACACCGCCCTGATCAATCATGCGGTTTGCCTCGGATGTGGATGCACACAGATTCGCCTGCTTCAGTAAATGACCGATACCGGCCGGTGCGCCGCTCAGTGTGACTTCGGCGATATCGTCCGGAATACCGCCTTTGGAACGGGTAACGAAATCCTGCAGTGCAGATTCTGCCGCTGCCTGATCATGGAAGCGCGCAACGATTTCCTGTGCCAGTGCCACTTTGATATCGCGCGGATTCTGGCCTTCAGCCACTGCCTTGCGGAATGCGGCGATTTGTTCGATCGAGCAGAACGACAACAGGTCATAGTATTTCCACATCATTTCATCGGAAATACTCATGACTTTAGCGAACATGGTGTTTGCAGGTTCGGTGATCGCAATGTAATTGTTTTTCGACTTGGACATTTTTTCCACGCCGTCCAGACCTTCCAGCAAAGGCATGGTCAGAATACATTGCGGTTCCTGTCCGTAATCTTTCTGCAATTCACGACCGACCAGCAGATTGAATTTCTGGTCAGTACCGCCGAGTTCCAGATCGGATTTCAGTGCGACGGAATCGTAACCCTGCATCAGCGGATACAGGAATTCATGCACGGAAATCGGGGTGCCGGCTTTGAAGCGTTTTGTGAAATCATCACGCTCCATCATACGTGCCACGGTGTATTTGGAGGACAACTGAATCATGCCGCGTGCGCCGAGCGGATCGCACCATTCGGAGTTGTAGCGGATTTCAGTTTTTGCCGCATCCAGTACCAGACTGGCTTGCTTGAAGTAAGTCTGTGCGTTGGCTTCGATTTGTTCGCGTGTCAGTGGCGGACGAGTCGCATTACGGCCGGACGGATCACCGATCATAGATGTGAAGTCGCCGATCAGGAAAATGACCGTGTGGCCGAGATCCTGCAACTGACGCATTTTGTTCAGTACCACGGTGTGGCCCAGATGCAGATCCGGTGCTGTGGGGTCCAGGCCTAATTTAATACGCAGCGGCACGCCGGTTTTTTCGCTGCGTGCCAGTTTTTGCGCAAATTCGGATTCGATGAGTAATTCGTCAACGCCACGCTTGGTGACGGCCAGCGCATGCTGAACAGCGTCAGACAATGGCAGCAGGGCGGATTCTTTGGAAGCAGATTGTTGATCAGAAGTTGTCATAGTCTTACATCGTCTTTTTGTAACAGCACTGGTCAGAAAGCTTGATCTGCCTCCATAATCAGCACTTTGTCAGATTCGGGGTCGTTTTGTGTGGCCGGGAGCACATCAGCTTGCTTTATAATGCCGGTTCTCTGACCGGTGCATGACTGAGTACAGTTCCGTTGCCGGTATCCTGACCTTGTGTTTTTCGTTAAACAGTCAATTTTAACTTATTGCATGCGTCCTACAGATAAATTACTTCGTTTGATTGCCAGCATCCGACTGTTCACCGGTTCTTCCCGTGTTTCCCGTATTGCAACGTTCAGTGCGCTGGGCCTCGCTGTATGCGCTGTTGGCGCAACCGCTGTTGTGCCGCTGGCGCCGGATGCCGCTGATATCCCTTCCCGTCGTGTGACCGAACAACTGGAACTGCCACCGCTGGAAGACCAGCTGGCAGAAATTGCGAAACAGTCGCACCAGTATGTTCGTGAAGAAACCATACGCCGCGGCGATACCATGAGTGGCCTATTATTGCGTCTGGGTGTGGAAGACAGTGCAGCCGATAAATTCATGAAAACCGATCCGGTAGCGCGCGAGCTGATGCAGTTACGTGCCGACAAAACCGTTCGCGTGAAAACCAATGATGACGGCGATCTGGAATGGCTGCAAAGCACACTCAGCAGCGGTGATGGCAAAACCGTCCGCAATCTGGAAGTGCGTCGTCAGCCGGATGGCAGCTTTGTCGCAACTGATAACACCGCGAATCTGGAGCGCCGTATCGAAATGGCAGCGGGCAATATCCGTTCCTCGCTGTTTGCAGCGACCGATGAAGCCCACATTTCCGATGCGATTTCCTCGCAAATCGTCGCCATGTTTGAAACCAATATTGATTTCCGCCGCCTGCAGCGTGGCGATAAATTCAATGTGGTGTATGAGAGCTTCTGGCAAAACGGGCAGCTGGTGCGCACCGGTCGTGTACTGGCTGGTGAATTCACCAATGCAGGTAAAACCTTCCAGTCTGTCTGGTTTGATGAGGGCGCAGGGCAGGGCGGTTATTACAGCTTTGACGGTCGTTCCCTGAAAAAAGCCTTCCTGAAATCGCCGCTGGAATTTACCCGTGTGTCTTCCGGTTTTTCGATGCGCGTGCATCCGATTTCCGGTCAGTGGAAGCAGCATAAAGGTGTGGATTTCGCCGCTGCATCTGGCACACCGATTCGCGCTACTGCAGACGGTACGATTGATTCCGTCGGCCCTAGCGGTGGCTACGGTAATCTGGTGGTGGTCAAACATTATTCCGGTTACAGCACTGCCTACGCGCACATGAGCCGTTTCGCCGCAGGTCTGCGTAAGGGTGCACGTGTTTCGCAGGGTGAAGTGATTGGTTATGTCGGTTCCACCGGCTGGTCCACCGGTCCGCATCTGCACTATGAATTCCGTGTCAACAATGAACCGCGTGATCCGCTGACCGCCGTTGTGCCGGAAGCGCCTGCGCTGGCTTCATCGGATATGCCGCGCTTTAAGTCTATGGTGGCAGACATGAATCACCGTTTCGTGCTGATGCGCCCTGAGCGTCAGGCCGAAATCATGAAACTGGCATCGCGCTGATCCGACGATGCTGAAAAACAGGCCGGACGTTCGCGTCCGGCTTTTTTTATCGCTGAACCTGTCTTTGCACGGTATCAGCAGGAGATTGAATCTGTGAGATCAGTAAAACCGGAAGTGTCCGTCTGTATCGGTCTGATGTCCGGCACCAGTATGGATGGTGTGGATGGTGTGGTCGCCGACTTTTCTGAAATCAGTGCCGGTAAAGTCCGTATTCTTGGTGCAGCCCATACGCCATTTCCTGAGGATTTGCGGAATGCTGCGGCGGCGTTGCAGCAAAGCGGGCCGGATGAAATTCACCGTGAAGCCTTGTTGTCACAACGACTGGCGCAAGTGTATGCCGACTGCGTGGCGCAGTTGCGGCCTCTGGCAGACGAGGTGCGTGCGGTTGGCGTACACGGACAAACGATACGGCACCGGCCGGAACTCGGCTATACCCGTCAGACCAATCATCCGGCCTTGCTGGCGGAATTATGCGGACTGGATGTGATTGCGGATTTCCGCAGCCGGGATGTTGCTGCCGGCGGGCAGGGAGCGCCGCTGGTACCGGCGTTTCATATGGCGATGTTCGGATCGGCAACAGAAACCCGGGTGCTGGCGAATATCGGCGGTATCAGCAACATCAGCATTCTGCCGCCGGATGGTGCGGTGCGCGGTTTTGATACCGGCCCCGGCAATGTACTGATGGATGGCTGGGCGCAATTGCATTGCGGAACGCCCTACGACGAGAACGGACGCTTTGCCGCATCCGGTCAGGTGAATGCGGCCTTGCTGGACAGTCTGATGCGGGAAGCGTTTTTGCAATTGCCAGCGCCGAAAAGCACAGGCCGCGATTTATTTCATTTGCCTTGGCTGCAGCAGCATCTGCAAAATCTGCCGGCAATTGCTGCAGCTGATGTGCAGGCAACGCTGTGCGCCTATACGGCACGCACGCTGGCGCAGGCGATTGCCACATCGGCACCGCAGGCAGATGCGGTGTTTGTTTGCGGTGGCGGCGCGTACAACGCGGAACTGATGCGAAGACTGGCAGCCGAGCTGGCTGCTGCCGGTTGCGCTGCGCGCCTCAGTCAGACAGCGGAACTGGGCGTGGTGCCGGAGCAGGTCGAGGCGCTGGCTTTTGCCTGGCTGGCTTACCACTTTTGTGAGGGGTTACCGGGCAATCTGCCAGCCGTCACCGGTGCCGCCGGAACCCGGATTCTGGGTGCGTGGTATCCTGCCTGACGTTTGATGAAGCCCGATCTGTAAAGGAAAAAATATGGCAGTGCAACTTTTGTATATCGCAGACCCGATGTGTTCATGGTGCTATGGCTTCGGCCCGCAGCTCACGCAATTGCTGGCGGCCATGCCGGACGCAAAACTGGATATTCTGTGCGGCGGTCTGCGTCCGGATGAAACCGAAGCGGTCAGCGATGAGATGCGCAAGATGATCCTCGGACACTGGGACCGTGTCGCGGAAGTCAGCGGTCTGCCGTTTGACCGCGAAGCGATGTCGCGTCCGGGCTGGGTGTACTGCACCGAACCGGCCAGCCGCGCCATGGTCAGCGTCAAGTTGCTGGCTGAGCATCTGCCTGGCGAAAAACGTCTGCATGTATTCCACGCCTTGCAATCCGCGTTCTACCGCGACGGGCTGGATGTGACGAATGAACAGGTGCTGGCCGAAGTGCTGACTGCCGCACTGAACGCCGTCGATGGTGCCGACAGTTACGATGCCGCCAGTCTGCTGGAAACCCTGCAGTCAGCCGATGCGCATCAGTGCACCCGTGAAGAGTTTGCGCTGTGCCAGCAATGGGGTGTGCGCTCCTTCCCGGCTTTGCTGATGGTGCATGACAACAACCTGCATATGCTCAGCTCCGGCTACGCCACCACAGAACAGTTGCAAAGCCAGATTGCCCGCGTACTGCAGGCAGGCTGAAGGATTTCTCAGGGGCAATGACGCTGCCCCTGTTTTGCTTCGAAATCCCCTCCGAAACCCTTCAAATGCGGCTTTCGGCACAGCATGTCCCGCTTGCCCGCAGAAACACTGGGCCTCCGCAAAAAGTGATGACGATAGTTGCACAGGAGGATGGTGCAGGCGGGTCTGCTGTCCTGTGTTTGCCGTCATGTTTGAAGGCATCGGCTACGGAAATATGCCTGAAACCCGCAAAAATGCCCTGAAATGCGGTGTTCTGCACAGTCTGCAGCGGACGTCCGCAGAAACAGTGGTTCTCAGTAACAATGCAAGACGAATCTTGCATACTCCCGGTCTTTTTCCTATCGTTTGTGAGTCTGGGTTGCTTAACAGTTGGCCTGTTTTTTTATCTGCTCATCGGTCACTGTGCTCCGGTCTTACCATGTATGCCGAGCGCCGTTTGCTGAATCTTTTTCGCTATGCGGAAAGCAAGGCTGAGAACTTGCCTCGACTGTTGTGTGTGCAGAAACAGGATGCGGGGTTTCCCGTATTTTTTGCTGACTTCACTGTGAAAATGAAAATGTTGGTATAAGATTCATCCAGTGTTTTGCATTTTTCACCACCCGGTAATCCGATTTACTCGCCCGCTGCATCGCCTTGCAGATTTTTTGATCCGGACGGCAAATGCGCTTCTTTCAGCAATTACGTCAGAAGTACCTGATTTCCCGCACTGCAGATATCGACATGCTGCACTGGCGGGAGCAGATTCTTTCATCCATTTTATTTGTCGCGCTGGGACTGGGAACCGCAACAGCGATCCCCAGCATTCTGCTCGCGATCAGGGATGAGCTGTGGTCCATCGTGGTGGTGGATACGCTGGCCGTGATCTGGGTTGCCGCCATGCTCTGGATGCCGGGCTGGTCTTTCCGTATGCGGGCAAATCAGTTCCTGTTGCTGATTTACAGTCTGGGTGCATGGTTCCTGTTTAAGATCGGTTCCACCGGACTGATTTACCTGATGGCAGTGCCGGTATTCGCCGCATTTCTGTACAGTCTGCAGGAAGCTGTGCGCGCGCTGCTGCTGTCATCCGCGACCTTGTTTCTGGTCGGTTATTTTTTCGATGCGCCTTTGCATGTCGACAGTTTTCAGCTGTCGCTGTTTTTGCGCTGGGTCATTATTACCCTGAACTTCACCTTCATTGCTGCTGTGCTGTCAGTCAGTTGTAATGTGCTGCTGTACCGGCTCGAACACTCGCTGGAGCGCCAGCAAACGATCGCCAATTCTCTGAAACTCGGTCAGGAATCACTGAAAGCCGCCAACGAAGAATTGCGTCTGACCGTCGCTGCGGTGTCGCGCCTGAACGATATCGTCCTGATTATCGAAGTCAGTAAAGATGAAGCCCAGCGCAGTCATTTGCACATCGTGTTTGTGAACGAAGCCTTCGAACGCCTGACCGGTTACAGTCGTGACGAAGTGATCGGCAGAATGCCACATTTCCTGAGTGGCCCGCGCACCCAGCAGCAGGAGCTGGACAGGATTGCCACAGCACTGCGCAAAATTGAGCCTGTGCATGTGGAACTGATTTCGTACACACGCTCCGGCAGCGAATTCTGGATGGAAGCTGATGTGATTCCGCTGGCAAACGAAGAGGGCATCTATACGCACTGGGTCGCGACCGGACGGGATATCAGCGAGCGTAAAAAATCCGAAGAACACATACATCGCCTCGCCTATTTTGACTTGCTGACCGGATTGCCGAACCGGCGCTTGCTGCAGGATCGTTTATCCGTACTCTTGTCGTCATCACGTATTACCGGTTTGTTCAGTGCTGTGCTGTATCTCGATCTGGATAATTTCAAGCTGGTCAATGATGCCCGCGGACATGCGACCGGCGACGCATTGCTGCTGCAAGTCATGCAGCGGTTGCAGGCGCTGCTCGGCGAAGACGATACGCTGGCGCGTGTCGGTGGCGATGAATTTGTGGTTGTGCTGCCCGCTTTGTCTGATTCCGGTGTGCAGGCGGTACACAGTGCGATGGACACGGCGGAGCGTTTGCGAACAGCAATGACCAAAATGTTTGATGTCGATGGCTTGCTGTACAGTGCTACCTGCAGTATCGGTGTCACGATTTTGCCGCGTGCCGATCAGAAACCGGATGACTTGCTGCGCGAAGCCGACACCGCCATGTACCGCGCTAAGGAAGGTGGTCGCAATCAGGTGATGTTGTACGAGACCGGTATGCAGTCGGAAATTGTGCGCCGCCTTGCGATGGAACGTGATTTGCGCGATGCGATAGAGCAGGAGCAATTGCAAATGTATATTCAGCCGCAGGTAGACCGCTTCGGTAAACCGGTTGGCGGCGAGTTGCTGATGCGCTGGCAGCATCCGCAGCGCGGCATGGTATCACCGGCGATTTTTATTCCGCTGGCGGAAGAGTCCGGCATGATCATCCGGCTTGGTGACTGGGTATTACGTCAGGGTTGTATGGCAGTCTGTGCTTTGCAGGCAGCCGGTATTCCGATGTCTGTTTCTATCAATGTCAGCCCTAAACAATTCCGTCAGGCGGATTTTGTCGATAAAGTCAAAATCGCACTGGTCGATACCGGTGCCGATCCCGCCTTGCTGATTCTGGAGGTCACAGAAGGCTTGCTGATCGATAATCTGCACGACACGATTGCACGGATGCTGGAGCTGACTGCACTCGGTATCCGTTTCTCGATTGATGATTTCGGTACTGGTTATTCGAGCTTCTCGTACCTGAAACGCTTGCCGCTGTATGAATTGAAAATTGATAAAAGTTTCGTGCAGGATACGCCGCAGGATGCCAATGGTACGGCGATCGTCCAGTCGATTTTATCGATGGCACAGCATCTTGGTTTGCGCGTTGTGGCCGAAGGTGTGGAAACGCGGGCGCAGGCAGAATTTCTGATCGAAAACGGCTGCCATTCTATGCAGGGCTTTTTATTTGCCCGGCCTTTACCTTTGCAGGACTGGGTGACTCAGCAGACAGCGGCCACCCGTGAAGACAGCGTCAGACGATTGCCGGAGAGCGGAACGCTGACAGCATCCACTGAATAAAGGTTTCCACTTCCGGACGCAGACTCGGCATGGCTTCGTGGACCAGATAATACGCATGCGGCGGTGAGGCAACCTGCGCATCAAATAAACGCACCACATCACCGCGTTCTATCATTTCCTGTGCAAAGTGCTGGCGCGTTAAGCCGACACCATGTCCGTGCTTCACGGCTTCCAGCAACAAACCCAGATCATCGATGCGCAAGCCGCTGACCGGTTCCGCCCAGTCCAGTCCGGCTACTTCAAACCATGGTTGCCACGGTTCCAGTGCGGAACGCAACAGACGTGCATGGCGCAGGTCTTCCGGTTTTTTCAGAGGCGCAATTGCGCGCAGATAATCCGGACTGGCAACTGCGAAACTCGGTTCGACAAATAATTTGCGCGTGACCAGATTCGGATATTCGCCGGCGCCAAAGCGGATTTCCACATCACTCTCTGACAAGCTCAGGTCGTACAGCGGTACGAACAAATACACTTCGATATCAATTTCCGGATGCCGCGCGTAAAACTCGGCCAGGCGCGGCATAAACATGTAGCGGGCAAACGTCGGTGGCAAGGTCACTTTGACCCGCATTTGCTGCTGGCTGCTGCGTCCGGGCAAAGGGAAATCCGATAATGTGCGCAGCGCCGCACGTACCACATCCAGATAACGGCGCCCGAATTCTGTCAGCGCAACGCTGCGGCCTTCGCGCAAAAATACACGCTCGCCCAGATGCTCTTCCAGCAAGCGTATGCGGTGCGACAATGCGGAGGGGGTAATGCACAGTTCTTCTGCCGCGACAGCAAAAGAACCAAAGCGTGCTGCTGCTTCAAAAGCGGTCAGTGCATGCACCGGTGGAAGTCGTGTTGCCATTCTGCATCCTGAATTAAATTGCGTCGTTGCGGCAGGCATCAGCCCGCGGTCAATGCCCGTTCGCTGTGCACTGTGAAAATCAAAACATTCTATTATGATGCGTTCCGCACCGTTTTGGCTTATCCTCTGTGGCCTCTGACCAAATTTCATTCGTTATGGGCAACAGACTTTCAAAAATTGCGACACGTACCGGTGATGCCGGTACCACCGGACTCGGCGATGGCAGCCGGGTAGATAAAGATGCACTGCGCGTACATGCGATGGGTGATGTCGATGAACTGAACTCCCAGATCGGCGTGTTGTTATGCGAAGACTTACCGCAAGCCATGCGGGAGGAATTGATTTCTATTCAGCATGACTTGTTCGATCTTGGCGGCGAACTCTGCATTCCGGGATTTCAGCTGATCACCGAGGCACAGGTCAGCCGTCTGGACAGTCTGCTCGAAAAATACAATGCGGATTTGCCACCATTGAAAGACTTCATTTTGCCGGGCGGCTCCCGTGCCGCAGCCATCGCCCACGTTTGCCGTACAGTTTGCCGTCGTGCGGAACGTGCAATTGTCAGCGTTGGTAAAGCAGAAGCACTGAATGATGCGCCGCGTCAGTACATGAATCGTTTATCGGATTTACTGTTCGTGCTGTCACGGGTACTGAACCGCTATGCTGGTGGACAGGATGTGTTGTGGCAAAAGGAACGCGTGCGCTGATCCGGCGGACTGAAGCGTCCGCGTTTCAGTCTTTACGGTGACGAGACAACAAGCGCGCCAGTGCGTCGCGTAAACCCGCATTCTGAGGATGCGGGTCCAGCGTTTGTTCCAGACTGGCAAATGCCCGCAGTGCAGAATCAGACATCGCGATCTGTTTGGGCGGCGCTTCTTTTTCCACCTTGCTTGTTACTTGTACTTTAATTTTGATTGCGTTAATCTGCCAGCCGCCTTCCAGCAGACCATTCTGCAGAGTCGGCAGGTTTTGTTTGAGACGTGCAGCCAGCGCAGCATTCGGTACAGCCACCGTGAGCTGACCATCCTGTAACTGCAGGACTTCAGCATACTCAAACATACGCGGCATCAAGCGCTGGCATTCTCTTTGCAAGTGCAGACGCCGCCGCACTGCAGGCAGCAGTGAAGAGATCTGATCATTCAGACGCAGGAAATCCGAGGCGCCGCTGGTCTGTGCGACCGGTTTGCCGCGTTTGATATAACTGCGGAAGCTTGGAGCAGGTGGGGTAGACATAGCCCGCACCTTACCATAAAGCCTGCCGCAATTCAGCATTCCACATCTGGGGAAACTCGATGCAAATTATCATCATGCACTCCCGCTTCACGCAGGCCAGGTCGCTGACGCTGGGGACGCCGCATATCGTTGTTGCCGTACTTGCTTTTGTACTTCTGACTTTGTTAACGGGTGTACTGATGGCGGCGCTCAGCATGCGGCTCGCCAGCGCAGATGTGCCATTGTTCCGCAGTTTGTTGCCTTTACCTGCTGCGATGGCCAGTGATGCCGGCGGTAAAGACCGCTACTTACAGGAAAATTTGTCAGCAATGGCCGCCAAACTCGGTGAGATGGAGGCGCACCTGATTCGTCTGGATGCGCTGGGAGAGCGGGTGCAGGGACTGGCCGGCATCAAGCCGGAAGAGTTTCAGTTCCGTGAAGCGCCGGGGCGTGGCGGACCGGAAATCAGTCACGCACCCTCATCTGAGCTGAATATAGAACAGGTGCAGGAATTGCTGAAAAAACTGGGGCAGGATATTGAGCACCGCAGCGACTATATGAATGCGGTTGAAACCCAGCTGATGGCATTTAAACTGCAGTCTAAATTGCTGCCGACAACGCCGCCGGTGAATGTCGCGTACAACGCGTCCGGATTCGGATGGCGTTCCGACCCGTTCTCCGGCCGCAGTGCTTTCCATGAAGGCATTGATTTTTCTGCGCCTACCGGAACGCCGATTGTTGCTGCCGCAGGCGGTGTGGTGATTGCTTCTGAATACCATCCGCAATTCGGCAATATGATAGAAATCGATCATGGCGGCGATCTGATTACACGCTATGCACACAGCTCCAAAGTCTATGTGAAGCTCGGTGATATCGTGCAACGCGGACAACATATTGCCGATATCGGCTCTACCGGGCGCTCCACCGGTGCGCATTTGCATTTTGAAGTCCGGGTGCGCGATGTTCCGCAAAACCCGCATAAATTCCTTTCTTCCGGCATAAAACCGAATCAGGGACGCTGATAACGGATAAACGGGACTTGTGTTTAGGAAAAACGACGCCAACTGTCTGCGACAGATCGGCATTTCCCCGGAATTCTCTGGTCAAGTCCCGCCTGCGTGGTAAAATCAAGAGTTAATCTTTTTTGTTGTCGCGAAGACAATTTTATGTCGCGGCGTTTTTCAGAATTTCATTTTTCGTATCCAGCATGTCATTCCTGACCAAGATATTCGGCAGCCGTAACCAGCGGCTCTTGAAGCAGTACCAAAAAACCGTGCGTCAGATCAACGCACTGGAACCACAAATGGAAGCCTTGTCGGATACGGCATTGCAGGCAAAAACGGCGGAATTCAAAGCGCGTTTTGCCAAAGGTGAAACACTCGACAGTCTGCTGCCGGAAGCCTTTGCCGTTTGCCGCGAAGCCAGTAAGCGCGTGCACAAAATGCGTCACTTCGACGTTCAGCTGATCGGCGGTATGGTGCTGCATTACGGCAAAATTGCTGAAATGCGTACCGGTGAAGGTAAAACCCTGATGGCAACACTGGCTGCTTACCTGAATGCGCTGTCCGGCAAAGGTGTGCACGTTGTTACAGTCAATGATTATCTGGCACAGCGCGATGCGGACTCCATGGGTAAGCTGTATGGCTGGCTGGGTCTGACCACCGGTGTGATTCTGTCTCAGCAGGATCACGATGAAAAGCAACGCGCTTATCGTTCGGACATTACCTACGGTACTAACAACGAATTCGGTTTCGACTACCTGCGCGACAACATGGTATTCGAAGCGAAAGACCGCGTGCAGCGTGGTCTGAGCTTTGCGGTGGTTGACGAAGTTGACTCGATTCTGATCGATGAAGCGCGTACGCCGCTGATTATTTCCGGTCAGGCGGAAAATCATACCGAGCTGTACTACAAAATGAATGAAGTGCCGAAACTGCTGACACTGCAGATCGGTGAAGAAACGCCTGACGGAAAAGGCAAAATCGAAGTTCCGGGCGATTACACCAAAGATGAAAAATCGCATCAGGTTCTGCTGACTGAAGCAGGTCATGAGAAAGCAGAAAGTATTCTGACGGAAATGGGTCTGCTGCCGGAAGGCGCATCTCTGTATGACCCTGCGCATATCACCCTGATCCATCACCTGTACGCTGCATTGCGCGCACACGCGCTGTACTTCAAAGACCAGCACTACGTTGTGAACGACGGCGAGATCGTGATCGTTGATGAATTCACCGGTCGTATGATGGTTGGTCGTCGCTGGTCTGATGGCTTGCATCAGGCAGTGGAAGCGAAAGAAGGCGTCCGCATTCAGAACGAAAACCAGACGCTGGCATCGATCACTTTCCAGAATTATTTCCGTATGTACAGCAAGCTGTCCGGCATGACCGGTACTGCTGATACAGAAGCCTATGAATTCCAGGAAATTTACGCGCTGGAAACAGTGGTTATCCCACCGAATCGTCCTTCTCAGCGCGTCGATCGTCACGATCAGGTATATAAAACTGCGCAGGAAAAATATAACGCGATCGTGCTGGATATCCAGGATTGCCACAAACGCGGCCAGCCAGTGCTGGTGGGTACCACCTCGATCGAAAACTCGGAGCTGTTGTCTTCGATTCTGAGTAAAGCGAATCTGCCGCATAACGTGCTGAATGCAAAACAGCATGCCCGCGAAGCAGAAATTATTGCGCAGGCAGGTCGTCCGGGTGCAGTGACAATTGCCACCAATATGGCAGGTCGCGGTACGGATATCGTGCTCGGCGGTAATGTTGAAAAACAAATTCAGCTGATTGATGCGAATAACGAGATTTCTGAAGCTGACAAGGCAGCGCAGGCAGATACTTTACGCAACGAATGGCAATCTCTGCACGATCAGGTTGTTGCCGCAGGCGGCTTGCATATCATCGGTACCGAGCGCCATGAATCCCGTCGTGTAGATAATCAGTTGCGCGGTCGTTCCGGCCGTCAGGGCGATCCGGGTTCCAGCCGCTTCTACCTGTCGCTGGATGATCCATTGCTCCGTATTTTTGCCGGCGACCGTATCCGTGCGATCATGGATCGCCTGAAAATGCCGGAAGGTGAGCCGATTGAAGCCGGTATGGTGACACGC
The DNA here is from genome assembly GCF_014652435.1 of Cognatundibacterium squillarum. Taxonomy (GTDB): domain Bacteria; phylum Pseudomonadota; class Gammaproteobacteria; order Burkholderiales; family Burkholderiaceae_D; genus Undibacterium; species Undibacterium squillarum. Next base: position 60,952 of record NZ_BMYU01000006.1, read on the forward strand.
TCGCTGGAAACTGCGCAGCGTAAAGTTGAGGCACGTAACTTCGATATTCGTAAGCAACTGCTCGAGTACGACGACGTTGCTAACGACCAGCGTAAAGTGATTTACCAGCAGCGTAATGAATTGCTGGAAGCCACGGATGTCACTGAACTGATGGATTCACTGCGTCATGGTGTATTCCATGATCTGGTACGCACATATGTGCCGGCAGAGTCTGTGGAAGAACAATGGGATATCCCGGCGCTGGAGCGTGTGCTGGCTGCAGACTGGAATGTCCATCTGCCGCTGACGCAAATGGTGAAAGATGAACCTAACCTCAGCGATGAAGAAATCCTTGAACGCGTGGTTGCGGAAGTGAACCGTGCGTACGAAGAAAAAGTGGCGCTGGTTGGCAAAGAAGCTTTTGGCGGCTTTGAGCGTAATGTCATGCTGCAGAGCATCGACGTGCACTGGCGTGAACATCTGGCGGCGCTGGATCATTTGCGTCAGGGTATTCATCTGCGCGGTTACGCTCAAAAGAATCCTAAACAGGAATATAAGCGCGAAGCATTTGAGCTGTTCTCTATGATGCTGGATCAGATCAAAAATGATGTGACGCGTACCCTGGTGCTGGTCCGTATCCAGACGCCGGAAGAAGCAGTATCTGCAGAAGCACAAATGCAGCAGCCACAAGTGGAAAATGTTCACTATCGCCATGATGCATTTGATGAAAATGCAACGCCTGAGCAAATGCTGGCGCCGGAGCCAGTCGCGATGGGTGGTGATGCAGAAATCAGCTGGGGCCTGAAGGTTGGTCGTAATGATCCTTGCCCTTGCGGCAGTGGCATGAAATTCAAGCAGTGTCACGGCAAACTGGCGTAAGCAATACCAGATGGCGATGGTAAAACCAGCAGCCATCAGTGATATCAGTGATGAAAACAGGACAGCAATGCTGTCCTGTTTTTTTATGAATCAGGACATGCGGATTTCTCGTCTGCACTGCACAAATATCCTACAATGGCGGCTTAATTTGAACGCAAGGAAACGACCATGGCTGTGAATTCTCCTATCCCTGTCGCAAGTGATCTGAAACCGGTGGCAGGCATTCGTCTCGGACACGCTGAAGCTGGCATCCGTAAGGCAAATCGTAAAGACGTGTTAGTCATGGAACTGGCGCCGACAGCCACCGTTGCCGGCGTGTTCACCACTAACCGTTTTTGCGCCGCACCGGTGCAAGTCTGTAAAGCGCATCTGGAAAGCAGCAATATGCAGGCTGGTCCGATTCGCGCACTGGTTGTGAATACCGGTAATGCGAATGCGGGTACGGGCGATGCCGGTCTGGCGAATGCAAATAAAACCTGTGAAGCACTGGCTGCGTTACTGGGTTGTGACGCTTCCCAGATTCTGCCGTTTTCTACCGGTGTGATTCTGGAGCCGTTGCCAGTAGATCGTCTGATCGCCGGTTTGCCACAGGCAATTGCGAATCTGCAGGAAGATAACTGGTTTGCCGCTGCAGAATCGATTATGACAACCGATACGCAGCCGAAAGCGGCATCCGCGAGCATTGTAATCGGCGGTAAAACCGTGCAAATGACCGGTATCTCTAAAGGTGCCGGCATGATCAAGCCGAATATGGCAACGATGCTGGGTTATCTGGCGATGGATGCGCGCATTGCACAACCGGTGCTGGACCATCTGGTAAAACGTACCGCAGACAAGTCGTTTAACTGCATCACGATTGACGGTGATACCTCGACCAATGATTCGTTTATGCTGATTGCCACCGGTGCCGGTTCACTGGAAATCAATGAAATTGATACACCGGAATACGCGGAACTGGAAACAGCAGTCATCGCGCTGGCGCAAAAGCTGGCACATATGATTATTCGTGACGGTGAGGGCGCAACCAAATTCATTACGGTCGCCGTCGAAGAGGGCAGCAGCGTCGAAGAATGCCGCAAAATTGCTTACTCTATCGCGCATTCACCGCTGGTGAAAACAGCCTTCTTTGCCTCCGATCCTAACCTCGGCCGTATTCTGGCAGCGATTGGTTATGCAGGTGTGGATGATCTGGATGTCAGCAAACTCAATCTGTATCTGGATGATGTCTGGGTTGCCCGTAACGGTGGCCGTCATCCTGATTACAAAGAGGAAGACGGTCAGCGCGTGATGAAGCAGAGCGAAATCACCATTCGCGTCCGTCTGGCACGCGGCAATGCGGAAGCGACGGTCTGGACTTGTGATCTGTCGCACGACTACGTTTCGATCAACGCAGACTATCGTTCCTGATGATGAGTTCTGCCGCAATGGAACACTTGCTGGCGCGTGCTGAGCGCGTGCTGGCAAGGCTGGAAGCTGTCTTGCCGGCGGCATCTGCTGCGCCGGACTGGGATGCAGGTATCGCATTCCGCTGGCGCAAACGCAGTGGTGCCGGTTTTCTGCAGGTGGTGCGCCATACGGCAAATATTGGTTTGCCGGACCTGCATCACATTGGTCCGCAAAAAGAGCAGATCGAACGGAATACCCGTCAGTTCGTACACGGTGCACCGGCAAACAATGTGTTGCTGACCGGCGCGCGCGGCACAGGTAAATCTTCACTGATCAAAGCTTGTCTGACCGAATTTGCTGCGCAAGGGTTACGCCTGATCGAAGTAGATAAAGCAGATCTGGCTGACTTACCGGATATCGTGGAACTGGTCGCCACACGTCATGAACGTTTCATTATTTTCTGTGATGATTTGTCGTTCGAGGAAGGTGAGGCGGGTTACAAGGCGCTGAAAGTTGCGCTGGATGGCAGTATTGCTGCCGCCAGTGACAATGTGCTGATTTACGCCACGTCGAACCGTCGGCATCTGTTGCCTGAAAAAATGTCGGATAACGCCAGTTACCGCCATACCGAAGACGGTGATCTGCATCCTGGCGAAACGGTTGAAGAGAAAATCTCGTTATCTGAACGCTTTGGTTTATGGATTTCGTTTTATCCGTTCGGGCAGGATGACTACCTCGGCATCGTTGCGCACTGGTTGCGCAGCTTTGGCTGTGATGAGGCGCAGATTGCGGATGCACGACAGGAGGCATTACGCTGGGCTTTACAGAGAGGCTCACGATCCGGTCGTGTAGCATGGCAGTTTGCGAAAGACTATGCAGGACAATGGAAGGAGCGTGACCATGTCGGAAATAGCAAGTCTGAATAAGCGTCCGATTGATGTCGCAGTCGGGATTCTGATGCAAGCGGATGGCGATGTGCTGATGGCACAGCGTCCGTCCGGCAAGCCGTACGAAGGTTACTGGGAATTTCCGGGCGGGAAAGTGGAAGCTGGCGAAGATGTGCTGGCTGCGCTGAAACGGGAATTTCTGGAAGAGCTGGGCGTACGTATTCTTGAAGCAGAACCCTGGGTTGGCGTCGAGCATGTGTATCCGCATGCGCATGTACGGCTGCATTTTTATATTTGCCGTCGCTGGGAAGGCGAGCCGCAAAGTCTCGAAGGTCAGGCATTTGCATGGCAGGGCAAGGTTGCCGTAGAGCCTGTATTACCTGCCACCATTCCCTTACTGGAAGATCTGGGATTATTGCAGGCTGACCGCATCGCTGCCTGAATCCTTGCACTACACTGAAAGCCACCGCCAGCCTTGCTGCCGGTGGCTTTGTCACATTCACGCAACCACTGCGTAGTTTCACTTATTGCTGCCGCCTGTCGCTTCCTGCGAATATCCTTATGCTTAATTTACTGAAGTGTATTTTTTTTAGTACAGTGTATTTATTTGTGTACACTGTTATGTAATGTGTACGCTTCAGAGAGAAAAGCCACAGAATATGAAAGCCGGATGAGGTGGGGTGTACAGAAATTTGTACAGTCAGAATTCGCCGGTTTTTTCATTCTGCGCTAAGTGTTTGAATTTTATTGATCTTTTTTGAGTGGCATACACATTGCTATCAGAGGGCTATTTCTCTGGCGATGGAGTGCTGAATAATGCAAGTAAATACCGGACGGGCTGGTGCGATACTGCGGATCGATCTGCAGGCACTGAGAGCCAATTATCAGATACTGAAAACGCAACTGGGATCAGCGGCCTGCGGTGCAGCTGTGAAAGCGGATGCGTACGGCCTCGGCGCTGCAGAAGCAGCGCCGGCATTGTATCTGGAAGGCTGTCGTCACTTTTTCGTTGCACATCTGGAAGAGGGCATTGTCTTGCGCCCGCTGCTGCCGGCGGATGCGATGATTATCGTGATGCACGGCTCACCAGTCGGCTGTGAAGCAGATTTGCTGTCGAATGGACTGACACCAGTGCTGAACAGTCTGCAGCAGATTGCGGCCTGGAATGCTCTGGCAACTGACAAACAAACCCGCCTTCCGGCATTTGTGCAGTTTGATACCGGCATGGCGCGTATGGGTTTGTCACCCGCAGAAGTCGATGTACTGCGGGCCGATCCACAGCGTTTTGCGGCGATTGATGTGCTGTATGTGATGAGTCATCTGGTCAGCGCAGAAGATCAGATGAATCCGGTCAATCGTGAACAGCTCGAAAAATTCCGTGCATTACGCGCGCTGTTTCCGGCAGCAAAAGCAACGCTGGCCAATTCTTCCGGTATTTTTCTGGGCAAGGATTTTCACTTCGATCTGGCGCGTCCGGGCGCAGCGTTGTACGGCGTGGCACCCGTAGCAGGACAAGCGAACCCTATGCGCGCAGTCGCCCACTTGCAGGGCCGCATTATTCAGACGCGCGATATTCCGGCAGATACCGGTGTCGGTTACGGCAGTACCTGGCGGAGCAGCCGTCCGTCACGTATTGCGACCGTGGCGGTCGGCTATGCCGATGGCTGGCTGCGCAGTCTCAGTAACCGTGGCACGGTGCAAATCGCAGGTCACGACGTGGCAATGGTCGGCAATGTATCCATGGATACGATCACGCTGGATGTCACAGGCTTGCCGGACGACATACTGGCGGAAGGCGCACTGGTGGATTTGCTGTCAGATCAGCTGACCGTTGATCGCGTTGCCAGTGCCGCACGCACCATAGGCTATGAAATCCTGACCAGCCTCGGACACCGTTATGCACGGGTTTACAGCGGTTCAGAACCAATCTCAAAAACAGTTTAAAAATTCAGGGACACAGGAGCAGAAAAATGAAAGTCATCGTATTAGGTTCAGGCGTTATCGGTACTGCATCCGCTTATTATCTGGCCAAGGCCGGTCACGAAGTGACAGTGATTGAGCGTCAGAGCGCACCGGCACTGGAAACCAGTTTTGCGAATGCCGGTGAAGTGTCTCCCGGCTATTCCGCACCGTGGGCTGGCCCGGGCGTGCCGCTGAAAGCGATTAAATGGCTGATGATGGAACACAGCCCGCTGGCAATCCGCCCTACGCTGGATGCGAACACATGGCGCTGGGTGTTCCAGATGCTGATGAACTGCACAACATCTGCGTATGAAGTGAATAAAGGCCGTATGCTGCGCCTCGCTGAATACAGCCGCGATGTACTGCAGCAATTGCGTGCCGATACCGGTATCAGCTATGACGAGCGCACACAGGGCACGCTGCAATTGTTCCGTAATGAAGCACAGCTGGAAGCCGCTGAAGGCGATATCGCGATTCTGAAACGCTACGATGTGCCATACGAAAAACTGGATAAAGCAGGCTGCCTGAAGGTGGAACCGGCGCTGGCCAAAGTACAGGATAAATTCGTCGGCGCGCTGCGCCTGCCGGGTGATGAAACCGGTGACTGCTTTAAATTTACCCAGAATCTGGCCAAGCTGGCGGAAGGTCTGGGCGTGAAATTCCAGTTTGGCGTACAGATTGAACGTCTGCTGTTTGAAGGCGACAAAATCACCGGCGTGAAAACATCCGCCGGTACGCTGACCGCAGACAGCTATGTGCTGGCGCTGGGCAGCTATTCGCCACTGATGCTGAAAGAGCTCGGCATCCGTATTCCTGTGTATCCGATCAAAGGCTACTCGATCACCGTACCGATCACCAATCCGGACGGTGCACCGGAATCCACGGTGATGGATGAAACCTACAAAGTAGCGATTACCCGTCTGGGCGACCGCATCCGCGTTGGCGGTACTGCAGAAATTACCGGTTATAACCTCAATTTGCGCGCCGATCGCCGTGCAACGCTTGAGTTCTCTGTCAGCGATCTGTTCCCCGCAGGCGGCGATGTGTCGAAAGCGGAATTCTGGACGGGTCTGCGTCCGATGACACCGGATGGTACGCCGGTGGTCGGCCCGACACCTTACCGTAATCTGTTCCTGAACACCGGCCACGGCACACTGGGCTGGACTATGGCCTGCGGTTCCGGCCAGTTCATTGCGGATGTGGTTTCCGGTAAGCGTCCTGCTATTTCGACTGAAGGTCTGTTTATGGACCGTTACGGCAACAACCGCCCGCTGATCCTTCCCAAGGAGTTGGCATGAGCCAGTCTGAACAACTGTTTTCAACCACGCAGGTATTTGCAGACCCTGGTCTGAATACCCGGTTTTACACTGCCGTCGAATTGCTGGCGCAGGTCATGATGGTGATGCCGCGTGCAATCACCGTGACCAGTCTGGCGGAAGCGACAGGTAAAACACCGCGCAGTATCCGTTCTATCCTGAGCATGTTAAGTCAGGACGGACTGGTCAGCCGCGACAGCAAAGACAAAGAAGCCTGGCACTGCCGGGATTGCAACGGCGTGATTACGCTGGGTGATGTCTATCGCTGTTTTGCGGAAGCGGAAGCCCGCGTGGCAATGAAAGCAGCCGGGAAAGCGCAGAAAGAGACTGCGGTTTCCGGGTTGGCAGGCGAGTCTGCCAGAAGTTCAAACCAGCAAAGTGTGGATCTGCTGATGATACAGGTCCGCATGACTCTGAACCGCGCCATGCTGCAGCAACTGGAACAGTTTGATCTGAGCCGCTTGCGCGGTCTGGCCGCGTCAACCGCCACGCGCAGCGTGCAACACCGCCTGCGCCCTTACGTGGCCGAACCTTACTGAGCTGATCCCGCTGCGGCGGGAACTTAACGCATGCGCATTGATATCTGTTTCCGCGACCGGGTGGGAATTGCCCATGAAATTCTGGCGGTGCTGGCGACCCGCAGGCTGAATGTGGTGGCGGTGGAAGTCGATCCGCCGCATATCTATATCGACAGTCCCGAATTGCATGAGCGCATGCTGGATGACCTGCGTGCAGCCTGCCTGCAGGTGGAAGGCGTGACCGGCCTGCAAGTGATTGATGTGATGCCCGGTGTACGCCGCCGTTTACATCTGGATACCATGATGGCGGTGATGGAAGATCCGGTCGTGGCGGTTGACGGGCAGGCAAGGCTGGTGGTCGCAAATGCCGCGGCCAGCGCAGTCACAGGCTTGCCGGAAGCCAGCCTGTGTCAGCTGATGCTGGCCGATATTCTGGATGAACCGGGCTTGCAGGAAGAATTGCTGCAGTCCGGATTCCATCTGCCCAGCCGTGAAGTTCGTCTGCGCGGCGAACCGTTTCTGCTGGATGTAAAACCGGTGTCTGAACCGGAACTGGCTGTGCAGACGCCGCTCAGTCGTCTCGTCGGCGCGGTGCTGACTTTCCATGCGCCGTCACGTATCGGCAGCCACATCCATGCACTGCAAAATGCCAGTGTCGATGGTTTTGATCTGATCATCGGTGATTCTGAACAAATGCGCGCACTGAAAGCCCGCGCATTGCGGATGGCGGCTGTGGATGCACCTTTACTGATTACCGGCGAAACAGGTACCGGTAAAGAATTGCTGGCGCAGGCGTGCCACAGCGTTAGTCCGCGTGCGAATGCGCCGTTTCTGGAACTGAATTGCGCAGCTTTGCCGGAAAGTCTGGCGGAAAGCGAATTGTTCGGCTACATGCCGGGTGCGTTCACAGGCGCACAAAAAGGTGGCAAGCCCGGTCTGTTTGAAATGGCGGACGGCGGCACCGTGTTTCTGGACGAAATCGGCGAGATGTCGCTGTATCTGCAGGCCAAGCTGTTGCGTTTCCTGAATGACGGTAAATTCCGCCGTATCGGCGGCGATAAGGAAATCCGCGTCAATGTGCGCATTATCAGCGCCACGCACCGCAATCTGCATCAGATGGTCAGGGAAGGGCAGTTCCGCGAAGATTTGTTTTACCGGCTGAATGTGCTGCATCTGGATATGCCAGCGCTGCGCGACCGTCCTGACGATATCCTGCCGCTGGCACGGCATTTCATCGAAGGTGCCTGTACGCAGGCGCAAAAGCCGGTTTGCCGTCTGCATTCTTCCGCATGCGCTGCACTGCTGGCCAACCGCTGGCCCGGCAATGTACGGCAACTGCAAAACGTGGTGTTCCGTGCGATTACGATGTCTGACCGCCGCACGCTGGAAGCGCAGGATCTGGACTGGGCGGAAGGGAGTATCGCTACCGATCAGCCCGGTATTGCAGACAATGAAGACTGGGATGAGGCAATGGCGCGTTATGAGCGCCGTTTGCTGGAGCAGTTGTATCCGCACTATCCGTCCAGCCGCAAACTGGCAGCGCGCCTGAACACTTCCCATTCTATGGTGGCTGGCAAGCTGCGCAAATACGGCATCCCGCACAGCCGCTGAACCTCGGTACTGTGCAGAAATCAGCATTCGAAAAAAAACAGGGGGTCCGTAGGCCCGCTGTTTTCGCCGACAATGGTGATAGCAGGTACTTTTTCTGTGCCTAACACCGCATTTCAGGCACTTTTTACCCTCATTCTGGGAAGACGTACAGACTCACTGGCAGCGTGTGGTTTTGCCACACTGCGGGTCATCATTGGAAATTGGTCAGCCGGAAATCAGTCAGAGATCAGGCACTGACGGTGGCGCGAACGTTTTCAGTCAGGCGGTATCAGGCATTATCCGACAAGCGGCATCACCGATGCCTGCGCTGAAACGCGGGCAGTGCCGGATATGCGGAGAAACAGAGAGCGTCAGCCTTATTGCAATTCCGGCGGCAATTCACCGGGATCAGGCTGGGTCGTGGAAGGAATGCTGTATTTTTCCTGCGCCCATGCCCCCAGATCGGTTTGCTTGCAGCGTTCCGAGCAGAAAGGACGCCACAGACTTTCTGGCGTCCACGGGACATCTTTTTTACAGCAGGGGCATTGAACGACAGTGGCCATCAGGAAAAACTCAGAAATTACAAAGGGTTAAATCAAACGCGGTATCCGATTCAAACATGCGCGGCTTTTCATCGCCATCCTGACACATGAAGCGTATCCACAGCATGTATTTATTCGCTGAAATCTCCGGAATGGCTAAGGCATCTTCCGCCAGCGTTACGCGCACCAGCTGGTACACCTTGCCCTGCAGCATTTGCTGGTAACTGCCAGCCTGCGCAATCATACGCGTCGTGGTGCCGGATTCGCGCAGCAAGCGCAGTACCACCTGAATTGCTGCAAATAATGGCGCAACCGGTGCAAACCATTGTTCGATATCGCGCACACGCTGTTCCTGCGTTTTGTGCTGCCAGGCATGATAACTGGGTAAATCAAATTCACAGGCACCGCCAGGGATGATGGTGCGTCCGCGTATGCTCATCAGCCATTCATTTTCGCGGATATGCTGACCGGTTTTGCCGGTACATGCCATCAAAGCAGAACTGACCTGATCGACTTCTTCGATCACATTGTCCAGCATTTCAGACTGCACATTCGGATTATTACGGAAGCTGACCAGCGTGGATTTCTGGCGTTCCAATTCTTGCAGCAGATCCGATTTTAAATCGGCACGACCAGCGACTTCGAGCATCTCGAAAATCGTGGACAGCGCAATCTGGTGCTGTAAATGGTGAGACTGACGCAGAAAAAATCGGAATTTTTCGTACAAGTCTTCCAGTCGCAACAGCGTGCGAATACGCTCATTAAATGGGTATTCGTAGACGATCAAAATAGTATCCCTGACAAGTGAAAAGGTGCTAAGCACAACCTGACGTGATTCTGAACCATACTGTCAGAAAATACAAACGACAATGCAGAATTCCTGCACAGAGCGTGTTCAATTCAGACGTTTGTCTGACTCAGTGCAAGATAATGCTGATGCAGTGTCGTCAGTAACGGCAGATTTTCGGTCAGGGGGACATCGTTAACAACAACATCATCGGCAACTGCCAGCCGCGCAGTACGACGTGCCTGCGTCGCCATAATGGCTTCGACCTGTTCGCGGCTGAAACCGTTTCTTTGCATGACGCGTTGCTGCTGCAAAGTTTCAGGGCAGTCGACAACCAGAATCCGGTTGACCCGTTCGCGCCATCCGCCGGATTCCACCAGCAGCGGCACTACAAAAATAACATAAGCGCTGGTTGCTGCCAGCGCTTCGCGTTCGCATTCAGAGCGAATCAGCGGATGCAGAATGGCCTGCAATTGCTGACGCGCTTCAGGACGTTTAAACACCAGTTCACGCATTTTTGCGCGATCCATCGCGCCGTCTGCATCGACAAACTCGGATCCGAATTGCCGGCGGATAGCATCCATCGCCAGACCACCCGGACGGGTCAGACTGTGCGCAATCAGATCGGTATCAATCAGCGTTGCGCCCTGATCTGCAAACCAGTTGGCGATCGTGGTTTTACCGCTGCCGATACCACCGGTCAGCCCGACTGCAAAGCGTGTCAATGCAGGACTCCGAGATAAGCCGATACGATTTTTTCACCCCATAACAGCGCGATCAGTCCGGCACATGCCAGATACGGGCCGAAGGACAAACGAGTGGAAAAACCCATCCGCGACATCAGAATCAGCGTAATGCCAATGACAGAACCGGTTGCAGACGACAACAGAATAATCAGCGGCAACATTTTCCAGCCCATCCATGCGCCGAGTGCAGCCAGCAATTTGAAATCGCCTTGACCAAAGCCATCCTGCTTTTTCCACAGTTTGTACACGCTATTCACCAGCAAAAGCACCAGATAGCCTGCGGCGGCACCAATGATGGCACTGACCGGGTCGGTGAAAACAGACCGACTATTCAGCAGCAAGCCTATCCACATCAGTGACAGCGTCAGGTCGTCCGGGAGTAGCTGCACATCCGCATCAATCATCGTCAGCGTGATCAGGAAAAACAAGAACACCACAGCCGCCAGACCGGCGATGCCACTACCCAGCATCCAGATCAGGCCACCAGTTGCGAGACCTGTCACCAGTTCCACCAGAGGATAGCGTACCGAGATCGGCGCTTTGCATTCGCTGCATTTGCCCCGCAGGAACAGATAGCTGATGACGGGAATATTTTCCAGCGCAGTAATCTGATGTCCGCAATGCGGACAGGCTGAGCGCGGCACTACCAGGTTGTATGCGTCCTGATGCGGCAGTGGTTCATTGCGGTGCTCTGCAACGGCGTTTTCCGTTTCCCGGTCAATCATGCGCGGATAACGGTGTATCACCACATTCAGAAAGCTGCCGATCAGCAAGCCAAAGATGCCAAGCGAAATGGCGCTGAGCCAGTCGCCCGGCGCCTGAAAAAAAACAGCTTCGAACATCAGACCACCGAACCCAGTTTGAAGATAGGCAGATACATCGCAACGACGAGACCACCAATCAGCACGCCCAGAATCACCATAATCAGCGGTTCCATCAGGCTGGATAAAGAGGCAACGGCTTCATCGACTTCTTCTTCGTAAAAGTCCGCAACTTTGCCCAGCATCGCATCCAGTGCACCGGACTCTTCACCAATCGCCACCATCTGGGTCACCATGTTCGGGAAGACGCCGGCATTTTGCATTGCTACGGTCAGACTGGTACCGGTACTGACTTCTGTCTGAATTTTGATCGTGGCATCCATATACACCGCATTACCGGAAGCACCACCGACGGAATCCAGTGACTCGACCAGCGGAACACCTGCGGCAAACATGGTTGCCAGTGTGCGTGTCCAGCGGGCAATCGTTGCTTTGCGGATCACCACGCCAAAGATAGGCAGTTGCAACAGGATACGGTCCATCGCACGCTGCATAGGAACCGAACGACGCCAAGTCTGGAAAAAGAAGTAAATCGCACCAAACAAGCCGCCGAAAATAATGTACCAGTTAGCGACAAAGAAATCGGACAAGGCCATCACAAACAGTGTCGGTGCAGGCAAATCTGCACCGAAGCTGGTGAATACTTGTTTAAACGCCGGTACCACCCAGATCATAATCACGGCGGTCACAATAAACGCCACGGACAGAATCGCAATCGGATAAGTCAGTGCAGATTTAATTTTCTTTTTGATCGCCAGCGTTTTTTCTTTGTACAGCGCCAGACGTGTCAGCAAGTCTTCCAGAATACCTGCCTGCTCACCGGCGCCGACCAGATTACAGAACAAGGCATCAAAATACAGCGGATATTTACGGAATGCCTGATTCAGACTAGTACCGGTTTCGACATCGCCGCGAATGTCCATCAGCAGCTTGGAAACGGAGGGGTTAGCGTTACCTTTTGCAACAATATCGAAAGACTGCAGCAAAGGTACACCGGCTTTCATCATGGTGGCCAACTGGCGTGTGAACAGTGTAATATCGGTATCGGTAATCCGTTTGCCGGAGCTGTAACTTTTCTTTTTCAGCTTGGTAACCAGAATGCCCTGACGACGCAGTGTCGCGTTAACGATGGCCTGACCACCGGCACGCATTTCACCCTGTACCTTCTTGCCAAATTTATCTTTGCCTTCCCATGCGTACAGGACTTCTTTACTCTGTCGCGCCGGTTTGGCGGAATTGGTTGCCATTTGCCTTGCTCCGCTTATTCGTTAGTACATCCGAGAACTTCTTCCAGACTGGTCACGCCTTGTTTGACTTTAACCAGACCGGACTGGCGCAGATTGCGCACACCCTCGCGTTGACACTGTTCTTCGATTTCCATCGCTGTGCCATTGGAAAGAATGATACGCTCAATTTCCTCCGAAATCGGCATCAGTTGATAGATACCAACACGGCCTTTGTAACCGGTTCCGTTACATCTGTCGCAGCCAACCGGGCCGTAAGGCTTCCAGGAGCCATCCAGATCGTCCTCTTTAAAACCGGCTGCCAGTAATACTTCATCCAGCACTTCAATCGGTTGTTTACAGGTACACAAACGGCGTGCGAGACGCTGCGCTGTAATCAGAATAACGGACGATGCAATATTGAAAGGCGCAACACCCATATTCATCAGACGGGTCAGTGTCGACGGTGCATCATTGGTATGCAATGTCGAAAACACCATATGGCCCGTTTGCGCGGCTTTAATAGCGATGTCTGCTGTTTCCAGATCGCGAATCTCACCAACCATGATGACGTCCGGATCCTGACGCAGGAAGGACTTCAGTGCTGCTGCGAACGTCAGGCCGGCTTTATCATTCACGTTGACCTGATTAATGCCGGGCAGGTTAATCTCTGCCGGATCTTCCGCAGTCGAAATATTAATACCCGGCTTATTAATTACATTCAGACAGGTGTACAGCGATACCGTTTTACCGGAACCGGTCGGGCCTGTGACCAGTACCATGCCGTAAGGGCGCTGAATTGCATTCATCAGCACTTCTTTCTGATACGGCTCATAGCCCAGTGCATCAATGCCCAGCTGGGCCTGAGACGCATCCAGAATACGCATTACAATTTTTTCGCCGAACAGTGTTGGCAGAGTGCTCACACGGAAGTCGATTGATTTGCTGCCAAGGTTTAACTTCATCCGGCCATCTTGCGGAACACGTTTTTCTGAAATATCTAATTTAGAAATAACTTTGATACGGGACGCCAGTTTGTCACGGATAGACAGCGGTGGCTGGGCGATTTCCCGCAACTCGCCATCAATACGGAAGCGGATGCGGTAAAATTTTTCAAATGGTTCAAAGTGCAAATCTGACGCGCCCATATTGATGGCGTCGATCAGCATTTTGGTCAGGAATTTAACGATAGGCGCATCATCAACTTCATTTGCCTGCGCATCCGGTACAGCGGCGGCTACATCTTCTTCTTTGAAATCAACATCGAAATCATCGCTGCCTAAATCATTCAGTGCCTGCTCTGAAGTTTTGCTGATTTTCTCAATGATTTTGCTCAGTACATCGTGATGCACGATGACGAGTTCCAGCGCCAGACCGCTCTGGAATTTGACCTGATCCAGAACCGAATTATTGGTCGGATCAGACACTGCCAGATACAGCTTGTTGCCTTTTTTTGCAATCGGCAAAATCTTCTGTGTGATGATCAGCTTCAGCTCAACCAGTTTTTCCGGCAGCATGCTTTCATTCAGCGCACTGATATCCAGTAACGGATAGCCGAAGGTCTCTGAGCAAAATGTCGCCAGATCACGGGCTGGAAGTTCGCCGGACAGCACCATGGCATCTACAAAGGAAATCTTTTCAGCGCCGGCTTTTTTGACGATGGTTTCGACTTGAGCTGCGTTTAGCAGATTGCCCTGCATCAGCGCGCGTGCGAGGCCAGGGGTGGCATTCTGTGTCGGGGTATTCGGTGGGACGGCAGACATAATGATCTATCGGTAAGAATGGGCCGAACCGGAAATAGTTAAACGCAACGCTGCTGTGCCGCTGGCTGAAAAATTCAGCTGCAGCGGAGCAGAGTGGCGCGCAAACTGTAAGAAGTCGGTTCGGATACGCATGTGGGAAAACCAGAAAGCGTTGTCCGTCTTGGCAAAGCGGTATCAGTTATCTGCTTTGAAGTTGCCGGACCGGCCTGCTGCCAGCTTCACTGCCTGCCGCTGGATTGCATCAGTCACATGTTTGCCACGATATACCTGAAGGGGTATCAGGCGCGGATGATGTGAATGCAGACGGTGCGGAAAGGATGTGTGTAACGGCGCAGGATTGCCTCACGATAATGCAACCAGTGTCCGGATTTGTAAAGAGATACTACTTTTTTTTACAACTACAACGTGAAATAACGCAATATCGGCGGGTGTTCAGTGCGGTTCCGGCCAGTTGTCAGAAATAACAGGAGATTCTGCTTGTCTGAAAAAGCGGAGGGCGGGGAATAAAAAAAGGATGTCCGACGACATCCTTTTCTCTGAAGCATGAAGCCTGTAATCAGTGATTGCGGCTGACCGCAAAACGGCTCAGGCGTATCAGTGCTTCTTTGTATTCAGATTCAGGCAGAACAGACACAGCAGCTTCTGCACGCGCGGCAGCATCTTCTGCTTCCTTGCGTGTGTAATCCAGTGCACCAGATTGTGTGATGGCTTGCAGAATATCCGCGAAGCGGCTTTCATCGCCTTGTTCGATGCAGTCACGTACCAGCTGACGTTCTTCTTCGCTGCCGTTTTTCATCAGATAAATCAGCGGCAGCGTTGGTTTGCCTTCGCGCAGATCATCGCCGACGTTTTTGCCGATTTCATCCGAGTTGCCGGAGTAGTCCAGTACGTCGTCGATCAGCTGGAAAGCGGTGCCGAGGCAACGGCCATATTCGCCGGCGGCGCGGATTTGCTCTTCGCTTGCACCAGCGATCAGTGCGCCGATTTCGCCAGCTGCTTCAAACAGCTTGGCTGTCTTGGATTCGATGACTTTCAGGTAACGCTCTTCGGTGACATCCGGATCGTGCATGTTCAGCAATTGCAGCACTTCACCTTCGGCGATCACGTTAGTTGCATCTGCCAGAATCTGCATGACGCGCATACTGTTGATGTTAACCATCATCTGGAACGCACGTGAATACAGGAAGTCGCCGACCAGTACCGACGCAGCATTGCCGAACAGCGCATTGGCTGTCTGGCGACCACGGCGCAGGGAGGATTCATCAACCACATCATCATGCAGCAGGGTTGCTGTGTGGATAAACTCCACAATTGCGGCCAGATCATAATGATGCTTGCCCTGATAATTGCAGGCATTCGCCATCAGTAATACCAGTACCGGACGGATGCGTTTGCCGCCTGCGCTGATGATGTACTCGGCGATCTGGCTGACCAGTGCGACGTCGGAATGGAGTTGTTGCCGGATTACCTGGTTCACGGCATTCAGGTCTGGCGCGATGAGATCGGTGACCGGATTCGGTTGTACGGGGGAAGACAAGGTCTTTACCTGCAAGAATTTCGAAATGCGCAGATTATACGACGATGGACAGAAAATTGCTGTTTCTGCAGCGGAAGCAATTGCAGTAAATGGTTTCGCGGGTTGAAAAACCAACATCGCCGGCAGGGTTTATCTGCGGGCTGCTCAAAAAATACGCAAATTTGTTTTGACGTGATTTTCGGGTCTCTGTATAATTACGCGTTTTCCCGCGAGCAGTTTACTGTTGGCAGGAAAAATTTCTAGATTATTTATATACGAGGTTAACCATGTACGCGGTCATAAAAACCGGCGGCAAACAGTATAAAGTTGCTGCTGGCGAAAAACTCAAAGTAGAACAGATACCAGCTGACATCGGCGCCGAAATCACTCTGGATCAGGTGCTCGCAGTGGGCGCAGGTGAGTCCATCAAATTTGGTGCTCCGCTGGTCGAAGGTGCAACGGTGCTGGCTACAGTAGTAAGCCACGGTCGTCACGACAAAGTACGTATTTTCAAAATGCGTCGTCGTAAGCACTACCAGAAACGTCAGGGCCATCGCCAGAACTACACTGAACTGCAAATCGTTGCTATCAACGGTTAATTCAGCAAGTTATCACACTATTTTTAGGAGCTAATTAAAAATGGCACACAAAAAGGGCGGCGGCACCACGCGCAACGGTCGTGACTCAGAATCGAAACGCCTTGGCGTTAAAGTTTACGGCGGCCAAAAAATCAATGCTGGCGGCATTATCGTTCGTCAACGCGGCACACGTGTTCACGCAGGTGAAAACGTAGGTGTGGGCAAAGACCACACTCTGTTCGCACTGACAGACGGCACAGTGAAGTTCGCAATCAAAGGTGCTGCAAAGCACCAGTACGCGATCGTTGTTGCAGCATAATCCGGATATACCCGGATCCGGCTGTAGCCACTACAATGAAAAGGCTCTGCCCTGTGCAGGGCCTTTTTAGTTTTAAGAAATCCTCTATAAATCCGGTGTGCTTAACCAGGTTCAGGGATTTATATAAGCTTTTTTAGGTACAGATTATGAAATTTATTGACGAAGCCCGTATTGAAGTCGTCGCTGGTGATGGCGGCAATGGTGTTGCATCGTTCTGCCGTGAAAAATTCCGTCCTTTTGGCGGTCCTGATGGCGGTGACGGCGGACGCGGCGGCAGTATTTATGCAATCGCAGACCGTAACATCAACACGCTGGTTGATTACCGCTATTCCAAGCTGCATCGCGCTGGTCGCGGTGAAAACGGCCGTGGTTCGGATTGCTATGGCCGTGGTGCGGACGATGTGTATCTGCGTATGCCGGTCGGCACCCTGATTACAGACCGTAACACCGATGAAGTGATTGCGGATCTGACTGAACACGGTCAGGAAGTGTTGCTGGCACGCGGTGGTGAAGGTGGCTGGGGTAACATCCATTTTAAAACCTCGACCAACCGTGCGCCGCGTCAGAAGACAGAAGGTAAAGAAGGCGAACGCCGCGAACTGCAGCTGGAGCTGAAAGTGCTGGCTGACGTTGGCCTGCTCGGTATGCCGAACGCCGGTAAATCGACCTTCATCACAGCGGTATCGAATGCCCGTCCTAAGATTGCGGATTATCCTTTCACCACACTGCATCCGAATCTGGGTATGGTACGTGTCAGCCATGAAAAGAGTTTCGTGATTGCGGATATTCCTGGTCTGATCGAAGGTGCAGCAGATGGTGCCGGTCTCGGTATTCAGTTCCTGAAGCATTTGCAGCGTACCGGTTTGCTGCTGCATATTGTTGATCTGGCACCGTTTGACGCGGATGTGGATCCGGTCAAAGAAGCCAAGGCGCTGGTCAAAGAATTGCGTAAATACGATGAAAGTCTGTACGACAAACCACGCTGGCTGGTGCTGAACAAGCTGGATGTTCTGGATGCGGATGACCGTAAAAAGCGTGTGAAAGATTTCGTCAAACGCTTTGGCTGGAAAGGTCCGGTATTCGAAATTTCCGCGCTGAGCCGCGAAGGTTGCGAAGAGCTGGTGCAGGCAATTTATCTGTATCTGCAGGAAACCCGTGCGGTGGAGCACCGTGCGCAGGAAACCAAAATGCGTGAAGAAGCACAGGGCATTCTGTCGATTGATCCGGATGATCCGCGCTTTAAAGTTATCAACGACTGATTTTCGTCGCCAGTACTTGCAAAACCCGGCCTTGCGCCGGGTTTTTTATTGCCACTGTGTACCGCAGTTGCGCTGCTTTATGATCAGGAAAACAGCAGATTTCTAATTTGTGCGAAAAATATACTGTAAATTTGAAATATAATTCAGTAATTAATCGGTGTTTCTGAATAAAGTAAGATCATAACAGGTGAGCAATGAGTGCAGTGATACAGCAGGCGAAACGCATCATTATTAAAGTAGGGTCATCGCTGGTGACCAATGACGGGCAGGGGCTGGATCAGCGGGCGATTGCGAACTGGGCACAACAGATTGCCGCGCTGCGCGCCGCCGGTAAAGAAGTCGTGCTGGTCAGTTCCGGTGCGATTGCAGAGGGACGGCAGCGGCTGGGGTTTGCCCGCAGGCCGACAGCGATTCATGAATTACAAGCCTGCGCGGCAGTCGGTCAAATGGGGCTGGCACAGATTTACGAGACCTGTTTCGCCGCATTCGGCATGCGTACCGCGCAGATTCTGCTGACCCATGCCGATCTGGCCGACCGCGAACGCTATCTGAATGCGCGCTCCACGCTGTTCACACTGCTGGGACTGGGCGTGGTGCCGGTCATCAATGAAAACGATACCGTGGTCACCGATGAAATCAAATTCGGTGATAACGATACGCTCGGGGCACTGGTTGCGAATCTGATTGAAGCCGATGCGCTGGTGATTCTGACGGATCAGACCGGTCTGTACACAGCCGACCCGCGCAAGGTGCCGGATGCACAACTGGTACGCGAAGGCCGTGCCGGTGATCCTGCGCTCGAAGCGATGGCAGGCGGCGCCGGCAGCAGCCTTGGACGCGGTGGCATGCTGACAAAAATTCTGGCGGCGAAACGTGCCGCGAAATCCGGCGCCAGTACGGTGATTGCCTGCGGGCGGGAAGCTGCGGTGCTGCAGCGGCTGGCGGCCGGCGAAGCAATCGGTACGCAATTAAATGCAGCGACTGCGCCGCTGGCAGCGCGTAAGCAGTGGATGGCAGATCATTTGCAGACGGCTGGCAGCCTGACGCTGGATGACGGTGCAGTTGCCAAGCTGACCCGTGAAGGCAAATCTTTGCTGCCGATCGGCGTGACTGCAGTGCAGGGTGAGTTCAGCCGCGGTGCGGTGGTGACTTGTCTCGATAGTCAGGGGCAGCCGGTGGCGCGTGGCTTATGCAATTACGCCAGTTCGGATGCGCGCCGTATTCTGCGCAAACCTTCGTCTGATATCGCGGCGATACTGGGGTTTATCGAAGAACCTGAACTGATCCATCGCGACAATCTGGTACTGCTGTAAGGATGGCAAGCAGGGAAGGCCTGAAATCGGTCTGAAAGCGGCCCAAAATGCCTCAAATGCGGATTCTGGCATAGCGATCCGGCGGTCGTCGGCAGAAACTCTGGCGCTCCGAAAATATCTGATGCGGAGTTCTGCATAATGTCAGCAAGCATGACGGCAATAAAAAACCGTTCCGGCCGGTGGCGGGAACGGTTGAGTGACTTCATTAGCTTGCAAAGATATACGCTGAACGAAGCTCCGGTTCGAGCTGCAATCAGATTTTCTTTTGCGGATAACGCTGACCTTTTAAGCGCTGAATCATGTCCGGCACTTTACCGGCAATCGTATTGCCATCGCATAAAAACTCGGTGTACAGCACATGATGCTGTTTGTTTGCATCGGTTTGCGAAATCCGTGTCCAGTCTGCGCGGCGCGCATTAGACCAGCTGCCGTCAGAGCGGCCGAACGCAAACAGTTTTTTCTCATACGTGGAACAGCGCAAGCCTTCGTAACTCACGTTACGCGCACCGGCAGCGCTGGTGGCAACCAGTGTGTAACGGATGGTGCCATCGGGCGCGATGCTGAGCGAGTTGGCATCAATCTGAAACTGAATAGTACCGGTCTGATGGAAAGTCAGTAAGGCATCTGCGGCTGGCGCGGCAGGTAACTGCAGCGCCGCTTCGGTCCATTCTTTTTCATCTTCCGCCTGCGCAGGAATCTGCAGCGCAGCGCCAAATACAGCTGCCAGCAGGGCGCAGCGAATTACAGAAAAACGGGATGATTTCATTCCTGACCTGCCTCCTCGGGCGTGGCCTCAGTTACCGGCCGGTTGGTATGGGTGGGGATGCGCGGAGTGCGCTGCTGATGGTGCTGACGACGCTGACGCGCGTGATCGGGACGATTCAGGAAACGGGATAATTCCTGCAGCGCCAGTTGGTAGACGCCGCGCTTGAATTCAATCACCACATCCAGCGGCACCCAGTATTCATGCCAGCGCCATGCATCGAATTCGGGATGATCGGACGCGCGCAGATTCACATCACAGTCACGTCCCAGCATGCGCAGCAGAAACCAGATCTGCTTCTGACCACGGTAATGGCCACGCACTTCACGTTTAATGAAATGATCCGGCACTTCATAGCGCAGCCAGTCGCGGGTGCGGCCGATGATTTTCACATGCTGTGGTAACAGGCCGGTTTCTTCTTCCAGCTCACGAAACATAGCCTGTTCCGGCGATTCACCATATTTGATGCCGCCTTGCGGAAATTGCCATGAATGTTCACGTACCCGCTTGCCCCACCACACCTGATTGTTGGCGTTCAGCAAAATTATGCCTACGTTAGGGCGAAAGCCTTCACGGTCTAGCATAGTTAACCTCAATACTTTCTGTGACTAATTGTGCAACTTTCTCTACGCGGGTAATGCGTGGCCGGGCCGTTCAGGTCTGCGGCCAGTGCTCAGGAGGTCTGAAAACAATCATGTAATTCCGAATTTCCATCATGTTGCGCGTAAAGAAGTCGGCGCATTAGCCAACTAATCCTTTAAAATTGAGTTGATTATAACCTTCCATTTAAAAAGAATCACTGCCATGCGAGCTACACGATTTTTTATTTCGACTTTAAAAGAAGCACCGGCTGATGCAGAAATCATCAGCCACAAACTGATGATGCGCGCCGGTATGATTAAACGTCTGGGTTCCGGCATCTACAATTACATGCCGATGGGCCTGCGCATTATTCGTAAAGTGGAAAATATCATCCGCGAAGAAATGAACCGCGCGGGCGCAATTGAAATGCTGATGCCGGTCGTGCAACCGGCGGAACTGTGGCAGGAAACCGGCCGCTGGGACAAAATGGGCCCGGAACTGATGCGCGTGAAAGACCGGCACGGTCGCGATTTCATCATCCAGCCGACTTCCGAAGAAGCAATCACCGACGTTGTACGCAGCGAAATCCGCTCTTACCGTCAGTTGCCGGTGAACTTCTATCATATCCAGACCAAATTCCGTGACGAACGCCGTCCGCGCTTCGGTCTGATGCGTGGCCGCGAATTCACCATGAAAGATGCGTATTCTTTCGACCGTGATGTTGATGGTCTGAAAAAATCGTACCAGATCATGTACGACGCTTACACCAGCATTTTTCAGCGTTTCGGCCTGCAGTTCCGTGCGGTTGCAGCAGATAACGGTGCCATCGGTGGTTCCGGTTCGCATGAATTCCACGTGATCGCAGAAACCGGTGAAGATGCACTGGTGTACTGCCCGACCTCGGATTACGCTGCCAATATGGAAGCAGCAGAAGCACTGGCACTCAGCGACAGCCGTGCTGCCGCCTCTGCAGCAATGGCAAAAACCGCAACGCCGGGCAAAGAAAAATGCGAAGACGTCGCTGCATTGCTGAATCTGCCGCTGACCGCCACTGTGAAATCCATCGTGCTGGCAGTGGATGCTGACGAAGGCAAGGAAAAACAGATCTGGTTGTTACTGTTGCGTGGCGATCACGAACTGAATGAAGTCAAAGTCAGCAAAGTTGCTGGTCTGGCTAATTTCCGCTTCGCGTCGGAATCTGAAATTGTTGAATACTTTGGTTGCAAGCCGGGTTATCTCGGTCCGGTCGGTACTGTGAAACCAGTGAAGGTTGTGGCTGACCGCACTGTCGCGAACATGGCAGATTTTGTCTGTGGCGCCAACGAAGAGGGCTATCACCTGACCGGCGTCAACTGGGGCCGCGATCTGCCGGAACCTGTCGTTGCTGATCTGCGTAATGTCGTTGCCGGTGATCTTTCTCCGGACGGTAAAGGCGTACTGGCAATCCAGCGCGGTATTGAAGTCGGCCACGTATTCCAGCTCGGCACCCGTTATTCGGAAGATATGAAAGCCACCTTCCTCGATGAAAACGGTAAACCGCAACTGTTGCAAATGGGTTGCTACGGTATCGGCGTGACCCGTATTCTGGGTGCTGCAATCGAGCAAAACTACGATGACAAAGGCATTATCTGGCCGACAGCGATTGCACCGTTTGAAGTGGTGATTTGTCCTATGGGGATGGATCGCAGCGAAGCCGTGCGTACAGAAACAGAGAACCTGTATCAGGCTCTGCTGGCTGCTGGCGTAGACGTGATTCTGGATGACCGTGGTGAGCGTCCGGGCGCGATGTTTGCAGACTGGGAACTGATCGGTGTGCCGCACCGTGTGGTGGTCGGCGACCGTGGTCTGAAAGAAGGCAAGCTGGAATATGTGGCGCGTCGTGGCGGCGAGGCAGTGCATGTGCCGGTCGCTGAAATGGCGGCGTTCATTCAGGCTCGTCTGGCAGAACAATGATGCAGCAACCCGGCTGTGCCCTGGCTTAACCGGGTCTGTATGATGTCACTGATGCGTACTACTGTAGCAAAGCTTGCTGCGCAGCTGACGCTGACTGCAGCAGGCGTATTCCTGCTGTCCGGCGCTGCTCAGGCAGGCAATCAGAAGGAAGAAGCAATGGCGGATTCGGTCAGGCTCGCGCTTGCCCGCGCTATTGCTGATGCAGCCCCGCCTAAGCCAAAGTTCGAGCGTATCGAAGACCGTATTCAGTATCTGAACTGGCTGGGTGAAATGTCGTCGCGATTAAAGCGCCGTATTCCTGATTATCAGACCCGTATCGAATTGCTGGAAACGATCTGGTACGAGTCACGTCGTGCCGGACTGGAACCGGCGCTGGTTATGGGGCTGATGCAGGTGGAATCGGGTTTCCGCAAATACGCCACATCGATTGTCGGCGCACGCGGTTATATGCAGGTGATGCCGTTCTGGTCACGTGTGATCGGTGACGGTGATCCGGCCAAGCTGTTTAAGATGCAGGCGAATCTGCGTTATGGCTGCTCGATTCTGCGCATGTACATCGATATGGAAAAAGGCGATTTATATTTAGCGCTGGGCCGTTATAACGGCAGTCGCGGTAAACCGGAATATCCGAATGCGGTGTTGTCGAACTGGAAGAACTGGGAATACAAACCGCAATCCTGATGATACCGTGTTTCGGATCACCATGAAAAAAGCCCGCTGATGCGGGCTTTTTGCGATCTGCGCTGCCAACACTGACAGCGCATCTGCCGGTGTTCCGGTATCAGGACAGGTGAGCAGAGATCAGCTTTGTCATTTCAAACATGCTGACTTGTGCTTTGCCGCCGAAAACAACTTTCAGCTTGTCATCTGCATTGATGTTGCGTTTGTTCGCAGCGTCTTGCAGGTTGTGCTTCTTGATGTATTCCCAGACTTTTTTAGTCACTTCAGTACGTGGTACCGGAGTAGAACCGATCACAGCAGCCAGTTCTTTGGAGATGTTCATCGGTTTCATGAACGCAGCGTTTGGCTTGCGCGCAGCTTTACCGTCTGTACCTGGTTTTTCTTTTGGATCTTGTGGTGCTGTTGCCATTAAAGGCCTCCTATTTATGAATTGCTGAACAGGCGCCGGCTGCACTTGCCGGCCCTTTTAGAGCGTGAAAATTAACGCACGGCTAATAGTGGTGCGTATTTAACCACGATGCAAGCTTTTTTTCGCGAAAACCTGCTAAAACACGGGTTTTTGATGCAGGAAACGTCTATGCAGACATGGCTTTTGCCGGTTTCTTCCATCGTCTCGGCGTGCCGGAAATCAGCGACGGCCGCCCGGCATCATGCCCTTCATACTGCGCAGCATCTTCATCATGCCGCCACCGCGCAGTTTTTTCATCATGCTCTGCATTTGCTCGAATTGCGCCAGCATACGGTTTACTTCCTGAATCTGCACACCGGCACCGGTCGCAATACGGCGTTTGCGCGACGCTTTGATCAGTTCCGGTTTGGCGCGTTCGGCCGGCGTCATTGCATTGATGATACCTTCCATACGGCGAATCTGCTTTTCAGCCACATCCATGTTCGCTCCGTTGGCAGCTTGTTGCAGCTGCGCTGGCAGTTTATCCATCAGACCAGACAGACCGCCCATGTTTTTCATCTGGGAGATCTGCATTTTGAAGTCATTCATGTCGAACTTGCCGCCATCCTTGATTTTGTGTGCAAGGTTTTGTGCCGCTTCGACGTCAATGCTTTTCTGAGCAGATTCCACCAGCGCCAGAATGTCACCCATACCCAGCACACGGTTTGCCATACGCTGCGGATCAAACGATTCCAGGCCATCCAGTTTCTCGGCTACACCGACGAATTTCACTGGCTTACCGGTGATATGGCGCACAGACAGGGCTGCACCGCCGCGTGCATCACCGTCCAGCTTGGTCAGCACCACGCCGGTCAGTGGCAATGCATCATTAAATGCTTTGGCGGTATTCACAGCATCCTGACCCAGCATCGCGTCAACCACGAACAGGGTTTCAATCGGATTCAGTGCACTGTGAATAGCAGCAATTTCCTGCATCATCGCTTCATCAATACCCAGACGACCCGCGGTATCGACGATCAGCACATCGTGATAATGTTTTTTCGCGTAATCCAGCGCTGCCAGCGCAATATCCACAGGTTTGTCAGTAGCAGAAGACGGGAAGAAATCTGCACCAACCTGCTCAGTCACGGATTGCAGCTGCGCAATCGCCGCAGGGCGGTACACGTCAGCGGAAACTGTCAGTACTTTTTTCTTTTTCTGTTCTTTCAGATACTTCGCCAGCTTACCGGCGGTGGTGGTTTTACCCGCACCCTGCAAACCGGCCATCAGAATAATCGCCGGTGGCTGACAGGCAAAACTCAGTTGCGATGCTTCCGGACCCAGATCGGCACCCATCAGATGCGCCATTTCCTTTTGCACCACGCCGACCAGCGCCTGGCCCGGCGTCAGTGAGCCGATGACTTCTTCACCCATGGCTTTTTCTTTGACACGGGCGATCAGGTCGCGCACTGCAGGCAATGCCACGTCGGCTTCCAGCAATGCCATACGCACTTCACGCAGCATTTCAGCGGTGTTCGATTCAGTCAGGCGAGCCTCGCCGCGCATGGTTTTTACCACTTTGGCAAGGCGTTGGGTCAGATTATCAAGCATAGTTTTCAGGCTTTCAGAGTTCAGGCAAGTCCGTGCATGGCCACTGGATTCTTCACAGGCAGCCATCCGTGCCGGACGGTTAACCTGTGCATTTTACCTGAAGCTGTCGCACATCCGGCTAACTCTGCGGGGATTTTGCGCGAACGCACAAGCCGCTTGTGCGGATTTTCAGACCGGATGCGGGCGTTTTTCCGGAAAACCGCACAGCAAAATACCTGCAGACCCCGGTGAGTACCGATAAATCAAGCACTTATCTTTATCCGTCGTGCTGGCACACTCTGTGCAAGCGACTACACTGCAGTCGTCACACCGTGGCGGACACAAATCAAAAATCAAGGAGATCTGCAATGCTGAAAAAAACGATGGTACTGGCAGGCTTGCTGGCGATGGCCGGCGTTACTCAGGCCGAAGAAGTGGTGCGTCTGGGCAATCTGAAGTTTGCACATTACGGCGCGGTATCGTACATCAAAGAGATTGCACCGAAGTGCGGCATCAAAGTCGAAGAGCGCGTATTTGCCAAAGGGCTGGATGCAATGCAGGCAGTGATTGCCGGTGAGCTGGATGTGGGTGCGGTATCTTCTGAAGCCGCCATTTCAGCGCGTGCCAGCGGTACGCCGATCACGCTGGTTGCCGGTTTTGCCAAAGGCGGTGCGCGTCTGGTCGGACGTGCTGATCTGAAAATCAGTTCTGTGAAAGACCTGAAAGGTAAAAAAGTCGGCGTCACGCGCGGTGGTATTCAGGATATTCTGCTGGCTGCAGAACTGGCACAAAACGGTCTGACTTTCTCAGATCAGCCTGGTAAAGATGTGCAAATTATTTACCTCGGTTTTCCGGATCTGAATCAGGCACTGCTGGGTAAAAATATCGATGCCATCATGCAGTCCGAGCCTTACTCATCACAAGCGATTAACAAAGGTTTTGGTAAAGAAATTATCAAGCCCTACGACACACCGATTGGTGAACCGGTACGTACGATGGTGATGACAGATAAGTTCATCAAAGAACGCCGTCCGGTCGCAGAAAAATTCATGCGCTGCTTTGTAGAAGCTACCCGTACGTTTATCGATAAGCCGGAAATCGCGGAAAAATACGTGCGTGAAAATATGTTCAAAGGCCAGATCACACATGATGATTTTGCGGATGCGATCGAAAATTCCCCTTACAGCTACGATGTCACGGCAGAGCATATTCAGATCACCACAGATCTGATGCAGAAATACGGTATCGGCAAAATGAGCAAACCGCCGGTAGCGAAAGAATGGGTGAAAACCGACTTACTGGATCAGGCAAAGAAAGCCCTGAACGTCAAATAAAAATATCCGGCGTATAACGCACCGGTGGCTGAAAAAGCTGCCGGTGCAGCCGGTGAATAACGGAGACTGTATGAAAATAAAATGGCGTGAAGCGGGCGCGGGCCTGGTGGTGCCGGCGATTCTGATCGCAATCTGGCACATCGTCACCAGCGCTGAAATGGTGAACCCGCAAGTATTACCTGCACCCATGGCAGTGGTGCGTAAATGGCTGGAATATGCTTCCCCGACGGAAGCTTATGATGCCGCCACCATGAGCTGGCTGGCATGGGCTGTATCCGGTGAACTGATCCGTGACACCATCGGCAGTATGTATCGCGTACTCGCCGGTTTTGTCGTTGGTGCGGGTCTGGCTTTGCCGCTGGGCATCGCGATGGGCGCTAACCAGCGCGTGTATGCTTTCATGAATCCGCTGATGCAGGTATTGCGTCCGATTCCGCCGATTGCCTATATTCCTTTATCGATTTTGTGGTTTGGTCTCGGTAATCCGCCGGCCATTTTCCTGATCGCGATTGGTGCTTTTTTTCCGGTGCTGATGAATACGATTGCCGGTGTGCGCCATGTTGACAGCATCTACATTCGTGCCGCACGTAATCTGGGTGCATCGCAATGGACGATTTTCCGTCGCGTGATGCTGCCTGCCGCTGTGCCTTATATTTTGTCCGGTGTTCGGATCGGTATCGGCACCGCTTTCATCGTGGTGATTGTGTCGGAAATGATTGCCGTGAATAACGGTCTGGGTTTCCGCATTCTGGAAGCGCGTGAATATTTCTGGTCTGACAAAATTATCGCAGGCATGATCACGATTGGTATGCTGGGCCTCAGCATTGATCTGATCATGAACAAAATCAATAATTACTTGCTGCGCTGGCACCGTGGTCTGGAGAACTGAAATGAGTGAAGCCCATATTGTTGTGAATGGTGTTAATAAAGTATTTCAGACAGCTGACAAAGAAGTGATTGCGCTGAAAGATATACAACTGACGATTCCGCGTGGCCAGTTTGTCTGTCTGCTTGGTCCTTCCGGTTGTGGTAAATCAACTTTGCTGAATGCGATTGCTGGCTTTTCACTGCCGACTTCTGGCACGATCACGGCTGATCAGCAAATCATTCGTGAACCGGGGCCGGACCGCGGCATGGTGTTTCAGGAATATGCACTGTTTCCGTGGATGACGGTGGCGCAGAATATTGCGTTTGGTTTGGAAATCAAAGGCATGGATAAAGCAGCGATCAGCGAGCGTGTGCAGGGCTTGCTGAAGATGCTGGGCTTGTCGGATTTTGCGCAGCGTTTTCCGAAAGATTTGTCCGGCGGTATGCGTCAGCGGGTAGCGATTGCGCGCGTACTGGCGCTGGATTCGCCGGTGATGCTGATGGATGAACCTTTCGGTGCGCTGGATGCCTTAACCCGCCGTAATCTGCAGGATGAATTGCTGGATATCTGGGCGCGCACCCGCAAAACGATTGTATTTGTGACGCACAGTATTGAAGAAGCCGTGTATCTGGCGGATCGTATCGTGGTGATGACGTATCGCCCCGGTACGGTGAAGCGCGATATGCTGATAGAACTGCCTCATCCGCGTGACACCAGCTCACCGGAGTTTGCTGCGTTAAAACGTGAGCTGGGCATACTGGTAATGGAAGAGCAGCAACGTCATCATACGGATGAAATCAGGATGGCCGCTGTCGATTAAGGAGAATGTGATGTCCACGAAAATGCCGCGCTCAGCAGTGATTGCCTTGCTGACAGCCGCTGCGATGGCGCTGATTTTCGTGGTAACACTGATCACTTATCAGCAGGCAAACACCGCGAACCGCGCTGCGGCAGAGCGCCAGTTACAGTTAATTGCACTGGATCTGGATGCAGCGCTGGAGCGCCACGAAATATTGCCGCACACCTTATCCCATCTGCCTTTGCTGTCGGCCGTACTGCAGCATCCGGAGCAAAGCGAACTGATTCACCAGCTGAATCAAACCTTTTCTGATATTCAAAAACAAGCCAGAGTTGCCACGATTTACCTGATGGATCAGCAGGGCAAAACGCTGGCCGCCAGCAACTGGGACAGCGAGCAAAGCTACATCGGACAAAATTTCAGTTTCCGTCCGTATTTCCGCGATGCGATGCGTGACGGCGCACAAACCGGGCATTTCTATGCGATCGGTAACAAGACCCAGATTCCCGGGTATTTCATTTCCCGTCCCGTGATGGCCGATCCGCTGCATCCGGCCGGTGTCAGGCCGCTGGGCGTGATTGTGGTCAAAGTCAGTCTGCTCGATATGCAGCAAGCCTGGCGCAGCAATCCTGAACCGATTGCACTCAGCGATAAACACGGCGTGATTTTTCTTGGCAACCGTCCGGCATGGCAGTACCGCAGCCTGCAGGCGCTGGACAATGATGTGCAGACCGAATTACAGGCAACGCTGCAATATGCCGGTAAGCCGGTGCAGGCGGTCAGCACCTTGCCGCGCACCGAAAAAGAAGGCTTCGGTGATTATGTCAGTCGCAATATCGGGCGTTTAAGCTGGCAACTGATGTTATTTCCGGATCCGGCTGAGGCTCGTAAAGCCGCGATGGTGGCTGCGGGCCTGACAACCTTGCTGCTGATTCTGCTGGCCACAGGCGCGGCTGTGATTGATCAGCGTCGCCAGCGTTTGCGTGAACGCCGGCAAGCCGCGCTGGCACTGGAACAGGCCGCGCAGGAGTTGGAAAGCCGGATTGCGCAACGCACGCTGGAACTGACCGGTGCGAATACTCAGCTGGAACAGCGTTTGCAAACCCTGCAGCAGACCGAGCAAATGCTGCGCGCATCGCAGGATGAACTGGTGCAAACTGCCAAGCTCGCCTTACTTGGGCAAATGGCGGCTGGTATCACACATGAACTGAGTCAGCCGCTGACCGCCATTCGTGCATTTGCTGATAATGCCCGTTTGCTGCTGCAGCGCGGTGACCATGATACGGCAGCGATGAATCTGCACCATATCGGCGATGCAGTACAGCGTATGGGAAACATCATTTCCCAGTTAAAAGGTTTTGCGCGAAAAAGCGGAGACCATCTGCAACTGACCGATCTTAACCATTGCATACAGGCAGCGGTATCGCTGATTGGGAATGATCTGGAGCAGCAGGATATTCGTTTGCAACTGGACTTGCAGGGCGCACCGCAGGTGCGTGCTGATCCTGTAAGGATAGAACAAATCCTGATCAATCTGCTGCGCAATGCGGCAGATGCGATGGAAGGGCAGAGCCTGCGCTGCCTGTCAGTGCAGACGGAACTCAGTGCTGATGCAGTGCAGATACTGGTGCGCGACACCGGCCCCGGTATCGCTGCAACGGTTTTGCCGCATTTGTTCGAACCTTTCTTCACCACCAAACCCAGCGGTAAAGGGCTGGGACTGGGGCTGGCGATTTCTTTATCGATTGCACAAGCCATGGATGGCAATCTCAGTGCTGCCAATACCGGTAACGGCGCTTGCTTCTGCCTGCGCCTGCCACTGGCAGAACAGACAAACGCTGTTCAGGCTGCGGAGTAAAACGCATGGCAGATTTCTTACGTGCGCAGACGGTGATTCTGATTGAAGATGATTTCAGTATCCGGCTGGCGATGACACAAACACTGGAGCTGGCGGATTTTCGCGTGGCGGCTTATGAATCCGCAGAGCTGGCTTTACCGGCCATTCAGGCGGGTGAAGCGGCCATGGTGATTACCGATGTGCGTTTACCCGGTATGTCCGGACTGACGCTGCTGGCGCAACTGACGCGCAGCGATCCGGATTTACCGGTGATAATGATTACCGGTCATGGCGATGTGAGTATGGCGGTGCAGGCGATGCGCGACGGTGCTTACGATTTTCTGGAAAAGCCGTTTGCGGCTGAACGTTTGCTGGAAACCTGTCAGCGCGCGCTGGAGAAACGGCGGCTGGTACTGGATAACCGCCGCCTGCGCCAGACGCTGGCGTTGCATCCGGATACACCGCAACTGATCGGTGACAGCGCACCGATGCTGAAACTGAAAGAACGCATACGCCATATCGGCCCCGTGCCGGTGGATGTGCTGATCCACGGTGCAACCGGCACCGGTAAGGAAGTCGTCGCGCGCCATTTGCATGATGCCAGTGGCAGGGCGGGGCCGTTTGTCGCGGTGAACTGCGGTGCATTGCCGGAAACCGTGTTCGAAAGCGAAATGTTCGGTCACGAAGCGGGCGCTTTCACCGGCGCGGGGAAGCGCCGTATCGGTAAGCTGGAGCATGCTTCCGGCGGTACTTTGTTTCTGGATGAAATCGAAAGTATGCCGCTGGCCTTGCAAGTGAAGCTGTTGCGCGCATTGCAGGAAAGGCAGATTGAAAGGCTGGGCGGCAATCAGCTGATACCGCTGGATTTGCGCGTGGTGGCTGCCACCAAGACCGATTTGCTGGCCTTATCGCAGCGTCAGCAATTCCGTGAAGATTTGTATTTCCGGCTGGCCGTGGTGCAACTGCTATTACCGGCACTGCAGGATCGCCGTGATGATATTCCATTGCTGCTGCAACACTTCACTGCGCAGGCAGCGCAGCGTTTCGGTTTGCCGGTTCCTGCATGGAGTCCGCAGCAAATGCAGCAATGGCAGTTGCGCGAATGGCCGGGCAATGTGCGTGAGCTGAAAAACTTTGCGCATCAGCTGACTTTATCCATGACGCAGGATGATGCAACGGCGGCGCAGACTGAACCGGAAATCGCCGATCACAGCTTCAGTCTGCCGCGCAAAGTAGAGCAGTTTGAAGCGGATCTGATTGCCGCCGCGCTGAAAGCGCATCAGGGGCAGGTGGCGGCTGCGGCGCAGACACTGGGGGTGCCGCGCAAAACCCTGTACGACAAATTGCGCAAGTATCAGTTAATGGCGGCGGAATCCTGATCCGGTAATCACGCTGATCGTACGGTCATGCCTGTCAGCCGCCGGAACTACCTGAGCTGTAGTAGCGGCTCCCGGAGCACGATTTTCTGCTCATTTGCGGAGTTCTGCACAGCGATCTGGCGGTCGTCGGCAGAAAGTCCGGCTCTCCGGAAAAGTGAAATGCGGACTTCTGCACAATCCAAAGTATTTCCGGTGAGCTTTGCTCCAACGTTGACGTTGCAAAAACTTCCGCATTCAGGTCCGCTTCAGGTTCGCACTAAGCAGTGCACCAGCCTCCGCATGAGTATCCGTAAAACGGTATGCAGACACCGCATGCTGCTGACCAAAACAAAACGCCCCCGGCAAGCACCGGGGGCGTTTTGTTGTTACCCGCAGCGGCAGTGCCGCCGGGGTATCAGGGACACAATTACTGTGCGCCCATTTCTTTCAGCAGACGGTCAGCTTTGTCAACATGTTTCATTTGCCACAGCATGTAGCGCAGATCCACCTGGATAGAACGGGTATTCGCTGCATTGAAATCCCAGTCAGAAATGATGGAATCCAGTGTGCCGTCGAATGCCAGACCAATCAGTTCGCCTTTTGCATTCAGCGCTGCGGAACCGGAGTTACCACCGGTGATATCCAGTGTTGCCAGATACGCCAGCGGAACGGTTTTCAGCTTAGGATCAACGAAGTTACCGAAGTCTTTGGCTTTGATTGCATCCAGCTGTGCTTTCGGTGCATTGAACTCGCCCTGACCGGTTGCTTTGGCAACCACGCCATTCACGGTGGTGAACGGTGCCCATGCCAGACCATCTGCTGTGCCGTGGTCGCGGCCAGCCACTTTACCGAAGGTCACGCGCAGGGTGCTGTTTGCATCCGGATATACCGGCAAGCCTTTGCTGGTCATGAAAGCGATTTTTGCTTTCATGTAGTTCGCGTAAGCCTGCTGCATTTTGCCGGCTTCTTCTTCCGCTTCGGCTTCACGCTTCAGGCTGCCTTCGTACATCGCCACAGCGGCTTTGATGAAGCTGTCGTCGCTGTTTTTGAAGTCTTCCGGTTTGGCTTTCAGCCATGCTGTACGCGCTTCGGTGTTACCCAGTTTGCTGCCTGCATACAGTTTATCAACGGCTGCGCTCAGCTCAGCGTCGGACATACCGGCGCGGATACCCAGTGCTGCATCTACATCGGCGTAGTGCTCAGATGCCGGCTGCGCTGCATATTTTTTCAGGCTGTGCATCACCAGTGCTTTATCGACGTTTTCAGCGTAAGTACCTTCCACCGATTTAACGCCTGCAGCAAAACGCGGCAGATCACGTTCCTGGAAGCCGGCTTTACGCTCTGCATCCGGTTTGGTGCGCTCATTGGCCAGACGGTACAGCGTACGTGCTGTGCCCAGCAGACGCGGGAAAATGCCATCAACGTTGACGTCACGTTTTGCTTTTTCCTGACGTTCAGCGATCAGTTTTTCCACTGTCGCCAGGTCCGCTGCGTACTCTTTAGCACGGGCAGGATTGCTGTTGACCCAGGCTTTCAGCTCTGCGTGTTCTTTGGTTTTGCGAGCCAGGAAATCGCTGTTCGCATAGCTGTCCAGCATACCCTGACGGTTTTTGTAGTAGTTGTTGATGCCGGCAACCATGCCTGCGTATTTCAGGCGTGCTGCATCATCAGTTTTGGTTTGTTCGCCGATAATCGCCAGACGTTCGCCGGAAGATTTCACGAAATTCGGATAATCCCAGCTGAATGTGAAGTCCACTTCGGATGGCAGACGGTGACGGTTAGTACGGCCAGGATAGCCCAGTACCATCACGAAATCGCCTTCTTTCAGACCGTCTTTCGCCAGTTTCAGGTGATGTTTCGGTACGTAAGGGACATTGTCTTTGCTGAAGTCAGCGGCTTTACCATCTTTGCTGACGTAAGCACGGTAGAAACCGAAGTCACCGGTGTGACGTGGCCACATCCAGTTATCGGTATCGCCACCGAATTTACCCACGCCGGCTGGCGGAGCATACACCAGACGCACGTCGCGGATTTCCATTTGTTTGATCAGGTAGTATTCCAGACCGCCGTAGTACGGATACACGTTGCAGCGATGACCTTCTTCTTTTTCGCAGGCAGCCACAATCGCTTTCACGTTTTTCTCGATCGCGTCAACGCGCTTTTTACCTTCCAGCGCAGCAGTCGCTTTGTCGATCACTTGCTGAGTCACATTGCGGACTTCTTTCGTCACGAACACGCGGGAACCCGGCGCAGCAGGGATTTCATCGCCCAGCGTTTTCGCCAGGAAACCGTCAGCCAGATAGTCACGGCCAGGTTTGGAGTTGTAAGCAACGCTGTTGTATACGCAGTGATGGTTGGTCGCGACCAGGCCTTCAGGGGATACAAACGATGCAGAGCAGCCGCCCAGACTGACGATTGCGCCCATCGGGAATTCAGTCAGATTGGTCAGTGCTTTCGGATCCAGTTTCAGGCCGGCAGCTTTGAGTTGCTTCGCAACCTGTGGCAGTTGCTGCGGCATCCACATCCCCTCGTCCGCCTGTACAGCGGACACTGTGCTCAGCACAGCGAGTGTCAGAAAAGTCTTTTTCATTATCGTTCTGGTCAGAAAATTGATGGATAGGACAGGCCGCTGCACTCCGGCTGGCAGCCCGGCTGAGTGTCTTAGTATCTGCGCATGACAGAAAAGTTCCGGAAATATGTGAAAACCAGCAAAGATTCTGTGTTGCTGGAAAAGACGCTGATTGCGCGCGGGCGGGGGCTTGTCAGAAAACGGCGGATAGGGCGGTCAGGGAAAGGCCTTGGCAGAAATCAAAAAAAGCCGGGGCAGATGGTGTAAACTAAACCGATGCTAATTTATCTTTCCTTTCTTGCTGCCGCACTGTATCTGATTGCAGCCGCGCTGCCTTTTCAGCGTGCTTCACTCTCGGGCTGGATCGCCGGTGCCGGCTGGGTACTGCACGGTATTTCTTTATGGAGCCACGTATTCGCGGGCGATATGCTGCGCGTCGGCTTCTCGGTTATGTTATCGGCTGCATTATGGATGACAGTCACCGCATACAGCTGGGAAAACCGCGGTTTTCATTTCGGCGGGATCAAATATTTACTGTTGCCACCTGCGGCACTGGCGGCCATCACCGGTGGCGTTTTTCCGGGCAATCTGGTTGCGCTTGCAGGTAAGCCGGTGATGTTTCCGTGGCATGTGGCGGTTGCGCTGATGGCCTACAGCACGCTGACGATTGCGGCTTTCCATGCCGCCATTATGCTGATGCAGGATAAGCATTTGCACCGCCTGCGTGCGCGCAGCCTGAAACCGTGGATGGCGCATCTGCTGGATCAGTTACCGGCACTGATGACGATGGAAAAAGTCTTGTTCCGCTTGCTTAGCGTCGGTTTTGTATTGCTGAGTCTGACGGTATTGTCCGGCGTTCTGTTTTCTGAGCAGGTGCTCGGTGTGGTATTCCGCTGGAATCATAAAGTCGTGTTGTCCTTGTTTTCCTGGTTATTGTTCGGCGTATTGCTGGCCGGACGTCACTGGCAGGGCTGGCGCGGTAAGAAGGTGCTGACCTTTACCTTGTCCGGCTTTATCTTTCTGTTGCTGGCGTATGTCGGCAGCCATTTTGTACTGGAAGTGATTTTGCACAGGAGCGCAGGATAATGCGTGTTTTATTCTGGCTGGCGCTGATCGTACTGATCTACGCCGCATTGCGTAAAAAAGCAGCGCAAAAAATGCGTGCAGCACAAGCGGAATATGAAGCGCAGGCGGCCCGCACACCACAGGCTGCACCGGCTGCAGCCGCAGAAAACATGGTGCAGTGTGCAACTTGTCAGGTGTATTTTCCTGAGTCTGAAGCTGTTGTGAAAAACGGTAAAACCTATTGCAGCCAGGAACACGCCGGCAGCGATCCGGTATGAACCTGTTTCAGATCAGCCCGCTGGCGGGCTTTGGCAATCCGACGCCATCCTTCTGGCGCTCGCTGCAAACCTTCAATATCTCGCGGATTATTGTCGCCGCCTGTCTTTTGCTGTTGCTGAATCTGCGCAGTACACGTGAAGTCTGGCTGCTGACGCATCTGGCCGCGCGCAATATCTGCATTGTTTATCTGATCATCAGTATCGGCTACGCCTTACTGAAGTTCTTTCATCAGCGTCATTTTATTGCGCAGTTATTGTCGCAGGTGCTGGTGGACTTATGTGTGATCGCGACCTTGTATGTGGGGTCTGGCGGTGGTCGCGGCGGGCTGAGTATTTTGTTTTTGTTCCCGCTGGCCGGACTGGCTATTCTTGCCCCGCTGGTACTGTCTCTTTTCTATTGCGCGCTGGTGACCTTGTTCCTGCTGTCGGATGCTGTTTTGCGGTCATGGGAATGGAATGACGGAACGCTGATTTCGCAGGCGGGCATATTCGGCGCGAGCTATTTTGCCGTCGCCTGGGTTGTCAGTCGCCTTGCCAGCAACCTGATCAGTCAGGAGCAACTGGCCGAGCAGCGCGGTAACGAACTGGCAATGCAGCAGGCGATTAACCGTCTGGTGATTGCCGACATGGACGCCGGAATTCTTGTGCTGGATCATTCCGGTCGCGTGTTTGAAATGAATCCGGCAGCAGAAAAAATGCTGGGCGGTCATCTGACCAAAGACATGGCGGGAATTAAGCTGGCGAATATTGTTGCATTGCGACCGCTGACCGAAGTGCTCAGCGATCTGGTGGAGCGCCAGCGCGAAAAACGCAGTCGTGTGCCGGATGATGATGTCAGCTTTGTGTCTATCCCGTCTTATGCCGAAGAGTTGCGTCGCATACCCGGTGAGCCAAAAGGCGAAAGACCGCACTTCATTCATCATCTGAAACTGCGCGTGATTCGCGTTGATGCCGCGGATATTCTGCACTTGTCCGCACCGTCAGCGCATTACACGATTTTATTTCTGCAGGATGTATCGGATATTGAAAATCAGGCGCAGCAATTAAAACTCGCCTCAATGGGACGACTGACTGCCAGTATTGCGCACGAGGTCAGAAATCCTCTGTCTTCGATTTCTTACGCCGCCTCTCTGCTCAGCGAAGATTTTGATCAGCCGGACTCCGCTCATCCGCAGGCAAGACGCTTATTGCGGATTATTGATGATAATGTCGGCCGGCTGAATCAGCTGATTGAAGATATCCTGCGGTTGTCGCGTAAAGCCAAAACCGATATTCAGCCCTATCCTGTATTTCAGGTAGTGCATGAATGTGTGCAGGATTTTTGCGAGACCCGTCAGATCGAAGCAGCGCGCATCTTGGTGGATGACTCTGTCAGCTTTCATGTCAGCTTTGATCCCGGTCACTTATTCGAAGTACTGACGAATTTGCTGTCAAATGCTGTGCGCTATGCGAGCGGTAAGCCCGGCAGTATTCGTCTGTATGCAGTGGTGAACCCGTCCGGCAAGCAGGAACTGCATATTCAGGACGACGGCGCGCCAATCAGTTACGAAGTGCGAGCCCATTTGTTTGAACCGTTTTATACAACCTCGCGTCAGGGAACAGGCCTCGGCTTGTATATGGCCCGTGAGTTATGTCTGAATAACCGGTCGCTGCTTGATTACGAATATCGCGTTGAAAGCGGTAACGGAGATCAGACAGAAGCGACCGGAAGATTTGTGATTAATTTTTCTGAAACAGGAATCTGAAACATGGCGACTGCGTGCCCCCGTATTCTGGTGGTTGACGATGAAGCACATCTGCGCGAATTGCTGGAAATTACGCTGATCAAGATGGGGCTGGACGTTGACAGTGCAGAATCGCTCGGCATCGCCCGGCAATATTTGCAAAAGCAAAGCTATTCGCTGGTTCTGACCGATATGCGCTTGCCGGATGGTTCAGGCCTGGAGCTGGTTGAAGACATTGCGCAGCACTATAAGAACACGCCGGTTGCGGTGATTACGGCTTTCGGCAGTGCTGATAATGCCGTGGTGGCACTGAAGGCGGGGGCTTTTGATTACGTATCCAAGCCGGTTGCACTCGATCATTTGCGTAAGCTGGTACGTTCTGCTTTAGAAATGCAATCATTGCCGTTACAGTCCGCAACAGCTGCGGCAGAAGCGGTAACCGCCAGTCATGTGACTGCCATGATAGGCAGCTCTTCCGGTATTCAGCAGGTAAGAGCGCAAATTCGTAAGCTTGCGCGCAGCATGGCACCAGTGATCATTACAGGTGAATCGGGTAGCGGTAAAGAACTTGCAGCGCGCGAGATCCATCATTGCAGTGCACGAGCACAGCAACCGTTCGTTGCCGTCAACTGCGGTGCAATTCCCGAAACTCTGATGGAAGCAGAATTTTTCGGATACCGCAAAGGCGCATTCACCGGTGCGACAGAAGATCGTGACGGTTTTTTTCAGGCAGCAAACGGCGGCACACTGATGCTGGATGAAGTTGCGGACTTGCCGCTGGCAATGCAGGTCAAACTGCTGCGTGCAATTCAGGAGCGCCGCGTCAGGAAAATCGGGGCTACGACTGAGGAATCTGTAGATGTCCGGATTATCAGTGCGACCCATCAGAATCTGGCGCGCTGCGTGGAAGAAGGGCGTTTTCGTCAGGATTTGTTTTATCGCTTAAATGTGATCGAGCTGCATTTGCCACCATTGCGCGAGCGCCGCGAAGATATTCCGGAACTGTCTGCCGGCTTACTCGGAAAACTGACAGATCATGCCGTGCAGTTATCTGCGTCAGCGATGCAGGCTTTGCAGAATTATGATTTTCCGGGCAACGTGCGTGAACTGGAAAATATCCTGGAGCGCGCTGTGGCATTTGCTGATCAGGGCGTCATTCAGGTCGATGATCTGATGTTACGTGGTGGTCGTGTGCCTTCGGAGCAGACGCAGGTCGCAGCGGTCACCGATGTGGTAGCGCCGGTTGTGCCGGTTATCCAGGCAACGGTTCCGACACCTGTGAATGCTGCACTGCTGAATGCAATTCCTGCTTTTCATGCACCGGAGCCCGAGGCTGCCGCATTCAGTTTTCCGCCTTTACCTTGTGACTTGCCGCAATTTCTCGAAGATGTTGAACGGGAAATGATCCGTCGAGCACTGGCACGAACACGCAATAACCGCACGCAGGCTGCTGAGCTGCTGGGCGTCAGTTTCAGGCAACTGCGGTATCAGATTCAGAAGCTGAAAATCAACGATGTTTGAGGTCTGTTCCTTGCTGCCGGCTAGCTTTTGCTATCGGTCGCACACAGTTTTGCGACAGCGTTAAACAACCCTTTTCACATGCCGGGTGTATTGTTGGTACTTACTATCGCGTAAGCGCTCCTTTTTTGACGGCTTGCTAAAGTCAATTCCTCCGGTAAAAAAAATATACCTGATTTCCGGTGCCTGAAGCGGTTGCACACATCGCTTCGTAACACTAGAATTAGCGTCATTCAAATTTTCTGCACTACATATAGTGTTTCGTAGTTGCAAGTTGTCTATTCTCGCAAATCAGTCTTTCAGGCGTTTTCTGTTTTAAATATCAGGAATTTTCGCGGCTTTCGGGCCGCGTTTTGCAGTCTGTAGTACCTAAGCGTTGATCAATTAACCCTTCAGTCCGGTTTTCCGGCTGAAATCCATTCGAATCTGATGAATTCAGGAGGCTCAATGCACTCTTCTATTGAAACGACCACATACCCATCATCCGACCTGAACGCAGTGCCGGGATCGCTGGGAACACCATCGGTGACCAGTACCGATTACAGCCAGTTTCTGGTAATTCGCCGTAATGGTGCAGTGGTTGGTTTTGAACCGGGAAAAATTTCTGTCGCGATGACCAAGGCATTTCTCGCTGTAAACGGCGGGCAGGGCGCTGCATCGGCACGTGTGCGTGAGCTGGTGGAAAATCTGACCGCAACGGTCGTTACCGCACTGATCCGCCGTCAGCCTGCCGGTGGCACATTCCATATTGAAGATATTCAGGATCAGGTTGAACTGGCACTGATGCGCTCCGGTGAGCATGATGTTGCGCGTGCCTACGTTTTGTATCGTGCTAAACACCAGGAAGAACGTCAGCGTGCGCTGGAAGCTCAGCGTGCAGCACAGGCAGAGCTGCCGACCATTCATTTAGTGGTTGATGGTGAGCGTGTTCAGCTGGATATTGAAAAAGTACGTGCACTGATTCAGGCGGCTTGTGTCGGTCTGGAAAAATTCGCAGATGCTGAAGCTATCCTGACTGAAACCCTGAAAAATCTGTACGACGGTGTGCCGGTCGAAGAACTGCATAAGTCTGCCATTCTGGCGGCACGTGCACTGATGGAGAAAGATCCTGCCTACAGTCAGGTAACTTCCCGTCTGTTACTGCATACAGTTCGTAAAGAAGTATTCGGTAAAGAAGTTGCTCAGGCTGATGCAACTGCAGAGTACATCACTTACTTCCCGCAATTCATCAGCAAAGGGATTGATGCGGAATTGCTGGACCCGCGTCTGGCTGAGTTTGATCTGGATCGTCTGGCACGCGCACTGGTGTCTGAACGTGATCTGCAATTCAGCTACATTGGCCTGCAAACGTTGTATGACCGCTACTTCCTGCACATCCGCGGTACCCGTATCGAAATGCCTCAGGCATTTTATATGCGCGTGGCGATGGGTCTGGCGCTGGAAGAAAAACAGCGTAATGAGCGTGC
This sequence comes from Cognatundibacterium squillarum, assembly GCF_014652435.1. Classification (GTDB taxonomy): domain Bacteria; phylum Pseudomonadota; class Gammaproteobacteria; order Burkholderiales; family Burkholderiaceae_D; genus Undibacterium; species Undibacterium squillarum. Next base: position 101,109 of record NZ_BMYU01000006.1, read on the forward strand.
GATCGAGTTCTATAATCTGCTGTCCAGCTTCGATTTCATGAGTTCAACGCCGACGCTGTTTAACTCTGGCACACGTCGTTCTCAGCTGTCTTCCTGCTACCTGACTACCGTGTCAGATGATCTGGCCGGTATTTACGATGCACTGAAAGAAAACGCGCTGCTGGCAAAATTTGCCGGTGGTCTGGGTAACGACTGGACGCCGGTTCGTGCGCTGGGCGCGCATATTAAAGGGACAAATGGTAAGTCTCAGGGTGTTGTGCCTTTCCTGAAAGTTGTGAACGACACAGCCGTGGCTGTGAATCAGGGTGGTAAGCGTAAAGGTGCTGTCTGCGCGTATCTCGAGACATGGCACATGGACATTGAAGAGTTCCTGGAACTGCGTAAAAACACCGGTGATGATCGTCGCCGTACCCATGACATGAATACAGCGAACTGGATTCCTGATCTGTTCATGAAGCGCGTGATGGAAAAAGGTGACTGGACACTGTTCTCGCCGTCTGATGTGCCGGATCTGCACGATAAGTTTGGTAAGGATTTTGAACAGGCTTATCTGGCTTATGAGGCGAAAGCGGCCAGTGGTGAAATCGAACTGTCGAAAAAAGTGCCGGCAATGGATCTGTGGCGGAAAATGCTTTCCATGCTGTTTGAAACTGGTCATCCGTGGATTACCTTCAAAGATCCGTGCAATGTCCGTTCTCCGCAGCGCCATGTTGGCGTGGTGCACTCGTCAAACCTGTGCACTGAGATCACACTGAATACCAATGAAAGCGAAATCGCCGTATGTAATCTGGGTTCTGTGAATCTGACTGCGCATATGAAAAACGGCAAGCTGGATCACGACAAATTACAGAAAACGATCCGCACCGCAATGCGTATGCTGGATAACGTGATCGATATTAACTACTATGCTGTAGAAAAAGCGCGCCATTCTAATCTCCGTCATCGTCCGGTTGGTATGGGTATCATGGGATTCCAGGATTGTCTCCACATGATGCGCGTGCCATATGCATCCGAAGAAGCAGTGAAATTTGCTGATACGTCGATGGAAGCAGTTTGCTATTACGCTTACTTGGCATCGACAGAGCTGGCCGAAGAGCGTGGTACTTACAGTACGTATAAAGGTTCTCTGTGGGATCAGGGCATTTTACCGCAGGACTCACTGAAGTTGCTGGCAGAAGAACGCGGCGGCTATCTGGAAACGGATTTTTCTGAATCCATGGACTGGAGTGTAGTCCGTGATCGTATCCGTCAGCATGGCATGCGCAACTCGAACTGCGTTGCGATTGCTCCTACAGCGACAATCTCGAACATTATCGGTGTGTCCGCCTGTATCGAACCAACGTATCAGAACCTGTATGTGAAGTCGAATCTGTCTGGCGAATTCACTGAGATTAACGAATACCTGGTGCGCGATCTGAAAGACCGTGGTTTATGGGATGAAGTCATGGTTGCTGATCTCAAATACTTTGACGGCAGCCTTGCACGTATCGACCGCGTTCCGCAGGATTTACGTGATCTGTATGCGACGGCATTTGAAGTGGATCCGAGCTGGCTGGTAGAAGCGGCGGCACGTCGTCAGAAATGGATTGATCAGGCACAGTCGCTGAATATCTATATGGCAGGTGTTTCCGGTAAAAAACTGGATGAGACATACAAGCTGGCCTGGTTGCGCGGTCTGAAAACGACTTATTACCTGCGCACGATTGCAGCAACTCACCTCGAAAAATCGACAACCAAAGCAGGTGCCCTGAATGCTGTGTCAGTAGATGCAGTGAATTCCGCAATCAGCGCTGCACCTGCGGTTTCGGCTGCTCCTGAGATTCAGGAAGGTGCCGCATGTTATCTGCGTCCGGGTGACCCGGGCTTCGAGGAATGTGAAGCCTGCCAGTAATGTCTGTTGAATAGCGGCTGCGTGCAAAATGCAGGTGGCCGCATCTTAAGAATGTAAGGAATTGTGAAATGTTGAATTGGGATGACGAAGCACCGGTTGCCGCTGAGAAAGCGCCCGTGCTGCAAACGGTGGATTCTGCAATTGCCGGATCAAATGTGGATACCAGTCAGCGTGTGAACGCCGCTGACAAGCGAATTATTAATGCGAAGACAGATGTGAATCAGTTAGTACCATTTAAATACAAATGGGCCTGGGATAAATATCTGGCAGGTTGCGCTAATCACTGGATGCCACAGGAAATCAATATGCAGCGCGATATTGAGTTGTGGAAGAGCCCGAACGGGCTGACAGAAGATGAGCGCCGCGTCATTAAACGTAATCTGGGCTTTTTTGTGACAGCAGATTCGCTGGCAGCGAATAATATTGTGCTGGGTACTTACCGTCATATTACCGCACCGGAGTGCCGCCAGTATCTGTTACGTCAGGCTTTTGAAGAGGCGATTCATACGCACGCATATCAGTATATTGTTGAATCACTCGGGCTGGACGAAGGAGAAATCTTCAATGCCTATAATGAGATTCCGTCGATTCGCGACAAAGATCAGTTCCTGATTCCGTTCATTGATGTGCTGACAGATCCGACTTTCCGCACTGGTACGCTGGAGGCAGATCAGACATTATTGCGTTCGCTGATTGTATTTGCGTGTCTGATGGAAGGTTTGTTCTTCTATGTCGGCTTCACTCAGATTCTTGCTCTGGGACGTCAGAACAAAATGACTGGTGCGGCTGAGCAATACCAGTATATTCTGCGCGATGAATCAATGCACTGCAATTTTGGCATCGATCTGATTAATACGATTAAGATGGAAAACCCGCAATTATGGACGCCAGCGTTCCGCGAAGAAATTAAATCGTTGTTTTCGCGCGCGGTAGAGTTGGAATATCGTTACGCAGAGGATACAATGCCGCGTGGAGTGCTAGGTTTGAATGCGCCGATGTTTAAAGGATATTTGCGCTTCATCGCTAACCGTCGTGCACAGCAGATTGGCCTGGACGCTTTATTCCCTCAGGAAGAAAATCCTTTCCCTTGGATGAGCGAAATGATCGATCTGAAAAAAGAGCGCAACTTTTTTGAAACGCGTGTAATTGAGTATCAGACAGGCGGAGCTCTCAGCTGGGATTGATTTTCAGCAGACCGTCATCTGATTCATACATGTGAGCAGTAACCAGAGTGGGCTCACCAGACCGAATGAACAGTTACAACCGCAATTGCTTTGTACTGTCGCTGCCGCTGTACCTGATATTCTCAGGTAACGCGGCTTTTGGTCGTGGTTTGCGGACGTTGTGAATTCACGCCAGCTCCACAGCGGGCGTTTTTTTTGACTGGTGGTAGCCCGTGCCATCGTCAGATGGCTGAAGTGCTGCATCTTGAGGGAGTGCAGCAGTTCAGCCGGTGCCCTATTCATTAGTGCAAATTTTCTGAAGTTTGTGCCTATGAATAATCCGCTTGGATGAAACGGGAGCGGATTTAATTTTTTATCGGAATTTTTCCATCTCTTTGAAGGAGAAACAAAATGGCAACAGCACCTCAACCAGGCAAGGATGGCGATAACAAACCAGAACCATCCGGCAAAAAAGCACCAGCTAAAAAAACGACTGCAAAAAAAGCGACTGTCAAAACTGCTGAGAAAAAAACTGCAGTGAAGAAAGTTGCTGAAAAACCTGCTGCAAAGAAAGCGGCAAAACCAGTGGCTAAACCTGCTGCAAAAGCAGCAGCAAAAGCGCCGGCAAAAAAAGCTGCTGAGAAGGCAGTGACAAAAGCAAAAACGACTGCAGTGAAAGCGACCGCGAAAAAAGCGGAAACAAAAGTCGCCGCCAAGAAAGTTGCGACTAAACCGGCAGCAAAAGCAACGAAATCAGTTGCAACTAAACCAGTAGCAAAGAAAGCGGAAGTGAAAGCGACTGCGAAAAAAGCAGCTGCTAAGCCTGCAGCAAAAGCCGTTAAAGCAACTGTAAAAAAAGCAGAGGCGAAGCCAGCTGCGAAAAAAGCAGTTGCAAAACCGGCGGCTAAAGCAGTAAAAGCAACGGTAAAAAAAGCAGAAGTAAAAGCAGCAACGAAAAAAGTTGCAGCGAAACCTGCTGCTAAAGCTGTTGTTGCAAAAAAAGCGGCTGTGAAGCCAGTGGCCAAGGCTACTAAAGCTGCTGCCAAGCCTGCGGCAAAAGCGACCAAAGCAGTGGCTAAACCAGCTGCAAAAGCTGTAAAGTCTGCTGCAAAATCAGCTGTAAAAGCTACTAAGGTCGCAGCGAAACCAGCTGCAAAAGCAACTAAAGCAGTAGCGAAGCCAGCTAAAGCAACAGCAAAAGTTGTTAAGGCAGCGGCTAAGCCTGCTGTGAAAAAAGCGCCAGCAAAGAAAGCGGCTAAACCAGCAGCAAATGCTGTGGCGGCCTGGCCTTTCCCAACCAGCGCTAACCGTCCAGCCTGATTAGTATTGCGCTTGGATGCCTGATCTGAATCAGGCAAAATACCCACTGTGTACCTTTGTGCACCGTGGGTATTTTTTTAAGGAAGATGAATTGTGATACACAATATTTTGTCATTGATCGTCAGCAGTATCGCAGGCGTATTTGCCGGCTTCCTGTTTTTACGCTTTTGGATGCAAGTACAAAGAATCAGACCGCCAGCACAGCTCGCGCAGGCAATTTTTCAGTTGACGGACTGGATTGTGCATCCGATACGCCGCATCGTTCCCGGTTACAGGGGATATGACTGGGCGAGTGTGATTGCTGTTTTACTGGTCGCGTTAATGGCCGTGTCGGTTACACGTTGGAGTTTATTGATGATCGCACCAGCGCAATTGCTGGTGTACGCAATAATTCAGACGGCACAGTGGGTGCTGTACAGTCTGTTCATGCTGCTGATTCTTGAAGTTATTTTCAGCTGGGTCAATCCACATGCGCCGCTGACCCCATTTGTGCGCGCACTGAATGAGCCATTACTTTCACCAATTCGCCGTGTTGTGCCCGCAATTGGCGGGATTGATTTCTCACCGATGCTGCTGCTGCTTTTGCTGAACGCTCTCAATATGCTGCTGTCAGGATTATAAAAAGCAGCCTGAGCGTTTAATTGCTTTCGGCTGGGTGTGATGTTGATTGTCTGATGACCAGCTCAGGCGTCAGCATCTTACGCCTTACTTCGGAATCAGGATTGCCAATTCTCTCCACCAGAGTCTTCGCGGTCAGTTGTCCAATCTGATATTTGGGCTGCGCAATTGTTGTCAGCGGCGGCGTGCTGAAACTTGCCAGTGCGATATCGTCGTAACCAATGACAGAAAGATCCTGAGGAATTTTGACGCCAGCCTGATTTGCTGCGCAAATTCCGCCAATCGCCATCAGATCATTGCTTGCAAAAATGGCGGTTGGTTTTGGGTTCAATGCTAAAAGTTTTTGAAAAGCATTAAATCCACCTTCGCTGGTAAAGTCGCTGTGCACAATGAGGTCGTCGCAAACGGTGATGCCCGCTTCTTTCAGCGCCCGCTGGTAACCGGCAACACGTCCGCCGCTGGGTAATAATGTATCCGGACCAGCAACGCAGGCGATACGCTTGTGCCCAAGGCTGATCAGGTAACGCGTTGCTTCATATGCGCCTTGCACATGGTCAGCCTCAATCAGATCCGCTGCAACACCCGTTACTTCCCGGTCAACGAGTACTTTCGGGATGACTTCATTGGCGAGCAGCATGCTCAAATCCTCATCTGAGCCGGAAGAAACCAGAATCAGACCGTCAATACGCTTTTCCATTAAAACCCGGATGTACGCAGCCTGTTTTTTAGGATCATCGTAGGAATTGCATAAAATAATGTTGTATCCGAGCTCGAACGAAGCGTCTTCAATGCCCTGAATTAATTCTGCGAAATACGGGTTAGAGTTATTCGGAATCATCATTCCAATCGTATGTGTACGATCATTCTTCAGGCTGCGGGCAACGGCACTGGGGATATAGCGTAATTCCTGAATGACCGACAATACTCTTTCACGCGCGTCTTCACTAACCACGCGAGTGTTGTTAATCACGTGTGAGACGGTTGTAGTTGAGACGCCGGCTTTTTCAGCCACCTGTTTCATCGTTGCCATGTATGATTCCTGCCTTTCCGGGCGAGATTATGATGCAGTTACGGGACTGCGGTTAGAATTTTTATCTCTCTTTTTATTACAAGGATGCGCTATGCACGATCTCTTGATCAAGAATGCAAGTTTACCTGATGGTCAGCGTGGAATCGATATTCTGATCAGGAATGGAAATATTTCGGCGATCGGTCCGGCGATTTATGCAGATGGTATACCGCAAATTGATGCGGCGGGAGATCTGGTTTGTTCCCCGTTCGTTGATGCGCATTTTCACATGGATGCAGTATTGAGTTATGGCTTGCCAAGAGTAAATGAATCCGGAACCTTGCTGGAGGGCATTGCTTTATGGGGAGAGTTAAAGCCACTGTTAACCAAAGAGGCACTGATTTCACGTGCTCTGAAATACTGTGAATGGGCGATTTCGCAAGGTTTGCTGGCGATCCGCAGTCACGTTGATATTTGCGATCCGCGTTTACTTGCGGTGGAAGCTCTACTTGAAGTCCGTGACCGGATGAAGGAATTTATCGACATACAGCTGGTCGCATTCCCTCAGGACGGTTTGCTGCGTAGTAGCGGAGCCCATGCGCAGCTGATCCGCGCACTTGATATGGGCGTGGATGTGATCGGAGGAATTCCGCATTTTGAGCGAACAATGTCTGCAGGGGCGCAATCAGTTCAGGTTTTATGTCGACTGGCAGCAGAGCGTGGATTGATGGTGGACATGCATTGCGATGAGTCTGATGATCCCATGTCGCGCCACATCGAATCTTTGTGCGAGCAAACTATTCATTACGGATTGCAGGGCAAAGTAGCGGGATCGCATCTGACTTCTATGCATTCAATGGATAATTACTATGTAAGTAAGCTGCTGCCCTTAATGAAGGAATCTGGTGTTGCAGCGATTGCGAATCCACTGATTAATATTACTTTGCAGGGGCGTCATGACTCGTATCCGAAACGGCGTGGTATGACGCGTGTTCCTGAACTGCTTGAATATCAGATTCCGGTTGCCTTCGGCCACGACTGTGTTATGGATCCGTGGTACAGCCTGGGAAGCGGGGACATGCTGGAGGTGGCCAGTATGGGGTTACATGTTGCCCAACTCACTTCTCAAAAAGGCATGCGTGCATGTTTTGAAGCGGTTACGACGGCCCCTGCTGAAATTATGGGACTTAGCCAGTTCGGCTTGCGTCCGGGGTGCGAAGGAAGTTTAGTTATGCTGGATGCAGGTGATCCTGTTGAGGCTTTGCGACTCAAACCGGTCAGGCGCTATGTTATCCGGCGTGGCCGGGTAATTGCGAAAACGGAAGTGCCAAGAACAAGGCTGATGTTAGGTGAGGATGCCAGCAATATAAGCCGGCGTTTCAATGACTAAGCAGGTACAGGACGTGCATTGCACGTCCTGATGTTTAATCAGAGTTTTGAGAATGCAGCCGCTGCTGCCTGGAGCGTAGCGTCGATGACAGAATCAGTGTGCTGAATCGATACAAATCCAGCTTCAAATGCTGACGGAGCAAGGTAAACACCTTCGTTCAGCATCAGGTGGAAAAAGCGGTTGAATTTATTTTTGTCACTGGCCATCATTGCCGCATAACTGGCTGGAATTTCTTCGCTGAAATAAATTCCGAACATGCCGCCAACAGAGTCTGCACTGACAGCGTGTCCCGCAGCACGGCCTGCAACAGCAAGTCCGGATGCAAGTCGGGATGTTTGTTCGCTCAGCGTCTCATAGAAGCCGGCTTGCTGAATCAGTCGTAAAGTTGTCAGTCCAGCTGCTACAGCAACCGGGTTGCCGGATAATGTGCCAGCCTGATAGACGCCACCAACAGGTGCCATGTGCGCCATGATATCCGCACGTCCTCCGAATGCCGCGACAGGTAGACCACCTCCGATAATTTTACCCATACAAACAAGATCAGCCTGAATGTTGTACAGCGCCTGGGCGCCATGCAAACCAACCCTGAATCCGCACATGACCTCATCAAAAATCAGGATGCTGCCATGGCGCGTACATAAATCACGCATGGTTTGCAGGAATTCCTGTGTCGCACGGATCAGGTTCATATTGCCAGCGACCGGCTCCACAATAACACACGCAATCTGATCACCGATTGATGCAAATACTTCTTCGAGTTGTGCACTATTGTTATAGTCGAGGACAACGGTATGCTTACTAAAGTCCTCCGGAACACCGGCGGAGGTAGGGTTGCCAAAAGTTAATAAGCCGCTGCCAGCCTTCACCAGAAGCGAGTCGGCATGTCCGTGATAGCAGCCTTCAAATTTAATGATTTTGTCGCGCTTTGTTGCGCCTCTTGCGAGACGCAGAGCGCTCATGGTTGCTTCTGTTCCTGAAGAAACCAGTCTTACCTGCTCAACCCCGGGGACCAGTCTGCACAACTCTTCCGCCATGATTACTTCAGCTTCTGTGGGAGCGCCAAAGCTGAGTCCAGATGCTGCTGCCTGCTGAACCGCGTGAATGACTTCCGGGTGCGCGTGCCCGACAATTGCCGGCCCCCAGGAGCCGATGTAGTCAATATAACGGGTATCATCCGCATCCCAAAAATACGGGCCTTCAGCGCGGGTAATAAAGCGCGGCGTTCCGCCAACTGAACGGAATGCGCGGACAGGAGAATTAACACCGCCTGGTGTTGAACGTTGCGCACGTTCAAACAGAATGTCGTTTTTACTGGTCATAACTGGGAGTTGATTCAGATTGAAATGGTTGGTCTTTGGCTGGTTCGGCGGATTCTTTTGCCCAGAAAAAACGATCCGGGACGCGTTTCCCCATACCAAGTTGCTGTGAGTGCCTGAGTGTGGCATGGGTGTATTCTTGCGCTTCAAGAACAGCGTCCGCCATCTCCATGCCATTAGCGAGCAGTGCTGCAATCGCCGCAGAGAGTGTGCTGCCGGCGCCGCAATGTGTACCCGGAATGCGGGGCCATACGTACTTCTTCATCAGTCCGGACGGGCCGAATAGCTGATTTTCAATTTCGCCTGCTTCAGATGTGGTGCCTGTTACCAGTACATGCTCACATCCGCTGTCGATGACTGACATGACGCTGGCAGAGAGGTCCTCAGAAATCTGAGCTTCATCTCCTGATGCTGACATGCGTGCGAGCTCCACTGCTGAGATGACCAGCAGACTCGCCTGAGGCAGGAGTAGTTCCTGAATTGCCGTCAGGAGATCTTCAGCATCCGGAGTTTGCTCATCCAGTTCCGTATGCACTGGATCCAGCACAAGTGGCTGGTCAGGATAGTCGGCAGCGATCTCAGCAATCACAGTAACATTTTCCACGCTGCCGACCAGCCCTACTTTGATGGCTGCAACCTGCATGTCTTCGAGAACCGTTCTGGCCTGATCGTCGACTAGATCAGCATCAATCGGATAAAGACTGTCGGTCTGTGCAGTGTCTCCCGTCAGAATTGCAGTTACAACTGGCAAGCCATGGCAGCCCATTGCAGCAAAAGAGGCTTGATCTGCGAATAGGCCTTGTGCACCGACCGGGTCCGTGGCACCAAAACTGACGATAAGTGGGGAAATTTGGTTTTGCACGTTTCGTAGATTAATATAGTCGGCTCAATGAGACAGCAAGCACATAATAATTGCGCGTCACTGTTTCAAGTTTGTAGCAACGCAATATTCTACTTGATTGAAGGGTTTAAGTCGTGAGTGAAAATATGAATGGTGCAGAGTGGAAAACCTGGATGTGTCTGATTTGTGGCTGGGTCTACGATGAGGAGCAGGGAATGCCAGAGGACGGTATTGCACCCGGGACGCGATGGGAGGATGTGCCGCTTAACTGGACGTGTCCGGAGTGCGGTGCACGTAAGGATGATTTTGAAATGGTTGTGATTTAACCGCAAATTGTCCGCAATTCGTCTGATTTTCCTTGTGTTGAATGTTTATTCGGGGAAAATAAGAGGATTATGTAACGGGATCTCTGTTACAGTTTTCCGCAGGAAAATGTCTTGTCTGGATTTGTCGGGAAGAGATTAGTTTATGTCAACAGTGACTGGTAATGAAAATGTCAGAATCATGGTAATCGACGATAGCAGCACAATTCGTCGGTCAGCCGAGATTTTTCTGGGGCAGGCTGGCTATCAGATTGTTCTGGCCGAGGACGGCTTCGATGCACTGGCGAAAATTAATGACTCGCATCCGGATCTGATTTTCTGCGATATTCTGATGCCCCGGCTGGATGGGTATCAGACTTGTGCTCTGATTAAAAAAAGCGCCCGGTTCCGCGAGACACCGGTCATCATGCTTTCATCGAAAGATGGTTTGTTTGACCGTGCGCGTGGCGCAATGGTCGGTTCAGATGAATATCTGACCAAACCATTTACGAAAGACAGTTTGTTGAAAACTGTACGTCACTACACGACAGCCGGGCAGGACAAATAATCAGCTTTTATGAGGTATTGTTAAGATGGCTATTCAAAAAATTCTGGTGGTTGATGATTCTCCTACCGAACGTTATTTTCTGACAGATGTGCTTGTTAAAAACGGCTTTTCAGTTTCCACTGCTGAAAACGGAGAAGAGGCACTGTTGAAAATTAAAGCTGATAAGCCTCAGCTGATTCTGATGGACGTGGTTATGCCAGGTCAGAATGGCTTTCAGATTACACGCGCAATCGCTAAAGACCCTGATACGCAGGATATTCCAGTCATTATTTGCACTAGTAAGAATCAGGAGACGGACCGGATTTGGGGATTGCGTCAGGGAGCCAGAGACTATTTGGTTAAGCCTATCGACCCGCAGGAATTACTGGCGAAAATTGCCGCGCTCGGCTGATGCGCGATTGACTGTAAATTCTGACCCCGGATCCTGTTATGACAGAGATTGTGAATGAAACCAACCCGGCCGATCGGGTTGTGCGTGCTTCAGATGGGCGTAAGCACACCCGTTTGCGTGAGTTTCAGGCGCAGCTGGTGGAGCGTATGCAGGCTGCTCAGCGTGGCGGCTTTGTTCAGTTAAGCCAGCTGGGCGTCATGATCGGAGGCAATCGCTATTTGCTCGACTTACGTGAGGCGGGTGAAATTGTCAGCGTAGGTACTTTATCTTCCGTTCCGTTGACGCGTGACTGGTATAAGGGTTTGTCGAATATCCGGGGTAATCTGACAAGTGTTGTAGATTTATCCCGCTTTCTGGGTGGAGATCTGACGGAGGTCAATCCATCCTGTCGTATTGTCGCATTTGCACCGGCGCTGATGTTTAACGCCGGGCTTCTTGTTTCTCAAGTATTCGGCTTGAGAAATCTGAATGACATGACGTTGCTGAGCGAGCAGGTTGTTGCCCGCGAGTGGTTGCCACGTCAGTTTGCAGACCAGGAAGGTCACATTTGGTCAGAACTGAGTCTTGCGACTCTTGTTCGTGATCAGGATTTTTTACATATTGCGTTGTAATGCGGATTGCTAACGTAACCGCAGGCTTTTCAATCGTTTAGGAGACTTAGTAATGGCATTTAATCTACCGTTCTTGTCCAAGGGAAAAGAAGATCCGGAAGTTGACGGAACAGAGGCTGAGGCAAGGTCACCTTTGAATGCCGGCACGGCAGAGATTGAAGAAGCTGCCAATGTGCGTATTGTGACGGCAGACGCAGGTTCGGATGTCGCTAAATCAGCTCCTGCAGCAGAGCAGCATGCTGACGCAACTTTCATCGGCGATGCACTGGAAAAAGGCGGGGATATTCGTCTTCCGTTCATCGGTCATTTACCGTTGCAGCGTCAGTTGCGGATGTTGTCTGTTGCCATGGGCATTTCGTTGCTCGCAGGTGCAGGTTTTGTCGTTCTGAACGCGAGTCAGTCGGCTCTGATGTCGACCCAGGTGCAGATCGCGGGTGATGTGCTGATGCATTCTCAGCGTATCGGTAAAGCGGCACCGAACGCGATTCAGGGTAATCCGGAAGCGTTTAAGCAGCTCGAAGATAGTCGTAAAGAAGTTAATAATGATTTGAAAATTCTGCTGGAAGGCGGTTCGTATCAGGGGCGTAGCGTAAGTAGCGCAAATTCCAAGCTGACGCCGGTGCTTGAAGATACTGTAAAAGCCTGGCAGGCATCTAATAAAGCTGCGGAAACCATTCTGAAGCATCGTAAAGAACTGACTGGTTTCGGTCAGACACAACAGAAGCTGAATGCATTGTCACCGACCTTGCTTGAGCTGACGGAACAGATTTCTACACTTAAAGTGCAGGGTGGTGGTTCGGCGCGTGAAATTTCTGCGTCTGGACAGCTGGTGATGCTGACGCAGCGTCTGGGACGAAGTGCCAATGAATTTCTGACTTCAGAGGGTGTGAATCCTGAGACAGCTTTCTTGCTGGGTAAAGATTCGAATACTTTCCACGATCTGGTTGAAGGCTTTCTGAACGGTAGTGAAATTTTACGTTTGAATCCGACTAAAGATGCTGATACGCGTGAGAAATTGCAGGAGCTGAAAAAAGTCTTTGAAGAGTATCAGATAGGCGTTAGCTCGATTCTCAGTAATTTGCAAAACTTTATCGCGACGAAGCAGTCCGAACAGCTGATTTTTAATGAAAATGAAAGTCTGAAAACCAAGCTGACTAAATTGCAAAAAACTTACACCGACGAACAGGACTCGATCAGTCTGAGTTTCGTGATGCTGATGGTTTCTGCGCTTGCTGCGCTGGGATCTGCGGTTGGTATAGCACTCGTGCTGTTGCAGGATAGCCGTAATCGCGCAAAAGAGGCAAACGAACGTCGAATGGAAGCTGCTGCACAAATGCTGCAGGCGCAGAAACAGGAAGAAGAAGCTAAGCACGCGAACGACCAAAATCAGGCTGCGATTTTGCGCCTCATGAATGAGCTGCAGGAAGTTGCGGACGGTGACTTGACGATTCAGGCAACCGTTTCCGAAGATATTACCGGCGCGATTGCTGACTCGGTTAACTATACGGTGGAAGAGTTGCGCGGACTGGTAGGCCGTGTTACCAAAACAGCGGAAGAAGTTACAGCGGCATCTGACTCTGCGCAGAGTGTTTCTGTTGATCTGATGAATGCGTCTGAACAGCAATCACGCGAAATTACGGATGCGGGGCAGGCTGTTCTTGCAATGGCGGCTGAAATTACCGATGTATCCCGTTCTGCAAATGAGTCTGCTGAAGTTGCGCGTCAGTCGGTTGCGGCGGCGGAGCAGGGCGCTCATGCGGTGGAAAACGCGATCAAAGGTATGAATGAGATTCGCGAACAAATTCAGGAAACATCTAAACGTATTAAACGACTTGGTGAATCTTCACAGGAAATTGGTGAAATTACCGAACTGATTTCTGATATTACTGAACAAACAAACGTACTGGCGCTGAATGCTGCGATTCAGGCAGCGTCTGCTGGTGAAGCAGGCCGTGGTTTCTCTGTAGTTGCGGAGGAGGTTCAGCGACTGGCGGAACGTTCTGCTGAGGCGACAAAACAGATTGGTGCGCTGGTTCGTACGATTCAGACCGATACCCATGATGCAGTTGCTGCGATGGAAAAATCGACACAGGGTGTTGTTGAAGGTGCAAAACTGTCCGATGCGGCAGGTACAGCGCTGGCTGAAATTCGTAGCGTTTCTAACCGTCTCGCTGAACTGATTCAAGGTATTTCTCTGGCTACGGAGCAGCAGGCGACTTCCGCGAATGGTGTTGCACAAAATATTCAGCACATTCTTGAAATTACCGAGAATACCCGTACCGGTACACAGCAAACAGCCGACTCGATTAAGCAACTGGCGATGCTCGCGGAAGAACTGAAAAACTCGGTATCCCGGTTCAAAATTGCCTGATACCGCTGATGCGGTAAGTATGATCAAATCTTTCTACCTCGCGACAGAGCTGGCTCTGTCGCGGCCAGCATTTGTGGGGTATGCATGACATACGACGTATCCAGTCCGGCGGATTTTCCGCAGGAGCAGTTTGATACCGGACCTCTGTCCTGGGTTATCGCCGATATCAGGGAAGCGATTAATCAGGCCGGGAAAAAATTATCTGAGGCGCTGAAACAAGATGAAGAAAGTCGTGCTACCTCGTTGTTGCATGCAAAAAACTTTCTGCATCAGGCGCATGGTGCACTGCAAATTGTCGATATTGACGGCGTAGCGCTTCTGACAGAATCAATTGAAGACGTTCTGGAACGATTGCAGAACGGACAATTGAATATCAGCGATGATGTAGTTACTGGTGTACAGGATGCTTTTCACGCCGTACTGCGTTATCTGGAAGACTTGTTATCCGGTGCGCCCCATCAGCCTGTTCGTTTATTTCCTTATTATCGTACTGTTTTAGAGCTGAAGGGCGCTGAGCGTATTCATCCAGCAGACCTGTTTTTTCCTGCGCTGGTCGTTCAGGAAAAAATACCAGAGCTGACGCTCAGCTATCGTGGTTCTGCGCCGTCATACACTGGCTTACGCCAGCGTTTTGAAAAATTACTGCTGACTGTACTGACCAGTAAAGATGCAGAGGCACAACTGAAAGCGGTCTTGCAAATGCGTGACCTGATTGCAGAAATTGATCAGGTACAAAGTACCCCGCAGGCGAAGGCTTTCTGGGTAGTTATGCGTGCGTTCACCGAGGCTGTTGAATCTGCTCGTATCCAGAACGAACAATACGTTAAGCAAATTCTCGGTCGTATCAATCTTCAGATACGCCGTCTGGTAGATGGTGGCACGGCGATTCCGGAGCGTTTGCTGCGCGATGCATTATTTTTTATTGCGCAGGTAAAGCAACCGACGCCACTGGTTGCGAGCATTCGCCAGGCTTACGCCCTTGAAAATGCGGTACCGGCGGATTACGACAAGAAAAATTATGGAAGAGTCGCAGCCGGTGCATTGTCTGCAGCCAAAGAGCAACTAACTGCAGTTAAGAATCTCTGGGGGAGAATTGCGAACGGCGAGCAGGGGCTCGCGGAGAAGTTCTCCCAGAAAATGAAGGACCTGGCTGAAACCGGCGAGTCGCTGAGCACTCCTGCGTTATCCAAGCTATTACGTGAGCTCAGTGGGATTGCGCGACATGTTGCGCATTCTGATGAAGGCAGTAAATTCGGTCTCGAGCTCGCGACCAGCTTATTGTTTGTTGAGAATGCGCTGGATCAGATTACCCGATTGCCTGCGCATTTTCAGGATCGTGCAGAAGAAATTACTTCTCGTTTATTGTCTGCGGTCTCCGGTGATGAGCTGACATCGCAGGCTGCATGGATGGGGGAAATTTCCCGCGAAGCCCAACAGCGTCAGACTATGCATGTACTGGTAACCGAGATGCAAACCAGTCTGCGACAGATTGAGAAGAATCTCGACGAGTATTTCCGTGATCACACACAGACGGACTTGCTGAAGCCAGTTGACAGCGTATTACATCAAATCGGTGGAGCACTCGCTATTCTTGATCAGGACGATGCAATGCGTGCTGTTGAGCATACGCGGGAACTTGTCGGTCGGTTTGGTGAGGCACTGATTTCTTCTAGTGAAGCCGAGCAAAACACATTACATCAGAATGTTGCTCAAAATATTGGCGCACTCAGCTTTTTCATCGAAACGATTCAAAGTCAGCCGGAAACAGCGAAGAAAAAGTTTACGTTTGATGAAGATACAGGTCTGTTCCGTTCACATTTGCTGGAAACCGGTAATCAGAAAGAGTTGCTACCGAACACAGATCAGCTTGTAATGCAGGAAGTGTATCCGCAGGAAGCTGTTCTGACTGCGGAAGAGGAGCTCACGCGCCAGCAGCAGGAGAGCGTTCGCCTTGCAGCTTCGCTGGCAGAGAGTCCGGATGATGCTGAGATTCGTGAGCAGCTCAAGCATTCGCTGGAAGCTGAACGTTCTGTTGCAACTTTGCTGGATGACGCAGAAGCCGGAGAGCGCGCGAAAGCGGCAATGGCTGCACTGGCACAAACCGACGCTACAGAAGTATCGCAACTGGTGTCGCAACCGGTTGCTCCTCAGGTTACAGCTCTGGCACCTTCTTTAATGCCGGAGACAGATGACGCGGTTGATGCTGAATTGCTGGAAATTTTCCTCATGGAAGCGGAGGAAGTCCTGCAGTTTGTGAGCGATACCTTACCGTTATCCCGTCAGGATACGGATAATCAGGAATACCTGACGAGTCTGCGTCGCTCCTTCCACACACTCAAAGGCAGCAGCCGCATGGTTGGTCTGAATGTCTTTGGTGAAACTGCATGGAGCATCGAGCAGGTCATGAATTTGTGGCTGTCTGAATCGCGCCACGGAACTGAAGCACTGTACAAGTTGCTCGATCATGTCACAGCTGAGATGACATTGTGGGTAGCTGAGCTGCGTAGTTCCGGTAGCTCGTTCCGGAATGGTCAGGCTATCGTGACTGCAGCGCAGAAACTCAAGGCTGGTGAAACATCTGTTGAACTGATTGCCGAAGCTGCACCGTCTGCTCAGATAGAGGTTGTTGCTGCTCCTGCTGAACCGGATGCAATCCTGGGACATTCGGAATCATTTGTTGATCCAGCGCCTGTTGCTGACGATGAATTGACTGTCCCTTCAACAGATGCAGAGTCAGTTGTTAGTGATGTTGCAGAGCAAACTGAGAACACTGTGTTGGCTGATGCACAGGAAGAAACGTCTTTTGAGTCTCAGGAGGAAATTGCGGAATTGCCTGCAGATATTTCTGTCTCTGGCATGGATGAATCTGCCGATGATGAAATTCGTGATCAGGTACTGCCAGAAAGCGCGCTGAATGTTGACGTTGAACTAGTCGCAGAAGAAGTATCTGATTCACTGACAGACTCGACGCTGCCGGAAATGCAAATCGAAGAGTCTGTAGCACAGCAGGTATCGGACAATGATTCTGTTCCTGCGGCAGACAACATATATACGCCTGCCCATGACGGGTCTGAAGTCTCCGCAGAGCATCGGGACACTACTGAGATATTACCGGAAACAGTTATTGAACTTTTGCCGGTTATCGATGCAACAGAAGGTCTGACGGACGCTGCAGAAGAGTTATCGGTACTCACTGATGACACAGCTGCAGAACCGGTACAGTTTGTCGAGGCTGCAGCAGATCAGGTATCTGTTGTCGATGAGCATCTGACACCAGAACTATTGTCTGAACAAGTCGCACATGCTGAAGCAGTTGAAGATGAGGCTTTATCAGAAGAGTTTGCATTACCTGAGCTGTCTGAAGAACCAGATCTGCTAATACAGGCAGAAGCTTTACCGGAAATTGTTTCCGATGACGAACATGTGATTGATGCCGTTACAGCAGAGACTGTTTCCGTTTCTGATGACGATCAGTCGCCAGAACTGGTTGTAGCTGAATTTGCATCGGAAGAAGTCGCTGCTCCGTTACAAGATGCATTGTCCCCTGATTCTGAAGTCGCTACGGTTGTCAGCAGCGAACCAGTGACAGAAACCGAGTCTGATCTGACTGTTGCGGATGACCAGGGCGATGACCACGCGGAGTTTGCTGCGCCGGATACCATTGTTGAAGACCTCGGTTCGGCATCCGTCGCTTCGGATGAAGCGCTGGCGGAAACTGCGCAAATTATTGAGTTCCCGGAAGTGAATAAGCCGGCACCGGTGCTGGACGATAATGTCAAACGGATTGGCGGACTGGAAATCAGCTTGCCGCTGTACGGCATCTATATGGCGGAAACAGATGAAATTGTGCGTTTCCTGACCCAGGATTTGTCTGAATGGCGTCACGAGCCGGAACGTGTTGTCTCCACACATGCGATCCATGCAAGCCATTCTTTAGCAGGCAGTTCTGCGACAGTAGGTTTGCGTCAATTGCAAGAACTCGCACACAGTATGGAACTGGTGCTGCAACGGCTGCAGCGTCATCCGGTCATGCTGCATTCGAACGAGTTTGACGTACTCGATGAAGCGCTGGATACCGCAAAACGCATGTTGCAGAAATTTGCGACATCAGAATTGCCGGAAGCAGCGCCGGAACAAATCCAGGCGCTGGAACACTTGCTGCAGGGCATTATCGCGCGTTCAGATGCAGGTGCTGATGAAGAGTTTATAACGTCCACTAACGAGCGTCTGAATCTCGAAGATCTGGCGCATCTGGCTCAGGATGACGCGGATTTACCGGAAACTGATCTGGTATCCGGTGATATTGCGGCAACAGAAGTGCCTGTCGCAGAAGAAGTTCTGAGTGCCATTGTTGCGCCTGAAGCTTCGCAGGCAACAGTCACAAAGCTGAACGACGAGATTGATCAGGATTTACTGCCGGTCTTCCTTGAAGAAGGGCAGGATTTACTGCCGATGGTCGGAGAGTTGCTGCGCAGCTGGCAGGAGCATCCGGCTGACAGTGGTATTCCGCAGTCGATTGCCCGTCTGATGCATACGATCAAAGGTAGTGCCCGTATGGCCGGTGCTATGACACTGGGTCAGCATATCCACGATATGGAAAGCCGTATCGAAAGTATGGCGAATACCGGCGGTGCAGTGCGTCAGCCTTTGCTGGATGACTTGCTGGCCCGTCATGATCTGAGTATGCAGATGTTTGATCAACTGCAGAATCCGCAGGCATATGTCGCACCTGAGGTTGCGGAAGTGCTGACTGCTGCACAAGAGCTCGATCGCTTCCAGGAAGAACTGATCGCTGGGACAGATGCACCTGTTGCAGAGACTAAAACATCTGAACTGGTCAGCCTGAATCCGGTCATTCCTGTCAATGCAGGTGCGCAAGTCCGGGCAATGCCTGCGGCTGCGCCATTGAGTGCGCCGGTACAACCTGCAGGACCGGTTCCGCTGGTCCGTGTGCGTGCAGACGTACTTGACCGTCTGGTTAACCAGGCTGGTGAAGTGTCGATTTCGCGTTCACGTCTGGAAAATGAAATTTCCACACTGCGGGCATCTTTGTCTGAGCTGACCGGTAACGTTGCACGTTTGCGTGATCAGTTGCGTGAAGTGGAAATTCAGGCTGAAAGTCAGATCACGGCACAAATGTCGCATGCCGGTGATCGTGACTTCGACCCGCTGGAGTTCGATCGCTTTACGCGCCTGCAGGAACTGACCCGTATGATGGCGGAAAGCGTGAGCGACGTGGCGACGGTTCAGCAGAACTTGAACCGCACGATTGATGGCGCATCCAGCGATCTGCTGACTCAGGCACGCCTGACACGTGAATTACAACAGGATCTGATGCGGGTGCGCATGATTCCGTTCGCCAGTGCGTCGGAACGTTTGTATCGCGTGACCCGTCAGACAGCCAAAGAGCTCGACAAGCGGGTGAATCTGGATATCCGTGGTGCCGGCGTTGAAATGGACCGCGGCGTTCTGGAGAAAATGGTCGGACCATTTGAACATTTGCTGCGTAATGCCATTGTGCATGGCATAGAAAGTCGCGAAGAGCGTCGTCAGGCCGGAAAAAATGAAACCGGCGAATTGCTGATTGAAATTCGTCAGGAAGGTAATGAGGTTGTTATCCGCTTTAAAGACGATGGTCGCGGACTGAACCTTCCTTCGATTCTGAATAAGGCTCGCCAGTCAGGTCTGATCGGCAGCGACGAACAACCGGGCGAAGCAGAAACGGCGGCTTTGATTTTTGAACCGGGTTTCACAACCGCATCGGAAGTAACAGAGCTGGCCGGACGCGGTGTCGGTATGGACGTCGTCCGTTCAGAGGCATCCTCGCTGGGCGGACGTGTGGAAGTCACGACATCTGCCGGGCAGGGTGCTGAATTCACTATTCGCTTGCCACTGACGCTGGCAGTTACGCAGGTAGTGTTGCTGAGTGCAGGTGGTAAAACTTTTGCGGTTCCTTCTGTTCTGGTGGAGCAGGTACAGCATTTGAAAGCCAATGCGCTGGCCAATGCCTATAACGATGGCGCTGTGATGTGGCAGGGGCAGCGAGTGGGCATGTATTTCCTCTCCACGCTGCTGGCCGATCATCAGGCTGTACCGATGTCACTCCAATACACTCCGGTGCTGATCCTGAAGAGCGGTACAGACCGTGTTGCGCTGCACGTGGATGAAATTCTCGGTAACCGCGAGGTTGTCGTGAAAAACATCGGCCCTCAGCTGGCACGTATGGCTGGCATTGCCGGTGCAACGGTGCTGGGTTCCGGTGAAATTATTCTGATTCTGAATCCGGTGCCGCTGGCGGGACGTTTTGAACAGTTGCAGCATGCGCGTTTGCCGCACCATGAAGCAGAAGCAGTGCAGGGTGCGGTTGCGAATCTGGAGCAGGCAGAGTCAGTGCAGACAGCTGCTACAGAACCTGTTCAGGGCTTGCGTAAGCAGCATACAGTAATGGTGGTGGACGATTCGCTGACCGTACGCCGTGTGACACAACGTCTGCTGACCCGCGAAGGTTATCAGGTCATTCTGGCAAAAGATGGTATTGATGCGCTGGAGCAATTGCAGTCGGTAACGCCGGATGTGATGCTGGTTGATATTGAAATGCCGCGTATGGACGGTTTCGACCTCACACGTAACGTGCGCAGTGACAACCGTACTTCGCATATTCCTATTATCATGATTACATCGCGTACTGCGGATAAACACCGTAACTACGCGAAAGAGCTGGGTGTGAATGAGTATTTCGGTAAACCTTATCGCGAAGATGATTTGCTGGAAGCGATTGTGCGGTTTATCGGTCAGGAAAACGCAGTGATAGTCTGATGTAAATATTCTGATTCATAACGGAAATAAAAAACGGAGCATTTTGCTCCGTTTTTTTATGTGCACGTAAATCGGCAGAAAAATACCAGTCACATTACCTGTTTAACGACGGCATAGCGATCCAGTGTACGCTGGCGTGCTGCATCATGCTGTACCAGCGGATGCGGATAATCGGCACCGAGTTTGACGCCCGCATGGTTCAGCAACAGGGCACCGGCTTTCCATGGTGCATGAATCGTTTTGTTATCCAGCTTTGCCAGTTCAGGGCAGTAACGTCTGATAAATTTCCCATCGGCATCAAATTTTTCAGATTGTGTTACCGGATTGAAGATACGGAAATAGGGTTGAGCATCACAGCCCGATGACGACGCCCATTGCCAGCCACCATTGTTTGCGGCCAGATCAAAATCCAGTAATTGCTTTGCGAAATACGCTTCACCACGTCGCCAGTCTATGCCCAGATCTTTAATCAGAAAACACGCAGCCACCATGCGCAGACGATTATGCATATAGCCGCTCTGATTGAGCTGACGCATTGCTGCATCAACCAGTGGATAACCGGTTCTTCCTTCGCACCACGCAGCAAAATCAGCATCTGCCTGCGCGCCACTTTCCCAGCGAATCGCGTCATACGCAGGCTTGAATGAAGACTGTGTAACGCGCGGATGATGGTGCAGGATCATGAAATAAAAATCACGCCAGATCAGTTCACTCAGCCAGGTTTGTGCACCTTCGCTGTTATTCAGTGTGATTTCCTGCAGCGCCAGTCTGACCAGATGGCGTATCGAAACCGTTCCGAAGCGCAGATGCACGGACAAATACGACGGGCCTTTCACGGATGGAAAATCACGCCGGGTATGGTAGCTGTGGATCCGTGTCAGAAAATCGGCGAGCAGTGTTTCAGCGGCGCTGCTGCCGCCGTGAACACCGGCAGGTAGCGGGTCTGGCTGAAAGCCCATCTCGGCCAGCGTCGGACGTGACGGCCAGCGGTGACTGGCCAGATGGCTGGTGTATTTTTGTACCGGATAGGCGCGACTGAAAAAGTCAGTATCCTGTGCAGCCAGTTTTTTCAGCCAGGCATTTTTGTATGGTGTGAAAACAGAAAAGGGCGTACCGGCTTGTGATAACACTTCATCCTGTTCAAAAATGACTTGGTCTTTACTGCTGAAAAAGCAGCGGCCACGGGCTTTGAGTTCATCGGCAATTTTCCGATCACGCAATATGGCCTGTGGTTCGTAATCGCGGTTAGTAAAGACAGCATCAATTTGCAAATCGGATGCGAGTTGCGGAATTGCATTTTCCGCGTGGTCAAACAAAACGATCAGCTCGCCACCGGCTTCGCGCAACTTGTTTTGCAGTTCGGAAACGGCTTCATCGATAAAGCCAAGACGCCGGTCATTTTCCGGCAATGATTGCAAAATTGTTTTATCGAAAACAAACACACAATAGACTTGCTGACTGGCGCGCAAAGCGTGATACAGCGCAGCATGGTCATCGCAGCGCAGGTCGCGGCGGAACCAGACAAGCGCACGGGAAAAAGAAGGTACTGACATGATAATGACAGGAAATCAGCGGTTTTCTGACAGGACTGCCGGAAGATAGCACACATCGAAAAAGCCCGCTAAAACTGCTAAAATGCCGCCTATGGCGAAGCAAATCCCCCCCTTTTCAGTTGATTCCGGCGATGACCTGCGTACATCGTCCGATTCAGCTGTTTCTGAACAAACGACATTACCTTCTGATCAAGTTTCTTCCGGTGAACTGAACCTGACAGACCATTTTCTGATTGCGATGCCTGCAATTCAGGATTCGGTCTTTGAAGGCGCGGTTGTTTATATGTGCGAGCACAACGCCCGTGGTGCTCTCGGTATCGTGATCAACCGGCCAACGGAAATGACGGTGGCCAGCTTACTCGACAAGATCGATCTGACCGTTTCCGGCCATCCGGAGCAGAATCCACTGCACAAGATGCCGGTGATGTCCGGTGGCCCGGTGCAGGAAGACCGCGGATTTGTGCTGCATGAACCGGCTGGCAGTTACAGCTCATCTCTGAAAGTTACGCCGGATGTAGCGTTTACGACTTCGCGCGATATTCTGGAAGCGGTTGCTGCTGGCAACGGGCCGGATCGTGTGCTGGTGAGTGTTGGTTACGCTGGCTGGGGTGCCGGTCAGCTCGAAAAAGAATTGCTGTCTAACAGCTGGCTTACCGTGCAGGCGAATACAGAAATCCTGTTTGATCTGCCACTGGAGCAGCGCTTTGAAGCTGCGATCCGTCTGCTGGGCATCGACCCGTGGATGCTGACGGCAGAAGCGGGGCATGCCTGATGAATCTTTCCGGCGGAACCCTACTGGCTTTTGATTTCGGACTCAAGCGTATTGGTGTTGCCGTCGGTAATACGGTCACGCGCAATGCCAGTCCGCATAAAATTATTCATGCTCCCACTAACGACGGTAAATTTGCTGAAATCGCCGCGCTGATCAGCGAATGGCAACCTTTTTGTCTGGTCGTTGGTGTGCCGCGCCATCCGGATGGTGCCGAACATGAAATGACGGTGCGATGCCGTCGTTTTGCAAACCAGCTTAATGGGCGTTACAACCTGCCGGTGGTGCAGGTGGATGAGCGTTACTCATCAGCAATTCTTCAGGCCGGACAAGGCGAATACATCGACGATGCGTCGGCGGCTGTCATTCTTCAACAATACTTCGACGAAAACCCATGACGACGGACACAACTTTGCATGCAGAACAACTGTATCAGCAATTGCTGGAACAGATCCGCCCGCTGGCAGCGGCGCATCCGCAACTGGCGGTCGTTGGTATTTATTCCGGCGGCGCGTGGATTGCGGAGCGTCTGGTACGTGATCTGCAACTGAACACAGCAGCCGGTTCGATTGACGTATCTTTTTACCGCGATGATTACGCGGAAAAAGGTTTGCGTTCCGGTGCCAAACCGAGCCATATCCCGTTTTCTGTCGATGGCGCACAGATTCTGCTGGTCGACGATGTGCTGTACACAGGCCGCACCACCCGTGCGGCGATTAACGAATTATTCGACTACGGGCGGCCTGCCCGTATCTGGCTGGCTGCACTGGTTGACCGTGGTGGTCGCCATTTGCCGGTTGCGCCGGATTTTGTTGCACAGGTTTCTTCATTTGAATCCAGTGTGTCCGTGAATCTGCAACGCGCAGACGATGGCACCTTCCGTATCTCTATCGACCATGCATAATCCACAGCTTAATAAACACGGTGAGTTACAGCATTTGCTGACGACCGAAGGTTTGCCGAAGGCCGTGATCCATCATATTCTGGATACCGCCTCGTCGTTCGTCAGTATCGGCGACCGTGAAGTGAAAAAAGTGCCTTTGCTGCGCGGTAAAAGCGTTTTCAATTTGTTTTTTGAGAACTCTACCCGTACCCGCACCACGTTTGAAATTGCTTCCAAACGTTTGTCGGCAGACGTGATCAATCTGAATATTGCGGCATCCAGCACCAGTAAAGGTGAGTCGCTGCTCGATACCATCGACAATCTGGCAGCGATGCATGCTGACATGTTTGTGGTGCGTCACTCAATGTCCGGTGCACCGTTTCTGATTGCCAAGCATCTCAACGATACGCGCCAGAATCATGTACACGTGGTGAATGCCGGTGACGGCCGCCATGCGCACCCGACACAGGGTTTGCTGGACATGTACACCATCCGCCATTACAAAAAAGAATTTCATAATCTGACCGTGGCGATTGTCGGCGACGTACTGCACAGCCGTGTTGCACGTTCGGATATCCATGCGCTGACCACACTCGGCGTGCCGGAAGTACGTGTGATTGGTCCGCGCACGCTGTTGCCGGGCGGGCTGGATCAGCTCGGTGTGCGCACCTTCCATAATATGGATGAAGGCCTGAAAGGCGTGGACGTCATCATCATGCTGCGTTTGCAGAATGAACGTATGAACGGCGCGCTGCTGCCGTCGGCGCAGGAATACTTCAAACACTATGGCCTGACACCGGAACGTCTGGCGCTGGCGAAACCGGACGCGATCGTGATGCATCCGGGACCGATGAACCGTGGCGTGGAAATTGATTCTGCCGTTGCGGACGGTCCGCAGGCAGTGATTCTGCCGCAGGTCACTTTCGGTATCGCAGTGCGTATGGCGGTGATGAGTATTCTGGGCGGCAACAGTGGTGAGGCGTAAGGAGCGATGATGAAAACAGTAATACGAAATGGTCGTGTCATCGATCCTGCCAGCGGTCTGGATCAGATCGCTGATCTGGTGATTGAAAACGGGAAGATTGCCGCCATCGTCGCAGCGGGCAGTGACGCCAGTGATGCGCAGGTAGTGGATGTCAGCGGGATGATTGTCGCACCGGGTCTGGTGGATCTGAGCGCGCGTTTGCGTGAGCCGGGGTTTGAATACAAAGCGACACTGGAATCCGAATTGCAGGCTGCGGTACGCGGTGGCGTGACCAGTCTGGTGTGCCCGCCGGATACCGATCCTGTGCTGGATGAGGCCGGTCTGGTAGAAATGCTGCGCCGTCGCGCCGACATGCAGGCTAAGGCAAATGTATATCCGCTGGGTGCGCTGACTGCCGGTCTGAAAGGTGAGCAACTTACAGAAATGGCAGCGCTGAGCGCAGCCGGCTGTATCGGTTTCTCACAGGCAGAACAAGTTATCCGCGATACCTCCACGCTGCAGCGCGCACTGGATTACGCTGCAACCTTTGGCTTCACCGTCTGGCTGCGTCCGCAGGATCCGTATATCGGCATGGGCGGTGTTGCGCACAGCGGCGCATATGCATCCCGTCTGGGTTTGTCCGGCGTACCGGTGATGGCAGAAACGATTGCACTGCACACTTTGTTTGAACTGATGCGTGCCACCGGTGCACGTGTGCATCTGTGCCGCGTGTCGTCTGCTGCCGGTCTGGAACTGATTCGTCAGGCCAAGCGCGAAGGCTTACCGGTCAGTTGCGATGTCAGCGCACACCATGTGCACATGACAGAGCACGATATCGGATTCTTCGATCCGAATGCACGCGTCACGCCACCGTTCCGCTCTCAGCGTGACCGCGATGCGATCCGTGCTGCGCTGGCAGACGGTACGATTGATGCGATTTGTTCCGATCACACGCCGGTCGATGATGATGAAAAACTGCTGCCGTTCGCAGAAGCTTCGCCGGGCGCAACCGGTCTGGAACTGCTGCTGTCACTGGCACTGAAATGGTCGGCAGACAGCCACGGCGAAGTCAGCTTGCCGCAGGCACTGGCGAAAATCACCAGCGATGCAGCACGCACCGCAGGCATTCAGGCTGGTCGTCTGGCTGTTGGTGAAGTTGCCGATTTGTGTGTGTTTGATGCAGACAGTCACTGGAAAGTGGAAGCCGCAGCACTCAGCAGCCAGGGCAAGCACACGCCTTTCCTCGGCTATGAATTGCCGGGCGTGGTGCGCATGACGCTGGTTGGCGGACGCACTGTGTACGCGGCTTAATTGTTGTCAGTCAGACTGGCAGCCAAGCCGGAAGACAGGGAATGCATCCTGACAGATAGCTAACGCACAAAGGCAGCTTCGGCTGCCTTTTGTTTTTCGTGCAAATTTTTTTTCGTATTTGTTGTTCTCTTGCGCAAAAAAGCACCATTCTGCGGGCCTTTCCGTTGACGGATGCAACAATGCGTTCAGTATTGCTGGCGTGCTGCCTTGTTTCTGGTAAATAATAAGAACCCTTTTTTATGCACCACTGTATTTCCGGTTCGCTGCCTTGCCTGTAAGTTGCGCAAGGTGCTGGAAACCGGCGTACAGACCGGCTGTTTCTGATTCTTTTCTTTCCACTATCGGGTTTGGCGGATACGGTATGATCGTTTGGCATTATGTGCGGGTAACGCTGCATCTACTCGCAGGGCTGATGACTTGCGCATTTCTTTTTCCTCTGTGCGCGCAGGCATCCCGCGAAAAACTGGTGCAGCGCTGGTCGCGTCAGCTGCTCGGTATTTGTACCGTGGACGTGCGTTTTATCGATCAGAGTGAAGGCAAACATGCCGAACGTGCCCTGATCGTGTCTAACCATATTTCCTGGCTGGATATCTTCGTTATTAACACCCTGCATCCCTGCCATTTTGTGGCGAAGGCAGATATCCGCTCGTGGCCGCTGGTGGGCTGGCTGTGCCACAGTGCCGGAACGATTTTTCTGGCGCGCGGCAAACAGCGCGAAGTACGCCGTATTTATGAAGGTCTGGTGCATCAGATCGAAGCCGGAAAACGCATTGCATTTTTCCCGGAAGGCACGACAGCAGCGCAGGGCACAGTATTGCCCTTCCATGCCAATCTGTTTGAAGCCGCGATTGAAGCCAAAGTGCCGGTACAACCGTTTGCGCTGCGTTATGTGGATCAGAACGGGCATTTTCATCATGCCGCTGACTTTATCGGTGACATGACATTTGCCGAAAGTATGAAAGTGATTCTGAAAGCACCGCGCATGACGGCAGAGCTGATTCGTCTGCCAGCCATCAGCACCGATGGCGCACACCGCCGCGAAGTTGCCAGCCAGTCACAACAGGCAGTGCGCGACGCACTGGGCATTCAAGCCTCTCAGGCTGCCTGATTTTTCCTGTTTCATACCGCAGCGATTGTGCAGGAATGCGCATTCGCTGAAAACCCACCCCCTTGGAAAGCCAGAGAATTCGCGGACGTCCGGCAGGGCACCGGTTTTTTCTGTGTAGAACTCCGCATTTTGCACCATTTTTGTGCAATTTCTGGGCCCTCACAGCCAGCTCAGGGCGATGTGAGCAGCAGGCGCTGCCGCTGCGTTTCTGTGTGCTGTATCAGTTCCGGATAAAAGCGCAGGAAACCCTGTTCCAGTACGCTGTCCTGCGCCTGCAAATGCGGCAATCCCGCAATCAGATGTTCACCATGACGCGATAAGCGGCTGGCGGTGCGCCTCACCGCACGCTCCAGACCTGCCCAGTGACCATAAGATGTCAGCCAGTCTTCCTGCACCATGCGCGGCAGCAGACTTTGCAGCCGTGGCGGCAGCAGCGCTTCTCTGTATTGCAGATGCTGATAAAAGTCCGCAATCATCACCGCGCGTGACTGCGGATACCAGCGCTCCCAGTGACGTGTCAGCAGCAAATCAAAATAAATATCCAGCAGAATACCGGCATAGCGCCGCGCAGGGCTGGCGAAACCGGCTTTCATCGCGAGCACTTCAGGATGCTGATCGGTGAAGGTATCGACCAGCCGGTGCAGGTGTATTTCACGCTGAATGGCAGCCGGAAGCAGCGCTGCTTCGCTGCGGCTGGCAAAGTCACCGAGCAGTGCGCCGAGCATTGCATCCGCGTCGTGGCTGGCCAGCGCAATATGCGCGAGAAAATTCACAGACTTCCTTGTTTCTTAAATACG
The DNA here is from genome assembly GCF_014652435.1 of Cognatundibacterium squillarum. Classification (GTDB taxonomy): domain Bacteria; phylum Pseudomonadota; class Gammaproteobacteria; order Burkholderiales; family Burkholderiaceae_D; genus Undibacterium; species Undibacterium squillarum. The sequence continues at coordinate 129,101 of NZ_BMYU01000006.1, forward strand.
TCAGGCACCGGGGCGTTGCTGCTGCGGGCAGTCAATCTGAAACACTTGCAAATCCTGCAAACGCACCGCAGTCAGCTTGCCACCCCAGACGCAGCCGGTATCCAGACTCAGTAAATTGTCACGCACGATCAGCCCCAGCGTAGACCAGTGACCGAAAGCAATCTTGTCATTCGCACTGGCACGCTCTGCTGCAAACCACGGCATCAGACCTTCCGGCGCATTCGCCGTACCTTCTTTCAGCGCAAAATCCATCTGACCATCGGCGCTGCAATAGCGCATACGCGTCAGCGCATTGATGATGCAACGCCAGCGTGCGTGGCCTTGCAGATTGTCTTCCCAGCGATCCGGCTGATTGCCGTACATCTGCGCCATAAAATCCAGCCAGTCCGGTGTCTGCAGCATGGCGCTGACTTCTGCCGCCAGCGCCAGCGTTTTGGCGGCATCCCATTGCGGATACAAACCGGCATGCACGATCAGCCAGCCTGCTTCTGACCACGCCAGCGGGCGCTGGCGCAGCCACAGCATCAGTTCCGGTAAGTCCGGTGCACTCAGTAATTCATTCAGCGTATCCTGCCGGTGCGGCGGGCGCAGTCCCTGTGCCACCGCCAGAAAATGCAGATCATGATTGCCAAGCACGGCTTCAGCACGGCCTTCCAGCTGCAGCGCCCGTATTGTGCGCAAAGCCTGCAACGATTCCGGCCCGCGGTTAATCAGATCACCGGCAAACAGATAGCGTGCACCCGGTGTGGCGGCTTCGGTCAGCGCCAGCAAACGGTTTAACTCGGTGGCGCAACCCTGAATATCACCAACCACATACACAGCCTGCGTCATCAGTGCGGTGCTCCCAGGCGTTTTGCTTCAGCGCGGCTGATCAGTGCCTGCTGTTTTTGTTCTTCACGCATACCGGCAGTGAACATGGTTGGCCAGCCAGCCAGATGCTGCTCTGAAATTTCCGCCATCGCACGCAGCCACGCCGGAGATTCATTCAGACAAGGGATGTAATGAAATTCTTTGCCACCGGCAGTCAGGAAAGCCTGTTTGACTTCCACCGCAATCTCTTCCAGCGTTTCCAGACAATCAGCAATAAAGCCCGGGCAAATGACGTCAATCCGTTTCACGCCGTTTTTGGCCAGTTGCTGCACGCTCGGTTCCGTGTACGGTTGCAGCCATTCGGCTTTCCCCAGACGCGACTGGAAAGTAACCAGATACTGATCTTTGGTTAGACCGAGTTTTTCCGCCAGCAGGCGTGCGGTTTTATAACATTCACAATGATAAGGATCGCCGCGCAGCAAAAAGGCTTTCGGCAAACCATGAAAACTCATCACCAGTTTTTCAGGGCGACCGTTTTGCTGCCAGTGTTTCAGCACGCTCTGGCGCAGTGCTTCAATGTAGGCCGGATGATCATGGTAGTTACGCACGAAGCGCAGTTCCGGCACATTGCGAACCTGCTGATAATGGCTGAAGACAGCATCCATATTCGACGCCGTGGTGGTAGCGGAATACTGCGGATAGGCAGGCAGAATCAGAATACGGTCGTAAGCTTCCTGTTTCAGCTTTTGCAGCGCAGACGGAATCGACGGACTGCCGTAACGCATCGCCCAGCTCACGTGCACATCATGGCCGCGTTCACCCAGATAACCTTTGAGCAGCATCGCTTGTTTTTCGGTATGGATTTTCAGCGGAGAGCCATCTTTGGTCCAGATCGTCGCATATTTCTTTGCCGACTGGCCGGAGCGGAACGGCAGAATGATGCCATTCAGAATCAGCCACCAGACCGGACGCGGAATTTCCACTACGCGCTGATCCCATAAAAACTGTTTCAGGTAACGCTTCACCGCACCGCGTTCCGGCGCATCCGGCGTGCCCAGATTAATCAGCAGGATCGCGGTTTTGCCGGTTTTGCCGTGCGTATATTCCGGTTCTTTCAGAAAGGGCATAGTCTGGCCTGATGAATGTAAATAGAGATATTGATAAATGTCTACAGCGCCAGCAGTTCACGCGCATGTTTACGTGTGGTGGCGGTAATTTCCAGACCGCCCAGCATACGCGCAATTTCTTCCACGCGCTGCTTGCTGTCCAGTCGTGCAATTTGCGAACTGGTGCGGCCACCGGTCTGGTCTTTGCTGACCTGAAAATGCTGGTTCGCCTGCGATGCCACTTGCGGCAAATGCGTGACGCACAATACTTGTCTTTCCTGTCCCAGACGCTTCAGCAGGCGGCCAACCACTTCTGCCACCGCACCGCCGATACCGCTGTCAACTTCATCAAAGATCAGTGTCGGCGTGGTGGTGGCGCTGGAAGCAATCACGGAAATCGCCAGCGAAATCCGCGCCAGCTCACCACCGGAAGCCACTTTCGCCAGCGGACGCGGTTGTACGCCGGCATGACCCGCGACCAGAAATTCAACCTGCTCCAGACCATACGATGCGGGATCGCAGGCGTGCAGCGCGACCGCAAACTGACCGCCGCGCAGACTCAGATCCTGCATCGCCACTGTGACGGCCTCACTCAGACTGCGTGCGACCTGTTCACGTTGCTGGCTCAGACTGCGTGCCTGTTCCAGATAAGCTTGCTGCGCTGCCTGCTCCTGTTTACGCAGATTTTCAGGATCGCTGGCCAGACTCATTTGTTCCAGCTCGCTTTGCAAACGCGCCAGTTCATCGGGTAATTGTTCCGGGCTGACGTGAAAGCGGCGTGCGGTACTGTGGATTGCATCCACGCGCAATTCCACTTCGCGCAAACGTTCCGGATCCAGATCGGTGCGCTGCAGGTAATCGTTCAGCGCATAACTGCTTTCCTGCAATTGTATGCAGGCGTTTTCCAGCGCTTCCGCTGCCGGACGCAGTGCCGCATCAAACGACACCAGCTTGTATAAACGTTGCTGCAGGCTGTTGAGTTGCGACAGCACAGGATGATCGGATTCGGAAATCGCTGCCAGCGCCTGCTGTACGCCTTCCATCAGACTGGCAGCATGGGCGAGGCGGCTGTGTTCCTGCTGAATACTTTCCCATTCGCCATCACGCAGTTGCAGTTTTTCCAGCTCGCCGGTTTGCCATTCCAGCCGTTCTTTTTCCTGCAGCAGATTTTTTGCATCGTTTTCAAAACGCTGCAATTGTTGTCTTAACTGATTCCAGTGGCTGTAGCGTTGCGCGACATCGCGCGCCAGTGCTGATAAACCACCCTGACTGTCGAGCAGTTCACGTTGTGCATCGCTGCGCAGCAAAGACTGATGCGCATGCTGACCATGAATATCGACCAGCAAATCACCGAGATCACGTAACTGGCTGACGGTGGCAGGAATGCCGTTGATCCAGCCTTTGGAGCGACCGGCGTTATCAATCGTGCGGCGCAGTATCAGCTGATCACCTTCGTCGCTGAGATCCTGCTGCTGCAGCCAGTCGCGCGCAGCATCGTGCAGGGCGAATTCAGCGCTGATATCGGCGCGGGCGGCGGATTCGCGCACCATGCTGCCGTCGGCACGTCCGCCGAGAACCAGGCTCAAAGCATCAATTAATATCGATTTACCGGCACCGGTTTCGCCGGTCAGTACGGTGAAGCCTGCGGAAAACTCAAGTTCGAGCTGATCCACAATCACAAAATCTCGGATGGCAAGCGTCCTTAGCATAGGAAACCCGGAAAGTCAGTCACAGCGCGGTATTGTAGCAATCTGGCATTAATTCAGTGCACCGGTCACGGTAGGATATTCATTCCAGTGCAGCTTTTCGCGCAGGGTGTGGTAATAGTTCCAGTCCTGCGGATGCAGGAAGGTCACTGTATGTGCAGAGCGCCGTATCACAATACGGTCCTGACACATCAGGCTGGCAAAGGTCTGCATGTCGAAATTCAGACTCATATCGCGGCCGGCCGCAATTTCAATCACGATCTCACTGCTGTCCGGCAACACGATAGGACGATTCGATAAGGCATGCGGTGCAATCGGCACCATGGCAATGCCCTGCAGACTCGGGTGCAGCATAGGGCCACCAGCGGATAAGGCATAGGCGGTGGAGCCGGTCGGGGTGGAAATAATCAGACCGTCAGAGCGCTGGTTGTACATGAAGTGCTGATCGACTTCGACCCGCAATTCCACCATGCCGGCACCGGCACCGCGCGCCACCACGATATCGTTAAACGCCACACCGCTGAAAATCTGGCTGCCGTCACGTAATACGATGGCTTGCAGCAGTGAACGTTTTTCGGCGATGTATTTACCGTCCAGCATATCGGTCAGCACCGGAATCATGCGCTCGCGCGGAATATCGGTAATAAATCCCAGCCGTCCCTGATTAATACCGATCAGCGGCACCGGATACGGTGCGAGCTGCCGCGCAACACCCAGCATGGTGCCGTCACCACCGAGCACAATCGCGAGATTCGCAACCTTACCGATTTCCGCCACCGATAAATGCTGCAGACTGTCGATGCCGCAGGTGCGCGCAGTTTCTGTTTCCAGCACCACAGTGACGCCGTGTTGCTGTAAAAAAACAATCAGCTCACGGATGGATTCTTCTATGCCGCTGGCCTGGGTTTTGCCAACCAGTGCGATGGTTTTCGGTGTTGTCATCATTGTCAGATCAGCCTGTCGGGCATTGCGTCCGCATCTGTGCATGACGCAAAAGCCCAGATTAGACCATAATTAGTGCAAGATTGATGATATTCCCACAGCATTATGACAATTAAAGCCATCCTGTTCGATCTGGACGATACCTTATGGCCGGTCGGGCCGGTGATTCGCCACGCGGAGCAAGCCTTGCATGACTGGCTGACAGTGCATACACCGCAAGTGACTGCGGCTTACGATATCGAAGGCCTGCGCCGGCGTCGTCAGGCACTGGTGCCAACTGACCCGCGGTTTTCTTATGATCTGTGGAGTCTGCGTCATCGTTTGCTGCAGGATGTGATGGCAGAGCAGGGCGCTGATCCGGCACATGCTGATGCCGCGATGCAGGTATTCGCACAGGCCAGAAATCAGGTCAGTCTGTATGACGATGTTCTGCCAGCGCTTCAGCAATTGCAGGCGGATTTCATTACCGGCTCGGTATCCAATGGTTTCGCCGATTTAAACAGTATCGGATTGGCGCCGTATTTCCGAGTCTCGCTGGCGGCACACAGTTTCGGCTGCGCGAAACCGGATCCGCGTATTTTTCTGGCTGCTTGTGAAGCCCTACAAGTGGCCCCACATGAAACCCTGTACGTCGGTGATGATGTGCTGCTGGACGTGCACGGTGCAACGCAGGCGGGTTTGCAGGCCGTCTGGATGAACCGTCACGGCATCTCCTCAGATAAGCCGGAATGGCAGCATGTGACCATTCCGGCACAGATTCGCGATTTACATGATCTGAGACAGCGATTAACACGCGTCTGATGTTCATTTGAAGATTGCTCGCATACAATGTCATTATGCAACTCGATATCCGTGCCCAGACCTTGCTGAAAGCGCTCGTAGAGCGATACATTGCTGACGGCCAGCCCGTCGGCTCACGTGCTTTATCCCGTATTTCCGGACTGGATTTGTCACCGGCAACGATACGCAATGTGATGGCCGATCTGGAAGACATGGGATTTGTCTGCAGTCCGCACACATCGGCGGGACGCATCCCGACGCCGCGCGGCTACCGCCTGTTTGTGGATGAATTGCTGACGGTGCAGGAAATCGATGAAGTGTCGCTGGAATCCCGTCTGCAACCGGGCATCGTGGCGCAGCCCGCGCAGAAGATTATTACCAGTGCGGCGCAGATCTTGTCATCGCTGTCGCAGTTTGCCGGTGTGGTGATGACACCGCGTACCGAGTCCACGTTTCATCAGCTGGAATTTTTGCGCTTATCCGAAAAAAGGATTTTGCTGGTCGTGGTGGGGCCTTCCGGTGAAGTGCATAACCGCTTGCTGCAAACCGAGGCGGATTACACACCGTCGCAACTGACGCAGGCGGCGAATTATCTGAATCAGAATTTTGCCGGTCTCAGTTTTGAAGAAGCACGACGCCGCTTAACTGCAGAAATCCGGCAGTTGCAGGGCGATATGACCAGCCTGATGCAGGTTGCTGTGCAGGCAGGCAGTGATGCGCTGGCGCAGGATGATGAAGGCATGGTGATTTCCGGCGAGCGCAATCTGCTGAACGTACAGGATTTGTCATCGAACATGGGCGCACTGCGCAAAATGTTCGATCTGTTTGAGCAGAAAACCGGCCTGATGCAATTGCTGGATGTGTCCAGCAAAGCAGACGGCGTACAGATTTTTATCGGCGGCGAATCGCAACTGATGCCGGTGGATGAAGTCAGTATTGTGACCGCACCCTATGGCGTGAATGGCAAAATTGTCGGTACCCTCGGTGTGATCGGCCCGACCCGCATGGCGTATGAACGGGTGATTCCGATTGTGGATATCACCGCAAAATTGCTGTCGAACGCGCTCAGTCAATAGGCTTGCTATGAAACCTGAAGAACTTCGCATACTGCTGATTGATGACAACGATATCACCCGCGAAGTATTGCGCGTGGTATTGCGTGGTCAGGGGTACCAGATTGTCGGTGAAGCCGGTGACGGCGATCAGGGTTTGCAAATGGCGCTGGAGCAAAAGCCGGATCTGATTCTGCTGGATGTGATGATGCCGCAGGTCAGCGGACTGGATATTCTGCCGCGTATCCGTGAACAATTGCCGGACACCAGAATTTTGCTGGTCACCGGCAGCGAAGATCATGAAACCCTGCGCGAAGCAGCGCGCAGCGGAATCGACGGCTTCATCATGAAGCCATTCCGCGCCCGGCATATTACGGAAGCGGTCAGCAAAGTGATACCGGGTCTGATATCTGCAGGTGATACGCCATAGTCAGCAGTCACTGCTGACATTAAATTGCCGGAAAATCGCTGAAAAATCCGGTATTTGCAAAGTACAAAAAACGGAACCCGCGGGTTCCGTTTTTTTATGCATGCTGAAAAGGCGGATCAGCCTTTGTGCTCGCAGTTTTCTTTGGTGCAGTTGCCGTAAATCGCCAGCGAGTGATCGGTGATTTTGAAGCCGCGTTCGAGAGCAATCTGGTGCTGGCGCTGCTCGATTTCCGGATCATAAAACTCTTCCACACGGCCGCAATTCAGGCAAACCAGATGGTCATGATGCGAGCCTTCATTCAGCTCGAAAATCGCCTTTCCGGTCTCGAAATGGTTACGGTGCAGCAGCCCCGCTTGTTCAAATTGCGTCAAAACGCGATACACTGTCGCGAGTCCGACATCCATGTTTTCTGTCAGCAGGATTTTATAAACATCCTCTGCAGTCAGGTGGCGGACCTTACTGTTTTGAAATATTTCAAGTATCTTCAGACGCGGCAGGGTGGCTTTCAGACCGCTGGCTTTCAGATTTGTCGTACTGTTAGTCATGTTTTCCGTCAAAAGAGAGCTATCTGCTTTATGATATCGGGTTTTAGGGCTTACTGCTCATTTACTGAGGTTTTGTATGCGAAAGTTGTTCACGGGTTCTGTTTCTGCCAGTCTGGGTCGCATTGCGGTCGTGCTGGCGGCTGTCAGTCTGGGTGCCTGCGCCTCGCGTTCGGTGCAACTGACAGATGAAAATCTGAAAACCGAAGCGGTTGCCGGTAAAGACGGTACACAGGTGTATTCGCCGACCGGAACACGTAAGTTCCTGGGCTTCTTCTCCCCTTACCGCATTGCTGTACAGCAGGGCAACTTCGTTTCGCAGGAAATGATGGCGCAGATCAAAGAAGGCATGAACCGTGAGCAGGTGCGTAATGTCCTGGGTACCGCCTTGCTGACCGATCCTTTCCATGAAGACCGCTGGGATTATCCTTTCCGCCTGATGAAGCCGAATGGTGAACTGATTATCAGTAAAGTCTCAATTCATTTCAAAAACAATCTGGTTTCCAAATTTGAAGGCGGTAATTTGCCGAATGAACAGGAATATCTGGCACGTGTGACCGAATCTGCGCTGGCAAAACAGCGTATCGAGTCCGTCAACGATATCGATGGCAAACCGGCCCGCAAAGAAGGCAAATAATCCGTTTTCATTACTATGAGTAAATTACGTGTGGCAGTGGCCGGTGCATCCGGCCGTATGGGCAAAATGCTCATCGAAGCGATTCTGGCTTCGGATGATATGGAACTGGCTGGTGCGCTGGATGTGGCAAGCTCGGTTGCCATCGGCACCGATGCAGGCTTGTCTGCGGGTAAAGCCACCGGCGTGCTGATCACGTCTGATCTGGCAACCGGTCTGAAAGATGCGCAATTCCTGATCGATTTCACCCGTCCTGAAGGCACGCTGCATCATCTGGCTTACTGTGCAGAGCACGGTATCCGCATGGTGATCGGCACGACTGGCTTTGATGAGGCTGGTAAAGCACGCATCGCCGAGCTGGCGCAGAAAACCGGCGTGGTGTTTGCGCCGAATATGAGCGTGGGTGTGAATGTGACGCTGAAGTTGCTGGAAATGGCGGCGCGCAGTTTCTCTCATGGCTACGACATTGAAATCGTGGAAGCGCATCACCGTCATAAAGTGGACGCACCGTCCGGTACGGCACTGAAAATGGGTGAAGTAATTGCGAATGCGATTGGCCGTGATCTGAACGAAGTTGGTGTGTTTGCGCGTGAAGGCGTGACCGGTGAGCGCGATCCGTCCTCAATCGGTTTTGCAACCATCCGTGGCGGCGATATCGTCGGTGACCACACCGTGCTGTTTGCCGGTATCGGTGAGCGCGTTGAAATCACCCACAAATCTTCCAGCCGCGTGACCTATGCGCACGGCAGTCTGCGTGCAGTACGTTACCTGCAGGAAAAGCAATCCGGTTTGTTTGATATGTTTGACGTGCTGGGTCTGAAAGCACTGTGAGCATACGCTGACATTTGCAGTACATAGCAGAATCTGAAAAGGCCGCGTTTCGCGGCCTTTTTCTTTTGCTGTTTCGTAGTCCGTCAGGGGGATTTGCTGCAGCAGCACCCGCAAGCGCCTGAGAGCGGTGAAAATTGCCAGAAAATGCCCCAAATGCGGTGTTCAGCATAGCGATCTCGCGGTCGTCGGCAGAAAGTCCGGGTCTCCGGAAATGGCAGATGACGAAGTTTGCACAATGTAGTCTGTGCCGCGCATGTTGTTGTGGCAAGCACCGACCGGGTCGCCAACAGCGTCATCAGCAGTGTTTTCCTGCGCTGAGCCACTGCCGTTCTGGTTCAACTTGCTGCACTAGCGGTTATAATGAAAGATTGTGATTGATAACTGCATTCCTTTCCGGCCCACGCTATGCAAGAAAAATATTCCCCATCCGACGTCGAACAAGCGGCGCAATCTCACTGGAAAAATACTGAAGCATACAAAACGGTAGAAAACGATCCCCGTTTTCCGCAAGGTAAGTATTACGCCTGCTCCATGCTGCCTTACCCATCCGGCAAGCTGCACATGGGCCACGTCCGTAACTACACTATCAACGATATGCTGGCGCGCCAGCTGCGTATGAAGGGTTACAACGTGCTGATGCCGATGGGCTGGGATGCTTTCGGTCTGCCGGCAGAAAATGCGGCAATCGCCTATAAAAAATCGCCGGCGGAATGGACTTACGCCAACATCGACGACATGAAGTCGCAGATGGAACCGCTGGGTCTGGCGTTCGACTGGACGCGCGAAGTTGCGACCTGCGATCCGGACTACTACCGCTGGAACCAGTGGCTGTTCCTGAAGATGCTGGAAAAAGGTATCGCCTACAAGAAAACCCAGATCGTGAACTGGGACCCGGTTGATCAGACCGTGCTGGCCAATGAGCAGGTGGTTGATGGTCGCGGCTGGCGTTCCGGCGCACTGGTGGAAAAACGCGAAATTCCGGGTTACTACTTCGGCATCACGCAGTACGCAGAAGAATTGCTGTCCAGTATCGATACGCTGGACGGCTGGCCGGAACAGGTCCGCACCATGCAGCGTAACTGGATCGGTAAGAGCGAAGGCGTGCGTTTCGCATTCCCGCATGAGATCCGCGACGAGCAGGGCCAGCTGATTCAGGATGGCAAACTGTACGTGTTCACCACCCGTGCTGACACCATCATGGGCGTGACTTTCTGTGCAGTTGCAGCAGAACATCCGCTGGCACAACTGGCAGCACGCAGCAATCCTAAACTGGCAGAATTCGCCGAACTTTGCAAAGCCGGTGGCACAACTGAAGCCGAAATGGCGACCAAAGAAAAAGAAGGCATGCCAACCGGCCTGTTCGTGACACATCCGTTCACCGGTGAACAGGTCGAAGTCTGGGTCGGTAACTACGTGCTGATGAGCTACGGCGACGGCGCGGTGATGGGCGTGCCGGCACATGATGAACGTGACTTTGCGTTTGCCCGTAAATACGGCATTGCAATCCGTCAGGTGGTGGCAGTTGGAGGTGAAACCTTCAGCGCCGACGCATGGGCGGAATGGTACGGCGACAAACAAAAATCTGTGACGGTGAATTCCGGCCGTTTCGATGGTCTGGGCTATAAAGCGGCAGTGGATGCCGTGGCCGCAGAACTGATCGCCAAAGGTCTGGGCGAAAAGAAAACCACATGGCGTCTGCGTGACTGGGGTATTTCCCGTCAGCGTTACTGGGGTACACCAATCCCGATTATCCATTGCGAATGCTGTGGCGCCGTACCGGTTCCTTACGAAGATCTGCCAGTCGTCCTGCCGACCGACTGCATTCCTGACGGTTCCGGTAATCCGCTGAAAACCCGTGCTGACTTCCTGAACGTGGATTGCCCGACATGCGGCAAACCGGCGCAGCGCGAAACAGACACCATGGATACCTTCGTGGATTCCAGCTGGTACTTCATGCGCTATACCTGCCCGGATGCACCGGACATGGTGGATGGCCGTAATGATTACTGGATGGCGATGGATCAGTATATCGGCGGCGTGGAACACGCGGTACTGCATTTGCTGTACGCCCGTTTCTGGACCAAAGTCATGCGTGACATGGGTCTGGTGAAGATTGATGAACCGTTCAAACGCTTGTTCACACAGGGCATGCTGCTGAATGAATCCTTCTACCGTGAAGTCGAAGGCGGCAAAAAAGTCTGGTACTACCCGAATGAAATCGAAGTACAGCACGACGACAAAGGCCGTCCTGTCGCAGCGATTCTGAAGAGCGATGGTCAGCCGGTACAAATGGGCGGCATCGAAAAGATGTCCAAGTCCAAAAACAATGTCGTCGAACCGAAAGACATTATTTCTCAGTTCGGCGCGGACACCGCACGTCTGTTCACGATGTTCGCCGGTCCTCCGGATCAGAGCGCAGCATGGAGCAACAGCGGCGTGGAAGGTGCATACCGCTACCTGCGTCGTTTGTGGGCGACTGCGCTGAAACTGGCACCGGTGATTGCATCGGGTCAGCAAGCAGCGCCGGAGCTGGCAGCAGATGTGAAGAACTTCCGTCGTGAAGTGCATCTGACCCTGCGCCAGATCGATTCCGATTACGAACGTCTGCAATACAACACCGTGGTTTCCGGCGCGATGAAATTGCTGAATGCAATCGAAGCATTCAAACCGGAAGCCGCCGGCGGTGCAGCAGCACTGCGCGAAGCCTTCAGCATTCTGTTGCGCACGCTGTATCCGGTTTGCCCTCACATCACGCATGTGCTGTGGGTGGAGCTGGGTTATGCAGCCGAGCACGGTGAGCTGATCAACATGGCTTGGCCACAGGTTGAAGAAGCAGCACTGGTGCAGGATGAAATTGAACTGATGGTGCAGGTCAACGGTAAGCTGCGCGGCAGTATCAAAGTCGCCAAAGATGCTGATAAAGCAACGATTGAAGCGACAGCGGTTGCCAGCGAGGCAGTGCAGAAATTCCTCGAAGGCGCGCCGAAGAAAGTTATTGTTGTGCCGGGCAAACTGGTGAATGTTGTTGGCTAAAAGGATAGTCGTGATGCGTCAATGGATTTCTGCACGCTGCCTGCGTTTGTTGTTGTCGCTGACTGCCGCAAGTATGTTGCTGGCAGCCTGCGGTTTCCATTTACGTGAACCGGTTGCACTGCCGTTCAGCAGTATTTATATCGGCTTACCGGTCACTTCGCCGCTGGCTGCTGAGTTAAAGCGACAGATCCGTTCAACCAGTCCGGCGCAGATCAGCGATACCCGGCAAAGCGCGCAAGTGGTGCTGGAAGTGCTGAGTGAAAAACGGGATAAGCAGATTCTGTCGCTGAACAGTCAGGGTCGTGTACGTGAATACAAACTGATTTATGACTTCAGTTTCCGCGTACGCACACCGGATGGAAAAGAGCTGATGGATACCGTGAATATCCAGCTGTCACGTACGCTGACATTCAATGAAGCACAGGTCAGGGCGAAAGAAGCGGAAGAAGCTTTATTGTTCCGCGATATGCAGAATGATCTGGTACAGCAAGTGCTCAGACGCCTGAGTGTTCTGAAGCCGGAAGCTTAATATGCAGTTACGCGCTGACAGCCTTGATCAGCATCTGAGCAAAGGCTTATCCGCTTTGTATGTCATCACCAGCGATGAACATTTGCTGGCGATGGAAGCGGCTGACAAAATCCGCAAGGCAGCGCGGACGCAGGGTTTCTCCGAGCGTGAAGTGCTGACAGTAGAGCGCAGCTTTAAGTGGGGTGCTTTACTGGCAGCAAATCAGTCTCAGTCTCTGTTCGGCGATAAAAAACTCATCGAGTTACGTATTCCTTCCGGTAAGCCGGGCAAAGACGGAGCGCAGGCTTTGCAGGAATACATTTCCCATTTGTCACCGGATAACCTGTCACTGATCAGCCTGCCGAAGCTGGACTGGGCAACGCAAAAGGCGGCCTGGGTCACGGCGTTGCAGCAGGCTGCGGTCTACATTGATATTCCTTTAGTGGAAAGGGCGCAGTTGCCCGTCTGGTTGCAGCAGCGCCTGGCTTTGCAGCAGCAGTCTGCAGAACGGCAGAGTCTGGATTTTATTGCCGACCGTGTCGAGGGCAATTTGCTGGCAGCCCATCAGGAAATACAAAAACTGGGTTTGCTGTATCCTGCAGGTAAACTGAGTTTTGAACAGGTGCACGACGCGGTGCTGAATGTTGCCCGTTACGATGTTTTCAAACTCAATGAAGCCATGCTTAGCGGCGATGTTGCACGACTGGTGCGGATGCTGGAAGGTCTGAAGGGCGAAGGTGAAGCACTCCCGCTGGTGTTATGGGCAGTTGCAGAAGAAATCCGTACTTTACTCAGAATTAAATCCGGACTGGTACAAGGTAAACCCTTACCGGTATTGCTCAAAGAAAACCGGATCTGGGGCCCGCGCGAACGTCTGGTTGAGCCCGCTTTGAGGCGGGTGCAACTGGCAGTGTTACGCGAGGCGCTTCAGGAAGCTGCCCAGATCGATAAGATGGTCAAAGGGCTGCGGGCAAAAGCATTTGCAGGAGATCCCTGGGATGCCTTGTTGCAACTCGGTCTGAAAGTCGCACGCGCCCGATAATGCCGTTTACCGGTATTCGTTGCGCAGTGCTCAGACCATTGTTAATCACTTATTTACTTGCTGGCAGTGCCGGCCGAATTTGAATCATGGATATCAAAGCACATATGCAGGCGCTCGGGCAGCGTGCCCGCGTCGCATCCTCTGCCATGGCGAAAGCCAGTACCGCAGCAAAAAATCAGGCTTTGCAAGCCATTGCGAATGCGATTCGCAGAGATGCCGCTATTTTGCGTGCAGCCAATGAACAGGATCTGGCTGCAGCCAGAACTGCCGGACTGGAACCGGCGATGCTTGATCGTCTGACGTTGTCGGAGCAGGCAATTCAGACGATGGCAGAAGGTCTGGAGCAAATGGTCAAATTGCCGGATCCGGTGGGTGAGATCACCGATATGAAATTCCGCCCATCCGGAATTCAGATCGGCAAAATGCGCGTGCCGCTGGGTGTCATCGGCATTATTTACGAAGCGCGCCCGAACGTAACCGCAGACGCTGCCGGCTTATGTATTAAGAGCGGTAACGCCACGATACTGCGTGGCGGCTCTGAGGCAATACATTGCAATCGCGCACTGGCCACACTGGTACGCGAAGGCTTAAGCAGCGCAGGTTTGCCAGCGGATGCCGTGCAGGTGGTGGATACCACTGACCGTGCAGCGGTAGGCGCTTTAATCACCATGCCGGAATATGTGGATGTGATCGTTCCGCGCGGCGGGAAAAGTCTGATCGCCCGTCTGATGCAGGAGGCAACCGTGCCGATGATTAAGCATCTGGACGGAATCTGCCATGTGTACATCGACGATAAAGCGGATCTGCAAAAAGCCGTGCCTGTTGCATTCAATGCAAAATGCCATCGCTACGGCACCTGCAACACAATGGAAACCCTGCTGGTGGCACGTTCTGTTGCGCCGGCGTTCCTGCCCGCAGTCGCTGCACTGTATCAGGAAAAACAAGTCGAGCTGCGCTGTGATCCGGAGGCTGCTGCAATTCTGCAGACTTATCCGCATCTGGCCGCGGCAACCGAAGAAGACTGGCACACGGAATATCTGGCCCCGGTGCTGGCCGTTAAAATCGTTGCTGACGTGGACGAAGCGATTGCCCATATCAACCGTTACTCGTCCAAACATACGGAATCGATCATCACAGAAGACTACACCCGTGCCATGCAATTCCTGCGCGAAGTCGATTCTTCATCGGTCATGGTGAATGCCTCGACGCGCTTTGCGGATGGTTTTGAATACGGACTGGGTGCGGAAATCGGTATTTCGAACGATAAGTTACATGCGCGTGGTCCTGTCGGGCTGGAAGGTCTGACTTCACAGAAATACGTGGTGTTCGGCTCAGGTCAGATTCGTCAGTAAGCTTGAATACTAATCAGGAGTGCATGCATGCTGTATTTATGGGTTAAGACATTTCATCTGTTATTCATCATTTCCTGGTTTGCAGGACTGTTTTATCTGCCGCGAATCTTTGTGAATCTGGCGATGGAGCAGGAACCTGCGGCAGTGCAGCGCTTATTGCTGATGGCACGTAAGTTGTATCGCTTTATGACGATACTGGCTGTGCCTGCATTGGTACTCGGCCTGACGCTGTGGCTGGGGTTCGGCGTGGGGCGCGGGCCGGGTAACGGCTGGATGCATGCCAAACTGACTTGTGTGATTTTGCTGATCGGCTATCACCATGCCTGCGGCAGTTTGCTGAAAAAGTTTGAGGCCGGTCAGAATCAGCGTTCCCATGTCTGGTTCCGCTGGTTTAATGAAGTGCCTGTCATCATGATGCTGATTGTATTAATCATGGTGGTAGTAAAGCCGTTTTGACGGTGTTGTTGAATCTGAATTATTTTGAAATCCGGCTGACATGTCAGGTACGAGTGTCGTGAAAGAAGTCTGACCGGAATGTTTTTTACCGAGGAAAAAGGGAGCCCCTGAGATGCAATATTCTTATTTTTGTCCATGCCCGCGCGGCCTGGAAGCTGCACTGGCAGAAGAACTGCAGGAAATCGCTGCGCTGAGTCGCACCATGAGTGTCCATAATCAGGTTCCGGGCGGTGTGCACTGCTCAGGCGCGATGGAAGACGGTTGGCGTATTAATTTATATTCACGTATTGCATCGCGCGTCCTGCTGCGTATGGCAAATACAAGTTACGCCAACGAAAATGATATTTATGATCTGGTTCTTGGCACGAAGTGGGAAGACTGGTTTGGCATACATCACACGATTCGTGTCGATGTGACCGCTGTAAAGTCTCCGCTGAAAAGTCTGGAATTCGTGACGCTGAAAATTAAAGACGGTGTTTGTGATCGCTTCCGCGATATGTACAACCAGCGTCCATCAGTGAATACCCGCAATCCGGATATACGTATTGCAGGTTTTCTGGATGCGCGCAGTTTCACCTTGTATCTGGACTTGTCCGGTGAGCCATTATTCAAACGCGGCTGGCGCATGGAAACGGGTGATGCACCGTTGCGTGAAAATCTGGCGGCTGGCCTGATTCGTACATCGGGCTGGAAACCGGGAACACCTTTGCTGGATCCTATGTGCGGCTCCGGAACGATACTGGTAGAAGCCGCGCAAATGATTGCCGGTATTCCGCCGGGTTACAACCGTAGTTTTGCATTTGAAAAACTGAATCAGTTTAATAAGAATGCATGGCAGGCGATTAAAGCCGCAGTAAGGCTGAATACAGTGACAGAGCCGCAACTGTTCGGCAGTGATATTTCCGGTGATATGCTGGTGATGGCGCGCAACAATCTGCGTAATGCCGGAATTCCATTTGAGGTTCCGCTGAAACAGATCGAAGCGCAGGAAGTGAAACCACCGGTTGAAGGTCCTGGCGTTGTACTGACGAATCCGCCATACGGCGAGCGTATTGGTGTGCGGGGTAACAGTCAGCTGGATTCCGATGAAATGGCGACCGCATTTTTCAGCGCATTCAGTCGTACACTGAAACAGCGTTTTGCTGGCTGGACTGTCTTTTTATTCACGGCGGATCTTGGTGTGCCAAAACTGCTGCGTTTGAAAGAGTCCCGTAAAACGCCATTCTTTAACGGTGCACTGGAATGCCGTTTGTTCCGCTTTGATATGGTGGCAGGATTTAACCGCCGGGAACAGGCGAAACCTCAGCAAGGCGCTGAACAAGCAGAATAAGCATGATACAGGCCGGTCTGTTACCGGCCTTTTTCTTTATGATTGAATTCGATAAAGCTGACTGAATTTTCCGGGAATGATGATGGATTTACTGCAAAAACTGAATGCGCCTGATTTATTGAAAACGGGTGTGATGATCGCGAATCAATGGCGCGCAAACGCTGACACATTTGACGTCACCAATCCGGCCAGCGGTAGTCTGGTTGCCCGGGTAGCGCAATCGTCTGTGCAGGATGCTGAGCAGGCGATTACTTCAGCGAACGCAGCATTTCCGGCTTGGGCAGCCCTGACAGGCAAGGCGCGTGCGGGTATTCTTCGCCGCTGGTATGAGCTGGTTGTTGCTCATGCGGATGATCTCGCTCTGATAATGACAACAGAGCAGGGCAAGCCTTTAGCAGAGGCAAAAGCAGAAGTGATCTATGGTGCCAGTTTTCTCGAATGGTTTGCAGAGGAGGCCAAGCGTGTCAGCGGCGATGTGATGGCATCAACATGGACAGATAAGCGTACGCTGGTTCTGAAACAGCCAGTCGGCGTTTGTGCCGCCATTACGCCGTGGAATTTTCCGCTGGCAATGATTACGCGAAAAGTTGCACCAGCGATTGCAGCAGGGTGTACGATTATCGTCAAACCTGCAGAACAGACCCCACTGTCCGCGCTCGCACTTGCGGAGCTCGCTATCCGTGCCGGCATGCCTGAGGGTGTTATGAATATTTTGCCTGCGGACAGTCAGCGCTCCGTCGAAATAGGAACTGTGCTTTGCGATAGTCCTGTCATCAGGCATCTGTCATTCACCGGATCGACACCGGTTGGTCGTATTCTGATGCGTCAGTCCGCCTCTACCGTAAAAAAGCTGGCACTTGAACTTGGCGGGCATGCACCATTTATTGTGTTTGACGATGCAGATTTGGATGCGGCGGTTGAGGGTGCTTTGCAGTCCAAATATCGCAATGCAGGACAAACCTGTGTTTGTACTAACCGGTTTTATGTACAGGAAAATATTTACGATGCATTTGTAGAGAAATTCAGTGAGGCAGTAAAACGCATTCGTGTTGGTGACGGTCTGGCACCTGAGACACAGCAGGGGCCAGTCATAGATGAACAGGCTATTTGCAAAATCGAACTTCATGTCGCTGATGCTGTGTCTAAGGGAGCGAAATTAGTTGCAGGCGGGCGGCGGATACAAGCTGATACTTTGTTTTTTGAACCAACCGTACTGGCAGATGTCCCAGAAGATGCCTTGATTATGTCAGAGGAAACGTTTGGCCCTGTTGCTGCGATTGCGCGATTCTCTGGCGAACAGCAGGTGATCGCCGCTGCAAATCATACTGATTCCGGACTGGCCTCTTATTTCTTCTCACGCGATATGACACGTATCTGGCGGGTTGCTGAACAGCTTGAATATGGCATGGTAGGCATCAATACAGGCCTGATTTCCAATGAAGTCGCCCCGTTTGGTGGTGTCAAGCAATCTGGCCTGGGGCGTGAAGGGTCAAAGTACGGTATCGATGAGTATTTGGAAATGAAATACCTTTGTATCGGCGGCATTCGCTAAGCGAAGTTCCAGCGTATTTCTGAAAGGCGGAATTTCCGCCTTTTGTTTTTTATCGGCTGAAAATTTTCTCAGACGGAGCATTCCGTCAAATAGTTTATACATATGCGTCATCAAAATTCTCTTTCGTACCCCGCACTTGCAATGCTGCTCGCAGCGTTGTCCATGCTGGGGCCATTTGCTATTGATACCTATTTGCCGGCATTTCCTTCGATACAGGCAAGTTTGCGGGCGCATGAACTGGAGGTGCAGCAAACCCTCAGTGCCTACATGCTGGCGTTCGCCGTGATGACCCTGTGGCACGGTGCCCTGTCGGATGCGTTCGGGCGGCGGAAAGTGATTCTGATTGCGTTGATGGTATTCGCCGCAGCGAGTTTCGGATGTGCAGGCGCAGTCAGTATTCATTATTTATGGGGATTCCGTATTCTGCAGGGCGTTTCTGCCGGTGCTGGCATGGTGGTCGGACGGGCAATCATTCGTGATCTGTATCACGGGCCAGAGGCAGAGCGCTTGCTGTCGCTGGTCACTATGATCTTTTCGATTGCACCGGCAATTGCACCGGTGCTGGGCGGATGGATTATTGATATCTGGAGTTGGCGTGCGATTTTCCTGTTTCTCTGTGCTTTTGCAGTGATACTGGTGATTGCTTGTTATCGCTGGCTGCCGGAAACCTTGCCACCGCATAAACGTCAGGAATTCAGCGCAGATTTTTTGTGGAGAAGTTACCGTACTGTTTTTTCATCCGGCCGTTTTTATCTGAAAGCCGGGACAGTCGCGCTGAACTTTGGCGGCTTGTTTTTATATATTTCGTCAGCACCGGTATTTCTGATTCAGCATCTGCACCTGAATTCTTCCCAGTTTGCCTGGCAATTTGTCCCCACCGTCGGTGGAATTTTCCTGGGGGCACTGGCGGCAAACCGCCTCGCCGGAAAATGGAATATCTGGAAGCAGGTTCGCACCGGATTTATTTTTATGATTGCAGCGGCGGGTGTAAACGTTCTGTATCACGCATTTCTGCCGCCAGCTTTGCCCTGGTCAGTCGCTCCCTTACTTTTTTACTCTTTCGGAATGTCGCTGGTTGCGCCGGGGGCAACATTACTTGCTCTTGATATGTTTCCTGAAATTCGTGGCGTTGTTGCATCGTGTCAATCTGCAACATCAACGTTATTCAGTGCGCTGATTGCGGGCGTAATGTCTCCTCTGTTAAGCCATTCGGTACCGTATCTTGCACTCGGCCAATTTGTCTGCTGCTGCGTAAGCGCTTGCCTCTGGTCTGCGATAAGATATATCCCGAAGCAAAAGAACTGATTTCGCAAAAAAGGAATTTTGTTAGGTTCTCAGGTCGGTGGCTTGAAATCCGGCTGACCTGTCCCCAAATCATGATGCTGTGCAGCATAGGCGAAAATTGCCTATAATGTCACCTTAGGTTGCGATCAGGGCTGTATTTGCAGCTGTCTGAAGCCTGAAAAAGTGTTTGCTTATTGCAACGCATTCAGGTTACTTCGTTGAAGTAGCGGTTTGAATTCATCAAACAGTCATTTTCAGCAGGTAATGTGGCGTTTGACGTTGAATCAATTTGGTTCACAGCTGTAAAAAGAACCTGCAACTTTCTTTTTTGTGAAATCAGATCTCCTCTGTGCACAAAAATTAACTTTATCTTAGGATATTAGACAAATGAAAAAATCGATCCTCGCGCTCTCTCTGCTGGGTGCATTCTCCGGCGCAGCTTTTGCTCAATCTTCCGTAACTATCTACGGTGTGGCAGACGTTGGTGTTCAAGGTACAAGTACCGGTAGTTCCAAAACTGCAAAAGTAACCAGTGGCCAGGAAGGCGGTTCCCGTCTGGGCTTCAAAGGTACTGAAGATCTGGGTGGCGGTCTGAAAGCTAACTTCGTTCTGGAGCAAGGCGTTCTGATGGATACTGGCGCATCCGATCAAGGTGGTCGTACTTTCGGTCGTACAACTCTGGTTGGTTTGTCTGGCGACTTCGGTTCGATCAATATCGGCCGCGACAAAACAACAACTCTGAAATTCTTTGATAAATACGATCCGTTTGGTTCCGCTCTCGTTAACAATGGTAACGGTACTCGCGCTCTGTACTTTGTTGCAGGTAAAACTGCACAAGACACCAATGGTCGTGTAAGTAACGCGATTTTCTACAACACAACCGATCTGAGCGGTTTCACTGCTAACGTTTCTTACGCAGCTGGTGAAAAAGCTGGCGATAATTCCGGTGAGCGTTCGGTTGGTCTGACAGTAAACTACAAAGTCGATGCACTGGAAGTTGGCTACAACTACGCGAAAGACAATGCAGCGGTAGCTTTCAATCCATCCGCTCACACTTTGGCTGCTGCTTATGATTTCGGTGTTGCTAAGCCAGTTGTGATCTATCAAAAACAAAAGGCTGATAATGGCACGGATCGCAAGGCATTTACCCTGGCTGTTTCCGTACCAGTAACTGCAACTGGTAAAGTACTGGCTGGCTTCACAAAAGTGAACGAGTCTGGCGACAAAGGTGCAAAACAGTTCAACATCGGTTACGTACACGGCCTGTCTAAACGTACAGATTTGTACACTGCTTATGCATACTCCACGCAAGAGTCTAAATCCAACATCGTTGGTACACAGTTTGGTGGCGTGAATGGTCAGAAAGTGAACGAACTGACAGCAGGTATCCAGCACCGTTTCTAATCGGTTGCCCGATCTGTTGAATGAAAAAGAGCAGCGTTTCGCTGCTCTTTTTTTATTTTCAGTCAGAAAGATGTGTTCTGACGCAGGTTTGTTACAATCAGATCATTGAGTTGATAATGCGGGAATAATCATGAAAGCTGTTTATCTGGCAGGGTTTATTGCGAGTCTGTGCCTGAGCACGCAAGTCATTGCACAAACTTCGGCATCTTCGGTGAAGACTGATGTGCCTCCACCACCTCGTATAGAAAAACTCGAGGAAGGTCCTTCCGTGAAACCGGAAAAAAATCCTTCGTTCGGCAAACAGGAAAATAAAAAAATCACCGAAAAACGTAACAATGCCGGCAAAGTAACTGAAGTTGAAGTGAAAACCGGTAATACCAGCTACACACTGAAAGCGGATCCTGAGGTTGGCAACGCGCCTGCAGGTACGGTTCAGGGACAAGGAAACCGCCCGGCACAGTGGAAAATTCTGGAGTTCGGTGGTAAGTCTGCGCGTCCGGCTGATGTGAAAGATGCGACGCCACCAGAACCTGCCGCCAAGCCGGCAACCGCCAGTCAAACCCAAACCAAGTAATCAGAGGCAAGAATGGCAGTATTTACATCCGTTACGCTGGATGATTTACAGGAATGGATCAAACAGTTTTCTCTTGGGCAAGTTAGTGCGGTTCGCGGTATTTCATCAGGTATCGAGAACAGTAATTTTTTCATCACGACTGAAAGTGGTGAGTATGTCCTGACGATTTTTGAAAATCTAAGCTTTGAGCAACTGCCGTTTTATCTGAAACTGATGAAACACCTTGCCAGTCGCGGGGTGCTGGTGCCTGACCCTGTTTGTAATCAGCAAGGTGAGCTGGTGACTGCATTGCATGGAAAGCCCGCTGCGATCGTCAGTAAACTGGAGGGCAGCTCGCAGATGTCACCGCTTCCGGTGCATTGTGCAGAGGTTGGTGCCATGCTTGCGAAGATGCATCTGGCAGCAGCTGACTTTTCGATCAGACAAAAAAATCTGCGTGCGGCAGAATGGCGTCACGCCACCGTGCCGGATGTTTTGCCGTTTCTGGATGCCGAAAAACAGCATTTGCTGAAAGCCGAAGTGCATTTTCAGGATGCACTGGAAGCATCACCTTTGTACCGTGGTTTGCCGAATGGTCCTGTACATGCGGATTTGTTCCGGAATAATGTCATGTTTGACGGCGAACGGCTGACAGGATTCTTTGATTTTTATTTTGCTGGCTGTGATACCTGGATTTTCGATGTCGCAGTGACCGTCAATGACTGGTGTATTGATATCGAGAGTGGGGCGCTGGATGATGCACGCACACTTGCTTTGCTGAATGCGTATCACTCTGTCAGGCCATTCACTGAGCCGGAAGCACTGGTCTGGCAAGCAATGCTGCGGGCAGGAGCGCTCAGGTTCTGGTTATCCCGTTTGTACGATTTTTATATGCCGCGCGAAGCTGAAATGCTGACGCCGCATGATCCCGGTCATTTTGAACGCATTTTACGTCTGCGTGAAACCGGGCCGGTTCCACCTTTACCTTATTTTTCTGCATGAAAGTATTATCCGCAAGCGCAGGCTGGCAATGGTTTTCAGAGGCGATACGACTTTTTCGTCAGCAGCCGACGCAATTGATGTTATTGTTTTTTTTGTATCTTCTGGCGATGGTTGTCCTCAGTATTCCGCCGTATATAGGTCCGGTATTGCCGTTGTTGCTGACTCCCGTTTTTAATATGGGGTTCATGGAGGCGGCACACCAGACAGCGAAGGGGCAGAAGGTCACGTCGCAAACGCTGATTTCCGGATTCTACTCACCGTCGCTGCGTCGCCTGACAACGCTGGGTGCAATCTATGGTATTTCACTGATGATTGCTTTGTGGATTGCTACGCTGCCTGGTGAAAACGGTTGGGAAATGGTGCTGACAGCACAGGATAAAATTGATCCGAAATTGCTCGATACGCAGGAGTTGCTGACGGGGGCCTTGTGGGGCATGGTTGCAATGCTGCCGGTACTGATGCTGACCTGGTATGCCGCACCGCTGGTGATGTGGAAAAATCTTCCGCTGATTAAAGCGATGTATTTCAGTTTTTATGCAACTTCACGTAACTGGCGTGCATTTTTGGTGTATGGCGCAAGTATGGCGATGCTTGCCGGAATGCTGCCTGTCATGTTTATTGAGGTGCTGATGCTGATACTCGGCAAATCCGCGCTGATCGGCGTTTTGATTTTGCCGTTGCTCGCAGTGATTACCTGTCTTCGTTACCTGAGTTATTACCCGAGCTACACCGATTTGTTTGGGCAGCCCGGAACGGAGCAGTAATATCAGGCCTGTTGATCGTGCACGGACGGCAGGGTCAGGTCATCAATAATTTCAAAGCTGTGCGTCATGCTGGCAGTTTTTGCCAGCATGATCGAAGCAGAGCAGTATTTTTCGTGTGACAGTTTAATTGCACGTTCTACCGTTGCTTCCTTTAGATTACGACCACGTACCGTGAAGTGAAAGTGAATGTTGGTAAACACTTTTGGCTCTGTTTCGGCACGTTCCGCTGTCAGCTTCACATCGCAGCCGCGCACATCCTGTTTGCCGCGCTGCAATATCAGCACTACGTCATAGGCGGTACAACCGCCGGTTCCCAGTAATACCATTTCCATCGGGCGCGGGCCCAGATTTTTGCCGCCGCCTTCCGGAGCGCCATCCATAATAACTGCATGGCCTGAGCCGGTTTCTGCAATAAAAGACATGCCACCGTTACCGGTCCAGCGTACTGTAGTTTCCATGTTGACCTCATAAATAAAATTTCGTCTGCGGGCAATCATATCCTAATCCGCAGGATTTAGAGGAAGTCCTCCTTTCCTGAGGCGCATTTTATCTTGCGCTGCACAATAGGATTGTCTATTATTGACTCGTGAGTTAGTTACTGATGTGACTGACTTTGCAGTTGTCTCCTCCACCTACTCCTTTGGTGGATTCAAGCCTGAAGCACAGACTTCAGGCTTTTTTTTGCCCGCGACATTTGCCCGTCAAAATATTCTGCCTAAAAATTAAACAGTTCTTGCACTAAGTCTTTGAAAACCCTATAATTTCCGATTCCCGATCCGCCCGAACGGGAAATATAAGGGAGAGTCTGCAGGAAGTGATGCAGAACCACCACAAAAGGGCTTATTTATTTGATTAGGATTCAACATGAAAACCTTTTCCGCTAAGGGCCATGAGGTTCAGCGTGACTGGTTCGTGATTGACGCGACAGACAAAGTACTCGGACGTGTTGCCAGCGAAGTAGCACTCCGTCTGCGTGGTAAGCACAAGCCAGAATTTACTCCACACGTCGACACCGGTGATTTCATCGTTGTTGTTAACGCAGCTAAACTGCGCGTGACTGGCACTAAAGCACAGAACAAAACATACTACCGTCACACTGGTTACCCAGGCGGTATCTATGAAACCAGCTTCCAAAAAATGCAACAACGCTTCCCAGGCCGCGCCCTGGAAAAAGCTGTTAAAGGCATGTTGCCAAAAGGCCCACTCGGCTACGCAATGATCAAGAAGCTGAAAGTGTATGCTGATGCAACTCATCCGCATGCTGCACAGCAACCTAAAGTTCTCGAAATCTAAGGATAAGCCATGATCGGTAACTACAACTACGGTACTGGCCGTCGTAAGAGCGCAGTAGCGCGTGTATTCCTGAAAGCTGGCAGTGGCAAGATCGTTGTTAACGGCAAACCAGCCAACGAATACTTCTCCCGCGTAACAGGTCTGATGGTTATTCGTCAACCTCTGGAACTGACCGGCAATATCGAAAAATTCGATATCATGGTTAACGTTCACGGTGGTGGTGAATCCGGCCAGGCTGGTGCCGTTCGTCACGGTATCACACGTGCCCTGATCGACTACGATGCAGCGCTGAAACCAGAACTGTCCAAAGCAGGTTTCGTTACCCGCGATGCACGTGAAGTTGAGCGTAAAAAAGTTGGTCTGCGCAAAGCACGTCGCGCAAAACAATTCTCCAAGCGTTAATTTATTTCCGCTTGTGGTACAAAAAAGCCGCCTTTTCAGGCGGCTTTTTTTATCGGCTTTTTTCTGGCGCTGGATTGTCTGTCACAGACTGCTGTTAGAATAAAGCACATTGTTTCTTGCAAGGAAAACCCATGATTAAAGTTGGTATTGTTGGCGGAACCGGTTATACCGGCGTCGAATTGCTGCGTATTCTGGCGCTGCATCCTGAAGTGCAACTGACAGCGATTACGTCGCGTAAAGAAGACGGCGTGAAAGTCGCTGACATGTATCCGTCGCTGCGCGGCAAAGTGGATCTGGCGTTTTCCGCGCCGGACAAAGCGAATCTGACCGAATGTGATGTGGTGTTCTTTGCGACACCGCATGGTGTGGCGATGGCGCAGGCGCAGGAATTACTCGCAGCCGGTGTGAAAGTAATCGATCTGGCAGCAGACTTCCGCCTCAAAGATGTTGCGCAGTTTGAAAAATGGTACGGCATTCCGCATACCTGCCACGATGTGCTGGCAGAAGCGGTGTACGGTTTGCCGGAACTGAACCGCGCTGCGATTCGCAATGCGCGTGTGATCGGTAATCCGGGTTGCTATCCAACCACTATGCAGATTGGCTATGCGCCGTTGTTGCGCGCGGGGCTGATCGAAGCCGACAGCCTGATCGCCGACTGCAAGTCCGGCGTGTCCGGTGCCGGCCGTAAAGCGGAAATCGGTATCCTGTTCTCCGAAGCCAGTGACACCATGAAGGCCTATGGCGTGTCTGCGCACCGTCATACACCGGAAACCGTGGAACAACTGCAGAAACTGACATCTGAACCGGTCAGCCTGCAATTCACACCGCATCTGATTCCGATGATACGCGGCATGCACTCCACGCTGTATGCGCGTCTGAAAACCGATATCAGCAATGAAGCGCTGCAACAACTGTTTGAAGATGCGTACAAAGATGAGGAATTCATCGACGTAATGCCATTCGGCAGCCATCCGGAAACCCGTTCTGTCCGCGCATCCAATATGCTGCGTCTGGCGCTGCACCGTCCGGGCAATGGTAAAAATGTGATTGTGCTGGTGGTGCAGGACAATCTGGTGAAAGGCGCGTCAGGTCAGGCTGTGCAATGTATGAACCTGATGTTTGGTTTGCCTGAGCAAACCGGCCTGCAGCACGTACCGGTACTGCCGTAACATGCGCCGCAGCCGCTTCCTGCAACGGCGCTATCTGGCGCCGAAAATGACGATCACCCACGAGCGTCACTGGGCGGTCAAATGGGCGGTGGTTGCTGCTGCAGTTGCAGCGGCAGCGGCACTGGCTGGCTGGACTTACCATCTGGGGCAGCGTTATGCTGCCGGTGGTGCTGCGCTGGAAGAAGTCGGTGAGTTACGCGAGCAGCGTGATCAGTTACTGGCGGAACGCGATAAACTGCAGCGTGCTGCCAGCACGGTAGACAGCAAATCCACCATCGAAAAATCGGTGCAGAAAGAGCTGACCGAGCAAGTCCGCAGTCTGACCGCGGAAAACCAGAAGCTGAAAGACGATTTATCGTTCTTTGAAGGACTGGCACAAGCCGGAACCCGCGCTGACGGTATTTCGCTGCCGAATGTGAAGCTGGAAACGCCGGTGCCGGGACAATTGCGTTACCGAGCGCTGGTCGTGCAGGGCGCGAAAGCGAACAGTGATTTCTCGGGGGAAATCCAGTTTTCGCTGAATTTGGTGCAGGGCGGAAAACCTGTTACGATCACCCTCCCCGATACGAAAAACCCGGAAACGCCACCGCTGAAACTGACCTTCCGTCATTACCAGCGGGTTGAGGGCAGCATCCCGCTACCCGAAGGCAGCGTGCTGAAATCAGTGCAGATCCGGATTCTGGAACGTGGCCAGCAGCGTGCGCAGCACACCGTCAGTTTCTGAGCGGTGTTGCTGCCGGTGCCCGGCCCATTAACCGTGACATGGAGAAGCAATGTTCAGTCGCAAAGCTAAACGTAATACGATAGACAGTCTGATCGGCACCGGTATCCGCATAGAAGGCGATCTGCATTTTCAGGGTGGCCTGCGCATTGATGGCCGCGTCTGCGGCAATGTGATTGCCGATCCTTCCCAGCCCAGCATGCTGATTATTTCCGAGCAGGCGGTGGTCGAAGGCGAGGTTCGTGCCGCACATCTGATTGTGAATGGCGTGATTCAGGGGCCGGTGATTTCCACCGAGTTACTGGAACTGCAGCCAAAAGCACGAATCGCCGGTGATGTGCATTACAAAGCGCTGGAAATGCTCAGCGGTGCACTGGTGTCCGGTACCTTAACCCATGATCAGGAAGAAGAGCCGGTGCTGAAACTGGCGGCCTCGAATGCATAGTCCGGTGAGCAGGTCTATAATGGCGTTATTCACCGAAAACAGGAGTTTGAAATGAGCGAAGTAGCAGAAATGCCGGCACCGATTAACTTCACTGAAAGTGCGGCAGCCAAAGTAGCGCAACTGATTGAAGAAGAAGGCAATCCTGATCTGAAACTGCGCGTTTTCGTACAGGGTGGCGGTTGCTCCGGCTTCCAGTATGGTTTCACATTCGATGAAATCACCAATGAAGACGACACCACCATGACCAAAAACGGCGTGCAATTGCTGATCGATTCCATGAGCTACCAGTATCTGGTCGGCGCAGAAATCGATTACAAAGATGATCTGGAAGGCGCACAGTTCGTGATCAAGAACCCGAATGCAACCACCACCTGCGGTTGCGGTTCTTCGTTCTCTGTGTAATTCAGGCAGCATCCGCTACACAAAACAGCCCGGTTCGCCGGGCTGTTTTGCTTTCCGGCGGTGAGAACGTCCGGTCATCGTCATCAGCGTGCCGGCATCTGTCATTATGCAGCTATCCGCGTTTGCCATTTCCGGAGAGCCGGACTTTCTGCCGACGACCGCCGGATCGCTGTGCAGAACACCGCATTTTGGCCTGTACAAGGCATTTTCAGGGCTTTGACAACGCGCAACCTGCGTTGCTACGCATGCAGAGGCTGTCACTGTTGTTGTTTATTGCGCTTGAAAACTATTCAATCCGATCCGGATAAACAATTCATCTCAGGCTGTTGATTCCCCGATACACTGCTTTCATTCCAGACAGCACAGACAGCGCCCGGCGGGGATGCGTGATGCTGTTGATTTTCTGCGATGGTGTGAGGAGACGATGGCAGAGCACAATATGAATCCGGTCGCGACAGCCGACCGGAAAACTCTGGTCCGGGCGCTGGCGCAAGTCTTGCCAGCCCATGCGCTGTTGCACAGCGAAGAAGAAATCCGGCCTTATGAATGCGATGGACTGACTGCGTACCGGCAATTGCCGTTGCTGGTCTGTCTGCCGGAAAACGAAGCGCAGATTCTGGCGATATTGCAGATTTGCCGTCGCTTTAATGTGCCGGTAGTGCCGCGCGGTGCCGGTACCGGTTTGTCCGGCGGCGCCATGCCGATGGCGCAGGGCATTGTGTTATCTACCGCCAAACTGAACCGGATTCTGACGATTGATGCGCATGCCAGAACGGCAAAAGTGCAGCCGGGTGTGCGCAATCTGGCGATTTCCGATGCGGTGGCACCACACGGTTTGTATTACGCACCTGATCCTTCATCCCAGATTGCCTGCACTATCGGCGGCAATGTCGCGGAAAACTCCGGCGGCGTGCACTGCCTGAAATACGGTCTGACGCTGCACAACGTACTGCGTGTGCGTTTGCTGACGATGGAAGGCGAGGTGCTGGAAGTCGGCAGCGAAGCGCTGGACAGCCCCGGTTTTGATTTGCTGCCACTGGTGATCGGTTCGGAAGGCATGCTCGGCATCGTCACCGAAGTCACGGTGAAACTGGTACCGAAGCCGCAACTGGCGCGTGTGATCATGGCCTCGTTTGATGATGTGGTGCAGGGCGCACAGGCGGTGGCGGATGTAATCGCCGCCGGCATTATTCCGGCTGGTCTGGAAATGATGGACCAGACCTCTTCGCAAATGGTGGAACCCTTCGTGCAGGCCGGTTATGACACCGCAGCCGCAGCGATTCTGCTGTGCGAATCCGATGGCACACCGGCGGAAGTGGAAGAAGAAATCGCGCGCATGAGCGAAGTGCTGCGCAATGCCGGTGCGCGCCGGATTGCGGTATCTGCGACCGAAGATGAACGTCTGCGTTTCTGGTCTGGCCGTAAAAATGCATTTCCGGCCGCCGGACGGATTTCGCCCGATTATTACTGCATGGATGGCACCATCCCGCGCAAACGTCTCGGCGAAGTGCTGCTTGGTATCGCTGCGATGGAAAAAACCTACGGCCTGCGTTGCGCCAATGTCTTCCACGCCGGTGACGGCAATCTGCATCCGCTGATTATGTTTGATGCAAACCAGCCGGGTGAGTTTGAACGTGCTGAGCAATTCGGCGCAGCGATTCTGGAATTGTGTGTCGAAGTCGGCGGCACGATTACCGGTGAACACGGTGTCGGTATCGAAAAAATTCAATCCATGTGCGTGCAGTTCACGCGCAGCGAACTGGATACTTTTTTTGCCGTGAAACGCGCATTCGATCCGGCGATGCTGCTGAATCCGGATAAAGCGATTCCGACCCTGCACCGTTGCGCCGAATACGGCCGCCTGCATGTCCGTCAGGGACAGTTACGTTTCCCTGAACTGCCCCGTTTCTGAGGATGATTCCGCACATGACGCAAACCACTCCACAATTTTCTGCGCTGGCAGAACAGATACGCGATGCGGCAGCAAGCCGTCAGCCACTGGCGATACGCGGCGGAAATTCAAAAGCCTGGTATGGCCGCGCCGTCGAAGGCGAAACACTGGACATGCGCCCGTGGCAAGGCGTGCTGGCCTATGATCCGACCGAACTGGTGATTACTGCTTGCGCCGGCACGCCCTTGCGCGACATCGAAGCGCTGCTGGCAGAGCATGGTCAGATGCTGGCGTTTGAACCGCCGCATTTTTCTGAACACAGCACCGTCGGCGGTACGATTGCTGCGGGGCTGGCGGGGCCGCGCCGTCCGTATGCCGGATCGGTGCGCGATTTCGTACTCGGTGCAGGCATCATCGACGGGCAGGGACAACTACTGGAATTCGGCGGGCAAGTGATGAAAAACGTCGCTGGCTACGATGTATCACGCGTGCTGGCCGGTTCGCTCGGTTGTCTGGGTGTGATTACCCATGCATCGCTGAAAGTGTTGCCGCGTCCGTTTGCCGAAGAAAGCCGTGTGCTGATGCTGAGCGAAGCCGATGCGCTGCGCACCGTCAGTCAGTGGTGCGGACGCGCCTTGCCGGTCAGCGCTGCCAGCTGGCATATGGGACGCCTGATCGTGCGTTTTTCCGGTGCAGAAGCCGCGGTGCGCGAAGCGGTGCGCCACAGCGGTGGCGAAGAATTGCGTGACGCAGGCAACTGGTGGCGTTCGCTGCGCGATCAGAGCCACGCCTATTTTCAGGAAGACAGCAGCCATATTCTGTGGCGCTTATCACTGCCAGCCACCGCACCGGCGCTGGCGCTGAATGGCAAAACCCTGTGGGAGTGGGGCGGGGCGCAACGCTGGCTGCGCTCGGAAGAATCTGCCGACAAAATACGCGAAGTCTGCGCAGCTGCCGGTGGTCATGCCACCGCATTCCGTGGTGCTGCTGCCGGTGATGACGTGTTCAGCCCTTTGTCACCCGCACTGATGCAGGTACACCAGCGTCTGAAACAGGCGCTGGATCCGCAGCGTATTCTGAATCCCGGTCGTCTGTATAAGGAGCTCTGAGTCATGCAAACCAATTTGCTGGCCTCGTTACTGGCCACCCGCGAAGGGCGTGAAGCAGACGAGATTTTGCGTAAATGCGTGCATTGCGGTTTTTGTACCGCCACCTGTCCGACCTATCAGGTCACCGGCGATGAGCTGGACGGGCCGCGCGGCCGCATTTATCTGATCAAGCAAGTGCTGGAAGGCAAGATGCCGACCGAAGCGACACAAACCCATCTGGACCGCTGCCTGACTTGCCGCAACTGCGAAAGCACTTGCCCGTCCGGCGTGCATTACAGCCGCTTGCTGGACATAGGCCGCCATATCGTCGAGCAGCGCGTCGGGCGTTCACCGGCGCAGCAATTACTGCGCAAAACCCTGCAAACCGGGCTGACACGCCAGTGGCTGTTCCGTCCGGCTTACCGTACCGGTATGTTGCTGCGTCCGCTGCTGCCGGCAGGATTACGCAATAAACTGCGACCTGCCGCCGCGCCGCAAACCGGCGGCGCACAGGCATTGCGTACCCATCAGCGCACTATGCTGCTGCTGGATGGTTGCGTGCAGCCGGTGATGTCGCCGGAAATCAATGCGGCCGCGGCACGTTTGCTGGATAAGCTCGGCGTGCAACTGGTGACTGCGCCGAAAGCAGGTTGCTGCGGCGCGATTCATCATCATCTGAATGCGACCGAAGCCGCGCTGCAGGATATGCGCAATAACATCGATGCCTGGTGGCCGCTGATTGAAGCCGGTGCCGAAGCGATTGTGATGACTGCATCCGGTTGCGGGGTCACCGTGCGTGACTACGGTTATATGCTGCAGGATGATGCCGCGTATGCCGCCAAAGCGCGTCAGGTTTCGGCGCTGTGCAAAGACATCAGCGAAGTGCTGGAAGGTTTCGCCGATGATCTGAGCAAACTCGCACCAGCGCCAGCAGATCAGGAAAAAATCATGTTCCATCCGCCGTGTACCCTGC
This sequence comes from Cognatundibacterium squillarum, assembly GCF_014652435.1. Lineage (GTDB taxonomy): Bacteria > Pseudomonadota > Gammaproteobacteria > Burkholderiales > Burkholderiaceae_D > Undibacterium > Undibacterium squillarum. Next base: position 160,598 of record NZ_BMYU01000006.1, read on the forward strand.
AGCACGGTCAGAAAATCCGTGGCAAAGTCGAACGCCTGCTGGCGCAGCACGGCATTCAGGTCAGCCTGTGTGCTGACAGCCACTTATGCTGCGGCTCTGCGGGGACGTATTCGATCTTGCAATCCTCGCTGGCGCAAACCCTGCGTGACCGCAAACTGAACGCTTTGCAGGCCACCACGCCGGACCGCATCGTTTCCGCCAATATAGGCTGCATCGCCCATTTGCAATCAGGAACCGAAACACCGGTAGAGCACTGGATCGTCTTGCTGGAACGCCGCCTGTCTGCTGCCACCAGCGCCGGCTGAACGCCATCTTTGCAGCGTCAACACACAGGGACTATGCAGAATGCCGCATCCGGCATTTTGCAAGCACCGGACTTTCTGCCGACGAGCGCCGGATCGCTATGCAGAACTCCGCAAAACAGGGGTTTTCGGGCTGTTTACGCCGGGTTTTCAGGATCGCAAAGAGAGAAAACAAAAAAGCGGCTGAGCGCCGCTTTTTCAATGAGCATGTTCCGGTGAAAATGCCGGTTCAGATGCCCAGTCCGAGTAATTCACGGATGGCGCTTTCCAGTTCTTCCGGTTTGGATTGCGGCGCGTAACGGCGTACGACTTTGCCGTGACGGTCGATCAGGAATTTGGTGAAATTCCATTTGATCGCTTCGGTGCCCAGTAAGCCCGGTGCAGCGGATTTTAACTGCTGATAAAACGGATGGGCGGCTTTACCGTTCACCTCAATCTTTTCAAACAGCGGAAAACTGACACCGAAACGCAGTTCGCAGAACTGCGCAATTTCCGTTGCTTCGCCCGGTTCCTGATGGCCGAACTGATTGCACGGGAAACCCAGTACCACCAGTCCCTGATCGCGGTAAGTCTGGTACAGGCGTTCCAGACCTTCGTATTGCGGCGTAAAACCGCAACGGCTGGCGGTATTGACCACCAGCACGACTTTTCCTGCATATTGTTTTAAATCGACCGGACGACCCTGCAGGTCGTTGACGGTGAAATCCAGCGTTTGCATCAGACAATTCCCAGATGTTGTGTGCCGGCGCTCAGATCACGCGATTTTGCTTCTTTACCGTTGAGCATGATTGCCAGACGCAGTTCATTAACAGAATCCGCATTACGTAATGCATCTTCGTAAGTGATTTTATCCTGTTCGTGCAAATCGAACAGCGCCTGGTCAAAAGTCTGCATACCAAGCTCACGCGACTTCTTCATGATCTCTTTGATTTCATGCACCTGACCTTTGAAAATCAGGTCAGAAATCAGTGGACTGTTGAGCATGATTTCCACTGCGGCAACACGACCTTTACGGCCTTTCAGCGGAATCAGACGCTGAGAAATCACGCCTTTTAAGTTCAGCGATAAGTCCATCAGCAATTGCGCGCGGCGTTCTTCCGGGAAGAAGTTGATGATACGGTCCAGCGCCTGATTCGAGCTGTTCGCATGCAGTGTCGCCAGACACAAGTGACCGGTTTCGGCAAACGCAATCGCAAAGTCCATGGTTTCGCGATCGCGGATCTCACCGATCTGAATCACGTCCGGTGCCTGACGCAGCGAGTTTTTCAGTGCAATGCCCCAGTCTTCGGTATCAATGCCGACTTCACGCTGGGTAACGATGCAATTGCCGTGCGGGTGCACATATTCAATCGGATCTTCAATCGTGATGATGTGACCGAAGCTGTTCATGTTACGGAAACCGACCATCGCTGCCAGCGTGGTGGATTTACCGGAGCCGGTTGCACCGACCATGATCACCAGACCGCGCTTGGTCATGGCGACGTCTTTCAGACCTTCCGGCAAGCCCAGATCTTCGAATTTCGGAATGGCGGTGGTTATTGTCCGCAGAACCATACCGACGCGGCCCTGCTGCATGAATGCCGACACGCGGAAACGTCCCATGCCTGCAGGATTAATCGCGAAATTACATTCTTTCGATGCTTCAAATTCGGCAGCCTGCTTGTCATTCATGATGGCGCGGGCCAGATCAATCGTATGGGCCGGCGTCAGCGGCTGATTCGATACCGGCGTGACTTTGCCGTCGATTTTGAAAGCGGGTGGAAAGTCTGCTGTGATGAATAAGTCTGAACCGTTTTTGTTCAGCATCAGCCGCAGCAGGTCGTGCATGAATTTGGTGGCCTGATCGCGTTCCATGTTTGCTTACTCCTGTTCTTAACCCGGGAAGTTTTCCGGGATTTTTGCGGCAGCGCGCGCGGTGCCGACAGCGATCACATTGCGGCGTACCAGATCCGTCAGATTTTGATCCAGTGTTTGCATACCGACGTTATTACCGGTCTGAATCGCAGAGTACATCTGCGCAATTTTCGCTTCACGAATCAGGTTACGGATCGCCGGTGTTCCGATCATGATTTCATGGGCTGCCACACGACCGCTGCCATCTTTGGTTTTCAGCAGGGTTTGTGAAATGACCGCTTGCAGCGATTCGGACAGCATCGCACGTACCATTTCTTTTTCTTCCGCCGGAAACACGTCGACGATACGGTCGATGGTTTTTGCAGCAGAGGAAGTATGCAGGGTACCGAACACCAAGTGGCCGGTTTCAGCAGCGGTCAGTGCCAGACGGATGGTTTCCAGATCACGCAACTCACCAACCAGAATCGCATCAGGATCTTCACGCAGTGCAGAGCGCAGCGCATTGTTGAACGACATCGTGTGCGGGCCGACTTCACGCTGGTTAATCAGACATTTTTTGGATTCGTGCACAAACTCGATCGGATCTTCCACGGTCAGAATGTGACCGTATTCATTTTCATTGAGGTGATTGATCATTGCCGCCAGAGTGGTCGATTTACCGGAACCGGTAGGACCAGTCACCAGTACCAGACCGCGCGGTTTCAGTGCCAGATCCGCAAAAATCTTCGGCGCGTTCAATTGTTCCAGCGTCAGGATTTTAGAAGGAATCGTACGCATGACCGCTGCCGGACCGCGTTCCTGATTAAATGCATTCACACGGAAACGGGCAAGGCCGGGAATCGCAAACGAGAAATCGCACTCCAGCGTTTCTTCGTAAGTCTTGCGCTGACCGTCATTCATGATGTCATAGATCAGACTGTGCACATCCTTGTGTTCCAGCGGTGGCAGATTAATACGGCGCACATCGCCGTGCACACGTATCATCGGCGGCAGCCCGGACGATAAGTGCAGATCGGATGCATTGTTCTTGACCGAGAACGCGAGCAGTTCAGAGATGTCCATTTATAATTCCGGGAAGGTAAGTAAAGTGCAGGCAAACCATTTTGCGCAGACCGCGCAGAATCAACGATTATGCCAAAGAAGGTAACTGATTATGTCCCCAATTTCTGACAACTTGCAAGCAGTGAGGGCGCAGATTGACAGCGCTGAACAGCAGGCAGGGCGTGCTCCCGGCAGTGTCTGTCTGGTCGCGGTATCCAAGACGTTTCCGGCCGATGCTGTGATCGAAGCGGCAAAGGCCGGACAGCGTGATTTCGGTGAGAATTATCTGCAGGAGGCCCAGGATAAGCTGCTTTTGATACGGAATCAGCATCCTGAGCTGGCGCTGTGCTGGCATTTTATCGGCCCGTTACAAAGCAATAAGACGCGTCCGGTTGCCGAACATTTTGACTGGGTGCACTCCGTTGACCGCTTAAAAATTGCGCAAAGATTGTCTGAGCAGCGTCCTGCGCATCTTCCGCCGCTTAACATTTGCTTACAAATTAATGTCAGTGGAGAAAGCAGTAAGAGTGGTGCCAGCCCGGAAGAAGCGCTGGCACTGGCGCAGGCTGTGAAGGATTTACCCGGTCTGCGATTGCGCGGACTGATGGCGGTGCCGGAAGCGACGGAGGATACTGCGGCACAGCACGCTGCTTTTGCCAGTCTGCGCGTACTGGCAGAGCAAATCCGCAATCATGGTATCGCACTGGATACTTTGTCGATGGGAATGAGTGCAGATATGCAGGCTGCGATCAGCGAAGGCAGCACCATGGTCAGAATCGGAACCGCAATTTTTGGAAAGAGACATTATGCAGCGTAATCAGAACATCGCATTTATCGGTGGCGGCAATATGGCCGTCGCTTTAATCCGCGGCATGCTGGCCGCATCCAATCCGCCGGCAACTGTGCATGTGGTGGATGTCAGTCAGCAAACGCTCAGTCGTCTTGAAAGTGAGCTGGGTGTCAGCACCGCTTTGCAGCCGGACGCAACGCTGGCAACAGCGGATGTGATTGTGCTCGCGGTGAAACCGCAGCAAATGCGTGATGTGATCGCCAGTATTCAGCCTTGGTTGAAACAACAGTTACTGATTTCGGTGGCGGCCGGTATCCGCGCTGCGGATATGTCGCGCTGGCTCGGTGATTATCCTGCCATTGTGCGCGCCATGCCGAATACACCGGCGCTGGTACAAAAAGGAATTAGCGGTTTGTTTGCTTTGCCGGATGTCAGCGCAGATCAGCGTGCTGTTGCAGAGCAAGTTGTATCGGCGGTCGGTCAGTACGCATGGTTTGAGCAGGAAGCGCAACTGGATGCGGTGACGGCCATTTCCGGCAGCGGCCCGGCTTATGTGTTCTATTTCATCGAGGCACTGGAGCAGGCTGCGAGAGACATGGGATTCACGCCGGAACAGGCAACCCGTTTTGCGATTGCGACATTTGAAGGCGCTGCCAGCCTCGCAGTCCATGCTGACGAGCCGGTGTCGGTGTTGCGTGAACGTGTCACATCAAAAGGCGGCACGACGTTTGCTGCCCTGACATCGATGCAGGAAGCCGGTGTTGCAGCATCGATCATCAGCGGTGCAAAAGCGGCAGCAGCGCGCGCCCGCGAACTTGGTGATGAGCTTGGTAGTCAGGACTAAGCCTGCAGGTTTCATCGGGTAGCATTTGCAGCTACCTTGCGTACAAAAAAAGCCGACCTTGTAACAGGTCGGCTTTTTTGTTTTCTGTAATTTATTTGCAAGTATCTGTTTCTTAAGGGAAATTTTCTGAAAATTAGAGATTTTTATCTGTCACAATGTGTTACATGATGAGTTTTTGCATATACAATGCGTTACTTTTCGTATCCCGCGCAGTCAGTCAGCCGCCTCCGCCAGCTTGCTGCAGGATGAATAGACGCTTCTGTTTGTGTTCAATCCATGCTTAGCTCACGTTTTTCTGCTCCTGCGATATTTACTTTTTCCTCTGTTCGCGCACTGATTCAAAGTTGTCGTCATCACAGCTGGGTGTTGTTCTTCTCGCTGCTTTATCTGATTCCCGGACTCACCGGGCATGACCCGTGGAAGCAGGATGAAACCTATGTGTTCGGAATTATTCATCACATGGTTGATAGCGGTGACTGGGTAGTCCCGGCAATGGCCGGTGAGCCGTTCATGGAAAAACCACCGCTGTATTACTGGATTGCGACAATTCTGGTCCACACTTTTGACGGTTTCCTGCCAGCACATGATGCAGCCCGTCTGACCAGCGGAATCCTGATGGGTATCACTGGTTTCTGTGTCGCTTTTTGCGCGAGGCTCTGGTGGGGAAAAGGTCATGCAGCGTCCGCATTGCTGGCCTTGTTCGGATGTCTGGGGCTGATATTTCATGCGCACTTAATGGTGACAGATGTTCCTTTGCTCACCGGTTTTGCCTTATCCGTCACCGGCTTCGCGATGTGGAATAAAGCGCCTGATCTTAAGTCCGCAGTAGTACTGGGAACAGGGATCGGCGTGTCTATGATGGCGAAAGGTGTGCTCGGCCCGGGCGTATTTTTTGTCGTCGCCATGCTGTTGCCATTACTGTTTCCGGTATGGCGTCGTCGCAGTTATATTGAATTTCTGCTGACTGCTTTCATGGTAGCGTTGCCGTGGCTGCTGATCTGGCCTGTCGCATTGTGGCAAACCTCCCAGCCGCTGTTTATGGAATGGTTCTGGGAAAATAATGTTGGCCGTTTTTTTGGATTTTCCGTCGCCAGACTCGGTGCGCCGCATACAGAGAATTTCTGGATTACTACCTTGCCATGGTTTACATTCCCGGCGCTGCCGCTGGCTTTGCTGACAATCTGGCACTGGCGTACCCGTATCATGAGCAGTCCGGCAATTCAGGTGTGCAGTTTGGTATTTATCGTGATGCTGACAGTGCTGGGTACGGCAGCGTCTGCCCGTGACAACTATGCTTTGCCTTTGCTGTTCCCTATCGCAGTTCTGGCCGCCCCTGCAGTCAGATACATTGGGGAACGCGGCCTGAGCGTCGTGATCGGGGTCATGTTCGGCGCGATCTGCAGCCTGCTGCTGTATGTCTGGTGGCAAATGGTATACAACGCGGCACCCGCCTGGCAGTGGCTGCTACGTATTTTGCCAGCAGATTTTTCGATGCCCGTCAGCTATACGCAATTACTGGTGGTGGCAGCCTGCTTTGTGCTGACAGCCGTGTGCTTGTGGCAAGTGCGCCATCTGCGTGGTAATCCGCTGCGAATCTGGACGGCAGGGCTGAGCCTGTGCTGGCTGGTACTTTGTACTTTATGGTTACCGTGGCTGGATCATGCAAAAAGTTACCGCAGTGTTTTTTCTGATATGCAGGCCGTGATGCCGGGTGATTTCCATTGTATGGCGAGTCAGAATCTCGGCGAGTCTGAACGGGCGATGCTGCGTTATTTTTCAGGGATTATTACGCATAGGCAAGAGACTGAGCCGTACCGCGAATGCGACTTGCTGATTGTGAACGGACTGACGAATAATGCGCCGGAATCTCTGTTATCTGACCGCGACTGGGAGCTGGTCTGGGACGGTGCCCGTCCTGGTGATGCGCGGGAACGTCTGTGGTTATTCAGGAATCATCATCTGAGTTCTCGTCTGGCAGCAGGCGACCGGCCTCAGCACTTACGCTGATTGCCAGTCAGCGCGGCGGATGCTGATCCGTACGTGATGCTGACAAATCTTGCCATAAACGCCATGCCTGCAATCCGGCTTGTGCCAGTCGCAGCGCCCGACCGGGTTTTAGTATGGCAAGTGTCAGTACGCCCAGTCCTATCGCAAGCGGACGCTTTTTAAATGCTTCGCCGGCTTGTCCTATTACACGTTGCGCCATATCGGCAAGTTTGTGCTCGGAACGGAATTGTTCCGTCTGTAAATGCCATAACTGGCGCTGCGCCTGAATCTTTAACAGTAAGGCTTGTTTGCGCAACTGCAGTTGAGGATCAGTTTGCATTTTCCTGCCTTTCCTCCTGCACAGCACCGCGTAAATGTGCAGCATCTTTTTCCAGCTCATCCAGTGTGGCTTGCAGTAAGCGTGGCTTACTGGCCAACTGATGGCGGATATGGGCAAACATCCAGTAAGAGGCACCGCCGAATGCAGCAATCAGTCCGCCGATCAGTGGCAGGCGGTAATGATCCCAGAATAATGCGATCAGCAATACAGCGACCAAAACCACGGCAAAGCAGGCGCAGAAAAATGCAGCCAGAGACCAGAGCAGTAACTGCAGAAAACGCTGCAGTTCTTCTTCGATCTCCAGCGATGCCAGCGCCAGCCGGGTTTGCAGGATATCTGTCATGCTGGCCGCAAGACGGCCTACCGAATCCAGCAGTGCCATACTGATTAACGACTGCGGCCGATCAGCAAACCCACCAGCAAGCCAACGCCTGCCGCAATACCAGCTGACTGCCATGGATTTTCGCGGACATAAACATCGGTTGCTTTGGCTGTTTCGCGCGCACGCGTGACGACCATGTCTTCGATACGTGCGACCTCTGCTTTCGCATGGCGCAAGGTATGTTCAAAACGCGCTTTGGCGGATTGAAAGCCCTCACCGGATTGTTGTTCTGAGTGCCGGAGCAGATCTTCGGCATCACGGATGACTTGCTGCAAATCCTGCATCAGTTTGTCTTTTTGCTGTTCAGTGCTGCTCATGGTCTTTCCTTTCACAGTGTTAGCAATACAACTTCACAATACGTCAGGTTCAGTGTAGAACAGTCATCTTACCGGATGTTGTCTGAACGCAAAATCCGGCGCACTCAGTATAGCCTTTACCGGATATTCAGGTTTAACGGAAACTGTAATCTGCCACGACACCGGCAAATATGACCGCTCCTAACCAGTTATTGTGGCGAAACGCCGCAAAACAAGCCATGCGTTCACGATGTCTTATCAGTGTGTAGTGATACGCTGCGAAAAGTACTGCGACGAACATCCCTGTCAGAAAAAATATACCCAGTCCGTATTGCAGACCCGTGATCGTGATCAGAGCGAAACTGAGCGCATAGCACAGCATGACTGCAAGAACGTCGTATCGCCCAAAAGTGATGGCGGAAGTCCGGATGCCGATTTTCAGATCATCATCGCGATCCACCATCGCATATTCCGTATCATAGGCCACGGCCCAGAAGATATTCGCCGTGAGTAATACCCAGGCCGCAACCGGTATCTGATTCTGAATGCTGGCAAACGCCATCGGAATCCCGAAGCCGAACGCGATCCCGAGATAGGCTTGCGGAATCGCGAAGAATCGCTTGAAGTAGGGGTAAGTTGCGGCAATGATCAGTGCAGCGACTGACATTTGCTTGGTCAGCGTATTCATCGGAATCACAAGGCAGAAAGACAGCAGTGCCAGGGCTGCTGCAACCGCCAGCGCTTCCTTGCCGGAAATTTTTCCACTCGTAACGGGGCGGTCAGCTGTCCGTTTGACATGCTTGTCAAAATCCCGGTCTGCATAATCATTGACTGCACATCCGGCAGAGCGCATCAGTATCGTACCCAGCGTGTAGATGGTTACCAGCTTCCAGTCGGGATGTCCGTCTGATGCGAGCCAGAGCGCCGTCAGAGTCGGCCAGAGCAATAACATGATACCTACCGGTTTATCCAGTCGTACCAGACGAAAATACAGCGATAGTTTTTCTTTCAGCATAATCAGTGAGCGGAATGCAGGAACGCCAGCATTATATGACTCTTCAATAGATACAGGCATCGTCAGAGCCCAATCATTACCTTGTATTTATGAAAATTCCAGAAAATTTGGTACTGTTTTTTAATTCGAAATGAGATATTATCTATGTCGTGGTATTAAATTTTGAAACTCTATTCTTTCAAAAAGGAGACCAGATGAGTTCCCCGGAATTGATTCTGCAAGTGTTACGTTCTGAGCTGCGTGCTGCGGGTGTCACCTACAAGATGCTTGCTGAACGTATTGGTATGAGTGAGTCCAGCGTCAAACGGATGTTCGGACAAAAAGATATGAGCCTGACCCGTTTAGCGGAAATTTGTAAGGCTGCCGGCGTTGCTTTGGAAGACATTCTGCGGCAGTCGGCTGATGTGACGCCGCCGAATGATACGCTGACCCTTGAGCAGGAAAAGTCTCTGATGGCAGATCCCAAGCTGTTGCTGGTTGCTATTTCCTGCCTCGGACACTGGACTCTGGAGCAAATTGTCGAAACGTATCAGATGACGGAAGCAGAGTGCATTCTGAATATGATTGCGCTTGATAAGCTGGACGTGATCGAACTGCGTCCGAATAATAAGTACAGGCTGAAAGTGTCTCCGGCATTCCACTGGCGTTCAGACGGACCGGTACAGCAGTATTTCCGTGAACACGTTGTTGCCGATTATTTTGATGGTCGCTTTGATGGAAAGGGCGAAATGCTGTTGTGTGTTCCGGCCCGTTTGTCAGATCGCAGTGCACAGGAAATCGTACTGAAAATTCAGCAGCTGGTTGCAGAGCTGGCACGTTTCCATCAGGAAGAGCGTCGTTTGCCGCCAGAGCAAAAAGATGGCTTTACACTGGTTGTCGGTTTCCGTTCATGGGAGTTCTCCGCATTTACCGCTTTGCGCCGGCCACAGGCAAAACCTGAGCCGGCATCAATTACTCACCATATTGGTCCGAGAAAGAGATAAACCCCCGACCCGGCTCCCCGGGTCGCACCGGCACCCAGATACACGGGACCAAACCGTGTGTCCACGGATAAGCTGGCGCTGGCAGCCTGCTTCATGCGGCCAATTGAATATGGTTCATTGCCGCCATAGCTGCCACCCAGCTCCATCGAGAATCCCAGGCGTACTGCGCCACCGATTGTGGATGGCAGCGCGCCGATACGCCGTGCGACTACCAGTCTGCCGAACAAGGTTGTATCACCGTACAGTGAGTTTCTGGGAAGTCCGGTCAGACGCAGAAATCCTCCCAGCGGCGAAGGCGTTGTCGTATTTTGCGCCCTTGTCCATTCACCATAAAGGTGACCCGCCCAATCACCAAACGACAAGGCTTTCATGGCTGAAATTTCAGCGCTTGCCTGCGCTGCCTGTTTGCCCTCTTTGCCGGGTGAACTTTGCCATGCAAAGTCAATCATGGAGCCACTGGTCGGGAAACTGATCGAATCCAGTGTGTCGGCGTGAAAATGGATAAATCTTGTCGTCGCAAAATAACGTGCTTTGGGATCGTTTTCGATCTCGCTCGGAAGAATGGCATTGATTTTCTGGAATCCGCGCTGAATACCGGCTTCGATACTGCCCCAGTTACCGAGCTGACGCCCGAGTGCGAAGCTGGCGCCGGTCTGGCTGCTGTTAATTCTGGCGATTCGTGTCGTTCCCTGATAGAAATCGAGTCCAGACGCATTGTATTCCAGTCCCGGAGCGACGTACCATGCTGAGGCCGGTGCCAGTGGCTGCCACAATTGAGTGCTGAACTGCTGCTGACTTCCGATCTTTGCCAGTGTACGCAATTCTGCACCATATCCGTTCAGGCTGGATGCAACATGCATCAGGCTCAGTGCGAAACGGCTGTCATCGTTAAAGTCGCTGGAAAGCTCCATGCCCAGACGCAGGCGGTTGCGACTGGACTGGGACTCTTTCGTCAGTATGGTGACTTTGCGTTCATTGCCGCTATCATCGATGATGGCTTTGACTTCCTCAAGGTCGCCACGCCCGTAAAGACGTGTTGCTGCTTGCCTGATTTCATCCTGAGTCAGATTCTGTCCTTCGTGCAAACCTGTCTGCGTAATCAGTGCTTCAGGGTTCACGTACTGCGTTCCTTTGACTTCGAGGCTGGCAATTGGCATGACGCGAACGGTATCTTTTGCATGCCGGGTGTTCATAACGCGGAACTCTTCCAGTTCAGCAAACATTTCACGTGGTATCGCCAGTTTAATCAATTGCTCGCGTGCGAGTTCAGCAGCTTGTTCCCCTGCTTTGATAGCGCGCGGAAACGCAGAAAAGTCGAGAAAGCTGATGCCATCGAGTTTCGGGGCGATCAGGACATCCTGCTTTCTTAATTGTTTTATTGAGCGCTGTACATTCTGTTCGGTCAGAATTTGCAGCATTTGATTGGCCACATCGAAAGCACTGTGTATATCTTTTTCCGGAGATAGTGGTGTTCCGACGTTAACTGCAATGACAATGTCGGCTCCCATAGTACGCGCCAGCTCTACTGGCAAATTGCTGACGAGTCCGCCATCCACAACTAATTTTTCCTTGATACGAACCGGTGCAAAAACACCCGGGACGGCTAGCGAGGCACGCATGGATGCGAGTAATGGGGTATCGTTCAGTTCAACCAGCTCGCCGGTTGTCAGATCGGAGGCAACTGAAATAAATGGCAGCGACAATTGATTCACCGGCTGGTCGCGCATTCCTTCCGGCAGGAGACGAGTAAGTGCGTGTTCCAGGCTGGCGTTGCCTGCTGCAGCCTTAGGTAAATATACGCCGGACTTCGTGACAGCCATTTCAATACGTGTCGGCAGCAGCGTGTCTTCAATTTTGCGTCGGTATTCGAGTTCGTTTCGTGCAGGTCTGTCAGCCAGTACCTCATCCCAGCGTGTACTGCGGACTATTTCCTCCAGTTGTTCCGGTGTGCGTCCGGCGGCGTAGGCACCGCCTACAACAGCACCCATACTGGTTCCAACCACCATATCAACCGGAACCTGCATGCGCCGCAAGGCACGAAGAACACCGATATGTGCAAATCCACGCGCTCCGCCACCGGACAAAACCAGTGCGATTTTCGGTCTTGCAGACTCAGCGTCCTGAGATTTTGCATCAGGTGGGTTATTCTGAGCGGAAGCTGTGCTGCATGCGAACACGGTCGCGAAGACCATTGCAGTCATACGCAAAAATAGAGACATAGCGACTAACGATATGTGTATCAGATATTTGTAATTTTATAATGACTCAGTCGTCATCGCGGACTTTTGCAGTCAGAACATGGTCACACCAGGCGCCGTTTATTTTCAGGTAGCGTCTGGCAAACCCTTCGCGTTCAAATCCCAGACTGGCCAGCAGTGCAGCGCTGCGCAGATTTTCAGGGCGGTAGTTCGCCATAATCCTGTGCAGGCCTTGTTGTTCAAACATAAACTGAATTCCGGATTCAACCGCTTCGCGCATCATTCCTTTTCCCTGATGCGCTGCACTGATTGCGTAACCCAGATGACAGGCCTGAAAGACACCACGAACGATATTGCTGAAATTGCAAACGCCGATCATTTCTTCGCCGGAGAAAATACTGAACGGCACAGCGATCCCTGTCTCAGCATGTTGCTGCATCAGGGTAATACGCGCGAGGCATTCCGGATCGCTGAAAAAACTGTCCTGTCGTTCTGGCTCCCAGGGGCGTAAATGTTCTCTGTTTTTTAACAGATACTGCTGATAAACCTGAAGATCCCCGGCTTGCAGTACACGCATCTGCAGGCGCGGTGTTGTGAGTTGTGGAAACATGGTTATTGTGCAGATGCAGACTCATCGAGCATTGTCACACCCGGAAGCTGGCAAGCCTGAACAGCACGTCTGATTGCTTCAATGGCAGGCTGACGGGTGAAGCTTTTACGCCATGCAATCACAATACGGCGATTGGGAACCGGTTGTTCAAACGGAATGTATCTGAGCAAATTTTCTGTGTTCTGGCGTACGACGGATGCGGCTGGCAGAACTGTCAGACCGATGCCTGAAGCTACCATATGCCGGATCGTTTCCAGGGACGAGCCTTCAAAAGTACGCGCTATGCCATCACCAGTTGTCGAGAAACGCGCCATTTCAGGGCAGACCTCCAGTACCTGATCTCGGAAGCAATGTCCGGCACCAAGCAATAACATGGTTTCTGTTTTTAGTTCAGCTGCAGAAATCCTGTCCCGGTCTGCCCAGGGATGCTGATGCGGTACTGCAACCAGGAATGGTTCATCATACAAAGCCTGAACCATCAGTCCCTGATCTGGCAGCGGCAGCGCCATAATGGCTGCATCCAGTTCTCCCTGACGCAATAACTCCATCAGTTTGACGGTGTAATTTTCCTGAAGCACCAATGGCATTTGCGGAACCTGCTCGATCATGGTTTTCACCAGAGAAGGGAGCAGGTAAGGACCCACGGTGTAGATAACACCCAGCCGGAAAGCACCAGCTAAAGGGTCTTTGTTTTGCTTAGCAATTTCTTTGATCGCAGCAGTTTGTTCAAGTACGCGTTCGGCCTGTGCAACAATCTGCGCGCCAATCGGCGTCGTTGAAATCTCGGTGCCACCACGTTCGAATATGGTGACCCCCAGCTCATCTTCCAGTTTTTTGATGGCCACAGATAAAGTCGGTTGCGCAACGAAGCAGGCTTCAGCCGCGTGGCCGAAGTGTTTTTCGCGGGCAACCGCAACAATGTATTTCAGTTCAGTCAGGGTCATAGCAGCTCACAGACCGGAAAAGGTGCGCCTGATCAGGTTTAGCACAAATACCGTAAAAAAGAAAATGGATTCGTGCACAGTTTATTTACGGCTATTAAATGCTTTACCCAGTTCGAGCTGACCTTGCGCAAGGCCGCTCTCCGGAACGACAGACTGAGTGCGGTCCTGCACATCGGGCAGCCGTTGTGCCAGCTGTTCCGCAGTGTTTTCAGCCTGGGGCAGCCAGATGCCTTGTGTCAGGCAGATATGCGCGGCTTCAAAACCGCCGGCGCCGGCGCACAGTATCTGACGTGTAGGTGCATGTTCACACGTAAGTACGAGCATCGCAGGAACTACGTCTGCCGGTTGCAATGCCTGTAAAAATTCAGGTGGAAAGAGTGCTTCCGTCATGCGTGTCGCAGCGGTCGGTGCCAGACTGTTGACCCGGATATCATATTTAGCGCCTTCCAGTGACAGCGTTTGCATCAGGCCTACCAGTGCCATTTTTGCTGCACCGTAGTTAGATTGACCGAAATTGCCGAATAAACCGGACGAGGAGGTGGTCATGACAATACGACCGTATTTCTGTTCGGTCATGACTGGCCAGACTGCTTTGCAGCAATGGACTGCGCCCATCAGGTGTACTTCCATCACAGTGCGAAAGTCATCCAACTCCATCTTCGCAAAACTTTTGTCGCGCAGGATGCCGGCATTATTGATCAGAATATCAACCCGACCCCAGGTACGTATGGTAGTGCTGATCATGTCTTCCACAGCAGCGAAATCGGTGACAGAGGCTGCGCTGGCAATCGCATCACCACCGGCGTTGCGGATTTCCTGCACGACTGCTTCAGCGGCGAAGCCTGAACCGCCACTGCCGTCACGGGCGGCACCCAAATCATTCACAACGACTTTAGCACCGCGCTTCGCCAGTTCGAGCGCATGTTCGCGTCCGAGACCGCCACCTGCACCTGTGACAATCGCAACGCGTCCAGTGAAATCCAAAGTCATAGTGAATCCTTTCGGTAGAGGGCAGTCAGAGTTGAATGGTCAGAGTTTTTTCTGGAGCATCAGTGCACCACCCATGGCCGGGTCCAGCGCATATGGTGCAAATCCTTCCGCTGCGTAGAGTGAGCGTGCGGGATGATTGCCTTCCAGAACTTCCAGCGTGATTTTGCAGTAATCTTGCTCCTGAGCAAAGCGGCAAATGTATTGCATCAGCTGTTTTCCTAATCCGGCACCGCGAAATTCCGGATGAACCGCAAAATCATGAATGTTGAGTAAGGCTTTGCAGGCAAAAGTAGAAAAACCCTCAATGGCAATCGAAAAAGCGGCAGCGCGCCCGTCGCAGTAAAGTAAGAAAGCGTGAACGGCCGGACGTTTCTGCAGCTCATGAATCAGATGATGCCGGCAGTATTCTGTCAGTGGTTCACCACCACCCATGGCATCGGAGGCATAGACGTTTAACATTGCAACTAAATCTGCAGCATGCTCGTGATTATGTAGATCGGCTTTCAGAATCTGGATGTTCATATCGGTGATTGTAGGCGATAGGCTTAGGCGATTGCTTGTCAGACCCGCAGGTATTCTTCTTTGTTCCCCATCCAGCGTTCAAGATGAGCCGCGACGGTGGCTGCGTCATGACGCAGAAGGTAATCTGCAAGATCGCGTGCTTGTTCAACCAGCCACTGATCTGTTTCTAAATTAGCAAATTTCAGCATAGCTTCGCCGGACTGGCGTGCACCCAGAAATTCTCCGGGGCCACGTAACTCCAGATCGCGGCGCGCAATTTCAAAGCCATCTGTGCTTTCGCGCATGATGCCCAGACGCTGTTTTGCTACTTGTCCTAATGGGCCTTGATACATCAGAAGGCAGACCGAAGCGGCAGCGCCACGCCCGACACGTCCGCGCAGCTGATGCAGCTGTGACAGACCAAAGCGTTCTGCGTGTTCAATGACCATCAGGCTGGCGTTTGGCACATCCACGCCGACCTCAATGACCGTTGTGGCAACCAGCACCTGAATCCGGTTGTGCAGGAAATCATCCATGACCTGCTGTTTTTCTGAAGGTTTCAGACGACCATGTACCAGCCCCGTGCGGATATCCGGTAAGGCTTCCGCCAGAATGGCATGGGTTTCTGTCGCGGTTTGCAACTGCAGTGTTTCTGATTCTTCAATCAGCGGGCACACCCAGTAGACTTGCTTACCTTCCAGTGCAGCAGCATGAATGCGCTCTATGACTTCGTCGCGCCGGTTCTGGTCAATGACGCGGGTCACAATCGGTGTTCTGCCCGGTGGCAGTTCATCAATAACCGACACCTCCAGATCAGCGTAGTAGGTCATTGCCAGTGTGCGCGGAATCGGCGTCGCCGACATCATTAACTGATGCGGAATCAGGCCGGCCTGGGCTTTATGTGACAAATCCAGACGCTGCCCGACGCCGAAACGGTGCTGCTCGTCCACCAGCACCAGTCCCAGTTTGTGAAACTGAACATTGTCCTGAATCAGTGCATGCGTACCAATCACCAGTCTGGCTTCGCCGCTTTGTATCAGCGCCTGCGCCTGCTCTTTTTCTTTTTTACGCAAACTCCCTGTCAGCCACGCGGTACGCACCCCCAGCGGTTCCAGCCACGCGGCAATTTTGCGAAAATGTTGTTCCGCCAGAATTTCAGTCGGTGCCATCAGGGCAGCCTGATAACCATTGTCAATTGCCTGTGCTGCCGCGAGTGCAGCTACGATGGTTTTGCCACTGCCGACATCGCCCTGCAACAAGCGCTGCATAGGAAAAGACTGCGCCAGATCGGCGCGGATTTCGCGTAATACTTTTTCCTGCGCACCGGTCAGCGTAAATGGCAGATTGAGTAAAAAGGCATTACTGAGTTCGCCAACGACTGGCATTGCCGGTGCGCCTTTTGCTCGCCGGCTTTTCTGCGCCCGTTTCAGGGACAATTGCTGTGCCAGCAATTCATCGAATTTCATCCGTGTCCAGGCAGGATGCTCGCGCTCAACCAGTGCATACTGATCCGCGTCAGGCGGTGGCGTGTGCAATGTCCTGATACTCTCTTCAAAACCAAGCAGGTTCATGCGTTCAAGATAACGTGGTGCCAGCGTGTCACGCCAGTTAGTGCGCTGAATCGCATTACTGATTGCCTTGCGCAGCAGCGCCTGCGGTACGCCTTCGCCGCTGTGATAAACAGGTGTCAGCGCTGTCGGCAGCGGTGTGTCATCCTGCACAATTTTGTAGGTGGGGTGTACCAGTTCGGCGCCGAAGAAGCCGTGTCTCAGTTCGCCACGCGCTCTGACACTGGCACCGGTTGCCAGTTGCTTGGTCTGACTGCCGTAAAAATTCAGAAAGCGCAGATAAATTTCACCACTTTCATCTTCCAGCTTTACCACCAGTTGCCGCCGCGGCCGGTACTGGACTTCCTGATGCGTGACAACACCCTGAATCTGCACTTGAGAACCACCGCGCAGGCTGGCTTCTGCAATCGTCAGAATACGCGTTTCATCTTCGTACCGCATCGGCAGATGCAGTAAAAAATCGATATCTTTCCGTAAGCCCAGTTTGGCCAGTTTTTCGCTGGCTTTCATTTGTGTGGCTGGCGCTTTTTTCGTTTTTTTTCGGGTGGATGCAGCGGCCTCAGTGGCTTCAGGTCGCGTGGTTTGTTCCGGATTGCTTGGGGCTTCAGCTGCCATAAGTGTACAATGGTGGGTTTTGCTGCAGAACCGGAGTGGTCTCTGACTGTCTCAGTGGCCAGAAATTACCGGGATGCGCAGACTGATAGTTTTATTCTACTGAGTTTTTATACAGTATGTACAGGGCTTTACACAGCCGGCGCCATGGTGACAGTGTTGGATACGCCGGATGAAGTGCTGCCAGTGGTTTTTCACTGGTGTCAGCCCGGTATCCACCATCGATGTTGATGACCATGACAACTTATACCCTGAGTGATTTTGACTTTGAATTGCCTGACGATCTGATCGCGCAAACTGCGCTGCCGGATCGTACAGCTTCACGCCTACTGCATGTTGAGCCGGAAGGGCAGTTACACGACCGCGTTTTCGCGGATGTTACAGGTTTACTGCAACCCGGTGATTTGCTGGTGTTTAATAACACCCGTGTTCTGAAAGCCCGCTTTTTCGGGCAAAAAGAATCCGGTGGCAAAGTGCAGTTGCTGGTTGAGCGTGTACTGAGTAATACCGAAGATGACCGTCGTGTGCTGGTACAGATGCGTGCATCGAAGTCGCCGTTACCCGGCAGCCGGATTCGTCTGGCAGATGCCTTTGATGTGGTCGTTGGTGAGCGTGCAGGTGAATTTTTTACCCTGCATTTTCCTGCCGACGTATTCGAATTGCTGGAGCAGTATGGCCGTCTGCCGCTGCCACCGTACATAGCACATGAAGCCGATGATTACGATGAAGAGCGTTATCAGACGGTGTACAGCAAAGTGCCGGGCGCGGTTGCTGCACCGACTGCCGGCTTGCATTTTGATCAGGCTTTGCTGGACCGATGCGTCGCGAACGGCGTGCAACTGGCTTATGTCACACTGCATGTCGGCGCGGGCACTTTTCAGCCTGTGCGTACAGAAAATCTGCAGGAGCATCAGATGCACAGCGAGTGGTACACCGTACCGGCAGAAACTGCGGAACTGATCGAAAAAACCAAAGCGGCAGGTAAATCAGTGATTGCTGTCGGCACAACCAGTATGCGTGCGCTGGAAAGTGCTTCGCAAAGCGGACAACTGGTGGCAGGCAGTGGTGATACCCGATTGTTTATCACGCCGGGTTACCGCTTTAAGACGGTAGATCGCCTGATTACGAATTTCCATTTACCAAAATCGACGCTCATGATGCTGGTGTCTGCTTTCGCCGGTTATCAGCAAATCCGTGATGCCTATGCGCATGCGATTCAGCAGCGTTACCGCTTTTTCAGTTATGGCGATGCCATGATGTTAACGAATACTTCTGGGAAGCAAGATGCTTGAATTTACCCTTATTAAAAAAGATGCGACAACTGCAGCCCGTCGTGGCCGCGTTAAAGTCAACCATGGCGAAATTGAGACGCCGATTTTCATGCCGGTGGGTACGTATGGTTCTGTGAAGGCCATGTCACCGCTGGAACTGAAAGAAATCGGTTCGCAAATTATTCTCGGCAATACTTTTCACTTGTGGCTGCGTCCGGGACTGGAAGTCATGAATCAGTTTGGCGGTCTGCATGCATTTATGGGCTGGGATAAACCGATTCTGACTGACTCCGGCGGTTTTCAGGTGTTCTCTCTCGGTGCTATGCGCAAGATTACGGAAGAGGGTGTGAAGTTCTCGTCCCCGATCAGCGGCGAGCGTTTATTCCTGTCACCGGAAATTTCGATGCAGATTCAGCGTTCACTGAATTCCGACATCGTGATGCAGTTCGACGAATGCACACCGTATGAAATTGATGGCAGACCGGCAACGACCGAAGAAGCCGGCCAGTCCATGCGCATGTCTTTGCGCTGGGCGCAACGTTCCATCAATGAATTCAATAACACCGAAAACCCGAATGCCCTGTTCGGCATTGTGCAGGGTGGTATGTATGAGCATTTACGTGATGAGTCGCTGGCCGGCCTGAGCGAAATGGGTTTCCATGGCCTCGCCATCGGCGGTTTGTCGGTTGGTGAGCCAAAAGAAGACATGATGCGCATCCTCGCGCACACCGGCCCGAAATTGCCGGAAAATAAACCGCATTACCTGATGGGCGTCGGTACACCGGAAGATCTGGTGGCGGGCGTATCGAACGGTATCGATATGTTTGACTGCGTAATGCCAACCCGTAATGCGCGTAACGGCTGGATCTTCACCCGTTTTGGTGACGTCAAAATTAAGAATGCACGTTATAAAAACGACAAAGAGCCGCTCGATGCGACCTGTTCCTGCTACACCTGCCGGAATTTCTCACGTGCCTATCTGCATCACTTGCACCGTACCGGCGAAATCCTTGGTGCGCGTCTGAATACGATCCATAACCTGCACTATTACCTGGATCTGATGCAAAACATCCGTGATGCGCTGGATGAAGACCGCTTCCCGCAGTTTGTTCAGCAATTCCATGCTGACCGCAGCCGCGGTGTTTAAACAGACGCAGTTCAGGTCCGCCTGAGCTGAAAAACAAGTATTTTTGCGGGGCGGTGCTAGAATGTGGCGCCCCGCAGATTGAAAAATGCTGTAAAGGCATGATATATCGTAGGCTTACCCCTGCAAAAAATGCAGGATTGCTGAAAAAATGATAACGAACGGAGTCTGATTGTGTTTATTTCGAATGCTTATGCCCAGGCCGCAGGTGCGGGTGCTGGTGCTGAAAACGGCCTGATGAGCTTCCTGCCACTGGTGCTGATGTTTGTGGTGCTGTATTTCGTGATGATTCGTCCACAGATGAAACGCCAGAAAGAACAGCGTGCGATGATCGACGCACTGAAAAAAAATGATGAAGTGGTGACTGTTGGTGGTGTGATTGGTCGCGTGACTGCGGTCAGCGAAAGCTACGTCACACTGGAAATCGCCGATAAGGTCGAAGTGAAAGTCCAGAAAAACGCCGTATCCGTCGTTTTACCTACCGGTACGATCAAGTCAGCTTAAGCCTCACCCACAACGCAGTCCGCATCGTGACTGCGTTGTACTTTCCGGCATTCCAAATCAATTATTATGAATCGCTATCCAATCTGGAAGTACATACTGATACTTATTGCGCTGGTATTCGGTGCGCTGTACACAGCGCCGAATTTCTTCGGAGAATCTCCGGCAGTGCAGATCAGCAGTGCAAAATCCACTGTAAAAGTGGAAAGCAGCATGTCAGAGCGCGTGGAAACCGTGCTGAAGCAATCCGGTCTGCAGAACACCGGCGTGTTTTTTGACTTCAATGGCGCACAAGGCAGTGTCCGTGCCCGTTTTGCTGATGTTGACACCCAGTTCAAGGCGAAAGCCGCGCTGGAACAGGCACTGAATCCTGATCACGACAATCCGACCTACACCGTCGCATTCAACCTGTTGTCGAACACACCGAAATGGCTGCAAAACCTGCGTGCATTGCCGATGTACCTGGGTCTGGATTTGCGCGGCGGCGTGCACTTCCTGATGCAGGTGGATACCAAAGCGGTTTTGAACAAACGTGTACAGGGCATGCAGTCCACCATCAAATCGGTACTGCGTGAAAAAGAAATCCGCTACGCCGGTATTGCACGTGATGGCGATGCGATTAATGTACGTTTCCGTGATGCGGATACCCGCAACGCTGCGAAGGGCGTACTGACCTCGCAGATGCAGGAAGTCGCTGTACAGGAATCTGTCGCAGCAGATAACGGCGAATTCGAACTGAAAGTCGGACTGAAACCGGAAGCGCTGAAAAGCGTTGTCGCGGAAGGTGTGAAGCAAAATATTACCGCGCTTTCCAAGCGTGTAAATGAGCTGGGCGTGGCAGAGCCGATTATTCAGCAGCAAGGCCCGGACCGCATTGTGGTGCAATTGCCCGGCGTGCAGGATGTGGCACGTGCGAAGGAAATTATTGGTCGTACAGCAACGCTGGAAGTCCGTTTGCTGGATGATTCGGTAGTCGGTATTGTTGACCAGAACACAGCAGCACCTTACGGTTCTGAATTGTTTAAATCGAATCGTGACGGCGAATGGATTGTGCTGGTGAAAGACCCGGTTGTGACCGGTGATTACATTACCGGCGCAGCACTGAGCTTCGATCAGCGTCAGCAACCGGCGGTATCGGTTGATCTGAACGGTGACGGTGGCCGTAAGATGCGTGAAGCGACACGCAGCCGCGTTGGTAAACGCATGGCAATCGTGCTGTTTGAAAAAGGCAAGGGTGAAGTACTGATCGCACCGACAATTCAGGATGAGCTCAGTTCACGTTTCAATATTACCGGTATGGGTACTGCAAGTGCGGCGGCAGATCTGGCATTGCTGTTGCGCGCCGGTTCGCTGGCCGCGCCGATGGAAATCATCGAAGAACGTACCATTGGTCCGCAGCTCGGTGCTGAAAACATCAAGCAGGGTATGCATTCCACGCTGTATGGTTTCATCGCGATTGCGATTTTCATGATGCTGTACTACATGCTGTTCGGCTTATTCAGTGTGCTGGCACTGGGTATCAACCTGTTGTTGCTGGTCGCAATTCTGTCGCTGATGCAGGCAACGCTGACCTTGCCGGGTATGGCGGCGATTGCGCTGGCACTGGGTATGGCAATTGATGCGAACGTACTGATTAATGAACGTATCCGTGAGGAATTACGTGCAGGCCGCACACCGCAAAAAGCGATTGAAGAAGGTTTTGCACACGCGTGGGATACGATTCTGGACTCCAACGTGACTACCCTGATTGTCGGTCTGGCATTGCTGATTTTCGGTTCCGGCGCGATTCGCGGTTTTGCTGTGGTGCACTGCCTCGGTATTCTGACTTCGATTTTCTCGTCAGTATTCGTATCGCGCGGTGTGGTCAATCTCTGGTATGGCCGCAAGAAAAAACTGGCTTCGATTTCGATTGGTCAGGTCTGGAAGCCACAGGAATCGACAGATTCCACACCGGCAGTTAAATAAGCGAGGCGCACATGGAATTATTCCGCATTAAAAAAGACATTCCTTTCATGCGCCATGCGCTGATTTTCAATGTCATTTCCGCACTGACTTTTGTGGCAGCAGTTTTTTTCCTGCTGGCCAAAGGTTTGCATTTTTCCGTTGAGTTTACCGGCGGTACTGTGCTGGAGGTTTCTTACAGCAAAGCGGCAGATGTCAACGGCATTCGTAAGATGGTGGAAGAACTGGGCTACATCGATGCGCCGGTGCAGCCATTCGGTAAAGCTGAAGACGTGGTGATTCGTCTGCCGGTATCGAAAACGATGTCCTCTGCACAGCAGGCTGATCAGGTGATGGCTGCACTGAAAGCCAAAGATCCGGCGGTAAAACTGCAGCGCGTGGAACAGGTCGGTGCGCAGGTTGGTGACGAACTGGCACATGATGGTCTGATGGCGCTGCTGTTTGTGGTGATCGGCGTGATGGGTTATCTGGCGATTCGCTTCGAATGGAAATTCGCGGTCGCGGCGATTATTGCGAACTTGCATGACGTTGTGATCATTCTCGGCTTCTTCGCATTCTTCCAGTGGGAATTCAACCTGTCCGTACTGGCTGCGGTACTGGCCGTACTCGGTTACTCGGTCAATGAATCGGTGGTTATTTTTGACCGTATCCGTGAAAACTTCCGTAAGCAGCGCAAAATGTCTGTGAAGGAAGTTATTGATAACGCGATTACCAGCACGATTTCCCGTACCATCATCACCCACGGCTGTACGCAGATGATGGTGTTGTCCATGCTGTTGCTGGGTGGTCCGACATTGCATTACTTCGCGATTGCGCTGACGATCGGTATCTGCTTCGGTATTTACTCATCAGTGTTCGTTGCAGCAGCGATTGCAATGTGGCTGGGTGTATCCCGTGAAGATCTGATTAAACCTGTCAAAGAAAAAGACGATACAGACGGCGCTGTGGTCTGATCGTGTTTTGTAACAGAAGGTATCTCAGGAAAGCCGGCTTGATTGCCGGCTTTTTTTATTTGTTAGCATTGCGCGTATGAGTCCTCAGCTGCTGCGCGATGGCATTCAGCCCGCACAGCAGGCATGTCAGCAGCAATACTGCCGCATACGGGCACGTGCTGCGACGCTGTAATTCCGCTGTCAGATGGCGGAAGGATAATCCGGTTTCAATCCGCTGGCCGTACCGGTGGCCACCGTAATCACAGAACTTTCTGCCGCACACGCGGTCAGAAGGCGGTCTGCACAGGGAATACCGTTATGAGTAAATTAAAAACATTGACAATTGTTGCGGCCATTGCCGCGATTGCAGGTGGCAGTTATCTGAAATGGGGTAATGCACCAAAGGCAGAAGGAAATGCTCCGTCGGCCGGCGCCAAAGAGCAGAAACCGGCCCGTCCGGTAAGCGTTTCTTTAGTCAGTGTTCAGCAAAAAGATTTTCCGGTAACGATCAGTGCTAACGGTGTCGTTTCTTCACCGAATATGGTCGACATCCGTCCGCAAGTCACCAGCACCATTACCAAAGTGCATATTAAAGAAGGTCAGTTTGTGAAGGCCGGTGACTTACTGTTCAGTTTTGACAGCCGCGCCGATGAAGTGAATCTGGCCAAAGCGCAGGCGCAGCTGGATAAAGATGTCGCGACACTGGCAGACAACCAGCGCCAGCTGGCACGCAGCAAAGAACTGGTGGCACGTAAGTTCGTCGCCCAGAGCGCAGTGGATACTGCGCAGGCACAGGTCGATGCGCAGACCGCAGTTGTCGCTTCGGACAAAGCGGCGGTGGCAGCGGCCAAAGTCGCGCTGAGCTATCAGCGCATTGTCGCGCCTTCCTCCGGCCGTACCGGTATTGTTAGTGTGTATCCGGGGTCGCTGGTGCAGCCTGGTTCGGCGGCACTGGTCACGATCACGCAGATGGATCCGATTACCGTGACTTTCCCGTTACCACAGCGTCATCTCAGTGCAGCTTTGCAAAGCCTGCAGCGCAGCGACAGCTATGTGTATGCCAGCCTGCCGGACAATGGCGGCAAGTTCAAAGGCAAACTGAAGTTTGTAGATAATGTGGTGGATGCTTCCTCCGGTACTGTCAAAGTCAAAGCTGAATTTGAAAATAAAGAGATGAAGTTGTGGCCCGGTGCGTATGTGAATGTCGATTTCAGTGTACAGACCCTGAAAGATGCGCTGGTGGTGCCGCGTGAAGCGGTGATCGTCAATCCTAAGGGTTCTGCCGTGTATATTGCCGGTGCTGAAGGCAAGGCAGAACTGAAACCGGTGCAAGTCGTGACCAGCCTGCAGAATGATGCAGTGATTACCGGTATTGAAGCCGGTGCGCGCGTTGTGGTGGATGGTAAACAGAATCTGCGTCCGGGATCGCTGATCAAAGAGCGTTCTGCAGAAAGCAAAGACACTAAAGATAAATCCGGCGCGAAGGACAGCGCGAAAGATGGCAGCACAGACTTGAAGGATGCGAAAGATGCCAAACCGGCTCCGGCCGCTTCCGCCAGTGCATCCGCAGCGAGCGCATCATGAATTTGTCTGAATTGTTTATCCGCCGTCCGGTGATGACAGTATTGCTGAATCTGTCGATTGTGATCGCCGGTATTCTGGCCTATCGCTATATCCCGATTGCTGCGTTACCGAGCTATAACACGCCGGTGATTAACGTGGGTGCAAACTTGCCTGGTGCCAGTCCGGAAACCATGGCGACCTCGGTGGCGTTGCCACTGGAAAAGCAGTTCGCCACCATTCCCGGCTTGTCTGTGATCAGCTCGAACAACACACTCGGCAATACCTCGCTGACGCTGGAATTTGATCAGAACCGCAATATCGATGCCGCCGCGGTCGATGTGCAGGCAGCTTT
The DNA here is from genome assembly GCF_014652435.1 of Cognatundibacterium squillarum. Taxonomy (GTDB): domain Bacteria; phylum Pseudomonadota; class Gammaproteobacteria; order Burkholderiales; family Burkholderiaceae_D; genus Undibacterium; species Undibacterium squillarum. The sequence continues at coordinate 185,579 of NZ_BMYU01000006.1, forward strand.
GCTGCGTGCGCAGCGTTCGCTGCCGGTGGAAATGACATCGCCGCCTTCTTACCGCAAGGTGAATCCGGCCGATGCACCGGTACTGTTTATCGCACTGCAGTCACCGTCGCTGAGTCTGGCAGAACTGACCAGCTACGCGGAGCATCTGATTTCGCCGTCGCTGTCCACGCTGGAAGGTGTGGCGCAGGTGAATATCTTCGGTATCAAACGTTACGCCGTGCGTATCCGCGTGAATCCGGGCGCGCTGGCAGCACGTAATCTGACGCTGGATGAGCTGTCTGCGGCAATCCGCACAGCGAATGCCAACACGCCCGCAGGAACACTGGACGGCGACAAACAAACGCTGACGATTCTGGCAAACCGCCAGTTACAGAGTGCGGCGGAATTTGCCAATCTGGTGGTCAGCAATAAAGGTGGTCAGGTGGTGCGTCTGCGTGATGTCGCGAGCGTGGAAGACAGTTACGAGCAAGTCAAAACCGCCGCCAATTTCATGGGTGAAAGTTCGATTACGCTGGCGATTCAGCGTCAGTCGGACGCGAACACCGTGAAAGTCGTCGATTCGATCAAAGCCGCACTGCCGGGCTTTAAGGCGCAGTTGCCGGAATCCGTGAAGATGACGCTGGTGAACGACCGCTCTGTATCGATACGCGAAGCGCTGCATGACGTGAATCTGACCATGATCCTGACCATCGTGCTGGTGGTGGTGGTGATTTTCCTGTTCCTGCGCCGTCTGGTCGCCACTGTGATTCCAACGCTGTCTCTGCCAGTCTCCATCGTCGGTGCGATCAGTTTGTTGTGGGGCTTTGGCTATACGCTGGACAATATTTCGCTGCTCGGCCTGACGCTGGCGGTCGGGCTGGTGGTGGACGATGCGATTGTGATGCTGGAAAACATCATGCGTCATATCGAGATGGGCGAGAAACCGTTTCAGGCCGCGCTGAAAGGTTCACGCGAAGTCGGTTTTACGATTATTTCGATTTCCACTTCGTTGGTGGCGGTGTTTATTCCTATCTTCTTTATGCCGGGCGTCATCGGTCAGCTGTTCCATGAATTTGCGGTGATTGTCAGTCTGGCGATTCTGGCGTCGGCCTTTGTATCGCTGACACTGGTACCGATGCTGGCAGCGCAATTCCTGCGCAGTGAGCATGAGATGAAAGAACCGCCGAAAGCCGTTGCAGCGATTCTGCACAGCTTTGAATCTGCTTTCGACGCGTCGCTGAAGTTTTATACGCGCTGGCTGGATGCGGCGCTCGCGCATCGTAAAACCGTGCTGATGGTTGCCTTGGGAACCTTCGTTGCAACCGCGTATCTGTTCAACGATATTCCGAAAGGTTTTTTCCCGCAGGAAGATATCGGTCAGATCAACGTGACGACAGAAGCCTCGGAAGAAACTTCATTCCCGGCGATGGTGCAGCTGCAGGACAAAGTCGCGCGCATTATCCGTGAAGATCCGAATGTCGCCACCGCAACCTCGTTTAACGGCGGCAGCGGTGCGCAGAACAATGGCCGTATGTTTATCAACCTGAAACCACGCGGCGAACGTAAGCCGATGAAAGAAGTGGTGGAGGGCTTGCGTAAAAAAGTCGCGGAAGTGCCGGGCATTACTGTCTTCTTCCGTCCTACGCAGAATCTGCAGCTGGGCGGACGTCAGAGTAAGAGCCAGTATCAGTACATTCTGCAAAGTGTGGAAGCCGGTGAACTGAACGGCTGGGCGAATAAGCTGCAGGAAAAACTGCGTGCAGATCCGGGCTTTAAAGATGTGACGACGGATGCGCAGTTAAAAGGTTTGCAGGCATCCGTGGATATCGACCGTGACCGTGCGAATACCTATGGCGTTGGCATGGATGCGATCCGTTCAGCGTTGTACAGCGCGTTTGGTGAACGTCAGGTATCGACCATGTTTACCAGCGTGGACAGCTATCAGGTCATCATGGAAGTCGCACCGGATCAGAAAAAGGATGAGAACGCGATTGAAGGGATTTACGTTCGCACCAATACCGGCAGCCTGATTCCGCTGAGCAGCGTGGCGACTGTGCGCCGTACCGTTGGCCCGACCTCGATTAACCACGTGGGGCAGTTACAGGCGGTCACGGTATCGTTCAACCTGTCGCCGGAACTGGCGCTGGGTGAGGCAACCACCCGTATCGAAAAATTCCGCGATGAAATCAAAATGCCATCGTCCATTATCACCACTTACGGTGGCGATGCTGCGGTGTTTAAAGATACGCAATCCGGTCAGGTGGTGTTGATCGTGGCAGCCTTGCTGGTGATTTATGTGCTGCTCGGTGTACTGTATGAAAGTTATATTCATCCGATTACGATTCTGGCCGGTTTGCCTTCGGCAGCGGTGGGGGCTTTGCTGACGCTGAAATGGTTTGGCGAAGATCTGACGCTGATCGCGACGATTGGTATTTTGCTGCTGATCGGTATCGTGAAGAAAAACGCGATCATGATGATTGACTTCGCACTGGATGCGCAGCGCCATCAGGGCATGACACCGGCAGAAGCGATACGCGAAGCCTGTATTCAGCGTTTCCGTCCTATCATGATGACCACGCTGGCGGCGGCAGTCGGTGCCTTGCCGATTGCCTTAGGCCTCGGTGCCGGCGCAGAGCTGCGTCAGCCGCTGGGTCTGGCGGTGGTGGGTGGTCTGGTATTCTCACAGGCGATTACGCTGTTCATCACGCCGGTGATTTATCTGGCGCTGGATAAATACAGCGGTAAAGGCCCGATTACCGGTGACGATCTGCACGACGCACCGTCTTCATCTGCCAGGGTCTGAAGCGAAGACCTGCTGAGCAGGACAGGCTTGCAGCACAACAGCCCCGCTTTCTGAAAAGAGAGCGGGGCTGTTTGTTTGATTGGCGTGCTGGTGTTGATGGCGGTTGGACTGAAGGCGTCAGGCAGCCTGGTGAATCTTCAAAAATGCCTGAAAAACGGCCAAAAACAGGTCAAATGCGGAGTTTGGCACAGCGATCCGGCGGTCATCGGCAGAAAGTCCGGGCTTCCGGAAATTGCAAATGACGATAGCTGCATAATGTGTGCCGGCAAAACCGGAGTTGTCAGTGCCGGAGCGGATGTTCCGGCAGAAAAGAGCAGGGTGGGATGCAGAGATCAGACAGCGTCGCTCAGATGCTGTTTCAGCTTGATCAGCGCCTGTTCCAGCGTATCGAAATCTTCGTCTGCGTAATCGGTAAAGCGGCGCGCACCGGTGGCAACCACTTGCGGGAACACTTCATCAAACAAGCGTTCGCCTTCTGCCGTCAGGCGGATAAATAACTGGCGGCGGTCATCATTGCCGCGTTCACGCTGTATCCAGCCTTTTTGTTCCAGCCGGTCCAGCACGCCGGTCAGCGTACCTTTGGTAATCAGGGTTTTTTCGCCGAGTTCTTTACAGGTCATGCCGGGCGTATTGCCAAGTGTCGCGATGATATCGAACTGGGAATGGGTCAGCCCGAACTGGCGCACCGTGCGTGCCGATGCCAGTTCAAACAATTGCATACATTCGGAGAGCAGACGGATGCTGCGCAGATAGTTCTTAGCCATAAGGGAGGAATAATCAGGTTTCCGCACCGGGCATGATTTCTGGCCGGCAACTGCGGTGAAGCCCGCATTATACGGACAGGGTTGCGTTGCAGCCAGATTGCTTTTTTGTGACCAGTGCTGCCTGTGGCAGCAGCCGGTCACAGTTTTGCAGTCGCCGGAAGCCGCATGCAGCGGCATCCGGCTTTGCAGGTCTTAGTCAACTTTGACGGCTTCAACCTGAATCGACAGACGTACTTCCGGTTTGAAACCGTATTGCAGACCGTAAGTCAGACCGAAGTCAGCGCGGTTAAATTCTGCAGATGCATCAGCACCGCAGACTTCTTTTTTCAGCATAGGATGCATGATGCACTTGAACTGATTGATTTTCAGTGTCAGTGGTTTTGTCACGCCCATGAAAGTGAATTCACCGTCAACAGCAACCGGTTTGTCGCCGTCAAAACGGATGTTGCTGCCTTTATATGTAGCGGTAGGGAATTTTTCAACATTGAACATATCCGCAGATTTCGCGTGATCGTCCATTTTTTTCATGCCGAAGTTCACCGAAGTTGCATCGATCGTGATGTCAACAGTACCGGTTTTTTTCGCTTTATCCAGCGTGATTTTGCCGCTGGATTTGTCGAACTTACCGCGCCATACAGACAGACCGCCGAAGTGATCTGCTTCAAAGCTTGGGTAAGTGTGGGTCGGGTCGATAACGTAGTTGTCAGCGAATACCGGTGCAGCAGCGATCAGGGATAAAGCAGCAACGAGTTTTTTTACAGACATGAGAAACTCCAGTGGATTGGTGGGTTGCGTTAATCCCGCCGGATTTTCCGGCGGGTATCTTAATAAACAAATTTAATTAAAATTCTGTGAAACGCTGTTTGCAGCGAGCACATTGTGCGCCGGATTAGGGATTCGTCACGATACGGAAGCGGATTACAACTTCATCCGCCACCATGCTGGTATCTTTCCATTCACCTTCGCCAATGTTGTAGGTCAGGCGTTTGATTGGCAGTGTGCCTTCAAAAATCTGGCTGTTGCCTTCTTTCTTCAGCGTCACCGGAAAGCTGACGGCGGTGGTTTTGCCTTTGATAGTCAGGTTGCCGCTCACTTCCAGTTTGCCGCCAGCAGCCTGCTTCATGCCGGTGCTGACGAAATTTGCTTTCGGAAACTGCGGTGCGTTAAACCATTCTTTTTTCTGTACTTCTTTGTTGTACTGCGCATCGCCCAGATCAAAGCTGGCAACATCCAGATCGAAACTGGCTTTGGAGCTGGTGACGGCAGCGGCATTGAAATCAATCGCCGCACTGAACTTTTTAAATGTCGCATCGACCGGTACATTCATTTGTTTAAATGTAATGGCGACCTGACTTTTTGCGGTATCGACTTTCAGCGGTGCAGCCTGTGCCAGCAAAGGCAAACCGGCAGCCATACTCAGGGCGAAAACGGAACGGGTGATGGTTGAGCGGAGTGACATGTTTTATTCCTTGTCAGATTGAGATCCCGGCATCATGCGCAGGAAAATACGGTCTTTATCAATGACCTGATGTTTGATGGCACCGGCGATATGCATCAGCAAAGTCACCAGCATCAGCTTGGATAACACTTCATGAATTTCTTCCAGCGTGTGTTTCCATTCCGGTTGCGGTGGAAACGGTGCAGGCAGTTCGAACAAGCCCAGATACACAACAGGATAGCCAGCGGCATAGGTATGCAGATAACCGGAAACCGGAACGGCGAACATCAGCACATACAAGGCCAGATGCGTACCGGCCGCCAGTTTTTCCTGCCATGCCGGACCTGCCACCGGTGCCGGTACCTGACTCAGCAAACGGCTGATCAGACGGAAGGCTGCGAGTCCGAGTACGGTAACGCCCAGCCATTTATGCCAGGCGTAAAACTGCAGTTTGGTCGGACTGATGCGCATATCGGTCATAATGAAACCGAGTGTGAACGCGGCGATGATCAGCAAAGCCATCAGCCAGTGCAAGGCGATCATGATGGGGGAATAACGGGAAGGCGTAGCCATACTATCCTCTGCAAAACAAATAATTGGTTCTGATTAGAACTAATATAGCGCAATTTTAAAAAGTCTGCACAAGTCCGCTGTATTTTCCGGAAATGCACCAGTACCTGCTGCCGGACGTGGCATTCAGCAATGCTGCACTGATACCGGAAACACAATTCTGCTTAGGATAGCTGGGAATGCAGGAAGTTCAACAATTTGCCGATAAAGTGGCACAGACCTGCGCGAGTCAGGTTGAGCCAGCATGAAGCGGTATGAGTCAGCGTGGTTCAGTAAGCCGGCTAAACAGCTTGCAGCAAATAAAAAAGCCAGCCGGTGAAACACAGGCTGGCTTTTTTTTGACGCGGATACAGGTCAGATGGCTTTTGCCAGTTTGACGGCAATACCGGTGTAGCTGGCTGGGGTCATTGCCAGCAGCAAATCTTTGGCTTCCTGCGGAATCGCCAGACCTTCAACGAATTCACGCAGTGCTTCTTTGGAAATGCCTTTGCCGCGTGTCAGTTCTTTCAGCTGTTCGTAAGGATTTTCAATGCCGTAACGGCGCATCACGGTTTGCACCGGTTCTGCCAGCACTTCCCAGGTCGCATCCAGATCAGCAGCCAGACGTTCAGGATTGGTTTCCAGTTTATTCAGGCCGCGCAGGCAGCTATCGTAGGCCAGCAGTGTGTATCCCAGCGCCACGCCGATATTGCGCAGTACGGTGGAGTCGGTCAGGTCACGCTGCCAGCGCGATACCGGCAATTTTTCAGACAGATGGCGCAGCAGAGAATTTGCCAGCCCCAGATTGCCTTCAGAGTTTTCAAAGTCGATAGGATTGACTTTGTGCGGCATGGTGGAAGAACCGATTTCACCGGCTTTGGTTTTTTGCTTGAAATAACCGATGGAGATGTAACCCCAGATATCGCGGTTCAGGTCCAGCAGAATCGTGTTAGCGCGGGCAAAGGCATCGAACATTTCTGCCATGTAGTCATGCGGTTCGATCTGAATGGTGTACGGGTTGTACACCAGACCCAGACGCTGTTCGATCACAGCTTTGGAGAAGCTTTCCCAGTCATGCTCAGGATAGGCAGACAAGTGTGCATTGTAGTTACCGACCGCGCCATTCATTTTGCCGAGGATTTCGACTTTGGCGATACGGTCTGCAGCGCGGCGCAGACGGGCGACCACGTTGGCCAGTTCTTTACCCAGTGTGCTCGGGCTGGCTGGCTGACCGTGTGTGCGGGACAGCATCGGTACTTCTGCATTCAGATGTGCCAGTTCCGTCAGTTTGCTGATCAGTTTGTTCAGCGCAGGCAGCATCACATCGTCACGCGAGGCTTTCAGCATCATGCCGTGTGAAGTGTTGTTGATGTCTTCGGAGGTGCAGGCGAAGTGAATGAATTCGCTGGCAGCAACCAGTTCTGCAGAACCGGCAACTTTTTCTTTCAGCCAGTATTCCACCGCTTTCACGTCATGGTTGGTGACGGCTTCGATTTCTTTGATGCGCTGCGCATCGGCTTCGGAAAATTCGCTGACCAGGCGGTTCAGCAGCGCGACCGCATCCGCAGAGAACGGACGGATTTCGCTGAAACCGGCTTCAGACAAAGCCTGCAGCCACGCCACTTCCACTTTCACACGGTGGTGCATGAAACCGGCTTCGGACAGGGTGCTGCGCAGAGCGTCAACTTTGGCGGCGTAACGGCCGTCAATCGGGGACAAAGCAGAAAGCGGAGATAAGGACATGATGGTCAGAATGAAAAGTAAAAAAGAATTGCTTGCGCAAAATACAACAGCGGGTGGAAATTTTGTCTGTCTGATCAGATTTTCCACTAAGCTTGCAGAGAAAACTGCCGCATCGTTGTACCGGGCGCGACAGCCAGCATTTTAGCATTCCAGTCTGTTCTGTATCGGAACAGATTACGCATCAACTGTATCGTATCGGGTATCACGGGCAGACTTCAGCGGCCTGCTGAAAAGGGATAAAAACAGGCCGGTGTTATAATCCAGACCAAACTTTTTTGTGAAGCACTATGAAACTGATCGGATCAACAACAAGTCCTTTTGTCCGCAAAGTCCGCGTTGTGATGGCGGAAAAAAAGCTGGATTACGAATTCGTCCTGGAAAATGTGTGGGCAGCAGAAACACAGATTCAGCACACCAACCCGCTGGGCAAAGTACCGGCGCTGGTCATGGAAGACGGTAAAACCATGGTCGATTCACGTGTCATCGTGGAATATCTGGATACGCTGACACCGGTTGGAAAACTGATTCCGGGTCTGGGCCGTGAGCGTGCCGATGTGAAGTGCTGGGAAGCGATTGCAGACGGCGTGCTGGATGCGGCGATTCTGGTGCGTCTGGAGAAAACCCTGCGCCCTGACGCGCAGCAAAGCCAGACATGGATAGACCGTCAGATGGGCAAGGTCGATGCCGGTTTGCAGACTTTGTCGGCACAGCTGGGCGACCATCCTTACTACCTCGGTAATCATATGACGCTGGCCGATATTGCGGTGGTGTGTACCGTGGGCTGGCTGAGTTTCCGTTTTCCGGAATATGACTGGCGCACGCCATATCCGAATCTGGCGAAGCTGGCGGATAAACTGTCCGAACGCCCGTCATTCCGCGACACCGTGCCGTTTGCCTGAACCGCATGCCAATAACTGAAAATGGACGCCGCGGCGTCCATTTTTTTTGGTATTCCGAGCAGTGACTGCGCGGCTTATTCGTCCTGCGACATTTGCGATTGCAGGTAATTCTGAATACCGATTTTATCGATCAGTTCCAGCTGGGTTTCCAGCCAGTCGATATGTTCTTCGGTATCTTCCAGAATCGCCAGCAGTAAATCGCGCGATACATAGTCGGCCGCAGCTTCCGCAGCGGCGATACCGTTTTTCACGGTTTGCTGCGCGCCTTGTTCCAGCTTCAGATCGCATTCCAGCATTTCTTTGGTATCTTCACCGATCATGATTTTATGCAGCGCCTGCAGATTCGGCAGGCCACCCAGCATCAGGATGCGGTCGATCAGTTTATCGGCATGCTTCATTTCACCGATGGATTCGTCGTATTCTTTTTTGGCGATTTTGTCGAAACCCCAGTGCTTGTACATGCGGGCATGCAGGAAATACTGGTTAATCGCGGTCAGTTCATTGGTCAGCTGGGCATTCAGCCACTGGATGACGGTTGCATCGCCTTTCATACGGCTTCCTTTCTGCATGGTTCAGGTGAAATCCGCTTCATCATAGCAGTTGCGCTGTTGCATCGCTACCGCGCTGCAACAGGCAGTGAACGGGACGCGCGGGCAGCAGCGACAGTGCCGGTGCAGCGGATGTTGTAATGAGAAAAAATAAAACGGGATGTGGCCGGTGCTTGCCGGTCCGCATCCCGCAAAGGGTAAGTCAGTGAATTGCTGGTTCAGTTATCGATCGCGAAATTGATCGTTGCAGTGGCGATCATGGCGATTGCTTTGCCATCTTCAAAATACGGTTTGAACAGCGCACGCTGAATTGCGATACGTGCGGCATCGTCCAGACGTTGTGAGCCGGAGGATTGCTGGATATCGATTTTTTCCGCCTGACCTTTGTCGTTCACCAGTACGCGCATCACGACTTTGCCTTCTTCACCCATACGGCGTGCCATGGCCGGATATTCCGGACGCGGCGGACGCAGGTATTCGACGGCGGAAACCACTTTCGGGCCTGCGCTGACCGGTGCCGCTGGCGCTGCTACCGGTGCGGCTGCCTGATGGCTGCTGACCGGTTCTGCACGCGGTGCCGGTTCCGGACTGGTGCTGATCGCGGCAACTACCGGTTGTACCGGTGCGGCGGCAGGCGCAATCACTGCCGGTGTGGTGGTGGTCTGGGTGGTTTTCGGTTTTGGTAATTCCGGCTGTGCTTTCGGCGGTGTTGGCGGTGCCGGTGGCGCAATCAGCGTCATCACCACTTCTTTCGGCTGACTGGCTGGCACCGTGATGCCTTGCAGTAAGGCCATTGCGAGGCCGACGTGCGCCAGCAGAATCACGCCGACGGAAATCCATTTACCGGAGGCTGGCGCGCCATTCACATGAAAACTGAGCGACGGGCCGGAAGAGAGAGCGGGGGACATCATGCTGCGACAGCTCCTTGTCCGAGTTGCAGGCCGTTCAGCAAACGCTGAACGCCGGGGCTGAGGATGATGGCTGGCTGATGTTCGCGCAGAATCTGGCGGGCGCAGCCTGCGCATTTGCCGCAGGTACTGCCGATCTGTAATTCCTGACGTAAATCTGCAAAGCTTTCCGCGCCGGCATCAATACTGCGGCGGATACGCGAATCAGAGACGTTATGGCAAACACAGACAATCATGGTTTCCTCTTGGTTAAATCAGTTTTTCCGGCATCAGCCAGGAAAATCGCTTTGTTCTTGCTGCCGGCTGCGGGCGCTGCACCACTGCCGACCATTGTTCTGCCAGTTGCTGACACGTGGCTCTGAGTACCGGTGTCAGTTCCGGCAGGCCGGATAACACATTCAGATGCCGCTCAATCACCGGCGCCAGATTCTGGCAAGCCTGCTGGCGGTCCGGTTGTCTGGCATGCACGCTGTAATGCGACATCAGGTGCAGAACAGCAGACACCAGAATTTCCGGCTGGGTCGCTTGCGGGTTTGGCTGCATTTCAGTGCCGCTTTCGTTTCGGTGGTGCATGTTCACACTCCTTCAAAGACGCGGTGTCTGACTGGCTGAGAGGGGGAGACTCTCCGGCTGGCGACCCGTGGAACGCTGTCAGGCGGTCAGAATCAGCTTGTTCAGCTGGGTCACACGCAGGCGGTAAATCCGGCCTTCGTGGTCAATTTCCAGTTCACGGGATTGCTGCATCAGATCCTGACTTTTCAGACGCGGCACCACGCGTTGTTCACGTGGCAGGCGCGTTGCACCGGTGTTACCGGTTTCAGCATGTTTCAGTTCAGCCATCGCTGCTCCTCTGAATATAAATGAGAACAATTCTTATTTAGATTATTGTGTATATTTCTTTTTTTGGCAAGCGTTTTTCTCGGTTTACTGCTGAAAATTTGTGCGGGATCAGATAGCCGGTACGGCAAGAACAGTCGCCCGCCTGCAGACTTAGGTTCAGTCCGCCGGATTCGCTGCGCAGCAAGGGAAAAAATACCGCCTGTAATGACCGGGACCAGCGGAGGTGGCTGACCGGTTTTTGCGCGTTTGCGTCTGCCGGTTTGCCGGCGATTCCGCCGGTGCGCTTGTTAGGCGGTGGCATTGATGGGGTAAGCGGGAAGCGGCCTGCGGAAGCGGTGAAGAATGGCAAAAAATGGCAAAAAATGAGAAAAATGATGCCGATTTCGCTAAAAAATACCCCCTGGGGGTATGTGCCTGCAGGCCAGACTTTCTGCCGACAATCAGCGCACGGGGAGGGGGAGTATCTGTTTTTGAGATGAAATGACGCTGATTTAAACAGCTAATGGCGGTAAAAGTGCATCGTAATCAGTCTTAGCGCAGGCTTCATACAGGCAAGCCACGCAGTCAGTGCACAGCTGGTGTACGCGGTCAGGTATCTTTTCAGAGGTTTGCGCAGATGCTGATGCAGCAGCATGCGGCGAAGCAGATTGAGAGGTGTGCAGCAGACAGGCGCGGCGACGCAGGCCGCCAGCGCCGTGCGGAAGATCAGGCAGGCTGGTTCGCCATGCTTTCACCCAGACGTACCGGACGCGCAGCGGTCCATTCCGGATTGAATTGCAGATTGTTTTGCGGGAACAGCAAGACCACCGTAGAGCCGAGCAGGAAGCGGCCCATTTCTTCGCCTTTTTTCAGCGTGATTGACTGATCGTCATAGCGCCATTCTGTGACTTGCGGCAAACGCGGCGGATTGACCACGCCGTGCCAGACAGTTGCCATGCTGCCCACGATAGTTGCGCCGACCAGCACTAATACAAACGGGCCGTGCTCGCCTTCAAAATAGCAAACCACGCGCTCATTGCGGGCAAACAAACCCGGAACGCCGCGTGCTGTGGTCGGATTCACTGAAAACAAATCACCCGGCACATACACCATACGCGTCAGCTTGCCATCGCAAGGCATATGAATGCGGTGGTAATCGCGCGGGCTCAGGTAAATCGTGGCGAACTGGCCGCCGTGATAGCGTTCGGCTTCCTTGCTGTCACCAGCCAGTAAAGCGGTGGCGGAATAATCGTGACCTTTGGCCTGAAAAATCTGTCCCTGACGAATCGGCCCGAACTGGCTGATCGCGCCGTCAACCGGACATACCAGATCCGCATCGGCCAGCGGACGCACACCCGCTTTCAGCGCACGGGTAAAGAAAGCATTGAAGCTGGGATAACTGGCGAAATCCGGATTGGCGGCTTCCTGCATATTGACGTTGTAACGTCCGGCAAACCAGCGTATCAGCGCGGTGGTCAGGCTACCGGCTTCGGCACCGGCGACGAAACCGGCAAATGCGGTCAGTGCTTTTTTCGGCAGCAAATACTGGGGTAACACGGCCAGACGATCAGACATACTCAAATTCCTCGCATTTCAGTTGGTCGCGCATTATAACGTTGACAGCAGTGCTCTCCTACGATTGCGCCTGAGGAAATCGTAGTATGTTGCGGAATTTTTATGCTGCACCGCAGTGGCTGCTGACACAACGGCTTCATCAGAATCAGGTATACTTAGGGTTATTGATAGTTAAATTTAATCGTAACGATAAATTTAATTGTCTTTATTAATGTGCTTGTCTGTCTTAAGATGTGCACATGTTCATCAACAACGTCTGACACGAAAGGAAAGACCATGTCTCTGATCAATACTACGATCAAACCATTTAAAGCAACTGCATACCACAACGGCAATTTTGTTTCCGTTTCGGATGAAGATCTGAAAGGTAAATGGGCTGTTGTCGTGTTCTACCCGGCTGACTTCACTTTCGTTTGCCCGACCGAACTCGGCGATCTGGCAGACAATTACGCTGAATTCAAAAAAATGGGCGTGGAAGTATACGCAGTATCGACAGATACACACTTCACCCACAAAGCATGGGCTGACGCATCTGACACTATCCGTAAAATCGAATACCCGATGATCGGCGATCCTACACAAGCGATCTCCCGTAACTTCGGTGTTCTGATCGAAGAAGAAGGTCTGGCACTGCGCGGTACTTTCGTGATCAATCCTGAAGGTCAGATCAAAGTAGTAGAAATCCACGATCTGGGCATCGGCCGTGATGCAAAAGAATTGCTGCGTAAAGTACAGGCTGCACAATACGTTGCAAACAATCCAGGTCAGGTTTGCCCTGCAAAATGGACTCCAGGCGCAGAAACACTGACACCATCCCTGGATCTGGTTGGCAAGATCTAATGTAACAGGCGATTAGCGCCTGTGTCGTAAAGGAGCTCCGGGTGGTCCGGAGCTCTGACAAAATTATCAGGAAGCATCATGTTAGACACGAATCTCAAAACGCAATTAAAAGCTTATCTGGAACGTCTGACCAGACCCGTACAGTTGATTCTGACTCCGGATGACAGCGACAAGTCCCGTGAAATGCAGACACTGCTGAGCGAAATTGCTGAGCTGTCTGACAAGATTTCGATTGCTGAAGATGCAGATCCCGCACTGCGTCGCCCGAGCTTTGCTGTGACATCGCCGGGTCATGATATCGGCATTCGTTTTGCCGGTATTCCGATGGGGCACGAATTTACTTCGCTGGTACTGGCATTACTGCAGGCCGGCGGACATCCTCCGAAAACCGATGCCGGCGTGATTGAACAAATCCGCGCCATCGATCAGGAGATGCTGTTTGAAGTGTATATCTCGCTGAGCTGCCAGAACTGCCCGGAAGTGGTGCAGTCGCTGAATCTGATGGCGGTACTGAATCCGAAAATCCGTGCTGTGATGATTGACGGCGCACTGTTCCAGTCTGAAGTCGAGCAGCGCGAAATCATGGCAGTGCCGACCGTGTTCCTGAATGGTCAGGTATTTGGTCAGGGTCGCATGACGGTGGAAGAAATCCTTGCCAAACTGGACAGCAGCGCAGGCAGCAAAGCAGCAGAAAAGCTGAATGAAAAAGCGCCGTACGATGTGCTGATTGTCGGTGGTGGTCCTGCCGGTGCCGCAGCGGCGATTTACGCAGCGCGTAAAGGTATCCGCACCGGTATCGTGGCGGAACGCTTCGGTGGTCAGACGCTGGACACGATGGCGATTGAAAACTTTATCTCGGTACAAGAAACGGAAGGCCCGAAATTTGCTGTCGCCCTGGAACAGCACGTCAAAGCCTATGATGTGGATATCATGAATCTGCAGCGCGCTGAAAAGCTGACGCAGCAGGATGGTTTGCATCAGGTGCAGCTGGCAAGTGGTGCAACACTGAAAGCCAAAGCCGTGATTCTGGCGACCGGTGCACGCTGGCGCGAAATGAATGTGCCGGGTGAAAAAGAATACCGTAACCGTGGCGTCGCTTACTGCCCACATTGCGATGGCCCGCTGTTCAAAGGCAAGCGTGTTGCTGTGGTCGGTGGCGGTAATTCCGGTGTCGAAGCCGCGATTGATCTGGCCGGTATTGTGCAGCACGTGACTTTGCTGGAATTCGCTGATCAGCTGAAAGCCGATGCGGTGTTACAGCGCAAATTGCACAGTCTGCCAAATGTGACCGTCATCACCAATGCCCGCACCACGGAAGTACACGGCGACGGCAAAAAAGTGAATGCGATCAGCTACGAAGACCGTGTCAGCGGCAGTCTGAACAAGGTGGAGCTCGAAGGTGTGTTTGTTCAGATCGGTCTGGTACCGAATACCGAATGGCTGAAAGGCACGCTGGAATTGTCGCGCCACGGTGAAATTCAGACCAATGCGCATGGTCAGACATCCGTGCCGGGTGTGTTTGCTGCCGGTGACGTCACCACCGTACCGTACAAACAAATTGTGATTGCGGTCGGTGAGGGGGCGAAATCTGCGTTAGGTGCGTTTGATTATCTGATTCGTCAGTAAGAAAGATTTTCAGCCAGCCGGAACAGCATCTGAAACACCAGCTTGCTGTTAGCCACGCTGAAAACAAAAAAAGCCGGAGCGATCCGGCTTTTTTCATTGCAGCTCCGTTTATTTACGGATCGGGTCCTGCGTTGGTGGTGGCAGGATTTTGATTTCGTTGACCGGAGCTTCCATGATGCTGGCGAGAACAATAATCGGATCATCCGGCTTTTTCGGTGGTTCTTCACCGCCACTGACTAACTGAATTTCTGCTTCATCGAGAATACGCATCGTCATTTTTACGCTCCTGTTAAATTTCCTGATGGAAACATTGAAGCAAAAAAAAGCACTTTTGTAAAAGGAATTTGATGAAAAGTCTGCGATATATCTAAAGAATATTTTTAATCTTCATTTGTTGTAATTCGCATATTTGTAGGAAGATAATTATTTTTTCGTTACAATTGTAACTAATTTAATCAATTTCTTTCTTCAGATAATGAAACCTGTCCGCTGGGTAAGACAATTTCTGGGGCTGGATTTGCCCGAACGCATACACAGCATGCCATGCACACTGCCGCTGGTACGCGCTGCACGTAAGCCTGTCCTGAATGAAGCGTGGCAGATCGAGAAGCGGCGGCGCGGCGATGCTGACGATGAAACGCTGCTGAGTATTCTGCTGAAACAGGTGCGCTTGCTGAATCGTGTGCGGCTGCGTCCTGCTGCCCGGCTGGCGTTTACAGAAGATATCGCGCGACTGATGATACAACCCGCAGGAAACGTGATTCTGCGTTTTTCCAGCGAAGGCGGATTGCCTGATTCAGAGCAACGGGTGCAATGGCTGGATACCGTCAGTGAATTGTGTACAGCACTGGGTTTGTCCTACCGTGCGATGGTGCAGCACTATCAGGGTTTATCGCGGTTTCGCTACGCACGCCAACTGAAAAATCTGGATCTGGTCAGTTTCCGCATGATGGAACTGGCTTATATGGAGCAGTCTGCCCGCGCTCTGCGTTATCAGCGTCTGGAAGGTCAGACCTGGGAAGGATTGCATACGCTCGCCTGTATTTTGCATCAGGCGCAGCGCTTCGATACCGTACAGAAGCCATTATTGCAGGTGCCGCATTTCAGCGGACGCCAGTCACACTTTTTCCTGTGCAGTCGTGATCTGTACACCGCGATTCATACCGTAGAGCGCCTGAACATGCTGCACTGGCCGGTTCTGTGGCAAAAGCTGTTGCGCGCCTCGCTGTACCAGCGTGTCTGGCGTCCGGTACTGGGAACACGTGAAGAGGCAGCGGCTGCACGTCTGACCAACCGGATTGTCTGCGGGGATCATCAGGCGGTGCGCCGCGTGGCATCGCAGGAGCAGGATGGTTTGTATCTGATCTGGGATCAGCTTCAGCAGAGGATTGTTTCTGATCTGGCGGAGGTTGTCCGTCATCCGGTGCAAGCAGATACATCGCGATTGTCCGCACATTTAAGCCTGCTCGGCAGCAGCGACCGGCTGGCAGCAGCCGAATTGCAATATCAGTGCTTTACCCAGTACGATGAACATCCGGCGGAGCCGCCGCTGCGTCAGCGTCAGTTAAAGGAGTTGCGGATTTTTATCGGCATGGAGCAGATTTATCCTTTGCTGCGACACATCGAAAGCGGTGGAGCGATCCGGGCCATCGGCGAGCGGCTGGCTGACAGGCTGGCACAGCATTCGGCAGTCTTTTCCGATGATCAGTCTGCGCACCATGAGAGCCAGTGGTTTTTGCTGCAGCAGACAGCTGAAACACTGCTGCTGTCGACGCTGGAAACGACCTACACCACGGCAATGCAAATCGGCGATCTGGCCGCGGTGATGCTGGATAAGCAAGACTGGCAGCGCCCGGCACTGGCGTGTATCCGCCGGATTGAGAGACGGGCTAATGGTCAGGCAACCATACAGTTTCAATTATTATCTTCAGAAATAAAACCGGTGACAGTGGAGGCGCAAACCGATCAGCACAGCCCTTCAGCGCGGAGTAACAGCTTTGCAGCGCTGATGGGAATACATCAGACTACGCGTCAGCTGATTCTGCCTTCCGGCTACCGCTTACAACCCGGTACCCGGTTGCGCATTGGTTTGCATCAGCAGCAGGCGGACGCAGAACTCGGACATATTGTGCAGGCCGGTAAAACGTTCGCCGTTACCGCATTGCGCCAGTGGCAGGCACCGGCGCAAGCGGTCAGTCAGGAAAAGGTGCTGAAAATTTCAGCGCTGTGAGGGCGCGGAGTCCGGACGAATGTTTCCTACGTTCAGAAACGGGATAGCGCCGCCGGTCGTTGTTGGCAGGCGGCCATCCCATTTCTCAATCGCACGGGTCTGGTTTTCCACTTCACGCAAACGCAGCAGTTCCGGCGTGACTTGCTGGCGCTGCAAGGCGAGTGCTTCCGCTTCAGCACGCGCACGTGACACTTTTTGTTTCGCTTCCACTTCAATCCGCTGCAGGTCGCGTTCTGCTTTCATTTTTAGCTGATCCGCCGTGGTTTTGGCTTCGATCGCTTCATTGAAAGTTTTACTGAAGTTGAAATTTACAATTGAAAACTCATCGACGATTAAACCGTGCCTTGCCATACGTTCGCGCAGCGCTTCGACGATTTCATTGCGTACCTGTGCACGGTGGGTAATCAATTCTTCTGCGGTAAAGCGCGCAGTCACCGCTTTCACAGCTTCCTGCACACTGGGGATGATAATCCGTTCGCCCGGTTCATTTCCAAGATCACGGAACACCGATACTGCAGCATCCGGACGGATGTGATAGTTGATTGCGATACGGGTATGCACTGTTTGCAGATCACGTGATGCCGCATCGCCTTCGCCTTCTCCTTTTTGTATTGCTACCTGTACTTTATGCATGCGCTGTGCCACCGGCCAGATGAAATGCAGGCCTTCACCATACACGGTTTCAGATGGTTTACCGAAGGTGGTGATCACACCGCGGTAACCGGCGGGTACAGTTGCAAACGGATTGATAATGAGAATGCCCGCAATCACACCCAGTCCCAGTGCGCCGCGTTTGATCAGATTTTGCATGAATTACTCCGTTGATATCAGGAAGACAAGCGGAGTATATGGCTTGATGATGTGCGTGGCTGCGGTAATCGGCATACAGATTTACCACGCTGTTAAAAAGCGACAGAATGCTTTGCAGTTTTTTTGTGAAGCCGCAACGCAGTTGCGGGAACCGGTGAGCAGTAGTGGCGATGCGGGTTCAGACGCTCAATTGTCACGGTAGATCGCTACTTCCGGAGTGCTGTCACCACGTACCACGCCGCGATACATTCCTTCGCTGTTGAAACAAAGGCAGACTTCGCCG
This sequence comes from Cognatundibacterium squillarum, assembly GCF_014652435.1. Taxonomy (GTDB): domain Bacteria; phylum Pseudomonadota; class Gammaproteobacteria; order Burkholderiales; family Burkholderiaceae_D; genus Undibacterium; species Undibacterium squillarum. The sequence continues at coordinate 203,393 of NZ_BMYU01000006.1, forward strand.
GTGGCACTGATACCGATTATGCCGCCGCTGCCCTGGACTGCCGGCAGGCTGTGCATCACCACCTGACTGGCTGCAGCTGTCAGGGTTTCGTTCAGATAACGCATACGGGCGCTGATATCATGCAGTGCCACACTGCGGATAAAAGCTTCGCCGGTGCCGGTTGCTGACAGCGCTGCTGTGCGGTTATCTGCATAGCATCCTGCGCCCGGAATCGGTGTGTCCCCGATGCGGCCTGCCAGTTTGTTGGTCATGCCACCGGTGGATGTTGCGGCAGCGAGATTGCCGTACTGATCCAGTGCGACCGCGCCGACGGTTCCCATTTTGCGGTTTTCATCGATAGGGCGTGCCTGATGGTCCAGCGTCACGGTGTTTTGCTGTCTAGCCTGCAGCCACTGCTGATAACGGAAATCGGTATGAAAATAAGAGGCTTCTGCTGTCTCCGCACCATGCTGACAGGCAAATGCTTCTGCACCGCCACCGGCGAGTAAAACATGTGGACTTTTTTCCATTACCAGACGTGCGGCGCGAACCGGATTACGCAAACGGCTGACGCCGGCGACTGCTCCTGCAGCTAACTGGCGGCCATCCATAATAGCAGCATCCATTTCATGGGTGCCTGCGGCGGTGTAAACGGAACCTTTGCCGGCATTAAACAATTCGCAGTCTTCAAGCAGACTGACCGCCAGCTCTACGGTATCCAGTGCACTGCCACCCGCTGACAGACATTGCTGCGCAGAGCGCAGAATTGCGTCCAGCGCTGAGCGGCAGGCGGCTTCCTGTGCAGCGCTGATTTGTGTACGCAGAATCGTGCCTGCGCCGCCATGAATGACGCAGACAGGCGTGATCATGCTCTGTACGGATGTTCCGGAAACGCAGCTTCTTCTTCAGCGCGACGACCTGCCTGATGCGACGGGTCCTGATACAGCCACGGCAGAATGAATTTGGTCATTTCCGATGCGGCATGAACCGGTGCCGCAGACTGATGTGCGACTGCACTGCAGATTGCTTCGATCAGGCACAGCGCTGCGCCCTCGGAATTCGGGGAGAACTGGCGGCGGGTTTGTGCAAACAGCGTGATATCTGCCAGTGCTGCCAGCGGTGAACTGGGCGCATCGGTCAGCGCCAGTATCGGCACCCGTTTTTCTTTCAGCTGCGTCAGAATGGTCACAACGTCTGCCGCATAACGCGGGAAGGAAATCCCGATCACCAGATCTTTTTCTGTATATTTGAACATCTGTCGGGCCACGGTCGACGGACCGGCGGTGCCCATAGCAGACTGTACCGTTTTGCAATACGGGTCCAGATTGTGGGCCATCAGGCCGGCAAGAAAACCACTGGCACCATAGCCGATGATATAAATCCGTTCTGCATTCAGAATCATGCGCGCCGCTTGTTCGCACAGTGCCGGATCCAGTCCGCGGCGTGTTGCTTCCAGATTCGCAATATCTTCGTTGAGTGTGCCTGCAATAATTTCTGCCGGTGTGGCAGGGCGCTGCACTTCATTGCGCAGATTATCAATCGGTACCAGCATTGCTTCAAAACCGCTGACCAGTTCGGCGCGGAACTGCGGGTAGCCTTCAAAGCCGAGTGCCCGCGCAAAGCGGTTGGCGGTGGCGACCGAAATGCCGACGGCATTTGCCAGTTCATCGATGGACATCGTGGCGGAGCGGAATACATTTGACAACACATAATCCGCTGCTTTTTTATGGGCTTTCGACAAGTTCATATATACCTTGCCGATGCGGGCATTGACGGTGCCGCCAAGGGCTTGTGTGTCAGGACGATTCATGGTCTGCGGGAGAAGTCGGGAAATCGGTTTGTAAATATAGTTTCGGGTATTTGAAATGTAAAGAAATAAAACATTGCATCCCCTGTCAGTCAGTTGCGGACACGAGACAGACCACTGTACTGTCGTTCGATACCAACGCTGACCTGACATGCTGCAGCAGACAGCAGGGCGAATGGTCGCATCGTTAGAGCAGAATTTAATTCTTTAATGCGAAAAATAGCCAAACGATATTCTTGAATTAAAGAGTTTTATGCTGCTGCAGGCTGAATGCGTGACCGGCCACGGCTGGCTGCCCTTCCGTCGGCAACATGTTTGTACGTCATTCCGGTTGCCGGAAAAACAAACGGCAGCCAGAGGGCTGCCGTCGTAATAAGGAAACAGTGTTCAGCGACTGGCGCTGTGAATGATGCCACCGCCGAGGCAGATATCGCCGTCATACAGCACGGCAGACTGACCGGGAGTCACTGCCCATTGCGCATCCGGAAATTGCAAGCGGAAGCTTTGAGCATCGCCACTGAGATGGCAGGCGACATCCGGCTGGCGATAGCGGGTTTTGGCGGAATAGTTACCGGCTTCCGGTACTGAGCCGGCGACCCAGCTGGTCTGGCTTGCTTCGAGCTCGCCGGAAAGCAGCCATGGATGATCATGTCCCTGTACCACGTACAGGCGGTTGTTTTTCACATCTTTGCGTGCGACATACCAGGCATCACTGGAGCCATCGGCTTTCTGATGGGTTTTGATGCCGCCGATGCCGATCCCTTTGCGCTGACCCAGCGTGTAAAAGCTGAGACCGACGTGCTTGCCGATGACTTGCTCTTCCGGTGTACGGATTTCACCCGGCTGGAATGACAGATAGCGGTTCAGGAAGTCGCGGAAAGGGCGCTCGCCGATGAAGCAGATGCCGGTGGAATCTTTTTTGCGCGCATTCGGTAACTGCAGGCGTTCTGCAATTTTGCGGACTTCGGTTTTCGGGATTTCACCGAGCGGAAACAGCGTGTTGGCCAGTTGTTTCTGGTTCAGCCTGTGCAGGAAGTAACTCTGATCCTTGCTCGCATCCAGTGCTTTCAGCAATTGAAACTGACCATCGACTTCACGCACCCGCGCATAGTGGCCGGTGGCGATGTAATCGGCACCCAGCGTCATGGCGTGGTCGAGGAAGGCTTTGAATTTGATTTCGGCGTTACACAGCACATCCGGATTCGGTGTGCGGCCTGCTTCGTATTCGCGCAGAAATTCGGCGAATACGCGGTCTTTGTATTCAGCGGCAAAATTGACCGCTTCGATATCGACGCCTACCACGTCTGCCACGCTGACCGCATCAATCCAGTCTTCGCGGGTGGAGCAGTATTCGGAATCATCGTCATCTTCCCAGTTTTTCATAAACAGGCCGATGACTTCGTAGCCCTGTTCTTTTAGTAACCAGGCGGAAACCGACGAATCTACGCCGCCGGACATACCGATCACAACACGTTTTTTACTCATAAAGCACTTGGATGGGTGAAGAGCAGTGACAAAGGTGCACGTTTGCCACGCAGGTAATCATCAATACATTGCAGCACCAGCGGACTGCGGTGCTGATGTTCACAGTTCAGGATCTCAGCATAGCTCATCCAGCGCGCGGCGCGGATGCCATGATCGAGCGGGCGGTCTGTCAGGTCACCGGCATCGCCGGTAAATGCAAAGCGCAGATACGTCACGGTTTCGCCACTGGATGGCGATACAAATGTCGATAAATACGTGCCGACCAGCGCTGTCGGCTGAAATTCATAGGCTGTTTCTTCCAGCGTTTCGCGAATCACGGCCTGTTCCAGCGATTCCTTCGCTTCCAGATGACCGGCTGGCTGATTAATACGTACACCGTCCGGCGTATCTTCTTCAACCATCAGAAAGCGGTTCTGACGTTCGATGATCGCCGCAACAGTGACGGAGGGTTTCCAGATGGTAGACATAGCATTTCCTGTTCAGGCCGGTATTGTACTTGCATGCGCTCTTTTCTGCGCGTTCAGTGCTGTGGCGCAGCATAAACAGCATTAGCTAATGCGAATTCTGTCTTTACGGATAGTACGTAGTGCGCTGACTGAAAGAACCGTCGTTCTGATGGCAGTGTGTGAACTTTGTTGCTGATGTAAGTAATTGAATATAAAAGATAAATAAAATTCTCTGTGCGGTTTTGGTGCATTTCTGCAGTTCAGAAATGAGGCGAAATTGCTACATTTTCTGAAAAAAATCAGCGTTGTTCGCGCTAATGCTTGCATGTAATATCGTTGTCGAATATGACATGTAAGCTTGTGGTAAGCATTGATGGTGCACCTGTGTGCACTGCCGCAAGCGGGGTGATGCGGACCGGCGGGATGCCGGGGCAGCAGTGTCATGACCGGTTTTAACAGCAGTTTTCGAAAGATTTCATTAATCAACAGGGAGCAGTGCTATGAGAATCGGCATTCCAGCCGAGATCAGGCCGGGGGAAACCAGGGTGGCGGCCACCCCCGAAACGATCAAGAAGTATGTGGCCGCAGGACATGAGGTCGTGGTGCAGAGCGGTGCAGGGATTGCATCCAGTATTACGGACGATGCTTATCAGGCAGCCGGTGCGGTGCTGACCGATGCCGCCGGTGCACTGAGTGCCGATCTGGTACTCAAAGTCCGTGCGCCGGATGCGAATGAGCGGACGCTGATGCGTAAGGACAGCGTTTTAGTAGGAATGCTCAATCCTTATGATGCTGATAATAATGCGGCCATGGCGGCGGCAGGATTCAGCGCTTTTGCACTGGAAGCGGCACCCCGCATTACCCGTGCACAGTCGATGGACGTATTGTCCTCGCAAGCCAATATTGCCGGTTACAAAGCGGTAATGCTGGCTGCAAACACTTACCAGCGCTTCATGCCTATGCTGATGACGGCAGCCGGTACGGTGAAAGCCGCCCGTGTGCTGATCATGGGGGTCGGCGTCGCAGGCTTACAGGCCATCGCGACCGCCAAGCGTCTGGGCGCGGTGATCGAAGCGTCTGACGTTAGACCTCCGGTCAAAGAACAAGTAGAATCTCTCGGTGCGAAATTCATTGATGTCCCCTACGAGACCGATGAAGAACGCGAAATCGCTCAGGGTGTCGGCGGCTATGCACGTCCTATGCCCGCAGCCTGGATGCAACGTCAGGCGGCTCTTGTCCATGAGCGGGCCAAACTGGCTGACATCATTATTACTACTGCTCTGATACCTGGCCGCAAAGCACCGGTGCTCATTTCCGAAGAGACCGTGAAAGCGATGAAACCGGGCTCCGTAATTGTGGATATGGCGGTGGAACAAGGCGGCAATTGTCCTTTATCTGAACTGGGCAAAACCGTCACCCGCCACGGTGTACACATTATCGGAGAACCAAATCTGGCTTGCCTGGTGGCAGCGGACGCTTCGGCGCTGTATGCCCGCAATGTGCTGGATTTCCTGAAACTGATCATCACCAAAGATGGTGCACTCGCGATTAACCGCGAAGATGAGATCGTCGCAGCGACGCTGGTGTGTGCCGGCGGGGAGGTACTCAGAAAGTAGCGGATAAGGTCAGATTCCGTAACTTGTACCTGAAAGTTGAAAGATCATGCAAAGAAATATGCTCCGCGCCAAAATTCATCGCGCAACTGTGACCCAGTGCGACCTCCACTACGAAGGCTCCTGTGGAATCGATGAAGATCTGCTTGATGCTGCGAACATCATTGAGAACGAGCAGATTGAGCTGTACAACGTCAATAACGGCGAACGTTTTTCCACCTACGCAATTAAAGGTAAGCGCGGCAGTGGTGAAATTTCCCTGAATGGCGCTGCAGCTCGCAGGGTGCAACTGGGCGACCTGATGATTATCTGCACTTACGCGCCGATGACAGAAGAAGAAGCGCGTAACTACAAACCGAAAGTCGTGTTTGTGAACGGTAAAAATCAGATCACCAGTCTGAAGGAGTAACGGCAAGCCCGTTGCAGCATGGTCCGGTCGGCAGTTCCGGCCGGAACCTGCGCCCCGCAGTTTGAACGGGAGTGCTTCTTTTGCATGTCAGCTCAGAATAAATTATCCAGAGAGGACATCATGGAAGTCAGTCATACCCTTACCAACCTGATCATTTTTGTGCTGGCCGTTTATGTCGGCTACCACGTGGTGTGGAACGTCACACCTGCTTTACATACTCCCCTGATGGCGGTCACTAATGCGGTATCGGCCATTATCATCGTTGGCGCCATGCTGGCTGCCGGTCTGACCGAAGGCGTACTCGCGCAGGTCATGGGCACGGTCGCGGTTGCGCTTGCTGCAGTGAATGTATTCGGCGGTTTTCTGGTCACACAGAGGATGCTGGAAATGTTCCGTAAGAAAGAGAAGAACACTGCAGCGGAGGGCAAATAATGAGTATGAATCTGGTCACGATGCTGTATCTGATTGCATCGGTCTGTTTTATCCAGGCCTTGAAAGGCTTGTCTCATCCTTCCACAGCCCGTAAAGGAAATGCGTTCGGCATGGCCGGTATGGCAATTGCCGCATTCACGACCGTGGCGCTGATTATCAAACTGAAATCCGAAGCAACCGGCGGCGGTATCGGCTACGGACTGGTCACGCTGGGCGTGGTGGTCGGTGGCGGTATCGGCGCCATTCTCGCCAAGCGCGTGGAAATGACCAAGATGCCGGAACTGGTAGCAGCGATGCACTCGTTGATTGGTCTGGCGGCAGTCTGTATCGCGGTGGCAGTGGTGGCAGAGCCATGGGTATTCAATATCACCGGTCGTGCGGAAGCGATTCCGGTCGGTAACCGTGTGGAATTGTTTATCGGTACCTTTGTCGGTGCGATTACCTTCTCCGGTTCGGTGATCGCCTTCGGTAAATTGTCCGGTAAATACAAGTTCCGTCTGTTTCAGGGCGCACCGGTGAATTTTGCCGGTCAGCACATGCTGAATCTGGTGCTGGCGCTGCTGATGATCGGTCTCGGTGTTGCGTTCTGCGTCACGCAAAGCTGGACACCGTTCGCGGCGATGACGGCGATTGCCTTCGTGCTGGGTGTGCTGATCATCATCCCTATCGGCGGTGCGGATATGCCGGTGGTGGTGTCGATGCTGAACAGTTATTCCGGCTGGGCTGCAGCGGGGATCGGCTTTTCGCTTAATAACTCGATGCTGATTATCGCCGGTTCGCTGGTTGGTTCGTCCGGTGCGATTCTGTCGTACATCATGTGTAAAGCGATGAACCGCTCGTTCTTCAACGTGATTCTCGGCGGCTTCGGTGGCGAGGCAGCCTCGGGCGGCGCAGCAGCGCAGGCGCAGCGCAATGTGAAATCCGGCTCTCCGGACGACGCCGCCTTCCTGATGACGAATGCAGAATCCGTCATTATCGTGCCGGGTTACGGTCTGGCGGTGGCGCGTGCGCAGCATGCACTGAAAGAACTGACCGAGAAGCTGACACACGCTGGTGTCAATGTGCGTTACGCGATTCATCCGGTGGCGGGCCGTATGCCGGGTCATATGAACGTGCTGCTGGCAGAAGCCGAAGTGCCTTACGATCAGGTGTTTGAAATGGAAGATATCAACTCTGAATTCGGTCAGGCGGACGTGGTGCTGGTGCTGGGCGCGAATGACGTGGTGAATCCTGCTGCGAAAGATCCGAAATCGCCGATTGCCGGCATGCCGATTCTGGAAGCATACAAAGCGAAAACCGTGATCGTGAACAAACGTTCTATGGCCTCCGGTTACGCCGGTCTGGACAATGAATTGTTCTACATGGATAAAACCATGATGGTGTTCGGTGACGCGAAAAAAGTCATCGAAGACATGGTGAAAGCAGTGGAGTAATCCGGCTGATGCTGAAGCTGCGCAAGCGGTTTCAGCCAGTATCGCAGCGCAAAGAAAACCGCCCTCTGTGGCGGTTTTTTTACGGGCTGACCAGAGCGTGGCGGGAATCAGGAAAAATGGCGCAAAATGGCCTGAAATGCGGAGTTCGGCACAGAAAAACGGCCATTTTTGCGGACGTCCTCGAAAACAGTGGCTGAGCGGGGTGCTCTGAAAATGCCTGATGACGATTTCTGCACAAGATACAGTTATTCGGGGCGAACGGATCCGGGGAGCAGAAAGATCAGAGCGCTGTAAAACGATGTGACATCAAACGAAAATTCACTCAACCGGAATTCATCAAACCAGAATGTATTCAACGAAAATGCAATCATCGACCCCCTAAAACAAAACGCCGCAGAACGCGGCGTTTGTGTTTTACAGCAAAAAGCAGGGCAGAATCAGTTGCGTACCAGTGTCGATTTACCGAACAGGCTTTCGATCAGATCGACCGCCAGTGTTGCAGACTGGTTGCGCACATCCAGTGCCGGATTCAGTTCCACCACATCCAGCGAGCCGAGCAGGCCGGTGTCCGCGATCATTTCCATACACAGTTGCGCTTCGCGGTAAGTCGGGCCACCCATCACGGCAGTGCCCACACCCGGTGCGATGCTAGGATCGAGGCAGTCGATATCAAAGCTGACATGCAGATGCGTATTTGCATCCAGACCTGCCAGTGCAGAACTCATCACATTGCGCATACCGTATTCATCGATGTAGCGCATGTCGTAGACCTGAATATTCAGTTCGTGAATGAATTTCTTTTCACCTTCATCGACGCTGCGGATACCGATCTGGCGGATGTCGGATGGCTGGATCGCCGGTGTGAAACCCGCGTAATCAATCAGTTCTTTCGGACCGTGACCCATCAGGCAGGCCACCGGCATACCGTGGATATTGCCGGTCGGGCTGATGGTGGCCAGATTGCTGTCGGCATGCGCATCAAACCACAGCACGCGCAGTTTTTTACCCTGACGGCGGCAGTGTGCCGCCACCGCGCTGATTGAGCCAATCGCCAGACAGTGATCACCACCCAGCATCATCGGGAAATGGCCGTCTTTGAACGCAGCTTCGACGGCATCATACACAGCCTGATTCCAGTCGATCGCTTCTTTCAGATGGCGCAGGCCATTGACCGGTTCCTGCCATGGATTGGCAGGGCCGTGCAGATTGCCGCGGTCGATGACTTGCAGGTTCAGACCCTGCAGTGCTTCGGCCAGACCGGCAACACGCAGTGCATCCGGTCCCATACTTGCGCCTTTGACGCTGGCGCCGACATCGGTTGGCGCCCCGATAAGGGAAATGGTTTTCATTCTTCTCTGTTGATAAATAGGCTCAGTCAAATGCCTGTGTCAGGCGTGTATCGGTACTGCGGGTGCAATACCTGTTTTTTCGTTGCTGATGTTCAGATCAGCCATTCCCATGCCGAACAGATCTTTTGGATCCATCATTTCGGGAATCAGGTCCAGCATCGGGGTGTCGCGGTGCAGTACAAATTTTTCCAGATAACGCATCGCGGAAAAATCTTCCAGCGCAAAACCGACGGAATCAAATACCGTGACCTGCGCGGCGCTCTGACGGGCAGCGACGCTGCCGTTGACGATGCGCCAGAATTCGGTCACCGGGAAATCTGCCGGCATTTGCTGCACTTCACCTTCAATTCTTGACTGCGGTTCGTATTCTACGACGACAAAGGCTTGCTGCAGTATATCTGCATGCAATTCTGTCTTGCCCGGACAGTCACCGCCAACGCCGTTAATGTGCATACCGGGTTCTATCATGTCCGGTGTCAGGATGGTGGCATTGGTTTTGTCTGCGGTGACCGTGGTCACGATATCTGCACCGCGCACGGCTTCTGCGGTGGACGCAGCACGGATCAGGCGCAGCGACGGGTAGCGGCTGCTCAGGTTACGGATCAGTTTTTCAGTGGCTGCCGGATCGACGTCAAACAAACGGATTTCGTTGATACCGAGCATCGTGTGGAAGGCAATCGCCTGAAATTCACTCTGTGCGCCATTGCCGATCAGCGCCATGCTGCGCGAATCCGGACGTGCCATATAGCGTGCTGCCAGCGCCGAAGTGGCGGCAGTACGCAGTGCGGTGGTCAGGGTCAGTTCCGACAACAGACGCGGATAACCGGTATCCACATCGGCCAGTACACCGAACGCGGTGACGGTCAGCAGACCGGCGTGGGTGTTTTTCGGATGGCCGTTCACGTATTTGAAGCTGTAATGGGTGCCGTCAGAAATCGGCATCAGTTCAATCACGCCAACGTCAGAATGGCTGGCAACGCGCGGAGTTTTGTCGAATTGTGACCAGCGCAGGTAATCTTCGCGGATCATTTCTGCCATACGGGAAATCGCGGTTTCCGGTTTGGCTTGTTGTAAATGCTTTTGTAATTCTCTGGTGCCGATATAGCTAACCATGATTGTTCTCCTGATCGTTATAGATAGTGAGAACACAGCCAATGAACTTAGCCCGGTCGTGCGGGCATGTCCCGAAGCCGTTGCGAGATTTATGAAATCTTCAATTTCGCAAAAGCCTCCTGCATTCGCGCGGAGTGCAGTGAGATTGTCGTGTTCCGGAGAATATTGTAGCCACGGGACAGAATAATTAGATTGCTAAATACCATGTTATTCGGCAAGATAAGGAAATAAGGTTTCATGGTTTATGAAATTTCGTCTGAAAATTTCATATTTCATTCTGATGACAAAATTATGCTGTTTTGCAGCAAAAATCCGGAGGTTTTGTGGATCACTACGATCAGAGTATTTTGCGCATCCTGCAGGAAGATGGCCGCACCAGTAATCTGCACTTGTCCGAGCGCATCCATTTATCGCCGCCGCAAACTCTGCGCAGGGTGCGGGCGCTGGAAGAAAAAGGGGTGATCCGTTCCTATGTGGCGCAGATTAATCCGGAATCGGTGGGGCTGGGCGTGATGGCGTTTGTGAATCTGTCGCTGGACCGTGAACAGTTCCGCAATGTGCGGGAAGTGGAGGGCAAGCTGAAAGCGTTTGAAAACGTGATCGAATGCCACACGATTTCCGGCGACTTTGACTACATCCTGAAAGTCGTCGCAGCAGACCTGAAAAGCCTGTCGCAGTTTCTGACCGATACGCTGATGCAGGTGCCGGGCGTGGCGTCGCTGCGTTCCATGATTTGTATGGAAGAAATCAAACCACCGAGCGGCTTGCCGATAACCGAGGAATACCGCTGAATCCTTGTGATGATCAGCCGGCGATTGTGCAGCGATCGTCATCAGGCAATCACGGAGGCCCGGATTTTCTGCCGACGACAGCGCAGCTGCTGTGCAGAACACCGCATTTGAGGCATTTTTGGCCTGTTTTGCGCTGTCAGCCGGCTGCAGGACGGATCAGCGCAGGCATCAAAGCAGGTGACGAGAACTCATTTCATAAATAGCCACGAGTGCGAACGCGAGGTGCCGGGATGCAGTGCGCGGCGTCGTTGCGCAGCACAGGCTGGTGCCTGTGCAAGCGACGCAACAAAGCAATGCGCCCGGCACCTCCGTTCCCGGAGGGTTTGTCTCATAGCGCACGCTGGACAGCGTTGGACGCGTTGTGAATAGCACCGCTATTCACTGCCTTGTCCGCCTTGCCAGCCCGCGCTATGAGACAAACGCATCTCGCGGATATTTATGAAATGAGTTCTAAGCAGACATAAAAGAAAAGCACCGCAGACCATGACAGTCTGCGGTGCTTTATTCTGCTCGCCGGCGACTTGGCGGGTATGCCGGCGGATGGTCGTGATTAGCGAACCACCACGAAGCGGAATACGAACTTGCGGAATGCGCGGTAGCTCTGGCCCAGTTTCTGGAATGCAGGACCTGCGGAATCCAGATTGCCGCCTTCTTTCAGGAATTCAGCTTTGAATTCTGCGTAAGCCGCTTCCAGGACTGTTGCCAGCTGGTGGTTGTACAGACGGCCATAGTTCATCAGGCGGCGACGTTGACGTAATTTCATCGTATTTTCCTTTATAAAAAATTCCGGCAAGGCGCTCAGTTGCGCCAGCCGTACATCATATGCCCTGCCAGCGCATGTCTGGCGGGAGGCAACACATCCAGTAAGGCCAGACCGGCACCCAGCAGCGATTGCCGCAGGCTGCCATCCGGCGAACTGGCAAAAATTCTGGCCAGCGTATCGGTCAGGCCGATGGTCAGCTGGCGGTCAGTGCCGCGCAGGCGCATGAAATCCTGAATTGCGGCTTCGGTTTGCGTACCGTTTTGCAGAATAGCGCGCGCCAGTACGCTCACATCACGCAAGCCCAGATTCAAACCTTGTCCGGCCACCGGATGCAGGGTTTGCGCGGCATTGCCGATGCTGACAATACGGGCGCTGGCGCTGTGCTGAGCATTCAGTCCCAGCGGAAACGCATTGCGCGTACTGATACTGCTGATGCTGCCCAGACGTTGTCCGAACGCTTGCTGCAGGGCGGCGCAGAATGCGGCGTCATCCAGTTGCATTAATTGTTCCGCCAGTTCAGGGCGCACACACCAGACCAGCGCGTAACCATCGTCTTCCGGCAAGAGTGCCAGCGGGCCCTGATCGGTAAACCGTTCAAACGCACGGTGGGCAATGCTGCCACTGAAACAGACATGGGCAATCACGGCAGTCTGGCCGTAATCGCGGCGCTGACCACGCGCTTCCTGATCGGTGAACGTACCGCCTTCTGCCTGTATCACCATACCGGCGGCGTACTGATGTGTACGGCCATCGGCGCTGACGGTCTGAATCTGCACATGATCATGCTGTTCCTGCAAGCCGGTGATTTTTACCGGACGCAAAAACTGTACATCGCTTGGCTGCAAAGCCTGCTCCAGCGGACGGATGATGTCGCCGTAACGGGCGACGTAACCAAGCGCCGGTAACTGGTAATCCTCATGCCGGATCAGGGTACGGCCGAAATGCCCGCGCCGCGATACATGAATTTCATGGATTGCAGTCGCTCGCACCGGCCAGCCACCCGCTTGTTCCAGAATCTGACGACTGCCGGCAGACAGCGCAATCGTACGCACGTCCTGCTGCGATTGTTCAGCGGTTTTCGCATCGAATACCGCAATCCGCGCTGCCGGAAAGCCGCCGCGTATCAGTAAGGAAGCGAGTGCCTGACCAGCCGGTCCGGCACCTGCAATTGCAATGTCTGCATCATTCAGTATCGCTGTCATGCTGAAATTCCATCATCTTCGGTGCGCGCATCATGCCACGCGCTGCCGGTTTCTGCTTTGCCCGCAGACAAGTTTCAGACTGCCGGACGGAATGGCTGATTCAGTTGCGCCAGCTGTTCCGGTGTGCCGACATTATGCCAGTCGCCGCGATACAGCTCGCCGCCGATGCGCCCCTGATCAATCAGTTCACGCAGCAGCGGGCCGAGTTTCGCGTAGCTGCCGGCAGGAATCTGACGGAACATTTCCGGACGGTACACGCCGATATTCGCAAAGGTGTAACGTGGTTCGCCTTCATTGCTGAGGCCCATCAGGCTCAGCGCAAAGTCGCCCTGCGGATGGAAGTCCGGATTTTTGACCATGTACAGCCAGGCCAGATCGCGTTCTTCTTCCGGCAGCGGATTGCCCCACGGATCTTCATCTTCCAGCGTATTCAGACACTCGCGGAAATCGAAATGCGGAATATAAATATCGGCAGACACCACCACAAACGGTTCGTCACCGAGCAAAGGCAGCGCGGTGGCGATACCACCCGCGGTTTCCAGTGCTTCCGCTTCGCGTGAGTAGCTGATGCTGGCACCGAACTGACTGCCGTCGCCGAGTGCATCTTCAATCTGCTGACCGAGGTAAGCGTGGTTGATGACGATGTCGGTAATACCGGCTTTGACCAGATTCAGAATATGCCAGACGATCAGCGGGCGACCGCGCACTTTCAGCAAAGGCTTGGGCGTGCTGTCGGTCAGCGGACGCATGCGTTCGCCGCGTCCGGCGGCAAGTAACATGGCTTTCATCGCGGCCTCAGAAGGTGTAACCGACCTGGGTGGCACTGCCTTCCAGTTCTTCGATCAGACGCCACAGTGGTACCAGCTCTTTATAGCGATTGGTAGTACGGCGGATGTAATCCATCACGGTAGGAATATCATCCAGATACTGGGTTTTGCCATCGCGGTGGGCGAGGCGGGTGAAAATGCCCAGAATTTTCAGATGGCGCTGCAAGCCCATCCATTCGAAATCGCGGTAGAACGCATCCACATCGTTCGACAATGGCAGACCGGCTTTGCGCGCCATTTCCCAGTAACGAATCGCCCAGTCCAGCACCAGTTCTTCGTCCCACTGAATGTAGGCGTCACGCAGCAGCGAAACTGCGTCATAGGTGATCGGGCCATAGACCGCATCCTGGAAATCGACGATGCCGGGATTGCCTTTGTCCATCCACATCAGATTGCGCGAATGGTAGTCACGGTGTACGAACACTTGTGGCTGCGCGAGGGCGCTGGCCAGAATCTGGTCGAATACTTTGTTCATCGTGGCTTGCTGTCTTTCATCCAGCGTTTTGCCCAGATGGCGGCCGATGTACCACTCGGTAAAAATTCCCAGTTCGCGTGACAGGAAGGCGCGGTCATATTCCGGCAGCACATCCGGCTGGCTTTGGGTCTGCATCAGTACCAGTGAGGACAGCGCATCCAGATACAGTTTATGTGCGGTATCCGGATTCAGAATTTGTGCGTAGGTGTACTGACCGAGATCGGTGACCAGCAGAAAACCCTGTTCCAGATCGCTGGCCAGCACGTCCGGCACTGTCAGGTTCATGCTTTTGAATAAGGCGGCAACTTTGACGTAGCCGGCAGAATTTTCCGTTGCCGGTGGTGCATCCACAGCGATCAGGCTGCCGCCCGTGCTGGTCTGCACGCGGTAAAAGCGGCGGAAACTGGCATCCGAAGAGGCACTTTGCAGGGTATCCGGTAACAGATCGTAACCTTGCAGGCTGCTCAGCCATAATTGCAATTCATTGCGGCGTGCAGCCGCATCCGGCGCAGTCGCCTGAGGGGAAGTTGGGGAAGTCATGAGTAATATTGCAAAGAAAACTGTTTATGATGCAAGTTCAGATGGTTTCGCTGACATTTCACCTATAATAAGCGGCTCATTTTCCGTCAGTCAGCAATCAGGCAACAAGACCGGATTGCTTGCAGAAATGTCAGGATCGTCAATTTACATGCGCAGCAAACCTCTATTATCGCACTCGCCGCTCTGGTTTCCTACTGTTCCGGCGATTATCGCGTCGGTCCTGTTACCGGCTGCGCTGGCCCATGCTCAGAGTCAGGAGCAGGCTAAGCAGGCAACTCCCGCACCAGCGACTTTTGCCGAGGATATTGCGCAGCGCCGCAGTTCAGCTGCGAATCCTGTCAAGCCGGAACCGCCACTGGAAGTGACCGCCTTAAAAGTCTGGGGGCGCACAGACCGTTTCGTGCATTTCGAAAAAGAAGTCGAAATGACGCGCGGTGATCTGCGCCTGAAAGCCGACAAGGCAACCTACCGCTTTCTCGAAGATGAAGCGGAAGCAGAAGGGCAGGTCAGTCTGACGCGCAATGGCGATTGCTATGACGGCGACCGTGTGCGCGTACAACTGGAGCGCCGTACCGGTTTTGTCGAAAATCCTGTGTATCGCCTGATACGGAATCATGCGCAGGGGCAGGCGAAACGCATCGATTTTCTGGATGAAGAACGTTCGGTGGTGCATCAGGGAACTTACAGTACCTGTCAGGGCGTGAGTCCCGACTGGTATCTGAAAACCGAGACACTGCAGCTGGATACCGGGCTGGATACGGGGACAGCCAGCCGTTCTGTGTTGTACTTCAAAGATACGCCGATTCTGGTGGCGCCTTCGATTACCTTTCCGCTGTCCAGCGCACGTCACTCCGGGTTTCTGCCACCGGTAACCGGCGCGACATCGAAGGGCGGTGTTGAATTTGGCTTGCCGTATTACTGGAATATCGCGCCTAACCGCGACGTGACACTGTATCCGAAAATTATCAGCCGTCGCGGTTTGCAACTGGGTGCGGAAGCGCGCTATCTGGGCGAGCAGTACCGTGGTGAATCCACGCTGGAGGGTATCGTCGGCGATCGTCAGACCAGCACTAACCGCTATGCGCTGACATCGCTGCATGAGCAGTACCTGATGCCGGATCTGAAATTATCGTGGAACCTGAACATGGCTTCTGATGATAATTATCCGACCGATTTTTCGAATTCGATTACCAAGACCTCCGTCCGCTTATTGCCGCGTGATCTGCAACTGAGCTACGGCGGTTCATTCTGGAATGCTTCGTTTCAGGCCAGTGGCTATCAGGTGCTGCAGGATGTGAATGCACCGATTACACGTCCGTATGACCGCTTGCCGCAACTGCAACTGCATGCAGAGCAACTGGATGTCGGCGGGTTTGATATGAGCGTCGATACGATGCTGACCCGTTTCTGGCATCCGGATCTGGTGCGAGGTGACCGTGCTGTGGTAGCGGCGAATCTGTCGCTGCCGTTTGTGCGTTCAGGTTATTTCATTAAACCTCAGGTCAGTGTGCATGCCACCAATTACCATCTGGTGAATCCTTCCGCCAAACAGGATGCGGATGCACATCGCGTGGTACCGATATTTTCCCTCGACAGCGGGCTGGTTTTTGAGCGCGATACCCGTTTGTTCGGCCGTGATTTCACGCAAACGCTGGAACCGCGTTTGTACTACGTGAATATTCCGTATCGTGATCAGAGTCGTTTGCCGAATTTTGACAGCGCGCCTGCCGACTTTAACTTCGCACAGATTTTCACGGAAAACCGCTTTGTCGGTCAGGATCGTATCGGTGACGCGAATCAGGTGACGACTGCGCTGGTGTCTCGCTATCTGGAAAACGATGGTTCTGAGCGTCTGAAACTGGCAGTCGGGCAACGTTTTTACTTCAATCATCAGCGCGTGACGCTGGACAATGCACCTAGCCCGAGCCGCTCAGATTTGTTGCTGGCCGCAACCGGTCGCTGGTCATCCACGCTGAGCGGCGATCTGGCATTTCAGTTGAGTCAGAGTAACCGCCGTGCGATTCAGACCAGCTATTCGGTGCAATGGCAGCCGGAAGCGAAGAAGGTGCTGAATCTCGGTTACCGCTTCCAGCGTGACTCGCTGGAGCAAGTCGATATTTCCGGTCAGTGGCCGCTGGCAGATCGTTTGTACGGTGTGGGCCGGGTTAATTACTCGCTGATGGATAAGCGTGTCGTCGACGGGATAGCTGGCCTTGAATATAAAGCAGACTGCTGGTCGCTGCGTTTTGTCGCGCAGCGTTTTGCCACCAGCACTACAACCAGCAATACTGGCTTTTCACTGCAGCTGGAATTGACCGGTCTGGCACGTCTTGGCGTCGGTGGAAACCCGCTGGAAGCGCTGAAACGGAATATTGCCGGTTACCAGTCAGTCTCTGAGCGTTAATTAACGGATACTATTCTGCTGACGCAAACAGTCGAATGCAAAACCGGATTCATGTCCGTACAGGGATGACCCGTGTTGCAGTACTGAGGGAACCGGGTGCTGTGCCGGCGCGGTTTCCGGTTTATGAATTTCCTGCCAGCGTGTATATTGCAGGCTTTGTGCTTTAAGAGGGCGTTTTGCCCGGGTTGCTTCAATCAACTATTATTTATGCGACAATTTTTCTTCATGAAACAACGCACTTTGTTTACCCTGATCGCTGTATCAGCCGGTTTGTTCGCGCAATCTCCCGCCATCGCTCAACTGAAGCAGGCAACCTCGGTATCCGCACCGGCCAGCAAACCAAAGCTGGTGAACAGTATTGTTGTGGTCGTCAATGATGAAGTGATCACACGTCAGGAACTGAACGAACAGATCAGTGCGCTGGAAAAACGTCTGAAGGCACAGGGAACACAGGCGCCGAATCGTGCTGAACTCGAGAAACAGCTGGTCGAACGTATGATTCTGGACCGCGCGCAAATTCAGCTGGCCAAAGAAAACGGTATGCGTGTCGATGATCTGACGCTGGACCGTACGCTGGTCAAAATGGCTGAGCAAAACAAAATGTCGTTGCAGGAAATGCGTAATCAGATTGAGCGTGAAGGTACGCCGTACGCAAAATTCCGTGAAGAAATCCGCGATGAAATCATGATGCAGCGGATTCGCGACCGTGAAGTTGAAAGCAAACTGTTTATTTCTGAAAGCGAAGTCGACAACTATCTCGCACAGGAAAGCGCCGGTAAAGCAGCGAAGCAGGAACTGAATCTGGCGCATATTCTGGTTCGTTTGCCGGAAAACGCAACTGCTGAACAGATTTCAGCGAAACGTGCACGCGCCGAAGAAGTCGCAGCCAAACTGCAGGCTGGCGAAGATTTCGGTCGTCTGGCTGTTACTTACTCTGACAGCGCAGAAGCACTGAAAGGCGGCGATATCGGCTGGCGTGAACAGGACAAAATTCCGCCACTGTTTCTGGATGCCGTCGCGAAATTGCAGCCTGGACAGGCATCGGCAATTATCCGCAGCCCGAATGGTTTCCATATTCTGAAACTGAATGGTAAGCGCACCAATGACGGTAAAGCAGGCAGCGATCTGGTACAGCAATCACGCGTGCGTCATATCCTGATCAAACCAACGCAGATCGTGCCGGATGCGGAAGTGCGTCAGAAACTGGCAGATCTGAAAAAGAAAATTGAAGCAGGACAAATTTCCTTTGAAGATGCGGCGAAAGCCAATTCTGTCGATAGTTCGGCAGCCAAAGGCGGTGAACTGGGCTGGATTTTCCCGGGTGATGCACTGGTGCCGGAATTTGAGCAAGCGATGAACAAGCTCAAGGTCAATGAAATCAGTGAGCCGGTACAAACCCAGTTTGGCTATCATCTGATTCAGGTGCTGGAGCGTAAATCCGATGAGCAGTCAAAAGACCGCAAACGCGCCGCGGCACGTCAGGCTTTGCGTGAACGTAAATTCGATGAAGCGCTGCAGGAATGGTTGCGCGAACTGCGTGACAAAACTTATGTTGAATACCGTACGGAAGAAAAATAATGTCTGAATCCGGATTGCCGGTTCTCGCTGTCACCACAGGAGAGCCGGCAGGTATCGGGCCGGAAATTTCTCTGCGTGCAGCCTGGTCGCTGCGCCATGAGGTCCGGCCCGTTCTTATTGGTGACGCCGCTTTTCTGGCGATGATTGCGTCAGAACTTGATCCCGACATCCGTCTGCAGGCGACGAATATGGCGGCAGTTCGTCATACCGGTTTGCCGGCTGGTTTGCCGGACCGGATTACGGTACTGGATTGTCCGTTGAAGGCGCATGTGCGGCCCGGTATTCCGGATCCACGTAACGGGCGCAGTGTTGTTCAGACGCTGGATATCGCACTGGAAGCAATACGTGATGGCTGGTGCGATGCGATGGTGACTGCACCGGTACAAAAGTCTGTGATCAATGATGCCGGTGTGCCGTTTTCCGGTCACACCGAATATCTGGCTGAAAAAACGCATACCGATCGCGTCGTAATGATGCTGGCTTGTGAAGCCAATGCGCATTTGCCGTATCCGTTGCGGGTTGCGCTGGCAACCACGCATCTGCCATTGCGTGCTGTACCGGACGCGATTACCGAAACATTGCTGATGGAAGTATTGCGCATCACCGATGCGGATTTGCGAACCAAATGGGGTATCTCTGCACCGAAAATTCTGGTCTGCGGACTGAACCCGCATGCCGGTGAAAACGGTTATCTGGGACGCGAAGAACTGGATGTGATCATTCCGGCGCTGGCAAAAGCGAAAGCGGCCGGTATCGATGTACACGGCCCGTATCCGGCTGATACTCTGTTCCAGCATAAATATCTGGCACAGGCCGATGCGGTACTGACGATGTATCACGATCAGGGTTTAACCGTGCTGAAACATGCCAGTCTGGGGCAGGGTGTGAATGTCACGCTGGGCTTGCCTGTGATACGGACGTCGGTCGATCACGGTACGGCACTGGATGTGGCTGCGCAGGGTACCGGTCTGGCAGATGCCGGCAGCATGCAGGTCGCGATGCGGGTTGCCGCGTCCATGATCAAAAAATAATGGAATTTTCATGAAACATATTGCAAGAAAACGCTTTGGCCAAAACTTTCTGACCGACGATGGCGTACTGCATCAGATTATCCGTGGCATTGGTCCCGGCAAAGATGATGTGATGGTGGAAATCGGACCGGGTCTGGCGGCAATGACGAATTTGTTATTGCAGGCGATGCCGCATATGCATGTGGTGGAGCTGGACCGCGATCTGGTCGCGCGCCTGAAAAAATCGTATCCGGCGGAGCGTCTGACAGTCCATGAAGGCGATGCACTGAAATTCGATTTTTTGTCGATTCCGGTGCCGGAAGGAAAAAAACTGCGCGTTGTCGGTAATCTGCCGTACAACATTTCCAGTCCTTTGCTGTTTCACCTTGCGACGATTTCTGAGCACGTACTGGATCAGCATTTTATGCTGCAGAAAGAAGTGGTCGAGCGCATGGTGGCCGAGCCGGGTTCGAAAGTGTATGGCCGTTTATCCGTGATGCTGCAATGGCGTTATCACATGGAATTGCTGTTTGTGGTGCCACCGGAAGCCTTTGATCCGCCGCCGAAAGTAGACTCTGCGATCGTGCGTATGATTCCGCGTAAAGATGTACCGGCATGCGACGGTGCGGCACTGGAAGAGGTTGTGACCAAAGCCTTTACGCAGCGTCGTAAAGTGATTCGCAACTGCCTGAGCGGCATGTTCACCGAAGAAGAATTACTGCGGGCGGGCGCAGAGCCGCAGGCAAGACCGGAAACCATTTCCCTCGAAATCTACGTTGCACTGGCCAATTTGTGGTCGCAAAAAACACCGAAATCCTGAGCACAATGAATATCACTAAAACGAATGCATGGAAAGCTTTGCTGCAACATCGTGACCGTTTGCAGCATGTCCATTTACGCCAGTTATTCGCTGAAGACACTCAGCGTTTCAGCCATTTTTCAGCTGAACTGGATGGCTTGCTGATTGACTATTCGAAACAACGCGTTGATCGCGGTTGTATGGTCAGTCTGATTGATCTGGCGCGCGCGGCCGATGTGGAAGCCTGGCGTGACCGTATGTTTGCCGGTGAAAAAATCAATGTCAGCGAAGACCGCGCGGTATTACACACGGCTTTGCGCCATATGGATGCGACACCGTTTCCGTGTAATGAACATGATGTGATGCCGCAGGTACGCGCAGTTCGCCGCCAGATGCGGGACATCGTGGAGCGCGTGCGCAGCGGCTTGTGGCGCGGCTTTAAAGGTGATGCGATTCAGAACGTGGTGAATATCGGGATTGGCGGTTCTGATCTCGGCCCGAAAATGGCGACCCGCGCTTTATCGGCATTCGCGCATCCGCATATTAATTTTTATTACGTTTCTAATCTGGACAGTGCGCATTTATCGCCACTGCTGGAAAAGCTGGACCCGCGCACGACTTTATTCATCGTCGCTTCCAAAACGTTTACGACACAGGAAACCAGTATCAATGCGCAGACAGCGCGTACCTGGCTGATGGCGGCGGCGATGGAAGAGTGGGCGATTGCGAAACACTTTATCGCGGTATCTGCCAATACCGCCAAAGCGGCTGAGTTTGGTATTCCACCCGAAAACGTTCTGCAAATGTGGGACTGGGTCGGTGGCCGTTATTCGCTGTGGTCGGCAGTTGGTTTGTCGGTGGCATTGTCGATTGGCATGAACGGGTTTGAACGCATGCTGCAGGGTGCGCAGGCGATGGACCAGCATTTCCGCGATTCGCCGCTGGAGCAGAATCTGCCGGTGCTGATGGCACTGATTTCGATCTGGAATACCAATTTCCTCGGTGCGGAAACCACCGCGATCCTGCCGTACAACGAATCGATCCGGCATTTACCGGCCTTTCTGCAACAGCTGGAAATGGAATCGAACGGTAAAACCGTGGGCCGCGATGGTGAAGCGCTGGCTTGCCCGGCGAATCCGATTGTCTGGGGAGAAATCGGGGTTAATGGTCAGCACGCGTTCTTCCAGTTACTGCATCAGGGCGGCTGGCTGATTCCGTGCGATTTCCTGGTGGCGGCTTCCAGTGATCATCCTTTGCCCGGACATCAGGCACCATTGCTGTCGAATTGTCTGGCGCAAAGTGCAGCGCTGGCGTTCGGCAAAACCGAGCAACAGGCCCGCGAAGAGTTGCAGCAGTCCGGTATGAGTGCAGAACAGATTGCCCGTTTGTTGCCGCACAAAGTGTTTGCCGGTAATCAGCCATCGACCACAATTCTGTTGCCTGCGCTGGATCCGTTCCAGCTGGGTATGCTGATTGCGCTGTATGAGCACAAAGTGTTTGTGCAGGGCGTGATCTGGGGGCTGAACTCCTTTGATCAGTGGGGCGTGGAACTGGGTAAGCAGCTGGCCAGCCGCTTACTGCCTGCGATCATGGGGCAGTCGGAAGCAGATGCGCAGCTGGATCAGTCCACACGTGGTCTGATTGATTATTTCCGTCGTCACGGCCACGTCTGAACTGACAAAGTAAACACTGGTCTGCTGCTGGTTTTTGCGGCAGATCCGGTGAAATAACGACACTTCGACCAAATTTGCTTTGATTTGCCGCAAGGCGATTGACGATTCCTGTGCCGGATTGCTATAAAGCATTGTTGCTTTCAGGAATAGTGTGATGGTCTGGTTGGGTTTTCTGGCAGGATTAGTGCTGTTATTTGGATTGAGTATCTGGTTTCTTGTGCAGGCGATGCGTCAGGTGACGAAAACAGAGGCGTCGCCCTATCCGGCATATTCTGCAGACAATTCCCGGCTTTCGGCTGAAAGCCATTCTTCACATTAGCATCAACGCCGGATATGCGCTGATCTGATCTGCTCAGACTCAGAAAACAAAAAAGCACGGTTTCTGTTGCAGGAAACGGTGCTTTTTTATTTTCTGCGACAGAAATTGCAGGCGGCAACTCAGAACTGATTCGGGATGCCGCTGCGCCCCTCAAAATGCCTCAAATGCGGTGTTCTGCATAGCGATCCGGCGGTCGTCGGCAGAAAGTCTGGTCGTCCGGAAAAGCGAAATGACGAATATTGCACATTACTGTTGTCATCCGACTTTATTCGTTGAAAGCAAAACGGGCTGCATCAAGCAGCCCGTTTGTGTTGTCAGCGTCGTTGCGGGGATCAGAGCGTGACTTCGCTGCTGCGCTGAATCAGTTCAATTTTGTAACCATCCGGGTCCTGCACGAAGGCGATGACGGTAGTGCCGCCTTTGACCGGACCGGCTTCACGGGTCACGTTGCCGCCTTTGGCTTTCACCGCCTCGCAGGCTGCGTAGGCATCCGGTACGGCAATCGCGATATGGCCGTACGCGGTGCCCAGATCATAGCTTTCCACGCCGTAGTTATAGGTCAGCTCCAGTTCTGCATGTTCCGGATTACGTCCGTAGCCGAGGAATGCCAGTGTGTATTTGTATTCCGGGTTATCCGAAGTGCGCAGCAGGCTCATGCCCAGTACGCCGGTATAAAAATCGATAGAGCGCTGTAAGTTGCCAACGCGCAGCATGGTATGAAGAATACGCATCTTTTTTCCTGTCAGATCATGCGCCGGACTGCAAACAGACCGGCAAATTAAACAAAGCTGCCTTTACAAAGGCAGGGATGAAATCGGGTATTGCTGTAATTGTTTGCGTACCTCGCGGTACGCCGGATAAATCAATTCCACCTGCGCCCAGAAGCGCGGGCTGTGGTTCATTTCGCGGCGATGCGCCAGTTCGTGCGCCACCACATAGTCGATCATGCTTTCCGGCAAAAATATCAGTCGCCAGTTCAGCCTGATTTCGCCTTTGCTTGTGCACGAACCCCAGCGCGTGCGGGCAGAAGATAAATGCAGGCTGCTGATGCTGACGCCCAGCCGTGATGCAGCTGCACGAATCTTTTGTTCGAAAACCTGTAAGGCTTGTTTGCGCAGCCAGCCTTCGATCAGCAGACGGCTTTTTGCTTCATCCAGCTGTGCGGAAGCCGGCAGATCCAGCCAGCGGGCGTCGGTCAGCGCGACGCGCTTGCATTCCGGCACAAAGCGCAATTGCAGGGAAGTCCCCATGAACGGCAGCAACGCACCATCATTCCACTGCTGCGTTTCACGCTGACGTGCCGGCCGGTTTTTCTGTTCGGTAATCTTATTCAGAATCCAGCGCTGTTTGGCGATGATGGCTTCTTCCACTGCTGCAATCGTTACCCGGCGCGGCGCGGTAATGTGTAATTGCGCATCCCGGATGGCCAGTCCGATAGAACGACGGCTGCTGCGGGTTAATGTGTAGGCAATCAGCTGGTCACCGCAGCGCAGCTGACGGGTACGCAGCGACGGCGGAGGTGTTTCCGGTTCTGTCGTGCGGGGTGTTGTGGCTGTCGGTGCAACTGGCGGAAGTGGTTGTTGCGGTGGTGGTTGCGTGGCAAGCGGTTCCCTGACCGGAGTGCGCGGTGCTGTCACCAGATCGCTGAATAAATCCAGCTGCAGGGCGAGTTGTAGCGCGCGGTCAAAAACCTGGGAAACGGGCATGAAGGCTGTTGGTGTTATGCAGACAAACGCCAACTTTACAGGATTTTTTGCGGATGTGCAGCGCAGGCAGCGCTGCACCGGAAAGTGACCGGTTCGCGTGCTGGCGAACCGGTGTGCGGCGAATTATCAGGCTGCCGCTTTATCCTGATAGGAGTGTGGTGCAATCACACGCATTTCGCCTTCAATCCAGCTTTCCACTTCCTGCATCAGTTCGCCGGCATCTTTGCCTTCGCTGGAAATCGGTTTGCCAACCGAGACGATGACTTTGCCCGGACGCTTGATGAAACTGTTTTTCGGCCAGAACTCACCGGAGTTCAGTGCAACCGGAATCACCGGTGATTTTGTCGCAACGGCAAGGCGGGTTCCGCCCATTTTATACGTACCTTTTTTGCCGACCGGTATCCGTGTGCCTTCCGGAAACATCACAATCCACTGACCATCTGCCAGACGGCGTGTGCCGTGGCGTACCACATGGTTGAACGCATCTTTGCCTTTGCTGCGGTCAATCGGAATCATACGCAGCAGCGCAATTGCCCAGCCGAAAAACGGCAGATACAGGATTTCTTTTTTAAATACAAACACCAGCGGGCGCGGTGTCATGGTCATCAGGAAAATGGTTTCCCATGCGGACTGATGTTTTGCCAGCAGAATTGCGGGGCTGTCAGGGAAGTTTTCTCTGCCACGAACTTCGTACTCAATGCCGCAGATAATGCGGGCAGCAAAGATGATGAAGCGGTTCCACATCGATGTCACTTTGTAGCGCTGCACATACGGCAGAAACGCAAAGCACATGCTGACCGGTGCCCAGATCACGGTGGCAGTGATCATGACCAGTAAGAAAATCAGTGAGCGGATAAATAAAAAAATACGATACATAAAGTCCCCATACAGGCCGGTGAATTACTCACCGGACAGGCTGTTATTTTGTTCGAGCAAATGGTCAACGACGCTGGCAAGATCTGCAAAAACACCGGTGCCTGGTGGCAGGCCTCCTTTTTCCAGTGTTTTTTTGCCTTTTCCGGTTTGCACCAGATACGGGCGGCAACCGGCAACAAAGCCAGCTTGTAAATCCCGCAGCGAATCGCCGACGGTAGGTACGCCTTTCAGGCTGGTGTCATAGCGGCGGGCGATTTCATGAAACATACCTGCACGTGGTTTGCGGCAATCGCAGTTATCGTCCGCCATATGCGGACAATAAAACACCGCATCGATGGTGGCACCGGCTTGTTGCGCCAGCTGATGCATCTTCTGATGGATCGCATTCAGCGTCGTCATATCAAACAAACGGCGGCCAACGCCGGACTGATTGGTTGCCACCACCACGGTGTAGCCCGCCTGATTCAGACGGGCGATTGCCTGCAGCGATCCGGGAACCGGCACCCATTCTTCCGGTGATTTAATGAAGGCGTCGGAATCATGATTGATGACACCATCGCGATCTAAAATAATCAGTTTCATCGGTGCTCTCCCGGACGTTTGCATCAGGCCGCCAGTTTAGAAATGTCTGCTACCTGATTCAGCATGCGGTGCAGGCTGGCCAGCAGGGACAGACGGTTCAGACGCAGCGCAGGATCTTCTGCATTCACCATCACGTCCGCAAAGAACTGATCGACTTCCGGACGAATCGCGGCCATGGCTTTCAGCGCCTGTGTGAAATCAGAACCGGTAAACGCAGCATCGACCTCCGGACGAATACGCTCAACCGCCTGTGCCAGCGCGATTTCCGCAGCTTCCGTCAGTAATGCGGTGTTGACGTCGCCCGGTGTGATATCCGATTTTTTCAGGATATTGGTGATCCGTTTGTTCGCAGCAGCCAGTGCTTCGGCTTCCGGCAATCCGGCAAACACTTTCACCGCTTCCAGACGTTCATTCAGATCCGCCAGTTGATCCGGCGTCTGCGCAACAACCGCTTCGACTTCATTCTGCGCAAAACCGCGTTCGCGCAGCTGACCGCGCAGACGGTCGTACAGGAAGTTCAGGATATCGGTGCGGCTGTCAGTGAACTGCGCATTACCGGCAAACAGTGCAACGGTCTGATCCAGCAGCGTATTCAGGGACAATGGCAAACGTTTTTCCAGCAGCATACGCAGGATGCCCAGCGCATGACGGCGCAGCGCGAACGGATCGCGATCGCCGGTTGGTTGCAGGCCAATGCCCCAGATACCGACCAGGGTTTCCAGTTTGTCTGCCAGCGCGACGATGGTACCAGTGGTGGTTGCAGGCAGTGCATCACCGGCAAAGCGCGGCTGATAATGTTCCGCCGCAGCCGCAGCCACTTCTTCATGCTCACCGTCATGGCGCGCATAGTAAGCACCCATGATGCCTTGCAGTTCCGGGAATTCGCCGACCATATCGGTCAGCAGATCGGTTTTTGCCAGCAATGCTGCCCGCTCGGCCAGTGCCACATCGGCGTTCAGGCTGGCGGCAATTTTGCCTGCCAGCTGGCGCACACGTTCAGTACGTTCTGCCTGTGTACCCAGTTTGTTGTGATACACCACGCTGGCCAGTTGCGGCAGGCGGGATTCCAGAGTTTTCTTTTTATCCTGTTCAAAGAAGAACTTCGCATCGGACAAGCGCGGACGCACAACGCGTTCGTTACCGCCAATGATGTGTTCCGGCGTACTGGTTTCCAGATTCGACACAATCAGGAAGCGGGAACGCAGTTTGCCGTTGCTGTCGGTCAGGGCAAAATATTTCTGGTTGGTCTGCATGGTCAGAATCAGGCATTCCTGCGGTACGGACAGGAATTCCTGTTCAAATTCGCAGGCATACACCACCGGCCATTCGACCAGCGCGCTGACTTCATCCAGCAGCGATTCCGGCATCAGTACCAGATCGTCACCAGCTTTTTCCAGCAATGCGCTGCGGATGCGTTCTTTACGTTCAGCGAAGCCCGCAATGACTTTGCCCTGTTCACGCAGCGCATCAGCATAAACGGAGGCGTTGCTCAGGCTGATCTGACCCGGCGCAAGGAAGCGGTGACCTTCGGTGATACGGTCACTCTGCAAACCCAGCAGCGACAAAGGAATAATCTGATCATCCAGCAGCGCAGTCAGACGGTGTACCGGACGCACGAAATGCACGGTCTGCCCATCGTGACGCTGATAGCTCATCACTTTCGGAATCGGCAGTTTGGCGACGGCTTCTTCCAGCGTGGTTTGCAATGCCGGTGCCAGCGCAGAGCCCGGTGCCGTATAGCTGTAGAAGAAGGCTTCTGCCTTGCCATCCACTGCACGTTCCAGCTGTGCCAGCGTTACATCCGGAAAGCCCATCGCAGCCAGTTTTTTCGCCAGCGGTGCGGAAGGATTGCCTTCTTTATCCAGTGCCACAGTCACCGGCAATACTTTTTCACGCATCGCTTTATCCGGCGATACAGCGCGTACACCTTTGATGCTGACGGCCAGACGGCGCGGCGACGCAAAGCTTTCTGCGCTGAAATCATCGTTCAGAAAATCGCGTGCTTTCAGGCCGGCAACCATTGCGGAAGAAAACGCATCGCCCAGTTTTGCCAGCGCTTTCGGCGGCAGTTCTTCGGTAAATAATTCAACTAATAATGTCTGATTCATATTCATATCCTGATGACTTGCTGTGCAAGTACTGATTCTGGTTTAAGCCTCAGTGCTGACCGGCGCCGGTTTGTGCGGATCGTTTTCCGCGCACATCGGGAAACCCAGCGCTTCGCGTGATGCGTAATACGCAGCGGCAACCGCGCGTGACAAGTTACGGATACGGCCGATATAGGCAGCACGTTCGGTGACGGAAATCGCACCGCGCGCATCCAGCATATTGAAGGTGTGTGCTGCTTTCAGAATCATTTCGTAGGCAGGCAGTGCCAGCGACTTTTCGGTGACAGCCAGCAGACGCTTCGCTTCTGCTTCGTAGTTGGTGAACAGCGAGAACAGGAATTCGGTATTCGAATATTCGAAATTGAAGGTCGATTGTTCGACTTCGTTCTGATGGAATACGTCACCGTAACGCAGGCGCACAGTCTGGCCATTCTCTTCGCGTTCAGTCCAGATCAGGTCGTAGACGTTTTCCACACCTTGCAGATACATCGCCAGACGTTCCAGACCATAGGTAATTTCGCCCAGAATCGGTTTGCAATCGAGGCCGCCGACTTGCTGGAAGTAAGTGAATTGCGTGACTTCCATACCATTCAGCCAGACTTCCCAGCCCAGACCCCATGCGCCCAGTGTCGGGTTTTCCCAGTCGTCTTCCACGAAGCGGATATCGTTTTGTTTCAGATCCAGACCCAGCGCTTCCAGCGAGCCCAGATACAAGTCCAGAATATTGGCCGGTGCCGGTTTCAGCACAACCTGATACTGGTAATAGTGCTGCAGACGGTTCGGGTTTTCACCGTAACGGCCGTCTTTCGGACGGCGGGAAGGTTGCACATAGGCTGCACGCCATGGTTCAGGGCCAATGGCACGCAGGAAGGTGCCGGTGTGCGATGTCCCTGCGCCCACTTCCATATCGTACGGTTGCAACAGGGCGCAGCCTTGCTTGTCCCAGTATTCTTGTAACTTGAGGATAATTTGTTGAAATGTGAGCATCGTTTGATCTGCCTGATACGCCCCATCCGGGGCTGAGTTAATGTTCGTGAAACCCTTGATTTTACCCCAGAAACAGCGTGTTTCAGCGCTTCCGGGGTATGCGTGACCTGCTTTTACGCTGCACTGCCGCACAGCCTGTCGTATCTGCTGCGCTGCATCCTCTGAACTGGTTGCCACGGATGTGGTCAGAAGGTATAAATTCTGACGCTCCGCATGATGAAAATGTTAAGTTCACACGGAAATGCTGTATATCCGGTCAAAAACGGGCGTATAACAATCCATTGATCAGAAAAATAACCGGCGCAGCCGGAGGGAGACTACCAGCGCATGGAACCAAACCAACCGCAAGGCAGCGATATCCGCGAGCATCCCGTCAGTGTCTGGGTGGCACAGCTCGGGCAGTTTTTGCAACTGAATGCGGAAGATACAGGCCGACAGACGGTGGCCAGCCATTTGTTGCAACTGATCGTTGCGATGCCGGGTGTACAGGAGGCCAGAATCTGCTGGCAGGATCTGACCGGTGCGGATGAAGTCGGTTCGGTGAGCGCCGGTGATGGAAGCACGCCGCCGCTGACAGTGCAGTACAAGGGTGATGACGGATTCAGTTTGCTGCTGCACTTACGCGCCCATCCGCTGATGCATGCAACGCTGGAGGGCTGGCTGCGTGGCATGCTGCCGGTAGCGGCCGGTCTGATGGCAGGTGCAAAAGCGGATGAAGATATCGCGTTATTCAGCGCAATGACAGCACAGAGCCCCTTTGCAGTGCTGATTCTGAATGCTGCCGGTGAATTGATTTACGCCAATCAGGCATACGCGGTCAGCAGTGGTTACTGTCCGGAGGATCAGCGTGGTCAGCAAGTGTTATGGCGTTCCGGCGATGGCTTTGATAACCGCCTGCGCGGTCAGCTACTGGCTCTGAAGGAGGGCGAATGCTGGGAAGGCGAGATTCTCAGCAAACGCGCTGACGGCAGACATTTCTGGGAGCAGCAAACCGTCAGTGTGCTGACACACAACGGAACCGTTACCCATCTGGTGGCAATACGCCGGGCGCTGAGTCATGCGCAACGCCAGTTGCGCGAAGTGGAGCAAGCGCTGTTGCTGCGCGAGCAGGCACTGGTGTCCAGCAGCAATGGCATCATGATTACCCGCAGCGATGCGACCGATCATTCGATTGTGTATGTGAATCCTGCGTTTGAAAAAATCACCGGTTACAGCGCGGACGAAGTGATCGGCCGCGAAGGACGTTTTCTGGTTCGTGATGATTTGCAGCAACCCGATCTGGAAGAAATTCGTACCGCACTGCGCGAAAAGCGGGCAGGAACTGCCTTGTTGCGTAACTACCGTAAAGATGGAACTCAGTTCTGGAATGAGTTACACATCTCGCCGGTAAAAGATGCGCAGGGCGCTG
The DNA here is from genome assembly GCF_014652435.1 of Cognatundibacterium squillarum. Lineage (GTDB taxonomy): Bacteria > Pseudomonadota > Gammaproteobacteria > Burkholderiales > Burkholderiaceae_D > Undibacterium > Undibacterium squillarum. Next base: position 233,507 of record NZ_BMYU01000006.1, read on the forward strand.
TCACCACCCATTTCGTCAGCGTGATTAATGATGTCAGTGAGCGGGTGCGCTACCAGAAGGAACTGGAATATCAGGCCACACATGACAGCCTGACCGGACTCGCGAACCGCAGTCTGCTGAACGACAGGATTGCGCAGGCAATTGCATGGGCGAAGCGAAGCGGCTTATTTGCCGGTGTACTGTTGCTGGATCTGGATCACTTTAAACTGATTAACGATGCATCCGGTCACGGTGCCGGTGATGAAATGCTGCGTCAGGTCGCGGCGCGTCTGACCCAGTGCGTGCGTGATACGGATACAGTCGCCCGTCTCGGCGGTGATGAATTTGTGGTCGTGCTGACCGATCTGGCAGACACTGCCGATATTGATGTAGTCGCAGAAAAAATTCTGCAGACACTGGCACGCCCGATTCTGATTCAGGATCAGGAAATTTTTGTGACAGCCAGCATCGGTACGTCGGTATATCCGCGAGACGGTGACCATGGTGAAATTTTGTTGCGCTACGCCGATATTGCGATGTACCGCGTTAAGGAACACGGCCGTAACAGCGTGCGCCAGTTCATTCCCGAAATGGGGCAGAACGCGATCAGCCGGCTGAACATGGAAGCGGCCATGCGGCGCGGTCTGGAGCAGAATGAATTTCTGCTGCACTTTCAGCCCAAGATTGATTTGCTGACGCGAAAAGTCGTAGGCGCAGAAGCACTGATACGCTGGCAGCATCCGCAGATCGGCCTGATTCATCCCGTGGAATTTATCGGCATAGCCGAAGAAAGCGGGCTGATCATTCAGCTCGGAGAATGGGTGCTGCGCCATGCCTGCGAACAACAAGTGCGCTGGCGTGAAGCCGGCATGCCTGAGCTGCAAATGGCGGTGAATATGTCCTCCCGCCAGTTCCGGCAGGATGATCTGGCCAGCCGTGTCGCTCAGATCATTGCCGATACCGGCATCCGGCCAGCGCGTCTGACACTGGAACTGACAGAAAGCATGGTGATGCAGGATTTAAACAGTACACTGGCGACCCTGCGTTCTCTGAAGAATCTGGGGGTATCGATTTCGCTGGATGATTTCGGTACCGGATATTCCAGCCTGTCTTATCTGCGCCGTTTCCCCATCGATGAATTGAAAATCGATAAGTCATTCATCAACGACATTCATACCAATCCGGATGATGCGGCGATTGCCAGTGCAGTGATTGCAATGAGCCTGAGTCTGGGGCTGGATGTCGTCGCTGAGGGTATCGAAAATGCAGAGCAGGCCGCACAATTGCGCGAAATGAAATGTCATCAGGGCCAGGGCTATTATTTTTCACGCCCGGTCGAAGCTGAGCAGTTTGCTGCTTACATCAGACGACAGGAGGACTGATCCATGCAGGCACTGGAATGGCAGAAAATCAGCGAGGAAGCACTGGCACGCTTACTCAGCGATGCAGAGCTGAAAAGTTCAGCGGCGGTAGGTAACGGTACGCTGTACCAGTTACTGCTGGAAGGTCAGGAACAGATTGTGATCAGTCTGCCTGCTGGTGAAGTCGTGCTGATAAAAGGCGCAGGCACTAATACAAAAGGAAGAAGGAAAGTGGATATTCATGAAGGGTGAGCGTCAGCAGGCAGTAGTGCGGGACGGCAGCAGAACGGACAACAATGAAACAGGGGCTGCACAACCGGCACCGGCACTGCCGCTATTTGCCGGATTGTCAGCCGCGCACATACATATCGTCACCAGCGCGGTGCAGGCAGAACAGGCGGTGCAGGATTTATTACGACAGCAGGTGATAGGTTTTGATACCGAAACCCGGCCGGTTTTTCAGCGCGGTGTACAACATACCGGGCCGCACCTGATTCAGCTGGCGACACAGACCGATGCTTACCTGATTCCGGTACGTGACCAGAATGACAGCGCGGTGAGTGCGATGCTGAGTAGTGTGCTGGAACATCCGGACATCATCAAAGCCGGTTTTGGTTTATCTGATGACTTGCGTTCAGTAAAACGCAAACTGGGCATCAGCGTGCAGAATGCCGTGGATCTGGCGCGTTTGCTGCGCGAGCGTAAGCAATCAGAAGTCGGAGCGAAAAAAGCCAGTGCAGTCTATCTGGGAGTGGACCTGCCGAAATCCAAACGGATTTCCACTTCGGACTGGTCGCAGTTTCCGCTGAGTGAAAAACAAATACAGTATGCCGTGAATGATGCGCTGAGCGCATTACGCATTTATGAATGCTGGAAGCGTGACGGCCGTAAGCCGATACGCTGAACTCTGAACGGCATTTTTTGTCTAATCCATCTGTTTTGAAAAAAATAAACATGAAACAACGCTGGAAAATTGCAGGCTTTGCAATCTTGTCCTTGTGCTGCAGCTATGCGGCAGCAGACAGCCTGACGGATCTGAAATCGGCGCTCGGGCGTTATCCCGGCACCACGATGCTGAAAGCAACTGTGGAAGCAAAAGTGCTGAACCGTAACGGTGAAGGGAAAGATCAGGAAGAAATCAATGGCAGCGCCAGTCTGACGGTGGAAGACGGCCCGCGCGGTTTGCAAATGCATTTCGGTCGTGAGACCTTGCAGCGCGTGGAGCAGGAAGAGCGGGCCAAAGAAAAAGACAGTAAAGCGCGTTCGCCGGTCAGCGTGGCGATGCGTGAACTGGGTATATCGGATTTGCGCACCATGACATCCTCTGCGCCGCAACTCAGCCGCAGACTGGAAAAAGCCGTGCTGCGCAGTGAGCGTCAGGATGTGCTGAACGGTAAGAACGTCAGGGTGCTGAACTTTGAAATTCCGATAGATAAGCTCAGTGAAAAAGATAAAAAGTATATTAAGAAGTATGACGGCACGCTGGAAGTCTGGATTGATAGCGACGGTACGCCTTTGCAAATGAAAGCAACCGAGGTGATGTCCGGTCGCGCGTTTGTTGTGATCAGCTTTGAAGCCAGAGATGAAGAACAACTGACCTTTGGTGTCGCCGGAGACCGTCTGGTCGTGCTGAAAAAAGAGCGCCGCGTCAGCAGCTCCGGTGCCGGTGAGCGCGCTGATAGTCGCGTGAATAAATCTTTACAAATTTTGTCCTGAGTTTTCAGGGGGAGCCGCAGTCTGACCGACTGCTTTTTTGGGGAAATTAGGTCTTATGAATACCACTACATCCTTATCCGGATGGCGTTCTGCCTGTGCTGCAGCGCTGCTGATCGGCCTGCTGGCCGGTAACTGGACACCGGAGGCACATGCGCGCAGTCTGGCTGCTGAAGCCAGCATCGCAGCACCTGTGCCTTCGACAGCAAAAAAAGTGATCACCCATGATGTGTATGCAAACTGGCGCTCGGTGCAGGGCACTGTGGTGTCGCGTGATGGTCAGTGGGCTGCATGGGCGCAGTCTTCGCCGGACGCGGATGGTGAACTGGTGGTGCGTAACCTGAACGATCAGCGCGAAATCCGTGTGCCGCGTGGTGAAAAACCGGTATTCAGTCAGGATGGTAAATTCGTGGCATTCAGCGTGCGTCCGCTGAAAGCTGATCTGGACAAAGCACGTAAAGAAAAGAAAAAACCGGAAGACAGCCCGAAAGCCGGAGCCGGTCTGCTGAATCTGGCAAGCGGTAAAACCGAATTACTGGAACGCGTCAAACAATTTGCATGGCCTCAGGAAGGTCCGGCCATACTGGCAGTGCTGATGGAAGCAGCGGAAGCGAAGAAAGAAGAAAAAAAACCGGAAGCAGCCAAAGATGAGGACGACGATCAGGCGCGTCCCGCAGCAGCGGCCGCAGCCGGTGCACGTAAAAAAGATGCCGGTAATGAATTCATTCTGTGGCATGCCGCCGATGGCAAGCGCGAAAAATATCAGGATGTAACGGATTTCGCGTGGGCGAAAAACGGTGGATTGCTGGCGCTGAATATCAAAACAACGCCGAAAGAAGCACCGAAAGAAGCACCGAAAGAAGCACCGAAAGAAGCCGCGAAAGAAGCGAAGAAAGACGAAAAAAATACCAAAGCGGAAGCGACTGCCGATGCTAAACCGGCCGCAGAAAGTGCACCGGCAAAAGCAGCAGAAGTCAGCCGTGACGGTGTCTGGATCATCGTGCCGGGCAGTGCAGCTGTGCAGGTATTCAAAGGCGCTGGCGTAACCAAGCATCTGGTCGCTGACGAAAAAGGAACGCAGATTGCCTTCCTCAGCAGCCGCGAAGATTTCCAGCGCAAACAGGCGGAAAAAGCAGCGAAGAAAGCAGAAAAATCTGAAAAATCCGATAAGCCTGCAGATGCTGCAGCGGAAAAAGAAGACCCTGCCGTATTTGATTTGTATCACTGGCAGCGCGACAGCAAAACCGATGCAGTGATTGCCGTGAATGCCGCAACTGCCGGTATGCCAGCAGGCTGGGGCGTCAGCGAATTTGCTGAGCCTGGTTTCAGTGAAGACGGTGCCCGTCTGTTCTTCGGTACCGCTGCGTTACCGAAAGCAGAACCGAAAGATGCGCCGGAGCCGGTGAAAGTGGACCTTTGGCACTGGAAAGACCCGGAGCTGCAATCAGTACAGAAAATCCGTGCTGATAAAGATAAACAAAAAAATTACCGCGCTGTTTTCCATCTGGCAGACAAACGTTTTGTGCAGTTAGGCACTGCAGAAATTCCGTCGGTGCTGGTGAATGAAAACGCCGGTTATGCACTGGGTGTCAGCGATGTGCCATACAAGCAACTGTTGTCTTGGGATGGTTCTTATCGTGATTATTATGCGATTGATCTGAAAACCGGTCAGTCGAAAAAGCTGGCGGAAAAACAGCGCGCTTTCCCTAGCTTATCGCCATCCGGCCAGTACGTTCTTGGATTTGATGTGAATACCTATCAGTGGAATGCATGGCGTACCAGCGATGGTCAGCGTATAGACCTGACCAGCAAAACCCGCGCCCGTTTCCATGATCATGAACACGATACGCCGGAACCGCGTTCTGCTTACGGCTATGCAGGCTGGACAGCGAACGACCGCAGCGTCGTTTTGTATGACCGTTACGACCTGTGGGAAATCGAACCGCAAACCGGCAAAGCAGTGAATCTGACCGCCGGTGCAGGTCAGAAGGCGCAAACCCGCCTGCGTTATGTGAATCTGGAAAATAACCGTAACGAGCCGATGGATGATGGCCCGGTAGTCGACAGCAAAGCGCTGCCGGCGATGCCGTGGATGTTGTCTGCGCTGGCAGATAAAGATTTATCCACCGGTTTGTACCAGTTGACCGCAGCCGGAAAAGAGCCGCGTAAGCTGGTGCAGGACGCGCACTTGTACAGCAGCCTGATTAAAGCGAAAAATGCAGACCGTGTTTTATTCGCACGTCAGTCGTTCACAGAATTCCCGAATCTGTGGAGTACCGATCTGAATCTGAATACACCGAAACAGATTTCTGATGTGAATCCGCAGCAGAAAGAATACAACTGGGGTACGCAGGAACTGATCGAATACACCACAACCGATGGTCGCAAACTGCGTGCGTTGCTGGCGAAACCGGAGAATTTTGATCCGGCGAAGAAGTACCCGATGATGGTCTACATCTATGAAAAGATGACGGACAATCTGCATCTGCATGTACCGCCCGGCCCGAGCCAGAACATCAACGTCACCCGTTACCTGAGCAATGGCTATGTGGTGCTGCGTCCTGATATTACTTACACCACCGGCCATCCGGGGCAGAGTGCGCTGAAGGCCGTGACTGGCGCGGTGAATAAAGTCGTGGGCATGGGCTTTGTCGATGCGAAGCGTATCGGTATTCAGGGTCACAGCTGGGGCGCGTATCAGATCAATTACCTGATCACGCAAACCAATATGTTCCGCGCAGCGGAAGCCGGTGCATCGATGGCAAACATGACCAGTGGTTACGGTGGTATCCGCTGGGGTGCCGGTGTCAGCCGTGCCTTCCAGTATGAAACCGGCCAGAGCCGTATGGGTGGCACACCATGGAATAAGACGAAAGAATATATTGAGAATTCGCCGCTGTTCCATATCGACAAAGTGCAGACGCCGTGGCTGACCAAGCACAATGATGAAGACGATGCAGTGCCGTGGTATCAGGCGATTGAATTCTTCACTGCCTTGCGCCGTCTGAACAAAGAAGCTTACTGGTTCAACTACAACGGTGAAAAACACGGCTTGCGTGACCGTGAAAACGTCAAGCATTACACCGTGCACATGGCAGAGTTCTTCGATCACTTCCTGCTCGGCAAACCGCGTCCGGAGTGGATGGAGAAACCGACTCCGTATCTGGAACGCGGCAAGCGTGATGTGACACCGCTTTTTAAACCGGCGCTGAAAAAAGCCAGTGATCCGACGGTGGAAAAAGCAGCGACAACATCTGCAGAAAAAACACCAGCAGCAACACAAAAAGCGGCAGAATAAAGCAGCACGCCGCAGGTAATACCAATCGCCAGCCTGTGCTGGCGATTTTTTTTGAGGAAAAACATGAGCAATCAGATCAGCGCACAGGAACAGCAGATGCTGCAGCAAGGCATACAAGCCGTTGCAGCGCATTTGCAGCAAAAGATCGCCGCCGGTGCAGACAGCGTCAGCGTAATCCGCTTTGTACACCGTCAGCTGGATCAGATTGCCGATGCGCCGGGGCCGCAGGGCATGACGCTGGCCTGCGCTGCCGGTTGCGATCACTGCTGTCGCCAGTTAAAGCAAATTGAAATCAGTGAAGCCGAGGCGGATCTGATGCTCAGCGTTTTCACCGACGCTGCGCAACAACAAGCATTACTGCAACGCTTGCAGCAAAGTGAAGCCACTGCAGCGCATCAGCCTTGCGTGATGCTGGAGCAGGGACGATGTTCCGTGTATGCAGTGCGCCCCGGTGTCTGCCGTAAAGCGCATTCGTATGATGCGGCGGCTTGTGCCGCGCTGAGTGAAGATGTACCGCAGAATCTGGAGCGGGTGCTGCGTTCAGAAGCGATGCTGTTGGGCTTGCGTGCGGTGCTGACACCGGCGCAAAGCCGCGTCGCACCGGTGAATCAGGCCTTGCTGGCAGCGGCTGCCAGAGCAGGCTGGTTCAGCGCTGATGCCAGCCAGTCCTGACGGTGGATCACATAGGTATCCACATCCGTCTCATACCAGCGTTCCAGTCCGCGATACTGCATGCCGAGTTTTTTCATTACATGCGATGAAGCATGATTAGCGGGATCGCAAATCGCCATCAGCAATTCCCCCTGCAGGGTATGAAACGCAAAGTTCGCCATGCAGACCGCCGCCTCAGTCGCCAGTCCCTTGCCCCACTGATCTTTGCGCAAACGCCAGCCGATTTCCAGCGGCTGCGCCGGATCACGGTTTAAATGCTGTATGCAACCGGCACCAGCCAGCTGGCCGCTGTCTTTGTCTATCCACGCCCACCACGAATATCCGAGCCGCTGCCAGGCAGCCCCAATGCGTTCGATACCGGCCAGCGTATCCGCTTCGGTATCCGGTTTTCCGGTGATGTAACGCATCACCTCCGCATCACTGTTCATCGCGCGCAATCCCTCAAAATGCGCCATGCTGATGGGTTCCAGACGCAGTCTGGCCGTGTGCAGTATCGTCATATTCCGGCTCCTGAAATGGATAAACACAGACGAGGCAGCGTAATCAGAAGATGCTGAAAAGTAAAGATGTTCGCGGATGAGTGCTCAGAAACGGCTCAGAGGCACTGAAAATGCCTCAAATGCGGAGTTCAGCACAGCGATCCGGCGGTCGTCGGCAGAAAGTCTGGTCGTCCGGAAATGGCAGATGCGGATATTGGCACAGAGAAGATAATTTCGGTGTGTCTTGCGCACTCGGCACACCAGACAAAAATGCCGTTCCACCAGCAGGCGGAACGGCATTTTTTGTACTGTTTGCAGCGCTGATCCGGCAGAGCCGGATCAGCAAACTGGCAGGAATTACTTGCGGAAGCGGGCTTCTGCGACCTGATCGGCAACGACGCTGGTTGGCAGGTTGTCTGCGTCAGCGCGCTGGAATACTTCGGTCAGGGTGTCGGCGATGCGGCGTACGTGGGCGTCCATGCCGTCTTCCGGTGTGTTCATGTATTCGTAGCAGACTTTGATAATGCCGCCGGCGTTGATTACGAAGTCCGGTGCGTACAGGATGCCTTGTTCACGGCAGGCGATACCCATGTCCGGTGTGGACAACTGGTTATTCGCTGCACCGGCGATGATTTTCGCTTTCAGGCGTTTCAGGGTGTCCGGATTCACGGTGGCGCCCAGTGCGCATGGTGCGTAGATGTCAGCCTGTACGTCGTAGATTGCGTCGGTACCAACGATTTCTGCGCCCAGTTCTTCTTTGGCACGTTTCAGTGCGCCTTCATCGATATCGGAAACGATCAGTTTTGCACCGGCTTCTTTCAGGCGGCGTGCATAATCATAACCAACGTGACCCAGACCTTGCAGGGCAACGACCAGACCTTCGAGGCTGTCGCGGCCCAGTTTGTGTTTTACCGCAGCTTGTGCACCAACGAAACAACCCAGCGCAGTGAACGGAGACGGATCACCGCGATCGCCCAGACCGGCAACGTATTTTGTTTTGCTGGCAACATTTGCCATATCAGCAGGGCTGGTGCCGACGTCTTCTGCCGTGATGTAACGACCACCCAGACGTTCCAGTGCTTCGCCCAGTGCTTCAAACAGTGCAGGGGTTTTATCGGTTTTCGGATTACCGATAATCACGCTCTTACCGCCGCCGATAGGCAGGCCGGCAACGGCGTTTTTGTAAGTCATGCCGCGCGACAGGCGCAGTACATCGCGTACTGCTTCGGCTTCGGTCGCGTAGTTCCACATACGGCAACCACCCATGGCAGGGCCGAGGTTGGTGTTGTGAACGGCGATAATGGCTTTCAGGCCGGACTTGGCTTCAGAGGCAAAAACGACTTGTTCGTGATTGTCAAAATTGATTTCGTTAAATACAAAAGCGGTCATGCTTATGGCTCCGCGTGGAAGAACTGAACCGGAATGCCGGATAAGGCGGGCTCATCTGTCCACAAAAAGTGAATGAAAAAAGGTGATTAAGCGACTTCTGATGCTGAAAACGGGTGTCCCGGCATGCGGGTTGATGCCTGACCGGGGCGGGCGGTGATTGTGTCACGCGGGGCAGAGTATAAAGCGAAGCCCTGTTCAGGGGCAAATGCGGATGCTGCGTAGTGCGGCAAATTTACGCCGCGTCGTCGAGTGCAGGCTGGTGAATTAACTGATGTAATTCCTGCAGGAAACGATCCTGAGTTTTGACGCAGGAACCGGCGGAGTAGACATTCATAAATCCGTGGCTGGTGCCGCGTATCAGTTCTGCCTGATGGCCGCGCTTGTATAAGTCCGCCACCAGTTCTGCCGGTTTAAACGCCACTTCCTGTTCTGCAAAGATTAAACGGGTAGGGCAGACCGGCCGCACATTGCGTGCATCGCGGATACGCGAACCATAAAACAACACTGCCTGTTGTATACCGGCAAATTCTGCATGGGCAGATGCCATCCACACGGCACTGGCACCTGCACTGAAACCAATGATGTAACGCAGGCTGGACTGATAGCGTTGCTGGATATCGCGCACCTTGCGTGCATAGGCAGCAACACCGCCATTCACCACAAAGCTCTGGTAGGCATCCGGTTCGGTATCGAAGTGAAAACCGGCTTCGTCGAAGGGCGACACAATTACGGCTTGTACATTCAGGGTGCGCAGCATCGCATCCACAGCCGGCGTGTGTCCGAACACATCCGTAACCAGCATGACAACAGGGGCAAGTGCTTCAGCAGACATCCGTACCAACGACGATCCAAAAGAAAGGTCGCGAAGGGTACAAGAGTTTGCGCTCACTGGCAAGTAGTTGCCCGAAAGGCGCGTTGACATATGGCAGAAATGCAAACGATACTTGCAGGAATTTGCCGGATTTAACGACAAATGGAACTAGTCTGCGCGAATTTTGTCTCAGCCCGTTTGTATTTTCCCCGCCTTACCCCGGCTTTGCAGCTGTTTTTACCGGAGAAATTCTTATGTTACGACCTGGTCTGTTGTTAGTGATGATTGCGCTGATGTTATCGGCCTGTTCCAAAGGCGATAAAGCGGCAGAGGATAAAAACGCCAGTGCTAGTGCCAGCGCACAAGCTGCGAAAGCACTGCAAGTCACACCGGAAGATTTGTATACCGTCAAAACCAGTGCCCAGACATCCGGCCCGGTGGTAACAGGCACCATACAACCGGAACGTAAAGCCGATCTGCGCGCCGAAATCAGTTCGGTGGTATTGCAGGTGCTGAAAGAAAACGGCGATCCGGTCAAACGCGGCGATTTGCTGGTGCGTCTGGATGACACGGCGATCCGCGACAGTCTGCGTTCGGCAGAAGAAGCGGAACGTGCTTCCGGCCAGAGCTTTGATCAGGCAGAACGCCAGCTGCAGCGCTATAAAACCCTGCGTGCCTCCGGCATGGCATCGGCGCAGCAGTTAGAAGATGCCGAAGTGCGCCGCAATAACGCCCAGAGTGATCTGGTGGCAGCGAAGGCACGTACCGTACAGGCGCGTCAGCAATTGCAGCGTACTGAAATACGCGCACCGTTTGATGGCGTGGTCAGCGAGCGTAAAGTGTCCGGCGGTGACACCGCGGCAATCGGTAAAGAAATGCTGAAAGTGATCGATCCGGCCAGTATGCGGCTGGAAGGCCTGATTTCCGCTGACCGCGTGGCGCAGGTCAAAGCCGGTCAGGATGTGACTTTCCGTATCAATGGTTATGCCGGACAAACCTTTACCGGCAAAGTCAAACGCGTGGATACCAGCGCTAATGCAACCACACGTCAGCTGGCCGTGCTGATTGGCTTTACCGATGGTCAGGTGCCGGGCATTGCCGGTTTGTATGCCGAAGGCACGATTGCTTCCAGCAGCCGCGAAGTGCTGAGTCTGGAAAGTTCTGCACTGGTGCGTGAAGGTGACAAAGCGTATGCATGGCAGTTCAAAAATGGCGTGCTGAAAAAAGTCTTGCTGCAACTGGGCGAGCGTGACCAGCGCACCGGTAACTATGCAATCGTCAGCGGTCTGGCAAACGGTGATCAGGTGATCCGTACGCCGATGTCCACGCTGAAAGATGGTCAGACTGCAACGCTGGTGCCATCCGCGAAACCGAACAGCGCTGCAGCACCGGCTTCTGCCGCTGCGGGCGCTGCTTCTGCACAGGCTGCTGCAAGCGCAGGGAAATAATCATGTTCCTTTCCGATTTCAGTATTAAACGTCCGGTGGCGATGATTGTGATCATCATCGCCCTGATGGCATTTGGCTTACTGGCGCTGAAAAAACTCAAGGTCAACCAGATTCCGGATGTCGAACAACCGCTGCTGGTAGTGAATGTGCCGTATCCGGGCGCATCGCCGGAAACAGTTGAACGCGAAATCATCAACCGGATTGAAAAATCGCTGCAAAGCATTTCCGGTGTTGACCGCCTGACTTCGACTGCCAGTGAAGGCAATGCCAGCATCCTGATTTTCTTTAACTTCAAGAAAAACATGGTGGAAGCGGCGGACGAGGTACGCAATTCGATTGCGGCGGTTCGCTATAAATTACCGGTGGAAATGCGCGAGCCTGTGCTGCAGCGGATTGATCCGTCGGCGCAACCGATTATGCAGCTGGCTTTATCCGCCAGTCAGCAAACCCATGCGGAAATTTCGCGGATTGCAGAAGATGAATTGTCGGATAAATTCCGTGGCATTGACGGCGTGGCGACAGTCACGGTCAACGGTTCGCTGAAGCGTGAACTCAGCATCCTGATCAGTTCGCAAAAACTGCGCGAATTCAATGTGTCGGTTGCAGAAGTCGTGGCAGCAGTACGCGCGCAAAACACCACCGCGCCGGTCGGTAAAGTCAAAGGTGAGTTGCGTGAACAGAATATTCGTCTGATCGGCCGCATCGGTTCGCCGGCGGAATTTCAGTCCATCGTGATTAAGCGTCGCGGCAATGAAATCGTGCGTCTGGCGCAGGTCGCAGAAATTCAGGATGGCTTTGCAGAGCTTGGCGGTTACAGCATGCGCAACGGCAATCCTAACGTCGGTATTTCCATCACCCGTTCGCGTGATGCAAGTACGGTGTCGGTAGCGAAAAAAGTACGTGAGCTGGTGGCGGAAATCAATAAAACCCTGCCACAGGGAACCAAACTGGAAGTGACGCAGGATGGCGGTAAGGATGCGGAAAGCAGTCTGAACAACGTCATTGAATCGCTGATCTTCGGTGCGGTACTGACGATTTTTGTGGTGTATGTATTCCTGAACAGCTGGCGCTCCACACTGATTACGGCGCTGAGTCTGCCAACGTCGGTGATTGCAGCGTTTATCGCGATCTGGCTGTGCGGCTTCACGCTGAACTTCATGACCTTGCTGGGTTTATCGCTGGCGATTGGTGTGCTGATTGATGATGCGATTGTGGTGCGTGAAAACATTGTGCGCCATATGGAGATGGGCAAAGACCGCCGTACTGCGGCTTCTGAAGGAACGCAGGAAATCGGTCTGGCAGTGGCGGCGACCACATTCTCGATTGTGGCAGTGTTCATTCCGGTGGCGTTTATGCCGGGTGTGTCGGGTGAATGGTTCCGTCCGTTTGCGCTGACGGTGGCGACTTCGGTGCTGGTCAGTCTGTTTATTTCCTTCACACTGGACCCGATGCTGTCTGCGTACTGGGGTGATCCGCCGGGACATCATCATGCGCCGAAAAAAGGCATCAGCCTGGCACTCAGCCGCTTCAATGACTGGTTCGATCATCAGGCCGACCGTTATGGCCGCGTGATTGCGTGGGCTTTACATCACCGTAAATCGATGGGTGCCATCGCGGTGGCATCGCTGGTCGGTGCGCTGGTATTGCATGCTTATAAGGGCGGTTCTTCCTTCCTGCCGACGGCAGACAACGGCACGATTTTCGTGGACATCCGTACGCCGCCGAGTTCCAGTCTGGCATATTCGCGTCTGAAAGTGGCGAAAGCCGCGGAGCTGGCGCAAACCCTGCCGGAGACGAAAGCCACCAATGCCACCGTGAATATCAATGGCGGCCGTGTGTATGTGGATATCGGCAAGAGTACCCAGCGTAAGCGTTCTGCGCAGGAAGTCGCGGTTGAACTGCGTCAGCGCGTCAGCACGTTAATCGGTGCGGAATATGTGGTGCAGGATGACCTGAACAATGGCGGAGGCAAGCCGGTGCAGATTCAGTTCTCCGGCCCGGATGCGCGCCGCTTGCTGGAGCTGACCAATGAATTCATGGATAAGCTGCGTCAGGTACCGGGTGCGGTGGATATCGGTTTGTCGGAACAGGCACCGAAAGATGAATTGCAGATCGAGTTAGACCGTGGTCTGGCGAATAATCTGGGCATTTCCGCCAATGATGCAGCGCAGGCCTTGCGTGTGGCATTCGCCGGTGTGGAAGTCGGCGACTGGGTGGACCCGACTGGTGAAACCCGCGATGTCGCGGTACGTCTGCAACCTTCCGACCGCGTCAGCCTGAGCAATATCGAATCCCTGCCAGTCACCGTGACCGGCAGTGACAGGCTGGTGCCGCTGGAACAAATCGCACGCATCACTATGGGTAAAGGCCCGTCGCAGATTCAGCACTATGACGGTAAACGTATGGTGTCGGTATCTGCGAATGCGCAGGGACGTTCTGCCGGTGAAGTAACGGCGGATGCGCTGAAGATCGCGAAAGCAATGAGCTTCCCGGCCGGTTATGCACTGGAGCTGGGCGGTGCTGCGCGTAATCAGAAAGAGTTGTTCACCGAAATGCTGATCGCGCTGATCATGGGTATCGGTCTGATGTATCTGATTCTGGTCATGCAGTTCGGCTCATTCACTGCGCCAATGCCGGTGATGGTATCGCTGCCGCTGAGTCTGATCGGTGTGGTGCTGGCGCTGATACTGACCAATGGCACGCTGAACCTGATGAGCTTTATCGGCATCATCATGCTGATGGGGCTGGTTGCGAAAAATGCGATTCTGTTGCTGGATTGCGCGCGCGAACTGGAACGTGAAGGCATGGATCGCGAAGATGCGCTGATGATGGCGGGCCGCAAGCGTCTGCGTCCGATTCTGATGACGACATTCGCGCTGATTGCAGGTATGCTGCCGGTCGCGCTGGGGCTGGGTGAGGGCGGTGAATTCTATCGTCCGCTGGCGATTGCGATTATCGGCGGCACCATCACTTCCACGTTACTGACTTTGCTGGTCGTGCCGACGTTCTACGATGGTGTGGAAATTGCGCGCGACCGCATGATCGCCAAATTCCATCGTCGTGAACAACGCTGGAATACCGGTGTTGCCTTTGTGCTGACCGGACTGGAAGTACTGGCAACGCTGACTTTACTGCGTTTCCTGTGGCGTTTGCCACGCAGCATTTTCAGAGCGGTGACCGGTCGCAGACAGGCATCCTGAAAGACAAACCGGCTGTAGGGGCAGCCGGTTTGACGTAACGCCGGACAGCATTATGCAGGTCCGGAAAAAATAAAATGTTTAACTCGGAGAGACAGATGACAGACACCACTGGGCAGACCAAGCCTAAGATGCCGGGACAGATCCCGTACATTATTGCGAACGAAGGGTGTGAGCGCTTCAGCTTTTACGGCATGCGCAATATCCTGACACCGTTCCTGATCACCAGCCTTTTATTGTCGATTCCTGAGCATTTACGCGCAGCGATGGCAAAAGAAGTGTTCCACACCTTCGTGATCGGCGTGTATTTCTTCCCGCTGCTGGGTGGCTGGTTGTCTGACCGTTTCTTCGGTAAGTACAACACCGTTTTCTGGCTGAGTCTGGTGTACTGCTGCGGCCATGCCTGTCTGGCGATTTTTGAAAATAATATCAACGGGTTTTATTTCGGCTTATTCCTGATTGCACTCGGTTCCGGCGGTATTAAACCACTGGTGTCATCGTTTGTCGGCGATCAGTTCGATAAGAGCAACCGCAGTCTGGCGCAAAAAGTGTTTGATGCGTTCTACTGGATCATCAACTTCGGTTCCTTCTTTGCATCGCTGCTGATGCCGATTTTCCTGAAGAAATTCGGTGCCAGCGTCGCCTTCGGTATTCCGGGCATCCTGATGTTCATTGCGACGGTGATTTTCTGGTCCGGCCGTAAAAAATATGTACACGTACCGATTTCCGCGAAGAATCCGCATTCTTTCCTGAACGTGGTGCGTACCGCTTTGTTTGATCATAAAGGTGCCGGTACCGGTATCGCTGTGATCGGTATGATCGCGGCAGTCGCTTCGCTGACGCTGATTCCTGCGATCGGTATCGTGGCGTCATTCTGTCTGGCGCTGGTACTGGTGCTGGGCTTCGGTGGTATCGGTGCCTGGATGCAGCTGGAAACAGCGCGCGGCATCCATCCTGATGAAGCCGTGGACGGCGTGCGTTCCGTGCTGCGTATTCTGGTGGTGTTTGCGCTGGTGACACCGTTCTGGTCCCTGTTTGATCAGAAAGCATCGACCTGGGTATTGCAGGCAGATGCAATGACCAAACCGGAGTGGTTCCAGTCTGCGCAAATGCAGGCGCTGAATCCGGCGCTGGTGATGATTCTGATCCCGTTCAATAACCTGATTCTGTTCCCGCTGTTCAAAAAACTGGGTATCGAACTGACTGCGCTGCGCCGCATGGGTCTGGGCATTGCCTTCTCCGGTCTGGCATGGATTGTGGTTGGCTTTATGCAGCTGGCGATTGACGGCGGCGATGCCATCTCCATCGTCTGGCAAATTCTGCCATACGCCTTGCTGACGTTCGGTGAAGTGCTGGTATCGGCAACGGGTCTGGAGTTCGCATACAGCCAGGCACCACTGGCGATGAAAGGCGTGATCATGAGTTTCTGGAACCTGTCTGTGACCATCGGTAACCTGTGGGTGCTGCTGTCGAACTCCAGCGTGAAGAGCCCGGCAGTGACCGAGCAAATCAAGCAGACTGGCATCAGCGTGACCGCATTCCAGATGTTCTTCTTTGCAGGCTTCGCGCTGCTGGCAGCTTTCCTGTTTGCCCTGTACGCACGTACCTACAAAATGCAAAACAATTACCGTTCAGCCTGAGTACCGGCTGCTGCGGCAAAGGCTGATACAGCCCGCCGCTGACGGAAAACAAAAACGCTGCCCTGACCGGCAGCGTTTTTTTATGGCGACTGACTTCGACAGATACTGTGTCATCACATGCAGTCTGCGTAAGAGGCCGGTACAGCGTCCGCAAAGCCGTTTTTTTGCCCGAAAATGCCTCAAATGCGGAGTCCGGCACAGCGATCCGGCGGTCGTCGGCAGAAAGTCTGGGCCTCCGGAAAATGGAAATGACGATCTCTGCATAAACAACGTGATCTTTGGTGCTTGTTGCGCCGGTTACGGATCAGAATGCAAAACGGGCTGGTCAGTGCCAGCCCGTTATGTGTTGTCACCGGTTCCGCAGAATGCTGCCAGCGGAACAGCAACGACAGGATTACTTCAGCGCCTCTGTCAGCACGCGGCCATCGGCTGCTGCCGTCGGACGCAATTGCAGGATATGCGCCAGTGTCGGTGCAATATCCACCACTTCGGCGTACTGGCTGTAATAGCCCGGACGAATCCACGGTGTGCCCATGATCATCAGCGGCACATTGGTGTCATACGCATACGGCGAACCGTGCGATGTACCGGATTTGCCGGAACCGAAATACCAGTAAGGCTTGGCCACCAGCATCAGATCACCGGAAATCTGGCGGTGCCATGCGCGCTGCATCAGCTTGCCCAGACGGGTATCCGGCAGGGCGCCCTGTTCCAGCTGGGTACGGGTGAATACCTGCGCAATGCCCGGACGGGTCAGCAGGAAGGCTGACGCAGCGTTTTCCACGTCAGCTGCTTTCAGATTTTTTTCTTCGATCAGCGCATAGTTCAGCAGCATGGTCGGGCCAGACCATTTGCTGACCAGTTTGTCCACACCGAATTTCTTCAGCAGCACCTG
The DNA here is from genome assembly GCF_014652435.1 of Cognatundibacterium squillarum. Lineage (GTDB taxonomy): Bacteria > Pseudomonadota > Gammaproteobacteria > Burkholderiales > Burkholderiaceae_D > Undibacterium > Undibacterium squillarum. The sequence goes on from NZ_BMYU01000006.1 coordinate 250,389, forward strand.
ATTCACGTCATCTACCAGCGCCTTGCCATCAACACGACCGGCATCACGCTGCATGGTTTTTGAAATCTCAGGCACATTCGGGAAGCCGTGGTCGGCAGTCAGCAGCACAATGGTATTGTTCAGGCCGACTTTTTTATCCAGATAGCTGAAGAATTTCGCCAGCATGCGGTCCAGACGTTGTAAGTGATCATGCGACATACGGCTTTCCGGGCCGAAAGCATGGTTCACATAATCATGGCTGGACAGGCTGATGCCGAGCATATCGGTCACACCGGCCGGATTGCTGCCGAGTTGTTCGCCTTCAACTGCGGCGCGGGCGAAGTCCAGTGTCATTTCATCGACAAACGGGCCGGTCAGCAATTTGCCATAGTATTCGGCGTCTTCTTTGCCGGAAGAGCTGCCGTAAGTGATTGGCATGCCTTTGTCTTCGGTGGCGACCATGTTGTCCGGCACATCATTTTTATAAGCGCTGTCAGGCAGTAATGGTTTCCATGCTTGTCCGTAGAAACGGTTTTGCGGATTGCCTTCATGGTATTTGGTGACCCATGCCGGATGTTGCTGCATATAGTAAGTCGAGCTGGCGAAGCGGCCGGTTTTACTCATATACATGTAGGCAGTACCGGTTTTACCCGCCAGCAGAATCGCGCCACGGTCTTTACCGGACACGGTCACAACTTTGCTCTGATTGCCGGTGGCGTAGCGTAATTCATCGCCGACTGTGGCAACGCGCAGATTGGCCGGAGACGTTCCCGCGCCTTTTTTGGTTTCTTCACCGATATAAGTGTGGGCTTTGTCCTCGGTGCAGTACATTTGCTCCAGCGTGTTTTTATCCACCCATTCGTTGGCAATAATGCCGTGCTGGTAAGGATACGCGCCGGTCAGCACCGCAGAGTGACCAACCGCCGTCAGCGTGACGCCATGCGCCTGATGTGCCTGACTGTACCAGGCACCCTGATCCAGCATACGACGCAAACCGCCTTCACCGAACTGATCGCGGTAGCGGACGATCTGTTCCTGCGGCAAACCATCGACCACCAGCACCACCACCAGCTTAGGTTTGCTGTCTTTAACGACTGCGGTTTTATCGGCGGCGACTACGCTCAGCGCCGGTGTCATCACGATCAGGCTGACAAAGGCAGACAGCCATGTTCTGCGAAAATTCTTCATGTGGATTCCGAAAAAAGTTGGGCCAATATGGACGGTGTCATGCAAAGCAAAACCCGGCACTGGATGATATTGCAACTGTGCGGGCTTGACCATGCTTCTGCAAAATTCCTGCAAAGCGTATCCTGCCAGCGCTTTATGTCAGGTGAGTGAAACAGCGTCAGATTCCGGCATTTACGGTTTCGCGGACTGCCACCAATGCCGCGACAAGGGTTACAATGATCTCTGCATAATTTCTACTCACACAGGTGTCTCTTGAGCCTCATACCGCAATCCCAGCTGTTCAATGACATTCTGCCTGCCGCCGTGATCATTGCGGTGGACGGGCGGGTTGAAGAAGCCAATCAGGCAGCACTGAATCTGCTGGAAGCGCAGGATCTGAGTGAACTGACAGGCCGCGAGCTGTCGGATTTTGTGCATCCGCTCGATCAGCCGCGCTCACAGGCGCGAGCCCGCCGCGAGGGGGAGTCTTTCGTGAATCCGGCGGCGAAATTCCGTATCCGTACCGTCAAAGGTGCTTACCGCATGGTGTTACTGAGCAGTCGTGCCTTTCAGCATGAAGGCCGCGATGCGCTGATGGTGTCCGGGCTGGACATGACGGACCATGAAGCGCTGGATGCGCAAATGCGTGAAAGCGAGCACAATTTCCGCCGCCTGTTTACCAATATGCAGGATGTGTACTATCGCACCGATGTGGGCGGCATGCTGGTGCAGGTCAGCCCATCCGTTGAAGCCATGCTCGGTTACAGCGCCGAGGAACTGAAGGGCGAAGACGTACGCCGTTTTTATACCGAAGATACGGACAGTGAAGCGTATGTCCAGCGCATTCTGCAGCATGGTCGCGTGACGGATTTTCCGGCCAGAATGCGCAGTAAGTTCGGCCGTATTGTCGATATCTCTTTAAACAGCCAGGCGATTCTGGATGACGAAGGAAAATTTGCCGGTATCGAAGGCATCTTCCGCGACGTCAGTCAGCGTCTGGAAATGGAACAGGAGCTGAAACGTCTGGCCACCACCGATGCGCTGACGAATATCGAAAACCGCCGCGCCTTCCTCGAACACGCCGATCACGTATTCCGCAGTGCACAGCGTTACGGTACTGTCGTCAGCATGCTGATGCTGGATCTTGATTTGTTTAAGACCGTCAATGATGAACATGGCCACATCGTCGGCGATCAGGTGCTGGTACGTTTTGCCGAGCAGGTAAAACGCGAATTGCGTGAAATCGACTTATTCGGTCGTCTCGGCGGCGAAGAGTTTTGTGTTTTATTGCAGCACACCAGCGCGGAGCACGCCGGCATTGTTGCAGAACGTATTCGTCACCGTATTTCACAATTGCGGTTTTTTGATGATGAAGGTGCCAACTTCAGTGTGACCGTCAGTATCGGTATCAGTGCGAATCAGCCGGAAGACCGTCAGCTGGAAAGACTGATGGAGCGCGCCGACCGCGCACTGTATCTGGCAAAACATGACGGCCGGGATCAGACGCGCTGCATCTGATACTGTGCTGCACGCTGGAATTGCGCAGCATCAAACTCAGTATGTGACTCAGGAGTAAATTGGTGCCATACCGATCATCACTTACGGAGTAACAATGACACTGACCAGTGCACAATATGACGCCCTGAAACAGAAACTCGACGCGATGAAGCGTCGGATTCAGGAAGAACTGAAACACCGCGACCCTGCGCAATTTGCCCATGTCGAAATCGGCGATGCGTCGATTGACGATACTCTGCAGCACGATGCAATGTCACAGTATCTGCATCAGCATGCAGAATGGGAGGCAGTACAGCGTGCATCTGCAAGAATGGCGGAAAACATTGCGGATGTCTGTAAGGAATGCGGCGAAACGATTCCGTTCGCCCGTCTGGAAGTGGAGCCAACTGCAGAACGCTGCATACGCTGTCAGGGCGAGCTGGAAGCGGATGGCCGCCGTCTGCATCTGAACACGCATTCCACCATGTAATTCCGATGGCGGTTCGGCCGCGTTAAGGCACCTGACTGAATACGCCAAAATAAAAAGCAAAAAGGCAGGGAAACCGGAGTTTCTCTGCCTTTTTGCCATGAGCGCACGACTTCATCGCCCGCCTGTAAAAATTTTGATTACTGAATTTTCGCAAACCCTTCAGTAATTTGGGTGATGATGCGAATCTGACGGTAATCGCCGATGCGCGGATCGAAGATGTCTTTCGTTTCGTATTTCAATGTCACGGTTTTGCCTGTCATGCTGTTATACATGGCTGGCAGATCGAGTCCGCCTTTAGTCGGGAATAGCCAGACATATTTTTGCGTATTACCGGCGTTTTCTTTTACCGAAAACGTGACAAAGCCGTCAGAGTCAACCTTGATAATATTGCCGGTTACGCTGCTGCCAGCGCCGGGTTCTTTTACAAAGTTGGTCATTTTCAGGAGTGTAGCTGGGCAGAATGCCGCCATTCTTGCGCCAATGATTGCGCCAGTCCTTTGACCATCTTTCAGCGGATCATTGATGTTGACCTTGTAATCATTCATCAGTTTGTCGCGGTCATTCGGGCCAACTGACTGCAAAAGACACATCCCCATCTGCAATGTAACTTCATTTTCGCCTGCGCCGTTTGTCTTCACTTTATCCACACAGGTACATGCACGCTGTGCAATTTCATCCAGATAATTCTGTTGCGCCATCGCAGTATTGCTCATCATGGCAGCGGTCAACAGTGCAAATGCTGCGATCATTTTAGTTTTCATTTTTTATTTCCGTTTGTAGTGGGTGATAGATTGGCAGGATCTGCTTACAGGCTGAAAGCAAGTAAAGCAGTCGCATAAAATGCCAGGGAGATAAACGCAGCTAACATCAGTGCGACGGTGCGCCAAACAGCGTGAAAGCGGCTTAGTAAATACGCGCCTTTTAACTGTCTGTACATATGCAGGGGCATGGCAAGGCTGACCAGCATAAATCCGGTGCCGGCGAACCCGGCTAATGACATGAGTGACAAAATCATCATGGCACAGGCAGCAAAACTGAGCGAGTACAGAATAAACACGCAGTGATCAAACATCAGATGTTTGCGACTGAATGGAAATAACAGCCACATCACCGGTAATGCCAGCGGAAGCAACAGCAATGCAAACTTTGAAGCGCTGCCTTTCATCTTGTAGATCACCAGCTCCGGGTTTGCTGCGGCGTGGTTCAGTTTTTCCTGCAGCCAGTTCGGCGTGTTTTTATATATCTCGGAATCACTTTCCAGATCGGCAACAATTTTAGGAATCGCTGCGATTTCAGGATTGCTGTGCGTCGTCACATTCTCCTTGTCATCTTCAACAGAGCTACTTACCGTGGAGGCAGCCGAAGATGCCGGCGCGGCCGGTTTATCTGATCTTGCTGATTTATTCTGACTCGCATCGCTGACGACGGCCTTATCGCTTGCGGGCTCTTTTTCGTCATGCCCCGAAAAATGAGCTGTCATCGAAAAGACAAAGAACATCAGAAAAATCAGAAACAGATAAAGTGGCAGCGGTGCGACGTAGCGAACACGTTTGCCATCAATATACTCTCGCGTCAGTTTCCCCGGATTGAAAAACAATGCGGGTATCGTGCGCCACATCTTTGTGTCGAAGTGAAATAAACCGTGCAGCAGTTCTTCAGCAATATGAAACAGCGAACGGTGTAAATGAGAGACCTGACCGCATTCGTGGCAATACTTTCCCGCCAGCGTCGCACCGCAATTCAGGCAACTCCCGTGATGTGTATGTTCTGATGATGCCCGCTGGTCATCCGCAATGATCGCTGCTGCGACCAGATCGGTATCAAGTTGAGGTGACGGCACTTTGACTCCTGAAAAATCGTAGAAAGCGTTTTTTAGCGGTCTTATTGTGATCTATGCACAATCACCCTTCAATGTTTGCTGTGTTCTGTTGTAATGCGGTAAAGAAAACTGGTGTTTGACAGCTTTTTTGCTGAAGGTTGTTGACATACGTCCCGCGTTTCTTCATAATCTCGCTTCTCTGCTGCTGACGAACACAACGCTTCGCAGCGATAGCAGAAAAGAATACAGTTCTTTAACAATCAACAGCCAATAAATGTG
>NZ_BMYU01000007.1 GCF_014652435.1 Cognatundibacterium squillarum
GTTGCGATCGCTGCTGTCAGAGTAGTTTTACCGTGGTCAACGTGACCAATTGTACCGACGTTCACGTGCGGCTTGGTACGTTCAAACTTACCTTTTGCCATTTTGGACTCCTAACGATTTTTACGAGAATACTCAGGACGCGCCCGACGTTTTCAGACTAGATAACACCAGTTTTATGGTGCCCTTGACGTGGATTGAACACGTGGCCTCTCCCTTACCAAGGGAGTGCTCTACCACTGAGCTACAAGGGCAGCATGTTGACCAAGTAAATACTGGAGCGGGTGAAGGGAATCGAACCCTCGTCTTAAGCTTGGAAGGCTTCAGCTCTACCATTGAGCTACACCCGCAGGGGCTACCACTTCAGCCGCAAATTCTTTATTCTGGTGGAGAGGGCTGGATTCGAACCAGCGTACTCAAAGAGGGCAGATTTACAGTCTGCTGCCATTAACCACTCGGCCACCTCTCCGCAGAAGAGCCCCGAATTATAGAGATCGTTTCGGGACCTGTCAAGAACTTTTTCACCGAAGCGTTAAGTGTAGACTTTGACGCTTAAAACCAGAGGGCTGATGAATCGAATCAGCCTAGCTGTGAAAGGTGAGACTATATCAGTTTTTTGCGTGATTGAGTTGAAAAGATTCAACGCCGTTAAAACACCGGAATTCTTCTGCGAGCTGACTGACTGGCATTGCACGATGCCGGTCAGCAGCAACCGCTACAAACCGCCATTCAATTCTACCGTCCTGCATACTGATAGAAAGTGTATTCCCCGCTACCTGGTAACCGCGCTGCTGCGCAAGTGCATGCAGCGCACCTTCTTCCGGCTGAAAATCTTTAGCAAAGCGCAACATCACCGCAACGGCTGCCTGGGAGGGCAGCCACACTTCCAGTTTGTGAACCCACACCATACAGGCAGCACTCAGCCCTGCCAGCAAAATTGCCGCAGCATAAAAGCCGATGCCGACCAAAATACCGATTGCAGACGACGCCCATACAGACGCCGCGGTGGTCAGCCCGCTGATCGTGAAACCCTCCTTCATAATCACGCCGGCACCCAGAAAACCTATGCCAGTCAGAATCCCCTGAATAGTTCTGGAAGGATCCGGTACCACTGTCCCCGCAGCACGTGCACCAAACCAGAAATCTGGATAACCCGCAATCACTACGACTGCTGCCGATGCCATACAAACCAGTCCATAAGTTCGCATGCCGGCCGCACGCCCATGATAAGAACGCTCATACCCGACAACAAAGCCGAGCAGCATAGCACCGACGATATTAAGAAAAATAATAAGATTTGCATGCAATTCCTCAGGCGACCAGAAGCTGAGAAAGTGATCCATATAAAAGCTTGTGTCCATGCCAGTATCCGATAGGTGATCGATGTTTCAGCAAGCATAGTGAGGCTGAGATCGCTCTGCAATAGTCCGATTGCGGAAAGATGCATGGCTGATAGCCAACTACTGTCGCTGCGCAGTCCACAGCTTTTTTCTTACTGACAGAATTCGGTTTGACGTTATAATGCGCGCACTCTTTCACTGGGGAGTAGCCGGCCGCTCTGCGGGCGTTGCATCAACATACTTGGCTGCCTGCCATGGTGCAACGAATAAGTAATGCTCTGCGTTGTTATTTGGCAAGACCACTGATTGAGCGTGCACTCCTGATCCGGGATGGGGTCGTGCGCGCTCGTCACTGGTTAATCTGACCCCGTCCCCATTACAATGACCATGGAAGCATTTCTGATCTCCGCAATGGCGGTTACCGTTGGTGAAATCGGTGACAAAACGCAATTACTCGCACTGCTGCTTGCCGCGCGCTTTAAAAAGCCAGCACCGATTATTCTTGGCATTCTGGTCGCCACACTGGCAAACCATGCGCTTGCAGGTTGGCTTGGCCATTTTATTGCGGGCGCAATTCCCGCACACTGGCTGCGCATCGCACTCGGCATCTCGTTTCTGGGCATTGCTGCGTGGACGCTGAAACCGGATGACATGGATGATGCCGGCCTCGGCGACAGCCGGTATGGCGTATTTATGCTGACCTGCATTACGTTCTTCCTTGCAGAAATCGGCGATAAGACCCAGCTTGCCACGGTTGCACTGGCAGCCCGCTTTCAGGATTTATTACCCGTTGTCGCTGGAACCACGCTGGGCATGCTGATCGCAGACGTTCCTGCAGTATTTCTCGGAAAAACAGCATCTCCGCATTTTCCGTTTAAACTGGTGCGCTGGATCGCAGCTTCCGTATTTGCCATTCTCGGTCTGCTGGTTCTGAGCGGACTGCAACTTCCCTTTTAAATGCTATGACAATTACGATTTACCATAATCCGCGCTGCTCCAAGTCGCGCGAAACACTGGCGCTGGCAGAAGCGATCGCCTCAAACCAACAACGTCAGCTGACCGTTGTTGAATATCTGAAGCAGCCGCTGAATGCAGAAGAATTACAGCAACTGTGGCAGCAAACCGGCGAACCGCTGGACGCATTCGTCCGGAGTGGTGAAGAGGAGTTCGCAGCGGCGGGACTCAGTCTGACCGACTCCGGCGCAGTCTTTGCGGCAATGGCAAAAATACCCAAACTGATGCAGCGACCTGTCGTTGTGGCTGACGGTCGCGCGGTGATTTGCCGTCCGCCTGAAAAAATTCACTCCCTGTTCACGGAGCAAGCATGAGCACTCAACAACTCGGTGCCGGTAGCGTAGTCCGGTTTGGCTGCACAACCAGACAGCTGGCTGCAATTCTTGAAAACGGCATTCCTTCCACCGAAGGCGGCATTCCGGTCGGCGAACTGATGGCCTATCATGCTGCGGCCATGGCTTTCTATCATGACACGCTGGCATCCCATGCAGCACATGAAGACACGCTGAAACAGTTCGCGGATTTTTTGCAGGCACAGCCGGGCAAAGTGCCAGGCATGGATCTGCGGTCTGCCGCAGAACTGGCCAGTCTGCCTGTCGTGCTGGATATTCGCCTGGAAGAAGCTTGCGATGTCAGCGCTGATACGCACTTTGTCCCTGAAGGTCCGGCAGAACAGAGCTGGAAGCAATGGTTCAGCGTGCGCTTATTGCGTGAAGGCGGCATTCCGGCCAGCTGGATACAGGAAATCCGCTTCCCGCGTCTGATCGGCTTCCGAGATCTGGAACAAAAGCGCAGCAGCCGCGCCGCAGAACAGACTGCTGATGCAGCGCTAATGGTGGGTGGCCTGATGCAGTACTGGCACAAAGATGCGCCGATGGGGCTGATGAAAGCGTTTTATCAGCAACACCGCCGCACCGGATTTTCACAATCACTACCAGCCAGCGCGGACGGCTTACAAAAAATTCTGCAACTTGAAGCAGTACGTGAACCAGCAACTTTACTGCTGAATCAGATTTGCCTGTGGCAGGACTTACAGGCAATGTGCGCACGTCAGCGTATCAGCCTCAGCTGACCGCTGCCGTTGCCGGCGTGCGGCGTACAAATAACAGCGCCGCACCGATTGCCATCAGCAGCCCGCCGAATACCTGATTCTGGCGGCGCTGCCACGAGGGATCACGCAATAAGCGCTGCATTGCCGAAGCTGCCGCTGCGTAGCTGTGCATCACAATCAAATCCACCGTACACATCGTGATTGCCAGAATCAGCAGTTGCGGCAATAACGCTTCCTGCTGCGAAATAAACTGCGGCAATACCGCCACCATGAAAATAATCCCTTTCGGATTGGTTGTATTGGTCAGAAAGCCTGTCATGAAGCGGCGTTTCACACTCGGAATGTGCGCCGCCTGCCCGGTTTCGGCATTGATTGCCGGACCTGCTTCAGAACGCCACTGAGACCAGCCGAGATAAATCAGATAGCAGGCACCGACAACTTTAATCACATTAAAAGCGAATGCTGATGCAATCAGCAGGGAACCAACGCCCGCGCCGGCAATTGCCAGTATCAGCAGCAAACCTGCCTGCAAGCCGAGAATCGTGACACTGGCGCGTTTTACGCCGTAATTCAGGCCGTGCGACATGGATAACACGGCACCCGAACCGGGCGAAATCGCTATGACCCAGGCGGCCACCATAAATGCAAACCAGTTCGTCAGATTCATTGCACTTCCCATATCAGTTAAGTATCTGTCCCCGGAACTAATAACTGCAGCATACGTTGCCGCAGCATATTCATCAGCTCAGACTCGTCCGCAGTATACCCTTCTCCCGCACTACGCTCACGCTCTGCAAAAATCAGACCAAATCGCTTTTCCGCCCGTACCAAAGGCATCAGCAGCATACTTCGTGTATCCGGATAGCGTTGCCCCAGCCATTCCGGTAACCGGTCGCTGATACGCGAATCCAGCGTGTCAGCGACCACGATATCCAGATTTTTTTGCAGCGCAAGAACAAAAATATCGTTGCTGCCGCTGATCGGCTGACGCCATTCCGGCATAGCACTGCCAATTGACATGACGCTGATCCAGCGCTGATTAGAATGATCGTAAAGTAACAGCGAAATCGTACGGAAACCGAGCGCACTATACAGAACTTCCAGCATAGGAATAATACGGTCATTCAAGGGGGATACAGCGGACGAAGCTGAATTCCGGAGCTCTTGTAATCCTGCGAGCAACAATTGCCGCGCGGCAAATGGTTTGCCGCTGGGATAGTGCTGCACCGAACCTGCAGTCCTTGCCGGCTGCAGCAAAAAATCATCCCCCAAATGAGTATGACCTGTATCTGCAGGATGTGTGGTATTACTCTGCCAGCCCAAGCCCGTCATCAGTGCATGTATTTCATGCTGCACGTTCTGAACCAGCTTATGCAGTGCAGCGTCATTGATATCCAGTGCAGCAGAAAATCGTTTACAACAGTCTGACTGCACTTTTTGTGACGCCGTTCCCTGAACCATGATCGCAGGAACCAGTTCGGTGGCGAATGTCACCATCTGACGCAGCCACTCAGAACGGCTGGCTGCTTTCGCCTGCACACCGGAGGTGCAAGGCTGGGTTGCCTGTATGATCAGCTCGGGAATTTTCCAGTGCTGCAACACACTAACAGTCAGTCTTTCGACTGACACCCCCAGAAGATCTTCAGCCTGCTGGCGCACCGCCGGATCTCCGGGTCGGGATTGCAGCAGCGTATGCAGTGCGGGCTCAAAAACAGCAATCAACAGCGAACCGGTATTCCTGAATAAAGCAGCAACAGCAGCTTCTTCCAGCTGCTGAGGTGAAAAACGAGCAGTCATGTTCCGAACGACCAGACTGGCACACAATGCCTGCAGTAATTGTCCGCGCACGGCTTCGCTGGCAGAAACCGAACGCAGCTTCTCAGCCATCAGTATCGCCATTGCGCTGGTTTTCACCAGATCAAAGCCCAGCAACATCACAGACCGGGATATTGTCGTGACCTGACTCCCGGCACGACTGCGATACTCGACAGTATTGGCAATACCCAGAATTTTCTGAGTCAGCCCTGCATCGGCCAGAATAAAACGGGTCAGCTCACTGACGGAGTCATCGGAAGAAGACGCAATCGCAATGACCTGACTGATGGCAGTACCCAGCGCTGGCAAAGCTTCACCACTTTCCAGGCTGTTTAAAATGGCCTCTGCGCGATGTGCGCTTGCGTGAAGAGTGGTAATCATGTGAGCTTCAGTTGCGACCGCGTGCACTCAGTCCGTATTTGCGTTGCAGCTCTTCGTAGAGTGTACGGATTGCTTTCAGACGCGGATTCATCGGATCAAGACGTCGTGCGGCATCAATCAACTCACGTGCGTGCTCGCCGGTAACATTATCCCAGCCCATGTTTTCAATACATTTCAATGTCGCCAGCGCTGCATTCAGTACCACTTGCGGATTGTCCGGTGATTTCTTCGCCGCAGCCAGCATCAGATCTACCGACCCACGGAAATCGCCCTGCTTCGCTTTCTGTACACCCTGCGCCACCAGCTCCATCACTTCGCGTTGACTGCGCTGCGCCAGCTCACGCGCGATATGGCCTTTACCTGCAGATTCAAAAACACCGATTGCCTTAGACAGCATGCGCTGATTACTGGCGTTTTTCATCACATCCAGAATCACTTCGGAAGCATGATCGTCTTTATCATGATCAAGACAGGTTTTTGCCAGCCCGAGCTTGGCACCGGTGGATAAGCCAATATCTTCACGCGCGGCGTTAATTGCATTGTTAATCTCGTCATGCACGCGTTCATCACCAGTTTTGGAATGCACCAGTGCGGATGAGATTGCACGGCAGGCCTCGGTTTTTTTCAGGCCAGCCATACTTCGCTCCATTTCACGGATCACGGTTTTAGCCTGATTGGTATCACCTTTCTTGACCAGCGCATCAACCAGATTCAGATGATCTTCAGGATCGCGGAATTCAGAAAAACGGGCGCGGCTGACCACTTTTTTGAACGCATCTTCTGCACTCGCAATATCGCCGGACTCCATCGCGATTTTGCCCAGCTGACGGATACGGCGAACGCCGTGCGGTGACACCGCCACCGCAGCATCCAGCACTTCTTTCGCCTGCGGCAACTGATCCATCATTTCATGGGTCTTGGCCAGCAAATCATATGCGTCCATATACTGCTTATTTTCTGCCAGCAGACTCTTCAGAATTTGTTCTGCTTCCTGATACTTACCCTGCATGAACAGCGTTTTTGCCAGTCCGAGGCGCGCCCACGCGACAGCTTTCAGTTCGAACAAATGCTGATACAGTACTTCTGCCTCGGCAGCTTCACCCAGCACCACGTGCAATTCGGCGCGCAGGCGCATAAAGTCAACGGCATAACGCGGATAATCACGCTCACCATGATGGCAGGCTTGCAGCGCTTCGGTCACTGCACCGTTTTCCATATGCGTGAAAACTTCAACGAAAGCTTTGCGTTTTTCCAGTGCCTTCAGCACGCGATCCAGCAAGGTATCGGCGGTAAATGGTTTCAGCAGGTAATCCGAAGGAGCGAGTTCGGCGGCACTGACGACTTTGGCGTAAGCGCGTTCTGCCGTTACCATAATAAAAATTGTCGACAAGGGTGCAAGCTTGTGGTGACGCACATCTTCCAGTAATTGCTGACCATCCTGACCGACGCCCAGGTCGTACTCACACATAATCAGATCAAACACTTTATTCTGAATCGCGCGCACAGCTGTACCTGCTGTCAGTGCATGTTCAATCTTGTTGATACCACACAGATTCAGCATGTTATGCAGGCTGACGCGCATACCCTGATGCGGCTCTACCAGCAGTGCGCGGATATCACTGAGTTCACTCATGTTGACCTTACTCTTGATTCAGACTATTCAGACGACGAAAGCAGCCCGCGATGCGGGCTCTGTTCAGTTTCATTATAGGGAAGTGACGGCACAAACGCGGGATTTCTTGAGTTTGCTTCTGTGAAATAGTGTGCAATTGCTGCGCACACGCAACTCGCTGCTGATTATTTCAGCACTCTGGCGACGAGTAAGACAAACAGGCAGACCAGAATGGTCGAGGCGAACGGAAACACGAACTGGCGTCCGAACAGGCGAAAACGCAGGTCGCCGGGCAGGCGGCCTATGCCCAGCTTTTCCAGCCACGGCAAGGCGCTGGAGAAGACAACCACCACCAGAAAAATCGTTAAAAACCAGCGAAACACAGATACCCCCCTGCCTTTTTGAAGAAATCGCCCTGACGTCGAGAGAATACGCGGGGGTTTTCAGATACCCCCCGGGGTATTTTTGAGGCCTCAGAGGCGGTGTGAGCGGTCCTGCAGCTGTAACAGCGGTGGCAGATCAGCGCCGGTGCCGATGATCAGCACCTTGAACAATTCACCCATTTCCGCCGGCGAAGTCAGTTTTTGCAGCGCCTGTGATTGTGGCAGATAACTCAGCGCATCTTCTGCTGAGGTGCGCGACAGCAGATCCGTGATGCCGGCGCCGAGCAGGAAAGCCGCCTGAGAATTGTAAAACTGCACCTGCGCCCCCTGTTGCGAGGCAGCGACCGCCATCGCGGTAAAGTCCACGTGCGCCGTAACATCCTGCAAACCGGGCAGATAGAACGGTTCCGGATGTGCGTGATGACGGTAATGGCACATCAGCGTACCCTGATCGCGTTCAGGATGGTAATACTCACGTTCCGGAAAACCGTAATCGATCAGCACCGCCACGCCGTGCGAACCGGTTTGCTGCTGCCCGTTGATCAGCATCTGCGACAGACTGCGCATAAAACCGCAGGCCACCGGATGCAGTTCGGTCAGATAGCCATCCGCTAACTGTTCGTGATCTGACATTTGTTCCAGCCATTCGGCGGAAACCTGCGGGCCGTTCTGCCAGCAAAATGCGCCATCCTCCGCCAGCGCCACACCGCGTTCGCGCCAGACGCCATTGTCACGCTGCACCAGATTCACCGGCATCGCATCCAGCACTTCGTTGCCCAGTACCAGTCCGGAAAACGCTTCCGGCATCTGATCCAGCCAGACCACTTCCGGAAACGCCGCCAGCGTTTCGCGTTGTCTCGCCTGCAACTCGCCGGACAAATCGACGATCGCATAACGGCGTACCGCGATACCGGCAGCGCGGCATTCTGTCAGGAAATCCTTCGCCAGTTTGCCCGTACCGGCACCGAACTCCATGACTTCCGGTGCGATCCCCGGCAATAACTGTGCATACAGACGCGCCAGCGTGCCACCAAACAGCGGCGAAATCTCCGGTGCCGTTGTAAAATCACCGTCTTTGCCTAATTTAGTCGCACCGCCGCTGTAATAACCGAGCTGCGGGGTATACAGCAGCTTTTCCATAAACTGCGAAAACGGGATCCAGCCCTGTTCAGCCACCGCTGCCCGCAGTTGCTGAGTCAGTGCTTCAGATGCTGCCAGCGCCTCAGGCGCCGGAATGGGTAAAGATAATTTTTGCATCCCGGCATTGTATTAAAAACCCTACCTCTGCGTGAACTTTTTCCATGAACCAGTCTGCTTCTGCCTCTGTTGAGAGACTCGCCCTGATCACCGGGGCTGCCCGGCGTATCGGCCGCGAAATCGCTTTGCATCTGGCCCGTCAGGGCTGGAACATTGCTGTGCACTGCCATCATTCCCGTGCTGAAGCGGAACAGACGGCACAGGAAATCCGTGCGCTGGGTCGTAAAGCAGAAATATTTTGCTGCGATCTGGCCGATGAAGCGGCCGTGCGCGCTTTGTTACCGGCAGTGAATGCGGCGATGGGAACGGTGGAATGCGTGGTGAATAATGCCTCGCTGTTCAGTGAAGACCACGTATACAGTTTCAGCTACACCATGCTGAACCAGCATATGCATGCGAATCTCGGCGCACCGTTATTGCTGGCACAAGCCTTACACGCACAGTTACCTGAGGGACAGCAGGGGTCGGTAATTAATCTGCTGGATCAGAAATTATTTAACCTGAATCCGGACTTTCTGTCGTACACCCTGTCCAAAGCGGCGCTGCAAACTGCAACCGTGATGCTGGCACAGGCACTGGCACCGAAAATACGTGTGGTCGGCGTGGCACCGGGAATCACCATGGTGTCCGGCCATCAGACCGAAGCCGATTTCGCCGCTGCCCATCAGGTCACACCGCTCGGTCGCTCGAGTACACCACAGGATATCGCCCGTACCGTCGCATTTGTTGCCGACAGTCCGGCCATGACCGGCACTACTTTGCTGGTCGATGGCGGGCAGCACCTGATTCCTTTGCAGCGCGATGTCATGTATCTGGCGACTGCAAACCAATCTCAACTTTCTTCTGAATGAGTTTCTTATGTTATCCGTCCTGCACCATCCGCAACTGACCGGTTGCCGCCGTCTGTTTTTGCGTAATTATGAAATCTATATCAATATCGGTGTGCACGATTTTGAGAAAAAAGGCGAACAGCGCGTACTGATTAATGTTGATCTGTACATTCCGCTGGAGTTATCAACACCGAAAGAAGATCAGCTGGATGAAGTGGTGGATTACGATTTCATGCGCGGCACGATCGCCCAACGCGTTTCGCAAGGCCATATTCATTTGCAGGAAACCCTGTGTGATGACGTTGCACGTATGATGCTGGCGCATCCGCGTGTCCGTGCAGTCTGCGTTTCCACCATGAAGCCGGACGTATATCCGGATTGCGACGGTGTCGGCGTTGAAGTGTTCCACGTTAAAGAAGCCTGAGGTTGTGATGCAAGCTTTACATGAAACATTGCAGGATGCAGCACCCGTGGAAGGTACTTCCACAAGCAGCGGACGCTCGCCGGAAAAAATCGCTTACGAAAACAATAAACTGCACAAGCGTTTATGCCGTCAGGTAGGTCAGGCCATCGGCGACTTCAATATGATTGAAGATGGCGACAAGGTCATGGTGTGTTTGTCCGGCGGTAAGGACAGCTATGCCTTACTGGATATTCTGCTGACGCTGCGTGAACGCGCACCGATCAAGTTCGATATCGTTGCAGTCAATCTGGATCAGAAGCAGCCGGGTTTCCCGGAAGATGTGCTGCCGGCGTATCTGGAAAAAATCGGTGTGCCGTATCACATCGAAAATCAGGATACCTACAGCATCGTCAAACGACTGGTACCGGAGGGAAAAACCACTTGCTCGCTGTGCTCACGCCTGCGTCGCGGCATTCTGTACCGTGTGGCTGACGAACTGGGCGCAACCAAAATCGCGCTTGGACATCATCGCGACGATATTCTGGAAACCTTTTTCCTGAATATGTTCTTCGGCGGCAAAATCAAAGGCATGCCACCGAAACTGCAGTCCGATGATGGCCGCCATATCGTGATCCGTCCACTGGCGTATGTCAAAGAAGCAGATACCGAGCGTTTTGCCGAAGTGCGTCAGTTCCCGATTATTCCTTGCAATCTTTGTGGTTCACAGGAAAATCTGCAGCGTAAACACGTGAAAGCCATGCTGCGTGACTGGGAGAAAAAACATCCGGGTCGCGTTGACCATATTTTCTCAGCTTTATCGACCGTTGTTCCATCGCATCTGATGGACAGAAATATGTTCAATTTCAGCGATCTGAAAATTGACGGTGTCGCCAAACCGGACGGCGATATCGCATTTGATGAAGAACCATGCAGCACACCGGCAGCCGGTGTGATCCAGATGCATCTGGAATAAACATTCAAGAGTGCAGCAATCCTGCTGCACTCTTTTCTGGCATATCTGGCGCAATCAAATTAAGTCTTTTTTGTGCCACCCCTCCTCACCGTTTTATTCGGACACGTATTTTTCTGAATTCAACACAATAAGCGAAAACAGCGTTACCACAGGGTATGCATTTCGCATATTAATTTAATTTTTACATGTAAAAACCGACTTAAATCAAAGTCTCCGGTACCGGAACCCCGCCCATTCATTAATATATGTATAATATACATACAATTACCGGAAACGTTTCTTCCTGGTTCAGCGTTTCCGATTCTGCTTTCATCTATTGAGATCCTGCTTCTGCCCGGCTCGTCTGCATCAGCATTATCCCACTCCGCCACAACCCGGTGCGCCGCTGATGCAACAGACCGGCGACAGACACTCAGCCTTATTGGGTATTTGCATCTATGAATATGACTTCAGGTTCAGCGCTGTTCGATACATTGTTGCAGGTACATACCGAAACAGACTGGCTGAATACCTGCATTGCAATCAGTCGGGAACTTGGTTTTCCGTATTTCCTGTTTGGCTATCTGCCACATAAACTGACGCCGCTGACCGATGCGAAAGTGCTGGGAAATATGCCGGATGCCTGGCTGCACACTTATCTGACAGAGCAATGTAAAGAAACTGACCCTGTCTTACAGCACTGTGCACGCCATCAGCGTCCGTTTTTCTGGGCAGAAGAGTACTTTGCCGATATTCAGGCACAGGCAACCTATGCCTGTGCCGCCGGGTATGATCTGAAATACGGGCTTGCGCTGCCGGGTCGCGGTCAGGATGCAGAGGTCAGCATCATGCTGCTGTTATCGCCGGATCCTGCACGGCATCCTGCCACACTGGGGGCGCAGCAAATCGGACAATTGTGTCTGTTCCGGGATTTTGCGATGGATGCACTCAGACCGCTGCTATTACCACCTGAAATCTTACCGGTGAAACTGACGCCACGGGAAATCGAATGCCTGATCTGGGCTGCGCGCGGAAAATCATCATGGGAAATTGCTCAGATATTGTCATGCGCGGAAACAACCATTAATTTTCATATTAACAATGCCAAGCAAAAATTTGGTGTGACTAGCCGGCAGCAAGCTGTTATCCGTGCTATCCGTGGGGGCTGGATTGCGATTAACTGAATCTGGCACCGTACCGTTTGCAGATTGCATTACAGATACTCCTGAATCCGGAATGATATAAACGAATACAGTTTCAGCTGAAATCATCAAAACTGATAAAAGAAAAATGGCCAGTCAGATAACTGGCCGTTTTTACGAAAAGTTGCGGATCACCGGAATGTTTCTTGGGGGGTATCACCCCGGCGATCCGCACCGGCAACCATAGGAGAGCAATCCCGGTCACCGGTAAAGCAAACTTCAACACATGATGTGCGGATTGCCACCACGTTTACTGCAGATATCCATTACTTGCTGCAGCAAGTGTTCAGGAACACTACCGCTAACATACAAACTGACCAGCATCGCCACAGACAAGGGGGCACTTCCGGCTTTTTCGATACGACTACCACAGGACTGACTGACACCAAAACGTTGCCAGAACTGCGTTTGAGTTTCACCGCGCTGTAAGCGGAGCTGCCGGAAATTCATGCCTGATAAAGCCGGATTTTTTTCTGGATGAGAGAAGTCTTTCATGAGAATTCCATATCGCAATAGCAGATAACCGGATTCTTACATTGTTAAATAATATTGAATACTGGTATTTCTGATAGGTAATATTTTTATATATGCGGAATTCAAAATCGAAAACAAATGAATGCATCACTTCGCAGGATTACAACGTCATTCCACAAAAAAAATGACGGTTGGTACTGGCATTTGCTACTGTGGTGACTTTCCTTTTTTTGGTTTTGCATCATGCTGCCTCTACCTGCGCCGGGCCAGCCATTGCCCGCGATTCCCCACACTGCACCGACGCTAACCTACGAACCGCTGGAAGCCGGTAAAAATTTCTGGATCATTGATGATGTCCTGCCCAATGCAGAAGAAGTCAGTGCGCGCTGTTTCGCAAGAGAGAAATGGGAACTGGGTAAACCGTATGCACCAGAAAGCTGGCCGGGTATGCGTTTTCACGGTGCACTGTTACCGGAAGAACTGGCCGCGCTGGAAGCCAGAGTTCGTGAACTGACCGGTAAGCCACGCTTGTGGATGGTGCAGCCACCCGGCGGCTTACGACTGGACAGCAATGTAGCGCAGCTGGTCGGAAAAACTGAAGGCATGCCGCATCCGCATACCGACAGCCGCCATTTATGCCGCTATGCGGCAGTGATTTATCTGAGCAAAAACCCTGCTCCCGACAGCGGCACCAGCTTCTGTCGCCTGCGTTATCCGAACGGTGCGATCGGCGGCAATATCGTGACTGATCCGCATAAAAATCTGGTCGATGCATTAAAAGTACGCGCCCTGCCTATGCAGGCGTGGTACGAGGATATGCGGGTACAGAATGTGTTCAACCGCATGATTCTGTATAAAGCAAATCTGGTGCACAGTGCGACCGGTTACTTCGGTGATGCGATGCCGGATCGCCGCCTGACTGCGGTATTTTTCTGGATGGCAGACGATTAATCAGCAGCCTGCGTCAGGAATACGCGACAAAAACAAAAATCCCTGCCGTCTTACGACCGCAGGGATTTTTTACATACGTTGTTGATGCAGCAGTACTTGTTACTGCGAACTCAGATCTGACGTGCTGGCAGCAAAGTACCCGCGACTTCACCAAAACCGATACGCGGTGCGCCTTCTTTGTGCGCCCAGCCACGCAGAATCACGGTGTCACCGTCTTCCATAAACACGCGCTGTTCACCATTGCTCAGCTGCAGTGGTTTTTTGCCGCCTTCGGTCAGTTCCAGCAGGGAACCTGCCTCTTCCGGTGCCGGACCGGACTGTGTTCCGGAACCAAGCAGATCGCCGGCGTGCAGATTACAACCGTTGACCGTGTGGTGCGCAACCATTTGCGATACCGTCCAGTAAGAATGACGGAAGTTCGACAGGGACAGACGTTCTGCGGCAGTGCCTGCTGTTTTCATCGCCGGTGTCTGTAACAGCACTTCCAGCTGAATATCGAAAGAACCGGACGCACGCACGCTTTCACCGTCCAGATACGGCAGAGGTTGCGGATCGGCTGCATCGCGATGCCATGCCAGACGATATGGTGCCAGCGCTTCCAGTGTGACGATCCACGGGGAAATCGTCGTCGCAAAGTTTTTCGCGAGGAAAGGGCCGAGCGGCTGGTATTCCCAGGCTTGCATATCACGTGCAGACCAGTCATTCAGCAGACACAGACCGAATACATGGGATTCAGCCTGTTCGACCGGAATGGCTGTACCCAGTGCATTGCCCTGACCGATGAAAATACCCAGTTCCAGTTCGTAGTCCATGCGTTTTGCAGGGCCAAATACCGGCTCTTCCACTGTGGGTGGTTTGGTCTGGCCGAGAGGACGGTGAAATTCCTGACCGGAAACACCGATAGAAGAAGCACGACCGTGGTAACCAATCGGTACCCATTTGTAGTTAGGCAGCAAAGGATTGTCCGGACGGAACAGCTTACCAACAGCCGTAGCGTGATGAATCGAGGTATAGAAATCAGTGTAATCGCCGATATGCGCAGGCAATGCATATTCTGCCTGTGCCTGCGGCAACAGGCAGGCATGCAGCGTGCCTTGCAGCGCAGAACCTTCACGCAGTACGCGTGACAAGGCCAGACGCAGTGCTGACCAGACCGGTGCCCCCAGACCCATTAAACCATTCAGGGTTTGCGCATTCACCGCGGCGGTAAAGTGGCCGCCCTGCAGTTCGGTGTAACCCGCAAACGCATGCACTGCATGCGCTGCCGGCAAATCCAGAATCTGATCGCCGATCGCCACACCGATACGGTAGGGCTGATGGCTGCCTTTACGGCGGAATACCGCAAACGGCAGATTCTGAATCGGGAAATCACAGTTCAGCTGGTTCGCAGACTGTACCCAGCTGCGCAGTTGCAGATCGTGTGTTTCGTTGAGTTGTACCGTCATTTATTTTTGCTCCGGATTGAAATACTTTTTGATACCTTGCCAGCACTGATAATAATCGGCCTGCAGCAACGGTGTTTCCATGGCTGCGCGGGTCGGTTTGATGATCTGGCGGGTTTCGATCATAAACGCCATCGTATCAGAGACCTTTTGCGGGGTGGAAGTATCGATGTTACTGGCTTTCTCAAAAGTCGGTGCATCCGGGCCGTGGCCACTCATGCAATTGTGCAGACTGGAGCCGCCCGGACGGAAGCCGGTGGACTTCGCATCATACTGACCGTGAATCAGCCCCATAAATTCGCTGGCGATATTGCGATGGAACCATGGCGGGCGGAAAGTGTTTTCACCGGCCAGCCAGCGTGGCGGGAAAATCACAAAGTCGATGGTATCCACGCCCGGTGTATCGCTGGGCGATTGCAGTACCAGGAAAATCGACGGATCAGGATGGTCATAGCTGATCGAGCCGATGGTGTTGAAGTGACGCAGATCGTATTTGTACGGTGCGAAATTGCCATGCCATGCGACCACATCCAGCGGCGAATGGCCGATTTTTGCCGACCACAGATTGCCGCTGAATTTGGCAACCAGTTCAAAGTCGCCTTCTTTGTCTTCATACCAGGCCACCGGTGTCTGGAAATCGCGCG
Source organism: Cognatundibacterium squillarum (assembly GCF_014652435.1). Lineage (GTDB taxonomy): Bacteria > Pseudomonadota > Gammaproteobacteria > Burkholderiales > Burkholderiaceae_D > Undibacterium > Undibacterium squillarum. The sequence continues at coordinate 15,749 of NZ_BMYU01000007.1, forward strand.
GATTGGCCAGGCCGTTAGAACCGATCACGCCCAGATCCGGCAGTTTCAGCATCGCGCCGAAGTTTTCGCAGACATAACCACGTGCTTCGCCGTCCGGCAGACGCACCTGAAAACGCACGCCGCGCGGTATCACCGCGATTTCCTGCGGTTCGATCAGCAGGCGACCGAGTTCTGTCAGCAACAGCAAACGGCCTTGTTGCGGGATGATCAGCAATTCAGCATCGGCGTTGTAGTAATAGCGGGTTTCCATGTCGCGGTTGGCCGCGTACAGATGGATTGCACAGCCGCCCTGCGCGTCTGCAGAACCATTACCGGCCATGGTGAACCAGCCATCCACAAAGTCTTTGGACTCTGCAGGCATCGGCAACGGGTCCCAGCGTAACTGATTCGGTGTAGACGGTACCTGTGCGAAATCATTGCTCATCTGACCATTGCTGATCTGACGGAAAGGCTGATGCATGGCAGCAGGACGGATGCGGTACATCCAGGAACGGCGGTTAGCGTGGCGCGGTGCGGTGAATGCGGTGCCGGAAATCTGCTCGGCATACAAGCCGTAAGCGCATTTCTGTGGCGAATTCTGATGCTCAGGCAGTGCGCCCGGCAAGGCTTCGGTTGCCAGTTCATTGGCAAAACCGGTCATGTATTGCAGATGTTCTGGTGTTCCCATGGTGGTCTCCTTGTGCAGAATGTTCTGATATCCAGCGCAATGTAATGCAAGCCCGCAATTTTTACGATATAAATACAAAAATACAGACCATTCACGGGATCAATAATGATCGAAGCCAAGGATACCGACCTGAATCTGCTGGTGGTGTTTCAGGCGGTATATCAGGAAAGGCAGATTTCGCTGGCGGCGCGGCGGCTGGGTTTATCGCAACCCGCCATCAGTAATGCACTGGCGAGACTGCGCCGCACCCTGAATGACCCGCTGTTTGTACGCACCGCCGCCGGTATGCAGCCAACGCCCCGCGCCGAACTGTTTGCTGACAGCGTCGGCCCGGCGCTGCAGCAGATCACGGCCGCGCTGAATCAGCAGGGCGGCTTTGATCCGTCCGGTGGCATGCGGCGCTTCACGCTGGCGATGAGTGATGTCGGCGAAGTGTATTTCATGCCGGTACTGGCGGCGCGCTTGCCTGCGCTCGCGCCCGGCGTACAGATCACCACCGTACGCGCGAATACCGTCGATCTGAAAACTGAAATGGAATCGGGCAGAATTGATCTGGCACTCGGTGCGTTCGATCAGTTATCCGACGCCTGGTTTCAGAAGCGGATTTTCCGGCAATCCTATGTCTGTATGATGCGCAGCGAACATCCGCTGGCCGGTGCCGAGATGACACCGGCGGCATTCCGGCAGGCGCGGCATCTGATTGTGAACGCACGCGAAGAACCGTATCTGCGCATTAATCAGGCGCTGGAAAAAGCCGGTGTCAACATCGCTGCACAGTTGCAGGTGCCGCATTATGTGGCGGTGCCCTACATCGTGGCGCAAAGCGATTTACTGGTGACCGTCCCGCAAAAACTGGCCGAACGCGCCGCCGCACCGTTTGGCCTGTGTTACCGCAAACCACCGGTGCAGTTGCCGGATCTGTCCAGTTATCTGTTCTGGCACCGCCGCTACCAGTCTGATCCCGGCAACCAGTGGCTGCGGCAACTGATTGTGGAAACCTTTACCGAGCTGTGATGCGCAGGTACCGCAAGGTCTGACGGAACCTGCCGCACGTTCTACAATGCAAAACAGTCACCCGAACGGAGCCCTGTATGCCTGTCATTACCTGTGTTGAAGATTTGCGTCTGCTGGCAAAAAAACGTGTACCGAAAGCGTTTTACGATTATGCCGACAGCGGCTCGTACACCGAATCCACCTACCGTTCCAACAGCAGCGCGCTGGCGGATATCAAACTGCGCCAGCGGGTTGCGATCAATGTCGATCAGCGCAGCACCCGCAGCAGCCTGATCGGCCACGATGTCAGCATGCCGGTGGCGATTGCCCCGACCGGACTGACCGGTATGCAGTGGGCAAATGGTGAAATGCTGGGTGCGATGGCAGCAGAACAGTTCGGTATTCCGTTCACCTTATCCACCATGAGTATCTGTTCACTGGAAGATGTTGCCAGTATCACCACCAAACCATTCTGGTTTCAGCTGTATGTAATGCGCGACCGTGGTTTTGTGCGTGAACTGATACAGCGCGCCAAAGCCTGCGGCTGTTCAGCACTGGTACTAACGCTGGATTTACAAATCCTCGGCCAGCGGCATAAAGATTTAAAAAACGGCATGTCGGTGCCGCCACGCCTGACGCTGGCGAATTTGCTGGATCTGGCGACGAAACCAGGCTGGGCGCTGCGCGCACTCGGTGGACGTAAAACCTTTGGCAATCTGGCTGGTCACGTCAAAGGCATGGATGGCATCACTACCCTGAGCCAGTGGACCGCCAGCCAGTTTGACCCGACGCTGAACTGGGATGATGTGGCGTGGATACAGCGTGAATGGGGTGGCAAGCTGATTCTGAAAGGCATTATGGATGCGGAAGATGCGCGTATCGGTGCTTCCCTTGGGGCTGATGCAATCGTGGTCAGTAATCACGGCGGACGGCAACTGGACGGTGCACCGGCGTCGATTGATGCCTTACCGGCGATTGTGGAGGCTGCCGGTCATTTAAGCGAAATCTGGTTCGACGGCGGTATCCGCAGCGGACAGGACATCCTGAAAGCCTGCGCACTCGGTGCCAAAGGCTGCATGATAGGCCGTGCGTTTCTGTATGCACTCGGTGCAATGGGGCAGCCGGGTGTCAGCCTGATGCTGGAGATTCTGCGCAAGGAACTGGATGTCAGCATGGCCCTGACCGGTCTGCGCGATATCCGCGATGCCAGTCCCGGCATCCTGATCCGCTGAGCGCTTGCTGAACTGGTTTTGCTGCAAGCCGGAAACTGGCTTTCCGGCAGGTCTGAGCAGCACCTGATTATGCAGAAGTCCGCATCAGCACTTTGCGGGGACCCGGACTTTCTGCCGACGACCGCCGGATCGCTGTGCCGGAATCCGCATTTGAGGCATTTTCGGGCTGTTTTGGGCAGTCCACAGGCCATATCAGACGATACGGCTGCCGGTAAATCAACAAACACGAATCGTTGCGCCCGCGCCTTCAGGGAAGGCCTCAGCGGTGACGCTTGCCGTACTGACTGATCAGTCCGGCGATTTCCTGCAGCGGCACGATACGGTCAACCGCGCCATGCTTCACCGCCTCTTTCGGCATACCATACACCACACAGGTTTTTTCATCCTGCGCCAGCGTTTCCGCACCGGCCTGATGCATTTCCAGCAAACCGAGTGCGCCATCGTCCCCCATACCGGTCATGATCACGCCCAACGCATTTGCACCGGCATGTTTGGCGACTGAGCGGAACAGCACATCCACCGAGGGTTTATGGCGATTGACCGGCGGGCCATCGAAAATATCCACCTGATACTGCGCACCGTTGCGGCGTAACTGCATATGCTTGCCACCGGGCGCGACCAGCGCCAGCCCGTCCAGCACACGGTCGCCGTGCACCGCTTCGCGCACTTCGATCTGACAAATCTTATTCAGGCGGTCGGCAAAGGCGGCGGTGAATTTCTCCGGCATATGCTGCACGATCACGACCCCGGGGGCATCCGGTGGCAAGCTTCTGAGCACCACTTCCAATGCCTGCGTACCACCTGTTGATGTGCCGATTGCCACCAGTTTGTCAGTGGTGACCGTCATCGCGCCCGGCTTTTCGCGGCTTTCGGCAAAAACCGGCGGTGGCTGTAAGGAAGGTACTTTTCCGGCCGCAGCCATACCCGGCGAAGCTGTCATTGCGCGCATGCGGCGCATATCTGCCATCGCTGCTTCTCTGACCGTCTGCACCAGATCACCGGCATCGCTGGCCAGGAAATCCCGCAATCCCTGCTTAGGTTTAGTGACAACGGCTACCGCACCGGCAGCCATCGCCTGCACCGAAGTAGCGGCCCCTTTTTCTGTCAGAGTAGAACAAATCACCACCGGCGTCGGACGTACCGCCATCACTTGTTTAAGGAAAGTAATACCGTCCATCCGTGGCATTTCGACGTCCAGCACCACAACATCCGGCCAGTCCTGCCCCATTTTACTCATCGCAAAAATAGGATCTGCCGCCGTACCAATGACCTCAATACCCGGTTCGCGTGCCAGCACCGCCGCCAGTACCTGGCGCACTACTGCTGAATCGTCGACCAGCATGACTTTAATTTTTTTACTCATGGCAGTATCACTTTTTCCACGTGCCGCACCCAGACATCGCCGGACCAGACATCAAACATCACATTCCGGTGCCCGACTCCGCCCAGATGCTCGGTTTTGATCTGAAATCCATACTTTTCCAGCAACTGCCTGCCAACATCAATATTGCGGTCCGGAATGGTAAATACCTGTTTACCATGCGCCGGAAACTGATTGCCACCACCAAACATCTTTATTTGATAATCACGCGGCTGAGTACGACTGGCACGTATTTCCTGCATAAACAGCGCCAGTGCGTCTTCCGCATACTTTCCATCCAGTTCGTGCGCAGCATCCTTCTTTCTGAACGGCAGCATGTAATGACACATGCCCCCGATTTTTTTTTGCGGATGCCACATCGTAATCGCGACACAGGAGCCCAGCAGCGTTCGTATCCGGGTATCTGCATCACCAAAGTAAAATTCTCCGGGTTGCAAAAATATATCAATCAGAAAATCGGGCGTACTCATCGCTGACCTCTGTGCCGTTGCCGGTTCAGATCTCCCGTTGATAAACAGATGGGAACAGCATCTTCAGCTCATTACTGACGCCATTCAGCGTTTCGGAATGGGAAACCAGCAAATATCCGCCCGGCTTCAGATGCGGCAGCATGTGGCGTAACAGTTTTTGCTTAGTCGGCAAGTCAAAATAAATCATGACGTTGCGTAAAAAAATCAGATCAAATTCACCGAGCGAAGGCGGTAAAGGCTGAATCAGATTTACGGACAGAAAATTAACCCTTTGCCTGAGCACAGGATCAATCATAAAAAAATCTTCATATTCCTCTTTACCGCGCAGGCAAAATCGCTTCAGCATAGCCGGCGGAATTTTCTCCGCTGCCTGCATTGGATACAAGCCCAAACGGGCTTTTTCCAGCATACGCTCGGAAATATCGGTACCGGTAATTTCCCAGCGACTGAGTCTGCCCTGATCCGCAATCACCATTGCCGCGGTATAGGCTTCCTCGCCGCTGGAACTGGCCGCACTCCAGATACGGAAACTGCTGTTGCCACGTATTCCGTCAATCACTTCCCGCAGAAATTCAAAATGCCGTGGTTCACGAAAAAAATAGGTTTCGTTGGTCGTCAGCAAATCCAGTGCGAGCCTGGTTTCCTCTTCATAACCCGGCCGCCCGAGCAGGCTGAAATACTGCTGATAATGCGCCAGCTGTAAACGGCGCAGCCGGTTTTCCAGGCGGCCCATCACCATTGCCTGCTTACCGTCCTTTAAAGCGATACCGGTACGTTCGTACAGGAAGCGGCATATCCAGTCAAATTCCTGTGCCGACAATTCAAGCACCGGCTTACCGCGTAAATTTTCAGCTCTCATACTCCCGCTCCTGCGTTCCGGCAAGATGCTTACTGAGACTGGACATTTCATCAACCGATAACACTTGCGCCAGATTCAGCAGGACGATAAAACGCCCCTGATGCCTGGCCATACCGGCAATGAAATCCGGTCTGACTCTGGCACCGAAAGAAGGTGGCGGTTCTATGTCCTGCCCCGGGATTTCCACCACTTCATTCACGGCGTCCACCATCACACCCATCGCCTGCACCTGATTTTCCTGCTCCTCACCGGACTCAATGATGATAATGCTGGTGCGTCGGGCCACGACAGTCAGTTCGCGGCCAAAGCGGGCATTCAGGTCCACCACCGGCACCACCTTGCCGCGCAAGTTAATCACCCCGCGTATAAACGGCGGCATCATCGGCACTTCGGTTAAATCTCCGAACTGGATGATCTCCCTGATCGGCAAAATCGGGATAGAAAACACTTCTCCCGACAACATAAAGGTCAGATACTGCGCGCTGTCATCCGGCATCCTGGCGTCATGCACTGCCACACCGGATGCTGCCATCCCTGTTGCTGCAAGCGTTCCCATAGCAGTCTCCTAGAAACGCTCAAACTTCGCTTCATCAAAATGTGCAGCAGTCACATTACGCGCCCGGCGCTCATGTCTGGCGGCGCGCAAAGGTTGCACCACATCATGATCGCTGCGCAAGTTATCCTGATTGATGCGGAAGAAACTGACCAGCTCCTTCAACTGTTCAGCCTGACTGGTCATTTCTTCTGCTGTCGCCGCCAGTTCTTCACTGGACGACGCATTTTGCTGAGTGATCTGATTCATCTGATTCATCGCGGTATTGATCTGACCAACACCGGCCGATTGTTCCTGCGATGCAGCGGCGATTTCCTGCACCAGATCCGAAGTACGCCCGATACCCGGCACGATTTCATCAATCAGTTCACCGGCACGTTCTGCGGTTTTGACACTGCCGCTGGCCAGATCGCCGATTTCTTTGGCTGCAACCTGGCTGCGCTCAGCCAGTTTACGAACCTCTGCCGCTACCACCGCAAAACCTTTACCATGCTCACCGGCACGCGCTGCCTCGATCGCTGCATTCAGCGCCAGCATATTGGTCTGATAAGCGATGTCGTCAATAATGCCGATACGCGAAGCGATATCATTCATGGCACTGACCGTATGTTTGACTGCTTCGCCACCTTCCTGTGCTTCACGCGCTGCTTTTCCGGCAATGCCATCCGTCACTTTGGCATTTTCTGCATTCTGGTTAATACCGGCAGCCATCTGTTCAATGCTGGCGGAGGTTTCTTCCACGCTGGCCGCCTGCTCACTGGCAGCCTGCGACAGCGACTGGGATGTGGCACTGACCTGCTCTGCGGCATTCGACAAAGCATCTGTCGAGTTAATGACATCCGTCACAATCTGCGACAGTTTCCCTACCGTCAGATTTGCTGCCTGCTTCAGATCATTGAATGCGCCGTGAAATTCGCGGTCTATGGTCTGGGTCAGATCACCATTCGCAATCGCCCCGAGCACGCGCTGAATTTCGCTGAGCCCGGTGTCACTGGCTACCATGAGGGTATTGATATCATGTCCGAGTTTCTGGAAGAAGCCCTGCTTACCCTCTTCCACAACTCTGGCCTTGAAATTGCCGCGGGAAGCCTGCTCGACGATGGCACTGACTTCTTTTTCGATCGCGACTTCCTCAGTTCTGTCCTTCCATTCCACAACACTGCCCAGACGTTCACCTTTGTCTGAAATGACAGGGTTAGCGGACAATGCAAATGTACGTCCGCCAATCTGGATTTCGGCACGGTGATTATTATTGAATGTGGACAGCATATGCGCCTGATGCGCAGGATTTTTATGGAACTGATCGATATTGGTTCCCAGCAAACGCGCAGCGCTGAAATTATGCAGGGATTTACGAATATCATTTTCAGCTGCACGCAGCATATCGGAAACAGATTTATTCAGATAAATAATGTTTCTGTCATTATCAGCAATCATCACATTGGTGGAGCAGTTATCCAGCGCAATTTTGATACGCAGATTTTCTTTGGCGACTGCGTCTGCTTCCTCCATGCGATTTTTAATATTTCCCACCATCGCAATCAGATTCGCGGAAATACTGCTGATGTCATTCTCCCGCAACGCCAGTTCGGCGGAAAAATCACCTGACGACACCTTGCTGGCAAATTCCACCACCAGCGCCGGCTCCTGGCCAACCTGTAAAATGATAATCCGTATCATTATGAATGCCAGCACCACCACAATCAGAAACAGCAGTAAGCAGGCGCCCACCATTTTCAAACGCAGTGCTTTCTGCTCAGCCAGGCGGTCTTCGGTCCGCTGTGCTGCGACTTTCAGTAAAGCTTGTTCCAGTTCATGTACTGCATCAATCGCCGCAGACAGCTTTACTGAGTATTCACGCGGATCATAATCGAATCGACTGTTGTCCAGAATTTGCTCTGACACCAGCCTGCTGGTTTCGGCCAGTTTCTGATTCTGATCAGTGAAGCGGGCCCCGATCTGTTCTTTATATTGCGGCGCTACCGCAATCAGTTTGTTATAGATTCTTTCACTGCGCTTATTTCCCTCAACAATGATGGAATACAACTCCGCTGACTTATTTCTGTCTTTTTCACTGAGCGCTTTTGCATTGAGTATATCCTGCCCCATGGATCGTACCTTGCGCACGTCTTCGGTCATACGTATCACGCTATCCGTCGTCAGTGCACCCAGATAAAATGTCGCAGGATCGTTACTAAGTATCAGGTTAGAGTTATCGGTCACCTTATCGATCAGCTGAAATGCTTGCGTAATTATCGCCAGATGGCGTGCCCGGTTTTCGTCAAGTTTGATGCGCTCCGCATCCGCCTGCAGGGCGGTCCAGCTTTGCTTGAGCTGACCAACATTCTCTTCAATTTTCAACACCTCGTGCTGGCGTGCTGCCACCACAAGCTGATCCAGCAATGCCGTCATTTCCTGCGCGGTTGCATCGCGCTGACTGCGCATTTCACTTTGCCCCAGAATGACCAGTGTATTCATGCCGGCATGGCGCTGTGCCAGCTGTATGGTTTTTGCCAGTAAAGGCATGGTCGTGATGCCGGACTGCTCATGCGCGGTTGCCTGAATATCGCTGTTGATACCATGTACATACAGAGAAAGTGGCAAACCAAACAGCACGACTACGAATATTCCTACGAGGGCAAATTTCTGCCACATTTTCAGTGATTCAATCAGCGATTTCATTTGCGCTTCCTTTCTCTTATACAGGCGTATTTCCCGAATCTGATATTTCCCCGTGTATTTCAGTTTTCCCTAATCAGCGGCAATGCCGCCGGACTACTCTGCAAAAATTGCTGCTCCTGCTTTTTAGAATGCTGCAGCATCGCCGCCACACTGAGTATCAGTGCAACCTGCCCGCTGCCCAGAATGGTCGATCCGCCTATGCCCTGCACATGCTGAAACAGGCGGCCCAGTGGCTTGATGACCGTTTGAAATTCTCCCATCAGCCTGTCCACTACCAGCCCGGCTTTTTCCCCGCCGTAGCCAACCACAACCACATTCTGACGCCGTGGCAATGGCATCTGAATATCAAATAACTGACGTAAGCGTATATACGGCAACACTTCTCCGCGTAAGTCCATGTAATCCTGCTGCAAGCCATCCTGTGGCAACTCCAGACATTCGATAACATGATCCAGCGGCACCACGAATGCAGATTCGCCGACTTCCACCAGAAACCCGTCAATAATCGCGAGGGTCAGCGGTAAGCGCAGACGCATGGTGGTGCCGACACCCATCTCAGAATCAATTTCGATTACACCACGCAGCGACTGCACATTTTTCTTGACCACATCCATACCGACGCCGCGGCCGGACAAACTGGATACTTGCTCAGCGGTGGAAAAACCCGGCTCAAAAATCAGTTCAAAAATTTCTTTTTCACTCAGCACCGTATCGCGCTCTATCAGACCGCGCTCGATCGCACGTGCCAGAATTTTGTCTTTATTCAGGCCGCCACCGTCGTCACTGACTTCAATCACGATGCTGCCGGATTCATGATAAGCATGCAGTTTCAGGGTTCCCTGTGCCGGTTTGCCGCGTGCTTCCCGCACTGCAACCGGTTCGATGCCATGATCCATAGAATTACGTACCAGATGCATCAGCGGATCACCGATCTTCTCGACCACAGATTTATCCACCTCGGTTTCGCCACCGGTAATATCCAGCACAATATCTTTGCCCAGCTCCAGACTGACATCACGCACCACGCGCTGAAAGCGGCTGAAGGTCGTGCCAATCGGCACCATGCGCAACTGCAGTGCGCTGTCACGCACTTCTTCGACCAGCCGCATGACCTCGCTGGTGGCTTCCGTCATACTTTCATCATGCAATTTGCTGGCACGCAGATTGGCCCCTGCACCCGCAATCACCAGTTCGCCGACCAGATCTATCAGTTTGTCCAGTCGCTCCGCATCGACACGGATGCTCTGGCGCTCCCGGGCTTTTTGCTCCTTAACCTGCTGCTGTTTGTGCAGTGCTGCATCCACCAGCGGTGCCTGTATCAGTTCTTCTCTGACCAGAATTTCACCGATATGCGGATTTTTTTGCCCGCCATGACTTTGCTCTCTTTGCCGGGATTGCTTCTGCAGACAGGATTCCAGTTCATGGCGTGTCAGTACGCCGCTTTTTACAAGAATCTCACCCAGCATTTCATGGTCTTCAGACAGCCCCTTAATAATCTCTATGTATTCATCTACACGGCTATTTGGCGCAATAATGCGTATCGTGCTGTCATCGCGCACAAACTCAAACACACTTTCAATGGCTTCTTTGGTCGCTGCACTCTTCAGGACAATTTCAAATCCCAGATAGCAAGTCTCAGCATCCATCTGTGGCAGTTCAGGAACTGCAGTAATGATGGTGCTTAAATGCACCACGTCGCCGACTGTACTCAGATAACGGATGAATGACAGAGGGTCCATCCCGTTGCGCAGGCAATCCGGACCAAATCGCAGCGACAAATACCAGTTTCCCGAATCCACCGCAGCCTGCGCTCCGGCAATCGGCTGAATATCCGGCTGATGTTCGGCAACATGCGCGTTAGCGCCCGCTTTTCCATCCATGAATTGCTGTAAAGCGTGCTGAAGTTCAGCGCCATGCTCAGCCAGCTCAGGCGGGTCCTGTAATCGTCCTGCAGCTATCCCGTCGATCAGCGCCATCAGGTGATCACGACATGGCAAGAGAACCGCAATCAGACCACTGCTGACCTGAATCTCGCCGTCCCGCATCTGATCCAGCAGACTTTCCAGCGTATGAGTAAATTTGACGATGTGATCAATGCCGAACAGACCGGCAGAGCCTTTGATGGTATGTGCCGCACGGAAGATCGCATTCACAGCGTCTGCCGGACTGTCACTGTGCTCCAGATTCAGTAACAGCTCTTCCATGTCTTGCAGCAGATCACGGCTTTCTGCAACGAAAGTCTCCAGCGCTGCCTGCATTTCACTGTCAAAGCTCATTCCCACCTCCGTTTGCAGAACTGCATTCGATGGAAAAAGCGATCGCACTCCGGCAATCGCCCTGTCTTTTACAACCGGGTTCAGTGCACCAGAACGACAGGATCACCAAACCAGGCCGTCAGATTGGTGAACTCAAGTATTTCGAGCACAGGTTTGCTGTGCATGACAAAGCGCAGTCGCTTATTCAGCTTGTGCGCTTCTTTTTTCAGTACGATCAGAATCTGCAAGCCCGCTGAATCAATTTCTGTCACGGCAGACAAATCCAGCTCCAGATCATCGTCGCTGTAAAGAAAACTTTGCAGACGCTGTTTCTCCTGCGCAGCGGTGTAAATCGTCAGTTCGCCTTCCACCAGGGTAGCTTGCATGACGCACTCCTAAGGCAGAATCAGTTTGGAAACAGCGGCCAGCATTTGTGCAGGCTGGAAAGGTTTGACAACCCAGGCTTTTGCGCCGGCGGCTTGTCCGGCCTGTTTTTTCGTTTCCTGGGATTCGGTGGTCAGCATGATCACTGGGGTGAATTTATAAGCCGGCAGTTTTTTGACTTCAGTGACAAAGGTAATGCCATCCATATTCGGCATATTGACGTCAGAGATGATTAAATGCACTTTCTGGCCAGTCAACTTTTTGAGCGCGTCACTGCCGTCTATCCCTTCAATCACAGTATAGCCGGCACCACGTAATGCAATACCGACAACCTGACGCACAGAGGCAGAATCATCTACAACCAATATGGTCTTGGACATACCATATCCTTTCCTGACGATACACATCGACGATGAAGAAACCAACAAAGCCTGATACCGGGGATACTGCTGACAGATTTTTAATCTGACAATGAAGTGTTGTTTCTTCATCATAGCGCAATCTTTTAACAAACAACATGACTATCCGGTGTTTTTTGTTCATGTTTGTGACGAAATGTGTGAGATTCTTCACATTGGTAAATTCGCCATCAGCACAAACATTTCCAAAAAGAAATTATTCTGAGAGCGGCTTAGCAAAGCAGGCGCTGCGGCTTACAATACCGGTTTTCCTCCGCGTTCCGGCGTTCTATCAGCAGGGTGATGTAATTGGCTAAACTGTATTTCAGATATTCGGCAATGAATGCCGGTAAATCCACTGCCTTACTGCAAGTGGCACATAACTATGAAGAGCAGGGACAGAATGTGTTTCTGTACACTGCCGCAATTGATCACCGATACGGCGTCGGCAAAGTCACATCGCGGCTCGGCCCGCAGCGTGATGCAGCAACCTTTGACGGCCAGTTTGATTTTTTCGCGCAGGCACCGGATGTCAGCTGCATTCTGGTTGATGAGGCGCAGTTCCTGACGGCAGATCAGGTACGCCAGTTACACAAGCTGGCGCATGTGCGCGGCATTCCGGTGATTTGCTACGGCCTGCGCAGCGATTTCCTCGGCGAACCGTTTTCCGGTTCCACCTATCTGATGGCGCTGTCTGACACCATTGAAGAACTGAAAAACATTTGCACCTGCGGAAAAAAAGCAACCATGAATATCCGCGTCAGTGAGCAGGGGCAGCGCATCACCGAAGGCGCGCAGATTGATATCGGTGGCAACGAACGTTACCAGCATGTCTGCGGCCGCTGTTTTTATAAATAAACTTATTAACATTCAATAAAACAGGCATCCGGGTTACCGCTTGCCTGTTTTATTTTTTAGTTTCTGTAAATAGAAGAATTCCTCTAGAGCTTTTGTCATCAGGCGGAAACATCCGCCACCTATCGTTTTCTGATTTGCACTATTGTCCGTATCTGTCCTTGCTCACAAGAAAAAGAAGCAAGTGGCATATACAACAATAAATCAGGAGATAAACCCAGATGGATCGTCGTCAGTTTCTGAAATACAGTGGCTTTTTCACTGTGTCCGTTGCCAGCACCGCACTGACCGCTTGCGGTGGCAGCAGCAATAACACAGATACCACAACCGCAGCCCTGCCTGCCGCTAGCGGTGGCAGCTGGATTTTCCCGCAAAGTATTGCTTCCGGCGATCCGCGTCCGGACAGCGTGGTGCTGTGGACCCGCGTGGTACCGGCCAGCGCCGGTATCGCCAGCGTTGCCGCAGCCGGTAACGATGTCAGCATCCGTCTGGTAGTGACTGCAGCCGATAACAGCAGCGCACTGGGCAGCAATGCTGCACTCAGCGGTACGGCTGTGGTCGATACCCGTTTGCCGGTACTGGCCAGCTTTGATAACACCGTCCGCAACAAAGTGACCGGCCTGCAGCCGGGCACCGTGTATTTCTATCAGTTTGTTGCCGGTGATGTGCGTTCGAATGTCGGCCGTTTCAAAACTGCACCGGCAGCCGGTGCTGACTTATCGCAACTGCAGTTTGCGTATCTGACATGTCAGGACTGGAGCGTCAACCACTGGGGCGCGTTTGATTACATCGCGAAAAATGAAAATCTGGATTTCGTCGTGCATCTCGGTGACTACGTGTACGAAACCGTCGGTGCTTCGTTCCAGACCGGCAGCGTGGAAGCACGTCATACCGCATTGCAATTGCCGGACGGTACGGTACTGAACGATGCGAACGGTAAAGCGACAACAGCGAAGTACGCCACCACCACCAACGATTACCGCTATCTGTACAAAATGTACCGCAGCGATCCGCGTCTGCAAGCAGTGCATGAGCGCTTTGCGATGATCGCAACCTGGGATGACCACGAATTTTCTGATGATGCATGGCAGGATGCGGTCACCTACGAAAACAATAGTCTGGACAGCGCCGGCAACAATGTCCGCAATACCACCCGCCGCCGCTCTGCGAATCAGGCATGGTTTGAATACATGCCAGCGGATGTGAATCTGGATAATGCGAATACCACGTTCCAGAACATCCAGATTTACCGCGACTTCCAGTTCGGTAAGCTGATGCAACTGGTGATGACGGATGAACGTCTGTACCGTACCGATCACGTCGTACCGGAAAACCTGATGAATCCGGCGACCGGCAAACCGCTGAACAGCAGCCTCGGTTCCCGTTACATCGTGCCGAAAGATGTGTTCGATGCGCTCGAAGGCCAGAAAGTCACTGCGGCCACCGCAATGACCGGCAATCCGCTGACCAACACCTCCATGCTTGGTAAAACGCAGCGCGACTGGTGGAAAGGCAAAATGTCTGCCGCCACCGCCACATGGAAAGTCTGGGGCAATGAAGTATCGCTGCTGCGCATGGGCCTGAACGGCACCGATGCAATTGCTACCCTGATCGCACTGAACTCTGTATCGACACTGGCCAGCAGTATCACCGGCGCGCTGGCGAATCCCGCGCTGCAAGGCAATGTACTGGTCGCATCTGCACTGGTTGCTGCGGTGACTGCCGGTGCCAGCCAGCAAGTCGCTGCCGGTGCCGGTATTGCGATTGCCACCGCCGATGCGATGTCCGGCAATCCACTGAGCGCCGCAACTTCCGCCGGTCTGACCGCAACACAGGCAGGTATTGCCGTGGCTGCTTACAATGCCGCCAAAACCGCTGCACCGGCTGGTACAGCAACGCAGGTCGGCGCTGCGGCGCAGACCATCGCATTCGGTTTCATCAAACCGGATGTACAGGCGAATAAACAGAATTCCCAGTTCGTGATTGCATCCGGCCAGCAAGCTGCGCTGTCTTCGTTCTTCACACGCTTCCTGCTGAACTGCGATCAGTGGGATGGTTATAACGCAGAACGTAAAGCGCTGATGCAATTCCTGCAGACTTCCAAAATCAGCAACGTGGTCGCGATTACCGGTGATATTCACGGCTTCTTTGCCGGTACCGTCAACACCGATTTTGATGCAGCGAACGGCGGCACACCGGTGATGGTGGATCTGGTCAGCGCCGGTATCAGCTCCGATTCTTTCTTCACTTATCTGAAAGACGGCGCAGGTTCCACCGGTCTGGCAACCATCATTTTCTGGCCGCTGACAATTCCGGTACCGAACATCGGCAACGTCACGATCAACGTCAATCTGCTGGATTACACCATGGGCAAAGCAGCACCGACGGTGGATGATCTGGCGGAACAAATCCGCGTGCAACTGACCGGCGCACTGGCCGCCAAAGGTGTACCGGAAGGCGCAACCCTGACCGGCACCGTCGCTGCAGTACTGGCGGGTCTGAAAACCAACAGCGATTTCAACACCAGTCTGGTCGGTCTGGCGCAGCAATTGTCGGCACTCAACAGCAACCCGTGGATGAAGCATATCAACGCCGATGCACAGGGCTATACCGTGGTGACACTGACACCGGGCAAGCTGGTTGCGCAGTTCAAGCAAGTCAATAAGCTGGTGAACACCGGCAGCATGACTGCACCGGCGAATGTGATTGCGCGTATCACCACCGCCACCGTAAATGCCGGAACTGCCGGTCTGACACTGAGCTGATCCTGACCATCAGAAACAGCGAGCTGCCTTCGCAGCCGCTGATTCTGCAATGACAGCAATCCAGCACCGCCTCCGGCCACCGGAGTGCGGTGTTTTTTATTGTGCGCTGTCTGCCGCTCTGCCATCCGTCTGCCTGTCTTCACTGATGCCGCAGCCTCTGAAAAACCGGTTTTCGGGCTGAAAATGCCTGAAATGCGGAGTTCAGCACAGCGATGCGGCGGTCGTCGGCAGAAAGTCCGGGCCTCCGAAAATGACAAATGACGATGTCTGCACAATTGATCAGGTTGCGCTGCGGCAGATGCAGGCGAGGATAACTTGCGATTTACCCACAGACTCAGCCGCCGCATTTTCGGCATCTGTGTTCCACCGGTGACACAGGAATCGCAGCCATCCGGCGCTTTTCATCAGCCTGACACAGTCCGCAGGCACACTGGCTGAAATGCAGAATCCGTATATTGCGATGCAACAATGCGGTTGATCCCTGTCAATCCTGTGTGAAAAAAACGAAAAAAATGCCTTTCCGGGCATGCCAGAAAGTCAGCATTTTTTCAAGCGCAGGGCTTTGCGAATTTTAGAGAATTCAATCTAACGCCACCTAATTTATGGCTTACTGAATTCAATTGCAGGCAACGTAAAAACATAGCAATAAATACAACATCAAATAACAATGTTTTTTAACGAAATTTGATTATCAAAAACACCATTACACACTCTGAAATTATTCCCGCATCCCCCTGCGACTGGCTTACAATCTTGGGCGCTGTCCGTCTGACGGATAGTCTTACCGTGTGCCAGGGGCCTGCAAACGGGGGGAGATCAGGCCCGTTGTGTCAAGGAAAGCAATGAAACGTTTAGATGATTTCCGCCTGAAGTTAGGCAAAGATGAACTGGTTCCTATCATGATTGGTGGGATGGGTGTCGATATTTCCACCGCAGAACTGGCACTGGTTGCCGCACGTCTGGGCGGTATCGGTCATATCTCGGATGCCATGGTGCACGATGTTTCAGACCGCCGCTTTGACACCAGCTATATCAAAGAAAAAACCCGTCAGTACAAGTACAACATCAATAACTCGGACAAATCCGAGGTGAAATTTGATCTGGCCCATCTCGCAGAAGCCACCCGTTTGCATGTGGGTAAAACCATGGAAGCGAAACAGGGCAGCGGCATGATTTTCGTGAACTGCATGGAAAAGCTCACGATGAATGCACCGAAAGAAACCCTGAAAGTGCGTCTGGAAGCCGCGCTGGATGCGGGCATCGACGGCATCACCATGAGCGCCGGTCTGCACCTGGGTTCGTTCGCGCTGATCGCTGACCATCCGCGTTTCCGCGAAGCCAAGCTCGGCATCATCGTTTCTTCGCTGCGCGCACTGCAATTATTCCTGCGTAAAAACGCGAAGCTGAACCGTTTGCCGGATTACGTCATCGTTGAAGGCCCGCTGGCCGGCGGCCATCTGGGCTTCGGTATGGACTGGGCGGAATACGATCTGCAAACCATCATCACCGAAATCCACCACTGGCTGAAAGAAGAAAAACTGGATATTCCGCTGATCGCAGCGGGCGGTATTTTCACCGGCAGCGATGCGGTGTCTTTCCTCGAAAACGGCGCGGCCGGTGTGCAGGTGGCAACCCGCTTCACCGTCACCAAAGAATGCGGTCTGCCGGACAAAGTCAAACAGGAATACTTCAAAGCCAGCGAAGACGATATTCAGGTCAACCAGATTTCCCCGACCGGCTATCCTATGCGTATGCTGAAAAACACACCGGCCATCGGTGACGGCATTCGTCCGGGCTGCGAATCTTACGGTTATCTGCTGGATGGCAACGGTAACTGCGCTTACATCACTTCGTATAACCGCGAAGTGGCGGCGCATCCGGATGCGAAAAAAATCAGCGTGATGGACAAAACCTGTCTGTGTACTCACATGCGCAATTTCAATTGCTGGACTTGCGGTCATCTGACTTACAAACTGAAAGACACCACCAATAAACTGGAAGATGGTTCATATCAGATTCTGAGTGCAGAACATGTGTTCAAAGATTATCAGTTCAGCACGAATAACCAGATCGCACTGCCTGAAAAAGAATAAGCCGCTTTCCGGCCTGCATCAGACAAAACGCCCGGCAACAATTCCTGTGCCGGGCGTTTTTGTTGATGCCGCAATTCAGCGCATCATAGCGCTGATGCTCACCAGCGCGAAAAATGGTTCTCAGTCACGCCGACCAGATTTTTCACTTCGCGCCACGGCTTATCTTTCGCCGCCCTCACCCTTCCGTTAAACACGCCTATCGGTTGCTGATAACGGCTGGCGGCAATAATCAGATTCTTGTCTTCGGCGCGCACGCCTTCCGGCTGAAACACCAGATCAATCAAGCCATCTTCACTGGTAATCAGCCATGCCTGCTCCGGCTGTTCCGCCTGAAACTGAAAACGTACCGCACCCAGCGCAATCAGATTGCCATCCAGCCACAACACATTTTCCTGCTCACCCAGATAACCGGACTGCAGATTCCAGCCCAGCGATAAGCTGTGCGCCGACGCCCATTGCCACGCCGTTTCACGTGCCAGAAATCCCAGACTGTGATCCGTGCTGGCAATCATTTTCAGCTTCCAGAAGCGCTCTCCGACCCGTACACCGGCTTCGCAAGGCATGGCGGAGGATTTGTAGGTGGTGTGCACGGTGCCGCCTTGCGGACGCGCAATTGCGGTCATGCCGGGAACCACGTGCAGACTTTCGCCACCGGCTTCCAGTTCCCAGTCCGGAAAAATCAGGCGCAGTTTGAAGCCGTATTCATCCTGCTCATAGCGCATCGATTCGCGCCCGAATTTGAAATCGGCAAACGCGCCCGCTGCCGGATGATCCGATAAACGCGCCGTCAGCCCCGGAATGCCGTCGCGCGAGTAACTCGCAATCAGGCGTTTGGCAACGCGGTCGAACACATAGGCAAACGCGGTGTTGGTCCAGCCCACATCGACAATCGCCATCGCGCAGAATAGTTCATCGCTGGCCAGCGCGACATAATGCCAGTGCTTGCGATGGGTGCGTTCCCACCACCAGCTGCGGCGGTATTCCGCATCCAGCCTGTCATACGCAATCTGATCAGGCGCCCCGGCATAACGGCCAAACAATGGCTGACCGTGCTGATCGCAGACCGAGGGCGGCACAGTTTTCAACATACAAACTCCCGAATAAACAAGGCTGTCTGTACCGGAAAAGCAAGTTTTACGTGTAAAACAGCAACAGCGTTCAATGTACCTGAGACTGCACAACAATGGCGCAAGATCGCGGCGACTTCCTGCATTTTGTCTGCGACAAGCTACAATACGGTTTGCATCAATCCGCCGGAACACAGTCTTGAATCTCGCCGCCACACCCCTCGCTTTTATCGATCTGGAAACAACGGGAACCGTTGCCACCCAGGACAGAATTACTGAAATTGCCATCATCACCTGGGACGGCGAACAATCGACCAGCTGGTCTGCGCTGATTGATCCGCAAGCCAGCATTCCTGCGTTTGTCGAACAGTTAACCGGCATCACCAATGATATGGTGCGCGGACAACCAGTGTTTGCCGATCTGGCGCATGAAATCGCTGCGCGCCTGAACGGTCATATGCTGGTTGCCCACAATGCACGCTTCGATTACGGTTTCTTAAAAAACGAATTCAAACGCTGTGAAATTCCTTTCCGCGCACCGGTGCTGTGTACGCTGAAGTTGTCGCGCAAACTGTTTCCGCAGCACTTCAAACACAATCTGGATGCGATCATCGAGCGCCACCAGCTGGATGCCGGTGACCGTCACCGCGCAATGAGCGATACCAGCGTGCTGTTTCAGTTATGGCGTCAGCTGGAACAGCAATTCAGCACCGAACATTTGCATGCCGTGGTCAAAGAACTGACCACGCGCTCCAGCCTGCCGCCGCATCTGGACCCGGCGATTGTCGATCAGTTACCGCAAACCTATGGCGTGTATCTGTTCTACGGCGAAAACCGGCTGCCGATTTATATCGGCAAAAGCAATCAGCTGCGCCAGCGCGTGTTATCGCACTTCTCTGCTGATCATGCGATCAATAAAGAAATGCAGTTATCGCAGCAAGTGCGCGATATCGAATGGATAGGCTGTGCCGGTGAAGTCGATGCACTGATTACCGAAGCGCGGCTGGTCAAAGAAAAGCAGCCGACGCTGAATCGCCAGTTACGCCGCAATACCGAATTCTGTTCATGGCAGCTAGCTGCGGATGAAGATGGCTATCTGCGTCCGCAACTGGTGTATGCACGCGATTTGCAACCGGGCAAGCAGGATGAATTATTCGGCCTGTTTAAAAGCGGTGCCAGTGCCAAAGAATTTTTGCTGAAGGCAGCAAAAGAATATCAATTGTGTAATGCGATACTCGGACTGGAAAAACTGCCGGCCGGTAAGCCCTGCTTTTCGTTTCAATTGAAGCAATGCCGCGGCGCCTGCTGCGCCCGCGAAAAACCGGCGCCGCATAATCAGCGTCTGCAAACGGCGTTGTCGGAAGAAAAACTGAAAGCCTGGCCATTCAACGGCCCGGCAGTCTTACCGGAAGGCGATATCTGGCATGTGATTGATGCCTGGTGTTATCTTGGTAAAGCCAGCAGTCCGCAGCAGGCCGGAGAAGTATTGCAATCCGGCCAGCCGCGTTTTGATAAGGACACTTACCGCATTCTGGTGAAATACGGTAACCGCATGCAAGCCTTAGCGTCCCTGACCGGCGCTGTCACTGAGTAAGCTGCGGGTTGCCTGCAGCTTGCCACGGGATGGCAGTGCAGGCACACCTGCGACCTGCATCAGTAAAGGATAGACATCCACATTCTGCAACTCTGCGATCTGCGCACCGGCACGGAAAGCCGGGCCGTTGGCAATGAACAGCGCAGCCATGTCCGGTGCCAGATTGTCATAACCGTGGGCTCCGCCGGAAGAGCGCAGTTTGGCTTTTTCATTCGCGACGATTTGCCAGCCCGGTTCTGCCAGACAGAAGACCGCCGGAACACGACGGTTGCTACCGAATTCCAGACGCGCCGGAATCTCGCTCTTACGCCAGCATTCCATGTGCTCATGCTTACCGAGCAAAGCTTTTTCCGCCTGTACTGCGGTTTCTGCGGTCAGTTCTATGCCTGCAAACGGGCCGGTGGTGATGGTGCGGAACTGATTATCCGCCAGCAACTGATTCAGGCGGATCACACGCTGATCGGATACGGCCGACATACCGTGATCAGACACAATCACCAGATTCGCCTGCAAACTGCGCTGCTGCAAACCGGCACGCAAGCGTCCGAGTGCGGCATCCACTTCCGCCACCGCCTGTGCGATCTGCGGACTGTCCGGCCCGAAATCATGGCCTGCATGATCAACCTGATCGAAATACAAAGTCAGCAAACGCGGACGCTGTACTGCCGGTAAATCCAGCCAGCCAAGCAGCGTATCAACCCGCGTATCCGGCGACATCTTTTCATCAAACACTGCCCATTGCGAAGGCCGCGCGCCCTGAATATCGGCTTCTGAACCAGGCCAGAACATCGTGCCGGTTTTCACACCGGCTTTTTCCGCCGTCACCCAGAATGGCTCGGCCATATCCCACCAGCGGCGGTCTGTCACGGCTTCGCGTTTGCTCAGCGCAAAACGCACACCGGGAATCTGAGTATCTTCCATCGTATTCGCAACGATGCCATGCTGATCCGGACGCAGGCCGGTGACCAGCGTGTAGTGATTCGGAAAAGTCACCGACGGAAACGAAGGCCGCATCATCGCTGCACTAGACCCCTGTTGCGCCAGCTGATTCAGCACCGGACTGACACCGCGCTGCAGATAATCCGGACGAAAGCCGTCGATTGAAATCAGAATCAGCGGCTGATTTGCCGGCGTGACTTTCAGCGTGGTGGCCGTCGCAGAATCTGCTGACGGCGCGGCCGCAGGCAGCAAAGAAGAACAGGCACTCAGCAGCGCCAGACCAGCCAGCAACGCTGGCAAACGGGACAAAACAAACAGGGACTTCATGATTTTCTTTCAGCAAACCGTCTGCAGCGCACGCCGCATACCGTATGCGGCCAGTCAGAACTCTGCATGCACCCGCAACGCTACGGCTCTTACCGGGCCACGGTCACGGTGATACGCCGGATTGCGGATATGCTGCAGGTCTGCGCTGAGACTCAGTGCAGAAGACCATTGCCTGTGCGGAAAAGTTTCCGGCATTTTGTATCAGCAAGTTGCCTGATACAGCGATCTTATCCGTGACATCCGGCAATATCAGCGCTGCGCTGCCATCTGCTTCAGATACACCAGCAAATCGTCCAGCTCCGCTTCCGGCAAGACTTCCTTGCTGAAACCCGGCATGCTTTGCTGCGGCCATGTGCGCACTGAGGCCGGATCGCGGATTAACTGACGCAGCATCTTTTCCTGAAAATACTCGGTCGGATTGTGTGGCAGATTCAGATCGGGGCCGATGCTGGCATCACCGGCTTTGTTCAGCGTATGGCAAACGCTGCAATGGCGGCTGTAAGCCTGCAGACCGCGTAAAGTTTGTTCTTTCAGCGGTGCAGAAGCCGCTGGCAGCAATGTCGGAAAACGTTCCGTCAGCGACTGCACCGGCGCGACAGACGCAATCTGATACGGCCATTGTTCCTGACTGATATTGCCGCGCGCGGCATCGGTCCAGATCAGATAAAACGGGCCTGCCGATGGCTTACCGGCACCCAGCGCAGGCCACGGCTTTGCTGCAGTTTCAAATGCAATCCACGGTGTGGCAGCGGATAACAGCGTGTCATCGGCAATCGTCGCCACAAAACCGTCGCTGGCTTTGAACCGGGTATGACCACCGGCTTTCAGCGAAGGCAGCAGCGCACGCAAAGGCACTGCCTGCCACTGACGCGGCTGATGGTAAGCCGGATCATCCGGCGTTTGTACTATCTGGCGCGCAGGATGCGCACTCAGCGCCGACAAAGACCACGTTTGCTGTTCTTGACCGGTACTGATCTGCAGCACCGGTTCTGAAGCAAGCTGCGTCGTCTGCGCTGCACCGGATTGCGCTGAGCCACCGGTATTCTGGCAAGCCGCCAGCACCGCAAGCGATAACAGACTCAGGGAAACAGCGTAGAGATTTTTTTTCATACGGACTCCGTCACAGAGGTGTCAAAGACAGCCGCGCCGCCTTGACTTACAATTCTGGCTGATTCTGCAACCACGCTTAACACTATGCAAGAAGAACTTAGCGATCACGAAGACCTGAGCATCGCACCGGAAGAACGGCAGGCCGCCACCCAGCGCAGCACCTGGACCAGTGTGGTGGTGAATATTGTGCTGACCGCTGTGCAGCTGGTGGTTGGCGTATTCAGCCATTCGCAGGCGCTGATTGCGGACGGCATCCATTCCTTATCCGATCTGCTGTCGGATTTTGTGGTATTGCTGGCCAGCCATCACAGCAAAAAAGAAGCCGATCACGATCACCCATACGGCCATCAGCGTTATGAAACCGCGGCCTCGCTGGTACTCGGCGGCCTGTTGCTGGCAGTCGGTATCGGCATGCTGATCAGCGCCTTTCATAAACTGGAAAATCCCGAAGCGATTCCGGCTGTTCACAGCATCGCACTGTGGGTGGCGATCACCGCACTGATCGCCAAAGAAGCGCTGTTCCGCTACATGCTGAAGCTGGCGCAAAAAGTGAAATCCAGCATGCTGATTGCGAATGCGTGGCATGCACGTTCCGATGCAGCATCCTCGCTGGTGGTGGCAATCGGTATTATCGGCAATCTGGCCGGTTATCCGCTGCTCGATCCGGTTGCCGCGTTAATCGTCGGTTTCATGGTCAGTAAAATGGGTTGGGAATTCGGTTGGGAAGCGCTGCACGATCTGATGGACCGCGCCGCCGACGATGAAGAAGTCGAAGCCATCCGCGCCACCCTGCGCGACACCCCGGGCGTGCTCGGCGTGCATGATGTGCATACCCGCAAAATGGGCGACATGATCATGGTCGATGCGCATCTGGAAGTGGATGCACAAATCACCGTGGAAGCCGGACATGAAATCGCCGTACTGGCACGCCAGCGCGTAATGCAACGCCACCGCGTATTAAACCTGATGACCCACCTCGACCCCTGGCACCGCCACGACGGCGACCACGACACCCCGCGCTGATCCCGCTTTTCCCCAGAAAAACACGCCCGCTTATCCCAAAAGGACAGCGGGCTTTTTCATGTCCGCCTGATGGCGGCTCCGCAATACCCAAAAACCGCCCAAAATGCCTCAAATGCGGCTTTCAGCACAGCAATCCGCCTGTCGTCGGCAGAAAGTCCGGGCTTGCGCGAAACCTAAATGACGATGTCTGCACAGTGTGCGGTGCGGCGGCGGTGCTTATGACAGCCAGCCGGGCTGGTTCAGGCGGGCGAGGATGTCGGCGCGCAGGCTGCTGGGGCTGACGCCGGTCCAGCGTTTGCAGGAGCGGCGGAAATTATTTGCGTCGTGGAAACCCAGCCAGTTCGCAACCTGTTCTGTATCCATGCCCTGCACGGTCAGCAGATACAGCGCCATGTGAGTGCGGCACAAATCCAGCTCTGCCTGAAAATGGCTGCCGTGTTTGCTCAGATAGCGTTTCAGTGTGGCCGGACTCAGGCCAAAATCCTGCGCAGTTTGCTCCAGCACCGGCTGCTGACGCAAACGGCTTTGCAGATAATCGTAAAGCTGGTTCAGCAGGCTGGGATTGCAGGCTGGCGGCGGACTTTGTTGCTGCGCCAGTTGCCATGCAATCTGACTGGCGCGTGGCCACGGACGTTCTGCCTGTTCACGTGAAATCACCATCGCATCCAGCTGACAGGAAAACTGCAGGTCGTGACCGAGAAAGGTTTGATGCTGTTCTGCCGTGCGTGGTGGCGGACGGTTAAAGCAGAAGCGCCACTGAAAGCGGGATTCCGCCAGCCAGCGTGCCAGTGCGACCACCGCGCTCATATGCATTTCCACCAGTTGATTGCGCAGCGCCGGTACGCCGTAACTGTCGCACCAGTACAGAATCAGAAGCCGTTCGCTTTCTATCAGACGCGGCCGCAGCAAAGGACACAGGGTCTGATAATGTGCGCAGATATGGCGTAAGGCATCGCGCAGATTCGGTGCATGAATCAGCGCCTGACTCAAATGTCCGTAATGCCCTGGCAGTAACTGTTGTCCGAGTAAAAAGCTGCTGTCGCGTTCAGGACGCTGACTGAAAAAACTGCGCAAGGCTTGCAGATAGGTTTCCGGCGCAATGGCGGTTTGCTGCGCAGCGGCCAGACTCAGTACACGCTGTTCGCTAAGTACAATTTCCTGCGTGCGCGCCAGATCCAGCAACAATGCAGCCTGACCATGACCGGGCAATACCGTATCGCTGATCTGATGAAATGCCAGTGGCAGCGAATGCGTTTGCATTATGCCGCTGCCTGCTGCAACTCGCGGCTCAGGCGGGTCAGCGTATCGCTGTGCAGGGTTTCGCTAACCGCAAAGCGCATTTGCAGATGCACCCGTTCCCGCGAAGGGCTGGCGGGTGCGACTGCATTTTGCGATAAAGGGAAAGCGGTTTGCTGAATCAGGTCACACAGCGTCTGCGCATATTCTGACGCTGCCTGTGCGTTCAGGCCGGGCAACAGCAGCACATAATGGTCGGCGGCGTAGCGACACAACACATCCTGCGCGTCGATATGGAACACAATCCACTGCGCCAGACTCTGCAGAATATGATCGCCCTGCGCCTGTCCGTAATGACGGTTAATTTTATGAAAGCCGCAGATATTCAGCATCACCAGACTGGCCGCGCCATGCTGGCTTTGCCAGCTGATTTGCTGGCGTAAATAATCTGCATTGGCAATTTGCGCGACACGGTCAATACCGCGGTGATCACGAAACACGCGTTCGCGCTTTTCCATATGGCGATTGAGGCTGCGCTGCTCTTCCTGCCAGAAATACATACCTGCGGTCAGACTCAGCATGCCACCGAGGTTCAGGCCGGATTCAAGAATATTGTCCCAGAGGTGAGATTTCGGAATAGCGAAAAATTCATCCAGACAGTCTGCCGTGTTACCGAGCATCAGTGCTGCAAACCCGAATGCAAAACAGCGCGTCACCAGACCGCGCGGACGGTTATAACAAATAATGCCGAGCCAGACGGCGGCCAGTAAAGCCGTGCCGCCTTCGCCGCAAATATCGATCCACTTCCAGTGCGCAAAGGGTTTCAGTTGTCCGACATACGCATACAGCGACACCAGCAGCGGCACGAGGGCAGCAACAGTCAGTAAAAAATAGCGGTGCAGTTTCAGCATGGTGATGACGGGCTTAAAGCGACGCAGCCTAGCGATGGCATATGACAGGCTGATGAAATGCTGCGCACTGTTGTATGCAGTCCACCGGTGCTAGAACTCATTTCATCAATACCCGCGAGATGCGTTTGTCTCATAGCGCGGGCTGGCAAGGCGGACAAGGCAGTGAATAGCGGTGCTATTCACAACGCGTCCAACGCTGTCCAGCGTGCGCTATGAGACAAACCCTCCGGGAACGGAGGTGCCGGGCGCATTGCTTTGTTGCGTCGCTTGCACAGACACCAGTCTGTGCTGCGCAACGACGCCGCGCACTGCATCCCGGCACCCCGCGTTCGCACTCGTGGCTATTGATGAAATGAGTTCTAAAAAAACGTCAGCAGTGCAAACGGCTCAGGCATACGCATTCACCGCTGGCATACACACCTGTTCCGCCCTGCGCACCACATGGGCAACCAGTCAATTCAGCTCAGTTCAGCAGCAAAACTGTATGGCAGTGGATGTTTTACCGCGCATCAGCGTGCCACTGTTTAAGCGCTGTCACAAATCTGACATCAGCGCTGCCTAGACTGCGCCCCATTCCTTGTTCAACTCCATTCGTATCATGTCCGATTCTAAATATTCAAAACCGTCCAGCCCGCTGGCCTACCGCGTGATGAGCATCGCCATTCTGCAGGCGCTGGCTGCCGTCAGCAGCGCACAGGCTGCCGAACCCGCACAGGAAGTGACTGTCAGCGGCCAGCGTGCCAGTCTGCGCAAAGCCATCGCCATTCAGGAAAAAGCCGACCATATCGTCAGTGCAGTCAGCGCCGATGATATCGGTGGCCTGCCGGATAAAAATGCCGCCGAAGCACTGGCGCGTCTGCCCGGTCTGGCCGTGCAGCGTGATCAGGGCGAAGGCCGTTATGTAGTAGTGCGTGGTCTGGCACCGGATCTGAACAGCGTCAGCATCAATGGCAATCAGATTCCGTCACCGGAAGCCAGCCGCCGTGCGGTGGCGCTGGATATTCTGCCGGCGGGCATGATCCGTTCGCTGGAAGTCAGCAAAACCCTGCGTCCGGAACATGATGCCGGTGCACTCGGAGGCAATGTGGAAGTGAAAACCCTGTCGGCATTTGATTTACCGGGTGCGATGCTGAATGCTTACACTGGTCTCAGCTACGACGGTGCCAGCGGCAAAACCAGCCCGAATGCCGGTGCCTTATGGGCGCAGCGTTTCATGAGCGGCAAGCTCGGCGTTGCGATGGGCCTCAGCGCAGAGAAGCGCAGCTTTGCATCGGACAATATCGAAACCGGCGGCAGCTGGCAGGATGGCAAACTGGGCAGCGTGGAATTGCGTGATTACCTGCCGGTGCGTGAACGCCATGCACTGGCACTGAATATGGATTACCGCCCGGATGCAAACCAGCAAACCTCGCTGCGTTATTTCCTCAGCGATTTCAGTGATGATGAA
Organism: Cognatundibacterium squillarum; assembly: GCF_014652435.1. Lineage (GTDB taxonomy): Bacteria > Pseudomonadota > Gammaproteobacteria > Burkholderiales > Burkholderiaceae_D > Undibacterium > Undibacterium squillarum. The sequence continues at coordinate 42,990 of NZ_BMYU01000007.1, forward strand.
GTGCGTGACCGTCTGACTTTCAGTAATTTTGCCAGCGGCACACTGGCAGAAAATGCCAGCACCAGCGCGCGTGCGGAACGCCGCCTGCGTCAGCGTAAATACACGCAAACCCTGCAATCGCTGAATATCGCCAGTGAATGGAAGTTCGGTGACAGCTGGTTAAAGATTGCCGCTGCCACCAGCCGTGCCAGCGAAGACACGCCGGAATCGATTAACGATGCGCGCTTCCGTGGCACAGCAAATTTCAGCGGCATCAGCTTCACCAATACCGAACAACCACGCATCAGCGCGCCGGAATCTGTGTACACACCGGCCAGTTACAACCTGAACAGCATCACACTGCAGCAGCGTTATTCATCTGACCGGATGCAGCAATTCCAGACCGACTTCCGAAAAACCCTGCAGGCCGGCGACAGCGATATCAGTCTGCAGGCAGGTATCAAATTCAGCCGTCGTGATAAAGACAATGACACCAACCAGTGGGCCTACAACAGCAGCAAATCCGGCAGCCCGAACTACTGGGGTGCAGGTTCTGTCAGTCTGGCGGATTTTACCGGTGGCATGCTGGATTATCCGGTTGGTCGTATCGGTGCCGGTATCAGTCCGGATCTGATACGCGCACGGGTTGCAGGCCTGAACCGCGATGCGGCTAAGCTGGCGAATGAATCTGCGATCAATGATTACCGCATGCAGGAAAATCTGGATGCAGCGTATCTGCAAGTCAGCTGGGATCGCCATGCATGGCATCTGACCGCTGGCAGCCGTCTGGAACGCACACATTTCAGCGCCAGCGGAAAACAAATCAGTGCCGGACAAATCACTGATCTGCAAAAACAGCGCGATTATCAGAACTGGCTGCCATCGGTGCACGCGCGCTATGACTTCGATCAGCAAACCAGTCTGCGTGCCGCTTGGACTTCGGCACTGGTGCGCGCCAATTTCAGCCAGCTGGCACCGGGCACGAATCTGATCAGCAATACCGAAGCGCAAATCGGCAATCCGGATTTACAGGCGATGACCGCACGCGGACTGGATCTGGGTGTGGAAAAATTGCTGGCGCATGATGGCGTGGTGTCTGCGTATCTGTTTCATAAAGATGTCCGCAATTTCACTTACACCACCAATCTGGCAGGCAGTGCTGCATGGAAAAACTACAGCAGCGTAGTCAGCTATGCCAATGGCGGTGACGGCACATTAAACGGGCTGGAACTGGCCTACAGCCAGCCTTTGAAAATGCTGCCGGCACCGTGGAACAATCTGATTCTGGGTGCGAACTATACCTTCGTGCGCAGCGATGCCGAGATTGGCCGTTACGACAGCACCAGCGGAAAATTCCTGAACCGCAGCATACGCTTGCCAGGCCAGGCCGACCGTTTGCTGAATCTCAGCATCGCTTATGAGCAAGGTCCGTGGAGCGCACGTCTGGCATTAAATTCTAAATCGGAATATTTACTTGAACTCGGCAGCGATATTCTGAATCCGGCACAGGACCGCATCGTCGCACCACAAAAGCAAATCGACTTGTCTTTATCGTGGCAGTTTGCAAAACGCTGGAGCCTGTTGTTCGAAGCAGCAAATCTGAACAATGAAAAATACTATGTGTATCAGGGCAGCCCGGCGTACAACGCGCAGTATGAACAATACGGCCGCAGCTACAAACTCAGCCTGAAAGCCAGCCTGATGTAAGGCTGATACACAAAAGCCATCTGAAGATCGCCGCAGCTGTGCGCATGCTGCGGCGAATACCAACTTGTACAAGCAAAAAAATGTTATTCAAAAAACTGATTTATACCGGCCTCAGCAGCCTGATGTTACTGGCTGCCAGTCAGATGACTGCCAGCGCCGCTGCTGCGTCCGCTACAGCCAGCCTTACACCTCCCGCCGCATTACAAAAATCTCAGCAGGCATTTCAGCTGGATCATGGCCGCTGGCTGAGTCTGGATAAAAATGCGCTGCGCTTACTCGCCAGTGACGGCACAACGCTGGCGCAATACAAAATCCGCGCGAAGCATCTGGACTTGCGCCGCCTGCAATCACACTGGATGGCGCTGAGTTTTGATGCCGACAATCAGCAAACCGTTGTGCTGCAGATAGATGCGGCAGCCGGCAGTATGCGCGAAGCAACCAGTCTGCCTGCGCCACCGTTTTCACTGGAAACCAGTTGCTTATACCTTGATCAGCAATCTCTGCTGCAGGTTTTTCTGATCGGTAAAGAAGGCATCAGTCAGCAATGGTTGCTGGAACCGCAACCGCGTCTGATTCGCCAGCTGGCACTGCCACCGCATGCTGAGCAATGCCTGAGCGATGACAGCAGCGGCCGTCTGCTGCTGACCGAACAGTCCGGCCGCGTATGGAGCTATCGCGCTGATCCGGAAGGCCCGTTGCAGGCGGATTTACTGCTCAGCACGCCCGCCGCAGAAAAGCATGGTCAGCGTTTGCTGGCATTGCGCGACGGGCAAATCCTGATCGCGCAGGCACAGAAACAATGGCTGTGGCATGCCGCGCTGCCTGCCCAGCTCAGCGCGCTGCCGCCGCTGCCGCAGCCGCAACGCTTATCCGCACTGATGGCGGCCACAGACAGCACAGTGCATGCAGCATGGTGGATGCAAAGCGCACAGGCAACCGCAAAAAATGCAGCACCGCAGCCGGTCTGGCAACGGCGTACCAGCCCTGTCATTCATACAGCGGCAAAGTCAGCACCGCTGCCGGTAGCGATCGTCAGGCCAGTGGTACAGACTGCCAGCATGCAGCAATACGGTGACAGCGCCGATGATCCGGCGATATGGCGCAATGCGGGCAATCCTGCCGAATCCCGCGTGCTCGGCACCAATAAGAAATTCGGTCTGATGGTGTATGACATGCAAGGTCAGCAAACACAGGCACTGGCGACCGGCAGGCTGAACAATGTCGATGTGCGTCAGCAGGTACGCTTTGGCGCAGATGCGCCGCTGGATCTGGCGATGGCAACGCAGCGCGATGAAAACAGTCTGGTACTGTTTCAGATCAGCGCCGAAGGTAAAGTCAGCGAGGCTGCCCGCTTTAATACGCCGCTCGATAAAATCTATGGCTTTTGCCTGTACCAGCCGGTATCCGGTGGTCTGCAAGCCATCGTCAACGATAAAGACGGACGTTTTCTGCAATACCGTATCGACCATCAGAACAACCGCTTCAGTGCAGAACTGGTCCGGCAATTCCGTACCGCCAGCCAGCCGGAAGCCTGCGTCGCCGATGACAAACGCGGCCAGTTATTTATCGGCGAAGAAAAACGCGGTATCTGGGTACTGCCTGCAGCCGCCGACGCCAGCCCGGACATGCAACTGATCCACACCACCGGCAAAGCGCTGGTCGCGGATACCGAAGGTCTGGCCTTGTATCACGGTGAACAAGCAAGCTATCTGCTGGTATCCAGTCAGGGCGATCACAGCTATCTGGTACTGGATGCTGCTGCACCGTATCGTCTGCGCGGCAAATTCCGTATCGGCATCCATCCGCAACTGGGTATCGACGGCACCTCCGAAACTGATGGCATTGAAGTCACTTCCGCCAACATGGGTGGCGCATTCGCACAGGGAATGCTGGTGGTGCAGGATGGCTATAAGCGCTTGCCGGATGGTCAGCAAAACTTTAAATACGTACCGTGGTCAGCAATACGGGAAGCGTTGAATCTTCCTTGATCCATTGCGTTAAGCAACATGAAAAAAAGCCCGCCTGCGAACTGCACAGCGGGCTTTTTTGATGCCGGTGATACTTGTTCAGGCGGCTGCGCCGCCCAGCATTCTGACTAAGAACGCATGGGTTTTCGGTAAGGCGTCGGCGAAGACCTGATCCTGTTCCAGCGGGGTGCGGACGGACTGGTTGCCGAGTGCGGCGCGGATTTGTTCGCTGTAGTGGGCGACGAACATCTGGCTGATCGCTTGCTCAGAAACCTGTCCCTGCGCAGACAACGATTCCAGCGTTTTACGCGCAGCATTCAGTACCACCATGATGCGGTTCTGATGCCATAAATGTTCAGCGTGTTCTTTGTTACGCTGCGTCAGTTTGTCCTGCGCGTTTTGCAATTCTTGCTGCAGCTCGGTCATGCGTTCTGCCTGCGCTGCCTGTTGCGCCTGCCATTGCTGGCTGGCGTGGACTTCGGTTTCGGCGGCTTCCAGTTCGCGCACGCGTTCCAGCAAACGGTTGATCTGTTGCTGCTGGGCTTCCAGCTGCGCCTGCAGCACTTGCTTATCGGCGACCTGTTCGCGGGTGAATGCCAGTTGCTGCGCAACTTCCTGCTGCGCACGCGCGATGGCTTCATTCCAGCCGCGTTCGTAACCGGCGGTCAGACCGCGCCGTTCGCCTTCTGCCAGACCGTCGGCCACACCTTTCTGATAGCCCGCCTGCAAACCTTCTTCCTGCCCTGCGCGGCGGCCCAGTCGTTCGCCTTCGTGACGGCCTTGCTGCCAGCCATTCTGGAATGCGATTTCAGAACGGTCAAAATAATCTCCGATAACCATGATGTGTGCTCTGTCTGAGGTTGGGCAATGGTGGAAGCTGTTTTCCACCGCATTCACCGGAGATGGGGACGCTGGCGCGCAGTGCAAGATCCGTTTTAAAAATTCCTGTTGGTACTTAATTTTTGGCAAACAAGGCTTCGATAGATGCCAGATATGCTGCCATGCCCGGCTCACCTTCTGCCGGTGCCCATGCCGCTTTTTCTGCTTGCTGAACCGCAACATACGGGCCGGCTTTCGCTTCAAAAAACACGGAATCTTTTTCCAGCGCGATCATGCAGTGAAACACACCGCTGGGAATATTCACACCGCGCTGCGCGCCGGTGGCGGACATCACAAAATGCTGCGTGACTTTGCCCTGTTCATCAAAAATCACCATGCCAAAACTGCCCGCCACCACGACGATGGTTTCTTCTTTGTCCGGGTCCAGATGGCAATGCGGTTGCACATAGGTGCCCGGTTGCAGCGCGTTCAGCAAGCGATGGCAGGCGGCGTTATTGTCGCTGTGGAAATTGTGATTCTTACGCAGACGCGGACTTTCCTGCGCAGCCTTCGCGGTTTGGGCGAACAGGTCTGTGTCGATGATGGTGATGGTATTGCTCATAGAATTTTCTTAAAAATGATTCATACAAAAAACCGTGATTGCGGTGCACAGATCGCACTGGCGATGTGTGTTAGACGCTGATCACGGTGCAAGTATTTGTAACGAAGGAAACCAACGCGCCGAAATGCGGCGGGCGAGTTTGATGCTGGCGACATCTGCGGCGACATAGCCTAAGAAAGCACCGAAAGGGGGATTGGTGGCGTGCAGCCAGCCACCTGCGCTTTCGGCGGCCCAGCGCCAGCACCCGAGCTGGGTACCAGCGATTTCCAGCGCCAGTACGATCCATGCCATCAGGCCGTACACCAGACTGTAGCGGCGTTTGCGAAATACAAACAGGCCGAGCGCACCAAAAGCCAGCGACAGCGTATCGCCGAGAAACAGCGCTACCGCAGCGATGATCAGCCAGTTCACCCGCGCCAGCCAAGGAGCGATCTTTGCGCCGTATTTCTGAAAGAAAGAGAGATCGGCCAGCACCCATGCAATCACCAGCAGTATCGGATGACCGAGCGGCACATAGACGGGAATATTGCTGAGCCGGTATTCGTAGACGCGAAACACCAGACTGAACAGGCATTCGCCGACGATGGCAATCACGATAAAGCACAGCACAATCAGCTGGCGTTCACGCGGCAGGCGTTGCAGGGTCAGCCATAAAAAACCGGCCGTCATTGCCACCGATACACTCTGCCCCCAGCTGATGAATTGCTGCATCCACAGCGAATCCATGCCGAGCACGATCAGGAATAAAAAGGGCGACAGGCTATATAAACGGTTCAGCGACATCATGTTTTCATCAGATTGCGGCCAGCCGCGATGTTTGCGACCGGCTTCCGCCGCCGATGGTAACAGAAGCCCCCTGTTCCGGTCAGCGATCTGAATAAAATGTCATCATCTTCGCCCTTGCCTGTGCGATCTGCCCAACAGGGCGCGCCGGCAGCCCCAAAATGCCTGATTTGCGCAGTTCTGCACAGCGATCCGGCGGTCGTCGGCAGAAAGTCCGGCTCTCCGGAAAAGCCAAATGCGGATTTCTGCATCATGGTACAGATGAAACAGCAACGGACAGGCATCGTGTTGCCTGTCCGTTTTCATTGCTTATAAGGTTTGCAACATTCAGAAGCGCGTCGTCAGCACCAGTGCTGCATTGAAGGGTGCACCCGGCTGCAGCTGAACATTATTGTTGGCGGATTCGATGTAGCGGGCGTTGCCGATATTGTTCAGTTTCAGCGTGATGTCGTAAGCCGGTTGCAGATAAGTCAGCGCAAGATCAGTGCGCGCATAGCCTGGCAGGCTGACTTTATTGTCGCTGAGAGCAAACTGCGCACTGTGCGCAATCACGCCGACACCGATGCTCCAGTGTTTCAGGAAACGCTGCTTCAGCCACAGGCTGGCATTGTGCTTCGGTGTCATTTCTGCGCGGTTACCCACGGGGATATCATTCGAGGCAATGATGCCGGCATCGTTATAGCTGTAAGCGGCACTGAGCCAGGTATCGCTGAACAAGCGTCCCTGCAATTCCAGTTCCAGACCCTGATTGCGCTGACGCCCCACTTGCAACTGACGCAGACCTGCCGGGTCGGTCGGGTCTGGCGTCAGCTGATTGCTTTGTTCTGCACGGAACAGCGCAATGCTGGTGAACAGGCGCTGATTCAGCCATTCCTGTTTCAGACCGACTTCCTGAAAATCGGTACGCAGCGGTTTGACATCACTGAGCGGGTTACTGCCGGTGTACAGCAGATCGCCGCCTGCCGGCTGATACGAACGGGCAGCAGTGAAATACAGTACTTGCTGCGGTGTGATCTGATAGCTCAGTCCCAGTCGCGGCGAAAACAGATTGTCGGTACGTTCACTGACTGCATTGTTTTTCAGATGATTGGTCTGCTCCTGACGGAACTGATCGTAGCGGGCAGCGAGCAGCAGGCTGAAGGCCGGACTCAGTGTGATTTTGTCCTGCAGATAGACAGCGCGTGTGTCTGCGCGAAATCCGGCATCAATGGCAGCCGGTAAGTTCCGGAAATCCGGTGCACTGAGCACGTTCTGAGGCTGATACAGGTCAACCGGATAAGCCGTACCGGTTTGTCTGACGACGGAATCACGCTTCTGTTGCGATATTTCCAGTCCGGCCAGCAATGCATGCTGCCCCAGCGTATAGCGCAGTTCTGTCTGATTCGTCAGGTTCTTTTGCTGTATCGGGAAATACGTGATCTGGCGCGATACCGTATTGTCTGCATTGACACGACGGTTACGGGTATTCACGCCGTCCAGATCTGTCTGACTGAATTGCAGGTTATTCACCAGACTGAGTTGCGCACTGAACTGATGTTCCAATCTGGCTTTCAGCATATCGCTGTCGGTACGGGTGAAGTCAAATTTCTCGCCGTAAAATTTTGCCGGATCAACGTTCACCGCGCGGCCGTTCAGCGCAGGTATGCCACGGTCAGGTGTGTGATCTTCGCGCTGTATTTCCGACTGAACTAACAGACTGGTGTCCGGACTCAGTTGCCATGCGAACGACGGGGCAAGCAGGGTGCGTTTGTGCTCTACCACATCACGGTAACTGTTACCCGCATCGTAGGCTGCGATCAGACGTGCATTCAGTTGCGGATTCAGCGCGCCGCCGGTGTCCAGTGTCACACGACGCTGGCGCTCCGTTCCCAGCATCAGCGAGATTTCATTATCCTGTTTGGCCTGAGGTTTTTTGGTGACGCGGTTAATCAGCCCACCGGCTGCACCACGGCCATACAGCGCGGCTGTCGCCCCCTTAATCACTTCCAGCTGCTCCGTGGTTGCCAGATCGCGGAAATATAAACTGTCATCGCGCATGCCATCCAGCAGGGTATCGCGTGGTGAATAAAAGCCACGGATATAAAACTCATCGCGCCGGCCTTCGCCTTGTCCGGCAATCACACCCGGCGTGTAGGCCAGTGCCTCTTTGCTGCTGTTGACTGCACGGTCACGCAATTCTTCATTACTGACCACCGATACAGATTGCGGTGTCTCCAGCACAGTGTCGCCGTTCTTCGCTGCGCTGACCTGCGTGCCACCTTTTACAGAGCGTGCTTTTACTTCAATTAAAGGCAGTTCATTTTTGACATTTTCTGCAGCCAGCGCAGACTGTCCATACAGTGAACTGAGTATAACGGAAACGATAAGGGAAAGACGTTTTTTCTTCATGATCAATTTCTAATGTAAAGTATTAATAAATCAGGCAACAGCAGAGATTTCGTTCACCACGCCCAGCGGGTGATATAAAGGGAAATAGGCGGCCTTGCGATCGGCCTGTTTCAGGAAGCGGATCAGCAAATTCCCTTTCACCGGCAAAGGTTCACCGGAGAGCAAACCCTGAATGCGGCGAGCAGCTTCGGGATGAGGAAAAATAGCCAGGTAGGCTTGCAGTGTGCTGCGCAGGCATGCCCACAATTCGAGATACAGGCTGTGATTACCGTTGGCCAGCGTCGCAATCACTTCACAAATGTTATTCACCAGCAGGCAGTATGCGATGCGTGTCCAGCCTGCATCATCACTGCAGTGGATATCGCTGATCGCCTGCGGATCGGCGAACTGCTCCTTCAGCAGCGCACGGCCTTTCGGTGTCAGCCGCGTCAGTTCCAGATCACGGACAAAGAAACTGCATGGCGCACCGTCCTCCGCCAGCCCGACGATACTGTTCTGCATATGCGGTTCAAACGCGATGCCTTTTTCAAACAGCAGATAAAACACCGGAAAAATTGCCAGCTCAGCATACTGCTGAAACCATTGCTGCAATCCCTGACGGAATGAGAGTCCGTGGCGGTGCGAGAATTTTTCTATCAGTGCCGCAGTTTGCAAACGGCCTGCCATGCCGTTGCCGAACAATGCTGCGCAGACGTGCGGCGTAATGCCCTGTGCCATCGGTGCCGCCAGACCTTCCCGCAATACCAGCCCGAAACCGTCTTCAATTTCCTTATGCGCACGGGCGGCGTTCTGCCGGTTCTCAGGAAAACTGAGACTCAGATAAGCCTGCTCCTCCAGTACATGAAAGCGCGGAAACAGCATCTGCATAAGTGGTTTGATTTGACGGTACACACGGCTGGCGGTCAGTGCTGCCGCCAGTTCATGGCGTGCATTGTTGCGTATGCAGTTCGTAATACGCATATTCAGAGACAACTTCAGAAACGCGGTAGCATCCTCTGCCACCATCGTACGTATTGAGGCAGTAGGGGCAAAATGCTGCCCGTGACAACCAAGATCGCGGATCTCTCCGGCAGCAATGGCTTCAGCGATGCGTGTCTGCTTCAGCATCCAGTCTGCCTGCCACGGATGTAAAGGCAGCACGACCCGCCCTTCTTCAGCCTGCAAGCCATGTGCAGTCAGCTGCTGCAAATGCACTGCCGTATCTTTGCCGTCCAGACTGTCACTGATGATCCAGTCTGCCGGTACACTGAAATAACGTAATTGCAGGCTGGCACCATGCTCAGGCGAATATTGTTGCTGCTCTGCGCGGCTCCAGCCCGAACGGCTTTTCGGGGTCGGATGAAACGGATGGCCGGTCAGCAGATTCTGTTCACTGGCGATATAACCGGACAATGCACTTTGCTGGCCGGGTTTCTGCCGGTCTGCCTGGGCGTTCAGCAAATGCTGCATGGTGGCGACGCTTTCCGTGATTTGCTGCTGCAAATCCTGATTGAACGGCGTTCCCTCACGCTGCGATAAATCACGGATGATGATGCCTGCGATAACGTCCCAGCCGGCAACGCGCCAGACCTGCTGCTGATCCTGCAGGAAGATCTCCGTGGTGTAATCGTAATTTCCGGTCACTGATACATGGCGCACGCCAACGCAGATGCGACTTTGCAGACGCGGTATTTGTATATCCAGCACCTGCCCTGTGTAATGCCGCAAAGCTGGCGGCAGGCTGCGCGTGCTGGCAACGCTGCGCACCGCGAGCTGGTGTTCCTGCATCGCGACTTCACGCGCATAACAGTTCAGCAAAACCCGTGCATGTAAAACGCCGGCGTCGCTACTGACGGAGACCGTCGCCGTGTTGCCGGTCAGCGGCCGTCGTTGTGTCATCACAGGAAATTGCAGCGCTGAAAAATTTTCCGGCAGAGATTGCCAGGCTGATTGCGGTAAGCTTGCATTCATAGACGTTTGCTTTCTATAAAAATTGTCAGACCGGCCAGCAGTAAGCAAGCGAGCCAGACGGGAGCGGTATAGTTGAAAGTGCTGGCCAGTGTGCTGGCAAGAATGCCTGCGAAGACAGCGCCCCACTTATTCGCGCCTTCCAGATTTCCGAAATGCCGTCCGGCACTGCTGTGACGGGTGGTGCCGGCGGCCAGTGCATTGATCGCCAGATACGCACCGGTCATGCCGATGCCCATCAGTATCCTGCCCGCTGCCAGCAAGCCTGCGCCCTGCGCCAGACCCTGCATCAGCAAACCGGCGCAAGTCAGGGCGGAACAGCGCGCCAGTGCAGTCTGTGCATTCTGCAATTGAATATGGCGATTCATCGGCCATGCCAGTAGCAGAAACAGGACGTGCGGCAAGCCGAATAAAGCGCCCGCCCAGCCTGCAGAAAGATGCAGGCGTTCCGCCAGATCAATCACAAAATACGGATATGTCAGAACGGTGCCGATGGTGAATACCGCCTGAAAACGATATAGCGTTGCGGCACTTATCCCTGCAACCGCGTTACCGGATGCAGCAGACTCAGGCTTGTTTGCAGGTACGGTGCTTGCAGGCTCCGGCAAAAAATACAGCAGTACACCGGCCAGACCGGGTAACAGTGCCAGATACAAAAAGATTCTCAGCAGATTTTCCTGCGCACCGAATAAGCCGATGATGGCCGGACCGGCGAACAGCGCGGTTCTGGCCGACCCCTGCATCACACTTAACAGGCTGGCCAGTTTTTTGCCCTGCAAAAATGACGCGAGAAATGCATTCGATGCCGCGAACGTGCCGCCAAGCAAACCCTGCAGACACAGGCCGGCTGCAAACTCCCACGGTGTACGTGCCAGACCGGTCAGAATGAAGCTCAGGCACAGCCCCCAGTGCGCGCGGATCAGGGAAGCACGTATGCCGATGCGGTCTGCCAGCTTGCCCCATAAGGGATTTGCAATCGCCGCTGCCAGTGTCGGCAGTGTGAAATACCAGCCCGCCATCAGCAGAGATTGTCCGGAGAAGTTCTGCTGCAGGATATGCGCATAAAACGGTGGCATGCAGAGCGCGGCAAATGCTGCCGCGAAGTGCCCCAGCACCGTCACAGAAACAGCTTGCCGCATCAAACCTCCGCAGCAGGCAGATACGGGTGTAAGGGATTCGGCACTGCATGAAAGCTCTGAGTCTGCGCAGCAGTCAGACGCCGGCTGGCCAGTTTTTCCAGTTGCAGTTGCGGTACAAACAAGCCGAACTGATCAAACCTCGCCTGCAGTTCCGGTACTTGCGTCCGGTAACGCAGCAAGGTCTGCGCGGCGCTTTGCCAGAAGCAGACTTCGCTGTAGCCGTGATACTGCGCAAGTCGCTGCGCCAGCTCAGACAAATGAATAAACAATAATACTTCAAGCAGATAGTCGCGCGCTTCCTGTACGGTTTCCATCGCAAAACCGTTGCTGGCGTTGGCAGCATTACGGAAAGCCGGTGCCTGACGCAGTGCCTGCAACGCAGCTTCATCGCTGGTCTGGCCGGCAATATAGTGCAGGCCGCCATGCAGATCCCGCATACCGATACCGACCGGCAAACCATCGCGAACAATCAGCAAGGTGTTTTGCGCGTGTGCTTCCAGCAAGACGCCGTGTGCCAGCATCAGATGCACCAGCGGCGGTAACAACGCCTGCAGGAAGGCATCAACCCATACAGCGGTTCCGTGTTGCTCCAGCCACGGAGCAATGTTGAGTTGCTGACGCTGAAGATCGGGCGTGGTCAGCAAGGTACAGGGCAATATCTGTTCGTCACTGCGCAGTAAGGATGCCGGTGACTGACGCCAGATGGCGCTGAGCAATCCGTAGCGGTCTTCCCGTGACGCTGCCGGCTTCAGCGAAATTCCTACCGGTTCGCTGAGTAAGGCCAGCCGGCAGTGTGTTTGCAGAAAAGAATCGGCTGCACACAAGCGGTTCAGCCATGCAGAAATCAGCGGTGCGTTATGGGTATGGTGATCCGACAATATGCGGTCTGCCGAACTGTTGGCGATGCCCAGCGGCAGCTTCAGATGACAGTTTTGCGCCGTATCCAGCGGACTCAGTGAACGTATCGATTGTTGTGCCAGCCAGTCTGCTTGTCCTTCGCCCAGATACAGCAGACGACCATCCGCCAGCCAGTCCGCATACTGTATCTGCAGTAAACGCCGCCAGTGCCACGGATGCGCAGGTAACAGCACATATGCATCACTGTCTTTCCCCACTTGTCGTATCTGATTCTGTAAGCGCTGCCATTCCGCACTGCCGGTTTGTTCCTGCAGGAATGCCTCATAACTGATGCCCGGCAGCGTATGGATTTCGCTCAGATTTTTTTCCAGCGCCAGCCAGACCAGATGAAAACTGCGGGCAAATTCCGGGCCATAGCGGCGGTGATCTTCCAGATCAAATCCGATGCGTGAGCGATAACATGGATGGTACAAATGGCCTTCGCCAAAACTGGCTTCCTGCCATGCAAACGGCAGCGCCAGTGCTGCTGCTCCGGCGGGTGCAGCCTGTTGTGCCTGCAGGCTGCAGGCTTGTTTGGCGGCGGTATGCAATAACTCCTGTACAAAGCGGGCACTGTGCTCCGCTTTCAGCGGCCTCAGCAAGCGGGTCACAAGCGTATGAATATCCGTCACCGGCTCTTTGCTGTTCTGTTCGCATAACGGGCCGTACAGACGACGCCGTCCGAAACTGCTAACCGGCCCTGCCGCTATCCGGTACAGAACATCCTGCCCCTGCTCATCCAGCCCGCACAAATACAGGACAGCCTTGCCACCGGCATCCTGTTCCAGATGCGTGTTCAGCGCACCCTCAAACCAGAACGCTTCGATAAACTGGCGCAAAGTACGTTCTGCGGCTGCGGTGTACAGCAAGGCATCCTGCCCTGCGGAATTCAAAAGTGTGTGATCCATCAATCTCTGCCTGTATTAGTGTTGCGAGACAAGGCAGGCCGGAACCGGCACCGCTGGTCTGCAATTTCTGAAACCGGAAACGGATTGCAGCAGCGTTACACGGAATGCGCTCAGCAGAGGCAGCCCGTTGCGGGTACTGAAAAAATCCTGTTTCACGTGCCCCGACAAGGAGTGCTGGCAGACAGATCAAGCTGGCGCTTGAGAGCGGGTGAAGTCAATTTGATAAATACTAAATGATAATGATTCTCATTTCAAGTGTTAATCTTGTGTAATTTTTGTTTATTGATGCACATCACCGGTAACAGCCCGACCCGGCTTCGCAAGCATCTGTGGCAACGTATCCTGCGCGCCGCCCTGTTTGTCTGTACTAAGGGCCTGAAAACCCCCGTTTTGCGCAGTTCTGCACAGCGATCCGGCGGTCGTCGGCAGAAAGTCCGGCTCTCCGGAAAAGGCAAATGCGGATCGCTGCATAGTCTGTGACATATCCGCCAACGCTGGCGGTGTGCATCCTGTCAGCCACAAACCCGGAAAATCTTGCCAGTCAATTACTTCTGCTGACGTATACTCAGCCAGCAAAGCCGCAGACACCGTCTGCTGCGCCCCAACACAACCCACACCAGAGGAAATGCCATGACCGATCAGCTGTCCGCCCCTTTCACACTGGAACGCCGCTTCGCCGCCCCGCGCAGCCGCGTGTATGCCGCGCTGACCGAATCCGCGCATTTGCGCCACTGGATGTGCCCGCCGGGGATGAACATGGTCAAATGCGAAGCCGACGCCCGCGTTGGCGGCGTGTTCCACTACGGCATGCAGGCGGCGATGCCGGGCGCACCGGCCATGTGGGGCAAATGGACATTCCGCGCGCTGGAACAGGATCAGAAAATTCAGGTCGTGGTGCAGTTCAGCGATGCTGACGGCGGCGTCACCCGCCATCCGATGGCCCCCAACTGGCCGCTGTACACTCTGTCCACCACCACACTCAGCGACGATGGCGAAGGCACGCTGGTGCGACTCGAATGGCGCGCCCTGAACGCCAGCCCCAGCGAAGAAGCCATCTTCGACGCCTCTCATGCCAGCATGGCCATGGGCTGGGGCGGGGCGATGGATGTTTTGGATGGTTATTTACAGCATGGTGAAAAGTAGTGGTCTCATACACCCAAATTGAGAATTAGATACTTGCTCAAATACGCCAAAATCATGAAAAGTAACCATCAATTAATTCGGGCACACGAGCCCACAGCCACTACCAGAGAATCTTTGTAACCATTTCGAGGCGTCGGACTAATGTCTGCAAATTTGGATTGCTTTACATAGGGCCCATCAGGCAAAAACTTCATGTTTCCGCAGTCAATCTCTTGCAAAATTCCATTTTTAAAGTACTCGGCACACATTTCCCCCGAATATTGGTGGGCTACACTACCCAACTTTAAAATTAGATAACATGCTGAGATATATAAATCGTTCTGCCCTGTGTCAAAGCGTTGTTCTGACTTACAACGCTGTTGCTGCTGACTTGCGGAGAGCCTGAGTTCTGCCTGCATGTCTACTTTTCGAACGATTAATTTATCTGATGCTTTAAAGTTAGCAGGCTTCCAACTATTTGAAATCCAGTTAAAGCCTGTAGCCTGCTCTTCAACACACAATGAACTAAAGATAGGTATCGAAGCAGTGGTGGAATCTGCAAAAACATTTTCCGCAAGAATACAAAAGCAACACATCATTATCAATTTACGCATTTTTTATTATAAATAATGCAATTAATTTATCTATGGTTTTTCACTCTTGCAATTGAATTACTTTTTCTATCTTTGAGCTTCCTCGTAAAATAGATAAAGTAATTTTTTGACCGACTTTTGCAGCTAGACTTACACGAAGCGCCTCAACGCTGGTTATGGGCTCTCCGTTGAGACTCGTAATAATATCTCCTTTGAGTATGTCTGCGTTGAAAGCGGGTGTATCATCAACTATCAATGTAATAACAATACCTTTATTTGTTTGAAGTGTATTACGCTCAGAGTCATTGAGATCACGGAAATTCGCACCAAGTGAATACTGTCGTTTAATGAAATAGACCGCGCCGTAATCTTCTCGATGAATAGCTATCGGTATGTAATTAGTTTGGGAACCATATGTAGTAATAACACCATTACCGTAGGCGTTCGCGGTTCCTTTAGTACCGATTACAGTTGTCGTTCCACTATACGTCGAAGTCGAAATAGTTGGTGTAGTGATTGGAATACTGGTGGTAACCGTTCCTGTGTACTTTGGATTAACAATAACAACTAAGTCGGCTCCGATAGCACGCCCTTGTTCAATTGCAAGAGAGTCAGCCTGCCGCTGGCCACTATTAAATGACGAATAGCCTGCCGGAACGTAGCCTTTTTTACCATAAGCTTCAAATACTGCTGCATCCATCGTTGCAACATAGTTGACTCCCGGCATTTGCGGAGGTGGCCCCTTACGAATCTTAGCAAGCACCTCAGGTGTTACACCAGGGTATGGCTTGTAGAATTGTTGATAACCATTAGCACAGCCAGCTAATGCAACAACCAGCAACGATACCAGTACCGCACGCATAAAACCTCCTCAGATAACATCAAAAATTTATTTATTTAAATATTATCATTTATATCAATATTGCGGCAACTTTAAAGTATCGCCATGACGTATATCATATCCATTTATCTACAGTCTCAGGCAGAGTGACTTTTTAAAAATTAAATCTAGGGAAGTGCTGAATTAATCATCATTTTTCAGCAGAGCCAGACGTAAGTAGTTGATCTGTATAGAAGCTGGTTTCCATAAGGTGAATAAATCAGCGGTTCCCTAGAGTATCAACGATAAATAAAAGAATTCATTTATTTTTAAGTTTGGATGTGTTTTGATTTTTCCTTAAAAAAAATCAGAATTTAACTTAAGAAAAAAGAATACCTCTATTTACCGAATACGTATTAATTTTTAAATATTTTTACTCCACAGTCACACTCTTCGCCAGATTACGCGGTTTATCCACGTCTGTGCCACGTGCCAGAGCGGTGTGGTACGCCAACAGTTGCAGCGGGATGACGTGCAGGATCGGGGACAGGTGGCCGTAGTGTTCCGGCAGGCGGATCACGTGGACGCCTTCGCTGGAAGCGATGTGCGAGTCTGCATCAGCAAACACGAACAGTTCGCCGCCGCGTGCGCGGACTTCCTGCAGATTGGATTTCAGTTTTTCGATCAGCGCATCGTTTGGTGCAACTGTCACTACCGGCATGGCGCTGGTAACCAGTGCCAGCGGGCCGTGTTTCAGTTCACCGGCAGGATAGGCTTCTGCGTGGATATAAGAAATTTCTTTCAGCTTCAGCGAGCCTTCCAGCGCGATCGGGTAGTGCATGCCACGGCCTAAGAACAGCGCATTTTCTTTGCTGGCGAATTGTTCTGCCCAGGAAATGATTTGCGGTTCCAGTGCCAGTACAGCGGATACTGCGGATGGCAGATGGCGCAGTGCTTTGATGTGTTCCTGTTCTGCTTCTTCTGTCAGGCGGCCTTTGGCTTGTGCCAGTGCCAGCGTCAGCAGGAACAGTGCAACCAGCTGTGTCGTAAACGCTTTGGTCGATGCGACACCCACTTCCACACCGGCGTGGGTGATGTAGTGCAGTGCGCATTCGCGCACCATAGCGCTGGTGGAGACGTTACAGATGGTCAGTGTGTGTTCCATGCCTTGTGCGCGTGCATGTTTCAGCGCGGCGATGGTGTCGGCAGTTTCACCACTCTGAGAGATGGTGACGACCAGTGTATCCGGGTCAGGCACGCTGTCGCGGTAGCGGTATTCGCTGGCGATTTCGACATTCACCGGAATGCGGGCGATGGATTCCAGCCAGTATTTGGCGGTGGAACCGGCGTAGTAGCTGGTGCCGCAAGCCAGAATCAGGACAGATTTAACTTTCTGGAAAACGCCGTGCGCTTTGTCACCGAACAGTTCCGGCATGATGCCTGCCACGCCTTCCAGCGTGTCGGAAATGGCGCGTGGCTGTTCGAAGATTTCTTTCTGCATGTAGTGGCGGTAAGGGCCGAGTTCGGCTGCGCCGCTGTGTGCATGCACGGTACGGACTTCGCGTTCTGTCGGCTGGCCTTTGATGTCGGTAATCCAGTAGCGGTGTACCTGCAGATCCACTACGTCGCCTTCTTCCAGATAAATGATCTGGTCGGTCACGCCAGCCAGTGCCATTGCATCGGAAGCGAGGAAGTTTTCACCCTGACCTACACCCACGATCAGCGGAGAACCATGGCGCGCGCCAATCACGCGGTGTGGTTCGTCGCGGCAGAACACGCCGATTGCGTAAGCACCGACCAGACGTTTAACAGCTTGCTGAACGGCATCAAACAGATCGCCGTGATACAGATGATCGACCAGATGCGCGATCACTTCGGTGTCGGTCTGGCTTTCGAATACGTAACCCAGTGCTTTCAGTTCTGCGCGCAGTTCTTCGTGGTTTTCGATAATGCCGTTATGCACGAGGGCGATACGTTCACGGGAGAAGTGCGGATGGGCGTTTTCAGAGGAAGGTACGCCGTGGGTTGCCCAGCGGGTGTGCGCGATACCGGTAAAGCCGGACAAGCCACCCTGCTCTACCTGTTCCTGCAGTTCTGCCACGCGGGAAGTACTGCGGCTGCGGCGCAGACCGCCGTCAATGTGCAGCGCAACGCCGCAGGAATCGTAGCCACGGTATTCCAGACGTTTCAGGCCTTCCAGCAAGACCGGGGTGATGTTTCTTTGCGCAACCGCGCCGACGATACCGCACATAATGACTCCCGTTGAATAAACGATGAAGAAAATAACAATATCGCTATGCTAGCCGAATGAAGATGCAATTTTTTGTCTTAATATGACTCATAGAGAAAGAAAATTTCACTCATATATACAATCAATTTTCTGTAAAATTTATAGATTGTTTTTGAAATTAAATTTCACAAAAATTTCATCGCCATGACAAATTCTCTCGTACTGGATGATCTGGATAAGCGCATTTTGTTGCAATTACAACAAAATGCCGCAATCACAAATCAGGAACTGGCAGAAAAGGTACACGCTTCCGCGCCGACTTGTCTGCGCCGGGTCAGACGTTTAACTGAAGATGGCTGGATACAACGTCAGGTGGCGCTGGTACAACCGGAAAAACTGGGCATGACGCTGACGGCGATTGTGGAAATCACGCTGGATGTGCAGACCAGCGAACAACTGGCGGCATTTGAGCAACTGGTAGCGGGTGAACCGGCGATACAGCAATGCTATCGTGTCTCGCCGGGGCCGGATTTTGTGCTGGTGTTGCTGGTACAGGATATGCCTGCCTACCATGCGCTGGCGCATCGTTTGTTTTCCAGCCAGCGCAATATCCGGAATGTGCGCAGTTTCTTTTCCGTTCACCGCAGCAAATTCGATACAACAGTCCCTTTACCTTAATCCGTGCCTGCCGGCAGCAGTTTTCGTATCAGCGTGGTTTGCTGCCTGCATTCAGCACATCCGGGCTGTAATACTACTGAAACGATTTCCATACCACGCCGCTGCGTGCGGCTTCTTCCAGTGCTTTTTTCAGGTGATTGCGGTCACTCTCGTTCAGACTGTGCAAGGACAGATAAATGCCGCTGTCTGTCCAGTCCACTTCCGGTACCGGCAGGTATTGAATTAAGGGAGCAAGATCCGCAACGCGCGTATCCTGCGCAATCGAACCGGCAAAGATATACGGCGCCATCATCGTGTACTGAACCGTACCGGCCTTCATCAGTCGCGCGATGGATACCGGATCCGATTCCAGCTGTACCCGGTTTTGCTGCTGCAGAGACTGCATCCAGCTGACATAGGCATCGCCATAATCGAAACCGCGCACCAGACTTACCTGCAATGCAGGCGTCTTCAGCACAGCATCCAGCGACGCAGGCGGGCTGACTCCCTGCTGGCGCAGTCCTATCAGGGTGGCGCGGGTGTACAGCAAGGGGACAAAGATGCCGTGACGGTCACGACGGCTGGTACGGATCGCAGGAATCAGCACATCTGCCTGTCCGGTTTCAAATAACATTTCCAGACGGGCACGCGGCACCACACTGAACACCATCTTGCAGCCGCTGGCATTGGCAATCTGACGCAACATGTCCGGGTAAACACCCTCGGGCTTACCTTGTCGTACAAATACACTGAAGCCGGTAGGTGCGATCGGTATCTGAATCATACGGGTACAGGTACTGGCTTGCACAGCAAACGAGGGCAGCAGGCACATACCCGCCCATCCCCAAATGAAGGCTTTTAAACAAAGTCGCAATGCGTGCATACATTTCCACCAGAAATAGGCTGGGATCACTCTGAATGACCAGGTTTCAGCATAGGCGATAGCCACTGCCGATTCCAGCACGACATTGGATCCGCTTACAGGCTGTTGTATCGGGAAAACCCGGGCCGATTTTTTATCCGGGATTAGATTCTGCACACTAGTGCCGGCCGGCAATTTGCAGGCTGTCTGAAAGCTTGTGCTTGCTATAACTGACACTGACATGTCATGGACCAGGGCAAGGTGCATTGCCGGAAATCAATTATCCGAAATCTGCGCAATTTGATGCGAATACGGCACAGTTACCCTTTGTTGCAGTTTAATTTTTTCAAAAAGTAAATAATATTGTGTTTTATGCAGCTGCAAATTTAATCAGAGTAGTGATACAACGGAGTCTGGCAATGAAACGGTCTGCCGAGCATTTACAAGTCATCGTGATCACCGGTGCATCGGATGGCATCGGTGCGGAACTCGCTGTGCAACTGGCAGCCCGTCACCGCACCAGTCTGGCGCTGGTACTGGCCGCCCGCAACGAACAACGCCTGCAAATGGTGGCACGTACCTGTAAGCGTTATGGCAGTGTCTGTCTGATCGTGCCAACCAACGTCGCATCCGAAAGCGAATGCAAACACTTAATCCGCGCTACGGTACAACAGTTCGGCGGGATTGATATTCTGATTAACAATGCGGGACGTACCGCACAATCCAGTTTTACCGAACGGCGCGATCTGGGCTGGCATCAGGAACTGATGCGGGTGAATTACTGGGGCAGTGTCTGGTGTACCCATGCCGCCCTGCCTTATCTGCGCGAATCACGCGGCAAAATTCTGACAATAGGAACCCATGCCAGCCTGACCGGCCTGGCAGGCGCCAGCGCATACAGCGCCAGCAAAGCCGCACTGAGCGCGTTTTATCAATGTCTGCGTGATGAATTACGCGGTAGCGGTGTGGCTGTCCTGATGGCATATCCGCATCATGTTGCGACGCATTTGCAGGAACACGGGTTTCTGAGCACAGGCATACAGGGTGAAGCTTTACGCGGTTCGCAGATGATGCCGGTCAGCGAATGCGCAGCACGCATTTTGCGTGGCATGGATAAAAATCAGTCGCGGATCATGCTGCGCCGTACCGACCGGCTGACACACTGGCTGTATCTGCTTGCTCCGCGTCTTGCCGCACGTTTGTTCAAACCGGCACATCAGGAATCCGCGCAGGCCGGACATCAGGAAAACTCGCTGCATCCGAATCACTGATGGCATTGCCTTCCAGTTGCGCCATAGCCGGATACAAAATCAATTCCCCCCATAAAAAAACCCCGGCACATGGCCGGGGAAAACGCTCTCGTTTTAAAGGGACACGACAAATCAGAAGCGGTGCTGCATACCAATCGTTGCACCGGACTGTGAATTGGTGAAACCGGCATCATCACGCGATACGCCAGTCGCCAGACCATTTTTTGCTTTCGCATACGCAGCAGATACATACAAATCGGTACGTTTAGACAGCGCATATTTTGCACGGGCTACCAGCATAGACGGATCAGCATCTTTACCGGCGGCCATGTTTTTGATGTTTTGCGCGTAGTACGTACCGGTCAGTGTCCAGTTCGGTGCAACCGCATAATTTGCACCCAGCCAGTAGGTATCACTGCGTTGTTCAGCAGCACCGCTTGCCAGCGTTTTCTTGAAGTTGCGATAACCGGCAAATCCTTTTACCACGCCAAAATCGTAGCTGCCTGCCAGATGCATCACGGTGGACTGGTCATACTGACCATTCGCCGCCAGCGCCGCATTATTTTTTTCGTAGGTGGCAACAGCGGACGCCGGACCTGCCGTTAACGCACCTGCCAGAATGTATTTCGCACCGGCCGAAGTATTTCCGACGGTTTCACCGGCTGCATAGCTGGCACCGAATTTATATGAAAAATCGCTGGATTTACCGTCGTACTGGTATTTGATCAGGTTTGACACGGTTGTCATCATGCCGTCTTTACGACTGCCGGTGGCACCTGCGGAGGTCGCCCAGGAATAGTTTGGTGCATACCCCATAGGATCATAGGAAATCAGGAAGTCATAGGTGGTGCTGTAAGAGCGGCCGACCACCACTTTACCGAAATCACCCTGCAGACCAACATTCGCCTGACGACCGAAAATATCACCGTCAGCTGCACCGGTATCCATCACGATGCCGCCTTCCAGTTGCATGATGGCTTTCAGACCATTGCCCAGATCTTCACTACCGCGCAAACCCCAGCGCGAAGTATTCATACCACCGCTGCCAACTTTGAACTGCTTGCCACCATTCGCGTCACCGCCATTGTTATAGGATGCATTCACATCCAGCAGACCGTAAATCGTGACATTGCTCTGGGCCGCCGCTGTGCCGCCTATCATTGCCAGTGCTGCCGCTAATGCGAGTTTCTTCATCGTTATCTCCTTTGTAAAAATTATCGTGATGCTGCTTTACCACTGCGGGCGCGTCCGGGATCTCCGGCGGGTCTGCGGTTTGTCGGGGAATACCAGGTCCGGTGATACGGTTTATATTGAAACTTTTCAGGTTCAGCCTGAGCGGATCGCGCCTGAAGCCTGAAGACATCGTAGTGAGCGAAACTTTCAGTTTCCTTTCTGCCCGCATTCAGCATAGACAACACAGAAAATCCTGTATCAAGGCTGTCTCTTTAAAGCATCAATATGCGGAATTGTTGACAGACTTCATTGGAAAAAACGGAAACAAAAAAGCCGCAGTCAGCGACTGCGGCTTTTCAGGCACATCGGCGTCAGAACAAAAGACGCTGAATGTTTAATACAGAATCAGGATTTCTTTTGTTTAACCGGGCGCTGCCAGTTATCAATTGTCATTTGCTTAGCACGCGACAATGTCAGTTTGCCATCCGGCGCATCTTTGGTCAGCGTCGTACCGGCACCGATGGTAGCGCCTTTACCGACGACAACCGGTGCAACCAGCTGAGTATCGCTGCCGATGAAAGCATCATCGCCGATCGTGGTGCGGAATTTATTCGCGCCATCGTAATTACAGGTAATCGTTCCGGCGCCGATATTCACGCGGCTGCCAACGTCAGCGTCGCCGACATAGGCCAGATGATTGGCTTTACTGTGCGCAGCTACTTTGGAATTTTTGATTTCCACGAAGTTGCCGACATGCACATCTTCACCGAGTTCTGTACCCGGACGCAGGCGGGCGTACGGGCCGATCTGCGAGGCTGCACCAACCACCGCATCTTCAATGTGCGTGTAAGCCTTGATGCTGGCACCGGCAGCAATACGTGCATTGCGGATCACGCAGTAGGGACCAATGCTGGCACCTTCACCGATTTCTACCTTGCCTTCAAACACGCAGCCGACATCGATGCTGACATCGCGGCCACACTGCAGTTCACCGCGCACGTCAATACGTGCGGGGTCCAGCAACATCACACCCTGTTCCAGCAAGCGCTGCGCCACGCGCAACTGATGCTTGCGTTCCAGTTCCGCCAGCTGCACCTTACTGTTAACACCCAGCGTTTCCACCACATCGTCCGGCTGAGCCGATACCACAGGCACACCGTCTTCCACGGCGCGGGCCACGATATCGGTCAGATAGTATTCGCCCTGCGCATTGTTATTCGACAAGGTCGTCAGCCAGCGTTTCAGATGCGGTGTCGGCACGATCATGATGCCGGTATTGGTTTCGCGTACTGCTTTTTCGGCTTCGTTCGCATCTTTTTGTTCGACAATACGGCGGATCTCGCCGTTTTCACGGATGATGCGACCCAGACCGGTCGGGTCATCCATCATCACCGTCAGAATGCCCAGTTTGTCATTGCCGGCAACGTCCATCAGGCGGCGCAGACTGGCGCTGGTAGTCAGCGGCACATCGCCGTACAGCACCAGTGTCGGCACAGCATCATCCAGCACAGGCACAGCCTGTGCAACTGCATGACCGGTACCGAGTTGCGGCTCCTGTTTCGCAAATTTCAGATCCGGTGCACCTATCGTTTGTGGCACCTGATCGCCACCGTGGCCATAAATCACACAAATATTACTGGCTTCCAGACTGCGTGCTGTGTCGATCACATGGGCGACCAGTGGCTTACCGGCCACCGGATGCAGCACTTTTGGCAAATTGGATTGCATGCGCTTGCCCATACCGGCAGCAAGAATAACGACGTTCATAGGTGCTTTCTTTGAGAAAGATGAATAAAAGACAAACACTCTTATTTTACCATTGCGGGCTACTGTACTGCGCACTGCAACAATTTGATAAAAAACAGTACAAACTTCCTGTGTGTTTTCCGGGTCTTTATGTGGACAAATCGGTGCATACCGTTATAATTGAGAATAATTATCATTTACAGGTTCAGAATGCAGGCAAGCACTTCACGCTCCCAACCCCAGCAACGCGCTTTCTGGCTGCGCCAGTTACATCAGTGGCACTGGATCAGCTCGGCGATTTGTCTGGTCGCGATGCTGGTGTTTGCGATTACCGGCTTTACGCTGAACCACGCTGCACAAATTGAAGCGCATCCTGTGGTCAGTCAGAAAGAAGCGCAACTACCGGCGGATTTGCTGAAAGCCTTGCAGAAGGCGCGTGATGACGAATCTGAAACCGTTCCGCCGCAAGTCCGCAACTGGCTGAACAGTGAAATGGGGATCCGCGATCCGGGTCAGGCACCGGAATGGTCACCGGAAGAAGTGTATGTGGCGATGCCGCGTCCCGGTGGCGATGCATGGCTGCGCGTCAGTCTGGAAGATGGTCATGCGGAATACGAACTGACCGACCGTGGCTGGATTTCCTTTCTGAATGATTTGCACAAAGGCCGTAACACTGGCGCGGTATGGAACTGGCTGATTGATATTTTTGCGCTGGCCTGCCTGATTTTCAGCGTCACCGGCTTATTGCTGCTGAAGATGCATGCCGCCAACCGGCGCGCGACCTGGCCACTGGTGGCAGGCGGGCTGGTGATTCCTTTGCTGTGCATACTGCTGTTTATTCATTAATTTCATGAATTAATTTCATTAATCTGTTTTTCTTTCCGGAGAGAGTTCTCTATGCGTTACGTTTTACCTGTCGCCATCAGCACTTTACTGGGTACACCGGCTGCACTGGTGCATGCCGCAGATCTGAATGTGAAACTGGAACTGCCGCGTCTGAATGTGGCGGAATACCACAAACCTTACGTCGCAGTCTGGATTGAAAAAGGCGACCAGAGTTTTGCCGGTAATCTGACTGTCTGGTACGACCTGAAAAAACGTAATAACGAAGGCACAAAATGGCTGAAAGACTTGCGTCAGTGGTGGCGTAAATCCGGCCGTGAACTGAACATGCCTGTCGATGGCCTCAGCGCAGCAACCCGTACCGCCGGTGAACACAGCCTGACTTTCAGCACCGACAAATCCGTGCTCGGTCAGTTGCCTGCCGGTGAATATCAGTTGCTGGTGGAAGCGGCACGCGAAGGCGGTGGCCGTGAAGTGGTGAAAGTGCCGTTTACCTGGGGTGGCAAGGGCGAATTCACTGCCAAAGCACAAGGCAGCCACGAAATCGGTACGGTTGCCGTACAGATTAAATAATCCGGTTTCTAACCATTCCCATCCGAATTCAAGATCAAAAGGACAGATGATGAAACACCTGACCCGTTTATGCGCCGCCACCCTGCTGGTTTGCGCCAGCTTCAGCGCCCACGCTCACCGTGCATTTCTGGTGCCATCGCAAACCGTTGTTTCCGGCAATACACCGTGGATTACCGTCGATGCGGCTGCAGCGACCAATGTATTTGAATTTGACCACGTTGCCACCCGTCTGGATAACCTGTTTATCACTGCACCGGATGGCAGCAAAGTCGCTGCCGAAAACCCGTTCACCGGCCGTCTGCGCAGCACGTTTGATCTGCAACTGAAACAAACCGGCACGTACCGCATCGGTATGCTGAACGAAGGTTTGTTCGCCAGCTACAAAGAAAACGGTCAGCCTAAACGCTGGCGCGGTACCGCAGAAGCCTTCGCCAAAGAAGTACCGGCAAATGCAACGGATCTGCAAGTGACGCAGCGTATCGGCCGCGTGGAAACACTGGTCACCAATGGCAAACCGGGTGGCGTTGCTGTTAAACCAAGCGGCAAAGGTCTGGAACTGAATCCGGTCACGCATCCGAATGATCTGGTTGAAGGTGAAAACGCGACTTTCCAGTTGTTACTGGATGGCAAACCGGCAGCGAATGTGAAAGTCGAAGTGATTGCCGGTGGTATCCGCTACCGTCAGAAACTCGGTGAACAAACCTACACCACCGATGCCAGCGGCAAATTCAGCTTCCGTCCTGAAAAAGCCGGCATGATCTGGATGGAAGCCGAAGTGCGCGATGACAAAGGCGTACAGGCACCGGCGACCAACCGCGTTGCCAGCTATGTTGTGACGCTGGAAGTCCTGCCGCAATAAAGTACTTCTGCCTGCGCGACTGCATTTGTGACTGTCCATTTGTATCTGCCTTTACACCAGACTGAGCCCCGCCCTTTGCCGGACGGAGCGCAGTCTGTGCGTTTGCGCGGCAGTACGATGGGCACGCACTGGCAGGTCGATGCGCTGATCCCGCCAGCTTTGGACAGCGATGTGCTGGAACAAACTGCGCTGGATATTCTGCGCGACGTGAATGCGCAAATGTCGCACTGGGACCCGGATTCGGTACTGTCGCAATTCAACCGCGCCGCTGCCGGTACTCGAGTAACGATTCCTGATGCGTTTTACAAAGTGCTCGACTACGCACTGTATCTGGCGCAGCAGAGTGAAGGCGCGCTGAATCCGGCGGCTGGCAAGCTGATTAATCTGTGGGGTTTCGGGCCGGAAGGCCGCCGTACAGAGGCGCCGGTGCAGAAATCGGTACAGGCCTGTCTGGACGCCCAGGATTTTCGCGGACTTCAGCCAGACCGCATGACGAAATCCATCACTCAACCGGGTGGCGTTTCGCTCGATTTATCGGCGCTGGCCAAAGGTTACGCTGTTGATTTACTGGCGGAAATGTTGGAACAGCACGGCGTACACAGTTATCTGGTGGAAGTCGGCGGCGAATTACGCGGGCTGGGCATCAAACCGGATTTCCAGCCGTGGTGGGTGGATCTGGAACAACCGGCTGAACAGGCAGACTGGCCGCTGCACCGCTTTGCGCTGCATGGTCTGGCGCTGGCGACTTCCGGACAGTACCGCCAGCAATTCCGCGCTGATGGTCAGACTTACGGCCACACGATTGATCCGCGTACCGGCTGGCCGGTCAGCCACGGTACGCTGGCCGTCACCGTCTGCCATCCGCAATGCATGGTGGCTGATGCGATGGCGACCATCCTGCTGGTGCTGCCACCGGAACAAGCCCTGCAATGGGCAGAACAACATCAACTGGCGGCAATGATCGTGCACCGCCCTTCAGAACACGCTCCCCTGACTGCCAGCGCCAGCACGACTTTGCGCGCGATGGCGGAATTGCCATGACTGCTACACGCTTACATCATCTGAGTGCTTCGCTGGCACTGTCTTCCGTTGCCGCGATGGCGTATCACTTACCGGGCTGGGCCAGCGCCTCGCTGGTGGGTGGCAGTTATCTCAGTTATTGCGGCGCAGTCTGGCGTGCGCACCGTCAGGCACAGCAACAGGCCGACGCCGCTGCCAGCGGCAATGCGGACACGCTGATCGCGGTTGCCAGCCAGACCGGCTATGCCGCCACGCTGGCGGAAAAAACCTCGGCGCTGCTGCACGAAGCCGGTATCGCGCATCAGTGTGTCACACTGAATCAGCTGAGTGCAGAACGGCTGGCCGGTGTGCGCCGCCTGTTTTGCATCGTCAGCACCACCGGCGAAGGCGATGCGCCGGATAACGCCAGCCGCTTTTGCCGCGATCTGCTGCCGCAGCGCCTTGCATTGCCGGATTTATCGTTTGCGGTGCTGGCACTGGGCGACAGGCACTACCAGCAATTCTGTGCGTTTGGTCATCAGTTAGCGCACTGGCTGGATCACTGCGGCGCGCACCGGCTCAGCGATCTGATTGAAGTCGATAACGGCGACGACGCCGCGCTGCGCCACTGGCAGCAGGAACTCGGCCGCATCAGCGGCTACACCCTGAGCGCCGACTGGAGCGCGCCGAATTACGCCGACTGGATACTGACAGAACGCCGCCTGCTGAACCCGGGCAGCGTCGGCGCACCGGCCTATCACCTGATTCTGCGCCCCGCACAAGGCAACGGTGACTGGCAAGCCGGTGATATCGCCGAAATCCGCCCGCAACGCCCCGGCCAGCCGGACGATCAGACGCTGCCACACCGCGAATATTCGGTGTCATCCGTCGCAGCAGATGGTCAGCTGGAATTACTGGTGCGTCAGTTACGTAAAGACGATGGCAGCCTCGGCCTCGGTTCCGGCTGGCTGACCGAATATGCGGCGATCGGGCAAACCATCGGTTTGCGCATACGCCGTAATCCGCAATTCCATACGCCGGACTGTAAGGGCCTGATTCTGATCGGCAACGGCAGCGGTTTAGCCGGACTGCGTTCACATCTGAAACAGCGTGAACGCGACGGCCGCCATCAGAACTGGCTGATTTTCGGCGAGCGCCAGCGCGCCACCGACTTTTTCCATCAGGAAGAGATTCTGCACTGGCATGATCACGGCCATCTGAGCCGCCTCGACCTGTGCTTTTCACGCGATCAGGCAAGCCGCCGCTACGTCCAGCATGCGCTGGCGGAACAGGCAGACATGCTGCGACAGTGGATAGACGACGGCGCGGCGATTCTGGTCTGCGGCAGCCTACAGGGTATGGGCGAAGATGTACATCAGACCCTGCTCAGCATCCTCGGCGAACCCCTGCTGGATGCACTCAGCGACAGCGGCCGCTACCGGCGCGACGTGTACTGAGCACGGCAACGGCGCACACTGAAACCGCCTCCGTTGTGCAAATATCGTCATTTCCATTTTCCTGAGGCCCGGACTTTCTGCCGACGACCGCCGGATCGCTGTGCTGAACACCGCATTCAGGCTGATTTCGGACGTTTTTGGACGTTTTCAAACATTACCCAGCACCTCGGTCTGCGTTGCTGAACGCGGCTGACCGGTCCGCAACGTTGCCGGCAACGTACAGCGGGGCTTTTACGCCCGTCCCGCCATCGATTACCATCAGGGATTCCGCCTGTACCTGCTCAGCCAATATGCATCCGAATCCGCGTTCTGAATCATCTTCCGTGCAGTGCATCACACCGGTGTGGCTGCGCTACCGGCATTTGCTCTGCGGCGTATTTTTCATACTGATGTGGTGCGCCGCACTGCCTGCACAGGCTGCCGCTCAGCCCGCCGCCCCCGACAGCCCTGCGATGCAGGCACTGAACGCCGCACCCGGCTGGATTGATGGCATGATCAATGATGAACCGGCGACGATGCTCAGCTTCTGGGGTTATCCTGAGCAAGCTGGCAAGCTGCGCCGCACCATGCTGCTGATGCACTGGCAAGCGGCGCAGACAGCATCGCGCGCGTCATTACCCGCCAGCATCGCTGCAATCCAAACACAGTCACTGCCGCAACCGGCGCTGGCCGAACTGGGCAGCGCTTACCGGCAGGCACTGGAACAAGCGCTGACACCTGATCTTGCATCGCTGCCATCTGCGGCAGCGGTAACGCGCGGCATGCGCTGGCGTATGCGCATTGCCAGCAAATCACCATTAACGCTGGCAATCCACACCGGTACGCAATTACGGCTGCAATGGACTGCGACGGAATGGCTGGCACAGTGTGCGTCACCACCAAAACACAGTGCTCCGGAGACAAGCGTCGCGATTGCAGCAAACGGAAACGGCATGGTGGATTGCGAACTGTTGCAGGCCAGCGGGCCGGTACCGGCAGGAACACCGCGTCTGCAATGGCAGGCACCCGTCTGGCGTGATGATCTGGCGCTGCGCACGGCAGCAGATCAGCTGAGCGCAAACCCGCCGCGCCCCACGCTGAACGACCGGTTTTTCCGTTGCGGTGATCTGGGTAATTGCCAGTCATTACCGGCAGCGGAAAATACTGCAACGGCTAAACCGGCAACGGCCGAACCCCATCCGCTGGCGGTCGATAACACAGCGCCGGAACGTCCGGTACCGTTGCGTGAAATGCAGGCTGCTAACCAGACGCAACCGGTTTTGTCTTTGCAAGGCTGGTTGAATGTATGGCTGTTCTGCCTGCTGATCGTGACCTGGTACGCCCGCACTGCCGTGCCCGGTACGCTGGTGGTGCTGGCCGGCGGACTGGCTGCCAGCTGGAATGTCTGGCAATACGGCATGCACATGCCGCGTGACAGTATGGCACCGTGGTTCATTCTGTTACTGGCGCTGGGCTTAGGCATACTGACCCTGCTTGCCTGCTTTCTGTATGCAACAGCAATCGCCTTCTGGAAACAGCGCTTCAGATAAATACGCCGAATCTGCGTCCGGCAGCGACGTGTACACCGCACACTGCGCTACTCATTCCGTCTGCTGGACAAGCCGCAAAACCCGCTCCTACAATGGGGCATGCAAACTGATCTCTCTACACCGAACAATGCAGCCGCGCTGACAGCGCTGCATGCCGAAGCTGAAGCCTTGCTGTCCCGCCAGCAATGGCAGGCTGCCGATACTGTATATCAGCAGATTCTGTCTTGCAGTCCGCTGGATGCAGTGGCGTTGTGCAACCGCGCTTATTGCCTGGAACACTTGCAGCAATTGCCTGCCGCTGTTGAACATTACCGGCATGCATTGCAGCTGATGCCGGACGAAGCGCGGATCGCCAGCAATCTGGCTGCGGTGCTGATACGGCTGGGACAGTGGCAGGAAGCAGAAAACGCCTGCCGCCACGCACTGGAAAACGATGCGGGTTGCGTCAGCGCATGGAGCAATCTTGGCATGGTGCTGGCTTGTCTGCGGCGCGAAGTGGAGGCGGAATCCTGTCTGGAAACGGCGCTGTTACTCGATCCGCAGCACCGGCTGGCAAGCTTTAATCTGAGTTATCTCTGGCTGCGTCAGGGACGCTGGCAAAGCGCATGGCCCTTGTATGAGCAGCGTCCGTGGCTGCCGGATTTGCCGTCTGATTTACCGCGCTGGCAGCGCGGCGATGCGCTGCACGGCAAACGCATACTGCTGGTGCAGGAAGGCGGCTATGGTGATGTGATGCATATGCTGCGCTATGTGAAAGCCCTGCGCATCCTGAGTGGCTGCGGGATCAGCCTGCTGTGTGAACCGGCTTTGCAACGCTTACTGACCGCTTTGCCGGAACTGGATGCGGTGTATATCAGCCACAGCGAACCTGATCCGCAAGCCTATGACGTCTGGCTGCCGGTACTCAGTCTGCCGGTGGTGTTTGATACCCGCAGCAATGCGATACCGGCACCGGTGCCGTATCTGTTTGCGGATGCACAAGAGACTGCTTACATGGCAGCACAATTGCCGCCGCGTGCAGCCGGTCAACCCCGCATCGCTCTGGTCTGGCAGGGCAATACCGCGTTTCATAATGATGCGGAACGCTCTTTACCGTCGGTGCAGACATTGGCATCCCTGATGAACAGCACCCGCGCACAGTGGTTCAGCCTGCAGACCGGCGCTGCCGCAGCGCAGGCCGACAGTCTGCCCGCTCTGATCCGCGCCGATCATTTACTGCATGACTTTGCGGCCACTGCGGCGGTGTTGCGTCAGCTGGATGCGCTGGTCACGGTAGATACGGCGATTGCGCATCTGGCCGGTGCGATGGGAATTCTGTGTGCGCTGCTGTTGCCGGAACGAATGCCGGACTGGCGCTGGCTGCAGCACAGCAGCACAACCGGCTGGTATCCGGCAACCCGTTTATGCCGCCAGCAGACTGCAGGTGACTGGGACAGTGCACTGACACAGGCAGCAGACTGGCTGCAAACGCTGGCGGCTGCCTGATCCAGAAACAAAAAAGCAGGCCGCGGCCTGCTTTTTTTAATGTGTACACACTATCCGTGTCAGGATTTTTTCGCCGCCTGTTTCTGGCTGCGTATGGTTTCCATCAGAATCAGCTCAATACGACGCACCTGCTCAATCGCCTCTTCCAGCTCCAGTTTCGCACCTTTGGACAAAGCCGATGCAGCAGGCATGGTATTGCTGACCAGAAGATACTCCAGCACTTCTTTCAACACCTTGTCTGTCACCCGGGTCGTCAGCGCAGGCTGAACTTTGTCACGGAAGAAGATAAAGCGCGGTTCGGTCAGATCATAGCGAGACACTTTGACTGCCGGCTTCGGCGCTTTTTCCTGAGCGGCCGCCGGCTTACTCTCTGCAGCGGGCGCTGGCGACACAACCGGCTCAGGTGCCGGCATCACTACTGGCGCGGCGGCAACCGGTGCGACTGAAACCGGCGCAGGGGCAGGCGCTGGTGCCGAAGCAGCAGCGACCGGTACAGGAGCAGGGGCAGCAGACGGCAGGCTTTGCTGCATACCGGCATACGCGGACGGCGCATTCAGCACGCTGTCCGGCAGCGGAATATTCACACCCAGCAGGCGGCTCAGTTCATTGGCAATTTTGCCAGTCAGATCAGCGCGGGATTCAAAAAAGCGGATTTCGTGCTGCAGACTGATCTGCGCTTTCAGATCCGCCAGACGCAAACCGGCAGGGCCGGTGTCCGCGTGTTTCGGCAGTATCCAGTGCTCATCTTCATCCATCAGAAATACCAGCGTCGGTACTGAATACAGTTGCGCCTCTTCGTATTCCAGCTGCACCAGCGATTTTCCGGAATCCGGATCAACATTGCCCAGCGTCATGCCGAACACCACAATACAGACTTTGGAAGTCCGCACCAGACGCAAACGTTCTGCGACCGGAGTGTCAGGAAATGTCAGCGCCAGTTGCAGACCGGCGCCGGTCAGGGTGTCACCGATTTCTTTCCGGTGTGCGGCCAGATCAAACGGGGTAGAACTCAGAAATACGGTTGTCATGCAGGGTCCCCACAGAGTTTGCTCAGTCGGCTGCCAGCCATCCGCTCGCGCGGTGGTCAGGATGCAGTAATCTGCTCAGTATAACCCCGTCAGAGAACAGCGGTGAGACCTGTGTTGATCAGGATGAAAAGCAATGTTCCCCGCATGCAACAGATCAGAGAATTTGCTGCAATTCAGGAAACTGCTGCAGCAATCCCGGAACACGCCGGACGCGATCGCGCATTTTTTCCGTGAGGCCCTGACCAGGGATATCCTGCGTAATCTGCGCCAGTCTTTCCCAGTAATGCCAGTATTCCGGCTGTGCCTGCACCCGCGCAGACACCGAACGGAACAAGGCACACATAATGGCAAATTCATGCTGGCGTTCATCACTGCCGCTGAAATCTTCCGGTAACAGGGGCGCATCCAGCCAGATATGTGCGCCAAACTTGTCCGAAGGCCAGCTGTAGGCAGGAATAATCATGGCCTGATTTTTACGTGCCAGATACGCCGTCCCCGGCATCACCCGCAGATAACGGTCGAGAAACGGCACGAAACCGGTCTGCCGGATATCCTGATAGACATCCGGGAACATGGTCAGAATCTGGCCCTGTTTCAGCGCACGTACCGCTTTCGCCAGTCCGCGCGGATTGTTGTACAGCACTTCGATATTCGGCTGTGAGTTCAGTAAATCGAAAAAAATGGCATTGGCGGCGTTATTTGCCGGATCGTCATAGAACACATTGATGATTTTATCCGGCAGGCTTTGTGCCAGCGCGAGGCTGCCGAACGCAAAACTGCCGAAATGCGGTGTCACGATGATGATGGGTCGCTGCTGTTCGCGGATCCAGTCCCAGCTGACTGCACCACTGGTCTGAATCAGCGGCCGCCAGTCACGCTGCGGAAACAAGCCGGCATAACGCCTTAATAAATCGCTTTGCAAACGCGCACGCTGTACCTGCCGTAACCAGGATTGTCCGGGCAGTAAATCCTGCACCGGTGCAGGAATATTGTTTTGCAAAAATCTCCCGAGCTGCCATTTTTCTGGAAACAGTGGTTCCACATAAGGCAATACATTCGCCGCGCGGTAAGCCATGCGCAGTGTGGCTGCCTGTAACGGAACCAGCATACGGATATTCTTCATTTGCATCTTCTGTCTATCCTGTTCACTCTGCCTGCCAGTTATGTTCCGTTTGCCGCGGATGCGCGCTGCACACTTCCTGTCTGCCTGAGTTGCAAAGCCTGCAGTAAGCTGCGATGTGACGGGTCATCCTGTCGCAACAGCGATTCACGCAATACGCATTCCAGCAAGCGCATTTCATCTGCCAGCAAGATTTGTAACTGTTCCGGATTTTTGCAGGCGAAGGTGTGTTCCGCTTCCCAGTCCGGCAGCGGGATACTGATTTCATCCATGAAGGCCGGATACACAGTATCGGCATACACCGGAAAACGGTCAGGCTGAAAGGCCGGTAAGGTCATGTCGATTGCCTGCAGTGTCAGGCGTCCGGGGTGTGCCGCACAGATGCGGAAAACCGGTGGCCGGAAACGCTGAAACAGTAAAAAATCAATCGCTGACAACATCAGTTCGCGCGAGCCATCCTGCCACGGAATAAACGACGGACCGCTGCCGTTTAACTGATCCTGCAGCACAATGACCGGCCCCGGCAGGCTGTCTTTTTCGCGCAGACTGCGGATAAAACTGGCAGGCCGTAGTATCAGCGGTGCCAGCACGCCTTGTTCTTTCTGTTCCCACAACTGACTGCCGATCACGATGACGGGTGGTTTGACTGCACGCAACCACTGCCACAAGCGTGTAGTGGAGCTGGCGATAATCAGTGCAGGGCCGGCATCCGCAATCTGCTGATGCAACGCCTGCATCCAGGGAGGCTGACGCATTATGACTCCTTCACAACAGAAACCATGCTGCGTGCCAGTCGCAACGCAGTCATCATAGCAATCACACTCAGCAAGATCAGCAACAGCGCGTGTCCGCTGATGGCGAGCCAGTCGGTTTCCGGCAGAGCAAACCCGTGCGTCAGCGCTGCCATTTGTATGCCGGTCATGTTGCCGTAAAACAGAATCAGATTTCCGAAAAACAAACCGGCAAGAGCGACAAAGGCAAGCAGGCTCAGGCGCATTTTTCTTGAAGGCGCGGCAACACCGGAGCGAGGTTGCAGACTCTGCACCCAGCACCGGCTTTCCGTTAACAGTTGCTGATGCAGATTAGGTAATTTCAGTGCATCCGACAGCATCCAGTAGCCATCGAATTTCATTACCGGATTTAATGTATTCAGCATCATGGTTGTGGAAATCCAGATAGCAGCAAGCACCGTCGCATCTGCGCTGTTGCGATACCAGAGACTGAGTCCGAGCACATACACTGCCTGAAAATATAAGCCCCCGGCATCGACTGTCACGCGCTGCCAGCGGGTCAGCCGCCACGCATCATGCACTTCCGCATAAAACACAGGCCAGAACCAGTACACACCGATGCCGATACCTTGTTGCCTGCCGCCAAAGCGCTGCGCCGCCGCGCAATGTCCGAGTTCATGCAGCAGTGTGCCGCTCAGCCCCAGTGCGAGTGCCAGACCCCATTGCGTCTGATGCCAGTCGGTACCATGGCCGTGCCAGTGAGTGAAGATCAGCCACATGCTGCTGATCAGAAAACAGCCCAGCAACACAACTGCCACCGGTATCTGAAATAAGAATTGCAAAGGCCGCACAATCAGGCTGACCCATGCCGACGGTAAAAAATGCCAGCGCAGCCAGAAAGGGTGTCGCACCGGACTGTCTGCCCATAAACCACCGGGCAAAGCCAGAATTTGTTGTTGCAGCGATATTGCGTCGCAATCGACCGCATGCTGCTGTTGCATCGCCAGTGCCAGTGCTTCGTAACTGGATTGCGGCTGCTGCAGCAAACGCAGCAGACTGACGGTGATCTGATCGGCGAGAAAATAACGCTGCCCGGCAATAATCATCATTTTGTCGGGATAACCAAGCTCAGCCGCACTCTGAAATTCAAGGTCCGGTCTGAGTACCGGAAGATTGCCTGGTAACTGCTCTGTGTAGGTCGACATACCGATTCGCCCTTATTCACGACATTCCGGAGGCACTGCAACAGAATGTCCTGCTGCATCTGCTGTACAAACTGCGACATGCTGCGTGTGCATGCATGCTGTCTGATCCTGAACAACTTCCGGATAAAACTGACCCGGCAAAAAAGCCGGGTCAGATTTTTTTCGCTGCGTATTCATGCTTTCTGAAACGGTGTTAACCGGTGCTCAGGTCAGCCCGAAACGCCTGCTTTCCGCCGACTGAAAATCAGGCAGGAGAGCAGGTAGAAGTGCAGGAGGAAGAACCTTTAGCCGCTTCCATTTCAGCACCGGATGTATCGATCATCGAACCGTCCGGCATTGCTACCATTTCCATTTCAAAACGGGATTCCAGTTCCTGCACTTCAAAAGTTTGCTTGGTCATGTTGTGTCTCACTTTATCGTTAAATAAGAGCTGCGCATGCAGCCACCTCCGCCGGAAAACGCACCCTGATTGCAGTATCGTTGACCGGATACCGGTGAATAACTTCACCGATTCTTTGCAAGGCATGCATCAACACGCCCGGTAAGAAACATCGTATAGCGAATCTTTCTGACCAGCCATGCACGGAACAAGAGTTAACAATATGAAATAAGCATCATTTCACAAAAGCAATAATATGAATAAAAAAATTGATTTACTGCATATAAAAAATTATGCGATGCCGCGCAGGAAGCTCCATATCCACAATAATATAGCGGCCGCCAGTGCCCAGATCAGGGTGGCGCATGCCAGCACCCAGGGCAAACGTAGTTTGTCTGCCAGCAGAAATACCGTCAGCAAATACAAGCCGTAAGGCAGCAGGGAAGCCAGTCCGAACAGCGCTGTTTCGCGCAACGCCACAGCGCCGCGTTCGCTGGCCACCAGCACATGCGCGATCAGTGCGAAGGTCGGAAATAAGGGAACCAGTCCGGCCAGATACACATAGCGCGTGCGGGAGACCAGACTGATCAGCAGCACAGCGGCCGCACCCAGCAGCGATTTCAGGAACAGGGAAAACATCATGTTTGCGGCCTTGATTGCCGCCCGAAGCAAAACAATCAGCTTATCAGCCCTGTTCCGCCTGCCGTATTGTGGAAGTTGCTTAGATGAAAGTCGTGAAAATTACCCCGTGCTGTCTGACAAATCTGCACCTTACTGCTTTCATTTCCATAAAAAGCTTGCAAACCAGCACAATCACTCGCTAAGCCACCATTACCTGCGAAGGAAAGAAGATGAAATCATGGGCATCTCTTCTGTTCACCAGCCTGAGCCTGCTGCTGCCTGCTGCCAGCTATGCAGGCAGTGTGTGCCAGTCTTTGTGTACTTCGGAGAAAAAAGCATGCATGCGTGAAGCAGATCAGGATGCCAAAGCCGTGGTTGATCCGCTGATTCCGAAAACAACTGGCAGTTATCCTGCGAAAAATCCGAATCAGTTGCAGCAAACACCGGTGCTGGAAGCGCGTCAGCAGCGTGACGATATTTATCGCAAAAGTCTTGCGGAAAATGTCAGGCAATGCGATGTGCAGCAAGGTCAGTGTCTTGATGCCTGCAGCCGTTCTGCCGATGCAAGCGACAAAGACAGCGATAAGAGTATTGAAAAATATTTAGAAAAGAAAAAACTGCCGTTGCAGCAAAAAGAAAAATAAGCCGCCGGATCGCAGTGTCATACTGCGCGGCAATCCAGCGCCATAAACATCCAGTGCGGCGCTAATACGGGCGGCACTTCGGAACCCGGATAAGCCGCGCAGGGCGTAAAGCCAAGATGCCGGTAAAGCTGCTGTGCTGCCTGCATAAACGGACCGGTATCCAGACAAATGCGCTGCGCACCCTGTGCGCGGGCTTGTTGTATCAGCTCACGTAATACGGTGGCTGCAATGCTTTTGCCACGCACCGCCGTTTGTAAATACACACGTTTAATTTCAAAGTCACCATTTGCCAAGCGTCGCATACCGGCTGTACCGGCAAACTGATCCTCATGCCGGATCAGATAAAACCAGTGTTCCGGTGGTGTGTGCACACACAATTCTGCCTGCATTTGCTGAATATATGCATCCACAGTCATGCCGAGTAATTCCTGCGGATGTATCCCGAGATCTTGTTCTATATGCTGCATGATCCAGGCAAAGTATTCACGCTGCAATTGCAGTATCACAGACTGATGCTCAGCTGCTGCGGCAATTAACTGAAACGATTCTGACATGTTGCTCTCCTCTGCTTCAGACTGGCACACCCAGTGCTGCCAGCTGCGTTCGCGTGCCATCCCAGCCCTGCACTTGCCATGCGCACCAGCCAGCAGCCTGTGCAGCATGTACATTTTCTGCCATATCATCAAAAAACCAGATCTGCTGCGGTGCGCGCTGCAACTGCGCGGCCGCTGCATCAAAGATGCCTCTGTCCGGTTTCATGATGCCTAACTGATGCGAAGACAGGGCTGTATCAAATACCGATAAGCTGTCTGCGAATTTTGACCAGTGCAGCGCATTCGAGTTACTCAGGCAAGCCAGCTGATAATGCGGGCGCAGCGCGTGCAGGGTTTCTGCCACGCCTGCATAGAAACCTTCCGGCCAGCGATAAAATTCCTGTAAGAACTCACTGGCGCTGATGGACAAACTCCATTCCTGTACAAATGCCTGCGCAAATTCGTCTGCGCTGCATAAGCCCGACTCAAAGCGCCGTATCACACTGGAATGCAGCCAGCGCTGACGCAGTACGCTCAGGTCCTGTCCCGCTGGCAGCAGTGCAGGTAAGCCGGTGAATACCGCATTGCGTATCAGTACACCGCCCAGATCAAAACACAGGCAGGGTCTTAATCTGCGCTCATCGTTTTCCATATTCATTTTTCTCACCTGCAGAAAAAAGGACCGACAGCGTCACCGGTTTGGACGGGCACTGCATCGCTCCTGCTTGCTGACGGTAACGCGCCATGGCCTGTGCTGCCTGTTGCTGCTCGTCGGCATTCAGTGCACGGTAACCACGGCCGTAAGGCCAGCCATAGCCCCAGCGGAAGCTCGTGTTTAACGCCGCATCGCCACCAACGCGCACACCGTTGTACATCATCTGTGCCAGTTGCGGGCTACCGGATTTGTTTTGCACACCTTCCCGCAGCGCGATATCGGCTTGCAAGCGTTCCTCCTCAGTACCGCCGCGCCAGTAAGCCACATCGTGCTGCACACAGCAATCGCACCAGTCCGGTGTGCCGCCGGGTGCACGGTCCGGGAACAGGCTGCAGCCGTCCGTCGTAAATTCCTGAATACCGGTGGTGGTTTTTGCCGAGGTTTGCGGTGTGTTCTGTGCGATTGCAGGACCCGTCATAAGCAGCGCCAGCATCATGGCTGCCATTTGTTTTTTCGAACTGATCATGATTGCTTTGCATCAGCGTTGTGCACGCTGGCATATAAACGAAAATCTTGAGAAACGCCGCGTACCATGCGGAAATTTCTGAGCACGCCTTCGAACTGCATGCCGGCTTTTTCGATCACACGAATAGATCGCAGATTCGATGGCAGCACCGTCGCCTGCACACGGTGTAAATGTCCTTCCTGCAGCGCCCACTGTAAAGCCGCCTGTGCGACAGCCGTGGCAAGGCCGCGCCCCCAGTAATCCGGATGAAAGTCATACGCCAGTTCTGCCGTGCGGTTCAGCGCAGATACCGTATGAAAACCGACAGTTCCGGCGAGACGTCCGCTGCTGTTGTCGATGACAGCAAAGCGGCGCGGTGCATCCGGCAGATTGCTGGCGAACGCCTGCAGCGATGGCAGTAAATCGTCAGGTTGTTGCACATTCCAGCTGGTGTGCTGCCAGACTGCCGGTAAACACAGATAGTCATACCAAGCTGACGCATCCGTCAGCTGCATACGCCGCAGGCTGAACCCGGGAGACTGTAATAAAGGAAGAGAATCAGGAAACATGGCATGTCATTGCATAGCTGGAAGAATGACATCATAGCAGCAGAGAATCCTGCGCAAAGAAGGAAAAAAGGAAAGCCGGCAACGCGAACTGCCGTTGCCGGTTTGCCAGGAGAGTACGGTAGGTAAAATTGCTGATGCGCTTAAGACAGTCTGGCAGATTGCCCCTGAGACTGGCTGGCGCGTATGCCTGCATCATGCGATTGCGTCAGGCCAAACAACAAACCCAGATGCAAACCGATCAGCGCAGCCTGTGGCGCCAGGCCGCTGCTGTAACCGATTGCCGCACCGGTTACGGCACCGCCAACCGCACCGGCGATCAGCATTTTCCATTGAATCTGATGAAGAACAGCGCGCATGAAAAACTCCTGAATCGTGCAAAGCCGTATCACGGCAATGTAATCAGATTACGCTGCTCTGCGTGCGTTGCTTTGCGCCGCCGCAAACACCGGCCTGCGCTGTTGCAAGGCCGCCATACGGATTTGCGCTGGCGCAAATACCGGTGAAGAGCTTAACCGGCCTGCGGCGGCAGCATGTCTTGCTCCAGCGCTTTCAACGCCAGTTGACGCATACGCTGCTTCACAATCTGACGCCGGATAAAGCGCCAGCACAAGACCCAGGCCAGCGCCGGAAACAGGATTTTTGCGCCCTCATACTTGGCAAAACCCAGCCCCACCGCATACGCCAGAAATACCGCAAACCAGCCCAGCATCGCCAGTCTGACGCGCCAGTCCGTACGGATTGCTTTTTCTGCCTGCTGATACACATCCGCCTGGGTGGCTTCATCCAGTTTCTTCAGCGCGTGCAACTGATACAGCTTCGGTACTGCCGCCGCGTAAGGGAATTCACGAAACGCAGCGGACGACGGCTCGCGTTCCAGCATGATATCCGCCACTTTTCCGGCGGTTTCCGGATTGATTGCAGGCGCTGGCGTATCGCCGGATTGTTCTGGCTTGTTCGGGGAGGACATCGGATTCACCACTGAAAATTTCACAGGCCGCCATCATGCAGCAGCCCGCCAGCCCCTGCAAGCCTGCGCACGGCGCTGCCAGCGTTCAGACGCTAAAATCGCACCAAAATTGTGCAAAATGCGGTGTTCAGCACAGCACCCCGGCGGTCGTCGGCAGAAAGTCTGGCTGTCCGGAAATAGCAGATGCGGAGTTCTGCACAAAGTAGCCAGTGAAAAATAAAAAACCATGCATCTGTCAGGATGCATGGTGAGCGGAAGGCAAAGTGAAAATTGTGCCAGGCGCCGGTTCAGCGCGGGTCTGACGGGTAGCGTGGCCAGCGGATAAAGGCGAAGGTCCACAGCATCGGAATGATCATGCCGGGGATCAGGGCGGGCAGCGCCCACCATGCGGAGAAACCGGCTTTTCTGAGTGTCGGAATGCACAGTAAGGCCGGAATGATCTGAAAGATCAACATGCTGCACAAAACCATCAGGAAAACCGGCACTCCCATAATCGCCAGCATACCGGCCACCAACCCCACAGTGACCTGAAACTGTTCTAACAGAGCTCCCATCAGCGCAACCCTCCGTTTTCCGGATTCGCAGGCCACTGGCGGAATGCAATGATCGCCAGTATCAGGCCGAACCCTACGACGGGAAACAGCAATAACAGCAGGACAGCAGGGCTGGTTGCTGTACGCTGGCAAATGCGCCATAGCGGAATGCCGAGGATGAAATACATGAGTAAGGTTACCAACATCAGATTCTCCTTATTTAGCAGCGGTGATCAGAAATTCGGATCACACAGCTTCAGCATCGCATCTTGCCAGAAAAAGTGATAAAAAAACCATGCCGCTTTGCAGGGGCATGGTTTTCGGGGCTGAATCGTCTGAATTACATATTACGACGATACTGACCGCCGACTTCAAACAGTGCCGTGGTGATCTGACCGAGTGAGCAGACGCGGGCGGCATCCATCAGAACGGCGAACACGTTGTCATTGTTGATCACGGCTTGCTGCAGTGTTGCCAGTGCCTGCGGTGCGACATCGGCGTGGCGTTGCTG
This sequence comes from Cognatundibacterium squillarum, assembly GCF_014652435.1. Lineage (GTDB taxonomy): Bacteria > Pseudomonadota > Gammaproteobacteria > Burkholderiales > Burkholderiaceae_D > Undibacterium > Undibacterium squillarum. The sequence continues at coordinate 84,345 of NZ_BMYU01000007.1, forward strand.
GAAGTCTGCCAGACGTTGCAGCTGCGATTGTTTTTCTTCATCGGTGGAACGGGCCAGTTCAATCTTCTGCGGTGCATCACCGGCTTTCGGATTGCGGAAGGTGTTGACGCCGATGATAGGCAGCGTGCCATCGTGCTTCAGGTGTTCATAGTGCAGCGATTCTTCCTGAATTTTGCTGCGCTGATAACCGGTTTCCATCGCACCGAGCACACCGCCGCGTTCTGCGATACGTTCGAATTCCTGCAGCACGGCTTCTTCCACCAGATCGGTCAGTTCTTCGATGATGAAGCTGCCCTGATTCGGGTTTTCATTTTTCGCCAGACCCCATTCGCGGTTGATGATCAGCTGAATTGCCAGCGCACGTCGTACCGATTCATCGGTTGGCGTGGTGATCGCTTCATCGTAGGCATTGGTGTGCAGGCTGTTGCAGTTATCGTAAATCGCGATCAGTGCCTGCAGCGTGGTACGGATATCGTTGAAATCGATTTCCTGTGCATGCAGACTGCGGCCGGAGGTCTGAATATGGTATTTCAGTTTCTGGCTGCGGTCGTTCGCACCGTATTTGTCGCGCATTGCCACCGCCCAGATACGGCGGGCCACGCGGCCCAGTACGGTGTATTCCGGGTCCATGCCGTTACTGAAGAAGAACGACAGGTTAGCCGCGAAATCATCAATGTGCATGCCGCGTGCCAGATAGGCTTCCACAAAGGTGAAACCGTTCGACAGTGTGAACGCCAGCTGGGAAATCGGATTCGCACCGGCTTCAGCAATGTGGTAACCGGAGATCGATACCGAGTAGAAATTCCGCACCTGATTCTGTACGAAGTAAGCCTGAATATCGCCCATCACTTTCAGCGAGAATTCAGTCGAGAAAATACAGGTGTTCTGGCCCTGATCTTCTTTCAGAATATCGGCCTGCACCGTGCCACGGACGTTTTTCAGTACCCATGCACGGATTTGCGCGGCTTCTTCTGCGGTCGGTTCGCGGCCTTTTTCAGCACGGAATTTATCCATTTGCTGATCAATCGCGGTATTCATGAAGAAGGCCAGAATGGTTGGCGCCGGGCCATTGATCGTCATCGATACCGAGGTTGCCGGATCGCACAGATCGAAACCGTCGTACAGCACTTTCATATCGTCCAGCGTTGCCACAGACACACCGGAGTTACCGATTTTGCCGTAGATATCCGGACGAATCGCCGGATCTGCACCGTACAGCGTGACCGAGTCAAACGCGGTCGATAAACGCTTGGCAGGCATGCCCTGCGATACCAGCTTGAAGCGGCGGTTGGTGCGGTAAGGATCGCCTTCACCGGCAAACATACGGGTAGGATCTTCACCTTCGCGTTTGAACGGGAACACACCGGCGGTGTAAGGGAAAGAACCCGGCAGGTTTTCCAGCATCAGCCAGCGCAGAATTTCACCGCTGTCCTGATAACGCGGCAGCGCAACTTTGCGAATGCGGGTGCCGGACAGGGTTTGCGAAGTCAGGCGGGTGCGGATTTCCTTGTCGCGGATCAGCACCACATGTTCATCACCTTCGTAGGTTTTCTGCAGTTCAGGCCAGCTCATCAGCAGCGATTTGGCTTCTGCGCTCAGATGGTTGTCACGTTCTGCGATCAGGTTTTCCAGTGCGCTGTCGCTGGCTGCGTGACCGGCTTCTGTCAGCATACGGCGGCTTTCCTGCAATTGCTGGCGCTCACGCGCAATGCGCGATTGCTTCTGTACGGTTTTGTGATAGCCGCGCACGGTGTCGGCGATTTCTGCCAGATAACGGCTGCGTGCCGGTGGCACGATCACATTGTTGCCGCTGGAGAAGCGCACGGACACCGGTGCCAGACGGCTGCTGCGGGTTTGCAGGCCACGCTGTACCAGCGCAGGCAACAAGCCCTGATACAGCGCTGTCACGCCGTCATCATTGAAGCGCGATGCCTGTGTACCAAACACCGGCATATCTTCGGGACGCTGAGTCCACAGTTCGCGGTTACGCTGATATTGTTTAGCGACGTCGCGCAGTGCATCCTGTGCGCCTTTGCGGTCGAATTTATTGATTGCCACGAAGTCGGCAAAATCCAGCATATCGATTTTTTCCAGCTGGGATGCGGCACCGAATTCCGGTGTCATCACATACATCGATACATCCACATGCGGCACGATCGCGGCATCACCCTGACCGATACCGGAAGTTTCGACGATCACCAGATCAAAGCCAGCCACTTTGCAGGCTGCAATCACATCCGGCAGCGCCTGAGAAATTTCAGAACCGGCTTCGCGGGTTGCCAGCGAGCGCATAAACACGCGCGACTGACCGCCCCACGGATTGATCGCATTCATACGGATGCGGTCACCGAGCAGCGCACCGCCGGATTTACGACGGGAAGGATCAATCGAAATCAGTGCGATGTTCAGGCTGTCATCCTGATCCAGACGGATACGGCGGATCAGTTCATCGGTCAGCGAGGATTTACCGGCACCACCAGTACCGGTGATACCCAGTGTCGGTACGGCAGAAGTTTTTGCTGCAGCATGTAATTGCTCACGCAGTTCAGCACTGACTTTACCGTTTTCAAGGGCGGTAATCAGTTGCGCCAGCGGACGGTGACGTGCCGCCAGTTCACCTTGCTGCAGTACATCCAGTTGCTGCGGCGCATAGCCGGACAAGTCACTGTCGCAAGCCTGAATCATGGACAGAATCATGCCGACCAGCCCCATGCGCTGACCATCTTCCGGACTGAAAATACGGGTCACGCCATACGCATGCAGATCCGCGATTTCTTCCGGCACGATCACACCGCCGCCACCGCCGAAGACTTTGATATGTGCGCCGCCGCGTTGTTTCAGCAGGTCGATCATGTATTTAAAGTATTCGACATGGCCGCCCTGATAGCTGGAAACCGCAATCCCCTGCGCATCTTCCTGCAGTGCTGCAGTCACGATATCGTCCACGGAACGGTTATGGCCAAGGTGGATCACTTCCGCGCCGTTCGACATCAGGATACGGCGCATGATGTTGATCGAGGCGTCGTGGCCGTCAAACAGGGAAGCTGCGGTCACAAAGCGCACTTTGTTCGCAGGTTTGTATTCGGTGAGTTTCTGGACTTCGGACAGGTTAGTCATGTATGCCTCAACAAAATGGACAGGCGGCTGTACCTTCTGGGAAACAGCATCCTGCAGAATAACGTGCAGCTAAGTTAGCTGACGTTAACGTTAACGTCAATTAAAAATCGTGCCTGTAGCGGCCACTCACAGAAATCCGTTGCAGCCTCATGAGCCGCCGCGTTGTCTGCCATGTACCGCAGGCAATTTCTGCAGACTCAGAACCGGCTGATAATCCGGTTACGGCCCGTCTGCTTGGCCTGATATAACAACTGATCAGCTGCATGTATCAATTGCTGTAAATCGGTTTCCTGCTCACGCCGCACGCAGCCAATACTTACCTGCACCGGGTGCGCACTGCCATCGGGCATCTTCAGCGGCACATCCTGCTGCCACTGACGAAATTCTTCCAGCCTGCGGGCAACTTCACGGTTTTCAGATGCTGCAAACAACACAACAAACTCTTCCCCTCCGAAGCGGCCTACCAGATCTTTGTGAAAGGTTTCCTGCAGATGTGCCGCCGTCTGACGCAGAGCCTCGTCGCCATACTCATGACCGCATACGTCATTGATACGCTTAAAATGATCAATATCGATCACGGCAAGGTGTAAATGCTGCATCTGACTGATGGTCTGACGGAACAATTGATTACCCTGTTCAAAAAAATAGCGCCGGTTATACAAGCCGGTCAGATAATCACAGATCGCTGCCTGACGGTTACTTTGTATCAGATCCAGCATGTCCAGATTCTGACTTACCCGGCACAACAGTTCTTCATAGGAAAAAGGCTTGGTAATAAAATCATTCGCGCCGTGTTTCAGAAACTGCGACGACAATTTGCCATTGCCGGTACCGGAAAGCCCGATCACTGCCAGATGTTCCTTTTTACGGAATTTACGCACTTCGGCAGTAAATGTAATGCCGCTCATGCGCGGCATTTCATGATCAGTCATTACCAGACTGATCTCCGGATGCGAACGCAGTAAAGATAATCCTTCCTCGCCATCACCCGCCAGCACAGCCGTAATCCCCTGTTGCTGCAGATAGCTCTTCAGGATCTGCCGCGACGCCGCCGAATCATCAACTATCAGCGCCTTCACTGCCCGGTTTTTGAGCAACCGGTGAATCAGCCCCAGTACGTAGTCAAACGCGGAAATACTGTCTTTCAGCACATAATCCACCACCCCGCGCCTCAGTAATTCCTGCCTTAATTCCTCAGAGAACTTACCGGTCATCGCGATCGCCGGGATGCCGCATGCCTGTACTGCATCCACGATATCGACACCACTGGCATCCGGCAAATGCAAATCGCAGACTGCAACCCGGATTGCTGCACCGTGCTGCTGCAGGTATTCACGGGCCGCAGCCAGCGTTTCTGCTTTCAGTACTTTACAGCCCAGCCGCTGCTGCAACAAACTGGCCAGCATCTGAGAAAAAATCCTCTGATCTTCAATCAGTAAAACCAGATCTGCTTCCGTTATAGGCTTGCGCATAGGTCATCGTATGAATGAGTCACACCGGCACGCGGCGGCAGCGTGCTGAAGATGAATTCAGCAGCTGCGCTCGCATCACAGCAATAGCTTACATACTAACAAACTTGCACGACAGCACAATGTCTGCCTTGTTACGCTGGTTATAAATGCCAACTTGTTTCACAGTTTGTTCACGAACGACACCAGGCCGTTTGTCCCGATCAGGCTGATTTCTGTTGCGCCCCATATTGCAAGGCTTGCAAGCGTGCACGGTATTCGGCTACGGCTTTCTCTTTCACATGGCCGAAACCACGGATCATTTCCGGCAGACTGGCAATTGCCACTGCCTGATCCAGCGTTTCTGCGGTCAGACTCTGCAGCAAGGCTTCGGTCTGTGCAAAATACTCCGCAATCAGCGCACGTTCCATACGGCGTTCTTCGGTTTTGCCGAAGATATCCAGTGCGGTACCGCGCAGGCGTTTACCTTTGGCCAGCAAACGCAGTACGCCGAACATCCATGAACCGTAACGTGCTTTGATCAGGCGACCCTGCGCATCTTTTTTCGCGAACAGCGGTGGTGCAAAATTGAATTGCACGCTGAATTCACCGTCGAACTGTTGTTTCAGTTTTTCTGTGAAATCGCCATTGGTGTACAGGCGTGCAACTTCGTATTCATCTTTGTACGCCATCAGCTTGTACGCATTGCGCGCGACAGCCATGCTCAGGCGCTCGCCTTTGCCGAGTTTCTGTTCTGCAGCACGCACTTTTGCCACCAGCGTGGTGTAACGCTCTGCGTAAGCAGCATCCTGATATTCACGCAGAAAATCCGCGCGGCGGGCGATGACTTTTTCCAGACTCAGTGGCATTTGCACCACCACACTCTGAGTTGGCAATGCGATTTTTTCCACTTTTGCCAGATCCACTGCGGCACGGCGGCCCCAGGTGAAGGCTTGTTTATTGGCTTCAATCGCCACGCCGTTCAGTTCAATCGCACGCAGCAAAGCAGCTTCAGAAACCGGAATCGCGCCCTTCTGATACGAGAAGCCGAGCATGAACAGGTTGGTGGCAATCGAGTCGCCCATCAGCGCGGTCGCCAGACGGGTTGCATTAATGAAATCTGCGCGGCCTTCGACGGAATCGCTGATCAGACGCTCGGTGGAATCGAGCGGGAATTGCCAGTCCGGATTTTTCGCAAACGCGCCGGTAGGCTGTTCATGTGTATTAATCACCGCACGGGTACGGCCTGCGCGCATTTTGGAAATCGCATCATGCGCACCGGCAGTCAGGATATCGCAGCCAAGTACCAGATCGGCTTCACCGGTGGCAATACGCTGCGCGCGCAAACGGACAGGGTCCTGAACGATGCGGATATGCGAAGTCACGGACCCGTTTTTCTGCGACATACCGGTCATATCCAGCACCGATGCGCCCTTGCCTTCCAGATGCGCCGCCATGCCCAGCAAAGCGCCGACGGTAATCACACCGGTACCGCCGATACCATTCAGCAGAATATTGTAAGACTGCTCGCAGGCTGGCAAAGCCGGTTGCGGCAGCACACCGAAGTCATCGCCACGGTTGCCACCGGTTTTGGTTTTGCGCACTTTGCCGCCTTCAACGGTGACAAAGCTCGGGCAAAAACCTTTAACGCAGGAGTAATCTTTATTACAGGAAGACTGATCGATCACACGCTTACGGCCGAATTCGGTTTCCAGCGGCATCAGCGAAGTACAGTTGGATTGCGCACCGCAATCGCCGCAACCTTCACACACGGCTTCGTTGATGAACAGACGCTGATTCGGGTCTGGGAATTCACCTTTTTTACGGCGGCGGCGTTTTTCTGCCGCGCAAGTCTGATCGTAGATCAGCACGCTGCAGCCTTCGATTTCGCGCAATTCACGCTGTACCGCATCCATATCTTTGCGGTCATGCAGCGTCACCATCGCTGGTAAGGCGGAACGGTCGGTGTAGCGGCTTAAATCTTCTGTGACCAGCGCGATACGTTTCACGCCTTCCGCTGCCATTTGCTGCGCCATCATCGGCACGGTAATGGTGCCATCCACCGGCTGACCACCCGTCATCGCAACGGCATCGTTGTACAGAATTTTATAAGTAATATTGACACGCGCAGCTACCGCAGCGCGAATTGCCAGATAACCGGAGTGGAAATATGTACCATCACCCAGATTCTGAAATACATGCGGAATTTGCGAGAAAGCTGCCTGACCGATCCACGGCGCACCTTCGCCGCCCATATGCGTTGTCAGTTTATTGTGTTCAGGATAAATCGCGGTTGCCATCACGTGGCAACCGATACCGGCCAGCGCCAGACTGCCTTCCGGCACTTTGGTTGAGGTATTGTGCGGACAACCAGAGCAATAATAAGCGGGACGCGCCGGTGTGCTGACTTGCTTGCGCAGCACTTCATCTTTTGCTTCGAGGAAAGCCAGACGTGCTTTGATCAGATCACTGGTATGGAAACGGGCAATACGGCCGGCGATTACACGCGCAATTTGCGCGACCGAGAAATCCGCTTTGGATGTCAGCAGCCATTCGCCGCGCGGATGCACCCATTCGCCTTTTTCATCGAACTTACCAATCACACGCGGACGCACGTCATCGCGCCAGTTATACAATTGTTCTTTCAGCTGGTATTCCACCATCTGACGTTTTTCTTCGACCACCAGAATTTCATCCAGACCCTGCGCGAATTCGCGGATGCTGTCCGGTTCCAGCGGCCATGGCATCGACACTTTAAACACGCGAATACCAATATCGGCAGCGCGCTGTTCATCAATACCGAGTTCCTCCATCGCTTCCAGCACGTCCAGATAAGACTTACCGGATGCAACAATACCGAGTTTCGCATGCGGGCTGTTGATGGTGGTGTGATTCAGTTTATTCGCACGGGCATAGGCCAGCGCTGCATAGATTTTGTAATCCTGCATCAGCGCTTCCTGCTTACGCGCCTGCACACCCAGCGTATCCAGCGACAAACGGGTATTCAGTCCGCCTTCCGGCATCACGAAATCTTCGGGATAAACAATTTTCAGGCGGAAAGGATCAGCATCGACCGAAGCAGTGGATTCCACGGTATCGGCCAGCGCTTTAAAGCCGACTGCACAACCGGAGAAACGCGACATTGCCCATGCATGCAAGCCCAGATCCAGATACTCCTGCACATTGCACGGATACAGCATCGGAATCATACAGGCGGAAAAAATATGGTCAGACTGGTGCGGCAGTGTCGAGGAATACGCGCCGTGATCATCACCGGCAACCAGTAATACACCACCGTACTGCGCCGTACCGGCGTGATTCATATGCTTGAATACGTCGCCGCAACGGTCCACACCCGGGCCTTTGCCATACCACATGGAAAAGACGCCATCATATTTCGCGGGGCCAATCAGCCCCACGGTTTGGGTACCCCAGACTGCGGTCGCAGCCAGATCTTCATTCACACCCGGCACAAACTGAACATGGTTTTGCTCGAGTAATTTTTTGGTTTTCCACAATGTCTCATCCAGACCACCCAGCGGCGAACCGCGATAGCCGGAAATAAAACCCGCTGTATTCAGCCCCATCGCCAGATCACGCTGACGCTGTATCATCGGCAGGCGTACCAGCGCCTGAATACCGGACAGGAAAATCGTGCCTGAGTTGGATGTGTATTTATCATCCAGGCTGACATCATTCAGGGCGGGGGAAGTTTGAACGTCAGCAGTTGCGCTGACAGGGACGGACGCGGACGAGAGTCCAGCAGACTCCATCTTGGTGTCGGTTGACATAGTGGCTCCAAAATTTGTGATTTTTGATCGCAAGGAACATGCGTTGCGTCCGGTAAGACACAAGTTTGCTCGTCACCTGTAACGAGGTATCGCTTACAGGCGGATTGCGGTGGCTGTGATAGCAGCCATTTTATTGGAATCCGGCACATTTATCGATAGCAGAACGCTATCGGGCGTTGTACAAAGCCGAAAGCGTTGTACGCAGCGCCCTGAGGGAGGGTTGCCCGGACTCCAAAGAGATCAAAGAAAGTTTTCGAAATTACCGCTGCAGCACTTTCCCGACTTCCTTTGAAATCTGCTGTAAGAACAGTCTACCCCTGCAGCCTGTTTTGGAAAAATACAGAATAAAAATAGATATATCAATTTTTCTTATAGCTATTCTGACACCGTGATCTGACGCGCATTTCATCCCGCGCTGGATATCAGATTTGATGCGCAGGAACAACGGAATTTCTTCAACCTGGCAGGCACAGCACGTCTTTTCTAATGCGACACAAAGTTCCAATAACAGGTCCGGCAATGACCGCGTTACAGCTTTAATCGGAATTTGCATGTTGATCTTCAGTTTTATTCGTTCCGTTCATGCCACTCCATTAATTAGCATATTAAAAATCCAAGCAAGCCTGCATCTCCGTTTGGCACAGGACTTCTGCATGACTTTTTTCCGAACCGGCTGTCACTCTGAGTCTGATACTGAATATGCGCACTGACACTTCAGCCTTTTTTATTAACGGCAATCTGCCCTTCCGCTCCGCGATGCAATTCGCGTGTACACCGGCGTCCTGTTGACGCTGCTTAGTGCTTTATCTTCTTTGATTCCTACAGAGCACGCTGCATCGACAGATGGTGCGAGTGGAATCCGCTTATTAATTTACATTTAATACAATTATGTCTGATCAGGATCCTGTACTCCGTTTAATCGGAAACACCCCGCTCGTCCGTCTGACCCGTATTGATACCGGTCCGTGCGAACTGTATGTCAAACTGGAAAGCCAGAATCCCGGTGGCTCCATCAAAGACCGTATCGCACTGGCAATGATTGAGGCTGCTGAAGCCTCCGGCCAGCTGCAACCGGGCGGTACGATTATCGAAGCGACCGCCGGCAATACCGGCCTGGGTCTGGCACTGGTTGCGGTTCGTAAAGGTTATCGCCTGCAACTGGTGGTGCCGGACAAAATGAGTACCGAAAAAATCCAGCAACTGAAAGCCATGGGTGCAGAAGTGATTCTGACCCGCTCCGATGTTGAGAAAGGTGATCCTGCTTATTATCAGGATCTGGCGAAACGGCTGGCCGATGAAACACCCGGTGCTTTCTATATTGATCAGTTCAGCAATCCGGCCAATCCGCAGGCCCATGTGGAAACCACAGGCCCGGAAATCTGGGAGCAAATGGAACAGCGGCTGGATGCGATTGTCACCGGTGTTGGTTCCTGCGGCACGCTGACCGGCCTCAGCCGTTATTTCGCAGCGACAGCACCGGAAGTCGGCTTTGTGCTGGCAGATCCGCAGGGTTCGATTCTGGCGGATTACATTCAAACCGGACGCTTTGGAAAAGCCGGCAGCTGGCGCGTGGAGGGTATCGGTGAAGATTTCATTCCGCCAATGGCAGATTTTTCATCGGTACGTGAAGCTTACAGCATCAGCGATGAGGAAAGTATCCACACCGCACGCACCTTGCTGGAACAGGAAGGCATCCTTGCCGGTTCGTCCAGCGGAACGCTGGTGGCTGCAGCACTGCGTTTCTGCCGCGCCCAGAAAACGCCGAAGCGCGTTGTGACCTTTATTTGCGACAGCGGCAATAAATATCTTTCTAAACAATTTAATGATAACTGGCTGACCGATCAGGGCTTGCGTCCGCGTGTTCGCCATCATGATCTGCGCGATCTGATCATGCGTTCTCACGCCGATGGCGAAACCGTCACAGCCCGTCCTTCCGAAACACTGGCTGATGTGTACCGCAAAATGCGCCGGCACGATATTTCGCAGTTACCGGTGATCGAAGGTAAAGACACGCTGGTCGGCGTGATTGACGAATGGGATGTGCTGAACGCCGTACGGGTCAGTCATGCACAGTTCTCGCAACCTGTGCGCAGCGTCATGACGACCGATTTGCTGACACTGGCACCGGATGATTCGCTGGAAGACCTGCTCAGCCTGTTCCGCAAAGACAAAACCGCTCCGGTCGTACAAAACGGCCGTTTTCTGGGTCTGATTACCCAAACCGACGTACTGAATTACTGGCAGCGCCAGAACTGAGGAGAAATCATGCAACACCGCGATACTCTGTTTGTCCATGCGGGCTATACACCGGATGCCACCGGTGCCGTGATGCCACCGATTTATCTGAGCTCTACTTACGCACAGCCTGCACCGGGCGAACACACTGGCTATGAATACGGCCGCAGTGGCAACCCCAGTCGTGCTGCCTTAGAAAAAGCACTGGCAGAACTGGAAGGTGGCCACACCGGACTGGCATTCGCCTCCGGTCTCGGTGCGATGACGACGGTACTGGAATTGCTGGAAGCCGGCAGTGAAGTTGTGACCATTGACGATTTATATGGTGGCGCCTGGCGTTTGTTTGAGCAGGTGAAAAAACGCAGCAGCAACCTGAATGTGCGCTATGCACCACCGGATGATCTGGACGCGATTAAGCAAGCCATCACACCGGCAACCCGTCTGGTCTGGCTGGAAATGCCGACCAATCCTTTACTCAAACTGCCGGACATCGCAGAAATTGCCCGTATTGCCCGTGAAAACGGCGCACTGACGCTGGTTGATGCGACCTTCTCGACACCGGCGCTGTTACGTCCGTTTGAATGGGGTGCGGACATCGTGCTGCACTCGCTGACGAAATACCTGAACGGTCACTCCGATGTGATCGGCGGCGCGCTGATCATCAAGGATCCGGCGCTCGGCGACAAACTGCGCTGGCTGCAAAATGCGGTCGGTGCGGTGTTATCACCGTTTGACAGTTTTCTGGCCTTGCGCGGCCTGCGCACGCTGGGTCTGCGCATGCAGCGCCACAGTGAAAGTGCGCTGCATATCGCTGGCTGGCTGGCAGAACAGCCGGAAGTCGAAAATGTGCTGTACCCGGGTCATCCGTCCCATCCTCAGCATGCACTGGCTAAGAAATATCTGCCGGACGGCAGCGGCGGCGTCTTATCGGTACGCTTACGCACCGATGCGGAGGGAGTGAAACGCTTCACGCAAGCCTTGCAGGTATTCACGCTGGCAGAAAGTCTGGGCGGCGTTGAAAGCCTGATCAACCATCCGTGGTCGATGACTCATGCCGCTATTCCGGAAGCATTACGACGTGAAAAAGGGATCGGGCCGGACATACTGCGTCTGTCAGTCGGCATCGAACATCCGGCCGATCTGATCCGCGATCTGGCGCAGGCGCTGAAAACGCTGCAAGCGGGATGAGTCACTGCATGCTGCCGTTCATACAAGCCTTACTGCGGGCACCGGCAGAAGTAGGTGCGGTGCTCCCGTCCTCCCGTCATCTGGCACACGCGATGGCGCAGGTCGCAGCAGCCAGCGACCGTGGCGGAAATTTGCTGGAAATCGGTGCGGGCAGTGGTGCACTGACCCGCGCCTTACTGGCCCGGTTCGGGCGTGAGCGTTTAAAAGTTGTGGAATGTTCACCGCCGCTGGCCAGTGTTTTACGTCAGCGTTTTCCGCAACTGACCGTACTCGAACAACGCGCCGAGCAAGTGCTGAATACAGCGGCGCTGCATGCAGACCACTTGCTGGTGGTTTCTTCACTGCCATTCAAATCCCTGCCTTTACGTCAGGCAAGGCGTGTTGCCAAAGCGTATCAGGCGCTGGTGATGCAGGGTGGCAGTGTGGTGCAGTTCAGTTACGGACGGCGACCGCCGTTTCCGGTCTCTGCAGGATTGCCGCTACGCTGGCAACCGCAGTGCCGGGTCTGGCGTAATCTGCCGCCGGCAACGGTCTGGCAATTGTGCCGTGCCTGAATAATGCGCTCAGGTCAGCAGACGGACATCCGGCCATGCGCCGCTGCTGACCAGTTGTTGCGTAACATCCTGTACCCGCTTGGCTACCGCTCTCGCAGCATTTGTTAACGGAATATTTTTAGATGAACACAAACTGACAGTCCGGCTCAGTGTTGCATCGCTGACCGGCACTGCCACCATTTCACCGCGCTGAATTTCCGGCAGCAATGGTGACACCGGTAAGATGGTTGCACCCATATCCGCCAGCAGTGCCGACTTCAGAATCGCAATCGAGGTGATTTCGATCACCTGCTCTGCGGACATCCCCTGTTCACGCAAGACCTGCTCGATGCGCGGACGCACACCGTGCTGCAGACTGGGCAGAATCAGCGGTGCGCGCACAACCTGTTCCAGCCTGATCGATTTCCGCTTGCAGGCAAATTGCGAACCGGCACGCGTGATATACATCATGTCTTCTTCCACCAGCGGCTGCGTGTGGAAGCCGGATAACTGGCCGTCATCAAACAGAATCGCCAGATTCAGACGACCGGACCGTAACTGTTCAGTCAGATTGCCGGTCAGCTCTTCGGTCAGCTGAAACGTAATATCCGGATAGCTTTCGCGCACGGCTTTCAGTAACGGAAACGCCAACGCTGCCGACACACTCTGCGGAATACCAAGCTCCACCGTGCCACTCGGAGAATCGGTAATCTGAGTGACGGCACTGCGCGCATCGCTGATTTGTTTCAGGATGGCTTGTGCATGTTCATAAAAAATCTTACCGGCTTCGGTGGCCTGCATACCTTGTGCGGAACGGTGCAGTAATTGCGTACCGAGTTCCTCCTCCAGCGACTGTATCTGCTGCGTCAGTGCCGGTTGCACAATGTGCAGCACCCGCGCTGCCCGCGACAGTGAGCCGTGATCCACAATCGCAACGAAATAACGCAGCTGGCGGATTTCCATTGCTTACCCCGCAGGCCGCACGGCGCGGCGTTCTACCGACGACGACAGAATCAGCGAAGTCGATGTGACACCGCAGCGCGCCAGTCCGGCAATCACGCGCTCCAGTTCGCGCACGCTGGTCGCAATCACTTTCACGATCACGCAATCCTCGCCGGTGATTGCATGGCATTCAATCACTTCCGGCATCTGATCCACAATCTGCAGCACCGGCACGTCGCTGGAGCGGGTGGCGATGCGCACAAATGCGGTGATGCCGTAGCCCAGCGCTTCCGGATTCACGCGCGCATGGTAGCCGGTGATCACGCCCGCACCTTCCAGCCGGCGTATGCGTTCTGCCACGGCGGGCTGGCTCAGGTGAATGCGGCGTCCGATTTCAGCGAGGCTGACACGGGCATCATCCTGCAAAATATCGAGGATACGGGCATCCATCAGGTCGAGTTCGATTTTCATGGTAAACCTGCCTTTTTTCATTTGCTTTCAAAGAAATGTACCTGAAATACCATGAACTATCCATTCAAAACTGGTTTTTACTTACGTACACTATCCGTATTCTGTCGCACTTTTTCACCTGTTTATTCTGATTGCCTGCTATGCGTCATTTACCCCGCAATGTGATTCTGGCCCTGCTGACGGTGTATATCGTCTGGGGTTCCACCTATTTTGGTATTCAGGTCGCGCTGACCTCGTTTCCGCCGCTGATGATGATCGGCACCCGCTTTGTGGTGGCCGGTGGTCTGTTGTATGCGTGGATGAAATGGCGCGGCGCGCCGAATCCCACGCTGCGCGAATGGCGTGACGGCGGCATCATCGGTGTGCTGATGCTGAGCGGCGGCACCGGTCTGACGGCCTGCGCAGAGCAGTATGTGTCTTCCGGCCTGACTGCCGTATTCATCGCCTGCTCGCCGATGATCTTATCCAGCCTGTCCGGCCTGTTCGGCGACTGGCCGCGCCGTCAGGAATGGGTCGGCATTCTGGCGGGTTTTGCCGGCGCAGTATTGCTGGCATCGGACAGCACCTTTGCGGCAGAACCGGTCGGTCTGATCTTATTGCTGGCAGCGATTCTGTGCTGGGATGTGGGCTCGGTACTGTCGCAGAAAAAACTGAAAATGGCGAAAGGCGGCATGGGCTTCGCCAGCGAAATGCTGGCCGGTGGCGTGTTTCTGGTGATCGCCAGCCTGATTCGCGGCGAAAGCATGACAGGCCCGGTGACCTGGCAGGCAGTCAGCGCCTGGGTGTATCTGGTGGTGGCGGGTTCGTTGCTGGCCTTCAGCGCGTATATGTATCTGTTATCCAAAGTTCCGGCTGGTCTGGCCGCCAGTTATGCGTATGTGAATCCGGTGATTGCGGTGGCGCTGGGCGTGAGTTTCGGCGGCGAAAGCTTATCTTCCAAAGCCGGTATCGCGATGGCGGTGATTCTGGGCAGCGTAATCCTGCTGACGACGGCACGCAAACCTGCCTGACCATCTTCTGTACGCCAACAGCGCAACAGCTACCTGCGGGTGGCTGTTGTTTTTCCGGCCTGCGGTTACGCTCAGATGATGCAGCTATCGTCATTGCTCATTTGCTGAGAGCCGGACTTTCTGCCGACGACCGCCGGAGTGCTGTGCTGAACACCGCATTTGAGGCAAAAAACGGACTTTTCCGGCCAGCACGCCGGCTGGTACGGCAAGCGGTAAAAGATCAGAAAAATTCCGCGGTATCGTTGGCGGATTCATGCCGGACTTCACCGCGCTGTAACAGCTGATCGTAATGACAGACACGGTTACGGCCATGGGTTTTGGCGTGATACAGCGCCTGATCGGCACGCCCCATGATCGCCACCGGCGCTTCCTGCAAATCGATGTGCGCATAACCGGTACTGACCGTCACGCGCCCGACTTGCGGAAACTGCTGCGCTTCCACATTGCTGCGGAAACGTTCAAAAATCCGGTGTGCATCCTCGCTGCTGACCTGACGCAGCAGCACCACAAATTCCTCGCCACCGAAACGGAACAGGCGGTCATCCGGCCGGAACGAAGTGCGCAGTAAATTCGCAATCAGGATCAGCACTTCATCGCCGTATAAATGCCCGTAATGGTCATTCACTTGCTTGAAATGGTCGATATCAATAATCGCCAGCCAGTCGTGTAAAGGCGCTTCCGGCGACGCGCGGCGCTGGCAGGCTTGCGGTTGCTGCAGGGCGTAACCGGGATCGCTCCAGTCGGCACGCAGCACTTTGGTGAAATGGTCGTCAAAAGTTTTCCGGTTCAGCAAACCGGTCAGGGTATCGTGCTCGCTGTCATTCAGTAAGCTCTGATAATTCTGATAAATCAGCAGGATGCCGCGAATCACATCCAGCGATGCGGGCGGTAGCGGCGTGCATAAATGCAGTTCAAAACAGGTATGCACACGGCCTTTAACGGATACCGGCAGCCACAGACAACAGGGCGGATCTTTACCGGTAATGACTTGCAAACCGGCTTCCAGTCCCTTGTACAAATCCTGAAAATCCGTCACTGCCCGCCAGCGCGCGGCCTGCCCTTCCGGCGCGGTGCAGGTACCGTCTGCGCCTATCATGACCCGTTCGCGCAGCAACACGCCATGATGGCTGCTGTTGCATTCCCAGACGCGCACAGCTTCGGCTTCCGTGATCGCACGTAAGGAAGAAGCTACTGACATGTTCAGCAATTCATGATCGCGGTGCGCGGTCATTTCTACCAGATACTGAATAATCGATTCCATAGCGTGCTGAATGAAGTGATCCGGAAAGCGTTGGGCGGGCACCATTTGCAAACGGCGCTGAGCTGGATATTAGATAATTATTCGGCTACAGACTTGTTATTTAAAATCAAAGAGTCTGAGAACTCCTGACCATTTATCCGGCTGCCTGCCTTCCGTGCTGTGATCCCCTCCGGCAAATCCGTATCCTGCACAGAGGAGGCCGGCTTGTGCGGCAATACAACAGGGCAGGTGATACTGGAACTCATTTCATAAATAGCCACGAGTGCGAACGCAGGGTGCCGGGAGGCAGTGCGCGGCGTCGTTGCGCAGCACAGGCTGGTGCCTGTGCAAGCGACGCAACAAAGCAATGCGCCCGGCACCTCCGTTCCCGGAGGGTTTGCCTCATAGCGCACGCTGGACAGCGTTGGACGCGTTGTGAATAGCACCGCTATTCACTGCCTTGTCCGCCTTGCCAGCCCGCGCTATGAGACAAACGCATCTCGCGGGTATTTATGAAATGAGTTCTACACAACGGTACAATGCCGCTATCACCCTCATTTGCCGCCACTATGCCTCTACGTTTGCAACGTCACTTACTCACAATGACCTGCGGTCTGGTGACCGGACTGAGCCTGCCTTTGTGGCTGCTGGCGGAATGGCAGTTGCGCGAACAGGCAGCCAGCGTGCCGCAAGCCAGTCTGCAACGCACAGAACAAAGCCTGCATTATCTGGAACAGCAACAAACCATGCAGTTGAGCAGCGCCGCCAGTCTGCTGGCGACAGATGAATCGTTCCGCCAGGCGGTACAGCAACGCCGCGCAGAAACCATCGTCCCCGCCCTGATACGCCATGCGGCACAGCAGCAGGCCACGCTGGCAGTGCTGGTGGATGCACAGGGAGAATTGCTGTATGCCAGCAGCGACAGTCTGGCCCACGGTTTGCAAAGCGACTGGCAAAGCTGGGCGCGCGCGCAACCGGCAACTAACGGCGGCTGGTTATTGTCCGGCAGCACCGCCATGCTGGGCGCACAATCGGTTTCTGTGACGGCGGACGGCACGAAGGTCTTGCTGGCAAGACCGGTGACCGATGCACTGCTGCAGCCAGTGTCACAACTGTCCGGCAACCATCTGAGCCTGCTACGCAAAGCGGGCACCAAACCCTGGCAAGTCAGCCAGTCCACCTTACCGGCAGCGCGCAGACAGCAACTGACGGAAATCCTCAGCGATGCGCCGAAGGATTTATCCACGCTGCAGGTACAGCTGGAACGACGGGATTTCGCCACGCGGCAACTCGCGCTGCCGTCGGATCCGAAAGCACAGCATAGCTTGCTGCTGCAAACCGCGGTCGCACCGGTGACGGGGCCTTTGCTGCTGTTGCAGCGCTGTATCCTGATTGCCGGTCTGACCGGTTTATTCACCGCTGCGATTCTCACGCTGTTCAGCATATTGCAACTGGAACGCTGGATACAGCACATCAGCGAACGTCTGATCCGTCTGCGCGGCGGCAGCTACGGCACACCGGAAGCGATGGAGATGCCGGAGGAAATGCAGGAAATCGTCACCCATGCCGATGCCCTGCGCAGCACCCTGCAGCAACAGCATCAGCAATTGCAGCATCAGCTCTGGCAAGACCCGCTGACCGGCTTGCCGAACCGCGCGCGTTTTCTGCAAATGACGGAGGAAGCAATCCGCAGCGCACGTCAGCAACAGGACGGTCCACCGCGCCTCAGCATGGTGCTGATCGAACCGCAGCATTACTGGCAAGTCCGTCTGCAAGCCGGTGGCGAGGCTGCGGAGCAATGGCTGATGCAGTATGTACGGCAACTCAGCCAGTGTCTG
This sequence comes from Cognatundibacterium squillarum, assembly GCF_014652435.1. Classification (GTDB taxonomy): domain Bacteria; phylum Pseudomonadota; class Gammaproteobacteria; order Burkholderiales; family Burkholderiaceae_D; genus Undibacterium; species Undibacterium squillarum. The sequence continues at coordinate 102,158 of NZ_BMYU01000007.1, forward strand.
GGAACGCAGTTCGCCCGACCGGCGCGGGTCACGGAAGCCTGCTTCGCCTTGCTGTTACCCGCCTGCGATGCGGCAGAAGCAACTGCTTACCTGCAGCAATGGCAGACACAGATGCAGATGCAAACGCAGGCAGCTACGGCATCCGCCAGCGATGGCGGCCAGTGGCGCACCGGCATCGCTTGCAGTGAAACGCACGGCAACGATGCCGCTGGCTTACTTCACCACGCCGAAGCCGGTCTGCGCAGCATGACGCCCGCCGCCTGAAGCTGCGCAACGGGTGGCGTTCCTGTGCAGAGATCGTCATCAGCCATTTCCGGAGGCCAGCACTTTCTGCCGACGACCGCCGGATCGCTGTGCTGAACACCGCATTTGAGGCATTTTCAGACGCTTTCACGCGTATTCGGGTCTGCAGGAACACCACGGCAAACGCTGCGCTGTACACAAGCACTCAGCGCCAAAAACAAAAGCACCGTTCCTGAGCAGGAAACGGTGCTTTTTTACAGGGTTAGTGCGTCGGTAAGCGTGGCTTACACCAGCTGAATTTTCTGCGATTTACGGTCGCGTTTGCGGTTGTACATACGGCTGTCAGCGATCTTGATCAGACGCATATAGTCGTCGCCGTCTTCAGGGAAGCTGGCCCAGCCTATCGACGCGCCGACATCCACCACGGCGTTTTCCAGCGCAATCGGCTCTTCCACCACCGCAGAAATTTTATCGACCATATGATCAATGTCGATCGCATGGCGGGTGTCTTTGATCAGCAGTACGAATTCATCGCCGCCGTAACGCGCCACTTCATCGGTATCGCGTATCGCGGCACGCAGACGCGCAGCGATGATCACCAGCACTTTGTCTCCGGCATCATGGCCGTAGTTATCATTGACTTGTTTAAAGCGGTCCAGATCCACAAACAACAGCGTGTAACCGATTTCCACATCCGGATTTTCTTCCGCCATCTGCTGCAGATGGCTGATCTGGGCAAACAGGGATTCACGGTTAGCGACCTGCGTCAGTTTGTCAAAACGCAGTTTATTTTCCATTTCCGTGAAGGTCTGCGCCAGAATCCCGATTTCATCGGTACGACGGATATCCAGCTTCGGCATCGGTTCACCGTTACCGAATTTTTCCGCTGCTGAAGTCAGTTTGCGCACATCGCGGATCACCCGTTCCACAATCGCCAGACCGATTGTCAGCGCGAAAATAATGCAGGCAATCGCAATCACCACGCTCTGGAAAAAACCCTGATTAATGCTGCTCATAAAATCAGCACGCGGCACCGCGACAATCGTTTGCCAGTTCAGTCCCTGCTTCTGGCCCAGCGGCGAGACCGCGACATCGACCGTACCGATATCCAGTTCCAGTGCATAGGTCGCGTCTTTATTGGCCTGATGGTGACCAATCTGGCGGAAGGTATCGCTGATCAGACGGGTTTTCATATCCATCGCGCGCATACGTTCCGGCAAACCGTTGACCACACGTTCCGGCAATTCTTTACCGGATGTAGCGACGATATAACCATCGGCATCAACGATATACGCCACACTGTTTTTACTGATTTCCAGCTTGCCGAGGAAGCTGGACAATTCTTTCAGCGTAACGTCAGTTGCCACCACACCGGCAAATTCGTGATTTTTCTGATACACGGATTTGGCCAGCGTGATCGTCGGATAATGGAAAGAAAAGTTGTTATAGATTTTCGACCAGACCGGCGCTTCCGAATTCATCGCTTGCTGATACCACGGGCGTTTGCGCGGATCGAACTGATCCTGACGAATCTGCACCGAGCGGTCACCGACACCGGCCACGCGGTAGACTTCGCGGTGATCCCATTCAGGTTCACGCCAGAACAATTGCACTTCATTGCGGGAAATCCGGTACACGCCGACAAAGCGCCCGTCTTTACCGCCGAAATACACGTAATTGTTCACATCCATGAACAAGCCGCTGGCCGCCCAGAATTTTTCTTCCAGGCCATGCATATCGGTGCTGAAAGATTGTGCAGCAGGCACGCGTGACGGACTCGGCGCGACCGATTCAAGCGCTGTCAGTGCGCCATCCAGATGTTTTTCAGTGGAGATATTGATGCGATTGACCATGTCGGTCAGTACGCGCTGGGTCAGCGTGTACACCGCATCGGTACCGGCTTTCATGGAAACCCAGGCAATGGCCGCAGAAACGCTGATCACCAGTACGGTGATCGGTACGACTAGCTCCCGGCGTAACGAAGTGCGACTCATAAATGTCGATTAGCGGCAACCCTGTTTGCACCGTGGCCGGATAAGGCTGCAGCACAAAAAATTAAAAGAACGGCAAGCCACTGCAGACGCGGTACGTCCGCAGCGCTGACCGAAAAGAATTTGCTGCAGCGGAGGAATTCTTCGTATTTTTGTATTTGCTTATAACCTGAAAGCAGGTTTTAGCATCCGTTGCAGGCAAGTTCTCAACTTTTTCTGGCAATTCTCGTGTTCTGCCAAATTGTAACAAGCTTACACCGGCCAGCCCTGCTGCATGCAGGTTCGGTCTGCGATATCCCGACTTTTTTTGATGAATATGTCCTGAATGCAACAGGATTGGAAGCACAGTGACAAGGTTTCTGTACAGAACCGGTTTTTTGAACTGAGAATGCCGCGGATTATCGGTGACCTGTATGACGCGCTGATGACGCTGCGCTGCGGAGACCGGCACAACACAGCAGCTGTGTGCTGTGTTGGTTTTTACTGTCGCCGGAGGACCTGCAGCGCAGGTCGGGGGGAAGGAAAATTATTTGGCAGATTCTGCGGGTTTCAGGGCATCCAGCCATGTTGCAAAGTCGGCATCCATAGACGTACCCCACTGACGCATCAGTGCCTGCGCGCGTGGCATATCGCCTTTACGGGTAAAGCTCAGCAATTGCTCGACTTTGTCGCGCTGCTTTTCCATCATGTAACGCGAACCCAGATAACCCCAGATATATACGCGGTCTGTACCACCGTTTTTCAGGTAGCCGGTTTCAAACAGCTGGCTCAGCGCATAAGTCTTTTGCGGCGCTGCTTTGATTGCACGTTCATTGTTATCGCCGTGTGCAACGTATTCTGCGATACCTTCTGTCCACCAGATCAGGTAAGGGGTGTCCGGTGCCGGTTTCGGGCAGTTTTCCGGCGCATCATGCGAATCATGCAGACCCGCGCAGAAATCGCCGTGGATATTGAAACGGCCATCCAGATAGTGGGTGAATTCATGGCTCAGATTATGAATCGAACCGTCTTTACGCTGATAAGCGACAAATTCCGCCTGATTGCCTTTGACATCCGGCAAGCCTTCCAGATACATACCGCCGTTATCCACCGGCATATCGAAGTGCGAACCGGCGTATTTCACAAAGTCATCACGACCAGCGTAAATATTCATACGCAGGCTGGTGTTATTGTCATGCGCGACCGGTTTACCCTGCGTATTAAATAGACTGTGGAAGCGTTGCTCCACTTTGCCCAGCATCGCGCAGGCGTCTTTTTCCTGTTCACGCGCCAGTGCCTGTGAACGCAGCACCAGCGTTTTGCTGCAGGGATACACGTGCGACAAGACTTTCTTGGCTGGCGGTAACGAAGCATCTTTGACGACCGGCGTACCGGCTGCATGCGCCATAGCGGTGAGGCTGCTGAAACCGAGTAACAGCCAGAATGTTGACTTCATATAGACTCCTGATGGGTTAAATAATCACTGCACATATTTTTTTAATATATCTGAAATGCGTATTTACCGGTACAAAAATATCTTTCATGATGCCAGTGCGGCCTCCCCCTGCCGCGCATGACCTGCGGAGCACCTTATGAAAATCCTGACTGCGCTTTTGCTGCTGCTATCCTCCGGCACAAGCCTCGCGGCAGACCGCTACCGCATTGATCCCGAACATACAGCTACGCGCTTCATCTACATGCACTGGGGTTTATCGCAACAACAGGGAAAATTTGAAAAGCACAGCGGCTGGCTGGAACTGGACACCGCCAACCGCAGCGGCGCGGTGGAATTGCAGATTGATGTCAACTCCGTCCGCACCGGTACCGCTTTATTCGATAAAACGCTGCTGTCCCCGGCATTCTTTGATGCCGAACGCTATCCGCAGATCCTGTTTCGCAGTACCGCTGTGCAGTTTGAGGGCGAGCAGCTGAAACAGGTGGATGGCGTGCTGCGCATACGCGATACCGAAAAAGCGGTCAGTCTGAAAATCAGTCATTTTCATTGCCGCTGGATGCTGCTGTATTTGCGCAACGCTTGCGGCGCCAACGGAGAAACAACGATTAAACGCAGCGATTTCGGCATGGGGCGCTATGCACCCTTCGTCAGCGATGAAATCACACTGAGTTTTGATATCGAAGCAATTCGTGAATGAAAATTGTGCGGCGCGGCGATTTTCCGCCGCTGCAACTATGCAGATTTACGCATTTTGAAAAAGAAAAATCACAAGACATAACACAGCATCAGGCCTATGCTCAGACCCTCTCAAGACGTCTGAAAAAGGGATAAGCATGACATTGCAAATTGGCGGCTCGACCGCAGAACAGGAACTGGCAGGCATCCGCGCTGATATGTCGGATGTCATTCTGATTCAGCCTTCCGAATTCGCCGCAAGGGTACAAAAAGCCGCGCGCCTGATGCGCGAACAGGGCGTGGCCGCACTGATTCTGCCAGCGGGTACCAGCCTGTATTACTTCACTGGTTTGCGCTGGTATGCCAGTGAGCGTTTAACCGCCGCCATCATCACGCCGGAAGCGCGTGTCGTGTTTGTCACACCGACCTTTGAAGAATCCAAGCTGCGCGAAACCCTGGGTGATAAAGCGGAAATCCGCCTGTGGGATGAAGAAGTCAATCCTGCACTGACGGTCAAAGGCTGGCTGCAGGATTTGGGTTGCACCCGTGGGCCGCTGGCACTGGACGAAGCCGCACAGTTTTTTGTGTTCGATGCTCTACGTCAGGCGATTCCGGATCAGCCACTGATCAATGGCATGTGCATTACCGCCGAATGCCGTATGCACAAATCTGCTGCCGAACTGGCGCTGATGCAAAAAGCTAAAAACATCACCCTCGATGTGCAACGCCGCGCCGCACGCATTCTGCGCGAAGGCATTTCTTCGTTTGAAGTGGCGGAATTCATTGACCGTGGGCACCGCGCTTACGGTGCCAGCCCGTCCACCTTCTGTATCGTCAGTTTCGGCGAAATGACCGCGATGCCGCACGGCCCGGATGGCGCTCAGTATCTGCGCGAAGGTGACAATGTACTCATCGATACCGGCTGCAAAGTCGGTCAGTACCATTCCGATATCACCCGCAGCTATGTGTTCGGCAATCCGACTGCACGTCAGCGTGAAATCTGGAATCTGGAAAAAGAAGCGCAGGCCGCAGCATTTGAAACCGCACAAATCGGTGTGCCTTGCGAACAGGTGGATGCGGCAGCGCGCCGCGTGCTGGAAGCAGCCGGTTTCGGCCCGGATTACCGCCTGCCCGGCCTGCCGCACCGTACCGGTCACGGCATTGGTCTGGATATTCACGAATGGACCTATCTGGTACGCGGCAATACCCGCCCGCTGGCCGCCGGTATGTGTTTCAGTAATGAACCGATGATCTGCATTGAAGGTGAATTCGGTGTCCGTCTGGAAGACCATTTCTACATGACCGAACAGGGACCGAAGTGGTTCACCGCACAAAGTGCATCGATAGACTTACCTTTCGGCACATAAACTGCCTCACCGCAAAAAACCGGCGCTGGCCGGTTTTTGCATTTCAGCCTGATCAACGCCGGCACAGACCGGCGCAAAAGAATATCCCTGATCACCGGAGACATCACCATGCATACCGAATCGCCATTCGGGCGCTGGCAAGCGCCTGCACACTGGCTCAGTATTGATACCCTGGATTGCCATACCGGCGGCGAACCGCTGCGTATCATCACCAGCGGTTTTCCCGTTCTGGCGCAAGCCAGCATTCTGGAACAACGCCGTGCCTGCCAGCAGCAAGACCATTTACGCAAACTGCTGATGTTTGAACCACGCGGCCATGCAGATATGTACGGCTGCCTGATTGTCCCGCCTGAACGTGCAGACAGCGCATTCGGTGCGGTGTTTCTGCATAACGAAGGCTACAGCACCATGTGCGGCCATGCGGTGATTGCGCTGGCAAAGGTTGCTGCAGAATGCGGCATGGTTGCGGTTGAAAACGGACGCGCCAGCCTGAACATTGATGTGCCCTGCGGTCAGGTCCGTGCGCTGGCCGAACTGGAAAATGGTCAGGTGGTGCGCAGCGGTTTTGAAAACGTCGCCTCCTATGTCGCCAGCGATCTGCAGCAGATTCAGGTCAATGGTGTCGGTACCGTGCCGTTTCGCATTGCGTATGGCGGTGCTTACTACGCATACGTGAATGCGGATGACATCGGCCTGTCACTGGATGCCGCATCGTATGCGGCGATTGTGGATGCAGGTCGCCGCATCAAACACGCAGTGATGACCAGTGTGCCTGTAAAACATCCGTTTGAAGATGATCTGAGCTTTTTATACGGCACCATTTTCTATAGCGCATCTACTACGCCGGGTGTCTTCCGCCGCAATGTCTGCGTGTTTGCTGACGGCGAAGTGGACCGCAGCCCGACCGGCAGCGGTGTTTCCGGCATGGCTGCCTTACTGCATGCCGACGGACAACTGGCAACCGGAGAATCCGTCGTGATCGAAAGCATCACCGGCAGTCAGTTCCGCGTTGAGTTACGCCGTCCAACCACCTTCGGTCCTTATGCCGCCGTGATTCCGTTTGTTGAAGGACAGGCATTTATCAGTGGTCAGCACCGTTTTTATCTGGATCCTGCCGATCCATTTCCACAAGGATTTTTTCTGCGATGAAGCAAGAAACCCAAACCCGTCTGCGCAACCTGCGTCAGCTGATGCAAAGCGATGGCTGCGAAGCCCTGATGATTTTTTCCCCCGCTAATCTGCGCTATCTGGCGGGCTACAGCGGTGAAGCGGCCTATGCACTGATTACACAGGATCAGTTACACCTGATCACCGATTACCGTTTCATCACGCAGGCGGAAGAAGAATGTGCCGGCTGGCATTGCTATTGCCGCGACCGTGAAGCCGAAACGCTGGGGCAAGTGGTGCAAAAACTGTTACTGCCATCCGGTGTACGGCAGGCTACATTTGAAGCAGCCGAAGTGTCCGTACAAAGCTGGATGCTGATTGCACAGGACAGTGCCGGTATTCATTGGACTGCCGCACCCTTGTGGACTGAACAATTACGCCGCCGTAAAGACGCCAGCGAACTGGCACTGATACGCCGCTGCGCGGCGATTGCCGATCAGGCACTGGCCGAAACGCTGCCCCTGCTACGCCCTGGTATCAGCGAAGCAGAATTTGCACTGGAACTGGATTTCCGTATGCGCAGACTGGGCGCTGAAGCCCTGTCATTTGAAACCATTACCGGTTTTGGTGAGCGCTCTGCCCTGCCGCACAGCATTCCTTCTGAACGCCGTTTGCGCGAAGGTGATCTGATTGTGCTGGATTTCGGCGCATCAGTCGGCGGCTACCGCTCAGACATGACCCGTACCTACATCGCTGGTGAACCGGATGCACGCCAGCAAGCAATGTATAACGCCGTAACGCAAGCGCAGCAGGCAGCGCTGGCTGTTATCAGAGATGGTATCAGCGCCCGTGAAGCAGATCTGATTGCACGCGCGGTACTGGCAGAACACGGGTTCGCGGATCAGGCCGGTTCCAGTCTCGGTCACGGCGTTGGCCTGCGTCTGCATGAGCAACCCATCATGACACCGAAGTGTGAAGAAATCCTGCGCGGCGGCTTTATCGTCACGATAGAACCCGGCGTGTATCTGCCCGGATTCGGCGGCGTGCGGCTGGAAGATGATGTACTGATTACCGACCACGGCTACGAATTACTGACCCATTCCCCTCAACCTTTCCGACTGACGTAAATGTCAGATTTCAATATGCAAACATCCGTCAAGCGCAGCCCGTTTATGGGCGCCTTTTATGTTGCCAATACCATGGAGATTTTCGAACGTCTCGCCTGGTATGGATTTTTCACTTTATCGTCACTGTATATGACCAGCCCGACCGCTGCCGGTGGTCTTGGCTTCTCGGATCAGCAACGCGGTTTTCTGCAAGGCATGATTCCGTTTCTGCTGTATCTGCTGCCGGTGATTACCGGTGCGCTGGCTGACCGCTACGGCTACCGCCGCATGTTCCTGCTGGCATTTGCGATCATGGCACCATCGTATTATCTGCTGGGTCAGGTTCGTGATTTCTGGGCATTTTTTGCCGTCTTTTTAGCAGTCGCCGTCGGTGCTGCCTGCTTTAAGCCAGTGGTGGTCGGCACGATAGGCCGCACCACCGATGACACCAACCGTGGCCTCGGCTTCGGTGTGTTTTACACCATGGTGAATGTCGGTGGCTTCCTCGGCCCGCTGGTCGCCGGTTATGTACGCGCCGTCAGCTGGGATACGGTGTTTTTGATGTCTTCACTGTGGATTTTGCTGAACTTTGTGCCGGCGATTTTCTTTTATAAAGAGCCGCGTCATGCCGGTGAAGCAGCAGACACCCGCAGCCTGCGTCAGGTATTGCAGGATACGCAGGAAGTGCTCGGCAATGGCCGTCTGGCCTTGCTGGTGGTACCGGCGATTATCGGCATCATGATTGCGGCTAAAGGCGGTATCGGTTACGCCACGTATGGCATCGCGATGGGTGCATGGATTGCCATCAATTTGCTGTGGAGTGCCGTCCTCAGCCAGCCACAGGCCAGCGACTGGTATCGCCAGCCGGTAAAGCTGGGTAACACCCCGTTTGTGCTGTACCTGATGATCATGACCGGTTTCTGGACCATGTATAACCAGTTGTTTATCACCATGCCTTTGTATATCCGTGACTTTGTGGATACCGGTGATCTGGTCCGCATGATCAGCCACTACTGGCCGTCTGCGCTGGATTTTCTGGCCAATGTGAATCAGGAACATCTGGCAAAGGCATTAACCGAACTGGCCGGCAAACTGCCTGCTGACAACAGTGTGGCAGCACTGGAAACCCTGCGTCTGGAACTGGTGAATTACAAAGTGATGGTGCCTGCCGATGTACTGCATCAGGGTCTGAGCGCACTGGCACAACAACAGATCAGTGCTGTGGAACTGGCGCAACGCTGGACCGGTGCTTACCGTCAGGTCAATCCGGAATACATCGTGAATCTGGATTTCGGTGCGGTGGTGTTAATGCAGATTGCGATCAGTGCCTATATTCAGCGCTGGAGCGCGTTACCGGTGCTGGTGTTCGGTACGCTGGTACTGGGTGCGAGTATGGTACTTGGCGGCGCGTCGTATGCGATGGTATCGGGCGGCAGCGTAGTGGCTTGCGCAGTGATTTTGTTTGCGCTGGGTGAAATGATTGCTTCACCGAAAAGTCAGGAATATGTGGCGGCGATTGCACCACGCCAGAAAACCGCGATGTTTATGGGTTATTACTTTGTGTCGATGGCGCTTGGTAATCTGTTCGCCGGTTTATTATCCGGCTGGGCTTATCAGACGCTGGCGCGTGATATGCATCAGCCACTGATGATGTGGTGCGTATTCGGTGCGATTGGTCTGGTGACGGCAGTCGCGATGATTGCCCTGAATCAGTATCTGCGTACGCGTCCTGCTTCGGTCATGAAAACGGCCTGAGTTGTGCCTCCGGGAATATTTCCCGGACAGCCAAAACAAAAAACCCGGTAAATATTTACCGGGTTTTTATTTGCGGATGTGATATCCGCAATCAGCTTCTCAACAGTCAGCGACTGTGATCAGAAGCGGTAGCCTACGCCTACGCCAACCAGCCATGGGTCAACTTTTACTGCACTGATTTTTGTGCCGCCAACCAGAACGTCAGAGCGGATCTGTACTTTTTTCACGTCCAGATTCAGAGACCAGTTTTTATCCAGTTTGAAATCCACGCCAGCTTGCAGCGCGAAACCGATGCTGCTGCTGTCCAGATCACCTTTGCCGCCCAGCAGGTTCACGTCAGAGATACGTGTGTAGTTCACACCTGCGCCAACATACGGACTCATTTGTGCTTCTGGCATGAAATGGTATTTCGCTGTCAGTGTTGGTGGCAGATGTTTGAAGCTGCCGATGTTGGTGCCGTTCAGGGCAACATCATGTTTTTGCGGGTATGTCAGAATCAGTTCAGCGGACAGATTCGGTGTGAAGTAGTAGTTGATATCTACTTCAGGAATGGTTTTGTTGCTGACAGTGATTGCATCTGCTGCAGCCAGACCTGGGATTGCGTCAGAGCCGTTTGCAGGGCTGATGTTCACAACGCGTGCACGAACCTGCCACGGGCTTTGTTCTGCTGCCATTGCCTGAGTTGCTGTCAAACCAACTGCTGCCAGGGAGAGGGCTAATACGAGCTTTTTCATGTTGTTTTTCCTTGTGATCAAAGTTGATGAGCCAAGTGTAGACCCCGGCTCTGTGCCGGATTTGCGCTACCGCAAATTTGGTGCATGGCACAAATTTGATGCAGATCATGGAAAAACTGTCGGGCAGAGCGGCAATGCTGTATCCTTGCGGTCATCCTTTTGTACTCGGAAAACAACACAAAATGGCAAATTACGTCTACACCATGAACCGGGTCGGCAAGATCGTCCCGCCTAAACGTCAAATTCTCAAAGACATCTCCCTCTCCTTCTTTCCCGGCGCCAAAATCGGCGTACTGGGTCTGAATGGTTCCGGTAAATCCACCCTGCTGAAAATCATGGCAGGCATCGATACAGATATTCAGGGCGAAGCCGTGCCGATGCCGAATATCAAGATCGGTTATCTGTCACAGGAACCGGAACTGAATCCGGAACACACCGTGCGCGAATCCGTGGAATCGGGCATGGGCGAAGTGTTTGCTGCCAAAGCGCGTCTGGAAGAAGTGTATGCCGCGTACGCAGATGAAAATGCAGACTTTGATGCGCTGGCGGAAGAGCAAGGCAAACTGGAAGCCATCATCAGCGCGGCTGCCGGTGACAATGTGGAACTGCAACTGGAGATGGCGGCGGATGCGCTGCGTCTGCCACCGTGGGATGCCAAAATCGGCGTGCTGTCCGGTGGTGAAAAACGCCGTGTCGCCTTATGCCGTCTGCTGTTATCCAAACCGGACATGCTGTTACTCGATGAACCGACCAACCATCTGGATGCGGAATCAGTCGACTGGCTGGAGCAATTCCTGCTGCGCTTCCCGGGCACTGTGGTCGCGATCACGCATGACCGCTACTTCCTCGACAATGCAGCAGAATGGATTCTGGAGCTGGACCGCGGTGCGGGTATTCCGTGGAAAGGGAATTACTCTTCCTGGCTGGATCAGAAACAGGCTCGCCTGAAGCAGGAAGAAGCAACCGAATCTGCGCGTCAGAAAGCGCTGCAGAAAGAGCTGGAATGGGCGCGTCAAAATCCGAAGGCACGTCAGGCGAAAAGTAAAGCCCGTCTGGCCCGCTTCAATGAAATGAGTGAATACGAATACCAGAAACGCAATGAAACACAGGAGATTTTCATTCCTGTGGCGGAGCGTCTGGGTAACGAAGTCATCGAATTCAAAAACGTCAGCAAAGCCTTCGGCGACCGTTTGCTGATCGACAATCTGAGCTTCAAACTGCCGCCGGGTGCAATCGTCGGTATTATCGGCCCGAACGGTGCCGGTAAATCCACGCTGTTCAAAATGATCAAAGGCATCGAGCAACCGGACAGCGGTGAAGTGGTGCTCGGTCAGACCGCGAAAATCTCGCTGGTCGATCAGTCGCGTCAGGATCTGAGCAACACCAAAACGGTATTTGAAGATGTATCGAACGGTGCCGATATTCTCCAAGTTGGCCGCTTTGAAATGCCATCCCGCGCGTATCTGGGCCGCTTCAACTTCAAAGGCGGTGATCAGCAGAAAATCGTCGGCAATTTGTCGGGTGGTGAACGCGGTCGTCTGCATCTGGCGAAAACGCTGTTGCAGGGCGGTAACGTATTGCTGCTGGACGAACCATCCAATGATCTGGACGTGGAAACCCTGCGTGCGCTGGAAGATGCGCTGCTGGAATTTGCCGGCTGCGTGATGGTGATTTCGCATGACCGCTGGTTCCTGGATCGTATCGCAACCCATATTCTGGCGTTTGAAGGCGATTCTCAGGTCGTATTCTTCGACGGTAACTATCAGGAATATGAAGCCGACAAGAAAAAACGTCTGGGTGAAGAAGCTGCAAAACCGAAACGTATCCGCTACAAACCTTTGACGGTATAAATCGCTAACAGGCATACTGAACAGGCTGGCTGCCACGATGCAACCGGCCTGTCATGTTCAAACGGGTGATCTTATGCGCAAACACGCATTTCTCTTTTCTGTACTGCTCGCATGTTCTGCAATGTTTGCTCCGCTGCAGGCATCAGCGAATTCCGGCGGCGGCAGCGCCAGTGCCAGCGCGGGTGCAGTGACCACACCGCTGGAACCGTTTATTGTGAATCTGTCGACCTATGACCGCTATCTGCAGGTGGCAATCACGCTGCAGCTGGCAAAACCGGAACTGGCAGACAAGATCAAACAGAATATGCCTGTGGTCAGGCACAATCTGATTATGCTGCTTAGCAGTAAAGATTCTGCCGCGATACAAAGTGCCAATGGCAAGCATGATCTGATTGAAGAAATCAAAGAAAAAATTAATAAAGTACTGGATGTCAAAGAACGCGATGGCGTAACAGACGTTTATTTTGTTAATTTTGTTATTCAGTAATTTTTTATTATGAAGGACAGCTGCCGGTATTTGCCGGCAGCTGTTTTTTTATGTATCAGCTCGCTTCTCCTGTCACGTCCGAACTCGAAATCAAAAAAAGCCGCTTTCTGGGATTTTTATTCCCGGTACACAGCCGCCAGCAAGCCATGCAGCATCTGCAGGCATTGCGTGCTGCCCATCCCGGTGCCGTGCATGTGTGCTGGGCGCTGGTATGCACCGGCGATTCCGGTCTGGATGATGACGGTGAACCGTCCGGTACTGCGGCCAAACCCATGTACAACGTACTGGTTCACAAAGATGTGACGAATATTCTGGCGGTGGTGGTGCGTTACTGGGGCGGTATCAAACTCGGTGCCGGCGGCCTGACCCGCGCTTACGGACAAACCATTTCCGACGCATTCCGCGATGCACAACTGATTGCGGTTGAAGTCATGCAGGAACTGCAGATCACGGTCGCGTATGCGGCTGAAGCACAAGTACGACACTGGCTGGAGAAATTTCAGGCGGAAGTGCTGGATGTGCAATATGATAGCCAGACCCGTATGACGGTACGCCTGCGCGAAAAGCAGGTGGATGAATTGTGTGACGCGCTGACCTCCGCACTCAAAGGACAGGTCACGCTGCGCCGGACAGAGGAACCGGCTGCCTGATCCGGCGGCGACATTTCCTGCCTTGCCGGTGCTGAAGTTTTTTATGAGGATATCTGAAACTGCCCATGCACCGCCAACGCCTGACATGCCTGCTGAGTCTGTGCGCCGTGGCGTTGCTGGCAGCGCTGCCGGTCTGGTCCGGTCTCACCGATTTTTCTCCGGGGCTGATCGATGCCATGCAAAAACGCTTCGGTGCCGAAGCGCCGCGCCGTCTGCAATTATTTCAGTCTGCACTGAGCAAAATCCGGCGTGATGCCGGTGCAGATGGTCTGCGGGCTGCCATTCAGACCGCGAATGGCAAAGCAGAGCTTGCGCTGCTGCAGAAGGTCAATGATTTCTTCAACAAAATTCCGTATCTGACCGATCAGGAACACTGGGGCGTGCCGGATTACTGGGCCACGCCGGCGGAAATGGTCGCGTCCTGGGGCGGGGATTGCGAAGATTACGCGATTGCCAAATACATGTCCCTGAAAGAGCTGGGATTTCCGGTCGAACGTCTGCGCATCACCTATGTGCGTGCCGTAAAGATAGGCGAAACCCATATGGTGCTGGCGTATTACCCGTTTCCATCGGCCGATCCGCTGATTCTGGATAATCTGGTGGATGAAGTGCAGGCGGCTTCGCTGCGCACCGATCTGATTCCGGTCTACAGTTTTAATGATGAAGACTTATGGCTGGCCAGCGGTGTTAACCGCAAAGGCGGTGCGTCTACGGTGCGTTTATGGCGCGAAGTCATCGACCGTATGGAAAAAGAAAAGCGGATGTGATGTCGCAGGAGCCGGTTTTGGGCCGCAAACTGGCTCAAATGCGGGTTTCAGCACAGCGATCCGGCGGTCGTCGGCAGAAAGTCCGGGCCTCCGGAATCATGCGATGCGGACTTCTGCACAATTACCTTAGCGTTGCCGCCTTACAGATACGGACGAAACGCGCGCTGTACTGTCAGCGGTTCGGCCAGATAAAAGCCCTGACCAGCCACCAGACCGCATTCGCGTGCAAACTGCAGCATCGCGGCATTTTCCAGTTTTTGCGCAATCACCGGAATATTCATTGCCGTCGCCAGTTGCACGATGGCTTGCAAATGGGTGCGCCAGTTCTCATCCAGCATCGCCTGCTGCAACAATTGCGGATCGATTTTCAGATAATCAGGCACCAGCTGACGTAACAGACGCACCGCCGCCGGATGCAGGCCGAACTGGTCGATACCGGTCTGCACGCCGGACTGACGCAAAGTGCTCAGGGTACGCAGCACCGCCTGATCCGCCGTATGCAAATCTGCCTCACTGAATTCCAGTGCCAGTTGCTGTGCGACCGCTGCACGGTCGCTGCAGATACTGAGCAGCCAGTGGCGCCAGCCCTCATCAGCAAACGATGCAGAGGCGATATTCACCGCGATGCGGCGCGGTGCAGCGGCCGGCTGCGCCATCAGTTCCAGCGCCAGACTCAGCGCCGCCTGATCCATCACTGCCGATAACTGATGACGTTTCACCATCGGTAAAAATGCGGCCGCCGGCAACACTTCCCCGTCAGGCAATGCCAGTCTGAGCAGCAATTCCTGATGCAGCTCACTTTCATTATGCAGATGCAGCACCGGCTGCAGCGATAACTGCCAGCGGTTCTCAGTCTGCGCCTCTGTCAGTGCATGACGCCAGGCTTGCGATCCCATCCCGCTGAGCTGCCCGCTGCTGACCTCGTCATGCATACTGATTTGCTGCCAGCCCTGCTGCTGTCTGGCCTGCGCCAGCTGAAAATCCGCCCTTGCCATCAGCACGGTTGCTTCTGCCGGTGAAGAAAAACCACTGAGTACCGCAATCCACTGCAAACCGATGCAGGTGTCCGACAAAGACTGACGGATACGCGCCGCCAGCTGGCTGGCTTGCTGCGGACTCTGATTCCAGATCAGCAAGGCAAATGCGGAACCACCGAGCCGGGCAGCCAGCCCGCACTCCGCCGGAATATGCTGCTGCATTGCCTTTGCCACCAGTCGCAGCAAAGCATCACCGTGCGCAAAACCGTGCTGCTGATTCAGTTCATGCAAACCTTCCAGTTCCAGCAGCCCCAGCCAGGCCTGACTCAGGCCCTGATCGCTTTGCAGTAACTGGTTCAGCCGTAAGCGGAAACTCTCGCGGTTTTCCAGCCCGGTCACCGCATCCTGCATGGCCTGACGGCGCAGGCTGTCGCTCTGCTGCACGGCACGCGTCAGTTCCCGGTCTATATGCCGGCTCATCTGATTCATAGCCTCCACCAGCCGGCGCAGTTCACGCGCATACGGCACCGCTTGCACCGTGGTAAAACGGTGCTGCAGTATGCCGTTAGCCACGCCCTCCATCGCTTCCAGCGGATGCAGCAACCAGCGCAGGATCAGCAATCCGGCCAGCATCACCAGCACAAACAGCGCCAGCATCCATGCCGCCAGATTCAGCATGCTTTGCCACAAATACTGATACGCATAGGCCGGATGGCTGACTACCACCACTTTGCCGAGCTGACGCCAGCCCGCACTCACAAACGCTTCCGCCGGTTGCAACTCCAGCTGTACCAGCCGTGTCACCCAACCCGGTTCAGCCACTGTCTGATCTGCCAGTTCCCGTTTTGCCAGCAACTTGCCATCTGCATCCAGCACCAGCATTTGCCGGTAATAGCCACGGTCAAACACAGAAGCAATTTCGGTCGCTGCCAGCGTCGCATCATGCTGCTGCAACGCGGTCTGCAGCGTTTTGGATAAGGTGGTGGCCGCATCCTGTGCGTGGGATGCCAGTTGCTGTTGCAGGTAATCGCGGGTACTCAGTACCGTCAGGGTTTGCACCACGATGAATACCAGCAGAAACAGGCCGGAAATCGCGAGTAATAATTGTTTTTTCAGGGTCATGTCAGATCAGCCGGAAAGATGTGCCATCGGCCTGACTGCCGCTGATGGCCTAACTCTGAGAAAATAGCACTTTCGTCTGCCCCTTTCATGTTTTTCACCATGCGGGGGCAAAATCAGTCGTTTTTTACGCAGGAGTCGTTATGAATGAAGAATCCGGCGCGGAATTGCAGCAGAAAATTCTGCAGGAAACCGCACGTTATCCGTGGAAAGAATTAATCCGTCAGTTCGCTGCCGGTAATGTGGTCGTGGTGGCTGACGGTCTGGATCTGGTCGAAGTGGCGTACTGGATGGCCAGCGACAATGCGACCGCCATTGCACCTTTGCTCGCATCCGGCCAGCTGGCGAAAGTCAGTGATGAACAGGCGCAGCAATGGCTGAAGGAAGAAGCGGAATTGTGGACGGTGGTGGTGAAACCGTGGATTGTGGTGCAGTACAAAAAAGTCACACACTGACAGACTACCTCTGCCGGTATCTGTCTCTGACCTTAGCACCGGCAACAGAACTGCAGCGCAATGCTGTAGCGTAAAACACAATACCCGCCATCGCGCACCATGCCACTTTCCGGATACGCTGCGCCGGAATGATGATTTTTGCATATCATATACGATTCAACGACTCCGGCAGTCCTGCCGGATTTTCCCGCGCAGTGATCCGTTTCCGGTGCACTGCGGATCGTTTCCGGTGATGCAAGGAGAACGCTATGAATGGCTGGAATACCTATCCGCACAGCAATTCCCGCCACAGCGGCATGTTGCTGGCACTGGGATTACATGTCTTGCTGATCAGCGCGTGGTGGCAAATGCAGCATCAGCCGTGGCGCAGTCACAACAGCACATCTTCTGCGATGGAACTGGTGTTCGTCGCGCCGCCTCAGCCTGCGCCACAAGCAGCGCCGCAAGCACCGGTCGTCAGCCAACCCGTCGCCGCAGAACCGGTCAGAACAAGCAACACGCCACCGGCACCTGTTTCTGCAAAACGCAGCAAACCGGAACTTCCCCGCAAAACAACAAACGAATCCGTCAGTCAGCCTGTGGAGACACACGCCGTCAGCACGCCCGTCACTGACAACCCGCCAGCCGAACCCGCAACAGCAGCGACGCCGCGCAGCGGCCCCGATCTGCATCAGTTAAAAGCGAGTGCTGGCCGCATTGATAAAGAATGGCGCGGCACCACCATGGGCAAAATCCAGATGGCACAGGATACCGATCCCGGCACGGATGAAAAGCTGGGTAAAGGCGTGAAGAAGGCAGAGAAAAAAGAATGCCTGAAAGCGTATTCCGGCATAGGATTGTTAGCAATTGCACCACTTCTGGTCAGCACCGTTGTGGATACCGGCTGCAAATGGTGACGCGCCGGACGACTCCGCTATAATGCGCGTCTGGCGTTTACTGTCAACAGACCGCTCCGGACGTGCGTTGTGTCCGCAGAGCCGTCATTTTGCGGTCACTTTCACTTTGGAAGACTTATGAAAAAATCCTCTTTTCTTCTGGCTGCCATGCTGGCTGCCGTTATCGGCACCGGATTTGCACCTGCCTTCACCTCCACCGCGTTTGCACAACAGGCTGCGGAAGAGAAAAAACTGGACACAACCGTTCGTCCGGAATTCATGAAAGCCATCCCTGAGCTGCAAAAACTGCTGGAAGAAAAAAAATACGCAGAAACTGAAGAAAAGCTGAAAACCCTGGATGCGATGGATAAAAAACTGCCGTATGAGATTTTCATGCTGCACCGTTTCCGCGCCATCATCGGGTCTTCCACCGGTAACTCCGAATTGCTGGTGAATTCACTGGTCGGCCTGATCGAGTCTCCCTATCTGAAACCGGAAGAACGCCTGCGCATGACCAACGGTGTTGCCGTGGAATACTTCAATGCGAAACAGTATGACAAAGCAATGGTCTGGACACAGCGCTACCTGCAGAGCGATCCGAAAGACATCACCGTGCAAAGCATGGTTGCCCGTATTCATTATCTGAAAGCCGACTACCCTGCGACCATCAAAAAACTGGATGAAATTCTGGCGCTGAATAAAGAAAGCAAAGTCAAACCATCCGAAGAAACACTGAAGCTGTACACCAGCTGCTATCAGCACCAGAAAGACATGGCTGGTTATGCACGCATTCTGGAAATGATGGCCGAGTATTATCCTACCCGTGAAATCTGGAGCGACCTGATTTACCGTATTCAGAGCAAGCCCGGCTTCTCTGACCGCCTGCGTCTGGACATGTACCGTTTACTGATCAGCAACGGCACGATGGATGATGGCGCACAGTACGTCGAAATGGCAGAACTGGCATTGCTGGCGGCACTGCCGTCTGAAGCCAAACAAGTACTGGAAGCCGGTTACAGCGCCGGTCTGCTGGGCACAGGTAAAGACGCTGCGAAACACAAGCAGTTGCGCGACCGCGTGAACAAGCAGGTTGCCGATGAACTGAAATCGCAGGAAGCGGATGAAACCGCAGCACGTAATGCAAAAGGCGGCACCGGTCTGGTGAATACCGGTTACAGCTATGTGATTCGCGGTCAGGCTGAAAAAGGCGTACAACTGATGGAGCTGGGCATGAGCAAAGGCAGCCTGAAGTACGAAGATGAAGCCCGCCTGCATATGGGCATGGCTTACCTGAAAACCGGTAACCGTGACAAAGCAAAAGAAGTATTCGCTACCCTGAAAGGGGCAGATGCTGCGGATCTGGCACGCCTGTGGCTGCTGACCCGCCCTGCCGCACAAAACTGATCGTTTAACGCATCAGGCTGCTGTGCACAGACACAGCAGCACCCGACAACACCCTGTACCGCCCTGCGCGTACAGGGTGTTTTTTTGGGGAAGCGTTCTTTAATGCATGCTGCAACAAGACAGATTCGGTATTTTTATCTTATGGAGTTGGCAGATGATTACCGAGCCCATCAAAAACACGGAAACGTTAATTGTTAGTCAAAATAAAAACTTTTTCGAAGTGAGTCATTTCAATGAAGAGGCTGCTCTGATTTCTTGATGACCTCGATATCTACACCTCCAGCTTGCCGATATATCTTGAGTGGATTGTTTGGCGCCTCTAGCGCTAGATCATCAATTCGCTTTCGTAATGCTGCGATTACCTCGTCAGCAAGCTCTTTCTCGGATGATTTCATCTGTTCTAGTTCTCTTCCGAGAGCGCCATATCTTGCGCCGGCCATTCGATGCTTTTCTGCTCGCTCGGCATAACCCATGAACGTCTGGAGGCTCGCTAGCAAAGCAGCTAGGACACTAGCCAAACCGACGGCGACGCGTATCCATAAATCAGGTTGCTTCTCGATAGTTGCAAAGACGGATGTACCGACCAAAGTGGAGAGAAGAATGGTTGGTACACCAAGCCAATATGCACGCGACCCGAAATGACTGGCCGATAAGTAATGAGCGTATTGAGTGACGGCCACTCTGCGGTACCACTCGTTCAAAAGTTCTGATTGCTTCTTCATTTGTGTGCTCAATGAGGCCTCACGTTCCAAACTACCTATTTTCAAAAAACATCGCTTTTATCGGTTCGATGATTTGAGACTTTAGGTTTATATGCATACTGACATTGCCATGACTCGTACCGCTGGCCCTGGCAAAGTGAGTTGGCAGACCTGTTGCGCGATAATTCTGGCAGCACTCATGCCCTGTCTGTATTTATCAATTCCACTGCTGACTGTAACCAGTTTCTCAATAATTGCTAATGCTGAAGACAGTACTGTTCTCTGTACGAGACTGATGTTTTCTGTGCTACCAACATGACGAGAAATTCGACCTATCACCTTAAATCGGCCATCTGTAAGCTTTGCTTTTACCGCAAGTGGCTCCAAATCGCTCACATCGATATCCACCACGCCCAACTGCCTGTTTGTTTCTGGATGAACCATGATCATCTCAAGCTGACCTGACTTCAGATAGTCATTTTCCAATTCAGATAAAATCTTCGTAACTAATTGCTCGTATTTTGCTAAGTCAGCCTTCATGTTTTTTGTGAACACTTGAGAGTTGAATTTGTCTCCAAAATTCTGAAGCATCTGAGAGATAAGCGGCGTTGCAACCTTCAAGGCTTCAATAATCGAATAAAAATCAATTGGCTTAAGTATTACGTTCATCTCAACATAATTCTCATGGCTGTTGATTGATTCAATGTCTAATGTTCTGCTTAAGAACCCATTTTCATTCAGTGCATCAATCAAAGACATATGCAACCCCCCGAGGGTATAGCGTCTGGCGGTCTTTGTTGCGATTGTTTTCTCTTTTTCTTGCTCAGCCGAAGCAGAAATCGGCGACAGCAAATCCTGGAGAAATTTGAATCCTATACTGAGATTGCCTTTGTTCTTTGCAACCTTTCCCTCAGATATCTCAGATTCCAATGCGACGCCTTTGAATATGTATGCGGCACAATTGAGTACCATTTTTTCGTTTAAATAAACTGGTTCAACGTAAAAGCTCATAAGAACTATAAAATCTCATATAAATAATTTTTAAATATAACTGTTAGATACATATTTTTCAACATTCTTTGTATCGATTGAATCCTATTAAATACAACTACAGAAGTGCGATATGAGACCGAGCACCTTACCAAACACAACAATGTACTAGCACCGCTACTGGCTCCCGACAGCCAAAAACGCACCAAAAACGTGCAAAATGCGGATTTCTGCATGGGGGTGCGTCTGTCGTCGGCAGAAAGTCTGGCTCTGCGTAAAATACAGATGCGGTGTTCTGCACAGTCGCTACTGGCAGGCTGGTGCGAATCCGGTCAGCAATCAGGTCAGCGCAACGCTTTCCCTGTACCGTGCAGACGAAAAAAAAGGCCACTCTGCTTTCGCAAAGTGGCCGGAAGTTCAGCTTCGTGCGCTCTGTACACTGACTGAGGATATCGTTCGCGGGCTCTTGTTCTGATCAGCGGCCCTGACTGAAAACCATATTAAGAGTGATAAGCAGACTCGCCGTGGCTGGTGATGTCCAGACCTTCGCGTTCTTCATCTTCCGGAACACGCAGACCAATCACAATATCCACCAGTTTGTACGCAATCACGGAGACCACGACCGACCAGACGATGGTGACACCAACCGCAGTTGCCTGTGTGATCACCTGATCGACGATGGAGTAAGGATCGGCCGACATTTTGTTGGCAACGTAGTCAAAAATACCCTGACCGCCGAGCGAAGGCGCTGCGAATACACCGGTCAGCAAGGCACCGAGGATACCGCCGACACCGTGTACGCCGAACACGTCCAGCGCATCATCCGCACCGATCAGACGTTTCAGACCGTTCACGCCCCACAGACAGACGATACCTGCGACCAGACCAATCACCAGACCACCCATCGGGCCGACATAACCGCAAGCCGGAGTAATCGCGACCAGGCCTGCTACCGCACCGGACGCGCCGCCCAGCATGGATGGTTTGCCTTTGGACATCCATTCACCGAATACCCAGGATACAGTGGCTGCGGCGGTTGCCAGCAAGGTGTTCACGAAGGCCAGTGCTGCAACGTCACCTGCTTCCAGTGCGGAACCGGCATTGAAACCGAACCAGCCCACCCACAACAGGGATGCACCGATCATGGTCATGGTCAGCGAGTGCGGAGCCATGGATTCACGACCCAGACCGACACGTTTGCCGATCATGAATGCACCAACCAGACCGGCAATCGCTGCATTGATATGCACGACGGTACCGCCGGCGAAGTCCAGCGCGCCTTTTTGCCACAGGAAACCGGCTTTCGCTGTTTCTGCAGTCAGGCTGGCAGCATCTTTAATTGCATCCGGACCAGTCCAGAACCAGACCATGTGTGCAACCGGCAGATAGCTGAAGGTGAACCACAGCACCACGAATGCCAGTACTGCGGAGAAGCGTGCACGTTCTGCAAATGCACCGACGATCAGACCGCAGGTAATTGCAGCGAAAGTCGCCTGGAATGCCACGTACACAAATTCC
Organism: Cognatundibacterium squillarum; assembly: GCF_014652435.1. Taxonomy (GTDB): domain Bacteria; phylum Pseudomonadota; class Gammaproteobacteria; order Burkholderiales; family Burkholderiaceae_D; genus Undibacterium; species Undibacterium squillarum. The sequence continues at coordinate 124,364 of NZ_BMYU01000007.1, forward strand.
GGAATCACCACGCCTTTGCTGAAGGTGGCAGCGGTTGTGTAGCTGGCTTTAACCGGATCCCAGATGCCTTTCAGCATGACGCGGTCAAACGAACCGATAAACGCACTGCCTTCGGTAAAGGCCAGCGAATATCCGTACAGGCACCACAGCACGATGATCACGGCAAAAATCATGAACACCTGCATCAGGATGGACAGCATGTTTTTGGAACGTACCAGACCACCGTAGAACAACGCCAGACCCGGAATGGTCATCAGAATCACCAGCAGCGTGGCAACCATCATCCATGCGGTATCGCCTTTGTTCGGTACCGGTGCGGCTGCCGCCGGTGCTGCAGGTGCGGCTTCTGCGGCGGATGCCGGTGCAGCGGCAACAGGTGCGACTGGTGCGCTGGCCGGCGCTGCATCGCTGACGCTGGCTGCCACCGGCGCTGCGGTTTCTGCCGGTTTGGAAGCGGCATCCTGTGCAAGCGCAGGCATCGCCAGTACACCCAGCAACGCGGTGGCGCATAAGACTTTCTGAATTATTTTCTTCATCTTGTTATCCCCCTGCCGGTCACAGTGCATCGTTGCCGGTTTCACCGGTACGGATACGGATGACCTGTTGCAGGTCATATACGAAAATCTTGCCGTCACCGATCTTGCCGGTACGTGCCGCGTTTTCAATTGCTTCAATGGCGCGATCAGCAATCGCGTCATCAACAGCAACTTCAATTTTGGTTTTCGGCAGGAAATCCACAACGTATTCGGCACCGCGATACAGCTCGGTATGGCCTTTCTGACGTCCGAAGCCTTTGACTTCAGTCACCGTAATTCCCTGTACGCCCAGATCAGAAAGCGCTTCTCTGACTTCGTCCAGCTTGAACGGTTTAATAATGGCTGTGATGAGTTTCATACTTTCCCCGGTCTCAGAATGTTTTTACTGCTGTCAGCAACAGCGTGGTTTTGCCGGTAAATTTGCCGGCAGGTGTCACATACAAACCTTTTTCTGCGTCCGTGCCGATCAGCGCGAGGCTGAACGAAACGCCGTAAAATTCCTTGGTCACGCCGAATTTAAAGTCGGTATAGCTGTAAGCGCCGTTGTTCTTCACGATCTGGCGGCCGGCATGCAGATTCATCACATAGCCGTCAGCCAGTTCCACATTCGCGCCCACATCCAGATAACCGCTGTTTTTACTGTTCACAAAGCCGAACAGATTGGTCACGCTGTGCGAATACTTCGCATAAAACGGGCCGGTACCGATCTGACCATAAATTTCCGTGGTGTTGGCATTCGCAAAGCCCGCTACTTTGTCCAGACCATTGGACGGATACACATAGTTCAGCACACCCACGTCATACGACCAGTCTTTGGCGATTTCGCCTTTTTTACCGAAGTAGATATCCCATTCGACATCACCGCTGCCACCGGCATCTTTGGTCCATTTGATGGTGGACAGCCAGGTGCCTGCGTACAAACCGGTAGGGTTGTGGGTATAGTCCGCACCACCCTGCAACGCCGGATCCAGACGGGATTGCGAAATCCCGCGGTAACGGTATTCACTGGCTGCACCAACGTTAAAACTGACTTCATGTTCCGGTTTCGCGTCTTCCGCATACACCAGACCCTGTGCGCCTGCCAGCAAGCCAACTGCAAGTACGATTTTCTTCATTGCGATACCCCTTCAAAGATGTAATACGTCAAGAATCAAAACGAAACCGAACTCAGTTCATCTGTTACCGGTAGACAAGACCTGAAGATCATTCGCAGTCCTGCCAGAAATGATTGCAATAATTCGGAGCTAAACCTCCTTTAGCACAAGTCGTGCCAGCAGCCGGAAAGTGGTATGCCCGCACTGCAACACACCATAAAACATTGATCGTTATGCAAAATTCCTGCTGGTATTGCATGGTTTTGCGCAGTCGCCGTGCCTGCTTTAGGCTATGATGAGAAACCACTGTGCGCTGGCTGTGCAGCATGCTGCGGTTCTGCGCCGGTTCTGCACTAAATTGACGCACTGCAGCGCGGCGCACTTTCAGAATAGGTGGCTTGCACAAAAAATGTGCAGAAAAAGCTAAAAAAACAACATTCAGGTGAAATCATGGATAAACCCAATCTCTTTAACGATCTCCAGAGCAAACTGAATCAGGTACTGGAAAACTCTCCGGCCAAAGACATCGAAAAAAATGTCAAAGCCTTCATGACCCAGAGTTTTTCCCGCCTTGATCTGGTTACCCGCGAAGAATTCGATATTCAGGCGCAAGTGCTGGCAAAAACCCGCGCCAAACTGGAAGCCCTCGAAGCCCGCGTTGCTGCACTGGAGGCACAACTGAAGGACGAATAATCCGCATGTCGCTTGCTGTTCTGAAAACCCGTTCCCTGAACGGGATGGAAGCACCGGCAGTCACCGTTGAAGTGCATCTGGCAAATGGCTTGCCAGCCTTCACCATCGTTGGTCTGCCGGAAACCGAAGTCAAAGAAGCCCGAGACCGGGTCAGAGCAGCAATCCAGAATGCGCGGTTTGAATTTCCCGCCCGCCGGATTACTGTCAATCTGGCTCCCGCCGATCTGCCCAAAGAATCCGGCCGGTTCGATTTACCGATTGCCCTCGGCATCCTTGCTGCATCCGGACAAATTCCTGCCGGTGATCTGTCTGGCTATGAATTTGCCGGTGAGCTTTCTTTGTCCGGCGAACTGCGTCCGGTACGCGGCGCGCTGGCCATGACTTACGCAATCAGCCGTCAGCCATCGGATCATTTACCCGCTTTCATTCTTCCTGCTGCCAGCGCACCGGAAGCCGCACTGGTACGCGATGCGGTGATTCTTCCTGCCGCATCCCTGCTCGATGTCTGCGCCCATCTGGCCGCTACCCAGCCCGAACACAAACTGACACCGTACCGTGCCGAACCGACAGCCGCTGTCGCGCTGTATCCGGATTTCCGCGATGTCAAAGGCCAGTCCAGCGTGAAACGCGCACTGGAAATAGCGGCCGCCGGTAATCATTCTGTTTTAATGAGCGGCCCGCCGGGCACCGGCAAATCCATGCTCGCTGCCCGTTTTCCGGGCATTCTGCCGGATATGACCGATCAGGAAGCGCTGGAGGCCGCTTCGGTGCATTCTTTAACCGGTGGCTTTCACGCCGGACTTTGGCGTCAGCGTCCCTACCGTAGTCCGCATCACACTAGTTCTGCGGTCGCACTGGTCGGCGGCGGCAGCACGCCGCGTCCCGGAGAAATCTCTCTGGCGCATCAGGGCGTATTGTTTTTAGATGAGTTACCGGAGTTTGACCGCAAGGTGCTGGAAGTCCTGCGCGAACCGCTGGAATCCGGCCGGATTCATATTTCACGTGCGGCGAGGCAGGCAGAATTTCCGGCACGCTTTCAGCTGATTGCCGCGATGAATCCTTGTCCCTGCGGTTACCACGGCCACCCCAGCATCGTTTGCCGCTGCACACCGGATCAGATTCACCGTTATCAGGACAAAATCTCCGGCCCGTTACTGGATCGCATTGATCTGCAAATTACCGTACCGGCGCTCAGCCATGAAGACTTACTGAAACAAGCGGACGGCGAATACAGTGCAGATATCCGGCAACGGGTGCAACGCGCTGCAGAACGGCAACTGCAACGACAAGGCAAACCGAATCAGTTACTCAGCAGTCAGGAACTGGATACGCACTGCCAGCCGGAACCTGCGGCCATGAAATTGCTGCAGCAAGCCATGCAGCAATTTCAATGGTCTGCCCGCAGTTGCCACCGCGTGCTGAAACTGGCGCGCACGATTGCTGATCTGGCAGATCAGGAACAAATCAGCAGCCGTCATCTGGCTGAAGCCATTCAGTACCGGCGGGTACTGAAACAAAATACCTGAGGTATTTTTTTAAAAGACGGGTCAGCGCACTATTGATTTCACGTCTGCCGTCCTGACATATGGCGCACACAGCCCAGCGGTTTGCGCGGGCTGGATGTTGATTGTTCACCGGAGGTCATATGTCGCCGCAAGAAACACAAATGTTGCAGAATTTTCTGGATCAGCTGGTACAGGTAAAAGGTACGGTCAAAGATCCGCAAGCGCAAACCATGATTCAGGACGCGTATGCCCGGCAACCGGACGCAGCTTATCTGCTGGTACAAAAAACCTTGCTGATGGAACAGGCACTGAGTAACGCTAACCGCCAGATCGCAGATCTGCAGGCAGAGTTGCGCGAACTGCGCAGCCAGCCGGCAGCCGCCGCAGGCAACAGCCAGAGTGGTTTCCTGAACAGCGCTTCCGGGGGCTGGGGTAACAGTGCACCGGCACGCAGCCTGAACACGGCTGCAGCACCTGCGCAGGTCATGCAGGCAGCGCCGGTACAGCCGGTTCCCCAGCAAGCTCCTGCAGCGGGCGGTTTTTTCTCGAATAACAGCGGTATGCTCGGCAATATTGCATCGACCGCAGCCGGTGTTGCGGCCGGCGCCTTTCTGTATCAGGGAATCAGCCATATGTTTGGCAGCCATAACAGCGGCAATCACAATGCGCTGTCAGATCAGTCCGGTGCTGCGCAGCTGAACAATAGTCAGGGTGAATTTATTCCGGGCTACTTCAGTCAGCCGCAGAATGACAGTTCTCCGCTAGAACCGCTGGATGCGCCGCTGAGCAGCGACTTTGCGTCTGATGACAGTTACGGCGGCGATGATCTGATCTGATCAGAGTATCCGAAGCTCACCGGGATACGCTTATTCACAGCATTTGCAGAACGTCACTTTTCCGCACGTTCTGCAAACTGGTGTTACCTGATCTATACAAATCTGCCGGTTCTGCAATCCACGTTATGCAGAATTCATTGTATGCTCCTGCATGAAGTTTCATTCAGGAGCATTCATGTTGCCGGTTCACCGCTTACGATTTCAGCACTGCCTGTCAGTCAGCCTGTTTTGCCTGCTGGCTGCCTGCAGTACCCCGCCTAAACAAGAAACGGTCATCCTGCCACCGGCGGGTAAAGTGTTCGCGCAATTCAATGTACGAACGGATCTGCTGCTGAACCGGCTGAGTTTCGGTGCCAATTATTCTTCCTACCAGCAAGTGCTTGCCGTCGGACCTGACCGCTATCTGGATCAGCAACTGCGTGCGCGCCACAGCATTGTCCCCGGCCCGATACAGGCGCAAATCGACAGTCTGACGATCAGCAAAATTCCGGCGGAAGCACTGGCCCGGCAAATGGAGGCACAGCGTGTAGAGTCAGAGCGTCAGAAAGGTACTGACGATACGCTGCGTAAAGCCTACCAGCAGGAAATGAACCGCTTAGCCCGCGAAGCTGCCTCGCGCAGTCTGCTGCGCGCTGTCTATTCAACGAACCAGTTACAGGAACAAATGACCTGGTTCTGGATGAATCACTTCAGCATTTTCTCCGGAAAACATAATATCCGCGCCATGATCGGCGATTTCGAAGAAAGTGCCATCCGCCCGAACGCACTTGGTAATTTCCGTGAATTACTGCGCGCTACGGTCTACCATCCGGCCATGCTGCGTTATCTGGATAATGAATATAACGCTGTTAATAAAATTAATGAGAATTACGCCCGGGAATTACTTGAGCTGCATACACTCGGCGTGAATGGCGGTTATACACAAAAAGATGTACAGGAACTGGCGCGTGTTCTGACCGGCGTTGGTGTCAACATGCAGGCACATCCCGAGGTACCGAAACTGCGTCCGGAAGCAGCGAAACTGTTTGTGCGTAAAGGCTTATTTGAATTTCATCCGCAACGCCACGACTTCGGCGACAAGCTGATACTGGGACACACGATACGCGGACGCGGTCTGGCAGAAACGGACGAAGTGATTGATATGCTGAGCCGCCATCCGGCCACCGCTCGATTTGTCAGTACGAAACTGGCGCAGTTTTTTGTCTCCGCACAACCAAGTGATGCACTGATCAGCACAATGTCCTCTGCTTTCCTGCGTTCCGACGGGGATATTCCTTACACACTGCGCACCATGTTTGACAGTGAAGAATTCATTCGATCGCTGGGCAAACAGTTTAAAGATCCCTTGCATTACGTGGTCTCCTCACTGCGACTGACCTACGATGGCAGCAATATTGTCAATACCGCGCCGGCACTTAACTGGCTGAATATGCTAGGCCAGCCCTACTTCGGACGACAAACACCGGATGGTTACTCGCTGGCTGAAAATGCATGGTCCAGCGCGGGACAAATGAGTACGCGCTTCGATCTGGCCCGCATTCTGGCAAATGGGAATGCAAACTTGTTCCGGGCAGAGGGTCAGAATAGCGCGGAGAAGTTTCAGGCCCCGACATTATCCAATGCGAGTTGCATCAAGAATATGCTGCCTTACCTGAGCAATGAAACCCGTCAGGCACTGGCGCAGGCAAAAAATACCACCGAATGGAATCTGCTGTTTCTGGCTTCGCCGGAAATGATGCACCGCTGAACGGAAAGGAAAGCATGATGGACAGACGTCAGTTTTTGCAGGGAATAGGCGCATTTGCAGCAACCGCAGGAATCAGCAGCAGTGTGATGGCTGCATCGGCAGATCAGCCGCGCTTTCTGCTCGTGTTTCTGCGCGGTGGCTATGATGCCAGTCATTTACTGGTACCGGTTTCCAGCAGTTTTTATTATGAATCACGTCCGAACATTGCCATACCGCGACCTTCCGAACGTCCGGAGTCGGCTTTGCCACTGAGTGCAGACTGGGGACTGCATCCTGCGCTGCGAGACACGATGCTGCCTTTATTTCAGCAGGGTGAACTGAGTTTTATTCCCTTTGCCGGCACAGATGACTTAACGCGCAGCCATTTTGAAACGCAGGACAGCATCGAACTGGGACAGGCATTGAATGGCAAACGCGACTTTCATTCCGGATTCCTGAACCGTCTGGCAGCAGTCATTCAGCCACAGCAGCCGATGCAATGTATGGCGTTTACTGACCAGTTGCCATTGATATTTCAGGGTGATGCCAGGGTTGCTAATCTGGCGCTGAAAAATCCGGCGAAAATGCAAATCGATCAGCGTCAGAGTCAGATCATCCGCGACATGTATCAGAAAAGCCGGCTGCAGGATGCAGTCACGGAAGGATTTAATGTCCGTGCTGATGTGATGCGTGAGCTGCAGGAAGAAATGAATTCCGCTAACCGTAACGCAATCAGTACGAAAGGTTTTGCACTGGAGGCGCAACGCATTGCACGTTTGATGCGTGAGAAATATGCGCTTGGATTCATTGATGTCGGCGGGTGGGATACACACGTCGATCAGGGAAGCAGTAAAGGTACGCTGGCAAACAAATTTGAAGAGCTTGGCAAAGGTTTGCAAACCTTCCGCGAAGAGATGGGTGGTCAGTGGAAAAATACCACCGTGGTCGTTATCAGTGAATTCGGCCGCACCTTCCGCGAAAATGGTAAGCGCGGCACCGATCACGGACATGGTTCAGTGTACTGGGTACTTGGCGGTAGTGTTAAAGGCGGAAAAATCGCCGGAGATCAGCAGCAGTTGACTGCGTCCACTCTGTTTCAGAACCGGGACTATCCGGTACTGAATGAATACCGTGCAGTTCTGGGCGGAATGTTTGCCCGCATGTATGGTTTGTCAGACTCTCAGCTGGCACAGGTATTCGGCGGCGTTCGGCCGCGCGATCTGCACCTCATTTAGAACTCATTTCATAAATAGCCACGAGTGCGAACGCGGGGTGCCGGGAAGCAGTGCGCGGCGCCGTTGCGCAGCACAGACTGGTGTCTGTGCAAGCGACGCAACAAAGCAATGCGCCCGGCACCTCCGTTCCCGGAGGGTTTGTCTCATAGCGCACGCTGGACTGCGTTGGACGCGTTGTGAATAGCACCGCTATTCACTGCCTTGTCCGTCTTGCCAGCCCGCGCTATGAGACAAACGCATCTCGCGGGTATTTATGAAATGAGTTCTAGTTAAACCTATCGCAAGTCCGGCGGAATCACGAGCGGCAAATCCACATAGAATCGTGCTCCGCCACCTTCTGCAGGTGATGCATTATAAAAACCGATTTCTCCGTGCAACTGACGCACAATCATTTTCGAAATCGCCAGACCGAGACCGGTACCGCTCTGGCTGCGGGTGTCAGATGCATCTGCCTGCGAAAATTTCTTGAATATTCTTTCCTGGAAGATTTCAGGAATGCCGGGGCCACTGTCTGCAACGATGATGCGTATCATCTGATCGGCCCAAGCCAGTGCATATAACCTGACTTGCGAACCTTCCGGTGAAAATTTGCAGGCATTTGAAATCAGATTCGCCATGACTTGCTGGAAGCGACCGGCATCAACGCTGAGCCAGCGTTCCTGCAAACTGTCTGCCCCCATACCGGCATCCGTGTCCAGCACCAGCTCAACCGACATACTCTGTGCAAACGCCTGATTTTGCTGAATTGCTGTTTCCAGCAATGGAAATAATGCACAGTCTTCGTAGATAAACTCCATTTTGCCCGCTTCCATTTTCTGCAAATCGAGCAAATCATTAATCAGACGGGTCAGGCTTTCACTGTTCTTCTGTGCGATATTCAGTAAAGGCATCATGGCTGGCGGCAAACCTGCGACCGCACCGCCACCGAGTAAGCCGAGCGCGCCGCGAATTGCCGTCAGCGGTGTACGCAGCTCATGACTGACGGTAGAAATGAACTCGTTTTTCATACGCTCAATTTTGCGGCGTTCGGAAATATCGCGCACGATAATGATCAGCTTGCGCTTACCGGCCAGCGTATATTCACTGATAGAAAACTCCGCCGGAAACGGTGTCCCGTCCAGACGGGTTGTTTCCGCCTCCAGGCGCACACGACCGGATGTCAGAAAATCACTTTCCTTCATTGCACTGGCCAGCAGTTCTGCCTGTCCCGGAAACGCCATCAGTACAGCGTCTGTGTTTTCCGGTGCCATTTCATTAAAACCGAATAATTCAATCGCTACCGGATTCATCGCTTCAACCTGACCGGTGTCATCGACCATCACGATACCGTCCGCAGCATTCTGGAAAATTGCCTGCAGCCGATCCGAACTTTCTTTGATCGCTTTCTGCTGCTCGGTCAGATTGATCAGTAATTCATTCTGCTTCAGATTAATTTTGTCGGCATCGCGCTTCAGATCCGTCATCACCTGCATATCGCGCTCGCGCTGCAGAAACAGATTAATCAGCATGTAAAAAGCAATGATGACTGCGATCACCGCACCCGCTGCAACGATGGCAATCGACACACTGGTCTTCTTCCAGTCTTCCAGATAAAAATCTTCATCCACAGCAAAACTGAGTATCAGCGGATATTTTTCCAGCGACTGCACAGCGACCATTTGCGTCACAGATTGTTTCGGTTCACTCTGGCTGGCGACGTCGCTGACAATCACACCGGAGCGCTGGTTCTTATCGTGTACCAGCTGGAATGCGCTGCCCGAAGTATTCTTTTCACCCATCACGGCGTCATTTTCCGGCCAGCGTGCAAGATAGGTGAAATCGGTACGCATCAGCGATACAGCTGCACGCCCGCCCATACTGAGTTTTTCGTAGAAATTGGCGTAAAACTCCGGCGACAATCCGAGGATGACAACGCCGATAAACTCACCGTCACTGCCATTCAGGCGGTAACTGAGGAAAAACATCCATTTGCCGGTGGACTTGCTGCGCACCGGGTTACTCAGGTAAATACCCAGCGTCGGATTATCTCTTTGCATCAGAAAATAATCCCTGTCATACAGCGAATACTCCGGCGCGGGAAACTGGCGTGAAGTAGAGATCGTATTGCCGTTCACGTCCAGCACGGAAATCACATCAATTGCCGGAAACAGTTCGACTTTGTCTTTCAGAAATAAATGAAAGTCATAAGTCGCAAGTTTCGAACTCAGATAATCTGCGCTGACACTCCAGCGATCCTGAATCCGCTCAGCAATACTGGTAATTGCCGAGTACGCAAAATCCATTTGCTGCGACGTGTTTTCCGCCAGAACGACACTGTAGGTTTCTGTCTGTTTTTCCCACTTTCCGATTTCCTGCAGGCGTAATGTCCAGATGAACACCAGCGTGCCGATAATGATCGACAGCACCAGACCTGTAGCAAAGATTCTGGCGATTCGGCTGGTTCGTAATCCGGCTAATTTCATCATTCAGTTATCAGGGTAAAAACATTCCGTCCTGGCGGGGCATCAGCTTTATTTTTAATGGATTTTTCCGGAATCAGTCTGCCACCGGCAGAAGACAATAACATGCCGGTCCGGTATAAGTAGCAAGAACCGGTTGCTGATCTGCATCCGCCACAACAGGCTCAAAACCCTGCTTACACCAGAAAGTCAGCGTATCCTGCACGGAAACCAGCCCCAGCCAGGACAAGCCATTGGCACGCGCATACTCATGCGCACTTGCCAGCAAGCGTCCGGCAATCCCGCTGCCGCGCAAGCGCGGATGCACAGCCATGTCGTGTAAATACAGCGTGTCAGGGCATTCTGCATGGCGAAATGCTTCCCCGAGCGCCGATACTTTATTTTTCAGACTTCTGTAGGCGACCAGATAAGCTGCCGGGCCCGCGGAGTCGCAAGCTACCCATGAGGTATCCGCTACCTGTTGCCAGCGTTGCTGAATCAGCGCTTCAGGCTCCACCATTTGCGGCACATAACAAGCCTGCTGAACGGCGTAAACCGCACTGATATCCTCTGCGCCCATCATTCTGATGTACGTGTCTGTGAAAAACGCCTGATCAGACATTATTTATTTTTTCGATTTTGCAGATGCAGATTCTGATGCAGACGCCGACGCGGATTCAGACGCTTCCGGCGATACCTCCGGTTTTGGCGGCGGTGGTTCGTTCGGCGCGATTTCAGGCTTCACGACGTCAATTTTATTTTCACGCATGTAATCGTTCATTTCTTTCCAGCCTGCATATACTGCAGCGCGGGCTGCATCAGGATTCAGTGCATAACAGTCTTCGATCGCACGACCGGCATGGCGGCATGCACTACCGGTCGCACGGGCGTCGGACTCTTTTCGCGCAGCTTCTTTTGCAGGATCGACCAACCCGATACGCTCGCAGGCGGCACAGCTCAGCAACATCAGCAGGACGAGGCCAGTTCGTATCGAAAAACTCAACATGATGAATATCCGGTAAAAATACGTGCATAAAAAATGTGAACAGGTGCATTCACACCACTGAATTCACATGTGCGCAGTGACTGCTGCCACTGCCATATGGGATGATAGCAGCAAGGTATCTGTTTGAAAGGGCGCGAACCGCTTTGTTCCCTTATTTCACTGCAGTTTCTGATACAGATTGAACGCCTCAGTATCAATACCGGGCGATCCGGTGCCAATTACACAGGAATAGCGATGAATCTGATGCAATTGAAACGTCTGCTTGCCATACTCAGCTGGCTGATCACAGGTATGTTGCTGATAGCCTGCCAGCCTGCACTGAACTGGCGCGAAATTCACGAGCCTGACGGGCATTTTCGTATCATGATGCCCGGCAAACCGGTAGCTGCGGCAAGAGATATTGTCCTGTCCGGTATTCCGTGCACCATGCAAATGCGCGGCGTTACAGAAGATGACCTGACATTCACTGTTGGCTGGACAGAAGTACAAGACCGTCATCAGACCGGTCTGATGTGGCAAGCCATGCTGCATGGCATGCTTGGCAATATCGGGGCAAGCGTTCCACCGGGTACCGCACCCGGCGCTGTTGTCCGGGCCGAAGGAAAAACGCCGCAGGGTCAGGCTGTTGCCATGCACGCGCGCTTTATCATTCATCGCAACTACGTCTACCAGATCGTGGTAACAGGCCCGCTGCATCAGTTAGATGCGACGGTCAGCGATCCGTTTTTGCAATCTTTTACAAGCGATTTTGCAGAAAAACCGTAAACCCCGTACTTAGCAGCAACGGACAGCAGCAGACTGCCCTCCCCAATTGCAATATTAGGGATTATGATAGAACGAAGGTACCTGTACTTCAGCGTCGCGCGGCGACGGTCTTTTTATTCTGCACTTGCAGCTGATGAACGGCGTACAGGGGTTTCGTCAGATTTTTTTCGGAGGGCATACCATGCTGGTGACATTTCAATCCAAAGCTGCAGCAGAAATTACCATGTACAAAGAACATGCCCGCCGCATTCTGGAGCTGATGAACAAAGATGTGGAGCGGGGTGTGATTACACCTTCGGAATTGCCCGACGCGATACGACTGCTGGAAGCTGCCGTAAGCGACAGCAAAATGCATCCCGTCTCTGATGAGGTCACCCGTGATGTAAAAGCGCATCACAACGATGAAACCGATGATAATGAACATGAGCAACCGGAACCGGTGACTTTCGCTACCCGTGCGTTTCCGGTACTGGAAATGCTGCATGCGGCACACAAAATGCAACGCGATGTGCTGTGGGGAGTCTGAAAGATGCTGACAGCTGCGGCCATCCAGCATCAGTTTGTCTGTGCTGACGGCGTTACGCTGTTCGTAACCGATTATTCCGGGCCGCACAGTGGCGGGACTGATGATAAGGGAATCGTTTTACTGCATGGCATAGGCGAGCACAGCGGGCGTTATCTGGCGGCAATTCGTTTTTTTCGCGAACTCGGTTATTCCGTGCGCTGTTTTGATCACCGCGGGCATGGAAAATCCGGCGGTCAGCGGGGCGATACACCGTCAGATATACAAATGCTGGAAGATGCAAAAGGCGTCATCAGTGACTTTGCACAGCAGCTTCCTTCCCCGCCGCTACTGTTCGGGCACAGTATGGGTGGTTTGCTGACATGCCGCTTGCTGACCGAACCGGGACTACCGGTGTCCGGCGCGATTTTATCCGCTCCGGCACTTGCGCTGTACATGCCGTTGTGGAGCCGTCCGGTACTGGCCTTACTGCTGAAACTGGCACCGGGACTTGGCTTACCCAACGGCTTGTCTCTGCCACACCTGTGCCGGGATCCGGAAGTGATCCGTGCTTATCAGCGCGATCCGCTGGTACACAACAAAATTTCGGCGCGCTTATTAAACAGCATGCTGAGCGCCATGAATGTTTGCCACCAGCAAGCAGCAAAGTTGCAGATACCCGTACTGCTGATGATTGCAGGAGCCGATAAACTGGTCGACCCACGCGGCAGTGAGGCGTTTGCTGCTGCAGCGCCGACGGAAATGCTCAGCGTTTGCCGTTATCCGGATGCATTTCATGAGATTCTGAACGAGCCTTTGCCAAACCCGGCATGGGCAGATATGCGACAGTGGCTTACCCGCCATTCTGCGCCTGCATTCTCCGCAACACGTCAGCGCGCCTGACCGGCGCAGGACCGTAGTGGTCTGTTCTGAGCCGTTCAGGACAGAATAATGAAACACCGTTGTTCCGTCAGAGAAACGCAGTCTTTCATAGCAGCGGCAGGCTACTCACTGGTACACTAGCGCCCCGCGCCGGAAACCCGGTTCCGCTGTTCCGATGTACTTACCGCTAATCACGGCCAAACCTGTCAGATCATATGCAAGATACCACGCGAAAAACATTAAGCTTATCCTCTCCGAGACCGCAACGCAGCCGTCCGGCCCAGCGACCTTATGGCGGTACCCGCCCGGCCGTGCCTGAAAAACCAGCACCGGAACTGACTGATATTCGCGCAGATTCGCTGGCCTATGCCTTAACCGGCGCAGCACAGGCAATTGCTGCCGTTCTGGAAGGCACTGCACTGCCTCAGGCGCTGACGGATATTTTCACGCGACTGCAGGCCAGCCCGCAGGCACGCGGTGCGATTCAGGATATTGCCTATCGCAGCATGCGTCAGCTCGGCCGTACAGAAGCACTGCTGCAGATCATGACCAGTAAGAAACCGGAACCGGCATTGCTCTACGGCTTACTGTGCGCCTCCCTGACACTGCTGATGCGTGATGCCGATCAGGAACTGGCTTATGAACCATTTGTCGTGGTGGATCAGGCAGTCAGTGCTGCTGCATCAAACGGGCACATGGTGTTTGCCAAGGGCATGGTCAATGCTGTACTGCGACGCTTCCTGCGTGAACAGGATGAATTACTGCGCCTGGTTGTCAAGCAACCGGCTGCACGCTGGAATTACCCGCAATGGTGGGTGGATCAGGCACGCAGCGCCTATCCTGAGCAATGGGAAACCATACTGGACGCCGGAAATCAGCAACCCCCAATGACACTGCGCGTGAATCAGCGCCGTACAGATTGTGACAGCTATCAGCGGCAACTGGCTGCCGCCGGGCTGGAATCCGTCAAAATCGGGCCGGCTGCACTGAAGCTTTTGCGCCCGGTACCGGTACAGCAAATTCCCGGCTTCGCCGAAGGTCTGAGTTCTGTACAGGACGCCGCTGCTCAGTTGGCGGCTCCGTTACTGGATGTACAGAATGGTATGCGGGTACTGGATGCCTGTGCTGCGCCGGGCGGCAAAACCTGCCATTTGCTGGAACTGGCCGACCTGGATCTGACCGCGCTGGATGCGGACGCCGTGCGCCTGGCCCGGGTTCATGACAACTTACAACGATTACAACTGAAAGCCCGCGTCCAGCGTGGTGATGCCAGCCGCAGCGACTGGTGGGATCAGCGTCCTTACGACCGCATTCTGGCAGATGTCCCTTGTACCGCCTCTGGTGTCGTACGTCGCCACCCCGACAGCCGCTGGTTGCGCCGTAAGACAGACACTGCCCAGTTAGCCGCCTTATCTGCCCGTATTCTCGACAACCTGTGGCGCATGCTGGCACCGGGCGGAAAAATGCTGATGGTGACATGCTCGGTCTGGCCTGCAGAATCCGAAGCACAGGCTGCCGCATTTGCCGCACGGCATCAGGCAATCCGCCTCGATGCGCCGGGACAATTACTGCCGGAAACCGGAAAAACGTCCGATACACACAACGAACATGACGGCTTATTTTATGCTTTGTTTCAGAAACCGGAACAAAGCTGACGGAAAGTCCGGGCTTCACGTTATGATTGAATATCGTTTTTCTGACATGTTTCTTAACTGCTTTGCATGACTTCCGGAGTTCTGGCGCTACTACGACGCTTTGTCTTACCCGGCCTGTTGATGCTGGCAACGCTGGTAGCGATCGTGCCTGCTGTTTCTGCGGCAGAAGCCGAAGTGACTTCTGCGAAAGTGGAAGCCACTGAGGACGGTTACCGGCTGAATGCCAGCTTCTCATTCGAACTGAATCACGGCCTGGTTGACGCGATCACCAAAGAAATTCCCCTGACGTTTACGACAGAGGTGGAAGTCACACGCTCACGCTGGTACTGGTTTGACGAAAAAACCGTGCGCGTCGCGCAATCCGTACGCATCGGTTACAACCCGTGGACGCGCCAGTACACCGCCACCACCAACAATGGCCTGCAGCAGAACTTCAGCACACTCGATGAGGCGCTGATTCTGGTGCAGCGCCCGCGCCGCATTTTGCTGGCAGACAAAAACAGCCTGACCTCCGGCGCACTGTACAACGTCGCAGTGAAGCTCAAGCTGGATCTGAGTTATCTGCCCAAAACCTTTCTGATTGCCGCAATTAATAACAGTGACTGGCGGGTTTCATCCGACTGGAAACGATTTACCTTCAGGGCAGAGTAGCAAGTGACAAGATTTTTAAGATATGCCCTGATTATCGGCGGTGCATTAATGAGTATTTTGCTGTTTTTACTCACCACCGCCTCTGATAACTCCGCCCGCTTAGAACCCTATTACAAATGGCTGTTGGCCGCGAATGTGGTTGTGGCACTGGCCTTGCTGGCCCTGATTGTGATGTTGCTGTGGCGTCTGTTCAGCCGCTACCGCAACCGGGAATTCGGGTCGCGTCTGATGACAAGGCTGGTTTTGCTGTTTGCGCTGGTTGGTATCCTGCCGGGTTCGGTCATTTATGTGGTGTCGGTGAATTTCGTTTCGCATTCCATCGAATCCTGGTTTGACGTCAAAGTCGAATCTGCGATGGAATCCGGTAAAAACCTTGGTCTGAGTGCCATGGAATTTTTGCTGGCAGACCTGCAAGCCAAAGCCCGCGACATGTCCAGTGACCTGTCCTCCCCTTCCGATACCCCTCTCAGCATACAGTTATACCGCCTGCGCGAAAAAGCACTGGTACAGGACGCTGTCATCGTCAACAGCCGTGGCCGCGTGGTCGCCAGCTCCAGCCAGAATACCGGTCTGATCCCCGAAGTGCCGACACCTGACATGCTGCGGCAAGCCCGCAGTGGCCGCATGTATGCAGCCATCGATGAAAAACCCGCTGATGCAGATACTTCAAATGCAACATCCCAAAATGGTGCAAAACGTCCGGTGCTTGCACAGGAACCGGCCAAGTCCCTGCGCACCCGCGTTGTCGTCCAGTTACACAGCAGCGATTATTCGCTGTCCATGAACCGCGACACCTATTATCTGCAACTGATCCATCCGGTACCGGCCAGCATTGCATTGCATGCAGAAGCTGTGCGCAGTGCCGCCAGCGAATATCAGGTACGTTCACTCGGGCGCAGCAGCCTGAAAACCATGTATGTGTTCACCCTGACGCTGACTTTGCTGGTTTCCGTCTTTGCCGCGATTACCAGTGCTTTCTTTATCTCCGGCCAGCTGGCACGTCCTTTGCTGCTGTTAGCGGAAGGTACCAAAGCGGTGACCGAGGGAGATTTTTCACCTCGTCCTATCATTTCCACCACCGATGAACTGGGCAGTCTGACACAGTCTTTCAACACCATGACCCGGCAGTTGCTGGATGCCCGAACCGCCGTTGAGCGTAACCGCTCTGAACTGGAAAATGCTAAAGCCTACCTTGAGTCAGTACTTGCCAACATGTCTGCGGGTGTGATGGTGCTGGATGAACAAGGTCATCTGGTGACTTGCAATGAATCGGTAGAACGGATTCTGCAGCGCCCTGTTGAGGGCGAAGTCGGTAAGGCACTGCATGACATTCCCGGTCTGGATCAGTTTGCGGCGGCGATTGATAAAGCCTTCGCAGAACAGCAAATGCGTGACGATAACGATGCAGACAAGCAGGAACACTGGCAGCAGCAAATCGAAATTCCGCGCCCGGATGCAGAGCCACAGGGGGAAAAGCCAGCCGATGCGATGCCGAATAATGTGGCACAGAATATTACGCTGCTGGCACGGGGATCACACTTACCGGTGGGCGCAGGTGAAGGCTATGTGATTGTATTTGACGATATCACCAAGGTGATTTCAGCACAGCGCTCGATTGCCTGGGGAGAAGTGGCACGCCGTCTGGCCCATGAGATTAAAAATCCGCTGACACCGATTCAGCTCTCGGCAGAACGTCTGCAGATGAAGCTGGAGGAAAAACTCAGCGAGACGGATGCAGCGATTCTGCGCAAAGGCACAACAACCATTGTGAATCAGGTCAGCTCTATGAAACGCATGGTGGATGATTTCCGCGATTACGCGCGCACGCCACCGGCAGTTTTGTCGCAACTGGATCTGAATGCGCTGATCGATGAAGTGCTGCATTTATATCTGGCCGGCGACGGACGCGACATCATCCGGCTGTCGCTGGCGGCCGGCATGCCGAAAATTATGGGCGATGCGACACAGTTGCGGCAGGTCATCCACAACCTGCTGCAAAACGCGCAGGATGCGATTGGCGAGCGCACCGATCAGGAAAGTGCACCGCGTATTGATGTGAGCACAGAACTGGTGCGTATGCAGGGAAAAAATCAGGAAACCCAGTTAGGGGTACGTTTGCTGATTACGGATAACGGGCCGGGTTTCTCCAGCAAAATTCTGGCGCGCGCCTTCGAACCTTATGCAACTTCCAAGCCACGCGGTACCGGTCTGGGATTGCCGATGGTGAAAAAGATCATTGATGAGCACGGGGGCAGAATCGATATTCAGAACCGTACCGATACAAACGGTGCAAAAGTATCGATTTTGCTGTTAAAGTTAGCACCGGATTCCAGTCCGCAAGACGGTGCGATTCCAGCCTGACCGGAGCAATACAACATCCGGCAGGGATAAAAACAAAACCACAGGGGCAGTAATAGGGTAAATTTATGGCGAATATTCTGGTCGTAGATGATGAAATGGGTATCCGGGAATTACTCTCGGAAATCCTGGGGGACGAAGGACACGTAGTACAACTGGCCGAAAATGCACAGCAGGCACGTGCAGCGCGGCTGGCCGAAAAACCGGATCTGGTCTTGCTGGATATCTGGATGCCGGACACGGACGGCGTGACATTGCTGAAAGAATGGCAGCGCGACGGTTTGCTGACCATGCCGGTCATCATGATGTCTGGTCATGCCACCATTGATACCGCCGTGGAAGCCACCCGTATCGGTGCGCTGAATTTCCTGGAAAAACCAATCGCTTTGCAAAAGCTGCTGAAAGCGGTGCAGCAGGGTCTGACCCGCACACCGGAACCGGCACGTCCGGCAGTACCGGCGATGCGCGTCCTGACACCGGAACCGGTCAGCTCCATCAACAGTATCAGCGGTATCAGTGCTGCTGCCGCGCAGTTTGATAACCGTGGTTATCCTGCTGTCGCCGCAGCACCGGCACAGCCTGCTGCAGCCTCGCCTGCCAGCCAGTTTGCCAGCCTGTCGTTTGACCTGCCGCTGCGCGAAGCACGCGATGCGTTTGAGCGGATTTACTTCGAATACCATCTGCACCGCGAAAGTGGCAGCATGACACGTGTTGCCGAAAAAACCGGTCTGGAACGTACCCATCTGTATCGCAAGCTGAAACAGCTGGGTGTGGAATCGGTCAAATACTCTAAACGCGGCGAATAAACTTGCAAGCAGTTTTACCTGTACCGGTCACGATTGTGACCGGTGCTGATTATGCTGCGCGGGAACATGCGATTGCGTCTGCGATGGCTGCAATGCCTGCGTCTCCCGCATCTGCTCACGCTGTTCTGCTGGAAGGATTACCACAGGGGAATCCTGTGCTGCATCCGTCCGCGCAGATTGCATTGCAAAGAATCGCACCCGGCTGCATTTGCTGCGCCGGACAACTGACTTTAAAAGTCACCCTCAACCGCTTACTGCGCCCGCGCCCTGCCCGTTTGTGGCTGGCCATGGCCAGCAGCGCCCATTATGACTCGCTGTGCGAATTGTTAAAGAATGCTCCGTACAGCGAGATCCTGCTGGCGGACCAGCATATTTCCCTCTAAACTGAATTCACGGTAAAGCCTGCCGTCCCCTGCCCGCGTGGTACTGCGCCGCACCGGATGCAGCTGTCATCCCCGGGAAGGAGGTTTGCGTTCCAGACTTGAATACTGGCGTTTGCAACATATCTCGCTTCGAAGTATGTGTCAGAAAGAAAGGGGACGTACCATGAATCTCATCTACAACAGTGATCACTACAGTGTGGTGGAGTACGGTGCTGATACGGATCACGAAGCTCTGCGTTTCGGCGGTTATGAAATTACCGATAAAACCTTCCGCAAAGAATGGTTTATCGCTGGCATGTCCGCCCTGAATTTCCGTTATGAAGTGTCAGAACTGATTTCTTCCGATCCGAGCATGGAAGAAATTGATGAATTTCTGGCCCAGCATACCGGTATGTCTTCTCAGCCTTTGTTCCTGCATTAACACACCGGTCCGGCACTATAGCTGCCGGACCATATCCGCCATCAGCGCGGTGCTATACCTGTGCGACCCGCCGCCTGTTAAGGTGATTGTTTTCCGCCTGTTTTCTGCACAGACATGAACCCTGCCACGCCTGTTCTGACCGCCTTTGCTTTCCCCGCCCGCTGCAAGGCCAGCGTGGCGCTGTCATGCCGGAGACTGCGATGCTGAGCACCGGCACACTGCTGCAGGCATTGCAATCGCTGGATAACTACACACCGGCCGTACTGGTCACGGTGTTGCATACCCGTGGCTCGGTGCCACGCGAAGCGGGAACCCGTATGCTGATCACCGCTGATGCCTGCCACGACACTATCGGCGGCGGGCATCTGGAATGGCGGGCGATGGCGGAAGCACGCCTGTGGCTGCATGAACGCAACGCTGATCCGGCACAGTGCGAACGCCTTCTGGATCTGACGCTGGGTGCCAGCCTCGGTCAGTGCTGCGGCGGTGCTTTGCAATTACGGCTGGAACGGGTCGATTTCTGGACTGCCGCCGAACGCACTCAACGCCTGCAAGACCTGCACGCTGAACAGCAGGCCCAAACGCCGCTGTATCTGTTTGGTGCCGGTCATGTCGGGCAGGCGCTGGTACAAGTACTGCAGGCGGTGCCGGGGCGCATCGTCTGGGTCGATGAACGTGAACACCTGTTTCCGGCGGATGTGTCGCCGCAGGTGCAGTGTGAAGCAACCGATATCCCCGAAGCCCTGATTGCAGCCGCGCCGGCCGGTGCAGAATTTCTGGTAATGACCCATCATCACGGGCTGGATCTGCGTCTGTGCGAACACATACTGGGCCGCGATGATTTTGCCTGGTTCGGGCTGATCGGTTCTGCCACCAAACGCGCCCGCTTTCATTCGCGCCTGCGACAAGCCGGCATCGCCGAATCACAACTGGCGCGCATGACTTGTCCGGTTGGCATTCCCGGCATTCCCGGCAAAGAACCCGGGGTGATCGCGGTGGCGATTGCTGCACAATTATTGCAAGCACGGGCAATGCGCCCTACACTTGCGCCCTCGTTTAACCTGCCGGAGTCTGAACATGCAAGCCGCTGACCGCGCTTTTATTCTGGGTTTACCCAAAGCTGAACTGCATCTGCATATCGAAGGTTCGCTGGAACCGGAAATGATGTTTGCACTGGCACGCCGCAATCAGGTCACGCTGCCTTACGACAGTGTCGAAGCGATCCGCGCTGCCTACCAGTTCACCGATCTGCAATCGTTTCTGGATTTGTATTACGCCGGTGCCGCCGTACTGCAAACCGAACAGGATTTTTACGATCTGACCCGCGCCTATATTGACCGTGCCATTGCCGACAACGTGCTGCACGCCGAAATCTTTTTCGATCCGCAAACCCATACCGCACGCGGCATTGCGATTACCACCGTCTTTGCCGGTATCGCGCGCGCCCTGCGCGAAGCCCGCGACCAGCAAGGCTTTTCCTCGCGCATGATTCTGTGCTTCCTGCGCCACCTGAGCGAAGACGATGCGATGAGCACGCTGGAATCGGCGCTGCCGCTGCGCGAAGACTATGCCGACCTGTGGAACGGCGTCGGTCTCGATTCCTCAGAACTCGGTAATCCGCCGGAAAAATTCGCCCACGTGTTTACGATTGCGCAGGCAATGGGTCTGCACATCGTCGCCCACGCCGGTGAAGAAGGCCCGCCAGCCTACATCTGGGGTGCACTGGATGAACTGGGTGCGGAACGGATCGATCACGGCGTACGCGCCGAAGAAGATCCGGCGCTGATGGAAAGACTGATCAAAGAACAAATCCCGCTGACCGTCTGCCCGCTGTCGAATCTGAAACTCTGCGTGGTGAAAGACCTGCGCCAGCACAATCTGAAACGTATGCTGGACGCCGGTGTCTGCGTCACCATCAATGCCGATGATCCGTCTTACTTCGGCGGCTACGTCAACGATAACTTCATCGCCTGCGCCGAAGCGATGCCGCTGACCCGCAGCGACCTGCTGCAACTGGCCGCCAACAGCTTCAGGGCCAGCTTCGTCGATGACAGCCAGCGCGACGCATGGCTGCAAACCCTGCGCGACTACGCACAGCAACACGGCGTGAACGCCGGCTTCTGACCTGCCCGGCGCCCGGCACGCAGTACACCGGCTGACCGTCGCCTTTATCGCTTTTCACCCCCCGTCTTCACCCCCTGTTTTTTGAAAAAGCAGGGGGTATCCGCAAAAATCGCGCTGTTGTCGGCATAAACACTGGGCTTTTAAAAATACCCCCGGGGGTATTTTTTGGCCTCAGAATGGCATTTTCGGGCTTAAATCACGCATTCTTCGGTGAAGCGGATACCGTCCACGATGCGTTGCGGGGACAGCGGGGACAGATCCAGTGTCTGAAAATGGCCGGTGCTCAGGTATTCGGCACTGGCGCGGCCGGCGGCGGGGGCTTGTTGCAGGCCGTGGCCGCTGAAGCCGGTGGCGATCCACAAATTCGGATATGCAGGATGCGGGCCGATAATCGCATTGTGGTCGTGGGTGTTCATTTCGTAATAACCAGCCCATGCGCGCTGCACGCGCAGCGCTTCCATCGCCGGAATGCGGGCCGCCAGCGTTTCCCACAGGGTTTGAAACTGTGCATGGTCCGGTTCCAGCGGCAAATCCGGTAAATCCGCTTGCGGCGGCATACCGGCAATCCAGTATTTGCCTTCCGGCCGCAGCCACAGACCACTGGGGTCGATCAGCAGCGGGCAGTCAGGCGTGCTGGCGGGACTGGACAGCACAAACACGGTACGGCGGCGCGCTTCCACCGGCAGTACAAAGCCGGACGGGTCATGCAGGCGGGCTGACCATGCACCGGCTGCATTCACCGCCACATCACAGGGCAGGCTTTGCCCGTCCTGCAATGTGACGGCGATCACTTTACCGTTCTGTACCTGCCAGCCGCTGGCCTCTGCCTGCACAAAGCGCACGCCGAGCGCCCGCGCTTTGTTGCGTAATGCCATCAGCAGCGCATAGCCGTCAAACCAGCCTTCGCGTGCCATTCCCAGTGAAGCCAGCGCCAGATCAGCTGTCGCCAGCCACGGAAAACGCTGCTGCAAGGCTTCCGGCGACAGCAGGCTGACCTGCGCACCATGCGCCGTCTGGCGTGCATGCAGACGGCGCAGGGTATCGGCACCGGCAGCGCTGGCCAGATACAAATAGCCGCGTTCACATAATTGCAGATCAACACTGTGCTGCGGCGTTGCCAGCGTTTGCGCGGCATTGCTGAGAAAATCCCAGCCAAAGGCCGACATTGCCATATTCAGCGGCTGGCTGAACTGCTGACGAATCGAACTGGCAGATAAGGCCGATGAGGCGCAGGTGTAGGCCGGATCGCGTTCCAGTACTGTGATTTTCCACTGTGCGCCGTAGTGCTGTGCCAGAAAATACGCAATGGCCGCCCCGATTGCACCACCGCCGGTGATCACAATTTGTTGCATCTCATCTCCTGTTGTTATTCTGCATGGTTCTGTTGCCGTACTGACATACCCCTGTCATGGCAAAGCTGCTATGCTTAGTTTATGTGTAACCGAATGTAAAGGTTGTTTGTGGCATCTCTGTTTGAGCGGTTCTTCCATCGATACTTTTCCGGCCATCATAACCCGCCACCTGTGATGCCGGAAGGCGACTCTTTTGCCGACGATACGGCAGTCGCACCGCATACCGCTCCGCTGTACCGGTTTGAAGAATTTCAGAAAATGACCCAGGAAGCGGATGCAGCACCGGTAAGCACCCCTGCACCGGCACGCACCACGCTGCCTGCTGCACCGTTTCAGCACTGGTATCCGCGGGCACCGGTTGATCCTTTGTTTTACGAATGGCTGCTGGGTTTCCCGCCTGCGCGCCAGCCGCATCCGCAGGAGCAGGAGCTGACCGACAGTCTGTACGATTTACTGAATGCCGAACTGCACCAGCAAACACTGGTACCGCGTATGCCGGGCATTATTCCGCCGCTGCTATCCACGCTGAAACAGGAGCATGCCTCGGTCAGCCAGCTGACCAGACTGATCATGCGTGATCCGGCGCTGGTGGGCGAAGTGCTGCTGGCAGTGAATAATGTACTGCATCACCATGTACAGAAAATCACCAGCCTCGATGCCGCTGTACTGATGCTGGGCGAAGAAGGCTTGCGCTATGTGATTGCCAAAGTCGCATTCCGCCCGATTCTGAATCTGCAGCAAGGCCCTTACAGCCGCCGCGCAGCACCGGTGATCTGGGCACAATCCGAAAAATGCGGTCTGGCCTGCCACGCACTGAGCAGCCATGATGATGACACCGCACCTTTCCACGCATTTCTGGCCGGCCTGCTGCATCAGATTGGCCTGATTACCGTGTTCCGTGTACTGGATCAGGAAGTCCGCGATCCGTCCGTGCCTTTCAGCCTGAGTTTCTGCCTGCTGCTGCAAGTGGTGGCAAACACGCTCAGTACCCGTATCGCCACCGAATGGGACTTACCGGACGATGTGATTACCGCACTGCGTGAACAGATTCCGGGCAGCGAACAAACCACCGTTTCCAGTCTGGGCGTCCTGCTACACAATGCGGATCTGATTGCCAAAATGCGCATGCTGATCAATCAGCAATTGCTGCGCAGTCAGGAAACCATCCTGCTGCATGGCCTGAGTGCGCAGGAAGCCTATTGCTACCGCCACCTCGATCATCTGAAATTGTTTGACCTGAACCTGTCTGAACCCGCGCCACATGACACCGGATCTGCCTGATCAGGTAGAATGCGCGCCTTCACTGAAAGGAAACGGATGATGGAATTCCCTCTGCTTGGCACACTCAGCCATGATGCGGATTACGACTGGCTGGTCAGCGCACCGGTGGCGGTACCGGCACTGGACGGTCTGGAATGCGAATTTTTGCTCGAAGGCTATGAGGACGATGCGCATCCGGAAGAATTTCATGAAGCCGTCCGGCGCTTTCTGAGCGCAGGACCAGACATGCTGCGGGCTGCACAACAGCATATTTATTACTACTATCTGGATTGCGCCAAACTGGCGAAATCGGAAAAACGTGACTGCCCTGAGATCCAGCACGCAGCACAGCTCTGGGATCATCTGGAATTCGGCGCGGAAATTCTGGTACGCCGCCGCAGCGATGCAGAACAGGGCGTGTATCTGGTACTGGAATGCGATTGCGACTGGAATGAAGAAGACGGCCTGCAAATCGTCTTCCGCGAAGGCAACCGCGTCAGCCGCGTCAGCGCATTTGACGACTTCCTGAGCAATCAGGAAGTGTATGGCATCGCTGAACTGGACAGCATCGTGTACCAAAGCCCGGGCTGATCCCCGCTGCACGTTACAGCGCGCGAATCAACTTCATAAAAAAAGCCGGTCAGCGAACACTGACCGGCTTTTTGTTTGCCTGCGTTTTACCGCAAGGCAGCTTTATTCGTAGCGCAGACAATCCACCGGCAATAAGGATGCCGCGCGGCGTGCCGGATAAAAACCGAAGAAGATACCGACGAAGCTGGAGAATGCGCAGGCAATCAGCACCGCATCCCAGCCGATATCGACCGTGATTTTGCCGGTTGCTGTAATGCCGGCAGCACCCAGACTGGCCAGCAACACACCGATCATGCCACCGACCAGACAAATCACCACGGCTTCGGTCAGAAATTGCAGCAGCACATCACGCGGCCGCGCACCGATCGCCATGCGGATACCGATTTCGCGGGTACGCTCGGTGACCGACACCAGCATAATATTCATAATCCCGATTCCGCCCACAATCAGCGAAATCGCACCGATGGCGCCAAGTAAGGCCGCCAGACCGGTACTGATTTTGGCACCGGCTTCGGCAATCGAGGCCAGATTATCGATACGGAAATCATCTTCCTGTTCACCACGGATACGGTGGCGGTCGCGCAGCATTTCCTTGATATCTTCCTGCGCGTCCGCCATTTGCTTATCGCTCTTACCCTGCGCAATCAGATAATGCACATTGCGCGGAAACGGGCTGCGGATCAGTGTGGCACGCGCTGTCGTGATCGGCACCAGCACCATGTCACCGACATCACCACCGTCGAAAGAACGGCCTTCGCCTTCCAGTACACCGCTGACCTGAAACGGCACGTTATCAATCCGCAGATACTGACCGACCGGCTCGCTTTTATAAAAAAACTGTTCCGCGACTTTTTTACCGATTACCACAATGCGTGACGCAGAGCGGATGTCCGAATCGCTGAATGCCGCACCCTGCGCAACTTTCCAGTTACGCACTGTGAACATTTCCGGCGTAATACCGAGTACTGCGTTATTCGAATTGTCGTTACCTGCAGTGATCTGAAAAAAGCCCTGCAGCGCGGCGGCAGCGCCGTTTAAGCTGGGTAAGTCATTCAGCGCTTCCGCATCTTCTATCGATAACGACGGTGCCGTACCGCTGCGGGCACGTACGCCCTGCGTACGGTTCGCACCCGGTGACACAATCATCAGATTACTGCCCAGCACTTCCAGTTCTTTGGAAATAAATTTCTTCGCACTGTCACCGACTGCCAGCATCAGCACCACCGAGGTAATCCCGATAATAATGCCGAGCATGGTCAGTGCCGTGCGCAGGCGGTTCGCATTCATGGCACGGAATGCTTCCACCATGACTTGCATCAGATTCATACTTCCTCCGTCAAATGCGCAGTCGCCAGCTGGCGCAAACCTTCTGCTGCCGGGCCATCGTATAACACCAGACCATCTTTCAGACGCACCAGCCTTCTGGCATACGCCGCAATATCCGGTTCATGCGTGACCAGCACAATCGTGATGCCGCGCTCTTTGTTTAACTGCTGGAACGATTGCATGATGTCCACGCTGGTGCGGGTATCCAGATTACCGGTCGGTTCATCCGCCAGAATCAGCGGCGGATCTGCCACCAGCGCACGCGCGATCGCCACACGCTGCTGCTGACCGCCGGATAATTGATTCGGCATCCGTTTTGCAAACTCCGCCAGCCCCACGCGCTCCAGTTCCTGTAAGGCTTTTTTGCGTGCTTTGTCGCGTCCGGTACCAGCGTAAATCAGCGGCAGCGCTACGTTTTCCGCGATGCTCATCCGTTTGATCAGGTTAAAGCTCTGGAACACAAAGCCTATGGTCTGATTCCGCACTCTGGCCAGTTCAGCACGCGATAAGGTCAGCGTGTCATTGCCATTCAGCAGATACACGCCGGAACTGGCCTGATCCAGACAACCGAGAATATTCATCAGTGTGGATTTACCGGAACCGGACTGTCCCATTACCGCGACAAAATCACCGTGCGGAATCCGGATATTCAGGCCATGCAACACCGGCGTTTCTATACCGCCGGAAAAATAACTTTTCCGGATATCACGGATCGTGATCAGGTCGGTGCTCATCCGTTTTCCCCGTTTTTAGCGGCAGAACGGATAATCACTTTATCACCGGCTTTCAGATCGCCTTTCAGCACTTCAGTGAAACGGAAATTCGACAGTCCGATCTGAATATCGACCGGCACTGCCTGATTCTTATCATCTAATTTATATACTTTAAAAGTACGGGTCTGATCACGGCGCGAACGGAATCCAATGTCATCATCGTTATCGTTCGCTGCCGTTTTACTGGCACTGGCAGCAGCTGCATTCGCCGAAGCGGAAGCGCTGGCAGATGCTTCTTTACGTTTGTTTTCTTTGGCCTGCTCTTCATCGCTAAGCTTGAAACGCAGTGCAGCCGTCGGAATCCGCAACACATTCTGACGCTGACCAACCACTACCCGCACCTGTGCGGTCATGCCCGGTTTCAGCAATTCATCTTTATTATCAACATCCAGCACCACGTTATACGTGACCACGTTTTGCTGCACGTTGGCCGCCAGACGGAACTGGCGCAGCGTGGCTTCAAACTCGCGGTCAGGATAGGCATCGACGACAAAACGGGCTGGCAGGCCATCGCGCAGCGCACCGACATCGGCCTCGGAGACATTGGTATCGATCTGCATTTTGGTCAGATCACGCGCGATCTGGAACAGATTCGGGGTCTGGAAAGCGGCTGCTACGGTCTGGCCGATATCAATTGTCCGTTTGATGATCACGCCGTCAATCGGCGAGCGGATCACGCTGTTATTCAGATTCGCCACCGCATTATCCAGCTGCGCACGCGCGACTTTGATATTGGCATCTGCTACTTCCAGTTCACGCTTACTCTGATCCATGGCGGAACCAGAGACAAAATTCTGTGCCTGCAAACGCTGGTTACGTTCCAGATTGGCCTGCGCCAGACGACGGTTCGCTTCTGCAGATGCCAGACTGGCCTCCGCCTGTTTCACCTGTGCATTGAAAATGGTCGGGTCCAGTTTCAGCAAGACCTGTCCTTTTTTAACACGGTCATTGAAGTCCGCATTCAGCTCGGAAACCTGACCGGAAACCTGCGAACCGACGTTGACCAGCGCCACCGGATTCAGCGTGCCGCTGGCAGTGACCGTCTGGGTCAGGTTTCCTGTATCCACCACTGCCGTGCGGTAACGGGGTAACTGTTCTTTGGTTTTATCAGCGGACGGTTTCATCATCATCACCGCACCGCCGCCCAGTGCCAGCAGCACTGCTGCCACAATTACCCGCTTTTTCGTAAAAATTTGCATGTCAGAATCCGATCAGAAATCGCCGTAAGGCATCATCATTGCATCGCCACCTGTGAAATCAGGCGTGTCGCCACATCATATGAGCTTTGCATGCTGATTTGTCTGCATCTGATGCAGTTTGGTTCCTTTAATGTTTCATTTTGCACAGTTAAATTTTTATTTGTGCTGTTTTCACAAACAGGCATGCGGCAAAAAAAAGAGGCAATAACCTGATGCAGAAATACAACCTGCTGTCGCTGTGAACCTGGATTGACATGTACACGACATAATAACGGGGGAAGATAAGCATTTTTCCTCCGCCACTTCATGATCTGCAACATGGCAAAATGCCCTGCTCCCGATGCAGATTTTAAATTTCGGCTATGCTTAGACGTTTCGTGGCACAAACAGCATAAAAAAGGAACAACGTGAGCAAATTATTAACTGAACGTCTTGCCCTGCTGAGCCAGCCTGAACATCTGCATGTTTTAGGCGATGGCTTGCGTGGCATTGAGCGCGAAACACTGCGCGTCCGTCAGGATGATGGTGCGCTCTCGTTGCGCCCGCATCCTGTGGCACTGGGCGCAACGCTGACCCATCCTGAAATCACCACCGATTACGCGGAAGCCTTGCTGGAATTCATTACGCCGGCGTTGCCGGATATTTCTGCAGTGCTGGAGCGACTCGATCAGATTCACCGTTTTGTACACGCTAATCTGGGCGAGGAAATGCTGTGGAGCCAGTCCATGCCCGGCGAACTGCCGTCGGAAGAAGCGATTCCGATTGCGTGGTATGGAACATCCCACATCGGCATGATCAAGCATGTGTACCGGCGCGGTCTGGCATTGCGTTACGGCAAAACCATGCAATGCATTGCCGGTATTCACTACAATTTTTCGCTGTCGCCGGACGTCTGGAAAATCATCAGCAAAGCCGAAGGACGGCGCGGTGACGCACAGTATCTGCAATCAGAAAGCTATGTCGCCCTGATTCGCAATTTCCACCGCACCAGCTGGCTGCTGATGTATCTGTTCGGCGCTTCGCCGGCAATTCCGCGCAGCTTCCTGCGCGGCGCGCCGCATACGCTGGAAACGCTGTCGGACGATACGCTGTATCTGCCGTATGCGACCAGCCTGCGCATGAGCGATCTCGGTTATCAGAATAATGCGCAGGATGGGCTGGTGCCGCCGTATAACACGCTGCTGGAATACATGCGCAGCCTGTCCAAAGCGGTACGCAAACCGTATCCGCCGTATGAAGCGATCGGCACGCGCAAAGATGGCGAATGGGTACAGATCAATACCAATGTGCTGCAGATCGAAAATGAGTTTTACGCGACGATTCGTCCTAAACAAGTGATACGCAGCGGCGAACGCGCCGTGGAAGCCTTGTGTGCGCGCGGTGTGCAGTACATCGAAGTGCGTTGTATGGATGTGAATCCGTTTGATCCGCTCGGCATCAGCCTGGAAACCGCGCGTTTCCTCGATGTGTTCCTGACCTACTGCGCCTTGCAGGACAGCCCGCTGACCAGCGAAGCCGAAGGCAATATCAATCAGGCCAACTTCAGTGCCACCGTGCGTGAAGGCCGTCGCCCGGGCTTGATGTTACAGCGCGGCGAACAGCAAATCAGCCTGCAGGCATGGGGACTGGATCTGATCGCTGCGATGGAGCCGGTAGCGGCCTTGCTCGACCAGCAGCATGGCGGCAGTGCACATCGTGACAGTCTGGCGGTGCAGAAAGCGCGTCTGGTTAATCCTGAACTTACGCCGTCCGCACAGGTGCTGCAGGCCATCACGGAACACGGCAACTCCTATGTAGGCTTTGGTCTGGCGCAAAGTCAGCAACTGGCACAACAATTCCGCGACCGCCCTTTATCAACGGAACAGACACAAGGCTTTACTGCGGCAGCACAGCAATCCCTGCAGGAACAAAGCACCATCGAGCAACAGCAGAGTGGTGACTTTGACAGCTTTATTCAGGATTACCGTTCCCGCACTTCTGAGCAGATTTGCTGCGACGAATAAGCACTTCATGCGGCTGCAGGTTTGTGCACCTGCAGTCCGCATCCTCTCCTAAAATCCGCTAACCCGCTGCATTCGCTGCCTGTCGTCCGGCAGCTGGTTCGCAGTCTGCCTGTTGATAAGGCTGTCTCTGATCTGTTTCAGGCCGTTTTTCAGCCCGTTTTTGCCCTGAATGCGGTGTTCAGCACAGCGATCCGGCGGTCGTCGGCAGAAACTCTGGTCGTCCGGAAAATGTAAATGACGATTTTTGCACAATACGGATAGTCCGCAGCGCCGCTATTCAGGGGACCGGGCTGTCGTGATCAGGCGGCGCTGCCTGTCGTGTTTTCTGTCTGCAAGGCTTGCGCGATCATTCCAACGTAGCGGCGGCCCGGATTATCACCGGCGATCCAGTCCTGCGGCGGGAACAGATCGAACAAACCGACTTTGATCAGCGTCGGCACAGAAAGGCGCAATTCTTCTTCGACCTGCCCGCGCTGCCCATTGTTATAAAGCGAAATATTGACAAGCATGGTCGCGACGGTTCCGGTTTGCACCTGACTGCCATCTTTCAGCTTAACCAAAGGCAATTGCTCGCCCTCACTGAGAATTTTCTGATTAATTCCGGCCAGAGCGGCCGTATGATCGGGTGTTTGCATGCATAACTCCATCAAAAAAACCGGCGAGCATGGCCGGAAAAAATGGCCCGCTGGCGATGATGGCTGGGGAGTGAAAGCTAGGTGCGAAAGGAAGAAATGCACCGCTGCCTGTTATGCAGATAGTGTTCGTCAGAGAATATTCAAGCGGTACTGATGAAATACGTTCAGGAAAATCGTGCGCAGTCCATACAGGTGGCACAGTCCTGAAAGCTCAGACCCAGAACTTCCAGAATGGCTTCCTGCCGGACTCTCCGGGTTCGGTGTCGCTGATTAAACCCATACGTATCAGGCATTCCTGATGATTCAGCCCTTTGCCGCGCAACCAGGCGTAATAGTATTCCTGCGGCATTTTGAAACGCAGGTTAAACGGATTCGGTAAATGTGCTTTGACCAGTTCCTGATAGTCCTGCCATTCAGGAACTTCATCGTGATTTTTATCTTTCAGGCGCCGCACAAAAGCCATTGCCTGATCAATGATCAGAGTATCCATACCGGACTGAGAATTCGGGCAAGCTTTAAGCTTACCGTTATTCACAGATGACCGGCATGCATCTGCCGGTGCTTTGCGCTGCATACAACAAAAAAACCGCCGTAATGACGGCGGTGAAAAGGGAGATGAAGCAGTACGACAGAGAACTCAGTCTTTTTCAAACATATTGCCGAAGCTGCCCAGCACAGAACCCTGTTCAGACTTGCTGCCGCCCATGGCAGTGCTGACAACCTGATTCGCCAGACGCGAGAACGGCAGCGATTGCAGCCAGACCTTGCCGGGACCGCGCAGCGTGGCAAAGAATATGCCTTCACCGCCGAACAAAGCTGTTTTAATGCCGCCGACGAACTGAATATCAAAATCCACATCCGGTGTGAACGCAGCGACGCAGCCGGTATCGACACGCAGAACCTGACCCGGTTGCAGGGTTTTCTCAATGATGGTGCCGCCGGCGTGGATGAAGGCCATGCCATCGCCTTCCAGCTTTTGCAAAATGAAACCTTCACCGCCGAAGAAACCGGCGCCCAGTTTGCGCTGGAATCCGATACCGAGCGAAACGCCGCGTGCCGCACACAGGAAAGCTTCTTTCTGACACATCAGTGTGCCGCCAAGCTGCGACAAATCCATCGGTACGATCTTACCCGGATAGTTAGCACCGAAAGCCACACGGCGCTTGGTGAAACTGTCCTGATTGCTGTACATCGTAGTGAACAGGCTTTCGCCGGTCACCAGACGCTTACCTGCGCCCAGCAGCTTGCCGAAGATGCCGGTCTGGCTGGCGGAACCATCGCCGAAAATGGTTTCCATCTGGATGCCGTCTTCCATGTAGAACATCGTACCGGCTTCACCGATGGCCGCTTCGCCCGGATCCAGTTCGATTTCCACAAACTGCATATCATCGCCATACACACGATAGTCCACCACATCCATTGCCATTCTTCTCTCCTCAAAGATGCCTGCACAGGCGTTTCAAACATGCTGCGCATTGTATGCAGAGCGGATCAGAATGAGGACGGTAATCGCAGCGCAGATTTACCGGATGGCGGCGGAAGGTAAGGCCATGAGTGGCAGATAAAAAATACTGGTTCCCGCCAGCGGGCCGGACGGCAGGCGGGCGTATCCGGGAATGTGTCCTGCAACTTGCCAGCCCAGATTGCGGTACAGTGCTTCGGCAGCACTGCCGGTTTCTGTATCCAGCACCAGTAAGCTTTTTCCGGCCGCCCGTGCTTCGCGCTGCGCATGCAGCATCAGCGCCCGTGCAATACCTTTTCTGCGCTGATGACTGAACACCAGCAGCTTCGCAATTTCAGCACGGTGCGGCTGATTGTCAGGCATGTCGGTGATCAGTTGCACAGCGCCTGTCAGCATTTGCTGCGTATCCAGTGCCACAAACAGCCTGCGCTCACCGGCTGCGACACTGCTTTGTACTTTCTGCCAGAATGCAGCCGTCTTTTCCGGCGTGAGGTCTGCCATAAAACCGACTGAAGCACCATGACCGACACAGTCGGTCAGCAGTTGAATCAGTTGCGGGATATACGGTGGCATTTCCGCTGCACGCAATTCGTGCAGCGTGATAGGTAAAGCCACTGAACTACCGCTATCAGCGTTCGCCATACAAGCATCAGCATTCATTTCTGTTCTCCGTCAAAATCTCTCTCAGGATGCAGATGACGCACAAGTTCTGCAAAGCCTGCCTTCCTGAGTCACATGTCTTATCCAAAAAAGTTAAGCTGAAGGAAAGCAAACACGATGCCAGCAAATGTCAGTAGCAGGATGCTGCGGCTGCATTTTTTTCTTGCAGCGCTGCACAAACATGAGGCAAAGAGACAACAAAACGGAACAAAGACCTGCATTAATGCCACAATGGTCATCCTCCGGCTGCGCCATTGCGGCGCACTTGCATGGCAGGCGGATGCAAATACCGGATACCCCGGTAACCCGCGGCACAGTACTGATTTCTTTGTTACTCCCTTCGCTTATGCCATCACTGCCCGAATTACGCGAACTGGAAACCATCCTGCATCAGTCAGGACACCATGCTGATATCAGTGTTCTTTGTCATGTAGTAACCAGACATAAACGCTTTCCGGTGTACAAGATTGCGCTCGGCAATCCTGATCCTTCACTGCCTGCAATTGGCTTTTTTGGCGGCATACACGGGCTGGAACGCATCGGTACGCAAGTATTACTGGCATTTCTGCGCGGCACTTTATCGCGTTTGCGCTGGGATGTGAGTCTGCAGCACATGCTGGAACATATCCGTATCGTGTTTATTCCGCTGATCAATCCGGGTGGTATGTGGCTGGGGACACGTGCCAATCCGAACGGCGTTGATCTGATGCGAAATTCGCCTGTCGAAGCGCGGGAAAAAGTACCGTTGCTGCTGGGCGGGCATCGTGTCAGTAATCTGTTGCCGTGGTATCGCGGTCCCGCCGGTCAGGAGATGGAAGCGGAAAATCTGGTGCTGGCAGAAACTGTACGGCAGGAACTAATGGGACGTCCGTTCAGTCTGGCGGTCGATTGCCACTCCGGCTTCGGGCTGCGCGACCGTGTCTGGTTTCCGCTGGCACATACGGCGGATCCGATTCCGCATCTGGCGGAAGTCATCGCGCTGGAAGAATTATTTGAACAGACCCACCCCAGCCATCGCTATCTGTTTGAGCCGCAAAGCCTGCAATACCGCACGCACGGCGATATCTGGGATTATTTATATCTGGAAGCGCTGCAACAGCCGCAGCATTGTTTTCTGCCACTGACGCTGGAAATGGGCTCGTGGCTGTGGGTCAAAAAAAATCCGCGCCAGTTATTTTCGAGGCTGGGCATGTTTAATCCGGTGGCGGAACACCGGCTGCACCGTGTATTAAGGCGTCATACTTCATGGCTGGATTTTCTGATGCGTGCTACTTGCGGTTATCAGAGCTGGCAAGTCAGCGGCCCGCGACGGCTGCGTATGCAGGAACAGGCGGTACGCCGCTGGTTCAACCCCTGAACGGAGCTAAGGCGATGACCTGGGTTTTATTGCGCGGACTGATGCGTGAACAAAGGCACTGGGAAGATTTTCCCGCAAGACTGGCTGCCGCCTATACGGAGGAAAGAATACTGACACCGGATTTCCCGGGCAATGGCAGCCGCTGGCAGGAAACCAGTCCGACCCGCATCAGCGCCATGACAGACTTTCTCAGAGAAGAACTGAAACGCGAAAATGCCGATCAGCAACCGGTCAGTGTGATTGCGATCTCGCTGGGTGGCATGGTGGCCACCGACTGGATCAGCCGTTATCCGCACGAAGTGCGCAGACTGGTACTGATTAATACCAGCCTCGCTGGTTATCATCCGTTTTACCGGCGGCTGAAGCCTGAAAATTATCCCGCCTTGCTGGCTCAGCTTTGGCAACGTCAGCCGGCGCAAAGAGAACGTTTGTTGCTGAGCCTGACCAGTCAGCATCATCAGCAAAATCCCGCTGTACTGGATCGCTTCAGCAGCTACGCACAGGAATATCCGGTGACCCGTAAAAACGCACTGCGTCAGCTGGGTGCGGCTATTCGCTTTCATGCACCGCGACAAACACCGGCAGTCCCTTTACTGATACTCGCAGGCGCAAAAGACCGGCTGGTTGATCCCGGCTGCAGCCTGAGTCTGGCGCAGCACTGGAAAGCCAGCTGCGCTGTGCATCCGGATGCCGGACATGATCTTCCGCTGGATGATCCGGACTGGATCATCCGTCAAATCCGCAAATGGAGCGGTGACTAGCAAGCAATCGATCAGGCAGTACGACGCTTCGCGGCCAGTGCATTGCCTGCGCGGCTGGCAGCAGGACGGCCAAGATGCGCAGAAATAAATTGCCCGGCATCCACCACCTGATCCAGATCGATGCCAGTGCGTATGCCCAGCCCGTGCAGCAGATACAGCACATCTTCCGTTGCCACGTTACCGGTCGCCCCTTTCGCATATGGACAGCCACCCAGACCTGCAACGCTGGAATGGAAGATCGCGACACCGGTTTCCAGACTGGCGTAAATATTCGCCAGTGCCTGTCCGTAAGTGTCATGGAAATGACCGGCGATTTGCGTCAGCGGAAATTCGGACGCCACCGTCTGCATCACTTGCTGAACATGACGTGCAGTACCGGTACCGATGGTGTCGGCAATATCAATTTCATCGCAGCCAAGATCGCGCATACGACGCACCACATCTGCCACCGCAGCTGGTTCTACCGCGCCCTGATACGGACAACCGAAAGAACAACTGATACTGCCGCGCAAACGAATGCCATTTGCTTTGGCAGCAGCGGCCACATCCTGAAAACGCGCGATCGACTCCTCGATCGAACAATTAATATTCTTTTGTGCAAACGCTTCAGATGCAGAACTGAAAATCACCACTTCGGCAGCACCGGCAGCCAGTGCGGCTTCAAAGCCCTTCATATTCGGTGTCAGCGCAGAATAAATCGTGCCTTCGCGGCGCGTAATCCCGGCCATCACTTCTGCCGACGTTGCCATCTGCGGTACCCATTTCGGCGATACAAAAGATGCGGCTTCAATGTTGGCAAATCCGGCGCTACTCAACCGGTTCACCAGCTCAATTTTGACTTCGGCGGGAATTGCTTCTTTTTCATTCTGCAAGCCATCGCGCGGCCCGACTTCGACAACTTTGACATACTCAGGCAGTTTGCTTGTCATACCGTTCTCCGTATCTGCACCCGATCTGCGTCAGGCTGTTTGATGGATAATATTCTGATAGGCCTGCATCACTTGCTGCACGCCCATTTCCAGACATTCGACCACAATTGCATGACCGATGGAAACTTCCAGAATGCCCGGAATCTGCAGGAAACGTCCGAGATTTTCCAGATTCAGATCGTGACCTGCATTCACACCCAGCCCGGCATCCTGTGCCAGCTTTGCAGCGTCCGCAAAGCCCTGCCAGATGGCCGCATTTTCAGGCTGACCATAGGTTTCTGCGTATGGTTCGGTATACAGTTCAACACGGTCTGCTCCGAGTTCACGCGCAAACGGGATATCCGCATTATCGTAATCAACAAACAGGCTGCTGCGGATACCGTGTGCGCTGAGTTCTGCAATCACTTCTCGCAATTGTTTTTCGTGACGACGCAAATCCCAGCCATGATCGGAAGTCAGCTGACCGGGTTCATCTGGTACCAGCGTACATTGTGCCGGACGGGCTGCGATCACCACATCCATAAATTCACGGGTGGGATAACCTTCTACATTTAGTTCCGCACCGCGTGCCTGACATAAAGCGCCCAGCGTTTCAACATCGCTGTAACGTGCATGACGCTGATCAGGACGCGGATGCAGCGTGATCCCTGCTGCGCCCAGATCCAGACAACGCGCAGCAAATGCCGCCACATCCGGATAGTTGCGTCCGCGCGAATTACGGATCAGCGCCACTTTATTAATATTCACTGATAACAAGGTCATGCTTTGTTTCCTTTCTTCACCGGCTGCCTGCACAACCGGTTTTCCTGATTTAATTTGACTGTGCAAATGCCAGCAGTTGCGCGCCCTCACTGACCTGATCACCAACGGCGTAGAGAATCTCGGCGATTTCACCGTCGTGTGGCGCAGAGATCGTGTGCTCCATTTTCATGGCCTCCATAATCAGCAGTGCTTCGCCTTTTTTGACGGCACGGCCTTTTTCAGTCATCACAGCGACAATTTTGCCCGGCATAGGTGCAGTCAGACGACCACCTTCAGCTTCGGCATCGCCAGCATGCGCGAGCGGATCATGATAATGCAGCTCAGTGTGCTGTCCCGCTGCGAAAACATGCACTTTTTCACCATCCCAGATGACTTCACCACTCAGGGTGAGTTCATCCAGACTCAGCTGAATCTGATTGCCTGCAGACTGACGAATTTGCATCGTGTGACTGACACCGGCAATCTGCAATTGATATGAACCGGCACTGTATTGCAGGCTGAGCGCAATCTGCTGTTCTTCTTCGCTGAAGCGCAGCTCACGGATCAGCGGTAAATTCATACGCCAGCCATGGCTGCTTTGCCACGGATCGCTGCCTGCCTGCTGTTCGCTCAGCAGCAATCCTGCGACTGCCAGCGCCAGCACTGATGCGGATGGCGGTACAACCGCAGGGAACAGACTGTCATGGTGACGTTCGATCAGACCGGTATCCAGATCAGCGTGTGAAAACGGGTCTGAGTGCATCAGACGCGACAGGAAAGCGATATTGGTATGCAGACCGACAATACGGTATTGCGCCAGCGCCTGACGCATACGTGCCAGTGCTTCAGTACGGTCTTTACCCCAGACGATCATTTTGGCGATCATCGGATCATAGAATGGCGAAATCGTGTCGCCTTCACGCACACCGCTGTCAATCCGGAAAGCGGCAGGCTCGGTACCGTGACCCAGACTGAATTCCACGGACTGCGGAGTACGCAGATAACGCAGTTTGCCGATGGACGGCAGGAAGCCTTTCTCCGGATTCTCTGCGTAAATACGCGCTTCAATCGCGTGGCCATTGATTTGCAAGTCTGTCTGCTGCGCCGGCAGTTTCTCACCAGCAGCAACGCGCAACTGCCATTCCACCAGATCTGTGCCGGTAATCATTTCGGTCACCGGATGCTCCACCTGCAGACGGGTATTCATTTCCATGAAATAAAAACTGCCATCCTGATTGGCAATAAATTCCACCGTTCCCGCGCCGACATAGCCAACGGCACCTGCAGCAGCCACCGCAGCCTCACCCATCGCCTGACGACGCTCCGCCGTCATACCTGGTGCAGGTGCTTCTTCAATCACTTTCTGATGGCGGCGCTGTACCGAGCAATCGCGCTCAAACAGATACACGCAATTGCCATGGGTATCTGCGAATACCTGAATCTCAATATGGCGCGGGCGTTGCAGATATTTTTCCACCAGTACTTTATCGTCACCGAAGGAATTAATCGCTTCGCGTTTACAGGATGCCAACGCATCCGCAAAATCTGCAGATTTTTCAACAACGCGCATACCTTTACCGCCGCCGCCTGCACTGGCTTTCAGTAATACCGGATAACCGATTGCATCAGCCTGCGCATTCAGGAATGCCGTATCCTGCTGGTCACCGTGATAACCGGGAACCAGTGGCACATTCGCTTTTTCCATCAATGCTTTCGCGGCAGACTTACTGCCCATCGCATCAATTGCGCTGGCAGGCGGGCCGATAAATACCAGACCCTTGTCAGCACAGGCTTTGGCAAATTCAGCGTTTTCAGACAGGAAACCATAACCCGGATGAATTGCCTGCGCGCCGGTAGCCAGTGCTACTTCGATCAGCTTTTCTGCACGCAGATAGCTTTCTTTCGCTGCAGCAGGGCCAATCAGCACTGCTTCATCACAAACAGCAACGTGCTTCGCACCGGCATCTGCTTCTGAATACACAGCAACCGTACGGATACCCATACGGCGCGCAGTGGCGGCTACACGGCAGGCAATTTCGCCGCGATTGGCGATCAGGATTTTGGTAAACATGTCTCTCGCTTTCTTTATCGTTATCTGGTTAGAAATGCTTTATCTCTTGCCTGTCACAACAGGGCTGCACATGCTTGTGGCGGCGGCAACCCGGTTGTCAGGACACGATCTCTGCGTGCGGATATCAGCGTCAGCTACAGCTGCCTGCTTTGCTTTCTACTTTGCTGCGGGTTTTCAGACCCAGTTTATCCAGCAGAACGCGGTCATCTTCCGCTTCCGGGTTATCCGTTGTCAGCAATTTATCGCCGTAGAAAATGGAATTCGCGCCTGCCAGGAAGCACATTGCCTGTACCGCTTCACCGAGCTCACGACGGCCTGCAGACAAACGAACACGTGCTTTCGGCATCGTGATACGTGCAACTGCAATCGTACGGACAAATTCCAGCGGGTCCAGCGGCGGTAAACCGTGCAATGGCGTGCCTTCGACCTGTACCAGATGATTAACCGGTACTGACTCCGGATACGGATTCAGATTCGCCAGCTGAGAAATCAGACCTGCGCGCTGACGGCGGCTTTCTCCCATACCGACGATACCGCCACAGCAGACTTTCAAACCGGCACTGCGGACATGACCGAGTGTATCCAGACGATCCTGATATTCACGGGTGGAAATGACTTTGTCGTAAAACTCCGGCGCGGTATCCAGATTGTGGTTGTAATAATCCAGACCGGCTGCCGCCAGACGCTGTGCCTGTTCTTCTTTCAGCATACCCAGCGTAGCGCAGGTTTCCAGACCCAGCGCTTTGACTTCGCGCACCATGGTTTCAACTTTTTCCATGTCGCGGTCTTTTGGCGAACGCCACGCAGCGCCCATGCAGAAACGGGTTGCACCGTTTTCACGCGCAGCTTTTGCTGCATCCAGCACCTCGCGGACGTCCAGAATTTTTTTCGCCTCGACACCGGTGTCATAGCGCGCTGCCTGCGGACAGTAACCACAATCTTCTTCACAGCCGCCGGTTTTAATCGACAGCAAGGTTGCCAGCTCCACATCGCCATCAGGGAAATTCGCACGATGCGTTGTCTGTGCTTTGTGCATCAGGTCGGTAAATGGCAACTCGAACAATGCCAGTACTTCATCGACCGGCCAGGTTTCCGCTTCTATCTGGCGTACCGGAGCCTGAAAGTGCAGAGTTTGTTGATTTTCAGCTTGCATAGTAATTCCTTTACTTCAGTAAGTTCAGATCCAGACAGGCGGCGGCTTTACTCCATACCTGCGGAACCGCATCATGCAGACGCGGTATATGTCCCAGCATGGGCGCGTTTATCCGCTTCTGTAATGCTTGAATATTTTCCGGCTGAAACAGCATGGCCGGATCGACCGTATTGGCAACCCAGCCCGCCAGACGCAATCCGCGTGCAGCAATGGCTTCCGCAGTCAGTAATGCATGATTAATACAACCCAGACGCAGCCCGACCACCAGAATCACTGGCAGATCTAACTGCTGCGCCAGATCGGCTGTACTCAGATCATCAAGCAGCGGCACATTGAAACCACCAACACCTTCCACCATCACCGCATCTGCATGCATTGTTGCCTGCTGATACGCCTGCACAATCACTTGCGGATCAAGCCGGACATTCTCACGGGCAGCAACAATATGTGGCGCAGCCGGCGTTTGCATCAGATAAGGGCAAACTTCCTGCTGGCTGCGTTTCACGCTGGAAGCCTGCATCAGGCTGTCCACATCCTCGTTGTGCCAGATTCCGTCGCGCAATTCTGCACCGGATGCAATCGGTTTCAGCCCCAGACTGGACATTCCCTGCTGACTGAACGCCTGCAGCAAAGCGCTGGTGACAAAGGTTTTACCGATTTCGGTATCAGTGCCGGTAATAAAATAATCATTGCAGCGCATGCTTATGCCACCTCCGCAAAGCATTGAGCAATATATGCCATCTGATTCATACGGTTCATGGCCTGTACCAGCATATGCACATCAGACACCTGATGCGCAGCAGTCAGCGTTACGCGCAAACGAGCTGTGCCGGCAGGTACCGTTGGCGGGCGAATTGCCCCAACCCAGTAACCTTGTTTCCGCAAATTTTCAGCAGCTTGCAGCATTGCTGCATTATCACCGATCACAACCGGCTGAATAGCTGTCTGTGACGGCAGCAAATTCCAGTCACGCAGATTCAAACCATTGCTGAACATACGGATCAGCTGGCGTAAATGCTGACGCCGCTGCTTTCCTTCATCTCCGCTGATCAGCGCAATACTGGTTTGCAGTGCATGGGCCAGTGCAGGTGCTGCAGCCGTAGTGTAGATATATGGTCTGGCTTTCTGAATCAGCCATTCAATTACGGTCTCATGTGCGGTGACGAATGCACCGCCGACACCTGCAGCCTTGCCTAAGGTCCCCATGTAAATCAGATTTGGCGAGCGCAAAGAAAAATGTTCCAGCACACCGCGCCCGTGCTCACCGAGCACGCCGAATCCGTGGGCATCATCAACAAGCAACCATGCATCATATTGCTCGCACAAACGCAGCAGGGCAGGAATATCAGCAATATTGCCATCCATGCTGAACACACTGTCAGTTACCACTAACTTTTTACGAAGAGTACATGCCTGTAATTGCTGTTCCAGCTGCGTCAGGTCACCATGACGGAAAATATGGGCTTCTGCGCGCGACAAACGCACTGCATCAATGATCGATGCGTGATTCAGCTCTTCAGAAAATACCGCCGCATCTTTACCACTCAGTGCAGTTACAACTGCAAGGTTCGCCATATAACCCGTACAGAAATACAGTGCCCGCGCCTGATCAATACAGGGTGACATCCATGCTGCCAGTTGTTCTTCCAGAGCAGCATGCGCACGGCTGTGACCACTGATCAGATGTGATGCTCCGCTGCCTGCTCCGTATTTTGCGGCACCTTCCTGCAGGGCTTGTACAACAGCCGGATGGGTTGCGAGACCCAGATAATCGTTACTGCAAAAACCGAGTAAATTCTGGCCATCGGTTTTGTAATGCGCACCACGTACCTGATCCACCGTGCGACGCTGACGCAGCAAGTGCTTGTCATCCAATTCCTTTAACTGCGCTTGCAAATCCTGCAGCAGGGGCATGCCTGCTGTTTCCGGAACTGCAGCCGTTATGGCCTGCTGTTCTCGCTTCATTCTAATACCTCTTGTAAAACCTGTTTTGTTGTACTGGCCAGCCACTGAATTTCTTCACTGTTCATCACATATGGCGGCATCAGATACACCGTGTTGCCGATTGGCCGTATCAGACATTCATGCTGCAATGCTGTCGTAAAAAACCGTCTGGAAAAATCACGGCTCTGCTCTGCTGTTGTCTGCACATCAAACGCGAGAATCATCCCACGCTGACGTAAATGCTTTACTTCAGGCATGGCCGCGAACGGTGCAAACGCGGATGACAACTCCAGCGCTTTCTGCACGTTGCTCTGCAAAACCTGATCTTCTTCAAAAATATCCAGTGTTGCCAGCGCAGCCCGGCATGCCAGTGCATTGCCTGTGTACGAATGCGAATGCAGAAAACCGCGCCGTATATCCTGATCGTAAAATGCCTGATATACAGTATCCGTCGTCATCACCAGACTCAGCGGTAAGTACCCGCCGCTGATGCCTTTGGACAAGGTAATAAAATCAGGCCAGATTCCAGCCTGTTCGCAGGCGAAAAATGTACCCGTCCGTCCGCAACCCACGGCAATTTCATCGGCGATCAGATGAATCTGATACTGGTCACACAAACGGCGCAAGCCTTGCAAGTAGGCAACATCGTACATCGCCATACCGGTGGCGCACTGAATCAATGGTTCAACGATGATTGCGGCGATACGGCCCTCCCGCTGCTGCATCAGCGCTTCCGCCTCCTTCAGCGCCCGTTCGGCAACCTGCACCGCGGTTTCACCATCCGCTGCCTGACGCGCATCCGGCGAGGCGATCACATGTGCTCTCTGCAGCATAGGACCATAGGCCTCACGGAATAAACTGACATCCGTGACTGCCAGAGCACCAACGGTTTCTCCGTGATAACTGCCTTTCAGACAGATAAATTCCTGCTTTTCAGTGTTGCCGTGATTACGCCAGAAATGAAAACTCATTTTCAGTGCAATCTCTGTGGCGGAAGCGCCGTCTGAGGCATAAAAACAATGGCCCAGCCGGTGGTTTGTGAGCGCAGCTAATCGTTCGGATAACTGAATGACAGGTTCATGCGTGAAGCCAGCCAGCATGGCATGCTCTAACTGATCCAGTTGCTGCTTCAGTGCATTACCGATGCGCGGATTCGCATGACCAAACAGATTGACCCACCACGAGCTGACCGCATCGTAATAACGCTTGCCATCCATGTCGTACAGCCACGGACCACGCCCGTGACTGAGCGGAATCAGCGGCATACTTTCATGATGCTGCATTTGGGTACAAGGGTGCCAGACCGACTGCAGACTGCGGGCTACCCAGGATTGCTGTGTATTCAAGGTGACTTCCTGCCTCCGGCGGCACTGTGAACATCTGCTGAGATCACCGGTACCGCCTTTTTCATCAAGACCCGTATTGTATGCGAGTTTTCCGGCCATCCCTGACCGCTGCCTGCATTTACTGCCGCCTGTCAGGATGTACGGCAATTTTCCATGCCTGAGAGCAGAAATCTGCCCTCAGTGAACAAGTTCCCGCTCAGCTGAGCCAGAATGGTTTGCGTTTTTCCAGAAAGGAACGCACGCCCTCACGCCCCTCGTCAGAAGCACGGATTTCAGCGATTCCTTTGACCGTTTCCGCGACCAGCTCCTGTGTCAGCGACTGACCGGCTACCGTCTGCACCAGCCGCTTCGCCTGTCTGACAGCATTCGGACTGTTTGCGCTGATCTGGCGCACCAGTTCAGCAATCTTGTCGTCCAGTAACTCCGGCGACACCAGTTCGTGTATCAGACCACAGGCACTGGCCTGCTGCGCACTGAACCGCTCTGCGGTCACAAAGTAACGGCGTGCAGCCTGCTCACCCATCGCACGGATCACGTACGGAGAAATCGTGGCAGGAATCAGGCCAAGCTTCACTTCTGATAAACAGAAATTCGCTGTATCGGCCGAAACAGCAATATCACAGGCTGCCAGCAGCCCCATACCACCGGCGTAACAGTCACCCTGTACGCGGGCAATCACAGGCTTGCTGCAATGGTAAATAGCGCTCAGCATTGCTGCCAGCTGACCTGCATCGGCAAGATTTTCCTCATAGGTGTAATCCGCCATCTTTTTCATCCAGTTCAGGTCC
Organism: Cognatundibacterium squillarum; assembly: GCF_014652435.1. Classification (GTDB taxonomy): domain Bacteria; phylum Pseudomonadota; class Gammaproteobacteria; order Burkholderiales; family Burkholderiaceae_D; genus Undibacterium; species Undibacterium squillarum. Next base: position 168,331 of record NZ_BMYU01000007.1, read on the forward strand.
GCACCGGCACAAAATGCCGGACCATTCGCCGCCAGCACGACCACCCTGACCGATGCGTCATTGTCGATTGACCGGAAAACTTCGGTCAGTTCGGCGATGGTGGTTTCATTGAATGCATTTCTGACATCCGGGCGATTCAGTGTCACTGTCGCCAGAAAGCCTTCGCGCTGCAATTCCAGTGTTTCAAATGTCATGTTCTTTCCTGATCAGGTATTACATACGGAAGATACCAAAACGCGCATCCGGAATCGGTGCGTTCAGTGCGGCGGACAAGCCGAGACCCAGAACCATACGTGTATCTGCCGGATCAATCACGCCATCGTCCCACAAGCGTGCAGACGCATAATACGGATGTCCCTGCGCTTCATACTGATCCTTAATCGGTTGTTTAAATGCAGCCTCTTCTTCCGCACTCCAGCTGCCGCCTTTCGCTTCAATACCATCGCGACGTACGGTTGCCAGCACGCTGGCAGCCTGCTCACCACCCATCACGGAAATACGCGCATTCGGCCACATCCACATAAAACGCGGCGAGTATGCGCGGCCGCACATGCCGTAATTACCCGCGCCGAAACTACCGCCGATAATCACCGTAAACTTCGGCACATTCGCAGTTGCCACTGCAGTCACCATCTTCGCACCGTTACGTGCGATACCTTCATTTTCGTATTTGCGGCCGACCATAAAGCCCGTGATGTTCTGCAGGAACACCAATGGAATTTTGCGCTGGCAGCACAGCTCAATAAAGTGCGTACCCTTCAGGGCAGACTCAGAAAACAGAATACCGTTGTTCGCAATAATGCCGACTGGCATACCGTGGATATGTGCAAAGCCACAAACCAGCGTCGTGCCGTAGCGCGCTTTAAATTCATCAAACTGAGAGCCGTCAACAATACGGGCAATCACTTCGCGTACATCGAACGGCTTGCGGGTATCTGCCGGAATCACCCCGTATAGTTCAGAAGCCGGATACAAAGGTTCTGCCACCGGACGGGTGACAACCGTTTGCGGTTTCTGACGATTCAGATTGGAAACGATGGTGCGTGCCAGCGATAAAGCGTGCGTATCGTTCTGCGCCAGATGATCCGCAACACCGGACAAGCGGGTATGTACATCACCACCACCCAGATCTTCTGCACTGACCACCTCACCGGTTGCCGCTTTCACCAGTGGCGGGCCACCGAGAAAAATTGTTCCCTGATTTTTGACGATAATGGACTCATCACTCATCGCCGGTACATAAGCCCCGCCGGCGGTACATGAGCCCATTACCACTGCGATCTGCGGTATCCCCTTGGCAGACATGTTTGCCTGATTGTAGAAAATACGCCCGAAGTGATCACGATCCGGGAAAACGTCATCCTGATTCGGCAGATTTGCACCACCGGAGTCGACCAGATAAATACATGGCAAATTATTCTGCTCTGCAATTTCCTGCGCACGCAGATGCTTTTTCACGGTCATCGGATAATAAGTGCCGCCCTTCACGGTAGCATCATTACAGACGATTACACATTCCTGTCCGGCAACACGACCGATGCCGGTAATCACGCCCGCGGACGGTGCAGCATCCTGACCATTTTTCTCCTGATACATACCGTAAGCAGCGAGCTGAGAAAATTCCAGAAACGGTGTTCCCGGATCCAGCAGCATCTGCACACGGTCACGTGGCAATAACTTGCCACGGTTCAGATGTTTCTGACGTGCTTCCGCACCGCCACCCTCTGCAATTTTTGCAATTTTCTGTTTCAGGTCATCCACCACGCGTTGCATAGCTTCTGCGTTGAGCCGGAAATCTTCCGAACGTGCATTCAGTTTGGATTCGATAATCGCCATTTTGTCTCTGTGTATTTATCTGAGTCTGACTGACAAGGATCACCTGTCAGTTACTAAGGCCAGGGAAGGTCAGCCCCCGTTGGCCTGCCAAGCTTACTTCGCGGGAAAACGACCATCTACGTAATACCAGCGTCCTTCATACCGCACAAAGCGGCTGATTTCATGCAAGCGGTAAGCCTTGCCTGCAATTTTGTAACGCGCCACAAATTCCACCGTTGCTTCATCTCCGCCGGGTACATGCTTGCGCACTTCCAGACCAAGCCACTGCGTCGGTTCCTCATGCGTAATCTGCTCTTTCGGACAGGTTCGCTCATCCCAGCTGGCACGCAGATACGCTTCCTGATTCTGGGTATACGCCGTGTAACGCGAGCGCATCAGTGTTTCTGCATCCGCAGCGAGCAATTCGCCGCGAATATAAGGTGCACAACAAGTTTCCAGTGTTTTTCCTGAACCGCAGGGACAGGCATTGCTCACCGGCTTTACTGCTTTTTGCTTCATACTGATTGTTTTCTTTCTTTCTGTACTACAGGCGCACCTGCTGCCTTCCATGCACCGAATCCGCCTTCGATATGGGCAACATGCTCCAGTCCCATTTCCAGCAAAGTCCGGGTCGTCAGAGCACTGCGCCATCCGGCAGCACAAAATAAAATAAATTCTTTCTGCTCACCGAATACCGGTTTGAAATATGGGGATTCAGGATCGACCCAGAATTCAATCATGCCACGCGGTGCATGAAAGGCACCCGGCACCATGCCTTCGCGTTCCAGTTCACGGATATCACGCACATCAATCAGCTGCACATTCGGATCATCGAGTCGGGCAAGTACTTCCGCCACACTGTAGGTACGAATCATTGCCGTTGCTTCGTCTACCAGTTGTTTATAGCCTTTTTTCATCGAACGTCTCCTCCGTTAATATTTCACTTCAGAAGCTTCCCTGAGCAAGCCATCGCTCCACCTGCGGCAAGCGGTCATTTCCCCAGAACGACTCACCGTCAACAATGATCCACGGCGCACCAAAGATACCGCGTGCAATGGCTGTCTCACACTGTTCACGCAAAGCATCTTTCCATTGCGGATCAGCGCAGGCAGCGATTGCAGACTGACCATCTAAGTCCAGCCCGCTGACCACATCAGCCAGCCAAGCGGAATCGTTCACCGGTACATCGCCGTTAAAATATGCTGAAGTTACTCTGCGAACAAATTCACCCGTCAGATGCGGCGCCTGCTGCTTCAGCCACAAACACACACGTGCAGTATTGTGTGTACTGACGGGGAAATTATCCGGCAAACGCAGACTCAGTCCCGCAAACCGTGCTGACCTTTCAAAGTCATGACGAAAATAATTTGCCATCACCGGTGGCCGCATTGTCAGGGGACCTGATCCGGTTTCCCGGAATACCGCGCCAAGTAATACCGGCTGCCAGTTCACTGTACGCCCGTAACGTGCAGCCAGTTGCTCAACCGACTGTGCTGCGATATATGCGTAGGGTGAAACGAAGTCAAACCAGAATTCAATTGCTTGCATCATGATCCCCTTTTCGGATCTTCAGAAACCTGCTGGGCTAGCAGATAACGGATAACTTACGCCAGTGCGCGGGAAATCAGAATTTTCTGAATTTCAGATGTTCCTTCATAGATCTGACATACCCGCACATCACGATAAATTCTTTCAACCGGAAAATCGCTGACGATGCCATAACCACCGTGAATCTGAATCGCTTCGGAACAGACACGTTCTGCTATTTCAGAGGCAAATAATTTCGCCATCGCCGCTTCTTTCAGGCAAGGCTTACCGGCATCTTTCATGCTTGCAGCATGCCAGATTAACTGACGGGCTGCTTCAATGCGAGTCGCCATATCTGCCAGTTTGAACTGTATCGCCTGATGTTCAAAAATGGGTTTTCCGAAACTCTGACGGTCTTTTGCGTAACTCAGTGCTGCCTCGAACGCAGCACGCGCCATACCAACGGATTGCGAAGCAATCCCGATACGTCCGCCTTCCAGACCGGACAGCGCAATTTTGTAACCCATGCCCTCTTGCCCGATCAGATTTTCAGCAGGAATGCGGCAATTCTCAAAAATGATCTGTGCTGTATCCGAAGAATGCTGTCCCATTTTGTGTTCCAGACCCGCTACAACATAGCCAGGCGTACTGGTCGGCACCCAGAAAGCACTGATGCCTTTTTTACCTGCCGCTTTGTCGGTCACTGCCATTACAATCGCAACATCAGCATGCTTACCACTGGTGATAAACTGCTTCACACCATTCAGCACATACTCATCGCCTTCGCGTTTGGCCGTGGTTTTCAAATCTGCAGCATCACTGCCTGCATGCGGCTCTGTCAGACAGAACGCGCCCAGCATGTCACCTTTCGCCAACGGCACCAGCCATTGCTGTTTCTGTGTTTCGCTTGCATACATCATCGCGATACTGCATACCGGACAATTATTCACAGAAACTACCGTGGAAGTGCCGCCGTCACCAGCAGCGATTTCCTCAATCACCAGCGACAACGACAGATAGTCCATGCCGGCTCCGCCGTACTGTTCCGGAACCGCAACGCCGTAAGCACCCAGCTGCGCCAGCTCTTTCAGTTCTTTCGCGGGAAAATGGTGTTCTTTGTCCCAGCGGGCTGCGTTCGGAGCGATGTTTTCCTGCACATAAGCACGAATCGCATCGCGGATCATTTCATGTTCTTCACTGAGGTTCATGCGTATTCCTGAAGAAAAATTTCTGATTACCAGCGTAAAGGCTGATGATGAATGGCATCAATAAACTGACCATGGTCTGCCGGGGTCAGTGCCGCAATCGTGCGGCGAATCGCCTGCACACCTTCACTGACTTCAAGATCTGCACCTGCTCCACCCATATCGGTTTTCAGCCAGCCCGGATGAATTGCGGTACAGATACTGGACCTGGCCTGCAGCGATACATCGCGCAACACCGAATTTAAGGCAGCTTTACTGGCACGATACAACCAGCCTGCACTGTTCTCGCGCATTTCGATAGAAGCCATTACTGAAGAAACAGCAATCAGCTTTCCGGCCGCTGCATCCGTCATTGGCAACAGTATCGGTAAGAGACGCATAGCTGCCAGCACATTGGTCTGCATGACGCGGTCAAATGTCTGCTGATCCGGTGCCTGCAATCCGCTGGTATGCGGGCCGTAAATCCCGGCATTCAGAATCGCCAGATCCAGCTTTTCGTCATCCAGATGCCAGCCCGCACCGGCACAATCCGTGAGTGAAGTCACATCCAGTTTGAATGCTTCGCAGCCAGCCTGACGCAAGCTTTGTAAGTCAGCATCGGTTCTTGCGGTAGCCAGTACGCGCCAGCCGTCGGCGACATATTGTTTTGCCAGTTCCGCACCGATGCCACGCGATGCGCCGATAATGAGAGCGGTTGCCATCTTTACTATTCCTGAACAAATGCTGCGGCACTGATGACCGCAGCGTTTCGGTAGACAAGTATCTGAATAATCAGATCAGTTCGATCGCAACGGCCGTACCTTCGCCACCGCCGATACACAGCGATGCGACACCGCGTTTTTTACCATACTGACGTAATGCACCGATCAGAGTCACGATGATACGGGCGCCGGATGCGCCGATAGGATGACCAAGCGCACAAGCACCGCCGTGTACATTGACTTTCTCATGCGGGATATTCAGTTCACGCATCGCCGCCATCGGTACAGCAGCAAATGCTTCATTGATTTCAAACAGATCAACGCTGTCCACATCCCAGCCGGTTTTTGCAAACAGTTTTTGCATGGCGCCGACCGGCGCTGTTGTGAACCAGCCCGGTTCCTGCGCATGGCTGGCGTGACCAGCAATACGTGCCAGCGGTGTCAGACCCAGTTCACGTGCTTTAGATTCCTTCATCAATACCAGTGCCGCAGCACCATCGTTGATCGAGGAAGAAGATGCAGCAGTGATCGTGCCGTCTTTTTTGAACGCCGGTTTCAGTGCAGGAATTTTGTCCAGTTTAGCTTTCAGCGGACCTTCATCTTTGCTGATAACAGTATCGCCACCGCGACCGGAAACGATCACCGGAGCGATTTCCCAGTCAAATTTACCTTCATTCTGTGCGTTCTGCGCACGTTTAACGGATGCAATCGCGAACGCATCCTGCTCTTCACGTGTAAAGCTGTATTTGGTCGCGCATTCTTCGGCAAAAGTACCCATAGAACGGCCTTTGTCATACGCGTCTTCCAGACCATCCAGCATCATGTGGTCATACATCATGCCGTGACCGATACGGTAGCCGCCGCGTGCCTTCGGAATCAGATAAGGTGCATTGGTCATGGATTCCATACCACCGGAAACCAGCACTTCATTGCCACCGGCCATGATCGCGTCGTACGCCATCATGGTGGTTTTCATTGCTGATCCGCACATTTTCGACAGTGTCACTGCGCCGGTGGAAACCGGTAAACCGGCTGCCAGCAAAGCCTGACGTGCAGGAGCCTGACCCTGGCCAGCCATCAGGCAGTTACCGAACAATACTTCTTCCACCAGTTCCGGCTTTACACCGGCACGTTCAACCGCTGCACGAATCGCCACTGCGCCCAGCTGGCTGGCGGTCAGGGAAGAAAAATCGCTCTGGAATGCACCCATCGGGGTACGGGCTGCACCTACGATTACGATAGCGTCTGACATGATGTTCTCCTGTAATTGGGATCTTAAAAATGAGCATTGCTGCCCGGTTTATTTATGTCTGATGAAAGCGGATTTCCTGCGGATAAGGGAAAATATCTTCCACCTTACCCCGCTGAATACGCGCTTGTTTTTGCTGCCAGTATTCCGGCGTCAGCAGATCTGCATGGTGCTGCAGGAAGCAGCGTCTGACCTGCGGATTGCCAAGCAGGAAGCTGCCGAACTGCTCCGGAAATACATCGTTTCTGGCGACCGGATACCAGGGTTCGGCCGCCATTTCATCTTCTTCATTGCGCGGCGCCGGAATGCGGCGGAATTGACAATCGGTGATGTATTCAATTTCGTCATAGTCATAAAACACAACGCGACCATGGCGTGTAACACCAAAGTTTTTGTACAACATATCGCCGGGGAAAATATTCGCTGCAATCAGATCTTTAATTGCATTGCCATATTCACGCACGCCGTGCTCCATTGCTGCCAGATCACCACGCTGCTCGGCTTCCGTCAGCCAGATATTCAGCGGTGTCATACGGCGTTCTATATATAAATGCCGTATCACAACTTCATCGCGCGTCACTTCCAGCAGCGAAGGCGCATAGCGCTGAATTTCTGCCAGCAATTCTTCGGAAAAGCGCGAGCGCGGAAATGCAACATCAGAATATTCCAGCGTATCGGCCATACGGCCAACGCGATCATGGTTTTTCACCAGTTGATATTTTTCCTGCACCAGTTCACGCGTGGTTTCTTTCGGTGGCGGAAAGCTGTCTTTAATCAGCTTGAAAACATACGGAAACGATGGAAGCGCAAATACCAGCATAACCAGACCGCGAATACCCGGCGCAGCCGCGATCTGATCCGATGAATATTTCAGGTGGTGCAGAAAATCTCGGTAGAACAGGTTTTTGCCATGCTTTTGCAAACCTAGCATCGTATAAATTTCACTGCGCGGCTTACGCGGCAAAATGCTGCGTATGAACTGCACGTACGCACTCGGCACTTCCATATCCACCATGAAGTAAGCGCGTGTAAATGAAAACAGAATCGTGATCTGCATCGCTTCGGTCAGCACGGTATCCAGCACCAGACTGCCCTTCTGACGATGCATAACAGGGATCACAAATGGGTAATCACGGTTACCGTTGATGACTTTCCCGATGATGTACGCCGCTTTATTTCTGAAAAATAAATTAGCAAGTACCTGAATCTGATGATTCGGCTCCAGTTTATCCTGACCGAAACAAGCCTTTAAACGTGCCTCCACCAGCGCGACATCACGGTCCAGATCTTCAAACTCTGCCTGAAGACGGAAATTGGTCACTATGCGGCGCAGGGTAAACAGTAAGCCGTCGGTCGCCGGATAATACACACGGTAAGTCGGCGGCGTATCCTGCTGCTCAAGATACTCAGTCGCAGTCGCCGGACGCAGAAAAATAAAATCGTTGTGGTAATACGCGCGGTTCAGCAACTTGGTGCAAACCGAATTGAAAAACGTTTCTGCCAGCTCCGGGCGCAGATGATCGGTCAGCAAACCCATATAATGCAGCTTGACTTCGCGCCAGACCTGATCCGTCAGATCAGCCGGATCATATTCATCTTCCAGAATCTGGACACACTCACGGACGCGTTTTTCATAGAATTGAATGCGGTCACGCGCGTTGTGCTGCAAAGTCTGCCATTCACCCCGGCCAAACAATATTGCCGCCGCCTGACTGATTTCCCTGAATATCCGGTAATGTTTATCAAAACCGTCCAGTATCGTCCGCGCGATATCAAACGCGATCTGTGACGACAACATTTTGGGGAAATGCGGCTGCGACATACGGAACTCCGTTTACGGTAACAGTGATTGCCACGATAAAGGACACGACTGCGTCAGCATGGTCTGACGCCACCCATGTCCTGCTGAAGACCCGTTGCTAACCATCATCTGTACGCTGGCTGAACTGCACCGTTCTGCCGGTGCAGATAACGCAGATAACAGTGTCAGGTGCAACATGGGCATGATCTCAGATACCTCGTGATTAAACACGGAAAACCGGAACAGGAACAGCGTCAGCTATTCCTGTTTTGCACGATCAGCGGGTTTCTGCAAACAGTTCGCGGCCGATCAGCATACGGCGGATCTCGCTGGTACCGGCACCGATTTCGTACAGTTTGGCATCGCGCCACAGACGGCCCGCAGGGTATTCGTTGATGTAACCATTGCCACCCAGCGCCTGAATGGTTTCACCCGCCATCCATGTCGCTTTTTCTGCAGAGAACAGAATTGCGCCAGCCGCATCCTTACGCAGCGCACGGATTGCATCCGGGTTATCTGCACGGTCACATGCCTGACCGACAGCATATACATACGCTTTGCTGGCCATCATGGTCGAGTACATGTCAGCAATCTTGCCCTGCATCAGCTGGAATTCACCGATGGACTGACCGAATTGTTTGCGGTCGTGGATATACGGTACGGTCACATCCATACAGGCTTGCATAATGCCCAGCGGACCGCCGGACAACACAGCACGTTCGAAGTCCAGACCGGACATCAGCACGTTAACACCTTTACCGACACCACCGAGCACATTTTCTACCGGTACTTCGCAGTCTTCAAACACCAGTTCGCCAGTGTGAGAACCGCGCATACCCAGTTTGTCCAGTTTCTGAGCAACGGAAAAACCTTTAAATCCTTTTTCGATCAGGAAGGCAGTGATGCCGCGCGGGCCGGCTTCCAGATCAGTTTTTGCGTACACCACCAGCGTATCGGCGTCCGGGCCGTTGGTGATCCACATTTTGCTGCCGTTCAGCACATAGCGATCGCCTTTGAGGTCAGCACGCAGTTTCATGCTGACGACGTCGGAACCGGCATTCGGCTCAGACATCGCAAGCGCGCCGATGTGATCACCCGAGATCAGTTTCGGCAGATATTTTTGTTTTTGTTCTTCCGTGCCGTTACGTTTGATCTGGTTCACGCACAGATTTGAGTGTGCGCCGTAAGACAAGCCAACAGACGCGGAGGCACGGGAAATTTCTTCCATGACGATGATATGCGCCAGATAACCCATATTCGCACCGCCGTATTCTTCGCTGACGGTCATGCCGAGCACACCGAGGTCACCCATTTTTTTCCACAGATCCATAGGGAACTGGTCGGTACGGTCGATTTCTGCGGCGCGCGGTGCAATTTCTGCGGCGGCGAACTGTTGTACCGCTTCGCGCAGTGCTGCGATGTCGTCACCGTGCTGAAAGCTTAAACCGGGTAAATGGAGCATGTCTTCCTCGCTGTCTGGTTAGATTCTGGTTATGACCACCGGGCGGCAGGATCACTGTCCGCAGCAGTGGCTGATACGGGTCTGCTGTGCTTGCAGCAGTAAAACAAAAATCATACGTCTAATTGACGTTAACGTAAACGTCAATTTACCACGTCCGCCCCGTCGCCGGAAAGTTCAGCCATGGCTGTACCTGAGTGGCGACATAAAAATAGCATTTTGCCATTCTCAGGCAGCATCAATCTGATGCACTTGTTGCAATAAATGGCGGCTTTTTTCTTCATGTGTCTGGATTTCATCCAGCATGATTTCGATATCTTCACGCTGTTGCTCCAGCGTCGCACGATGGCGTGCAAGTACCTCCAGAAAGCTTTTCAATTGTGCTTCTGTATCTTTGGGTGACTGATACATTTCGATCAGCGCCTTGATGTCAGACAGGCTCAGTCCGAGGCGTTTACCGCGCAGTGTCAGTTTCAGATGGGTGCGGTCACGCGAGGTGTACACGCGGTTACGGCCGTTCGGACCTTCACGGGCCGGGCTGAGTAAGCCCTGATCTTCGTAAAAGCGGATTGCACGCGGCGTAATGTCAAACTCGCGTGCCAGTTCAGTGATGGTATACGTCGCCATAGGGGTAAAACACTTAACGATAGGATGAAAAAAGCCGGAAACCGGTGTACATTCTGGTTTCAGTTTACGTAAACGTCAATTTGAGAATCAAGGCATTGTAGGCGAATCGTCTGACTGCCTGCCGATATTTTTGCCTTCCCGGCACTGACTCTGAGAAATTCGCATGAACCCGCTGGAACAGCAACTGCACTACCCTTTTGGTGAAACCCTGCCTGCCCGTGGCCGCACTCTGGAAGTGGCACCGGGCGTGCTGTGGTTACGCATGGAATTACCATTTGCCCTTAACCACATCAATCTGTGGCTGATTGATGACGAACTGGACACCGCCCATGGTCGTCAGCGTGGCTGGACTGTGGTGGATTGCGGTATCGCCAGCGATACCACCCGTGATGCCTGGGAAGTGCTGTTCGCCAGCGCGCAGGAATTGCTCGGCGGACGTCCGGTGCTGCGGGTACTGGTCACCCATTGCCATCCGGATCATGTCGGACTGGCGGACTGGTTGTGCCAGTTGTGGAATGCGCCGCTGTGGATGACTGCCGGAGAATACGCATTTGCCCGCATGATGTCAGCCGGATTACCGGGTGCCGACGGGTCAGCGATGTTCCCGCATTTCCGCCGTCACGGCCTGACCGATCCTGAGATGGAAAACCGGATTCAGGAACGTAAAAGTTACTACACGCGTCTGGTGCCGACCGTTCCGGTGGCCTACCACCGCTTACAGGAAGGCATCCCGCTGCAAACCGGCAACTTCCGCTGGCAGGTGATTACCGGATTCGGCCATTCGCCGGAACATGCTTCGCTGTATTGCCCGGAGCGGAATGTCCTCATTTCCGGTGACATGCTGCTACCGCGCATTTCCACCAATGTTTCTGTGTTTGCGATTGAGCCGGAAGCCAACCCGGTCGCGCAGTATCTGGATTCTCTGCGCAAATATGAAAGCCTGCCGGACGACGTGCTGATTCTGCCCTCCCACGGCAAGCCATTCCGTGGCCTGCACACCCGGATTCAGCAATTGCGTGACCATCATGCCGAGCGACTGGAGGAAGTGCGTCAGGCCTGCCGCGCGCCGCAATCTGCCTGCGATATCGTGCCGGTAATGTTCCGCCGTCCGCTGGATGCCCATCAACTGACCTTTGCGATTGGCGAAGCGCTCGCGCACCTGCATTATCTGTGGTTTGCCGGCGAACTGGAGCGCAGTACCGGCAGCGACGGTGTGATCCGTTTCGTCATGCGTTCGCGCTGAGGCCCACTGTTTTCGCTGGCGTTGGCGATTTACTGTGCAGGAGTCTGCAAAAGCAGGTGTGCGTCGAAGTAATACAGCTCTCTGTCATAACGGCTGTAAATACCGAGATCCGTACCGTAAATCAGCTCGACTTCCACCAGATCACGGTAGGCCATTTCCGGAACACGGGCGACGACGGCTTTTGCCAGTTTCAGCGCCAGACCACTGCTGAGCACCCGGTTTTCTTTGAGAATCACTTTCAGGGTCAGACGGTCCGTCTGACGTGAAGGACGCACACCGGTACCTTCACTGACGCCTGCATAACGCACCTGCGCAAAGTCCAGCATCACTTGCTGAGCACGGCTGACGCTGGATTCCGGCAACTCTGAACTGTCCCAGCGCAGTAAAAACGGCGCCAGTCCTGACAGACACAGCCAGCCTGCCAGCACTTTCATCTGACGACCGGAGAATGCCGGCAAAACGGTGCAAGGCGTATCCGCGGTATGGCGCACCACCACAGTCCGGCTCAGTATTTCATGATAACCACGGTGCGCCGGACGGTTCAGCAGCCACAAATACAGATTGGCACCCAGACCCGCGATGGTCAGCGCCTGCAATAACCGTGCTGGCAGTGCATCGGCGGGCAACGGTAACTGAAAGCCGGAACAGAACCATGGCAGCGCAAATAACACCGCACGCAACAAAGACTGCGTAAAACGCAGCGGATTGCCGTCTGCTGAAACACAGCGCAATCCGAACAAACGTTGCCCGGGTGTGCAAGTGCTCAGCGCCTCATTCAGTGCAAAGTACAGGCAGGCAGCGGCGAACCCTGCGACGCGTGCCATTGCCCCCATTTGCTCAAGCGGAATGCCCGGTATCCGGCTCAGCAACCATCCGAGCAGATACAGCAAAAGCAGATCCACAGCAAACGCCGGAAGGCGCAGCCAGACAGCAGGAATCGGGAAGGCAGGAGCGGTAGCCATGATGAGAGTGAGCACTGACAAAACAAACTGCTGTGCACCTTACTCTCACCATATAAAAATGGCAAACTTTTTCCTACCGCTGCTGCAATTGCAAACCCGCTTGTGGTGCCGGCAAAACACAACGCTGCCCGCCATCCAGGAAGGCAAAAACCGTGGACGTGATCAGATTCTCCATTGCAGCATTCAGGCCGCGTCCGCCGAAATGGCTGTGGGTCGCCTCATCGATTACGCCCAGCCACTTACAGCCGGGCGGCATTTCTGTAAAAGCTTCGGTCCGGCTTTGCCAGGACTGGCCTCCCAGTTCCGCGTCGCGGGTACCGGTCAGCATCAGTACCGGCTGACGTATGGCAGACCAGGCATGTACCGGAAAAATCAGCCCGGATCCCTGTGGCGACATTGCAACATAACGGTCAAACCGGCGCTCGCCACGCACACCAACCAGATTTTCGGCACCGGCTTCTATCATGGTAGTCGCCGCACCCATAGAGTGCCCGAGTAAGACAGCTTCGCCCTGCGCACAACGCTGACGTGCCCAGTCTTTTGCCAGCCCGATTTCCTCCAGACGACTACGGTAAGCTGCGCTATCAGTCACCATCTGCGTCAGTGCCTCATTCGGCTTATGGCGCAACAAGGAGCGCCCCAGCACACGGGTGCCGCTTTCCTGATGCGCAGGTACAACCGCCAGCCATCCACGTGCGGCCAGCGCCTCGGCCAGATACGCATAGCCTTTTTCCGATCCGCCCGCACCGTGCGAAATCACCGCAACGCCCTTACAGGCGGCGTCCGGCAAATAAGCCTGTGCCGGTATCTGCTGGCGATCTGCCCGCAATAATTTCAGTGACTGGGCTGCCATCACCGGTGAACTAAACGTCAGGCAAACCACTGGCAGCACACAATAAAACATCCGCAACGTCATCCGCATATATGGCTCCGGAATGGAATAATCAGCAGAGTGTGCCATGCAAACGAAATGCTAAAGTAACGCCTTGTTTCTGCACTTTGACTAAATATGACAGCTTCCTGCAGCGTATTTGCCGCCATCAGCCTTGATGGTTTTTTTGCCCGTGAAGACGGTTCACTGGACTGGCTGGCCAATGTCGCCAGCGGCAGCCGCGATTACGGCTATCAGCAATATCTGACTTCTGTGGATGCGACGCTGATGAGCGTCCGCGATATGACCTCCCTGCTATCGGGCGGCTTTTCTTTACCACGCAACTGTTTTGTGTATGCGGAGCAGCCATTACCAGACGCTGAATCTGCAAATTTGCCTACTTCAGTCCGGCTGATACAAGCTGACGCAGCGAATGCGCTGCAACAAATCAGCACAAACGGAATACAAAACATTGCTGCCGAAGGCAGCGAAGTAATCCGGGCACTGCTGGCTGATGGCCTGATTTCGCGCATGACACTGACGCTGGCACCCGTTCTGCTGGGCAAGGGAATGCGGCTGTTCGGTGAACTGACCGAAGATCAGTACTGGCAATTGCAAAGCCATCAGGCGTTTGACGATGGCATGGTACAGCTGCACTACGAACAGTCTTTATAAGCACGGACATTTTTAACATCGCTACTGTAACGCTGAATTGCACTGCAAACATTTCCGTTGAATATCAGGTTTTTCTGGATTTTTTCCGTAAGGAAAATATTTTTCTTAACTGCGATATTTTGCAATACCTCACTTAGAACTGACTTCGTCAAAACCCGCGAGATACGTTTGTCTCGAATGGCAAGCTCGCAAGAGTGCCGCACAGAATCCTAACGCACAACGTTACGCCCATATTTACATCAACGGTACCTGGGTCGCTGCTGCAGATCTGGATCAGGCCAGCAACCGCTTCCGCTACACGCTGACCAAACTGCCGAATCTGGCCGGTACCGATGTGATGATTCTGGTTTCAGAAAATAAAAAGAACTGGGCTGGCGGCTTCCACGCTTTCCGTCAGTTCAAAATCAAGGTCGCGAATCAGTTTTTCTTCCAGAATATGGGCTTTGAAGCCGGTAACTTTAACGCATGGACTTCAACCCGCCGCACCTGGTCTGATCCGACGGAAATCAATCCCTCAGATAAGAGTATTGTGGTCAGCGGCATCAGCTATGACCCGATTGCTACCGACTCACCGGTTCCGCTGTTCGGAAAATATGCTGCCCGTGTTAATAATGAAGATAACAATTTCCACATCAGTACACTGACACAAACGGCAGTTGTACCGAAAACAAAAAATCCTACCGTGCGTTTCTACTGGTCTGCCGTCCTGGAAGATCCGAACCACAGCCCGGCAGAGCAACCATACGTAGAAATTGTGGTGGAAAATAAAACGAAAGGGATTGTTCTGTACACAAAACGTTTCTACTCTAACGATCCGTCTTATTCCGGCTGGAAATCCTACCGCAACGACAAATGGCGTTCCATCCCGTGGCAATTGGTTGATTTACCGGTTGCTCAGTATGCAGGCGATCAGATTACTATTCGCGTTGTCGCAGCAGACTGCGCACTCGGCGCACACGGCGGCTACGCATATCTGGATGTGGAAGAATAATTAGAACTCATTTCATAAATACCCGCGAGATGCGTTTGTCTCATAGCGCAGGCTGGCAAGGCGGACAAGGCAGTGAATAGCGGTGCTATTCACAACGCGTCCAACGCTGTCCAGCGTGCGCTATGAGGCAAACCCTGTGGGAACGGAGGTGCCGGGCGCATTGCTTTGTTGCGTCGCTTGCACAGACACCAGTCTGTGCTGCGCAACGACGCCGCACACTGCCTCCCAGCACCTCGCATTCGCACTCGTGGCTATTTATGAAATGAGTTCTCATACATCGCACAACGTTTACAAAACCGGGACATGTCCCGGTTTTTTTATGCCACCAGAACATCAGTATCCGCCGTCACCGAAGAAAGCAGTCCGGACAAAGCCTGCAGATAGGGTTCAACAAACATCTCTACGGGTTGCGGAAATCGCTTTCGTGAAAAGACGACATCTAACTGCAACTGCTGATTCAGCATCGGCGTCAGGAACATACATCCATATGGCGGAACCAGACATCCGAACTCACACCAGTCCAGTACCCGCGCTTCTCCAAACAATTCGAGATTCTTCTTAGCACGACCGGGATTTGAATACAAAACATTGCTGCTTTGCGCGCGATGCATCAACCGGTAAACCATAGAAGAAGGCAATCCGCTGCGCATCAAACCCTCAGCGTTTTCCATCAAAGCCATGGCCTGCGACAGTCCCGCAGGGGTTTTCAGAGCTTCTGTCTGCAGCTGTATCGCTTTACACAAGTCCGGGCCTGACACTCCTGCCGGAATCTGCAAACTTGCATTGACCATTCCGCTGCGAAATCCCCTTGATACCGGCCATCCCGGCGCGCCACGTAAATTGACAGCGATGGTAAATTGACTTGCTGGTGCAGCCGGACTGAGTGAGCGCAACCAGATTACCAGTGCTGCTGAAAATATGGCATTTACCGACACCGCAAATTGCCGGGAATAAGTCAGCACAGCAGACTGTAACGCAGCGGGCAACTTCCGATGTAAAAAATCAATGTCTGAAAAAAGAAAACGTCCCTGTATCTCCGTCGGATATTTTCCGGCACGGGTACGGGACCCGGAAAACAGTTTTCCGGGCATGATCATATTGGTGTGCAACCGTCGCCATACTCTGTTTGCGGGCCGGTTCCATTCAGGCAATACGCTTTGCAATGGCAAAAATGATCTTTGCACATGCAGCGGAGAAATACCCTGCAACAATTGCTCATACACTTCCCGCAAACGATACAAAATCTCATGTGCGGCCTGAATGTCTGCAATTGCGTGGGAAATGCCGAGATAAATACAACTCTTTCGTGTTCCACTGAATAACCGCATCTGAATTAACGGTGCTTTTCCATCCTGTCCGGATAAAAATGCCTGCTGCAGCAATTGAGACCGGAAATCTGCTGAATTCAGATCAGGTTCCACATTTTCCAGTACATGCACGACTGCTTCCGCCTTCGCATGGAGCTCGCCCGTCTCATTAATTTCCGAACCAAGCTCACTGATTACATGTTCAGCGGCGAGTAAAAATATCTCTGCACACAACTGCTGGTTCAGCACCAGCATATGATGATTCACATCCGAAAACCTGCGTCGTCCCTGATAAAAAAATCCGGTTAACGGATCTTCCCGTCCACACAATGCCTGCAACATATCATTTGACATCTCATCTCCTTTTGATTCTTTCAGGCAATATCGGAAAGAAAATTCGCCTTCAAAAACAACAACGGAATTACCAGCATCGTATTGCTGCGAGATTTCCGACGAACGGTTCTTCTGCAATCGCAAAGTTTTAATTCACTGCAAATATCGATGAACTGCGCATAAATTCACGAAATTCAGACCACGAACAACGATGATCTACAGCATTTTCGGAAAATGCATCCCACATATTCTTGCGTTATCTCAAGATTTGCAGGAATTGACGGAAGCTACTATAGCGAACATAAATTCTTGTTTACTTAATTTTCTTTAATTTTTTATTTTACATATATTTCTTAACTATTTTTGTAAATAGGTAGATTCCTGAAAACCGGAGGACTCCTCCGTAAATCACCGATATCTGACTACTTCTGCCTGAGAAAAGCGGGTCGGGCGGAGCTTTGCCGAAATTCAAAGAAATATGCCAATCAAGGAGATGGATGAATGAATCACTCTGATCAGCGCAGGGTTGTTGTTACCGGCTACGGTGCCATTTGCGCACTGGGAAACAACGTATCCGAAATATGGGGTTCCATCATGAACTATCAGACAGGCTACCATTTTCAGGATTTCGGCAATCCCAATATCAATGCCAGATACTTTGGCTTCATCAAAGATAAACCCAGATATAAAAACATTCCCAAGCCTGTTCTGAAATTTCTTCCGGAGTTTGCACGCCTCAGTTTTTATGCAGCAAACGAAGCTGTACAAATGGCATTTGGTCAGCAGCAACCGGCAGACCATTACGATCCGTTTGACTGTGGTGTCATTTTCGGAACCGGTTGGGGCGCACAGGATGAGTCGACAAGGGAAAACGCAACTTATCGCGATGAGCAACTGGCCTATCCATTTTCTAATCTGCTGGTAATGCCAAACGTTGCCACTGCTGCCATCTCCATGCACTGGAATTTGCGTGGCTATCAGAATACTCCGGTCGCAGCATGCGCTACCGGCAGTATTGCGATTGGTGATGCTTTTGAAAAAATCCGGTCCGGAAAAGCAAAAATGATGCTGGCCGGTGGCGGCGAGAGTATCACGCAAGGCTTTTCCGTCTGGAGTATCGACACCTTACGGGCGCTCAGCAAAGAGCAGGAAGATATCCGCAAAGCTTGCTGTCCGTTCAGTGCAGACCGAAGCGGATTCGTCTTATCTGAAGGTGCTGCTGTGCTTTGTCTGGAGGATTACGATTCCGCTGTTGCACGTGGTGCCAGCATTCTGGCTGAAATTACCGGCTACGGCAGCTATTCCGATGCACGCGATATCACCTCGCCCGCAGAAGATATGCTGGCACGGATTCAGTGTGTTCGCACAGCAATGCAGCAAGCCGGATTACCCCCGGATGGCCTCCAGTACATTAATGCCCACGGCACATCCACGCAGCTGAACGATCTGAATGAGACAAACACGCTGAAACTGGCGTTGGGTGAAGCGGCCAGACGCACACCTGCCTCGAGCACAAAATCTTACACTGGCCACCTGATTGCAGCAGCTGGTGCTATCGAATCGATATTCAGCATTCGTACACTGGAAACCGGCATGATGCCCGCCACCATTCATCTGGACAGACCGGACGATGCCTGTGATCTGGATTACATACCGCACGAGCACCGCCACGCCACCAATATTGAGCATGTCATGAACATCAATTACGGCTTTGGCGGCGCAAACTCTGCGCTGATTTTCTCAAAGGTCTGAGCATGCAACTGACACAGTTTAGCAGCCAGCATTTGCGCAGCTGGGCCGATTATTCAGGTGATTTCAATCCGATACATTTTGATCCGGAAATCGCCGGAAAAGTGACCGGCAACGATGATGTTGTGATTCACGGCATGCTGGCAATGATGCATCTGAAACGCGCTTCATCCATGCCAGGCGATGACGGAGTATGGGTGCAATGGCATGCCATGCTCCGGCAGGCCATGCCATTGCAGCAGCCGTACCAGATTGTCAGTGAAAAGAAACCGGGCGCTGCAAAAATGCGCACCCGTCTCGAAGATCTGAACGGGCAACTGTATATGTCTGCGCTGACACAGGCATGCGAAGTACCCGAATGGCATGAAACTACTGAGCGATTTGCATTAGCGACGGATACGGCATTTCAGCGCCTTCAGGAATGTGTCGCAGATTTTCCGGTCTGCAGTCCGGCCTGGATTGCACTGGATGCCATGATGTTTTCCCGTTATGTGCAGGAACACGGCAATCAGGTTTTTCATGAAGACTTCTTCCGTCATATCGGCCCGGCGTGTGCAGACGATCTGGCTGCCGGAAAGATCGTAGTCATGCAAACCACGCACAGCAGCCTGTTTGCACAAGATCTGCGCGCGGACACAAACGATCTTCGCTTCAGTCAGTTTGAGTATGCAGTGCACACAACCGACTATCTGCAGACAAATAATGGTCTGGTACTGACCGTTGAGGTTCCGGTCTGGCTGGATGGAAAACTTTGCTTTATTCAACGTATCGGCCTGATGCTCAGGCAATTGTAATTTTACTTTTTGAAAGGGAATCACATGAACAGCACACTGGAATTTCTCAAAAATGAAATCGCGGATCTGGTGGATTTTGAGCCGGAAGCAATGCAGGAAGATACGCCGCTCGCTGCGCTGGAGCTGGACAGCCTCGACTATGTGTCACTGCAACTGGCAGTGAAGAAAAAATTTGCCGTACAAATCAATTTTGATGACTTCACCTCCGGCCAGATCACCAGCCTTGGTCAGTTCTGCAGCTATATCGAAGACCGCATGGTCACTGCCTGAGGCTAAGGAGAATTCAAATGAGCGGACTTGAAACCCTTGCCCGGTTTGGCTGCGTGTCAGATGAATGCCGATGGGCAGCTGACCGCTATCAGTTTCCGTGGGTTAGTGAACTGGATGCGCACGACAGAGAAATCATCAGCTTGCTGGACTGCCTGCGCGATGGTGAGTTTTCCGGACTGGCATCTGCCACGCAACTTTACGAATTACTGTTGAAGGAAAAGGAAGCCGGTATGTCCCATGACCGGCTGGCAGACTGGACTCCGGTATTTTCTTACGTCAGTATTATTTCGTATGAAGAACTGCGGCACGGCTTTACGCTGGGCAGCCTGTATCACTACGTCACCACAGGAAAAACCGATTATATCGCGCAAATGAATCCGCGTGAGTTCGGAAAAAAATACATGTGGTGTTATGACGACCGGCGTTACTGGGATTTATACAGCTACATCCTCGCGCATTTATTCTCCGAAATTATTAATACAGAGCTGTATCGCGATGTTGCGATCCGCGTGCATCACCCGCAACTCAAAGAAGCACTGGGTTTTATCCGTAACGATGAAGCACGCCATATTGCTGCATGGTCTGCACTGATCCGTGATTTGCTGCAGGCTGATGAATATCACATGGAGCGTGCACTGGGCGCACTCGAACGCGGCCTGCTGTATCACAACGCTATGGTGCATGAAACCTATTTCGAAGGCGTGAACAAAATGATGCCGCTGTTCCTGTCTGAACGTAATGACAGGCTGGAACCCTTAAAACGCATCACTCAGCAAAAATACCGCGTCATCTCAGATCTGTTTGGCGATCGCAATCCGTATTCAGAAAAAGACATTCAGGACATGCATCTGAATTACCTGATGAAAACGTCCGGTGTTCAGCGTGCCCGTTATTCAGAAGAAGCGCCGGGCAATATCGAAGTCATCGCTTAATGACAATACGGCGGGTCTGATCCCGCCATCCTATGCGGAGAATACAGTGAAGCAATCGAAGTGGGTGTTAGTCACCGGCGGTGCGCGCGGCATCGGTGCCGGTCTCGTCAGAATGCTGGTGAAAGAAGGTTATTCAGTTGCATTTACCTATCTGGCCTCAGTCAGCACAGCAGAAACACTGGCAGCAGAATGTCAGTCCGCTGATGCATGGTGTCGCGGATTTCAGTGCGATATGACAGACCACGCAGCGGTGAACGCCTTAGCAGCATCGCTTTGCGCTGAGTACGGAGCGCCGTATGCGCTGATCAACAATGCCGGTATTACCCGCGATGCCAGTCTGTTCGCGATGGATGCACCGCGCTGGCATGAGGTTATACGGAATAATCTGGATTCGGTTTATCACACTACCCATGCCCTGTTACCGCATCTGGCAGAGCGCAGCGATGCCTGCATTATCAATATCAGTTCCGTAACCGGCATCAAAGGTAATCCCGGTCAGTCAAATTACGCGGCAACCAAAGCCGCCATGATAGGCATGACAAAGTCACTGGCGGTGGAACTCGGTCGTTTCAATGTCAGAGTGAATGTGATTGCACCGGGCATCATCGAAACAGAAATGACCGGCAATCTGAGCGAAGCGCAATTGAAAAAGCTGCGTGATCTGGTACCACTGAAAAAGCTTGGCAGCACGGAAGATATCGCACGCATGGCAGTATTTCTGCTCGGCCAGGGTGGCCGCTATATCACCGGACAGACCTTTGTTATCGATGGTGGCATGACCGCCTGATCCCCAACCTGTACAAGCAATCCGCCTGCGATTTCACTGATGATGATAATGAATTTTTCCCGCCCTTTACTGGTGCTGACCGGCGCTACCGGTGCACTGGGTTCCGCGATTATTCCGCGCCTGCTGCAAACCTATCCGCAAACTGATTTACTGGCCATCGTGCGTGGTAAAACGCAAGAAGAAGCCCGCCAGCGTCTGGCGCAGGCAGTCGATCAGCCCGAGTTCTGGCAGGCTCAGCAACACCGTATTCATGTGCTGACCGGCGATGTCAGCTTACCGGACCTCGGCATGACGCCGGAACAGGCAGCGATCGTGAGCCAGCATTGCCGGAAACTGTTCCATTTCGCAGCGAATGTGCGCTTCAGCGCCAGTCTGGAAGAATCCATCGCCGGAAATATCGATTGCACCCGCACAACGCTGGCCTTTGCTGAACGCTGCATGGCAGCGAATCCGGCCTTCGAACTGCACTATGCATCGACGGCCTATGTCAGCGGGACCCGCCGCGATCCGGTGCTGGAGGACGATCTGGATTGCGGACAAAGCTTCTCCAATCCGTATGAACAGACCAAGCTGGCAGCAGAAATCATGGTAACGCAGGCGCGCGAACGTATGCCTGTCACGATCTACCGACCAAGTCAGGTACTGTGTCTTTCCGCTGATGGCAAAGTGCGCAAACTGTTTGGTTTTCTGGAATTCCTGAAGCTGGCCTGCAGCAAGAAAGCGATCATTCCGTGCTTACCGGCCAACCCGCAGGTACGTACAGATATGGTGCCGATTGACTATGTTTGTGATGCCATTGCATGGCTCAGTCAGGATGCAGAATCACAGGGAAAAAATCATTTACTGGCAGCGGGCACAGCCCGCAGTCTGCCGATGGAAATCGTCGCAGAAATTGCACTGAGCAAAATCCGCTCACATGCAGGTGCTGCGGCCGCACCGGTCCTCGAATACGTGTCAGATCAGGAATTTCAATCCCGTGCTGAAGCAGGAAAAATTCATCCGGGACTGGTGGCACTGCTCAGTATTTATCAAACCTACCTGAGCTGGGATCGCGACTTCCGCACGGACACTACCGATGCCAGACTGGCGCGGGCAGGCATACATTTACCGGATATGGAGCAGGCATTGCGGCAAGCGGTTAACTATGTGGTTGAACAATATTATCCGCTGCCCAAAGCAGCCTGAATTTCTGTAGACGGAGTCAGTGCATGAAACCGGATTATGACAGCGTGATCATCGGCGGCGGACTCGGCGGCCTGGCGACAGCCGCCCTGCTTTCACGGCAGGGCAGGCGTGTGCTGGTACTGGAGCGCTATAAGCAGGTCGGCGGTTACGCGACGAATTTTCAGCGTGGCGACTTCACGTTTGATGTTTCGCTGCACGCGATGAATGGTATGACACCCGGCACACCTTCCTATCGTTGCCTGCAGGATTGCGGCATCGCGGATAAGGTCACTTTTCTGCCGCAAAAAACCGTGTACCGGCTGGTTACCCGTCAGGGTGATCTGATCGTCAGACATGAAGGCATCGATGCCTATCAGCAGTTTCTGTGTGAGCGTTATCCGCAGGAAGCCGAGAATATCCGGCAATTGTTTTCTGCTGCCGGAAAAATGTATCAGCAATTGTCCGCCTTTGTACAATCGCCGGACCCGTTCTGGTGGAAAGTACTCAGCACGCCATTGCGTTTTCCGCGTCTGATGCGCTACGACACTGATACGGTAGATCAGTTTTTTTCACGTTTCACCCGGCATCCGGAACTGAAGGAAGTTCTGGCAGCGCAATGGCCGTATTACGGTCTGCCGCCGGAACAACTGGCTTACTCGTATTTTTCCTATCCGTTTTTTGATTATCTGGCGCACGGTGGTTATTCGGTCAAAGGCGGTTCGCAAAGCTTATCAGACGCACTGGCAGAATCGGTACGTGCGGCCGGCGGCAGTGTTGAAACTTCCCGCAGCGTGATTCAGATTCATCATCATAACGGGCAAGTCACCGGACTCACGTCAAAAAAAATCGGCGACATCCGGACACAGCACGTAATCAGCAATATCAGCCCGCAGGCGACCGTTCAGTTAGCCGGACGTGAAGCGTTTCCTGCTTCATTTCTGAATAAACTGGATAACATGAAACCTGCCATGTCGGCATTTCAGATTTACATTGGTCTGGATTGCCCGCTCAGTACCTTTGGTATCGGGCCGGATGAGTACAGTGTGTTTTTTTGCGATGGTTTATCGTCTTCGTCACAGTTTCAGCAAATGTGCTCTGCACCTGAGCAGATTGATTTTCACGACACCGGCTGGTTTCTGAATTTGTTCACCAATGTTGATCCGGGTCTGGCACCGGCCGGAAAATCCACCATCGGCATTATTGCACTGGTATCCGGCAAACACTGGCAACAACTCGGCAAAGAACAGTATCAGGCCCGGAAAGCAGCCATGACAGATGCGTTGTTAGCACAGCTGGAACAGCGTTTTCCGGGTATCCGTTCCCATATCGAGGTGCTGGAAGCAGGCACACCGAAAACTATGACCACCTATACCGGCAACTACATGGGCAGCATCAATGGCTTTGCACAAACCACGGATCAGGCGGGTGTGTGGCGACGTTTCCCGATGCGCTATCCGCTGAAAGGCTTGTATCAGGTCGGCGCCTGGACTTTCCCCGGTGGCGGTTACGTCGGCGCGATGTTGTCAGCCCGCATGCTGGTAGACCGTTACTTCCGGCGCTGATCTGCAGATCAGGCGCGCTAGGGCAGAAGCGCACACATTGTGCAGCAGTCGTCATTAAGGGTTTCCGGAAGCCCGGACTTTCTGCCGACGACCGCCGGATCGCTATGCTGAACACCGCATTTGAAGCATTTTTTACCGCTACAGACTACGCTGGCGCTTACTGAGCAAATATGAGACTCCGCCAGCAAAAAGGCCATCCCGCAGGATGGCCTTTTTTTACATCAGCACTGCTTACGCCAGATGACGCAATTCACGCAAAGCAACCGAGACCGGTGCCAGATCAGGTGCCTGTGCGGTGATGGTGGCCAGCAACTGGTTCAGGCGGGAAATCGCCTGCTCATTGCGGCCGCGCCAGTCGGTAATGGCTTCCTGACGTGACAGCAGGCCACGGGTGATCTGGCTTGCAATCGAATACACATCATCACGCGCACTGCCGCGGGCCTGTGTCTGCCACAGGGTATCGGTTGGCAGGCGGTTGATCTGATTGCGCCAGCCACTGAGGCCCAGCTCATCATCCACACCAAAGTAAGCACGGGCGGTGCTTTCCAGATCGGATTGCGTACTGGCCGCCAGATCGACCAGATCCAGTGCCGGGAAAATGAATTCCAGCGCACTCAGATCCAGTGCCAGACCGGATTCCACACCCGCCTGTACCAGCGTATCGCTTTCTCTGGCCCAGGTTGCCACGGCACTGGCCGGCAGCCAGTTTTCCAGTTGCGAACGCAGTTCACGTGCTGCCGGCTGATAACGCTGGATCAGTGTCGGCATATCGGAAGTCTGTGAACGGATGCGCAGCATCCAGCGCGAAGCACGCTGGGTAATTGCGATCAGTTTGGACAACAGATCCAGCTGCAGACGGCCATCAACTTTGTAATCCAGCGCATCAATCTGATCCCACAGCGGTTCCAGATCGAAAATCTCACGCGCCAGTGTAAACGCCCGGATCACATCGGCAGCGCTGGCACCGGATTCTGAAGCGATGAAGTTAACAAACGTCGCACCGGCACGGTTCACTACGGTATTTGTGATGTAAGTCGCGATGATTTCGCGTTTCAGCGGATGGCGGGAAATCGCATCGCTGAAACGTTCCGACAAGACTTGCGGGAAGTAGGCTTTCAGCGCACGGCCAAAGAAAGGATCGTCCGGCAGATTGGAAGCGATCAGTTCATCAAACACTGCCATCTTCGCATACGCCAGCACCACCGCACCTTCCGGCGAAGTCAGGCCCTGACGACGGCCTTTGCGATGGAAGATTTCTTCATCGCTTGGCAGATATTCCAGCGCACGGTTCAGACGGTTTTGTTTCTCCAGTGCCTGCATCAGACGCTGCTGACCATCCAGCACATACAGCGGACGATGACCGGCCACATCCAGCGCCTGTGACTGATAATAGTTATCGGTCAGCACCAGTTCTGCCACTTCATCCGTCATCGATGCCAGCAAATCATTACGCTGTTTCAGCGTCAGATCACCGGCTTCGACGATCCCACCCAGCAGAATCTTAATATTCACTTCATGGTCGGAGCAATCCACACCGGCGGAGTTATCAATCGCATCGGTATAAATGCGGCCGCCTTTTTGGGCGAACTCGATACGGCCATTCTGTGTACAACCGAGGTTACCGCCTTCTGCCAGCACGCGGCAGCGCAGTTCTGCGCCGTTAACACGGAAGGCATCTCCGGCTTTATCGCCCACTTGCGCATGGGTTTCAAAGCTGGCTTTGACATAGGTACCGATACCGCCGTTGTACAGCAAATCCACCGGCGCCAGCAGCACGGCGCGTAACAGTTCATTTGGTGTCAGTTCTTCTGCAGTAATCCCCAGCGCTGCCTGCGCCTGCGGGCTCAGACGAATCGACTTGGCAGAACGCGGGAACACGCCGCCGCCTTCGGAAATCAGCGATTTGTCGTAATCATCCCAGCTGGAGCGCGGCAGATTGAACAGGCGCTGACGCTCGCGGAAGGACACCGCAACATCCGGCGAAGGATCAATAAAGATATGGCGGTGATCAAATGCCGCGACTAAGCGGATTTGCTCCGACAACAGCATGCCGTTACCGAACACGTCACCGGACATATCGCCGATACCGGCCACGGTAAACGGTGTGGTCTGGGTATTGATGCCCATCGAGCGGAAATGGCGTTTGACCGATTCCCACGCACCACGCGCGGTAATGCCCATTTTTTTATGGTCGTAACCGACTGAGCCGCCGGACGCGAATGCGTCATCCAGCCAGAAGCCGTAATCCGCCGATACGCTGTTGGCGATATCCGAGAAAGTCGCCGTACCTTTGTCAGCAGCAACCACCAGATAAGGATCATCCGGATCATGGCGCACCAGACGGGCTGGTGGTACCACCTGACCTTTGACGATGTTGTCGGTCAGATCCAGCAGGCCGGACAGGAAAATGCGGTAGCAAGCGACACCTTCCGCCAGATACGCTTCGCGGTCGGTTGCCGGTGGCGCATTTTTTAGCACGAAACCGCCTTTGGAGCCGACCGGCACGATGACGGTATTTTTGACTTGCTGCGCTTTGACCAGACCCAGAATTTCGGTACGGAAATCTTCACGACGATCCGACCAGCGCAAGCCGCCGCGCGCCACTTTACCGAAGCGCAGATGCACGCCTTCAACCCGCGGTGAGTACACAAAAATTTCAAACAGCGGCTTCGGTTCCGGCATGTTCGGCACTTCGCGCGGATTGATTTTGAAGCTCATGTAAGGCTTGTAGCTGCCATCCGCCTGGGTTTGCCACAGATTGGTACGCAGGGTTGCGTTCACGGTCGCAAAGAACTGACGCAGTATGCGGTCTTCGTCCAGACTTTCCACATTCGCGAGTTCGGCTTCCAGTTTTTCACGCAATTGCTGCTGCGCGGCCTGACGGTCTCCCGCAAAATCCGGCTTGAAGCGCGCACCGAAATACTCGCCAATGCATTGTGTGATAACGGAATTTTTATTCAGCGCTGCTTCAATATACGACTGGCTGTAAGCGAAGCCCAGTTGTTTGAAGTAACGTGTGCAGGCGCGCAGCACTACGATGGAACGCGCATCCAGGCTGGTGCTGAGAACCAGTTTATTCAGATCATCGCTTTCCACTTCACCGCGCCAGACCTGACTGAACATGGTTTCAAAGCGGGTTTTGATCGCCGCCAGATCGGTATCTGCCGGTAATTGCAGACCCAGATCATGAATCCATAAATTCTGCTCTTCCTGCGTCACCTGATAAGGATGCTCATCCAGTACGCGTGCGCCCATGTGTTCCAGCACCGGCAGGGAATCAGACAATGCGACTTTGGCGGTGTTGTAAATCTTAAAGCGCAGCATGCCCGGTTCTGCATCCAGCGGACGGTACAAACGCACAATCATCGGCGATTCTGCACTCAGGCCCGCCAGCATATCGGCATCTTCTGCGCCGACCTGCGGTGAGAAATCTTCGCGGTAAGCGGTCGGGAAAGCCTGCGCAAAGCGGTTTGCCAGCAACAAGCCATTGCCTTCGCCGTGGGTGCGCAGCAATTCAGAAGTGCATTCATCTTCCCAGCGCTGCGACAGGCGGGCGATGCGGGTTTCCAGCGCGGCCAGCGGAATTTGCTGAGGCGCACGGTCACGGGCACGGATCTGATAATGAATACGGGCCAGCGGACTGTCGGTCAGCATCGGTGTGAATTCCACCGACTGGCCATTCAGCGCCATCATCAGTTCGCGGCTGACTTTGACACGCAGCTCGGTGTTGTAACGGTCACGCGGTACGAACACCTGTGCCGACGTAAAGCGGCCGAACGGATCGCGGCGCACAAACAAACGGGTACGCTGTCTTTCCTGCAAACGCAGAATGCCGAGCGCATGGTCGGTCAGCGTGGCGACATCGATCTGGAACAATTCATCACGCGGATAATCATCCAGAATCGCCTGCAAGGCTTTTGCTGCATGGCTTTGCGGCACTACGCCGGAAGCTTCCATCACCGCTGCCACACGCTGACGCACACGCGGAATTTCGCTGACCGGTGCGGAGTAAGCGGTGGAAGTGTACAGACCGAGGAAGCGCGATTCGCCGATCACTTTGCCTTCAGCGTTATAGCGTTTGACCGAGACATAATCGAGCCAGGACGGACGATGTACCGTCGCACGGGTCATTGCTTTGGTGACCAGCACCACTTCATCCGATTGCAGAATCGCCAGTACTTCCGGTGGCAGATATGCCTGTGTGGTCTGCGCTTTACCGCGCAGAATACCGAGACCGGATTCCGGTACGGCGACCAGCGACACTTTGTCGCCATCGTATTGCAGATCGTAATCACGCGCGCCGAGGAAAGTGAAATGGCGGTCTTCCAGCCAGCGCAGGAATGCCACGCCTTCCTGCACTTCCGGGCCGCTGCCATACTGTTCGCAGGCATTGCAGACGTCGGTGACGCGGTTCATCATCGCCTGCCAGTCGGTAACAGCAGCACGCACATCATCCAGCACCGTGTGCAATTCATCCGCCAGTGCCTGCTGATCCGCCAGATTCAGAATCCGGTCGCATTCCACCATGATCAGCGATTCCACCGGATCGGTCGCGCCGCGTGCTTTGGCCGCTGCGACAGTCGATACTGCGCTGACCTGACCGGCAGCATCGCGCTGTACGCTCAGCAAGGGATGCACAATCCAGTGTGCGGTTCGGCCACTGCGGTTAATCGCCATCGTGACCGAATCCACCAGAAACGGCATATTGTCATTCACGATCTGCACGATGGTGTGATCGCTGACAAAGCCGTCTTCGGCCAGTGTCGGGTTGTACACGCGGATACGCGGCGTGCCGGGTGCGCGCGGTGTGTCGAGCAAACGCCAGTGGGCGCTGGCCTCAGCATACAGCGTGGCCGGACCACGCACCACGATTTCATCCGGATCGGTATTTTCGAAGTAAGCAGTGAGGAAAGGTCCCTGGCGGTCGGCCGCGGGATGTGGGTGGGCTTGCGCATAAGCGATCAGCTCTGCGAAGTGCGAGTTGGACATACGCTCTCCTTGATTGGGAAGACACGAAAAACAAGCTCAGAAACACTGCCGACAGTATCCTCTAATCTGCGTCTTTCAACAAATCCCGGCAGGATTTTTACGCCATTCCGGCGACGTAAAACGCGGGCAGATTGCGCT
The DNA here is from genome assembly GCF_014652435.1 of Cognatundibacterium squillarum. Taxonomy (GTDB): domain Bacteria; phylum Pseudomonadota; class Gammaproteobacteria; order Burkholderiales; family Burkholderiaceae_D; genus Undibacterium; species Undibacterium squillarum. The sequence continues at coordinate 197,482 of NZ_BMYU01000007.1, forward strand.
GCGACAAAGCCGGAAATGCCACTGCCACAGCGATTTCCCGTCAGATACCCGCATTTGCCACGCAGAAACCCTGCCGGCACCCTGCACTGAGCGGATTTTTGTTTTGCAGTGCAATATCGGGCATGAAAACCAGCAGCCAAGCGCATACGCACCATGCAAATTTCGTCATTTCAGCAAAAAACCACCTGTCCGGAGCGCCACTGTTTCTGCCGACGTCCGCAAAAAAGGCCGGAAAACCTGTGCAGAACACCGCATTTCGGCCATTTACCGCCCTGTGTGTGCATTCCGCTGCCGCTGCTGTCTCACCGCTGCCGCAGACGCATACCGGCGGACAGGGATTTCCGCTAGAATCGTTGCGGCTTCCGCTGGGGAAGCGCTGCCGCCCGCAACGATGGCGGTCAGGTTACATCACAGGCAAGGAAGAGACGCATGACACACCGCTGGGCACACGAGCAATTTACTTTTATCACCAACCGCAACTGGTTTAAACAGGAAGACAAATCTCAGGACGGACGTCTGCATCTGTATTGCCCGGAAACCGGCAGCTCACTGGTACTGAGCATGGACGCAATGGATATTCCTGACGACCGCATGGAATCGGTTGCACGTTTTGTGCTGGAAGCGCGTAAGCGTGCGCATGTGGAAGGCATACAGGAATTAAACGGCAATAAAGAAGTGCCGGTACTCGAATACGACGGCGAACGCGTCGCCAAACATCCGACTGCCAACGCGTGGGAAATCGGTTACGAAGGCACACAACCGGGCCGCAGCTTTTTCGGCTTCATGGGCTTTGTGACCAATGCCAAAGTCGTCAGCCTGTTTGTGATCACCCCGTTTTCTTACGGCGACGGCTGCCGCAATATGTTCCGCGAAGTCGTTGGTGGTTTCTCGGTCACAATTCCGTAATTCTCACATTGCGTCTTCAACAGACGCAGGGGGCAACTCATGCCGGACAAATCCGCAAACACCAGTCTGATTAACTGGTTAGCCGAACCGGAAGAACAGGATTATCCGGCAGCCGCTTCCTATCTGAGCCTGCTGTATGCGCCGGATCGTGTCGATGACATGGTCAGCGCATTACGCAGCGCCACCGTTATCCGCTTTAAAGCCAAAGATATCTTCCGCGCTTCCGGCTTATCCCTGCTCGGCATCAGCAATTCCCACGTCGAAAAAGACCGCAAAAAAATTGCCAACTGTAAGGCTTTATCGCCGCTGCTGCTGGTCAGAAATGAAGCCCTTGGCAAAGTCGTGATCGCTGACGGCTACCACCGTCTGTGTGCAATCTACAGCCTCTCAGAAGACGAGTGGATACACTGTAAGATTGTCTGAATCTGAGCGATTTGGATTCTGCAAACGCAGCCTTCTGCAGGCTGCTGAAGGATTGCATGTGCAACCAGCGCGCACAGAGACCACGATACTTTTAAAAACGCATTAACAATACAAACGGCCGGAAAAGCCCTGATCGCCCTGCCTTTGCGCTGCTGGCGATCAGTGCTTTTCAGTCATGCTCGCCATTGTGTGCAGATGCAGCCCGCGCTCACAACGGATGATGATCATGCAGCGAGCAGGCTTGTACGGTTGCGCCGAAGAAGCTGGCTTGTAAGCGGAAGGCTTGCAGCAGGCGCTGGCGGCCGGCTTCGTCTTCGGGCAGGGCGAACACGACTTTCAGATAACGCTGACCGGCGTGGGTGTTGCTGGTCTGGCCGATATCGCTGACGAGCATATCCTGCTCCAGCAGACTCATCACGGTAGCGGGTGCGGCGGGCTGATGCTGGCTGCGCAGCTCTGCCATCACTTCGGCTTCGGTCACCATCACGGTATCGTGTGCGCCCTGAAATTTGCGCACACCGGCAATCGTGACGGCAATGCCGCCGGTGACTTCAAATTCATCGCCGGTCACTTTTTCATAATGGAAGGCTTCCCAGCCTGCGACGCCGCGCTTGCGCTGGGCGACAGCAGCCAGTGCCTGTATCGCCAGCCCGCCGCCGCTGATCATGCCGACCGGCAGCATGGCGGATAAGTCTTCCGGCAGGGTTTCATGTTGTGTTTCGCTCATGACTGACTCCGTACAAATAATCCCGGAATTATCGCGCAAAGCCAGACTGTGTGCCGCAATAAAAACGGCGTCCGCAGACGCCGTTGCCGCTTGCTGAGCGCCTGCCGGGTCAGCGCTGTGAAGATGTGCTTCAGGGTCTGGCAGATGCTGCAGAAGTCTCGGTATTATTTTCTTTGTTCTCTTTTTTCTCTTTCGGCATGGGTTTGCGCGGCAGTAAATCGCTGCGGTTGGCAGCGTGCGCAATGAAGCTGGCAACCACCAGCGATGCCTGCACCATGTCGGCTTTCGGCACTTTATCGTACACATCCATATTGCTGTGATGGGTGCGGCTCATGTAATCCAGCGGATCCTGAATGAACTGAAAACCGGGTACGCCAACCGCATCAAAACTCACATGATCGGTGCTGCCGGTGCGGCGCAGTGTGACGGTGTTTGCGCCCAGATCGGCAAACGGTGCCAGCCAGCTTTCAAACACCGGTTTAACCGCCACATTGTTTTCGGCGTAGATACCGCGAATGCGGCCACCGCCGTTATCCAGATTGAAGTAAGCCGAAATTTTGCCGTGCAGGGATTTCAGTTGCAGAGGTCCGGCGCTGCCGCTGCGCAGATAGGAAGGCAGATCTTTCTGACTGGCATCGCTGCTCTCCGGTCTGGCCGCCACCCATTGCTGCACCCACGCACGCGAGCCGAGCAAGCCCTGCTCTTCACCGCCCCACAGCGCCAGCCGTATGGTGCGGCGCGGTTTGAAACCGGCTTCACGCAACAGGCGCACCGCTTCCATCATCACCGCAACTCCGGCGGCATTATCGGTCGCGCCGGTGGCACCGTGCCAGGAATCCAGATGCGCACCCAGCATCACGATTTCATCTTTTTTATCGCTGCCCGGAATATCTGCCAGCACGTTCACTGCATAGTCCGGACTCTCTTCACCGCTGCGTACTTTCACATCCAGTGTGATTTCCACCGCCTGCTTTTTGGCAGCCAGACGGTAAATGCGGTTATAACTTTCGGAAGACAACACCAGCGCGGTTGGCGGCTGCGCCTCGCCTTTTTTATACGAACCGCCACCCTGTACAAAAATCGTACCGTCGTCGCCACGCGACACATGCAGGGTTGCCAGCACTTTTTCATTATTCAGAAAAGCGACCAGTTTTTTCTGGAACAGAAACTGTTTCAAAGCGGCTGCCAGATCGCGGCGTGGCAGCGCATCGGGATCAACCTTGGTCAGTTCTTCCAGATCGCGGTTTTCCAGGCGGCGCGCATCGGCGCTCAGATGCGGTTTCATCGCCAGCGGTTCATCCACCATCACCACCATGCCCGCCAGTTTCCCCTGCCATTTGCTCAGATCTTCTTCGCTGCTCAGCTTTGCCACCACGACCTTTGCCTGCACAGGGCCGTTGGTGCCCGGCGTCCAGGCTTTCGGAATGGCCACAATATCCTGCGCAAACGGACTCAGCAGGCGCACGCGTGCATGTTCGAATTCCCAACTGACGCCGAACGGCGCAAAGCTTTCGGTATGCACTTTCTCCAGCCCCCAGCTGCGCAGACGGGTTTGCGCCCAGTCTGCCGCCCGTTTCAGGCCGGGAGAACCGGTTAGACGGGCACCGATTTCATCGGTCAGCACCGAGAAGTGATCCTGTACCTGCGAATGCTGCAGCGCTTCTTCACGCAGACGGGTAATCAGTTCGGCATCGGTTTTTTCTTCGGCGGCGGCCTGTGCGGGCAAACTGAACATCATCAGGCTGAGGCTGACGGCGCTGAACCATGGTGCTACCTGCTTCATAGAGTCTCCTGTCGGAATTCCGGACCAGTGGCGGTCGGGTTGCGGGGTGTTATGTTTTAATCCTGCAGGTAGAACGAAATTCCCCGGGAATAGTTCCCGAAGGAAACCGTAACAGTTTGCATACAGTTATGGCACACTGGAGCGTTCACGGTTAGAATGCTCCGTCGTCTGACTTAGGATGCATGGTGTTCAGAAACTATTGCATCAGCTTTCACCTGTTGGTGGAGCCGGATGCAATGTGTTCTTGCATGCTTGAATGAAAATACGCTGTAAAGACAGTTCAACTTTAAGGAAATCTTCATGTCGATCAAATCCCGTGTAGCTCTGGGTAGTGCATTGCTGGTTGCACTGTTGGCGCTGAGCGCCTGCAATAACAAAGAAACTGCTGCGGACAGCAAAGATGCTGTTGCTGCCACTGTGAACGGCACACCGATCAGCAAAAAACAACTGGATCAGATCATGGCGCAGCAAGCGCAGCAAGGTCTGCCGGACACACCGGAAACCCGCAAAATGGTGATCGATAATCTGGCAATGCAGATCATCGTTGCACAGGAAGCGCTGAACAAAGGTCTGGAAAAAACACCGGAAGTCAAAGATCAGCTGGAAATGACACGTCAGTCCATTCTGGCAAACGCTTACGTTAAAGACTACATGAAGTCTGCAACCGTGACTGATGAAGCACTGAAAGCGGAATACGACAAATTCAAAGCTGAATCCGGCGGCAACGAATACAAAGCACGTCACATTCTGGTAAAAACAGAAGATGAAGCGAAAGACATCATCGCTAAGCTGGAAAAAGACGTGAAAGCGTTTGAAGGTCTGGCCAAAGCCAAATCTGAAGATCCGGGTTCCAAAGCCAAAGGCGGCGATCTGGGCTGGTTCAATCCGAAAAACATGGTGCCTGAATTCGGTGAAGCAGTTGCGAAACTGGAAAAAGGTAAATTCACTGCAGCACCGGTGAAATCCCAGTTCGGTTACCACGTGATCATTCTGGACGATTCCCGTGCAGTCACACTGCCAGCGCTGGACGATATCAAAGCCCCGCTGACACAACAGCTGCAACAGCAAAACCTGAAAAAAATGCTGGACGATCTGAAAGCAAAAGCGAAGATCGAAGTGAAAGAAGAGCCTAAAGCATCTGCATCGGCTTCTGCTTCCGCATCGGCTGCAGCTTCTGCACCAGCGGCTGCACCGGCAGCATCTGCTTCCGCGTCTGCTGAAGCGAAAAAATAATCTGACGCAGCCTCTGCTGTCAGCAAACCCCGCATCTTGGCAACAAGGCGGGGTTTTTTCTTATCTGCGATGGATTTTTATCTGCACTTGACCGAGGACAGGAAACCGCCATGCCACGCCCTAGCACCGTGACCACCCCGCAACGCACACTGGATGCCCGCGCTGATCGTCAGGATATTCGCGATCAGTGGTTTCAGCCGGAAGTCCGCCATTTATCTGCCCGTTTTCCGGATGACGCGACCGTGGAAAGCGTCTGGAATGCTTACGCCGATGCCGGTTTTATCCGCAATCAGGGCAATGACGGCGCATGCACCGGTTTTGGTCTGGCGGCGGTGATTCATTATCTGAACTGGCTGCGCAGCGATCCGGTGATGCCGCGCAGTGCGCGTATGCTCTACCATCTGGCGCAACTGTACGATGAATGGCCGGGTGAAGATTACAGCGGTTCCAGCTGTCGCGGTGCGCTGAAAGGCTGGCATAAGCACGGCGTCTGCAGCGAAGATTTATGGCCGTTTACCGTGGCGGAAGATGGCAGCGCACCGGCGTTTGAAGCGCCGCAATCCGGCTGGGACAGCGATGCGCTGCAATGCATGCTGGGCGTGTATTACCGCGTCGATAAATCCGATATCACGGCAATGCAGGCAGCGATTGCACAAACCGGTGCGCTGTATGCATCATCAGCCACCCATGCGGGCTGGGATACACCGCGCTGGCCGGACAGAAAACGCCCGGCGCAGCTCAGCAGCATTCAGCAATTGCCGGTGATACAGCCGCATGCGATTCGTCAGGGTGGCCATGCATTTGCACTGATCGGTTACAACGAAACCGGTTTCGTGGTGCAGAACTCCTGGGGTGAAAGCTGGGGCTGGCGCGGACTGGCGATTCTCACGTATGACGACTGGCTGACGCTGGGCACCGATGCATGGGTGATTGCGATGGGCGTACCGGCGGCAGCATCAGCCAGCGCCAGCACCGCACCGGCAGCTTTCCGGCGTGGCAAACTACCGCGTCAGCCAGCGCAGGCCGGCGTACTCAGCAGCGATCAGGCTTATGCGCATACCGTGGTGCTGGACAGCAGCGGCCGCGCGATTCAGCGTCTGGTGCAGTTCGCAAATGCGGCGGACAGTCTTGAATACTTGCTGTACACCGCACCGCTGGCGTGGCTGCAACAACAGAAGCGCGGCAGCAAGCTGCGGCTGGCTTTGTGTGCGCTCAGTGGCTTACTCGATGAAGCGGCGCAGATACAGGCGATTGCACGTTACGCACCGGCGTTTCTGGCGCAGGGCATCTATCCGGTATTTCTGATCTGGAACAGCGGGATCAGCCGCTTATCCGATCTGCTGCAGCAGCAATATGGCAGCAGCACGCCATCGCCTGCACTCAGCCGCAGCATTGAAGCGAATGCGGATCAGCTGGCACTGAAAGCCCTGTGGACGCAGTTACGCCACAACGCCGCGCAATCGGTCAAACCCGATCACCCGCCGCGTGCGCTGCACAGCGTGATCAGCAGCCTGCAAGCCTTGCAGAAAACTCAGGGGGCACAAGGCATGGAACTGCATTTGCTGGCTGATTGCACCGGCGTGCAACTGGCGGGACCTTTGCTGGCGCACAAGTCGCTGCATTTTCAGAGTGTGCAACTGATGACACCGGCCTGCTCGCTGGATTTCGCCAGCGACACGCTGGGTAAGGCGATACAGGAAAAGCGCCTGTCACCAGCGCAGTGGCATTTGTATGCGCTGACGCAGGAAGCCGATCAGCACAGCCGCTTTGCCGGTGTGTATCAGGGCAGTCTGCTGCGCCTGATTGCGCATGCGCTGGAAGACCGCTGCCAGACCCCGCTGCTCGGGCTGGCCGCCAGTCTGGACAGCGACAGCCTGCACAACGGCCAGTGGAACCGCGCCTGCTTACCGGAATTGCAGCACTGGCAGGACCTGTTCTGGGGCAGACAAGCGCCGCCCGCCGGTTTCAGCCGCCACGAACGCGGTCTCAGCAAAGCTGCAAGCCAGCGCCTGACCTTGCTCGATACCCCGCTGACGCAGGATGCTTTGCCGCCGCTGTCGCAGTTAGCGCATTTGCTGCCGGACATGCTGAAACGCATGCTTCGCAAAGCCTGAGCCAGCGGTCGCCTTCTGGCTGAACACCACCTGCAGTGGCCCGCAGCAGCCAGAAATAGCCTGAAACTGCCTCAAATGCGGTGTTCAGCACAGCGATCCGGCGGTCGTCGGCAGAAAGTCCGGCTCTTCAAAAATGGCAGATGACGATCTTTGCACAATACTGAGCGTGGTTCTGCAAGCATTTGGGGAGCGTTCAGGCAGTCACCAGTGTCGTTTCGCACTGAAATCCTGACCTCATCAGACAAAAAAAGCCCCGTTTCCGGTGACAGGAAACGGGGCTTTTTTCTGGCATTGTAATGCTTCGTACTGACTTACTGCCGGTCATGCTGTGCGGTGACAGAATCACCGGCGCAACGTCAGTACGCTTATCGCAACACTTACTTCGGACGCTTTTTATCGCGTTTCGGCTGCGCGCGTTCTTCGTGCTGGCTGCCGCCATCGGCCAGACTGATCTTGATCTGCTTGCCGGAAATCCAGACTTTTTTCAGATAGTTCAGCAAATCTTTCGGCATGCCGCCCGGCAGTTCGATGGTACTGAAATGATCATGCAGTTCGATGCGGCCGATGTAGGAAGAATCCAGACCGGCTTCGTTGGCAATCGCACCCATGATATTGCGCGGGGTGGCGCCGTCGGCTTCACCGACTTCGATACGGTAAGTCTGCATGTTCACGCCACCGGTTTGCGCCGGTTTCTGGCGGGCCGGTTTTTCGGCACGCGGTGCGCGCGGCGGTTCGGTATCACGCAGCGCACGTTCCACCACTTGTTCCATACGACCCTGACCGCCTTCATCACGGCTGCTGCGGAATTCACGCTGGCTTTCACGCGGCGCTTCTTCGCGGCGCGGACGGCGTTCTTCGTGCTGATCCTGCTGTTCAAAGCCATCCTGCGTCCAGCGGCGGATACGCAATTGCTGTCCGGCGACTTTGACCGGTTTCAATTCCTGAATCAGCGCGTCCGGCAGGTTGTCCGGCAAATCAATCAGGCTGTATTCATCAAAAATATCGATACGGCCCATCAGACGGGATTCGATATTCGCTTCATTCGCAATCGCACCGACGATATTGCCCGGCTTCACGCCATGACGGTGACCGACGGCCAGACGGTAAGTCTGCATGCCCGGTTCCGGCGCACGCTGCATCGCTTCACGCTGACGGCTGTTGCGGTCGCCGCGATCCATACGCTCGCCACGGTCAGCACGCTCGCCGCGCTCTTCGCGACCGGCACGCGGTTCGCGTGGTTCACGTTCAGGACGCGATTCGCGTTCCTGTTTTTCCAGCAGCAGCGGTGTATCGCCGCGTGCCATCTTTGCCAGCGCCGCCGCGATTTCCATCGCCGGCACATTGTGTTCGCGTTCGTAATCTTCGATCAGGCTGCTGAACAGTTCCAGACCGCCCTGCGCCAGCGTTTCAGTAATCTGTTCTTTGAAACGGGTAACGCGTACCGAGTTCACGGCTTGCACGGTTGGCAATTCCAGCGGCGATACCGGTTGGCGGGTTGCGCGTTCAATCGCACGCAGCAGATTGCGTTCACGCGGGGTGATAAACAGAATCGCTTCGCCTTTACGACCGGCGCGGCCAGTACGGCCGATACGGTGGGTATAGCTTTCCGGATCGTAAGGCACGTCGTAGTTCACCACGTGGCTGATGCGCTCCACATCCAGACCACGGGCAGCCACATCGGTTGCCACCAGAATGTCAATCTGACCATCTTTCAGCAACTGAATCGCGCGCTCACGCTGCTGCTGATTCATATCGCCGTTAATCGCCATTGCCGAGAAACCACGCGCATCCAGTTTCTGCGCCAGTTCTTCTGTCGCCTGTTTGGTGCGCGTGAAAATGATCATGCCGTCAAACGGTTCCACTTCCAGAATACGGGTCAGTGCATCCAGTTTGTGCAGACCGCTGACCAGCCAGTAACGCTGGCGGATGTTTTCTGCGGTGGTGGTTTTGGCCGCAATCGTGACTTCGGCAGGGTCCTGCAGATAAGTTTGCGCAATGCGGCGGATTGGTGCCGGCATGGTCGCGGAGAACAGCGCGGTCTGACGTTCTGCCGGTGTTTCCTGCAAAATTCTTTCCACATCATCAATAAAGCCCATGCGCAGCATTTCATCGGCTTCATCCAGCACCAGCGTGCTGATGCGCGATAAATCCAGCGAGCCTTTTTCAATATGGTCGATCATACGGCCCGGTGTCCCCACCACCACATGCACGCCGCGGCGCAGCGCCGACAATTGCGGGCCGTAGCTCTGGCCACCGTACACCGGCAACACATGGAAGCCCGGCATATGTTTCGCGTAAGACTGGAAGGCTTCCGCGACCTGAATCGCCAGTTCGCGCGTTGGTGCCAGCACCAGCGCCTGCGGATAACTTTTGCTCAGATCAATACGACTTAACACCGGCAACGCGAACGACGCGGTTTTACCGGTACCGGTCTGGGCCTGACCCAGCACATCACGGTCTTGCATCAGGTACGGAATCGTGGCTGCCTGAATCGGCGACGGGCTTTCATAGCCGATATCTTCAAGTGCACGTAATAAAGCGGGAGGCAGCCCGAGACTGCTGAAACTGAGTGGGGATTCTGACATAGGAAGGAAAAAAGGAAAGGAGCGTTGTCCATCACACCGGACAATAAGGGGCGCTAGTGTACCGCGTAATGCTCAGTATAGGGAAATGATTCCAAATGCCAAGCTGAAAGCATGCGCTGACAACATTGCTCACAGTTCAAGGTTTTTTCAATGCTATTCAGACAATGAAAACGATCATCAGCAAGTTCAGCTTGCTGTTTGCAAGGCGATAAAAAAGGGCAATACCTGCGTATTGCCCTGCACTGTTCCGCCGCCGGAATACTCACGCCAGATCAGTGTTCAGCGCGGTAAAAAGAAAGCAACATCTTTCGCCAGAATTGCAGCACCGATTTGTTTGCGCCACTGGATCGCACGCTGGATGCGATCTTCACCCAATTGCGGATTTTCCCGCTGGTAAGCCATACGGACAAACTCATCCGGGTTACGAAAACACATATTACTTTCGATACAAAAGATCATACTGACAGGATCAGTTCCGTCCGCAGCCAATCCAAGCTCATAGCCAACGGTACCAAAAGCCGTCAGCATATCGAAATATGCTGCCTTATCTTCAGGTGTGATTCTCGTTCCGTTTATCCAGTATTCCCGCTTGCCATCCGCCGTACGATTGGAATTCAGCAATTGGCCCATTGACTGATGAAAAACCGCATCAGGCGATTCCAGTAGTGCTTTTTTAAATGCAATACGATCAGCCTCTGAAACAGGTGACTGACCCGGTTTAGCCGCTTGGTTAAACAATTTAAGCAATTGGTCTTTCTTGAAGACGTCAGCATAGTCCTGCTGGAATTTCTGCATTTCCAGCTCTTGCGGTGAAAAACTCTGACACAGGGTTTTCAAACGTGAAAAATCTGCCGCACGCTGCGCGTAGTTATCCCTGAATTTTTCAATAAACGGTAGAGCTGATTGCTTCTGTAATGCATCGGAACTACAGATGCTTCGCACTTGATTTGCGTAATAAGAGCCCCCTTGCTCGGGATGCTGTTTCAGGTATTGCATAAAAATCCGAAAATCTTTCGCATTCCGATAACGCAAGGTCAGATCACTGAAAGCAGGTTCCGGTGCGTTCGGCTGCGGCGCTGCAGCCGGTAAAGCTGCCTGCGGCTTTGCTGGCTGAGTAAGCACCCGCACAGGCTCATCCGGGGTACTGTCTCCGGATGGCATCTGCCAGAACATCAGCCCGCCACCCAATACCACCAGTGCGGCTGCGCCGCTGATTAAATACGTGTTACGTTTTACCATGGGTGAATTTTAAAGAAAAATATTAATTTCATTACAATTACAATGTAAATTCAAGGCTTAATCGGGTACTCTGAGCAAACATAAAAACGCATCAGAACGAATGATCCAAATCTACTCGGAATCCTTGCTCAGATATCCGCGCGGTCTCAACGCGGTAAAAAGAAAGCAACATCTTTCGCCAGAATCGCAGCGCCGATTTGCTTGCGCCACTGGATGATGCGCTGGATACGGTCTTCGCGTCCTTCGGGTGGTTCAGACTGCATGGCGTGACGGATATATTCATCAGGGTTGTCGTAGCAGAAATTCATCAATACGCAAGTAACGACACTTTCAGGATCACTTCCGTCAGATGCCAGTCCCAGCTCAAAGCGCACCGTATTAAACGCCATTCTCATGTCCTGATTTTCCGGGCCTGAACTGCTGATCCGATGTCCGTTCAGCCAGTACTCAGACTGACCATCTGCGCTTCTGTTATAGGCCAGTGCTGCGCCCAGCGCGCCATGAAAAATGGCATCAGAACTTTGCAGCAGCGCTTTCTTATATTCAGCCCGCTGCTCCGGGTTCATTGGCGGATTAGTCTGGGTGGCAGCCTTATTCGTTAACGCAAGCAGACGATCCTTTTCGTAAATTTCTTTCCAGTCCTGATGAAACCTCATATTTTCATGATCACCAGCTAAAAAGCTCTGACACAAAGATTTCAGTCTCGAAAAAGCAGCAGCACGTCGCGCATAATTTTCCTTAACAGTGTCCTGATAAGGCAGCGAATTATTCGCTCTGATTAAATCTGAACCACACAAACTGCCGATATGATTTGCGTAATAGCCGCCACCCTTCTCAGGATGCTGCTTCAGATAAAGCAAGAATGCGCGAAAATCTTTCGCATTCCGGTAACGCAAGGTCAGATCACTGAAAGCAGGTTCCGGTGCGTTCGGCTGCGGCGCTGCAGCCGGTAAAGCTGCCTGCGGCTTTGCTGGCTGAGTAAGCACCCGCACAGGCTCATCCGGGGTACTGTCTCCGGATGGCATCTGCCAGAACATCAGCCCGCCACCAAATACCACCAGTGCGGCTGCGCCGCTGATCAGATACGTGTTACGGCTCATCATGGATGAATGATTGATTTAAAGAAACATATTAAGTTTATTGCAATCACAATGCAAATACGCCGCGTCGCTGACGTTGCAGGCAGGCATAAAAAAACCCACCCTGAACGGGTGGGTCAAAACTGCTGAGTGTGAAGCCCTGAACAATTACCAGGTAAAGTTCAGAGAGTATTTACCATTGGTGGAACCAGTGCCACCACCGTAGTAAATCACTTTCGCGTACACCACTTTCGATGTTGTGCCAGTGTTCGCGTTGGTTACTGTGTCGGTTGCGCCGGTGCCGTTGGTGCTGGAAGTCAGCTTGGTACCGGTGCTGCTGTACAGCTCCAGATCGTAGTCAGAAGTGCTGTTTGGTGTCAGGACAGCTTTCAGTGTTTTACCGGCAGGGATCGTGACTTTGAAATAATCCACATCGGTGCTGGCGCTCATGGTGCCGTTCACGGTGGTATTGCTGGTCGCAATGTTATTCGCTGTCGCGGTGGTGTTATTGCTTTCGGTTTCGCTGATGGTTGTGCCCGGTGTGACGGTGGACAGAATATTCTGTGCTTCGAATTTCGCACGGAACGTATTCGCGTAAGTCAGATCATTCGGGAACAGATTGGCAGCGGCGTTCACAATCGCGGTTGCCATTGCTGGCATCTTGATATTTGAACCCAGACCGAAGTGCGCTTCCAGAATGATTTTGTCGATGTTTTCACGCGGTTTGCCGGCAGCAATCAGCGCAACCATAGACTGGAACAACGGTGCAGACCACAATTCATCTGACTGGAAGCTGACGCCGCCTTCGGTAACAGCCTGATGTGCGCCGTAAGTTTTGGCGGAATTGTATTTCGCGTCAGTACGGTTCAGCATACGGCCGCCCCAGCATGCGCCGTGACCGTCCCAGCTGAACGCCCATTCCGGATGATAAGTACGTCCGTTCGGTGTGCTGTAAGAATAGGAAGCGGCCCAGTAGTCGCCGAAGCCTTCGCCCATCGCACCGGTGTCGCCGCCGGTCCAGCTGCTGTTGATATTGGCCTGAATGCCGTGGCCGTATTCATGCAGGATCACGTCCGCATCTTCGCTGTCGTTGACGCAGCCGTGGCCGAACGCCAGATAGTCATTGGTGCCGCCGCCACCGCTGTAGTGGGAATTGTCGTCACCGTTTACACCATCAGTATCCACGCGCAGCGGACGGTTGATGATGGATTTCGTACCGGTGAAACCGAGCGACTGAATATAACGCTGGTTCTGGTCGATGTGGAAATATACGTTGGTATCGTCGAACGCATTGTTGCCGCGTTTTGCAGTCCAGACACCGTTGGTGGTGGTGCTTGGTGCGGTGTTCGGTGCTTCGATGTTAACGATAGTAATATAAGGGCCGGACAGCGAATACACGCCGCTAGTCACGGTCAGATCACGCAGGGTTTTGGTCGAATAGGCTGCATCAAATGCGGAAGCGGCAGACGTGTCAGTCAGTGCATCCGAGTTCAGCGCTGTACGCGGATCAGGGTCGAATACATAGCCGCTGCCGTTAATGCCGGACGCTGCCGCTGCGGTTGCACCACCGGTTCTGAGACCTTGTGCAGATGCACCTTCCTGCAGTTTGCCCAGACGTGCCACGACTTCAGTCGTTTCAGACTGACGATCCAGTACAGGGCCTGCCAGCAGGGAACGGGCAGCCAGCGAACGTTCTGTACCTTTGGCCAGACGTGGTTTGGAAGTGGAATAAGAGTCGATCAGTTCGCCATTGTGCGCATTGAGATATTGCACGAAACCACCGGTTGGCATTTGTGCTGCGATTTCGACTTTGTGCGCGAGCTGGAAGCCACCCGCCACCGGTACCCAGACCAGTGTGCTTTTCGGTTCTGCGACCAGTTTGTGCTGCACTTTCATGTTGCTCCATGCACGGTCCATCGCTTTATCTTTCGCGATTTGCGGCTGGTTGTACAACTGGTTCACAGCAGCGCTGTCTGCCGCACCGGATACCGGTTTAACTTCGTTAAACACTTTCAGCAATTCACCTTTATTGCTGACGGATACCACGATTTCCGCACGGTCTACCGGAATGCCGCGCAGCATTTGCTGGTAGTAGTAGTGCTTACCGAGCAGGGATTCCTGCACGCGGGTCAGCACCAGATTTTCCAGACGCATTTTATTGCCCGGTGTGGACGTGTGTTCCAGCAGAATCTGATTCAGATTTGCGGCTTTCACGCCGGCATAAATGGTCAGGTTTTCAACGGAATGGCTGGCCGAATGTGCCGGTGCTGCCAGTGCCAGTAAAACGCTGGCAGCCAGCAAAGAAAGCGAAGGTTTACGCATACTTCCATCTCCCTAAGTCAGAAACCGGTTCGCTGTTTCTTGTGTACGGCGATACCGGCAATTAATCAGTGAAACGGCCTGCGCACATTTTTCCGGGCAAAAAGCGTCCCTGTTTCTGTCGTGCAGAAACAAAAAACATTTCAGACCGGAGGGCTGAAAACAGACTGTTGACACTGAACTCGTGCAGCCCGGAGTCCGGGTGCGGATACGCTGTGTGGTTTATAGTTATCGCAGCGTTGATTCAGTCTATGAGGAAATAATGTCGGTGAACAGAGAGCAGAATGTCGTCGTTTTTACGATTTATCCGACATTCTGACGAAGGAATGCTGCATATTGACGAAGCGTTGTGCGGGTTTATTCTGTCTTGCACAAAAATAAGGCTGATTGCACAAGTTTTAAGCAACAATCAATGCGCACTGTTAACTAAAATGCGCAGTTTTGGCGCAGAAAATTCGGCTCTGGCGCTGCATTTCGAGAATTTTCTCTAAACACCTGTGCACAATTCGCCACAGTTTTGTGCTGCCCGGCATGCTGAGCACAGGATGAATGCTTATCACAGCGACATTTTTTATACAGAACCCAGTGTGCATGCGGCTCTCCGGTGCTTTTTGCCCCGAAACCCGCGAAAAGACTGGGACTTTGCCCGCGGAAAATTTTTTTTCGTTCTGATACCTGCCTGACGCGGCAATTTGCAGTTCAGGCCAGCGCACCGGGCCAGCCACTGTCGCGGTGTATGCCGCGCAAACCTTGCAAACCGCCGGTATGCAGTAACAACAGACATTCACCGGTGCGGATAGTTCCCTGTCGCACCAGTGCGGCGACTGCGCTGACCAGCTTGCCGGTGTACACCGGTTCCAGCGGAATGCCGGTTTCACGGACAAAGCACTGCGCATCCGCGATCAGCACCGGTGTCATTCGGGCAAAGCCGCCGTGGTGTGCGTCTGTCAGCAACTGATAATTCTGATAGGCAGGATAACCGGCAGCCTGCAGCAGGCGCGCAATCTCCTGATGCAGATAATCTGCGCCCTGAAACGCGGCAACGCCGATGACTCTGCCGCGCCCCGCCATTCCCGCCAGTATTCCGGCCAGCGTGGCACCGGTACCAACCGCGGTGACGATGGTGTCGGGCACAAAAGGCAGTTCTCTGACCATCTGCGCCACACCGTGTAAAGCAGCCGGATCGCTGCCGCCTTCCGGCAGCCAGACAGCCTGCGCACCGGCATCCGGCACACATTGCCGCCAGTAATCCGGCTCGCGCAAACGACGGTAGGTTTCGCGGTCGGCGTACTGTATGTGTATGCCCCAGCGCTGCAAATCCGCCTGCATCGCGGTCTGCTGCCATGCCCCGCCGCGTATCAGTACCGTTCCCGGTATGCCCTTTTGCTGCAGGGCGTAGCCAAGTGCATGTAAATGATTCGACCACGGCCCGCCCATACTGATGACATGCGCGCCGGACGGCAGCTGCGCCAGCGGGAACTGCAATTTGCGGAATTTATTTCCGGAAATCAGCGGATGCAGCAGATCGTCGCGTTGTATCCAGACATCAGCCTGCCCGAACAGACTGCATTGCAAACGCTGACAGAGACCGCCGGATGAATCTGCGCTTACGCCGGACGCAGACAATGGTAGAGTGACACTATTCATACGCGCATTGTACCCCCGCCGACTGACCAACCACTCTGACAGGAGAGCCGGTATGCCTGCTGACCAGCAAGCACCTTTGCATTCTGCCCGCCATCAGCTGGCACAGCTGATCGCGGATATTCGTGAAAAACACGATGCGGACAGCCATTTGCTGCCACAGCTGGAATCGTTGCTGCAGCAGCTGGATCAGTTAAACGAGCATGATTATCTGACCGGCGCACTGAACCGGCGCGCCCTGCTGGCCCAGCTCAGCAATGAGCTGGCACGCTCTTACCGTACCGGTCATACCTTCACTCTGGCGCTAGTCAGCGTCGATCATCTGGAACAGATTTTAGACAGTCACGGACAGGAAACTGCACGCGCGATTCTGCGTCAGTTTGCAGCGGAATTCAGCCGCCTGCTGCGCACACTGGATGTGTTCGGACGCACCGCAGCCAACGAATTTGCCATCATCATGCCAACCACCTGGCTGGACCAGAGCCGCAAAGCGATCGTGCGCATCCGCAGTAGTCTGGATCAGAATGACTGGGCTGCCATTGCCCCCGGTTATCAGCTGCATTTTTCCACCGGCCTGACCATCAATCAGTTGCACGATACGCCGGAAGCGATGATGACCCGCGCACAAACTGCATTGCGTAATGCGCGCCTGCAAGGTGCCGGACAAGTCGCTGAACTGGAACCGGAACTGCCACCGTTTTCCGGCCACGAAGACTGATACTGTCTTAATTTTACGCAGCTTTCACTGGCGGGAAATCGCGGAACTTTCTGCACAGCATCCCGACTAAGCGGAGTACCGGCATCTGCCGGCTCTGACGACGACTTCAATCTGATCCGATATGAAACCCACCATCCTGATCGCCGCCCTGCTGAGTCTGGGTATAGCGGGCAGCAGTCTGCCTGTCAGCGCAAATGCGCAAACCACCGCTGCCAGCAGCATTGCTGATGCACAGCGCCAGCGTGCTGACTATATCCGTTCGCATTACAGTAAATTCGAATACCAGATTGCTATGCGTGACGGCAAAAAGCTGTTCACCGCTGTGTATGCACCGCTGGATGCCGGACCGGCCAAAACCTATCCGGTGCTGATGGTACGCACACCGTATTCGATTGCGCCGTATGGTGCGGCGAATTACAAACCCATGCTGGCACCGACCGCCGACTATGAAAAAGACGGCTATATTTTTGTGTTTCAGGATGTGCGCGGCACCTATATGTCGGAAGGTGAGTTTGTAAATATGCGTCCGCATATCAGCCAGAAAAAATCTGCGCAGGATGTCGATGAAAGTTCTGACACCTACGACACGATTGAATGGCTGTTACGCCATCAGCCATACAACAACGGAAAGTTCGGACAGTGGGGCATTTCTTATCCGGGCTTTTATACCTCTGCCGGTGCGATTGATTCCCATCCTGCACTGAAAGCGGTGTCGCCGCAGGCACCGATTGCAGACTGGTTCCGTGGTGATGATATGCACCGTCACGGCGCACTGAATCTGGCGATGGCATTTAACTTTTTTCACAGCTTTGGTCAGCCGCGTCCGAAACCAACCGATCAGCGTGGCTGGAAAGAACCGGAGTTCGGCACGCCGGATGGCTATCAGTTTTTCCTGCAGCTCGGTTCGCTGAAAAATGTGAATGAAAAATTCTTTAAAGAACGTATCGCGTTCTGGAACGACATCGTTGCGCATCCGGATTACGACAATTTCTGGCAAAGCCGTAATCTGCTGCCGCACTTAAAAAATATTAAGGCGGCAGTGCTGACCGTCGGTGGCTGGTATGACACGGAAGATTTATACGGTCCGTTGCAAACCTTCGCCGCAATCGAAAAACAAAATCCCGGTATTCAGAATCATATGATCATGGGGCCGTGGATACACGGTGGCTGGACCCGCACCGATGGCGATAAAGTCGGTGACAGCAACTTTGGCTATAAAACTTCAGACACTTACAAACCGCTGGAATACGCGTTTTTCCGCCATTATCTGAAAGGCGGCGATAAACCAGCCTTGCCGAAAGCGATGGTGTTTGAAACCGGTGCGAACCGCTGGCGTCAGTTTGACAGCTGGCCGCCGAAACAAGCGAAAGCGGAAAACCTGTATCTGATGGAAAACGGGAAACTGAGTTTCCGTCAGACTGCACAAACGCAGCCGTTCTCTGAATACATCAGCGATCCGGCTAAGCCGGTACCGTACACCACGGAAACCCTGACCGGCTGGAGCAAAAACTATGTCGCTGCCGATCAGCGCTTTGCCGCCAGCCGTCCGGACGTACTGGTGTTCCAGTCAGATGTGCTGGAACAGGATGTGACACTGGCCGGCCCGCTGGAAGCTGACTTGTTTGCCAGTGTCACCGGTACGGATGCAGACTTTGTGGTGAAGCTGATTGATGTGTTACCGGCGAATGCGAAAGACGGCGAGGTGCAGCGTGGTCATGCGCAGATTCTGGTGCGCGGCGAACCGTTCCGCGCCCGTTACCGCGACAGTTACAGCCAGCCGAAAGCGCTGGTGCCGAATGAAGTGACACGGATTCGCTTCGGCATTAACGATGTAATGCACACCTTCCAGCGCGGCCACCGGATTATGGTGCAGGTACAGTCCAGCTGGTTCCCGTTCATCGACCGTAATCCGCAAACATTTGTACCGAATATTTATCAGGCTGATGAAAAAGATTTCGTCAAAGCAAATCACCGTATCTGGCACAACGCCAGTTATCCGAGTGCGCTGAAAGTGCGTATTCTGCCAGCCAGCTGATTCTGTACCGCAACCGGTTTGTGCATGCCCGTGCGATTTCCCGCACGGGCATTTTATTATCCGGCATACATTTAACATATTTGAGAAAACTGAAAAACCTTGTGCTATTCTGCAGCTCGCAGCTCTGTTCGCTTTGCTACGTAAGGAGTCAACGATGTCGAATATTGCAGGTAAAGCCTATGCCATGAATGTCGTGACGCCGATACGCTGGCAAACGCTGTGGCTGAATAAAGCGTATTTTCTCGGCGTGAAATATTTCCCCGAAAAACTGAATGGCCTGATTACCCTGTCGCTGATTCATTACGCACGCTGGGTGATTGTCGGCCGCAAACAGTTTCCGCATGTCAGCAATGATCAGCCGCGCGAAACCCTGAAATACAACTACATGCTGTTTTTCAGCAACTTCAATGGCAGCTGGGATCAGTATGTGGATTCCTTCACATTCGCCATTCCTGCCGGTCTGGATTTGTTCTGGAAATGGAATGTGCGTTACTCCAAATCTGTCACGCTGACACCGTTTCACCGCTACATCCAGCACAATCAGTTAGAAACCCTGCATTACTACAACGCTTACCCGCTGGCATCATCCAATGATGTGAAGTCAGCGCAGCATGTGCGCGAACAATTGCTGGCATTCAATGCGCAGGTCAATGAAGGCAGCGATCAGGAATTTCAGCGGCGTTACAACGCTCTGCTGCGCGCGCTGCAGCATGATCTGGGCGCGATGTATCCGACGCCGATTATCAGTATGTCGGCTTATCAGGTGGAAAAACGTCAGCGCTGGCATCACGGCCAGCTGGATCAGGAGAACAGCCATGCCCAACGTCAGCGGTAATGCTTATGCGCTGAATATCCTGTCACCCATCCGCAACGGACTGGTGCCGGGACAGCAGATTTCCCACGCCGATGCGATCCGTGATCAGCTGCAGGGCTGGAACACAGAATTCAACAGTCCGATGGCGCTGGTGCCGCAAACCTATCTGTGCCGCTTTTATATTCTGGATGATGTGGTGATTCAGTCGCTGCCCGGCGGCAGTGCACCGGATACGCTGGCGGACTGGTCCTTGCTGGAATCAGATAAAGCACGGCGCGGGGCAATGCCGGCGCAGGATCATTTGCAAAGTGCATATCTGGTGTTCACCAGCAATTTTTACTGCGGTCAGAGCGGTTCGCCGGAACCCTATCTGAAAGGCATGTGGGAATCCATCAGCGGACGCATACGCCACTTGTGGCAGCACTGTTATGGTTTCGAAGAAGTGCAGGACGCACGCAGTTTTATCGCTTACATGCGGCGCTGTCAGCTGGAAACCAGTCTGTTCTTTGTCGGCTCGAACGACAAACCGCTGGAAGAGCAGTTAAAAGCGCTGTACCTGAAACAGGAATTCAGCCGTTTCGCGCTGGAACATCAGGGTCTGACACCGGCTGCGC
The DNA here is from genome assembly GCF_014652435.1 of Cognatundibacterium squillarum. Lineage (GTDB taxonomy): Bacteria > Pseudomonadota > Gammaproteobacteria > Burkholderiales > Burkholderiaceae_D > Undibacterium > Undibacterium squillarum. Next base: position 217,715 of record NZ_BMYU01000007.1, read on the forward strand.
TGCGTCAGGCTTATCTGGCGTTTATGCAGCGCGTACAGGCTGAGAATCTGCACCATCCGAGCTGGCATCCCGGCCAGTACCGTCTGTAATCCGCAGCAAAAGGAAGCACATGACCGCAACACTTGATCTGGCCGATATTCAGGGCCATGTACTGCGCGCGTATGCGCGTTTCGGTTATCCGACCGGCCGCTATGTCTTTCTGAATGTGACCGAAGCCGCCGCCGCGCGCCGGTTTCTGACTGAGATTCTGCCGCATCTGACGACTGCCGTTTGCTGGGGCGAAGGCAAAAACGAAATGGCGCCGCCGGATCTGGCGGTGAATCTGGCGTTCAGCTATCAGGGTTTAAAAGCGGTGGAATTGCCGCGTGCATCGCTGATGGGTTTTTCGCCGGAATTTGCGGAAGGCATGAAAGCGCGGCAGGATATTCTGGGCGATGACGGTGTCAGCGCACCGGAACACTGGGATCCGGTCTGGCGCGATCATCTGACCCGCCGCGACAAAGATGTGCATATCGCCGTGTTGCTGCATGCACGCATGCCAGCACCGAGTGCGAATACGCCGGAAGCCATCGCGCTGGCATTCCGCCTGAGCCAGCAAGGTCTGGATAAAGGTTTGCGCTGGCTGCGCCAGCTGATCAGCAGCACTGGTGACGGCGTGACCATCCTTGGCGGGCACCGTGGCCCTGACGGGGAATTACTCGATTATCAGGATGTGCAGACTGTGCTGGAAAACGGCATTCCGACTGCCAAAGAACATTTCGGTTACACCGATGGCATCGGTGATCCGGTGATCTCCGGCGTGCCTTACGACACCGACCGCGTCGCCGGACGCGGCAAGCAATTGGAGAACGGCCAATGGGAACCGCTGGCCCCCGGTGAATTTATTTTCGGACATCTGGATGAAGCGCAGGAATACCCGCCGGCACCACTGCCGCGTTTGCTGGCGCGTAACGGCACTTACATGGTGTACCGCAAGCTGCATGAAAACGTCGCCAGCTTTGATGCCTTTCTGGAACGCGAAGCTGCCAAAGCTTATCCGTTTGAAGGCGGCAAGGAATTACTGGCCGCCAAATTCGTCGGACGCTGGCGCGACAACGGCGCGCCGCTGGTCAGCGCACCGGACCCCGCCGCCAAAAAAGCCTTCGACCAGCGTTTTGCCGCTGCCAGTGCGCAGGAGCAGGACAAAATGCTCAGCGACTTCACCTATGATCAGGATATGAGCGGCGCACGCTGCCCGTTCAGCGGTCATATACGCCGGATTAACCCGCGTGCCTCGCTGGAAATGGGGCATCAGGCCGGTGATGTACCCGGTTCGTTCAGCCGCATGACCGGCGCATTTGATACACCGGGCGCACTTGCGAATCGCCGTCGCCTGATGCGTCGCGGCCTGCCCTACGGCGAAGTGCGCGACCGCAGCCGCAATGACGGCAACCACGGCATCATCATCATGCTGCTGAATGCGGACATCGCACGTCAGTTTGAATTTGTGCAGCAGCAATGGGTGAATTACGGCAATGATTTCCATGCCGGTAACGATAAGGAAATCATCCTCGGCAACCACAGTGCCGATACCCGTTTTGCCAGCAAAGCGGTGTTGCAGGTAGAGCCCACCAGCGAGCAAGTACCGTATCTGCTCGGCAGCATTCCGCGTCTGGTGGAAACCCGTGGCGGCGAATACTTTTTCATTCCCGGTATGACGGCGCTGCGTATGATTGCACGCGGCATTATTGATCCGACCTGAGTACCGCTGCGCTGTCCGGTTCATCGCAGATTTCACCAGCAAAAACGCCCTGCGCATAGGCTCAGGGCGTTTTTGCATTCTGACGTATCAGCGCCAGCATTCAGGAAGATATTAATGTCCGGCTGCAGCAAGCCTGTTCTGACCGGTTTCAGGCCATTTTCAGGCGTATTTGCGGACTTCTGCACAGCGATCCGGCGGTCGTCGGCAGAAAGTCCGGCTCTCCGGAAATGACGAATGCTGATTTCAGCACAATCATACCGACGGGCAGCGATGTTCAGGGCTGGCCGTGCTTACGGAATATCGTGGTGGAACCCCACAAAAAGCGGCTGCCTTCGCTGGACTGATCCAGCGATTCCATGCCCGGAATATCCCAGCCTTCCGGCTCTTTGCGTTCGGTATGGTTATGACCGTGGCGCATTCTGGAAATCGCTTCATACACCACTTTGCGGGCGCGGTTGATGCCGCCCAGCGGCCGGTGTTCCGGCAGCGCATGCCAGGGGCTGAACGATAGTTCATCGCCGAATTCATCCTGCAAAGGATGATCAAAATACTGGCGCGGAATCCGTATCGTGGCGACTTTGCGGAAACGCGATAATTCTTCCGGCCAGACCTTGCCCGGATCTTCGACCGGCATTTTTTCCGGATCGGTCTGGAACTGCACCATGAAATCAAACACAGCATCTTCCTGCGACAGCTGGCGCACCATGGCGCGGCGCAGATAGTCATCCGGCGGATTGTCCGGAATACGGTCGAGATGACGAATCTGCGGAATGACCGCGTATTTCACAGGGCGGTCGCCAAACAGATATGGCGTGGTGCTGTGATAACGCACCTGCAGCGGATTGGCGTGGCGCAGCATCGAATGCCAGAGATTCAACCCGACCCGCAGATGCGTCAGAAAATACCAGATCACTGACAGCGTACCGCTGGTCATGGCACGGATCAGTCCGGCAAATTCACGGACATTCGCCGTGACGAAGCGGTCGGTACTGATCAGAATAAAGTCCTGCGTGGTCGCATCCGCTTCTGCATCCAGCACTTTTTTACCGGGCACGCCCATCAGCTTGATCGCCATACCGCGGATATCGCGTTTGCTGTCCGGCTGTATGGTGGCACTCTGATTCGAAAACCGTATCCAGGTTTTATAGCGGCGCGCACGTGCAAACAGACCGACGCGCAATTCCGGCGGCAAATCCGGCTCCACAATGAAATACGCGCGTACCACACCGTGGGTTTTCGGATGCGCATCGCGGCGCATCACACCCTTCTGATATTCGCGCTGAATTTTGGCGCTCAGGCGCTGACGCAGGTCTTCAATATGCTGCTTTTCATCCTGCGGTATTTTTTCGCTTGCGTGTTGTGGTGACATACGTATCCTTCAGGTTTCCGTCACAAAGCGCCAGACGCGGGCTGGCAAACACATTTCCGGCGACATGCCGGAAACCGGGGCGCACTGCACTCAGATATGCTGCAATCGGACTCTGCAAACCAGCTTGCGCACAACAGCAAGTTCTCAACTGCCGGATGCTGGCAACAGACTGTATAAGACGGGGAATACGGCCTCATGTTACACAGTTTGATTTTTATCATCAAATAAAAACCCGCTCAGCCGTGGTATCACGCGACTTCTGTACAACCTTTATTTGCCCTGCGGAAAAATTGCCTTGTACGCGGACGATCTGCCTGTACGAATATCCCTGCTGCAGATCACACCTTTCCAAACTGAAACAAAAATACATCGCAAGACTGAGACTTCATGCATTGATTATTACGGATGTTTGCACCACAATCGGAGTTATGTAATTTAACTACAAAAATATACTGTGAGACATTTCCTGCCCGCCGCCTTACTGATCTCCGCCCTGCAACCTGCCTTTGCGGGCGGGTACGTCCCTGCACCACAGCATCTGGAACCACCGTTCTGGTGGGCGGGGATGCGCGAAACGCAGCTGCAGTTAATGGTGCATGCACCCAAGATTGCCGGCAGCAAAGTCGTCTTGCAGTATCCAGGTGTCCGGCTGCAAAAAGTGCAGACGCTGCCGAATCCAAATTATCTGGTGCTGACGCTGCAACTCTCGCCAACCGTGCGCCCGGGCAGTTTTGCTATCCGCTTCCTGCATCCGGAAACCCGTCAGGAACGCTATCAGTACCAATACCGCTTGCTGCAGCGCGAACCGCAGTCTGCACAGCGTCAGGGCTTCGGCGCGCAGGATGTGATTCTGAATCTGGTACCGGACCGTTTTGCTAACGGCAATCCGGACAATGACCGTATCGCAGGTTATCCCGATCATGTGGACCGCAGCGATGACGGCGGTGCGCGTCACGGCGGCGATATCGCCGGTATCCGCGCGCATCTGGATTACATACAGCGCATGGGTTACACCATGATCTGGCCAACGCCGATGCTGGAAAACAATATGCCGCGCTATTCCTATCACGGCTATGCGGCCACCGACCTGTACCGCATCGATCCGCGTTTCGGCAGCAATGAAGATTACCGGCAACTGGTACAGGCCGCACGTCAGCGCGGCATCGGCATGATTCAGGATGTGGTGCTGAACCATATCGGCAGCCACCACTGGTGGATGCAGGATATGCCGGCACCGGACTGGCTCGGCTTTCAGGGTAAATTTGTCCCCACCCGCCACGCCCGTACCACGCTCAGCGATCGCTACGCCGCGGCGGCTGACCGTGAAAATTTCAGTTACGGCTGGTTCACCGATACCATGCCCGACCTGAATCAGCGCAATCCTGTACTGGCAACCTACCAGATTCAGAATACGATCTGGTGGATAGAATATGCCGGCTTATCCGGCTTGCGGGTGGACACCTACAGTTACTCCGATCCTGCATTTCTGGCGCGCTGGTCGGCCAGCATACTGCGCGAATATCCGCATTTTTCTATGGTCGGTGAAGAGTGGAGCCCCCAGCCGCTGGTCGTGGCACGCTGGCTGCGCGGATACCGCAATCCGGATGGCTACCGTTCCTCGATGCCTTCCATGATGGATTTTCCCATGCAGGATGTGCTGCGTCAGGCATTCAGCGGCAATGAATCGTGGAACAGCGGCTTTAACAGCCTGTATGAAGCACTGGTGGCGGATCAGTTATATCCGCAGCCGGAACGCATGGTGCTGTTCGATGGCAATCACGATATCAGCCGCATTTACAGCGTGTTCGACAAAGATGCAGCGCTGGTGAAAATGGCGCTGGCGTATATCGCGACGATTCCGCGTACACCGCAACTGTATTACGGCACTGAAATCCTGATGGAAAGCCGTAAAGAACGCGATGATGGCGCGGCCCGCCGCGATTTCCCCGGCGGCTGGGCAGAAGATAAAGTGAATGCGTTCACCGGCGCAGGACTCAGCGATGCGCAGCAGGATATGCAGCGCTATGTGGCCCGTCTGCTGAACTGGCGTAAAACTGCAACGGCAGTTCACAAAGGGCGCATGCTGCATTTCTCACCGGAAGACGGCATCTATTGCTACTTCCGCATCCTGGGCAAACAAACCGTGATGGTGGTGCTGAACAAAAATACAGAAAGCCGTGAACTGGCACTGGCACGCTTTGCTGAGGGTACCGGCCAGAGCACACAGGCCACGGATGTAATCGCTGGCCGTCAGTTCAGGCTGGAAGAAAAACTTTCTGTACCGGCGCGTTCTGCCACGATACTGGAACTGGAGTGATGACTGTCTGCACCTGAGGCTCAACAGGCATCTGACACCGGCAATCAGATCAGTGAAAGGTTTTTACATGTCACTGAACTTTAATTGACATGTCAATACATGTTAAGACGCTTCTTGTTCTGCAGCACGGGATTGCAGAGTTTGCTGGCGTTCTTCGGTATAAGCCCACCAGGCTTGCGGCGGTTCGCCTTCCATAAAGCGGATTACTGACAAAAACACGTCGATCACACAGGGGTCATGTCGCTGAAGGGTCAGGCTACACAGCTCGTTATACAGCTGATACGCATCCCGCCCGATCAGGGCTGACGGATGCCGTATCCCCAGCAACATCAGATCACCAGCCGCCGCCGGACCAATGTTCGGCAGATCAGTCAGTTTATCCAGCTTCTCCCGGCAAACTTTTTGCGGATGCATGATTTCTCCGTGTTTCCGTCCAGTCCCGCGCCAGTAATCCGAACATCGCCGTATCAAAAATCTGATCGCCGACTATCCAGCGCTCTCTGAGCAAACCTTCCTGCGTGAATCCTAACATGTTCAGTAACTGAATTGAGCGGGCATTTCCCGGATCGGTATCTGCTTCGATCCGGTGCAGGCCTTCATGCGTGAAAGCCCAGTCCAGCAACGCCGTCAGTGCTTCCCGCATATAGGCTTTCCCCCAGAAAGCGCGGTTCATCCTGTATCCGAGTTCTGCACGGCGGTTCTGCAATGACCACTGATACAAACCGCATTCACCGATTACAGCACCGTCTTCGCGCCGTTCCATCACCAGCGGCAGGTATTCTCCGCAAGTCACCGCATGAATGCTGCGGACTATCCTTGCATCGGCCTGCGCCGTATCGGTCCAGGGTAATTCACTGCCATAACGGGTGACTGCCGGATCACTTCCCATTGCAAATACAGCTGCCGTATCCCCTGTTTGTACCGGTCGCAGAATTAAGCGTTCGGTTTCCAGTCGCAAATTCAGCCACGGATGTTGTATGTTTTCAGTTATCGGATCCATCCGTTCAAATAATTGCGGGGCCGGAACTGCCACCGGTCTCTCCTGCGTCAAAGACCAGTGATACGGCACCAAACCAGATCAGTGCACCCACAAACAGCCAGAACCAGTTTGCAAAGCTGAACTGTGCGTTCGATGCACCGTCCGTATCCCCTGAAACACGGTTAATTGTCTGCTGAACCACAAATAAAATTGCAGCTATCAAACCTGCGACCAGGATATTCAGAGTCAGATCCACCAGCGGTGCCATCTGCTCGCCATAAACACGGTCAACAATCCGCATCGTTATTGTTAGCAAAATCCACGCCCACGCCAGATTAGCGTGGTTTGCCAGAGCACCTCCGCGTTCTTCGGCCCAGTCGTTAACGCGCCTGAACAGGCCATGTACAAAAAACACATTAAAAATGGCACGGGGAATCGGCCATATATCTTCGCCGGTACGTTTCTGATGTGCGACCCACTGCGCGTATAGCCAGTAGACAGAATAAACCCCCATCGTTCCCAAGGTCATTACCCATAATTTACGCGGACTGACCACATAAAAATCATATTGATATAAGGCCTGGTTATCCGGTAACTCTGCTGTGGTTCCCGGTTCTGCGGTGACCTTGCTTTCGTACATTCTTATTTTCTCCGTTCAATAAATTCGTCAGCGCTGATGTTGCGCCGCAACAGTAAAAACGTGTTTGTCTTACATAATAACATTGCAATTACAACGAAACAGGTGGGGTTCTGTTCCGCTATCCGTATCAGGTTGTGAAAGTACAGCCTCAGTCGGCATATAGCGTCGCCCGTGCATCCGCTCACTGCACAGGCAGAATTCAGCTCGCGACCCGCCTGCCGGACACCGGACTCAACTTGCCGTTGTGAATCAGATGCGTTTTAACATTATGTATAAATTCATTGCAATTCGAAAAAAAACCGCCACAATGTAGATTGCGATAGTTGCCGGTTTCATATCTGAATTTTTATATATTCAGTATTTTCTGTGCATTACTTCGCAGGCTTTTCTGCTCTGCATCCGTTGAAGTTCTTGCCGTATCTCATTGAGGAAATGAAATATGTGGGATGTTTCTCTGCGTCATAAAGCCCCGTTGAGCGGCGCTGTCCTTATCGTGATCAGCGGCCTGCTACTGCTCTGGCAATCTGCAGGCTGGCTCAGTGCAATGTTCTGGCTGATCAATCTGGTCGCAACGGTGTGGTTGTTACGTTGCTCGATACAAGTAACACCCGCCACAGTCAGCGACACTCAAGCCGCACATGTAATGCCGGCACCGCAGGCTGCACAGGATCATCTACCGGATCTGCTAGGGCACGTCCTGCCGGTTTGGACAGAACATCTGGACCAGGTGCGTCAGCAAAGTGACCAGGCCATCGGCCAACTGATACAAAGCTGCAGTGCCATGGTGACTGCTTTCGACAATGCCGGTTTTGCAACTGCCGGTGCAGATACCAGCACTCAGCAAAGCACCTCCATCACCCTGCTGCAACTATGCAAAAAAGAATTGAATCCGCTGATCTTTTCACTGCAACAGGTTATTAACAGCAAAGATGAACTGCTTGGCTGTATGCGTCAGCTGGCCGAAGCCACGCGCGAACTGAACAGTATGACCAGTGAAGTCGGGCAGATTGCTGCAACAACCAATCTGCTGGCGATTAATGCCGCCATCGAAGCTGCGCGGGTAGGCGAACATGGTCGCGGTTTTGCTGTTGTGGCGGGCGAAGTGCGCAAGTTATCGCATCAGTCTGCAGAAACCGGACGCCGCATGAGTGAGCGCGTAAAACGCATCGCTGATGTTATGCAAAGTTCACTGAAAACTGCCGACCGCGCGGCACTAAATGACAGCAAAGTTCTGGAAGTATCGGGTGAGGTCATCAAAGACGTACTGTCACATGTGACAGAAATGGCAGACACCTCGGAAAGCATGCGGATACAAGGTCAGATTATCCGTGAAAACTTTGAGGAACTGATGGTCAGCCTGCAGTTCCAGGACCGTATCAGCCAGATACTGCAGGTGGTGCACGGCGATATTGCCAGACTGAATCATGAAATCGGCGAAGTACCACAAGACATGTCCGACTATACCCGTGACTGGCTTGAGGTACTGAAATCCACATATACCATGCAGGAAGAATTAAACGCCCATAACGGACAGCCAGCGGAAAAAACCTCTACCGAAATTACTTTCTTCTGAACAATCACCGCCACCGGCAAATCTGCGCGGGATGAAGTGGGGTCAGGCATGGAAAATCAGGATCCGAGATCAAGGGTGCTCGTTGTCGAAGACGATGAGCTTGTATCTCTGCAAATACAACTGAAGCTGGAGCTGCTTGGCTTTTCCGCAGTAGGTGCCGCCGCAAGCGGCTCGAACGCGATACGCCTCGCTTGCGAGCTGATGCCTGACATTATCCTGATGGACATCATGCTTGAAGGTGAGATGGATGGCATCGATGCTGCCCTGCAAATACGAAGCAAAGCCGACATACCTGTCGTTTTTTTAACCGGCTCAGAAGATGACACCTCGTTTTCCCGTATCCGTGCTTCAGATGCATTTGGGTACATAATTAAACCTTATACCGACAGGGAGCTGAAAACCTCTCTGGAACTGGCACTATATAAACACAGAACAGAAGCCAAGCTGAAATCCAGCGAGCAGTTACTGCGTGCAATTTTTGAAGCTGAACCTGAGAGTGTGCAAGTCATCAAAGCGGACGGTTATCTGCTGGAAATGAATGCTGCAGGCCTGATGATGCTGGAAGCGGACAGCATCGAAACTGTACGCAGCTATGGTTTGTATCAATTCCTCCATCCGCGTTACCGAAAAGCATTCCAGATACTGCATGATCAGGTCATCGCCGGTGGCAGCGGACAGCTGGAATTTGAAATTACCGGTTTATCTGGCACCATGCGCTGGATGGAAACGCATGCAGTTCCTATCCGCGCAGGTGGCGGTGATATGCCCATGGCGCTTTACATTACCCGCGACATTACAGAGCGTCGCCGCACTGAAGAAGCATTGAAGCAAAGTGAGCAAGATCTGCGCGAAGCGGAGCAGATTGCACAGGTGGGTCACTGGGTCTGGGAACCAGATCTCGGCAAGGTCAGCTGGTCCGCCGAAATGCAGCGTATCTGGCAGCGTGACTTATCCAGATACGGGCCTGATATCGCACGCATGATCAGAGAAACGATACATCCCGACGATCAGGCAGAAATTATTTCACGCCAGAAAGATACGTTTAAACAACACGCACTGACATTGCCGTTTGAATACCGGATCGTATTACCGGATGGCAGCATACGCTATATCTGGGCAGTCCCGGGCAGCCGTATTTTTAATGCCAGCGGCCGCGTTGTACGCCTAACTGGCATCGTGCAGGATATTACAGATCGCAAGCTGGCTGAAGCATCCCGTCTCGAAAGCGAAGCCAGACTGGAACATACGTTCAGTGCTTCACCGGTAGGTATGGCGCTGATCAGTATGAATATGCGCTTTATGAAAGTGAACCATGCGTTCTGCCATATGCTGGGCTGGTCAGAACATGATTTACTGCGAGACGGATTCGATCTGATTGCACCAGTTGATGATTTATCAACTGACCACCAGTTGATTTCAGATCTACTTTCCGGTGAACGCGTGTCAGTACAGACCGAGAAACGCTATTTACACAGGCTTTCTCATGATGTCTGGACGCAGCAGCATCTGGGCGTAGTCCGCACAGCTACAGGTAAGGCAACACACTTCGTATTACAAATCGTTGACATCACCGAAAGAAAACGGGCAGCGGAACAATTACACAAATTATCCCTGGCTGTGGAACAGAGTCCGGAATCGGTCATTATTACCGATGTCAATTTACACATTGAATATGTGAATGAAAGTTTTCTGCAAACTTTCGGCTTTGAACGACGGGAAATTCTCGGAAAAAACCCTAGCTGTATACGAGCAAAACCGGATGCATCACCGCCAGCCAGTCTGAAAGAAACCCTGGAGCGCGGCGATATCTGGCGCGGTGAATTTTATAATCGCCGTAAAGATGGCAGTGAGATAGTACAACATGCGATCATCACACCCCTGCGCCAGCCAGACGGCACGATTTCACACTATGTCTCTGTACAGGAAGATATTACTAATAAGAAAAAACTGGAGGCGGAACTGGTGCAGTACCGCCATCATCTCGAAGAGCTGGTTGATCAGCGTACACAACAGTTAGCAGAAGCACAACGTCAGGCAGAGGCTGCTAATCAGGCTAAAAGTAATTTCCTCGCTAATATGAGTCATGAAATCCGCACCCCGATGAATGGGGTGCTCGGCATGACTTACCTGGCAATTTCTGCTACCAGCGACCCTAAACAAAGAGATTATCTTAAAAAAATTCAATTATCAGGAGAACATCTTTTACATATAGTCAATGACATCCTGGATTTCTCAAAAATAGAAGCCGGGAAAATGACGCTGGAGGCCATTGATTTCTGGCTGGATGAAATGTTTTCCAAGCTGGCCGGAATGATGGAAAACAAATTGACCGGGCGACCAATTCAACTGCAATTTCAGGTTGATCCCACGCTTAGCAATCACATGCATGGTGACCCGCACCGCCTGAGTCAGATTCTGATTAACTACACAAATAATGCTATTAAATTCACGGAACAAGGTGAGATCGTTGTCAGGGCAAAAAAGCTGCATGATACCGGCGATGGATGGATGGTCCGGTTTGAGGTGCAGGATTCGGGCATAGGCATGACCGAAGAACAGCAAAGCCGTTTATTCCGTTCTTTTGAACAGGCTGACAGCTCTACGACCCGTCGTTATGGCGGTACTGGTCTGGGGCTTGCCATCAGCAAACAGCTGGCCAGACTGATGGGGGGCGATGTTGGTGTGAGCAGTGAGCCCGGCAAAGGCAGTACTTTCTGGTTCTCCGTACACTTATCTGCGGCACATGATAATACCGAGCGTGGACCAGCATTGCCGGAGGCAGCATGCCTGACCAGATTGCGACTGCTGGTACATGATCATGGAAAAATTCATATCGTGGTAGCAGACGACAATACCTTTAATCAGCAAATTGCCAGGGAATTACTCGAAGAGGCTGGTATTCGGGTAAGCATTGCCAATCACGGCGCAGAAGTTCTGGATTTACTGGAAAAAGAAAAACCAGACTGCATACTCATGGATGTACAAATGCCGGTCATGGACGGACTCGCCGCAACTCGCCAGATCCGTACTATGCAGGAATTTCAAGAACTACCGGTCATTGCTATGACAGCAAACGCAATGAACGAAGACAGGCTGCAGTGTCTGGGAGCCGGTATGAATGATTTCATTCCGAAACCGTTTATACCGGACGTTCTTTTCGGAACCCTGTTGCGCTGGCTTGGTACCCATCCTGAGAATACGCGCACAGAATATCATCCGGTGGCAGCCCCCCTACCCGAAGCGCAGGCACAGACAGAACCTTCATTGCTGCAGCTGCATGAGCTGGCAAGGCAACTCGGAGATCAGCCGGACAAACTGATACGCTACGCCCGCAAATTTGTGCAGTCTGCCCAGCAGGGACTAGAGGATATGCGGCTGGCAGATCATAACGAAGATTTACCCACACTGGCGGCGTTGGGCCACAAACTGAAATCCAGCGCCCGTACAGTGGGCGCACATCAGTTTGCTGCATATTGTGAGGAACTGGAACAGTTACGACGTAATACCGACTTACCGCACGCGGCGCGCTTGCTGAAAACCCTGCTGGCTATGTTGCCGGATATTGAAGCATGTATAGACCGGATGGAAAAAAACGGAATACCGGGTCTTTCGCATGGTGGAACAGCGTCACCAACCACCAGTAGCAGGGCAGACTTTACAGGATTGCAGGTTCTGGTACTGGAAGATGACAACACTCACCTGGAGATAGCCTGTGCCTGCCTGCGGCAGCTCGGCGTGAGCCGCATTATGTCCTGTATGGACGGGCACCAGGCTTTGATGATGCTGCGCACTTATCAACCCGATATTCTTATTTGTGATTTGCACTTAAATGGTCTGGACGGTGTCAGTTTCCTGAGGATGGTTGCTGAACAAGGTTATCATGGTGCTGTCATCTTACTCAGCAGCGTCGACCCTAACCTGCTGAAGGCAGCTGAGAGTCTGGTCAGTGCCTACGGGCTATATCTACTGGCGGCATTACGAAAACCGCTGACAGCAGATGTATTGGAATTGTCCCTGCGCCAGCGCCGCCTCGAACTACCTAAGCCGGTAACGCTGAAATCAGAGGTACCGTTATCCCTTGATGAAGTACAGCGCGGGTTTAATGAGGGTTGCATCGAAGTGTTTTATCAGCCGAAAGTCAGCGTCTATGACAAACGCGTGCTGGGTGCAGAATGCCTTGCACGCTGGCGGCATGGCGATGGAAAACTGGTTGGTCCGGGCAGCTTTGTTCCCGTGCTGGAAGCACATGGCATGATCAATATTCTGACGCATGAAGTGTTAAAGAAAAGTGCGATTCAGCTCGGCAAATGGCGCAGGCTCGGACACGATCTGAAACTCTCGGTGAATGTATCTATGGATGATCTGGATCAGATCAATTTACCTGAAGAATTTGAACGTATCGTCCGTGCTGCCGGACTGGAACCTGCGCATATAACGCTGGAGCTGACCGAGAGTCGGCTGATGGAAAATCTGACGCTGAGCCTGGAAATTCTGACGCGATTGCGGCTAAAGGGTTTTGGATTATCGATCGACGATTTCGGTACCGGCTTTTCAACCATGGAAAATCTGAAGCAGTTACCAGTCACTGAACTGAAAGTTGACCGGGCCTTTGTTAACGGTGCCACCAAAGACGAAGGCGCACGTGCGATTCTGGGATCAAGCATACAATTGGGCAAAATTTTCAGACTGAATCTGGTCGCCGAAGGTGTCGAAAAACAGGCTGACTGGGATCTGATTGCAAATTCAGGCTGTGATGAAGTACAGGGTTTTTTCATTGCCAAACCGATGCCTGCAAGCGAATTCTTAGACTGGAAAAGCCGTTGGGATCAACAACACAATATGTATAGTCTGAAAGCCTTTACTGATGGAGTCAGCAATGCGTGACGAGGAAACAATCATGGCGGAAAATACAAGCGATCTGAGCCGGCTCAGAGTGATGGTCATTGATGATGATGACTTTCAGCTCGATTTTGCAACTGAGCTCCTGGAAGAGCTTGGTATACGTAAAGTAACCACTGCGCTTGGCGGTGATAATGCATTACTGGCGCTGGATCACCAGCCAGCGCCCGATCTTATCTTATGTGATATTCAGATGCCTGGTATGGACGGGTTTGAGTTAATTAAGCATCTTGGTGATCGTCAGTTTGAAGGTGCGGTCATCCTGATTTCAGGACAAGGAGCCAAAGTACTGTATACCGCATCGCTGGTCGCACAACTGGCTCGTTTGCATTTTCTGGGGACAGTAGAAAAACCTTTATCAAAAAATGCTTTACTGAATATGCTGGAAAAAGCACAGGGCTGAAAAATAATACGAACCAGCGCAGGAAAAAAACGGCATCCCGAAAGATGCCGCTGGCGAAACTTTTTTGACTGCCTGAGTCGCAGACTCAGGCAAACCATCTGTGTTTGCGTATCAGAATTTTTTCCACAGCTTCACAAAGTACGAAGCACCGCCGAGACCAAACTGCACGCTGTCGTAGTAGAAGCCATTGTCCGTTTCATTCGGGTCCTGACGGCTAGGCTTCACATTGAATACGTTGTTTGCACCGACTGTGATTTTGGTACTGTCATTCACAGCATATGTCAGTGCCAGATCAGCAGATGTCTTCGGTGCGTAATACGCATTTGCGACCCCGTTCGCCGTACCGGAGAAAGTACCCAGTGTCTGCGGACCGTAGTGAATCACTTTGAATTCACCATTCCATGGGCCCTGTTCGTAATTGAAACTCAGCGTGGCTTTACGACGCGGACCACCCTGCTCAATAAACAGACGCTCACGTTCAGACAGCAATACATCTTCATACCCTCTTAATGCAGCAGGTGCTTTCACCTTCGTCACCTCGGTTTTGCTGAAGTTCGCAGCGAAGTAAGTCGTGAGTTTGCCGGCAGCAAAGTTTGTTTTATACGAGGAAGTCAGATCCAGGCCCTGAGTACGGGTACTGATCGAATTCACAAAAAACTGTGCCTGCCCGACACCCAGCCCGGACAACACCGCGCCCAGTGCCGGATAGTTGGTCGCGTCAAAACGGCCGGATAAGACGATGCGGTCAGAAATATCGATGCGGTAAAAGTCAGCTGTCGCGGAGAATTGCTGATTCGGTTTGAAGGTCAGACCCAGGGTATAGCTTTTGGATTTTTCTTCCGTCAGCTTAGGAATACCGGCAGCGTTCGCGACGGTACCGCCGTTCGGTGCCAGCACCACATCCATCGGCTTACCGCTGATGAAATCGGTGAAGGTCGATGAGAAATACACTTGCTGCAGCGAAGGTGCGCGGAAGCCGGTACTGACCGAAGCGCGCCCCAGGAATCCATCGGCAAGCTGATAACTGGCAGCCAGCTTACCGGTCAGCGTGGAACCGAAGTCGTTATAGCGTTCAGCGCGTATTGCTGTCTGCAATTTCAGTTTGCTGGTCAGATCTGCTTCGATGTCGACATAGGCAGCGATACTGTTACGGTTTTTGTTGGTACTGTCGCCTGGCTGAAATCCCGGAAAGCCCTGACTACCGGCATTGCCGCCGATACCAACACCGTCTGCATCAATATAAGAGCCCGGTTCACCCGCGAAAATCTGGTATTTTTCATAACGGTATTCGGCACCGAAAGCGACGTTGGTTCCCATGAACCAGTTGTCGAAATAGCGGCTGAAATCCAGATTGGTGGTTGCCTGTGCAAACGAAAAGCCACCGGCATCAAAGCTGCTGGCACTGACACCTTTACCGCCTGCCAGCAAATCTTTATTGGCGATCGATGCATTCAGCGTATTGGTAACGTCATACTTCAGACGGTTGTAGCCGTATGTTTGTGACAAATCGGCATTCCATTCGCCGACGCGCATACGGTAACCAGCAATACCGTAGATATCATTAATATCACCGTTGATATACGGCACAAATCCGCCGGGATACATGGCAGCAGAATTGCGGCTCGGAATATCATCCGTACCGACACCGCCACGCGCCCATGCGGCAGAAGATGCACGGCGTTGCTGATTGCCCAGTGTGAAATAGAATTTGTCGCCACCACCGTTTGGTACTTCGCCGTTGATGTAAACCGTAGGGCCGGTCACACGCGCATCACCAATGGTACGCGGATTACCCGGATCTGCACGGTTGGAACGACCACGGTCAGTATATTCCGCCGTGATGCCGATCACACCGGCTTCACCCACACGGAAACCGCAATAAGCGGAAGGTGCATAGTTTTTACCGTCACCCGCAGAATACTGGCTGTACCCAAAACTGGCTTCGCAGCCCAGGGATTTTTTCAGCGAAATATCCAGCACACCGGCAATCGCATCAGAGCCGTACTGTGCTGCTGCGCCATCACGCAAGACCTGAATATCATTGATTGCCATCACCGGAATCGCATTCATATCGGTACCGGTATTGCCACGGTTACGCGCACCGAACAGATTCACCAGTGACACCGTATGACGGCGCTTACCATTGACCAGCACCAGCGTCTGGTCAGACCCCAGACCGCGCAGCGCTGCCGAATCCACCAGATCTGCGCCATCAGCACCGGTCTGACGGGTGGAATTAAATGAAGGAGAAATATTTGCCAGTGTCTGTGCCAGATCGAACTGGCCACCGGATTCCGCCACCTTGGTCACGGAAATAATATCAACGGGTACAGGAGTTTCCGTCGCCGTTGCATTAACTTTACGCGAACCGACGATAGTCAGGGTTTGTACCGGTGGTTCCACCAGTTTTTCAGTTTTGGCAGCAGTCTGAGCCATACCAGTCAGCGGGGTGACCGCGGCAAGACCGGCAGTGCCATACAAGGCGAGCAGGATCGCTCTGCGCATTGGTGTCATACTTAATTCCTCACAAATGAAAGTGCAAAATGCTGAACTGGTCTGCCATGCTTTTTTTCCACATGGCAATCTGGTATCAGCGATTGCTTGTTATTTTTGGAGGAATCAGTATCCCCGCTGCGCTGCGCGAGGGTCAATCAGGCTGTTGCGTGATTGCGTCTTTTCTTCGAAAATTTCACAAAATGACAAAATTATTTTCAAATATATCGTCATTCTGACATCAAATATCTCATTCCAGCGATGGCGCGGCTACCGTACCATGAACACATTTCACCATCTGCCAGACGCACTGGTATGCCCAGCTGCGCTGCCAGTGCTTCCACATGTTCAGGCTGAAAACGGTAAGGTTCAGTCGATAACCATACTTCACCGACACCGGCCTGTAAGGCATCTTCCCAACTGAATGCCGGATAGCGCTGTTCACCGGCAGGATGCCAGACAGTACGGCCACTGCTGCGCAGCATGTCTGCAATGTAGGTTGATGCCGAAATCGTCATCCAGGGGTCCTTCCAGATGCAGTAAACGAGCGGGGGTTGCTGTTTTTCTGTGCCGGATTGCGCAAAACGGGCGTAAACGGTCTCAAATTCATCACACAGAGCTTGCGCCGCCGCTTCCACGCCGAACAGTTGCCCGAACAGGCGATAGACGTCCAGATTGTCACGCAGGGTCAGCGGATGCGTGACGACCACATGCGGCACGAACTGCGCCAGCGCATCCGCCACCGGCTTTTCGTTTTCATCAATATTCAGCAGCACATGGGTTGGCGCAAGTTTGCGGATTTTGTCGAGATTCACATCTTTGGTACCGCCAACCTTGGGAATCGTTTTCACCACTTCCTGCGGGTGAATACAAAATCCGGTGCGCCCCACCAGTGAATCTGCCAGCCCCAGATCCACAATTAATTCGGTCAGCGACGGCACCAGACTGACAATACGGGCGCTGCCCTTTGCAAATGGCGGGTGGATCTGACCGATGGCGTCAGTACAGAATGCGCTGCTCATGGCCGGGATTCCGGTGGTAAGCGGCCTTTGCGCGGTGCCTGACTGAATGCAAAGTCATACAGCCAGTTCGGCAGGATGCGCAACAAACGTGCGACCCAGCCC
This sequence comes from Cognatundibacterium squillarum, assembly GCF_014652435.1. Taxonomy (GTDB): domain Bacteria; phylum Pseudomonadota; class Gammaproteobacteria; order Burkholderiales; family Burkholderiaceae_D; genus Undibacterium; species Undibacterium squillarum. The sequence goes on from NZ_BMYU01000007.1 coordinate 235,253, forward strand.
ATTTGCCACGGAATCACACGATACGAAGTACCGGACTGAATCGTGCGCAGTGCGCGGGCCGCGAACTGGTCGGCCGGCATCAGAAACGGCATTGCGTAAGTATTCACCTGCGTCATCGGCGTATCGATATAACCCGGTGCTATCGTCACGACACGAATACCGCTGGCGCGCATTTCGAGGCGCAGCGATTCGCAATAACTGATCACTGCCGCTTTGGAAGCACTGTAAGCTTCTGCGCCCGGCAAGCCACGTATGCCTGCGACGCTGGCAATACCGACCAGACGACAATCCTGCGGCCGTTTTTGCTGTTGCATATGCGGAATAAACGGCGCAAAGGTCGCAGCCGTCGCCAGCAGATTGGTGTCCATGACTTTGCGGATCACAGCCAGATCTTCCGCATGTTCCGTCAGCGTTCCGGCGGAAATACCGGCACTGGCAATCACCACATGCACTTCACCACTGCGCCGGATAAAGTCCTGTGCCGCAGCATGCAATGCCGGATGATCATTCACATCCGCCACATAGATCTGATGTTTTTCCGGATGCGGCAAACTGTCTTTTAAGGCTTGCAGCGCATCAGCACGGCGTCCGAGCAAACCCAGACTGGCACCGCTGGCAGCGTAGGCACGCGCCAGTGCTTCACCAAGTCCGGACGATGCGCCGGTAATAAACACATTCATAGCTTCTCTCAAAAAAAAACCGCCAGTCAGAGACTGGCGGCATGCTGCCATCGTCGCAGATTGCGCCGCGCAGACTGTATTATTTCAAGCCTTTTTCTTTGGCAACCATATTCACCAGCTGATCCATCACCACCAGCACTGCACGGTTTTGTTCATCTTCGGTGACACGGCCAATGGTGGACACTGCCTGCACCGGTGAGGTAACAAAGCGGCCATCAATCGCAATCGTCGGCACGCTGTCGACCTGATAATCATTGAGTAACTGGTTATAACGGCCTATCTTGCCGGTCACGCCAAAGGAGTTAAACACTTCTTTGAATTTTTGCTGATCCAGACCCGATGCCGCCACGAATTTCATCACATCGGCTTCGGATTGCAGACGGTTACGCTCCACGTGATACGCATTGAAGGCTTTCACATGATGGGTACCGAGTTTGCCCATGATATCCAGCGTCGCGTACAGTTTTTGCTGGTTCGTCAGGCCATGAAAACCGACGTGCACACGTTTGAACACAATTTTATCGCCCTGTTTTTTCAGCCAGGCTTCCAGCATCGGATCCAGCGCATTGCAGTGCGGGCAGAAGTAACCGAAAAACTCGATGACTTCGATTTTTTTACCGGCTTCGGTTGGCTGTGGTTTGCCCAGCACTTTGTATTCGACGCCGGCTTTCGGTGTGTTCGGTGCAGCGATTGCACCGGCGGCCAGTAACAGGCCTGCGCCCAGCATCAGGGTTTTGCGAAAAAATTGTCTCCGGATCTGCATCTGTACTTCCTTCAAAGGCTCAGTTTATTTCAGGGTTTTGACGATGGCGACATCGACACCGTTCTCAGACAGTTTGGCACGCTGACGGTTCATCGCTTCTGCATTCGGATACGGGCCGGTGCGTACACGGTACAAGGTACCGGTATCGCTGTTTTTTTCACTGATTTTGGCTTCGAAACCAATCAGCGCCAGCCGTGCACGCGCACTTTCCGCATCAGCCTGTTCTTTGAACGCGCCAGTCTGCAGATAATACGTGTATTTGTCATCGGCTGCTGCTTCCACCTTCACAGGATCGGCTGCTTTTGCGGCATCTGCCGGTTTCTCTTTCGGCGCTTCGGTTTTCACTTCCGGTGCTTTCACCACGGCAACCTGCGGCGGTGTTTCAACAGGACGCGTTTCTGCCGGTTTGGCAACAGCGTCTTTGGCCGGTTCTTTACCGCCGAATAAAGGCTTATTCGGATCACCCAGCTGGCTGACCGGCTGATCCGGTTTGTCTTTAACGCCTTTGTTCATAAACGGCGTGGAGGATTTATTGATCAGCAGGGCAACGGCAACCGCAATACCCAGACCAATGACCAGACCAATAATCAGGCCGGTCAGAGTACTGCCGCGCTGAGCGGCAGAGCTTTGTGGTGATTTCATGTGTCTCCGGACAAGGAAGTGACAGACAAAAAAACGGCCTGAGCAGTTCAGGCTGCGCAGGCCGTTACAGGATTACATTTTTTCCGGTGCCGATACGCCGATCAGGGACAGACCGTTGCGGATGACCTGACGGGTTGCCAGATACAGCGCCAGACGGGCACGTTTGAGGGCTTCATCATCCACCAGTACGCGCTCGGCATTGTAGTAGCTGTGCAATTCGCCAGCCAGATCACGCAGATAGAAGGCCACCTGATGCGGGCCGAGTTCATCCAGCGCTTTTTCCAGCATTTCCGGATACTCAGCCAGTTTGGCCAGCAGGCTGGCTTCACGCGGTGCGGTCAGCAGGCTCAGATCGGTGTCTGCCAGTTTCGCCAGTTCTGCTTCATCGCTGCTGAATTGCGACAGCACGGAGCAGATACGGGCATGCGCATACTGCACGTAGTAAACCGGATTTTCATCGGTTTGCGCCAGCGCCACGTCCACATCGAACACGAATTCTGTATCCGCTTTACGCGAGATCAGGAAGAAACGCACGGCGTCGCGGCCTTTGACGATTTCACCGTTGCCAGACCATTCGATCAGGTCACGCACCGTCACATACGAACCGGCACGTTTGGAGATTTTGACTTCCTCACCGTTTTTCATGACGGTGACCATTTTGTGCAGCACGTAGTCAGGATAGCCTTGCGGAATACCGACGTTCAGTGCCTGCAAGCCAGCGCGTACACGGGCGATGGTGCCGTGGTGATCGCTGCCCTGAATATTGATCGCCTGCTGATAGCCGCGTTCCCATTTGGTCACGTGGTAAGCCACATCCGGTACGAAGTAAGTGTAAGTACCGTCTGTCTTACGCATCACGCGGTCTTTGTCATCTTTGTAGTCGGTGGTGCGCAGCCACAGCGCGCCGTCCTGCTCATAGGTTTTACCGGCAGCGATCAGCGCATTCACGGCACCTTCGACTTTACCGTCGGTGTACAGCGAGGATTCCAGATAATAGGTATCGAACTTCACGCCGAATGCCTGCAGATCGGTATCCTGTTCGCGGCGCAGATAAGCAACCGCGAATGCGCGGATAGAGTCGATATCATTCACATCGCCGGACGCCGTAACTGGCAGACCATCGCTGGCGGCGGTAGTTTTCTTCGCCAGAAAATCTTCTGCGATTTCAGCGATGTAATCACCGTTGTACGCCGATTCCGGCCAGCCGGCTTCACCCGGTTTGAAACCTTTGGCACGTGCCTGTACCGACAAAGCCAGATTGCCGATCTGTACGCCGGCATCGTTGTAATAGAACTCGCGGCTGACCGCAAAGCCCTGCACATCCAGCAATGCGGACAAGGCATCACCGAGCGCCGCCTGACGGCCGTGACCTACGTGCAGCGGACCGGTCGGGTTTGCGGACACAAATTCCACCACCACTTTTTTACCGGCACCGCGCTGGCTGCGGCCATAGGCGCTGCCCTGACGCAGAATGATTTGTGCCACCGCTTGTTTGGCGGCAGTGCTGATGCGCAGATTGATAAAACCCGGACCGGCGATTTCGACGGCGGCAATCATAGGATGTTGCTGTGCCAGGATGCTGTCAGCAATTTGCTGGGCGATTTCACGCGGATTTTTGCGCAGCGGTTTGGCGATCTGCATCGCGATATTACAAGCGGCATCGCCGTGCGCCGGATCGCGCGGACGTTCGAGCGCGATCACAGGTTGCAGTTCGGTACCGGCCAGCAGCGGTGCCACCGCTGTCTGTAAAAGTTGCAGAATTTCTTGTTTTTGCTGAGCTAACATGGCACTTAAATCATTGCACTTTGGCAATTTTTCAGAATTGGGACAGCAAACATTATACTGTCTGCCCCGTGCCCTGTCTGGTTTCCTGAGACATTTCGGCAGCGTAAACCAGAAAGCGGTGTGAGCAGATACTCACACCGCTTTTCAGAAGATTCGCGCTTCAGGCAATCTGCACTTGTTTCGCAGACTGCGACAGCATCAGCACACGCCAGACACGGGCAAAAAACACACCGTTCAGGGCACCGAAAAACAGGCTGCTGATGGCGACATAGGTGTTTTGCTGGCTGAGTGCCGGTACGATTGCCAGCGCCACGTTTTCTGCATATTTGCCAACGAAGATGGTCATCATCAGTACCAGCGGTGTCCAGCTGCCTTGCAGGCGGTACTGGTCGGCACTGATACGCACCATCTGCTCCGGCTGCATACGCTGTGCCACCACCCAGCCGGTCAGCAGCATGGTGCTGCCCCACAACATCACCGGCCAGCTTTCCAGACCATAGTGTTTTGCCAGACTGTTCAGCGAAATCCCCAGCATCACCAGTGGCAGAATCAGCAACATGCGCAGACTGACTTCACGGTCGCGGCTGGCCTGCACGCCGCGCTGTACCAGAAATGCCAGTAAAACCCAGACCCAGACCGGTGTGTTGCTCAGAATTTGTTGCAGCATGATGATCTCCCTGTGAATGTTGATGTGTTGTTTCGTGTTGTGTCCTGCGATGAAGACAGTATGGCGGGGGCTGCACAGGGATGCGAGGCACTTGCGACCACTTGCCGGAATCCGCCGTGAAACGACTGCCGCACGGCGCGAACTGTCGGTGCGGAACGCGTCTAAATCGGGCTGTCCGGCGCGCTGCCAGCGTGTAGAATGGCGCTTTTGCTTGTTTGGATAGACTATGTGGTTTAAAAATTTACAAATCTTTCGTCTGAACGGCGCATGGGACATCCAGGCCGAAGAATTGCATCAGCAACTGGCGCGTATCGCGTTTTCTGACTGTGCTTCCAGTGAAATGCAGAGTCAGGGCTGGATTTCGCCACGCGGCAATGACTTGCTGGTACACAGCGTCAACCGTCAGTTTCTGATTTCGCTGGCCACCGAAAAAAAACTGCTGCCCTCCAGCGTAATCAATCAGGTCACCAAAGCACGCGCAGCAGAACTGGAAGAGCAGCAGGGTTTTGCGCCGGGTCGCAAAGCCATGAAAGATCTGAAAGAGCGCGTGACCGAAGAATTGCTGCCGCGCGCATTCGCGGTACGCCGCCAGACCTTCGTCTGGATTGATCCGGTGAATCGCTGGCTGGTGATCGACGCCTCCAGCCCGTCCAAAGCGGATGAAGTGATCAAGCTGTTGCTGAAATGCTGCGACAAGCTGCCGCTGGAAGCACTGCGCACCAAATCCAGTCCGCAAGCCGCGATGACCGGCTGGCTGGCCGGCAATGAAGCACCGAAAGGCTTCACGATTGATCAGGATACCGAGCTGAAAAGCGCGAATGAAGACAAATCCACCGTGCGCTATGTACGCCACACGCTGGAACCGGACGATATCCAGAAACATATCGCTGCCGGCAAACTGTGTACCAAGCTGGCACTGACCTGGAATGACCGCATCAGCTTCGTGCTGACCGATAACCTGACCATCAAGCGCATCAAGCCGCTGGATGTGATGGATGAAGCCAAAGACAAAGGCGTCAACGAAGAAGAACGTTTCGATACTGACTTCGCGCTGATGACCGGCGAACTGGCCACCATGATCGACGATCTGGTATTCGCCCTCGACGGCGAAGCGCAACCAGCCAGCGTGTAATCCTGCCCGGGGATGGCTGCGGCCATCCCTGCTGAGCGCCGCACACTTCCCTTCCTCTGATTTTCCTTCCGAGACAGTTCCCCGCTTTCGCAACGGAACATCGCCCTTTTTACCTTCTTCAGCAAAGCACTTCAGGCGCCGCGATACCAATACTGAGCACGCCACCGCAGCAAATCGCTATTCGTTTTCCTCACCTGTGAAAAACAGGATTGTGCCGTTTTGAAAAAACCACCTGCCCGCTCGCCCGCTGTTTCTGCGGACATCGCTGTTTTTTGTGCGGAATTGCGCATTTGAAGGCAAAAAAGCCTTCCGGAGTGAATCAGGAAACGGTGACAGTAATGCTGGCGAGATGGAAATAACTGCCGGTCACATACAGCGCCACCGCCGCCGCGATCAGCGCTGCGCTGACAACCGGCACCTGCAAGTGCACTGGCAAACGCTGTACCAGTGCCGTGCGCAAAGCCAGCCTCCCAGTGATCTGCAACAGCAGCGCGGCGGCTAACAGCACCATCGTCAGCACCAGTTGCGGCGCGGAAACCGTCCAGTAACGGAAATCACCCGACGGTGACATCGCAGCAAGCGTGATTGCCAGAACAGCGAACAACATGATCAGCGCAAGTGTGAAACGCAAGGGCTGGCGTAACGGGAGACTGGTTTGCATACACATCTTTCTCGGTAAAGGTGGTGTCCGGCGTGGAAGGGAATTCAGGTATCCGGCATCACAGATCGTTCAAAATTATTACATTTACATATCTCTTTGCAAATAAATTCCTGCATGCTGCAGTGAGTTATGCAGGAGGATGTCGTGCCTGAAGCACAAACGCAGGTAAAAGCGATACACAGCAAGGAAGGCAGGCAGGTCAGGAGCGGTGACGCCACGCACCGCTCTGCCGGAATACCCCTTCGCTTTCCTCACCTTCAAAAAACAGGATTATGCCGTTTTGAAAAAGCCACCTGCCCGCTCGCCCACTGTTTCTGCGGACATCACTGTTTTTTTGTGCGGAATTGCGCATTTGAGGGTAAAAATGGCCTTCTGAGGGTTCCGGCATGGCTGGCTGCTGTGCCATCAGAGGAACCAGCCGGTTCAGGGGCAGGCGGGCACCGCAGGATGGGTGCGTTCGCCTTTTCCCGCTTTCACAACACTCTTAAATTTCTGTCTTGACAGAAATAACGGAAAATCTATACTGACGCCATGGAACTGACACCAATCTCTGAACGCTTTGTCCTCCACTGGGGGGAAATGGGCTCCCGCTGGGGCGTGAACCGCACCGTGGCGCAAATTCATGCGCTGCTGTATCTGGCTGCAAGGCCGATGGATGCGGAGGAAATTACCAACACGCTGGGCGTGGCGCGCTCGAATGTGAGTAACAGCCTCAAGGAGCTGCAATCCTGGAATCTGGTGAAAGTGGTGCATTTACGCGGCGACCGGCGGGATCACTTTGAAACTTCCACCGATGTGTGGGAATTGTTCAAACTGATTGTGGCCGGACGGCGTCAGCGCGAAATCGATCCGACCATCAGCGCGCTGCGCGATTGTCTGGCGCATCCGGATCTGCCGGCTGAACCGGACGGCACCAAGGAAAGAATTACGGACACACTGGAATTCATCGAAACCATGAGTACGCTGGCCGATGAAATGCTGAGACTGAAGCCGGAAACCCTGATGAAAACCCTGGGGGCAACGGCAAAACTGAGTCGTACTTTCCGCGGCAGCGGTAAAGACGCGTAAGGAATCAGGCGGCTGCGGGCGCAGCCATCTGAAACACGGCGGAGGAATGTCCGCCTTTTTTCGGCAAGTTAATTTCTGTCCTTACAGAAATAACTGTTATTAAAGGAGAGAGTGATGAGTACTACACGTCTGATGCTGGAAGTTTTGCTCCCGCTTGCCACCGGCGGCAGCGCCATTCTGCTGATCCGTCAGCCACTGCGCGAGTTGCTCAGTGAGTTATGCGGCACCCGTCAGCGCACCACATTCTGGTGCCGCGTGCTGTATCTGCAATTACTGGGGCTGCCGCTGCTCGCAAGTCTGTATTTTGAGCATCCTGATATGACCGCCGGCGCGGATGAAGTATTCCGGCGCGTGCTGTTACTGAGTCTGAGCGCGGTATTGCTGGGCCTGCTGTTTTTCACCCAGCGCTTGCTGAAAATGATCCCCGGCAATGCGACCGCAGCAGCTGTGCCTGCAACACCATTAGCAAGCAGTCCGGCAACGGCGAACGGAGCCTGATATGCGCATCCTGATTTGCGGCGGCGATGGCATGGTTGGTCAGGCACTGAGCAGTGCGCTGACGGAAGCGGGGCATCAGATTGTGCGCGGGGTTCGCCATCCGCGTCTGGATGGCGACAGAGCGATCGATTTCCGTCTGCAGCTCAGTGCTGCCGACTGGCAAGCGCTGGTGCGTGACTGCGATGTAGTGATCAATGCGGTCGGTATTCTGCGTGAGCAGCAAAGCGGCGACTTCAGCGCGATTCACAGCGCTGCGCCGCAGGCACTGTTTCTCGCCGCCGCACAACAGGGTGTACAGCACATCATCCAGATTTCTGCACTCGGTGCGGATCAGGGCAGCACAGCGTATTTCCGCAGCAAACTGGCCGCTGACCGCTATCTGCTGGAACAGCTGGCACCGGCCTTTCCGCAGCTGCGCTGTACGGTCTTGCGACCTTCGCTGATTTTTTCGGAACGTGGTGCATCCAGCCGCTTACTGATGAGACTGGCCAGCCTGCCCCTGATCGCGGTACCACATTTGCCGGACGCGTTGTTGCAGCCTTTGCATATCAGCGACTTATGCAGTGCCGTGCGCAATCTGTGTGAGATGGCGCAGCCGCCGGCGCTGGCAGAACTGGGTGGACCGCAGACATGGACGCTGGAAACGCTGCTGCTTGCCTACCGGAACTTGCTGCACTTACCGGCTGCACCGGTGATCCGTTTGCCGGCGGGCATGGTTGCCGCGGCCGCCCGGTGTCTGGAGTATGCACCGGCATCCCCACTGACATCGGACAGCTGGCACATGCTGAAGCAGGGCAACCATACCGTGTGCAATCAGTTAGCCACCTTATGCGGACATCCGTTGCGTACCGTCGCCAGCTTTCTGCCGCCGGACAGCGCAGTGGCGATCGCAGCACGCGTACGGGAAAACTGGATTTTGCCGGTTCACCGGCTGGTACTGGCGATGATCTGGCTGATCACCGCTTGTCTGTCAGCAGGACTGACACCGCTGGAAGACAGTCTGGCTTTACTCGCGCCGCTTGGCTTGCAGGGACAGATTGCTCTGTTTGCGCTGTATGGCGCAGTTGTCCTCGATGCGGCATTTGGTATCGTCACCCTGCTGCGACCGGGGCCGCGTCTGTGGCTGCTGCAGGCGGGTCTGATCGTGTTTTACAGCGTCGTCATTGCGGTGTATTTGCCGGCATTCTGGCTTCATCCGTTTGGCCCGCTGCTGAAAAATCTGGCAATACTCAGTCTGTTACTGCATTTGTACTCGGAGCGCACATCATGATCTATCTGCTCATCAAAACTCTGCATATTCTGTCGTCGGTACTGATGGTGGGAACCGGCTTCGGCAGCGCGTTTTATCTGTTTTTTATCCACCGTCAGGGTAATCTGGCCAGTATCGCGCAAGTCAGCAGGTTAGTTGTGAAAGCAGACTGGTGGTTCACCACTCCGGCCATCATCATTCAGCCGCTGAGCGGCGCAGTCATGCTGTACATGGCAGGCTATCCGCTGAACAGTCTGTGGATCTGGCTCAGTGCTGCTTTGTACTTACTGGCAGGCGCCTGCTGGCTGCCGGTTGTGTGGCTGCAAATCCGCTTAAGGGATATGGCAGCACATGCGCTGGCAGAAAATAGTACATTGCCGCCACGTTACTGGCGCTATGCCCGTTACTGGGAATGGCTGGGCTATCCGGCATTTACCGCCATGCTGATTGTTTACGGCCTGATGGTGTTCAAACCGGTTTCACTAACGGGTTAACACACGCAGAGTTGCCGGCACGATACGGCGGTGCGCCGGTTTCACCGGCAGCATATATAAGTGACCGAACCAGTTTTTCACATGAACGACGGTACTTACGGTCACCAGATTCTGCTGCCAGTCCCGGTACACGGAGACTTGCACCTGTAAGTGCTTGTCATCATCGCCCATGACGATTTCCTCTTCACTGACACTGAGTAAAGTGAATATTCCCAGACGGTCACCGATACGATAGGCGCTCAGCGGTTTTTCTGGGTTCAGCTTATCAAAGCCACCCAGATCCTTCAGTCCCAGTTTGCTGACTACTTTATTGCGCAGCGCCATCGCATTCGCGATCCAGCGTGGTGATCGCATAAACACCGCCTGTAATGCCGCAAAGGTTGTGATGCCGGGGTCTACCGGATGTACCGACCAGCTGTCATGAAAATCCGCGCTCCGGGAACAGGATTGCAGGCGGCTGTCGGCCGGCATAGAACTCAGAAAAGGTGATGACATATGGCATTCCCTTTGTGGATGATGTAATCACATCAGTATAAAAGGGAACACGAGATACCGCAGAAGGTGGAGCGGATCAGACTGATTCGCAGAAAGAATACGCGGCAGAAAAGCAAAAAAGCCAGTCACAAGGACTGGCTTTGCAAATTCTGGCGGAGCGGACGGGACTCGAACCCGCGACCCCCGGCGTGACAGGCCGGTATTCTAACCAACTGAACTACCGCTCCGAATTTATTAAGACTACTTAGCTGTGGTGGGTGCTGAGAGGGTCGAACTCCCGACCTACGCCTTGTAAGGGCGCCGCTCTACCAACTGAGCTAAGCACCCGTTTCTTTGCTTAGTCAGCTAAGTCACCGGAATCCCGGATGTCTTAAGGACGCAAATTATACATCAAACGACGTAGCACTGGCAATGTGTTTTGCAGCTGCAGGCAAAAATATTCGTCGGGTAATCAAAAGATCCAATTTTCAGGCGATCAGCAGAACTCACGTGCCGGCAATATTTCGTTGCGAAGATGCGCGAATTCTCTTATCAGCAAGTCATTTCCGTTACGGAGTCTGCCGGAAAACCTTTTCCGGCTGTCCAGGACAGGTTTCTGCATGTCCAAACACAAAAAAGACAAGATCAGCCTGACAAAAAAATCCCGGAAACAAAAGTAAAAAAGCCAGTCGTTCGACTGGCTTTTTTATCTGGCGGAGCGGACGGGACTCGAACCCGCGACCCCCGGCGTGACAGGCCGGTATTCTAACCAACTGAACTACCGCTCCTAAACCTTAAACCTTTTTAAACAACTTAGCTGTGGTGGGTGCTGAGAGGGTCGAACTCCCGACCTACGCCTTGTAAGGGCGCCGCTCTACCAACTGAGCTAAGCACCCATTTCTTTGCTTAGTCAGCCAAGTTGTTTAGCGTTTGTCACTAAACGTCTTAAGAAGGAAGATTATGACTTAAATCTGACTTCTTGTCTAGTATCTGTACGCATTTTTTGAACGAATCAAACTGCGTAAAACACTATGCTTTCACTAAAAAGCAAAACCCCCGCCTCATTTGAGAGCGGGGGTTTCTTATGGGGAGCCTGACGATGACCTACTTTCACACTGGTTGCAGCACTATCATCGGCGCAAAGTCGTTTCACGGTCCTGTTCGGGATGGGA
>NZ_BMYU01000008.1 GCF_014652435.1 Cognatundibacterium squillarum
CACATTTATTGGCTGTTGATTGTTAAAGAACTGTATTCTTTTCTGCTATCGCTGCGAAGCGTTGTGTTCGTCAGCAGCAGAGAAGCGAGATTATGAAGAAACGCGCGGATTTTGTCAACATCAACTGCAAACAATTTACTTCATTTGATCAAGCACAGATTTCTGATCACCAGAAAAAACTCTCGATTGTCGCTTAAAATCTTTTGCAGCAAATTCAATTTGCTTCAATTCTGGCAAAAGTTGTCTTCGCTTTGATTTTATGTCCTGTAAACACGAATTAACAAAAAACGCACCATAACAAGACGCCTCATTTTCAACAAACCATTGCGCCAATCTCCCCTGCAGTCTTACAGAATCATCTATCGCACCATCTGCGATTAGACTAGATACAAAAGATACTTCTGGATATTTCCGCTTAAGCTCTGATGTCGCCATCTTTAGGTCATCAAAAGAATCAGAAGACCATGCCACCGAGCAAGTCAGACACGCAATAAAAACTAAACTCCGAAAAAAAATCATGCCCACCTCCCGCTAACTCAATGAAGCCGCAATCCCCCTGCGTTCAGCCTCCATGTACTCCCGAGACTGCATTTCAACGATTCGAGACACCGTACGATGAAATTCACCAGAAAGAACACCATTTGTATAAAGCTCATCAGGCGACACTTCTGCAGAGATAATTAGTTTCACTTTATGATCATAAAAAACGTCAATTAACCAAGTGAACCTCCGAGCCTCAGATGACATTGCGGCCGACATTTTGGGGACGGATGAAAGAATCACAGAATGGAACTGGCTTGCGATTTCAAGGTAATCGTTTTGTGAGCGAGGTCCACCACAAAGTGTCCGGAAATCAAACCATATAACATCACCAGCACGCCTAAGGCAGGAAATCATTCGCCCCTCAATGCGCACGAAAGGCTCATCTTCGGACGCTCCTGCAAGCATCTGGAAAGCAGCGCGAAGCTTACTATCTGTTTCCGCACACAAGGGAGTGTGGTATGACCGAACCTGCTCCAAAGCCCGATGCCGATAATCGTTACCAGAGTCAACATTTAAGACATCTAGTCGTTCTTTTAACAACGCGATGGTGGGCAACATACGATCACGGTGCAAACCATCCGGATAAAGACTATCTGGATCATAGTTCGACGTCATCACAAAAGAGACTCCATTATCAAACAATGCTTTCAGCAAGTTGTATAGCAACATAGCATCAGCAACATCCGACACATGAAACTCATCAAAACAAATTAAGCGGTATTTTTTCGCAATCCGCCGAGCCACCTCTTTCAAGGGATCCTCCACCCCCTTCAGCTCATCAAGCTGACCATGAACATCGCGCATAAATTCGTGGAAATGAAGTCGGATTTTTCGAACAACTGGGACAACAGAAAAAAAACTGTCCATCAAGAACGATTTTCCACGCCCAACTCCGCCCCACATATAGACCCCTCTCGGAATCTCCGGTTTGGAGATTAAGCGGGTGAGACGATTTGCTCTCTTACCTTTATAAAACACCCACTCATCGTACGCTTGCTGCAACCTGGCAACAGCACGTTGCTGCGCGCCATCCAGTTTAAATCCGCGCCTATCGATTGCGTCTTGGTAGAACTCCTGAACATTCATTTCAAAACCGTATAAATAAAAAGAAATCCGCCACATGCCTAATCAGCAGCGGCGGACTCGTTTACGACAAAAACAGAATCAGAAATTCAGTGAGCGCTTATCTACCGCAAGTGCCGCTTCTTTTGTCGCTTCAGACAATGAAGGGTGAGCGTGGCAAATCCGAGCAATATCCTCAGCCGATGCGCGGAATTCCATTGCAACAACAGCCTCAGAAATCAGTTCAGAAGCCATTGGCCCAATAATGTGAACACCCAGAATCTCATCCGTTTTCGCATCCGCTAAAAATTTCACCATGCCGGATGTATCACCCAAAGCACGCGCACGTCCGTTTGCCATAAAAGGGAAAGTTCCCGCTTTGTACTCAACACCTTCAGCTTTGAGTTGCTGCTCTGTACGCCCAACCCATGCAATTTCAGGAGACGTGTAAATCACCCAAGGAATAGTTGAGAAGTTAACGTGACCATGTTGGCCGGCAATACGCTCAGCCACAGCAACACCCTCTTCTTCAGCCTTATGTGCGAGCATCGGACCACGGACAACATCGCCAACCGCCCAGACATTCGGCAAATTAGTTTTACAATCATCATCTACAACTACAAAACCACGTTCGTCCAGTGCCAATCCGACAGCTTCAGCATTTAAGCCGTTAGTGTTTGGCGTGCGCCCGATAGAAATAATCAATTTATCGAATTCAACTTCGTGCTCGCCGCCGTTAGCATCCGTGTACTTCACAGTAACTGATGTACCGTTATTAGCAATCTCACCAATCTTTACACCAAGGTTGATATTTAATCCCTGCTTGGTGAACAGCTTCAATGCCTCTTTCGCGATTTGCTCATCAACAGCAGCAAGGAAAGCTGGCATAGCTTCAAGAACTGTAACTTCCGCTCCAAGTCTGCGCCAGACGCTTCCCATCTCCAAGCCAATCACACCTGCACCAATAACGCCAAGCTTCTTAGGTGTATCAGCGATATTTAATGCACCTTCATTTGACAATACGACCTTTTCATCGAATGGCGTACCCGGCAATGCCCGCGCATTTGATCCTGTTGCAACAACAACATGTTTTGCCGTAAGAGTTTCCTCAGACTTACCGGAAACTTTGATTTGGTAAAGGCCTGCCTCCGCTTTCTCAAAGGCGCCAAGGCCGTGAAAAAAACTCACTTTGTTTTTCTTAAACAAATACAAAATACCATCATTATTTTGCTTCACAATCGTATTTTTGCGGCCAAGCATTTTAGAAACATCAATACTCAACCCCTCAACACCGATACCGTGGTCAGCAAACGCATGACCGGCATGCTCAAAATGTTCTGACGATTGCAACAAGGCTTTAGACGGAATACAACCGACATTTGTGCATGTACCACCGGGAGCTGGGCCACCTTTTTCATTTACCCAGGCATCGATACATGCTGTCGAAAAACCAAGCTGCGCTGCGCGGATTGCGGCAATATACCCGCCAGGACCACCACCAATAACAACTACATCAAATTGTTTGCTCATAAAAAACCTGTATTAATAAGAACCCTCTTCTGGAATAAATATCCAGGCAAGAAGATAAAAAATGAAACCTGTACCAAAAATACAAACAAAGCCGACAAATAGCAGGCGCCAAATCCAAGATTCTGAATTCGAATATCTGGCTAACCCACCACATACACCACCAAGCCACCGGTCACCTATTGAGCGACGTAATAATGGTTGACTTTGCGTGACCAATAAAGAAGAAGCTTCTGAACCCAAAGAGGACAGAAGCTTTTCTTTTGCGCGACTGAACTCTGCATCAGACAATTGCCCCGTCTGATGCAGATAACCCAACTTACTAAGTTCGTCAGCGAGGCTCACAATAACATTACAGATCCAGCAACAAGCGAGCCGGGTCTTCCAGAGCTTCCTTCATCGCTACCAGACCGAGCACTGCCTCACGGCCGTCAATAATACGATGATCATAAGACATTGCCAGATAATTCATCGGACGAACAACAATCTGCCCATTCTCGACAACTGCACGGTCTTTAGTGGCATGAACCCCCAGAATAGCGGATTGTGGTGGGTTAATGATTGGTGTCGACAGCATCGACCCGAAAGTACCACCATTGGAAATAGAGAAAGTACCACCGCTAAGATCATCCAGTGTCAACTTACCCTCTTTTGCTTTTACAGCAAATTCCGCAATCTTACGTTCAATATCAGCGATCGACATTTGATCAGCATTGCGCAGAATAGGGACAACCAGACCGCGAGGAGAGCCTACCGCAATACCGATATCGAAATAACCGTGATACACAATATCGTTGCCATCAACAGACGCGTTCAAAATCGGGTATTTTTTCAATGCAGCAACCGCCGCCTTTACAAAAAATGCCATGAAGCCGAGCTTGACGCCATGCTCTTTCTCAAATTTATCTTTGTACTTTGCACGCAACTCCATTACTGGCGCCATATTAACTTCGTTAAATGTCGTCAGAATAGCATTCGTAGATTGCGATTGAACCAGACGCTCTGCAATACGTGCACGCAAACGGCTCATCGGAACGCGCTCTTCAGGACGGTCACCCAGATTTACCGAAACTGGCGCAGCAACTGCCTGCAAAGCAGGTTTCGCTGCTGGAGCGGCAGCCACGACCGGGGCAGCTGGTTTTGCTGCCACTGCAGCGAGTGCATCACCTTTAGTAACACGCCCATCCTTGCCGGTGCCATCAACCTGCGCAGCGGACAAATTATTTTCAGCTAAAATTTTTGCTGCAGCTGGCATAGCCACGCCAGCAGAGGATTTTTGAGCAGCCGCTTCTACCGCAGCCACTGGAGCTGCTGCAGATGTTGTCGCTGCAACAGGAACCGCACCAGCGACCGCTGCAGTATCAATAATCGCGATAACCTCGCCAGCAACAACCGTACTGCCGTCACCTTTAATAACCTGTGTAATAACACCGTTGTCAGGTGCTGGCAGTTCCAGTACAACTTTATCTGTTTCAATATCGATCAGATTTTCATCGCGTGTAACTGCTTCACCAACTTTTTTATGCCAGCTCAGCAACGTTGCTTCAGCAACGGATTCAGATAACTGAGGAACTTTTACTTCGATAATAGCCATTATTTACTCTCCGTTTCGGGTAGCCAGATACCGGTTCAGCTTCTGAACCGGTATCGCGTCATTATTTAGTCAGAACAAAGCCCTTCAGCTTCGCGAATGCAGTGTCCAGCAACGCTTTTTGCTGCGCATAGTGCTTGTCGTAATAACCGACAGCTGGTGATGCGCTAGCCGGGCGACCGGCATACGCCAGTTTTTGCCCATCTTCCAGATTTTCAAAGATATTGTGCTGAATCTGGAACCAAGGTCCTTGATTCTGCGGTTCATCCTGCGCCCAAACCAATTCGACCATGTTCGGGAATTTTTTCAACTCTGCTGCAAATGCTTTATGCGGGAATGGATACAACTGCTCAACGCGAATGATTGCAACATCAGCAGCAGCGCGTTCTTTACGAGCATTAACCAAGTCGTAATAAACTTTACCGGAGCAAGCAATAACACGTTTTACTTTGGATGCATCAATTTTTTCATCCACTTCACCGATTACCGTATGGAAATGACCATGAGTCAAATCTTTCAATGGTGAGCCAGCATCTTTATTGCGCAGTAGAGATTTAGGCGTCATGATTACCAGCGGCTTGCGGAACTGACGAATCATCTGACGACGCAATAAGTGGAAAATCTGAGCACCAGTTGTCGGTTGAACAACTTGCATATTATTGTCAGCACACAGCTGCAAGAAACGCTCAAGACGAGCAGATGAATGCTCTGGCCCTTGTCCTTCATAGCCATGCGGAAGCATCATTACCAAACCATTAGCACGGCCCCATTTGACTTCGCCCGAGCTGATAAACTGATCAATAACTACCTGCGCACCATTCGCAAAATCACCGAATTGAGCCTCCCAAATTGTGAGAGTATTTGGCTCAGCAGAAGAATATCCATATTCAAAAGCCAGAACTGCTTCTTCAGAGAGAACGGAGTCAATTACGGTAAACGGCGCCTGTTTATCAGAAACATTTTGCAGCGGAATATACGTACCGGAATCCCAACGTTCGCGATTCTGATCGTGCAAAACAGCATGTCGATGTGTGAACGTACCACGCCCAGCATCCTGACCAGTAATACGAATGGCGTATCCAGCGGCAACCAAAGATGCAAACGCCAGATGCTCACCCATCCCCCAGTCAACATTCAACTCACCACGTCCCATTGCAGCACGGTCCCCGAGTACTTTTTCAACAAGACTATGCACTTTAAAGCCTTCTGGCACAACAGTAATACGCTCAGCCAGACGCTTGATTTCAGTAGCAGGAATCGCAGTATCAGCTGCATCCGTCCACTTGCGGTTCAGGAACGGAATCCAATCAACCGCATATTTATTTTTAAAGTTGGAAATCACCGGGTCACGGGAATGCTTTCCTGCATCCATAGCATCACGATAAGCTTTGACCATCTGATCGCCACCGTCTGCAGGAATAATTCCTTGAGCAGCCAGCTTGTCCGCGTAAAGCTTACGGGTGCCAGGGTGTGTACCGATTTTTTTGTACATCAATGGCTGCGTCAGTGCCGGTGTATCTTGTTCATTGTGCCCAAGCTTTCGGAAGCAAATGATGTCAACTACGATATCTTTCTTGAATTCTGTACGGTAATCGAGGGCGATTTGAGTCGCCAACACAACCGCTTCCGGATCGTCCGCGTTGACATGCAACACAGGAGCTTCGATCATTTTCACGACGTCAGAGCAATAGGTTGTCGAACGTGCATCACGAGGATCAGAAGTCGTAAAACCAATTTGATTATTAATGACAATATGAACAGTACCACCGGTACCATAACCGCGAGTCTGAGCCAGATTCAGCGTTTCCATAACAACGCCCTGACCGGCAAAGGCTGCATCGCCATGAACGAGAATTGGAAGAACCTGGGCGCCTTCTTTATCACCGCGGCGATCCATACGTGCCTTAACAGAGCCCTCAACAACCGGATTAACGATTTCCAGATGTGAAGGGTTAAAAGCGAGAGACAGATGCACTGGTCCGCCTGGCGTGGAAACATCAGACGAAAACCCCTGATGGTATTTCACATCACCGGCAGGCAGGTCGTCAGCATGCTTACCTTCAAATTCAGCAAACAGGTCCTGAGGCATTTTACCGAGCGTGTTCACCAGAACATTCAAACGCCCACGGTGCGCCATGCCAATAACAATTTCTTCAACACCACGTTCACCCGCACGCTGAATCGCCTCATCCATCGAAGCAATAAAACTTTCGCCACCTTCGAGAGAAAAACGCTTCTGACCAACGTAACGTGTATGTAAATAACGCTCCAAGCCTTCAGCAGCTGTCAATCGCTCGAGAATACTTTTCTTCTTCTCAGGCGTAAAATTCGGGGTTGAGCGAATCGATTCGAGACGTTGCTGCATCCAGCGCTTCTCCGCCGGATCGCTGATGTACATGTATTCAACGCCAACAGAACGGCAATATGTATCACGCAACGCATTCAGCAAATCGCGCAGCGAAGCGTTTTCAGTACCAAAATACGTGTTACTGATATTAAACTGCGTGTCCATATCAGCATCAGTAAATCCATAGAACGCAGGATCCAGCTCTGGAATCTGAGGACGCTCCTGGCGTTGCAGTGGATCAAGATTTGCCCAACGACTACCCAAAAAACGATATGCAGCGATTAACTGTTGTGCAGCGACACGCTTACGACCCATTTCAGCATCGGCAGCGGCATGAACTGTACGAATTGGGCCTTGTTTTGCACGCTCTGCAAACGATGCGATGACTGGAGCATGTGCCACGTCCGGACGACCGGAACCATCGACTGCCGGCACATTTTGCATTGCATCAAAGTATGCACGCCAGTTTTCCGGCACTGAACCTGGGTTGTTAAGATACGCTTCGTACAATTCTTCGACGTATGGCGCATTGCCACCGAATAAATACGAGCTAGCATTATATTGTTGCATCATCTTGCTCACCTTTCTTCGCGTTTCGCGAGATTAGCGGGTTAATCTAACCTTCCGCGACACGGCCTGACCGGTTAGCGGATCGCACATCAAGTTGTGGGGAAGGACTTTTTTCAATTTATTCTCGCACCGGGTTCAAAACACACGCAAAGAATACATACCTTTTGAATCTGAAACGAAAATCGTATAAACACATATATATGCGAGCCGAAGCATAGCACAAGTTATTCCGAAAAAAAAAGCGAGTCGTAGCGACTCGCTTTCTTTTTTAAATGCACACCATATCAGATAATTAACGCTTATCCATTGGTGGAACATCACGTTTTGGGGCGCCGATAAACAACTGACGCGGACGACCGATTTTTTGCTCAGGATCAGAAATCATTTCCTTCCATTGCGCAATCCAGCCGACAGTACGAGCCAGAGCAAAAATACCCGTAAACAGCGCTGTTGGGATACCCAGGGCACGTTGAACAATACCCGAATAGAAGTCTACGTTCGGATACAGTTTACGAGACACGAAATATTCGTCCGACAGAGCAATACGCTCCAGCTCCATTGCCAGCTTGAACAGAGGATCATCCTGCAAGCCCAGTTCATTCAGAACTTCGTAGCAAGTTTCACGCATCAACTTAGCGCGCGGATCGTAGTTTTTGTAAACACGATGACCAAAGCCCATCAGCTTAACGCCAGAGTTCTTATCTTTAACCTGCTCAATAAACGCAGGAATATTATCAACTGAGCCGATAGATTCCAACATATCCAGAGCCGCCTCATTGGCGCCACCGTGCGCCGGCCCCCACAAACATGCGATACCTGCAGCGATACATGCAAAAGGATTTGCGCCAGAAGAGCCCGCAAGACGCACTGTCGATGTAGAGGCATTCTGCTCGTGGTCAGCATGCAAGATCAAAATGCGATCCAGCGCACGAACCAAAACTTCATTTACTTTATACTCTTCGCACGGAGTCGAGAACATCATGTGCATAAAGTTTGCCGTGTAAGAGAGGTCATTACGCGGATAAACGAACGGCTGACCGATCGAATACTTATATGCCATTGCAACCAGGGTCGGCATTTTGGCGATCAAGCGAATCGCAGAAACTTCGCGATGATGCGGATCGTTGATGTCCAGCGAATCGTGGTAGAAGGACGACAAAGCACCGACAGTACCAACCAGTACGGACATTGGGTGCGCATCACGACGGAAGCCACGGAAGAAAAATTGCATTTGCTCATGAACCATGGTGTGACGCGTCACAGTATTCACAAACTTTGCCTTTTGCTCAGCATTTGGCAGTTCGCCGTTCAACAGCAGATAGCATGTTTCCAGGAAATCGCCGCCATTCACTGCCAATTGCTCAATCGGGTAACCACGATACAGCAACTCACCTTTATCGCCATCAATATAAGTGATGGAAGAGTTACAGGCAGCTGTGGACATAAAGCCCGGATCATAAGTAAATTTACCTGTCGCACCATAAAGCTTGCGAATATCAATGACATCCGGGCCGATAGTGCCTTTATAAACAGGCAATTCCAGTGCTGGAGAACCATCGGAGAACGAGAGGGTTGCTTTTGTATCAGAAGTTATCATGGCTCTTCCTTCAAAAAAGAGGTGAGTCTTTAGTTAATCAAAAAAACACAAAAAATCAGGTGACTCGCTCAGGCAATACGCAAACGATTCAGCAATTCATGCACATGAGGGAGATCTACCTCCCCTTCTGGCTCTTTTCGCGCCATTATCAGATCCATCAGCTCATTATCTGACAATTCCATCAAGCGACTAAAGGCATCCACTTCCCCATCCGTCAGTGTTTCCTCATGCGCATCCAGGAACCTTGTCAGAATCAGATCATTTTCCAGCAAACCACGACGCGCGCGCCAGCGCAGTCTTGCACGTTTAACCGGATCACTCTGATGAGAATTTGCAGCAGGCTCAGACATAGTCACTTTCTCTTTTGATGCTTTCTATTTCATGCTTATCTCAGAAGAAATAAGCATGAAATAGAAGCGGCACAAGCCGCTTCTATCAATCAGTTATACAGCACGACGAACCATCAGCTCTTTAATCTTACCAATAGCACGTGTCGGGTTCAGCCCTTTCGGACAGACATCAACGCAATTCATAATGGTATGGCAACGGAACAAACGGTACGGATCTTCCAGATTATCCAGACGCTCTCCGGTAGCCTGATCGCGCGAATCAGCGATAAAACGATACGCCTGCAGCAAACCAGCAGGGCCAACGAACTTGTCCGGATTCCACCAGAAAGACGGACAAGAAGTCGAACAGCATGCACAGAGAATACACTCGTACAAACCATCCAACTCTTCACGCTCTTCCGGCGACTGTAAACGCTCTTTTTCCGGAGGAATCGTGTCGTTAATCAAATATGGCTTGATCGAATGATATTGCTTGAAGAACTGAGTCATATCAACGATCAGATCGCGAATAACCGGCAGACCTGGCAACGGACGCAGCACGATGGGCTCTGTCAGCTCATTCAGATTTGTCGTGCAGGCGAGGCCGTTTTTACCGTTAATGTTCATTGCATCGGAACCGCATACACCTTCGCGGCAAGAGCGGCGCAACGCGAGAGAGTCATCAACATCGGACTTAATGCGCTGCAGAGCATCCAGCAACATTTTATCGGTATCCTGCAAGGTCACTGTCAGATCTTGCATATAAGGCTTCGCATCCTTGTCCGGATCGTAGCGGTAAATCTTAAATTTCAATGTACGTGCCATGGCAATTTCTCTTTAGAATGTACGAGCTTTTGGCTTGAAGGTTTCCACAGTCAGCGGCTTGGTTGTCACTGGTTTGTAATCCAGACGATTACCATCCGAATACCACATGGTATGCTTCATCCATACTTCATCATCGCGCTTCTCGTAATCGCGGTGCGCATGAGCACCACGCGACTCTTTACGAGCTGCTGCGGAGACAATAGTCGCTTTCGCTGTTTCAATCAGATTATCCAGCTCCAGTGCTTCAACACGGGCTGTATTGAATACCTTGGATTTATCTTTAAATGAAACATGCTTGCAACGCTCATTGAGTTCCATAATTTTCTGAACGCCTGTCTGCAGGAGTTCATCTGTACGGAATACGCCACAATATTGCTGCATTGCACTACGAATTGCATTTGCCACATCCTGAACACGTTCAGTACCGGTCGAGGTCTCAAGCTTAGCAAGGCGGGCCAGTGCACGATCTGCAGCATCAGCAGGTAATTGTTTGTGCTCTTTTTGCTTCAGACTCTGCGAAACGATGTGGTTACCAGCTGCGCGACCAAACACAACCAGATCCAGCAGAGAGTTCGTTCCAAGGCGGTTAGCACCGTGAACGGACACACAAGCACATTCACCGATTGCATACATACCATTAACGATTTTGCTTGAACCGTTGCTATAGTCCACAACCTGACCATTAATGTTAGTAGGAATACCACCCATCTGATAGTGAATTGTCGGAACAACAGGAATAGGCTCTTTTGTCGCATCGACGTTTGCAAATTTACGACCGATTTCGAGAATCGATGGCAGACGTTTGCGAATCGTATCAGCGCCAATGTGACGCAAATCCAGCAGAACGTGGTCTTTGTTTGGACCGCAGCCGCGACCTTCTTTGATCTCCTGATCCATAGAACGGGAAACAAAGTCACGCGGCGCCAGATCTTTCAGAGTCGGAGCATAGCGCTCCATGAAACGCTCACCCTGACTATTAATCAGAATACCACCTTCACCACGCACACCTTCGGTAATCAGCACACCGGCACCGGATACCCCGGTTGGGTGGAACTGCCAGAACTCCATATCTTGCAGCGGCAAGCCTGCGCGTGCAGCCATACCCATACCGTCACCGGTATTAATAAATGCGTTTGTAGAAGCAGCGAAAATGCGACCGGCGCCGCCTGTTGCGAAGACAGTGGTTTTTGCCTGCAACATCATCACTTCGCCGGTTTCCATTTCCAGCGCAACGACACCGAGGACATCGCCATCTTGATCACGAATCAGATCAATCGCCATCCATTCGACAAAGAAATGGGTACGTGCGCGAACGTTACGCTGATACAGCGTGTGCAACAACGCGTGTCCGGTACGATCCGCGGCAGCACAAGCTCGCTGCACAGGTTTTTCACCCATGTTTGCAGTATGACCACCAAACGGACGCTGATAAATAGTGCCATCAGGATTACGGTCAAATGGCATACCAAAATGCTCAAGCTCGTAAACAACTTTTGGCGCTTCACGACACATAAATTCAATTGCGTCCTGATCGCCCAGATAATCGCCACCTTTTACGGTGTCAAACATATGCCAGTACCAGTTATCTTCGGACATATTGCCAAGCGAAGCACCGATACCACCCTGCGCCGCAACAGTATGCGAACGGGTTGGGAATACTTTAGACAAGACAGCAACATTCAAACCAGCTTCGGCCAGTTGAAGAGATGCACGCATACCGGAGCCACCCGCTCCGACGATTACCGCGTCAAAACGACGGGTAGGAATTGTGGATTTAATTGCAGCCACGTTTAAACTCTCCACAGAATTTGTGCCGCATAGAAAGCACATGCAACCAGCCACAGAATGGTGGCAACCTGAAATACGATACGAACGAATACGTTTTTAGTGACGTAATCCATCCATACATCACGGATACCAACCCAAGCGTGGTAAAGCAGACTCAGGATGACAGCGAAAGTCGCTGCACGGAACCACTGGCAAGTGAATATCGCTTGCCAGCCTTCATAACTAAAATTACGGCCAGTCAGGAATAACACCAACAGAATTACGGTGTAAACCGCCATGACAACTGCAGTTGCACGCTGAGCAAGCCAATCGCGCAAGCCATAATGCGCACCAACCACAAGACGTTTCGGGCCAATATTTTTATTCGTCATTTCAGAACACTCCGAACAATTTCAAACCAACCAGAGCTGCCAGTGTCAGGCTGAATGCCAGAACAGAAGCTGCAGATTTACGCGCGGTGTGCTTATCCAGACCGTAATGCAAATCCATAATCAGATGGCGAATACCTGCGCAAAAATGGTGCAGATAAGCCCAGACCAACACCAGAATAACCAGCTTGGCAAAGACGCCGGATGTCAGATTACGAATTTTATAAAATCCCATATCTGATGCCAGACTGGTATCCAGCAGATACAGAATAAAAGGCAGCAGCACAAACATCAGCACGCCACTGATACGATGCAAAATGGACACCACACCTGCCAGCGGAAGCCGGTATCCGAGCGCATCGGTGAGCCCCATCACGCCGTGACGACGCCCATCTTTAACAACTTCAGACATAAATAATCTCCCCATTAACTAGTCTGTCATTTAAATCTTACAATTTTCGCCTATTTTGGTGCATTGCACCAAGCAAAATCTCATTTCAAGTGCGAAAACTTCATAATCTTAATCCGTTTTAACCCAAACCGTTCAGCAAACCCTCATCCGTTCAGATCTGAAATACTTTTCAATCAGTTCAGTTCGTTACGATAATGATGGTGACTAGTCAGATACAGGCCGCGACGCAACTCAACCGGTTTATCGCCAAAGGTAAATGAAACGCGCTCAACACTCAGCAAAGGTGTTCCGGCAGCAACCTGCAAAAGCTGCGCAACCTGCTCGTCTGCGCACACAGCGCGGATCTGCTCACTGGCACGAATCATGTGAGTTCCGAATTCAGTCTCAAACAAGCCGTACATTGGCCCCTTGTATTCATTGAGCCGCTCGGCAGTTAACCCTTTAAAGATCGCGCCAGGCAGCCAGAGATCATCGAGAATCGTTGGCACACCGGAAAAAGACTGCACGCGACGAATAAAAATCACAGAATCACCAGATTTAATATCGAGCATTCGCGCAACCTCGGCTGGCGCACGCAGGCGCTTCACCTCTACGATCTGATTCTCAGGGTAATGCGGCACACCCTCATCAGGAGCAAGCCGCAGAAAACGAAATTGGGAGCGCGCCTCATGGTGAGTCGCAACAAAAGTTCCCTTCCCCTGCCGGCGAACAACAAGATTCTCGGCAGCGAGTTCGTCGATGGCTTTGCGCACAGTTCCCTGGCTGACTTTAAAGCGTGATGCCAACTCAATTTCACTGGGAATCAACTCACCGGGCTTCCACTCACCCGACTGAAGACTCTGCGTGATCAGCGCTTTGATCTGCTGATACAGAGGACTAAATGTAGGTGACGCAACAGAAACAGCAGTGCCGGAGGATCCGCCTGAAGCGGCGCCGGACAAGGGGTTTTGCGTGTTAGAGGCGTTGGAATTCATAGTTCGTAATTTCATCACAAACACCCCCATAAGTCCAGTGCAACTTATAGGTGATATGTCTTATATAAGACATAAGATAGTGATTGACACAAAGGTACACAACACCTAAACTGCCGAACAACTCAGGCTGGCTTACCCTGAAACCGAATTTGCACTCCGAGCAATATAGTCTGATTACCAGCAATGTAAAGCCCGGATCTGTGATTTACCCTTTATGTTTACTGACTGTTTTCATTTTCAGCAGTATGATTCAGGGTTAGGCTTACCATTTATACAGAGCCACTTGGCTCGGTAAGCGTCTCAACGTTTTTTTATCACTTCGGAGAAGCATCATGGCGAAATCCCCAATGCGTGTGGCAGTGACTGGCGCAGCCGGTCAGATCGGTTATTCCCTCCTGTTCCGTATCGCTAACGGCGATATGCTGGGCAAAGACCAGCCGGTAATTCTGCAACTGCTGGAAATCCCTGACGAAAAAGCTCAAAAAGCGCTGAAAGGCGTAATGATGGAGATCGATGACTGCGCGTTCCCGCTGCTGGCTGGCATGACTGCACACAGCGATCCAATGACTGCATTCAAAGATGCTGACGTTGCTCTGCTGGTTGGCGCACGTCCACGTGGCCCGGGCATGGAACGTAAAGATCTGCTGGAAGCGAACGCACAGATTTTCACTGTTCAGGGCAAAGCACTGGACGCAGTTGCATCCCGCAACGTTAAAGTTCTGGTTGTTGGCAATCCGGCTAACACCAATGCTTACATCGCGATGAAATCCGCTCCAAGCCTGCCAGCGAAAAATTTCACTGCAATGCTGCGTCTGGATCACAACCGCGCTTTGTCTCAAATCGCTGCAAAAACTGGCAAACCGGTTTCCGCGATTGAAAAACTGTGCGTATGGGGTAACCACTCTCCAACAATGTATGCTGATTATCGCTTCGCGACAATCGACGGTCAGTCCGTAAAAGACATGATCAACGATCACGAATGGAACAAAGACGTGTTCCTGCCAACCGTTGGCAAACGTGGTGCAGCAATCATTGAAGCACGTGGCCTGTCTTCCGCAGCATCGGCAGCGAACGCAGCAATTGACCACGTTCGTGACTGGGTACTGGGTACAAACGGTAAATGGACAACCATGGGCATCCCTTCCGACGGTTCCTACGGCATTCCTGAAGGCACAATGTTCGGCTTCCCTGTGACAACTGAAAATGGTGAGTACACCATCGTTCAGGGTCTGGAAATTGATGAATTCTCTCAGGAACGTATCAACATCACGCTGAAAGAATTGCAAGAAGAGCGTGACGGTGTGAAACACCTGGTAGGCTGATAAGGCTACAGGCAGCGGACTTACGCAGTTCGCTGCCTTGCTCCATTACGCGAAGACTTGATGCACCCCTCCTCCGTATTATTTCAGGATCAGCCCGTTCCGGCATTGTTGCCGGTATGTGACCATTACGCCGGATCCGAAAAACTCATGCGCAAGTCGATGGCTTTACAAGCCGAACTTGGCGCCTGTTTTGATATTACCTTTGATTGCGAAGACGGCGCAGCAGCAGGCAGCGAAGCTGAGCATGCACGTCTGGTAGCGAGACTTATTCTGAGCGAAGAAAACCGTTTTCAGCGCATCGGCGTCCGCCTTCATGCGAGCGGGCACCCGTCATTTACTCAGGATCTGGCATTGATCGTCACGCCATGTGAAAGCAAACTGGCTTACGTGGTTTTGCCAAAAGTCAGGAATGCCGCAGAAGTATCACAGGCAATCCACCTAATCAGAGCTCATATCAAAGCAGAATTACCCCCGGTTCATGTTCTGATCGAAACCCATGAAGCACTGGCAGATGTGATGGCAATTGCCGCCATTCCTGAAGTGCAATGCCTGTCATTTGGCATTATGGATTTCGTTTCTTCGCATTTCGGTGCAATTCCGGCTGCCGCCATGCACAGTCCGCAACAGTTCCGGCATCCGCTGATCGTGCGGGCGAAGACAGAACTGGCCGCGGCATGTCATCGTTACGGCAAGATTGCCTCTCATAACGTCACCACCGACATCAGCAACCCTGATGCAGCTTATCAGGACGCATTGCTGGCTGGCAGCCAGTTTGGCTACCAGCGCATGTGGAGTATCCATCCCCAGCAGATCCGCGGAATCGTCGATGCATTTGCACCGGCAGACCACGAAATCACCACCGCAACCGCATTGCTTTTGCAAGCGCAGTCGGCTGACTGGGGACCGGTACGTTTTGAGGGGCGCTTACATGACCGTGCCAGTTACCGCTATTACTGGTTTGTATTACAACGTGCGAGGTTGTGCGCAAAGCCATTGCCACCCGAAGCACTTGAGTTACTCTGAAGGAGACACCCATGACTGAACTGTTGAAATCGTTTGCCGGACTGATGCTGGCTGGTAGTTTGCTGGCAGCACCTGCTGTGAATGCGGCAACGGCACCAGCGAAAAGTAAAGTCAGCAAGTCGCACAAAGCGGCCCCTGCCCCGGCAGCAACTGAATCTAAAGAAAAAGATGAAGACGATATCGTTCCGGATGTCACTGCGCATAAAAATCTGGAATACAAGTGCGAACTGGGCAACACACTGACTCTGTACACCAACACAGAAGATCCGCACCACGTGGCAATGCGCTGGAAAAAGCAACTGGTTCGTATGACCCGTGTTGATACCAGCACCGGGGCAAACCGCTTTGAAAACCGTAAGGCGGGCTTTGTATGGATTGGTATTCCTGCAAAGAGCATGCTGCTGGACTCCAAAAAAGGTCAGCAGTTAGCCAATGAATGCAAAACCACTGACCCTGTGATTGCGGAAACAACACCTGATGTCAGCGCAGCGCCAGCAGAAAACACCACACAGGTGAAATAAGTTTTAGCCCTGATCAATTGGAATATCAACGACAGGCTGCATCAGGGCGATTCACTAGTAAGCATGTTTGATCGTTGATTATCGTAAA
Source organism: Cognatundibacterium squillarum (assembly GCF_014652435.1). Taxonomy (GTDB): domain Bacteria; phylum Pseudomonadota; class Gammaproteobacteria; order Burkholderiales; family Burkholderiaceae_D; genus Undibacterium; species Undibacterium squillarum. Next base: position 16,888 of record NZ_BMYU01000008.1, read on the forward strand.
TAAGGAACAGCCATGAGCCAAAATGCGTACCAAGATGCATTCAAAACCCTGAAAGACTTTAAGATTTCAGAAACAAAAAAAGGCAAGTTCTTCTCTTTGCCTGCACTGGAAAAAAACCTGGGCGTGAAAATTTCCCGTCTGCCGGTTTCTATCCGTGTGGTTCTGGAATCTGTTCTGCGTAACTGCGACGGCAAAAAAGTTACAGAAGAACACGTTAAACAACTCGCGAACTGGGCACCAACTGCATCCCGCGTTGATGAAATCCCGTTCGTCGTTTCCCGTGTTGTTCTGCAAGACTTTACCGGTGTTCCGCTGCTGGCCGATCTGGCTGCAATGCGTAACGTCGCTTCTGCTCAGGGCAAAAATCCTAAGAAAATCGAACCACTGGTACCAGTAGATCTGGTTGTTGACCACTCCGTTCAGATCGATCACTTCCGTGAGAAAAAAGCGCTGGATCTGAACATGAAACTGGAATTCTCCCGTAACAATGAACGTTATCAGTTCATGAAATGGGGTATGCAGGCGTTTGACACCTTCGGCGTTGTGCCACCAGGCTTTGGTATCGTTCACCAGGTTAACCTGGAATACCTGGCGCGCGGCGTACATAAAGTCAAAGACGCTAAGAAAAACGAAGTTTACTATCCTGACACACTGGTCGGTACTGACTCCCACACCACCATGATCAATGGTATCGGTGTAGTTGGCTGGGGCGTTGGCGGTATCGAAGCGGAAGCTGGTATGCTGGGTCAGCCGGTTTACTTCCTGACACCGGACGTTGTTGGTGTGAACCTGACCGGCGTACTGCGTGACGGCGTCACCGCAACCGATCTGGTACTGACTATCACTGAAATGCTGCGTAAAGCCAAAGTTGTTGGCAAATTCGTTGAATTCTTCGGTGAAGGTACACGTTCCCTGTCCCTGACAGACCGCGCAACCATCGCTAACATGGCACCGGAATACGGCGCGACTATGGGCTTCTTCCCGGTTGACGAAGCAACCATCGATTACTTCAAAGGTACAGGTCGTACCAAAGCTGAAATCGACGCATTTGAAGCTTACTTCAAAGCGCAAAAAATGTTCGGCATCCCTAAACAAGGCGATATCGACTACACGACCGAACTGAGCCTGGATCTGAGCAGCGTTGCACCTTCTCTGGCTGGTCCTAAGCGTCCGCAAGACCGTATCGAAATCGGCAATGTGAAATCCACATTCTCCGACCTGTTCTCCAAACCTGTTGCAGAAAACGGCTTCAACAAAGCAGCTGAAGATCTGGAAAAAGAATTCACCACTTCCGATGGTATCAAGATCAAGAGCGGTGACGTTCTGATCGCTGCGATCACTTCCTGTACCAATACTTCTAACCCTAGCGTTCTGCTGGCAGCGGGTCTGGTAGCGAAGAAAGCGGTTGAAGCTGGTCTGAAAGTTGCTCCGCACATCAAAACATCGCTGGCGCCTGGCTCCCGCGTTGTGACTAAATACCTGGAAGCAGCCGGCCTGCTGCCATATCTGGAAAAACTGGGCTTCGGCGTAACTGCATACGGTTGTACAACCTGTATCGGTAATGCCGGTGACCTGACACCAAGCCTGAACGAAGCTATCACTTCCAACGACGTGGTTGCCGCTGCTGTTCTGTCTGGTAACCGTAACTTCGAAGCACGTATTCACCCGAATATCCGCGCTAACTTCCTGGCATCGCCACCACTGGTTGTTGCATACGCAATCGCCGGTAACGTGACACGTGACCTGATGACACAGCCAGTCGGCACCGTAAAAGGTAAAGACATCTATCTGGGCGACATCTGGCCAAGCACAGAAGAAGTAAACAAACTGATGAAGTTTGCGATGAACTCTAAACTGTTCAAAGACAACTACGCAGATGTCAAAGCAGCACCGGGCAAACTGTGGGAAAACATCAAAGGTGTGGCAACCGGCGAAGTATACAACTGGCCAGATTCCACTTACATCGCAGAACCACCGTTCTTCGCGAACTTTGAAATGGAACCACAAGCTGCATCCACATCCATCGTTGGCGCGCGCGCTCTGGGTCTGTTCGGTGACTCCATCACCACTGACCACATTTCTCCGGCTGGCTCGATCAAAGAATCCAGCCCTGCAGGTAAATGGCTGAAAGAAAACGGTGTTCTGAAAGCGGACTTCAACTCTTACGGTTCCCGTCGCGGTAACCACGAGATCATGATGCGCGGTACGTTTGCTAACGTCCGTATCAAAAACCTCATGATCCCTGCACGTGAAGACGGTTCCCGCGTTGAAGGCGGCGAAACCCTGTTCCAGCCAACCGGCGAACAAATGTCTATCTACGACGCAGCAATGAAATACGTCGCAGAAGGCACACCAACCATGATCTTCGGTGGTGAAGAGTACGGTACTGGTTCTTCCCGTGACTGGGCAGCAAAAGGTACGCAATTGCTGGGCGTGAAAGCGGTTGTAGCGAAATCTTTCGAACGTATCCACCGTTCCAACCTGGTTGGTATGGGCGTTCTGCCACTGCAATTCCTGAATGGCGATGGCATCGACTCTCTGGGTATCACAGGCAATGAAACATTCAGCCTGGAACTCGGCGACGATATCAAACCGCAACAGGAAGTCACTCTGGTGATAACCCGTGCAAACGGCGAACAGCAAAAAGTTCAGCTGTTGCTGCGTATTGATACTGCTATCGAAGTGGATTACTACAAACACGGCGGTATTCTGCCATTCGTTCTGCGTCAGCTGCTGTCTGCGTAATCGAAGTAGTCGTTCCGAAAAAGCCCTCCGCATTGCGGGGGGCTTTTTTATTTTCACAGCGCATTCTTCGCCTTACTGAAAAGACTGCACCGACAGACATCCGGTAAGGCATCAAATCCGGCCTTTTCAGACCCAAATGCGGTGTTCAGCACAGCGATCCGGCGGTCGTCGGCAGAAAGTCCGGGCCTCCGGAAATTCAAAATGACGATAGCTGCACAAATAACCTGAATATGACAGTAACAGCAGCCCGGAAATGCTCTGCCCTTTCACCGATGCAAGGCAGGCGTAAGGAAGTTCCGTTAGGCTGCAAAGCAACGAGGCAGGTTTGACGGCTTCGCGAATCTACAATTTAAGGAGATGACTATGTGGAAAATTCTGGTGGCGTTTATTGTGTTTGCCGGGGCGGCGCTGTTTTTGATTTTCAAAGCCGGCGATAAAGTGGATATGCAGGGTGAAGCCGGTGCGCATAACCCGACCGAAGTTCACGCAGCCCCTGCCAGCGAACCAGCAGCTGCGCCGGCACCGGTTGCTGCACCAGCGCCAGCCTCCGCACCGGACAGCGCCAGCAAGTAAGGTTTTCGGCGATGTGCGCCAGCATCGCCAAACCCCATCCATCGTCAGGCTTACAGTTGCTGTAATGCCTGACAAATATCCGTTTTCAGATCTTCTGTATTTTCCAGCCCGATATAAAAGCGCACCAATTGCCCTTTTTCAGTCCAGCTCTCACGCATTCCCTGCATGCGGTACGGCACACATAAACTATGCGATCCGCCCCAGCTGAAGCCGATACCAAACAGCGCCAGCGCATCGACAAAGTGATCGACCTGCTCTTCTGAATATTCTTCTTTAAAAATCACAGAAAACAGTCCGGCTGCACCAGTGAAATCACGCTGCCATATCGCGTGTCCGGGGCATTCCGGCAACGCAGGATGTAATACGGTTTGAATTTCCGCCTGTTCTGTCAGCCATGCTGCAATGTCACGGGCACTGCGATCATGTTCGGCAAAACGCAAAGCTAGCGTCGGCAAGCCGCGCAGCACCAGATACACATCATCCATACCAACACCCAGCCCAAGCCGCATATGGGTCAGCTGAAGGCGCTTATACAGTTCGGCATCATTCACCAGTACCGCTCCCATCAGCACATCCGATCCGCCACTCTGGAACTTGGTCAGCGCCTGCATAATGATGTCAGCCCCATGTTCAAAACCCGGGTACACAATCCCGGCAGACCATGTGTTATCCAGAGCTACCACGATTTGATGGCGGTGTGCGACTTCTGCAATCGCTGGCAGGTCCGGAATTTCCATTGACACTGATCCCGGTGCCTCTACCCAGATCAGACGGGTTTCCGGACGAATGTAATTTTCAATATCAGCCCCGCACATAGGCGGATAAATCGAAACAGCGATACCGAATTGGGTTTGCAGCCAGTGCGCCAGTTCTTTGTTCGGCGAATACGCATTATCCGGTATCAGCACATGATCACCGCTCTTCAGCAACGCCAGATCTACCAATGAAATGGCTGCCAGCCCACTCGGTGCCAGTATGCAGTGCTGCGCATTTTCAATTTCCGCCAGACGGCGCTCTAAGGTAAAACTGGTTGGTGTACCATGCAGGCCGTAAGTGTAAGACTGCTTATCCAGCCAGTTACGTGAGCGCATTGCAGCCACATTCTCAAACAACACCGTCGACGCATGATGTATTGCTGTCGGGTAGGCCGCAAATCCTGCGGGCGCCTGATATGCCGAATGATTCAGTCGGGTGGAAAGTTGTTTTTTCTCGTTTTGCGGTGAATTTTTCATCAGATTTTCATCATTAAATGTTATAACTGATTGCTGTCCGGTATACTGTTTTCACTTACAAGAAACCAGAACATCACCAGACGCCGCCTGCTTCGCTGGCAAGTGCCACAGCAGCATCATGACACAACACCAGATAAAACACTGCAGTGACCGGATTTTTCAGATTCAGATTCCCCACAAATCAGCGCCTTACCGCATGGCTGCGCTGTGTCACGCTGCCACTGTTACTTCTGTCTTCAACTGCAACTGCAAGTAATAAGGTCGTCTATCCTGCCGGCGAAATTGCCGGCGACACCCGTTACCGGGATGTCATTGAATTGCTGACGACGGCGCTGGAAAAAACCCGTCCGGCTTTCGGCGCATATACCTGCCAGCCAAGCCAGCGACAGGTGCCGAAAAAGCGGGTCATCGCTGAACTTGCAAGTGATGATCGCAGTATTAATGTACTGTGGAATCCGGGTTCTGCGAAACTCGAACAAGACTTTCTGACTATCAAAATACCGTTGCGTAAAGGCTTACTGGGTTACCGCGTCATGCTGATCAGAAAAGATAAGCAAGCGATGTTTGAGAATGTCCGCACCTTGCAGGACCTCAAAACCATACGCTTCGGTCAGGGCACGGGATGGATCGACAATACAATCTTTCAGCATCAGGATTTACCATTGGTCGAAGCGCCCTATCCGCAATTATTTGCGATGCTGGACGCTGACCGCTTCGATGCATTTCCGCGTGGCGTGGGCGAAATCCTGGATGAACTGGAAATGCAAAAAGAAAAATTCCCCAACCTGACCATAGAAAAGAATTTATTACTTTACTACCCGTTTCCGTACTATTTTTTCTTCAACAAGAAAGACGCTGCATTAAAACACCGCGTAGAAACCGGCCTGAAAATGATGCTGAAAGACGGCAGTTTTGACGCGATTTTTCTTAAATACCATCAACAAGCCATTCAGAAGCTGGATTTGCGCAACCGCCGCATGATCACGCTGACCAATCCGGATCTGGCGCCTGATACGCCACTGAACGACATTCGCCTTTGGTACAAACCACCAGGCATGAGCGTAACGCGCTGATCAGTGCCACTCAGACTTTTACATCGATATGCTGCAATGCTCTGGCAGTGCCGTTTTCACTGAGCCAGAATCCGCTGGCACCCAGCTTCGCAGCCTGCTTGCCATCCGGTGTACGCATATCCCAGGCAGTTGCGGCATTACCCAGAAATAATGCACCTACGCCGGCATCTTTCAGTGACACAAACTGATTGCCCTCCGCACCACCCGGCACCACGATACCAAGCTTACTAAAGACCGGATCATTCTCATCAATCCAGTGATTCGCATCGCTGTCATAACGTGCAAGTTCGGCGAAACCGTCTCCGCTCGCAGGTCCGAATAACTGACTGCCACGGTTAATCGCTTCACCCGTGTGGGATTGCAGCGCAAGATAGCCGCCATGCAGAATTGCCGGCAAAGCAACCTGATGACCGTTGTTATCCAGATCCAGCATCAGATGATCCTGACCGAGCTGCGCAGATCCTGCATCGAAATTCAACACCAGCGGATCGCGCATCGCCTGCGACTGGACGCGGACGCTGGTGCTTTGTCGCAATGTGATTTCCGACTGCATTTCAAATGAAAAAGCGACACTGATCTTCTGATTATCCGCCGTCGTAATTTCGCCCTGCGCCTCGAATTTCAGGGAATTCACCTGTTTAAAATACAGCGTGTCTGCCACCAGTGAGGTTTGAGCTGCACCGTATTGTGCGCTGGCAGCAGTCTGTTGCGCCTCCCCAGACTGACTGATTTCGCCAGGCAAAGACACCTCCATGCCGAACATTTCCCGCAGCAAATCCACCAGCGTCTGCAGATTTCCATCACTGATTCCACCACTGGCAAGCGCCCCGTCGCTTGCAGGTGAAGACGGAATACCCATACTGAGTTCGCCCCTGTTAGTTTCTGTCGGCGGAGAAGTGCGCTGCAAACGCTCAGCAAGATCACGGCTACTTTGCAGGCTGACTTTGTCCTGAGTCGGGGACGCCAGACTCGCCACTGAAGCTGCGGCAGTCTGCACGGATGATGAAACAGCCAGCGTTGTTTGCTGACGAAACTGTATTTGCTGTGAAGTCTGGCCAGATGCCAGGCCAACACTGGAACTCTGGATACGCATACGCCCCTCCCGTCAGAAGCATTAACAAGCGCCTAACCACGCTGGCTGGCATTCCTCCGGTAACGGCACTTCTTTTGAAATCTGCAATAAAAAAGCCCCGTTATTGATATCTAACGGGGCTTTTTTTTATTGATGAGCCGGATCAGCTTTTCCGCTTGCCGGTAACCGCTTGCTTTACCGGCTGAAGACGAAAATACAGTTTCAGTGTTTCATCTGCCGGCATCCAGTTTCCTGACAAACCTTCTTCCAGCCATTCCGCCTCCAGCGTACCCGAAACATCCGTACCATTTTCTGACTCTTCGAGACTGACTTGCGATCCCGACCATTCACCGGCAAGTAATACTTTTTTCTTCCAATCAGGGCCGATCAGATAATAGCCCTCCAGACTTTCCGGCTCTTCTTTTTTGGGCTGCAAATGCATTTCAATCAGCTTTCCACCCAACTGGCCTCTGAATACCTGTGGCTGAGAAAAGCTGCGCTGCTGCGCTACCGTTTTCGGTATTGAGGACGATTCTGCACCGGCAAACACCGATACAGGCATCAGTAATCCCAACAGAAAAAGCCCGGTAACGCGCAGCATTACAGCGCCTCGCCCCACATATCATGCGCATCTGCGGCTGTAATGCGAACATCGATGAATTCGCCCACCTTCAACTTACGATGCGGCTCAAACGGTGGTTTGACATACACAACGCCATCAATCTCTGGTGCATCAGCAGCGCTGCGGCCGATGCCACCACTGCGATCGAGTTCGTCGATCAGAACACGCACGGTTTTGCCGACTTTCGCCTGCAGACGCTCACGGGAAATTGATTCCTGCAATTCCATTACGCGACGACGACGGTCTTCACGTACTTCATCCGGCAACTGGTTCGCGATTTCATTGGCTGTCGCTCCCTCTACCGGTGAATATGCAAAACAACCGAGGCGATCGATTTTGGCTTCTTTCAGGAAATCCAGCAGGTATTGAAATTCTTCTTCTGTCTCACCGGGGAAACCGGCAATAAATGTGGAGCGAATGGTCAGATCAGGACACATCGCACGCCACGCTTTGATGCGCTCGATATTTTTCTCTCCGCTGGCCGGGCGTTTCATGCGCTTCAGCACATCCGGATGAGCATGCTGCAGCGGCACGTCCAGATACGGCAATACGTGCCCGTTATTCATCAGAGGAATGATTTCATCCACATGCGGATACGGGTAAACATAATGCAACCGTACCCAGGCATCGTATTGTTTTGCCAGTTCGCCCAGTGCCTCAGTCAGCTGCGTCATGTGGGTTTTTACAGGACGACCATTCCAGAATCCGGTACGGAACTTCACATCCACGCCATATGCACTGGTATCCTGAGAAATCACCAGCAACTCTTTCACGCCGGCTTTAAACAGGTTTTCCGCTTCCAGCATGACATCTGCAATCGGACGCGAGACCAGATCACCACGCATCGAAGGGATAATGCAGAAACTGCAACGATGGTTACAGCCCTCAGATATTTTCAGATAAGCATAGTGCTTCGGTGTCAGCTTTACTCCCTGAGCGGGGATCAGGTCGACAAACGGTTCATGTGGCTTCGGAAGATGCTTATGAACTGCGGCCATGACTTCACCAACCGCATGTGGCCCGGTGACTTCCAGCACTTTCGGATGCACACCCTGAATCAGATCATTCCCGTCAGCATCTTTTTTCGCACCCAGACAGCCGGTGACAATGACTTTCCCGTTTTCGGCCAGTGCTTCACCGATTGCATCCAGCGACTCCTGCACTGCGGCGTCAATAAATCCGCAGGTATTTACGATGACCAGATCGGCACCATCATACGATTTAGCAGTTTCATAACCTTCTGCGCGAAGCTGCGTCAGAATCTGCTCTGAATCGACCAGTGCTTTCGGGCAGCCGAGGGAAACAAATCCAACTTTCGGGGCATCGCCTGCAGGCTGGCGACGGATTTCAGAGATAGCCATAGTATAAATTCAACAAAAAAGGTACAAAAGCGAACCCGCTATTGTACCTTTTTTGGTGTCAGTATGATCTACCCGCTGCAAAAAACAGCGTCAGATCAAAGCCTTAGGCCTTACTACCCGAAAATTATGACAGTGGCTTATTTCTTTTCCTGACCATCAGGCGGGAATGGAAATACTGTGAACATGGACTTCGCCTGGCTTTGCATTTGTTCCTGCATTTGCATAAACAGGTTTTTACTTTGCTCTATGTAATTCCCCATCATGCCTTGCATCATTGGCCCCTGAACATTCATAAACTGGTTCCAGACTTCAGGACTGAACGGTTTACCGTCATACAATCCCTTGGAGCCTTCCGCCAGTTTGTTTTGAATCTCCATAAACGCCTGTACATTTTTCTCCAGATACGACCCCATCATGCCCTGCATTGCGTGGCCGTAAAACCGGATGATCTGAGAAAGCACTGCACTGGAAAACATCGGCGTACCGCCAGCTTCTTCTTCCAGAATGATTTGCAGCAGAATACTGCGGGTCAGGTCTTCGCCTGTTTTCGCATCAACAACAGCAAAGTCATCATTTTCCAGTACGAATTGCTTCACATCTGCCAGCGTAATGTAGCTACTGGTCTGCGTGTCGTACAAACGACGGTTTGGATACTTTTTAATCAGGTGTTGCGTTGTTTTTTTTGCGCTATTCATTGATGTCTCAATTGATAACTACGAACCCGGTGATGTCCGGGCATACTCAAGCAAACCGGCACCCAACTACTTGACTAAACGGTGCAGCAAGGTTTGTCCCCTCTTTTTTGTTTAACCTGCTTTTTTCTCAAAGCATATTAAAAAGCCCCCCAGTACATTTGCACTGGTGGGCTAATTCTACCGCATTGCGTCAAAAAACAGCACCGAAATCATGCACTGCAATACAAATGATGCGGCAGTGCAAAAAGCCGGTTTAACCCATATGCAGACCGCCATTCAGCGAGAAATCAGAACCTGTTGCATAAGCACCGTCATCAGACGCAATCCATGCAACGATAGAAGCGATTTCATCCGGCTCAGCAAGACGTTTTACAGGAATACCCGACACGATTTTCTCAAGTACATCCGGACGAATTGCACGCACCATATCTGTACCGACATAACCCGGAGAGACGGTATTGACGGTCACGCCTTTTGTCGCCACTTCCTGCGCCAGCGCCATGGTAAATCCATGAATACCAGCTTTTGCAGTGGAGTAATTTGTCTGTCCGAACTGACCTTTTTGTCCATTAACAGAAGAAATGTTAATGATACGTCCCCAGCCTCGATCGATCATGCCATCAATCACTTGCTTGGTGACATTGAACAGCGAATTCAGGTTAGTATCAATGACGGCATCCCAGTCCGCTTTTGTCATTTTGCGGAACTGACCATCGCGTGTAATACCTGCATTATTCACCAGTACATCGACTTCACCGATTTCAGCGCGCACTTTTTCAAACGCAGCCTTGGTGGACTCCCAGTCAGAAACATTACCTTCGGAAGCAAACACTTCAAAACCTTCTGCGCGCATGTCAGCCAGCCATTTGTCTTTACGGGCTGAATTCGGACCACAACCTGCAACGACTACATAACCTTCTTTGCACAGACGACGGCAAATCGAGGTCCCGATACCACCCATACCACCAGTTACATACGCAATACGTTTTGTCATTCCTGATCTCCTGTTTTGATCACTCACTGAAAACTACGCTATTAATGCAGATTAAGCTGCCCTTACCTTCACATACCGCCCTGGCCCCTGCTCGATTGGCGGAAAATCTTTACTTCCTGCGGATACCGGTGCTTTGGCTTTCTTTCCTGCGTGCTGCGCCAAAAACTCCGCCCAAACCGGCCACCAGCTACCTGTGTGCTCAGAAGCACCATCAAACCAGTCTTCCGCTTTTCTGACCTGATCTGTATTTATCCAGTAACTGCGCTTTTTCTTTGCCGGAGGGTTCACCACACCTGCAATATGACCAGATGCCCCCAGCACAAACACATTACGTTCCGGTTTGCCGGGGTTCAGCAAAGCCACCGAGGCAAAGGCTGCCTGCCATGGAACAATATGATCCTCACGCGAACCGTAGATGAACACCGGTGCGTCAATCAGACCAAGATCAACGGTTTCCCCGCAAACGGTTAAACCGTTAGGAATACACAACTTATTCTCAAGATAGGTATTGCGCAGATACCAGCAGAACATTGGCCCCGGCAAATTTGTACTGTCGGAATTCCAGTAAAGCAAATCGAATGGCGGTGGTGCTTCACCTTTCAGATAATTCGCCTGCACATAGTTCCAGACCAGATCGTTTGCACGTAGCGCTGAGAAGGTACTTGCCAGATCACGTCCGGGCAACAATCCTTTTTTGCCAATCGTTTTTTCGCGCAGCGTAACCTGCATCTCATCAACAAACACATCCAGTACACCCGTGTTTGAAAAATCGAGCAATGTCGTCAGCAATGTCACACTGGCCGCAGGATGCTCACCACGCGCAGCCAGCACAGCCAGCGCCGTCGATAAAATTGTCCCGCCGACACAGAATCCGAAGGTACTCAGTTGCTTCTGCCCCGAAATTGCCTTAACGGTATTGATTGCTGTAATGGCACCTTCTTCGATGTAATCATCCCAGGTAACCTGATCCATTGTCTGATCAGGATTCGCCCAGGAGACCAGGTAAACCGTATGTCCCTGCTCAACCAGATAGCGGACGACAGAATTTTCCGGCTGCAAATCTAAAATATAAAATTTATTTATGCATGGCGGAATCATCAGCAAAGGCCGCTGATGCACTGTTTCAGTCAATGGTTTGTATTGAATCAGCTGGAATAAGCGATTTTCAAATACCACCGTTCCTTCAGTGGTAGCCACATTCTGACCGACATGGAAAGCACTTTCATCGGTCTGCGAAATGCGGCCCTTCTGCATATCCGCCAGCATTTGCGTAATGCCTTTGGCGAGACTTTCGCCTTTTGTTTCAATCAGTTTTGCCTGCGCATCCGGATTAGTTGCCAGAAAATTCGCCGGCGACATCGCATCAATCATTTGCTGCACAGCAAAAATAATTTTCTGCCGAACTTTAGGACTGGCATCCACTGCTTCTGCCAGCGCCATCAAAAACCGCGCATTCAGCAAATAAGCCGCCGCACTGTAGGCAGACATCGGCTGATCTTTCCACGCACCGGAGGTAAACCGCCGGTCACTCAGGGCGGGAATTTTAGATGCAACAAAGTCTTGCCAGAGCTGCGCTGCTTCACGGGCGTAATCCTGCTGCAATGTCAGCAGGGTTTCCGGTGCAATTGTGCCGCCAGCTTCGCGCAGCACTTCCATCAATGGCGCGGCATTCAACTGCTGAGCGGACTTCATCCAGTCCTGCCATGCGTCCGGTTGATAAAATTTTCCCACCCATTCATTCATCATGGATTGCGGGTCAAAACTCTGCATGCGCGCCTCCTGAAAATCGCGTATCGTTGCGGGTCTGTTCGGAAAAAGCGGAAGGAAACGAAAGAATGCAATACATCGTTGCAATTGCGTGGATATATGTGACGCTGCTGATGTCGGCCACAGAGACTTCAGTTGTGGCCGGTGTAATGACGTTTACCATGTACTGTGTTTTTCCTTTAACAATTGTTTTATACCTGATGCGTTCAGGCAAGCGCAAGCGGGAAAAACGGCAGATTCAGGTTGCAATGCAGCAAAAACCACAACAAAACGCGGCGCAGTCCTTAAAAACTACAGCTCAGGACGGCGAAAAATGAAACTTGCCATGCGCCCGGTCTGATGATCGCGTCGGTAGGAGTAAAAATTTTGTGCATCACTGACGGTGCATAATCCGCCACCGGAAACCTGCCGGACACCACAAGCAGCAAGGCGGCGCTTCGCCAGTCCGAAGATATCAGCCAGATACTTGCCTTCTTTGCCATTTTGCATCTTAACAAAGCAATTCAGTGCAGCGTTATCGATATCCGTAAAGATCTGCACTACTTCTTGACCTACCTCAAAGCGATCCGGACCAATCGCGGGCCCCAACCATGCAACGATTTCACCCGCACCTTTCGCCCGCATCGCTTCTGCCGTTGCTTCGAGCACACCACCAGCCAGACCGCGCCAGCCCGCATGTGCTGCACCAACTACTTTGCCGTCTGCATCACTGAACAGCACAGGAAGACAATCTGCAGTCAGTACGGCGCAGACTTTACCCGGCTGATCAGAAATCACTGCATCTGCTTGCGTGTTGCCAATTAGCCTTGATGCATCAGCAACAAGTATGCCATGTACTTGTGATAAAAATATGACATCGTGGTGAATTGCAGCAAATAATTCGCGTCGATTCTGATCAACATGCGAGACATCATCCCCGACATGATCACCGAGATTGAGTCCGCCCCGACCGTTAGCAGCTGCAAACGGCCCCTGACTGTAGCCACCGGATCGTGTCGTAAATCCCGCGCAGACAGATGCCGGCTTAGCGTCCCAGTCTTCCGGGAACACGACCGGCGGCAGTGGCTGCGCCATTATTCAGCCCACTCCAGATTGGCCTGTTCGAGCAATTGCTGAAGGTCGTCGGCAAGATCAACTTCCCACAGGCATTCCTCGCCGGTATCAGGATGAATCAGACCCAGTCGTTTGGCGTGCAAAGCCTGACGCGGAAAGAAACGCGCCAGATGCGATTTACCGTATAAAGGGTCGCCAACCAGTGCGAATCCGTGATGCTGCATGTGTACGCGGATCTGATGAGTCCGTCCGGTTTCCAGCTTACACAGCACCAGACTGACAGGGAATTTCTCCAGCATACCGGTTGCAAGGCGGCGGAAGTGCGTCACAGCCGGTTTTGCAAACATACTGCGGGACACGCACATCTTCAGACGATCACGCGGATTGCGTGCAATTGGTGCATCAATCGTGCCACTCAGGTTCGGGGCGCCCCAAACCAGCGCATAGTATTCGCGGGAAACCGTGCGCTCCTGTAGCTGACGGACCAGATCGGTTTGCGCAGTCAGGGTTTTTGCCACTACCATCAGGCCGGATGTTTCTTTATCCAAACGATGCACAATACCGGCACGCGGTACGTTTTTCAGTGCAGGCCAGCGGTGCAGCAATCCGTTCAGCAATGTGCCGGTCCAGTTGCCGGCAGCAGGATGAACAACCATACCTGCCGGTTTATGAATCACAATCAGCGTGTCGTCTTCAAACACGACATTCAGCGGAATATATTCCGCTTCGAAAGCCAGATCCTGCACGCTGGTTTGAGGCTCGATGATCAGTACTTCATGCCCGAGTACCGCCTGCTTTCCCTTGCCCGGCTTACCATCGACAGTCACAAAACCATCATCAATCCATTGCTGAATGCGGCTGCGCGAATACTCAGGCATTAGGCGCGAGATCACTTTATCGAGGCGCTCGCCGCACATTTGCGGATTCAGTCTGAATTCAATACGCTCAGGCGCACTATCCTGCACTTCTGTAGTTTCATCCTCAAAAAACGCATCACTTTCCAGTTCGGCTTCAGTTTCTGCGAAAATCGGGGTTTTAGTTGGTTTCACATTGTTTGCCATCGGCTATAATCCGTAACTTATTTTTCTGCTCATGCACATATTTATGCACGGTAAATCTTTGAAATTGCTGGTTCTCGCTTGTGCCACTGTCGTTTCTTTAAGCGGCTGCGGTACGTTCGGTGAGAAAGGGGACGACACAAAAACCTGGTCAGCAGCGAGATTATACGCTGAAGCCAAGGACGAAATGGCAGCAGGCTCTTACGAAAAAGCGATCCAGTACTTTGAAAAACTGGAATCACGCTACCCGTTTGGCACCTATGCTCAGCAAGCTCAGATGGAAACCGCGTATTCTTATTACAAGCAGGGTGATCAGGCGCAGGCACTGGCCGCGGTTGAACGCTTCATCAAACTGCACCCGAATCACGATAATCTGGACTATATGTATTACCTGCGCGGTCTGATCACATTCAATGATCAGCTTGGCTTGCTGAACTTTATTGGCAATCAGGACATTACCGAACGCGACCCGAAAGCGTCACGCGATTCCTTCGATGCGTTCAAGCAACTGGCCACGCAATTTCCTAACAGCAAATACACACCGGATGCGATCTCACGCATGAAATATCTGGTGAATGCGCTGGCACAGTATGACGTTCACGTTGCCCGTTACTATTTCCGTCGCGGCGCTTATCTGGCAGCAGCAAATCGCGCAAAGACCGCCATCACTGAATATCCGGATGCCCCTGCAATTGAAGAAGCACTGTTTATCATGGTGAAGTCTTATGACGCCATGGGTATGACAGGATTACGTGACGACGCGCAGCGCGTATTCACCAAAACATTCCCGAACAGCGAGATTGCTTCAGGCAAGAAACAAGGCAAAAACTGGTGGCAGTTCTGGAAGTAATCAGCTTCTGCATCAGCATCTATTTCCGATGCTGAGTCATAAAAAAAACCGCATCCTGTAAGGCATGCGGTTTTTTTATACTTCGCCGGATTATCATTAACACGCCGACAATCTTCATCATCCGAGACAATTTCAAGCAATTTTAAGAATGGCGACGCAATCCCCTGTAGCACTCCAAAATGCCTGAAATGCGGTATTTCGCACAGCCGTATCGCTGTCGTCGGCAGAAAGTCCGGCTCTCCGAAAAGTGTCAGTGACGATATCTGCACAAATACACTTACTTACCGGTCACCGTCAGGCAAAATGACTGATCATCCGATATCGCAAAAAAGTGCCGGACGATCATGCTCTTTTCGCTTATTCAGCCAGTCTTCGCCTGAACACCCAGCGATCTGCATCGGAGGCATCCTGACAATACTGATAGCCGTCTGTATCAAACGCTTTCATTTGCTCAGGATCGGCAAGCCCTTGTTCAGCACAAAAACGTGCCATCAGGCCGCGCGCCCGTTTAGCGTAGAAAGAAATGATTTTGTACTGACCATTTTTCCAGTCATAGAATTGCGGTGTAATAACCCGCGCACCAAGCTCCCTGACTTTGACAGATTTAAAGTACTCATCAGAAGCCAGATTCACCAGCGTATCCGTGTTTAATGCTTCCATCTGGTTTCGCAACACATCCGTAATCTGCTGCCCCCAAAAGGTGTACAGATTTTTCCCGTGATCTGTAGCCAGTCGGGTCCCCATTTCCAGACGATATGCCTGCAACGCATCCAGCGGGCGCAACACGCCGTACAATCCAGACAAAATCCGCAGCCGTTTTTGAAGATAATTCAGCGCATCTGCAGACAACGAAGCCGCCGCCAGCCCTTCATACACATCACCATTAAACGCGAATATCGCCTGACGCACTGTTGCCGGATCCGGGTGGCGCTGCCAGGCACGGAAGCGCTGAACATTCAGTTGCCCCAGATCTTCAGAAATATCCATCAGTTCACGCACTTCCTGCACGGATTGATGTTTGAGAACATCAATCAGCAACTGCGCCTGATCCATCAGTAACGGCTCCGTCACCGCAGTATCAGGAACGGTACTTGTATAATCCAGGCTCTTTGCAGGCGAAACGACAATCAACATAACTAAACTCAAAAAACAAACATGGACGCCATCATACCGAAGCCTGTCGTTCTCGACACAAACGTCTGCCTGGATCTGTTTCTGTTCCGCAATCCTGCCGTCATGCCGATTCTGGACATACTGCGCAGCCAAAACCTGCAGGCAATTACCTCACGTCGCTGCCGCAATGAATGGCTGGCTGTTCTGAAATACCCGCATCTGAAGGCCTACCTCAGCGACACCGAGGCCGCAACCGCACAATTTGACGCGCTGATTCAGGTGGTTGAACCGGATGAAGCCACCGCAGATGCCATCCTGCCCCAGTGCAAAGACCGCGACGATCAGAAATTTGTCGTGGTCGCTGCAGGCACCAATGCCATAGCACTGGTTTCTAAAGACAAAGCTTTACTCAAGCTGAACAAACGCCTGCAAAAATCAGGACGATTCCCGGTTCTGACACCCGCCGATTTCATTAAACGCTTTAACGGCGCGGCTTCCTGACTGTGTCTATTGAGCAAAACATTGATAAATTTAATGCCTGACGGTTACTCTTCTACAAAGTCCTGCTACTATGACGTTGTCAGAGTCCGTCGCTGCAGCAGCGGGTTTGCTCAGCATCAGGTCTCCGCCTCAGATACGCGGTAAGATGGTCGTCGTACTTTTTTGCCGAAAAGAAACATAAACCATGGTACTTGTGGAACAATTGCACAAAAGTCACAGCGATATGGAGAACCAATAAGATGACCGATTCAGCAGATGATCTGGAAGCCCTGTTTGAAGAAATGGCCTCCCAGCGTCAGGATACACTGAGCGCTGCACCGTCAGCCAGCAACACCGAAAGTACCTCCGCATCAGAACCTGACGATTCTGATGAGGGAAAACTTGATCTTTCCGGCACAAGCGATGATGCCGGCCTCCCTATTTTTGACCGACTCGGCAATGTCGTCCGCATGCTCCACGATTCTATGCGCGCACTGGGTTATGACAGGTCTTTGTCAGATGTTGCCATTCAGGTTGCAGATGCGCAGGGGCGACTGGAATATGTCGCAACCCTGACCGAACAGGCTGCCAACAAGGTGCTGAATGCAACTGATCTCGGCATGCCTGAACAAGATAAGCTGGCACAGCAAGCAAAAGAAATCGATGTGCGATGGACAGATTTATTCGACGGAAAAATGTCGGTCGAAGAATTTAAAACGCTTGCCCGTGACTCAAAAGAATTTGCCAATACCGTAATGGCGGCAACAGAAGCTGAAAAAGCCCGTCTGCTGGACATCATGATGGCGCAAGATTTTCAGGATCTGACCGGGCAACTGATTAAGAAAGTTGTTGCTATCAACAAGCGCGTAGAACGGGAACTGGCACAAATCCTGATCGACAATGCTCCTGCCGATCTGCGTGATAAAGCAGTTGAACTGATGGAGGGCCCGTCTGTTCCGAAAGCTGCACTGGAACAGGACGATGTTGACAACCTTCTTGAGAGCTTAGGTTTCTAATGGATGAGATGCTGAGAGAGTTTGTTGTCGAGGCACTGGACCTTGCAACAAACGTAGAAGAGCACTTGTTATCCCTGGAACGCAATCCCGGGGATATGAATACACTGAACGCAGTGTTTCGCTCCTTCCACACCATCAAAGGCGGCGCAGGTTTTATGAACCTGACTGCGATGGTATCTGCCTGCCATCTGACCGAAAACTTGTTCGACGCACTGCGCACGGGCAAAGCAGCGGTCACTCCGGAAGCGATTGAGGCAGCACTTGAAGCTAGCGGATTCGTTGCAGATCAGCTGGCTGCGCTGAACAATGGCACGCCACCAGAGCAGTTATCGACTATGCCTGCCGCACTGGAACGCATGCTGACTGACGCTATCGAAGGTAGTTCTTCCTCCACGGCACCAGCATCTGCACCGGTTGCTGCCGTACCCGTGGCAGCCCCTGTTACTGCTACGGTAGCGCAAGTGGCGTCAGCCACAGCAACTACGGAAGCAAACAATAAAGACGGAGAAATCGACTGGACAGCATACTACCGTGCAGTGGTACCGCCTGGCACAATACCCGAACCTGTGGCCGATGTGCTTGCGACACCCATTGCTGATCTGCCTGCTGCGGCTCCTGCTCCAGCCAACATTCGTGAAGAAACCGAAGCTGTAAAAGCGACGCTGGCTACGCCGGACACTGCGATCAAACAAAATGCTCCTGCGAAAGAGGAAAGTATTCGTATTGATGCTGTCAAACTGAATACACTGCTGGAAGTTGCCGGTGAATCCGTGCAGGCAGCGAATCAGGCAGCTGTGCTACTGGAAAAACTCAGTCAGTTCAAATTCGACGGTCAGGCCGCGCCGATTATGTCTGCGCTGACAGAAACACTGACCCGCGCGTCGCGTTACTCAACTGAACTGCAACGTGCAACACTTGCAACACGTATGCAGCCGGTCGGCCGTTTGTTTCAGAAATTCCCGCGCCTGGTTCGTGAACTGGCGCGTGACCTAGGCAAAGACGTCGATCTGGTCATTTCCGGTGCGGAAACTGAAGTCGATCGTGTCGTTGTTGACAGTCTGTACGACCCGCTGGTTCACATGCTGCGCAATGCGCTTGATCACGGCATCGAATCTGCAGAAGACCGCGCTCAGGTCAACAAACCTGTTCGCGCTACGATTTCCCTGAAAGCCTGGCAGGAAGCCAGCAGCGTCATGATTGAAGTATCTGATGACGGCAAGGGAATGGATGCGCAGAAATTGCGTGACAAGGCTGTGTCGAAAGGCTTGATCAATCCGCACGATGCGCGCACAGATGATGAAGCATTCCAGCTCGTTTTCCTGCCGGGCTTCTCTACAAAAGAAGTGGCATCAAGTGTTTCCGGTCGCGGCGTCGGGATGGACGTTGTAAAAACAGCGGTTGAACGTCACCGCGGTGCAATTCGTATTGCTTCGGAGCTTGGCAAAGGCACGACTTTCCTGATTCGCCTGCCAATTGAATTATCCATCGTACCGACCATGGTTGTTCGTACCGATGGTGCATCGCTGGCATTGCCAATGGCAACAGTACAGCGCGTGGTTGAGCTCCCGGAAGAGTTCGAAAGTGTTGGCGGTCAGCCAGTACTGCGCGACCTCGGAAGACCGCTGCCAGTCAAATCACTTGGACGCATTCTTGGCTATTCTCCGGCGTCAGAACGGGTTGGTATCGTCATCGCCGCTCCCAGCCCTTATATTCTGTCCGTTGATTCCGTCGATGGCACTGCAGATCTGGTGATTAAGCCACTGACCTGTATCACCACACCGGGCGTTACAGGTACAGCCCGTTCCGCGGAAGGTGAACTGGTGCTGGTGATCAGCTTGTCGTTCCTGATTGATGGTTGTAAGGTCCGTGAAATGATGAGTGCCTGAGCGAATATCGTTTCATTGAGCATGAATGCATGTCCGTAAAAATAACCCGTCTTTGTACGGGTTATTTTCTTATCTGTTATCGCTATAAACGCTTCCGGCAGAAAACAATAAGCTCTGTCACAATACGCGGATTCTGAACATTCCGTCCGCTGACCATGACTGACATCCCAACGCACACACCTTCCCTGCCCCTGCAAAGCGCCCGCTTTCTGAAACTGGGAAAAACGTTTTACAGTGATGTCACACCGGTTGTGCTGACCAAACCTTACCGCATCGCACTGAACGAAGAGCTCGCACGATCATTGCATGTTCCGGACGCACTGATTTCATCATCCCACGCCATTCCGGAACTCACAGGAGAACAGATCAGTTCTGCACAAACGCCGGTCGCAACCGTATATTCCGGACATCAGTTTGGTGTATGGGCAGGACAACTGGGTGACGGGCGCGCGATGTTGCTCGGGGAAATGACAGACAGTGAACAACAACGCCAGGAAATACAATTAAAAGGTGCCGGAGAAACGCCGTATTCACGGCGTGCAGACGGACGCGCAGTATTACGCTCATCAGTCAGAGAATACCTGTGC
Organism: Cognatundibacterium squillarum; assembly: GCF_014652435.1. Taxonomy (GTDB): domain Bacteria; phylum Pseudomonadota; class Gammaproteobacteria; order Burkholderiales; family Burkholderiaceae_D; genus Undibacterium; species Undibacterium squillarum. Next base: position 37,065 of record NZ_BMYU01000008.1, read on the forward strand.
TCTGAAGCGATGCACGGGCTAGGCATTCCGACTACGCGTGCACTGCACCTGTCCGGATCAAAGCAATATGCAATGCGCGAACAACCCGAAACCACAGCCATCGTGACGCGGGTTGCGCCAAGCTTTATCCGTTTCGGTCATTTTGAACATTTTTATTATCAGGGCCGGATCGATGAACTGAAACAACTGGCTGACTTTGTACTGCAACACTACTATCCGCAATGCCTGTCTGCAGAAAATCCTTACGCTGAGCTTTTAGGTGATGTAGCGATCCGGACAGCACGTCTGGTGGCGCAATGGCAGGCTTCCGGGTTTATGCATGGCGTTCTGAATACGGACAATATGTCGGTTCTTGGTCTGACGCTGGATTATGGTCCGTTTGGTTTTATGGAAGCATTTAACCACGATCACATCTGCAATCACAGTGATCATCAAGGACGCTACTCATACCGCAACCAGCCAGCCATCGGACAGTGGAATGTCTTCGCATTCGGGCAAACGCTGGTGCCGCTGATCAACAGCGTGGAAACGACAGAACAAGCGCTGGACAATTACAAATCCGCGTTTGAGCAGCACTGGCAGCAACTGTGCCAGGCCAAATTCGGTCTGGAAACCGTTCAGGAAAACGATGCGAACCTGTTCAACGAATTCTTCCAGCTGTTGCAGGACCATCGTGCTGACTTCACACTGAGTTTCCGTACCTTGTCGCACCTGAAAAACGAAACTACTACCTCCGACGACGAATTATTTGCCTTATTCGGCGGCGCGCAGGCGCTGCCTGACTGGCTGCAACGCTACCGCGAACGCTACCAGACTGAAAACCGGAACGATTCAGAACGCAACGCTGCCATGCTGGCTGCGAATCCTAAATATATACTGCGCAATTATCTGGCGCAGATAGCGATTGAAAAAGCCCAACAAGACGACTTTAGCGAAATTCAACGATTGCACCGTATTTTGCAAAACCCGTTTGCAGAACAGCCTGAAGCAGAAGCCTATGCAAGCTTACCTCCCGACTGGGCAGGCGATTTATGCGTCAGTTGCTCATCATAAACAGGAGAACAACATGGAAAAAGTAATCAAATCCGAGCAGGAATGGCAGGAACAACTGAGCACCCTAGCCTATCAGGTCACCCGCCATGCAGCGACCGAACGTGCATTTACCGGTGAATTCTGGGATCACCACGCAACAGGCATTTATCACTGCGTTTGCTGCGGAACCGCGCTGTTTGCTTCAGATGCAAAATTTGATTCAGGCTGTGGCTGGCCCAGCTATTTTCGTGCACTGAACCCAGCCAATGTGCGCGAACGTGCGGATTACACACATGGCATGACGCGCACTGAGATTTTGTGTAACATCTGCGACGCTCATTTAGGGCATGTATTTCCTGATGGTCCGCCACCGACTGGCCTGCGTTACTGCATCAATTCGGCGGCGATGACTTTTACTCCGATTTAATATTCAGACCACTGCATGAAAATTCTGTTTGACCTCTTCCCCGTTCTGCTCTTCTTTGCAGTTTTTAAATGGGGAGAGTCTCATCAAGACAGCGCCCAGCAATGGGTGACTGCTTTATTCGCCTCGGTTTCTGCTGCCGGTGCGATCACCGCCGAAGTTGCACCCGTGATGCTGGCGACCGGCGTTGCTGTGCTCGCATCCTGCCTGCAAATTCTGTACTTACTGGTGCGCCGGCAAAAAGTCGAGCCTGCACTGTGGGTATCGTTCATCATTATCCTGGTGTTCGGCGGCGCCACCATTTACTTTCATAGCGAAACTTTTATTAAGTGGAAACCGACGGTGCTGTACTGGACCTACGGTATTGGCTTGCTGGCAGGACAATGGCTGTTTAAAAAGAATCTGATCCGTTCCGCAATGGAAAGCCAGATTCAGCTGCCCGATCCGGTCTGGAATGCATTGCTTTACAGCTGGGTAGGTTTCTCTGTGGTAATGGGCATTGCCAATATTCTGGTCGCACAACATTTCAGCACCTCTGCATGGGCGAACTTCAAACTGATCTCCGTGATTGGTATCATGCCGGCGTTTCTGATCGCCCAGAGTTTTTACCTGTCGAAATACATAAAAGATGAACAACATGAACCGCACTGAAAAACTTCGTCACAAAATCGAAAGCACATTCGCGCCGGTTTCGTGTCAAATTGAGGATGAGTCAGCCCTGCACGCAGGTCATGCGGGGGCGGCCAGCGGTGGCGGGCATTACAAAATCCACATCGTTTCTGCGCAATTTGAGGGATTAAACCGTTTATCACGTCATCGTCTGGTGTATGATGCTGTCGGCGATATGATGCATGCGGAAATCCATGCACTGGCGATCACCGCAGTGGCTCCGTCAGAGATCCCACAATAATAATTTGATTAACCATCCGTTTTTGCCTTTAGGAACAGACAATGAATTTCAAACCTGCTCAATTGCTGGTAGTTCTTCTTGCAACAGCAGTACCTGCAATGGCTCAGAATGTCGCAACCGTCAACGGTAAAGCAATTCCTGCTGCCCGTATGGAAGCGATCGTTAAACAAGCAACTGCACAGGGCCAACAAGATTCGCCACAATTGCGTGAAATGATTAAACAAAATCTGATCGCTCAGGAAGTTGTGTTGCAGGAAGCCCTGAAGTCAGCACCAGCGCTGGAAAAACTCCCTGAAGTCAAATCCCAGCTGGAGCTGGCACGTCAGCAAGTCCTGATGGATGCGCTGATTTATGATTTCACAAAGAAAAATCCGGTCTCTGATGCAGAAATCAAGCAAGAATATGATCGTCTGAAGGCACAGGCGGGTGACAAAGAATATCATATCGCCCATATTCAAACCGACACTGAAGATGAAGCCAAAGCAATCATCGCAAAACTGAAAGCCGGTGCTAAGTTTGAAGAGCTGGCAAAACAATCCAAAGATACCGGTTCGGCAGCAAACGGCGGCGATCTGGACTGGGTCGTTCCGTCCGGTCTGCCACCTGCATTCGGCCAGGCATTCACTGCACTGCAAAAAGGTCAGTTCACAGAAACACCGGTGAAATCTGATCGCGGTTTCCACATCATCAAAGTAGATGATACCCGCCCAACTAAATTGCCAACACTGGAAGAAGCAAGAGACCAGCTGGGCCGTGGCTTGCAACAGCGTAAAGTAATGCAATACCAGGAAAGTCTGCGCAAAAAAGCGAAAATCGCTGGCTGATCGTAGTCTTCCTCAACAAAAACCCGGCTTGTGCCGGGTTTTTGCTTTTCAGTTATACGAACAATTCGCAACTGCATTGTGCTTGTTTCCGCATCGCCATTTTTTGAAAAGCCGGACTTTCTGCCGACGACAGACTGATTACTGTGCTGAACACCGCACTCAGCCTGTTTGCAGGCTCAGAATGCGCTGCAAATCGCTACATACTTACCCGCGCATTCTGTTTGGCTGAAAACTGCAGCGACAACGGAATACAGAAACTCGCTAAATCTGGCTGCTTAATCATTACCAATATTCGGAATAATTACCCAGCATTGCATCTGCCCCGGACAACAGTCGGTGTGTAACCCTCCCGTAAAATCGCACCATGCATAACCAGAGTTCTTGAGGCAAACTGAGATGCCAAAGGAGAGCACAAATGCGTAAGAGCCGATTTACCGAAACACAAATCATTGGAATTCTGAAGTCTGTCGAAGCGGGCCGTTTAGTGAAAGATGTTTGCCGTGAGCACAGCGTTTCCGAAGCTACGTACTATCAGTGGAAATCGAAATATGGTGGTATGGAGGCAGCAGATATCAAGCGCCTGAAAGACCTCGAAGAGGAAAACCGCAAACTCAAAATGATGGTTGCTGACCTGTCACTGGAGAATCATGCATTTAAAGAGGTGATCGGTTTAAAGCGCTGACCCCGGACCAGAAGCGGGACTACGTCAGGCAATTGCAGGAATCTGGTCTGAGTCAGCGCCAGGCGTGCAGAGCGATGGCACTCTCGCGCACAGTCCTGAATTACCAGCCAAAGCTGGCGACGGATGACGACATCATCGCTGCTTTACAAGAACTGGCCGAACGATTTCCGGAACGGGGATTCGGGAAGTACTTTCAGTTGCTAAGACGACGTGGTTATTGCTGGAATCATAAAAAGGTATATCGCGTGTATTGCCAGCTGAAAATGAATCTCCGGCGTATTGGGAAGAAACGATTACCCAGCCGGCACCCCCGGCCACTTGCCGTGCCAGTTGAAATAAATAAAAGCTGGTCGATTGATTTCATGAGCGATGCACTATGGTGCGGCAGACGCTTCCGTACGCTGAATGTGGTGGATAATTTTAATCGTGAAGTACTGGCGATTGAAATTGATCTGAATTTACCTGCATCGCGTGTGATTCGTGTGCTGGAGCGTATTGTGGCCTGGCGTGGATTTCCGGCGCAAATCCGAACGGATAACGGGCCGGAATTTATATCAGCAAGCCTTGCGGACTGGGCGCAAAAGCATGGGATTCATCTGGAATTTATTGAGCCGGGCAGGCCGATGCAAAATGGCTTCATTGAACGTTTTAACCGTAGTTACCGGCAAGGTGTGCTGGATATGTACGTGTTCAGGAGTTTACAGGAGGTGAAAGAGCGAACGGAACAATGGATGACCGATTACAACGAGCAATGCCCGCATGAATCACTCAACGGGATGACACCTGTTGAATACCGACTGTTCCATGGTAATCATCCCGGAAATTAACAGACGCTAAAAGTAGAATTTTCTCGTATGATCAACGCAGGAGATTCTTGATGAAAACATCAAAATTCAGTGACAGCCAGATACTGGCTATCTTAAAGCAGGCAGAAGCAGGAGCGCCTGTCCCCGAACTTTGCCGTGAACATGGCATGAGTTCAGCCACTTTTTACAAATGGCGCGCCAGATTTGGCGGAATGGATGCATCCATGATGGCCCGGCTGAAGGAGCTTGAATCAGAAAATGCCCGTCTGACAAAAATGTATGCCGAAGAGCGGCTCAAAGCGGACATTCTTAAAGAGGCCATTGAAAAAAAGTGGTGAAGCCGTCGCGCCGGCGGGAGCTGGCCCAAAAGGCGGTGCAGGAAAAATCCATTCCGGTCAGACTGGCCTGTACGATGTTTGGTATCAGCGAAACCTGCTACCGGTATCAACTCCGGCTGGCAGATGAAAACGCAGAAATTGCAGACTGGCTGCTGCAGTTGACCACAACCTACCGGAATTGGGGTTTTGGCATGTGCTTCTATTACCTGCGAAACGTCAAACGCTTTGACTGGAACCATAAGCGCGTGCGAAGGATTTATCGTGAACTGGAGCTGAATTTACGGATCAGGCCGAAGAAGCGGCTGAAACGCGAAAAGCCCGATGCACTGCTTGTGCCGGAATCCATTAATCATTGCTGGTCGATGGACTTCATGCATGATCAGCTAGAGGACGGCCGCAGCTTCAGATTGCTGAATATCATTGACGACTTTAACCGTGAAGGACTGGCGATAGAGGTAGACTTCTCGCTGCCGTCGGAACGGGTCATCCGCACGCTGAATCAGGTAATTGAGTGGCGTGGCAAGCCTAAACAGATCCGTAGTGATAATGGTCCGGAATACATCAGTGCTTTACTGGCTGAGTGGGCAGCGAGGCACGCGATTGAACTGAAGTTCATTCAGCCTGGCAATCCACAGCAGAATGCTTACGTCGAGCGGTATAACCGAACGGTTCGCGGAGAATGGTTGGATCAGTATCTATTCAGCAGTATTGAAGAAGTCCGGGAGCATGCGACAGAATGGCTATGGTTTTACAATAACGAACGTCCGAACAAAGCAGTTGGTGGCGTACCACCGAAATACAAAAAGACTTTAACAACCCCGTCTTCTACTTCTACCGTCCATTAAAAAGGGGATGATTACCGTGCTCACGTTTGCAGCAACGCCCTCAATCTTCCGAAAGCAAGCTCAGATGCGGAGTTGAGCATAGCAACCTGGCGGTCGTCGGCAGAAACGCTGGTTGTCTGAAAATACGAAATGCAGATATCTGCATAAGCGGATCAAAACCCGATCGGCCTTCACAGCCTTGCCCTGCGCTCAATCGGCCCCAAAGCAGCGCTACAGAAACGTAAAAAGGCGCCGAAGCGCCTTTTTACTGAGTGTAGCCGTATCAGCCAACCCACTTACGTGCGTTACGGAACATACGCATCCAAGGGGAATCTTCACCCCAGCCTTCCGGTGCCCATGAATGAATCACAGAGCGGAAAACGCGTTCCGGATGCGGCATCATCACGGTAAAGCGACCGTCATCATTGGTGATGGCGGTTATACCTGCCGGCGAACCGTTCGGATTGAACGGGTAAGCTTCGGTTGGCTGGCCATAGTTATCCACGAAACGGGCCGCCACCTGCACCGCACTTTGCTGACCAGTCAGAGAGAAGTCGGCAAAACCTTCGCCGTGCGCGACAGCGATCGCAGCGCGTGTGCCTTGCATGCCATCAAAGAATACCGAACGGGACTCCAGAATTTCCACCGTCGCAAAGCGGGCTTCAAACTGCTCCGATTTATTACGCGTGAATTTCGGCCATGCTTCTGCACCAGGGATGATGGATTTCAGATTACTCATCATCTGGCAACCGTTACAGATACCTAAACCGAAGGTGTCGTCACGGTGGAAGAAGCCGGAGAACTGTTCTGCCATCATCTGATTGAACAGAATCGTTTTCGCCCAGCCTTCGCCAGCGCCGAGTACGTCACCGTAAGAGAAACCACCGACCGCGATCAGGCCTTTGAAGTCTTCCAGACGGGCACGACCGGCAATCAGATCACTCATGTGAACGTCCACTGCTTCAAAACCGGACTTATGCATGACATATGCCGTTTCGATGTGGGAGTTCACACCCTGCTCACGCAGGATCGCAACACGCGGACGTGCGCCGGTTGCAATGAATGGTGCGGCGATATCTTCCTGCGGATCGAAGGTCAGATGCGGCGTGATACCCGGATCATTGACATCCAGAATACGCGCGTATTCAGCATCGGCACAGGCAGGATTATCACGCAGACGGGCGATTTGCCAGCTGGTGTTACTCCAGATGCGGTGCAGCGCAGAGCGCGCTTCACTGAAAATCACTTTCACGTCACGAGTGAACTCAATCTTGTCTGCTGCAACGACTTTACCAATGATATGGCTGCATGCGCCGAGGTTAAAGCTGCGCAGTACATCCATCACTTCAGAACGTTGTTCAGTGCGAACCTGCAGAACAGCTCCGAGCTCTTCATTGAACAGTGCGCGCAATGTCAGATCGTTACGGCGCTCAGCAACCTGCGTCGCCCAGTTTTTCGCATCACCCTGATCTGCCGCATGCTCGTTTTCCATTGTCAGGATATCGAGGTTAACCGACACACCTGCGCGGCCTGCAAATGCCATTTCGCACAGCGTGGTGAACAAGCCACCGTCAGAACGGTCATGGTAAGCCAGCAGTTTGCCATCCTGATTCAGTTGCTGAACAGCGGCGAAGAAGCCTTTCAGATCATCTGCAGAATCAACGTCCGGTGCAGTGTTACCAATGGTTTGCATTACCTGCGCAAATGCCGATGCGCCCATACGGTTTTTGCCGCGACCCAGATCAATCAGAATCAGGCTGGTATCGCCCTGATCCAGACGCAGTTGCGGCGTCAGGGAACGACGGATATCGGCCACCGGCGCAAATGCAGAAATGATCAGGGAAACAGGTGCGGTAACGGATTTATCGACGCCCTCTTCTTTCCATGTAGTGCGCATGGACAGAGAATCTTTGCCAACCGGAATGCTGATGCCCAGTGCAGGACATAATTCCATACCAACAGTCTTCACGGTATCAAACAATGCTGCATCCTGGCCAGGCTGACCGCAGGCAGCCATCCAGTTTGCGGACAATTTGATGTCGGAAATTTCTGAGATATTCGCTGCAACAATATTCGTAATTGCCTCACCGATCGCCATACGGCCGGATGCCGGTGCATTGATCACTGCCAGCGGCGTACGCTCACCCATGGACATGGCTTCGCCACGATAGCCTTCGAAGCTCATGGCGGTAACCGCGCAGTCTGCGACCGGCACCTGCCACGGACCAACCATCTGGTCACGCACTGTCGTACCACCAACGGTACGGTCACCAATGGTGATCAGGAAAGATTTATCTGCGACTGTCGGCAGGCTCAGCACGCGCTCTGCAGCTGTTTTCAGCTCAATGCCGGTCAGATCCATATCCGCCAGTTCCTGGCTTTCACGCTTCACATCGCGCAGCATTTTCGGCGGTTTGCCGAGCAGAACATCCATCGGCATATCTACAGGTGAATTGTCGTGCAGCGGGTCGATGACTTTCAGCTGACGTTCTTCCGTTGCTGTACCGACGACTGCAAACGGGCAGCGTTCGCGTTCACAGAACGACTGGAACAGTGGCAGACTTTCAGGAGCAATCGCCAGCACATAACGTTCCTGCGACTCATTACTCCAGATTTCTTTCGGTGCCAGACCGGATTCTTCCAGCGGAACTTTACGCAGATCGAAAATCGCTCCGCGTTTTGCGTCATTGGTGATTTCAGGGAATGCATTCGACAAACCACCTGCACCAACGTCATGAATAGACAGAACAGGATTGTCGTCACCCAGCTGCCAGCAGGAGTTAATCACTTCCTGCGCACGGCGTTCCATTTCCGGATTACCACGCTGCACGGAATCAAAATCCAGATCTGCTTTGTTAGTACCGGTTGCCATCGAAGACGCAGCACCGCCACCCATACCAATACGCATACCCGGACCGCCCAGCTGAATCAGCAGGGAACCGACAGGTAAATCATTTTTCTTGGTGTGCTTATCAGAAATATTGCCGACGCCACCGGCAATCATGATCGGCTTATGATAACCGTAGACTTTGCCGTTGACGTTTTGTTCGTAGGTACGGAAATAGCCAGTCAGATTGGGGCGACCAAATTCATTATTAAATGCCGCACCACCGATAGGACCATCAATCATGATCTGCAGCGCAGAGGCAATGCGGTCAGGCTTACCGTAGGTCGCTGTATTCTGCGCGCCGGTATTGGCATCACTGGCATTTTCCCAGGGCTGAACTGCACCCGGAATCTGCAGATTGGAAACGCTGAAACCTGACAAACCAGCTTTTGGCTTGGCACCGCGACCAGTAGCGCCCTCGTCGCGAATCTCGCCACCGTTACCGGTAGATGCACCGGGGAACGGAGAAATCGCCGTCGGATGGTTGTGGGTTTCCACTTTCATCAGGATGTGGGTCAGTTCCTGACTGCCCTGATACACCTGATTTTTCGGGTAGAAGCGTGTCACTTCCGCACCTTCGATAATCGAGGCGTTATCGGCATAAGCCACGATGGTGCCCTGCGGGTGCAACTGATGCGTGTTTTTGATCATCTGGAACAGGGATTTATCCTGCTGTTCGCCATCCACGATCCAGTCCGCATTAAAAATTTTGTGACGGCAATGCTCACTGTTTGCCTGTGCAAACATCATCAGCTCAACGTCGGTAGGATTACGGCCAGCTTTCGTAAACGCGTCGGTCAGATAATCGATTTCGTCATCCGACATTGCCAGACCAAGCGTAATATTCGCAGATACCAGTGCTTCGCGACCGCCGCCGAGGACATCAACGAATTCCAGTGGCTTTGCTTCCAGTTCGGCAAACAGCGCACCGGCTTCCTGCAAATCATTCAGTACCGTTTCAGTCATGCGGTCATGCAACAGTGCCGCAACCTGTACACGCACTGCCGCATCCAGTGGACGAGCTTTGCTGAACAGACCGGATTTCAGCTGCACAAAGAAACTGATACCACGCTCAACGCGGCGAATATGCTGCATACCACAGTTGTGAACGATATCCGTCGCTTTACTGGCCCACGGCGAAATCGTGCCGACACGTGGTGTGACAACGAATACTTCACCGCTGGATTCGCCGGAGAACGGCTCCCCATAAGTCAACAAAGCCCCGAGACGCGAAACGTCATCGGGGCTCAGTTCAGAAGCTGCATCAATAAAGTGCTGGTATCGCGCAGTTACGCCAACAATACTGGCATCAACCTGCTGGAGCCTGCTAAGGAGGCTGTTAGTACGAAAAGCGGATAAGGCATTAGAGCCAGGCAAAATCAACATGGCAGAGATGTCATAGAGGCGGTCACCCTCAACCTACAAAAGCGAGCCGCTGGTTGGATGGAAAAACGCCATTATACCGCGTTGAGCCCCCATCCCTCCAGAACCGAACTATGCAAATTACCTGAAATTTCCGAGTTTAGTTCGAAAATATGCTGGCCTTGCCAAGTCGCGCAATGCGTTTCATTTGCGTTGAATACGATTTTTGATCGAAATCTGCCTGGTCTTCTTCCAGTACAATCAATGCCAGTTTTTGACTTTTGAGCACATCAACAAACTTTTGATCATCAATAACAATGGCATTTTTGTGCAGCTTGTTTCCCCAGTACAAATCACTGCTGCGCGAGTCTACAACGCGCACCGGCCGCTTCAGATAAAACGGCAAAGACGATTGCTGTTCAAAAACACGATACAGTAACAGCTCACGATCGGCAAAGTGTTTTTTGCTGTACTCAACCAGATCCCGGGTTGATATTTCTGCACTTCTATTCTTTGCACCATCCACTAAAACCGGTGCTATCGCGATTGGCAAAATGATTAATGGCAGCATCGCCCATGCAGGTCTTCTGAACGCCATCCAGATAACTGTAATTGCAATCAAAACAAACACGGATGCAAAAAACTGCATCAGATTCGCTGTTGTTAATCCTAAGGCAAGCTGCCCCGGACTGTTCTGACGACCCGCACCGACAAATAGCAGCAATGCAAGTACGGCACATATTGCGCCGAGGATTAAGGCGCCGCTGCGCTTCACTCCTCCGGTCTCTTCCAGCCAGCACGCAATTTGCAGCGCTAGTAAAGGCATCACAGTAACCAAGTAGTAATTTGCTTTTGCGCTGGAAATCGAAAAAAACAATAATGGCATGATCCACCCGGCGGCCAAAAATGCATGCAATGCCGGAACAGTCGGCATCACACGCTTCAGTCGCAACAGCACAGGTAACATCAGCGTCCACGGAAACAAGAACAAAGCCATTCGCGGAAGGTAATACCACCAGGCCCCCGCATAATAGTCATGTGGTTCACGCTTTCCCATAAAGCGCAGAATGTGTTCATTAATGAAGTAAAACCAGGCAAAAATCGGTTCAGCAAACATAGCGGCGATATGCCAAGGCAACACAACGATCAAAAACAATAGCCACGGTTGCCAGCGAAACCACATACCCAGCGCCTTAAATGCATCTGACAGTGACCGTGTTTTGAACAGCAAATATCCGCCACCGATTGCGGTGAATAAAATTGTGGCAACGAATCCTTTTGCGAGTATTGCCAGCGCAAGGAATATCAGACTCCGGCAAGCGTAACGCAGTTCATGCCGCTCATGATAAAGCCAGGCATGCATCACACCACCGAGCAGACATGCTGTCAGCAACATATCGAACATTAGCGAGCGGCTCATCACCATGACACCGAGCCCGCTGATAAACATCAGTGAAGCTAATTTTGCCGCCGCTTCTCGATGAATCTGACGCCCGAACCACAACAACAATCCCACGCAAACCAATGCAGATGCTGCCGGCACCAGACGAATCACTGTTTCGGACTCTCCGAACAATGCCAAACATATTGCGGTCAGCCAGTACAGCAACGGAGGCTTTTCCATATATGCCAAACCGTTCAGATGCGGAATCACCCAACCCTGCCAATGACCGGATGCCAGCATCTCCCTGGGTATTTCGGCATATAAGCCTTCATTATTATTCAGCACCGGATATCCGCCCAACTGGAACGAGACGATCAGAATCGCACTTATCCAGACTACCCACTGCGGCAGGTCCGGCAAAAAACCGGGCTTGTCTTGCAAGATCACATCAACCTTCTATTCAAAAAAAACGGCAAGCACAAATGCTTGCCGTTCAGTTATTCAAAAATGGTACTTAGCCGGCAGTTACCACATTTTTCGACCAAACCAATGCAGATAAATGTGCTGCATTTAAGTCTTCAGCTGAGATTTTGAGTGTTTCAGCCAGCGAACCTACCAGCATACTATTGAGCTCACATGCCTCCGCAAGTGCAAGGAATGGGCCATAAACACCTGACCGGCTTAAAAGTGCTTCGGTCACAACATCGGGCAACTGAATTGAAGCAAGAATTTCATCCATTGGCAAGCCAATTAAACGGTCCAGCAAGGAAAACATTCCGGTAACAAACAAATTCTCTGCTTCCGCTTTGGACATTTTCATTTGACCAAGCAACTCAGCAAAGCGCCCCCGGATAATTGCCGTCTCCAGCAACACAGGCGAAAAACCGCTGGTACTCGCCGTCGCCAACAGTACCGTCAGCCAGCGATATAAAGGACTGTAACCAAGCATTTGTACGGCATGTTTAAGCGATTGCACCTCAGAGCGCAATCCGAAGCCCGCAGAATTAATGTAGCGCAGTAACTTATAAGCAAGCGTTGCATCCCGTTTCACAACCAGCTCCAACTGATTAACGTCCGCATTCTTCCGGACCATTTCCATCAGTTGCAGAATCGTCGTCTGCGCCGGATTAAGAGACTTAACGACACTGCCCGGACGCGGAGTCAAATGCAGCTTACCAACAAAGCTGTGCAGACCAAGTGCTGAACATGCTTCAAAGTCTTGCCAGGAACCGACCTGACGCGCCACCATACGTACCGGACTTTGCTTTAACGCGGCATATACTTTTGCCTGCGATGCAAAATTTGCTGCACTGAATTTGACTTCAATGTGAGATGCCAGTGAAAAAAATGTCCGCTCCAGCGTTGTAACTTCCGCTCCTCGAAGACAAATTCCGAAACCACGCGCACGCAACGCCTGTACTGCTTCGACAACGGCAGGATTTGCAAAATGCTTTTTATGCAAAATCAAAACAGTATTTTTTGCCGGAAATAAGTTCAGTGCATCAACCGATAGCAACTCCGGAACCGCTTCAAAAAATAACTGGCTTTCCCCCAAAAGAAAGCCTTTCTCATCATCATTCAGATGACCTGCAACGAATTGCAATAATGCGTCCAGCTCATCTTTGGTCGCATCTACTTGCTCATCAGCGCGTTGCCAAGAAAATTGAAAGCCTGAAACTTTCTGTTTAGGATCCAGTAAAGGTTCGCGTGTAATGAAATGAGTATCAATCATATTTAATCCGCCAGTATTCAGCGTGCCCCGTAAAACCAACCTTAGTAAAGCATCCACTATACCGCTACTGTTACGCCTTCAGTTCAGTTGTAACCGGGAAAACGTTATCCGTAACAAAAACGAAGACATTTCACATTTCGTGTGACTTTTATGCAAACCGCAGGAATAAAAAAATAGTGCCTGAGCTCAGTCTGAAGACCAACGCTTAGGCACTATCGTATACATCAGGATCACTGCGAAACCGCAGATTATTTTCCCATTTTCTCAAAAATTTTTGTCAGTTTCTCGTCCAGTGTTGCCGCGGTAAATGGCTTCACCACATATCCGTTTGCACCGGCCTGCGCTGCCGCAATGATGTTTTCTTTTTTTGCTTCCGCGGTCACCATCAGCACTGGTAATTTTGCCAATGCTGGATCAGCACGAATGTGTTGCAACATGGTTAAACCATCCATATTCGGCATATTCCAGTCAGAGATTACAAAATCAAAGTCACCGTTTTTCAGCTTGGCAAGGCCCATTGCCCCATCTTCCGCTTCATCAACGTTGGAATACCCTAATTCCTTGAGCAAATTCCTGACAATGCGACGCATAGTGGAAAAATCGTCGACAACGAGAAATTTCAGATTTTGATCGGCCATGAATTACTCCAATATTTCTTTAGGGATAGTTATTAGTATTATCGGACAAAAGCCCGAAGAAAGGTGTTCAATTTACGCTTAAGCATAGCATGGTTGCAAAAAAATCAGACCCTGAGTGCTCGCCCCCCTTGAGTGGCAAGATATTGCAACACTTTTGCTGGCAGTTCGTTCAACGAAGCAACTTCATGAGTCGCCCCAATCGCTATTGCTTCACGTGGCATGCCAAAAACAACGCAACTGGACTCGTCCTGAGCGAAATTATACGCGCCAGCACTTTTCATTTCGAGCATACCTTGTGCACCGTCTTTTCCCATCCCAGTTAAAATTACACCTACAGCATTTTTACCAGCGGAGAAAGCGGCGGATCTAAACAAAACATCAACAGATGGCCGATGCCGATTAACAGGTTCGCCATCATCCAGCTTTGTCACGTAGTTCGCCCCACTACGGGCTAACAATAAATGAGAATGTCCAGGCGCAATATACGCATGCCCCGGCAAAACACGCTCGCCCCCAACTGCCTCAGAGACCGCGATTTTGCAAAGCCCATTCAAGCGTTTTGCAAACGATCTGGTGAAACCCTCAGGCATATGCTGGGTAATGAGAATACCCGGACAATCGGACGGCATCTGCATCAGAAAACTCTTAATTGCTTCAGTTCCGCCAGTTGAAGCGCCGATAATAATCAGCTTTTCACTACTGGTGAGCGGATTGCGTAACATCGGAAGTACTGATTCGCTGCTTTGCTTTGCTTCCGCATGCTGAATAGTTCTTGGACGGATACGTACTTTCGATGCGATACGAATTTTGTCCGCAATCATCTCTGCATATTCACGCATTCCACTTTGAATCGAGAGTTTAGGCTTTGTCACAAAGTCAACAGCCCCCAACTCCAATGCGCGCATTGTGATTTCAGATCCTCGCTCCGTAAGCGAAGAAACCATAACAACCGGCATAGGCCGCAACCGCATCAGCTTTTCCAGAAAATCCAGCCCATCCATACGCGGCATTTCGACATCCAGTGTCAGCACGTCTGGATTAGTTTGCTTAATCAGTTCTCTTGCCACGATTGGATCTGGAGCAACCCCCACTACTTCCATATCTGGCTGACTACCGATGATTTCAGACATCACACTACGAATCAGTGCTGAATCATCAACAATTAAAACTTTAATTTTCATCGAAATTCTCTAAACCACAAAACAGATC
Source organism: Cognatundibacterium squillarum (assembly GCF_014652435.1). Taxonomy (GTDB): domain Bacteria; phylum Pseudomonadota; class Gammaproteobacteria; order Burkholderiales; family Burkholderiaceae_D; genus Undibacterium; species Undibacterium squillarum. Next base: position 52,117 of record NZ_BMYU01000008.1, read on the forward strand.
AGAACAAGTCCACCTCACCGCCAACAGATGTCGTCTTCAGTCGACTCGCGTAATCCTGTTCGCGCTTGCGGAGAGTATCGTTGTGCTCAACCTTGAGCTTTTTAACCAGCACTTTACCATTTCGCGGGAAAAAATATACCTTACGCGGATAGATGTCATTCAAATCTTCAGCAACCACCCTCATACGCTCGGCTTTCAGATAATCCAACACAAATTTCGCGTTACGTTCACCGACATTAATAGCCGTAAATCCGCGCAGAACGTTACCTCCGCCAAAAACTTTCGCCTCGAGATTCTCCCTCTTTGCGCCGGCCTTTAACAATTCGTTGATAAGAACTTCCATCGCATACGTGCCATACCGCATGGAGGCAGAGACTGGGTTATCTGCATCCCCACCGGTATCCGGCAACATGAAATGATTCATGCCTCCAACTCCGCTAACGCGATCACGAATGCAAGCTGAGACACAAGATCCAAGCACAGTAACAATCAGCATGTCTTTATTTGTGAAATAAAACTCGCCAGGCAAAATTTTTGCCGCATCACAATCAAAGACCCTGTCATAGTAGACATTCGTGGCGAAATGCTCTTCGCTTAATTGGCTCATACGCTACCTCTGCGAAATTGACCTGACCCTGCTCTTCCACGTGAAGACGCATTTGCGAGCTCGTAGACTGTTTTTCCTTTTAATCGGAATTCGTCAGATACATATAAAAAATTCTCGGAATGCCCCGCGAATAACAGTGCATCGTGTTTCATCAAAGGGACAAACTTCTTGAGGATTTTCCCCTGCGTTGGCTTATCAAAATAAATCATCACATTGCGACAAAACACCGCATCAAATTCTCCAGAAATTGGCCAGCTGTCTGCAAGTAAATTCAACTGCTTAAACGTAATTAAGTCGCGCAACTCTTGCCTTACTTTGACATACCCATCCTGCGCGCCTTTACCTCGCAAGAAAAACTTCCGAACTCGGTCAGAAGATAATTTCTCAATACGATCAGCGCCATACACGCCTCGAGCGGCTGTATTCAGAACATTAGTATCGATGTCTGTTGCAATAATATGCGCCGGCGGACGCAGCGTTCCAAATGCTTCGCAAAGTGTCATTGCAATTGAATACGGCTCCTCACCTGTTGAGCTTGCTGAGCACCAAATATTCACTGGGTGTTCGCACTTCAAAACATGTTCTGCAAGAATTGGAAAGTGATGTTCTTCGCGGAAAAATGATGTCAGGTTGGTAGTCAACGCATTTGTAAACGACTCCCATTCCGTATTTTCAAGATCGCCTTCCAACCAGTCCAGATATTCAGAAAACGCACTGATTCCCGTCGCTCGCAGACGCCGGGCAAGGCGACTGTAAACCATCTCTTCTTTGCTATCAGCCAGAGAGATACCTGCACGCTTATAAATCAATCCGCGCACCCGCTCAAAATCCCTGTGACTAAACTGAAACTCCTTCGAAGTCTCAGATTTTGTAATATCTCTCATATGCAGCTATCCGCAAAGATTTTTAGTCAAAACTCTTCCCAAGAGCCATCATCGTTGTCTTTCACACCTGAAACAACGTTCCTTTGCTTAGCCTGATGCACAAGAGCAGGTTTAGGCGCACTTCGTTTTGTAGCATCTGGTCTCACCGGAGGCTTAGGCTCCGCTTTAAATTGATCATTCATCACTTTGAAAACACTGACGGCCTGAACCAACGTCTGAGCTTGCTCTTCAAGACTTTCTGCGGCGGCGGCGGCCTCCTCAACCAACGCAGCATTTTGCTGTGTCATTTCATCCATTTGAGCGATTGCAAGATTCACTTGCTCGATACCCGCGCTCTGCTCCTGACTTGCTGCCGAAATTTCGCTCATGATGTCAGCAACATGCTGAACACTGGTCACAATTTCATCCATTGTCTGTCCGGCTTCATCAACAAGCTTACTGCCCTCATCAACTTTTCCGACAGAATCGCTAATCAGTGACTTAATTTCCTTCGCAGCACTGGCACTACGTTGCGCAAGACTACGTACTTCAGCCGCAACCACCGCAAAACCACGCCCCTGCTCACCTGCGCGAGCGGCCTCAACTGCTGCGTTCAGTGCAAGAATATTTGTTTGAAAAGCAATTCCATCTATAACACCAATGATGTCGACTACTTTGCGTGAGCTTTCTTTTATCGAACCCATCGTTTTAACAACTTCATTGACAACTGCGCCTCCTTTTGTCGCCACGTTAGTTGCGGAAACGACAAGCTGGTTAGCTTGGCGAGCGTTATCTGCGTTTTGCCGGACGGTGCTTGTCAGTTCTTCCATCGAGCTGGCGGTCTCCTCCAGAGAGCTTGCCTGAGACTCTGTACGACCCGACAGGTCCGCATTACCTATTGATATCTCTTTTGCGGCAACCGTAATTAATTCCGTACCGATTCTGACTTGTCCGACAGTCTCCGCAAGTTTGTCATTCATGTCTTTCAGAGCTGACAGTAACCGAGCCACCTCATCATCTCCATTAACCACAACCTTACTTCGCAAATCACCGGAGGCTACGGTTTCTGCAAGCACAACGGCCTCGTGTAACGGATTAACAATACTTTTCGTAATAATCAGCGCGAACAGACCGCCGACGATAATCGCGACGACCAAAGAGATATACAAAACATAACCAAGCTTACTTCCTTTACGTTCAGCATCTTCGAAAATCGCCTTTGAAGCCTCTGTCTGCAAATCAACTAATTTATTAATTTCCTGAATAGATTTTTTACTTAACGGCTCAAGTACACTGGAAATTACTTTTACCGACCCTTCTGCGTTAAATGCCATTGCTTGCCCAATAGCATCCTTGAACGGCTGCGCCATTTCTTTATCAATTCTTGCAACTTCTGCCAGAATCTGATTTTCCTGATCACTAAGACCCAACGCTACCAGTTGTGCTTTCGCTTCTTCATAGATCCTGCGCTGACTTTTAACTTTTTCTTCTTCTTTTTGCATGTCCGACACGTCAGATTGAATTCCAATGTTACGCATCGCGATCCCCGACTCATAAAGAGAGGACTTCAACTGATTTGCCAGCATCTGCTTCTGACTACCAACACTTAGTGACTCACTGACCGCTTTCCTAGTCGAAGCATTCATAGCATTTATAAACAACATCAGGATTGAAATACCTACAAGAATTAACCCAAATGCCAGGGTCAGTCTTTTTCCAATTTTTAATGTACGCAAGTTCATTATCTCCTCCAGTTCCTTTTGAATAGTATTATCAGGAGTTTTCTATCAATCCCATTTCAGGGCTAAGCATCAATCGATCGATATCAACAAGAATCAGCATGCGCTCGTCAAACGTCCCCAATCCAATCAAAAAATCTGTACTGAACGTAGTACCCATCTCAGGAGCCGGACGAATCTGACCACTATTCAGTGTGGTCACGTCCGAAACACTGTCTACAACCATTCCAACAATGCGCCCCGAAATATTTAATATAATAACAACGGTAAATTGATCGTATACGACATCGCCTAAAGCAAACTTAATCCGCATATCCACAACCGGCACAATGATCCCGCGCAGATTAATCACTCCCTTCATAAAAGCAGGTGCATTTGCAATTCTGGTCACTGCTTCGTAGCCACGAATTTCCTGAACTTTAAGGATGTCGATGCCATACTCTTCACTCCCAAGAGTGAAGGCAAGATACTCATGTGTCGTGGCATCTTCAATGCCATGCATGCTTTGCATTTCAGAGCTTTCCGCTATTACTGTACTCATGATGAGATTGCCTGTTAATTTGCACTTGCCCGAGTGATCGCCGGAACGTCGAGAATCAGAGCAACACCCCCATCACCTAAAATCGTTGCTCCGGAAATACAGGGTACTTTTTTATAATTTGACTCAATATTTTTAACCACTACCTGTTGCTGCCCAACCAGATCATCGACAAACAGTGCTGCTTTTTTACCATCAACCTCGACGATAACAACAATCCCTTCAGACGGCAGACTGTGAATCGGAACCAAATCAAAAATTCGGTACAGAGGAATTAAGGGTAAATACTCATCACGGACTTTTACTACCTGACTCTTACCATTGATGTCTTTTACATCGTCCATTGACGGCTGAAGTGACTCAACCACATAATTCAGCGGTAAAATATAAATCTCTTCGCCAAGCTTAAGGGACATACCGTCAAGAATTGCTAACGTGAGAGGCAAAGAAATCGTAATAGTGGTCCCAAATCCTTTTGCAGATCGAATGTCAACAACCCCACCCATTGCGGTAATATTTCTTTTAACAACGTCCATGCCAACCCCACGTCCGGAGACGTCAGTAACCACTTCCGCGGTTGAAAATCCGGGTGCAAAAATCAACTGCCACACATCAGAATCGGACATTGAATCGTGTGCATTGAGTCCGTTTTCGCGAGCTTTAGTAAGAATCCTTTCCCTGTTCAATCCACCACCGTCATCAGAAACTTCTATGACAATATTCCCGCCCTGGTGAACCGCTGAAAGAGACAGGCGACCTGTTTCGCTCTTTCCTGAAGAACTACGTATCGCGGGAATTTCTATACCATGGTCAATGCTATTTCGAACAAGATGGGTCAGGGGATCAACAATTCGTTCGATTAACCCTTTGTCCAATTCCGTCGAAGCTCCATAGGTCACAAACTCAACTCGTTTGCCAAGCTTATTTGCCAAATCCCGAACCATTCGCGGAAATCTGGAAAATACGTAATCCATCGGCATCATACGAATTGACATAACGGCTTCCTGCAAATCTCTTGTATTTCGAGACAAATGTGCAATGCTGCTCAACAACCGTTCATTGACTATTGGATCAAGATGTTGTGTACGTTGTTCTATCATTGCCTGGGTAATTACAAGCTCACCAATCAAATTTATTAATTGATCTACTTTCTCAATACCAACGCGAATCGTAGAAGACTCAGAGCTTGCTTGCGGTTTTTCAAATTCTCTTTTCACCGCAGGCTTTTTCTCTTGAGCAACCTCTACCGAATTTTCCAATATGTCAGTAACACTCTCATCAAGCGGGGGAAACATTTGATCCAAAGGCTCAAAGAAACCATATCCGAGCTCATCTTCGGACAGTTCTTTAGAATTAACCAGTAAATCCCGCTCTTCTGAAATTTTTAATGCGTCCGGATTGAGAATAAATGAACAAATTGAAACAATATCGTCTACAGATTCATTGGTCTTAAGATGCAGAATTACTGAATCCTCCGTATCAGGCTCTCTTGATATCGCCCCCAACAAACCAAGTTCTGCAATCAAAGCCTCGGTATCCCCCTGATTTACTTTCGGCATTTCGATCCTGAATGCAGATTTAAAATCAGTATCAACATGCAAATCTTCTACCACCAGCGGTGGGGGCGGTGGTGGATCGAAAGAAAAAGACTGCAGTAACATCCTGACGTCACCAACCGCATCTTGGTCAACTGCACCGCCATTCCTGTGACCATCCAATTGCATCTTTAAAACATCTTTTGCTGCAAGGAAAGCATCGACGTGCTCAGAAGTCAACGCCATTTCACCCTTACGAATCTTATCCAGCAATGACTCTAGTACATGAGTGACATCTGTCATGTCATTCAGTCCAAAAGTCGATGAACCTCCTTTTATTGAATGCGCTGTTCTAAAAATCGCATTTAAATCTTCAGGATCAGGAGTGGAAACGTCAACTTCCAGCAACAATTTTTCCATCTCAGCCAGCAATTCTTCGGCTTCATCAAAAAAAACGAGGAAAAACTGACTCATGTCAATTGTCATTATCGAACTCCGCTTTCAGCAATTTCATCGGAAAAGGGCTAATTTAGCCAATTACCTTTTTTACCACTTCAGTTAACTTCTGCGGGTCAAATGGCTTTACCAACCAGCCATTAGCGCCTGCAGCCCGCCCTTTTGACTTCATCTCATCACTAGATTCCGTTGTCAGCATTAAGATTGGGACACGCTGATACGTTGATAGGCCACGCAATGATTTGATAAGGGTCAACCCATCCATCCGCGGCATATTCTGGTCAGTCAACACAAGATCTACAACTTGATTGCGGGCTTTTTCCAAACCATCTTGCCCATCCACGGCCTCAATAACCTGATAGCCTGCCGCTTTTAAACTGAATGCGACCATTTGTCTCAGGGAACCAGAATCGTCCACAGCTAAAATTGTCTTGGCCATATCTACTCCATCTACTTTATATAAGGCAAACGCCCGGAATTCCGTCAAAAAAGCTCAATATCACCGCTATCCAAATGCTTCTGGTGTACGGCTTTACGCAATACAGCCTGAAGATCGTTACTTTGCTTTTCCAGCCTTGCAATTGCATTTAGCAGAATTTGCTCAATATTTTCGTTAACATCCTCATTTGTGGACTGAATATTCTCAGCTCCAAGCAAATTCAACACCTCTCTTAACCCCTCGCATCGCTGAATTGTGCGGGAAATCAGCTGACTAGTTAGATCCTGAAACTGAAGACTAGTAACGGCCGCATTTACGTGCTGCCCAATCACTTTCTGAATCTCGCGGATTTTCTCTATGCTTTCAGGAGGTACATTACCTTCGTTAATTAGCACGTCAATTTCCTGCTGCTCATTAAGCACCGCTTCGTGCATCGCCATAAAACTAACGCCGAGCTTTTCAATTGCCTCACCGAGCAACAATGCGGTCTGAGCCAGATCTGTCTCCACCTCAAGCAAATGCGTACGCCCATGATCAGAAACTCCTGAAAGCAGCTGTTTTACCTGAGATCCAATTAATTTTTTTTCTGACATCTCTGAGCATCCTGTCCGAAATTAATAATATTACTGATCGACAGTGCTATTTCTCCGATTTTACGGAGACACCTGCGCCCGAATCTGCTTGACTGACTACTTCGACTGAACCACCATCTCTAATTACAGATTCTTCGGTTTTTTTATTCATCACAATTATGCTGATACGGCGATTAATTGGATTAAAAGGGTCATCTTTATCAAAAAGCACAGAAGAAGAAAGTCCAACGACACGCATGACCTTTAACTCATCCATTCCACCGTAAATTAACTCTCGTCTGGATGCGTTCGCTCTGTCCGCTGACAGCTCCCAGTTACTGTAGCCCTTTTCTCCAAGACCATATGGGGTCGCATCAGTATGCCCTGACAAGCTAATCTTATTCGAAACCTCATTTAATGCTTTGCCAATTTCATGCAAAATTTCACGGGTATATGGCTGCAACTCAGCACGCGCTAGCGCGAACATTGGCCGATTTTGCTCATCTACCATTTGAATCCGCAACCCCTCCGTTGTAATATCAAGCAGCAGCTGTTTTTTATACTGCTTTAGTGCAGGATTGGACTCAATCAGGTTTTCAATTTTCCCTTTTAATTTCTGCAATTTTTCAGACTCTTCTTTTGCAAGTGCCGCTTCCGCAGCTTGCAAACTATATGTCTTCTTGGGAGATTCAATGTCGCCTTTACGGTTTTGCCCCTCACGCATACTCAAATCTTTACCACCACCTTTTATAACGCTTGAACTATCACCACTTCCATCACCGCCGGACATTGCAACTTTAAGAGGCGTCTGAAAATACTCTGCTATACCCTGAAGATTTCCTTTCGCAGTCGAACCAAGTAACCACATCAGCAAGAAAAAAGCCATCATAGCGGTCACAAAATCCGCATACGCGATCTTCCATGCACCACCGTGATGACCGCCACCATGCTTTTTTATGCGCTTTACAATAATCGGTCTTACTTCTTCGTTAGCCATTTAAACTCTCACTTACCCAGGCGTTACTTCGATTTAGACTGTTTAATGTGCTCTTCCAACTCTCGGAATGATGGGCGCTCTGTTGAATAAAGTACTTTACGACCAAACTCGACTGCAAGTGCCGGAGCATATCCATTTAAACTTGCCAACAAGATAACTTTTGTGCACTGAAATGCTTTTGCAGATTCCTCATTTTGCTGCTCAATCAAACTCGCAAGCGGGCCAATAAAGCCATAAGCAAGCAAAATGCCGAGGAACGTACCAACAAGAGCATGAGCAATCAAAATACCAAGTTCTGCAGGCGGAATGCCGACGGACTCCATAGTATGAACTACCCCCATTACTGCAGCGACAATACCAAATGCAGGCAAACCATCGCCCAATTTCGCGATGAAATGTGCTGGCACGGCTGCTTCGTGGTGATGCGTTTCCAGCTCGTTGTCCATCAAATTTTCGATCTGAAATGCATCCATGTTGCCTGAAACCATTAATCGAAGGTAGTCACATACAAACTCCATTAAATGGTGATCATGTACAACAGATGCGTACTTACTGAATAATGGACTATCGTCTGGCTTTTCAATATCGCCCTCAATCGACATCAGGCCTTCTTTACGCACTTTAGTGAGGACGTCAAACATCATCGTCATCAACTCCATATAAAGTGCTTTTGTGTATTTTGACCCCTTAAAAATACTCGGCAATGCCTTCAAAGTAGCCTTCAGACTTTTAGCATTATTTCCCACCAAAGATGCGCCGACTGCAGCACCGCCAATCATGAGCAACTCAAGCGGCTGAAACAAAACGGCAAGGTGCCCGCCAGACATGACGAATCCACCGAACACCGACCCAACAACGACGAAATAGCCAACGATGACTAACACAGATATAACTCCCTCTGCAGAAACGCATTATTCATATCACTAGTTTCAATCATATCAGCCAGATCAATAGGAATCATGAAAAAATGCAACAAATTGATGCTAGCACAGAAAATATTTCCAATTCCCAACATGCGACGCATCTACATTTTCCACACATACAAGAATGTTCGCTCTCTCACACACTCTATTTCAAAATCTGCCTTTCTTCCATCAACATTAAACTCATAACTGATAAATAATGTTCCATGGCGCATTTCTGCCAACGCTTTCGTCCATACAGCATCCATCACCACAGGTGACAAATATGTGTAGACGATATCGAATTCAGAGAAATCCATATTCTGAAAATTACCGTGCACAAATTCAATATTCTGTCGCCCACATAAATTTGCACGAACGCGAGAAATAACAAGGGGTAGAAATGCCAGTTCCACGCCGCAGAAACTTGCAAAAGGTGCCCTGCGTGCCAACGGAAGCAGTACCTTACCGAACCCCGAACCCACGTCTAAAAATTTAAAAGGGGCACCGGGAAGAAGCGAAGCGAGCAGATCAGGAATGACGTCGGGTGAAGGGAAATAAGGAACCCGACTATGGAAAGTTGCCCCGTAAATTGCGAAAAACAGAGCGAAAATCACCAAATAATGCCAGTGATTCGTATTAACATGAAGAGATACAATGAATAGAAGTGGCGCAAAAAAACTTATCAGCACCCACCAGCGCTCAAGTTTCAGCAGGTAAGCGACAAACGCGCTCAGTAGAGCCTGAGCAAAAAGCAAATAAAGTGGCGCAAGAGAGTATTTACCACGAATATCAAAATACAAAGCCGGCAGAAAAATGACCAGCGCAATCAATACCTGCAAAAAGAGTGCGATTAACGCTGAACGGAATCTAAAGCCAACAGATTTCTTGTCAGGCAACGCAAAATCCTCCGGATATCAATTAAGCAACCATCGCCAACTCTCCCTCTTTTGACTTTTTGGTTTTACCAGCACGAGAAGGCACATGACACAAGCCGCACCTATACTCGTTATGCAAATCCAGCGAATGCGCAACGAAATGTCCCCCGCATTCCGAGCATTTTGCAAAAGTCAGCATTTTCCCTTCGAAGAACCTTACCAGAGTCCATGCACGGGTCAATGACAATACTGCATCATCCGGAGAAACACAACCAACCTGCTCAAGATAAAGTCTATAAGCTTTTATGATGGCATCTATACCCAAAACCCCAGCATGTTCGACAAGATACCGATGAATATTCATGAATAACGATGAATGAATATTCGGTTGCCAAGTCATAAACCAATCTGACGAGAAAGGCAGCATCCCCTTCGGAGGAGAAACCCCTTTCAACTCTTTATAAATTTTGAGTAAGCGCTCTCTTGAGAGATTTGTTTCGGACTCCAGCAACTGAAGGCGAGCACCAAGCTTCACCAATTCAATTGCGAGTTGAATTTCATTTGCCTCATTAACCACACTTTTGCCAGCCATCACATTCTCCTTCACCTAGCCAGTTTTACCAGCAGGTAATCAAATTATTGAATTTCTTCAACAGGTTGTGCTGCCATTAAAATAGCTGCATGAGAATGCGCAAGCGAACGTTCTTTGTTGTAGTTTGTCAGCATGCAAAGAATTGCACTATCGTCGAAGCGGAAGCGCGCAAGCATCATATTTGAACCTGCAAGCTTCAGAATCTGAGAGTTGTTAAGCCCCTCAATGAGATCCGCGATCTCTTTGCTGATACCAAGACGAAAAATCGCCGAAGCTTTATCAGCACGAATCATTTGTTGCGCAAGCATCAGGTAGCTGAGGTTTGCATCGCGAATTTCAGCCATCATGTCATTTTGTGTCATTTTTAAGCCCTCCTATCTGGATTCAAAGGGATTTCTTTGCCGTTGAGACACATTGTGCGCAAGCCAGAAGATTGAGAGTATCGGCGCTTTTCCGTATTTGACCCCAGAAAAACAAAAAGCCACACGTAGGATAAAATCCTACATGCAGCGCTTTTCAACTACCTAGTCTCCAGAGAACTAGATAATTACTTTAAATTCAAACACTTAGAGTCAACCACACGGCAAGCAGTTTAACTCCTTAAAACTTTAACGGCACCAAAATCCAGAACTTTAGGCCTAGAACCGAAAAAAATTTTTTTCTTGCATGTATTAACGGCGCCACTTTTGGAAACTTTAGGCTTACATGCAAATTTTTTTAAATTCTTTTCTCTACCTCTTGTTTAACGACCTAAATCATCAAAACTTTAGGGCGTAAAACAAAAAAATCCGCAAACTGCGGATTTTTTCCCACAGGCTGCAACTATCACTGCCGCCATAAGCACGGCTGCTTGTTTTGCTTATCAAGTCCACTTAACACACTGCTATGCTCATCCAATTCTTCTTTCGAAGCTGATAAGACAAGAATTTCCGGCAAAGGAGCGGAATCATCTTCAATGACTTGACGAACATCCTCTGCGACCTCCTCAACATCCATCATCAGACTATTCTGCCCTCGCGACATGGCCAAAAACACGTCAGCAAGCAGTTCAGCATCCAGTAACGCACCATGTAACTGACGGTGAGAATTTGAAATTCCGTAGCGATCACATAATGCGTCCAAAGAATTCCTTTTACCCGGATGCAACTCTTTAGCCTGTACGAGTGTATCAGTGACCCCCGAGATGTAATCATCAAAACACCCTAGGTTTAACCTGCTAAATTCGGCATTTAAAAATCCCAAATCAAAAGGTGCATTATGAATAACCACCTCAGCGCCGCGAATGTACTCGATAAACTCACTGGATATTTCCGAAAATTTAGGCTTATCAGACAAAAATTCCGATGTCAGACCATGCACCTGCAGCGCCCCCTCCTCTGAGTCCCGCTCTGGGTTGATGTACTGATGATAATTGTTACCGGTCAACTTACGGTCGATAAGTTCTACACATCCAATCTCGATGATCCGGTTTCCATCTCTTGGATTTATGCCCGTGGTTTCTGTGTCTAACACAACTTGTCGAATCTGTGGTTTCATTGATTTTTCGATCTGTATTCTAATTTTCAATCCAGGCAATTTTAATCATCCGTGTGCCTGAATCAGCAATGTGTCTGCAGCAATATTCCGCGTTCATCCCAATACCTGCGGCAAACAAAATGCGATCCTGAAATGATAGTAATGGCATTTGCAATCTCGCTTGCACAGGAATACCCGCATCCTGATACAAATGTTTAAGCGATCTGGATGGCCGATTAACTCCTATTCGCATCCTTTCACCACCATGTCTCCAGCGCAAAGTAAGTAAGTAATCTAGCAATTCACTCTCAGGTATTCCGTAATCCGAATGTTCAAAAACCAGTTTCCCGCCAAATTCCGGAAAACTGATCTCACGACCTGAATTCCAATAAAAACTACAACTAGCTGCTCTGTTTTCAGCCTTGATTTGCGGGTCACGCTGAAAATATACGGTATCCCGGTAGATAAAGATGAAACCGCTATCTATCGCAACCCTAACCGACTGATCATGACTAACTGAGACGACCTGACGTACGATCTCAGACAGTTTAACTTCAGATGGCATCTGCACTGAAATCGATTTGAGCCAGAAGCGAAAAACCTGCATGCGCTTTAATGGCGACAAACCCTTGAGCGCACTTCGGCTCAGGGCATCACCGACCTTACACGAATAAAATTCCGCTGCGACATATTCAGCGAGCAAATCTGATGCAGCATGTAGCAAGCTGCCGGATCGAGCGAATGCTTCCAGCGAACCCGGGCGGATTGATTCCAGCACTGGCATAATCTGGTGTCGCAATGCATTCCGAAAAAACTTCGGATCATCATTCGACTCATCAATGACAAATTCACATCCGCATTGAGATACATATGACTCCAGCAAACTGCGGCGCACATCAAGTAAGGGGCGAAATACACGCAGCCCGCTTCTGTCTGCCATGGGAAATTCCGCATCAGCACGCATCCCCCCCGCTCCGTCAATCCCAGCCCCCCGCAACATCCGGATAAATATAGTCTCAACCTGATCATCCAGATGGTGTGCAAAAAGGAGCGTTTTGACACCACATTCAGTAGCCATATCCGCAAGGGCCGTATAGCGCTGTTTGCGCGCAGCAGCCTCAAGGCCATCAGGAGATTCGCCGACGGTAATTCTTCTTGAACTGAATGGAATATTCAATAAAAGTGCCTGGCTTTGACAATGCGCTAGCCACGCATCCGCATTTGAACTGAGCCCGTGATGGACGTGAAACGCAAACAGTGGAATTTTTTTTTGCTGACAGAAGTGCGCCGCCAAATGCAAAAGGGCCGTTGAATCCAGCCCTCCGCTATATGCTATTGCTAATTTTAATTCACTGCCATCAGATGATACCTGACGCAACAAGTAATCATCCATATGCTGGCGAAATTGCTCCGCCAGCATTGCAGTCAACTCAACATCATTCATTCCGATGTATTAGTTTCCTTGAACTTTCCGTATGCCATCAGCTTTTCATGACGAGCATTCAGCAAATCACGCGTCTTCACACCCTGGAACTGTCTCAAGGTATCCGCTAAGGCACGCTTTACCAGCGCACACATTTGCTTAGGATCGCGATGCGCGCCTCCAAGCGGTTCGTTGATAATCTTATCAATCAGACCAAGCGCTTTTAAACGGTGCGCCGTCAAACCAAGCGCCTCAGCAGCGTCCGCTGCACGATCAGACGTTTTCCACAGGATAGACGCACAGCCTTCAGGAGAAATAACAGAATACGTAGCATATTGCAGCATCAAAACTGCGTCGCCAACCGCCAGCGCCAGCGCACCGCCAGAACCACCCTCACCGATAATTGTGGTGATCAGCGGCACCTTCAGCTCTGCCATCACATAAAGGTTGTGGCCGATAGCCTCAGACTGCCCACGTTCTTCCGCATCAATGCCGGGCCATGCGCCGGTGGTATCAACAAAAGTAAATACCGGAAGACCAAATTTTTCTGCCAGCTTCATCAGGCGCATTGCCTTACGATAGCCTTCTGGTTTCGGCATACCAAAATTACGCATTGCCCGTTCTTTGGTATCCCGGCCTTTCTGGTGACCAATCACCATACATGCCTGACCATTAAATCTGGCAAGACCGCCAACAATCGACTGATCATCGGAGAAAGTGCGGTCTCCGTGCAACTCATGAAAATCTGTGAAAATCTGATTCACATAATCCATTGTATACGGACGCTGAGGATGGCGGGAAATCTGGGAAACCTGCCAGGGGGTCAGCTTTGCATAAATATCTTTCGTCAGCATCTGACTTTTTTTCGACAGCCTCTCGATTTCTTCCGAGATATCTACCGCTGAATCGTCCTGCACAAAGCGCAGTTCTTCGATTTTAGTTTCAAGTTCAGCAATAGATTGCTCGAAGCTCAGAAAAGTCGTTTTAGTCATCGTGACTCCTTCACTCTACACGTGTTGTTGCTGCCATCATCGCATGCCATTCTGTTGGAACCGCGATGCAGATCAACAAATATTGTCGCTCATCCGGGCAGTAAATAGGTAAAAGACGGAATGGAATTCCATAAATCTTTTTTGACGGACGAGATTAGATATCAAAAACAGGGCATCTGTCCAGCCTAGAATACTTCCTCGAATCCTCAAACCTGTGCACATATGGTGCACTTTCAACAAATAAACCGCCGACACTGCACAAAATTGATGTATTACCAACTGATTCTGCCTAAATACGACCGACTGCAGAACTTATTTGATAAGATGCTGTGATTCGTAATCCGCACCTTTCCAACGCACAATTTATTCCTAAGTGAAGTAATAACCATATTAATGAAACGCCAGCCTACTACAAGCATGAAACTCAGGAATCTCATTTTACTTTCTGCCATAAGCAGCAGCTTGTTAGTTTCGGGACTCAGTTTTGCTGATGAAGCAACTGACATCAGTCGCCTGCTTCGTACAGGCCAGACAGCAGAAGCATTACAACGTGTCGAAGCCGGACTTGCTTCAAAGCCAAAAGACGCGCAGTTACGCTTTCTGAAAGGCCTTATTCTGACCGAGCAGAACAAAAACGGCGAAGCAATTGCTGTATTTACCAAGCTGACAGATGACTACCCAGAACTGCCTGAACCTTATAACAATCTGGCGGTGCTTTACGCTGCGGCGGGGCAGTATGATAAAGCCCGTGCTGCACTGGAAATGGCGATCCGTACCAATCCTACTTATGGTACGGCACACGAGAACCTCGGTGATGTATATGCCAAATTGGCAAGCCAATCGTATGACAAAGCTTTGCAGCTCGACTCTAACAATGCGACAGCCAAGCTGAAGCTGACTATGGTTCGCAACCTGGTGGGAAATACAACCGGTGGAACAAATCCGAAAGTCGCAGCTAACAGTGCGGCCTCTGTGGCAAGTGCTCCGAAACCGGCTCCGGTAAAACCAGAACCTGAGCCAGCCAAAGCATCCGATGCGGCAAAAGCTAAAGCGACACCTGAACCTGTCAAAGTCGCCGAACCGCAAAAGGCGAAACCTGCACCAGTTGTCGCAGCGGATAAAGATGAAGATGAGGTGATGCGTGCGGTTGAGAGCTGGGCAAAAGCCTGGAGTAATCAGGATACTTCATCCTATCTGAATCATTACGCCAAAGATTTTCAGACGCCAAAAGGCGAGTCCCGCAAATCGTGGGCAGACGAACGACGCAGTCGTATTGAAGGTAAAGGTCGCATCTCTGTCAAAATCGAAGCAGCGAAAGTATCTGTTGATGGCAGCAGTGCATCCGTCAGCTTCCGTCAGATTTACACTTCCGACAAACTGACCGCCAATTCCCGTAAAACACTGGTACTGACACGCCAGGATGGAAAATGGCTGATTAAGCAGGAAAAAGCAGGCGGCTGATGTTCTCGTATTTTTCCGGTCTGAAGGCGCTGGCTAAGCCAGCGCCGGTTTTTTTTCGTCGTTCCGCTATTGCGGCTGTACTGATTTCATCTGTTCTGTCGGGTTTTCACGGTAGTGCACACGCTGGACGGCGAAATGCCGACTATGCATCGTCATCTCAGACAAGTCCGCAAGTTAACCCTGATCAGTTGCTGATCGAGACATTTCAGGCGCTGTCCGCCAATCAGCTGAATCTTGCCGAACAAAAGATTGATGCGCTGCTTGCAGCCTACCCGAATTACCAGCTTGCACATCTAATTCGCGGCGATCTGCTGCTGATGCATACGCGCAAGGTGAGCGGGTTTGGCGCAATGTCGCATGTTCCTCCGGACAAGCTGAAAGAAATGCGCGACGAGGCTGCTGCACGCCTGAAAGCCCTTCAGTTCCGGCCCGGCCCGGATCAGGTACCAAGAGCAGTTATCCAGTTAAAAGACGATCAAAAGCAAGTCATTGTTATTGACGCAAAAAAATCCCGATTGTATTTGTATGATCATCTCGGCGGACAGCAATTACAGTTACGCAGTGATCACTACATCAGTCAGGGAAAATTCGGCGTCGATAAACTGAAAGAAGGCGACCAGAAAACGCCGCTCGGTGTGTACTACATCACCAGCCGGCTTTCCGGCAGTAAGTTACCCGATTTTTATGGTCCGGGCGCTTTGCCGCTGAACTATCCAAACGAGTGGGATAAGGCAAATGGTCGCAGCGGTTCAGGTATCTGGCTGCATGGCATGCCATCCAACAGTTTCAGCCGCCCTCCTCTGGCATCAGACGGATGTGTTGTGCTGACCAACCCGGACTTTTTAAGTATCGCGGCGCAGATTGAAATCGGGCGCACACCCGTGGTAATTGCTGAACAGCTGGAATTTATCAGTCGGGAGAAATTGCGACAGGAGCGCGCGCAACTGGCACAGGTTCAGGAAAGCTGGCGTCTGGATATGGAAAGCATGAATGCGAACAGGATTTTTGCGAATTATTCGCGCAATTTCCGCTCACCACAGGGCGAAGACCTGAACAGCTGGTTCGCGAAACAACGTCCGTCATGGGAAGGATGGACAAGTCCGGTAGTCAGGTTAAAAGATCTCACACAATTCCGTTACCCGTCCCGGGATGAAATGCTGGTGACCACATTTACGATGGAACTGAGCTCCGGTCGCTCGCATATGAGTACACGCAAACGCCAGTACTGGGTAAAAGAAGCAACCAAATGGCGCATAATTTATGAAACCAATGTCTGAGGAGAAAAGGATGAAATTATCCCGCAGAATCACTATTGCAACGCTGATGCTGGCCTGTGCTTTTCCGGCAATGGCAGCTGACCAGCCGCACCCGAAGGTGTCGCTGAAAACCAATATGGGTGAAATCGTGATTGAGCTGGTGCCGGAAGCAGCGCCGGTCACCGTCGAGAATTTTCTCAAATATGTGCGCTCCGGCCATTACAAAGGCACACTCTTTCATCGTGTCATTGATGGCTTCATGATTCAGGGTGGCGGATATACCAAAGGACTGAAGGAAAAACCGACTGGAAAACCGATTCCGCTGGAAGCGCGCCGTGCACTGGAAGCCGGACTGAAAAACGATATCGGCACCATTGCCATGGCGCGTACTCAGGATCCGAATTCTGCCTCTGCGCAATTCTTTATCAATGTGCGCGATAACGATTTTCTGAACCACCAGATTCTGCCTGACGGTGATCCGGTTGAATTTGTGTTCCGAGGCACACCAATCGTCAAGCCACGTGCTCAGGCGCTGATGGCGACTGCAGGTTACACGCCATTCGGTCGTGTCATCAAAGGCATGGACGTTGTTGAAAAAATTAAGCTTGTAGAAACAGGTAGCACCGGCGGCATGCAGGATGTGCCCAAAAAAGACGTCGTCATTGAATCGGCGACTGTAATAAAATAAGACTTTCGTTTGAAATTTTGTAAAGGACAATCATGGCCGTATTACTGACCACTAACCATGGCAACATGAAAATTGAACTGGATGCTGAAAAAGCACCGAAAACAGTTGCAAACTTCCTCGCATATGTCGAGTCCGGTCATTACGACAACACGATTTTCCACCGTGTTATCAATGGCTTTATGATTCAGGGCGGTGGCTTTGCGCCAGGCATGAAGCAAAAAGACACACAGGATCCGATCGAAAATGAAGCGAAGAACGGCCTGAAAAACGAAATGTACACGCTGGCAATGGCACGTACTTCTGCGCCGCATTCTGCTTCTTCCCAGTTCTTCATCAACGTTGCGAACAACAGTTTTCTCGACTATCCGGGCCAGGATGGCTGGGGCTACTGCGTATTCGGCAAAGTGACCGAAGGTACTGAAGTTGTTGACAAAATCAAAGGCGTAAAAACCACTCGCGCTGGCATGCATGCTGACGTACCGGTTGAAGATGTTGTCATTCTCAAAGCCGAAATCGTCTGATCTGACTGAAACAGGCTTTCATTGTGACTGAACACGTTTATTCCTGTTCAGACATCAGCGCAGCGCAACCCTCCGTGGTTGCGCTGTTCGTTTCTGATGTCCATTTATCAGCAGATATACCCGCTACCACTGAGGCTTTTCTGCAATTTCTGCAAGGACCTGCCCGCCAAACGAAGGCGCTCTACCTGATGGGTGATTTGTTTGAATACTGGGTGGGTGATGACGATATCGGCGATCCTTATCACCAGACAATTTGTGATGCATTGCTGGCGTGTTATCACGCGGGCATCCGCATTTACTGGATGCATGGCAATCGCGATTTTCTGGTGGGTTCAGCATTTGCAGACCGTTGCGGCTTGCAGTTGCTTCCGGATCACCAGATTCTGCAGACCGGAAAAAATTCACTGCTGCTGACGCACGGCGATGCCGAATGTACCGGTGATTTACCCTATATGGCATTCCGCCAGCAGGTGCGGCAGCCGCAATGGCAGCAGCAGTTTTTGTCGCAACCACTGGAAAAGCGTCGCGAAATCGCCCGCCAGATGCGGCAGCAAAGTCAGCAAAAACAGGCGAACGCCATGGCGCTGGGTGATGTCGATGATGCAGCAATTCGCACGCTGGTTGAGAAACACGGTGCGCAGATCATGATTCACGGTCATACCCATCGCCCTGCCATGCATCAGTACGCAGAATTCAGCCGTTATGTGTTACCCGACTGGGATTGCGATCATGCGGCCAGTCCACGGGGTGGCTGGCTCGCATTATTGTCGGATGGCAGTCTGCAAGCATATGACGTGCATGGTGCAGCGACACAGCTGCCGCTGCACCCGCATGCAGCTTAAGCCTCTGCCAGACGCCCGCCCTGAATCCGGATTTGTCGTACGCAGCGTGCGGCAATTGCCGGATCATGGGTCACCAGGACCAGTGTGGATCCGAATTCGCGATTCAGCGTAAACATCAGCTCCATCACTGCCTGCCCCGTTTGTGCATCCAGACTGCCGGTTGGTTCATCAGCAAACAGAATCGCCGGACGCGTCACAAATGCCCGTGCCAGTGCTACCCGTTGTTGTTCGCCACCCGATAAAAACTTTGGATAATGCTTCAGGCGCTGTCCAAGCCCAACTTGCTCCAGCATCGCCGCTGCTTTGCTGCGCGCATCCGGATCACCGCGCAATTCCAGCGGTAGCATCACGTTTTCCAGTGCAGTTAAATGCATCAGCAGTTGAAACGACTGAAACACAAATCCCACATGCTGTTTGCGAAATATTGCACGCTGATCTTCGGTCAGCGCAAAAATATCCTGTTGCTGCAGCATCACCTGACCACTGCTGGGCAGATCCAGTCCCGCCAGAATGCCGAGCAGCGTGGACTTGCCGGAGCCGGAAGCACCAACAATCGCCAGCGATTCTCCCTGCATCACGTTAAAATGAATATCCTTCAGAATCTCCAGCGATCCGCTGGAATCCTGCACGGTTTTGTGCAGGTGACTGACTTGAATTGCTAAACCGTTTGTTAACCCTGCGTTTTCTGTCATGCTGACTTTCCTGAAAAATTGCGTTCGCTGTTCACACTTTGCGCTTCTCTGGCTGGCACTGCTGGCCGTGCCGGTAAGCGCCCATTCTGCCGGAAAAACCCTGCTTGTGCTTGGTGACAGTTTATCTGCCGAATATGGTTTACCCCGTGGCAAAGGCTGGGTTGCTTTACTGGATGCAAGGCTGCAAACCCGGCATCCCGGCTGGCAAGTCAACAATGCCAGTATCAGCGGAGAAACCACTGCCGGCGGCAAGTCGCGTTTGCCTGCGCTGCTGAAACAACATCAGCCTGCTATCGTCATTATTGAACTGGGTGGCAATGATGCGTTGCGCGGACTGGCACTGCAACACTCTGAAAATAATCTGAGAGAGATGGTGCAGGCATCAAAACAAAGCGGCGCTGCCGTGCTGATTCTCGGGATGCGTATGCCACCGAATTATGGCAGCCAGTACACTGAAAAGTTCAGTGCATTATTCGCGCAAGTGGCGCAACAGGAAAAAACCGGTTTATTACCCTTCTTCCTTGACAAGATCGCCGACAAACCGGATTGGTTTCAGGCTGACCGGATTCACCCTAACACGCTGGCACAGGAGCAAATGCTGGACAACGTCTGGCCGCATCTGGAACCTTTGCTGAAAGCTAAAAAGAAATGAAGTTTCCCGAACTGCTGACGCTGGAACAAGCACTGGCACAACTTGATCAGTTTGACTGCATTATCGATGCCCGCTCTCCGGCGGAATACGCGGAAGATCATTTACCCGGTGCAATCAATTTACCGGTGCTGGATAACGAAGAGCGTATCCGCATCGGCACCCTGTATAAACAAACCGGTGCGTTTGAAGCCAAACGGCTGGGCGCCGCACTGGTTGCAGCGAACATCGCACGTCATCTGGAAAACAGCCTGCAGGATAAGCCACAAGCATGGCGACCACTGATTTACTGCTGGCGCGGTGGCAACCGCAGCGGATCGATGGCGCATATTTTTGCGCGCATCGGCTGGCCGGTTGCGCAACTGCAAGGCGGTTACCAGTCTTTCCGTCGCCATGTGCATGCAGAATTACCGCAACTGGCAGCGCAAGTCAGCTGGAAAGTACTTTGCGGTCCGACTGGCAGTGGCAAATCTGCACTGCTGGAAACGCTGGCAGCACAAGGTGCGCCGGTACTCGATCTGGAGCAACTTGCCAGCCATCGCGGCTCATTGCTTGGTGCATTACCGGGTACGGTGCAACCATCGCAAAAGCAGTTTGAAAGCCAGATATGGCTGCGTCTCAAACAGGCAGCCGGTCAAACCTTATATGTAGAATCGGAAAGTAAAAAAGTCGGCAATCTGCGCGTGCCGGATTGCGTGATGGAAGCGATCCGTGCGGCGGAATGCATATTGCTGGAAGCGCCGTTTGATGAACGGGTGCGCTTTTTGTGTGACAGCTATCCGCACTGGATGCAGCAGCCGGATGTACTATGCGAGCGCTTATCGCATCTGGCAGTACAACACGGGAATCAGCAGGTACAGGTATGGAAGGAGATGGTACAGCAGGCAGCCTTCCGCGAACTGACGGCCTCGCTGCTGGAGCGGCACTACGATCCGTCTTATCGCAAGTCGATGGCTAAGAATTTCGGCAAGCTGCAAACTGCGCAAACCATATCACTGACAGACTTGCATACAGACAGTCTCAAGGCAGCCGCGATGCGTTTGCTTGAACAAAACTGACGCCACTGTCAACGGCAGTTCTGACTTCACACGAAGGCGGGGCAGCGTCGGCAACATTGCTGGCGTTGCTGAGAAAATCAAAATTGCACCAAATTTGTGCAAAATGCGGTATTCAGCAGAGCAAAAAGTGGCTTTTTCATGGACGTCCGCATAAACGCTGGCTCTCCAAGGGGGTAGCAAAACAGGTAAATGCAGATTTCTGCACAATCAAGGATCGGTCAGCCCTCTTTATCATCCAAAATACGCTGGCCTTCATCTTCCAGATTTTCAAACTGCCGGCTGTTGATCGCCCACCAGAACACTGCTCCAATCGCGAAAACCAGCAATAAACTGACCGGCACCAGCAAATACAAAATATCCATGCATTACTCCGTAGCGTCATCGGTCAGCTGATATTCAGGCTGCGACAACAGATATAAACGCAGCGCATTCAGCACCACAATCAGCGAACTCAGCGACATCCCGAGCGCCGCATGCCAGGGTTCCAGCCAGCCGATGACTGCGGCCGGAATAGCAACCAGATTGTACAGAATCGCCCAGCCCAGATTTTCGCGAATCAACCGGAAACTGACGCCGGCCGCACGCACACCGTAACTCAGATCCGGCAAGCGATTCGACACCAGCAGCAAATCACTGCGGGTTTGCGAAATTGCCGCACCCTGCCCCATCGCCACCGCCACATCGGCAATCGCCAGCACCGGGCCGTCGTTCATACCGTCGCCTACCATGACCACTTTCGCCCCCTGCCGCTGCAGATTCTGCACCCACGCAAACTTGGCTTCCGGACTCATTTGCGCATGGGC
Organism: Cognatundibacterium squillarum; assembly: GCF_014652435.1. Classification (GTDB taxonomy): domain Bacteria; phylum Pseudomonadota; class Gammaproteobacteria; order Burkholderiales; family Burkholderiaceae_D; genus Undibacterium; species Undibacterium squillarum. The sequence continues at coordinate 74,135 of NZ_BMYU01000008.1, forward strand.
TTCCATAATGCCAGTCTGAGCAGCAATCCGGGCAACCGGTTCGGGCTGATCACCCGATAACAGACAAATTTGCTTACCGGCTGCGCGTAATTGCTGCAAGGCTTCCACCGCATCATCGCGCAACTGATCCTGCAATAAAAATGCCGCCAGCACCCGCTCTGCATTCGCCAGCAAGCTGACGGTTTTACCCTGCCATTCCTCCGGTATGACCGGATCGCGCCCGAGCAATTCAGCCACAAAACTTGCCTGACCAAAGCGATACACCTGTCCGTCTATCGCCGCTTCGATGCCACCGCCTGCGATTTCATGGATTTGCTGCACCGACGCAGCCTGATGATTTTGTTGTGCAATCAGATAGTCAGCAACGGAACGCGCCACCGGATGATGTGAGGACGCCGCCATGCCCAGCGCCAGCGGCAGAATGGTGCTGGCATCGCCATCGATTGTGACAGCCTGTACCTGCAGTTTGCCGTTGGTCAGTGTGCCAGTTTTATCGAACACGATATGCGTAGCCTGCGCCAGACCTTGCAAGGCTTTACCAGACTTCACGAGCAAGCCGTTACGTGCCATCAAGCCTATCGCAGCTGCCATCACGCCCGGCGTTGCCAGCGATAAGGCACACGGACAAGTTACAACAATCACGCTGATGGCAATCCACAATGCCCGCTCAGGCTGAATCTGCCACCAGACCAGTCCGGAAATCAGCGCTACCAGCATGATGATCATCAGGAAGCGGCTGGCATGGCGATCCGCCAGCAGAACGATGCCAGGTTTTTCGCTGGCAGCATTTTCCATCATGCTGATCAGATGTCCGAGCCGCGTTGCATGTCCGGTCTGTTCAGCGCGCATAACCAGGCGTCCCTGAATATTGATGCTGCCCGCTGTCACCTGATCGCCGGACTGTTTGGCGACCGGATGCGATTCACCGGTCATCAGTGCTTCATCACAAGCACTGTCACCGTCAAGAATAATGCCGTCTGCAGGAATCTGATCGCCGGGCAGAACCAGTAACACGTCACCGGCGTTCAGTGCGCGCGCATCCTGCAATTCTTCCCGCGAACTGGCCGGATAGTCAGGCAGCTTACGTGCCTGCACAGGTTGTAACTGCGTCAGTATGCGTAAGGCGCGGGTCGCTTTGTGCTGCACCCGTTGTTCAATCCAGCGTGCACCGAGCAACAGAAATACGAACATAATCGCGGAATCGTAATACACCGCACCACCCCGAAACGTGGTCCAGACGCTGGCAAAGAAAGTCAGCAAAATCCCCAGCGATACCGGTACATCCATGCCGATATGCTTGTGTTTCAGATCCCGCCATGCCGATTTAAAAAATGGCATAGCACAGAAAAATACCACCGGTACCGAGATCGCCAGACTGGCCAGTTTCAGCAATAAATCCTGATCCGGCGTCAGTTCGCCGTCGGCGGTGGGGTTGGGAACAAGATACGAAGGCCACGCAAACATCATCACCTGCATCATGGCGAATCCGGCGATAAATATGCGCAGCAATGCCATTCTGTTTTGCTTGCGCACCTGCTCATCCGCTTCCTGTCCGGCCGGATAGGCGCCATAACCGAGGCTGACAATCGCGTTCAGAATGTCGCGTAAGTCCAGACGCTGACCGTCATAACGCACCGATGCGGTATGGGTTGCTGGCTGAATACGGAAAGATGCAATACCGGGCAATTGCTGCAAGCGGAATTCAATTAACTGAACACATGCGGCGCAATGCATTCCGGAAATCGCGAGTTTTTCAGTGATCGATGCAGGGGAAGTTTCTGACAGCGGCGCAGCAGGCCCTGTCGCTGAGATTGAATCGGACATGCTGTTGCTTATTTCCCGGACGATGCCTGACGCTCTGCCAGATAGGCGTCGGTCAGATGATTTTTTTCAACGGTTTTCAGAATAGTCAGGCAACCACGGCAACACACGGGTTGCTGTTGTCCATTGAAGGGCACATACAACATCTGACTTTCACGGGCCGTTTCACCGCAATGAAAACAAGAAATCCTGGCAGCGGAAGATTTTCCGAAACCAAACCAGTCAAACATGGAATTCAGTACACGCATGTCAGCCCACACAATAATGCCACCTTGTTACATGCTACCTGAACACAGCAGATCAGTGTTGATCTGACACAAACGCCGGCAATACACCGGACAAGTCGAAAATCCCGCTTATTCAGACTGAAGTAAAAATGAAACGCGCAAACAAAAAGGCGGTAGCATTGCACCACCGCCTTTCTGAGCACTGCACCATTCATGGGTGAGAAACTAAAGGCTTCTCAAACATCCGCATCAGCGGATCGTTAACACACAGATTGTCAGAACTTCAGGTACGACTTACAAATTTACTGCTTACAACTCGATATTACTGCGATACATCACAAACATCAGACAACAACACTATAACGACAGGCGCCACATCAACCACCACGCCTGTGTAACCGGTCAGCCTCCTTCGGGGATACGACAGCTGGTTGAGTTTGGAACCCTTGGAACTGCGCCGATCACGCTTCTAATATAGCTCTGTTGCTGCCAACGCCCAAGAAAAATATACCTATACACTCTGCATTGCGGATTGAAAAAATCAACCAAATAATTCAGCAGATTAGTGTAACTTGAAGGTTTTATCTTTCAGCATAGTACTTGCCATACCACTACCAACCGAAGCACCGAATTTCTTCAGCACCCGCTCCGGCAGCCCTTCCTGACGGGTATAGTCAACGATCTCTTCTGCCTTCACGACATCGCGTGCTACAGATTCAACCGTACCAAAACCATCTGCAAGCCCCATATCAACAGCCTTGCTGCCGACCCAGAATAAACCGGAGAATGTCTCCGGCGTTTCTTTCAGGCGCTGCCCACGACCTTTACGCACTGCATCAATAAACTGGCCGTGGATTTCGTTCAGCATATTCTGGGTGTAAGTCTTTTGTTTTTCTGTCTGCGGCAGAAACGGATCCATCATGCCTTTGTTTTCACCAGCGGTCATCAGCCTGCGCTCTACCCCCAGCTTGTTCATTAGCCCGGAAAACCCGAAGCCATCCATCAGCACACCAATGGAACCGACGACGCTGGCTTTATCCACGTAAATCGCATCCGCGGCCGCCGCAACATAGTAGCCACCGGAGGCACAGATTTCCTCAACCACGACATACAATTTTTTTGCAGGGTATTCAGCACGCAAACGTACAATTTCGTCATTGATCATACCGGCCTGCACAGGACTACCGCCCGGACTGTTAATCCGTAAAATGACTGCCTGCGCGGTGTCATCCGCAAATGCCCGGTCCAGTGCCGGAATAATCTCCGCCGCACTGGCAGTACTATCTTCTTCGATAGAGCCGCTCAGATCGACCAATGCAGTATGCGGGCCCGGCGGAGGCGTTGTTTCCGAGGAAATATTCTGAAACTTGTAAATCGCACCCAGCGCAACGGCAAGAAAAGCGAACCGGAAAAAAATATTCCAGCGACGACGGGCTTTTTGCTCTTTCAGCGTTTCCAGCGCCAGTTGCTCCAGCAAGCGACGCTCCCATCCGGTATCAGGATTTTCTGACTGCGGCTTTTCAAAATCACTCATCAATTAAACCTCAGGCGATCACTGCTGTCACATAATCATCCGGATACCAGCGCACCTGACCTTCAGTCTCTTCAACGATCAGCTTTCGTAAACGACTGCCCTTGCACGGGCCGCCAGCACAATAGCCGCTTTCGGGTTCGTAAACAGCACCATGAGTAGAACACATGATGTACAGGCCACTGGATTCAAGGAACTCGCCCGGCGCCCAGTCCAGTTCAATCGGGACATGCGCACAACGATTCAGGTAGCCGTGCACTTGTCCACCGAAACGGATCACAAATCCGGTCGCCTCATCGCTGCCAGCGGTCACAGGAAAGCGCACGCCCTTACCGCCTTCTTCCAGTGCATCGGACGCACAAATAAACACCGACTCCATCAATAGTCTCCTTCTCAGCCTTACTTTTCAGATTTACGCATACTCGTTCAGCCACGCATGAAGATCATGGATCGATTTCGCTGAATATAAAGGTGCCATTTCTGCCAGTTCATGTGCCGGATGTGCACCGAACTCAACAGCAATACCGCCCGCACCGGCATTTTTTGCCATTTGCAGATCATGGGTAGTGTCGCCAATCATGACTGTACGGCGCATATCCTGGCCAAGCTCACGGGTAATTTCCTGCAGCATTGCAGGATGCGGCTTGGAAAAAGTTTCATCTGCACAACGTGTCGCATCAAAAACCGATGTGAGATTGGCCGTATGCAGTGCGCGACTGAGACCTACACGGCTCTTACCTGTTGCCACTGCCAGAAAATATCCTTGCTGTGACAGATCGTTCAACATATCGCGCACACCAGTGAACAGCGTCAGTTCGTGATCACGTGTCAGATAGTGAAAACGATAGCGCTCCACCATTTTTGCATGCATACGCGGATCTGCATCAGGCAACACTGCCTGCATGGCTGCAGGGAGCGACAGGCCGATTACAAATGCGGCTGCAGAGTCTGCCGGCACCGGCAGCCCCAGGTCTTTTGCCGCAGACTGAATGCATTTGACGATAGTTGGCGTGCTGTCCATCAGGGTGCCATCCCAGTCAAACACCAGTAAATCAAATTGTTTTTTTGCCATTTCGCTATGCGGATTCAATCTCTGAATCCGTATTTATCTGTTAATCAGTGATGATACCACTGAACAGCAAATTGCTTTTTCCGCATGGAAATTCAGTGCAAAGATTGCAAAAATGCCTCGCATTCCGGTGGCAATACTGCCCTGACCGTGACCGGCTTTTCTGAAACAGGATGGATAAAAGTAATCTGATGTGCATGTAAAAACATACGTTTCAGTGCACCACGGTCCGCAGCAGCTTTTTGCAACGCCTTATTCAGCGTGAAATCTCCATACTTATCATCGCCGGCAATCGGAAACCCACTGGAGGCCAGATGAACACGAATCTGATGAGTACGCCCGGTCTTCAGCTCCGCCTCCAGCAAAGCAAATTGTTGCCACTTTTTCTTCAGGGAAAAAATCGTATGCGATGGCTGACCACCCTCCTGAACCCGCACGCGGCGCTCACCATCCGGCGTTGTGTATTTAAACAGCGGCAATTTCACATGCTGGCGCTGATTTTTCCAGTCACCTGTCACCAGCGCAAAATAGCGCTTATCTGTTACACCATCCCGCATTTGCTCGTGCAAATGGGTCAGTGCGCTGCGTTTTTTGGCAATCAGCAAAATGCCGGAGGTTTCACGATCCAGCCGGTGCACAAGTTCAAGAAACTTTGCGTCTGGTCGTGCAGCACGCAACTGTTCAATCACACCGTAACTGACGCCTGAACCACCATGCACCGCAACACCTGCAGGCTTATCAATTACCAGCAGTGCTTCATCCTCGAAAAGAATTGGAAATTCCAGCTTGGGCACAACGGCAGGCGTTGCACTCGTTGCAACACGCACAGGCGGCACGCGAACAACATCACCTTCAACAAGACGATAAAGCTGATCAACGCGCCCTTTGTTAACCCTGACTTCCCCTGACCGCAAAATCCGATAGACATGACTCTTAGGAACACCCTTACATATCCTGAGCAGAAAATTATCTATACGCTGCCCGGCTTCCTCTGAAGAAATCGTCATCAGCCTGACTTGCGGCTGAACTGAAGGCTCCGACATTGATGATGCCTGCTGCGTTTTTTTTTGGTTTTGCAGATTATTTGTCGCTAAGTCCTTCATTTTGAATATATAATCATTTTCGCCTGAGATACTTCAGGCTGTGTAATAGAAATAAACAGCTATTTTACACAGGGGCGGGCCAGACAGCCTCGTCCGTTTGAAAATTAAGCGAAAAGTAAGTACGCAGCATGCCTGTGGCCGCCGTGGTCTTGACCGGTTGTCACTTCCGGGTGAAGTCCTGGCATGCGGGCGACGAGTAGCGTAGTGAGAGGATTTTTCGGATCAGCCATTGCCTTTTGCAGGCTGGTACGAATTGATTAGTTAGCTAGTACAGTAGGCGATTTAGCCAGAAACAATACAAGAAGATTGCCTGGCATCAAGTTGCTCATCGCCTGGCGCACCGTGCTCAGATAAGGTAGCAGCGTGTTGCGCGGGGGACGTGTGCACTCGACCTCGAAGATGTTACTAATAGGTTAATCATTTGCGCCCCGCGCAAAAGAAGACCGGTTGCAATGCCGCTGACTCAGCTATGGCTGAAAGCGCACGCGCCTTTCTTTTTGCGGGCATGCTGCCCGACAGTCCCTCCGTTCTATACTCCGACCCCCGTGTACTTTGATAGTTAATGTTATCCGCCTCGGAACCTGAGGCCATAACAATAAGAGATGACCACCAGGTCACGGAGTCAAATACATGAAAAGAATGTTGTTTAACGCAACCCAGCAAGAAGAGCTGCGCGTTGCGATTGTCAATGGACAGAAACTCATTGACATCGATATCGAGACCGCCGGTCGCGAATTACGCAAATCCAACATCTACAAAGGGGTTATCACCCGCATCGAACCTTCCCTCGAAGCCTGTTTTGTCAACTACGGTGAAGAGCGTCATGGTTTTCTCCCATTCAAAGAAGTCGCCCGTTCCTATTTCCGTGAAGGCGTAGACGTCCGCAATACCAATATCAAAGAGGCATTGCGTGAAGGTCAGGAAATCATGGTGCAGGTGGAGAAAGAAGAGCGCGGCAATAAAGGCGCTGCCCTGACTTCTTTTATTTCCCTGGCAGGCCGCTATCTGGTTCTGATGCCGAACAACCCACGCGGAGGCGGTGTTTCCCGTCGTGTTGAGGGCGAAGACCGTCAGGAATTGCGCGAAACTATGGATAAACTGGATCTGCCTTCCGGCATGTCCGTGATTGCCCGTACTGCCGGTATTGGCCGCAATGTCGACGAACTGCAATGGGATCTGGATTACCTGCTGCAATTGTGGCGCGCGATCGAAGGCGCTGGCAAAGCCGCACCGGGCGCATTTCTGATTTATCAGGAATCCTCACTCGTCATCCGTGCAATCCGTGACTATTTCCAGCCGGATATCGGCGAAATTCTGATCGACACTGACGATATCTATGATCAGGCTCAGCAGTTCATGAGCCATGTGATGCCTGACATGGTGCACCGCGTGAAACGTTACAGTGACGATGTGCCACTGTTTTCACGCTTCCAGATCGAGCACCAGATCGAAACTGCTTACAGCCGCACAGTCCCACTGCCTAGCGGCGGCGCGATCGTGATTGACCATACCGAAGCTCTGGTTTCCGTGGACGTCAACTCGGCGCGCGCAACCCGTGGCGGCGACATCGAAACCACCGCACTGAACACCAATCTGGAAGCTGCCGAAGAGGTAGCCCGTCAGCTGCGCTTGCGCGATCTGGGTGGTTTGATCGTGATCGATTTTATCGACATGGAAAACCCGAAAAATCAGCGTGAAGTGGAACAACGCCTGAAAGATGCGCTGCGCTACGACCGCGCCCGTGTACAAATGGGCAAAATTTCCCGCTTTGGTCTGATGGAATTATCGCGTCAGCGCCTGCGCCCTTCCCTGTCTGAAGGCAGCCATGTGACCTGTCCGCGCTGCAATGGCACCGGCCATATTCGCGACACCGAATCCTCTGCATTGCAAGTCCTGCGCATTATTCAGGAAGAGGCAATGAAGGAAAATTCTGCGGCAATTCATGTTCAGGTCCCTGTTGATGTCGCAGCCTTCCTGCTGAATGAAAAACGCGGCGAAATTCTGAAAATTGAAACCCGTCATCGTGTCATCGTCATTCTGATTCCGAATAAGCATCTGGAAACACCGCATTACAAGCTGGATCGTCTGAAACATGACGATCCACGCCTAGAAGATCATCAGGCCAGCTATACAATGGCTGAGCAAGCTGATACGGATATTGGCTACGCCAAACGCCAGAAGGAAGAAGCAAAGCCACGTCAGGAAGCAGTTGTTAAGAGTATTACACCTGACACAGCACCGATTGTCGAACGCAAAGAAACACCTGCGCCAGCACCAGTGGCACCTGCCCCGGCACCAGCGCCAGTTGGCTTCTTCGGCAAACTGTTTGGCTTCCTGTTTGGTAAATCAGAATCAGCTCCTGCTGCTAATGCACCGGAAGTGACTGAAGAAAAAACTGCCGAACGCGATCGTAGCCGCAACACCCGTCAGTCTCAGCAACAACGCAACCGTAACCGCCGTGGTCGTGACCGCGACGAACGCGAAGAGCGCCCTGCCGGTCGCTCTGAGAAAGAGAAAACGGAGAAAGTCGAAAGCACTAAGCAGCAACCGGCTGACAACGTTCGCCAGCAGCAAAAACCGCAGAAACCTGCACGTGAAGAGCGTGAAAACCGCGAGCCGCGTGAACAACGTGAACCGAAAGAAGCCAGAGAGCCGCGCGAACAGCAGGAAACGCGTCGTGAACGGGCACAACGTCTGCGTGAAGAGAAGAAGGAAGCCCTGCTGACTTCAGACATCAAAGCGGACGAAACTGCACTGGCTCCAATTCAGACACACGAAGATCCGGTTCCTGTGGAAGTGATGCCAACAACACCGGGCACACAAAATGATGCGGGCGAGGAAGGCGGAGAAGAACGTCGCCGTCGCCGTCGTCGCGGAGGCCGCAACCGCAATCGCCGTGACCGTGAGAACGGTGATTCTGCTGAGCTGAATGACAACAATGACAGTGGCGAAGAACTGCCAGTGGCTGAAGTTATTGACCCAATCGCGACTACTGAACCTGTCGTCGCTACGATTGCGCCGGTAACTGATACTGCTGCGTTACCTGCTGCGCCTGTAGCTACGGCAACAGAAACTGTCGAAACTCAGACAGCATCTGCACCGGCGGCTGAAGCTGCAGTGACTTCCGCGGAAATCAGCGTACCAGTTGAAACCGCTGTCGTTCAGGAGCTTGCACCCGTTGTTATCGAAGAAGCTGTTATTACAGAAGTTGAAGTACCGGCAGCTCCGGTCGCTGACAAAGCAGTCGTAACACCTGCGCCAGCCGCGCTGACTTACGAAATGCCATTAGCTGCACTGGAATCCATGCTGGCAGCAGTTGGCCTGATCATGGTGTCAACGGATCCGGAAAAATGGCGTGTTGCACAGGAAGAAGCTGCGCGTCGTCCTGTACCGGTTCGCGTCCCGCGTGAGCGCAAACCAGCAGTCGTACTGGATGATGGCCCGCTGATTCAGGTGGAAACCCGTCGCTGATCTTTGATTCGTGCAGGCCTGATGCGTCATGCCTGCACGAATTGAACTGTAATGCAGTACGTAATAAAAAATCCGGGCCATTGACCCGGATTTTTTTATTGCTGTTTTTATGAAAATTGGAAAACTCTGCTCGCACAACCTCACTGAGCGCCCCCAGTCGTCCAGAGTATTTGCACAAAATTTTGAATTCAGTGCAACTTCTGGTGCAGTTTCTGTATTCCGCGCCAAACCAGAAAGCCAGTGACTGGCAGCGCGATTCCTGTCAGTAAGTCTGTATTCAATGGCAGGCCCGCTGCTTTTAAGCCTTTCGCGACGTATGAGATCAAACCAACAGCGTAATAGGTAATTGCAGCGACTGATAATCCTTCAACTGCTTGCTGCAAACGCAATTGCTGCGCGGCCCGCGCGTTCATACTTTGCAATATTTGGCGGTTTTGCTGTTCCTGCACGATGCCAACACGGGTGCGAAGCAAATCATTGGTTTGCGCAATCCGCGCCGCCAGCGCCTCTTGTCTGCGCACAATCGATTCACAGGTTTGCATCGCCGGTGCCAGCCGCCGCTCCATGAACTCTGCAATTGTGGGTAAGCCATCGATGCGCGATTCCCTCAACTCTGCAATACGTGCTTTGACCAGCTGAAAATAAGCTCGCGACGCCGCAAAGCGGTAACTGTTATCCACCGCCAGTTTTTCGGCTCTGGATGCCAGCGCCGTCAACTGATGCAGAATTTGCTGTTCCAGCTCCGTATTCTGTACCTGACTCTGATCCAGCGCCGGCATGGATGCCACCAGCATTGTCAGCTCATTTTCCATCTGGTTCAGTGCCGGTCCGGACTGCTGCGCCAGCGGTAAACCGAGCAAAGCCATCATCCGGTAAGTGTCAATTTCCAGAACACGCTGCACCATCCGACCTGCCTGCTGCGCAATAAACGCGTGGTCCCGCAGGATGAAACGGGTAAAACCGTCAGGATGTACCGCAAAATCCGTCAGAAAAGTCCCGCGGTCGAGCACCACACTGCCTGCCAGCATACGCCCAGCCCCCAGTGCTGCAGCATCCGAGCTATATTCATATTGTTCTGTCTGCGGCATTAACACCAGATGCGATGCCGCAAGCACCTTCGATTGCAGGGAATACAGCCAGGTCTGCGGCAAATGTTGCAGCACAGTCGCGCGAAACGCATCCTCACCCGCCACGTAAGCTGTCTCACTGGCACCGGTGACAAAGGTATAACTGGCAAACTCGGTATGACACTCCCACTTCAGGCGAAATGCCGGAAACGCGTGGTAAAAGTACTTTGCGTCTGTAACAGGTGGCGTGACCCCGAAATAATGACATAAGGCCTGTAATAAATAATGCTGACGCTGCAGGTTTGACGCCACATCCGACACACTGCTGCTGTCGCAAACCGCAATATGCGTCAGTACTTCCGGTGTTTTTAATTCAATAAACGGGCGGGAATGCAATTCCGCTGCCAGCGGAATGCGCAAAGGATGGCTGAGTATCGTCGTGTCAGGCGTCATATGGGTTCAGGTAAGGGGTTGCGGATAACTAACATCCAGAATCGTCAGCTCTTCAATACCGGAAGGTGTGCGTAAAACCACAGTATCACCAATACGTGATTTGGTCAGTGCGCGGGCAACAGGTGCAATCCAGCTGATTTTTCCCTGCAGAGGATCAAACTCATCAATCCCGACGATAGTAATCGTATTCTCGTCACCGTCCTGATTTTCATAGGTGATCGTGGCACCGAAAAACACCTGATCAGAGCCGTGATGAATACCGGGATCGACCACCTCTGCTTTATCCAGTCGTTTCGTCAGGAAGCGGATGCGCCTGTCGATTTCACGCAGGCGACGCTTGCCGTACAGATAGTCACCATTTTCAGAACGGTCACCATTCGACGCAGCCCAGGACACAATACTGACCACTTCCGGACGTTCAACATCCATCAGATGCAGGAATTCTTCGCGCATCCGGCGATGCCCTTCCGGGGTCATATAGTTTTTACTGCCCGCAGGAATTGCAGGTGCGCCGAAATCATCGTCGTCATCCTGATCACTTTCTTTCACAAATGCTTTGCTCATTTTTTTCAAACATCCGAACTAGATCAAATATCATCGCAATCGCTTACCAGAGCTTGCGCAAGCCTTATAAAATAAAGTACTGCTCGTCTGAGCGATTAAGTAACGCTGACGTTGGCGGCAACGCTTCTGCCGTGTATCTTACCGCCAACTTTAGCTTTGCTGTTATCTGACCGACAAAAATGGATTTCCGAATGACTGAAAACGCCCCCATCAAACTGATAATTGTTGATGATCACCCCATCGTCCGTGAAGGGATGAAGAGCCTGGTCGCCGGAACACCGGATATGACGATCGTTGCTGAAACGCCTTCCGGCATTGAAGCAATCCGTATGGCACGCCAGATGTCTTTCAGTGTCATGCTGCTGGATATCACGCTGAGTGACAAAAACGGGATTGAAGTCCTGAAACAAATTAAGACAGAAAAACCGGATGCCAATATTCTGATTTTTTCCATGCACCGTGAAGATCAGTATGCCATCCGCTCACTGAAAGCCGGCGCCTCCGGTTATCTGAGCAAACAATGCAGCACTGCAGATTTATTGCAAGCGATCCGTCAGGTAGCGACCGGCCTAAAATACATCACGCCGCAACTGGCGCAGGAGCTGGCGAACAATCTGAATCAGGAACATGAGGACGCACCGCATAAATCCTTATCAGACCGCGAGTTTCAGACACTGACCATGATTGCTTCCGGGAAATCTGTCAGCGATATCGCCAAAGATTTGTCCTTATCCGTCAAAACCATCAGTGAATACCGTTCACGCATTTTGCTGAAGATGAAGCTGCGTCATAACGCTGAACTGACGCATTACGCGATCAAAAATCAACTTGTCGAGTAAGCGACAGCTCGGGCAAAATGGGCTATCCTGAAACAGGCATGGTGTGCAACAATCGCATACCATGCCGTTTTCTTTGATCCGGCTCCCGACCTGAAGTCACTCTATGTTCAAAAAATTCACGTCGTCCCAGAAAACTCCTGCTGACATCGCCAAAGAAACGATACGTCAACTTGCTTCACAACGCATCGCCCCGACGCCGGAAGCCTATACCAGACTGTATAACGAGATTGCCGGCAATGAAGCGGATGCCGGTGCTGCAGCCAGTTCCGGTGGCAATTCTGCCGCTGAAAGTCTGCTGGCCAGTTTTGCCGACAGTATGCTGCGCAGCAAAGGCGAGTTATCGACCTTTGGTAACCGTCTGGTGCGCGCTGCTCAGGCAGGAAACTGGGAAGACTATCAAAAAACGCTGGACCGTCTCACCGAACATTTAACCACCGCACCTGCCCCCGCAGCGCCGGCGTTAAGTACGCCTGCCGTTGCCGCGCCTGCAGTAGTGACGCCTGCACCCGTTGCTGTGGTCACCGATGATAACCGTCAGCGGCTGCTGAAAGACTTGCTGTACCGTACGCTAACCCTTGCACTCAGCGCATTGCTGCGTCCGTTGCCAGATCTGGCCAGCGAATCCGAATCGCTGGGCATGGCTGTCAGAAACGCTGCCACGGAACCGGAACTCAACGATATCGGCAACCGGCTCAAACAATTGTGTTTTCAGATTGAACTGCAAAGCGGTGACGTTGCCGAGCAGCAGGAATTACTGCTGCGCCTGTTTGATTTGCTGCTCAGTAATATCCATGATTTGCTGGAAAGTGACAGCTGGATACGCGGCCAGATTGAAGTGGTGAAGGCGCTGATCGCCGGTCCGCTTGACCACCGTGCTTTACAGGAAGCCACGCGCAGCCTGAAAGATGTGATTTACAAACAGGGTACGCTGAAGTCCAGCATCGAAGAATCCAGAACCTCCGTCAAAAATATGATGACGGCGTTTCTGGACCGTCTGGATGCCATGGCGAAAAGCACCGGACAGTATCAGAACAAAATGGATGGCTATGCTGCGCAAATCACGCAGGTACGCAATCCGGCTGAACTGCAGCACCTGATTGGCGATATCGTGCAGGAAACCCGCACCGTTCATAACGAAACACTACGCTCGCGCGACATGATCGTTGCCGCACAAAAACAAGTGACGGAAGCCGAGGCCAAGATCAAAGATCTGGAACAAAAGCTGGAACAAATGAGTGAAATGGTGCGCGAAGATCAGCTGACCGGCAGTCTGAACCGTCGTGGCATGGATGATTTGTTCGAACGCGAGGCTGACCGTGCTGACCGTCGCCGCACGCCTTTATGCGTCGCGTTGCTGGATCTGGATAACTTTAAACGCCTGAATGATACCCACGGCCATGCGGCCGGCGATGAAGCCCTGATTCACCTGGTCCGCATCGTGAAGCAGACACTGCGTTCCATTGATGCCGTTGCCCGTTATGGCGGTGAAGAATTCGTAATTATCATGCCGGATACTTCGCCGGAAGAAGCGGCGCAGGCAATGACCAGAGTGCAGCGCGAACTGACCACGCATTTCTTCACTGCGAATGAGCAGCGCTTATTTATCACCTTCAGTTGCGGCGTCGCTTTACGCAAACCGCATGAAACGCAGGATGCGCTGATACGGCGTGCGGATCAGGCGATGTATGAAGCAAAACGCACCGGTAAGAATAAAGTCGTTCTGGCGAACTGACCGGCAGATTCAAACGCCTGTCACAGGCTGCAAGAAATCTTCCCGTCGGAATGATTCCCGCCCCCTCCCCAAACCGGTGCCTGTCACCGGTTTTTCTTTACTCGTAATTTGCCTTATTCACACAAACGATCTCACTTAAGGCAGTAAGTATTGCCCAGTTCTCTGCCCAGTCCTCTGTGCAGATATCTGCACCGGGCATTTCCGGACAGCCAGCTTTTCTGCCGACGACAAGCCGGTTGCCATGCTGAAATCCGCATTTGAGGCATTTTCGGGCAAAAAGCGCTGTTCAGAGCGACTTCAGCCGCGACACCTCTCCGGCGGCATATTGGCAGGAAGCAATGAACGAATTCACAGGCTCGTAATCAAATCCCCTGACCGGATACCGGCAAGGGCTTCAGCTGCCGCGTCACCCGCCCAAACTATCCTTGCGGAGAATAACGATGAACATCAAATCCTGTTCGCTGATCGCTGGTTTACTGTTCAGCCATGCAACCATTGCACAGACCGCTGAGATCGCACCCGCGACGCTTTCTGCGATTGAAGCGACCTGCTTTGATTACATTGATGGTCAGCTGGAAGGAAATCCTTCGCGGGTTGCGTCCTCGCTGCATCCGGATCTGGCAAAGCGCGCCATTCTCGGGGAAACACCCGATGAAAAGCTGGGATTGCGCCGGATGTCGAAGGAGGAGCTGGTCAGTCTGACCAGACAAGGTGCGTTAAAAACGCCAGCAGCAGAATGGCAGCGCAGTTGCAAAGTGCTGGATGTTACCGAGAAAACGGCCTCGGTCAGACTGGAAACCCCGTGGTTTATTGATTACTTCCACATGGGACGCTTCGGTGAACGCTGGGTCATCGTAAATGCGCTGTGGTACAGCAAACCGAAAAAGCTCTGAATCTTTCTTGCTTTGCTGGTTTGACTTTGCAATGAAAAAGACCGGCACTGTGCCGGTCTCGTCATTTGTGCTTTTTCTGCCCTGCCCGCTGCGCCAGCGTTTTCGCGGGCAACCATGAAAAATGCCCGGAATGCTGTGCTGAACACCGCATTCGGGCATTTTTCAGTGCAATTTGGCTCGGTCCGCTTGCCAGCCCGATTCACCGGCGAAGGATGGATAAACTCAGCGGGTCATCACTCCCACACGGCCCATGCACAGTAAGGCTGATGCGGATCGCGCTGCAGACGCAAACGGTTCAGGCCAAGCACCTCCATCACCGCCAGCGTCTCGCCGGGGAAACGCGGGCAATTCAGTTCGTCAAATACCAGCACGGAGCCTTTCACCAGCCGCGGCAGAATCGCTTGCAGCACGTCACGGGTTGGCTGATAAACATCCATATCGAAAATCGCCATGGAAATAATCGCATGCGGATTTTGCGCCAGCCAGGCCGGTGTCGTCTGCGAAGCATCGCCTTTTACCAGCTCGAACTTGCGGATATGCGGGATCGGTGCCAGCCCTTCATGCAAAGCCAGAATTTCCGCCAGTTGCTGCTCGTAACCCGGCATGCTCGCGTAATCGCCTTTCGCGACCGCATTGCCATCCTTCGCATGTACGTCGGCAAATCCTTCGAAGGTGTCGAAACCGATCAGCTTGCGTGAATAATTAAACGGTTCCATGATGGCGCGCAGATTCGACAGCAAGGCCAGCGATGCCCCCCACTGCACACCAAATTCACAAATCACACCCGGCACATCCAGTTGCAACTGATACAGGCGCTGAAAATACAATATCCGCGACAGCGTAATCCGTTTCACAAACAGATTGGAATGCAGATTCCAGTGCGGCCCCATGGCGGGCACAATCTGATCACGCAAGGCAAATAATTGCTGATCGATTTCCTGTTCGGTCTGGCTGCGGTTCAGTGATTCGCCCAGTTCAGTTTTCATGTTTTACGCTTTCAGGATGGACAAAGCCGGGGTAAGACTGGAAGAAGATATTGTGCTTGTCGCCGTTCGGGCAACCTGCTTCGAGATAGCCTGGCTCACACAAATCAGAAATGCGCACCTGCGCTGTCCAGCGCACTTTGTCCGATAAATTCGGCAGACTGCGGTGCAGCAGCATTTGTTTGAAAATGATGACATCGCCCGGCAGTGCTTCAACTGTCACCGGCGGCTCGCTGATCTCGCCGTCAAACGATAAGTCGCGTTGCAGGAACTGGCGGTGCGGCTCCACCGGTTTATCCGAAACTTTCCGGTACGGATGTATCCCCGCGCGGTGACTGCCGGGAATCACCTGAATCGTTCCGTGATGCGCATCCACCGGCCCGAACGGAATCCAGATTGTGACTGCATTCACCGAGCCCAGCAGGTAAATCGTATCCTGATGCCAGTCAAACAAATGACGCGCATCGTCCGGCCTGTCATAGCGCATATTGCAGCAACCCATCAGTACCGGCTGCGCAATGCCGAGATCACGGCAAGCCTGCAACAAATCCTGATTGCCACTGAGACGGCTGAGGCATGGCAGATAATGCAGCCGGTCATACAGTTGTGACTGCTTTTTCGGCGTCATGATTTCCGGCTGGTAAGTATCAAAGTCAAATCGCGGATCGACGATAAAGCGGCCGACCTGATTGATTTCATCTTTGATTTCCTGAAACAGCGCAGGTTTCAGAAACTGGCGCAGAATCACAAAGCCCTGCTCCTCATACTGTGCGCGCTGACTAGTGTTCACGATATTTCCCCTCAGGCAATACGGCGCAGGAAACCATCCGGCGCGACGGTAATCTGCAGTTTCTGATGCATCGCCGCGTCGATCACAAATTCCGGATGGTCTTTCAGATATGCATGCACGGCGGATTTAGGACTATTGCCGGGATACCACGGACGATCTTCAAAGACATCTGCCGGCACATCTTCAACAAAGGTATCAAACACGATGCAGTAACTGTCTTTGCTGACCAGCGGTGCGTAGTGCTGCAACTCCTGCAGCACGTGTTCATGGGTGTGATTGGAGTCCAGCATCACCAGCACTTTTTTCGCTTGCTGTGCCGCTGCGCAGACCTGCGCCACCACTTCCGGCGCAACACTGGAGCCTTGTATCATCGAAATACGTTTCGCCATCGGATGCTGTTCAATCGCTTCACGGTTATGCGCACGGATATCGATATCCACGCCCAGAACACGGGCATCCGCAGGGCCTCCGCAGGCTGCGTTCAGTTCCAGCATTGCCGCCGAAAAAATCAGCGAACCACCGTGGGCAATACCGGTTTCAATAATCAGGTCAGGCTGCACTGACCAGATAATCTCCTGTGTCGCAACCATGTCAATCGGATTCTGAATGATAGGACGCCCGAGCCAGGAAAAGTTGTAGACATACTGGCGACGCATACTTTGCTCCAGCCATTGCCGGGACTGCTCTTGAAATGCCTGGTCCTGCCCAAGCTTGGCAATACGCGCTTCTCTTTCTTGTTCAAATTGCTGTATCGGATTCATGGCATCTCACTGTAATAAGAAAATAATTCGCTTAAATCGTCCTGCAGGCGGTGCTGGGGCAACCCGAATGCCGCGTGCAGACGGCTGACATCCACCGGTGGAAACCGTTGCGCAGGCGCACCTGCCAGAAATTCGCAGGCAACCTGCTGTGTTGCCAGCCAGTCTGCCAGCGTGGAATGCTGTGTTTGCTGGCCGCTGGCAACGTTATAGACACGCTCGCAGCCTTCGCCGGCTATACACATCAGGTAACGGCAGGCGTCCTCCACATGTAAATAATCTTTTTCAGAAAATGGCGCTGTCTGAAAAACCAGATGGCGCTGACGGACTGCGGTACGCAGGATATCCGCCAGAAAATTGGCTGATGGCATGCCTTTACCGTAAATATTCGACAGCCTCGCAATCTGCACCGGACGACCACTGTGCAATGCCAGACTTTCCCCCATCAGCTTGGATAAATTGTATAAATCGCTGGCATCCTGACTCATCACACCCAGCAGGCTGTCTTCGCTGCCCGCGCTTGCCTTCTGATACACGCGGGTACTCGACAAATACACAAGGCGCTCAAACTGCACTTGCTGCAAAATCTGCTGCAAAAAATGGACATGGGCTTCGACAGTGGCAAACGGTTGTTTACGAAAATCTGCAGTCAGTCCCGCGCAATAAAACACAATGTCCTGCGGCGTTTGCATCCACTGTAAATTACCACGCGCCGGGCTGCTGACCTGCCACCCGTGCAATTCGAGTAAGCGGTGCAAATGCTGTCCGATAAACCCGCTGCCGCCAACAATCAGTGCGCGCCGCATCAGCTCCGCTCTCCTATCTGCCGCAAAGGATTGCCGACCACTACTGTGTACTCAGCAACCTCTCCGCGTACGACAGAACCTGCACCAACCACGCAGCCTTTGCGCAACACCGCACCGTCCAGCAATACGCAGTTTGCGCCAATCCAGACATCGTCTTCAATCACGATGCCGCCTTTACCGGGTAAAAAACCCTGCTGATTGATGGGCCTGCTTTTATCCTGATAAGCGTGGTTCACCGGTGCAAATGTACAGTTAGCGGCAATTGCGACGTCATTCCCTATCCGCAATCCTTGTCCGGTGTACAGCACACAGCCGGAATTAATGACTGTTCGCTCACCGATAACCAGATTACCGCTGCCGCCTGCGGGTTTAACTTTGACGAAACTGTCAATGACAGAGCACGCACCGATTTCTATCCGCGTACCACGCACAGAATCTTCGATATCGGCCATGGCAGAGACGCGTGCTTCAGGGTGTATCACGATCATGTGGTCTCCTTACCAGATTTTCCATTCTGGAATGGCAATAGCAAACCGCCCGCCCCAGTCGCGGATAACTGCCAGATCGCAGGTAATTTCAGTTTCCAGATTCCACGGCAGAATCAGGACAACATCCGGTTTATCTGCCAGCATTTGCGCCGGTGTCACGATAGGAATCCTGCTACCCGGCAAATACTTCCCCTGTTTTCCGGGGCTGAGGTCAGCTACACAAGTGATCAGATCCGGACGCACACCGGCAAAATTCAGCAGCGTATTGCCTTTTGCTGCAGCACCGTACGCGGCGACCTTCAGTCCTTGTTCACGCAGGCTGATCAGCGCTTTCAGCAAACCATTCTTTGCCGCCTCTGCGTGGCGCTGTGCGGCGGCATAAAAATCCGTTGTCAGCATACCTGCCGTTCTTTCTGTCGCCAGCATCGCTGCAACAGCGGTTTTCACTTGATGCAAGCCACCATCAGTATGTTGCGCCCAGACTCTCAGGCTGCCGCCGTGTGTCGGTAATTGCTCAACATTAAAAATCTGTAAGCCTTGTTTGAGCAGAATGCTCTGCACTGCGTGTAATGACAGATACGAAAAATGTTCGTGGTAGGCGGTATCAAACTGATTAAGCTGCACCATATTCAGTAAGTGCGGAAACTCAAAACTGACAACACCGGAGGGTCTCAGCAGTGTTGCAAAACCTGCGGCGAAGTCATTGATGTCCGGCACATGAGCCAGCACGTTATTCGCAACCATCAGATCAGCGGCCCAGCCCTCTGCCAGTAATTGCTTTGCTGTTTCACGTCCGAAGAAAACTTCGCGTACAGGAATCCCTTTCCCGCGCGCTGCGGCAGCTGTACTGGCGGTAGGCTCAACACCGAGGCAACGGATGCCAGCTTGCTGCACATACTGCAGCAAATATCCGTCGTTCGCAGCGATTTCAACCACACAGTGCTGAGAGCTCAGCCCCAGTGTCTGCACTGCGTTCTCAACAAAGCGCTCTGCATGTGCAAGCCAGCTGCTGGAGCAGGAACTGAAATACGCGTAGTCGGCATCAAATAACAATTCCCTGCCTGCAAAATCCTCCGTCTGTACCAGCCAGCAATGATCACAGACCAGCATGCGCAAGGGCAGCCAGCTTTCCGGACGAGACAACTGTTCATGCCGCAGATATGCATTGCTGGGCGGTGCGCTGCCGAGATCCAGATAAGTGTGCGTCAGGGGCGTATCACAATGACGGCATTTCATAATTAAACCCGGTAAATTCCTGAGGTAAATAAAGATAGTGGCGATCCTTGCGTGACGTTTCTGTCACCGGCATTGGCCACGGAATTTCAAGCTTTGGCTCACGATAATGCACGCCAAACTCAGCGTCCGCGACATACGGGTGGCTGTGGCAATACAATAGCTCTGCATCATCCGTCAGCGTCTGAAAGCCGTGCGCAAATCCGGGAGGAATCAGGTAGGAGCAGGCATTCTCAGCACTCAGGCGCACGCCATGCCATTGCAAAAAAGTTTCTGACCCTTCGCGCAAATCAACTGCAACATCCCAGACGGCCCCACGCAGACAAGTAACCAGTTTGGCTTCGGAGTGCGGCGGCATTTGCATGTGCAATCCCCGCACAGTACCGCGCTGCCTTGAATAGCTGTGATTTACTTGCGCAACCGGCCATTGCCAGCCAAAGACTGCCAGATCGTCCGGACAAAATAAGCGACTCAGTGAACCGCGCTGATCACCGAGCACCGTACGCTGGATCAGATGTAATCCGGCCATCGGTGTTTCTATCAGTTCAAAGCGCTCACCGTTCATGGTCAGACTCCTTTGGTCACGTCAGATCTTGCGCTCAGAAAAGCATTCAGATCACGTTCACATAAATCTGCGCCGGATTGTCCGGCGGCGAAATCACGATACCACTGCATCGTCCTTGCGATGGTTTCTTCCAGTGTCCAGCGTGGTGAGATACCAAGCGCTGCTGCAATCTTGCCGGCATCCAGCATCAGCAAGCCGGCCTCATGCGGACCAGATTCGGCCTGCCCGAACTGCACTTCACCACTGCCATATTCAGCGCGCGCCAGTGTAATCACATCCCGGACGGAATACGCCTTCTTCGGACCAATATTCCAAGCCTGTGCCAGGCTACCGTCGGCATACATGCGTTCCGCCAGCACGAGATAAGCATTTAAAGGCTCCAGCACATGCTGCCATGGCCTGACCGCATCCGGTCTGCGAATCTGCAATACAGCATCCGCCTGCCATGCGCGGACTGCATCCGGAATCAGCCGGTCCTCCGACCAGTCGCCGCCGCCAATCACATTGCCCGCCCGAACCGATGCGACTGTTACGCCTGCAGGTGCCAGAAAAGCATCACGATAGCTGCGAATCACCATCTCACAAGCTGCTTTACTGGCGCTGTAAGGGTCTTTGCCACCCAGCGCATCGGTCTCTTTGTAATACACGGCCTGCTCGAGATTCTCGTACACCTTGTCGGTAGTCACACAAACAACTGCTTTGACACTGTTGGTCTGGCGTACGGCTTCAAGTAAGTGGACAGTTCCGCTGACATTACTGGTGAAGGTATTTACCGGATCTCGGTAACCGGGTCGCACCAGCGCCTGCGCAGCCAGATGAAATACACATTCCGGCTGCGCCGCCTGCACAAAAGTGCAGACGCGTTCCACGTCCGCCAGATCTATCGTTGCGGAGTGGCAGCGCTTTTCGATCTCCAGTACATCGGACAATGCAGGTGTCTGCTCCGCCGGTAAAGCGAAGGCAGACACTTGCGCACCCAGCCTGTGCAGCCACCAGACCAGCCATGCACCCTTGAATCCCGTATGTCCGGTGACCAGTACACGCCGGCCTCGCCAGAATTGCGGATCCGGAAACGGCATCACCAGCTTTTCCACGGCGCACTCCCGCTTTGCCACAAATCTTCCAGCAGATTTTTCTCGCGCAGCGTATCCATTGGCTGCCAGAAACCGCTGTGCTCATAGGCCATCAGCTGGTCAGACTGCGCCAGCTGGTTCAATGGCGAAGCTTCCCAGCTGGTCTGATCATTTTCAATCAGGGAAAGAACTTTCGGCGAAAGAACAAAAAAGCCGCCATTAATCCAACCGCCGTCACCCCGTGGTTTTTCTGTAAAACCGGCAACACGGTCACCATCACGGTCAAGTGCACCATAACGGCCCGGCGGAAGCACCGCTGTGACAGTTGCCAGCTTGCCGTGCTGAGCATGAAAACGGATTGCTGCACTGATATCAACATCCGCCACGCCATCGCCATAGGTAAAACAAAATGCATCCTCATCCTGCAGGTAACGTGCAACCCGTTTGAGCCGTCCACCTGTCATCGTATCTTCACCGGTATCTACCAGCGTCACTTTCCATGGTTCTGCATGCCGCTCGTGCACTTCCATTTTGTTATTCTGCATATCAAATGTGACATCTGACATATGCAGGAAGTAGTTCGCAAAATACTCTTTGATGATGTAGCCCTTATAGCCACAGCAAATCACAAAATCATTCACACCATGAGAGGAATACATTTTCATGATGTGCCAGAGGATAGGATGCCCGCCGATTTCTATCATCGGTTTCGGACGCAAATGCGTCTCTTCGGAGATACGGGTACCCAGTCCGCCGGCAAGAATCACCGCCTTCATGTTTCCTCCTTTGCACAATACAGTTGCCACATCTGCCGATATGCTTTCTCCATTGAGCGTGCAAATGCGGGCTCATTCATTGCTGGCGACGCCTGCAATTCTTCCCGCAAGTGTTCACGCAAATAAACCAGTCGTTCGACATCGTGCGCCAGCATTACCGCTTTCTGTGCGTATTCCATTTCCGTCGTTGCTATCCATTCCGGATGATTTGCTGCGACCAGCACACTGGAACCGATACGCCCCACTGAAGGCCGGTCAAACATGGAGATAAACGGAATACCCATGTAAAGACTTTCAAGTAGTGTGGTACCTGAATTGTGAGGAAAGCAATCAAGTCCGATATCAATTTGCTTCAGTACACTCCACGACGGGGTGCTGAAACCAATCAGCAAGCGTTCCCGTTCAATGCCATACTGCATAAAGCGGCTCGCCATTTCTTCCTGAACCCCGGCATCTTCAAAATCACCACTATTGATCACCAGCCTTGAGTTCGGAATGGCATCAAGGATCGCTGCCCATACTTTTACTACTTTGTGATTAATACGAATCGAGCGGGATAAGCTGCCGAAAGTGATATAGCCATTACTAAGTGCAGGCAATGGCGTCAGGTCTGCTGTCCGGGTATCAGGACGGTAGACATATGCCGGGCCGTCAAGCACCCAGAGATTTTCTGAAAATACCTGTTGTGTCCCCTCGCCCGCTGCACACGCCTGATCTGTAATGTAGTAATCAATTGCAGATAAACCTGTGGTGTAACCGTATTCCAGCCAGTGCGCCGATACCGGTGCAGGCTTGCGCGCAAATACTGCGAGCTTGTTCTCATTGGTGTGACCTGCAACATCAATCAGGATATCAATCTGATCGTCACGAATTCGTTGCTCAAGCTGATCATCCGTCATCGCCCGGATATCAACCCAGTGCTCAAAACGGGTTTTATAGTAAGCTGTAGTTTCATCTTCACATGGTGGATTGGCGTAAGCAAATAGCTCAAACTGAGTGTGATCATGCCAGTCAAGTAAAGGAATCAGAAAGTATTTGCAAACCTGATTGTAAAAACTCGGCGTGACATATCCGATTCTCAGCCTGCGCCCGGGATCTTTCTGCTGCGAAAAGCTGCGCCAGTAACGTTTGCCCGGCTCACCAAACCGCTGATCAAACTCTTTGTATGTCTGATAAATCAGATCTGCACTAAGGTCTGCATGGTAGTTCATGCAAAACAGTAAGTTACTGTAAACCTTGCGATTAAATGACTGAATATCGCTGCGGTTAAATGAGAGTGCTTTGATGTATGCTTCGATCGCCTGATCAACATGAGCCGACTCCCGCAGTACATCACCGAACGCCGCCCAGTATTCGGGAATGGCTGCACAGCGCTCCATGACCTCCATCGCAAGGCTGATTGCCTCTTTGTTGCGTCTGGCCTGTCTCAGCGCATCAATATAGTTAGGATAAACCTGACTGAGGTCCGGCTGCAGTTCCAGCACTTTCTGATAAGAAGCAATTGCCTGGTCGTAGGCCCTGGTTGCGGTATAGGCAAGACCTAAATTGTTGTAAACATAGGGCTGTTCCGGCGCAATACGAATCGCCGCAAGATAAACGCTGATAGCCTCATCATACCGCCCCATCCAACGCAAGGCGTTACCGAGATTGTTATAAGCGACAAAAAGTGTCGGAGACAGTTCAATCGCCTTCCGCAGATACGGAACAGCCGCCTCACTTTTTTCCAGCGATACAAGAGCATAGCCATAGTTTGACAACACACTTGGGTTATCCGGCAGACGCTGAACCGCTTGTTCAAGCACCTCTCTTGCTTCAGTGAACTGACTTGTCTCAAGCAATGCAATGCCAAGGTAATTCAGCAATTGATCATCTTTCGGAAAACGTTCAATCAGCCAGCGCGAAGCCTGCTCCATTTCCGGAAAGTGTCTTATTGACAATAATTGTTCCAGCACGACATAAAATTCCCGGTTACCGGCAGCAAGGCGCACACCGGACTGCCGACGCTGGCAGATCCACTCTAAAGCACGGATCGCTTTTCCCGTCCGCAGACAACTCTCACTATGCTCAGTCATTGCGTCGGCATTGAGCGGATACGTACTTAGCAAGCGCTCGCCGAGCAAATACGCACGCTCGTAATCACCGACCGCTTTCGCAGCGCGAACATTCCTGAGCATCTCACCAACAGAATTTGCTTTTTTATTCATATTATCCAGTCAGAGCACTGATTAATTGATTGTTGCCTGAGACCAACTGGGCAAACTTTGACAATTTAACCTCTATGCAACTTAATTCTATGAGGAATAACAGGAAATTGATACTCAGAACAGAAAGGTAAAATCCGCTCAACTCAGAATACAACGTCTTAAATTCTAACCATTACAAGCCAGCCCACCCGAAGCGCCGGCTTCTGAAACATACAGTGCAAACAGCACCATACGTTAGTCACCTTCCACCTGCGTAAGACGTTTTTATGCGGCACAAAATCAGCCCAGCCAGATTGATCTGCCATATCGCTTTTGTACGCCAGCTGAATGCTGAGCTGATCTTTCAAGTTTCGCCATACTTTCAGGGTTCGGTAAAATTGCAAAAATGCAAATTGATAATCTGTGGCTACTTTTTTATGGCCGAAAAATGTCAAAAAAACGTCCTCAAGTTTTAAAAAAAGATGCCGATTAACGGACCCTCTTTAAAATCTTGAGCAAAAAAAGTTTTATTTATTTACGGCAATTCGCTAAAAGTTTTCGACAGCCTTCCGTTACCTGAAACAACGGCGTTGCTTTCCAATCAGTGGCAAACAACGGCGCCACTAATAAACACAGGCCAATTTACTCAGGTAAGGAGAAACAAAATGGCTTCCTATATCAATACCAATATTTCGTCCCTGAACGCACAGCGCAACCTCTCGATGTCGCAGTCTTCCCTGCAAACTTCGATGCAGCGTCTGTCTTCCGGTCTGCGTATCAACAGCGCTAAAGACGATTCCGCTGGCCTCGCAATCTCCCNGATTTTTCCGCTGCAACAATACCCTCTCCGTTTTTCGGAGAGGGTATTTTCATTTTCCTCCGCCTCTTTTTTATTCCCCCACCCCCTAAAGTTTTAAAAAAGTCTGTCGTTAGACGGAGTCTTTTTAAAATCTTGAGCAAAAAAAGTTTTATTTATTTACGGCAATTCGCTAAAAGTTTTGAAAATCCTTCCGTTACCTGAAACAACGGCGATGCAAATGTCTGAAATACCTCAGCAAACAGCGCCAGCAGATTCCCACAGATTTCGGTAAGGAGAAACAAAATGGCTTCCTATATCAATACCAATATTTCGTCCCTGAACGCACAGCGTAACCTCTCGATGTCGCAGTCTTCCCTGCAAACTTCGATGCAGCGTCTGTCTTCCGGTCTGCGTATCAACAGCGCTAAAGACGATTCCGCTGGCCTCGCAATCTCCCAGCGTATGACTTCCCAGATCGGCGGCCTCGATCAGGCTGCACGTAACGCCAACGACGGTATCTCTCTCGCGCAAACCGCTGAGGGCGCCCTGTCTCAGGTAACCGCCAACCTCCAGCGTATCCGTGATCTGGCAGTTCAGTCTTCCAATGCAAGTAACAGTGCAACTGACCGTGCCGCGCTGAATAACGAAGCAACCCAGCTGATCTCTGAGATCAACCGTGTTGCCAGCACAACTAACTTCAACGGCGTGAATCTGCTCGACGGCACATTCAGCGGACAAGCATTCCAGGTTGGTGCTAACAACACCTCGAACGATACGATTACAATCAGCAATATCGCCAGCGCAAAAGCAAATTCGCTGGGCGTCGGCTCCAACTCTTCCTACAGCACATCCGTTGCAGGTGGTGGTAACGTTACAACCAATGCCTTCTCTTCCGGCGACCTGGTGATCAACGGCTACTCTGTCGGTGCATCTTCTGCTGACGGCGTATCGTTCTCTAACTCTTCTGCTTCCGGTATCGCCAAAGCAGCAGCGATCAATGCCATTTCCGGTCAGACCGGTGTGACAGCAACCGTCGGTTCGACAACCGTGAGTGGTACTGCAGTCACAGCCACTGGCGCAATCGCTGCCGGCGACATCACCATCAATGGCGTAGCTCTGGGCGCAATCACATCTACCGTATCCGGCGCTCAGCGTGGCTCCGAAGTCGCTGCCGCTGTTAATGCAGTCACCAATCAAACCGGCGTTACTGCAACTTTCGACACAACAACCGGCGCTGTTTCCCTGAGCGCTGCAGATGGTCGCAACATCACCGTCACTCAGTCCACTAATGCTGGTGCAGCCGCCAACAATACCGGTATCGGCACTTCAGCAACAGGTACAACTAACGTCGCGACATCGAAAGTAACCCTGAACTCTACCAGCTCCGCCGGAATCACCCTGGGTGGCGCAAACGGTCTGACTGCTGCCAACCTGACCGGTGGTTACACTTCTGCCTCTGTCACTGTAGGTGCCGGTGTATCCTCCCTGAATCTGACTACTGCAGCTGGGGCGCAGGCCGCATTGTCAACGATTGACTCAGCGATCCAGCAAATCTCTACCTCCCGTGCAGCACTGGGTGCGTATCAGAACCGCTTCTCTTCCGCTGTTGTCAGCTTGCAGACTAACTCTGAAAACTTAAGCGCTTCCCGCAGCCGTATTCAGGATGCCGACTTCGCAGCTGAAACCGCTTCGATGACACGCTCTCAGGTTCTGCAACAGGCAGGTACTGCAATTCTGGCTCAGGCTAACCAGTCCCCTAACCAGGTTCTCTCCCTGCTCCGTGGCTAATAATTAGTCCGGTTAGGTATAAAATGAGAAAATCCCCCGGCAATTCACGGTCGGGGGTTCTTACTTTAAGGATATGATCATGGACATCCGGTCGATAGGCAGCGCCCCACAGTCAGGACCACAGATCAGCAGTAAGCAAGTCACGTCTGATGCTGCAAACATCAAAGTAAATTTTGCGTCCTCAGCAGCAGAAGTCAGTAAAGAAAAGGATGCCAGCGCGCAGAAATCTCCGGATCTGAAACAGGTAAATCAGGCGGTATCTGATATCAATAAGACGATCCAAGCCTTATCTCAGGATTTGCAATTCAGTGTCGATAAAGATTCTAACCGCGTCGTTGTTAAAATCATCGACCAGCAGACCAATAAAGTTCTGCGTCAGATCCCGAGTGAAGAAGCGCTTGAAATCTCGAAATCACTCGGTAAATTGCAGGGTTTACTGATCAAACAAGAAGCCTGAAAGACAATTCGCGCGAATAGACGGGATTTCCCCCCTTTTTACCGCGATTTGAATTCATGCCAGATTTGATACAGTAGTGACCAGTAAAGGAGAAATTCGTGGCAACTATTCAGTCAACTGGTGTCGGATCAGGATTAGACGTTTCAGGTATCATCAGCAAACTGATGGCTGCTGAAAGTGCTCCACTGATCAAACTGGCACAAAAACAAGCCAGCTATCAAGCCGACCTGACTGCATACGGAAGTCTGCAGGGCTCTCTTAGCAGTTTACAGTCCTCTCTCTCTGTTCTGAACAACCCCAGCACCTTCAAAACACTGACTGCGAATGTCGGCGACAACAGCATCTTCAATGCGACAACAAGTAGCACTGCATCAGCAGGTAGCTACAATATTTCCGTTTCACAACTTGCTCAGGCACAAACAATTTCCACCCCAGGTCAGGCAAGCACAACGGGAACGATTGGCGCCGGCACATCGACGACACTGACATTTCAGTTCGGCACCATTTCAGGCGGAACATCAACTGGCGGCGTGTATTCAGGAGCAAGCTTTACCCAAGATGCTGCGCAGGCTTCCGGTACCGTAACGATTGACAGCACCAATAATTCGCTTCAAGGTATTCGAGATGCAATTAATAATGCCAAAGTTGGTGTGCAGGCATCAATTGTTGGCGATGGCAGTGCCACTCCCTACCACCTGGTACTGACATCAGCGAAAACCGGACAAACTTCCAGCATGAAAATCTCTGTTACAGGAGATGCAGCACTCCAGAGTTTGTTGTCTTACGATCCAGCGGGAACACAAAATCTGACAGAACTCACAACCAGTCAGAATGCAAAACTGACTGTCAATGGCATTGCCGTCAGCAGTGCCAGCAACAGCGTCAACACCGCAATTCAGGGCGTAACACTGAACGCGTTTAAGGTTGGTTCAACAACATTAAATGTTAGCAATAACACCAGCAACATACAAAGTGCAGTGACAAGTTTCGTGTCTGCATATAACAGTCTTCAGTCAACAATGGGAACTGTGACTGCTTATAATCCGACCACAAAAGCAGCAGGCGCCTTGCTGGGTGATTCCACAACACAAACGATTCAAAATCAGATTCGCAGTACCTTGTCTTCGGCAGTAAACGGACTCGGTGGCAATCTGACATACCTTGCACAAGTTGGCATCAGCTTTCAGCGCGATGGCACACTCGCCGTTGACAACAGCAAACTCCAGACCGCTTTAACCAGCAACTTTTCTGAGCTGGCGGGTTTATTTACTGCCGCAGGTAAGAGTACCGACAGTCTGGTCAGTTTTGTAGGCTCAACCAATAATTCAACACCAGGCACTTACCCAATAAAAATCACTCAAATGGCGACGCAGGGTGTGCTGACAGGCGATCTTGATCTGAGTACAGGGCCAACGACCATCGCTTCAGGCACCAGCATTAAAGTAACCATTGACGGCATTTCTGCTGATGTGGGCTTGACCGCCGGTAGCTATACAGCCTCCAGCCTGGCATCAATGATACAAGCAGCAGTGAATGGAACCAGTGCATTCAGCTCAGCTGGCCTCTCGGTCAGTGCATCTATTACTGGCTCCGGCTTCCTGAGCATGACCTCCGCCAGCTATGGCAGTAATTCAAAAGTAACGCTTGCAGACAAAGCTGGAACTTCAGTTTCGCAACTATCCGGAACTGTCACAACAGGTAGTGCTGGAATGAATGTCGCGGGAACAATTAATGGAGTCGGGGCGACCGGTTCAGGGCAAATCCTTACCGGATCATCCGGCACCAGCGTAGAAGGGCTACAAGTCCTGGTTACAGGTGGCTCAACGGGTGACCGAGGCTCCATCAGTTTTTCAAAAGGCTATGCCCACAATCTGAACCAGACTCTGAGCGGCATACTGGGAACAAAAGGAACTCTCAGCAATGCGACTGAAGGAATTAACAGTTCAATCAAAGATCTTCAAAAACAAAGTGAAGTAATCAGCAAACGTCTGACACAAGTTCAAGCAAGATATCAGGCTCAATTTGCCGCACTGGATAAAGTGATTGCAAATTTAAATGCAACACAATCGTATTTGACGCAACAAATCAATGTACTGAATGGTTCGTCCACTAAGTAACGCATTAACAAAGAGGAACTCAACATGTTCGGATCCGCATCTTCGGGCGTGAGCGCATATTCAAAAATCGGCGTTGAAACCGGTGTACTGGCTGCGTCGCCACACAAACTGATCGTCATGTTATTTGACGGAGCGATCGTTGCTCTCGGAAATGCATTATCACAAATGCAATCCAGCGACATCCCCGCCAAAGGTAAGTCAATCTCGAAAGCGATTGCAATTATCGACAATGGATTGCGAGCCAGCTTAGATAAGAGAATTGGCGGCGAAATTGCATTAAACCTCGATTCCCTATATGAGTACATGAGTCGCCAGTTGCTGTTAGCAAATCTGAACAATGACGAAGCTAAAATTACTGAAGTACAAAATCTGCTGCGCGATTTGAAGAGTGCATGGGAAGCCATTTCTCCGGAAGGAGCAAAAAACACTGCCAGCACAACAGCGCCCACCCCAACACAAACCATTGAGGCCTGATAATGATCGAAGGTACTGAAATCGTTACGATGTATGAACATGTCGCGACCATTACCGCACAAATGCTGAATGCAGCAAAAGAACGTGACTGGGAAAAACTATCCTTACTAGAAGATGACTGTACGCGAGAAGTGGATAGAATACGGGCTTACGATTCTGTGACACCACTTACTCCGGAACTCAGACAAAGAAAAGTGCGTGTCATTCAGCAGATTCTGGCGGATGACAGGCAAATCAGAGATATCACAGAACCCTGGATGGCGGAATTACAGCAATTAATGCGCAGTTCATCAACCAGTCTGAAGCTCAATAAAACCTACGCCGTTTAGTATGCCCCGCCTCGACAGTCTATATACCCAGATCAGCGCTGTCGGGGCGCTTTCTGCAACGCCCAAAATTCAGGCGAATCTGCACGATACTACCCTGCTGTTTTCACAACTGCGTCAGGGGCAGGTATTCAGTGCTGAAGTCATCAGCAAAACTGAGCATTCCACTTATTCAATACGCATCGGACAGCAAATGATAGAGTTGCCGCTGCAAGAAGAATTGAACTCTGGGGATACTTTACAGATACGGCTGACAAGTCATACTCCAGAAGTGCAGATAACCGTTCTACCTTCAAAATCATCACACGCAGAACCTCATCTGTTTCAACTCGAACACCTGAACGGGAAGATTTTCTTCCGCGAATTAAATCTACCGTCCGGTTCACCACCCCCGACGGCAACAAATTCGAGTATTGCGGATCTCAGCCCCGCAGCATATCTGCTGGATCAACTGACAAATGAAGTACGCGCCTCAAAGGAAAGTGCTGTCACGCATTTAACTGACATACAGTTTAATCCCGGAGAGCGCGAATCGATACGTCGCCACCTTGAACTTGCACTCAGGCACAGTGGACTATTTTTCTTTTCACATGTGAAAAAATATGTTGAAGGGCAATTTCCGGAAACCAACCTTTCACTTGATATGTCAGCAATACGCCGGGAAGAATCTCCGCTACCAGAGACATTACTTAAACAACAAATTACTGTACTTGAAAATAATGTCGTTCATTTAAAGTTTGCCGCTCCGGAAACTGTCGAAATCCAGTGGAAAATACAACGCGATAACCATGCGGGGCAAAATGCGACGCCTGCCGAAAGAATTGAAACCTGGCAATCAGAAATGCAACTCTCATTCCCCGCACTGGGAACAGTTTTGGTTAAATTGATGCTTTTTGGCAACAATTTATCGATGCAATGCACTCTTCCGAAAGGTCCTTCGGATGCCCTGCAAAAGGAACTTCCAACATTACAATCCAGGTTGCGTAATGTCGGACTGAATGCACAAATTCATGTTGATGAGCTGCCATGAAAAATGCTGAAGAATTGAAAAGCGCCGTAGCACTAGCTTATCAGGAAGGAGAGTTTGCACCAAAAGTCGCAGCGAAAGGTAAGGGGCTTATTGCTGAGCAAATCATCGAATTAGCAAAGCAGCACGGTGTGCATGTGCATGAGTCAAAAGAACTTGTAGGATTACTCATGCAAGTTGACCTTGACGATCACATCCCTCCCGCGTTGTATACGGTTGTTGCAGAACTGTTAGCTTGGCTTTACCATATAGAAGCAGAGCAAGCTGCGGGCAAATCCCCAATTAGTCCCCGCGAAGGCCCGGGAAATCCAGATAAAACATAACAATAGCGAATATGCCTTTGTCACCAACTTTTGGCACCGAAAATCTGAGTCCGTTTCAGGTTGAGTCACGGCGCGAAATTATTTCATTGCTCAAAGGATTGCAAAACAGCAATCAATTAATCAGCATGCTGATTAATGGCGGATCTGAGGTATTTATCACTTCTATTCTCGAAGTTGATGAACAAAATGATACTGTGATTATCGACAGTGCACCGGACAATATGGCGAACGAGCGTATTGCCCAATCCGATCGCGTTTCTTTTGAAGGATTGCTCGATAAAATAGGCATTCAGTTTGCAGCCGGAAAAATTACCCGCGTCAGCTTTGAAAATCGCCCTGCACTGCAATTCAGTATTCCGGGTAGCCTGATCAGATTACAGCGCAGAGAATATTATCGTATCAACACACCACTCTCTACGCCAATCAAAGTCAGCATTCCCGCGGATATTGATGGTCGCATCGTTGTGCTGCATCTCACTCTGGTTGATATCAGTTGCGGCGGCATTGCCATTCTTGATGAAAAGAAAGTACTGGATTGTACAGTCGGAAAAACGTATGAACACTGCCACCTGGATTTACCAAGCACCGGACCCATCACTGTGACTTTGCAAATCAGAAATTCTCAGGAGCTAGTATTACTGAACGGAAAAACCAACCGTCGTATCGGCTGTCAGTTCATCAATCTTTCCAACTCGGTACTGAGTGGCGTACAGCGCTACATTATGAAACTTGAGCGCGAGCGGAACTCGCGCCTGAATGGCATTCGTTAAATACGTCAAATCTGCATATTCATAATGTCATGATATGCAGATACCAGCTTATTTCTCACCTGCACAGTAGTCTGAAACGAAATACTCGCTTTTTGCGCCGAGATCATAACATCTGACAAACTGACTTTGTCATCCCCCAGAGCAAACTGTTCGCCTAGCTTTTTCGATGCACTCTGAGCACTGTTAACTTGATCAAGTGAAGCTTTCAGGGCTTCAGCAAAATCAATTTTCGGTGCCTCAGCCGGCGTTACAGTATTTCGAACAGGCGGCTGTACGCCTTCCATCTTTGCAGCAGCTGCACGGATTTGCGCCATCATCGCCGTGATCTGACTGCGGTCTATACCATTTATCGACATTGTCGCTCCTGATTGTTCAGAACTGCCGCTACGTATCAAATTGCGGTTTTCTGAACGATAAGTTATCAGGTTCTTTTTTTCTTATTCAGAGGAATAAACAGGTAATTACCTCCTTTATCGCGGCATTCAAAAACCGCATTTGGTACAAAATGTGGGTAACGGGTAAGAGTCGGCATATAGCGCTGATAGCAGCACCGGCAACGAATTGACGAGCACGTAAAATAATGACAATACTCACGGTAAATGAGGTGAATAATGGCAACGGCTGATACAAGTATTTCTCCGGAGCAAATGCAAGAAACTCCTGACGAAACGCCGAAAATTTTCGGGATTCGCCAGACGCCAGGTATCCGGATGGCAATGCTATCCGGAGGAGCAGCACTGGTTGTTGCTCTGATGGCGGGTATCTGGCTGTGGAGCCAGCAGCCCGATTACAAAGTGTTATTTTCGAACTTCAACGACCGTGACGGAGGCGCAATTGTCGCCTCGTTACAGCAAATGAACGTCCCGTATAAATACTCAGAAACAGGTAACGCCATCCTTGTGCCCGCAGCACAAGTGCATGACGCTCGCCTTAAACTGGCATCGCAAGGCTTACCAAAAGGCGGCAATGTTGGTTTTGAACTAATGGAAAATCAGAAACTCGGCATTTCCCAGTTTCTGGAGCAAGTAAATTTCCAGCGCGCTCTTGAAGGCGAGCTTGCCCGTTCAATTCAGGCGCTGGCATCCGTACAAACAGCCCGGGTTCACCTTGCCATTCCGAAACAATCCGTCTTTATCCGAGATCAGCAAAAACCAACTGCATCTGTATTGCTGAATCTTTATCCAGGCCGCAATCTCGATATTCCGCAAGTCAGTGCAATTGTGCATTTGGTTGCCAGCAGTGTCCCGGATCTGCCAACCGCAAATGTGTCTATTGTTGACCAAAATGGAAATTTGTTATCCGACCCGGCACGACTTGCGGCGAATCAGGAAAAAAATAAACTGGATCCGGCTCAACTCAAATACATCAAAGACTATGAAGAAGGCATTGTAAAGCGGGTTGAATCGATTATTGCCCCGATAGTCGGTACGAATAATGTGCATGCACAAGCAACTGCAGATATTGACTTCTCACGCTCTGAACAAGCCGCTGAAAGCTATCGCCCCAATTCACCTCCTGAGGCATCTGCCATACGCAGCCAGCAGTCGAGTGAGGTTTACAACAAAAACGATGGCCCGTCCGGTGTACCGGGTGCGCTGACCAATCAGCCACCCGCCCCTGCGACCGCGCCATTGGTCACCGGGAATGCTACAACAGCCTCGGGGGCGGCGGCGAACGGTGTCGTACATAAAGATTCGACTGTGAATTACGAAGTCGATAAAACAGTGCGATATACCCAGCAAGCGATGGGTGGCGTAAAACGACTGACGGTTGCTGTTGTCGTCAATTACAAAAATGAAGTCGACAAAAACGGCAAAAGCACTCCGCGTCCTCTGACAGATCAGGAAAAAGAACAAATCACCGCTCTGGCAAGAGAGGCAATGGGTTACAACAAAGACCGTGGCGACTCTATAAGTGTTGCGAACAGCCTGTTTATCCCGGATGAAAAAGAGACGGTGGATACACCGCTGTGGAAACAGCCGGAGATGCTGACTATCGCAAAAGAGCTTGGTAAATATCTGCTGATGGCAATCGCTTTTGCCTACCTGTTCTTTGGATACCTGCGCCCTATCCTCTATAAAATGATGGGACGAGACCTTGCGAAAGAGAAGGCGGAAAAAGAAGCGAAGGCAAAAGCAGAAACCGAGGCTAAACTCGCAGCAGAAGCGGCAGCCAAGGCAGAGGAAGAAGAACGCAAAGCGGCGGCTGAAGAAGATGGCGCCGACATTGATGATGACGGATCAGTGGTCGAATTATCCGGTGACGGCATGGATGCACAAGAAGGCCACAAACCACAATCGATTTACGAGCAGAACCTTGCACTTGCCAGAGAACTGGCGATGAAAGATCCGAAAATTGTGGCGCAGGTTATTAAGAAATGGGTGAACAATGAGTGATGATGGCGTACAAAAAGCCGCAACATTTATGCTGGCTTTAGGCGAGGATGGCGCTGCGGAAGTCATGAAGTTTCTTGGCCCGCGTGAAGTTCAAAAAATCGGTGCCACCATGGCAACGATTGGTCCGATCCCGCATGAAAAAATTGCGAAAGTCCTCGAAGAATTCAAGTCTGAGGCCGATATGAGTTCATCTGTCGGCCTTGACTCAGATGACTATATTCGCAATGTTCTGACAAAAGCACTGGGTGACGACAAGGCTTCATCGCTGCTGAACAGGATTCTCGGTGGTAAGGATGCCAGCGGCATTGAAAGTCTGAAATGGATGGATGCACAGTCTGTTGCTGACCTGATCAAGAATGAACATCCGCAAATTATCGCCACTATTCTCGTTCACCTTGAAAGTGATCAGGCTTGTGAAATCCTGAATCATTTCTCTGAGCGTCTCAGGAATGATGTTGTATTGCGGATCGCAACACTGGACGGCATTCAGCCGACCGCTTTGCGGGAACTGAACGACGTCTTAACAAAACTGTTAACAGGCAATGAAAGTCTGAAGAAAAAATCGATTGGTGGCGTGCGCGCTGCTGCGGAAATTCTGAACTTTATGAGCGGAGAAAATGAAGCTTCCGTTATGGACAATCTGCGCAAGTACGACAATGACATGGCTGAGAAGATCATGGATGAAATGTTTGTCTTCGACAACATCATGGATATCGATGACAAAGGCATTCAGCTATTGCTGCGCGAAGTTCAGTCTGATTCTCTGATCGTTGCACTGAAAGGTGCAAGCCAGGAAATGCGTGAAAAGATTTTCCGCAATATGTCTGCCCGTGCAGCGGAAATGATGCGAGAAGACCTCGAGTCTAAAGGCCCTGTCAGACTTTCTGAAGTTGAAACGCAGCAGAAACAGATTCTGATTGTTGTACGCCGCCTCGCGGATGAGGGTCAGATCATGCTGGGTTCAAAAGGCGATGACGCTTATGTCTAATATTATCCGAGACCCATCGCCGGGTGTTTTCCGCAAATGGGAATTCACCGGCTTCGGTCAACCTGCAATATCAACAGCAACGCAGTCGGAAGTGCTGTCCTCGATCACCAGTGAGCCAGCCCAGCAGTTTGCGGAGCCGGAACCCGAACCTGCGCCGCCTGCTGTCACAGAAGAAGAGCTGAATGCAATTCGCGAACAAGCACGTCAGGCAGCATACGAAGATGCATATCGCAGCGCTTATGAGCAAGGCCTGATCGAAGGCCGTGACGCGGGATATAAAGAATTGCAGGAAACCATTGCAGCGGAACAGCAAGCCCTACAGGCACTTGCTGAAAATATGTCGCAACAGTTCAGTGCATTTACTTTGCAGGCAGAAAAAGACATTCTTGCACTCAGTCTGGATATCGCAGAAATGATTCTGAAAACCAGTCTTCAGCTGAATCCGGAATCTATTCTTCCGGTGGTGAGGGATGCAGTCGCGCAAATTCCGGTCACACAAAAAAATATCGAAATTCAGGTAAATCCTGATGATGCGACACAAGTCAGCGAAGCATTGCTGCATGGTATTCAGCAACTCGGATGGCGCGTGGTTGCAGACCCTAACCTGAGCAGAGGCGGATGCGTCATTGAAACTCCCAGTAATGTGATTGACGCCAGCATAGAAACCCGATGGCAGCAGGTACAGGCTGCTATTCACCACAGTATGAATGCTGCAGGCGCACCATGAATACTGTCAATGAACGCTGGAGCAATCTGATACAGTCGACAAGGCGGCAACTCGACGAGGTTGAAGGTGCCACGATTGCAGGACGGGTTACCAAAGTCACAGGACTGGTAATGGAAGCCGTCGGCTTGCGCCTGCCCGTTGGAAGTGCTTGCAGCGTACATCTTGCCGCAGATCAGTCGATTGATGCAGAGGTCGTCGGTTTTGACGGCGACAAATTATTCCTGATGCCGCATTCAGATCTGGGTGGGGTTACACCCGGTGCACCGGTCTTTCCTGAGCAACCGGTCACGAAATCCGGTGGATCCGGTGCAAAACAAATTGACCGTACACGAAAACTACCTGTCGGTTTTCAATTACTGGGGCGCGTTGTTGACGGTAACGGAAGACCGCTTGATCAGCACGGACCGCTCGATCAGTCAGTCAGCGCACCATTGGGTGCACGCATTTATAACCCACTGGAGCGCGCCCCAATCAAAGACACACTGGATGTCGGCGTACGTGCAATTAATGCCATGCTGACCGTCGGTCGTGGTCAGCGTCTTGGCCTGTTCGCCGGTTCCGGTGTTGGTAAGAGCGTATTGCTGGGCATGATGGCCCGTTACACTGAAGCAGATGTGATTGTTGTCGGACTCATCGGCGAACGGGGACGCGAGGTTAAAGAGTTTATCGAGCAGATTCTTGGCGAAGAAGGACTTGCGAGATCCGCCGTTGTTGCTGCACCTGCCGATGCCCCGCCACTGCTGCGACTTCAGGGTGCGGCGTATGCGACAACAATTGCGGAATTTTTCCGTGATCAGGGATTGAACGTTCTGCTGATTATGGATTCGCTGACCCGCTATGCCATGGCACAGAGGGAAATTGCACTGGCTATCGGTGAACCACCTGCAACGAAAGGCTATCCACCTTCCGTTTTTGCAAAATTGCCGGTTCTGGTTGAACGTGCTGGTAACGGAAAAGAAGGTGGTGGATCAATTACTGCTTTTTACACTGTCCTGACCGAGGGCGATGATCAGCAGGATCCGATTGCAGACTCTGCACGTGCGATTCTTGACGGTCACTTTGTTCTCAACAGACGCCTTGCTGAAAGTGGTCACTATCCGGCAATTGATATTGAACAATCGATCAGCCGGGCAATGCACAGCATTACCACACCCGATCATCAGCAACTTTCACGCAAGCTCAAGCAATTGTATTCGCGCTATGAACGCAGCCGCGACCTGATCAGCGTGGGTGCCTATGTACCGGGATCAGATCCGCAGGTTGACGAGGCGATACGGCTTTATCCGAGAATTACCGCTTTCCTGCAACAAGGCATTCATGAGCGATCCGGCATAACGCAGAGCTTGGGGGAACTTCAGGCTCTGTTCGAAGGATAGAAACAGCAGAAACCAGGCTAGACTGAAAAAACGATGGCACAACAATCTGCAATTGCGACGCTGATTGAGCTGGCGGAAAAAGATGCTGATGAGGCAGCAAAGGTGCTGGGTAAAGCAATCAGTGCCCATGAAGATACCATCAGCAAACTGAATCTGTTACTGCAGTACCGCAGTGATTATGAAGCAAAACTGCAAAACATGGCTGCCGATGGGTTAACGATTTCACAATTTTCGAATTTTAATGCTTTTATTGCGAAACTGGATGAAGCAGTCAACGGACAGCAGATGGTGGTCAGAGATGCAGAGCGACGCGTTGAGCTTGCGAAAAGCAACTGGCAGGCAATTGAAAAGCGACGACTGTCTTACCAGACCCTGAAAAACCGTGCAGACACCGCGCAGCAACAGAAAGAAGCCAAGCGAGACCAAAAACAGACTGATGACTTTGCATCCAGGTCTTATCTCAACAAATTAAGAAACGGTTAGCATCATGACACCGATCCTGACAGTAGCAAATATGATTGACGGCACAAATGCCCTCAAAAGCAAATCCGCTCAAAAGAGTGAATTAAACCAGGGATTCGGACAGCAGTTTGCCAGAGCATTGGCAAATACCAAATCACAAAAATCAACCATTGATGCGGTCGGAAACGACGATAAAACAATTTCCTCACTCAAAACGCAATCGTCAGATTCTAAGTCGGCGAACTTTGATGCTAAAAAGGATATTGTCGCGACGCAAAACCTGAATTACCGCAGCAATCAGGATGACATTAGCGCTCCTGCTGGCAAACTTCGCGACAAAAATGTACAGATTAATCCGCTGAAACCGAATACTGAAAATAGTGACAACATCGGTACCGGAAAAATTATGGCTGACACCACTGACACAAGCTTGCCTGTCAGGAAAAAGAATGACGACGAAGCTACTGCGTCCGGCGACGTCAGTACAATGTTACTGGCGTTGCAGTGGATGCACGCCGACCCGGTTAAGCCACCGTCCGGAGACGAAACAAAAAACAATATTGATCCGGGAACTGCGGTAACTGCAGATCCTTTACCACCGACCTCTCATTCAGAGATGAACATTGGCTCAGACCCGGGAGTTCAGGTGACCGCGGATCCATTGAAGCAATCTGCCGATCCGGCTGTCAGCTTTGGCACAGATCCCGGTACGCAGGTTACTGCAGACCCGAAATCAGATGCGCGTAACCGTCTGGACAACACAGTTGACCGACATCGTTCACAGCGTAATGATGATACTGAAACAACAAGCCAGGGCAGCCCTCTGAATAGCAGTAGTGTTCAGGTACAAAGCATTTCAGGACAAGCCTCTGTTCAACCTACACAGGCACAAAGCAGCTTTACGTTACCGGAACTGAACCAGCAACAAAATAAACTGGCAGAACAAGCTGCCCCGACAGCAATTACAAACATTCCGACACAAACAAACAGTAATTTGCAAGCTGAAGTTGTGCGGGCATTCACTAATGCATCCGGAACCGAAGCTTCTGCGCAGAAAAAAGCCGCTGACCGAAGCACAGCGCAATCTGCTGATATCGCACTGAAACGCCGGTCCGATACGGAAAAAACTGACGGCACTGAAGCACAGGCGGCTGTGAAAGCTGAAGCAGCACCAACGCCGCTGGAAAACAAGTTCCGTACGATGCTCGATGAGTTCAGAATACCGAAAACCGAGGTTAATTCACGATCCGGCGATGCGACGACTGAATCCGCAGCAAATACAATCCGTAGTTTTGGGGACGCAATACGTACGTCTGAGACTTTCCAAACTGCCAGCCAGCAAATTACGCAGCCCAACCGTATTCCGGTGAAAGTCGGTAACGATGGCTGGAATACTGCAATCGGTCAGCACATGCTGCGCATGAGCGCAGAACAAATGAAAACTGCTGAACTGGAACTGAATCCTCCGGAGCTTGGACCGCTGAAGGTCGTACTGGACTTGCAAAGCGATCAGTTAAGCACAACTTTCGTGACCGGCTCAGCGCAAGTACAACAGGCGCTGGAAGCATCTGTGCCACGCTTACAGGAAATGATGAGTCAGGCTGGTTACCAGTTGAATCAGGTAAATGTGCAAACTGCATTCAGTGACGGGCAACGAGAGCCTCAACAGCAAGCGCAGTTCACCGGCACCACGCGCCAAAATGGTTCCGCGTCAGTGAATAGCGAAAGCAACGGCGGTACACCCGACATCGCCGTACAGCGTGCGCAAAACCAGCGCCAAGGCGGCGTTGACATGTTTGTGTAACAGATCAGCTGGAAAAGCAGGAGGTGGTACGGGTAGAATAAGAGACAAGGAATAATAGCGGATAATGACAGTAAACACCGGTGGCAATTAAGGTAAAACAGGAATAAGCACCGGTTTCCTGCTGTTTTCTGCGGTCTGTAAGATCCGACAATCTACTACACTATCTGAACAGTCTCTGATGAGCTAAGAAAGGAAGATCATGGCAAAGGCACCTGCCAAAGCTGCGAAAGGCGCTGAAGAAGCACCTGCCGGCGCGGGAAAATCGAAAAAGAAACTAATCATCATCATTGCGGCAGCGCTGGTGGTGCTGGGTGCGGGCGGTGGTGGTGCAGCTTTTTTCCTGATGAAAAAAGGCGGCAAAAAAGAAGCTGAGCACAAAGAAGAAGTCGCGAAACCGAAGGTATTCGTCAATCTCGATCCGTTTACGGTCAATCTGCAATCTACGGACGGTGATAAATATCTGCAACTCACCATGAGCCTGGAAGTAGAAGGTGACGAAACTGCCGCGGCAATTAAAAATAATATGCCGCAGGTAAAGAGCCGCATTATTCTTTTGCTGTCCAGTAAGCAGGCTGACGAAGTTTTATCGCAGGAAGGTAAAGATAAGCTGGTAGAAGAAATTATTGAAAAAGTTTCTGATCCGTTTGTACCGAAAGGTGATCACCAGAAAGTCACCGGTGTGTATTTCACCTCTTTTGTAGTTCAATAAGCCATGTCTGACAATTTTCTCTCGCAGGAAGAAGTCGATGCCCTTCTGAAAGGTGTTACCGGTGATACCGATGACGCAATGTCTCAGGAGGATAACTCCGGCGTTCGTCCGTATAACCTTGCCACACAGGAGAGGATTGTCCGTGGCCGTATGCCAACGCTGGAAATCATCAACGAGCGTTTTGCCCGTCTGGTGCGCATTGGTTTATTCAATTTTTTACGTCGCAGTGCTGAAGTTTCCGTAGGCACCGTACGCGTTTCCAAATACAGCGAATTTATCCGTAACCTGGTCGTTCCGACCAATCTGAATCTGGTTCACATGAAGCCGCTGCGCGGCACAGCCCTGATCGTCATGGACCCGGGGCTGGTATTTTTGCTGGTCGATAATCTGTTTGGCGGCGATGGCCGCTTTCACACCCGTGTTGAGGGCCGTGATTTTACACAGACAGAACAGCGGATTATTCATCGTATTCTGGAAATTCTGTTTGAAACTTATTCCAAATCCTGGGAACCGGTATATCCGGTAGAGTTTGAATATATTCGTTCAGAAATGAATACCCAGTTTGCAAATATTGCAACACCAAACGAAGTCGTTGTTTCAACTACATTTACCATCGAATTAGGCCCGGTAAGCGGTGAAATGCATATCTGCATGCCCTACTCCATGATTGAACCCATTCGCGATTTGCTGACTAGTAGTCTGCAGGGTGAAACGCTGGAAGTGGATAAACGCTGGGTGCGTCTGATGACGCAGCAGATTCAGATTGCAGAAGTAGAGATGATTGCCGACTTCGGAACCGCACGGGTCACACTCGGCGATTTGCTGAACATGAAAGTCGGCGACATCATTCCCGTGCATGTGCCGGAAATCATTACCGCAAAAGTCGACGGTACGCCGGTAATCGAATGCCAGTACGGCGTCTCAAACGGACAATATGCGCTGAAAGTCGATAAATTACTGAGTTCCAGCGTACAGGAAGTTATACAAGGAGAGAATCATGGATGAAAGCGGAGATACAATCTCGGATGATGATTGGAGCGCCGCCATTGCGGAACAGGAGCGTGCCGAAGCCGCTGCTGCTGCCGCATCTGCACCATCATCTGCCCCGAAAGCAGAGCCGACTGCGGCACTGTTTCAGGACTTCAGCGCGAAGTCGGTTCATGCAGAAACGCAGAACGATATCGACTTCATTATGGATATTCCGGTTCAGCTGACCGTTGAACTGGGCCGCACCAAAATCGCGATTAAAAATCTGCTGCAACTGGCACAAGGGTCGGTGGTAGAGCTTGACGGTCTGGCGGGTGAACCGATGGATGTGCTCGTCAATGGCTGTCTGATTGCGCAGGGTGAGGTCGTGGTTGTGAATGACAAATTCGGTATCCGCCTGACGGATATCATTACACCGGCTGAACGGATACGTAAACTCAACCGATGAAATTACCTTCAATACTTACTTTCAGCGGACTGGCCCTCACCTGCCAGTCCGTTTTTGCTGCTGAAGCAGTCAGCACACCGGCAACCGGTTTTCTGCAAATCATGCTCGCGCTGTTATTCGTGATTGCCCTGATGCTGGCACTGGCATGGGTGATGAAACGCGTTTCCCCGCTGCAGGGTCAGCAGCAACTGGGCATGAAGGTGATCGGCGGCCTGCATCTTGGTCAGCGCGAAAAAATCATGGTCGTTGAAATCGGTGATCAGTGGCTGGTTCTCGGCGTCACGCCAACGCAGATTTCACGTCTGGAATCCTTGCCACGCCAGGAACACTTGCTGCAAAACGGAACACCGTCAAACGGCACCGCGTTTCAGAGCTGGTTACAGTCCAGAATCGCCAAACGCGCAGAGCAACAGGATACAAGGAGCAGCAAATGAAATCTGTCCTGAAATCCTGCGCAACGGGTATTGCAGGTTTTGCGGTAATTGCTGCAATGCTGGCATTGCCGGAAGCGGCATTCGCCCAGGCACTGCCGGCGATCACTTCCACGCCTGCCGGTGGCGGCGGACAAAATTACTCGCTCAGTATTCAGACCCTGCTGTTTCTGACTTCACTGAGTTTTATTCCGGCAGCGGTACTGATGATGACCGGA
Source organism: Cognatundibacterium squillarum (assembly GCF_014652435.1). Taxonomy (GTDB): domain Bacteria; phylum Pseudomonadota; class Gammaproteobacteria; order Burkholderiales; family Burkholderiaceae_D; genus Undibacterium; species Undibacterium squillarum. The sequence goes on from NZ_BMYU01000008.1 coordinate 117,187, forward strand.
TTTACCCGCATCATCATCGTGCTGTCGCTGCTGCGTCAGGCGCTTGGTACACAGTCAGCGCCACCGAATCAGGTTCTGGTTGGTCTGGCATTGTTTCTGACATTTTTTGTGATGGGGCCGGTGTTCGACAAAATCTATACTGATGCCTATCAGCCGTTCTCGGAAAACAAAATCACCATGACCGAGGCCATGGAAAAAGGCGCAATGCCGTTGAAAGAATTCATGATGCGGCAAACCCGTCAGAGCGATCTGGCGCTGTACGTCAAACTGTCCGGCACACCGGCATTGCAAGGCCCTGAACAAGTGCCGTTGCGTATTCTGGTACCGGCCTTCGTGACCAGTGAACTGAAAACCGCGTTTCAGATCAGTTTTGCGATTTTTATCCCGTTTCTGATTATTGATATGGTGGTCGCCAGTGTCCTGATGTCGATGGGTATGATGATGGTGTCGCCCTCCATTGTTTCTTTACCGTTCAAACTGATGCTGTTTGTTCTGGTGGATGGCTGGCAGTTGTTAATCGGCTCGCTGGCGCAAAGCTTTTACTGAGGAATGACATGACTCCTGATACCGTCATGAATATGGGACGCCAGGCCATGGAAGTCATGCTGATGGTGTCGGCGCCGCTGCTGCTGGTGGCGCTGGCGGTTGGTCTGATTATCAGTATTTTTCAGGCGGCAACGCAGATTAATGAAACCACGCTGTCGTTCATTCCGAAACTGGTCGCCATCTTTATTACGCTGATTATTGCCGGCCCGTGGATGCTGACCATCATGCTCGATTACATGCGGCAAATGATCACCGGCATCGCCACGATGGCGGGCTGATCCCGGTATGATCAGCATTTCCAGCCAGACACTGATCGAACTGGTCACCGGCTTTTTATGGCCGCTGACCCGCATCCTCGGTGTACTGGCGATTGCGCCGCCTTTCGGCAACAGCACCATCCCTATGCGCATCAAGCTGATGCTGGGTGTTTCTGTTGCGATGGTCGTCAGCCCCATGCTACCCAAAATGCCAGAGGTTGATCCGGTTTCGCTGTCAGGCATGGTCATCACTGCGCAGCAACTGGTGATTGGCCTAGCCATGGGCTTTGTGATGCGTGTCGTATTCGCCGGCATTGAAATGGCGGGCGAGATTGCCGGTATGACGATGGGTCTGGGGTTTGCCACCTTTTTCGACCCACAAACCCACGGCCGCTCATCGGCGATTGCGCAGTTTCTGGTACTGACCAGTACTCTGCTGTTCGTTGTGGCAGACGGGCATCTGGCGATCATTACCGCCATTGTTGAAAGTTTCCAGAAAATCCCGGTCACCACCGATGTGAGGCAAGGCTTCGCGTTTTACCGGCTTGCAGTCTGGGGAGAGCAGATTTTCATCGCTGGTGTGAAGCTGTCTTTGCCTATCGTCGCTGCCCTGCTGATCACCAATATCGCACTTGGTATTCTGACGCGCGCCGCACCGCAGCTGAATATTTTCGGTATCGGCTTTCCGATTACCATCAGCGTCGGCTTTTTAGTGCTGACGCTGCTGATGCCGTATCTGACCACGCCGATCCAGCAACTGATCGGCAGCGGCCTCAGCCATATGAGCGACGGCGGCAACCCGCGCATCGCCAATCAGCCGCCACCACCACCCAAACCCTGACGGAGCACCTATGCCCTACCCTTTGATTCCGGCTGCCCATTTGCGCCTTTATCCGGTTTCTGCGATACGGGCAATGGAGCAAGCCAGCGATAACCAGCAAGCACCGGTCAGCCTGATGGAACGTGCTGCCGCCGCAGCAATGCGTCTGGTCACAACGCTGATGCCGGAACCCGGCGCCGTGCTGATACTGGCCGGACCGGGAGACAACGGCGGCGACGCCGCGCTGCTGGCCGCCATGCTGGCCAGTGCCGGTTACAGCGTCGATATTTGCGCCTTGCTGTCCGGTGCCTTATCTGCCGACAGTCAGGCCAGCTGGCAACGCTGCAGCCACAGCAGCGCGCGCCGCATACAGGCAGAGCAACTAACCGCCGTACATGGCTATTTTCCATATCAGCTGATCATCGACGGCCTGTTCGGCATCGGTCTGAGTCGCCCGGTCAGCGGCCTTGCCGCAGATCTGATCCGCGCCGTCAACCGCGCCAGCGAATTGCAAAGAATTCCGGTGATAGCGCTGGATATACCGAGCGGGCTCAGCGCCGACACCGGTGCCGTGGTTGGCGGTACACAAGGCATTGCCATACGTGCCAGCCACACGCTGAGCTTTCTCGGCAACAAGCCCGGCCTGCACACCGCCGATGCCAAAGACTATGCAGGACACGTCATCATCGATTTTCTGGAAGCCAGTGTTTCTGCCGACGTCCGGGAAACCGGTGTGCTGAACTGCGCAAATACCCTGCCTGCGATGCCCAAACGGGCTGGTAACAGCCACAAAGGCAGTTTCGGTGATGTACTGATTGCCGGTGGCGCTGCCGGTATGAGCGGCGCCGTGCTGCTGGCCGCCCGCACTGCCCTGTTCAGCGGAGCCGGACGCGTGTATGCAGGCATGCTGGAAGCGATTGCAACAGACTATCTGCACCCCGAACTGATGTGCCGCCCGCTGCAACAGCACGTTTTGCAAAAAGAAATCATCGTCGCCGGACCCGGACTGGGCCAGTCTGACAGCGCGGCAACTGAACTGGCACGCCTGATTGCCGCAAACCACACCATGGTTCTGGACGCTGATGCGCTGAATCTGCTAGCACAGCAAACGCCGCTGCAATCGGCGCTGCAACAGCATACCGCTGAAAAAATCCTGACCCCGCACCCGCTGGAAGCTGCACGACTGCTGAACTGGACAGTCGCTGAAGTACAGGCAGACCGCATCGCCGCCGCCAGCGAACTGGCGCACCGCTATCAATCCGTGATTATTCTCAAAGGGGCAGGCAGCGTACTGTGCCAGCCGGGGAATGCCCAGTACCGCATCAACACCAGCGGCAATCCTGCGCTGGCCACCGGCGGCACCGGCGACGTATTAGCAGGCCTGTGCGGCGCATTGCTGGCGCAAGGCTTAACTGCGTGGGATGCAGCCTGCCTCGCCTGCTGGCTGCACGGCACCGCCGCGGATGACTTATGCCTGAACGGCACCGGCCCGGTCGGCCTGACTGCCAGCGAACTGATCCCCGCCATCCGCCGCGCCCTGAACCAGCACATCGCACTGGGCCAGCTGTAAGCCCGTCAGCGCAACCGTCATTGTGCAGCGATCGTCATCTGATCATTTGCAAGAGCCAGACTTTCTGCCGACGACCGCCGGATCGGTGTGCCGGAATCCGCATTTGGGGTGTTTTTAGGGGTTTTCTGGGGGAGGTACAGCAAAAGCCCAGACATCCGCCACAAAAACAAAAAAACGCCGTTCTCCCCAAGGAAAACGGCGTTCATTTTTTGATGCTAACTGGTTCAGCTGACCGGCGCTTAATCCACCAGACTGTTGATCTGATCAATATTCAGCTTTTCGCAGGCGGGCATTTCTTCGCAGCGGATACCGGCCTGTTCAATCAGCGCTGTCAGTTTTTCGATTTGCTCTTGCTGAGAAACCGCGTGGTCGATCAGTTTATGCAACACTTTAGCGACCGGATCATCAATGCTTTGGGTGACGCCATAAGCTGCAAACAATTGGGCGCTGCCGGAGTCTGCGGAGGCGGTTTCTTTGCGGATGATATGCGCCGGATTACCGACGGCGGTACAGCCTGCAGGCACGGGTTTTAACACGACGGAATTCGAGCCGATTTTCGCGCCCTGCCCGACTGTAAAGCCGCCCAGCACTTTGGCACCGGCACCGACAATCACGCCGGATTCCAGCGTCGGGTGGCGCTTTGCACCGCGTGTCAGCGACGTGCCGCCGAGCGTAACGCCCTGATAAATCGTGCAGTCATCGCCGACTTCCGCTGTTTCACCAATCACCACACCGAAACCGTGATCGATAAATACGCGGCGGCCGATGGTGGCGCCCGGATGGATTTCGATACCGGTCAGCACACGCGCCACATGCGAGATGAAACGTGCCAGCCATTTTAAGCCGCGTTTCCAGCACCAGTTTGCCCAGCGGTGCATCAGGATGGCCTGAAAGCCGGGGTAACACGTGATCACATCCCAGGCGTTACGGGCGGCGGGGTCACGTTGGATGATACTGGCGATATCTTCGCGCAATTGGCTGAACAACATAAACAGAGGGAATTCGATATTCGGAAAACGACAATAGTAATGCATTCCGGTTTTTGCTGCCGGAATGCACGGCAGGCGCTTACAGACGCTGGCGACGTGCCTCGTAAAGGCAAACGCCGGAAGCGACGGAAACGTTCAGGCTTTCTACCGATCCCATCATCGGAATGTTGACCAGATAATCGCAGGTTTCGCGCGTCAGGCGGCGCATACCTTCGCCTTCCGAACCCATCACCAGCGCAGTACCGATTTTCATATCCGCCTGATAGATAGTTTTTTCTGCGTCATCGGATGTACCGATGACATAGATATCGCGCTCTTTCAATTCGCGCAGTGTACGTGCCAGATTAGTGACGGTGATGTAAGGCATAGTTTCTGCTGCACCGCTGGCGACTTTGGCGGCGGTTGCGTTCAGGCCGACAGCACGGTCTTTCGGTGCGATCACCGCGTGTGCACCGGCGCCGTCTGCAACACGCAGGCAGGCACCCAGATTGTGCGGATCGGTAATACCATCCAGTACCAGCAGCAATGGCGGACCTTCTACTGCATCCAGCAATTCATCCAGCGTGCGTGCCAGCGATACCGGCGCAGCTTTGATCACAACGCCCTGATGGCGACGGGTACCCACCATGGCAGACAAACGCTGATCGTCAGCATGAATCACGCGCACACCAGCGGCTTTTGCCACCTGCAGCAAATCGCTCATGCGGCGGTCGTGGCGCTCGGCATCAATGTACAACTCATCCACAGACGACGCTTCAAAACGAATACGGGAAGTAACGGCGTGAAAGCCGAAGGTAAATTTACTTTTCATGACAATACTTTCTTAAGACTGGCGGTGGCATCCATGCCACCGCGCAAAGAGGATCAGCGGCGTTTGCGGCCACTTTTCGCAGAGGATGAACGTGCCACTGCTTTTTTCTTACTGACCGGTGAAGCCGGTGCTTTGCCCTTGGCAGGGCGGGACTTTTCTGCCGGCGCTGCGACTGCAGCTTTTTTCGGCGTCTGGGCTTTTTGTTTGTTCGGAACAAACCAGCCTTCATCTTCATCCGTACGTTTCTTTTCAGGACGGCGTTCGCCGCGACGACCGACGGCCGCTGCGCTGGCACCGGCCAGTGCCAGATCAATACGGCGCGAATCCAGATCGACACGGCTGATCTGGATCTGCACTTTATCCATCAACTGATAACGCTTACCTGTGCGTTCGCCGCGTAATTCGTGGCGGGCTTCATCGAACTGGAAGTAATCTGCACCCAGCTCAGTGATATGCACCATGCCTTCGACAAAGATTTCATCGAGCTGCACAAAAATACCGAACTGAGTAACACCGGTAATCGTGCCCTGAAATTCTTCACCAAGGCGATTGCGCATGTAATAGCACTTCAGCCAGTTTTCGACATCACGCGATGCTTCATCGGCACGACGCTCATTCGAAGAGCAATGCAGACCCAGCAACTCCCACATTTCCAGATCATCCGGCGGGCCTTTTTTCGGCTTTTTCTCCGGCTTCACCGGCGCTTTGGCATTGCGCGAATTCTTGGCAACCGGCACCGCGGTATTCAGCAGACTCAGATCAATCCCGGTCGGCTTATAGGTTTCACCGGCGATAATCGCTTTGATGGCGCGGTGCGTCAGCAAATCCGGATAACGGCGGATCGGCGATGTGAAGTGGGTGTATGCCTCGTACGCCAGACCAAAGTGACCCAGATTATCCGGGCTGTACATTGCCTGCTGCATAGAACGCAGCAACATGGTTTGCAGCAATTGCTCGTCCGGACGGCCTTTGATTTTGTTACGCAGCTCAGCATAATCCGAAGCCTTTGGACTGTCACCACCCGGCAGCGACAAACCAACCTGACGCAGATAATTGCGCAGAGTGGTCAGTTTTTCTTTAGTCGGGCCGGAGTGAACGCGATACACACCAAGATGCTTGTAGGTTTGCAGCAAATCGGCAGCGCAAACGTTCGCCGCCAGCATGCATTCTTCAATCAGACGATGCGCATCGTTGCGAACGCGCGGAATAATCTTCTCGATCTTGCCACCGCTGTTGCAAACGATGTAGGTTTCAGTCGTATCAAAGTCAATCGCACCGCGTGCCTGACGCGATTTCAGCAAGACCTGGAATACTTCATACAAGTGCTGCAAGTGCGGCACAATCGCTGAACGTTTAGCCGCTTCAGGGCCTTTGGTGTTCCCCAGAATCGCCGCAACTTCGGTGTATGTCAGACGTGCTGCAGAGTGAATCACCGCTGGATAGAACTGATATCCGTGCATTTCACCGTCTTTGGTGATCACCATGTCGCAGACCAGCGTTAAGCGTTCCACATCCGGATTCAGCGAGCACAAGCCGTTCGACAGTTTTTCCGGCAGCATAGGAATCACGCGGCGCGGGAAGTACACCGAAGTACTGCGCAGCAAAGCATCACGATCCAGCGGTTGCCCCGGCTTCACATAATGGCTGACATCGGCAATCGCCACCAGCAAACGGTAAGCCTTGTTACGGCCCAGTTTGACCGGTTCGCAATAGACAGCATCGTCAAAGTCACGTGCATCTTCGCCGTCGATCGTTACCAGCGGAATATCGCGCAGATCAACGCGGTCTTTTAAATCTTTCTTTTGTACGGTGCCCGGCAGTTTTGCGGCGGCATCCAGTGCTGCATCGGAAAACACATGCGGCACGCCGAATTTACGCACTGCAATTTCGATTTCCATACCGGGATCATCAATACCCCCCAGCACTTCGGCAATTTTGCCAACCGGTTGCGCATAGCGGCTCGGCTGCTCCAGCAATTCGACACTGACAATTTGTCCGGCCAGATTTTTTGCCGGCGTTTCTGCCAGCAGGATATCGTGCTGAAAGCGTTTATCTTCCGGCACCACCAGCCACACACCGTTTTCCTGCAGCAGACGGCCAACCACGTGGGTATTGGCGCGCTCAGTGACTTCAACGATAGAACCTTCGAGACGCCCTTTTTTATCCGCACCTGCAACGCGCGCCATCACGCGGTCGCCGTGCAATACCTTTTGCATTTCGCGTTCCGGCAGGAACAGATCGGCACTGCCGTCATCCGGCGTCAAAAATCCGTAGCCTTCGCGATGACTGCTGACCCGGCCAGAAATTAAGTGATCCTGAGAAGTCAGTTTGAACTGGCCACGACGGTCTTGTCGTACCTGGCCATCACGTTCCATCGCGCTTAGTCGTTTTGACATGCCATCTAACTCCTCGGGTTTGACGTTCAGAGCAAGCCCCAGATCTGCAAGGCTCAATGCTTGCTGCGTTTGGCGAAATACGCCGAGAATCTCTTCACGGCTTGGTATTTGATATGCGTATATTTTCAATGAATACTTTTCTGTAATTAATCAGGTTGTTTTATCCGGTTTTCATCAGGAAATCCGGCACTCGCGTTTGCATTTCTGTTGCAACAATGGCGACTGATCATCAGCCTGAACAAATCTCCTGGCTGAGCAATTTATAAAACTTCGTTAGTTTAACGGAGCATGCCCTGAAGTGCTAACACAATCGTTCGCCAATACCTTGATTTAGCAAGGAAAATTATCACTCACGGCAGCATTGCGCGCTTTTTACTTGCTTTTACGAATCTCAACCGCTATTATGTATGACTTCTGTCGCCCACGTGGCGGAATTGGTAGACGCGCATGGTTCAGGTCCATGTGCCGCGAGGTGTGGGGGTTCGAGTCCCTCCGTGGGCACCAAAATTCAAAACCCGGTTAATGCAAATTAACCGGGTTTTTCGCTTTCTTAGCCAGATATTTCCCGACAATTGCCGTTTTACACCAACCCGAACACCAGCCGCAAACACAGCAAGCGCATAAGCTGCCGCAAAATCGCACAGACTTAGCGTATCTTGCTTTTTACCCCAGCCTCCCCTATAATCTCGGTCTTCTGTCGCCCACGTGGCGGAATTGGTAGACGCGCATGGTTCAGGTCCATGTGCCGCGAGGTGTGGGGGTTCGAGTCCCTCCGTGGGCACCAAAATTCAAAACCCGGTTAATGCAAATTAACCGGGTTTTTCGCTTTCCGAGCCGGATATTTCCCGGCAATTGCCGCTTTGTGCCAAGCCGAACACCAGCCGCAAGCGCAGCAAACCCGCACAAAATCGCACAGGCTTAGCGCATCTTGCTTTTTACCCCATCCTCCCCTATAATCTCGGTCTTCTGTCGCCCACGTGGCGGAATTGGTAGACGCGCATGGTTCAGGTCCATGTGCCGCGAGGTGTGGGGGTTCGAGTCCCTCCGTGGGCACCAAAATTCAAAACCCGGTTAATGCAAATTAACCGGGTTTTTCGCTTTCCGAGTCGGATATTTCCCGGCAATTGCCGCTTTGTGCCAAGCCGAACACCAGCCCCAGGCACAGCAAGCGCATTTAACCGCCGCAAAGTCGCACACACCTCGCGCATCTTGCTTTTTACCTCATCCTCCCCTATAATCTCGGTCTTCTGTCGCCCACGTGGCGGAATTGGTAGACGCGCATGGTTCAGGTCCATGTGCCGCGAGGTGTGGGGGTTCGAGTCCCTCCGTGGGCACCAAAATTCAAAACCCGGTTAATGCAAATTAACCGGGTTTTTCGTTTTACGCCCCACGTTGTCGTTGCCTCATCACAAGCACAGAACACGCTGCACGCCACCGGAATCGCAGATCAGGCTAAGCCAAAAATTCCAGCCAATTGCAAACCTCCGCCAGACACATACTTACCCAACCCATTTACCACACAAAGAGCTAGCGCACGCGCACAGAACCTCGCCATCCATTCAGGACTATGCCGCAATCCGCATTCATTACTTTCGGAGAGCCAGACTTTCTGCCGACGACAGACAGATCGCTATGCAGAACTCCGCATTTAAGGCATTTTCAGCCTATCTTAGCCCTCTCCCCCACTCCTCCCAACACAGAAGAAGGCACATAAAAAAACGCCATTGCACATCAGTGCAATGGCGTTTGAACCCTTGTGTAACCGGTGATCAGTTACAGGTCAGATTATTGCTCACCTTTTTTAATCCAGGCAGCCAGCTGATTCGGACGAATACTGTCGTACTCTTCGAACGGCTGATGAATCCACGGATTGGTTGGCAGGTAGTCCAGATAGTATTCCGGCTCAACGGTTGAACAGGCTTTGTACCAGATCACCGCAGATTTCACTTCCGTAACACCCTGATAGTTTTCGCGCAAATGTTTCAGAACGCGCTCCAGCGTCACACCGGAATCCACCAGATCGTCGACCACCAGAATGCGACCTTGCAGGCTACCCTTGCTCATAGAGATGTGCTTACTGATATCCAAATCACCCTGCACGGTACCCGCTTCAGCGCGGTAAGAGCTGGTAGACAAAATAGCCAGTGGCACGTCAAAAATGCGGGAGAACACATCGCCCGGGCGCAAGCCGCCGCGCGCGAGGCACAATACCTGATCAAACTGCCAGCCCGACTCATGCACTTTGAGTGCAAGCTGCTCGATGGAGCGATTATACGACTCCCAGGATACCCATAAATGCTTGTCAGTCGAGTCTGGTAAGCTCATAACAATCTCATCTTTCCTTGTTTCTTATTAGTTAAATGGATGGCGAAGAACGATCGTTTCTTCGCGATCCGGGCCGGTGGATACCATATCAACAGGCACACCAACCAGTTCTTCAATACGCTTAATGTAATTACGCGCATTCAGTGGCAGATCTTCCATAGATTTCGCACCTACAGTTGTATCTGTCCAGCCTGGCATTTCTTCGTATACCGCAACACAGCGGGACGCTTCTTCTGCACCGACAGGGAAAATATCTACAGGCTGACCGTCCACGGTATAGCCAGTGCACAGTTTCAGTGTTTCTAGACCATCCAGTACGTCCAGTTTTGTCAGGCACATGCCGGTAACACCGTTGATTTGCACGGAACGGCGCAGCAACGCTGCATCAAACCAGCCACAACGACGCGCACGACCAGTAACAGTACCAAATTCGTGACCAACACTGGCCAGATGGTGACCAACACCCTGATCAGTTGGCAACTCAGACGGGAACGGACCAGAGCCAACACGTGTTGTATAAGCCTTGGTGATACCCATGATGTAGTGCAGCATGTTCGGACCGACACCTGCACCCGCAGCCGCGTTACCTGCGACGCAGTTACTGGAAGTCACAAACGGATAAGTACCGTGATCGACGTCGAGCAGACTACCCTGCGCACCTTCAAACAGCAGGTTAGAGCCGCCTTTGTGTGCTGCATACAAAGCGCTGGAAACATCAGTCACCATAGGACGCAGACGCGGAACCAGTGCCAGTGCATCATCCAGTGTTTTCTGGAAGTCGACCGCAGGTGCTTTCAGATAATTGGTCAGCACGAAGTTGTGATAATCCAGATTTTCTTTCAGTTTTTCAGCAAAGCGTTCTGCGTTGAGCAAATCCGCAACACGAATCGCACGGCGCGCTACTTTATCTTCGTAGGCAGGGCCGATACCTTTGCCGGTAGTACCGATTTTCGCTGCACCACGGGCAGCTTCACGGGCTGCATCCAGTGCAGTGTGGTAAGGCAAGATGATCGGACAGGCTTCAGAAACCTTCAGACGGGAAGCCACTTCCACGCCATTCGCTTCCAGCTTATCGATCTCACGCATCAGATCCGGAACAGACAACACCACACCGTTGCCGATGTAGCACGCCACGCCCGGACGCATAATGCCGGAAGGAATCAGTTGCAGTGCCGTTTTTTGCCCGCCAATCACCAGTGTGTGACCGGCATTGTGACCACCCTGAAAACGAACAACGCCTTCCGCGTGATCGGTCAGCCAGTCAACAATCTTACCTTTACCTTCATCGCCCCACTGGGTACCAATGACGACGACATTTTTTGCATTTTTCGAGTTTGACATTACTTAGTCCACATTTTGAAGAATCCATTGACCTTCGCTGCAAACAAGACTTTGCTTGCATTCGAATTCGTCCTGCTCATTTTCGTGCCCCGGCATCACCTGAATCACAATTTCACCCTGATCACGCAATTCCCGGATACGGGCGCGCAAAGCAGGGTCATTGCCCCAGGGAGCACGAATGGCGGGTTTTCTTTCAGCAACCGGCATCAGACGTGCCAGCTCACGCAAATCGAGCGAAAAGCCGGTTGCCGGACGCGCACGACCGAACGCCTCGCCAACATGATCATAACGACCACCCCTGGCGACAGCATTCGGCAAACCATCCACAAATACGCTAAACATTACACCACTATGGTAATGATACCCTCTTAGGTCCGAGAGATCGACAGTTACGTGCTCTTTTCCGGCAATTTCGCCCAGATATTGCAAGTCATTTAACGCATTCTGGATGCCTGTCGTACGCGGCAAAATCTGCGCCGCTTTCTCAATCACACTCAGATCGCCGTACAGGGAAGGCAATGCCAGCAATGCGTCACGAACCACCGGCTCATATGCCACAGAAATTGATTGCAAGCCCGGAACATCCTTTGATTCCAGCAAAGAAAACAAGATATCCTCATCCCGCTTAGCAACCGGATCCAGCTGGAGAATTGCCTTCAGCACACCGACGTGGCAAAGATCAATTCTGACGGCTTTCATACCAATTAACTCAAGACTGGACAACACCAGCTCCTGAATCTCAGCGTCTGCCTCCAGCCCGGCGTGGCCATATATTTCTGCGCCGATCTGAAACGGCTCACGGGTTGCATGCAAGCCTGAAGGCTCCGTTTGCAGCACGCTACCGGCGTAACAGAGCCGCGTAACGCTTGCACGGTTAAGCAAATGGGCATCAATTCGCGCAACCTGTGTAGTCATGTCAGCACGAATACCCATGCTGCGACCGGAAACCTGATCTACAAGTTTAAAGGTGCGCAAATCCATATCTTTGCCCGCACCCGTTAACAAGGACTCCAGATACTCCAGCATCGGGGGCACAACCATTTCGTAGCCATATACGCGGAATCTGTCCAGAAAACTGCGGCGCAGCTCTTCGATTTTTCGCGCCTCAGAAGGCAATACATCAGCAATTTTTTCAGGAAGCAGCCATGTTGGCATGACAAATACCTAATAATCAGAAAAAACAATCAAAAAGCGACCCATACAAAGTATGGGTCGCCGCATCAGAACAATCAGGAAAAATTACTTAGACTTCGCCGGTTGTGCAGCTGTACCACTACCTTTGAAATAGCGGAAAAAGTCAGATGCCGGATCGACGACCAGCAAGTCAGATTTATTTTTAAAGCTTGAACGGTAGGCTTCCAGGCTTTTATAAAATTTATAAAACTCCGGATTCTGACCAAATGCCTGCGCGTAAATCTGCGATGCTTCCGCATCACCTGCACCGCGAATCTCTTCAGACTGACGGTTAGCATCCGCGAGAATCACCATGCGCTGACGATCTGCATCCGCACGGATTTGCTCTGACTCCGCCGCACCGGTTGAACGCAACTCATTAGCAACACGGGTACGCTCAGCACGCATACGATCATAAACGGAGTTATTAATCTGCTCGACATAATCAACACGCTTCAGGCGAACATCAATAATCGACACACCAATCTGACGAGCATCTTCACTGACACGCGCCTTGATCGAGTCCATCACTTTCGCACGTTCACCCGAAATAACATCACGAATAGAATGCTTAGTGATGACTTCGTTCAGTGCTGCTTTTACGATTTGAGAAAGGCGCTCTTCCGCACGCTGGTTCTTATCACCAAAACTCACGAAATATACTTTCGGATCAGAAATGCGCCATTTCACGTACGAATCGACCAGGATATTTTTCTTTTCCGCAGTAATAAAACGATCAGCCTCAGATGAGTCGATTGTCAGAATGCGTTTATCGAAAAAAACAACGTTCTGAATAAGCGGCCACTTAGGGTGCAACCCCGGTTCACTGACGACAGATTTCACTTCACCAAATGAAAACACAATCGCATATGATTTCTGATCAACAACAAATACCGACGAAGACAAAGCAATCAGCGCCAGGAAAAATCCGGACAATACCACCATCACTCGATTCATTATCGTCCCTCCCTCTCACGAACATCACGCGCCCTAGCATCTTTCGGTGCTTTAATTTCAACGCCCTGTACTGGATCGTGTGATGCACCGGGCACCGCGGCGGCAGCCTTGCCGGAGTTAACAGCCTCCTGGCCGTTCATCATCTTATCAAGCGGAATGTAAACCATGTTATTTCCCGATTTACTATCCATCATCACCTTACTGGTGCTGGCAAAAATTTGCTGCATTGTTTCCAGATACATACGATCACGGGTAACGGCAGGCGCCTTCTGATACTCGGCAAGCACTTGTTTGAAACGGGATGCATTACCCTCAGCATTGGCAACCACTTTTGCACGGTAGCCCTCGGCCTCCTGAATAATACGGGAAGCCTCACCTTTTGCCTTAGGAATCACCTCATTCGCATAAGCCTGACCTTCGTTCTTCTGACGCTCTTTATCCTGGCCAGCCTTAACCGCATCATCGAACGCCGCCTGTACTTGCTCGGGCGGTTGCACGCCCTGCATAGTGACATTCGTCACTAAAATACCAGCCTGATAGCGCTCAAGAATCTGCTGCATTAATGAAGCCACATCGAGAGAAACTTTGTCACGTCCTTCGTACAATACGAAGTCCATTTTATTCTTCCCGACAACCTCACGGACGGCTGTTTCAGCCACCTGGCGAATCAGATCTTCGTCCTGATCACGATTATTGAACAAAAACTCAGAAGCGCTCTTCAATTTGTATTGCACAGCAAACTGCACGTCGACGATATTCTCATCATCCGTCAGCATTAATGCTTCTCTTGGTTGCTTCGACTTTGAGGATGAACGGTACCCTACTTCAATAGTACGCACTTTCGACAAATTAACGATTTCATGTTGCTGAACAGGATAAGGAATACGCCAGTTCATACCCGGACTTGCGGTACCTGTGAACTTTCCGAAGGTCGTAATCACCGCGGTCTGCCCTTCCTGCACGATGAATACACCACTTACCAGCCATACACCGGCAATTAAAGCAGCCACCAACCCGGCTCCGCGCATGCCGGAATCGGAACCACCTCCCTGCGGAGCAGATCCGTTTTTTCCGGAAAGCAATGCATTCCAGCGCTGTACCGCATCACGCCAGATCTGATCCAGATCCGGAGGAGAGTCTGCGCCCTTGTTTTCATTTTTCTTGTCACCGTTGCGGGAATCGTTACCCCATTTCGGATCGTTCAGTGACATGATCGCTTTGAGCTTGTTGCGAATCGAAGGTAACATGCTGAATCTTTTCAAAGTAAATTCAGTGGGATAAAAAACGGATATCAGCCTCATCTTCAGAAGTTTCATCTGACTGAGCTGCATATTTTTCCGCAGCAAACCCGGCAATGGCGGAACGCAATTCCGACAAACCATCACCTGTACGGGCGCTTACCGACACGCGCGCGATTCTACCACAGTCATCCAAAACAACTTCCGGCGAGCCGCCTGAGAGATCTATTTTGTTATAGACGAGAAGTTGCGGAACAGATTCTGCACCAATTTCCGCGAGAACGTGATTCACCTGCTCAATCTGATCTGTACGACTGGAGCTTGCTGCATCAATCACATGCAGTAACAAATCTGCATGTATCGTTTCTTCCAGCGTTGTACGAAATGCAGCGACAAGCTGATGCGGCAGCTCCCTGACGAATCCGACGGTGTCTGAGAGAACAACATTTCCGACATCCGGCAAATAAAGGCGTCGCGAAGTCGTATCGAGGGTGGCAAACAATTGATCTGCAGCGTAGGCGCCTGCCTTGGTCAATGCATTAAACAGTGTCGACTTACCCGCATTGGTATAGCCGACAAGTGAAACCGTAAAACCATTGTTTTTGTTTCGCGCTCTACGCTGAGTTTCCCGCTGCTTCTGCAACTTACCAAGCCGGGATTTCAGCATTTTCACGCGTTCACCCAGCAGTCGGCGGTCTGTTTCAAGCTGTGTCTCACCTGGACCGCGCAATCCAATACCACCTTTTTGCCGCTCAAGATGAGTCCATCCGCGAACGAGACGAGTAGCAAGATGCTGCAACTGAGCAAGCTCAACTTGCAGTTTACCCTCATGACTTTTTGCCCGCTGCGCGAAAATATCCAGAATCAGGCTTGTTCGGTCAACAACACGAACCTTCAGCACTTTTTCCAGATTTCTTTGCTGCGCCGGCGACAGTGCGTGATTGAAAATAGCAATTTCAGCCTGGCAAAGCACAATCAGATCAGATACTTCCTGTGCCTTACCTGAGCCGATGAAAAGTGCTGCATCAGGTCCGGATCGTTTGCAAGTTACCGCGTCATAGTCCCTGACACCTGCTGACTTTGCAAGTAACACAAGCTCTTCAAAACTTGCTGCAAAATCAACACCCCCAAAATCGACGCCTACTAAAACTGCGCGCATTTCGGGAAGCACTCAATAGATACAATACTCACAAATTCACTCTGCTTCGGAGTCGGAATTAATATTTACTGCGCGAGCAGGAACGACTGTAGAAATCGCGTGTTTGTAAACCATTTGCGTTACGGTGTTACGCAACAAGACGACATACTGATCGAATGATTCGATATGCCCCTGCAGCTTAATTCCGTTCACCAGATAAATCGAAACAGGAATATGCTCTTTACGCAATGCATTCAGGAATGGGTCTTGTAACAATTGCCCTTTGTTGCTCATATCAGCTCCATTTTTTAGTTGTGTTCAGGAGTTGGGGGTACATTTTAAAAAATCAAGTACCCACGCATTGACTCTTATTATAGATTTTTGCAAAAGAACTTAGTCACGCTCTTTATCAAAAGGATTTTTACCGTTCCGCATCTCAATACGAAGTGGCGTTCCGATTAACGAAAAGGTATCACGGAAATGCTTTTCGAGGTAGCGTTTATAGCTATCACTGATTGCCTCCAAAGAATTTCCGTGGATAACAATCACCGGAGGATTCTGACCACCTTGATGCGCATAACGCATTTTCGGACGTATAGACCCTTTTCGTTTAGGTTGCTGGTGTTCAACTGCCTCCTGCAACGCACGCGTCAGCTTCGGCGTCGGCAATTTTGCCATTGCTGCTGCATAGGCAGAGTCAACCGACTTCAGCAAAGGTCCGATACCAGTGGATTTCAGAGCCGAAATAAAGTGAAATTTAGCAAACGTCAGGAAATTGAGCTTTCGTTCAATATCGATTTTAATTTCGTCCCGCTTATCGCTGTCAAGCCCGTCCCATTTGTTGATGGCAACCACTAAAGCGCGACCAGACTCAAGGACAAACCCCGCGATATGCGCATCTTGTTCAGAAATATCCTGCTGCGCATCAAGCATCAACACAACAACATTCGCCTCCGAAATCGATTGCAATGTCTTTACAACAGAGAACTTCTCAATAGCCTCAAACACTTTGCCACGCCGCCGAATACCGGCGGTATCGATCAGCGAATATGGCTTACCATCTCGCTCAAAAGGAATCTCAATGGAATCTCGCGTCGTCCCCGGCATATCAAATGCAATAACCCGCTCTTCACCAAGCAAAGTGTTGACCAGAGTAGACTTACCGACATTCGGGCGACCTACCAGAGCGATTCTTACGCCACGTTGATTTTCGTCTTCCTCTGGGTCTTCTTCCAGCTCAGGGCGGCTCTTGAAAGCAAAATCGATTGCCTCACGAACCAGATCATTTACGCCATCGCCATGCGCAGCAGAAATGACGTAGGGATCTCCCATTCCCAATTCATAAAAATCTGCAGTAACTGACGTATACTTCATCCCTTCTGCTTTGTTAACTACCAGCATCACTGGACGATTACTTTTTCTCAGATAATCAGTAATTGTTTTATCATGCGGCGTCAGTCCCTGACGTCCATCTACAATAAAAACGACGACATCAGCTTCAGCAACTGCCTGTTTGGTTTGTTTCGCCATCTCATGAACAATACCTTCTTTCGCTACAGGCTCAAAGCCACCTGTATCGATCACAAGAAACGGACGATCACCCACCCTCCCCTCACCATAGTGACGATCACGGGTCAAGCCTGGTAAATCTGCAACGAGTGCATCTCGCGAACGGGTAAGCCGATTAAACAGCGTAGACTTTCCGACATTTGGTCGCCCAATAAGTGCAATAACCGGCTTC
The DNA here is from genome assembly GCF_014652435.1 of Cognatundibacterium squillarum. Taxonomy (GTDB): domain Bacteria; phylum Pseudomonadota; class Gammaproteobacteria; order Burkholderiales; family Burkholderiaceae_D; genus Undibacterium; species Undibacterium squillarum. The sequence continues at coordinate 134,489 of NZ_BMYU01000008.1, forward strand.
ATAAATTTCTTATTAAATACTTATTCAATACCGACGGACACAACAGATCCGCCTTTTGTTTGTAAAATCAAGCGAGACCCTGCAACAACCGGATTGCCGAGAACAGCACTGCCATCCGTCGCTAACCTTGCTGCAAACGAGCCATCTTCTCTTGATAAAAAATGGATATAACCTGCAAAATCACCTAAAGCAACCACGTTGCCGAAGGAAACCGGCGAACTTAATCCCCTGTGAAGTAATTTATCGTTTTTCCATGCGCTTGCCCCACCTTCTCTGGAGTAAGCTGTCACAACACCATTTACATCGGCAGCGAAGACAAACCGCTCATCAGCGCTTGCACCAACTTCACTGGAAACTGGCTTTACCCATCGCTGGACTCCAGTCTGCGCATCAAAACAACCTACGCGTCCCTGATAAGTCACCGCACAAACGATTTTTCCTACAACGGATGGGATACCCATCACATCTGCGACACGCTCTAATTCAGTAGCGCCTTTTGGTTCCCCGACAACTGCATCCCATTTAATCGCGCCATTGGCAAGAGAAACGGCGGTCAGTTTTCCGCCAGGTAAAGCCGCAATCAGACTATCGTTAACCACCGTCATACCGGAAGCAGCACGGAGCGTAAGACTAGGCAAAGGCCGCTCTACCATCCACTTGCGCGTACCATTTGCAACATCAAGAGCAATAATCTTGTTCTCATTTGTCCTTACGATCACGGTGCCGGAATTTATCAATGGAATCGAAAGGATTTCGCTTGACTCAGAAACAGACCATTTCACAGCACCGTCAACCGAAGACAATCCTACAATCTTACCTTTTTCGCCAGCAACGACTAACAATCCATCGCCAGCGGCAATACCTGCTGTCAAACGGGAACCAGCATTCACCTTCCAGAATTGCCTGCCAGTGACCACATCAAACTTAACAACACTGCCATCGGCTGCAGCCGCATAACCCGTACCACCATCAATTGCAGGAACAAAAAAGTAATTTTCACTGCGACCAACGGACAACGACCACTGCTGTTTCACAGACATTGATTGCTTCACCTCGATCAGGTCAGCAGGTTTTTTCGATTCTGTTTTTGAGAACGGATTCCATGAAGAACAACCTGTTAAAGCCAAGCCAACAACTAACGGGATTATTTGTACGAGCAAACGCATAGAAAATTTCCGATTAAGATTTATCTGTAGTACCACCGATAGCATCCAGTTTAATCTGGACTAATGGTTTCCCTGCAGATTTATCTTTCATTTTTTCAAGTGCAGTCTGGTAAGCCTTACGGGCTTCCTCAACTTTCCCTTGTGCAACCAGAATATCCCCTCTGCGATCAGCCTGATCCGCGAGAAATTCTTCCGGGAAATCGGAATTTATCAGTTTAGCGGCATCATCAAAAGATTTCTCATCAAGCAAAATTCCGGATAACCTGATTTTTGCCAGAGCACGATATTCTTCATTCTTAGTTGTGCCGACTATCGAATTCAACAACTCTTTAGCATGCTTAATATCACCTGAATCATATGCAGACTTCGCAGCGATTAAAACAGTCATTTCAACATAATGACTGGAAGGAAAACGCTCCTTCAAGTCAGAAGTCACTCGCTGAACCTGCTTATCATCCTTACCAGCGACTGCTTTGTTGAGTTCCTCAAACAAAACAGAAGCTTCTGAGGATTTAGACTGTTGAAATGAGTTCCAGTAACTCCAGCCAGCGTATGAACCCAGTCCGGCAATCAGCACCCATGTTGCGATATTTCCATATTGCTTCCAGACAGCTTTAAGATTCGCCAGCTGTTCCTGTTCTTCTAAATCGTATGCCATATCTTTTTCTATTAATGTAAGTGAACGTGTTCAGGATCATCACAGCAGTCATCGCTGGAATCTGTGAGCTGTCCAATAAGATAATCGACGATTGTCTCCGCGCCGATCAAAACCTGATTAGTTTCAGAGTTTTCAGCCCTAAGGGCCTTAACCGTTAAGTTGCCAGAAGCAAGCTCATCTTCACCGATGATAACTGCGTATGCGGCACCACTTGCATCGGCCTTCTTCATCTGAGACTTAAAGCTGCCACGGCCATTTATCGTTGAGCAATGAACAATTGCGTTAATTCCTGCATCACGCATGCGCTCCGCAGCAATAATCGCCTGCAATTGCGCTGCATCGGATTGATGTACAAGGTAAACATCGCATTCAGCATTAACAGGCATGTCCGATGAAATTTTCAACAACTCCAGCAAGCGCTCAACCCCCATCGCAAAGCCGCATGCGGGCGTGAATTTTCCACCGAATGTCGAAAACAATGAATCATAGCGACCACCGGCACACACCGTACCCTGAGCACCTAATTCATCAGTCACCCATTCAAACACCGTACGGTTGTAGTAATCCATGCCGCGCACGAGGCGAGGATTGATTTTAAATGGCACGTTGTTCGCGTTCAAAATAGCCTGTACGCCGTTAAAGTGCGCCATAGACTCTTCACCAAGATATTCAATCAGTTTTGGCGCTGCATTTACCAAAGCCTGCATGGCAGGATTTTTAGTATCTAGAATCCGCAACGGATTAGAGTACAGACGTCGCTTTGCATCCTCATCAAGCAGCTCGGTGTGTTTTTCGAAATATTCGATCAGCGCTGCTCGGTGACGATTGCGCTCTTCCGCATCACCGATGGAATTAATTTCAAGGCGAATATTCTGAAGCCCCAGGTCATCCCATAAACGCTGACACATTAAGATCATTTCGGCATCAATATCCGGACCTGAGAAGCCCAGCGCCTCCGCTCCAAACTGATGAAACTGACGGTAGCGTCCACGTTGCGGCTTTTCGTGACGGAACATTGGTCCGACATACCATAAACGCTTCGGACCATCATAGACGAGGTTATGCTCAATAGCCGCACGAACCACGCCAGCGGTACCTTCAGGACGCAAGGTAAGAAGATCTCCGTTCAGAGAATCCTGAAAAGAGTACATTTCCTTTTCAACAATATCAGTAACTTCACCTAATCCGCGAGCAAATAATCCTGTCGGCTCGACAATTGGCGTGCGAATTTGCTGAAAACCATAGCCTTTCAGCACAGACTGAACAGTGTTTTCTAAAATTTCCCAAAGTGGCGCATCACTTGGGAGCATGTCATTCATTCCTTTGACACCAACAATTTTTTCTGCTTTTTTCTCTGACATTTGGACACTCAATTTCTACACTGAAGGCGACTTGGAATAGTTTTTCACAACATACTCCTGAACGATCTTCTGGAACTCACTTGCAATATTCTCACCACGCAGCGTTTTGAACTTTACACCATCAACAAACACTGGGGCAGCGGGCGACTCACCCGTTCCGGGAAGACTAATACCGATATTTGCGTGCTTAGACTCACCCGGCCCATTGACAATACAACCCATAACTGCAACGTTCATATTTTCCACGCCTGGGAATTGCACTTTCCAGACCGGCATCTGATCACGTAAATATGTCTGGATATTATCAGCAAGCTCCTGAAATACTGTAGACGTCGTTCTGCCACATCCCGGACACGCGATAACCATCGGCGAAAATTTTCGCAAGCCCATAGTCTGCAAAATCTCCTGTGCAACATAGACTTCTTTACAGCGGTCGCCACCTGGCTCAGGTGTCAACGAAATCCGAATTGTGTCACCGATACCTTGCTGCATGAGCACAGAAAGTGCCGCTGTTGAAGCAACGATACCCTTAGAGCCCATACCTGCCTCTGTCAATCCAAGATGTAACGGGTATTGGCATCGGCGGGCAAGTTCTGTGTACACCGCGATTAGATCCTGAACCGCAGACACTTTACATGAAAGCACAATCTTGTCTGATGCAAGCCCGATTTCTTCAGCTTTAATTGCGCTTTCAATTGCCGAGGTGATTAATGCTTCATACATTACGCCTTGCGCTGTCCACGGTTGCTCACGTCGAGCATTCTCATCCATGATACGAGCCAGCAAACTCTGATCTAAACTCCCCCAGTTCACACCGATTCGAATTGTTTTTTCGTATCGACATGCAATTTCTATCATCTTTGCAAATTGCAGATCTTTCTTTGCTCCCTGGCCAACATTTCCAGGATTAATTCTGTACTTTGAGAGTGCTTGGGCGCAGTCAGGAAAATCATTCAGCAGCAAATGTCCGTTGTAGTGAAAATCTCCTACCAGCGGAACATCAATTCCCATCTTATCCAACTGACTGCGAATTTCAGGTACTGCCTTAGCAGCCTCCGGAGTATTCACTGTTAGTCGAACCATTTCCGAACCAGCGCGGGCAAGCTCTTTAATTTGAATCGCTGTCCCGATAACATCCGTAGTATCGGTATTCGTCATCGACTGTACGACAACAGGAGCCCCACCACCGATGATCACTTCTTTTTTGCCGTAACTCACTTTGGCCGCGAGGCGGGGCAAACGTTGGAGCGGTCCCGAAAAAATCTCAGTACTCATTTATTAATTACCAAATTAGCGACATTCGTTTCCTTGGAAACAGGAAAACTATAGGGAGAACCTTTAACAAATACATCAACGCCTGCGGCATTGCCAATCTTCATATTCAAGCCATCGGCAATATCAAATTTTTCTTCACTACCGCTTTTCAGCAACTTGGAGTAAACCACTTGCCCGCTGAAGCCCTTGACCTGAAGCCAGGAATCTTCCCTTGCTCTTACAACAACCTGAGATTCGACATTAACTTTCAAGCCCTCTGCTGAACCAGATCCAGAAATTTCACCGAAATTAGCAACCGGACTTGCAACTTGATCACGACTCTCATGGGCACGGAACGTATCTACTACTGTATCAGCCACCTGACTGGATTTCTCTCTTGATACTTCTGAAATCTTTGATTCCGCCGAAACAGAAGACGAAGCATTAACATCATTTAAATTATGATGAAAATAGCCGTTTTTCTCCGCATATTGAAATAGCAAAAAAACAAATGCAATTACCGCGAGAATTGATGCACCCAATAGGTAACGCCAATTTCCAGAGCCAGATTTGTTTAAAAATCTTGCACTGGAATCAGAAAATGGTGTTGACAATGCTGGCTTTGCATCCCCGATTAAACTAACTGTCGTAAGCTCTGCAGGAAGCTTGTTGGCTATCTCATCCCAATCTATTCCGACAAACCGAGCATACGACCGGACAAAGCCACGCGCGATTGCTGGCGCGGGAAACTGAGACCACGAATCAGACTCAATCCAACCAACTTGCCTGATCGATATCTTCAACGCTTCGGCAACATGTTGAGCTGTTTTACTGGCATCTTCACGTCTACTGCGCAGATACGAACCTAAAGAACTCTCTTGGATTACCCCCGGCTTTTGCACCGTTTCGGAATGAATACCATTGAAACCAGGCTCACTCATCAAATGCCCCTTTTTGCATTGACAAAAGCTCTTTCGATGATGGATGACGCTTTCTTAGCTGAGCGGCAAGCGAAGAAACAGCAGAGTCATCACCCAACTTACGCTCAATCTTAATCGCGAGCCACAAAACATCAGCAGCATAAATTTCCTGCTTCAGCACGCGCTGGATATAAAACCTTGCTTGTGAAAACTCACCTCTATCGAAGTAAATTTTCGCCAGATTCGCATTTACGCCGGAATGAGAAGGATCAACCTTAAAACCTTGTGCAAAATATTTTTCCGCTAAAGCGGAGTCCTTCAATTTAAGGCTACACAAGCCAGCGTTATTCAACGCCAATCCAGGTGTTGGGTACGTAGAATCGGCGATAACACGATCCAATAATTGCAGCCCACGCCTCTCACGGCCGGATTGACATAAGAACCAACCATAATTATTGAGGGTTTCCGACCTTCCTGGCTCGAGCTTCAGTGCATATTCAAAATTATCTTCTGCCAGCTGCTTTTCGCCCATTTCCATAAAAACCAACGCCCTCACAACATAGGCATCCGTATTATCAGGTGCGACGATAAGAGCCTGACGGATTTCGTCCAACGCGACCTTGTACTGTCCCTGCTGGTAGTAACTTACAGCAAGCTGCAACCGGATTGCTGCGCGACGATGTAGCTCAGCCTTGTCAACGTTTTCCGACTGACTGTCCTTCTCAACATCCAGTCGCCCCTTTGTTGCGCAACCCGAAAATGAAAATGTTACAGACGCTAAGGTCAAAAACATCAGCATTCCAGCAAGTGTTCGTCTCAAGAGGATATCTCCACAATTTTCCCGAAATTAGCACCAAATTTAGTCTGGTACTCAGCCATTTTCTGCATTCGCTCCTGAACCCTCGTGCGGTCACGAACATCCCCCGCCAACTGACCACAGGCAGCATCGATATCATCTCCCCTGGTTTTGCGAATCGTCGTAACCAGGCCCGCATCCAGGAGGATTTGCGAAAATGCTTTGATACGCACGTTGTTTGAACGCTTGAGACCAGATTCAGGAAATGGATTAAAGGGGATCAAGTTAAATTTGCACGGGACATCTTTTACAAGTGCAATTAACTCCCTAGCATGCAAATCAGTATCATTTACCCCATCCAACATGCAATACTCAAATGTAATAAAGTCTCTTGGCGCGAATTCCAAATAGCGCTTACAAGCCGCCATCAGCTCTTTCAGTGGGTACTTTTTATTTAACGGAACCAACACATCTCGCAAAGCATCATTTGACGCATGCAGGGAAACAGCAAGAGCAACGGGACACTCCTGCGCAAGCTTATCAATCATGGGAACGACACCGCTGGTAGAAACGGTCACCCGACGCCGGGATAATCCGTACGCATTATCATCCAGCATCAATTTTAACGCTGCCACAGTAGGGTCAAAATTAAGCAGCGGCTCCCCCATTCCCATCATAACTACATTAGTAATTTGCCTATCGCCTTTTGGTCCTGGCTGAACACCCTTCGATCGCCGCAGTTCAAACTCTGCCATCCAAAGTTGACCAATAATTTCAGACACCGATAAATTACGACTAAATCCCTGTTTCCCAGTTGAGCAAAACCGACAATTGACAGCACAACCCGCCTGAGTGGATACACAAAGCGTACCACGAGTTTCCTCGGGGATATAAACCGTCTCCACAGCATTACCCTGACCAACATCGATCAACCACTTGCGGGTACCATCAGAAGAAACGTGATCACTTATAGCAGACGGAGCGCGAACTTCGGCACAGCGAGACATTTTCTCACGCAATGACTTTGCAAGATCTGTCATTCGTGCAAAGTCAGACTCACCGAACTGATGAATCCATCGTTGCAACTGTTTAGCCCGAAATGCTTTTTCCCCCAATTCATCGCAATAAGCTATGAATCCAGCCGGATCAAAATCGAGTAAATTAACAGGTGCAGTCATACAAAACCTCTCCGGCTCACCACCTATATCATTCGATGGTGAGCCAACAAATTACTACATTACATCCAACTCAAATTAACGAGAGTAGACGTTTAAAGCAGGAAAAAAATATGCAATCTCAACTGCTGCAGTTTCAGCAGCATCGGAACCATGAACAGCATTTGCATCGATACTGTCTGCGAAATCCGCACGAATAGTGCCTTTTTCAGCTTTCTTAGGGTCAGTCGCGCCCATGAGATCGCGATTTTTCAGAATCGCGCCTTCACCTTCCAATACCTGAATCATTACAGGACCGGAAACCATGAAGTCGACCAGATCTTTAAAGAATGGACGCTCACGGTGAACAGCATAGAAGCCTTCTGCTTCAGCACGAGATAACTGAACCATGCGAGCAGCCACTACTTTCAGGCCTGCACCTTCAAAACGGCTATAAATTTGACCGATAACATTTTTTGCAACTGCATCTGGTTTAATGATGGATAAAGTACGTTCGATAGCCATGAAAAACTCCAATAAAATGAATAAGTTAAGATAAATTCAAAAGAAATCATCCAACCTTAGATTTTAGCATGAATAGTGGCACAGATAAGATTGAGCGAGAAATTAAGCAATGAACAACCCATTAACGATCAAAAACTGCCATGGATTCGACATGCGATGTATGAGGGAACATGTTAACTACACCGGCTGCTTTCATTTTATACCCAGCCTCGGCGACCAGAATCCCTGCATCCCTCGCTAACGTTGACGGACTACAGGAGACGTAGACGATACGCTTAGGCAACCGGTCAGGCACTTCTCTAGAGATCGCCGCAAGCGCCTGACAAACAGCCTGCGCACCATCTCGAGGCGGATCAATCAACATCCTGTCGAAACTCCCCAATCCCAGCAAATCTTTTGCATCTACTTCAAATAAATTGCGAGTTCCAAATGAAACTTTCTCTGCCAATCCATTAGCAATAGCATTTTCCATTGCTCGCTCAGTTAAGGCCTGACTACCCTCAATACCAACAACCTCTCTGGCAAGCGTAGCTATAGGCAACGTAAAATTTCCGATCCCGCAAAACAAATCTGCAACACGATCACCAGCCTGAATATCGAGCATTCTTAATGCCCTGGCAACCAGCACACGATTAATCTGATGATTTACCTGAGTAAAATCGGTGGGTTTAAACGGCATTTTTACGCCAAATTCCGGCAATAAATAATGAAGCTCTGGATCATTTGGATAGTACGGCTCCGCGGAATCTGGTCCTTTTGTTTGCAACCACCAATAAATCTTATGCCGATCAGCAAACTCCTTCAGCAAAACCTCATCTCTCTCAGTCAATGGAGCCATAATCCTCAACACCATTACTGTCTTGCCCTCACCGATCGCGAGTTCAATTTGCGGCAACTGCTCAACAATAGACAAAGATGAAATTAAATTACGAAGTGGCATTAACATGCCAGATACATGCCGCGGCAAAATCTGACATGTCTCCATATTGGCCACATACCGAGATTTTTTCTCGTGAAATCCAACCAGCACCATCCCCTTTTTATGCACATTCCGCACAGACAGCCTGGCCCTGAAGCGATAACCCCAAGTTGGCCCCTGAATCGGACGCAGGATAGTATCAGGGCGAACCTTACCAATATGCTTAAGATTATCTTCAAGTACCCTTTGCTTTACAGACACCTGCGCTGACGGCTCAAGATGCTGCATGGAACACCCACCACATACCCCAAAAAATTCACACTTTGGCTTCACCCGCTGTGACGAGGCAACATGCAACTCCGTCAACTCAGCGACCTCAAAACTATTTTTTTTCTTAAATGTACTGAACGAAACTCGCTCACCTGGCAATGCACCCTCAACAAATACAACCTTTCCCTGACTTCCATCTTCGTTAACCATGTGCCCGACACCACGGGCATCCATATCAAGTGACGAGATATTAATTGCGCTCATAAAAACCAAAAGCGGACGACCTACCGTCCGCTACCTTTTGTTAAATAAAATCAGAATTATAGAGAATTAGAGATGGCGAACCAACCAGTGACACTCAAATAAATGCATCCCTACCAACCCCGCGTGACAAAAAAGTCCTCTTAAGTTTAATCAAAGCCTCTTGCTGAATCTGGCGGACACGTTCCCTGGTAATACCCATTTCATCAGCAAGAGTTTCGAGTGTCGCGGGATCATCATTATCGAGACCAAACCGACGAATCACGACAATTCGCTGCTTATCCGGCAATTTTGATAACCAATCACGCACTAGTAACGCCATCTCATGATGCTCAGCACGTGAATCAGGCCCATCATCCGCATCACCAGGCAACATATCCATCAAACTTGACTGAGGGTCGTTATCCAGTGGCGTATCGAGTGATGCAGCGTGCTCGGACAGTGCCAGAATATCTTGAACCTCATCCACCGGCCTATCGACAAGCAAAGCAATATCTTCAAGATTTGCATCGCGCCCATCACTTCGCTGAGATTCGAGATGATATTTAGCCCGCAATATCTGATTCAACTCCCGAACCATATGCACAGGAAGGCGAATTGTTCGCGCCTGATTCATGATGGCTCGTTCGATACTTTGCCGAATCCACCAGGTTGCGTAAGTTGAAAAGCGAAAACCTCGCTCCGGCTCAAATTTATCGATCGCATGCATTAAACCAAGGTTACCCTCCTCGATCATATCCAGCAGAGCAACCCCACGGTTAATGTAATGCTTCGCGATTGAGACAACCAGCCGCAGATTATGCTCTATCATTTTTTGCCGCGCCTGAAAATTCCCCTGTTTAGCCAGGGTTGCGAAGTGCAACTCTTCTGCCGCATCAAATAAAGGTCTGGTTCCTATTTGATTTAAGTAAAACTGTGTAGTATCCGTAGAAAGCTCTGCTGCCAAAACACTTTTCAATTCATCGATCGGTGCCACAACCGTTGCTGCGGGCTCTGCAGCCTCATCCGAAGAATCTTCGTCACCGTCTGATTGCTCGCCAGCTTGCTCTAACAACGCAGGATCGTCCAAAAGGGAGTTCTCAACTGAAAACTCCCCCGACTCTGAATCATGGTTTGCATTTTTTTGCATAATTATCACCACAGCAGTTCATCGGTTGGTCAAAGGGTGAACACCCCAGCTTTGTGATGCTTACTTGCAGATGAATCATTACTTCGCAATCAGGTACAAATGCCCCTGACAAAACCATACTTACTCAACGCGGCGGCAAGTATTTTGCCGGATCAACTGACTTCCCGTTCAATCTAATTTCAAAATGCAGTTTTATAGTATCACTATCGGAATTGCCCATTTCAGCAATTTTTTGCCCCTTAGTGACGTTCTGACCTTCTTTCACAACTATTGTCTTATTGTGAGCATACGCTGAGAGCAAATTGTTACTGTGACGCAATATAACCAAATTTCCATACCCTCGAATACCACTACCTACATACATTACTCGCCCAGTGCCTGCAGCATGAATGTCTTGCCCAAGCTTTCCTAAAAAATCGAGTCCTTTATTTTTTCCCTCATCAAATAATGCCGATGGCTTGGATTCCACTGGCCACATCCAGTCAACACTATCAGACTCGACTGGAGGAGAATTTTCGCTCGGCTTTTCAGGATTCTTTGGAGGCGGGGTTACAGCGGTAGAAGGCAAAGTCTGCGGCGATAAAGACTGCTGCGAATCAACCTTCTGAAGCTCCGCATACGCAACCTCAGAATATGCCCGTTTATCGCCTTTTGGCGCCACCTTATTTGCAGCCCCCCCACCAACTCCGGTAACACTAGAATTTACCTGTAGCGGCCTCACCTCAGAAACTACCGGACTTGCAACTGGCGCAGTCTGTGCAGCACTAAGAGATGCAACGGTTTCCGGAGGTGCAATTTTTAATACTTGATCTACTTTAATATCGTTTGGGTTCTTCAACCCATTCCACAAAACCAGATCTGTATAATTCCGTCCATGATCAAGTGCAATTTTATATAGCGTATCACCACGCTTTACAACGTAAGTACCGCGAATTGGCTCCGCAGATTTCGGCTGGCTAGTTTTAACAGTTGGCACAATCGGAATCACAACCGATTCTTGTGGAATCATGCTCCCACGCCTATCTTCAACAGGCGCCTGATGCGTCGTCGTTGAACATGCTGACAAAAAAAAGACGGTCACTACCGCCAATCCTGGAATATATGTATTAAATTTCAGCATCCTGAACTTTATATTAAATAACTAACAATTTCAGGTCACACCTGATCTCAACGGCACAAAATGACATTGTTCAATCTCAGTTGAACGCCATTCTGTCTGAGATATTCTCTCAATGAGCTGCAATATTTGTCTCTTTCCTCCGACAGGCGCGACCAAACGCCCACCGATCTTTAGCTGCTGCAATAATTCCTCTGGAATCTCAATCCCGGCAGCTGCCAAAATAATGCCATCAAATGGTGCTATTAATTTCAACCCACCGCACCCATCACCATAATGGAGCCTGATATTTGCTATTCTCAACGGCCGTAAATTACTCTTTGCAAGATCATGTAAAGCCCGGATTCTCTCTATTGAAAAAACTTCTTTCGATACAAGCGACAAAACTGCCGCCTGATAGCCGCAACCCGTTCCAACCTCGAGTACGCGGTCCAGATCCTTTCCAGCCCTCATCAACTCAATCATTCTTGCAACAATATATGGCTGAGAGATAGTCTGATGATGTCCGATCGGCAGAGATGCATCGATATATGCCTGCCCAACCATTCCAGGCTCAAGAAATGCATGACGAGGGATTGAAAGCATGGCATCCAGGACGATCCTATCCTTCACACCAAGCTGCGCAATCCTCTGCACCATCGCTTTGCGCAGCCCTTCGGGTACCGGCTCTCGCTCAACTGATGCGACAACAGGAATCGGCGCCATGTTTTTTTGATGCAAATCGCGAATCTGACGGGAATTTTGCATCGCCGTTTGCCCGGAATACAAGGTATTTGCAATCGCTGAGGGCTTCCCACCCGTCTGTACAACCGACGAAAGTGATAATGGAAAGCGCTTTTCCGGAGACGTCATAAACTATCCAATTCCAGATGCCGCAATTGTTCAAAGTGAGTCAAATCAATTTGCAACGGTGTTACTGAAACATATCGGTTTGCCACTATTGCAAAATCCGTATCGAAACTACCGTCGTCAACACCACCGGGCGGCCCAATCCAGTACATATCTCGGCCTTTGGGGTCACTCATGCGAATGACTGGCTCAGAGCTGTGGCGCTTCCCCAATCTAGCCTTACGCACACCCAGTATTTGGTTTATTGGTTGGTTTGGGATATTAACGTTTAACAGGTATCGTTTACCCAGTTCCGGAAATTGATGCTTAACAAGCTTAGCGGCGACTTGAGCCGCAGCATCCAGATGCATCCACCCTTTATCAACTTGTGAAAAAGCAATCGATGGAATTCCGAATAAGTAGCCTTCTGTAGCAGCCGCAACCGTACCGGAATAAAGTGTATCGTCTCCCAGATTTTGCCCCTGATTAATACCGGAAACAACAAGATCCGGCCTGACCTGCATAAGGCTGGTTAAAGCGATATGAACACAATCGGCAGGGGTACCATTCACAAAGTAAAAACCGTTAGAAGCTTGCTCAACAAAAAGAGGCCTATCTAACGTCAGCGCATTTGACGCGCCTGACCGGTTTGAGTCAGGTGCGACAACGGTAACATTCGCGAAACTCGAAAGTGCCTGAGATAATGCCAGCAATCCCGGCGCGAGATACCCGTCGTCATTACTAATCAAAATATTCATCATTTCAATTTTACATGACGAAAAGGTGGATATTCTAACGACTGAACAGAAATTACGTTGGCTGATGATCCCCTAACCAGTAACGGTTTATATCTTTCAACCCCCATTTCGCGGCATCCTCTCGATTTGCAATTTTGTCCTGAACACCCGGCCCTGAAAGATCGATTAATTCTGGCTGGAGATAACTCATCGACTTAATAGAATAAAAAACTCTAACTTTTGGTGTCAGCAATGATTTTCCCGCCAATTGTTCGACAACGACACCTAATCTTCCAGACTCCAGCCGAACCAGAGTACCAACAGGATAAATACCAATACTCTTCACAAAAGCCTGAAAAATTTTTTCATCAAAATGGCCTTTACTCCACTCCGCCATTTTACGCAGTGACTCTGCAGGACACCAACCCTGCTTATAAGGACGATTTGACGTAATTGCATCGTAAACGTCGCAGACCGCGCCCATTCTCGCAAACAGGCTGATCTCCTCTCCTTTTAATCCTTTCGGATAACCCGTGCCGTCAATCTTCTCATGATGATGCAAACATACATCTAAAGAAATCTCACTGACACCCTCAGAATCACGCAACATTTTATATCCCGCGGCAGGATGCTCTTTAACGGAAATAAACTCTTCGTCCGTCAACTTTCCTGGTTTATTGAGGATGTCGCCTGGCACCATCATCTTACCGATATCATGCAGCAACCCAGCAACACCTGCCTCACGCGTCTGGTGCTCATCAAGCCCCAGCTGCTTTGCCAACGCAACCATTAATGCACAAACCGCAACTGAATGCATGTAGGTGTAATCATCTTTAGTTTTCAGCCTGGCGAGACCAATCAGCGCTCCAGGATTACGCATAACGGAACTGGAAATTTCTTCAACCAGCTCTTTGGCATTATCGACATTTACCGCTTTGCCCATGCGAGCCTCAGCGAACATGGTATAAACAGCCTCCTTAGACTTATCGACAATCCGAGATGCTCTGCCAAGCTCCTCTTCCATGCTGGCTGGTACGATAATTCTTGGCGCCGGCACGGTTGCTACAACCTTTGCTTCCGGTGGAGGACTTGATGCTGGCTCTGACTGTTTGGGCTGATCGATATCAAGACCTTTATCAGTATCAATCCACGCTTCCCTGATACCTGATTTCAGAATCTGTCTGACCTCATCAAGATCGGAAATCAAAAAAGATTTTTTCCAGAATGGTGTGCTAATCCACGAACCACAAAGTTCATGGACATACATCCCGACACGCAACTTGGCTACCTGGATCTTTTTCAACATACTTCAATCACGATGATACTGACCGACGGCCAGATGTTTCACAAAAGAATCATTTTACAACGGCATTTCTGTTGCTGCCTGAAGGACAAACTATTTAATGTTTTGAGTCAATCGCATTGTCTCAGTAATACAAACTGCTTAAAAAAATTCTGCATAAGACTGTTCTGAATAAAACTCAGGTTATATGGATGCTCTGACACTAACCTTGGGATTTGCATTGCCTCAGGAATTTTATTTATTTCAGACGCGATTTTCCCCCATAGTACCAGCACCGGAGGTTCGGAAGAAATGCTCTGCAGATGACACAGAATTTCACGCAAAAATGGCAACCAGGATTTACCATCTTTCGCCGGAGGCACGTCATCCCGGAACACTAGGGAAGCATTCAGTAACAAAAAACCTTTTTCTATCAGATTATTCTGTAGTTCCGGCAAGGTTCTGATTAATTGGATTCCGGTACTATTTGCTTTCGGCAGTATGCTTGACATTACATCACCGGAAGTTTGATTTGCCTGCAACAATCCCTCCGTCACGCAAAGCATTTTAAGAAAATTTCTGAGTGACGTTGCCTTATTAACAGCTTTAGTAAAACCCGATTCATCCCGGAGCCATATCTCATCAACCGCACCATCCATGAATGCATAACCGGTTGCACTCTCTGCACGCGGATAAGGCCCTTCGCCAATTAAGGCGTAACGAATTTCCGCAGGTGAACGCGAAAAAGCAGCAAATATCCTATTCTGGGTGGGTAAATAACTGCTTTCGGCCAAATTACGCAGATAACCGGGAAATGAAGTTTCTACCGCCCGCAAACCACGCATAACAGGCATAAGCCATTCTGGATGAACTTTCGATAAAGCATCATCAAGCCCGCGAGGGATTTCAAACTCTGTCAATTAATTTGCTCCCATTACAGCTGGCATGGAAGCAACGGGTACTCCCGGCACGACCATTGGAACATTTTGGGGAGGTGGTGGTGGCGGAACTGCACCGGAAATGTTTCGTACAGGATAGTTTGTGACACTTGCACCCGAATTTTCAGCGACTGGAGCAACAATGCCATTAGCCGCAGTCAAATTACCTTGCGGCAACTCAATCCTTCGCAAAACCCCGCCTTCAGTAAACTGCACAGATCTCGCTGAAATTTCCCGCACCTGAACACCAGGAACGATATCCTCGCCAACCCGCACAGGCTTGGCAGGTTTTCCGTCTGCAACAACCAAGGCAACGCTTGGCAGACCAGCTCGTGACAAAATCACCCCTTTTAACAGGTAGCTGGAGGCTGCATTCTGCGCAGACTGACTCTCACCAAAAATACTGCCCCACATCCCTGCTGCAGGCTCAAAACTTTGCTGCACAACCGAAGAGGATACGCCACGCGCCTGTCCTTTAAACATTCGCATACCCCAAACTGCAACGCTTGCACAAAGCAATAAAAAACAACCAAAACTTAACAACACCGGAAGACGCTTCATCACTATTCCTATCAGCGCACAAGGGAATTAATTTCAATAATCGGCATCAGAACAGCCAACACAATAACAAGCACAACTACGCCCATCACAAGGATCAATAATGGCTCCAGCATACCTGCCATTGCCAGCGCTCTGCGCTCCAGATCCTGCTCCTGGGTGTTAGAAGCACGCTGCAACATCGAAGGCAATTCACCAGTTACTTCACCCGCACGTATCATATGAATTAAAACAGGCGGAAAATGCTTACTCGTAGAAAGTGCGCGTGCCAGACTAACACCCTCTCTGACACTATTTGTCGCCTCCTCCACCTGAGCCTTCATCGCAACATTCGATACAGTTTCACTGCTGGTTTGCAGCGCTTTTAAAATAGGAACACCGGATCCCGTAGTAATTGCCAGTGTTGACGCAAACCTGGCGGTATTCAGGCTACGCTCAAAACGACCATAAACTGGCGCATTCAGCAACCATTTATGCCACCGTAACCTTACTGTCGGATCACGCAAGGCCATTTTCCATCCGAATCCCGCAAGCGCAATTACAATCGCGACAATCCAGCCGCTGCTTCGGACAAAGTCCGAAATTGCCAGCATGGCAACCGTGAGGGCGGGCAACTTTTGCTTTGTATTTGCAAAAACTGACACAATCTGGGGGACAACATAGGTCAGGAGAAATATAACAATCGCAAACGCAACAACGGTCACAATTGCAGGATAGGTAAATGCAAGTTTTACTTTCTGCGCAAGTGCATTTCGCCGCTCGATATAGTCCGCCAAACGCGACAATACATTAGCAAGCTGACCAATATGCTCGCCGGACGCAACCAGAGCCCGGTAAATATCCGGAAAATCCTGTGGATGCTGTTTAAGCGCATCAGATAATGGGGATCCCGCCATTACTTCTGACCGAACCGCTGCAATTAAATCACGAATAAAGGTACGCTCGGCTTGCTCAACTAAGGCGGTCAGAGATTGCTCAAGCGGCAAGCCTGATTCCAGCAAACTGGCAAGTTGGCGGGTAAACATCGCCAGTTCGACAGTCGACAATTTTTCGGCAAACACGCTGATTCCGGATTTGCCCGACCTGGCATTTTGCTGAATTTGCTCGACATTTACCGGAACCAACCCTTGTGAGCGCAGATCGCTGCGCGCCGCGCGGGAACTGTCAGCGTTTAAGACGCCTTTGGATATCTGCCCCTGCGCATCTACTGCTTCATATCGGAACGCTGGCACAATTTAGTCCTTTGTTACACGCAACAATTCTTCCAGCGTAGTCACACCACCCGCCAGCCACCGGTCACCATCCTCACGCATCGTTTTCATGCCGTCACGCTGAGCTGCCTGCCTGATATCAGCCTCTGATGCCTGATGATGAATTTGCGATCGGATTTCATCTGTAGTTTGCAACAACTCATAAACACCAACACGTCCTGAATATCCAGTGTGCCCGCAATGCTCGCAGCCTGCAGCATGCCAGTGACCGTTTTCTTCATATTTGCAGTGACTACAAAGCTTTCTGACCAAACGCTGAGCGACAACCCCTAGCAACGAAGAAGACAACAGAAAAGGCTCGATCCCCATATCCATCAACCGGGTAACAGCTGATGCTGAATCGTTTGTATGCAGTGTAGCCAGAACCAGATGGCCTGTAAGCGATGCCTGCACTGCAATCTGTGCCGTTTCCAGATCACGAATTTCACCGATCATAATGACATCCGGGTCCTGGCGAAGAATGGCACGCAGCGCTTTTGCGAACGTCATATCGATTTTCGCATTGACCTGTGTTTGCCCCACCCCTGCCAGCTCATACTCAATCGGATCTTCAACTGTCAGTATGTTTGTAGTTCCAGCATTGACTCTGGACAATGCTGCATAAAGCGTCGTGGTCTTACCAGAACCGGTTGGCCCGGTAACCAGCACAATTCCGTGCGGCTGTGCAATCAGCTTATCGAATTGCCCAAGAACATCTGTGCTCATGCCAAGATGAGATAAATCGAGACGGCCCGCTTCCTTATCCAGCAAACGCAACACTGCGCGCTCTCCATGGCCTGTAGGCAATGTAGAAACACGCACATCCACAGGCTTACCGCCGATACGTAAGGTAATACGTCCATCCTGAGGCAAACGTTTCTCTGCGATATCAAGCTGCGCCATAATTTTGATACGGGAAATCAGTGACGCATGAATTGCCTTCCTTGGACGAACCACATCTCTTAATGTGCCATCGACGCGAAAACGTACTACCGAAATCTGTTCAAATGGTTCGATATGAATATCAGATGCGCCATCCCGCAATGCCTGCGTCAGGAGTGCATTAATCATGCGAATAATCGGCGCGTCGTCAGACGATTCCAGCAAGTCTTCCACTGCCGGCATATCCGACATCAACTTTGCAAGATCCAGATCAGACTCAACCTCTCCGACCACATCAGCGGCATCACCACCTGAACCGGCATAAGTACGTGCTATCAGAGCAGCAAGTTCTTCGTCAGATAACAACTCATAACGAACTTTCCCGAATCGTCTGCCAACTTCAGAAATTGCTGCGGGCGAAGTACCTCGTGCAATATTCAGCACCACAGGAAGTTCCGGCTGACTGCTATCCCGACCTGCGACAATCGCATGATCGCGGGCAAATGCAAACGGCAGCAAGCGATATTCCATCATTACTGTTTTTCCTTTGCGGAATTCGACGCAGGTTTTGCAGCGGATGGGATCACCAGCTTACCTTTATCCATTCTGAGTCCCTGATTAACGAATTCCGGACTCAGTGCCGGGGAAATTTGTGTACGCATGTAATCGTAGCGATCCAGCGACAACGCTGCTCCCTGCTCCGCTGAGCGGATCACTACCGGGCGCAAAAAGACCATCAGATTTGTCTTACCACGCTTATTCGTCTGATAGCGGAACAGGTTTCCAACTACCGGCAGATCACCCAGCAGTGGCACTTTCTCGGCAGCCTCACTGGCACTGTCTTCAATCAGACCACCAAGCGCGAGCACCTCACCATCTTCGATCAGTACATTCGTTGCGATTGTCCGCAGTTTTGTAATCAGACCTGTAGTGCCAGTAGATACTGAAGTATCAATACTGGAATTCTCCTGGTAAATCGCCAGCTTCACAGTCCCACCCTCAGAAATTTGAGGTTTCACAGTCAACTTCAGACCAATCTCTTTCCGCTCAATAGTCTGAAACGGATTCACGCCAGCAGAACCGGTAGACGCGGATGTCGTGAACTGGCCGGTAACAAACGGTACATTCTGGCCAACTGTAATTCTCGCTTCTTCGTTATCCAGCGTCAGCAGATTCGGCATCGACAAAATATTGGCATTACCCTTACTTTGCAAAGCGTGAGCAACCGCACCCAATCCTAGCTTGCCATTAATATTTTTAAATATACCCAGTGTAAGGCCACTTGTCGGCGTCGGCGATTTACTTGTCGCAAGACTTAATAAGTTATTTCCGGAGTCGGTAAAGCTGGTTACACCACCAACGCGAATGTTACTTGAGTCATCGCCTGTCAGTGCTGCCCACTGAACACCCAGCTCGTCCACTTTATCCGCAGAAATCTCAACAATCAGAGCCTCAACATAAACCTGCGCACGGCGGGCATCCAGCTGGTCGATGACAGCGCGCAAATTACGATAAACAGGCTCGCTAGCCGTGATAATCAACGTGTTGGTCGCAGCATCTGCCTGAATAAACCCTGCACCGCTGCCACCAGAAGATGACTGCTGCGAGGATGTCGAAGATTGTGGCAAGCCACCACCGGTTACACCCGTATTAGCGTTTGCCAGCCCCGAACCTGTTTGTGCAGCACCGGTGCCTGACTGTGTGTTGCCACCACCCAGCGAAGAACCGAGATTCTGCAATCCGCTGCTTAAGTTTGGTTGCGCACTAGTATCGCCTGTCACAATAGAACGCAAGGTTGCCGCAAGCTTCACAGCCTCCGCATTTTTCAGATACACAACATGTACGTTCCCAGGCATTTTCGTTGGCTGGTCCAATTTTTCGACCAGCGACTTCACCAGATTGGCGCGTGCTGCGGAGGGAGCCCGCACCAGAACCGCATTCGTACGCGGATCTGCCATAACAACCGTACGACCAGCTTCCGCACTCCCGTTGTTTTCAATCAGCTTCGCGACCATCGCTGCCATATCACTGGCAATTGCATGGCGGAGCGGAAGAATTTCAAGATCCGAACTCGGTGGCACATCCAGCGCAGCAATAATTTTTGCGATGCGTTTCAGATTATCTGCGTAATCAGTAATTACCAGCGTGTTGTTGCCGGGATTTGCAGCCACAGAATTATTCGGCGAGATCAGCGGCCGGATAACAGTCACAATATTATTGGCCGCTTCATAATTCATTCTGAAAACCTGAGTGACGACCTGATCGCCTTTATTTCCCTCAGATTTTTCGGTTGTATTCGCGGGGCCGGACTGAAGTTTTGCATCAGTCTCAGGCACAACTTTATAGTATCCGTCGGAATAAACAACTGAATAAGTCTGTAACCGCAAAGTAGAGGTCAGTAATTTGAACGCCTGATCTCTCGTCAATGGCTTTTCCGATTGCAGTGTAATTTGTCCTTTCACTCTGGGATCAATGATAAATGTCATCCCTGTGAAGTGTCCGACTGCTTTTATAACCGATTCAATATCCGCGTTAACAAAATTCAGATCGACAGTGTTCGGTGCTGCCTGCGCCGGACTTTGCGTCTGAGCAAAAGACGTTGCTGCGGTCATGCAACCAGCGGCCAGTGCCACTGCTGCTGCGATGGCCGATAATTTCAGCTGGTTTGAGCGAGCTTGCTGAGATTTCATAGTTGCTTTACTTGTCGATTTCATAATTTTCATTTGAATTCTAATGCGATTACGTCTTTTGCACCTTCTTTACGGCGCTGCCCGAGCAAATTCAGCAAGTTTGCCAATTTTGCTTCCGCATCGTCCTGTGCCCATGCTTTACCCGAAAACTGCAGTCTGCCTCCCTGAATACTGCCAGCTCCGGATAACATCATCGGACCTTGTTGGGTCTGCAATTGCAGGTTCATCGTCGTACCTTGCAAATCCAGCCTGACCTGATAGCTTCCCAAAGGCCTGACCGGAGATAATCTTGACGACATGTCACTCAGGGTAAATACCAGTTGTCCCTGACCATTAAACTGCGTACCCTCCCGGACAAAACTGAGGCTCTTCCAGTGCATATCTAATTTGCCGGAGGGACCTATAGTATTCAGCGGCGCACCCAGTCCCTGCAATCTCTCAGTCGGCAACAACAATACTGCTTCGCTGACAAACAATGTCGACACATTGCCTGTCATCAAGACTGGCTTAGAAAGCGCGTCAGGATTGGTAAGAAGCACTTCGATTTGTCCCAATACCAGCATGGGTGAAATCTTCCAGCTAAAACGTCCCGGAAACAGTGGCGTAACAGGTCCGTAATTATCGGCCGCAACACCAACAAACGCTGATCCCGACCAGAACGACCCCTGAACATCGCCAAGACTCAAGCGACCACCAGTCTGTTTTTCCAGCAGTGCAGATAACCACGCGGCAGGCAAAAAAACAATGATCGTCAGAAAAATGGTTATTAAAGCCGCAAACAACCACAACAGTTTGCGTTGCCATGACACCATCAATTAGCTCCCTGACGAATCTGACGCATTGTAAAACTCACACTGACCTGGCCGGTTTCGGCAAGCCCGGTCAGCTTGGCATCTTCAACCACAAGACGAAATGATTTTTGCATTTCCGCAACCCATTCCATCACATTTGCGTATGCGGCCGACTGAATTTGCAGCTTTACGGTTCCGTCACTAATTGAAAGTGTCTGCGCCTTTAAACCACGGGTTGAGAGCGCACTTTCAATCATTTCTTTTGTAACCGGTTCCACGCCCTGACTAAGCAGGGGTGCCAGCTGGTTATACTGCACGCTCAGTGCGTTTATTTCTGCCAGTTGTTGTCGCTGCACCGGAATACTTTTTTCCAAGGAAATACGGCCCGTATATGCCGGGTCGATCGCCAACAAATAGAACAAGGCAACTCCGGCGACAACTGCGCCTGTCGTCAGTGTTTTGCGTTCACGAGGTTCACGCTCAGACCAATATTGTTCAAACTGTGCCTTCAAGACCGCAATCATTTCTTTCTACCTCCTGCACTGACCTGCCATAATCCCTCATTCTTCTTTTCCAGGACTAAAGCTTGTTCAGCAAGTGCTGCACTCAGCGCATCCGCCGGAACAGTGATGCCCGCTTTCACTTTAAACTGGAGCGCTCTTTCTCTGTACTCAATTGTCTCAATCGCCATAGGCTGTGCGCTCATCACTTTGTCCCATGCCTGAGCAAAGCGGAAAGTCACTGACGCAAAATCCGTTGATGAAAACTGACCAGCCTGCTGTTGCGCAGACGCCAGCTTCCGTTGCATTTGCTCCAGAGGAAACTGCACCGGCTCATTCGGGAAAGTAGAACGGAATGTTTCAGTAATTGCTGTTTTCAGGGCTTTTTCTTCCCGTTTAAGACTCAGCCACTCAATATTTAACGCAACAACATTCACTACAATGGCAGCCCCGCCCAGTATCAGCGCCCATTTCCAGCGCTTCCAGTCAAAAGCTGGCTGCGCTGCGATTTCAAAGTCTTTCAATAAATCCGGCACGCCGGAATAAATACCTTGCACGCGCTGCATCCAGCTGCCAGCCTGCACATTCCAGGCACCCAATTCAGGCAATGCTGCCACATCCTGTTTCCAGCGCTCCAGCTCATTTGCCGGCACAACAAGGGTAACCGGCACGCCACTTTCCTGATGCAGCATGATCTGCGCAATCTGCAATACAGCGGTTGATTCAGTTTGATCAAGCAAGCTTGCAGATATACAACCGGGCCCTGCATTGATAGCCAGACCAATGACATCCTGCCCCGGCTCCAGCCAGATGATCGCCGGATCACTCTCGGCACGCCCCGCCAGATGAGCAGCAAACGCCGATAATTTATGCACTCCCCATGTACGGCACAAGCCAACGGTTTGTTGCAACCAGCTTCGGTCCGATACAGCCACAATCGCTTTGCCATCCTTGACCTGACCGGCAGCAAGAACAAGCTCTGCCGCATCCTGACTTAAATACTCTTCCATCAGATTTGGTAACGCGGCTTTAAAACGTGCCGCATTCATCGGCGGAACACTGATTTCAAAGACAGACACATCACTTGGCGCCAGCAGGAAACGGATTTCGCTTGCACCGTGGGCCAGTGCACGAATCTGATTCAGCGCCTGATTTCCCTGCTGCATTAACTGTCCGTCACCTGACATCAGCGCAAATCCAAGCTGAAGCGTTTCCGCCCATTCAGGGTCTTTAAGTGCCACACTGCGCGGAGGCAAAGAAATATAAAGTAAGTTCGCCATATAGGTTTTTAGTTTTCCCGCAACCAGAGCACCGTTGTCGATGCATCATCAGCCCGCTCAATCAATGCACTGATATCCAGTGCAGAACGACTCATTTTCACTTTGCCGTTCACAATAAAAAAGCTGGTCCAGACCTGCAGATCTTTTTCAGTGATTGCTTTCGCTTTATCCGGAAAACGGTTTTGAAAGTCAGCAAGCTGATTGAAATATGCGCGCTCGCGACTGGCGACGATAACGGCTGCGTCGCTCATGCTGACACCTTCGATGCGGGCGGACAAGACTTCGGCCGGTGCTGTATTAAGATTGACTGCGGTAATACCGCCTCTTCGTGGTAAAACAGTCACAAACGTACGAAGTTTGTACACCATTTCAGGCGTATAGCCCGGCACCGAAAGTAAGTCATCTACCTGAGTGAACCCGACAAATTCGATTTCGTTCTTGTCGCGCTGCACGGATTTTGCGGTCTGACTTGCAGAACTGTCAGGTGCGCCTTTAGGTACAACAGGTACAATCTGCGTCTGCGCAATCATGTTTGCAGTGCGTTTTGCCAGTTCAGAAGGCATGCGCAGATTGGAAAGCAACTTAGTATAAACAGCAATCTCGCGAGCATCAGGAATCCCGTCTGTTGCAAGATTATTCAGGTTGTACATCGATTGCGCATCAACAATCTGTCCTGACAAACTGGCTTCGCTGGCCTCCGTATCCTGTTTGCCGTTTTCAACATACTGATCGAGTCGCGTGTCTTCCAGTTTTACTGCCCAGGGTTCCCCCAGATAATCTACTTTACCCGACTGACGTGCATCCTCACGCAAAATCAGCCTGGCCCAGTCAATCGCTCCCCGGAATATCCACTTTTTCTGCAACTGTAATCGCTGATTTTCGATCGAGCGCACCTGCACCTGCTGCTGCCAGAACAGGCTCGCGACGATGGTAATCGCCAGAGTTGTCAGCAACAACGCGGTGACGACGGCAACCCCGTGCTGACGAACTGATTTGGTAATGATGTTCATCAGGCAGCCCCCAGCAGAAAGACTTTTACCATCGGTGCCGGACGACTGATCAGTTGCAGCGTCAGCTCCAGCCCCGCGAGTTTGGCTGATTTGGGGCCGGTTATTGCCGGAAAAGCAGGGTTTGTCAGCACTTGTGACGGATTCTGAATATCATCACCACCGCTGCGCCATCCTGTCTCGCCTGTTTTCCAGGTCCGCATTTGGATGGACTGTACATCTTTCTGTAACACAATCGGTGTCGTTCCGTCGCCATCGCTCATGGCAAGCTCCCAGTCAGCGCGTAAACGCCTGAGTTCGCGGGTCAGCGGCAGTTCGCGTCGGCTCAGCTGCGCATCCACGACACTGTAAACCACAACCTGATAACGAGTCGGCTGTGCATCATCACTGACGGCACGGATCAGCATCAGCTTATTACCACCGGCACTCAGCACACTCTGTCCGGGTAGCAGACTGGCATCCATCAGGTGTGCGCAATCATTTTCAATCTGTGCGAACGCCAGCTGAATGCCGCGACTTTGTTCCATTTCCTGATTCAGCGCTTGCCGCGAACGGATAATTCCGTCCAGACCGCGCCAGCCAAGTACGGCGATCATTGCCAGAATCGAAATGGCAATCAGCAATTCGATCAGGGTAAAACCTGAGGAAGAACGACGCAGGCGGTACTCAGAGCGCATTCGGCACCACCTGATTCAGTTTGATAATTCGACGGTCAGGACGATCCGCCATAAAGACTGACACTTCAACCCGACGGAATGAAGGATTTGGCGTGGGAATCACGCGTTCATGACACATCAGTTGCAACTCAGCCTGCGGGCACTCAAAGTCGCGCTCACCAAGCGACGGCCATTCACGTGCCAGCCGGATACTGGCCAGCCGGTTTTCCGCCGACCATGTTGCCATCATCGATGTACGCAGGTCCGTGCTGTTCTGCGTAAGACTGCCAACAGCTCGCAAGCTGGCACCCAGTGCGGTACCAACAATAAATAAAGCGACCAGAACTTCCAATAATGTGAAGCCGGTTTGGGTTTGGAGCGATAAACGCTTACTGATCAACATAAAAATGTCCTATGCCATCAGCACGAATACTGACTTTTTCCGCATCAGACTGCAGTGTCAGTACAAAAGGTTTATCAACCGGCTCGCGGCCAAACACAATACGGAACTGGCCCGGTTGTACCGGCGCAGGTTCCAGTGTCAGCGTAAGCGGGGAAATATCGTACTGGCGTTCCCGCAATAAATCATCTTTGAGCGGTATCCAGCGTTGTTCAGAACGTATCAGAAAACGGTAGGCAAACTGGTCCAGTTCAATCGCCACCGGCAGATTGCGCAGAATGGCCTCATCCCGCGCCAGTTCCAGTAGCGAAGAGATGCGCTTAGCTTCGCGTTCCAGATGCTGTTTTTTACCGGGCACTGCGGTGACACTGATCATGCCAAGAATTAACCCGGCAATCACCATGACCACCATCAGCTCAAGCAGCGTGAAACCGCGCTGCTTTGCATTGCGCATCATTTGTTAACCGTCGCTGCCGGAATTACAGATCCCAGTTGCCGATATCGGCGTTATAGCCGTCACCGCCGGGCTGACCATCAGCGCCGTAAGAAAACACGTCGAATTCACCTTTCAGACCCGGATTCAGATACTGATAAGGATTACCCCACGGATCTTTTGGCAGTTTTTCAATATAGCCTTTCCAGCCGGCTGCTGCCGGACCGGATGTAGGACGGGTAACGAGCGCTTGCAAACCCTGTTCGGTCGTCGGATAACGCTGGTTGTCCAGCTTGTATAATTTCAGTGCCTGCGTAATTGAGGCGATATCCTGTTTGGCGGCGGTTACTTTGGCATCGTCGGCACGGCCCAGTACTTTCGGCGCAACCAGCGCTGCCAGAATACCGAGAATCACCACGACCACCATAATTTCCATCAGGGTAAAACCTGCGGCACGACGACGCTGACGAACTGCTGCTAAACCAGAATTCAACATATATTCAACCTCTAATAAACAAATGACCCGCTGCATGCAAATCACATACAGCAAAGCGCCCGCAAGTATAAAACGACAATTCCCGTGCAGTGCGTTTTTTCAGGACAAATCATGAAAAAATTTTATCGCTCCGTCGCGGGTGTCTGAATTTGCCACAAAACTGCAGCGCAGCGCAATATCAGCGCACCGAGTGGAGCCTCAGTGGCAAATTGCGCAACCGCTGCCCTGTCAGTACGGCAAGTGCATTGGCAACTGCCGGTGCAACTGGCGGAACAGCAATTTCTCCGACACCCTGCGGCACATCACCGCCCGGCATCAGCACTGTTTCAATCTGCGGCAAGTCCGTGATACGCAAGACCGGATAATCGTGAAAATTTGATTGCCGGACTTTACCGCCTTCAATCGTAATCTCACCGAACAATGCCGCACTCAGACCAAACACCACGCCAGACTCCAGTTGCTGTTGCACCAGATTCGGATTGACCACCAGTCCGCAATCTGCAACAACACGGATGCGATGCACACGAATCTGGCCAGCTTGCACAGATACCAGTGCCGCCATCGCCACAACCGATCCAAAACAGGCATGCAATGCAATGCCCCATGCCTGCGACGCCGGCGCAGGCTCCCGGGTTTCTGCCAGCCGCTTCAGCACTGCCTCGTGGCGACTCCCCGGTTTCAGATGCCGCAAACGAAATTCCAGCGGGGCAACGCCTGCGGCCGCAGCCAGCTCGTCAATAAAGCACTCTTTAAAAAATGCGTTATGTGAATGCCCCACTGAACGCCAGTAACCTACAGGCACATCCGAATGCACGATGGCATGTGAAATTTGCTGATTCCTGATCTGGTAGCACAGATCATATTCACCTTCTGCCGTCGACTTATCCGGTCCCATTCCGGGCAAGCCAAGCAAACGCTGCGTGAACTGATGCGCGATGGATGCGGATGCTGACAGGTTTTCCCATGCAGCGATAGTGCCATCCTCATTCAGCGCCGCATGAAAACGGGCTATCGCTGCCGGACGGTACATGTCGTGTTGCATATCATCGCTGCGGTTCCAGATTAACTGCACAGGCCTGCCTTTAACCGCCTTTGCAATCGCAATGACTTGCCGCACCATATCTGCCTCCAGTCTGCGTCCGAATGCGCCGCCGGCAGGTAATTCATGCAGAACAATATTCTTAGCGGGCAAACCGGTCAGATGCTGCGCCAACTTATACACCACCGTTGGCACCTGGGTTGCGCCCCACAGCTCCAGTTTGTCATCATGCAGATGCGCGGTAAAACTGACCGGTTCCATCGCCGCATGGGCGAGAAACGGTGCACTGTATTCAGCCTTCAGAATGCGTCGCCCCTCAGGATTCACCAGAACGCCGCGTGCATCGCCTTTGTAGTGATACACGTGTGCAGCTGCCGGTGTCAGTGCCTGCTCCAGTTGTGCACGGATTTTTTCTGAACTGAGATCCGGGTCCCCGCCGCGCCAAACGACAGGCAAGGCATCTGCGGCTTGCCGGGCCTGCCAGTAACTATCGGCGACCACCGCAACGCCCGGATACCCACCCTGACCAACATCTGCAGACACATCCACCACGGCCTGCACACCGGGACGCTGACGGACTGCCGCTGCATCCATACTTGCCAGTTGCTGACCAAAACGCTCCGGCATACGAATCGCGGCAAACAACATGCCCGGCAAGCGCACATCGATGCCAAATGTGGTTTGCGCATGACTCTTGGCATGCGCATCCAGCCTTTGCTGCGGTTTACCAATCAAACGAAATGCGCTGGCAGGCTTCAGTTGCACAGAACTGATCTGTTGTTTTGCTGCATCCGCAGCCAGCTCTGCATAGGAAAAGGATTGCTGCTGATACCAGACCCGCCCGTCGCGAGCCGCACAAGCATCCACTGCAACCTTCCAGCGTGCAGCAGCAGCCTGCACCAGCAAACTGCGTGCAAATGCACCTGCCTCGCGCAAGCCCTGCCACGCGTCGCGGATACCGGATGATCCGCCGGTCAGTTGCAAACCGATTTCGCGTGCGGTTTTCAGCATCAGCCAGTCTGTCAGACGACGTGACAGACTGTCGTCATCCGGATGAAACGGCAGCATATCCACGACTGCGGTCAGATTGGCGTAGATCGGGTCCGGCGGCGCATGTTGTACGCGCACTTGTGACAGACTGACTTCCAGTTCCTCGGCAACCAGCATCGCCAGACCCGTATGGATACCCTGCCCCATTTCGGTTCTGTGTACCATCACAATAATCTGCCCGTCGGGCGCAATCTGCACCCAGCCATTCAGAGCAACCGATTGCGCAGCAGGATCGGAAAAAGCCGCATGTAAACGCTGACGCGGTGGCAATGCGGCCCAGCCGCATGCAAGTGCGCCACCGGCACCGAGCAAACCCAGTACCAGACGGCGGCGTGGACTAAAGCCTTGTTTCATCTGTGGTCTCCGTTATTGTTGTTTTGCACTGCCTGTTGCGGCCGGATGCTGCCGCTGATTTTTCTTATGACTGACGACGCGGATAACCTTCGGCCAGAATGCGGGTCCATACCGCATCTTTTTCAGCCTGATTCATAAACACCCACTGCGCCACCTCGCCGACAGTACGGCCGCAACCACGGCAAATATCATCGAACAAAGTGGAGCACACCGCGACACAAGGTGTATCGGGGCGTTGCTGAGGGTCATTCCAGGGGTGAGACATACTTTTTCCTTCACTACTGCCAGCCGGAGTTGATGTTTCCGGTTGGCATTTATCATTCTGAATGAATATAGTACTTGAAGTTACTGCGGATTGCGGCAAGGCATGTTCGGTTTAGAGCGTTCCGGCAACAGTCATACCGCATCGGCTAAAGCCGTGAAAACGGTACGCGGATTGACACAGCCTAGTCAGTCTTGGGACAATTCTGTCTTGATGGAAACGCATTCTATGGTTGACACCCACTGTCACACCGCCGTATTCAGCATATTTTCCTGTCTGCAATCTGCCAGACAGCCCTCCGGCTCCACCCCTTGCAATACAAAAATTCAAAGGCTTTACCATGGCAAAAGATTTTATCCAGACCCTGATCCTGCTGATCCTGGTCACTGATCCGTTCGGCAACGTGCCGATTTTTGTTTCTGCGCTGGCCCATGTGCCGCCGCAGCGCCGCTGGCGTGTGATCGTGCGTGAATGCGCGATTGCATTCGGTCTGCTGCTGTTATTCATGTTCTTCGGCAAAGCATTTCTGAATCTGATGCAGTTATCCGAAGTATCGATTCGTATCGGCGGCGGTGTGATTCTGTTCCTGATTGCGCTGCGTATGGTGTTCCCGCAGGAAGGCGGCGTGTTCGGTGATGCAGAAAATAATTCCGAGCCTTTCATCGTACCGCTTGCGATTCCGGCGCTGGCTGGCCCGTCTTCGCTGGCAACGGTCATGCTGTTCTCCTCTGACAGCACACAGGAAATGACCATCCATCTGGCAGCACTGATTGCAGTGGCGATTGTCTGGCTGGTAGTGTTGCTGGGTGCAGAGCGTATGCAGCGCATTCTGGGCGCCAAAGTGATGACCGCGTTCGAACGTCTGATGGGTCTGATTCTGGCAGCGATGTCGATCGAAATGCTGCTGGCAGGTATCCGCGAATATCTGAAAACACTGAGCTGATACGCTTGCGCAAATCGCTAAAACAAACGCCACCTGCGGGTGGCGTTTTTGTTGCTGCAGACGTTCTGCAATGTGTCATTCTTCAGGCAAACGGGTGCTGCCATTGTGCAGAACACCGCATTTGACGATTTTCAGACCTGCCCGCTCGCCCAGTGTTTCTGCGGACGTCCGCAAAAAATGCCTGTTTTTCTGTGCTCAACTCCGCATTTTGGCCATTTTCGGACTGTGACAGCTATTTTCAGCCGATCTAGCCGGTAACGCCCTGCTCACGCAATGCCTGAATCTCGGCGTCGCTGTAACCAAGCGATTGCAGAATCGCATGATTATGCTCACCAAGCTGCGGCCCCATCCAGCGCGTACCGCCGGGCGTTGCCGACATTTTTGGTGTCACTGCAGGTAATTTGACCGGCGTGCCGTCGGCAAACTGATGTTGCTCGAACATATTCCGCGCCAGAAACTGCGGGTCTTGCAGCATATCCCGCACCGAAAAAATTTTACTGACCGGCACATCGGCAGCCCGCAAAGTGACGAGCGCAGCATCCACGGTCTGCGTACTGCACCAGTCCTGAATCGCCTGATCAATTTCTGCCGTGCGCGGCACGCGGCCATCGTTACGTGCCAGTTGAGTATCATGCGCCAGATCCTCCCGACCGATTGCCAGCATCAGGCGATGAAAAATCGCATCACCGTTACCGGCGATAACCAGATTGTCACCTTCCTGCGTGGTGTAAGTATTCGACGGTACGATGCCCGGCAAGGCGCCGCCGGTACGCTCGCGCACCACACCGGCCACATCGTATTCCGGCACCAGCGATTCCATCAGATTGAATACCGATTCGTACAAGGCCACATCCACCATCTGCCCTTGCCCCGCTTGCAATTCAGTACCGGCTTTCCCGTTCCAGCGACCTCCGGTCACATCACGGTGACGCAAGGCCATCATCGCGCCGATTACCCCGTGCAGTGCAGCTACGGAATCACCGATCGAAATACCAACCCGCACCGGTGGCCGGTCGGCATGACCTGAAACATAGCGAAGGCCGCCCATCGATTCGCCAACCGCACCGAAGCCCGGCATATCACGCATCGGGCCGTTCTGACCGTAACCGGACAGCCGCACCATGATCAGGGCCGGATTAATCGCGCGCAACGCTTCATAACCCAGCCCCCATTTTTCCAGCACACCGGGGCGGTAGTTTTCGATGATGATATCGGCTTGCAATGCCAGTTCACGGGCAATCTGCCGTCCCTGTTCAGTCTTCATATTCAGCGTCAGGCTTTGCTTATTGCGCGCCTGCACGCTCCACCACAGCGAAGTGCCATCTTTCAGCACACGCCACTGGCGCAAAGGATCGCCGCCGTCGTTAATCACATCTGCACCAAATTCCGCCAGCATACGCGCGCAGAACGGTCCGGCGATCAGCGTACCGAGTTCCAGTACGCGGATACCTGACAAAGCTCCTGTTGTCTTCATAATTCGTCAGAAAAAGAAAAGTAAGCGACGGCGTTCGCGCTGCAGATTGTGTCTGGCCTGCGCTTCCAGCCGCTGGCGGAAATACGGGGTGAAGTAAAGTTCGCTGCGTGCCAGAAATTTTTGTAAAACACCGGCACGGCCTAAACGGTAGGGAATGGCAGCAACCCATGCATATTCTTGGCGGATTGCTGCCGCATATAGCCGGTACTGCGCCGGAGGCAAACCCAGTACCGATAAATCGAGATCCAGAAACAAGGCCGCCTCCGGCACATGGGCCGCAAGCGACAACTGATGACTGCTAGTGGCCAGAATGCAGGCATTCACCGCATCGCAACGTTCCGCGCTGAAACCAGCTTGCTGCATCCACTGCACTGCCAGCGCTGCGCTGCGTGCTTCATTGTCTTTGGCTTCCGGATCGTAAATCAGGTCATGAAACCAGATCGCCAGTTTCAGCACCGCTTCGTCATGCACAGTAAGCGGCGATTGCGCCAGATGGCGCAGCATCGCGGCGATATGCGAGAAATTGTGATAAGCACGGTGCGGTTCCGTGTAATGCTGCTGCAACTGTTGCCAGCCTTGCTGCGCATGATCAGGCGACACCGCCAGTTGCTGCATCAGCGCAAACCATGCATCTGATAAAGCACTGTTGTCATGCATTGTCAGGCGGGACGACGGTCCAGTAAGGCGCGGGCAATGGTACCCGGATCCACGTACTCCAGCTCGCCACCGGCAGGTACACCGCGTGCAATACGTGTGACTGCAATATCGCGGGCTTTCAGGGTTTCGCTGATGTAAT
This sequence comes from Cognatundibacterium squillarum, assembly GCF_014652435.1. Classification (GTDB taxonomy): domain Bacteria; phylum Pseudomonadota; class Gammaproteobacteria; order Burkholderiales; family Burkholderiaceae_D; genus Undibacterium; species Undibacterium squillarum. The sequence continues at coordinate 166,665 of NZ_BMYU01000008.1, forward strand.
GCGCGGTGGCTTCACCTTCACTGGTGAAATTGGTTGCCAGCACCACTTCGCGCACTTTGCCGTCACTGGCGCGCTGCATCAGCTTATCGAAAAAAATATCACGCGGCCCGATACCATCGAGCGGCGACAAGCGCCCCATCAGCACGAAGTACAAGCCTTTGTACATCAGGGTTTGCTCAATCATCATCTGATCTGCCGGGGTTTCCACCACGCACAGCAGAGAGGCATCGCGTTCCGGATCAGAGCAGGTTTCGCACAATCCGGTTTCGGTATAGGTGTTACAGGAAGAACAGTGATGGATTTGTTGCAGGGCATGCAGAATCGCATGCCCCAGGGTATCCGCCCCTTCCCGGTCATGCTGCAGCAAATGATAGGCCATACGCTGCGCTGATTTCGGCCCGACACCGGGCAGACAGCGCAACGCATCCATCAGAGCTTCCAGACTGCCGGGACGTTTTTTCATCAGAATGGCATTTTGAAGCCGGGTGGCAGTGGCAGACCAGCGGTCAGCGATGCCATTTTTTCCTGAGAAGTCGCTTCTGCTTTACGTACCGCATCGTTGAATGCTGCAGCAACCAGATCTTCCAGCATATCTTTGTCATCTGCCAGCAGGGACGGATCGATAGAAACACGTTTCACATCGTTTTTGCAGGTCATGACCACTTTCACCAGACCGGCACCGGACTGGCCTTCGACTTCGACCAGCGCCAGTTGATCCTGCGCTTTTTTCATATTGTCCTGCATTGCCTGCGCTTGTTTCATCAAACCGGCCAGTTGATTTTTCATCATGTTAAATACTCCAGCTAAAAAATTAGTGTGTGCGGTCGACCGGCTTTACGCTGCCAACCACCAGTGTTGCGCCGAATTCGCGCATCAGACGCTGTACAAATGCGTCATCCCGAATCGCTTGTTCTGCCTGTTGCTGACGTGCTTCCCGCGCTGCAATCGCTGCAGCATTCGCCGTCAGCGCCACAGCGCCGGTTTCATGTTCGACTCTGACCGGACGCTGGAAACGCTCACTGAGCGCCGCTGCCAGTTTTTCATCGCTGCCGGCAGACAACAAAGTGGCGACCGGCACACGGATTTTAAAGACAAACATTTGCCCGTCGGCACGGCAATGCACCAGTTCACTCTGATGCGCCAGTTGCTGCGCGATACCACGCACCGGCAAGGCTGCGGAAAGCGCAGGCCAGTCACCATCCCAGCCCAGCTCAGGTACCGGGGCGCGCCATAATACACGATCCGCTGCAGCCGCCTCAACCGGCGCACGCACAGCAGGCGCTGCGGCAGGCTGACTGATTTCATCTTCCGGAAATGCCGGCGGCATATCGCTGGTATCCGGCATTTCTGCGTAATCTTCCCACGGCGGTGGCAAATCATCCATACCGACCGGCATTCCCTGCCCTGCCGCCGGTGGCGGCACAGGACGGGCTGGCGGAACGGGTGAAGCCGGTGCTGAAGCCTCTGGCTGCGGCGCTGGTTCAGCTGGCGGCATGAGCGCAGGTGCGCGAACAGGTTCAGGAACCACAGGCGCAGGCGCAATCACGGGGACTGGCTGAACTATGGGTGCGGCATTAACAGGCGTTGCCGGTGCAGGAACGGGAGCCGGTGCTTTCGGCGGCATTGCCGGCATCTCAGGCACCGGTTTTCCCTCGGCTTTCGCTTTGCTGGCCGCCTGCGCGGCACGCAATGCTGCCATCGCAGGACTCAGTGGCTTACCATCTGCTTTCACTGCCTGCGCAGCCGCAACCGGTGCGGCAACGACAGGTGCTGCGGCCGGAGCTGCGGAAGCTGCCGGCACGGCTGCCTGCGCCGCCTGCCGGACTGGCGATACAGCAGCAGGTGATTCGTTGCGGGGTGCCCGTATCGCTGCCTGATCCGGACTACCCGCGGGCTTTCCCGGCGGTAGCGGTCCTGCGCCACGCACAGGGTTGGAATCGGGGCTGGATGCGGCATTCTGCGTATAGATCTGGCTGTCGACCGGACGGAAAGCGAGCATCCGTAACAGCGTCATGCTGAAACCTGCATACTCGTCCGGCGCCAGACCCAGTTCGTTGCGTCCATGGACTGCGATCTGATAAAACAATTGCACATCTTCGCGACTGAACATGCCTGCCAGTCGCAGCAAATGTTCGCGCTCCGGCAAGTCTTCCGCCACAGCTGCCGGAACCACCTGCGCAATCGCAATCTGGTTCAGCATACTGCCGAGATCCTGCAAGGCATTTTTGTACGACAGACTGCGCACCGCCATTTCATCGGCCACCGCCAGCAGTGCCTGTCCATCCTGTGCCGCCAATGCGTCCAGCAAACGGATCAGATACGACTGATCCAGCGCACCGAGCATGCCCTGTACCGATTCCAGACTGACTTTTCCGGCGGAATACGCAATCGCCTGATCGGTCAGCGAGAGTGCATCACGCATAGAACCATGCGCACCCTGCGCCAGCAGACGCAAAGCAGGCGGATCGAATTCGATGTTTTCCTGACCGAGAATATTTTCCAGGTGCCCGACTATGTGGCCCGGCGGCATCTGCTTCAGATTGAACTGCAGACAGCGCGACAATACCGTGACCGGAATTTTCTGCGGATCGGTCGTCGCGAGAATGAATTTCACATGCTCCGGCGGTTCTTCCAGCGTTTTCAGCATCGCATTAAACGCATGGTTGGTCAGCATGTGCACCTCGTCGATCATGTAGACCTTGAAACGCGCATTGGACGGTGCGTAAATCGCCTGTTCCAGCAGTGCCGCCATTTCATCGACGCCACGGTTAGAAGCCGCGTCCATTTCGATGTAATCGACAAAACGTCCGGCATCGATCGCGACGCAGGCTTCGCATTGTCCGCACGGACTGGCGGTGACGCCTTTTTCACAGTTGAGCGATTTAGCCAGAATCCGCGACAGCGTGGTTTTTCCCACACCCCGGGTTCCGGTAAACAGATAAGCGTGGTGCAGACGCTGCTGTTCTAAAGCATGCGTCAGGGCACGTACGACGTGTTCCTGTCCGACCAGCGTTTCAAAACTTTTCGGACGGTATTTTCGGGCGAGTACTTGATATGACATCCTGCGATTTTAACCTATTCAACCCGCATCAAAGTGAATAATGATGCATCAGCCACAGGACTAAAATTGATGCTTACGCGACATTGCGTTCTTTTGATACACGAATCGCATCTTCATTTTCCGCAGAAACGACCGGCGCTTGCTCAAGGTAGGTCTCCAGACGCGCCAGCAACTCATCCCGCTGACGCAATTCCTGACGCAGCGCATGTAATTCACGGCTCAGCGCGCGGATGTCTGCATGCAATTCCTGCTCCAGCTCTTCCTCTTCCTCTTCAACAAATAAAGCAGCAATATTTGCCGTCACAATCGAGAACATCGCGTAACCGAGCAGCACAATGAATACCGCGAAAATTTTGGAGGCTGCCGTCGAAGGCACGATATCGCCGTAACCTACTGTCGCGATGGTGGTAAACGCCAGCCAGACACCGTTAGCATAGCTGTGCACATTCGGTTCCAGCCAGTAAAAACCGGCACCGGCAGAACACAGCATTACAATCGCCAGACCTACGACCTGCACAAGATGGCTGGGGCGCATGTGTTGCAGAATCAGCATCGCAAAGCGCAGCACAATCGCGGCACACAGACCAAGCCGCATAATCCATTCTGCAGTACTCCAGCTTTGCGCCGGCGCCAGCAAACTGATGACACAGCCAGCAGCGATTCCCATATCCAACATCAGCTTGCCATGCCGACGTGAAGACCAGCGACTACGACGCCATTGCAGCATTGCATCGGTCACAATCAGCGTTGCAGCAATACCATAACAAGCTCTTCCGGCAGTCCGAAACAAATCGGTGTCGCCGGCAAGCTCCAGATAAAAACCCGGAATCGTGATCATTAACCCCAGCAGCAATAAAGGACGACTGAGCCACGCAACAAAGCGCTGGGTCACAGGCAGCATATTCTGCTTGTCATTCATTCGGGATTTTCGTTTTTTTGCGACCACGCTTTACCTGCCGGAATAAAAAGTTCTAAAAACAGACGGGCTGACGATCTGCCCGCATTTATTCATCATAGCAAGTCGCTTTAGCTGCCATCAAAAAACACGCAGCTTTGTTATTTCATCGCAACAAAACAAGGCAGAAAACAAAACAGCGCAGACATTCCGGTCTGCGCTGTTTTGTTTCAGGCTTCAGATTTCAGTGACCTGTCATCAGAAATCCTGCAGTTATTTATAGGCTCCGCAACCAACCAGATAGTTTTCATGTTTTTCAACATACGAAGACTTTGGCTCCAGTGCTTTCGTCACCGGATTCGGCCACGGATAATCCACCCAGCCACTACCCTTCTTATTCACGGTATCAATCATTTCGCGAATGATGAATTTGTCGCCGGCCTTCATATCCAGCAATACTTTGCCCTGCATCTTCGGGTTAGTACCATGTGCCAGATTCACTCCGTTCAGGTCGTACACGAACAGATATAAGTCCTTGTCGTGAAACTCTTTGTTCGCGGGATTTGAAAATTCTGCAAACGCTTTTTCTTTGCCAACTTGTTTAATATAGGCAATGCCTTTTTTCACCATGGCCTGCGCCTGTTCTGTCGTACCGCGCTCCTGCGCCGAAGCGGAACCTGTCGCCATCACAGCCAGTACTGCCATCACAAACATTCTGCGGAATAACTTCATCATCTCCTCCTGTCAGTTGTTTTAACAATGAGACTAAGCATATCCAGCCAGCAACATCGCAGCAAGGAAAAAGCATGTGCAAATACACAAGTGAAAACATTGCTTGAGAAATATCAGAAAGCCAAGTCCTGACCAGATAGCTGAGAAATAACAGGAAGTGTTGCGAAGAAGATCGCTGAGAAAATGAAGAGGTGGCGAGCCTGATCTGCGGCACTTGCGGGATGCGGCTATGGCTGCTTCGTTCCCGACCTGACCAGGTTAACCACGCCACAATGCGCAGGGGCCCGCCAGTCGAGCATTATAGCGGATAACCGCCCCCGCGTGAAGTCAATCATTACGAATTACAAACCAAGCTCCTGCCAGATCTGATCAACCCGTTTTTTCACCGCATCATCCATGGTAATAGTCGTACCCCATTCGCGGCTGGTTTCTCCCGGCCATTTATTGGTGGCATCAATTCCCATCTTGCTGCCAAGGCCACTGACAGGCGATGCAAAATCCAGGTAATCAATCGGTGTGTTATCGACCATGGTGGTATCACGCACAGGATCAACACGCGTCGTAATTGCCCAGATCACTTCTTTCCAGTCACGAATATTCACGTCTTCATCCACCACCACGATAAACTTGGTGTACATAAACTGACGCAGAAAACTCCAGACGCCGAACATGACACGTTTTGCGTGACCAGCATAAGACTTCTTCATTTGCACAATCGCCATCCGGTAACTGCAACCTTCGGGTGGCAAATAAAAATCCGTGATTTCCGTGAACTGCTTTTGCAGCAAAGGAATGAATACTTCATTCAGTGCCACGCCCAGCACCGCAGGTTCATCCGGCGGTTTGCCGGTATAGGTAGAGTGATATACAGGATCGCGGCGCATGGTAATGCGGTCAATCGTAAAGACCGGGAACCAGTCCTGCTCATTGTAATAACCAGTATGATCGCCGTATGGTCCTTCCAGCGCATGCTCAAAGCCAGTCGGATGATTTTCATCCGGATAAATATGGCCTTCCAGCACAATTTCCGCCGAAGCCGGAACACGCAACTCACTGCCAATGGCTTTGGTTAATTCGGTACGGCTACCACGCAGCAAACCTGCAAACTGATATTCAGATAAGGTATCCGGCACAGGAGTAACTGCCCCGAGTATTGTCGCCGGATCGGCGCCCAGCGCGACAGCGATCGGATATGGTTTTCCGGGGTTTTGCAGGCAATGCTCACGAAAATCCAGCGCGCCGCCACGATGTGCCAGCCAGCGCATAATCACTTTATTCCGGGCTATGACCTGCTGGCGATAAATACCAAGATTCTGACGTTTCTTGTTCGGGCCTTTGGTAATCACCAGCCCCCAGGTGATCAGCGGCGCAGCATCTCCCGGCCAGCAATGCTGAATCGGCAAGCGCGCGAGATCAACGTCACTCCCTTCCCAGACAATTTCATGACAGGAAGCGCCGCGCACTTCTTTCGGTGCCATATCCCATACTGCTTTCACCAGCTTGCCCATACCCAGAACATCTTTCAGTCCTTTTGGCGGCTCTGGTTCTTTCAGCGCTGATAGTACGTGTCCGATCTGGCGCAAGTCGCCCAGATCTTCTGCTCCCATACCCAGTGCCACGCGGCGCGGCGTACCGAATAAATTGCCCAGCACCGGGATGCTGTGCCCTGCAGGACGCTCAAACAAAATTGCCGGGCCCTCTGCCCTCAACGTACGGTCACAAATTTCTGTCATTTCGAGGTGCGTGGAAACCTCTGTTCTGACTCTTTTCAGCTCGCCCAGTGTTTCCAGCTGGGCCATAAAATCTCTCAGATCCGCGTATTTCATCATTTTTTAACGTTCTTTTTTGGTTTTCGTCCGGCTTACCAGCAAATTTTCATAAGTTATTGATTTTATTGCTTTTTGCTGTTTTCATGAAGTTTTCATTATACCTAAAAGTTATAGAAAATATTTTTGATAGTATTGACGATGCATAAAACCGCTCCTACAATGCGCCCAACTTGATGAAGAAATGAGCAGTTCCGGCAAAGCTATCTCTGGGCGACGCCGCCATAACGGTAACATCAAACATGGGAATTCGGGTCCCGCCTCACATTGTAAGGAGAGTTTCAAAAGGCGTCTGCCTTCACCCGAAACAGTGAAAGATCACTGGTAGCGACCAGTGTGCAACCTGACAAGTTGACGAGATCTTTCGCTCCGGCGTCTTGCTGTTGCGCCCGCAACCAGGACGGTGTTTCTGATACGCGAATTTTGCAGTACTGCAGTTCTGCCTTTGCCGGTAGCTGCCTCGCGGATTTTCAGGAGGTAATATGATTCAACGTTTGATCGCTGCACGACAGAACAGTGGACAGACTGAAGCGAATGCTTCCGGTCAGGGCTCTGTGTTTTCCGTCAGCAACCTGATGATGTTTGCACGCAATTGCGTAACCGTCATCGGTGTATTTGCACTCACCACTCTGGCAATGATGTTTTTCCGTCCGGAGCTGGCTGATAAGTTTAAAACCATGTCGCCGTTTACCGAGCCGGAAGTGGCTGAAGTGGACGATGCACCCGCACCGCCAAGTCTGGCAATGCTGATGGCAGTACCTGCCAAAAGCGGAGAAGAAGCCCACGCACAACCTGCGAGCTTCTCTGAAGAAGACGCAAAAATGCTGGGCAGCACCAAGCAACAGCAATGGGTCACAAGCTGGCTGGCAAAACGCTACCGCGTCGCCAGTGATGCAACCAATATGCTGGTTTCTGCGGCTTATCTGACCGCGAAAGAAATCAAAATCGATCCGCTGCTGATTTTATCGGTGATGGCAATCGAATCCGGTCTGAACCCGTTTGCAGAAAGTCCGGTTGGCGCACAAGGTCTGATGCAGGTCATGTCTAAAGTGCATCATGCCAAATTTGAAGAAATGGGCGGCGTGAAAGCAGCACTGAATCCGGTTGCCAATATCAAAGTCGGCGCTATGATTCTGAAAGACTACGTTAACCGCGCAGGTTCTGTGGAAGGTGGTCTGAAACTGTACGTAGGTGCTGGCGCAGCGGAAACCGATTCCGGTTACGGCTCCCGCGTTCTGACGGAATACCGCAAGCTGAAAGAAGTTTCCAGCGGCAAATCTGTTCCTACCAACTTCAGCGCACCGGCTCCGGCAGTTGTTCCTGTGATTCGCAACACAGATTCCGGCACTGTCAATAAACCGGAAGCCACTGAAGCCAAGTCCAAACCGGACAACAAAGAACAAGTCGCTGCACTGTAACGACTGTTCAGACTCTCCTTACAGAAAAGCCGCTGCAAATGCAGCGGCTTTTTCGCGTCTGCGCCGTCCCTTACATTTACCTGGCGTGCTTTGCTCAGGGGCGCTGATAGCGCAACAATATTTCTGCAATCTCTCCGCGCTCCCGCATCCCGCGAAGGACACGGTTAAATTGCAGCACAAAATCTTCTTTAAACGGAAACTGAGCAGGATTCAGATTAGTAAAGCCAAGATAAGCATTTTCACGCCTTATCGTACCCATTTCAGCAATCGCCACAGTTTTCTGTAACCTTGGAAACTCAGCGTAGATACGGTCCATTTCCCAAAGCACAGATAACCGGTCATTAATATAGCAATCCACCCTCCGGTGCAGCAACTTCAGAATATTTGAGCGATTCCCCGGCCCTTCATCTTTGAGCAGCAAGTGATGACTAACCATTTCCTCAAATTTTCCGCCACCAGTCGCGAAGCCAAAATTCGTTGCTATTCTGAGGCCTGCAAAATCATCCGGCCACTGCCCCCGCTTACGAAAAGCAGCAACTTCGCTCAGACAAAACACGGCTGTTTCCTCGGTCAGGACCGGATCTGAATAAGACATATAAGGACGTTCTTCCTGACGCATATACGGTGGGAAAAGGGCAAACCCCCGCCCCTGCTCAAGCAAAAGCAAGCCCCGCTTCCACGCAACTGGTACCATTCTGACGCTGTACGCTGGCATCTGGCTGAAAATTTTTTGAAAAATCTCCGGATACACCCCTTTTAACTGCCCATATTCAACATACGAATAAGGCGGATAGGACTCATCTGCATACACCAGTACTTCTAACGCCGGCACCGATGCAAATACAGTTGCGGAGCAAAGCAGGGGCAGCCACGGCACCCCACTCCGCAATGCCTTACTCAAGCTACGGAAACAAAAAAAAGTCATAGCCCTCTCAGTGTCAGAAAAAGGCAGGCAAAATCTGCTATCGGTCAGCGTATGAGACAGCCTTTATTTAATGTCTTTAATTGCATCCTGATATTCTTTACTCACCTTGATCTTGCCAACTGCATCCCAGAATGCGTTCACCATCTCTTTATTATCTGAGTAATATTTTTTGGAGACCGGCGCATAATAATCTGCTGTCATAAATTTCTGCGGCACCAGTTCAACCTTTTCCTGAATTTCTTTGCGTCCCTGTACCAGAGCCTGCATTTCATCGGCAAATCCCAGTACCGCATCCCCTTGCCCCGCAATCATTTTATAGAGGTTGCGCAAAGGCTCTTTCGTGGTCTCATCAAAATCCACCTTCAGATCTTTCAGCCTGTCTGAAATAGTGGCAAAGCCGGATGGCATCAGCACTGGTTTGCTGAGATTCGAAAAGGATTGCCCATCCCAACCTACTTTTGAGCCTTTCATGCGGTAAACCATCACATCCATTTTCGCCAGCGCCTGGGCGGGATTGGGCTGACCATTCGGCTTCATCGGGAATGCGGCATACGATGCATGAAACGGTGTATAACCTGCATTTACCAGACCACTCAGCGCGTCGCTCTGCACATCACTGATGCAGCGCTTCCATGCCTGCACTTTAAATGTCAGGTTTACGCCGGACTGTTTTGCTGCCATTTTCAGCAGCACCTGCATGGTGCCGTCTTTATTCGGATAGGTAAAAGGCGAAGCTGCCTGATCCTCTATGCACAACACCATTGCATTTTGTGCCTGCGCGGTCAGCGGCAAGGCCAAAGCACAAACAATTAACCACGTCCTCATCACTCCCTCCCGTAAAAAAACAACCACCCGTCGAAGAATCAGTGTAGGAAGGGATTTGAGAAATACAATTCACCGCTGCAACTATTCAGGCTGCAGCGGCGATGAAAACGAATTGACTGTCAGGTTGTCCGGTTCAGCGCTTCAGATAAACGCGCAAACGCCTTACCGCTTCTTTCAGATTCTCCAGACTGTTTGCATACGAAAAACGGACATGGTCTTTTGCGGTAAAAGACCCGAAGTCCTGCCCGGGCGTAATCACCACACCGGCTTGCTGCAAAATATCTTTAGCAAAACAATCGGCGTCGACGGTGAACGCTGAGCAATTGGCATAGACATAAAACGCGCCATCCGGCGTGACCGGAATGGAAAATCCCAGTTCGCGCAAGGCGGGAACAAGATAATCGCGGCGCGCCTGCATTTCTGCTTTACGCGCTTCAAAGATCGCAATTTGCTGTGACTCAAAACAAGCCACTGCTGCATATTGCGCAATCGACGACGGACAGATAAACCAGTTTTGCGCCAGCTTTTCCACCGCCGCAACCATGTGCTCAGGCACCACCATCCAGCCGAGCCGCCAGCCTGTCATGCTGAAATACTTACTGAAACTATTAATCACGATCGCATCCTGATCGATCGTCAGAACAGTCGATGGTGCATGGTCGTAGGTTAAACCCTGATAAATTTCATCCACAATCGCAAAACCACCACGGGCACGGACTTCCTGCAGAATCGCTTTCAGCTCATCCTGCTGTATGGTGGTGCCGGTCGGGTTAGACGGCGTTGCCAGTAACACACCGGCGGTTTGCGCTGTCCAGTGTTCCCGCACCGCTGCCGCTGATAACTGATAGCGCTGTTCTGCACCGCTATTCACCAGCTTTGCCCTACCTTCAAACGCCGCAACAAAATGACGGTTACACGGATAACTCGGGTCCGGCATCAGCACTTCCGCTCCGGGTTGCACCAAGGCGCCGCAAGCCAGCAACAACGCAGCGCTGGCACCGGCAGTCACAATAATACGGTGCTCCGGCACTTCCACGTTAAACGCATCACGGTAATGCTTTGCGATGGCGGTGCGTAACTCCGGAATACCCAGCGCAGTGGTGTACTGCAAACGACCATCGCGCATGGCGCTGGCAGCTGCATCGACAACAGCAGGCGGCGCAGTGAAATCCGGTTCACCAATGCCCATGTGAATTAAGTGACGGCCTTGCTGTTCCAGTGCCTTAGCCATTTTCAGGATTTCCATCACATGAAACGGGGCGATCTGGTCTAAACGAGAAGCGAGCGGGTGCGACATGATTCAAAACTCCGGCGAAAAAAAACCGCCTGCTCCTTGCGGACAACAGGCGGCTGATTTGATTCAGAACGACATCATTGTTTGCTGGCAGCAAACTCTTCAGGACGCAGACGGGCTGCGAGTTTATCGAGTACGCCGTTCACATAGCGGTGACCATCAACGCCACCGAAGGATTTAGCCAGTTCAACGGCTTCATTGATGACCACGCGGTAAGGGATTTCAACGTGATTTTTCAGTTCATACGCGCCGATCAGCAATACTGCATGCTCGATTGGCGACAGCTCAGCGATGCCGCGGTCGGTCAGACCGGATAAATCTTCGCGCAGTTGCACAGACTGATTTATCGTTCCGTGCAGTACGGCATTGAAATGCTCACGATCGGATTTTTCAAAGCCGTGCGCTTCACGGATATGTGCATCAATCACACCGGCCGCCTCATTGTTTAACAGCCACTCATAAACGCCCTGCAATGCGAATTCACGCGCACGGTGACGTGGTGTGCGGTTTTTATTCGGATTGGCGTGCTGGATAGTATTACTCATTATGTTTTACCTTCTGTCTGTTGCCGGATTACGCGTCGTAATCCATTCCTTCGCCGGCTTCGGCGAGTTCTTCCAGCGCCAGCGCGAGATTTGCCATCTCAATCGCTACACGCGCTGCATCCGCACCCTTTTCAGCCATGCGGACTTCGGCCTGTTCATCATTTTCTGTGGTCAGGATCGCGTTGGCAATAGGAATGCCCGCATCCAGACCAACGCGTGTGATACCTGCGCCGGATTCGTTCGATACCAGTTCGAAGTGATAAGTCTCACCGCGAATCACCGCACCCAGCGCAATCAGTGCATCAAACTGATTGGTATCTGCCATTTTTTTCAGCGCCAGCGGCACTTCCAGCGCACCCGGCACAGTCACGTGCAGGATATCTTCATCTTCCACACCCAGACGGCGCAATTCTGCGACGCAGGCTTCCAGCAAACCCTGGCATACTTTTTCATTGAAACGGGCTTGCACGATACCAACGCGTACACCTGCACCGTCCAGATCTGATTCGTAATGTCCGATAGTCATAATATTCCTTCCATGCGCTGTTGCGCTTTATTTCCGGTACCCGGCGGCACCAGCTGTATTCTTCAATCTGTTACTGCAGGTAACTGATCAGGCCTGCGCCGGTTTATCGAGATAACCGGTGACTTCCAGATCGAAACCTGCCATCGACGGCATTTTGCGCGGATTCGCCAGCAGCTTCATTTTGCGCACACCCACGTCACGCAGAATTTGTGCGCCGATACCGTAGTTGCGCAGATCCATCCGTGCTGCACGTGCCTGCGGACGGCTTTCCGGTGCGTTCAGTGCCTTGAACTGGTCAAACATTTGCTCTGCAGTTTCTTCGCAATTCAGCAGAACGATCACGCCGGAGGGTGCTGCCTGCACCGCCTGCATTGCCGCTGCCACATTCCAGGAGTGCGTTGTGGAATGCGCATCCAGCAAGTCCAGAATAGATACCGGCTGATGCACGCGCACCAGTGTTTCGGTTTCCGGTGTCACGCTGCCGTGTATCAGTGCCAGATGGGCAGAGCCGCTAGGTTTATCGCGATACAGTACCGCATCGAATTCACCGAACGCGGTATGCATACGGCGCTGACCGACGCGATCCACGATACATTCGTTCTGACTGCGGTAGTGAATCAGATCCGCAATCGTACCGATTTTCAGATTGTGTTCTTTCGCGAATTCCATCAGGTCCGGCAAACGCGCCATGGTGCCGTCGTCTTTCATGATTTCGCAAATCACGGAAGCCGGTGTCAGGCCAGCCAGATCCGCCAGATCGCAACCTGCTTCGGTATGACCGGCGCGCATCAGTACGCCGCCTTTCTGGGCGCGCAGCGGGAAAATGTGACCCGGCTGCACGATATCCGCAACCGTAGAACGCTTATCCACCGCAACGCGCACTGTATGCGCACGGTCAGCAGCAGAAATACCGGTCGTCACACCTTCTGCCGCTTCAATCGACACGGTGAAATTCGTACCGAATGATGTGCCGTTACGGCTGGTCATCATCGGCAATTGCAATTGCTCGCAGCGCTCTTCCGTCAGGGTCAGGCAGATCAGACCACGGCCGAATTTCGCCATGAAGTTGATCGCTTCCGGCGTGACGAATTCCGCTGCCATCACCAGATCACCTTCATTTTCACGGTCTTCTTCATCCACCAGAATCACCATGCGGCCCGCACGGATTTCAGCGATGATTTCCTGGATACTCGAGATACTCATAGGGGGAAAATTCCTGAACCGGCTGCCTGAGTCTGACCGGCAACCGTCTGTTTTGAACGAATCCCGCTATTTTAATGGATTTCGGGGCTTCCTTCCCGTGATTTCTGCATGCACTGAAGAAAGCTTCACAGCGAAATACGGGACTGATGATGTCAGCCCGCGCAGATTTGCACCGCTTGGCTTATGCACGCAGATCGCCATGAGAAAAAACAGGAGCAGGCGCGGTTTGTGGTTTGTCACGATCAGGTCGCAGACATGACGGCAGATTCACCCCAAAGGCAGTTCCGGCCGAACTCCGCGATATTGACCACCATCGAAATTCCAGTGCAACTGCCGTTTCCTGATTCGCTGTTTTTGCGGAGGACATTCCGGACCAGCGTATGTTCGTAAACCCGGTACCGCACGAATTTTCTGATGCAGTTGCAGGTCGCGCAAACCCGCATGACGACGATGATCAATGCGCAGGCTGAGTGTCGACTGTATGCCCGCATACACACAATTACGCGAGTCTGCCGCCATCCGTGTCTGCATCTCCGCTGTTCTTAAATGCCGCAAAACCCAGTCAGACTTCTTAGCTTTCAATAAAAACAAATCCAGCTCGTCGTAATTCCACATGCCCTCACAAGCACGACATGTTTCATTGCTGTAGTGAATACGCAAACCCACAGCATGTGATCCGCTGGCAAGAGGATAGGTTTCCGCATCAAAAGTGATGTGCCTGGGGCCCATTGCATCGTAGCCCGTGAACGCGGGAAAATAAGCCTGACTTACCAGCCCCTGATCCGGATTCACACGATATAAGTACAAATCCAGCGTACTTTCGTTTTCCCCCTTGCCCTGCATCAGCCGCGCGATAATCAGATCCTGACCAAATATCGCAAATTGCCTGCAGGCGAAAAACACCGTTGCGTCAGACTTCTTTTCAGCATCTTCCTGCTGCAGCCATGTCAGCGCCGAAGCTTGCGAGCAAGCATCGTTACCCTCCGTTTCGCTTTGCGCATAAACCGGCATACTGCAATACAGCAATAACAAGCAGCCCAGTCGCACCATTGCCCGGTGTGTAAAGTACTTTTGCAGCATGTTCCACATAGCATGTTTATTTAGAACTCATTTCATAAATAGCCACGAGTGCGAACGCGAGGTGCCGGGAGGCAGTGCGCGGCGCCGTTGCGCAGCACAGGCTGGTGCCTGTGCAAGCGACGCAACAAAGCAATGCGCCCGGCACCTCCGTTCCCGGAGGGTTTGCCTCATAGCGCACGCTGGACAGCGTTGGACGCGTTGTGAATAGCACCGCTATTCACTGCCTCGCCCGCCTTGCCAGCCCGCGCTATGAGACAAACGCATCTCGCGGATATTTATGAAATGAGTTCGAATTAGCGATGGCATGCATCGTAGCAAATTTACCGGGCTGTACCGCAGCATTCAGCTTCACAGCGTAAAACTGCCGCTGGCAAAGAAGACCACTTTGCCGCCGACGCGGATCTGCCCTTGCGGTGACACCTGCAGATACAGACAGGACGGACGGCCTGCCTGTGCGCCCTGCCAGACTTTCCACTGACGCTCACTGTCTGCAGGACGGAAATGCTGCAGCCACGCGCCCAGATTAGCGCAGGCGGAACCGGTGGCCGGATCTTCGCCGGTGCCGCCGTTCGGCCTTTCAAAGAAATAGCGTGCAGTGATCTCGGCTTCATCCGGCACAAACAAAAACACGGTGCGGCGACCAACGCTGCTGCGCGGCCAGCAAGCCAGCTTTGCCGCATCTAACCATGCACGTTGTAAGGCATCTGTCGATTTCAGTGCAACCAGCACCTGATCTGAACCGGTATTCACCCAGACCGGCACTGCTGCCAGATCTTCTTCCTGCAAGCCCAGCGCGGCCGCCATTTCTGCGGCAGGCACGCTGACCGGCGTGATCTCTGCGGCTTTGGGCGGCGAAAAATACCAGATACCGTCCTGCTGATCCAGCGGCACCAGTCCGGCGCGGCAAGCCAGCGTCAGTCGCTGCAGATCGCCCTGCAAACGACTGACCGCCGCCGCACTGCCTATGCTCGGATGTCCGGCAAACGCCATTTCTGCGCCCGGCGTAAAAATCCGCATGTGTGCATTCGCCTGTTCCGACGACAACAGAAACACGGTTTCGGACAAATTAAACTGCAGCGCCAGCGCCTGCATTTGCGCGTCCGACAAACCTTCGGCCTGTTCCACAACGCACAAAGGATTGCCGCCGAGCGGACTTTCGGCAAATACATTCAGCAATTGATAATTCCAGATGCCCACGGCAACACTCCTTCAATGATCAGAAATATGCAGACTTTGCTGCCATGCAACAGTTCCCGTCTGCGCAAACGGCAATATCCTAAAAGCATGTTATCGTTCTGACCATGCACAGGCGCGGGGCGATCTGCCCTTGCTCTGTATCTGTCGGCTACCCGCTGGCACAGGCAAGATGCATACAGGAAATCTCCCTTGATTCGTTCACACCGGTCGCCCGCTGGCGACTTTGTTCCGGAGTCCGCATGACCACTGCCCTGCCCCGCTTTACCCTGAAACATGCCCTGACTGCCTTACTGGTGGTGACTTTGTGGGGCCTGAATTTTGTCGTGATCAAATTCGGTCTGCGCGGTGTACCGCCTTTGCTGATGGGTGCGCTGCGCTTTTGTCTGGTGGCGTTTCCGGCGATTTTATTTTTGCCGCGCCCGAAAATTCCGCTGAAACTGCTGCTCGGTTACGCTGCCACCATCAGCCTTGGTCAGTTCGCTTTTTTATTTACTGCGATGGCCGTCGGCATGCCGGCTGGTCTGGCTTCGCTGGTGCTGCAATCGCAAGCTTTCTTTACCGTGATGCTGTCTGCGCTGATTTTGAAAGATAAACTGTATATTCAGAATTTACTCGGCATGGCGGTGGCAGGCATCGGTCTTGTTGTGCTGGGTAGTGCCAGTCTGCATGCATCGGCACATCCGGTACCGATGGCTGGTCTGGCGCTGACTTTGTGCGCCGCGCTGTCATGGGCCAGCGGCAATGTATTCAACAAAAAAATCGGCCCGACCAATGTGCTGAGTCTGGTGGCATGGAGCGCACTGGTGCCGATTCTGCCTTTCTTTGCGCTGTCTTATCTGTTTGAAGGCGGCGATGCGATTGTCTACAGCCTGCAGCATTTCAATCTGACATCGGCGCTGGCGATTGTGTATCTGGCAGTGGCCGCCACGCTGATCGGTTACACGCTGTGGGGCAAATTACTCGGCAGTCTGCCGACGCATATGGTGGCGCCGCTGACGCTGATGGTGCCGGTTGTGGGACTCAGCAGCGCATGGCTGATTCTGGGCGAAGCGCTGTCGCAGCAGCAAATGACCGGCGCGGTGATCGTGATGTCCGGCCTGCTGATCAATGTCTTCGGCGGACGCATACTGGGCGCGATGATTCCCGGTTTGCGCTGAGACTTTTTCCCATTTATTGTGACTTACCGTTTCAGGTGCTGCGACAAACGCCCCGCAGCACCTGAAATCAGCTCAAAACAGCCCAAATGCGGAGTCCGGCACAGCGATCCCGCTGTCGTCGGCAGAAAGTCCGGCTCTGCGCAAATCACAGATGCGGACTTCTGCACAATTCTGTGAGTTCAGCCGGCATCAGCAGTCTGCCGGTGTGCTCCATGCGCAGCAATTCCAGCCATGACCGTCAGGGTCATAGAACCCTTGCGCATACATAAAACCATGATCCTCTGCCTCATCCGGCACCACGGCGCCCGCCGCTCTGGCTTTGGCGATCAGCGCATCCACATGCTCACGGCTGTCAAACGATAAAGCGTGCAGCACTTCCAGCGCCTGACTGGTATCGCACACCGCTTTATGACTGAAATGCATGAAGGTTTCTTCGTTCGCCAGCATCAGCCGGATATGTTCACCAAGAATCACACTGACCGCGTTATCGCCGGAAAATTTCGGGTCCAGTCCGTAACCCAGCGCCTGCCAGAAAGCTTTTGTGCGCGCCAGATCTTTCGCTGGCAAAGTGATAAAAATCTGCTGATGCATGCTGCGTCCTTTCAGTGGGGTTCACATCACACCGGCTGAATCCTTACGCCGGAACAACAAGCATACTGCCACGGCTGGCGCATGCTCCGTACGGCTTGTTGCGCAGGTCTGACAGCGGGTTAGTATCCGCTAAGCATCCGGCGCGCCTGAACAATGCCCGAAAACCGCAAAAAATGCCCCAAATGCGGTGTTTAGCACAGCAACCCCGTTGTCGTCGGCAGAAAGTCTGGCGCTCCGGAAAACGAAAATGACGATTTCTGCAAAATACCCTGATCGTAGCGGGTAAAAAAATAGCCCGCCGTATCCGGGCGGGCCATGCTTAATCCATGCTGATAAAACGCTTACGCAGACCTTGCTGCGCAGGCGGTGCAGCCTGTGATCACAAACCGGTATGCTGACGGATGTAATCCTTCATCGCCTGCACATCGGCTGGCATTACCACAAAGCGTTGCGGCAAGGCTTCGATGTTTTCAAAACCGGCCGGACGTTCGGCATCGCGTCCCAGTGCTTCGCGGATGGTTTCATTGAATTTTGCTGGCAACGCGGTTTCCAGCACGATCATCGGCACGCCGGGTTTTGCATGTTCCAGCGCGACTTTGATGCCGTCGGCGGTATGGGTATCCACCGTAATGCCGTAATTCGCCTGCACCTGACGGATGGTGTTGATACGGTCGGCATGCACCGATTTGCCGGACACAAAACCGAAGGCTGCCACTTTACCGAATTCATCGCCATCGCTGCCTTCGCCGCCGGACAAATCAAAGCCGCCACGGCTTTCCACTTGCGCAAACAGCTTGCGCACGCGCTCTGCATCTCGGTCTAACAAATCAAAAATGAAACGTTCGAAATTCGAGGCTTTGGAAATATCCATCGACGGACTGGTGGTATGCCAGGTTTCTGCCGATGCGCGCACACGGTAAATGCCGGTACGGAAAAATTCATCCAGCACATCGTTTTCATTGGTCGCCACTACCAGCTGATCAATCGGTAAACCCATCATGCGGGCAATATGACCGGCGCAGATATTGCCGAAATTACCGGAAGGCACGGTGAACGACACTTTCTGCGTATTGTCCGTTGTGGCACTCAGATAACCACGGAAGTAATACACAACCTGCGCCACCACACGTGCCCAGTTGATCGAATTAACGGTACCGATTTTCTGCTGCTGCTTGAATTCCAGATCGTTGGACACGGCTTTCACCAGATCCTGACAATCATCAAACACGCCCTGTACTGCAATATTCAGGATATTCGGGTCTTGCAGGCTGAACATTTGCGCGGTCTGGAAGGCACTCATTTTCTGGTGCGGCGACAGCATAAATACACGGATACCGCGTTTACCGCGCATTGCGTATTCCGCCGCGCTGCCGGTATCACCGGAGGTTGCGCCGAAAATATTCAGCTCTGCCTGCTCTTTCGCCAGCGCATATTCAAACAGATTACCGAGCAATTGCATCGCCATATCTTTGAATGCCAGCGTCGGGCCGTTCGACAAGGCCTGTAATACCAGATGGCGCTCTGCATTGTTTTCCAGCGTGCGCAGCGGTGTAATTTGCGCCGCATCTTCACCGGCACGCGCGTTTTTGTAGACGTCGGCGGTATAAGTTTTGCGCGTAATCTCACGCAAATCAGCTTCCGGAATATCGGTCGCAAATTTCTTCAGAATTTCAAATGCCAGATCGGCATACGACAAACCGCGCCATGCATTCAGTTCTTCACCGCTGACTTGCGGGTAAGTTGTTGGCAAAAATAAGCCGCCATCGGATGCGAGGCCGCCTAACAGGATCTGAGAAAAAGTTTGCTGCGGGGCATGCCCGCGTGTGGAAGCGTATTGCATAAGTGAGCAGAAACAGGAGGTTAGCGAGAGGAATTGCGCCTCATTATATCGCCCAAACCCGCCTTGCCAAGCCACTTATTCACGCAATATCAGATATATCCGCGATTCATTCAATGCATCAATTAATCGCGAATGTGTGGTGTATGAGAGTGGGCGGTGTACATTTTCGTAAGAGGAGGTATAACTTGCTTATGGATTTGATTGCGCTCCAGGAAGTCTAATGTGATGCTCGATTCCGTTGCTAGATATTTGTACTATCTGACTTTTTAATTCCGGGTATTGACTGAAAAAAAATTCTGTGATCGCGCCAATTGTTTCAAATCTAAAATCTACAATCGCGACCATGTCGTTCGCAAAAATTCCATTCTTGTAATCAGATTTTCTAAAATTAATATAAAACCAGAGTTCGCCTGCGCCTTGCGGAGGGGCTCTGAAATTTGCTTTTTCATTGGCGAATACTATGTCAAATCCTTGACCTGATTTGTAGATTTTTTCGCTTGTGTCGCGAGCCAATCGAATAGCCGCTGACTTTATAGCGACATCAGCATGATAGCTCCCACTATTCTTGATAGTGCAATGAACTCGCCATGTCCAAGGATCAACATTTAAGCCAGAACAATTAGCACTTAGACTTGGGGTTAGCGCTAAAACTTGCTTTTGGGCTTCGATGGAAGCTTTTTTTAATTCTAATTCAGTTTTGCTACTTTCAATTGAGAGTCTTTTTTTCTCGATTTCAATTTTTGGGCTCTCTATCCCTTTGTAAGTAATCCAGTATTGCGTTCCGATAGTGCATGCAGTACCTACGACAATACCCAGCATAGATGAAATGAAAGTAGGGTTCCATATTGATTTTAATCGACTTGGCGTGCTCAATTTATTTATCCGCTCATTTGTAGGGAAGTGTCTTTAGGCATAGCAAACGTCTTGATCAGTAACTGCTGCGACTCAAAAAAGGAACTCACCAGCTTTCTATCATAATAAAATCACCACACCCATGGCGAGTCATAATTTCTATTTCCACAACTCCAAAGCAAATCAGTTTCAAATTAAGAAATCTCCGAAAATTACACTATGAAGTGTTCCAGACTGCGGAGAATTACTCTTGGTAACTCCATAAAAATCACAAACTCTTCCTTATCATCAATAAGGAATTCTTCTACGAATGGATTTCTTGTGCTTCGCATCAATAACTCTTCGAAATCATGGAGCAGCCGTTTGGTGTTGGATGGCGTCTTCGAAGCATCTAGCTTGCCAAGAAGTTGAATTCCCTCGTCATAAATCCAAGGCATTTTTTCCCGATATAGGCTTAACGCCATCTTTACACCAATTTTCGGATCTTTCGAAAAGAGAATCATCTCTTCAAACATACCCGGATGAACTCTGCGTCGCCGTCTTCTCCCCTCCAGCGGGGACGCCCGCTCTATTCTAGACGGCAGATCCTGAAACATTATTTTTATCTCTTCAAAGAGCTTTGCTGATGAGTTTTCAATTTCCTTTACATTAGCAGAAGACTTTCTTCCGCCTTCGGGTGGTGCACCCTCAAGCTTCTTCATTATTTCAGAAATAGATTGGCGAAATTTCCCCACCTGAAATTTGATCGTGTCTTTATCAGGTTCGGAGTTTGGTATCCGATTAACAAGCTGAAAAACGAGCTTTGTTAACGAGTCTTCATCGTCACTACAATTTTGGAACTGGGCAAATGGACCAGACGATGCATCTTTTAGTTCTATACCAAGAGCAACACCTAAAATAGGCGTATCCAGCTTCCCCTTAGCCATCCCTGCTTCAAACAATATCCACGGCCTATCAACGCTGCGCTTCGTCAGAAGGCATACAACATCAGAAGCTCCCTGAATATTTTTGATTATTTCAGGATACCATTCGACACCATATTCGATGCCTTGATTTCCTCGACGATCAGAGGTTCTAAAAGACTTCAATACGCCGGCACTTACACTCTTCAAGAGATTGCTGAATGCCTCAGCGAGCTCTGCGTCTCTTGTATCATGACTGATAAACACAAGCGGATTTGCAGACTTTGCCACCTGTTCCAATTGATCTTCAGCCACATTAACTCCTCAAATGCAATTTTCTTTAAATTAAACAAACAAAATAACACATTTTAATAGAACAAAAGAAATTATTTCTCACTTTTACAACATTGCTCAGCAAATACATTTTGGCAAAATGAACCCGGAATGAGCCCGAGAAGGTATCTCAATTATTGAATCAGTTATAGAAAGTTTCTTAATACCCAAAAGCTACATGTTTGCTGGATACGTTTCTTATCCATTATTCAAACTTAAAACATCCTATGGACTCGATTCACGAAAGAAGTCAGCTAGTCACGAATACGCTCTGCATGCGCATAGACAACACAAGCCTGCCCACGGGCAAATCCGGCCAGACAAAGGCCGCTTTGCTGCGCCAGTTGCACGGCAAGCGTGGTGGGTGCGGAAACACAGGCCAGTGTCGGGATTCCGGCGCGGCAGGTTTTGACGATCAGTTCGTAGCTGGCACGTGAGGTCATCAGCACCATGCCCTGACTGCGTATTTCCACAGGCAGGCTTTGCAGTGCGCCGATCAGTTTATCGAGTGCGTTGTGGCGCCCGACGTCTTCGCGTACCAGCAGCAGGTTTCCGGCGGCATCAGCAAATGCGGCGGCGTGTAAACCACCGGTCAGCTGATTGATAGTTTGTTGCGCAGGTAAGGCTTGCAGCGCCTGCAGCAATGCTTGCAGAGAAACTTGCGCTCCCTGCACTGGCGGCGGGACCTGCTGCGCCAGCATGGCCAGACTTTCAGTGCCGCACACGCCGCAACCGGTGCGTCCGGTCAGACTGCGGCGCTTTTGTTTTAAACGGTCAAAGGCTGCACCAGCGATATCCATATGCAGCGCAATGCCTTCTTCGGTATGTTGTATGTCCAGATCGTAGATTTGTCCGGCATGATCGACAATGCCTTCCGCCAGCGAAAACCCGCGCCCGAAATCTTCCAGATCGGATGGACTCGCCATCATCACCGCGTGTGAAATACCGTTGTACACCATCGCCACCGGCACTTCCTGCGCCAGCCAGTCATGCTCGCTGTGCGCTGGCTGACCTAAGCGGTAGCGGGTAACGGTTTGTTGTGCTGCGGGTTGGGCAATGCGTTGAACCGCTGAATGAAATGCAGTATCAGGCGCGGCTTGCGGCTTCTGATCCGTACTCATGTCAGTTGCTCCAGTGCTGCCAGTCCCGCCGGTGTCAGACTCAGCATCAGCCTTTCACCGTCATGCACTTGCGCAACCCAGCCCAGCGCGTCCGCTGCCGCGAACGGCGGTTCACCGATCAGATTCAGGCAGCGCAGCAGACTACTCTGCCCTGTTCCCAGCCGCTTGGCTAAACGAATGGCGGATACCGGCTCTGCAGCTTCTGCCAGCGCGCTTAAGATTTGTCCGGCCAGTTCCCACTGGCCTTGCTCTGCATGATTCACGTTATTAGTCACGCGCTCAGCCTGCCTTCATAGCAAGATGTTTGCGCAGGCGAACCGGAATCGCTTTGGATGTCGGTGTACGCGCACGTTCCGCGAAACTACCTAGCGGCACCAGCCCGTTGGTTTCCGGAAAATACGCTGCCAGACAGCCGCGCGGAATCGCATATTCCACCAGCAAAAAGCGCTGCGCTTCCCGCGTAACACCATCTTCACCGACGCTCTGAATATCCACCCATTCTCCGGCCTGCATATTCAGCATTTTCAAATCGTCTGCACAGATGAACAGTACGCGGCGCTCACCAAATACACCACGGTAGCGGTCATTCATGCCATAGATGGTGGTGTTGTACTGGTCATGCGAACGCACCGTTGCCAGCGTGAACAGGTTTTCTGCATACTGCTCCGATAACTTCTGCGTCATTGAGCGCGGAATCGCAAACGGCATGAAACGCGCTTTGCCAGTAGCGGTTCGCCATTCACGCAAACGCGCACTGTTACGCAAATGGAAGCCACCCGGCACCCGCACCCGCTGATTAAAGTCGGCAAAGTCTTCAAACACTTTGGCAATCGCGTCGCGGATACGGTCGTAATCCGCCACCATATGCAGCCAGTTGATTTTGCTGCGTTCCCCCAGTGTGGCCACGGCTAAACGGGCGATGATCATGGGTTCGGACAATAACTGCTCTGAAGCCGGTGCATTCATCCCGGTGGATAAATGCACCATGCTCATGGAATCTTCCACCGTGACTGCCTGTGGGCCACTTTCCTGCACATCAATTTCTGTACGTCCCAGACAAGGCAGAATGTAAGCCGATTTTCCGTGTATCAGATGGCTGCGGTTCAGCTTGGTAGTGACATGTACAGTCAGGGCGCAGTTTTCCAGAGCGCGGTAAGTCTCTGCGGTATCCGGCGTGGCGGCGGCAAAATTGCCTCCCATCGCAAAAAATACTTTACCGGGCTGATCGCGCATCGCTTCGATAGCACCGACGGTGTCGTATCCGTTGTGGCGCGGTACGGGGAAACCAAATACCTGCTCAATTTTTTCCAGTAATGCTGGTGCCGGTTTTTCATGGATGCCCATGGTGCGGTCACCCTGCACATTACTGTGCCCCCGCACCGGACACAATCCTGCACCGGGACGGCCAATATGCCCGCGCAATAACAGCAAATTCGTGATCATCTGTATCGTCGCCACCGAATACTGGTGCTGGGTAATGCCCATGCCCCAGCAAGCGATCACGCGGTCCGCTTTCAGATAACTGGCAGCGGCGGCACGGATCTGCGCTTCCGATAAACCGGACTGCGCACTCAGCGTTTCCCAGGATTCCCGCGCCACATCCTGCTGCAAGGCCTCGAAGCCGCTGGTATGTTCCGCAATAAATGCCTGATCGAGCAGACTGGCCTGCCCCTGCGCTACCGCCAGCGCATCCTGCTCCAGTACATGCTTGATCATGCCTTTGACTGCCGCCAGATCACCGCCGATGGTCAGCTGATAATACGAGGTGGAAATATCGGTCGCCTCGCCCGCCAGCATTTCGCGGATATCCTGCGGATTCTGAAATTTTTCCAGCCCACGTTCGCGCAGCGGATTGAAACTGATAATTGCCGCACCGCGTTTGGCGGCGGCACGCAATTCACCCAGCATGCGCGGATGATTAGTGCCCGGATTTTGTCCGAAGATAAAAATCGCATCCGCCTGTTCAAAATCCTGCAGGGTCACGGTGCCTTTGCCGATGCCAACAGATTCGCGCATCGCGGTACCGGATGGCTCGTGGCACATATTTGAGCAATCCGGAAAATTATTAGTCCCGAATTCACGGACAAACAACTGATACAGAAAAGCAGCTTCGTTACTGGTGCGGCCGGACGTATAAAAAATGGCATCATCCGGCGATGGCAATGCGCGTAACTGCGCACCGATATCGGCAAATGCGGTATCCCAGCTGACCGGCAGATAGCGGTCGCTGGCAGCGTCGTAACGCATCGGTTCCGTCAGCCTGCCCTGATCTTCTAACCAGTAATCGGTTTGGGCATTCAGTTCCGACACGGTATAGCGCTCAAACAGATTATTGGTCACGCGGCGCGATGTGGATTCAGCAGCAACGGCTTTCGCACCGTTTTCACAAAACTCAAACGTGGAGCGGTGATTCGCATCCGGCCAGGCGCAACCGGGACAGTCAAAACCGTCCGGCTGATTGGCAGACAATAAAGTCATGACACCTTTAGCCGGATTGCCCTGCCCCATAATTTGCGAAGCCACGCTTTTCAGCGCACCCCAGCCACCGGCAGGACGTTTATATACTTTGACCACAGATTTGCTCATCACAACTTCCCGTTCTTTATGCAACTCAGCGATGGATCACAACCAGTAAGGCTTTCGCCTCGCTCTTCCCGATATTGCGGATCGCATGGTTTTTATCCGCGTCGTAACGGGCGGTGGCACCGACTTTGACTTTCTTCTTCACGCCATCCACTTCTACTTCCACGCTGCCGTTCAGTACGGTCAGATGTTCATGCGCTCCCGGATCGTGAGAGTTCGACACCAGTGCGCCACCCGGCGCCAGCGTTAGTTCATACCATTCATAAGAACCGGCAAGTTCCATCGGACCGAGTATCCTGAGTACATAACCGGCGTGTTCACCCGGCAGCGTCGGTGTTTCATGGGATTCCAGTAAACGAATCGGATCCGGTGCCGGAGCTTCGGAAGACAGGAGTTCTGCCATACTGACGCCAAGTGCATTTGCCAGTCGCCAAGCCACGGCAATCGTCGGATTGGCTTTTTCACGCTCGATCTGAGACAGCATGGATTTGGATACACCGGCGGTGCGGGATAAGTCTTCCAGTGTCAGTCCGCGCTCCAGTCGCATCTTCTGCAGCGTGGCGCCGACTTCCGGCGGCGTGTTAGGCAGAATTTTTTTCATAAGGATATTGCACCACTAAAAAAGGCAGTTTAACATTCGATATATCGAACTTTTGTTCCACATATCGAATTTTTCTGAATTTTGAACAATTGCTAAACCCACAGTTTAGCAGCACAACCCGCAAACAGCAGACCCGACGGAGACAAACATGAGCACACAAGCATCCAGAAAACAATTTTTCAGCAAACTGAACGTGAATCTCGACCAGTTGCGCGAACAAGGCTTGTTCAAGCCGGAACGTGTGATTGCTTCCCGTCAGGGTGCGGTTGTACGCGCACCTGATGGTCGTGAGCTGATCAATATGTGTGCAAACAACTATCTGGGTTTGTCCGGCGAAGAAGAAACTGTACAGGCTGCGATCAAAGCAACGGAAGAATTCGGCTACGGCTTGTCTTCCGTGCGCTTCATCTGCGGCACACAAACCGTGCATAAAGAACTGGAAAAAGCTATTGCCGAATTTCTGGGCGTGGAAGACTGTATTTTGTACGCAGCAGCCTTTGATGCAAACGGCGGCGTGTTTGAACCACTGTTCGACGAAAACGATGCCATCATTTCTGACGCACTGAACCACGCATCCATCATCGACGGTATCCGCCTGTGTAAAGCAGCCCGCTTCCGTTACGCCCACAACGATATGGCAGATCTGGAAACACAATTGCAGGCTGCACAAGACAAACGTCACCGCATCATCGTGACTGACGGTTGCTTCTCCATGGACGGCACGATTGCCCAGTTGGATAAAATCGTCGCACTGGCTGATAAATATGATGCATTGATCATGATCGATGAATGCCATGCTTCCGGCTTTATGGGCAAAACCGGCCGCGGCACACACGAACACCACAATGTGATGGGCCGTATCGACATCATCACCGGCACACTGGGTAAAGCACTGGGCGGCGCAATGGGTGGTTTCACCGCAGGTCGTAAAGAAGTGATCGAAACTCTGCGTCAGAAATCCCGCCCTTACCTGTTCTCCAACAGCCTGGCACCTTCTATTGCCGGTGCATCGCTGGCTGTTCTGAAACGTCTGTCCGGCTCAACTGAACTGCGTGACCGCTTGCAGGAAAACACTGACTACTTCCGCCGCGAAATCGAAGCCCTGGGCTTCACCATCAAACCTGGTACGCATCCGGTTGTTCCTGTGATGCTGTTTGATGCGCCGCTGGCACAACGCTTTGCTGCCCGCCTGAATGAGCTGGGCGTACTGGTGACCGGCTTCTTCTATCCGGTTGTACCGATGGGTCAGGCACGTGTGCGCACCCAATTGTCTGCTGCACATACCAAAGAACAACTCGACAAAGTACTGGCTGCCTTTGCACAGGCCGGCCGCGAACTGGGTCTGATTAAATAATTTAAATATTTAAAAATACAATATTCAGGTGAAAGGTTTCTCATGGAAAAAATTCTGGTAATCGGCGCAAACGGCCAGATCGGCAGTGAGCTGGTGGAAACACTGGCTGCGCGTCACGGCGCGGAGAACGTGATCGCTGCAGACATCAGCGCAAACAATGTATACGGCGCAGCAATCTACGAAGTCGTTGACGTACTGAATGCAGAACGTCTGAATGCAGTCATCGATCAGTATCAGGTAACGCAGGTATACCAGCTGGCAGCACTGCTGTCCGCAACCGGCGAAAAAGCCCCGCTGAAAGCGTGGGAACTGAACATGGACGGTTTGCTGAATATTCTGGAAATCGCCCGTGTACGCAAAGAAGCAGGCAAACCACTGAAAGTATTCTGGCCTTCTTCCATCGCTGCGTTCGGCCCGAACACACCGCAAGTCAACACGCCGCAATACACCGTGATGGATCCGAACACGATGTACGGCATCAGCAAACTGGCCGGTGAACGTCTGTGCGAATACTACTTCGAGAAATACGGCGTTGATGTGCGCTCTATCCGCTATCCGGGCATCATCAGTTTCAAATCGCCTCCGGGTGGTGGCACAACGGATTACGCGATTGCGATTTTCCATTCTGCCCTGCGCGGTGAGGCCTACAGCTGTTTCCTGGAAGCAGAAACAACTTTGCCAATGATTTATATGCCTGACGCCATCCGTGCAACCGTTAGTCTGATGGATGCTCCAGCGGACCAACTGACCGTACGTTCTTCGTACAATGTTGCCGGTTTGAGCTTTAATCCACGCGAACTGGCTGCAGCAATCAAACAAAATTTACCGGAATTTCAAATACACTACGCTCCCGACAGCCGTCAGGCAATCGCCGCATCCTGGCCTCAGAGTCTGGATGACAGTCAGGCAGGCAAAGACTGGGGCTGGAAAGCGGAAATCGGTCTGGACGCACTGGTAACAAGCATGTTGCAAAACATTCGTGTTACACCGGAGGATCAGACCAAAGCTGCATAAGCAGCGTAAACAACCAAACCATAACAACAGAGAGGTGACAAACGATGGACATGCGTGTGTTTGATTTATTTAAGATAGGCGTGGGTCCATCCAGTTCCCATACTGTCGGCCCTATGGTGGCAGCGCGCCGGTTTCTGGTCGAAGCCGGTAATTTGCAGAATGTCACCAAAGTGCAGGCAGCATTGTATGGTTCGCTCGCGCTGACCGGTTCCGGTCACGCGACCGACAAAGCGGTATTGCTCGGTCTGATGGGTGAAACACCTCAGGACGTCGCACCCGATACCGTCGAAGACAAGCTTACACGTTTGTCCGACACTCACCAGATGCGCCTGCTCGGTGAATACACAATCAGTTTCAACCCTGCGACCGATATTATCTGGCACATGCAGGAAGTGCTGCCGGGACACCCGAACGGCATGAAACTGACGCTGACCCGTCAGGACGGTTCAGTGCATGAACAAGTGTTTTACTCTACCGGCGGTGGCTTTATTTACACCGAAGCAGAACTGTCCAGCAACGACAAAGTCAGCACTGACAGCAAACCGGTTCCTTATCCGTTCGCCACCATGGCAGATCTGCTGGCCCACGGCAAACGTACAGGTTTGTCACTGACAGCTATGCTGCGTGCAAATGAACTGGTGCATTGCTCTGAAGAAGAACTGGATGCCGGTCTCGACAGAATCTGGGCTGTGATGAAGGGTTGTATCGCACGCGGTTTGCAAATGACAGGCGAACTGCCTGGTGGTTTGAAAGTACAACGCCGCGCTGCAAAACTCTGGCAGGCAGCAAATGAATCCACCGACGTTTTACCACATGACGGTATGCATCGTGTGAGCCTGTATGCGATGGCGGTTAACGAAGAAAATGCAGCCGGCGGACGTGTCGTTACCGCGCCGACTAACGGCGCTGCAGGCATTATTCCTGCCGTACTGCGCTACTATGCAGAAGACTGCAAACCAAGCAACCCGCAACAAGGTGTCCGCAATTTCCTGCTGGCAGCATCGGCGATCGGTATGCTGTGTAAAAAGAATGCGTCGATTTCCGGCGCGGAAATCGGATGCCAGGGTGAAGTCGGCGTCGCCTGCGCTATGGCAGCAGCGGGTCTGGCGGCAGCTTTAGGCGGAACCAATGATCAGATCGAAGCAGCCGCTGAGATCGGCATTGAACATCATCTGGGTATGACCTGCGACCCGATTGGTGGCCTGGTACAAATTCCTTGTATCGAGCGTAACGGTATGGGCGCTGTAAAAGCGATTACCGCTGCTTCACTTGCTTTGCGCGGCGATGGCAACCACAAAGTTTCTCTGGACGAAGTGATTGAAACCATGCGTCAGACTGGCGCTGACATGCAGGCCAAATACAAAGAAACTTCGCTGGGCGGACTTGCTGTGCATGTGGTGACAGTCAACTACGCTGCCTGCTGACATCACACCGCCAATCAGCAAATTCACTTCGTCGCGGGTGGCACTGACTTCAGGCTCAGTCCACCCGTTTGCCATAATAAAAACGCCAGAATTCCAGCTTGGCCGTTTTCCGATGACTTCTCTGCCAATGTTCCCTGAGTCCAGAATTGCGGCCGAACACCCTTAGTCAGCAATTGCATCGCGCCAACCAGCTTCAGGTGCTCAGATGCGTCGACTGCTCCCGCGCTGTCCAGCCACAATCCGGGGTAAGCAGTTTCCCTGCGAAGCAAGTCATATAAATCGCCTCTGGCAGTTTCACGCGACTTACCAGCTCCGACCACTTTACCGGTCTGCAATCTCGTATCCGGCAATCCACTAACATAAGCGGCGGTAATTTTACCGGGCATACGCAACAGATATTCCATTACCAGTTGCTGATCGCTGACAGCATAGATAACGACACCGGAAGCGCCAAATCCCTCATGTTTCAGCCATTCCACCGCCTCATCCATCACGGAAAGCGTGGCACCGCTGCTGACTTTTCTGAGATCAAGTTGTGCAATAACGCCCCCCTTTTTAAGCCAGCCTCGCCATACCGGCGGCATGCCTGCATCAGCAATCATCTGAGTCGTCAGCAATACCGGCTGCTTACCGTCAAGCTCCAGATCCGACGCTGTCAGAATGCGCATTCCTGCTGTTTTATGCTTTTGCCATACTTGCCGTCCGCGCCATTCAGACATAAACACGTCAGTGGAAACCGACGGTAACTGCAACCACTCCGCGGATCTGCCATCCTGCAAAAACACCCAGCCCTCCGCCCCGTCTTTGTTATGCGCGAATACAGCAACACGATCGTTCACCGGAAGCGCGAGGTCCGGCCGATAAGCGTCCGGTAATGACAATTTTTGCGTTTTCTTGCCTTCTGCAGAGATGCGCACCATGTCGCCGCCTGCGTCATTTATCCAGAAATTCTTTCCATCAACAGCGTAAACAAGAGGCGTTTTGGTGAGTTCATCCTGCCAGACTTTTCGCGGTGTTCCGGAAACTTCCCAAACCTGACGCTGACCATTTTCCAACACCAGGAAAGTACTCTGATCCGCCTGCAACCGCAGGATTTTTCCGGCAGGTGCCTTTTGCCGACTCCAGACTGGCGTATTCTTTTCAAGCGCACCAATACTGGCTGAATGTATATTCAAAATCCGGCCATCTGCATCTGACTCAACCCAGGTCAGCGCACTTTTCGAACTCTGTGAGGCAACAACCGTCACCTTCGAATCCTGATGATAATCCCAGCGCTTAATGACCTTCGGTACCCGATCATTTTTCTCAAGCTGAATAAAATGCAATTCCTGCGAAAGCCGTGAATCGCGGCGCGGCTGATAAACAAATGACGAACCGCCATTCACCCACAGCATTGCAGTGCGTACATCAGCATCTTTCAGCGTTAATGGCTCTGCATCAGATTCAGTCACAGTAATCAGTAAAACATCAGCATTTATCCCGGACAACAGAATTGCAGCACGCTTTTTGTCGGAGGACAGGCTAATTTTTACGGGCCAGCGCTGATCACGAGCCACCCAGACAACGGACTCTTTACCAGTTTCAAACTCGCGCCGCACAATCCGCGCCCGGTTGTCAGTACCACGCTCAGAAAAATATGCAGCATCGGCATTCATCGCCACTACAGACTGAAAGCCCTGCTCCGGCGCCCTGCTACGAATGGCGTCAAGGGCATGCTCTGCCGGTAACCGCGCCAGTATCGCCATTCCGTATGCCTGTTGCTCACGCCAGTATTTCGACACTTCTGGCAGGTTCTTTTGTACGATTTTCACAAACGGGTCGCTTCCGGGTGGCAAACCGGCAGAGGTCAACGGAGCCGGTACCTGCAATGAGGCTATTGTCTGCGCTCCGGCTGACATTAAAACGACAGTCAGCGAAGCAATAAGAAAGCAGCACTTATGCAATTTAATCTTTCGTTTCATCTTTGAATTTCGCGCTTCGAACATCTGTTCCTGCGTTTTATCGCAAGTTCATCGCATCCAACATAGGAGATTGCTAACATTTCTGCCCAATTTTGGTTACTAGGGAAAGTAACAATTATGCAAACTGTACCGAAAACTGTGAATGCGGTGTTAACCAATACATTAATTGCTGCTACTATTGCGGTTGGTGTTGCCTTTCGGCTCTGGAATAGTCTGATACCATTCAATATTCCTGAATTTGCGCAATCTGCAAATATCGATGCCGGTAAGAATGCGGGGAAATCCGGGGTTCCGGTCAGCGACGGAAAAAAGTCCAAATCTGATAAAACCGACAACATTCCCACACCCCAGTCCACCAAACCGGATGCTGTCCGCACGTTGCGCAAAGGCATTCTTGTTTAGCAGTATCCATTTGGCGCGATAAACTTTTATCGTTTCCGTTGCAGTCTAACCAGTTTGTCTCTTTTTGTTTGCAGGCAATCATGTTTACACCTTTCAGAACAATTTGTTTAAGCGGCGTAATGGCTTTTGGCATAGTTTGCAGCACTGATGCATTCGCCATCACATCTGCATCCATGCAACAAGGGCAGCCCGACAAAGTTATGAGTGATACGACTCAGG
This sequence comes from Cognatundibacterium squillarum, assembly GCF_014652435.1. Taxonomy (GTDB): domain Bacteria; phylum Pseudomonadota; class Gammaproteobacteria; order Burkholderiales; family Burkholderiaceae_D; genus Undibacterium; species Undibacterium squillarum. The sequence goes on from NZ_BMYU01000008.1 coordinate 198,546, forward strand.
ACAATGCAAGTGCCAGTGCCACAGCGCAATCACAATCCACACTGGACCGTTCGGGACTGGACCGCGCTTCAGTTCACCTGCAAATTCTTCAGCAATCGAATGTGCATTTTGGCGACAGCGGCGCCAAAAAATCCCTGCCTTTCGACAAAAAAGCACAAATCAAGAGCACTCCGAACTCCTGAAGCAAATCAAAAGCCGGCAAATTCGCCGGCTTTATTGTTTCACAACGATCCCCGATCTATTCGCTTACTCAGAATGATCGATGTTGAAGTTTGCCTCACACCATCCATAGCGCCAATCTGATCTAACAACCGGTCCAAAGTCTCGGTTGTATCGCAACGCAGAGTCAGCATGTAATCGATCGCACCACTTACCGCACAAAGGGTTTCTGCTTCCGGTAACTGCTGTAAAAAGCGGATCAGCGATGCTGCGTATCTCGCCTCTACAGAAAGCCCGACATAGGCCCGAACCGCAGGCTGTACCATTTTCTGATTCAGACGAACCCCGTACCCAGCAATTATTCCGCGCTTTTCCAATGCAGCAATCCGCGCGATTACTGTGGTACGTGCGATACCAACCTGCCTCGCAATACTAGTGACCGGCAGGCGCGCATTATCCATCAGCAACGCCATTACTTTGTTATCAATCTCATCAAGCTCGGGCTTCATTTTGACAATATGTAGTGAAGATCAGTCGTTTTGTCTTATTGACTTCCAATATGACGATAATATGCGCTCTATTATCTGACAAAACTTCGCCATAGACTGTCAACTGAGCAGCAAAACAACAATCAAAGGAGACAAATCATGGCAACAAAACTGATACTGCTGGGTGCAGGCAAAATTGGCGATGCAATTCTGAATCTGCTGTCCCATACCGGCGATTACGAAATTACCGTTGCTGACCGTGACGAAGAACGTCTGAGTTATGTACAAAAAGCAGGCTTTCCGAATGTGCGTACAGTAAAAGCGGATCTCGGAGATCAGGAAGCAGTCACAGAATTAATTAAGGGCCACAAAGTTACATTGTCTGCATGCCCATATTTCCTGACACCTGTTATTGCAGGCGCCGCAAAACGTGCGAACTCGCATTATTTTGACCTGACAGAGGATGTCGAGAGTACACGCGTTGTAAAGCAACTCGCTGAAGACGCAGATTGTGCCTTTGTCCCGCAGTGCGGACTGGCACCTGGTTTTATTTCTATCGTTGCCAACGATGTTGCAAAACGCTTTGATACGCTGCGCGACGTCAGCATGCGTGTTGGCGCGCTGCCAACCTTCCCGAACAATGCCCTCAAATACAATCTGACATGGAGCACCGATGGTCTGATTAATGAGTACTGCAATCCATGCGAAGCGATTGTCGACGGTGAGTTACGTGAAACTGCAGCGCTGGAAGAAATCGAACATTTCTCGCTGGACGGTATCGATTACGAAGCATTCAATACCTCTGGTGGCCTGGGAACTCTGTGCGAAAGCCTGGAAGGAAAAGTCCAGAACCTGAATTACAAAACTGTTCGCTACCCTGGTCATCGCGATATCGTCAAAATGCTGATTCGCGATCTGCAACTGGGTAAACTCGAGCGCCGTCCAATCCTGAAGGAAGTCATGGAAACTGCAATTCCGATGACGAAACAGGACGTTGTTCTGGTATTTGTCAGCGTAGTCGGTATGCGTGACGGTCGTCTGGAGCAAGAATCCTACGCGAAGAAAATCTACGCTCAGGAAGTCAATGGTCAGCTGCTTTCAGCCATTCAACTGACTACTGCGTCCGGAATCTGCGCTATGGTTGATCTGGTGGTCACCGGCAAACTCCCGCAACACGGGCTGGTACGTCAGGAACAAACCGATCTGAAAGATTTCCTGTCTAACCGCTTCGGTCAGTACTACGCAAATTAATCTTCAGATAATGCTATTCTGATTGTTTGCCGGCGGGAGAACTTCCCGCCGTTTTTTGATTTAGCGGAATAAAACATCATGGATAAATCCACGCTTTCAAACATTGCTGAAAAACTCGGCATGGATCTCAGCAAGTACCTCGGTAACGACATCCACAGCATTTCCCCGATTTCCGGCAGCACCATGGCCAGCCTGCGTGCTGACACACCAGCGCAAGTGACTGAACGCATCAGCCGCGCACA
>NZ_BMYU01000009.1 GCF_014652435.1 Cognatundibacterium squillarum
GAAAGAAACCGGCGGCGGCCGCGAATCCGGTTCTGACAGCTGGAAAGCCTATATGCGCCGCACGACCAACACCTTCAACTACAGCCATTCCCTGCCGCTGGCGCAAGGGATTAAGTTTGAAGTCTGAGTGATTTAAGCATCCGGCTGCCTGGATGCTGTTTTACGAAGGCAGCAAGTAGTTAACTCCTCACTCCTCCCCGCTCCGCAAGGACCGGGGAGTTTTTTTATCTGTTCGCTACTAATCCTATCAAGAGTAATCTTTCGCAGGACAATGGAAAACCCACTTAAGGAATTTACGTACCCACCAATCAATTCAAACATAGCACCCTTTTTCCAGCGACTTTCTTTGCCCCCCAAAAAACCGATACCAGACAAAATCACTCAGGTTTGCTATACTTGAGAAAATTGCTCAACAAATCAGGAAATTAGACGATGCATGCAAACTGCATCCGGAGTCTCACTTATGCGCCTTACGACAAAAGGACGTTTTGCCGTCACCGCGATGATCGATCTGGCCCTGCGTCAGGATCAGGGACCAGTGACACTGGCTGCAATAAGTCAGCGTCAGTCCATTTCCCTCTCATACCTTGAACAACTGTTCGGAAAATTGCGACGGCACGAAATCGTCGAATCGGTTCGTGGCCCGGGTGGTGGTTATCACCTCGCGCGCAAAGCTCAGAATGTTACCGTTGCAGACATCATTATTGCCGTTGATGAACCGCTAGACGCGACACAGTGTGGCGGAAAAGGGAATTGTCATGGTAGTGATCATGCAAACGGACTTCACTGTATGACGCATGATTTGTGGGCCACGCTTAACGCTAAGATGGTGGACTACCTTGACTCTGTGTCGCTCCAGGATCTGGTCAACCAACAAAAACAGAAACAGGCAGACAGCCAGGTTGTCGTCATGCGCCCCCCGTCTGCCAACACCATAACACCTTGATTTGGAGTCGCGAATGAACGCAGCACTGGAACAATCCATGATTGATTCTCTGAAGACACCACATTTCCCCATTTACATGGATTATTCTGCTACGACACCGGTCGATCCACGTGTGGCAGACAAAATGATTCCGTATCTGCGCGCGCAGTTCGGAAATCCGGCGTCGCGCAGTCATATGTACGGATGGGATGCTGAAGCCGCTGTTGAAGAAGCACGTGGTCATGTTGCCGCGTTGGTCAATGCTGACCCCCGTGAAATCGTCTGGACATCCGGAGCAACGGAAAGTAACAATCTTGCGCTTAAAGGTGCCGCACATTTTTATAAGTCCAAAGGCAAGCACATTATTACTGTTAAAACTGAGCACAAAGCAGTGCTTGATACAGTACGCGAACTTGAGCGTCAGGGCTTCGATGCAACTTACCTGCAGCCAGGCGCAGATGGACTGATTACACTCGACCAGATCCGTGAGGCAATCCGCCCTGACACCATTATCATTTCAGTGATGTGGGTTAACAATGAGATCGGCGTTATTCAGCCTATCGCTGAAATTGGTGAGCTTTGCCGTGAAAAAGGCATTATTTTTCACTCCGATGCCGCACAGGCAACCGGCAAGGTCGAAATTGATCTGGAGAAAGTTAAAGTAGACCTCGTGTCTTTCTCTGCTCACAAATCGTATGGACCAAAAGGTATCGGCGCGTTATATATTCGTCGCAAACCGCGTGTCCGCCTTGAGGCACAAATGCACGGTGGCGGCCATGAGCGCGGCTTCAGGTCAGGAACGCTTGCGACACATCAATGTGTCGGTATGGGCGAAGCATTCCGCATTGCAAAAGAAGAAATGCAGTCAGAGCTGGCACATATTCGTGCCATGCGTGACCGTCTGGCAAAAGGACTGCAGGAAATCGAAGAAACATACGTGAATGGTGATATGGATCACCGCATTCCTCACAACCTCAACGTGAGCTTCAATTACGTAGAAGGTGAGTCGCTGATTATGGCAGTGAAAGATATTGCCGTTTCGTCCGGCTCTGCATGCACATCCGCCAGTCTCGAGCCATCTTATGTGTTGCGCGCACTGGGTCGCAGTGATGAGCTGGCACACAGTTCCATCCGCTTTACAATTGGTCGCTTTACCACTGAAGAAGATATCGATTTCGCAGTGAATTTACTGAAAAGCAAAGTCGCAAAATTACGCGAACTATCACCTCTTTGGGATATGTACAAAGAAGGCATCGATTTATCAACGATTCAATGGGCAGCACACTAAATCGCTGCGCTTAGCTGACCTCAACAGAATTCAGGAGAAATATCATGGCATATTCAGAAAAAGTTCTTGATCATTATGAAAATCCACGTAACGTTGGCTCTTTTGAAAAAGGTGACGACAGTGTAGGAACTGGCATGGTGGGCGCACCGGCTTGTGGCGACGTAATGAAGTTACAAATCAAAGTCGGTGCAGATGGCGTGATTGAAGATGCAAAATTCAAAACCTATGGCTGTGGCTCCGCAATTGCATCTTCCTCTCTGGTAACAGAGTGGGTAAAAGGTAAAACGCTGGATCAGGCTCTGGAAATCAAAAACACAGAAATCGCTGAAGAACTGGCACTGCCACCAGTCAAAATCCACTGTTCCATTCTGGCCGAAGATGCGATTAAAGCAGCTGTCCTGGACTACAAAAACAAGCATAACGGCTGATTTACTTCGTTGAGCTGAGAGAGATTCAAAAAATGGCAATTACACTGACTGAAAAAGCTGCAAAGCATGTTTCACGATACATCGAGCGTCGCGGCAAAGGACTTGGACTTCGTTTTGGCGTTCGTACAACCGGCTGCTCCGGAATGGCATACAAACTGGAGTACGTAGACGAAATCGGTGCTGAGGACCAGGTTTTTGAATCTCACGGAGTAAAAATTTTCGTTGACCCGAAAAGCTTGCCTTACATCGACGGCACTGAACTGGATTTTGCCCGCGAGGGACTGAACGAAGGCTTTAAATTTTACAATCCGAATGTTAAAGACGAATGCGGTTGCGGCGAAAGCTTCCGTATCTGATGCGCACTATGCAAAATCACTTTGAACTTTTCGGATTACCGGTCAGTTTCGAAATTGATCTCGGTACGCTGGATGCTGCTTACCGAAAAATCCAGAATCAGGTACATCCGGATAAATATGCATCCGGAACTGATACTGAAAAACGTGTTGCAATGCAGTGGACAACCCGTGCGAATGAAGCTTATCAGACGTTAAAAAAACCATTGAAGCGCGCAGCCTATTTATGTGAGCTCAATGGCGTCGACATTGCTGCGGAATCCAACACCAGCATGCCCGCCGTATTCCTGATGCAACAAATGGAATGGCGCGAATCACTGGATGAACTGAGGTCTGGCACAAACCCCACTGGATTGCAGCACCTTGAGCAGGAAGTTCAATCGTCACTTAAACTTACTATTCGCAATATTCAAAGTGCCTGTGAAAGGAATGATTTCCATACGGTTGCAGGCTTAATACGAACTAGTATGTTTATAGAAAAATTCCTCATTGATATTGCTTCGCTCGACGACTGAACATTGACTCAATCCAGGTTTCTTTAAATTTTCTAAGCCGTCACACGGCGACTCAATATGGCTTTACTGCAGATCTCCGAACCAGGCATGTCCACTGCTCCGCACCAGCACAGGCTGGCAGTTGGTATTGATCTCGGGACAACAAACTCCCTCGTTGCGACTGTTCGCAACAGTATTCCGGAAGTCATCAATGACGAGGAAGGCAGATCATTACTACCCTCCGTCGTTCGCTACCTGAGCAACGGGCATGCGCATATTGGTTTCAAGGCACAGGCAGAGCAAATTAATGACCCGAGAAACACAATCGTTTCCGTTAAGCGATTCATGGGGCGTGGACTGAAAGACATTCCATATACGGAAAATCTGCCTTACGATTTTCACGATGAGCCTGGGATGGTGCAGCTTAAAACCATCGCTGGCATTAAAAGTCCGGTTGAAGTTTCCGCCCAAATTCTGGCAACACTGCGTCAGCGTGCGGAAGATAGCCTCGGCGATGATCTGGTCGGCGCAGTAATTACAGTACCTGCTTATTTTGATGACGCTCAGCGTCAGGCAACAAAAGATGCAGCGAAGCTGGCAGGATTAAATGTCTTACGTCTTTTGAATGAGCCAACAGCCGCAGCAATCGCTTACGGGCTGGATCATGGTTCAGAAGGCATCTACGCAGTATATGACTTAGGCGGCGGCACTTTCGATATTTCGATTTTGCGCATGTCAAAAGGCGTATTTGAAGTCCTCGCAACCGGCGGAGATTCCGCTCTGGGTGGTGACGACTTTGATCACCGTTTGTTCTGCTGGATATTACAGGAATCGAAATTAAGCCTGCTTTCTGACGAAGACACCAGCTTACTGATGATGAAAGCGCGCGAAGCGAAAGAAATCTTATCCGCTAAGCCAAGTACCTTTATCGATGCAAAACTGAATAGCGGCGAGTCTGTGCATTTGCAAATAACAGCAACCCAGTTTGCTGAAATGACTCAGAATCTGGTACTCAAAACAATCACTCCGTGTCGCAAAGCGCTTCGTGACGCGGGACTCAGTGCAGATGAGGTTGATGGCGTAGTCTTGGTAGGCGGTGCAACACGGATGCCGCATGTCCGCAAAGCTGTCGGGGATTTTTTCCAGACGACTCCTTTGTCCAACATTGACCCCGACAAAGTGGTTGCTCTCGGAGCCGCCGTACAGGCGAACTTACTGGCAGGAAATCGCGCCCCCGGAGATGACTGGCTGCTGCTGGATGTTATCCCTTTATCGCTGGGCGTGGAAACGATGGGTGGCCTTGCTGAAAAAGTCATTCCGCGCAACTCGACAATTCCGTGTGCTCGTGCACAGGAATTCACCACATTCAAAGATGGCCAGACAGCAATGGCGATTCACGTGGTCCAGGGTGAGCGTGAACTGGTGAGCGACTGTCGCTCGCTTGCAAGATTCGAATTACGCGGAATTCCGCCAATGGCTGCAGGAGCTGCGCGAATCCGCATCACTTATCAGGTTGACGCAGATGGTCTCTTATCTGTTTCAGCACGCGAATTACGATCTGGAGTAGAGGCATCCGTTTCAGTGAAGCCGTCATACGGTCTCAAGGATGACGATATTGCCCGCATGCTGCAAGAGTCGCACCAGACTGCCGGTGACGATATGAAACAGCGTGCATTACGTGAAGAAGTCGTCGAAGCTGAACGAATTCTGATTGCGATTGATTCTGCTTTAACAGCGGATGCACATTTACTTTCTGAGGCTGAGCTCACCACAATCGGACAGTTGATGACCAATGTGCGTGAACTAATGCACAGTAATGAACACGAAGTACTTCATAAAGCTGTCGAAAATCTGGCGAAAGGTACGGAAGAATTCGCGGCACGTCGCATGGACCAAAGTGTGCGCAGTGCATTAGCGGGAAAAAAACTGGATGAGCTCGGCTGAGCGATTGCACCTGATACCGAAAGAAAATTATGCCAAAAATTATCGTTCTCCCCCACGCAGTTCTTTGCCCAGAAGGTACCGTCATTGAAGCGGAAGAAGGGAAATCGGTGTGTGAAGCACTGGTCGAAAATGATGTTGAAATTGAACATGCTTGTGAAATGTCCTGCGCGTGTACAACCTGCCATGTGATCATTCGCGAAGGCTATAACAGTCTTAACGAATCCACCGAAGATGAAGAAGACTTGCTGGATGCGGCCTGGGGACTGGAGGCAACCTCTCGTCTATCATGTCAGGCAAAAATTGGACAAAAAGACATCACCGTTGAAATTCCCAAGTACACAATCAATCACGCTCGCGAAAATCACTGATTGATCCGCGATTACAACAGATGAGGCCGCCCGCCAGTTCGCCGGCGGCCTTGTCGTTTATTTGCGCCTGCAAACGGACTTTTTCAGCATAATCCCGAAATTTGCTGCCCTTCGGGCAATATCTTGATATCCTAAAGTTTCGAAAAATAATCCCGTTTTGCGATGAATCAGCACTCAACGGAGCCCCACCCCGAATCAAGCTACCGCCAAGCCCTGTAAAGACCAACTATGAGGTTAGACCAACTTCTTCCGTGGATACGACGCAGCATTTCACTGCGACTGGCGATCATTCTTGCCGTCGTCGTTGGATTGACGGTTCCATCTGCTGTGCTGGTACCGTATTACCTGAACACGCTTGAATCAGCGGCACGACAAAAAAATATTGAAGACCACAATCGTCTGGTCGATATTCTGTCGGTCATTCTGAGCGAACCACTGTGGCAAATCACGCCTGAAATTGCCAATATTTCCAGTGAAGTCGTTTATTCTGACCCAAGAGTTTCCAGTATTGAAGTCATCACACTCCCGGATCATAAAGATTTCATAAAAAATAATATCCGTAAGCAGACGCAAAAAGGTCCTTTCACCAGTATGGTTCGGGAAATTCGCCATGGAGGACAGGTCATTGGCGAAGTCAAACTCGAACTTGCAGAAGACCTAATGCAGGAAAGTCTGCGCAGCGATTTCCGCCGGTTCGTCACAACCTCAGTTTTGTCGTTACTGCTGGCGATCCTGTTTATTCTGCTGGTATTGCAGTGGCGTCTTGTGCGCCCGGTCAAGATTCTGATGGAGAAGTCCGACAGGCTTGCAAATGGCGAGCTGGACGAGCCAATTGCGCTGAACAGAGAAGACGAGCTTGGCCGACTTGCACACAGTCTGGAAATGACACGCCGTGCACTGAAACACTCGTTTGGTGAACTCGAAATCAAAAATCAGCAATTACTTGAATACTCAAGTACTCTGGAATCAAAAGTAAAACAACGTACCCATGAGCTGGAGAATGCAAACACTAATCTTGAAGCTGCGTTAAAAGATGTTAACTCTGCGCAGGCTGAACTCGCCCGCGTGGAACGTATGGCCGCGCTAGGTTCTATGGTGGCTGGAGTGGCGCATGAGCTGAACACGCCACTGGGTAACTGCTTACTGGTAGCAAGTACACTCGAAGATGAAACCGGACGCTTGCTGCAAATGGTGGAAGATGGCCAAATTCGCCGCTCTGATCTGACCAGGTATGCAAACACTGCACTGGATTCCACAAAATTGTTACTACGCGGACTGCAACAATCTGCACATCTGGTTGGGGATTTCAAACAGGTAGCTGTTGACCAGTCCAGCGCACAGCGGCGTAAGTTCGGATTACTGGTAACATTGCAGGAATTAAGTGCGCTGCTGCACTCCAGTCTCAAAAAAACACCGTACACCCTCGAACTGGATATCCCTGCGGATATCGAACTCGACAGTTACCCCGGCCCATTAGGGCAAGTGTTTACCAATCTAGTTAACAATGCCGTTATTCATGGACTTGAAGGCAAGGCTTCGGGCAAGATGCGTTGCACTGCAGAACGTCAGGGTGACCATGTTCAGATTGTTTTCACTGATGACGGCAAAGGAATTCCGCAAGAAATCATCAACAGAATTTTCGAACCGTTTTTTACTACAAAATTTGGCCAGGGTGGTTCTGGTCTCGGACTCAGTATCACATTTAATATGGTTGCCAATGTACTTGGCGGCACAATTCATGTGTCCAGCGAAGCTGGTGCCGGAACACGATTTGAATTACGCTTACCCCTGGTTGCGCCGGGCGATGCAAAAGACGACACCATGTATTTCGGCAGCTAGTGCATGAAGCCTGAAAACAGATTTTCTAAAGCCGGAGGCCTTATTCCTCCGGCTTTTTGTCTTTCAACACATCGCATTCTCGCTACACCATCACTGACGCTGAATGCCGGATCAGTTAAAATAGGCGACTTTTTCTCAAATTTTCATCATGCAGCAATATCTTGACTTTATGCGTCACGTACGCGACCACGGAACGCGTAAAACGGACCGCACCGGCACAGGTACGGTATCTGTTTTCGGTCACCAGATGCGATTTGACCTCAGCAAAGGTTTCCCGCTGGTCACCACAAAAAAACTGCATCTGAAATCCATCGTGCATGAACTGCTGTGGTTTTTACAAGGCTCTACCAACATTCAGTATCTGAAAGAAAACGGAGTTTCGATCTGGGATGAGTGGGCTGATGAAAACGGCAATCTGGGGCCGGTTTATGGTTCACAATGGCGCAGCTGGCCAACACCAGACGGAAAACACATCGACCAGATCAGCCAGTTAATGGATCAGATCCGGAATAATCCGGACTCCCGCCGCCTGATCGTTTCCGCGTGGAATGTTGCGGAAATTCCGCAAATGAAACTGCCACCATGCCACGCGATGTTCCAGTTTTACGTGGCTGACGGCAAACTGTCCTGCCAGTTGTATCAGCGAAGTGCCGATATTTTTCTCGGCGTTCCATTCAATATCGCATCGTATGCATTACTGACACATATGATCGCCCAGCAAACGGGACTTATGCCGGGTGATTTCATCTGGACAGGCGGAGACTGTCATTTGTACAGCAACCATCTCGAGCAAGTTGAAACCCAATTAAGCCGCGAGCCACTGCCACTGCCGAAACTAATCATCCATCGTCAACCCGAAGATATTTTCTCGTACCGTTACGAGGATTTTGAGTTTGCCGACTATACATTCCATCCGGCAATCAAAGCGCCGGTTGCGATTTAATCATTTTCATCAATATGTCATCGTTCATCATTATCGTTGCGCGTGATAAGCACTCTGGCATTGGCATTCAGAACGCTCTGCCATGGCACTTGCCGGAAGATTTATCCCATTTTAAAAAGACGACATCCGGTCACGCGATCCTGATGGGAAGAAAGACGTTTGAATCGATAGGCAGACCGTTGCCAAATCGCCGTAACATCGTCATCACCCGCAATCCGGAATGGAAGACAGAAGGTGTTGATATTTGCCATTCGCTGGAAGAAGCAAAGGCGCTTGTAAAAGAACAAACTGCCTATATTATCGGCGGTGCTGAAATTTACCGGCAGGCGCTTGACCTCGCAGACACAATGATCATTACGGAAATTGGTCAAACTTTTGAATGCGATGCGTTTTTCCCGGCATTCAGTGATGACACATGGCTGGAAACAAATCGCGAAGCGCACGTATCTGCAACTAACATTCCGTACGCTTTCGTTACTTATACAAAGAAGAATAAGGAGTAAAAAATTATGTCCGGACACGGTTTTCACGTTCACGGCCCGCACGACCACGAAGTCGAACACGCAGCACACGGCAATGACAGCTTTGCCAGCAAAATTGCGGTCATGACTGCGATTCTTGCCACGGTTGGTGCATTGTTCGGCTACGAAGGCGGTGCGACACAAAATGATGCAGCCATGTTTAAAAATAATGCTGCGATTAAAAAAACAGAAGCTGCGAACAAATGGAGCTATTACCAGTCTAAGTCCAGCAAGCAAAATCTTGCTGAGCTGGCAGCGATACTGCCGGGTGCAGATACTGAAAAGTACAAAGCAGAAGTAGCGCGCTACAAAACTGAAAAAGAAGAAATTAAACAACAGGCCGAAGCACTGGAAGCTGAAGTTGAAAAATGGGAACACGCTTCCGAGCAGGCATTGCATCAACACCATCGCTGGGCGCAGGCGATGACCGCAATTCAGATTGCGATTTCGCTGGCAGCGATTACACTGTTAACGAAGAAGAAGTGGCTGCAAGTCACCTCTTACGGAGTCGCCGGGGTTGGTTTGGTGCTGGCTGCTTTAGCCTGGATGCATATTTAACCAATATTATATGAAGAAAATCCTCGCCATCATCGCCATCGCCTTCAGTTCGGCGGCCTGGGCGCAAACATCTGAGTTTGTGAATACGGTACCGGAAGCGTACCTGCAAAAAGATACCAACGTCACGCTGGGTGTGGCAGCACTTTCCGTACCGAAATACACGGGTTCGGACGAACGCCGCCTCGCGGCTTACCCGATGTTTGACGTGCAATGGAAAAGTGGTGCATTTTTCAGCGCCACCAACGGACTCGGTTATAACTTTTCCAAAAAGCCAGCCCTGCAATACGGCTTGCGTTTATCGCTGGAAGGTGCGCGTGACGAATCACGCTCATCGAAACTGAATGGCCTCGGAGATGTGAATACTGCCGTAGAACCGGGCGCATTTGCGAATTTATCACTGAGCGAAAATTACGCCCTGGTATCATCTGTTCGCTATGGCTCCGGCACCGATCATAATGGCTTGCAGTTCAGCGTAGGCGGACGCTTTTCGACGGCGCTGAGCGAGAATCACCGTATTTCAGCAACAGTACGTGCAAACTGGGCAAATTCTGCCTACATGCAATCGTATTTTGGTGTGAATGCGCAACAGTCTGCAGCCAGTGGCTACAGCCAGTTCACCCCCTCTTCCGGCGTGACCGATATCAAACTGTCTGCCAGCTGGCGCTGGGCACTGGACAGCAACTGGTCTATCGTAACCGGCGCGTCTGCAAGCCGCCTTCAGGGCGATGCGTCGCGCAGTCCGTTTGTATTCCAGAAAAATCCGGTTACTGTCTTTTCGGTGACAACTTATCGCTTCTGACAACACCGGCGTGACATCAAAAGAGCACCCGCTGCGGTGCTCTTTTTTATTGCGCTACCGGAAACAACTGACAGCATTTTCTGACGGTGTGATGACATTTTTGCGCGATGCAAAAAGAATGAATTTTCTTACCTGATTTTGCAGATATCTGCGAGAATTCGCACTTCGATTTTTTCGGCGCGCAAGCGGTTGATTCAACTTGCCCAGGCGTCTCCCTTGTAACAAGCTTTTTTGGAGACCTCCATGAAATTCCGCTTCCCCATCGTCATCATTGACGAAGACTTCCGCTCTGAAAACACTTCCGGTCTGGGCATCCGCGCGCTGGCTGATGCGATTGAATCCGAAGGTATGGAAGTGCTCGGCGTCACCAGCTATGGTGACTTGTCGCAGTTTGCGCAACAGCAATCCCGCGCATCCGCATTTATTCTGTCGATCGACGATGAAGAATTCGGCGATGGCACTGAAGAAGAAACCGAAACCGCACTGAAATCCCTGCGCGCCTTCGTTGAAGAAATCCGCTACAAAAACTCTGACATTCCGATTTACATGTACGGTGAAACCCGCACATCGCGCCATATCCCTAACGATATCCTGCGCGAGCTGCACGGCTTCATTCATATGTTTGAAGACACACCGGAATTCGTTGCACGTCACATCATCCGTGAAGCCCGTTCATATCTGGACAGTCTGGCACCACCATTTTTCCGTGCGCTGGTTCACTACGCAAACGATGGCTCCTACTCCTGGCACTGCCCTGGTCACTCCGGTGGCGTGGCGTTCCTGAAATCGCCGATCGGCCAGATGTTCCACCAGTTCTTTGGTGAGAACATGCTGCGTGCTGACGTCTGTAATGCGGTGGAAGAGCTGGGGCAGTTGCTGGATCATACCGGTCCGGTAGCAGCTTCTGAGCGTAATGCGGCACGTATTTTTAATGCAGACCACTGCTACTTTGTGACTAACGGCACATCCACTTCCAACAAAATGGTCTGGCACTCCACTGTGGCGCCGGGCGATATCGTGGTTGTAGACCGTAACTGCCACAAATCGATTCTGCACTCCATCATCATGTGCGGTGCGATTCCGGTATTCCTGATGCCAACGCGTAACCATCTGGGCATTATCGGCCCGATCCCGCTGGAAGAATTTTCGATGGAAAGCATCCGTCGCAAAATCGAAGCAAATCCGTTTGCACGCGAAGCAAAAAACAAAAAGCCACGTATTCTGACCATTACGCAATCGACCTACGACGGTGTGTTGTACAACGTCGAAGCCATTAAAGATAAGCTGGATGGCGAAATCGACACGCTGCACTTCGATGAAGCATGGCTGCCGCACGCAACCTTCCATGACTTCTACAAAGACATGCACGCGATCGGCAAAGACCGTCCGCGCGCAAAAGAGTCGATGATTTTCTCAACCCAATCCACCCACAAACTGCTGGCCGGTATTTCTCAGGCATCGCAGATTCTGGTGCGTGAATCGGAATCCCGCAAACTGGATAAAGGCAGCTTCAACGAAGCCTACCTGATGCATACATCCACATCGCCGCAATACTCGATTATCGCTTCCTGCGATATCGCAGCAGCGATGATGGAAGCACCGGGCGGTACAGCGCTGGTGGAAGAATCGATTCTGGAAGCACTGGATTTCCGCCGCGCGATGAAGAAAGTCGATCAGGAATGGGGCAAAGACTGGTGGTTCCAGGTCTGGGGTCCAGACCATTTTGCAGAAGACGGCATTGGCAGTCGTGAAGACTGGGTACTGCGCAGCGAAGATAACTGGCATGGTTTCGGCAATCTGGCTTCCGGCTTCAACATGCTGGATCCGATCAAAGCAACTATCGTGACGCCTGGCCTGTCGCTGGAAGGTAAATTCGGCGAAACCGGTATTCCTGCCGCGATTGTGACCAAATATCTGGCAGAACACGGTGTTATCGTTGAAAAATGCGGTCTGTATTCCTTCTTCATTATGTTCACCATCGGCATTACCAAAGGCCGCTGGAACACACTGGTAACGGCACTGCAGCAGTTCAAAGACGATTACGATAAAAACCTGCCAATGTGGCGTATTCTGCCGGAATTTGCTGCAGCAAATCCGCGCTATGAGAGCGTTGGTCTGCGCGATCTGTGTCAGGAAATCCATCAGGAATACAAAGCGCACGACGTTGCACGTCTGACCACAGAAATGTATCTGTCTGACATGATTCCGGCGATGAAACCATCGGATGCGTTTGCGATGATGGCTCACCGCGAAATCGAACGTGTATCGATTGATGAACTGGAAGGCCGTATCACAGCGATTCTGCTGACCCCTTACCCACCGGGCATTCCGCTGCTGATTCCGGGTGAGCAGTTCAACAAAACCATCGTTGATTACCTGCGCTTCGTCCGTACATTTAACGAGAAATTCCCGGGCTTCGAAACCGACTGCCACGGTCTTGTTAAAGCGGAAGTGGATGGCAAACGCGGTTATTTTGTCGATTGCGTCAAAGCAGCATAATCTGCCCCGCATACACTGAACGGCATCTGTGTCGATTGATACAGATGCCTTTTTTTTAGCTGCATTCCGTTGGCAATTAAATTATGATGCGTGTGCACACATTTCAAAAATATTCATGAAATTGTGAAATGTCGGACGATATTGTCATCAAGTCACATTGAGCATGATTCCGGCAAGAGTTTTAAACTGTTTTTGAGTATCAGGAAGCTGATACAAGAATCCAAAAGCCGGCTTCTTGCAGGGTATACACATTCCATGTGTCGCTACCCTACTTCTCCGATGTGGCAAGACGCTGGGTAATGCTGTTTTTCACCGCTGCTATTCCACTCACACTGAATCTGACATGAATGATGTACAAGGCCTGATGTCCCTGAAGCACGCAGATGTTTGCGTCGGTCAAACACTGCACTGGCCGGTATATAACCATGCCGGTGAGCTGCTGCATCCGGCCGGATTAAAGATTGAAGATCAGCAGCAGTTAAATCACTTGCTGGACACCGGCTATTGCAGCTCTGACTACCTGTGGGACAGTATTCCTACACCGGCAGCACCAGTCGTGCCCGTCCAGACCAGTACCGCGGCCACCGGAGAAACGCAAAAATCCGGCGCTGAAATGAATTTACCGGTTGCCCTGCCCGGCAGGCGTGCAGAAGATCATCAGGCCAAAGATGCGGTGATCGATCTGGACAGCGTGCGCTGGACCGTTGGAGAAGTGTTTTACCTGCAGGCAGCAGACAATGCCGCGGCGCGTTACACCGTGCGTCTGATCGGCTTCGTCAAAAACAAAACCATTCTCGTTACCGCACCGCTGGTGGACGGAAAAGCAGCCTTAATCCGCGAGGGACAGCATTTCATCGTACGCGCGTTTCCCGGGAAAAAAGCTTACGCATTCTCTACAGCGCTGCAGAAAAACGTCTATTCGCCCTACCCTTACCTGCATCTGAATTATCCGAAAGAAGTCCGCTCCACCACAATTCGTCAGGCGGCGCGGGCTTCGGTCAAAATCATTGCTGCAGTCAGCATTGGCGTACCAGAACAAAGTGCTGCTGCAACGCTGGGCGACCTGAGTATCGGCGGCGCATCCGGTACCATCAAACGGCAACTCGGTCACAAAGGCGATGCGGCGATCATTAAATTCCGCGTCAATGCTGCCGGTGCGGATGAATACCTGAGCCTGAAAGCGATACTGCGCTCAGTGGCGCCGGCTGAAAACAGCAGCGACTTCCGCCACGGGTTTGAATTCATCGACCTGACGCAGCGCGACAAACTGGTGCTGTCTGCCTTCGTACATCAGACACTGGCGGAAACTGACTGAACCTGCTGTCACTCATCGCTTCAACCGAAAAATAGCACTGTGTTCCGCCAATGGAAACAGTGCTTTTCTTTTTTCCAGCGCGGAAAAAATCCACAAGACTATGCAAATATCGTCATCCGCAATTTTCTGAGGCCCGGACTTTCTGCCGACGACCGCCGGATTGGTATGCTGAACTCCGCATTTGGCATGTTTTGAGGCACTTTATGGCATCTGGCAACCATCTTCAGACGCTCTGCAGATCATCAGCGAACGGGGCGCGATACACAGCGCCGTGGACGACGTGATCAGCGTAATGCTCAACAAGGTGACAGACGTAAAAAAACCGCCGGTATCCACTGGCGGTTTTTCGGAGCAGCAGCCACGCAATGGCGACTGCATGTGTGCGAACTCAGGTTTTCGGCAGTGTGACGCCGTGTTGTCCCTGATATTTGCCACCACGGTCTTTGTACGAGGTTTCGCAGACTTCATCACTTTCGAAGAACAGCACCTGTGCGCAACCTTCGCCAGCGTAAATCTTGGCTGGCAGCGGTGTGGTATTCGAGAATTCCAGTGTAACGTAGCCTTCCCACTCCGGTTCAAACGGGGTGACATTCACGATGATGCCGCAACGCGCATACGTGGATTTACCGAGGCAAATAGTCAGCACATTGCGTGGAATGCGGAAGTATTCGACCGTGCGGGCCAGCGCAAACGAATTTGGCGGGATGATACAAACATCGCCTTTAAAGTCGACGAAGGATTTTTCATCAAAATTTTTCGGATCAACAATCGTGCTGTTGATATTAGTAAAAATTTTGAATTCGTCAGCACAGCGAATATCGTAACCGTAAGAAGAAGTACCGAAGCTGACGATACGCTGACCATCGCGCTGACGCACTTGTCCCGGTTCAAACGGCTCGATCATGCCGTGCTGCTCCGCCATGCGGCGTATCCATTTGTCTGACTTGATGCTCATGCGCTTCTCCTGCTGTATAAGTTGACGGCGATTTTACGCGAAAACCCCTGCAAAAATAAGCCGAACAACCCGATTATCCTGCTTTCACAACGGATTCTGCTCAAAGCTTGCTCTGTGTCTGCGCTTTATGTGCGCCGGTATTCCACTGCACGGATTCAACCACACCGTTTTTCACAGCGGTCATTTCTGCCAGAATCGAAATCGCAATTTCCGGTGGTGTTTTGCTGCCGATATACATGCCGACCGGGCCAAACAAACGTGCCAGCTGTTCTGCTGTCACACCAAATTCCACCAGCCGTTCGCGCCGCTTCTGATTATTTTTGCGGGAACCGATTGCGCCCACATAAAACGCCGGTGACTGCAGGGCTTCCATCAGTGCCAGGTCATCGAGTTTGGGATCGTGCGTCAGTGCCACAATCGCAGTGCGCTGATCCGGTTGCAGCGCCAGCACTTCATCATCCGGCATGCCGGTCAGCAATTGCACTTGCGGCAAATCCCACTGATGCCGGTATTCTTCACGCGGATCGCAGACGAAGACCTGATAGCCCATGCCGGTGGCCACCGTCGCCAGAAAGCGCGACATTGTACCTGCACCGATAATCAGCAAGCGCCAGCCCGGCCCCCAGATGGTTGTCAGGCAATGCTTATCCATCACCAGCTTTTCACCGGCTACAGCGTCACGCAGTGTCACCTGCCCGCTCTGCAAATCAACCATGCGGGCCACCAGCTTTTGCTGATTCGTCAGCGCCAGCAAAGTATGAATTCCGGAAGCCGCGTGCAATGGCTCCAGCAATAACTGCAAAGTACCGCCGCACGGCAAGCCGAAGCGATGTGCTTCATCGGCACTGATGCCGTAAGTCACCAGCTCCGGCTGCTGCCAGCGTATGCCATGCTCCAGTACCTGATGCACCAGATCATCTTCGATACAGCCGCCGGACACAGAGCCGGTCACCGCGCCATCGGCACGGATCGCCATCACCGAACCTTCCGGACGCGGACTGGAGCCCCAGGTGCTGACCACGGTAACCAGCATCACAGCTTGGCCGGCATCCAGCGCCGCAGCGCAAAAACGTAAAGCGTCGAGATCAGGATGTTCCATCGTTATTTGATAACCTATACTCACAAGAGCTCAAGATTCGCCTTGAGTCTGAATTCAACTTTATTGCAGAAAATAGGAGCTTGAAATGCGTGTAAATCCTGTTGGTTGGTTCGAAATCTATGTGCAAGACATGAATCGTGCGAAAGCGTTTTATGAAGGTGTTTTGCAGGTTCAATTGGAAAAATTAGCAGGTCCGGAATTTGAAATGTGGGTCTTTGGCATGGATCCTGAAAAAACCGGCGCCAGCGGTGCTTTAGTACAGGCTGAATGTGTTGCATCCGGCGGCAATAGTACATTAGTGTATTTTTCCTGTGAAGATTGCGCACAGGAGGAAAGCCGGGTCGTGCAGTCTGGCGGCAAAGTTGAACGGGCAAAAATGTCGATAGGTCCGTATGGTTTTATTAGTCTGGCTTTAGATCCGGACGGAAATATGATCGGATTTCATTCCATGAAATAATCACAGCGCACTCAGCCCTGAGTGCGCTAATTCCATTTTAGCCCGCGAACCTCAGGTGCTAATTTGCCACAGCGCCGGATTTTTACGCAATGCCGCCGGCGTCTGCTGATTCAGATACATCAGCCAGCGCGGATCCACTGATTCCAGCTGCCATTGCTGCTGCAACTGCATACCAGCCTTCAGCATCAGTTCAGCAGTCACCTGCGCGTCCGCTTCCGCCCTGTGCGCCGCGCCCTGAAAACGCACTCCCAGACTGGCAGCCAGTTTGCCGAGTGAATACGATGGCAGACCGGGAAACACGCGACGCATCAGCTTTACGGTACAAATCACGCCATCATATTCCGGCCAGATACCGGCGCGGTCAGCTTCGGATTTCAGAAATCCCTCATCAAACGCTGCGTTATGTGCCACCAGCGTGTCGCTGCCGATGAAGCGCAGTAAATCCGGTACAACCTCTGCTGCTGGCGGCGCATTGTCCACCATCTTTTGCGTAATACCGGTCAGCTCGGTAATGAAATACGGAATTCTGATTCCGCAGTTCACCAGCGAGCAGTAACGGTCGGTAATGGCATTGCCTTCAATGCGAATGGCGGCAACCTCGGTAATGCGCGCCCCCTGATGCGGCGCCTGACCGGAAGTCTCGAAATCAAGTACCACCAGTGGAGTTTTAAAAAGTGACATGAAAATCAGATGCGAAAAAATCGCAGGAACTTAGTTTGCTAAATATAATCCATTTATAACAGCTTGCGCGCAGTACTACGAGGCAATGCGCAAACACAGCACCAACACTGCGGTACAGGCAGCATCCGCGCTGCCGGAAGCTCCCCGCCCTTTCTCTGAAAATCACATGTTCAGTCGTTTATTGCATTTACCGCGCAATGACTTATTGCGCGACAGAATTTACCGCCGCTTATGGACTTCAATACTGATCAGTTCATTCGGCGCACAAATCACCCTGCTGGCGTTGCCATTAACCGCAGCGGTGCTTTTGCACGCCACGCCAAGTCAGATGGGTATCCTGACCATGATGGAAACCCTGCCCTTTGTGCTGCTGTCTTTACCCTCCGGCGTCTGGCTGGACCGTGTTAAAAAACTGCCGGTGTATATCTGGGGCGAAATTGCGATTGCGCTGGCGGTATTCAGTGTGCCGGTGGCATGGTATTTCAAGCTGATGAATATGCCGTTGCTGTATGTGGTCGGCTTTGTGATTGGCGCAGTAAACACGACTGCAGGATCTGCGGCACAGATCGTCCTGACGCAGATCGTACCGCGTGAGCGCCTGGTGGAAGCCCATGCCAAAAACGCGCTGGCTACGTCGGGTGCAGAAATCGGCGGACCGGCAGCAGCCGGGTTGATGGTCCGTTTTCTGAGTGCGCCGCTGGCACTGTGTGCGGATGCACTGCTGCTGTTATCTTCAGCACTGATCCTGCGCGGCATACGGGTGGATGAGGTACGCAAACCGGCAGAAGACGGCCATTTCTGGCGCGATCTGAAGGAAGGCTTGCAATTTGTATTCCGCCAACCGTTGCTTTTGTCGCTGGCAGCAGCCGTCGGCTTGTGGGAGCTTTGCTATAACGCGGCACTGGTGGTGCAGATTCTGTTTGCGACACGGGAATTGGGCTTTACGGAGCAAGCTGTCGGCTTCAGCTATATGGGCATTGGTGCAGGCAGTGTATTTGCCAGTTTCATCGGCCACCGGGTCAGTCAGCGCATCGGCCCCGGCCCCTGCATGATTCTTGGAATGGTCATCTGCGGCATCGGCTGGAGTGTGCTGGCGATTGCGCCGGTGGGCCCGCTGGGTGATTTTGCGTTCATTCTGATGCTGATGTGCTATTCGATCGGTGGCATCTTCATTTTCATTAACTTCCTCGCCCTGCGTCAGTCCGTCACGCCGGAACCGATGCTGGGCCGCATGACCAGCACCATGCGCTGGCTGATTGTAATACCCGCCGGACCGGGTGCATTGCTGGGCGGCTGGATGGGCGAACACATCAGTCTGCGCAGCGCACTGGCGTTTGCCGGCATTACCGTAATGGCGGGCGCGATTCTGGCATGGCGTCACAAACGCATCCGCAACTTACGACATTTACCCGAAATACGTCATTCTGCCGCCACGGAACCCACACCGTGATTGCGAAATGAAACTTATTGGCTCGATAATGTTCAATTGACAGTCCGGTCTGCGCTTGCGGGCCTGCCGGTCGGGGGAGGTTCAGCGACAGACTGAACTATCGAGTAAAAACAATAAAGGTAAAACATGTCAAAAGAAACGCCAGTGTCCGCGTTCAAGCCGTATATTCCAGCCAACGCGCAACTGCCGGAAATGACCGCCCGCGCCCTGATTATGGGTGTGGTGCTGGGGATGATTTTCGGTGCTTCGTCGCTGTATCTGGTGCTGAAAGTCGGTCTGACCGTCAGTGCTTCGATTCCGGTTGCTGTGATTGCGATCACGCTGTTCCGCCTCAGCAATAAGTTCGGTGCGAAAGATTCCACCATTCTGGAAAACAGTATTACTCAGACTGCCGGTTCTGCCGGTGAATCGCTGGCCTTCGGCCTTGGTGTGACGATGCCGGCCATTCTGATCCTGGGTTTCGATCTGGAAATTTCGCGCGTGATGCTGGTTGGCTGTCTTGGTGGTTTGCTCGGTATTCTGCTGATGATTCCGATGCGCCGCACCATGATCGTGGAAAAACACGGCGAGCTGAAATATCCGGAAGGCACCGCCTGTGCGGAAGTACTGAAAGCCGCTGCCACTGAAACATCGCGTGAAGCAGCCGGTGAAGCCAGCAACCCGAATGCAGCAGAAGACGCTAACCGCCGCGCGAAAATTATTTTCGGTGGCTTTGCAATCGGCCTGTTCTACAAAATTGCGAACGTTGCCCTGCGCGGCTGGAAAGACACGCCGGAAGTGACTTTTGGCGCGCCGCTGAAAGCCGGTTCGCTGGGCGCGGAAGTATCACCGGAATTGCTGGGCGTCGGTTATATCATCGGCCCGCGTATTGCTGCCGTTATGGCAGCGGGTGGCGTGATGTCCTATCTGCTGCTGATCCCGATGATTAAATTCTTCGGTGATGCACTGACCGTGCCACTGACACCGGGCACCAAGCTGATCAGCGAAATGTCGCCGCACGATATCCGCAGCGCCTACGTGCTGTACATCGGTGCCGGTGCCGTGGCTGCCGGTGGTCTGGTCAGTCTCGGTCGTGCAATGCCAACCATCTGGCGCAGCCTGAGCGCAGGTCTGTCCGGCATGCGCGGCGGTAAGGCGCAAGTCGAATCTGTTCTGCGTACGGAACAGGATATTCCGCTGAAATGGGTAGTGATCGGTGCACTGGCGATTATCGCTGTGATCACGTTCGCGACACCGCTGCACATGAATTTCCTCGGTGCGCTGCTGATTCTGGTGTTCGGTTTCCTGTTTGCGACCGTATCTTCGCGCCTGACCGGTGAAATCGGTTCGTCGTCGAACCCGATTTCCGGTATGACGGTGGCGACTCTGCTGTTCACCTGCCTGATTTTCCTGATCATGGGCTGGACCGGTGGCCAGTATTACGTAACCGCGCTGTCAGTTGGTGCGATCGTCTGTATCGCTTCCAGTAATGCCGGTACCACCTCGCAGGATCTGAAAACCGGTTATCTGGTCGGCTCCACGCCGCGTCTGCAGCAATATGCGATTCTGGCCGGTGCGTTTTCTTCTGCGCTGATTCTCGGCCCGATTCTGCTGAAGCTGAACGATGCCGGTACGATTTATGTTCCGGCAGCACAAGTAGCACCGGCACTGAAAACCGATGCGACCCGTCTGACTGAAACCGCTGTGCTGCAAGGCCCTCAGGCTGAACAGGATAAAAATACTTACAAGGTCTGGCACAAAGCCGACAGCAATGGCGCACCTGCCGGTAAGTATCTGGTCAACAATGAAGGTCAGGCTGTGTACCTGGTCGATCCGGGTATCAACGGCGCGTACAACAAGCGTCCTGACGGTACTGAAGTGAAGAAATTCGATGCACCGAAAGCCGTGCTGATGTCTTACATCATCAAAGGTATTCTGGATCAGCAACTGCCGTGGACGCTGGTTCTGTTCGGCGTGATGATTGCGCTGGTGCTGGAAATGTCCGGCATTCCTTCGCTGGCATTTGCTGTAGGCGTGTATCTGCCATTGTCATCGTCTGCACCGCTGTTTATCGGCGGCATGATCCGCTGGCTGGTAGATCGCCGTAATAACAAGCTGGATCAGTACAAAAACCTGAATGAAGAAGAAATGCAGGCTGCAGGCGACCGCAGCAATGGCGTTCTGCTGTCTTCCGGCTACATCGCCGGTGGCGCGCTGGCCGGTATCATCATCGCGTTCACTGCGGGTGTTCTGGTGGATCTGGATAAATCGCTCAATGACTGGGCGACTGCCAATAATCCATTCTTCAACGGCCCGAATGCGAATCTGCTGACCATGATTCCTTACGTGCTGATCGCAGCGGTGCTGTACTTCGTTGCGCGTGAAAAGAATAAAGCCAGCTGAATCACTGGCTGACTGACCCTGCCATGGAAAAGGCCGGATGTCGCGCTGACATCCGGCCTTTTTCTTTACCTGCAGATGCCCAGCGATTACAATGCGCCCTCTGAGCTGCCGTCCTGCCGGACCGCAGCATCTCTCACCCACAACTGCCCTGCCCATCCTATGCAATCCAACGTTAAAGACCGGAATCAGAAAATCATTGCCCTTGACGATATCGTCCGCGTTGTCCATTTCAGTGAAGATTTCATTGATGCTTTTCCGGAAGATGAACAAATACTGATTTCTTCGATGGTGGGTCAGTTCTTCCGCGTAGTTGCGATTGATGAAGACGGCGCACCCTGCATCATGCGCGAATGGCACGACGAAAAAGGTCATCCGCAATCGCACGTGATTGCACTGGATGGTGACGAAGTCGAGAAAGTCTGAGCCCGCAAAGGCTCACATTGTGCAGAAGTCCGCCTCAGGCAAAAATACCGGGGGTCCGGAAGCCCGGACTTTCTGCCGACGTCAGGGAAAAAGCCGTTTTTTTCTGTGCAGAACTCCGCATTTGACCTGTTTTTGAGCTCCCGGCCCCTCTTCACCCGTCTTTTACGGTATTTGCGGGTTACGTTTTTGCGCTTTCTGCACCCACCGGCAACAAACTCTGTGCAGACAGACTTCGCCGTTCCGGTTTCGAATCCGGATAAAAAAACGGCCGGAGTCTGCACGGTTGCAGCACTCAGGCCGTATCGCCCCGCTATGACAGCGAAACTCAGCTGGCTCAGTTGATATAGCTGAATAAGGACAGGTTGGCAGTCTTCACAAAGGATTGCTGCGCCGCCTGCAGTACAAACTGTTGCTGCGTCAGATCACTGATCGCTTTCACATAATCCACATCCTGAATTTCTGCGAGCGATTGTTTAAAGGCCAGACCTTTTGCGTCGCCTTCACTGTCCAGCGATTCCACTTCTTTCAGGCTCACACCGATCTGACCACGCGCAGTCAGTACATTGTTGAGCGATTTATCCAGATTACCGTTCGCTTGCTGCAGTGCCGCCGTCAGGTCTTTTTTACCCGCTACGGTATTTACCGGCGTATTGAGCGCATTGACCAGATCCGTCAGTGTTTCAAAGATATTCTGATTTCCCGGCTGAACAGAAAATTTATCACCCGGTGCCGGTGCTGCCGGACTGCTGGTGATGGTCATATCGATGCCATCGAATGAAATTGTGCCGCCGCTGACATACGGCGTGGCGGGCAAGACGGTAGCGCCTGTCGTCTTATTCACCACCGATACCTGCGTACCGGTAACGTCAAAATTCAGCTCATAATTCTGCCCGGTCAGTGCCGATGCATTGGCGATGCTTGCCGTCGCAACGCCCTGACCGATATTCGACGGATTCGGCTGCACGTTAAACGTCGTGGCAGCGGTACGGATATTGCCGAAAATCTGGTCACCGGACATCGTCAGCGGCAATTGTCTTGCGCTGTCCACTTGCAGATAACGCTGTCCCTGATCACCGTTGTAATTGGCGCCATTGATGGTTTTGCTGAATGGCGACGTCGTTGTTGAGTAACCGGAAAACAAATAGCCACCGGTACCATCCGTCGAATTCGCCAACCCCATCAGATGGTCGAGATTGCCCTGCAATTCTGTCGCAATCGAAGCACGGTCGGAATCCGTCAGCACACCGCCACCCGCTTTGACGATCAGCGACTTAATGCTGTTCAGGGTATCCGTCACATTGCCCAGAACGCCGTCGGCAATACTCAGGGTATTGGTAATATTTTTACGGTTGGTCGCGAATTGTTCATTCATCGAATCCGCTTGCTGAATCACCAGCGCACGGGCGGAGCCAATCGGATCATCTTCCGGCGTCAGCACACGGCGTCCGGAGGAAATCTGCTGCTGGGTTTTGTTAATCCCAACCTGCAGATCACTCATTTTGTTGGTGGACGATGCAAAGATCGTATTAGTACTGATACGCATGATTCAACCTATCTGCCGATATTCAGCAATGCATCAAATAACTGACTGGCAATCTGCATCAGTTTGCCAGCCGCCTGATAAGCCTGCTGATAACGAAGTAAATTTGCTGCTTCTTCATCCAGATTCACCCCGGATTCACTTTGTTGCGCAGCGACTGCCTGCTGCAGCATTTTGTTTTCAGAATCTTTGGTCACTGCCAGTTCGGCGGTTTTATTGCCGATCTGGCTCACAAACTGTGCATACGAACCCTGAATCGTGGTACTGCTGCCATTCATGATATTCGCGGTCTGAATTTTTGCCAGTTCCAGCGCATTTCGGTTATCACCACCGCCACTGCTGTTCGGACCTATATTAAACACGTCACCATTCGCCGGTGCGCCGGTCAGTGTGACACTGCTGCCGTTAAAACTGTAGGTAGCACCCGGTGTATAAGGAACCGGTGTTCCGGCCGTATAAATCGTACTGCTGTTACCATTTTTGACGGTGACGTTTGCACCGGCCGGGAAACCAGACAAAGTATTGGTAGCGGACGCAAACGTCAGCTTGGTTGCGGTTGCAGGGATTGCGCTACCCAGAGTGAATGCATCCCCGTTCGCCGGTGCTGCTGTGCCATTCGTAATTGAAAAGCTCATCCCTGCAACACTGATGGTTGCGCCGCTGGTGTACGGAACTGTTGCCGGCGGATTGTAATTGGTCTGGGTACCACCGCTCGTTACGGTCACCACCTGCCCTACCGGAAAACCTGTCAGGTTACCGCCGGAATACGTCAGCGTTACCGGCGAGGAAACAGTCGAAGTCTTAAACGCATCATCGGTTTTCACAGTACCAATGGTTGCTGTCGCAGAAGTGGTACTGGTCGCTACCGGTGAATCCTGAACACCATTCGATATTTTTCCGGTACCGGTATTGGTGCTCGGAATCGAGGTCGTCAGCGGTGCTGCTGCTGCAACTTTATTCGGATCGATAATCTGTACGGCAATGCCTGCTGCACCGTAAGCAGTCGGCTTAATCTGGAACTCATCACCGACTGCCGGTTGCGGTTGCGGTGGCTGCGGAAATTCAAAACGAACGCCATCTACGGTCATGGGCTGGGAAGTCCCGTTAGTGACAATGCCATCCGACATGCGCGTGATACGGTACTGACCTGCACCTGTGACCTGCAAACGATAATCACTGGTGGTCAGTTGCGATGCATCTGTCACGCTGGCCGTCAGCAAAGCCTGACTGGTATTCGCTGATGAAGGTTTCACCACCGGCGGGTCAATTTTGAAAAACTGGGTTCCGGCCTGACCGTTCAGATCCAGACCAAGCGTATGCTGATCGTTAAATGCCGATGCCACACCAATCGCAATGCGGCCTATCGAACTTTGTGCAGGATCGAGCGTATTGGCACGGAAATCAAACAGCCCACCCAGCTTACCGCCCGGCAAACCATTCTCAGGAATCTGCGTCAGTTTACCGTTTGAGGTGTACGCAATCTGCGTACGGGTAGGATCAGTCGGAGACACGCTGACTTGCAACTGATTCACAGAGCCACCCAGCACAATCGGCTGGCCGTTACCAATAAAGACATTGTATTTATTGTCTTGCGGAATCACGGTCACTTTGGTCAGTTTGGATAATTCCGTCACAATCTGATCACGCTGATCCAGCAAATCATTTGGCGGTGAACCGGTTGTACTTTGTGATTTGGCAATCGTATCGTTCAGCGCAGCGAGTTCGGTTGCATACGCATTAATGCTGTTCACCGCAGTATTGATCTCGCCATTGATGTCGTTGCGGATCATATCCATACGACCCTGCAAGTCGTTCAGCCGGCTGGACAATGCCTGTCCGGTAGACAGGACTGACTGCCGTGCAGCCGCGCCTGCCGTACCATTCGGACTGGTAGACAGATTCTGTACTGCCTTAAAAAAATCCTGTAACGCGGGAGTTACACCGGCCGACGAATCTGCAACCAGATTGTTAATCTGCTTGATCTGTGTGTAGTAGGCATCAATCTGACCTGTACTGGTCTGCGCGGCATTCACCTGCTGACCGATAAACTGATTGTACTGACGCTGAATCAGACTGATCGATACCCCTTGCCCGACAAATGCGCCACCGAGATTTTGCGGTGCATTCGCGGTCTGAACCAGCACCTGTCTGCTGTAGCCCGGCGTTGCCGAGTTAGCAATATTGTGCCCGGTGGTGGTAATGCCCATCTGCGCAGCCTGCAAGGCGGTCTGGCCGATGTTCAGAATATTGGTACCCATAGATTAACCTGTGTAGAGAGTCGCCGGTTTCAACCGGTTCGCATCAGGGTTTTCGGCGCAAAAGCATCAAACTTTAGCTGTTACCCTCAGGAAATCCGAAAAGACCTGTGATACCGGTCATTGTTACGCAGATAAAGTCTGCTTAATGATTTTTGTTAATTTAGCAGCATAGTTCGGATCGGTTGCATAACCGGCACGTTGCAATCCCTGTGCAAACTGCACAGCATCTTTTGCATTGGCGATCACGGATTCATAGCGCGGATTGCGGGTCAGCAAACGTGCATAATCTTTAAATGCATCTGCATAGCTGTCATAGGCTTTGAATTTTTCCACGCGGCGTTGTGCCACGCCGTTAATGTATTCCGTGGTGACGGCATCCACGGTTTTGCCTTTCCAGTCTTTGGTTGCTTTCACACCAAAAATGTTGTGACTGTTTGTACCGTCCACCGTTTTAATTTCTTTTTTGCCCCAGCCGGTTTCTAATGCAGCCTGTCCGAGCATAAATTTGGCCGGAATACCGGTTTCACGACTGGCCTCTTCTGCATGTGCACCAAGCCGGTTCTGGAATTCACGAACATGGGCCGGACCGGAAGTAGCCGTCTGCACCTGACTGTCACTGGTTTGCGTTTCCATACGACGGTTTGCCAGATAGGCATCAATGCCGCGCGCCAGCGTATTGCCCACCGGCTGCGTTGTCTGCGTTCCGTTTTCCGGCTGCACTGCCTGCTGTAAAGACTGGTGCGTCAGCTGACGTACCAGCGCATCTGCCAACCCCATACCCTTATTCGCCATATGCTGCGATAACTGCTGATCCAGCATGGCAGTAAACGTTTTGGTTTGCTCAGAGTCAAAAATACCGTCCTGCCCGGAAGCCTGGCGCATGGATTTCAGCATATTGTTCAGCAACAAAGCCTCAAACTGTTTGGCGGCAGCGCGCACAGACTCTTGCGAATTATCTTTCGCCTGAGAGCGCAGACCGTCCAGACTGCGCGTATCGAACGCAGCGGTACTGGTCGTGTAATCGTTGCCCCTGATCATTGTATTCTCACTCAGATAATTTCAAGGTCAGCACGCAATGCCCCGGCAGCTTTCATCGCCTGAAGAATCGCGAGTAAATCCTGCGGCGTTGCACCGATTGCGTTTAAAGCTTTCACCACATCCGCCAGCGAAGCGCCCGCCTTCAGCATCAGCAACTGCCCCGGATCTTTGGTAATACTGATATTGGAATTGGCAGTTGCCGTTGTCTGCCCTGCGGCCAGCGGATTCGGCTGACTGACACCGTTGTCAGTGCTAATCACCACTGACAGATTACCGTGCGCAACTGCGCAGGTTTCCAGTGTCACTGCCTGATTCATCACAATCGAACCGGTACGGGCATTCAGAATCACCTTGGCAGCCTGCTGCGCAGGCGTTACATCCAGACTTTCGAGCTGACCAAGAAACGCAATGCGCTGATCCGGAGAAGCCGGTGCACGCACCTGAATCGAACGACCATCCAGCGCCGCTGCCGTGCCTTGTCCGAAACGTCGGTTAATCGCATCCACTACTTTGCTGGCAGTCGAAAAATCTGCCTGATTCAGATCGAGCTGTACCAGATCACCCTGCGTCAGAGGTGAGGCGACAGCGCGTTCTACGGTTGCGCCGCCGGAGATCCGCCCGACGCTCAGATGATTCACCTGCGCTTTTGCGCCGTTAGCAGCAGCACCAACCCCGCCAACCAGTACATTGCCCTGTGCCATGCCGTATATCTGGCCGTCCGCACCTTTGAGCGGCGTCATCAGCAAAGTCCCGCCACGCAGGCTTTTTGCATTACCCATCGAAGAAACTGTGACGTCCATTGCCTGCCCCGGCTGCGCAAACGGCGGAAGACTGGCAGTCACCATCACAGCCGCAACGTTTTTCAACTGAAGACTGGTACCGGTCGGCAGACTGATACCCATTTGCTGCAACATACTGACGATACTCTGCACCGTAAACGGGGTCTGTGTCGTCTGATCACCGGTGCCATCCAGGCCGACAACCAGACCATATCCCAGCAACTGATTCTGACGCACACCCTGAATGCCGGCCAGATCTTTCAGACGTTCTGCGTGTACTGTCGACGGCATCAGTGCGAAACTGATACAAGCGGCAAGCAGACATGTTGAGATGGCTTTCATAAAAATCCCCGGTTACATTGGCAGCAGACTCTGGAAAAAACGACTCAGCATAGAACTGAATTCCGCCTTATCCAGTCGGGAGGTAGAACGATACTCAAACCGTGCATCTGCTACCTGGGTAGAATTCACAACATTTCCGGCAGCAATCGATGTGGGATTCACCACACCGGAAAAACGCACAAACTCTGCACCCTTATCAAACGCCAGCTGTTTTTCACCACTGACCAGCAAATTACCGTTCGGCAATACATCAATCACTGTAGCTGTAATCGTACCGGTGAAGGTATTGCTGGCAGTCTCTGCACCTTTTTCGTCTACCTTTGAAGCGGCGCTGGTACTCAGCGAGCCACGGGAAGTGACCGCTGTCCCCAAGCCAAATAAACTAGGTGTTGCCATCGATGTGCTTGCAGTTTTACTGCCGGAATTTGCACTGGATTTTGCAGCGGATGTTTTTTCGCTGATGTTAATCGTCAGCACATCACCCACCATCCGTGCACGGTTATCCTCATACATCGGACGGTAAGACGCACTCTGAAAAATCGCACCATTCACTTCGCGCATCGGCTTTGCTGTCTGCGCAGTCATCGACATTGGCTGATGCACAATCGGCGCCGGTGTTGTTGCACAAGCGGAAAGCAAAGCAATCACCGGAAGAATGATCAGAATCAGTTTTTTCATGTCAGACCTCACTCACATTACAGTTGCGATAACTTCTGCAGCATCTGATCCGATGTGGAAATGGCTTTACTGTTAATTTCATAAGCGCGCTGCGTCTGAATCATATTGACCAGCTCTTCTGCCACATTCACATTCGATGTTTCGACAAAATTCTGAATCAGCAAGCCTGCGCCATTTGTACCCGGTGTATTCGCATTCGGATTTCCGGAAGCTGCAGTCTCGACAAACAGGTTCTCGCCCAGGGATTGCATACCTGCCGGATTAATAAACGTCGCCAGCTGCAAGGAGCCAACCTGAACCGGTGCAGCGGAACCCGGCTGCATCACAGACACCGTGCCATCGCGTCCGACCGTAATACTTTGCGCATTTCCGGGGATCGTAATTGCTGGCTGAATCACATAACCGCTGGAAGTAACCAGTTGCCCCTGGCTATCGGTCTGAAACGAACCATCGCGCGTATAAGCCGTTGTGCCATCCGGCAGCAAGACCTGAAAGAAACCCTGACCCTGAATAGCAACATCTTTACTGTTACCGGTTTGCTGCAGGTTACCTTGCGTAAAAATCTTTTCGGTCGCTACCGGGCGCACACCGGTACCCAGCTGCAAACCCGATGGCAGCTGAGTTTGCTGAGAACTCTGGCCGCCGGGCTGACGTACAGTCTGATACAACAAATCCTCAAATACAGCGCGGGAGCGTTTAAAGCCGGTTGTACTGACGTTTGCGAGGTTATTTGAAATCACGTCCATATGCGTTTGCTGCGCATCCAGACCGGTTTTTGCAATCCACAATGAACGTATCATGATTTTCTCCCGCCGTTACCGGCTTGCTTTACTGACTGACTGTTAATGCTATTTTGCACCAGCGTGCATCAACTCAAACTGAGGATCTGAGCGGCTTTTGTCTCGTTATTCTCAGCGTTCTGAATTAATTTCATTTGCATCTCGAAAGAACGGGCCAGGTTAATCATGGTCACCATGGACTCAACCACATTCACATTGCTGTTCTCGAGCATACCGCC
This sequence comes from Cognatundibacterium squillarum, assembly GCF_014652435.1. Taxonomy (GTDB): domain Bacteria; phylum Pseudomonadota; class Gammaproteobacteria; order Burkholderiales; family Burkholderiaceae_D; genus Undibacterium; species Undibacterium squillarum. The sequence continues at coordinate 29,375 of NZ_BMYU01000009.1, forward strand.
CGCAACCGAAACTGCCGGGTCTGCATCGGCAGGAACACCACCTTTCGTGCGGAATAATCCATCGTCTCCACGGGTCAGCGAATTTTCTTCCGGATTGACCAGTTTCAGACGTCCGATGACTTGCACGTTATTCACCTGATTGCCGTTCGGTACGGCAGAAATCGTGCCGTCCTTTGCAATCGTGACCGAAGTGTCCGGCGGCAAAGTGATCGTTCCGCCCTCGCCTAAAACATTCAGTCCGCGCTGTGTTTGCAAAACGCCGGTCTCACTGACTTTAAAATTTCCAGCGCGGGTGTAAGCCTCACTACCGTCTGCCAGCTCAATCGCAAACCAGCCCTTACCCTGAATTGCAACATCCAGCTCGCGTCCGGTCATCTGTACACTGCCGGTTGAAAAATCAGTACCTACGGTCGCATCGACAACGAATGCGCGCGTTGGCAACTCAGCACCGATGACGGGAACAGCACGGAAGGAATCCAGCTGCGCCCTGAAGCCTGTTGTCGTGGCGTTCGCAAGATTGTTGGTATTAGTCGCTTGTTGTTCCAGAACGTGTTTCGCTCCGGTCATTGCGGTATAGATCATCCTGTCCATGCTTTACTCCGTCATTCGGTCATTATGATCAGCGCAGATTCACAATTGTCTGCAAGACCTGATCCTGCGTCTTAATCGTCTGCGCATTGGCCTGATAGACACGCTGGGCTGTAATCATATTTACCAGCTCACCGGTCAGATCGGTATTAGAATCTTCCGTCGCAGATGCTGTCAGCACACCGAGTGCGCCATTTCCCGGCGGGCCAACCAGCGCCTGACCGGAAGAAGATGTCTCAGCCCACTGGTTATCACCCAGAGACTGCAAACCATTCGGATTCGTAAAGCCAGCCAGCACAACCTGCCCCAGAACTTTGGTTTGTCCGTTGGTGTAGTTACCGACAATTGTTCCGTCTTTTGAAGTAATAAATTTAGAAAGCTTACCGGATGTATAGCCATCCTGCTTCATCGTACTAACACTGAAATCAGAACCAAACTGTGTGGAGCTGGTGTAGTCAAATGCAATATTTGCCGTGGTGTTGATTGGTGTTACCGCACCGGAATTCACCGGCACAATCATTTGCAGGGCACGCGGGGATGTTGTGCTGTATGCAGGTACTGCACCAAGCAATTTGCCCATATTATCGAAGGCCAGCTTACCGATCGGCGTTGGTGTTGTACCGGTTGGAACCAGTGCGCCCGTGGCATCAAAAGGATTTCCGTCAACTGTGGCAAATACGTTCCACTCGATCGAACCGGCAGTTGCCGGCGGTGTGGTTGCCGGATCCACGCGCACATAATATGTTTGCAGTACGTGTGAGTTACCAAGCGAATCGAATACGGTCACCGAAGTCGATTTATTATAGGAAGTCGGATCTGTCGGAGAAAAAGCAATCGGCGTAATGACCGGTGGAATCGCAACCGGCTTCTGCGTTCCCGGAACCAGTTCACGAGAATCCAGATTCATAATTGCGTTAATTTTGGTGGTCTGGTTCGGCGCAATATCCGCTGTATTAATACTCAGCGCAGCCGGTGAGCCAGTTGATAACACGCCGCTTGCGTTCGCCAGATAACCCGTCAGCTGCGCGCCTTGCGCATTGACGATAAAACCGTTTTTATCCAGCTGGAACTGACCATTACGGGTATAGGTCACAGATCCGTTCGTTGAAACGCGGAAAAAACCACTGCCGTTGATCGCAATATCCAGCGGATTATTGGTCGAGCTGATGTTACCCTGCGTGAATTGCTGCGCAATCGTCGACACCTTAACACCGATACCCACCGCATTAGCAGAGGCACCGTTCAGTGAGTTCGCATATACGTCTGCAAACTGTACCTGCGCCTGTTTGAAGCCAACCGTATTCGCATTCGAAATATTATTACCGATGACATCCAGTGATTTGGATGCAGCATTCAAACCACTTAAACCTTGTTGAAATCCCATGTTAACTCTCCTTTAGCTTTCGCAATTTGTCGCACACTGCATCAGAAAATCTGACGTACATCACCCATTCCGATTTCACCCACACCAGAAACACTTAACTTAATACCGCCACTACCGGAAGTAACACTGTTCACCATGCCGAAACACAGCGCAGTGATGTCAATTTTTTTACCGGCTGCAGTACCGGCAACTTCGTAGGTATAGTTATCGTCCGGCAAGGTTGCACCGGTATCCGACTTGCCATCCCAGGTCAGATTCTTTACACCCGATTGCTGCGCACCCAGATCAAGGTTACGTACCACTTTGCCGGTCGAATCCTTGATCGTGACCTTTAACGAATCCACATTCGATGGCAGGTCCAGCGAGTAGACCGCCTTACCACTGCTCAGTGGCAGTGAATTACCTGGTGTAATCACGCCGTGGCCAATCATGCTGGCGGCCTGCAGCGTCTGGCTCGCCGTCATATTCGCGCTCATGGTATTCATCGATGCATTCAGCTTTTCAATACCGGTAACGGTCGATAGCTGCGCCATCTGACTGGTGACAGCCGCGTTATCCATAGGATTCAGCGGATCCTGATTTTTCATTTGCGCAACCAGCAGCGACATAAAACGATCCTGCACATCCTGAATCGAACTGCTACCGGTTTTCTTTTTGCCGTTCATCGCATCCAGCAAGCTTTGATCGACGGTATTTCCTGACTGTATCGTGGTCATGATCTGATTTCCTTACACATTAAGACTGACCGATTGTCAGTGTTTTCAGCAGCATGGCTTTCGCTGCATTCATGGTTTCAACATTGGTCTGATAGGAACGTGAAGCAGAAATCATATTGACCATCTCTTCCACCGCATTCACATTCGGCATGGCGACATAGCCCTTGTCGTCTGCCAGCGGATGCTTAGGGTCATACTGCAGCTTTGGCGGCGTTGCATCCTGAACGACTTCTTTGACTTTGACAGCAGTCGATGCTGTACCAGCGACCGGCACCGCAGAAAAAACTACCTGCTTGGCTTTGTAAGGCTGACCATTGGAACTGGTGACGCTGTCCGCATTGGCAAGATTGCTGGAAACCACATTCAGGCGCTGAGACTGCGCACTCATGGCCGAACCGGCAACGTTAAATACATTAAAAAGTGACATGATTATTGCCCCTGAATTGCGGCCAGCATGCCCTTGATCTGCATATTGATCATGGTCAGACTTGCCTCGTAGCGCAGTGCGTTTTCAGTGAACTGGTTACGCTCGACATCCAGATCCACCGTGTTTCCATCGATATTGCCCTGTACCTCTTTCCGGTAAAGAACACCATCGTTATCGCCGCTTTGCTTCGCATCCAGATGTTTCGCGGCTGTCTTATTCAGCTCAGTCACAGGCTTACCCTGTTGCACACCCAACGCTGTCTGCAGCGTGCTGGCAAAGTCAATGTCTCTTGCTTTGTAATTTGGCGTATCCGCATTGGCGATATTTGACGCAAGTAATTGCTGCCGCTGACCGCGAATCGACAACGCGGTTTCATGAAATTTCAAATAATCATCAAGTCGGTTCACAGTAATCTCCGGCAAATGAGCACATCAGATGATGGTTTCCTATGTCTGACATAGTAGTGCCGCGACCGGAACTGCAATTCCCTGAGCAAAGGGGGAAAAACCCCTTTATTCGCCCCTTCATACTTTCAGCCGGAAACTACAATGTGTTCATCAGCGGGAATTTCCGGTTCGTAAGAAATCCCCGCGCTTTACGGAAACGGATTCTGCAATGCGACTTCTCTGGCGTTCACTACTGACATTTCTGATCTGTGCAGGCGCACAGGCACAGAATGCACCGTTACAACCAGCGCCCGCCCGTCAGGACCCGGTACTGGCAAAACATGTGGCAAGTGAATTCCTGAAAGAAGTCACTGCCTCATTACCGGGAGAAGTAAAAATTCAGATCGCGGATCTGGATAGCCGCCAGAATCTCGCAGCCTGTGATGAATTGCGTGCGTTTATGCCGCCGGGTGCAAAAACGATCGGCAAAACACATGTCGGATTACGTTGCAGCGCGCCAAAAAACTGGCAGGTATATCTGGGCGCGCAGATTCAGGTGTTTACTGAATATCTGGTGGCAGCCCATCCGCTTACGGCGGGACAAACCGTAACGCAGGCAGACATCAGCAAAATACGCGGCGACATTTCAGCGCTGCCCTCCGGATACATGCTGAGTGAAGACCAGGCAACCGGCAAAACCATGGGAACCTCGGTACAGGCAGGCACAGTTTTACGTGCAGATCAGTTGCGGAATGCGATAGTGATTCAGCAAGGGCAAGCAGTCCGCATCCAGGCCGGCGGCAATGGTTTCCGTATCACAACAGATGGACAGGCACTGAACAATGCCGCAGACGGACAAACAGCAAGAGCAAAGTTAAATAATGGACAAACCGTTTCCGGCATTGCCAGAGCGGGCGGAATCATAGAAATTGCCTATTAAAGAGGAGAATTCAATATCAAACTTTTTAAGGTTTTTTCCCTGAATCACTAAAGTTTAAAATTTACTGGCCGATAACCCCAACGTAGATGTGAAAAAGTCCCACTATTGAGGGTATCGCTGTGAAAATTAATGACTCCATAAACAAGACTGGTGGCTTACCGATAAGTCCCCAACAAGGTCGTACAGAGAAAGCGCCGGAAAAGGTCAGTTCGACGCCGACGCCTCCCTCTACGAATGTACAAATCTCTTCTTTGTCTTCGCAGCTGCAAGCGATGCAGAGTACACAGGCCAGCAGTGCTGTGTTTGAGGCTAAGAAAGTGGAAGAAATCAAATTAGCGATTTCTGAAGGCCGCTTTCAGGTCAACTCTGAAAAAGTCGCTGACGGTTTACTGGAGACAGTGAAGGACTTACTGAGCGCCAGAAAACGCGGATAGCATCATGACGACAAGTGCCGGACAACAGACCCTGAAACAATCGCTGCAGCAGGAGCTGTCAGCCATGCAAGAGTTACATCAGAAACTGCATGATGAACAGAACGCACTTGTCGACGATGACGCCGGCTCACTGATTCAGTTACTCGATCAGAAAAACGAAGTGTTACGCTTACTCACGGAGCTGGAAAAAAACCGGTTTCAGCTGATCAATGCCGCTGGCTACCGCAAAGATGCATCGGGCATGCGGGAATTCCTCGATCAGAATGCCGATTCCGCCGAACATGCGCTGTGGCAGGACTTGCTCAGCGCCACAGAACTGGCAAAAGAAAAAAACCGCGTCAATGGTTCGCTGATCGCGCGTAAGCTCGCCCAGAATCAGGCTGCGCTGAATGTATTTCAACAAGGTTCCGACACCGGCTCCTTATATGGCCCTTCCGGACAAACCAGCATCCGCTCCTCACCGGTAAAAGGTGTGATTGTCCGCTGATTGCTTCACAGCGCAACAGCATCTGCGATAGCACACCAATACACCGGAAAAATACCGAATCTTCCGGATTACACCGCAAAAAATCACCGGCTCTGCTTCAGACTGCCGGTGTTTTTATTTTTACAGAACAGCTCATACCGTCTGCTGCACGCCGCAATCCGTAAAAAAACGGCCGAAATGCGGAGTTCAGCACAGCGATCCGGCGGTCGTCGGCAGAAAGTCCGGCTCTCCGGAAATGCCTTGTGACGATTGATGCATAGCACGCACTCATCAAGCTTAGCCATTTACAAAAAATGTTCGGGTGAAGATCTCTGCCATCGTGGCAAAAAAAAAAAACGCCAACGATCAGCACCAGATAAGCAGAGATTAACGGGGGGATTACCGAAGACCAGCGCGAACAGCTCAGTGTGTTCCGCCGGCAATTTCCGGCGCAGGCGGTGCCAGCGTCGCCAGCACATTCACCGTGACGCGACGGTTGCGCGCACGACCTTCCGGCGTGGCATTGTCGCCAACCGGCATTTTTGCACCCTGCCCGATGGCGGTAATCCGGCGCTCCTCCACACCGTTCTCCATCAGCAGGCGGGCAACGGTACTGGCTCGCATGCCGGACAGTTCCCAGTTAGATGCGTAGGCGGCACTATGAATGGGCTGATTGTCGGTATGTCCTTCAACCTGCACCTGATGATTATCGACACGCAGTACAGCGGCAATCGCCCTTAATACCTGCGCCGATTGCGGAGCGAGTGTGGCATCGCCAACCGCGAACAAAACACCGGCATTCATATCAATCGTGACACCTTTAGCTGTCTGCATCACGCTGACTTTGCCTTCCTGCACCAGCGGATCAAGCGCAGCCAGCATGTCGCGGGTAACGTTTGCCAGTTGCTCACGATCACGCCGGTAAGCTTCACCCGGCTTACGGATCAGCGGCAAAGGCTGCAATTGCACCACTGGTTGCGTTTCTGAACCGGAACGCGGCGGCGCATTCACGGTACTGCCGAAAGCACCGTTCAGAGAATTGGATAAGACGCGGTATTTACCTTCGTTGACCGAAGAAATGGCATACATCACCACAAAGAAGGCAAACAGCAAAGTGATAAAGTCGGCGTAAGACACCAGCCAGCGCTCATGATTTTCATGTTCTTCCTGAAAGCGCTTGCGTGCCATGATCAGCCCCGGTTAGAAGCAACCCGCTCTTCCACCACATGCGGACCATCACCGACAGCGATACTGTAAAAGATATCCACCAGCATTTCGCGACGGGTGATTTCGCGCATGATGATATCTTTCAGCTTGTTTCCGACCGGCAGAAAAAACAGATTGGCCAGCCCGACGCCGTACACGGTGGCAACAAAAGCCGTTGCGATGCCGGCACCCAGCTTGGATGGCTCAGCAAGATTATCCATCACATGAATCAAGCCCAGCACCGCACCAAGAATACCAACGGTCGGCGAATAACCACCGGCAGCATCCCAGATACGCGCAGCCTGACGCTGCTCCAGCTCATACAAAGAGATATCGGCTTCCAGAATTTCGCGCAGACGACCCGGCTCCACGCCGTCGATAATCAGACGCAGACCTTTGCTGATGAACGGATCTTTGGCTTCCGTCAGCGTGCGCTCCAGACTCAGGAAACCTTCGCGACGGGCGATCAGACTCCAGTTCAGCGCTTCCTGAATATTTTTACGGGTATTATCCGGCGGTTCCGACACCACCCAGCGCAGCATATTGATACCGCGACGGAAAGTCTGAAGTTTGTTTTGCAGCAGTACAGCACCAATGGTGCCGACAAAAACAATCAGAAAAGCAGCGGGCTGCACCAGTGAGGACAGCTTGCCGCCTTCGATAGTATGTCCGGCAATGATACCGGTCAGCACCAGCAGAATACCGGTTATGCTAGCCCAGTCCACGCTCTCTCCCTGAGGAAGGCACGCATACGCGCGACTGCCTGGCTGTGCAGTTGTGACACCCTGGATTCAGAAACCCCCATCACCGCGCCGATCTCCTTCAGATTTAACTGCTGCTCGTAATACAAACCCATTAAGAGCTTTTCGCGCTCGGGCAATGCATCAATCGCACCGATGACCGCATCGCGGAAATCTTCGTGCAGCAAATCCTGCAAAGGATCGCCGGTATCATCAATACAGAAATGATCGAGGAAATGTTCTCTGGTATCCGGATCGTGGAAATCTTCGTAGTACACCAGTTGGTGGCCGCCACTGTCATTCAGAATATCCTGATACTCACTGAGCGTAAGTTTCAGCGATTTCGCGACTTCGGTTTCTGTGGGCGGACGTCCGAGCCTTTGCTGCAATTCATTCATTGCCGCTTCAATTTTGCGCATATTCTGGCGCACACCACGCGGCAACCAGTCGGTATTGCGCAATTCGTCGAGCATCGCGCCACGGATACGCTGCACAGCATAGGTTTCAAACTGCGCACCGTGGGTATCTTCATACCGGTTCACCGCGTCGAGCAAGCCTATCATGCCCGCCTGCACAAGATCATCCACCTCCACACTGGGAGGCAGACGTGCCTTGAGCTGGTAGGCAAGCCGCTTCACCAGAGGCACATGCTCTCTGAGAAGGTAGCTTTTATCGGATTTTCCACTGGCGGTGTACATATTCGTATTTACATTCCGAGACTCACACCAAGATCGGCTTGACCGGACATCCCACGGACGGCTTCCATACCGGCCTGCTGCGCCAGCGCGGCGCCCAGTGCCATATACGACTGAGCTGCACGGGAATGCGGGAATGCATCGGTAACCGACTGTCCCTGGTGTGCGGCTCTGACTACATATTCATCTTCCGGCACAAAGCCGGCATACTGCAACGGTACTGCAAGATAACGGCTCGCGGCCTGTGCCATATTCGAATAGATCAAACGTGCGTCTCTTTCTGAAGCTGCACTGACCAGAATATGAAAAGTACGGCGACCCAGACGCTGGCTCAGGCGTTTAATCAGCGCATACGCCGCTTTAATGTCTTCCGGCGTGGCAGATACCTGCACCATCAGCTCGCTGTCATCCAGCGCGGACAATGGAAACTGATCCTGATCATCCGGCGCGGCATCCACCAGCATCAGGTCTGCGTGATTGGCTGCCATATCGAGCACACGGTTCAGTTGCCGCACGGATTCCTGCGGCAGCCATTCCAGCGACTCAGACTGGCGGCACAATTGCGTGACATTCAGCCCCGTTACCACGGTCTTCACTGCTTCTTGCATTGTACGCTGTTGTCTTGCCACATCCAATAAGCAGCGGTCAAATCTTGCATTCATCCAGACACCAATGCTGTGGCGGGTACAGCGTGCATCCACCACCATCACTTGCTGCCCCTGACTTGCCAGCGCCATGCTGAGATTAATCAGCATACGGCTTTTGCGATGATCATCCAGAACGGAAATAAAACTGAGCACACGTGGTCTCGGCACCGCCAGCATGCGGCGCAGGCCTTCGGCCTGATCGGTCTTAACCAAGGGATACCTCTCTTTCCATACCACGTACCGGTGCTGCGGCGCTTGCGCCCGCCATGATCAGCGGCAATTCTTCGTCCAGATAGCGAAATGCTGCTGTTTCGCGTTTCAGTTTGAAGGCGCGGTCGATCAGATATTGCTTATTTGCAACATGCAAATCTTCCGGCACACGCTGACCGCTGGCAACGTAATACAGCGCCAGACGCTGACGGATTGCGATATCCAGCGCGCCACCGATAGTTGCAGCCTCATCCAGCTTGGTCAGAATGCAGCCTGCCAGACCGCCGCCCTGATAGGCACGCACCACTTCACTCAGCGTTTCGCCGGTGCAGGTAGCGTTCAGGCAGAGTAAGCGTTTGACGTCAGTACCGGCAGCAGACAGCATTGCCACCTGATCGGTCACCATTTTGTCGCGCTGACTGACACCCACGGTGTCGATCAGCACGGTGTGTTTGCCTTTCAGCTCTTCCAGTGCAATACGCAGATCGGTTTCATCTTTAACCGCATGTACCATCACACCCAGAATTTTTCCGTAGATGCGTAATTGTTCGAAACCGCCGATACGGTAGCCGTCAGTCGTGATCAGCGCCAGCTTGGACGGGCCGTGACGCATAACACAGCGTGCAGCAAGCTTTGCCGTGGTGGTAGTTTTACCGACACCGGTCGGGCCGACAATCGCGTACACACCGCCTTTTTCCAGAATTTCATTTTCATTGCTGATCGTGGTCAGATTGCGTGCCAGAATGGATTTCACCCATTCAATGCCCTGCTGCACATTCAGACCTTCCGGCATTTTGTTCACCAGAAAACGGGCCAGCGTGGCGCTGATACCGGTCGCCAGCATTTCGCGCAGCACTTCCGCTTTCTGCGGTTGTTTTTGCTGCGTGGTGCTCCAGGAAATTTCTGCCAGCTGCGATTCCAGCATCGAACGCATGGAGCGGATTTCGCTCATCATGCTTTGCATGTCCGGCATGCCGGTCATGATTTGTGGCGCTGCCTGCACTGCCGGTGCGACCGGAGCGACCTGTACCGGCGCTTGCGGCCTTGCACGCATCACCGGCGCTGCTGCAACCGGTGCTGGCGCAGGTTCTGCTGCAGGTGTCGCAAATACCGGTTGTGCGCGGAACAAGCCCGGACGGAATGCCGGTGCAGGTGCTTCTTCCTCTTCTTCATCCAGACGATACGCAGCAGCCTGACGGCTGGCTGCAGGCGGCGGAGTGAAGCGTGCTGTTTCCGGCGCAGCGCGGCGCGCTGCTTCTGCCGGTGCATATTCAGGAATGGCTTCGTCTGCCATGGCGAGAATTTCCACGCGGCCGTTGACGGTTTTATTCGACAGAATCACGGCATCGGCACCCAGTGCTTCACGCAACAGACGCAAAGCTTCCCGTGAAGTATTGGCGGTGAATTTTCTTACGTTCATGATTGTCCTCCGACGAGGCTAGTAACTCGTATTGTTTTTGTATCCGGAACTTCAGCATGCGACAGCACTTTGAGCTGAGGAATCGAGCGGCGCAGGAAACGTGACAGCAGCGGACGCAGCGGTGCAGGCACCAGCAGTACCGGTGTCACGCCCATTTGTTCCTGTTGTGCTGTTGCCATTTGTGCCTGCGATGTCAGCGTGTCAGCCAGACCCGGCTCTAGCGCAGCAGCATCGCCACCGCTGTGGATTGCCTGCATCAGCAGGCGTTCAAGACGGCCATCCAGCGTCATTACTGTCAGTTCGTTCGTACCAGGGAACAGTTGCTGCACGATTGCACGACCCAGACCGATACGCACAAACGCGGTCAGTTCGTTCGCATCCTGTGTACGCATTGCATATTCCGACAGTGTTTCGATGATGGTGCGCATGTCGCGGATATGTACGCCTTCCTGCAACAGGTTTTGCAGCACTTTCTGCAGCACATTCAGCGGTACCAGTTTCGGCACCAGATCTTCCACCATCTTCGGCATTTCTTTGGCCAGATGATCCAGCAGCAGCTGTACTTCCTGACGACCGAGCAGATCAGAAGCATGTGTCGTAATAATATGATTCAGATGCGTTGCAATCACGGTACCGGCATCCACCACGGTGTAACCCATCACCTGTGCCTGTTCACGCAGACCGCCATCAATCCAGATCGCTGGCAGACCGAAAGCAGGATCTTTGGTTTCCACGCCCGGCAACGGACCGCTGACCATGCCCGGATTGATCGCCAGATACTGACCATTCATCGCTTCGCCGGTACCGACTTCTACACCTTTCAGCGCGATTTTGTAGGCTGAAGGTTTGAGTTCAAGATTGTCGCGGATATGTACCGGTGGCGACAGGAAACCGACTTCCTGCGCAAATTTCTTACGTATACCCTTAATACGGCGCAGCAATTCGCCACCCTGATTTTTATCCACCAGCGGAATCAGGCGATAGCCAACTTCCAGGCCCAGTGTATCCACCGGCAGAATGTCCTGCCATGTCGCTTCTTCGATTTCCGGCGCTGCGGTGGCAGAAGCCGGTGCTTCTGCAGCCGCTGCAGCTGCTGCATCCTGTGCAGGACGCTGCGCACGTTTCTGAATCAGATAACCGATACCACCAAACATACCGCCCAGCATCATGAATGCCAGATGCGGCATACCCGGAATAATACCGAGGCCACCGATGATGCCACCGGTGATGTACATGACTTCCGGACGGGTGAACAACTGCGCCACCAACTGACCACTGATATCCTGATCGCTGGCAACACGGGAAACCACGACACCGGCAGCAATCGAAATAATCAGCGAAGGAATCTGAGCGACCAGACCGTCACCGATTGCCAGCAGCGTATAGTTTTTGATCGCGGTACCGAAATCCAGATCATGCTGCACCATACCAACGATCAGACCACCGACGATATTAATCACGGTCACCAGAATGCCGGCAACCGCGTCACCGCGTACGTATTTACTCGCACCGTCCATCGCGCCGTAGAACTCTGCTTCCTGCGATACTTCGGTACGGCGGCGGCGCGCTTCGTTCTGATCGATCAGACCAGCATTCAGATCCGCGTCGATCGCCATTTGCTTACCTGGCATCGCATCCAGTGCGAAACGCGCACCGACTTCCGCGATACGGCCTGCACCTTTGGTAACAACAGTGAAGTTAATAATCGTTAAGATAATGAACACGACGATACCGACGGTGTAGTTACCGCCGATCAGGAAGTGACCGAATGCTTCAATCACTTTACCGGCCGCATCCGGACCGGTATGACCTTCCGTCAGCACGATACGGGTGGATGCCACGTTCAGCGACAAACGCAGCATCGTGGTCACCAGCAGCACAGTCGGAAACACCATGAAGTCCAGCGGACGCACGGTGTAAAGACTGGTCAGCAGCACAATCACCGCCATCGCGATGTTGAAGCTGAAGAACACGTCGAGAATGAATGCCGGCAGCGGCAGAATCATCATGGCCAGCATCAGCACGATCAGCAGCGGCGCTGCCAGTGCCTTGGTGTTCATGCTGCTCAGCCACAGCGGTAATCTGAGGCTATTCATTGCGATCTCCGTTGTTGTTCAAAGGGTCCATCTCTTTCGGTACAGGTAATTCACGTGGTTGTTCAGGACGGTCACCACCCTGATTGCGATACGTCCGCAGCTGGTACACATAGGCCAGCACTTCGGCAACTGCGGCATACAGAGCTTCCGGAATTTCATCGCCCAGCTCAGTATGTTTGTACAGCGCACGCGCCAGCGGTGGCGCTTCCAGCATCGGCACATTGTTTTCCTGTGCCAGTTCGCGGATTTTTGCCGCGACTTCATCCACCCCTTTTGCCACCACCTGCGGTGCACGCATACCGACTTCTGCGTATTTCAGTGCCACGGCGTAGTGCGTCGGGTTCGTTACGATCACGTCGGCATTCGGTACTTCAGACATCATGCGGCGACGGGCCATTTCACGTTGTTGCTGACGGATCTTCGCTTTGATCTGCGGATTACCGTTCATCTCTTTCGATTCCTGCACCACTTCCTGATGCGTCATCTTCAGTTTGTTCGCATACGACCACATCTGATACGGTGCATCGATCATCGCAATCACCACCAGCGAAGCCACGATCGTCATAAAACACACACCGAACATATGGCCTGCATGTGCCAGCGCCTGTTGCAGCGGTTCATTGGCCAGACTGAAAATCGCTTCTTTCTGCGCCATCACAACCACCCATGCCACGCTGCCGACCAGCACGGTTTTCAGGATGGATTTCAGCAATTCCACACCGGCGCGCGAAGAAATCATGTTGCCAAGGCCGGAAGCCGGATTTAAACGTCCGAAATTCGGACCCAGCGCCTTTGCAGAAAACACCCAGCCACCAATCAGTACCGGCGATGCCACTGCAACCACCAGCAACAAACCGGCTACCGGTGAAAAAGCGATCAGGACATCCAGTAAATCTGCCGCGATTTTTTCTGCCAGCACATTAAAGTCGTAAATCGTTTCACGGTTCAGGCTTAATCCGTGGGTCAGCATCTGATTTAACTGCTTGATCAGCGAGCCGCCCATCGCCCACAAGGCACCACCGGCTGCCAGCAATACGGTACAGGTCGATAACTCACGTGACCGGGGAACATCGCCCTCTTTACGCGCCTCTTCCAGGCGCTTGGGCGAGGCCTCTTCGGTTCGTTCGAGATCGCTTTCTTCGGCCATTGCCGGCTCCTGTTATGCCATTGCGGGACCGGAATCCCATTTACCATCACACAGGTATCATTATTGGATGCCGTGCGGCAATCAGAAGCGTGGAATAAAGGGGGAAAAACCCCTTTTATCCGGTTTGAGCCTCAAGTTTGCGAAAACGCAGCCGTTACCTGCTGCCACTGCCTGTAAAAACCGGTATTTCAGCGTGGCGGGCAGGGTGCGGAACCCCGCCGCTGATTGTGCTGAAACCCGCATCTGACGAAAAAACCACACCTTGCGCAGCCAGTGTTTTCGCGGTCGTCCGGCATAGCGGGCACTTTTTCTGTGCTGTACACCGCATTTCAGACATTTCCGGCAACGCGCAGCATCGGTTTGAGGGTGAGAGAAAAGCCGGTTCGCAGTCCGCTTGCGGATGCATCGGCGCACAAATGTGCGCTGAGGTGATGAAGACAGATATGTGGTGAATCTGCGTCAGCGGCGCACATGCTTTCCAACTGACAGACGTAAAAAAACCGGCAGGTATGCACCTGCCGGTTCAAATCTGGAGAGTACAGCAACAATCAGAGCGCGCCGACCTGACCGGCGATGCTGGATTCCGGTGCGTAGGTTTGCGCAAATGCTTCCATACCGCCACCAACCAGCGCTCCCATCACGAGACCGGGCACACCGGCACGCATCGTGCCGAGCAACGCCCCTTTCAACGCACCCACACCAACTGCGCTCCAGTTCAGTGCACCGCCTACCTCTTCCATTTCAGCCAGATTCAGTTCTTGCATCATCACTCCTCAAGTCAGGAAATTGTCACGCTGCCAGACACCACCACGGGATCAGCAGCCCGCTCAGTATTTCGATTGCATAACTTTCCGGCAAGATGGAAAGAGGGATCAGCACGGCTGGCGTAACAACTTTTACATCTCCGTGCAGCAAGCAAAATTTGCGCATCGTTTGCAGCACAGGCATGTTGCACAGATGCAGCGGCCAACAGTCACAAGCGACGCGCCAGCAACACCACATCTTCCGTTTGCAGACTGGCACTGGCCGGACTGGCGATCACTGCCTGCGCCAGAATCTGAAAACCGGCTGCGCACAGCATCTGAGTAATCTGATCAGCGCTGCGGTAAAAACTGTGAACACGGTCACCGCTGGCATTCACCTGCACACCACTGAGCGCCGCATCACCCGCCACACTGCTCAGCAGCAAAGGTGCACCGGCGCGTAACAAACGGAACAGTTCCGCCAGCGTGCGTTGCGCGTCAGCTTCATTCAGATAACTCAGGCCGAAACAAAACGCCGCCGCACCGAATTGCAGACCTTCCGGCAGACACTGCAAATCGCGGCAATCTGCCTGCACACAGCGTGCCTGCGGCAAACGCTGCTGCACCTGTTCCAGCATCGCTGCTGAACGGTCCACACACCAGTAATCCAGCTCCGGCCGCCGCGCCGCCAGAAACGCCGCCACCTGCCCCGGCCCGCAAGCCAGATCCAGCACGGCGCAGGGTTCCGCCGGTAAGGCGGCGAGCAATTGCAGGTAATGCCCGTCGTAATCCGGCAAGTCCGCGTATTTTTCTGTGTAACGCTGTGCGTGCAGATCAAAGGTTTGCACCGATTCCAGATTGTAGTCGCCCATATCCCTTCATCCTGATGATGCAGAACTCCGCATTTTGCTCAAAACCACCCTGCCCGCTCAGCCAGTGTTTCTGCCGACGTCCGTCAAAAACCGGCCTTTTCCTGTGCTGAACACCGCATTTCAGGCATTTCCGTGCATTTCCGGTGTGCTACGCAGCGCCGGTGACCAGCGATTCAGTCAGTGTAACAGTCAAGCTTCCTGCCTTTGCTTGCCGGTCTTATTTTTTTTGAAATACAATCGCCGCCGGTACACATCAGGCGATCCGTTTCGCCCATCGCCGCATTGCAGGCAATACAGCAAAGACGCAAGCCCGCCGTCACAATGCCGGCAACCCGTCTGCCAACAAACTCAGGAGACCGCAAATGGCACGCAGCATCATCGACTTATCTATTCCGATTGAAAACGATATCGCATCCGACCCGCCCGGCTATCAGCCCAAAGTCACTTACTACCGCCATCAGGATACCTTCGGCCAGATCGCCCCGTTTTTCCCCGGCCTGCAAGCCAGCGACTTACCGGACGGCGAAACCTGGGCCGTGGAAAAAGTGGAACTGATCACCCACAACGGCACGCATCTGGACGCGCCCTACCATTTTCACTCCACCATGAACCGTGGCGAGCGCGCGATCACGATCGATGAAGTGCCGCTGGAATGGTGCTTTCAGCGCGGTGTGAAGCTGGATTTCCGGCATTTTGAAGACGGCTATGTGGTCAGCGCCGACGATGTGGCACGCGAGCTGGACCGCATACAAGTCAGCCTGCAGCCGCTGGATATTGTGGTCGTCAACACCCGCGCCGGCAGCCGCTACGGTCAGCCGGATTACCTGAGCGCCGGTTGCGGCATGGGCTACGACGCCACCATGTATTTGCTGGAACGCGGCGTGCGCCTGACCGGCACCGATGGCTGGAGCTGGGATGCGCCGTTTATTCATACCGCGAAAAAGTACGCTGAAGAAGGCAATCCGGCCATTATCTGGGAAGGCCACAAAGCCGGACGCGACATCGGCTACTGCCATCTGGAAAAACTCCACAACCTCGAAGCCCTGCCCGCCACCGGCTTCACCATCGCCTGCTTCCCGGTCAAAATCCGCGGCGCATCGGCAGGATGGACGCGTGCGGTAGCGATTTTTGATGATCTGAAAAGCTGAACGATCTGCACAAAAACAAACACCGGCCGCAGCCGGTGTTGATTGTTACTCACGTTCAGATTCACATCCGCGTCATGGCATAGGTGTAGATTGCATCGCCCAGAAATGCCACCATCTGCGGATGATAAGCATTGTGATACGCCTTCATATCAGCATTTTCTTCATAAAATAAAGCCAGCCCGATATACGCATCCTTGCTCGGTGGATAAAACCGCGAAGCAATCGCACAATGCTGTGCAATCCACCCCTGCGCCGCCTCGGAATCAGCCGCCAGACCATCCAGTGCTGCAGCCATCCCTGTGTACAACACTTGCCAGTCCGCATGAATCTGCGCTTTATCGACATGCGACCAGTTATTGGTTTCCGCCAGCGATTTCGCCTGCTCAGCCGCCAGCGCCGCACGGCACTGATCCAGATAGACTGGATCTGCAGAAGATAACAACATCTGTATCTCTCTCAGAAAATTAACAAAACAACACCTTAGCACAGGAAAACTTCGTCACTGAGAAATGACGGTACCGGACCTAACAAACACCGCCGGATGCCGCCTTTCATGGCATCAAAACAACATAAATGCGGCATTCAGCATAGCGAACCGGTGGTCGTCGGCAGAAAGTCCGGGCTTGCGGAAATAAGAAATGACGATCGCAGCACAATCAGCGCACTGCTTACCCGCCAGGCGCCATCAACTGCTGCCAGCGCGCTTCCAGCAAGCGGGCGTACAGCATGGAGAATACAATCTGCTGAACGACAAAAACAAAAAAACCCGCCATCTTGCGAAAGCGGGTTTGATGATTTGACAGATATGGTGCCCGAGGCCGGAATCGAACCGGCACGCCCCTTTTACGGAAAGCGGCGGATTTTAAGTCCGATGTGTCTACCAGTTTCACCACTCGGGCCCATCCCTGCGAGCAGGGAAATCTGATCTTTACAAAAAAAGCGCCCTAAAGCGCTTTCTTGATTCTGGAGGCGGGGGCCGGAATCGAACCGGCGTCCACGGCTTTGCAGGCCGCTGCATAACCACTTTGCTACCCCGCCATGACAGCACCGTTGCCGGCACAATCAATCTGGAGCGGGATAAGAGGCTCGAACTCTCGACCTCAACCTTGGCAAGGTTGCGCTCTACCAACTGAGCTAATCCCGCATTTAACATGCTGTACTACTGAAGAAATCTGGAGCGGGATAAGAGGCTCGAACTCTCGACCTCAACCTTGGCAAGGTTGCGCTCTACCAACTGAGCTAATCCCGCTTTGATCTTTTCAGCACTACTAAAATTTTGGAGCGGGATAAGAGGCTCGAACTCTCGACCTCAACCTTGGCAAGGTTGCGCTCTACCAACTGAGCTAATCCCGCATCACTAATTTTTTCCGAAGCTTTTGGAGCGGGATAAGAGGCTCGAACTCTCGACCTCAACCTTGGCAAGGTTGCGCTCTACCAACTGAGCTAATCCCGCAGCAACGAAGACCAGAATTATAAATTACCGGAGAAATTTGTCAAGCACATCACTTCGATTGATCCATTTTTTCCGTGCTTTCCTTGATCAGCGGCCACGCTTTTTTCAGATAATAGAACATCGACCAGACCGTCAGCACTGCTGCAATCAGCAATAACCACGAACCCAGCAAAGCGCCATCCAGACCGAATATCAGCTGATCGTAATACAGCAGCATAGGAATCGCCGCCATTTGCGCTGTGGTCTTAATTTTGCCGAGCGAATTCACGGCGACAGACTTGGATGCACCGATCAGCGCCATCCATTCGCGCAGCGCCGAAATCGTGATTTCACGACCGATGATAATGAAGGCAATCACTGCATTGACGCGATCCAGTTGCACCAGCACCAGCAACGCACCGGCGACCATCAGCTTATCGGCAACGGGATCAAGAAAGGCGCCGAATGATGAAGTCTGATTCCAGCGACGCGCCAGAAAGCCGTCAAACCAGTCCGTGACTGCCGCCACAATAAAGACGATCGTTGCAGCAAGTCCTTTGTGATACGAGGCCAGCCAGCTTTCCGGCAAGTAAAACACACCAACAACCAGTGGAATCAGTGCGACCCGCAACCAGGTCAGCAATATCGGAACATTAAAAGGCATGAGGATTCAACCGAGATATTTTTCCGACATTATATGGGGCTAGCGCAATCGCTTGTAGATTTCTTCCGCAAGTTTTCGGGATATCCCTTCAACGCCGGACAATTCTTCCACGCTCGCTGCGGCAACGCCCTTTAAGCCGCCGAAGCGCGCCAGCAGGCGCTGACGACGTTTAGGCCCGACGCCTTCAATCTCTTCCAGCTGCGACGACTGCCGCGCCTTATCGCGTTTCGCACGCATTCCGGTAATCGCAAATCGGTGCGCTTCATCGCGGATTTGCGCAATCAGCATCAGTGCCGCGGATTCTTTACCGAGCTCCAGCTCCGGCCTGCCATCAGCAAACACCAGCGTTTCCAGCCCGACTTTACGGCCCTCACCTTTTGCCACACCCACAATCAGACTGACATTTAACCCCAGCTCTTCAAACACTTCGCGTGCCACCGAGATCTGCCCCTTACCACCATCCACCAGCACCAGATCCGGCATTACCTGATCACCCTGCTGCTCACCGGCGGCCAGTTTCTCATAGCGCCGCGTCAGCACCTGACGCATCGCAGCGTAATCATCACCGGGCGTAATATCGTGAATATTAAAACGGCGGTATTCACTGTTTTGCATGGTGTGATGATGAAACACCACACATGAGGCCTGCGTAGCTTCACCCTGCGTATGACTGATATCAAAACATTCAATACGCAGCGTTTCCAGCTCTTCAGTGTCAAGCTGCAGCACTTGCACCAGCGCGCGGGTTCTTGCCTGCTGAGAACCCTGTTCAGACAGTAATCGTGCCAGTGCCAGCTGGGCGCCTTTAACAGCCATTTCCAGCCATAAACGACGCTGTTCCTGCGGTTGCATTACCAGCTGAATTTTATGGCCGCATTGCTGCATTAACGCAGTCATCAACTCCGGCGCATCCAGCTCCACATTCGTCACCAGCACAGACGGAATTGCCTGATCCGCGTAATGCTGCGCCAGAAATGCGGCAAGCACTTCTGCTTCAATACTCTGCTCCGTCGTGCCCTGCACATCATCAACATGCGTCGGAAAATAAGCGCGGTCGCCCAGATGCCGTCCTCCGCGCACCATCGCCAGATTAACGCAGGCGCGGCCACCTTCCACCAGTACAGCGATAACATCAATATCTGTGGTGCCGGTCGTCTCCATACTTTGCTGCTGCAACACTTTGGACAAGGCTGCCATCTGGTTCCGCACCAGCGCGGCTTGCTCAAACTCCAGCTTTTCAGCATGCTGCATCATGCGTGCTTCCAAAGCATGCAGTATCTCATGCTGACGACCACGCAAAAAACCACTGGCATGACGCACATCTTCCTGATACTGCTCAGGCGTGATCAATCCCACACAAGGGCCGCTGCAACGCTGGATCTGATGTAACAGGCAGGGACGGGTGCGGTTATGAAACACACTGTCTTCACAAGTGCGTAATAAGAAAACTCTTTGCAGTATCTGCATCGATTCACGCACTGCCCACGCGGAAGGGAATGGGCCAAAATACTGGTGTTTACGATCTACACTGCCACGGTAATAGCTGATACGCGGCGTAGCATCAGCAGAAATGCGTAAATACGGATACGACTTATCATCGCGGAACAGAATGTTATAACGCGGCTTCAGCGTCTTAATCAGATTATTCTCAAGAATCAGCGCTTCCGCTTCTGTGCGCGTTACTGTGGTCTCCAGCCGGGCAATACGGGCGACCATCATCGCGATACGGGGACTGGATAAAGTTTTCTGAAAATAAGAACTGACGCGCTTCTTTAAATCTTTAGCCTTACCGACATACAGTACCTGATCCTGCGCATCAAAATAGCGGTAAACGCCGGGCAAATGCGGCAGCTGAGCCACCGTATCACTGACTTGTTGCCGGATATCCGGCCCGACATCATCTGCATTCATGATCAGTTCGATTCGATAACAACGAAGGCAACAGCGTATTCACGCTCATCACTGAGTGACACGTGGGCGCGCCAGCCGCGCTCGGCCATTGCACTTTGCAAAGGCCCTGCATAATGCAATTCCGGCTTACCGGAGACGCCGGAAACCGTCTGCACATTTTGCAGTGTCACAGGAAAACTGACGCCGGTACCGAACGCCTTTCCGAAAGCTTCTTTCACAGCAAACCGCGTCGCCAGAAAGCGAACCGCACGCGCTTCCGCCTGGGCCCTGCGCGCCTCAAAAACCGGAAACTCCAGATCGCCAAGCACCTTACGCGCAAACGCATCGCCATGCCGCTGCAAAGCCGCCTGAATACGTACGATACGAACGATATCGTTGCCGATACCGATAATCATCAGCAGCTCCCTTGCATTGCTTTAGCGCGCGCCTTTGCCACGACTGCACATACATTCCGGACAGCGCTGACAACACCCTCTTTCAGACAGGCTTGCGCAAGCCCGGCGGACAAGAGAATTTGCTGTACCTGCAAAGAATCCGCCAGTACGGAAACGTCGTCCGTTTTGACAGCCTCAAACCAGACGGAGCTACCTTTAAGCGCGAGCGATTGCAGATTGTCATGCAACAAACGTGAATCTGACAGTGCTGCACTGGTCAGTATCAGATGCTGTGCATCCGGCAACACATCACGCAATGGAAGCACAGCCTCTGTGACATCGCTCCCCGTGATGACTTCGCAAAACGTTGTTGCAATCCCGTACCCCGTATCGTTGAGCACGAGATCAATTCCTGACTCCGCCAGCAAGCACGTCAGTTGTGTCATGAATGCAGCGTCTGCTGCTGCGCCCTCTGGCACAAACGCTGATAAACGGACTGCCAGTCGCGGCAGAAAGGCAACATTCTGAATCATCATAAATTCTGTAAATCGATTAGCAGCTGACGGGTATTCAGCACAGCGCCATGCAAATGATGCTGAAGCAATGAACGTATTAAGAGTTTACTTTGAATCTGAATCTGCTGCTCACGAAAGTCCCCTGCCTGCATTGCAAGCAGACAAGCCCCGGACACAACTGGAAAATACTCCTGATGTTGCGCGGGGCGCACGCCAGCTTCCGGATCAAGCACATAAGCCAGCTCCGGAACAACACGCATTCTGCTTCCACTGCAGTAACGCAAATCTCCAAGCAAACCAGCCTCTTTCAGCAACACCAGTTCAAACTGGCGCAACACCAGCGCCACGGGCTCGCCATGCGCGAGCTGATTCAGCGTAGAAACATATTGTTGGAATAAAGCCGGGTGAGGATCATCGCGCACCAGCAATTTGAGCATCAGCTCATTCAGATAAAAGCCGCATACCAGCGCGGACTTTTCAAGGGGAATCATACCGCCAACCCAGTCCGCCTGCGTCAGGGTTTTCAATTCCTGCTTTCCGGTCCAGCTCAGTTGCAACGGCTGAAAAGTCTGCAACACAGTTCTTAACTGAGAATATGGTCGCTTAGCACCCTTTGCAATTAAGGCGATGCGCCCGAAATCCCGCGTCAGAACATCAATCACCAGACTGGTTTCTTTGTACGGGCGACTGTGAAGAACAAAACCCGGCTGCGTCTGCACCTTGCGATGCACAACCGGCGATACACTTACTGCAGTGGCCACGGAAGGCGATTCTGCCAGCCATTCCGCAAGCTCTTCGTCATCCAGCGGGACACTGCCGGTCATGGTAATTATTCGTAACCGTACGCGCGCAGACCCGCTTCATTATCCGCCCATCCGGATTTCACCTTCACCCAGACTTCGAGATACACCTTGCCACCAAACAGTTTTTCCATGTCCATACGTGACTGCGTGGAAATCTCTTTCAGGCGTGCACCTTTGTGGCCAATCAGCATGGCTTTGTGACTGTCGCGATCCACCAGAATCGCAACGAACACACGGCGCAAATCACCTTCCTGCTCAAACTTTTCGATGATAACGGTACTGGTGTAAGGCAGCTCGTCACCGACAAAGCGGAATACTTTTTCCCTGACGATCTCTGCCGCGAGGAATTTTTCACTGCGGTCGGTAATATCATCCTCACCGAACATCGGCGGATTTTCCGGAAGGAAATCGCGTACAACGCTTTCGAGACGATCCAACTGGAAACGCTGCTTCGCAGATACCGGGACCACTGCCTTAAATTCAAATGCATCGGCAACCTGGCGCGCAAAAGGCATCAGCAATGCCTTATCTTTCATGCGATCTGCTTTGTTGATAACAAGAATACAGGGAACATTTTTTGGCAGCAGCTCCAGAACCTGACGATCAGCTTCACCAAATGTACCCGCCTCAACGATGTAAAGAACCACATCCACCGCAGTCAGCGTCGTCGTAACAGTACGGTTCAGCGTGCGGTTCAGCGCATTCGAATGACGCGTCTGAAAACCAGGCGTGTCGATATAAACAAACTGCGCCTGGTCTTTGGTCTGAACACCGGTAATCCGGTGACGGGTGGTCTGCGCCTTACGCGACGTAATACTGACTTTGGCGCCGATCAACTGATTCATTAACGTGGACTTGCCGACATTCGGACGTCCGACAATAGCAATATACCCGCAACGGAATCCGGGATTTTCTGTCATTTCCTGCATGGGTATACCTATTCTGATTTGGTTGTAAGGTCTGCGCCGGATGCCGGCTGAGCTTCCGGCTGCACAGTACCAATACCCGCCAGCTTCAGCTGCGGACTACGGGTGCGCGCTTTTCTGGCGGCTGGTGTTCTGGCCAGCGTGGCAATGGCTGTTTCCAGCGCCAGTTTTGCAGCGGCCTGCTCACCAGCACGACGACTGCCACCTGTTCCGAACACCTGAATATCCAGTTTAGGCACCAGGCACTCAATTTCAAATTCCTGATTATGCGCAGCACCGTGAGTTGCCACAACATTGTATTGAGGCAATGCAATTTTTTTACTTTGCAAGAATTCCTGCAATAGCGTTTTTGCATCCTTACCCAGTGTTGACGGATCAACCGACGTCAGCACAGGCTGATACAGCGCAACAATGACCGCTTTCGCCGCATCAAATCCTGCATCCAGATAAACTGCACCGAACAATGCTTCTAAGGTATCAGCAAGGATAGAAGGACGACGAAAACCGCCGGACTTCAACTCCCCTTCGCCGAGTCGCAAAAACTGTGATAATTCGAGCCGCTGGGCAATTTCAAACAACGATTGTTGTTTGACCAGATTTGCCCGAACGCGTGATAAGTCACCCTCGTCGATATCGGCAAAACTGTCAAATAACAATGCTGCAACCACACAATTAAGCACCGAGTCCCCGAGGAACTCGAGGCGCTCATTGTGGGTACCGCTGTGACTGCGGTGTGTTAATGCCTGCTGCAATAAAGCGGGGTTACTGAACTGGTGCCCCAGTCTCTTTTGCAATACTTGTAAATTCATATTGTATTTCGCTTATTCCGGCTTTTTAGCAACAACGCCGGAACGGGCTGTAGTTCCCTCATATTCGAGTAACAAACTGGCAGGACCTACCAGCGGGATTTTTTTCTGATAAGAAAAACTGACTTCCATGCCGTCATCACCTTTAGTGAATTGCAAATCTTTCCCTGCAATAGAAGTGATGTAACCGACTTCAGCCTGCTTATCAAATGCAACCTGCACTTCGCGCGGTGTACTGGCACCGTTCTTTGCAGTAACAATTGCTTTTTTGATCGATGAAAATTCAATTACGGTAGGCACAACCTTCATCGCCACCATCGCCAGCACAACCAGAATACCCAGAGATAAAACCAGCCCCACCAGTGACAGACCTTGCTGGCGACGCTTCAGATTCACTACATTTTGCTTCATCATGACTGTCCTTTGCTGAGATTACTGAAAACTGCCGATACGACGAATGTTTCCGAGATTCATCCAGATAAAAAACGCTTTTCCGACGATATTTTCATCCGGTACAAATCCCCAGTAACGGCTGTCCGCACTGCGATCGCGGTTATCACCCATCATGAAATACTGCCCTTGCGGCACCACGCAGGTGAAGCCTTCATTGTCATAAACGCAATTTTCACGGCCGGGGAATTTCATAGGCTTTTCAACCCATACCGGAGCATCATCATTGTTCAGAATATGGTGTTGCACGCCAAGCAGGTTTTCTTTGAATTGTCTGGAGTATTCCAGATTGTTATCACCGAGAAAATCCTGAAGCGGCTGATAGCTTGCCGGTGTTCCGTTGATCGTCAGACGTTTATTTTTATATTCAACCTTATCGCCTGGTACGCCCACAACCCGCTTGATGTAATCAACCTGCGGATCCATCGGGTACTTAAATACCATCACGTCACCACGTTGCGGTTGCCCGATTTCAATCACTTTCTTATTAATTACCGGCAAACGAATACCGTAAGTGAATTTATTCACCAGAATCAGATCACCGACAAACAGTGTCGGTAGCATTGAGCCGGACGGAATCTTAAATGGTTCAAACAAAAAAGAGCGCAGTACAAAGACCAGCAAAATCACCGGAAAAAAACTGCCTGAATACTCGACCCAGACTGGCTGACGCAGAAGGCCTGAAGCAATTTCCTCACGCTTATTCGTATCCATACGAACACCGTCAGCTGCGAGCTTTGCTTCACGCTGATCATACTCAGCCAGTGCCTTCTCCGCAGCCTCACGACGTTTTTTTGACAAAACAAATAAATCGAGTGTCCAGATAATGCCGGTCACTACCGTCAAAATCAGCAAAATAAGTGCAAAATTCGTCAGCAAAGACTGAAACATTATTTTTCTTCCACCTGTAAAATTGCGAGGAATGCTTCCTGCGGCACTTCGACCGAACCAACCTGCTTCATACGTTTCTTACCTGCTTTTTGTTTTTCCAGCAGCTTGCGCTTACGTGAGATATCGCCGCCATAACATTTTGCCAGAACGTTTTTGCGCATCGCTTTGACGTTTTCACGCGCAATAATGTTGGAGCCAATCGCCGCCTGAATCGCAACATCAAACATCTGACGCGGAATCAGTTCGCGCATTTTTGCAGCCACGGCACGACCGCGATACTGACTGTTTGCGCGGTGGACGATAATTGCCAGCGCATCCACCTTCTCGCTGTTAATCAGCATGTCGACTTTCACAACATCGGCATGGCGGTATTCTTTGAATTCGTAATCCATGGATGCATAGCCACGGGAAATCGACTTCAGACGATCAAAGAAATCCAGCACAATTTCAGCCATTGGCAGATCATAAGTCAGCTTCACCTGACGTCCGTGATAAGCCATATCCATCTGGACGCCGCGTTTTTGGGTACACAGTGTAATGACCGCGCCTACGTACTCCTGTGGCATGTACAAATTCACCGAAACAATAGGCTCGCGGATTTCTTCAATTCTGGAAGGGTCCGGCATTTTTGCCGGATTATCGACCTGAATGATGGAGCCATCGGCCATCACGACCTCATATACGACCGTCGGAGCGGTCGTAATGAGATCCATATCGAATTCGCGCTCGAGGCGTTCCTGCACGATTTCCATATGCAACAATCCGAGGAAGCCGCAACGGAAGCCAAAACCAAGTGCCTGCGACACTTCCGGCTCAAACATCAGCGCAGCATCATTCAGTTTCAGCTTCTCCAGAGATTCGCGCAAAGCATCATACTGATTTGCCTCAACCGGGAACAAGCCAGCAAAAACCTGAGGCTGAATTTCTTTAAAACCAGGCAATGGTTCCTTGGCCTTATTTGCAACGGTGGTAATCGTATCGCCAACTTTAGCTGCTTTTAATTCCTTAATACCGGCAATCACAAATCCAACCTGACCAGCCGACAGCGAATCACGTGAAAGCGATTTCGGCGTAAACACACCAACACTTTCAACCAGATGCTGCGCCTCGGTTGCCATCAGCAGAATTTTATCTTTCGGACGCAACGTACCATTAACAATACGTACCAGCATGACAACACCAACGTAGTTATCAAACCAGGAATCAATGATCAGCGCCTGCAATGGTGCGGACGGATCGCCTTCTGGCGCCGGCACTTTGGCGATCAGCGATTCCAGCACATCAGCCACACCAAGACCTGTCTTCGCGGAGCAGTGAACCGCGTCAGTCGCATCGATGCCAATTACATCTTCAATTTCTTTCGTCGCGTTTTCCGGATCTGCAGATGGCAAATCGATCTTATTCAGAACCGGCACAACTTCGACACCCAGATCAATTGCGGTGTAGCAGTTTGCTACAGTTTGCGCCTCAACACCCTGAGAAGCATCGACGACCAGCAATGCGCCTTCACAAGCAGAAAGAGAACGACTGACTTCATAGCTAAAATCAACGTGGCCCGGCGTGTCAATCAGGTTCAGGTTATAAACCTTACCATCTTTTGCTTTGTAATTCAGTGCAGCAGTTTGTGCCTTAATGGTAATCCCACGCTCACGCTCGATATCCATCGAGTCGAGCACCTGTGCTTCCATTTCGCGGTCAGAAAGGCCGCCGCACAACTGAATAATACGATCGGCCAGCGTTGATTTACCGTGGTCGATATGAGCAATAATAGAAAAATTCCGGATGTTATTCATTGGGTAACAATTCAATTCGAAAGCACAGCGAAACCGGCTAAAAAAAAGCGCTCCGGTCTGGGCTCAATCCCAGGCGGGCGCCTGCCAGTCTTTTTTGCAAAGCGTCATTTTACCGGATTTCGAGTCAGAAATCCGCGATAAAGCCGAGAATCCGCTCAGTCGCCCGGCAAAAGAGACAGGAAGCCCGGCAGCAATAATTGTTTCTGTTGAGGCAATTGCCAAAATGCATCATAGTCAATTCGGGCGAGATACAATCCATCGGGCATAAAAGTAGGCGCAGCAAGACTTCTGTCCTTACTCAACAATAGTTGCTGCATCCATTCAGGCTCACGCTTACCCGTTCCGACAAACACCAGCGATCCAACAATATTCCTGACCATATGATGAAGGAAAGCACTGGCCTTCAGGGTAAATATAAACATCTCACCCTGCTGCCTGATGTCAATACTATACATGTGCTTAACCGGCGATTTTGCCTGACACTCTGCCGCTCTGAATGCGGAAAAATCGTGCTCACCCAATAACAATGCTGCACCTGCCTGCATTTTTTCAAGATTCAGTTCGCGAAAAACCCAGCCGGCCCGGCCGCCCCAAAGCGGAGAACGAATCTTACTATTATGCAAAACATAGTGATAGGTGCGTGCTCTGGCACTAAAGCGGGAGTGAAATGCTTCCGGTGAAACAGGATCACAATCCAGCTCCTTTGCCCACTGCACCGCAACTGACGATGGCAGAAACGCATTCACACCATTCACCCACGAATATGGTGTGCGAGTCAGATCAGTATCAAAATGCACAACCTGCTCCAGCCCGTGGACGCCTGCATCCGTTCTGCCAGCACACGTTGTATGAACCGATTGATTAGTAAATTGCTTCAGTGCCCGTTCAAGCACATCCTGAACCGTATCGCCGGAAGGCTGCTTTTGCCAACCGCGCCACGAATTCCCATCGTACTGCACACCCAAAACGATACGTTTCACATCACATCCCACAAAAAGAAAACGGGCGCTGACCTGCGTCAGCGCCCGCGCATCATGGACGAAAATCAGGCAAGTTGCAACAACATCGCATTTGCGCGCTCACGCTGATCCGCATTACCACCGCGAACAACTTCTTCCAGCAATTCACGAGCACCTTCACGATCACCGATTTCCTGGTAAGCAACCGCGAGATCCAGCTTGGTCGACATTTCAGCATTTTCAGGTTCAGCATCCGCAGAGGAACCGGATACCGCATCCGATTCCACCTGTGGCTCCAGATTCAGATCGATACCGGACAAGTCAAAATCAAATGCAGACGCTTGCACATCTGAAGGTAAATGGGGCTCCTGCTCTGTTTGCGCAGGCTCTTCCAGCGCAAAATCCAGCACAGGAACATCTTCACCTAATGACTCACCGGACAGAGATAACTCAATAGCCTCAGCAGAATCAGGCACTTCCGGCGAAGCTTCAATGGTAAGTTCCGGGACGCTGTCCTGTAACGGCGCACTCAGGTCGAGATCAGGCAGGGAAAAATCCAGACTGTTATCATCAGCCAAAGACACCTCCTGTTCAGACGGAACTGATTGTTCCTGCTGAACCGCCGGCGCTTCAGGCTCACCAAAATCAAAATCGATTACACCCAGATCAGGCTCCTGCGCTTCCGTGACCGTCTGCACGACAGGCTGGCTGACTGGCAATTCCGGCACAGCAGGACTATTGTCATCACCAAAACCGAGATCAAAGTCCAGTGAAGATGTATCAATGACCGCAGGACCAGATTCCGTAGACATTACCGGAGCAGCCTCTTCAACCTGAGGGCCAGGCTTAGTTGCAGTATCAATAATACTGATTGCCTCAAGCATGTCTTTCGACATTGAATTTGTGAGTAAGGCCTCGGGATCCAGATCTTCTAAAGGATGTGTCGGCATGCCGATACCCGCATCAGATACCGGCGCTTCTTTCGACTGACCACCTGCATATAATGGATTGGTCGGCTCCAGCGATACACCCATCGATGCTGCCTGCGCCCACTCCTCTCCAGTACCACTTGTCATGCCGTAGAGTTCGCCTGCAACGCGCTCAAACTGACGGGAATCTTTGCGTGCAAAGTAAATTTCCAGCAATTTCAAACGAACCGCATGACGATCCGGTTGTGTACGCAAAGCTTCTTTCAGAATTTCTTCCGCCTGTGTATCGCGACCATAAGCGATGTAAACGTCCGCCTCAGCAACAGGATCCACCTCATTCGCATCCAGCTGGCTGGCAGATGGCGCAAAGTTCGAATTAAATACACTGTTATTTGTATCAACACTCTGGCCACCTGTAGAACCGAACATGGAGTTCGCTTTCATACTGGAGCCGGTAAGAATACTGTCTTCGAATTGCTGCTGCTTTTTGCGACGCTGGTTAGCCCACAGACCGACACCGGCGAGAATTGCAATCAGACCAGCGCCTGCAGGCATCGCCCAGTCAGACAAACTTTCGAAGAAACTTGGCTCTGGTGGCGGTGGCGGAGCAACCGGACGACGCCGCGGCTTTTCAGCACCCGCCGACGCGGATGCACTGGCAACAGCAGGCGCAGAAGCAACTGCCGAGGCTGCAACAGCAGCAGGCGCGGATGCTGCTGCAGCGCCCGACGCAACCACCGGCGCTGTCTGAGCAACCGGTTTTTCAGGCTCTTTGGCTTCTTTACTGTCTTTTTTCGCAGATTTTGCAGTCAGCTCAGCTTCTTTCGCGGCCAGATCTTTATTCTTCACATCCAGCAGCTTTTGCAACTCGCCAACATTTTTTTCGAGCTCTTTCACGCGGCTGTTTGCTTCCGCGACTGCTTTTTCTTTCGCAATTTTTTCCGCTTCAGCTGCCGCCTTATTACCGGCTTCTGCTTTAGACAGTTTCAGTTTATCAGGAGACTCCGCGCTTGGCGTTGGTGTTTCCTTCACTTTGGCAGTAATTTTTCCGCTGGCTGCCTGCTTTGAAGACGCAGCCCGTGCGGCCGGAGCGCGCTCCACCTGCTCAGCCAGTTTTCCGCGATAAGCACTGAAATCATTAGAATGTGCAATCACAACAGAATGCGCTTCCGTCGCGGTTGGCGCAGCTGCTTTCACGGACTCAGCGTCCGGAATCTGCAAAATCTGACCTGCACGCAGACGATTCATATTATTGCCAACGAATGCATCTTTATTTGCTTTATACAAAGCAACCAGCATTTGATCCAGAGACACCCCTTCTGTGCGGTATGCGCCGGCAATTTTACTNAGGCGCTGCATTCGCAGCGATCTGCTTTTTTGCGGCTTGCTGCGCAGGTACAGACTGTACGGTCTGAACATTCTGTGTATTACCGCGAACTTGCGCGGAACCGTTTTTTGCAGCGACCTGCGCTGACTGACCAGTACGCAGATCAACCGGATCAAGCAGGAATGTATATTCGCGCAGCAGTTTGCCATTTGAAGAATTCAGCTCCAGCAGCATATCGACGAATGGCTCATTCATCGGCTGACTGGAAGTCACTTTAATGATGTAGTTATTACCACGCTGTTCAATACCGAACTGCAATGACAGCAATGCTGCATTGAATTCTATGTTGGCGCGTTTAAACGCTTCCGGCGAAGCAAGTTTGGGCGTGAGAGAACCCAGCTCCTCTTTGTTCGGCGAAGTAAGTTCAATCTCTGCTTTTAAAGGCTGCCCGAGAGCTGACAATACCGTCAGTCGCCCCATGCCGGTTGCGCTTGCATCCGCTGCAAACAGCATCGCAGAAGCAACGGCGACGCTCAGCGCATTACGCCCCAGAGAAATAACGGATTTTCTTTTTTGTTTTTGCATATCGTCAGACAATTCGGGAGGAAACAAACAACAAAGTTTGCTAAAACTACACAAATTCAGATTTTTTCAAGGATGTAAATGCCATCTTCGCGCTGCAAGCTTACCGCTATTTATGCACATGGTAAATACATCAATTACAGAAGGCAGGCAGCCTGTGCAAGAAACGTTGCAGCGCTTTAACACTACTGATTTATCATCAGCGCGTGTTTATACAAGAAAAAAAGAGGGCAGATGCCCTCTTTTTCACTTTCTTACACGAATTTCATAAAAATCAATCTATCAGGATACGCAGCATACGGCGCAATGGCTCTGCCGCACCCCATAACAACTGATCACCAATGGTAAACGCGCCAACGTATTCAGGACCCATTGCCAGCTTACGTACACGTCCGACCGGAATGGTCAGTGTGCCGGTCACGGCAACCGGTGTCAGATCACGAATAGTGGCTTCACGGTTATTCGGCACAACTTTCGCCCATGGATTATCGGCAGCAATCATGCCTTCAATCTCATCAACAGGCACATCTTTCTTCAGTTTAAAAGTCAGTGCCTGGCTGTGGCAGCGCATTGCGCCGACGCGCACACAGAAACCATCCACCGGAATCGGCGCAGAACCAAAGCCCTCGCCCAGACCCAGAATCTTGTTGGTTTCCGCCATACCCTTCCACTCTTCACGGGATGTGCCATTGCCCAGATCTTTGTCGATCCACGGGATCAGCGAACCACCCAGCGGAACACCGAAGTTTGCCACTTCATCCGCGCCAAAACCACGCTGTTTCGCGATAATTTTACGGTCGATTTCCAGAATTGCGCTTTTCGGATCATCCAGCAGATCACGCACTTCAGCATGCAGTTTGCCGTACTGCGTCAGCAATTCGCGCATATGCTGCGCACCACCACCGGAAGCTGCCTGATAAGTCTGTGTGCTCATCCACTCAACCAAACCAGCCTTATACAGCGCACCGACACCCATCAGCATACAGCTGACGGTGCAGTTGCCACCGATCCAGTTATTCTGACCCTTACTCAGCGCATTTTTGATCACTGGCAGATTGACCGGATCCAGAATGATCACTGCATCGTCTTTCATACGCAGACTGGAAGCTGCGTCAATCCAGTGACCATTCCAGCCAGCTGCGCGCAGTTGCGGGAAAACTTCATTGGTGTAATCACCACCCTGGCAGGTAATAATGATGTCGCACTTCTTCAGCTCATCAATATTGTTCGCGTCCTTGAGCGTCTTTTCATTCTTTGCCATTGCAGGTGCTGTACCGCCCGCGTTGGAAGTCGAAAAGAATACGGGTTCAATATGATCAAAGTCCTTCTCTTCCTGCATACGTTGCATCAGGACGGAACCGACCATACCACGCCAACCTACCAAGCCTACCAGTTTCATCATTTTTCCCTAAAAAGCGCAGATGACTGCGTCGTTCACTCACTCAGACAAGGCTGCTACAACTGCTTGTCCCATTTCGGCTGTTCCGACTTTTGTTGTTCCCGGCTCATAAATATCCGGTGTACGCAAGCCGGAAGCCAGCACTTTTTTCACTGCTGCCTCGATGCGATCAGCCTGCTCCGGCTTATTCAGCGAGTAGCGCAGCATCATAGCTGCCGACAAAATTGTCGCCAGCGGATTCGCAATTCCCTTCCCTGCGATATCCGGTGCTGAACCATGTGAAGGCTCATACAAACCTTTATTGTTTGCATCCAGAGATGCGCTTGGCAACATGCCGATAGACCCAGTCAGCATTGCAGCTGCATCCGACAAGATATCGCCAAACATATTGCCGGTGACGATCACGTCGAATTTCTTCGGAGCGCGTACCAGTTGCATAGCCGCGTTATCGACATACATATGCTCTAGCGCAACATCCGGATATTCGCGATGCACATCGGTCACGATATCTTTCCAGAACTGGAAGGTTTCCAGCACATTCGCTTTGTCAACACTGGTCAGTCTGCCACCGCGTTTTTGTGCGGTCTGGAATGCTACGTGCGCAATGCGGCGAATTTCTGTTTCTGCATAGCGCATGGTGTCAAAGCCTTCGCGCTCACCCTGAAACGGGCCATCCGGGCAAGTGCGTACACCACGTGGCTGGCCAAAATAAATGTCGCCGGTCAGTTCGCGAATAATCAGAATATCCAGACCCGAAACCACTTCCGGCTTCAGTGTTGATGCACCGGCGAGTTCAGGATACAGGATTGCGGGACGCAGATTCGCAAACAATTTTAAATTTTTACGCAATCCCAGAATTGCCTGCTCAGGACGCAATGCGCGTTCCAGCGTATCGTATTTCCAGTCACCGACAGCACCGAACAGAACAGCATCTGCTTCCTGCGCGAGCTTCAGGGTTGCATCCGGCAAAGGATGTCCTGCGGCTTCGTAACCGGCACCACCGACCGGTGCCGTTTCCATTTCAAATTTTTCATCCAGCGCATTCAGTACATTGACTGCCTGCGCAATAATTTCCGGACCAATGCCATCACCAGGCAATACAGCAATTTTCATTCTGTTTTCTCTCAGGACTGAATAGTGTTCGACAACCACGGGAAGCGGGCCAGATGCTGCTCTTCAAAACTGCGGATTTTCTGTTCATTACACAGCGTCAGGCCAATATCATCCAGACCATTCAGCAGGCAGTATTTCCGGAAAGGGTCAACGTTAAACGCATAAGACTGCGATCCGTTGACAGTGGAAACCGTCTGCGCTTCCAGATCAATCACCAGACGGAAGCCCGGGAAGGCACGCACTTCGTTAAACAGCTGATCCACCTGCACTTCACTCAGCACGATAGGCAGCACGCCATTCTTAAAACAATTATTAAAAAAGATGTCGGCAAAACTCGGGGCGATAATCGCGCGGAAGCCATATTGTTCCAGTGCCCACGGCGCATGTTCACGCGAAGATCCGCAGCCGAAATTCTTACGGGTCAGCAAAACTGAAGCGCCCTGATAACGCGCTTCATTCAGAACGAAGTCCGGATTCAGCGGACGCTTGCTGTTATCCATGCCCGGCTCGCCGTGATCCAGATAACGCCATTCATCAAACAGATTCGGACCGAAGCCTGTACGCTGAATCGATTTCAGAAACTGCTTCGGAATAATGGCGTCGGTATCGACATTGGCACGATCAAGCGGCGCAACAAGACCATCAACAATAGTAAATTTTTGCATGCTTATTTCTTTCCGAGACCTTCCACCGCTTCACCGGCTTTTTTAACGTCTTTCCCGATTCCCTGCACGGTGTTACAACCGGCAAGCACACAAACACACAGCAACATGAATGCAAATTTTTTCATGATGATTTTTCCCTTCATTTTGTCAGGCGGCGGACATCAACAAAGTGTCCTGCCACACCTGCAGCAGCTGCCATTGCCGGCGATACCAGATGGGTGCGACCACCCTGCCCTTGCCGGCCTTCAAAATTTCTGTTGGAGGTGGACGCACAGCGCTCGCCCGGTTCCAGACGGTCAGCATTCATTGCCAGACACATAGAACAACCCGGTTCGCGCCATTCAAATCCGGCGTCCTTAAAGATTTTATCCAGACCTTCGCGCTCAGCCTGTTCTTTCACCAGACCGGAGCCAGGCACCACCATCGCCAGCTTCACATTGCTGGCGCGGAATTTGCCACGCACCACGGCGGCGGCTTCGCGTAAATCTTCGATACGGGAATTGGTACAGGAACCGATAAAGACTTTATCGATACGGATATCCGACATCGCCGTATTCGGCTTCAGATCCATATACACCAGCGCTTTTTCAATCGCATCGCGTTTTACCGGATCTTTTTCGTGGTCCGGATCAGGAACACGTCCTTCAACCGGCAACACCATTTCCGGCGACGTACCCCAGGTGATTTGCGGCTGAATTTCTTCGGCGCGCAGTGTCACGACCATATCAAAACGTGCACCCGGATCGGAGTGCAGCGTTTTCCAGTAAGCCACCGCCTGATCCCATTGCGGACCAACCGGCGAGAACGGACGACCTTTGACGTAATCGATGGTAGTCTGATCCACCGCGACCATACCGGCGCGGGCACCGGCTTCAATCGCCATATTACAAATCGTCATGCGGCCTTCCATGCTGAGGCTGCGAATTGCCGAACCGGCAAATTCAATCGCATAGCCAGTGCCGCCTGCCGTACCGATCTGACCAATCACGGCCAGCACGATATCTTTTGCTGTGACACCTGCCTGTAACACGCCATCAATCTGCACCAGCATGGAACGCGATTTTTTGGCCACCAGTGTCTGGGTTGCGAGCACGTGCTCAACCTCGGAAGTGCCGATGCCGTGTGCGAGACAGCCAAACGCACCGTGGGTGGAAGTATGGGAATCGCCGCACACAACTGTCATACCCGGCAGCGTTGCACCCTGCTCAGGGCCGATCACGTGAACGATGCCCTGGCGCTTATCATTCATGCCGAAATACGTCAGACCGAACTGACGGGCGTTTCCATCCAGCGTTTCCACCTGCAGACGCGACACCGGATCTTCGATACCGTTCGCACGGTTAGTAGTCGGGACGTTGTGGTCTGCCACAACCAGATTGGCAGCATTGCGCCACGGTGTGCGTCCGGCGATTTTCAAGCCTTCAAACGCTTGCGGACTGGTGACTTCATGTAGCAGGTGACGGTCGATATATAGAATCGTTGTTCCGTCATCCTCAGTGTGCACTACATGAGATTCCCATAACTTGTCGTAAAGCGTTTTAAGCATCATTCCTTACCTGCCTGTTGAGAGTGGTAAACCATCTGTGTCTGTCACAGAATTCGCATTTGATTATGCCACATTTGTGCAACGCAAAACCAAGAACAGACCACTTTGGCGCAGATTCACACCAAACAAAAATAAGAATCTCGAACAAAAATCGGTATTTTCAGCGGAAAATTCCGTTTAATTCAAAAAAACACTGAAATTTATTCAGGGCGCATCTTAAAGCACGCGGATTTAGCTGCTTTTCGCAGCTTCGGCAAGCATGAAACGGTGCTGATTTTTTTGTCTGTGCTGCACGGTGGAAAGAGAGACAAATCACTTCCCGAAAAACTCCTGCAACCATGACACACAGCATTACATATTGTGCAAATATCGTCATGAACGATTTCCGGAGGCCCGGACTTTCTGCCGACGAGGAGCAAATCGCTGTGCTGAACACCGCATTCAGCCAATTCAGCGGCCGTTTCCGCCGATTCTGACCGCCTCTGCACAACTTCCGCTTTTTCGGAACCTCAGCAATGCGGTGCAACTGCCGCCGGCATCCGCGCTGCCAGTCATAGCTGCACACAAACAAACAACCGGTACCCGCAATAAAAAAAGCACTGCGCCTGAGACATGCAGTGCTTTTTCGCTGACCAGTGCTACTACACAGCGCTGGTGAGGCAGAGTTTTCACCAGTTCAGGCAGCGCCGGAATGAACATCTCCGCACTGCGCGCGATGACGCAAGGCGTGATCTATCAATACCAGTGCCAGCATCGCTTCGGCAATCGGTGTAGCACGGATGCCGACACAAGGATCATGGCGACCGAAGGTTTCCACCATCACCGGATCACCATTCACATCCAGCGAGCGGCGCGGAATGCGGATTGAGGAAGTCGGCTTAATCGCCATCGACACAACAATATCCTGACCGGTAGAAATACCGCCCAGCACGCCGCCTGCATGATTACTCAGAAAGCCCGCTTCGGTCAGTTCATCACCGTGCTGGGAACCTTTTTGCGCGACACAGCCAAAACCGTCACCGATCTCCACGCCTTTGACTGCATTAATACCCATCATGGCATACGCGATTTCAGCATCCAGCTTGTCGTAAATCGGCTCACCCAGACCGGCGGGAACATTTTGAGCAACCACATCCACCCGCGCACCAATGGAATCGCCCTCTTTGCGAATGCTGTCCATGTAGTCTTCCAGTTGCTGAAGCACGGCGGCATCTGCGGTAGGTGCAAAAAACGGATTCTGATTCACATGCTCCCAGGACTGAAACGGAATCACTACTTCACCGATCTGGCGCATACCGCCGGTAAAGGTGGTGCCGAACTGCGCTGCCAGCCATTTTTTGGCAATTGCACCGGCTGCAACCACAGGGGCTGTCAGACGTGCCGATGAACGTCCGCCGCCGCGCGGATCGCGGATACCGTACTTTTTCCAGTAAGTGAAATCGGCATGGCCCGGACGGAAAGAATCAGTGATATTGCCGTAATCTTTACTGCGCTGATCCTGATTGCGGATTAACAGCGCAATCGGCGTTCCCGTTGTCACGCCCTGATACACACCGGACAGAATTTCGACCGTGTCCGGCTCCTGACGTTGTGTGACGTGGCGCGAAGTGCCGGGGCGGCGGCGATCGAGTTCCGGCTGAATGTCTGCTTCGCTTAAAGGCAAGCCCGGCGGGCAGCCATCCACGATACAGCCGATTGCCGGGCCGTGAGATTCACCAAATGTTGTTACCGTAAACAGAGTTCCGAATGTATTGCCAGACATGATGAGTTTGCTGTCAGTGATAAAGGATGCCCTGATTCTAACAGCTTCCCGGCAAGCGGTTTTCCGGGTTTTTCATGCCGAATTTGTTAAATTTGCTTTTGCGCGGCATCAATGCCGCGTTAAAGCACTATTCTGCATAGTAAAAGCTGTTTTATTCTTGCCTAATCTCCCTGCATGAGGCTTGGCTAAGGCTTGAATTGATGTCATAGTTCTGTTCAATACTAATCTTGCAGCAATGCATAATCATAATAATGCCAAGCATGGAGTCGTTTTGCAGATGAATTCCCCGATTCTGTCCAATGAAGACGATCTGGTGTTTCTGGATGAACCGGACGCAAGTGAAGCATCGACTGACTCTGGCGCACAGGGCAGCTGGCGCATTATGATCATTGACGATGATCCTGATGTGCATTCCGCGACCACCTTTGCGCTTGGCAGTCTGGAAATTCAGCATCGCCCGCTGAGTTTTCTGCATGCCTATTCCGCCGCAGAGGCGCGCGAAATCCTGCAAAAAGAAAAAGACATTGCGATCATCCTGCTGGATGTGGTGATGGAGCATGAAGATGCGGGTTTGCAACTGGTCAATTACATCCGTAAAACACTGGGACTGGCCGATGTACGTATTATTCTGCGTACCGGACAACCGGGATATGCACCGGAAATCGATGCGATCCGCGATTACGACATCAATGACTACAAAACCAAGTCCGAACTGACCCGTACTAAGCTGTATACCGCAGTCACATCAGCCATCCGCTCTTACGAACAGATTTGCTCTATCAGCTCCAGCCGTCGTGGTCTGGAAATGATTATTAATGCCAGTACCGAACTGATGGCCACGCATGGCCTGCATAATTTTGCATCCGGTGTACTGACGCAGATTACCAGCCTGCTGGGTCTGGGCAGCGAAGGCTTTGTCTGCATACGTCCTGTCAATTTACAAAACAATCATCAGACCGATGACTTGCAAGTCATCGCTTGCACAGCACGCTACCAGCCATATCAGAACCAGTTACTGAAAACAGTGGAATTGCCGGTTGCACCGGACATTATTCATCAGGCACTGAACCAGCAACAAAGTGTGTACGAAAAAAATGCGACGGTTTTATATTTCAATAACACCGAGAAAAAAGATTTCGCACTCTTTCTGGATTGCGGCATTCATCTGAATGACATGGACCGCCGCTTGCTGGATGTATTCTGCGGCAATGTTTCCGTGGGTCTGGATAATGTCATCCTGAATTCACGCCTGCACAATTATGCGTTCTACGATTTGCTGACAGGTCTTGGCAATCGTTTAAAACTGCTGCAGACACTGGGTGAAACACTCAGCTCTGCCTCCAAACAGCACAGCGCTTTATCGCTGATCGATATTGATCACTTCGCTGAAACGAATGACGCACTCGGCCATCAGTTCGGCGACTTACTGTTATACGCTGTGGCGCAGCGTCTGTTCCGTCACTTTGGCGAAACTTGCCAGCTGGCACGCGTCGGCAGCGATACGTTCGCATTGCTGGGCCATCAGGATAAGGTCAATCCTGACAAAATTCTGGAACTGTTTAACTCTCCGTTTGAAGTAGACCATCAGGATGTGCAGCTGACTGCAACCATCGGGCTGATCAAACTGGATGAGTACGACGGCGATGCTTCCGAAGCATTAAAAGATACGAATATCGCACTTAAACGTGCGAAAACCAGTCAGCGCGGCGGCTATGAATATTTCACCCGCAGCATGGGTGTGGAAATCCGTGAGCGTGTGATGCTGATGCATGCACTGCGAGCCGCGTTTGAACACGAACGCCTGTTCCTCGTCTATCAGCCACAGGTGGATATGCGTACCGGTAAAGCACTGGGCGCGGAAGCCCTGCTGCGCTGGCGTACGGATGAAGGTAAATTCGTACCACCGGATCAGTTTATTCCGATTGCTGAATATTCCGGCCTGATTGTCGATATCGGCGAATGGGTA
This sequence comes from Cognatundibacterium squillarum, assembly GCF_014652435.1. Classification (GTDB taxonomy): domain Bacteria; phylum Pseudomonadota; class Gammaproteobacteria; order Burkholderiales; family Burkholderiaceae_D; genus Undibacterium; species Undibacterium squillarum. The sequence continues at coordinate 68,453 of NZ_BMYU01000009.1, forward strand.
TTGCGCAGCGCATTGCATGAACTCGTCACCCTGCGCGATATGGGTTACACCGCATTCCAGATGGCGATTAATGTGTCGCAGGCACAGTTCTCTCATCCACTTTTCATGCAGACTTTGCACAAAGCGCTGCAGGATACCAAAGCACCGCCGCAGTTTGTGGAACTGGAAATCACCGAATCGATGGCAATGAAAGATCCGGAACTGCTGATCAAAACCCTGCATCAGATTAAGCAACTCGGTGTAAGTGTTTCAATTGATGATTTCGGCACCGGCTTCTCATCGCTCAGTCACTTGCAAAAGCTGGATGTTGACAAGCTGAAAATCGACCGCGCTTTTGTGAATGATATTCAGCAAAACGGTTCCGAAGGCAGCATCGCAAAAATGATTGTCCAGCTGGGACAAAATCTGGGTTTATCGGTGATTGCCGAAGGCGTCGAAAACGATATGCAGGCCAGAACGCTGATGGATTACGGCTGCCATATGGCGCAAGGCTATTTCTATGCACGTCCGCTGACAAAACAGGATTTGCATGACTGGCTGAAATCCGGCCCGGCACAGCCTGCCGCCTGATACTTTTGCGAATACAAGCAATGGCGACTGCAATTCAGTCGCCATTTTTCATTCTGTTCCCCGATTTTTGCAGCGTATCGCAATCCGGTAGAGTGTGTGCGGTGAAGCAGGTACATTGACACTTACTAAACCGTTTCTCAATTCAAGGTGTTTCGTCATGAATAACCCGACACTACAAATGATTCACACTGTGCTGACGCAGCTGAGCGGCTGGCTCAGCCGTACGTTCGATAAAACAGCGGCATGGGTTACCCAGTTATCTTGGTGGAAATTTGCCATCTTTGCGATTCTGACGATGGCAGGTGGCGCCATCCTCAACGACACCTTATTCAGTTCAGAAGAAGTCGTCGTCACGAAAAACAATAACAGCAACAAGCATCGCAAAGTACGCTCCGCCACCGATGGCGACACGACCGTGCAAATCGATGACACCGGCATCCGCATCCGCAAAAACAAACCCGGCTCCGGTGGTAAAGAAATTGAAATTGATGAAAACGGAATTCGCGAGAAAAACGGCATTGCCACCCCGGCGACTCCGGCGACACCAGCAACCCCTGCCACCGGCGCCAGTGAAGCAGCTGCAACAACAAACCCGCCTGCTGCACCAACTGCGGTGATTCAGACCGGCGACGATATCCACATCAAGCTGCCGCCGGATATGGCGCGGGAAATCGGTGAAGATATTAACAATGCCGTCGCTGATGCTGCAGACGAAGAAATCAGCAGTTACCGTAAAACGTCATCAAAATGGTTCGCGAACTTTGTCATGCTGTTTGTGCTGAGTCTGTTTGGCATGAAAGTCGTGATGGGCGGCAAAGTGCGCGCCGAAGAAAAAGCGCGTGAAGCCGGAGTTGCTGCTGAACGCGAATCCTTGCTGCGTCAGGTCAGCGAAGCCAAAGTGCAGATGATGCAGGCACAGGTGGAACCGCATTTTCTGTTTAACACCCTCGCTTCCGTAGAGCATCTGATTGAAACCGATCCGCCACGTGCCGCTGCGATGCAACGCTGCCTGATCAGCTATCTGCGCGCCGTGTTGCCGCAGATCCGGGATCAGGTCGCGTCCACCAATCTGGGACGCGAAGCGGACATGATCAGAGCCTATCTGGAATTGCTGAAAATGCGGATGGAAGAACGTCTGACGATTGATTACCAGATGCCGGAAGGTTTGCGCAGCGCTGCATTCCCGCCGATGATGCTGCAGTCGCTGGTAGAAAATGCGATCAAGCACGGTCTGGAATGCAAAGCTGAAGGCGGCACCATACGCTTCCGAGCCGAAGTCGCACACAAAAAACTGCGTGTCAGTGTCAGCGACGATGGCCTGGGTTTCGGTGCTGCGGCGACCAAAGGCACCGGTGTCGGTCTGCAGAATATCCGCGAACGACTGAAGCTTTTATACAAAGATCAGGCACAACTGATCATTACGCCGAATCAACCGACAGGTGTTTGTGTCACAATTGAAATCCCTTATGAATTAGCGGATTAACATGAAAGCACCTACCGCCGTACTGGCTGATGATGAACGTTTAATGCGCGATCAGTTGCGCAGCCGCCTCGCACAGGTCTGGCCGGAATTACAGATTCTGGATGAAGCAAAAAATGGCGAAGAAGCCGTCAGTCTGACTTTGCAGCATCAGCCGGATCTGGTTTTTCTCGATATCCGTATGCCGGTGAAAACCGGCATTGAAGCAGCGAAGGATATCGGTACGCAGGCGCATATCGTGTTTATCACTGCCTACGATCAGTATGCAGTGGAAGCATTCGAACACGGTGCGGTGGATTATGTACTGAAGCCAGCCGACACCGAACGCCTGAGCAAGACCGTAGAACGCCTGAAAGCGCGCTTACAGGCAAATGCCGCGCCGCCGGATATGAGTCAGATGATCAGTCAGCTGGCGAAGCAAATGGGCATCGGTAAGCCGAACTATCTGCAATGGATACAGGCTTCGATAGGACAAGAATTGCGTCTGATTCCGGTCGAAGAAATTCTGTTTTTCCAGTCCGACGAAAAATATACCCGGGTGCAGACCGCCACCTATGAAGCACTGATCCGCAAACCGGTGCGCGATCTGGCCGAAGAACTTGACCCTGCATTGTTCTGGCAAATTCACCGTTCAACACTGGTCAATGCCAAAGCTATCTCCGGCGTAGTGCGTGATCTGCGCGGCCGCCATCTGGTACAAGTCAAAGGCAGTAACGAAAAGCTGGAAGTCAGCCGCAGCTTCGTTCATCTGTTCAAACAAATGTAAGCCCTCCTTTTTTTCCGGTGGCCGCCCTGCGCCGCCGGAAGCCTTACTCAGTAACCACCCGCAACACCCCGCCTGCAGTCCGCTCCGGCAAGGCCGCTATCGCATTAACTTTCGCCCGATAATACGCAGAATTCGTCATTCACGAAAAAACGGACAGGACGGAGCGCGAGCGTTCTCGCGGACGACCAGCGCATGGCATATTTTTCCTGTGCTGAACTCCGCATTTTGCACCAAAATAGTGCATTTTTTGCATCCTCGCTTAGGTAAAGCAAGTCACCTGATTAAGTCGCCAAAGAAACTCAACATCAGAATACAAAGACGCAAAAACAAAAACGCCCGGCAACCACCGGGCGTTTTTTGCAGCGGATATACGATTCCCGCCGGACTTCATTTTGAAGATTACAGAATCTTCGTGCCGATCCACCATGCAATCGCAGCAACAAATGCGGATGCCGGAATGGTCAGAACCCAAGCCCAGACGATATTACCGGCCACGCCCCAACGGACTGCCGACATTTTCTGAGAAGAACCAACCCCAACGATCGCACCGGTAATGGTGTGCGTTGTTGATACCGGGATACCCAGCGCCGTTGCGATAAACAATGTAATCGCACCACCGGTTTCGGCACAGAAGCCACCGACCGGTTTCAGCTTGGTAATTTTCTGACCCATGGTCTTCACAATACGCCAGCCACCGAACAGAGTACCAAGGCCGATTGCACCGTAGCAGGACAGAATCACCCACATAGGCGGCGCAACCTCTGCAGAGCTGGAATAACCACCTGCAATCAGCAGCATCCAGATAATACCCATGGTTTTCTGCGCATCATTACCACCGTGTCCGAGGCTGTACAGCGAGGCAGAAACCAGCTGCAAACGACGGAACCAGCGGTCCACTTTCAGTGGCGTTGACTTGACGAACAGCCACGACACAAGGAGCATCATCAGCGAACCAAGTATGAAACCCAGCGTCGGAGACAACACGATGAATGCGATGGTCTTCCACAGACCACCGGAAATCAGCGCGCTGGTGCCGGCTTTCGCAACTGCAGCACCAACCAGACCACCGATCAGTGCGTGCGAGGAAGAAGAAGGAATACCAAAATACCAGGTCACCAGATTCCAGAACACCGCGCCTACCAGTGCACCAAAAATCACGTAGTGATCAATCGCCCAGGGCTCAATCGTGCCCTTACCAATGGTCGATGCCACCTTCAGTTTGAAGAAGAAGATCGCAATCACGTTAAAGAATGCTGCCATCGCGACTGCGGTCTGCGGCTTCAACACACCGGTTGATACCACGGTCGCAATTGCGTTTGCTGCGTCATGAAACCCGTTCATGAAGTCGAACACCAGTGCCAGCAACACCAGCGCAGCAATGACATAAATGCTGATTTGTAAAGTCTGCATGAAATTTACTCAATATTTCAAAAAAGTCCTGATCTGAACAGGGCAAGAACGGCCGGCAACTCCGCCCGCCGTTTTCTCACGCCTTATCAGGCATTTTCGACGACGATGCCTTCGATGATATTGGCGACGTCTTCGCAACGGTCAGTCACCGTTTCGAGCAATTCGTAAATCGCTTTCAGCTTGATCAGTGTGCGGACATCCGGTTCGTCGCGGAACAGTTTGGACATTGCAGCACGCATCACGTGATCCGCATCGGATTCCAGACGGTCGATTTCTTCACATACGGTCAGAATGTCGCGGGAATTGTTCATGTTGTGCAACATGCCAACAGCCACTTTGACTTTTTCTGTACATGCCACGCACAGCTCTGCCAGACGTTTCGCTTCCGGCGTAACTTCGCGGATGTCATACAGAGAAATGGTCTGGCCTGCATCTTCCAGCAGATCCAGAATGTCATCCATACGGGTGATCAGCTTGTGAATGTCATCACGGTCCAGTGGTGTGATGAAAGTTTTATGCAACAGCTCGATTGTGTTGTAAGTTACCGCATCCGCCTGCTTTTCCACGCCTTCAATCGCGTGCACACGATTTTCGAGGTCATCGAAATTCGTCATCAAAGCCAGCATCTCTTTCGAGCCTTTCACACACAGATCTGCGTGCTGATTGAACAGGTCAAAGAATTTGCCTTCGGTTGGCATCAAACGTCCAAACATTGTTTTCTCACTGAAAAATTAAAAAGGGGTTGCCTTTTGGGCCTTACAAATCAGAACTAGCGTTCCACATCAGGATTCACTGTCACCGTAAATGGCAAGTGAACCCACATAATTATCAAACTTTGTGTATTCACCGAGGAAGGTCAGACGCACACTGCCGATCGGACCATTACGCTGCTTACCGATAATAATCTCGGCAGTGCCTTTGTCCGGTGAATCCGGGTTGTACACCTGATCACGGTAAATAAACATAATCACGTCAGCATCCTGCTCAATCGCGCCTGATTCGCGCAAATCTGACATCACAGGACGTTTGTTCGGACGTTGCTCCAGCGAGCGGTTCAGCTGCGACAGTGCAATGACCGGACAATGTAATTCTTTCGCCAGCCCTTTCAGGCTTCGCGAAATTTCAGAAATTTCCGTCGCACGGTTTTCACCGGCAACGTTGGCAGACATCAGCTGCAGGTAGTCGACGATAATCAGACCCAGCTTGCCACACTGACGTGCCAGACGGCGTGAACGTGCGCGCAATTCGATCGGACTCAGCGCAGGTGTCTCATCAATATACAGCTGCGCCTCATTCATTTTCTGAATCGCGTAGGTCAGTTTAGGCCAGTCTTCGTCGCTCAGCTTACCGATCCGCAGACGGCTCTGATCGAGACGTCCGACGGAACCCAGCATACGCATCGCGAGCTGCGCACCGCCCATCTCCATCGAGAAAACAGCAACCGGCAAACCACTGTCAATAGCAACGTTTTCACCGATGTTCAGCGAAAAAGCGGTTTTACCCATCGACGGACGCCCGGCCACGATGACCAGATCGCCCGGTTGCAAACCGGAAGTCATTCTGTCCAGATCAACGAATCCGGTCGGCACACCGGTGATATCACCCTGATTATCACGGTTATACAACTCGTCAATCCGCTCTACCACCTGCGTCAGCAAAGGCTGAATCGCCTGAAAACCCGCTGCGCCACGCGCACCTTCTTCAGCGATCGCGAAAATCTTCGATTCTGCTTCATCCAGAATTTTTTTGACTTCTTTACCCTGCGGTGCCAGCGCTGTAGAGGCGATTTCGTCTGCGGCAGTAATCAGCTTACGCAATACACCACGGTCACGAACAATCTCAGCATAGCGCCGGATATTCGCAGCGGAAGGTGTATTTTGTGCCAGCGCATTCAGGTAGGTCAGACCACCAACCTCTTCCGCTTTACCCAGCACAGTCAGTGCCTCGTAAACCGTAATCACGTCAGCGGGTTTTGCGCTGTTAATCAGCCTGACCATGCACTGGAAAATAATACGGTGATCGTACCTGTAAAAATCTTCCTCGGTGATGTAATCGGCAATGCGATCCCAGGCAGCATTATCAAGCAATAAACCACCAAGCACAGACTGCTCCGCCTCAATCGAATGAGGAGGAACGCGGAGGGCATCAATTTGCGGATCAGAAGCAGCTTTCATGGCGCGCATTATACCTGCATATTCACAGCCACACGAAGCAAACCACCCTGCCTCTGTTCCTGTTCATACGCAACAACACAAAATAAATGATTTAAACAATTTCCCCACAAAAACAAAAAAGCCGGGAGCAAGCTCCCGGCTTTTCGTTCAGCGTGTTGAATTACGCTTCAGCAACAACAGCAACTGTTACGTCAACAACTACGTCTGTGTGCAGAGCAACTGCAACTGCGAACTCGCCAACTGTTTTCAGTGGGCCTTGTGGCAGACGAACTTGTGCTTTTTCAACAGTGAAACCTTGTTTCGCCAGCGCATCAGCGATGTCGAAGTTGGTTACGGAACCGAACAGACGGCCGTCAACGCCGGCTTTCTGTGCAACTTCAACTTTCAGGCCAGCCAGTTTTTCACCGCTTGCCTGAGCAGCAGCCAGTTTCTCAGCAGCTGCTTTTTCCAGATCAGCGCGTTTTGCTTCGAATTCAGCAATCGCTGCTTCAGTCGCACGGCGAGCCTTGCGCTGAGGAATCAGGAAGTTACGTGCGTAACCATCTTTAACGCGAACTACGTCACCCAGGTTGCCCAGATTAACGACTTTTTCCAGCAGAATAACTTGCATATTTTTCTCCTAATTTCCTGTCGTTAATTACGCTGTGTGCAGATCAGTGTATGGCAACAGAGCGAGATAACGAGCACGTTTGATCGCTGTATCCACTTGACGCTGATACAGAGCTTTAGTGCCTGTCAGACGTGCTGGCATAATTTTGCCGTTTTCTTGGACAAAATCTTTCAGAGTGTCAACATCTTTGTAGTCAACACGCTCAACCTGCGCTGCTGTGAAACGGCAGAATTTTTTGCGTTTGAACAGTGGATTTTGTTGCTGACGCTTTTGCTTCAGTTTGCTTTTGTCAAATTTTTTACCGAATGCCATGTTAGGCTCCTAATCAAGTCTGAGAATCTCAAATTCTGAAATATGCAGAACGAGACTTTTACTGTTTCGATTCTTGCGACACAGAAAACCCTGAACCATCAACTCAGTTCCCGCCGGAATTTGCGCAAACCGCGCTGCTTGCGGACCCGCTACCAGTGCATTAATTTCCATCTCTGCAATTCGCTGGTAACCGGCTTCACTTTGCTCGGAACGATGACTTAAAACTGCCGTCGCTACCGGAATGCCAGCCGGGGTGTGCCTGAGCGCCTCTTTTTCCAGCACAAAAGCACGAAGCTGTAACTGATTCAAATTTTCTGTATTACCGTAAGGAATTAAGCTGCAGAAGCTTCAGCACGTTGTGCTTTTGCTGCGTCTTCTTTTTGAACTGCTTTCATCATTGGAGATGGTGCAGTTTCAGCTTTTTTCATTTTTACGGTCAGGTGACGCAGAACTGCATCGTTGAAGCGGAAAGAAGTTTCCAGCTCAGCCAGAGTTTCAGCATCGCACTCGATGTTCATGCAAACATAATGTGCTTTTGCCAGTTTCTGGATCATGTATGCCAGCTGACGACGACCCCAGTCTTCAACACGGTGGATCTGACCACCACGCGTAGTCACAGTAGACTTGTAACGTTCGATCATTGCAGGCACTTGCTCGCTTTGATCCGGATGAACGATAAATACGATTTCGTAATGACGCATATATTCTCCTTGTGGACAATAAAAACAGCCTGCCTCAGCGTCAACTCGAGTGCAGGAAGAGGAAAGCGCAAGAGTTTAACCCAGTTTCAGCATCGTGACAAACATTTCCTGCATCCGAAATTACTCAAAGGCCTCTGCCCGCAAAAAACAAATCACAAACCAGCTGCAATCGCCATCAAATACGCAGGAAGTGCTTGCTTTCCGCATCGCACTGTATAAAAATACAGACTGCTTATACATACAGCTGTTTTAACCATACTGCACTTATCTAATCATGCTTAAACTCACCGGCAGACAGGAGCAAATCCTGAAACTGATCAAAGATGCCATTGATCAGACCGGCTTTCCGCCGACCCGTGCCGAAATTGCCCGCCAGCTCGGCTATCGCTCCACCAATGCGGCTGAAGAACACTTGCAAGCACTTGCACGTAAAGGCGTGATCGAGATTGCTGCAGGCACTTCGCGCGGAATCCGCTTACTGGAATCCAGCTTATCCAGCCACATCACTGAAGCGCCGTCAAAACTGGCTGAAGCTGTAAAGCAGTTATCCATTCCATTAATAGGTCGTGTTGCTGCAGGCTCGCCTATTCTGGCAGCTGAACATATCGAGCAACATTATCAGGTCGACCCCGGCCTGTTCTCCGCGACGCCGGACTTCCTCCTGAAAGTACGCGGCATGTCGATGCGTGACGCAGGTATTCTGGATGGCGATTTACTCGCGGTAAAACGTACAGAACAAGCACGCAACGGACAAATCGTTGTCGCAAGACTTGGTGAAGATGTGACAGTGAAGCGTTACCGCAAAACGGACAAACTGATTGAATTACTGCCGGAAAATCCGGATTACGACATTATCCGCATTGACTCAGAAGAATCTGAATTTCATCTTGAAGGACTGGCTGTCGGACTTATGCGTAACTGGGTTTAAAAAGACCTTCATCAGAACATAAAAAAAGCGCACTTAGACCGTGCGCTTTTTTATTTGATAATTCGCCGGAAAATCCCGCTTCCGGCGAATTACGTCCCACAACAATTCGAGAATCAGTGTTTGATCACTAAAGCATCCGCCGGAGCTTCCGGCTTAGACTGCACATTCTCAACAGGAGCTTCTTCCTTTACAGGCTCCGGCTGGCGCTCCAATGCGACTTCCAGCACTTTATCGATCCAGCGCACCGGGATAATCTCCAGCTTGTTTTTGACGCTTTCCGGAATATCTGCCAGATCTTTAGCATTATCCTCCGGAATCAGGACTGTTTTAATGCCCCCACGCTGCGCCGCAAGCAACTTCTCCTTCAAACCACCAATAGGAAGAACTTCGCCACGCAAGGTAATTTCACCGGTCATAGCAACGTCAGCACGGACAGGAATCCCGGTAAATACCGATACCAGCGCTGTTGTCATTGCAATACCTGCAGATGGACCATCTTTAGGGGTTGCACCTTCCGGCACATGTATATGAATATCCGATTTTTCAAATACGTCAGCAGCAATACCAAGCCGCTTGGCTCTGCTGCGAACTACTGTGCGAGCAGCCTCAATCGACTCCTTCATCACATCACCGAGTGTTCCCGTACGGATTACGCCCCCCTTACCCGGCACCTGAACCGCCTCAATCGTCAGCAAATCACCACCGACCTCGGTCCAGGCAAGACCCACAACCTGACCGATCTGATTTTCTTTTGCTGCCAAACCGAAGTCGTAACGGCGCACCCCGAGATATTTATCAAGATTTTTCGAAGTAACAGCCAGCTTCTTTTCACTCTTTTTAAGCAAGAGCATTTTTACAACTTTGCGGCAGATCTTGGATAATTCGCGCTCAAGAGAACGCACCCCTGCCTCACGGGTGTAATAGCGGATAATGTCACGAATTGCTGACTCAGCAACACTGATTTCACCGTCTTTCAGGCCATTATTCTTAATTTGCTTTGGCAATAAATAACGCTGAGCAATACTGGTCTTCTCATCTTCGGTGTACCCGGATAATCGGATAACTTCCATCCGGTCCAGCAAGGCAGGTGGAATGTTATAAGAATTCGAAGTAGCCACAAACATTACATCAGACAGATCAAAGTCTACTTCGACATAATGATCTGCAAATGTATGGTTCTGCTCCGGATCTAAGACCTCAAGCAGCGCTGACGAGGGATCTCCTCTGAAATCAGCCCCCATCTTATCGACTTCATCCAGCAAAAACAACGGATTGCGGACACCTACCTTAGAAAGGCTCTGCAAAATCTTGCCTGGCATAGAACCAATATATGTTCGGCGATGACCACGGATTTCAGCCTCATCGCGCACACCGCCAAGTGCCATCCGCACAAATTTACGATTGGTAGCACGTGCAATTGACTGTCCGAGCGAGGTTTTACCCACACCCGGCGGCCCGACCAGACACAAGATCGGCGCTTTCACTTTTTCAACACGTTGCTGCACCGCGAGATATTCAAGAATGCGCTCCTTCACCTTTTCAAGGCCGTAATGCTCATCTTCAAGCACTTTTTCAGCGTGCGCCAGATCGCTGTTTACCTTCGATTTTTTCTTCCATGGCAAATTCACCAGCGTATCTATGTAATTGCGTACGACTGTTGCTTCCGCAGACATCGGGGACATCATCTTGAGTTTCTTCAACTCAGCCTGCGCCTTATCTTTCGCTTCCTTAGGCATTTTGGCCGCAATAATTTTTTTCTCGAGCTCTTCGAGATCAGCACCTTCATCACCCTCACCAAGCTCTTTCTGAATCGCTTTTACCTGCTCATTCAGATAATACTCGCGCTGCGACTTTTCCATCTGACGTTTGACACGCCCGCGAATACGCTTCTCGACTTGCAGAATATCCAGCTCACCTTCAAGTTGTCCGAGCAAATGCTCCAGACGACCTGACACACTGAAAATTTCCAGGATCGCTTGCTTTTGCTCGAGCTTTAAAGGCAAGTGTGCAGCAATCGTATCAGCGAGCCGGCCGGCATCGTCAATTCCAGATAACGAGGCAAGAATTTCCGGCGGGATTTTTTTGTTCAGTTTCACATATTGATCAAATTGCTGAACAATCGCACGGCGCATAGCCTCAATCTCAGCGTTATCATCCTCTTCCGAACTCAAAGGCTCCAGATCAGCATAAAAATGCGATTCAGAATCGTATATTTTTTGCACGCGGGCGCGCTGAGCGCCTTCAACCAGCACCTTTACTGTACCGTCGGGAAGTTTTAGCATTTGCAGAATATTTGCAACACACCCAATGCTGTAAATATCTTCTGCCGTTGGCTCATCTTTTGCTGCTGCTTTCTGCGCAGCCAGCATGATGCTCTTACCCTGATCCATTGCAGCTTCCAGGGCCTTGATCGATTTCGGACGCCCCACGAATAATGGGATGACCATATGAGGAAAGACGACCACATCGCGCAGAGGCAGAAGTGGCAGTTGCATTTGCTCATCATGTTTTGTCGTTGTCATGGCGCACCTTTCATAAATACTTGTGAATAATGTTGGCGCTTTAGGCTAAAACACAAGCCCACCAATCAAAAATAAATAAAAAAAGCCACCCACGACTCTGTCCGGGCGGCTTTTTTTCATCGGTGTGGCAGCAATACTGTTAATTTAACGCACAAAATAGTGTGCAAAATCAGCAGGAATCACCTGACGCCTCACTCAACCTCCGGATACCTTTGGCTGCTCACGATAGATAATCAGAGGTTTCGCCCCCTGAGTAATTGTATTTTCATCAATCACAACTTTCTCTACATTCTGGTGACTTGGTAAGTCAAACATAATGTCAAGCAAAGCATGTTCAAGAATCGAACGCAAACCACGTGCGCCAGTCTTACGCGCTATCGCTTTTTTTGCAATTGCAGTCAGCGCAGACGGGCGAATATCCAGTTCAGCGCCTTCCATTTCAAGCAATTTTGAATACTGTTTAATCAGCGCATTCTTCGGTTCGACAAGAATCTCGATCAGAGCAGCCTCATCAAGCTCACTCAGCGTGGCAACCACCGGTAAACGACCGATCAATTCAGGTATCAGACCAAATTTAATCAAGTCCTGAGACTCAACCTCGTGCAGCAGTTCTGTCGTACTTTTATCGTTCGGACTCTTGACGCTGGCGGCAAATCCGATGCTACTCTTCTCAGAACGGTCAGAAATAATTTTGGCGAGACCATCAAATGCACCACCACAAATAAACAAGATATTTGTCGTGTCTATCTGAATAAAATCCTGATTCGGATGCTTACGCCCACCCTGAGGTGGAACCGAAGCCATCGTTCCCTCAACCAGTTTTAGAAGCGCTTGCTGAACACCCTCACCTGAAACGTCCCGAGTGATCGACGGATTATCAGATTTACGGGAAATCTTATCGATTTCGTCGATATACACGATACCTTTTTGTGCTTTTTCAACTTCGTAATTACAGTTCTGCAGCAACTTCTGAATAATATTCTCAACATCTTCACCAACATAACCAGCTTCAGTCAGCGTGGTAGCATCAGCAATGACAAACGGAACATTCAGCATACGGGCCAGTGTCTGCGCCAACAAAGTCTTACCCGACCCCGTCGGCCCAACCAGAAGAATATTACTCTTCGCCAGCTCAACCTCGTCTTTTTTACCAAGATGCTTCAGACGTTTGTAATGGTTATACACCGCAACAGCAAGAATGCGTTTCGCGGTAAACTGACCAATAACATACTGATCCAACAGATCCGTAATTTCTTTTGGTGTTGGCAAATCATTTTTAGCGTTCGACACTGCATCAACATCCGCAACTTCATCGCGGATTATGTCGTTACATAAATCGATACACTCATCGCAGATAAATACAGATGGCCCGGCAATCAGCTTTTTTACTTCGTGCTGACTTTTGCCGCAAAACGAGCAATACAGTAATTTTTCGCCACTGGAAGACTTTTTATCGGGCATGGTGTAAATATTTAATTAGCAAGATAAAGAAAAGCATTTATCGCATATTACCTGCAAAAATTCTTTTCGTCATGAATGACCTGAAAAAATTACAAAACACCAACTTCAACAGGCCAAAATAAAAACGCCCGGCAAAACACCGGGCGTTCATTAAGTAGCAGATATCAGGTGCGATGCTTCAGAACCTGATCAATCAAACCATACTGTGCTGCCTCTTCGGCGGACATAAAGTTATCACGATCCGTATCTTTAGCGATCTGCTCAACTGTTTTACCAGTCTGATCAGCAAGAATGGCGTTTAAACGTTCACGCAAGTAAAGAATTTCCTTTGCCTGAATTTCGATGTCAGATGCCTGCCCCTGTGCACCACCAAGCGGCTGATGAATCATGATTCGCGAATTAGGCAGGGAAAAGCGCTTTCCTTTTGCACCTGCGGCTAACAAGAATGCACCCATTGATGCCGCCATGCCTGTACACAAAGTTGACACATCCGGCTTGATGAACTGCATTGTGTCAAAAATCGCCATACCTGCGGACACCGATCCGCCGGGAGAGTTGATGTAAAGCGAAATATCCTTATCAGGATTCTCGCTTTCCAGGAACAGGAGCTGCGCGACCACCAGATTAGCAGTCTGATCATTGACCGGACCAACCAGAAAAATCACACGTTCTTTGAGAAGGCGGGAGTAGATGTCGTAAGAACGCTCACCACGCCCGCTCTGCTCAATCACCATAGGCACCATGCCCAGCATATTTGTATCTAACGCCGAATTGTGGATGATGCCGGTCATATGTGATTTCCTTTGCTATTAAGCAGCAACGTTGTTGCCCATCAATTCATCAAAAGCCAGTTCTTTAACTGCAACTTTCGCTTTAGCCAGCACGTAGTTAACGACGTTATCTTCCAGAACAAGTGCCTCAACTTCAGCCAGACGGTTACGATCGCTGTAGTAGTACTTAACAACTTGCTGCGGATCTTCGTAGCTTTGCGCGAAATCTTCAACCTGCGCTTTGATTTGCTCAGCAGTTGCCTGCAGGTTATTAGATTTTACCAGTTCCGCCAGGATCAGGCCAAGACGCACACGGCGTTCTGCCTGAGGAACGAACAACTCTTTAGGGAAAGGAACATCGTTCACTTTCATGCCGCGCTGAGCCATATCCTGACGAGTCATTTCCGCCAGACGTTCGGTGTCCTGTTCAACCAGAGCTTTTGGCAGATCGAAAGTAACAGCAGCAACCAACGCATTCATCACGCTGTCTTTGGTTTTTGCTTTTACACGACCACGCACTTCACGTTCCAGATTTTCCTTGATATCAGCGCGCATTTTTTCGATGTCGCCATTTTCAACGCCCAGCATTTTTGCAAAATCTGCATCAACTGCTGGCAAATGCGCCCATTCAACTTTTTTCACAGTAATTGTGAATTCAGCAGTTTTACCAGCAACATCTTTGCCATGGTAGTCTTCAGGGAAGCTTAATGGGAAGGTTTTGGATTCACCCGTTTTCAAGCCGATTGTCGCAGTCTCAAACTCTGGCAACATACGGCCTTCGCCCAGAACATAAACAAAATCTTCAGCTTTGCCACCAGCAAATTCAACGCCATCGATCTTACCAACGAAATCAATAGTAACGCGATCGCCATTTTGTGCGGATGTATCGGCACCGCCGTCACCGTGATCGCCCTGCTCGCCTTTCACATGGAAGTGAACGCGTTGTTTACGCAGAATGTCGATCGTTTTGTCGATTTCAGCATCAGTCACATTGCATGCCACCTGATCAACTTCTGCGCCGGACAAATCACCAATCACAACTTCAGGATAAACTTCAAAAGTCGCGTCAAAGGCTACGAAACCTTCTTCTACGCCTTCACTACCCTTCGCTTCAATGCGAGGAAAGCCTGCAACACGCAGATTGTTTTCAGCTGCTGCCTGAGCAAACAACTGACCAACTTTGTCGTTCAGAACTTCGGTCTCAACCTGATAACCGTATTGCGCCGCAACCATTTTCATCGGCACTTTACCTGGACGGAAGCCAGGCGCTCTTGCTGTGCGTGCGCGTACTTTCAAACGCTTTTCGACTTCTGATTTCAAATCAGCGATTGGGAAAGAAATTGTGAGGCGACGCTCCAATTTTTCTAAAGTTTCGACTGCAGTTGCCATGAAAATCGTCCAAATAAAAGAGTCTGTGGTGCGAGGAGGGGGACTCGAACCCCCACACCATTGCTGGCGTCAGGACCTAAACCTGGTGCGTCTACCAATTTCGCCATCCTCGCAGAATATTGAATTACCAAGCGAAGTAAAACTGACCGGCACAAAAGCAAAGGGCGACAACAGACCTACGCGTCGCCCAAAACGAATGCATACGGCATTACAACTTTAGCCCGCTATTCTAGCGGATTTTCATTCCGCGTGTTTTGTTTTTTTGTTTTTTTCTGATTTTATTGTCAGCAAAATGCTTAATAGAAACCCCCAACCCAGCAATCACAATCTAAGAACCAGTATTTGCATCGGCTCACACAATAAAAAAGGGCTTGCATGAGCAAGCCCTTTCTTCCGGAATTACGTAATGTTCGGACCTTACTGGCGACGCACCCTGAACCAGGCAGCGTATAGCGCCGGCAGGAAAAGCAAAGTCAGCGCGGTTGCAATTATCAACCCCCCCATAATTGCCACAGCCATCGGCCCCCAGAATACTGATCTCGATAACGGAATCATCGCCAGTACCGCTGCGGCAGCAGTCAGAATGATGGGGCGCAAACGGCGTACCGCTGCCTCTACAATTGCATCCCATGGCGCAGCACCCTCGCGAATATCCTGCTCAATCTGATCAATCAGAATCACGGAATTCCGGATAATCATCCCAAACAGCGCAATAACACCCAGCTGTGCCACAAAACCAAACGGACGCTGCAATAACAATAATGCCAGTGCGGCACCTGCAACCCCCAGCGGCCCAGTCAGAAACACCAGAAGTGAACGCGAGAAACTGTGCAATTGCAACATCAACAACGTGAAGATAATGAAAATCACCAACGGCACATTGGCTGCGATCGACTCCTGCGCTTTACCGCTATCTGCAGCCGCACCCGCAAGCTCAACCTTATAACCAGCAGGCAGTCGGTCAATGATCGGTTTCAGCAATGGTGCGATCTGAGAAGAAACCGTCGGCCCCTGAATGCCATCCTTCACATCAGACTGCACAGTAACCGCCCATTCACGCCCTTCCCTCCAGACAACACCGGGCTCCATGACCAGCTTAATCGCTGCCAGCTGAGATAAAGGAACCGCTTTACCGGAAGCAGTTGCCACATTCAGATTCCTCAATGCCTCAACTGTTGCACGCTCATCAACTGGCTGACGTGCAACAATATCAATCAGACGATTGCCTTCACGGAACTGACCAACAGTAGTCCCTGTTAATACCGTATTAGCCGTACGCATTACCTGCTGGGAAGTCACGCCCATGGCACGCAATTTATCCTGATCCAACTCGATACGAACAACTTTGACAGATTCGTTCCAGTTGTCGTTGACGCCGACCGTATTCGGATTCGTACGCATAACCTCCTTCACCTGATCTGCGATTTCGCGAACTTTCTGCACTTCCAGGCCCGTCACACGAAACTGCACCGGATAAGGCACCGGCGGCCCGTTTGGCAGCAACTTCACACGGCCACGCACCTCAGGAAATTCTTCTTTAAATACCTGCGCAATCTTCAATCGTAATGCATCCCGCGTTTTCAGATCCTTAGGCAAAATCACCAGCTGCGTGACGTTTGACTGCGGAAAAATCTGATCCAGCGGCAGGTAGAAGCGAGGACTTCCGGTTCCGACATAAGCTGTGATGCTTTCCACGCCTTCCTGCTTGCGAACGAAATTCTCAAATTTTTTCGCCTGCGCCTCTGTCGCTGCAAATGAGGATCCTTCCGGCAGCCACATTTCGACCATCAGCTCCAGACGACTCGAATCCGGAAAAAATTGCTGCTCAATAAATTTAAATCCGAACACGCCGAGCGCAAATACAGCCATCGTGACGGTCATTGTCGTTTTTCGCCATTCAACACACCAGCTGACGACTGCACGGAAGCGCTGATAGAACGGCGTATCAAACAAATCATGCGAATGATCACCTGCGGCATGTGGTTTTACTTTCAGCAGCAAATAACCAATGTATGGTGTAAACACAACTGCAACCAGCCAGGAAATAATCAGCGCCAGCGCATTAACAGAAAACATTGAGAAGGTATATTCACCCGCTGCTGATTTCGCGAGGCCGATCGGCAAAAAGCCGGCTGCCGTGATCAGCGTCCCGGTCAGCATTGGCATCGCCGTGGAAGTGTAAGCAAACGTCGCAGCATCAAAACGCGAGAATCCCTCCTCCATTTTGCGCACCATCATCTCTACCGCAATGATGGCATCATCGACCAGCAAGCCCAGCGCAATAATCAGAGCGCCCAGTGAAATCTTATGCAGATCAATATCGAGGATGCGCATGAAAAGGAAGGTAATCGCCAGCACCAGCGGAATAGTCAGACCTACCACCAGACCAGGCCACACATCCAGACGCAATGGCTTTGTATGCAGGCCTAAAGACAGGAAACTGACTGCAAGCACAATCACAACCGCCTCAATCAGCGTATGGATGAATTCACCAACAGAAGCCTTCACTGCATCCGGTTGATTTGAGACTTGTTCCAGCACAACACCAACCGGAAGCTTTGCCTTAATTTCCGCAACCGTGGTCTGCACATGCTTACCAAGCTCAATGATATTGCCGCCCTTCTCCATGGAAATACCAAGGCCGATAACTTCTTTGCCGTTGAAGCGCATCTTATCCTGAGGCGGGTTTGCATACTCCCGCTTGATAACAGCAAAATCACCCAATCGGAAAGTAGTGCCGTTTGCACGCAACTGCAAATTCTCCAGATCGCGTACCGTCATCAGCGCACCCGTCACGCGAACCTGTAAATTGTCGGTGGATGTCACCATTACACCGCTGGACTCCACACCATTTTGCGAACCGATCTGGGACACAATGGCGTCGAACGGAATACCCAGCTGCGAGAATTTTTTATGAGAAAACTCAATATTAATTTTCTCATCCTGCACCCCGAACATTTCGACTTTGGCGACAGAATTCACGCGCAAAAACTGCTGGCGCACATAATCAGCGTAATCTTTGAGTTCAGCATAACTGAAGCCGTCGCCCGACAATGCGAAGATGGAACCATAAGTATCACCAAACTCATCATTAAAGAATGGCCCGATGACGCCAGGCGGCAAAGTCTGCTTGATGTCACCTATCTTTTTACGCACCTGATACCAGGCCTGCGGCGTCTCTTTTGATGGCGTGGATTCCCGCAATTGCAGGATGATCAGCGTCTCACCGGGCTTGGAATAGCTGCGAATCTTATCGATATAAGGTGTTTCCTGAAGTTTTTTCTCCAGCTTATCGGTAACTTGCTCCGCCATCTGCAAGGAAGTTGCACCCGGCCAGATCGCACGTACCACCATTGCACGGAATGTAAAAGGAGGATCTTCATCCTGCCCAAGACGACTGTAGCTCAGTATGCCGCCCAGCAGCAAGACAACGATCAGATAACGAATCAGGGGCGTATGCTCCAGTGCCCAGCGTGAGAGATTGAACTCCTTGCTCATTTCTGGCCTCCGGTGGCCGCAGGCTTGGAAGACTCATTACCAAGAATAGTGACCTGCTGTCCCGCTTTCAACAAATGCACACCCGCTGTAACCACTGTTTGCCCGGGTTTAATACCGCTGGCCAACAATACATTTTCCCCCTGAGTTCCACCCACAACAACCGGAACCAGCGCAACTTTGCCGTCCTGCACAATCCAGACCGAAGTAGCGCCTTTTTCCTGATAGAGCGCAGTCATTGGCACCACAATAGCTGGGTTCGCCTCCGTTGCCTGCAGGCTCACATTCGCAGTCATTCCGAGACGGATATCCGGGTTATCTTTCGGCAAAGCCAGTTTCGCGAGGAAAGTACGTGTAACAGGATCAGCTATAGGGGACAATTCCCGCAATTTCGCTGTAACCAGCTTATCTTTTTCAGCCCAGATCCGGACTTTCACATCCTGTAATTTACGGATCACATTCACTTTGTTTTCCGGTACGCCAACCACAACATCCATATCACCGGTTTGCGCTACACGCACGACCGGTGCACCGGCAGCAACAACTTGTCCGATTTCCGCGTCAATGCCAGTCACAACGCCGTCAGCATCAGCAATCAGCTGAGCATAAGAAGCCTGATTACTTTGGGACTTAAAGCCAGCCTGCGCCTGTTCGTATGTAGATTGCGCAGATTTAAATGCTGTTTCTTTTCCCTCCAGCACGGATGCAGCGACAAAGTTTTTGGCACGTAATTCCTGATAGCGTTTCAGTTCAGCCTGAGCGAGATCACGATTACTTTCCGCTGCAGACAACGCAGCTTTTGCCTGCGCCTGAGCAAGTGCAAGATCCTGCGGGTCAAGCTGCATCAGTACCTGACCTTTTTTTACCGCACTGCCAAGCTCCACCTGACGGCTGAGTATTTTTCCCGGTACACGGAAACCCAGTCTGGATTCAATACGCGGGCGGACTTCACCCGCTAACTCAAGCCCGTCAGCGGTGTTGACGTTATTTGCAACAATTGCCCGCACCGGACGAATATCCGGCTGTTGCTCGGCTTTTTTAGAACACGCTGTTAAGCCCGCAATCAGACCGAGTGCTGTCACGGACAGCCACATTTTCCGGCGCATACGCACTGAAGGCCCAGACACACTGTATTTTGTCGTCAACACTGGAATTCCCTTTTCTCGACAGAATTATCATTAGAAGACGCTGAAACCGCCTTCACCCCGGAAAAATAAATGACTCTTGGGTTAGTAATTATAATGAGAGCTCTTCTTATTTGCCAATGACTTTTGAGTCATTAAGCACATGTCTGTAGATCATTACGAAAATTTCCCGGTTGCTTCGGTATTCTTACCACGCAAACTCCGGCCTGCAGTTGAAACGATTTATCATTTTGCCCGCAGTGCGGACGACATTGCTGATGAGGGTGTACTAAGCGATGCGGAAAGATTACATCAGCTCCAGCAGTATGACGACGAACTCCTGCGCATCATGGATGGAAAAACCACGCAGCTGCCACTTTTCGGACAACTTGCTTCCGTCATCCGTCAACACAGGCTATCGGTAACACCGTTTCGACAGCTGATCAGTGCATTCCGTCAGGATGTGGTCAAAAAACGGTATGCCACTTATTCCGAACTGACTGACTATTGCCAGCGCTCCGCCGATCCGGTCGGCAATATCATGCTTGAACTCTATGGCAAGGCGGATTCGCAGCGGTTACAGGCATCCTCACACATCTGCACAGCCTTACAGCTGATTAATTTCCTGCAGGATGTTGCTGTCGACTGGCGAAAAGAACGTATCTATCTTCCGATGGAAGACTTGAAGCATTTTTCCGTCACAGAACTGGATATTGAAAACGGCAAACTTTCATCTGAATGGCAGGATCTGATGCAGTTTCAGATCAAACGCACCAGAGAACTCATGCTTCAGGGTGCCTGGCTTCCGGCCAGCCTGCCGGGTCGGATCGGATGGGAGTTGCGACTTGTTGTGCAGGGTGGTTTGCGCATTCTGGAAAAAATTGAACTCAGCAATGGCGATGTCTTTCACAAAAGACCCACATTAAAACCACTGGACTGGGCAATAATGCTGTTGCGGGCATGCAGAATGCGACGAAAGTATCCACTTCCCCGCAATTTCGAATAGCTTTAAAAAGTAATACTGTATACCAAGCTGTCGCCGATCAGTCGATTTAACAATTTGCACAAAAGAAGCATGCGATGAAACCTTGTATTCATATAGCCACTCTCCTACTATCCAGCCTGATGATCAGCGGTTGTACAGCAATTGCCATCGTTGATACCGTTGCCACAACCACCGTTAAAGCCGGTGGTGCGGTCATTGGAACAGCGATAGACGTGACTCGTGCCGGCGTTCGGGCAGTTACTTCTTCCGATGCAGCGGATCAGGATACACCTGCCGACGATCAGACCAATGCGGATCAGGAACGACAAGACTGACCTCATCATCAGCTGCCATGCCAACCCAACACGACCTCGATCAGTATCGCGCTGTGCAGCATGCCGCAAAGCGGGTATTGTCGTTGCTGGCAGAACAAATCAGTGCAGCAGATACAGAACACTCCATCGCGGAAAAAGCGCGTGCACTGCTCGCCAGTGAAGGCTATCCGGACACCTGGTATTACGACTGCCCTGCCCTTGTATTACTTGGCAACCGCAGTTGTGTGTCGATTTCGGGGCGTCAGTATGTTCCGCAACACGAAGCTGTCGGACAATTAAATCTGATTACCATTGATCTGAGCCCTGCCAACGGTGAGTACTGGGGCGACTGTGCGCGCTCGTTTGCGATTGAGTCCGGCCATGTCACAGCATCTCCGAAACTGCTGGAATTTCAGAATGGCCTGTTGTTTTTACAGGAGATGCACCGGCAAATTCTGCGACTGGCACGACCTGAAACGACGTTCAGTCAGTTATTTGAATGGGCGAATCTGAAGATACGTCAGAGCGGGTTCGTGAATCTCGATTACCGGAACAATGTAGGCCACAGTCTGGCAAGCAACCGAGATGAGCGCCAGTTTATTGATGCAAATAATCACACACCAATTGGTCAGTGTGGCTTTTTCAGTTTTGAACCATTTATCCGCGCCAAAGGTGGCAAGTGGGGATTCAAGCATGAATCGGTTTTTTACTTTGATGCTGAAGGTGCATTACAGGAACTATGAGTTGAAGCAGTCAACGCAATCAACTTAAAAGTTAAAAGTTAAAAATTAAAAGAGATAAAAAAAGGCAGCGAACGCTGCCTTTTTTACTCAGTGAGCCGTCCGGCTCAACCGACTTACTTACAATTAACAACGATATTCAGCGATGCCGACGGATTCGCCATACTTGCGACGCCACTTGCACCTGAATCAACGCTGCAAGTCTGACCGGTTGCTTTACCAGTACTGTCAATCGGTTGTGCTTTGATCGATACCGTGTAAGCGGTAGCGTCAGGCCAGCTCCAGGCAAAACGATAAATACCGATCGCGGAAACGGCTTTTGTTTCTTCTTTCAGCGCAGACTTATTCGTGATTTGCAGCAAAGTACCAGCCGTCAATCCATTGACTGTAAAGCCGATCGGCACCGCATCCGCACAGCTGACCGCCACATTGGCAGCCAACTCCGGCTTAGTATTGTCAGCAACGCCTTTTGCATTCGCGACTGTGCAGTATTGCCCTGCTGGCGGCGCATAAACAGAAATTTCGTACGGATCACCATGTACAACATAGCGTGAGAGGCTGAATGCGCCATTCGCAGTGACATTTTGCACGATTGGAGAATCAGTCAGTACGGTACGCTTATCAAAATCAGGCGTTGCATTCTGCAAAGTCACAACACCGCCACTTCCCATGCCAGCGACAGTTCCTTTTACCTGTACATTTGGTGCACAGGCCACACGAACGGATTTAACTTCGCCCTCGCCCTGCATCACGCCCGTGCCGCCATTCACCGTACAAAATACGAGGCTAGGCTGAGAAAAAACCTGAATTTTGTACGCCGCGTTACTCGCGATCGGGAACGAAAAATCACCATCTCTGGTGAGTTTGGCAGGAAAAGCTCGCTCATTAATCAGAACCAGCGTGTTTGTATCGTCTGTGCCAAGGCCCGTTACCGTACCACCAATCGATGTGTATACATAACCGCCACATGCTGCCAGCATTGCTGATGCGGCTGCCAAGCCGGCAAATTTCAATTTATTCAAGATAATTCCGTCCGAGAAAAGTTAACCTGAGCGCCCGACCTGGTTGCACAACTGACATTTTGGCAAGGCAATTTTCAATGGTTGCCAATGATACTGCAAATAGGTAACAAAAAGCGCAGCCTGCAGAAACTCGCTCGCAAATATACCGCACTCGTATTTGTTGTTCTTGTATCAGTTTGTTAGGATAGCGGCTTTTGCAGCGCCTGATGCTGCCCACCGGTACTTTACAGTATGTCTCCAGACGAATATTGCCAGCAGAAAGCCGCACAGAGCGGCTCCAGCTTTTATTACAGTTTCCTGTTCCTGCCGCAGGAAAAGCGCCGGGCCATTACTGCCCTGTACGCGTTTTGCCGCGAGGTGGACGACATCGTTGATGAGATTGCCGATGATATGGTGGCGCGCTCCAAACTGGCATGGTGGCGCAAGGAATTACAAGCCATGCTGAATGGCGAACCTACGCATCCGGTGACCAAAGCAATGCAACCGCATATGGCGACTTTTGATCTGCAGCCGCAGCACCTGATGGCGATTATCGATGGCATGGAAATGGATCTGAACCAGTCGCGCTATCTGGATTTCAACGGCTTAAAAAACTATTGCTGGCATGTGGCCGGTGTGGTCGGCGTGTTATCCGCCAGCATTTTCGGGATCAGCAATCCGCAAACCAAAGAGTTTGCCGAAAAACTCGGACTGGCTTTGCAAATGACTAACATCATTCGTGATGTCGGCGAAGATGCGCGTAAAGGCCGTATTTATTTACCGGTCAATGAATTGCAGCAGTTTCAGGTCAAAGCGGCTGACATTCTGAATGCGCGGCATACACCGGAATTCACACAACTGATGCAATTCCAGTATGAACGTGCATGCCAGTTGTATGAAGATGCCATGAATACCCTGCCTAAAGAAGACCGCCGCGCACAGCGTACCGGACTGATGATGGCGGCGATTTACCGCTCTGTGCTGGAAGAAGTGAAACTGGATGGTTTCCGCGTACTGCAGCACAAAATCAAACTGACGCCGATCCGCAAACTGTGGCTGGCGTGGAAAACCTATATCCGTGGCTGAAACTCAACAGCATATCGCCGTGATCGGCGCAGGCTGGGCGGGCTGCAGCGCCGCTGTCAGCCTGGTAAGGGATGGTCATCGTGTCACGCTGTTTGAAGCTGCACCGCAAGCCGGCGGCCGCGCCCGCTCTGTAAAGGTCAGACCGCAGACGCTGGATAACGGCCAGCACATTTTGCTGGGCGCTTACCGCGACACCCTGCAACTGATCCGTTCACTGGGTGGCGATCCTGAACAGCTGTTTCTGCGCCTGCCGCTGCAAATGGTGTATCCGTCCGCCTGCGATGGCATGTCGCTGATTGCACCGAAATTACCAGCCCCGCTGCATATGGCAATCGGCTTGCTGAAAGCCAGCGGTCTGACGCTGGCCGATAAACTGGCACTGGCGCGCTTTTCATCTGCTGCCAAATGGATGGGCTGGCAGTTACATACCGATGTCAGCGTGAATGATTTACTGGTGCAGTTTGAGCAAACTGAGCGTCTGGTGCGGCTGATGTGGCATCCGCTGTGCATTGCTGCGCTGAACACACCACCGGAACGCGCTTCGGCGAACACTTTTCTGGCTGTTTTGCGCGACAGCCTCGGTGCCGGCCGCGCCGCATCCGACATGCTGATCCCGCGCGCGCCACTCGGTGCGATCCTGCCGGAACTGGCAATCCGCTATTTGCAGCAACAGCATATGACAGTGCAGACAGGCATGCCGGTGCGTGCCCTGCATCGCCAGGGGGATCACTGGACACTGAGCAATGCAGAAGCAAGCTTGTCCGGCGAATTTGATCAGGTAGTAATTGCGACGGATATCCGCAATTGCCAGCGCTTGCTGGCCAGCGTCAGCGATGCAGACACAACGCCAGCCCTGCCGGATTATCAGTTTGAAGCGATCACCACGGTCTATCTGCAATATCCGGCATCTGTGCGGCTGGACCGCGCGTTCTACGCCCTGCCGGATCAGGCTGCCAGCCAGCATTACGGACAGTTCGTATTTGACCGCGGCTGGCTGGACCCCAAGCAAGCAGGATTACTGGCAGTGGTGATCAGTGCACCGTCCGCTCTCCCGGATGCGGAAACGCTGGCAGCGCTGGTTGCGCAACAACTCGCAACGCAAACCGGTATCAATGCACTTGCACAGCCGCTCTGGCATCAGGTCATCACAGAAAAACGTGCTACCTGGGCTTGTGCGCCGGGCATCAAACGTCCACAGCAAGCCACCGGCATCACAGGCTTATGGATTGCCGGCGATTACACCGATGCCGCCTATCCGGCCACGCTGGAGTCTGCGGTGCGCAGCGGTAATCAGGTGGCGCAACAGATACACGAAAGCCTGAAACAAGGCCGCTGAGGCTGACAAGGCTTCAGAATCGCCTGAAAATGCCCCAAATGCGGTGTTCTGCACAGCGATCCGGCGGTCGTCGGCAGAAAGTCCGGGCCTCCGGAAAAGACGGATGACGATATTTGCACAATGCAGTGCATTTTCCGGTTCGAAAATGCTTGTACAGACAGCGCCGCTCATCTGTCCTGCATAGCAATAATGGATAACGCTGCGGCAATCGAGGGCAAGTAACAATGATAAAAAAAACGGGTCAGCAACACTGACCCGTTTTTGTTTTTTACTGAATACGATGGTATCCGGACTCAGTTTGCTTTTTACTGCGAGCAACTGCAGATTCAGCTCAGATCATCGATATCGCGGATTTTTGCCATGGCTTCTTCAATACGATCGACGCCGACGATGTTCAATCCATCCACGGGTTGCTTCGGTACATTCGCTTTCGGAATCATCGCCACCGTAAAGCCCAGCTTGGCCGCTTCGCGCAAACGTTCCTGTCCGCGCGGCGCAGGACGGATTTCACCGGCCAGCCCGACTTCGCCAAACACCACCAGACGGCGTGGCAACGCTTTGTTGCGCATGGAAGAATGAATCGCCAGCAACACCGCCAGATCCGCTGCCGGTTCAGTAATTTTGACGCCGCCGACCGCATTGATAAACACATCCTGATCAGCCGCGGCCACGCCTGCATGACGGTGCAGCACCGCTAGCAGCATCGCCAGCCGGTTTTGCTCCAGCCCGACGGACAAACGCTTCGCATTCGGCGAAAACGCGGCATCCACCAGCGCCTGAATTTCCACCAGTAAGGGGCGCGTTCCCTCCTGCGTCACCATCACGCAAGAGCCGGGAACCTGCGTTTCATGCTGAGATAAAAACAAGGCAGAAGGGTTCGATACGCCGCGCAGGCCACGCTCTGTCATCGCAAACACACCGAGTTCATTGACCGCACCAAAACGGTTTTTGATCGCCCGGACCAGACGGAAACTGCTGTGTGTATCGCCTTCAAAATACAGCACCGTATCGACAATATGCTCCAGCACACGCGGCCCGGCCAGTGCGCCTTCCTTGGTCACATGACCGACCAGAATCATGGTGATATTGCTGGTTTTCGCCATACGGGTCAGTTGCGCCGCGCATTCGCGCACCTGCGCCACAGAACCCGGTGCCGACGTCAGCGCTTCGGAATACAGGGTCTGAATCGAATCGATCACCACGACTTGCGGCTGATGCTCGGCCAGTGTTTGCAGAATTTTTTCGAGCTGAATTTCTGCCTGCAACTGTACTCCGTTGGCATCCACCGCCAACCGTTTGGCACGCAGTGCAATTTGCGCACCGGATTCTTCGCCGCTGACATACAGCACTTTGCGGATACGGGCCAGATGCGACAGTGCTTGCAACAGCAAGGTGGATTTACCGATACCGGGATCACCACCGATCAGCACCACTCCGCCGGGAACCAGTCCGCCTCCCAGCACGCGGTCAAACTCTTCCATCGAAGTCGAAAAACGCGGCACGTCTTCCGCTTCAATATCGGTTAAGTTCATGACCGGCGCCGTCTGCGCCAGACTTTGCGGACGGGAAGCGGCAAAACGGTTATTCGCGCTTTCCATGATGGTTTCCACCATCGTATTCCACTGCCCGCAAGCCGGACATTTACCTGCCCATTTCGCAGAAATACCGCCGCATTCGGTGCAGGTGTACTGGGTCTTTGCTTTTGCCATACGATGCCGTCAGAAACTGGAAAATACTGATATTTTAACCAGTATTCGACGCAGAACTTGTTTTATTTCCGCTGTCTTTCCGGTTTTTCATGGTATAAAGCTCACCCAACACAGTTTGTAACAGGCTCATACCCAGCATGAAACGTGGTTTTTATATGATTATGGCGGCGCAGTTTTTTTCGTCGCTCGCAGACAATGCTCTGCTGATCGCGGCGATCAAACTGCTAGCATCCATGGAATCACCCGGCTGGATGACGCCGTTACTGAAACTGGTATTCGCCCTCTTTTACGTCTTACTTGCTGCATTCGTCGGTGCTTTCGCTGATGCATGGCCGAAGGGTAAGGTCATGTTTATGACCAACCTGATCAAAGTCGGCGGCTGCGCACTGATGTTCATGCATGTCCATCCGCTGATCTCATATGCGGTGGTCGGACTGGGTGCAGCAGCTTACTCTCCGGCCAAGTATGGCATTCTGACGGAACTCTTACCTGCCGAAAAACTGGTTGCGGCAAATGGATGGATCGAAGGATTAACCGTCCTGTCTATTATCATGGGAACGGTACTGGGGGGAAGACTGGTCAATCCGGAAGTCGCTGCCGCCCTGCTTGCTTTCGATTTTCCTGTAATCGACTTCGGAATCAATACGTCACATGAAGCGGCCCTGACCGTAATCGCGGGGCTGTATGCAGTGGCTGCATTGTTCAACCTGCGCATCCCGCATACCGGGGCAGTCTATGAACACCAGCATACCAATCCTATACGTCTGATTACCGATTTCGCGAACTGCTGTACCGTACTTTGGAAAGACAAACTGGGGCAGATTTCGCTCGCAATCACCACACTGTTCTGGGGTGCAGGTGCGACGCTCCAGTTTATCGTACTGAAGTGGGCAGAAGAGTCACTGAATATGCCGCTCGATAAAGGAGCCAATCTGCAGGGCGTTGTTGCCATAGGTATTGCGCTGGGCGCAGTTGGTGCAGCAAAAATCATTCCTTTACGTAAGTCTCTGAGCGTCATGCCGATGGGTGTTGCGATGGGTCTGGTAGTGACGACGATGATATTCATCCATAACGTGGCGCTAGCTTATCCGCTGCTGATACTGGTAGGCGTGCTGGCCGGCTTCTTCGTCGTACCGATGAATGCCTTGCTGCAACATCGCGGACACGTACTGATGAGTGCAGGTCACTCAATCGCAGTACAGAATTTCAATGAGAATTTGTCGGTGCTGACCATGCTGGGTCTGTACGCACTGATGATCAAGCTGGATCTGAATGTGAAAACCGTGATTGTAATGTTCGGTTTATTTGTTGCCGGCTCAACCTATCTGGTGATGCGCCGTCATGCGGCAAACCAGCGCGAATTTGATTCCGTGGCACTGATCGGTGAGCACAAACACTGAACTGGCTGATTAAGCCATCGATTCCGATTGCCGCTGTAACGCAAGTTCAGCGGTAATTGCTTTTTCTGCCCAGCTGTCCGGTATGACCATCGCCCTGCCGGACTCCAGCCATTGCCCGTTTTGCTCCTTCAGGATTGCCAGCATATAAGGTGCTTCCTGCTTTTGCCATTCTGCCTGCAAGAACGGCAGGCATTCTGCGCCGGTACGCACTTCAGATTCAGGGCAAATTGCCGGTGCCAGCCAGGCCATTTTAGGTAACAGACATGCCGGTTCCTGCAGGGCCGCCAGCTCGCCCATCGTCAGAATCAAGCCGCGTGCATGCTGAGGATGCAATCCCGGTGTATGCACATCCGCATTATGCGGACGGTAAAACAGCCAGCCTTTGATCATCGCAGCAGCGGAAAACACCGGCTGATCCAGTACGGATCGCGCCAGTGCCGTTTGCCCCAGTTGCATTTGCTGGCGTAACATTTTCGGGATTTTCAAACCCAGCGCATCGGCGAGATTCGGCCCAAGAAACTGCATCAGTCCGGCATCCGGCTGATGCTGACGGCACAGGTAAAACTTGGTTGCCAGCTCGATATGACGATATCCGTCGTTCGCAGCCAGCAGAAAATCAAACTCACCGGCAGTGATGCCTTTTTCGTTGTGAATCTGTACGCCACGACGAAAAGCCAGCCCTTCCGTCTGCAACGCAAATGCCAGCAATTGCTCTGCATACAAACCGAGACGACGCACCGGCTTTTCTGCAAGAAAAGCATCCAGCTCTGCTTGCACGGCTGCAGGGTCACTTTGCAAACGTTGCCACAAACGCGGGAATTGCAAGACGGGGTTCAGTGCAGCCCCATGCCAGCAAGGGGCATGCTCGTCCAGTAAAGGGGGAGACAACAGCAGCCAGCACAGCGCGCGCAATGGATACGAAGCGTAGCTGTGCCAGCCGGACGGAACAGAATCCACGTTTATTCAGGCGAAAAATGATCCAGTGCCAGACATAAATCCTGCCAGGCTTTGGCTTTGTCTGCCGGTTTGCGCAGTAAATATGCCGGATGGTAAGTTACCACCAGTGGGATGCCATTCAACCGATGGGCGCGTCCGCGCAATTGTCCGACCGGCGTCTCCGGACTCATTCCGAGCAGACTGACCGCCGCCGTTTTACCCAGCGCGATAATCATGCGTGGTTGAATCAGCGCAATCTGACGCTGCAGATACGGCAAACAGGCCGCCACTTCCTCTGCTGATGGCGGACGGTCGCGGCCATTGTCATCGGTAGGACGGCATTTCACGATATTGGCGATATACGCACGCTGCCCGCGGGCGATACCGAGTGCGCGCAACATATTGTCGAGTAACTGACCCGCAGCACCGACAAACGGCTCGCCTTGCAGGTTTTCGTTGTAACCGGGACCTTCACCGACAAATAACCACGGCGCAGCAGAATCGCCGACACCAAACACCGTATTCGCCCTGCCCTGACACAAACCACATTGCTGACAGGAAGCAACTTCTGTTTGCAATGTCTGCCAGTCCATAGACTGAATACGCGATACCCGGGAGCTGTCTGAAGGCTGAACATCCGCAACCGGCAGGAACATCAATTCCTCAACAATGCTGTCATCCGTACTGGCTGGCACCGATTCCGGTATCAGCAGCTCATCTGCCGCGGTAGCCACAGGCGCGGTATCTGCGGGAGTCATTTGCCCAGACTGCTTCATTACTTCGGCAAGTTCAGGTTGCTCAACTTCGGCTCCTGCGGATACAGCTGTTTCCGGAGCTTCCGCAGTTTCCGTTGTTTCTGCAAGTACAGGATGCTTGCTGAGCCACAAAGGCCCCAGCCCCATTTCATCGAAAACCCGTAACTGTTGGACTGCAGACGCCGGATTCATCAGAGTATTTTCCTCATTACGATTGCATCTTCGCGCGTATGTGCATCAACCGGGTAATAATTTTTACGTTTGCCGATTTCAGCAAATCCCGCCGACTGATACACAGAAATCGCCCTTGCGTTGGATCGACGCACCTCAAGCAATACCGATTCAAAGCCTTGCTCCAGACCATATTGCTGCATAAAGTCGAGCAGCACTCTGGCAAATCCATTCCCTTGCGCTTCAGGACGAACAGTAATATTCAGTAAATGCAATTCTTCCAGCACCGGCATCAAAAACATATAAGCAAGAATGTCGCCTTCGGTATTGCGCACGCCAAAGGCTGAATAAGCGGCGACAAAAGAATCTGTGAAATGCCCGCGCGTCCACGGATGGCTGTGAGCTTGTTCTTCTACCGGCAACAGGCAGTCAATATCTGCCATACTCAGTACAGAAACTTGCTGTGAAAGCATTACGGCCGTCCCTGCAATGCGCGCTCAGCCGTTGTCAGTGCAATTTTATTACGCAGATAGAGCGGCTCCGCCTCTGCAGCACTGACCGTTTGTCCGGATAAAAAGCGCTGACTGCCGATACGCGCCACGTCGGCAGCATGCGGACGCGCATGTACCAGCGGACAGCTTGCCGCAGCCTCCGGCAAGTCCAGTCCCGGTCCCAGCGCCAGTACCAGTGAAGGGTACTGCGCCAGCCAGTCCGACAGCAATGCGGCATCAATGGCGGTCAGTACCGGCGCAATCATCACAGTAACAGCCTGATTCCGGACGCGGCAGACAGCCGCATACATTTCTTTCATGCGCGCATCCAGCAAACACAGAAAGTCCGCATCGCCATGCTGTGCAGCAGCAGCCAGCGCCATAGCTTCCAGCGTCACTACCGGCACTACCGGCAAATCTGCGCCGTAAGCCATGCCCTGCACCAGCCCGCACGCGGTACGTACACCAGTAAATGCACCCGGTCCGCAACCGAATGCAATTGCATCACAATCCTGCAAAGCAATGCCGGCATCGCCGAGAAGGCGCTGCATGGCTGGCAGGCTGGCTTCAGAATGCGTTTCCGCAGAAGGGATATCAATGAAAGACAGTTTGCCATCGCGCAATAAAGCGGCAGAGGCAAACTCATTCGAGGTTTCTATTGCTAAAATTGTCGTCATTTCGCTATTGTACTTGCTTCATCCGGCACTGCGCTGCAGTTTGCGCACACAGCATGCATAATCTGCATTTGCTTTATGCCTGACAGGACATTTGCCACATCCCTGCATCTGACTATTATTTATGACCGTTTTATCTCTGCACCCTGACAGCATTCAGGAACATTTACCGAACAGCCGCTGGCTGGTTGCCTGCCTCTGCGCCGCGTGGTGCGATACCTGTAACGCCTATCGCAGTGCATTTGAAGCACTGGCAGAGAAACATCCGGACAAATGCTTTTGCTGGATCGATATTGAAGATCAGGCCAGTCTGGTGGAAGACATCGATATCGAAAACTTCCCGACAATTCTGGTTCAAGTTGATGATCAGATTGAATTTCTCGGAACAATGCTGCCGGATACCCAGCAATTGCATCGCATGATGCAATCATTCAGCGCACCGGAAGATGGCTCACGCAAACAATTTCAGCGAACATCACTGAACCAGCACGCACCGGATAACTGGAATCTGCGCAACAGTCTGCTGGCTATTTCCTGACACTTCGTCGTACGCTGCCATTGCATAGCGATGGCAGCAAAAGCTGGACACAATCTGATAAAACGCTTTCCGAAAACAAAAAAGGATCAGATTTTCATCTGATCCTTTTTCTTAATACTGGTGCGGCCGGCAGGAATCGAACCCACGACCCCTTGGTTCGTAGCCAAGTACTCTATCCAGCTGAGCTACGGCCGCGAAGACATGTATTATGCACGACTCCGGCTAAAAAAGCCAGTCCGCGACGGAAATTTCTTCATGCGCAACGCTTTTATCCGGAAAACTCACTGGCACGGAACAGCGCGACTAAATACGCAATTCTGCAATCGAATCATCGCTTCCATAGCTGCAATGTAAATTCGGGAACTCCCTGGGCCGCCTCGTTAATTGCGATATCCGGCAATTTCGTACTTCCCAAAAACTGCAGAAATGCAATCCAGCCTCAGTCATTTTCAAACGCGCAAAACAAAAAAGGACCAGATTTTCATCTGATCCTTTTTCTTAAAGCTGGTGCGGCCGGCAGGAATCGAACCCACGACCCCTTGGTTCGTAGCCAAGTACTCTATCCAGCTGAGCTA
Organism: Cognatundibacterium squillarum; assembly: GCF_014652435.1. Taxonomy (GTDB): domain Bacteria; phylum Pseudomonadota; class Gammaproteobacteria; order Burkholderiales; family Burkholderiaceae_D; genus Undibacterium; species Undibacterium squillarum. Next base: position 100,876 of record NZ_BMYU01000009.1, read on the forward strand.
CGGCCGCGCAGAGAACGAAACTATATCAGAAGCGATTGCAATTTTCCAGCCCCTACAGCAAAAAGAGCTTTATCCGCAATCGTCCGCCGGATACTCAGGACGCACGACGCAGACATGCGCAGTTTCGCCGGACAAAACAAAAAAGGACCAGATTTTCATCTAATCCTTTTTCTTAATACTGGTGCGGCCGGCAGGAATCGAACCCACGACCCCTTGGTTCGTAGCCAAGTACTCTATCCAGCTGAGCTACGGCCGCGAAGAACAAGATTATAGCCCAATGCGTTGCCAATTGTAAAGAGGTGGCAGGCAGGAATCAGATTTCCACCTGCGAACCGACTTCAATCACGCGGTTGCTAGGAATGCGGTAGAAGTCAGCAGCATCACGCGCATTGCGCGACATCGTCACAAACAACCACTCACGCCAGCCAACCATGCCGCTACCCGGACGGGACACGATCGTCTGACGTGCGATGAAGTACGAGGTCTCCATCGGCTCAAAGCTCAGTCCGTGCTGCGCGCACAGCTCCAGCGCATTCGGAATATCCGGCTCATTCTTAAAACCGTAATTCACATCGACCTGAAAACAGTTATGCCCGAGATCCGTTACCTGAATCCGCTCGTTAAACGGCACCCACGGAATCTCCTTATTACGCAGCGTCAGGAAAACAATGCGCTCATGAACAATCTTGTTGTGCGACAGATTATGCAGCAACGCATGCGGCACACCGTCTGCCTCACCACGCAGAAACACTGCCGTGCCCGGCACACGTACCGGAGGAGAAACAAACAGGGACTCCAGAAAATCTTCCAGCGGAATTGCATGCTTTTTCAGGTTCTCAAACACCAGCTCACGTCCGCGCTTCCAGGTAATCATGATGGTGAACATAATCACGCCGAGCAGAATCGGGAACCAGCCCCCGTGAAAGAATTTCAGAGCATTCGCGGAGAACAGAGAAATGTCGATAAACAGGAAGAAACTGGTCGACGCAAGACACAGCAGCAGATTGTATTTCCAGCCGTAACGAATCACGAAGAAAGTCAGCAGCGATGTCACCAGCATGGTGCCGGTTACCGCAATACCGTAAGCAGCTGCCAGCTTGGAAGACGATGCGAAGCCAATCACCGCAGCAACCACGGCTGCCAGCTGCATCCAGTTAATCGCCGGAATATAAATCTGACCAATCTCTTTTGCGGAAGTATGAATAATTTCCATACGCGGCAGAATACCCAGCGAAATCGCCTGCTTGGTCATAGAGAACGTACCGGAAATGGTGGCCTGAGAAGCAATCACCGTTGCCGTCGCGGACAAAATCACCAGCGGATAAATACTCCAGGCACCGAGCTGAGAATAAAACGGATTTTCAGCCGCTGCAGGATTAGCCAGCAGCAATGCGCCCTGCCCCAGATAATTCAGCGCCAGCGCCGGAAACACAATCATGAACCACGCAAAACGAATCGGCTTAGCGCCGAAGTGCCCCATGTCAGCATACAGCGCTTCTGCACCGGTCAGCGCCAGCACTACCGCACCCAGCGCCAGAAATGCCGCAAAGCGATGGCGATTCAGAAATTCCAGTGCACGGAATGGATTCAGCGCCTCCAGAATAACCGGATTCTTAATGATGTTATAAACACCCATCGCTGCCAGCGAGAAAAACCAGATCAGCATGATTGGACCAAACCATTTACCGATCCCCGCTGTCCCCTTGGATTGCACCGCGTACAACGCCACCAGTACAGTCAGCGTAATCGGCACAACGAATGGCTGAAATGCCGGCGTCGCCACTTCCAGCCCTTCGATTGCTGAAAGCACAGAAATCGCCGGCGTAATGACACCATCACCGAAAAACAAAGCTGCGCCAAACAGCCCGAGTACCAGCAAAGGAAAATGCCATGCCGATTTTTTACCGACCGATTCCAGTGCCAGCGCCGTCAGCGCCATGATCCCGCCTTCACCACGATTATGTGCCCGCAGAATCAGGGTCACATATTTGAGGGCCACGATAATGATTAAGCCCCACAAAATCAGAGAAACGACGCCAAAAATATTGTCCGGATTGACAGCCAGTCCGTGTTCCGCCGAAAAGATTTCCTTCATCGTGTACAGCGGACTGGTTCCGATATCACCATAAACGATACCGATTGCAGCCAGCGTCAGCGCTTTGAGGCTGCTTTTTCCATGTTCTGTTCCCAATTGCATACCTTGAAGTTAATGGTGCATTGCACAATAGGCCAATTCGGCGCGAAATTCAATCTTGTCATATGAAATTCACATTGAATAGAAAGTTTACGCAACACTTCCCGCCGGCACCGGAAAATTTACAGCATTTTTACGCGTTTTATGTCTGCCGCGCCGCGACATCCGACGGAGAGTGAGCGGGAAATGCACGACGGATGAAGCAGGATATATCAGACGAAACATGCCGACCCGGATTTTGGCGGCAAACAAAGGGAAGAAAAAGGAAGATATCGCAGACAGAAAAGAAAAAAGCCTCTGAACAGAGTTCAGAGGCTTATATTCTGGCGGAGACGGTGAGATTCGAACTCACGATCCAGGTTACCCCAGATGCCTCCTTAGCAGGGAGGTGCCTTCGGCCACTCGGCCACGTCTCCACACTAACGACCACATTACTGTGGATCGCAGTTGAGACCAAGATAATATCTGCTCAACCGCATTTGGTCAACTGCCCGCACACAAAATTGTGTTGATACGGGCAACTTTTTACGCGTTTTCCAGACCGAAGGCTTTATGCAGCGCACGTACTGCCAGCTCCATATATTTCTCGTCGATCAGGACGGAGATTTTGATTTCGGAAGTCGAAATCATCTGGATATTGATACCTTCTTCCGACAAAGTACGGAACATCTGGGACGCGATGCCAACGTGGCTGCGCATACCAACGCCGACCACGGACACTTTGGATACTTTGCTGTCGCCAACGATATTGGTTGCACCAACATGTTCACGCACACTGTCCTGCAATACCTGCATCGCTTTGTTGTAATCTGCGCGCGGTACGGTGAATGTAAAGTCTGTTTTGCCTTCAACGGACTGGTTCTGGATAATCATATCGACTTCGATATTGGCATCCGCTACAGGGCCGAGGATCTGGTAAGCAATGCCCGGACGATCCGGTACGCACAGGACGGTGATCTTCGCCTCATCACGGTTAAACGCGATGCCAGTGACGGTTGCTTGTTCCATATTTGTATCTTCCTCAAACGAAATCAGGGTGCCGGAAGCAGCTTCTTCTTCCAGCGGCATTAACGGGTCGGTCAGCGATGAGAGTACGCGGGTTGGCATGCGGTAGTTACCGGCAAATTCCACAGAGCGGATTTGCAAAACTTTAGAGCCCAGCGATGCCATTTCCAGCATTTCTTCAAAGGTAATGGTTTTCAGACGGCGGGCATCTGTCACCACACGTGGATCAGTGGTGTAGACACCGTCTACGTCGGTGTAAATCAGGCATTCCTGTGCCTGCAGTGCTGCCGCAACGGCAACCGCTGAAGTATCAGAACCGCCGCGACCCAGCGTCGTAATATTACCCAGATCATCCACACCCTGAAAGCCGGTAATAATCACGATGCGGCCGGCGTCCAGATCTGCCTTTACTTTCTTATCATCGATAGAAGAAATGCGCGCCTTAGTATAGGCAGAGTCTGTTTTGATCGGAACTTGCCAGCCCGCATACGAGACCGCATCTTTGCCGATTGCCTGCAACGCGATGGCCAGCAGACCGACAGAGACTTGTTCACCGGTTGCGGCAATCATATCAAGTTCACGCGGTGTCGGATCGGCGGACAATTCCTTTGCCAGACCCAGAAGACGGTTGGTTTCGCCGGACATGGCCGAAGGCACCACAACGATCTGGTGACCGGCATCATGCCATTTGGCAACGCGTTTAGCGACATTCCTGATGCGCTCGACTGAGCCCATCGAGGTGCCACCGTATTTGTGAACGATTAAAGCCATAGATGTACAAGACTGAAAGGGGGGTGAAAAAAAGCCGTAAATCAACCCCTAACTCTACATGCTGCCCTGCAAAATAACAAGGCAAAGCCCGAGTAAATTTTCTTAGGTTTTTCGATTTCAAAATCGCAATTTATCGAATTTTGTAAAGAAATCCTGCAAAAAAATGCCTGTTTACCGCTGTCCGGCGGCACACTTGTTGCAACTGGTCTGCACAGCCGTTTCTGATGCGGATTTCAATGAAAATATACCCCAGGGGGTATATTTAAAAGCCCGCGTATTTACTGAGACAATTGCCATGTTTTGCCACATACCCCCTGAAATTTCAGTAAAAAGCGGCACAGCTCAGTTGATGTGGCGAAGCTGCATGCCAATTCCTGCATAACAGGCACTGATATGCACCATATGCATCTGCGGTATATGGATATAAGAAATCAGTCGCTTAAACGCGGTTTTCGCGCACACCGGAAAAGCAGTAAACGATTTATCTGCTTCTGAACGAAAAAACGCCGTGGTGCTGTGCACAACGGCGCTTCATTTTTGCAGGTGTTCAGATATCACTAACGGTACGACACCGATACCGGAACACAGCTTACTGATCCTGTTCCGGTTTCACGCTGGCCGGATCGAGCTTACCATCCAGCAAATCGTACCAGCCTTCATGGCCCAGTTTACGCATCATCGCCATATTGCGGTCAAAGATGGCGGCGGCATCCGGAAACGCATCCACGGCGCGGTCTATGCTTTCTTCGCGCAGCAAATGCAGAGTCGGATACGGCGAGCGGTTGGTATAGTTTTCGATATCGCCCGGCTCCGAATCCGCAAACTGATAATCCGGATGGAAGTTCGCAATCTGCAGTATGCCATCCAGATCCAGCTCTTCCAGCAGCGCATCGGCGACATCCAGAAAATCATTAAAATCCAGAAAATCGTTCAGCACATACGGATGGATCAGCAGCGTGGTTTCGGTTTTCTCCGGATTGGCTTCGGCCAGCACTTCCAGTTCCTGCCGCAAGACTTCGACCAGTTCTTCCGGTGTTTCTGCCTCGCTGACGACATAGCGCACTTGCTGTTTGACATGCACCGCTTTGGCAAACGGGCAGAGATTGAGTCCGATCACTGCTTTTTCCAGCCAGTTGGTGGTTGCGGCAATGACCTGTTCGTTGGTGACACGACGTGGTGACATAAAGCTTCCTTTCTCAGATGGGGCGAAGAATAGCATGCCGCATTGCCCTGCCCCGATAAAAAAACCGGTACAGCCTGCGCCATACCGGTTTTTTTATGGATTCACTGCGTCAGCGCAAGCGCTGCTGTCAGCCTTTTATTCGCTGTACAGATCAGACTTCTTCGTACAGTGGCAGCGTCAGGAATTCGGCGAAATTGTCAGAGGTCGACATTTCTTCAAAAATCTGCGCGGCACGGTCGTATGTTGCGCCGTCACCGGCAACTGCTTTCACTTTGACCAGTTCTTCCGGAATCATGGCTTTCACCATCTCCGCAGTCACTTTACGGCCATCTTCCAGCACGCCTTTCGGTGTGCGTATCCATTGCCATACCTGAGAACGAGAGATTTCTGCGGTTGCTGCATCTTCCATCAGATTGTGAATCGGTACGCAGCCATTACCCGCCAGCCATGCACCCAGATAGTGAATACCGACGTTGATGTTGTAACGCAGACCGGCCTCAGTAATCGGCGTTTCCGGCTGGAAGTTCAGCAGATCGGCCGCTGTGGTTTGCACGTCCGGACGTTGTTTGCTGATTTGATTCGGCGCATCGCCGAGCACTTTTTTGAACTCGGTCATCGCCAGATCGACCAGTCCCGGATGGGCAACCCAACCGCCGTCGTAACCATCGGTCGCATCGCGGGCTTTGTCGGAACGCACACCGCCCATGGCAACTTCATTTTTCTCAGGATCATTTTTGATCGGGATCAGCGCAGACATACCGCCAATCGCCGGTGCATTACGTTTGTGGCAGGTTTTCAGCAACAGCAATGCATACGCACGCATGAATGGCGCGGTCATCGTGACTTTGCCGCGGTCCGCCAGACAGAAGTCGCGGTCGTTTTTGAATTTTTTGATACAGGAGAAGATGTAATCCCAGCGACCGGCATTCAGACCGGAACTGTGTTCACGCAGTTCGTACAGGATTTCATCCATTTCAAACGCCGCGACGATGGTTTCAATCAGAACGGTGGCTTTGATCGTGCCTTGCGCCAAACCCAGCTCGTTTTGCGCCATCACGAAAATGTCGTTCCACAAACGCGCTTCCAGATGGGATTCCATTTTCGGCAGATAGAAATACGGACCGGCGCCGCGTGCCAGTTGTTCTTTGGCATTGTGGAACAGGAACAGCGCGAAATCGAAAATACCGCCGGAAATGCGTTTGCCATCGACCAGCACATGCTTTTCATCCAGATGCCAGCCACGCGGACGCACCACCAGTGTCGCCACTTTGTCGTTCAGTACATAGTGTTTACCATTTTGTTCCAGACTGATCGTGCGGCGTACGGCATCGCGCATATTGATCTGCCCCTGAATCTGGTTATCCCAGTTTGGGGTATTTGAATCTTCAAAGTCCGTCATGTAGCTGTCGGCACCGGAATTCAGCGCATTGATCACCATCTTGCGCTCAACCGGGCCGGTGATTTCCACGCGGCGGCATTCCAGCGCTTTTGGCAGCGGCGCAATCGTCCAGTCACCTTCGCGGATATGGCGGGTGGATTCCAGAAAGTCCGGACGCTCACCGGCATCCATGCGTTTGGCGCGTTCGATGCGGGCTTGCAGCAGCGACTGGCGGCGCTCTTCAAATGCGCGGCTCAGTTTCGCGACAAAGCTCAGGGCTTCGGTGGTCAGAATCTGTTCATAGCCGGGTTTGATGTCGGCGGTAATCTGTACGCCTTCCGGCAAGCTGATTGTAGTCATGCGGGTCTCCATCCGTTTCAAAATTTAAAGGTTTGACGATAAAAAATTCACTACATCCTGCAAGCTATTGCCCGTGCCCTGCGGCAATACACCCAGTTCTTCCGCCGGTGCCTGCTGGCGGTTCACCCAGAATGTGGTGTAACCGAACCAGCCTGCACCGCAGGCATCCCAGCCATTCGCTGACACAAACAGAATGTCCCGCGCTGCCAGCCCCAGCACATCCGGACCCATCTGATAGACCTCCGGTGCCGTTTTATATTTCTGTACGCTGTCTGCCGACAACACATGATGAAAGTAGCTGCGCAATCCCGCGGCTTCCAGTGCGGACTGCAGCATCGGCGTGGTGCCGTTCGATAAAATCGCCAGCGTCAGCGGCATCGTCCGCAGTTGCTGTAATACCTGTTCGCATTCGGGAAACACCGGCAAACGGGCGTATTCCCCCATCAGCGCGTTCTGCGCTTCGATATTCAGCGCCAGCCCGAGTTTGCGGCAGCTGAATACCAGTGCATCCTGCGTGACTTCCCAAAATGGCTTATACATACAACACATGGTGCGCAACTGGGTGTACTCAATCTGCTTAGTGCGCCACAATTGTGCGAGTGCCGTTCCTGCACCGGGATAAAAACGTTCCGCCGTGGACGCCAGCGCGTAGACATCAAATAAGGTGCCGTAAGCATCAAAAATCACTGCACGTGCCGGCATAAGCTTCACCTTTATCCTGGTAATCGTTGCGTTCCACTACAGTATATTCAATCAAAACCAACATAAAGAGGGAGATTTATCACTTTATCTTTTACTTTTACGCAAAAATAAGAAAAATATGCAGTTCATAACAAAAACAAAGAACACTTTGGGGGAATCCACGAGATGGATCAGTTCAAACAAATCAGCACTTTTGCTGAGGTTGCGTCACGAGGCAGCCTGTCAGCAGCGGCGCGGGCGGAAGGCGTGGCACCGGCCATGATCAGCCGCCGGCTGGACGCATTAGAAGAAAGACTCGGTGTCAAACTCTTACAACGCACCACCCGTAAAATTGCCCTGACACACGAGGGCAGTTCATTTCTTGAAGATTGTCAGCGCATTCTGGCCGAACTGGAGGAGGCAGAAGCGCAGGTATCGGAACGCAGTGCCACTGCCAGCGGCGCACTGACCATATCCGCACCGGCCGGTTTCGGGCGTCAGCATGTGGCACCGCTGATTCCCGCATTTCTGGATTTGCATCCGGGCTTAGAGCTGACTCTGAGCCTGAACGACCGTGTGGTGGATCTGATCGGTGAAGGCATCGACGTGGCGATTCGCATCGCCGCGCTCAGCGACTCCAACCTGATAGGCGTAAAGCTGGCCGATAACAAACGGGTCGTCGTCGCTTCGCCGGATTATCTGAGCAAACACGGCAGACCGCGCACGCTGGACGATCTGATGTCGCACAATTGTCTGGCCTTTAGTGCGGACGGCAGCCAGCGCGGCTGGACTTTCCGGCAGAACGGCAAAAATGTGACGATCAAAGTCGAAGGAAATATGGTCTGCAACGATGGCGAAGTGCTGCACGACTGGGCGCTGGCCGGACGCGGTCTGGCGTGGCGCTCGATGTGGGAAGTCGGCACCGAAATCGAATCCGGCAAGCTGGTTACCGTGCTCGATGAATTCACTGCACCGGGCAATGATATTTACGCGATTTTTGCCCAGCGCCGGCATTTGCCATTCCGCATCCGTGCTTTCATCGACTTTTTACGGCAGGCCTATGCGCTGCCGGATTACTGGCGCAAATAAGCTGCACTGAATCAGCGATCCGGCAAGCTGTGGTTTCAGGACTGTGTCTTCGCACAGCATTTACACAGCCATTACTATGCAGCTGTCGTCATCAGGTATTTCCGGAGGCCCAGACTTTCTGCCGACGACCGCCGGATCGCTATGCCAGAATCCGCATTTAAGGCATTTTCAGGCAATTTCCGGCTGCGTTGCGCGCTTTTGTTTGCCCCTCCGCTAACCGCCTGATACTGACAGCGAAGCCTCTGGAAATTCTGACGCACAGACCACAATAAAGCCGACACCTTCAGCGCAGCTAATCCGCAAAACAAAAGCGCCGTTTTCAGTACAGAAAACGGCGCTTTCTTATCATTGAATAATGTTGCTTTACTGCACAAACTTACCGGCACAAACCGGCAACCAGGTCAGAACTCTTCCCAGTCGCCACCATCATCTTTTGGTTTAGATGCCGGAATCGATTTCACTGCCGGACGGGCCGCCGGTTTTGCTGCGGTACGCGCTGCAGGCTTCACAGCCGGTGCGGCTGCAATAATGGGTTCCGCTGCAGAGCGGTCGAAGTCGTAACTCTGACCCTGTTCCACTTTGAAAATACCGACAGCCTGATTCAGCAGATTAGCCTGTTCGCGCATACTGCCGGCTGCTGCCGCGGCCTCTTCCACCAGTGCCGCATTTTGCTGTGTCGATTCATCCATTTTGGTCACAGCCTGATTTACCTGCTGGATACCATCACGCTGCTCCGCACTGGCGGCAGTGATTTCCGCCATGATGTCCGCCACACTCTTAATCGAGGTGACGATCTCATCCATGGTTTTACCGGCGTTATCCACCAGCGCTGCACCCTCTTCGACTTTCTCTACCGACGTGCCGATCAGTTCTTTGATCTCTTTCGCTGCGCCCGCTGAACGCTGCGCCAGACTACGCACTTCACTCGCCACCACCGCGAAACCACGGCCCTGTTCACCCGCACGTGCCGCTTCCACCGCAGCATTCAGCGCCAGAATATTGGTCTGGAATGCAATGCCGTCAATCACGCCGATAATATCGACAATTTTTTGCGAGCTTTCCTTAATAGACGCCATGGTGTGCACCACATTGCCCACCACCTGACCACCACGGGTTGCCACTTCCGAAGCGCGTACCGCCAGCGTATTTGCCTGACGTGCATTGTCAGCATTTTGCTGCACAGTAGATGTCAATTCTTCCATCGAGGAAGCAGTTTCTTCCAGGCTGGCAGCCTGTTGTTCGGTACGGGAAGACAAATCCATATTGCCTTCTGCAATTTCCTGTGCCGACACTGCTATCGAACCACTGCTCTGACGTACCATCGTCACGGTCTGCACCAGCGACTGACGCATATTTTCCAGACCGGAAATCAGTTCGCCCATTTCGTCCTTAGATTCCGGACGCAGCTGCTGCGTCAGATCGCCGTCACCAATGGATTTGAACTGACGCAGTGCCTGATGCAACGGGTGAGAAATTGCGCGTAACAGGAAATGCGCAGAGATAAATACGGCGATAAGACCACCCAATACGCCCAACACATCCACCCATACAAACACTTTAAAAAACTGGCGGGTATCGTCATACATGTCATGCACAACTTTGACCTGATAGTCATTCAGTGCAGACACTTTATCAGCATAAGCAGAATATGACTTCGCAGCGATCTCCATATTGATCGCATCTGCTTCGTCACGGTTTCCGGCTTTCAGCGCGGACACCATTTTATCGAAATCCTTGAGGTAAGCTTCACGTGCTGCGACCGTTTCATCGGACAACTTCTTTTCTTCCGGCGTTTGCGGCAGCTTCAGGTAATCCTGCATTGCCTTATCCGATTGCTCCTTGAATTTCACAGAGCGGTCAAGGTTTTCTTTAAAGTTCGGATGCTCAGGGTGCGCAATCGCACGGTCGATAGCGGTCCGGGAACGCAGCAGTGCCACGCGGGAATTCGCCAGCATTTCCATCGATGGCATCTGGTTCGTTAAGATTTCCTCAATAATACCGTTGCCGTTGCGCACACCGGCCATCCCCATCAGTCCCCCGATGACCAGCATCACGGCCATAAAAGACATTGTGGCAATCAGCCGCATGCGAATTGTCAGATTAAACATATGCAGTTTTCCTGTAATGATTTTCTATAGAGCAACACGGAGGATACAAACTTCTTACCAAAAAGTCTTGATAATGAACAATAGCACTGAAATCAAATTATGCTCAATACGACATCTTTGCGATTGTGTGTTTTGTCAGACGAATTCCTGCGTAATACTCAAGCAACAGGCGAAAAAAAATCCCCGCGAATGCGAGGATTTTTTATTCAGCGTATCGACTGTAAGAATTACAGTGGAACGATGTTAGAAGCTTGCTTGCCTTTAGGGCCAGTAGTTACTTCGAAAGAAACGCGTTGGTTTTCTTTCAGAGATTTGAAGCCGTTAGACTGGATCGCGGAGAAGTGCGCGAACAGGTCTTCGCCACCTTCATCAGGTGTAATGAAACCGAAACCTTTTGCATCGTTAAACCATTTAACAGTACCTTGTGCCATGATATTTCCAAAAAAATTGAGTTGAGGCAAATGCCCAAAATCGTTTCAACCTCAGTAAGAAATGACAGACCGATACTGCAAAACCACTTTGAATTTCAACGACGAATCCGATTATACGCACATTTATTCCGGCTAAGTCAAATAAAACAGTTAAAGTTGATCCAAATGTCGCATTTCATAGCCAAAAGTTTAAATGTCCGATTCAGAAACGTTAATTTGATGACATTTAACGCAAGGGCCCCAGACCAAACCGGGGCGCCCGTTTTTCAGCAAATGCACGTATGCCTTCCTGAAAATCCGGCGAAGCAGCAAGACTTGCCATCGCCTCGGTTTCCATCGCCATTTGCTGTTCAATACTGTTGTTCTGAGACGCCAGTAACAGTTTTTTAAGGGCGGAAACACATTGTGGCGGCGCCCGCAGAATCCGCGCTGCCATCTTCTCCAGTACATCGTTTAACTGTTCATCCGGTACAACCAGATTTATAAGCCCGGCTGCTTGCAACTCTTCCGGCGTCAGATTTTCTGCCAGCAACAGCCATTGTAATGCCTGACGGTAACCCGCCAGCCGCGGCAGCCACCAGCTCATCGCACCGTCAGGCCCCGAAGCAAAGCGCATATAACCGGTGTTAAACCGTGTGAACTGCGCAGCAATCACCATATCGGCGAAGTTCATCATCGCAAAACTGGAGCCACCGACATAGCCATGCACGCCCGCAATCATGATGGCAGGCAATTGTTGCAAGCGCAGCATAGCCGCAGAAAACACGGCAGTCGCCTCTGCCAGCCGCCGCGGCTGCACTCCTCCCTCCTGCGCCAGCCCGCGCAAATCGCCGCCCGCACCAAAGACTTCGCCTTCCGCTTTCAGCAAAATCACGCGCAGACCGGCTCTTTCGCCAAGCTCATGGGAAATTTGTTCCAGCTGACGGATTTGCGCTTCACCCAGCGCATTCATCCTTGCCGGATGGGAGATCAGGATGCGTGCGACCTGATCCTGCATTTCAAGACGGATACTCATAGCGAACTCCTGCAATCTGTGGATGACGCTGAACAGCGTCTCCCCTCATGCTAGGAGATCAAAAGTAATCCGAATGTGAACTGATGTTAAACTCGCAGCTACGGCTTCAGGCTTTGCCGTGCAGAATAAATGCGGCTGCCCCTGTCGCAATGCGTACACCTTCCTGATCGTGCATTTGCATCAGCACATTGGCCACCCGCCGGCCTAAGCGCGTAACTTCAGCAGATGCAATAAACACCTCACCACGCGCAGGCTTCAGAAAGTCGATACGCAAATCAATTGTGCTCATTTGCGCGAATTCCGCGACCTGTTCCATCGCTGTCTGACGTGGTGTCTGCTGCGCCATTTTGAGCAGGACGCCAACTGCACCGATGCTGTCGAGCACCGAAGCAATCACACCGCCGTGCAGCATGCCCTGAGAGAAATTCCCTATCAGCTCAGGCTGCTTGTGTATTGTTAATTTCGGATGATCTGCGTTCAGATCGGTCAGCTTCATGCCCAGTAACTTGCAGAAAGGAATTTTCTCTTCCAGCACATGATGTAAATACTGATGAAATTCCGCATTGGTATGCATATCTTTTTAATTAATAAGATGTTGAAGGATATTGACTGGCCTGATCAATGCAGCAGGAGCTGACCGGCTTACAACAAACATATACAGCAAGTATGCGGATGTACTTTGCATTCCGGTTTTGTCCGCGCATAATCGCTGATCCGATATGAATAACAAGCTGACAAACATGCACGTGAAGACCGGATTACTGACGCTCAGCCTTCTTTTGTCACAAGCTGTGTTTGCGCAGGAAACCGGCATGCAGCCGGAGCTGCGCTGCAAGGTTACCTATGCCAGCACCACTGTCAGTCTTCAGACGCACATCGTTGTTGACCCGTATTCCGTACCGGAAACCGACATCGAAGGCCGTTTCCGCTTTAAAGCCGTGATGGTCGGCAAACCCGGAAAAATCGATTACATCAAACTGTACGCCTATCTGCAGCGCGATGGCGGCGATATTCCGGTGCATCAGGCCAGCTATACAGGGCCGTTTGCCTACAGCCCGCAAGTATATAAGCTCACGCCGGATAATCTGCTGTACGCCGGCGAATTAGAGCGCATCCTTCAGTACGCCTGCGATTTATACAACCCGCCGCAGTAAGCGACAGCCCGCCGTCATCAGCACACCACCGTTATCTGAATTCCCGCGATGAAAAAACACTTATTCACACGCCTTTGCGCTGGTTTGTTACTGGCTGGACTGACCGGCACCGCAGTCAGCGCCGACCATTCCCCGCTACCGCAGGAAAAAGGACTGACTTTGCTGTTTGCCGGCGACATCGTACCGGATGGCATTCCGGGCAATATGATGAAAAAAGGCCGCGATCCGCTGCGCGGTGTCAGCGACATCCTGACCTCTACCGATCTGCGTATCGGCAATCTGGAAAGTGTGGTGTCGCTGCGTGGTGAACGTGGTCGCAAGATTTTTACCTTCCGCGCCCATCCTGTCACACTGAAATTACTGAAGCCGTATTTCGAGGTGCTATCTGTTGCCAATAACCATTCCGGTGATTTTGGCAAAACGGCGTTTCTGGATACGCTGGAACATACGCGCAAAGCGGGATTCATGACCGTGGGTGGCGGAAAAAATCTGCGTGACGCGCATCAGCCTCTCATCATCGAAAAACAGGGTTTGCGGATTGCTATTCTCGCCTACAACGAATTTATGCCGCGCAGTTTTGAAGCCACCTCAGACACGCCCGGAGTGGCCTGGAGCGAAGATGAACAGGTAATTCTGGATATCCGCCACGCTATTGAACAGCAGCGCGCTGATATTGTGATTCCGTTCATGCACTGGGGCTGGGAAAACGAGCGTGTCGCTAGCAAAAGGCAACGGGAACTCGCTTACAAAATGATTGATGCCGGCGCTACTGCGGTCGTCGGCGGCCATCCGCATGTGACGCAGGAGACCGAAATTTACCGTGGCAAACCGATTATTTACAGCCTCGGCAATTTTCTGATCGATTCGCTGGACAATGAACCGCAAACCCGTGGCTGGATTGCACGTCTGGAAATTGACCGCCAAGGTGTGATTGCCTTTGATACCAAACCGGTCAGACTGAACCAGCGCGGCATTCCGGCATTCATGCCGGCACAGTCCAGCCCTTGCTGGCATCGCGGACTGGCGGTACCCGCCGTCTGCACTTCCGCCTCTGCTGCATGGATCAGGCCGGGGACTTCCGCTTTGCCAGCGGAACCTGCAACGCCAGCGCAGTAAGTGGGGTGGCAACGCAGGGCAGTATCCAGCCCTCGGCTTTTTCATCCGGACTTAGGCCTGGCCAGTCAATCAGATAACGGACCTCACCCGCCTGCTTACGGCACATGCAGGCCCGGCAGGTACCGTTGCGGCAGGAACTTGGCATAGTAATGTGCTGACGCAATGCCGCCAGCAACACGGTCTCGCCTTCTTGCACCCCGAAGTGCAGACCGGATGGCAGCAGCATTACTTGATGCGTGTCAGGATTTTCTTGGATTTGCATTTCTTACCTTGCTCTTTTGCTTTCTGCGAACTAGAACGGGAACAGTTTCACTTTCTCTGGTGTCGTCATGAATCCTGTGTACGCCGCATCCCCGCGTTCCACCTATCACGGTCCTGAACGCAGACAACAATACAGCCCGGCATTTATTCTGATAGAGCTGGACCCGCGCGAAGTCATCGATGGCGAAATTATTGAAGGTCAGTATATGACGCCTGATACCGACGCTGCCGGTTACATGCGCGAACATTGCCCTTACTGCCCGGAATCATCGCTGCAATTACTGCTGAAATACCGGCACGTACGACGAACGCACTTGTTCTGCGCGCATTGTACCCGCTGCTTTGATGCCTTACATCCGGATGGCAGCTCAGCACTGGCGACTGCTGCACTGATGCTGTAATACCGCACTCCGGAGCAACGGCGAACAGCAACGTATCCGTATGGAAAAGGCGCTTAACTGTGCGGAAATCGTCATCTGTGATTTTGTGACGGCCGGAGTTTCTGCCGACGACCGCCGGATCGCTGTGCCAGAATCCGCATTCCGGTCAAAAACCGGCCTGAAACGGAGCCCCATCCGGCGTCCGGTCTGCGTCCGGCGCACTTCCGGCAAACGGAATCTGCCGGACAAACGATGAAGTGAAAACATTTTCCTGCACCGGCATCGCCATCCTGCGTTTTCTAAAGACATAGACAGACATAAAAAAACACCGCGTCCTGAATCAGGAAGCGGTGTTTTTGTCTTTCGCAGCGCTACGGCAAGATGCCGCTGCGTTACGGTAATACAGGGTTTGCTTAAACCACAGATTGCAAACGCATTGCGATACCCATATCGCCAGCAACCTTCAGTTTACCCATCATGAAGCCGTTCATCGGGTTCAGCTGACCAGTCAGCAATGCGCCCAGATCCGCCAGTGCGATGGTGATGGTGCAGGCTGCATCGTTGTTGTCGTTGCTGACAACGTTAGGTACGGTAGTTGCGTCAACAAATACTACGCCGTCCGCGCCGCAATCAAATTTCAGGGTTGCGTTCAGGCCGCTGTCGTTACCAACTTTCGTGCGAATTGCTTCTGTACATGCTTGCAGATCCATTGTCGTCTCCTCAATCAGATTATTAACCGCGCGCAACTGTAGCATGTGGCCGACTGGAGGGACAATACTAGAACTTTCGCCTCGTATTCATCCCTGTCCGAGAACACCTGCTGCCACAACACCGGCACTTTACAGGTCGTAACTGTCTTTCTGCCCCTGCATGACCTGATCCACCATTTTGCGGCTCAGTGTCGGATTCAGTAATTCGATAAAGGTGTAGACATAACTGCGCAGATACGCACCCTGTTTCAGCGCGACGCGGGAAACATTCATACCGAACAAATGTCCGGCCGGAATCGCACGCAAATGTTTATCGCGCTCAGCGTCGAACGCCATACCGGCGATAATGCCGACCCCCAGCCCCAGTTCCACATAGGTTTTGATCACGTCGGCATCAATCGCTTCCAGCAAAATATCCGGTTTCAGGTTACGCACCTGAAATGCATGGTCCAGTCGCGTGCGTCCGGCGAATGCAGCGTCATACGTGACCAGCGGATAATGCGCCAAATCTTCCAGCGTCAGATGTTTCAGCTTCAGCAGCGGATGATCCGGCGCGACCACCACCACATGCTCCCACTGATAATACGGCAGCGAAATCAAACCGTCGTAACCGGCGATGGCTTCTGTCGCAATCACCAGATCTGCCTGATCGCGCATCACCATGTCTGCAATCTGACGCGGATTCCCCTGCAGCAGCGACAGTCTGACCTTAGGATACTTTTGCATGAAGGCATGTACCACTTTCGGCAAAGCATAGCGCGCTTGCGTATGTGTGGTCGCAATCGTGAAACTGCCGCTATCCTGTGCAGCATATTCTTTACCGATACGCTTTAAGCCATCAATTTCCTGCATGATCAGCTCAACCGATTTCAGCACTGCACGGCCAGGTTCAGTCAGGCCGCGAATCCGCTTGCCGTGACGGGTAAAAATATCGATCCCCAGTTCTTCTTCCAGCTCAATAATGGCTTTGGAAACCCCGGGCTGGGATGTGAACAGCGCTTTTGCCGCCTCGGTCAGATTGAAATTCTGACGCACCGCTTCGCGCACAAATCGTAACTGATGCAGGTTCATCGCAAACTTGCCTCCCTCATCTGCTTAAAATGCCAATTCAACATGCAAATCAGGCACAATGCCGGATATAACAAGCTTCATTATTCGCATTTCTGTTAGTTTTTCATATTCGATATAGCATATCAGCATATAAGCCATATGGCAGACATTTTATGAATCTCCGATCCGGC
Source organism: Cognatundibacterium squillarum (assembly GCF_014652435.1). GTDB lineage: Bacteria > Pseudomonadota > Gammaproteobacteria > Burkholderiales > Burkholderiaceae_D > Undibacterium > Undibacterium squillarum. Next base: position 117,953 of record NZ_BMYU01000009.1, read on the forward strand.
AAATTGCAATTTTTTCGCAAAGTCCTTCTTTGCTGCACTGGCTTTCTGTTCCTGCTGCCAGCTGTCACCGCGCAGGCAGAAAGCCTGACCGTACAACACAGTATTAAAAAACATCCGAAAGTCTGCCTTGCCTTATCCGGCGGTGGCGCACGCGGTTTTGCACATATCGGAGTGCTGAAAAAACTGGAGGAAATGCGGATTCCGGTTGACTGCATTGCGGGTACCAGCATGGGCGCAGTGATCGGTGGTTTGTACGCTTCCGGCTTATCTGCCAGCGAAATTGAAAAACGACTCGCGCAAACAAAACTGAATGATGTGGCGCTGGACCGCGTTGACCGCCGCATTCAGCCGCAATCCATCAGAGAAGAAGACGAACAGTATCCGCTGGGCGCAACGCTGGGTGTCAGCGCCAACGGCGTGCGCCTTCCTGCCGGTGTGGTGCAGGCCAATCAGTTTCAGGAATTAATTCAGAACTGGACTTCGCATCTGGCACCCGATTTACCGTTTGACCGCTTGCCGATTCCTTTCCGCGCCGTGGCAACCGATCTGGAAACCGGGCAAATGGTGGTGTTCGATAAAGGTCCTCTGCACAAGGCAATTCGCGCCAGTATGGCAGCGCCCGGTGTATTCGCGCCGACCGAAATCGACGGACGCTTGCTGGCGGATGGTGGTCTGGTGAAAAATCTGCCGGTAGACATTGCGCGGGAAATGGGCGCAGATGTCATCATCGCCGTCAACATCGGCACCCCGCTGCTGCCGCGCGACAAACTGCAAACTCTGTTCAGTGTCAGTCAGCAAATGATTAATATTCTGACCGAGCAAAACGTTGAGGCACAAAAAAAGCTGATCATCGCCGGCAATGACATTCTGATTGAACCGGATCTCGGTGATATCGGTTTTATGGATTTTGGCCGCGCCCGTGATGCCATTCAGATCGGGGAAAATGCCGCCATCCGGAAACAAGCGTTTCTGTCTGCGCTGGCGGTGCCGGAATATGTGCACAACGTGAATGCCCGTGTCCGCGAAAACACCATGCTGCGGCCGGTACAGATCAGTTTCGTTGAGATCGAAAATGATGCAGCGATTCCGGTGGATGATATCCGCCGTCAGCTAGGCATCAGTACCGGTGAGTTTTACGTGGCTGACGATATCAACCGCAAACTGACCGAACTGAACAGCCGCCGCGAATTTGACAGCATCAGCCATGAGCTGGTGCAAAAAGGTGATGAATACGGCGTGAAGATCAAAACCAAGGGCAAAAACTGGGGACCGCATTTCCTGCGCTTCGGCCTCAGTCTGTCCAGCGGTTTTGATGGTGCCGGTGGTTATCGTCTGCAAGTCGGGCATCGCCGTCCGTGGCTGACGGAAGGCGGACTTGAATGGCGCAATGATGCTGAGTTCGGCAATGTGCTGAAGTTACGCAGCGAACTGCGCCAGCCTTTATACGAGCGCGAAGGAATGTATCTCGCACCGTTTGCAGAGTTTTCTGATTCTTCGCTGAATTATTACCGTGAAGATGTCCGTCTGGCGGAATACAGCCTGCGCACTGAACGGGCCGGTATCGAACTGGCGATACCGCTCGGTGTACGCAGTACGCTGGGCGAAGCGCGTATCGGTCTGAATTTCAACAGCTACCGCGTTTCGCCAAAACTGGGGGGCATTCTGATCGGTTCAGCAAATGACCCGACCATCACCAGCATTTCGAATGCGCTGCCGCAGGCCACCTTGCAGCAGTTCGGTCTGAAAACCGGTTTCGTGATTGACCAGCTCAGCGATCCGGCATTTCCGCGTGAAGGTTATAAAGTGGAATCGTCGCTGTTCATCGGACTGGATGGCTCGCATCAGAAGTTTCAGGAATTGTCGGCCAGCGGTCTGTGGGCAGCCAGCCGCGGTAACCACAGCCTGAATCTGAAAATCAGCGCTGCCGGTTTATTTCAGTCCGATACCAGTCAGGCACGCGGTGTCGGGTCTTTCCTCGGCGGCTTCCAGAAACTTACGGCGTATCAGCAGGATCAGTTCGTCGGTAACTATATGCTGTACGGCAGCGCCACTTATCTGCTGCGTGCGGTAAATTTTGAAATGGCGGGACAAAGCCTGTTCCTGGGTACGTCGGTGGAAGCGGGACAAGCCTGGAATGAGCGCAAGGAATATTCGCCGAATAATATGCGCAAGAGCATCAGCGTATTTACCGGTGTCAACAGCTTCCTTGGCCCTTTATATCTGGGGTTTGCTGTTGGTCAGAATGGTGCGAAGAATATTTTCTTCCAGCTCGGCAAACAAACCGATCCGCTGCACTGATACAGCGCTGGACGCATTTCATCCTGTTTCAGAAATGCGTCCCGCTATTTTTAAGGCAGGTTACGCTTGTCAGTTACAGTGATTCAACAATCGCTGTGTCAATGGCCCCGAACACGGACTTACCGGCTTTATCAAGCATCTCGATTTTCAGTAAATCCCCGTGGCGCAGAAAGCTGCTGCGGTATTCTCCGGTTGCCGCTTTTTCCAGCGCCCGTTTTTCTGCCAGACAGCCGACACCGCGCGTGGTTTGCGCATCCGTCACTACCCCGCCGCTGATCAGTGTGCCGTTCACTACCGCGCTGTGCAGTGACAGATACGACAGTAATTGCGGAAACGAGAATGCCATACCACCTGCATCCGGTTGCCCGATCAGATTCCCGTTCCAGCTGATTCTGACCGGCAGTGACACTTTCCCCTCACGCCAGTGTTCGCCCAGTTCATCCGGCGTCACCAGCACCGGCGCCAGCGTCGTCCCGGCATCTGCCAGCGAGAAATGCGTCGTTTCCTGCAGGCTGGCTGCGTGCAGACGCCACTGACAACCCAGACCAATCAGACGGATTTGCTCAAATGCCGCCGCAATACTGCTGCCCTGCTCTGCATCACCGCTCAGCACCAGAATCTCCGCAGAAAAATCCAGTTCTGCCTGTTCTGACATTAACAGCAAATCTTCTGCCGGTGCGCGCATCAGATCGCTGCGGCTCTCGGTGATGAACGGCAAGCCAGCGGCAGTCTTCTGTGACTGCCCTGCCAGCACGCGCTCTGCAAAGGCAGGATACGTCTGGGCTGTGAATTTACGGAATGCGCGCGGCAGCGGTGCCATGCAGGCGCCCGCTTTCCACTCGAAGCTGTGTGCAGCTTTGCCGCTGTTCAGTTTCTGATACAGCGCTTCCAGTTGCGGACTGATAAAACCCCAGTCATCCAGCGCAGCCTGCAGCGTCGGCGCAATATCATGCGCGATGCAGGCAGTTTTCAAGTCGCGTGCCACGACGATCAGTTGTCCGTTACGGGACCCATCATTCAACGTTGCCAGTTTCATTTTGTACTCACTGAAAATTCTGCTTTATTCGGTCAGACCGCATTGTCCGTGCAGGACGCTGCCGAATGCAAGACACAATTGTGCGGAACTAATCGCCGCCAGTTCAGCCAAACGCATCACATTTACCACCTCCGTGGCGGACAAACTGTGCCGACCCAGTGGTGGCCGATACGTTTTCGCACGAAATCACCACAGAAAACGGCATAAATCCCCAAAAAATCCCTACAATCGCCAGCTATCAGAAAAATACGGCATAACAATGATATTCCGACACACCACCTTATCCCTTTTGCTGGCAAGCGCCGGTTTGCTTTTCGTTCAGACACCTGCGAACGCGACCACCGCGGCAACCGCAACACCGACTGCAAAAAAACAGTCTGCACAACAAATCCGGCTCGCTGAACTGGCAGAAGACTATTACCAGAAGTCACTGGAACTGAATCCGATCAGTGCGACTGAGCAAGGTGAACATCGCTACGATGATCGCCTGCCAATGACGCTGACACCCGAAGTACGCGCACAGGAACTGGCGTTTTACAAAAAACTGCATGCAGATTTGAGCCGCATTCAGCGTCAGCAATTAAATGTGCAGGAAAAGCAGACACTGGACATCATGCTGTTTGAAACCGAAGCAGCGCTGAAGCTGTCTGCGTTTCCTGATCATCTGATGCCGGTCAACCAGATGGACAGCATTCCGCTGACACTGGCGCATTTTGCCGGTGGTCAGAGCGCACAACCGCTGAAAACGCCGGAGCAATACCGGACTTTCCTGAAGCGTTTACAGCAATTCCCGGCATGGCTGCAGGCGGCACAAGCCAATATGCAGGAAGGTATGCAACGCAAAGTCGTGTTACCGAAAGCGCTGGTCATTTCAATGCTGCCGCAATACGAGCACATGGTGACGGCACAGCCGGAAGACCATCCTTACTTTGCGCCGCTGAAGCAGTTTCCGGAACAGTTCAGCGCGCAGGATAAACAGCAACTGACCAGCGAATACCGCGAGGCGCTGAAACAACAGATTATTCCCGCGCTGGCGCAATTCCTGCAATTCCTGAAAACGACCTATCTGCCAGCGGCACGCACCAGCACTGGCTGGGCTGATCTGCCGGACGGAAAACGCTGGTACAACACCTGGGCACAAGTGCAGACCACGACCAGCCTGACACCGGAAGCGATTCACCAGACTGGCCTGAAAGAAGTCGCGCGTATTCAGTCTGAATACGCCAAACTTGGCCCGCAACTGGGTTACAAAGGCGAAGCGAAGGCTTTCCCTGCATGGATGGAAGCACAAACCACTTACAAACCGTTTAAAACGGAAAAAGAAGTGCTGGATGCCTATCTGCAGATTGATGCCTATGTCCGCAAAAAACTGCCGGACTACTTCGGCAAAATTCCGAAAGCAGTACTGGAAATTCGTCCTGAGCCGGAAATCAGTCGCGCTACGGCATCGGACCACTACAGCTCTCCTGCGCTGGATGGCTCCCGTCCCGGCGTGTTCTGGGCAGTGATCAATAATCCGGCCGACTATGCCACCACCGGTATGAAAACCCTGTATCTGCATGAAGGCCAGCCGGGGCATCATTTCCATTTAGCTTTCCTGCAGGAACTGGATTTACCGAAATTCCGCCGCGTCGGTGGCAATACCGCTTACACCGAAGGCTGGGCGCTGTATTCGGAAACGCTGGGTAAAGAAATGGGCTTGTTCGAGAATGACCCTGCCTCTTACTACGGCCATCTGAGCGATGAAATGCTGCGCGCGACCCGTCTGGTGGTGGATACCGGTATGCATGCGAAAGGCTGGACCCGTGAGCAAGGCATTCAGTATCTGCAGGAAACACTCGGCTACACCGAAGCCGCTTCACGTCAGGCGATTGAACGCTACATGGCGTGGCCGGGTCAGGCACTCGGTTACAAAGTCGGCTCACTGAAAATCATGGAATTGCGCAAACGGGCAGAAAAAGAGCTGGGTGCAAAATTCAGTCTGAAAGCCTTTCATGATGCAGTGCTGAGCGACGGCACACTGCCGCTGGCTTTGCTGGAAAAGAAAATGTTGCTGTGGATTGCAACGCAAAAGGCGGCAGGCTGAAGTTTCTTGTAACTTTTGTTACCGCCGGATTGACCAGAAATCTGAAGTCTTGCAGAATGTAAAACGGCATACAATCAGGGATACAGTCACTGCCTCCATCCGACGGCAGTGACGTTCTGGCCAGTTCAAGGAACCTCCGTTTTCCGAACCATTGAGCGAATTTCTGCAATGAACAGACAAAAAGCCCTCAAATGCATCGTCGCGCAAGCCAATCAGGGCGACCTTGTCTTTCCTGCCAACGTGGCAGCATCCCTGAAACTGCAACAAACGATCGATGACCCCGACTGCTCGGTGGATACCGCAGCCAAACTGGTACTGAACGAACCCCTGCTGGCCGCAAAGGTGGTGGCGATTGCCAATTCGGCAGCATATAACCGTGGCAGCGATGTGACCAATGTGAAAGCGGCGATTTCCCGTCTCGGTTTTCGCACCCTCAGAGCCATCGTTTCCTCTCTGGTGATTAAACAACTGGCCGGCACCAGTAAAAATCCCGATATCCAGCTGATGACGAACCGCCTGTGGCAGCACACGGCGGAAGTTGCAGCGCTGTCGCAAGTGATTGCGCGCCGCGTTACCCGCCTTGATCCGGATACCGCATTGTTCGCAGGTATCGTGCATGAAGTCGGTAATTTCTATCTGTTTTCGCGTGCTGAAGAATTCCCTGCCCTGCTGCAGCCGGATGAACTGGCACATCTGCATGATATTTCCGATGACACGCAGGTTAGCGATGACTTGCCGGACTTTGAAGATACGCTGGTTGATCTGGAGTCATCTGAAGCGATTATTGGCCGTGCGGTCGCGGCACGCCTATTCCTGCCTGCGCAGGTCAGCGAAGCGCTGGATGGCATGTGGTACGGCTTACGCGCCATGCCACCGGAAACACTGGCCGATACGCTGTTACTGGCGAACGAGCTGGCTGTCCATAAATCGCCGCTGGATTACAACTCTTACTCTGAATCCGAACGCTTTACCTCGGAAATCGATTTCACTGTCGGCGACGGCACACTGGCCAGCATTCTTGAAGAATCTGACGAAGAGTTAAAAACCCTGACCTCAGCACTGCTGGTGTAATGCAGCATTGCTAACCAGCTCTGCGCAGGCATCCTGCCTGCCCAAAGAAAAAGCACCGTTTCTGTTCAAAGAAAACGGTGCTTTTTTTATGCTGGCGGTGCTTGTCAGGTCTGCGTGTTTTTTGCTTCGCTGCTCAGCCTGCTCACAATCCGCTGAAGACCGGATGTTCAGGCTGAAAATGCCTCAAATGCGGTGTTCTGCATAGCCATCCGGCGGTCGTCGGCAGAAAGTCCGGGCCTCAGAAAACATCAGATGACGAACTCTGCACAAACACGATGCTGAACCAGCCGGAAAACCAGCAGGTTCAGCGCCGCCTGAAGCATTAGACGCGGGTGATCCAGCCGAAGCTGTCTTCTTCCAGACCTTGCTGCACGTCGTTCAGGTATTTGCGCAGACGCTTCGCATTCACCGGTTCGCCGCCTTGTTTCACGTGATGTGTTTCGCCTTCGTAAACGATTTCACCGATCGGCGCCAGCACCGCTGCTGTACCGGACAGAGCCACTTCACCGGTTTTGATCCACTCGATCAGTTCCGTTGCCTGAATATTGCGCTCGGTCACTTTGTAACCCAGTTTCGCTGCCACTTGCAGCAGGGAGTCACGAGTGATGCCCGGCAGGAATTCAGAACTCAGTGGCTTTGTCAGCACTTCGTTGTCGTTGATCAGCAGACAGTTGGCCGCGCCGGTTTCCTGCACGTCGCCACCCGGTGCAAAGATCACCTGTGCTGTGTTGTATTTCTCTTTCGCAGACAAAATCAGACCCAGTGCGCTGGCGTAGTTACCGCCGGATTTCACGCTGCCGAAGTGCGGTGCGCAACGCTGGTGTTCAGTATCCAGCAATACGCGCATTTTCGCGTCAGCAGGGAAATAATCGCCAACCGGAGAAATCAGTACGTACAGCATGGCTGTGCGGGTTGGTGCTGCTGCACGGCCAATCGACTGATCTGTACCGATCAGCGTAGGACGAATGTAGGCAGAGCCTGGAAACGCCGGTACTTCGTCGCGGTGTTTGGCGAGGATGTCGATAATCATCGCTTTCAGTTGCTCAGTGTCCGGCACTGGCAGATGCAGGCAGCGCGCGCTGTTCTGCATACGTTTAACGTGATCATCCAGACGGAAGATATTGATTTTTCCATCGGCGGCGCGGAAGGCTTTCATGCCTTCGAAACAGGTACTGGCGTAATGCAGTACGTGTGTGGCCGGATGCAGAGGCAGTTTGTCGCTAGGAACAAAACTGGTTTCAGACCATTTTTCGCCATCATAGGTAGCGAAGGTCATTTCATCAAAAAATACGGTACCAAATTCTGCGTTTGCCATGATTTATATATCCCCAAAAATACTGCAACAATTTGTTGAATCCTCGGAGTCAGCAGCATGCTGTTACCGCTGGTGACCGGAATCTGGTGGCCCTGATCAGACCACGGTGCTGGCCGGGTTCGGCTGCACCGTCATCACTTGGCTGTGTCAGTACGTCGCTGCATGCGTACTGAGCAATCAGGCAAGGCTCTTCACGATCTTTCTATTCTATCGAATTCGCGCTGAAAAAAACCGGTACAAGGCTGATAATTATCGCGATGCATCGCTGCACTGTTCTCAGGCACTTCCCTGTGTAATCTGTACAGACAGTGTTGCAGATGCTGCAATCGCACATAAAAAGTCAGCCGTACTGGCCCAGTCGCGATACCGGTACAGTCAGACTGTTCCGGAAAATGAAAAAGAACGCTGCCTTTCCGGCTGCGTTCTTTTTTCTTTACAGGCACTGATGGGCTGATACGGAAACGATAATTCCCGCTCAGCGCAGCACATCTCAAATGCCGGTCAGCGTCTCCGCAGGAATTCTGACCCAGCCCTCCATCAGCACACGTGCACTGCGACTCATGATCGCGCGGGAGACTTTCCACTGACCATTGTCCTGCACTGCTTCCGCACCCACGCGCAGCGTGCCGGACGGATGACCGAAACGCACAGCCTGTTTCGCGCCACCGGCCGCATTACTGACCAGCGTACCCGGAATCGCTGCAGCCGTACCAATCGCCACAGCAGCCGTTCCCATCATCGCGTGATGCAGCTTACCCATCGACAAAGCACGTACCAGCAAATCAATATCCGCTGCCTGCACGGTTTTATTGCTGGACGACTGATAGCTCGCCGCCGGTGCCACAAACGCGATTTTCGGTGTGTGCTGACGGGTCGCGGCTTCGGCGATATCTTTGATCAGCCCCATTTTGACTGCGCCGTAAGCGCGGATGGTTTCAAAGCGTGCCAGTGCTGCTGCATCGCCATTGATTGCGTCCTGCAATTCCGTGCCCTGATAACCGATATCCGCGGCATTCACAAAAATCGTCGGAATACCGGCATTGATCATGGTAGCTGGAAAACTGCCGATGCCCGGCACGTCCAGTGTGTCGATCAGATTCCCGGTCGGGAACATCGCACCGCCGTCACCGTCTTCATCGGCCGCAGGGTCCATGAATTCCAGCTGCACTTCTGCTGCCGGAAATGTCACGCCATCCAGTTCAAAATCGCCGGATTCCTGCACCTGACCATTGCACACCGGAATATGCGCAATAATGGTTTTGCTGATATTCGCCTGCCAGATTCTGACGGTCGCCAGCCCGTTTTGCGGAATCCGGCTCGCATCGACCAGACCGCTGCTGATCGCAAACGCACCGACGGCCGCGGACAAATTGCCGCAATTGCCACTCCAGTCAACAAAGGCTTTATCGATGGATACCTGACCGAACAGATAATCAACATCATGATCCGCACGGCTGGATGGCGACAGAATCACGGTTTTGCTGGTACTGGAGGTAGCGCCGCCCATACCGTCAATCTGCTTGCCGTAAGGATCGGGACTGCCGATTACGCGCAGTAACACCGCGTCGCGTGCCGGTCCCGGCTGCTGCGCTGCTTCCGGTAAATCCTGCAGACGGAAAAACACGCCTTTGCTGGTACCACCGCGCATGTAAGTCGCGGGAATTCTGATTTGCGGGAGAAAACTCATAGCTCTCTTTCTTAAGAAAAATCAGGCTGCCGGAAACATACGTCCCCACGCAGCCTGATGATCCGGATCAAGCCTGACGGCTGGATTCGAGGAAGTCCTGCGCGAAGCGCTGCAACACACCACCGGCTTCGTAAATCGACACTTCTTCCGCTGTATCCAGACGGCAAGTCATTGCCACCTCGACACGTTCACCGTTTTTGCGGTGAATCACCAGCGTCAGATCAGCGCGCGGTTTGCGCTCGCCAATCACGTCATAGGTTTCCGTACCATCCAGACCCAGCGTTAAACGGTTCACACCCGGTTTGAACTCCAGTGGCAACACGCCCATACCAATCAGATTGGTGCGGTGAATGCGCTCGAAACCTTCGGCTGCAATCACTTCCACACCCGCCAGACGCACACCTTTGGCCGCCCAGTCACGCGAAGAGCCCTGACCATAGTCAGCACCCGCCACGATGATCAGTGGTTGTTTGCGTTCCATGTAGGTTTCAATCGCTTCCCACATACGGGTGACTTTGCCTTCCGGCTCTATCCGTGCCAGCGAACCGGCGCGCACTTTGCCGTCGGCATCGCGCACCATTTCATTTTTCAGCGTCGGATTCGCAAAGGTTGCGCGCTGTGCGGTCAGGTGATCGCCACGATGCGTTGCGTAAGAATTGAAGTCTTCTTCCGGCAAGCCCATTTTCGCCAGATATTCACCGGCAGCGGAATCCGGCAGAATCGCATTCGATGGCGACAAGTGATCAGTAGTGATGTTATCCCCGAGCACCGCCAGCGGACGCATGCCCTTCATGGTGCGTTCACCGGCCAGTGCGCCTTCCCAGTACGGCGGACGGCGGATGTATGTCGACGGCGCACGCCAGTCATACAGCGGCGGAACACTGGCTGCTTGTTCAGTCTGGATTGCAAACATCGGTTCATACACCTGACGGAACATTTCCGGCTTCACAGCTTTGCGCACCAGTGCATCAATTTCAGCATCATCCGGCCAGATATCTTTCAGACGAATTTCTTTGCCATCCACCACGGTCAGCACATCTTTTTCGATATCGAAGCGGATAGTACCGGCAATCGCATAGGCAACCACCAGCGGTGGCGAGGCGAGGAAAGCTTGTTTCGCGTACGGATGGATACGGCCGTCAAAGTTACGGTTACCTGATAACACGGCAGTTGCGTACAGATCACGGTCGATGATTTCCTGCTGAATCACAGGATCCAGCGCACCGGACATACCGTTACACGAAGTACATGCGTAAGCCACAACGCCAAAGCCCAGTTTTTCCAGCTCCGGCAGCAAGCCGGCTTCCTGCAGATACAGGGTCACGGCCTTCGAACCCGGCGCCAGCGAGGTTTTCACCCAGGGTTGACGTACCAGACCGAGGCGATTGGCATTGCGTGCCAGCAGACCGGCGGCAATCACATTACGCGGATTGGATGTGTTGGTGCAGCTGGTAATCGCAGCAATAATCACCGCACCATCCGGCATTTTGCCTTCTTCTTTTTGCCACGCAGCAGCGATGCCACGGCTGGACAGATCGGAAGTTGGCAGACGTGCGTGCGGATTGGAAGGCCCCGCCATATTGCGCACCACTGTCGACAGATCAAACTGCAGTACGCGTTCGTATTCTGCATTCACCAGTGCGTCTGACCACAAACCAGCCGCTTTGGCGTAGGTTTCCACCAGCGCAACCTGTTCATCGCTGCGGCCGGTCAGTTTCAGGTAATCGATAGTTTGCTGATCGATGCTGAACATCGCTGCGGTCGCACCGTATTCCGGTGCCATGTTGGAAATCGTGGCACGGTCACCCAGAGTCAGTGCAGCTGCACCGGCTCCGTAAAATTCCAGATATGCGCCAACCACTTTGGATTTGCGCAGGAATTCGGTCAGCGCCAGCACGATATCGGTGGCGGTAATGCCTGCCGCAGGTTTGCCCAGCAATTCAACACCGACGATATCCGGCAAACGCATCCACGAAGCGCGGCCCAGCATCACATTTTCTGCTTCCAGACCGCCCACACCAATCGCAATCACGCCCAGCGCATCCACATGCGGCGTATGGCTGTCGGTACCCACCAGCGTGTCGGGATAAGCCACGCCATCCTGAGCATGAATCACCGGCGACATACGCTCCAGATTAATCTGATGCATGATGCCGTTACCCGGCGGAATTACATCCACATTTTTGAACGCTTGCTTGGTCCAGTTAATAAAGTGGAAGCGGTCTTCGTTACGACGGTCTTCAATCGCACGGTTTTTTTCAAATGCCTGCGGATCAAAGCCACCGCATTCCACCGCCAGCGAGTGATCCACGATCAGTTGCACCGGCACGACCGGATTCACTTTTGCCGGATCGCCGCCCTGCTCTGCAATCGCATCGCGCAAACCGGCCAGATCCACCAGTGCAGTTTGTCCGAGAATATCGTGACAAACGACGCGTGCCGGAAACCACGGAAAATCCAGATCGCGCTTGCGTTCAATCAGCTGGCGTAAAGAATCAGTCAGCGTTGCGGGGTCACAGCGGCGCACCAGATTTTCAGCCAGTACACGTGAGGTGTATGGCAGCTTGTCGTAGGATCCTGCCTGTATCGCTTCCACAGCGGCGCGTGCATTGAAAAATTCCAGTGCGGTGCCCGGGAGCGCTTGACGGTATTGGGTATTCATCCTTCACCTGTTATGAAGAAGGCGGTATCGCGCACGATACCGCCGTAGTGTTAATGTTGTGTCAGATTCAGCTTGAAACCGATATGAGAATCCGTAAAGCCCAGCGCCGTATAGAAACGGTGTGCCTGCTGGCGCTGGCGGTCGCTGGTCAGTTGTACCAGACTGCAACCACGTTCATGCGCAATCCGTATTGCTTCACGGATCAGGTCACTGCCGTATCCGTTGCTGCGCAATGCTGACGTAATACGTACTGCTTCAATCAGCGCGCGGGTTGCACCACGCCGTGACAAGCCGGGAATGAAGGTCAGTTGCAGCATACCGATCACTTCCTGCTGCAGTTCTGCCACCAGCAAGTACTGATTCGCATCACTGGCAATGCGTTCAAATGCGGCACGATAAACCGGATCTTCCGACCCGACGCCCTCACGGTTTTTACCCAGCGTGTCATCAGCCAGCAGCTCCAGCAGGCGCGGCAAATCATCTGCACGTGCCTGCCGGAATGTCAGCACAGACTTTGACGTATTCTCTGTCATTACCGGCGTACTTATTTGCGTTCCTGAATCGGCACAAATTTCAGATCTTCCGGGCCAACGTAATTTGCGCTCGGACGAATGATCTTGTTATCGATACGCTGTTCGATAATGTGTGCAGCCCAGCCGGAAGTACGTGCAATCACGAACAGTGGCGTGAACATTGCGGTTGGCACACCCATCATGTGATACGACACCGCGGAGAACCAGTCCAGATTCGGGAACATTTTCTTAATATCCCACATGACTGTTTCCAGACGCTCTGCGATATCAAACATTTTGGTCGAACCGGCTTCTTCCGACAATTGACGCGCGACTTCTTTAATCACTTTGTTACGCGGATCGGAAATGGTGTACACAGGGTGACCGAAACCAATCACCACTTCTTTGTTTTCAACACGCTTGCGGATATCTGCTTCTGCTTCATCCGGATTGTCGTAGCGCTTCTGAATTTCAAATGCCACTTCGTTCGCGCCGCCGTGTTTAGGGCCGCGCAATGCACCGATTGCACCGGTGATTGCAGAGTGCATATCAGAACCGGTACCGGAAATCACACGACCGGTGAAGGTAGATGCATTGAACTCATGCTCTGCGTACAGAATCAGCGATGTATGCATCGCTTTTACCCAGGAATCAGAAGGTTTCACACCGTGCAGCAAGTGCAGGAAATGGCCGCCGATGGATTCATCATCCGTTTCCACTTCAATGCGTTTGCCATTGTGGCTGTAGTGATACCAGTACAGCAGCATGGAGCCCAGCGATGCCATCAGGCGGTCAGCGATGTCACGCGCACCCGGTGTATTGTGGTCATCTTTTTCCGGCAATGCGCAACCCAGTGCAGAAACACCGGTACGCATCACATCCATAGGATGCGATGCTGCTGGCAGGCATTCCAGTACAGCCTTGACGCTGGCTGGCAAGCCACGCAGGGATTTCAATTTTGCTTTATATGCATTCAGTTCTGCCTGTGTCGGCAGTTTGCCGTGCACCAGCAAATGGGCAATTTCTTCGAATTCGCAGGCATCTGCCACGTCCAGAATGTCATAACCACGATAGTGCAAATCATTGCCGCTGCGGCCAACGGTACACAGTGCGGTATTACCGGCCGTCACACCTGACAGGGCAACGGATTTTTTTGGTTTGAATGTGCTGGTTGTTTCGGTTGACATGATGTATCTCCTGAATGTTAAGGTCAGCAAGCGGCTGACCTGTTAAGCATTGTTATGATGATTATTTAGATTTCTGCTGAGCGAACAGTGCATCCAGATGCTGCTCAAACGCGTGATAATTGATGCGTTCGTACAGTTCGGCACGGGTTTGCATGGTATCGACCACATTTTGCTGGGTACCGTCACGGCGAATCGCGTTATAGACATTTTCTGCCGCTTTGTTCATGGCGCGGAAAGCAGACAGCGGATACAGCACCAGACTGACATCAGCAGATTTCAGTTCTTCTGTTGTGAACAGCGGTGTGGAACCAAATTCAGTGATGTTTGCCAGCACCGGCACTTTGACTGCATTCGCGAACTGTTTATACATAGACAGTTCCGTCATCGCTTCCGGGAAAATCATATCGGCACCGGCTTCAACGCAGGCCAGCGCGCGGTCAATCGCTGCATCCAGACCTTCGACTGCCAGCGCATCAGTACGTGCCATGATGACGAAATTGTCGTCAGTACGAGCATCCACTGCCGCTTTAATACGGTCAACCATTTCCTGCTTGCTGACGATTTCTTTACCCGGACGGTGACCACAACGTTTTGCGCCGACCTGATCTTCAATGTGCATCGCCGCAGCGCCGAACTTGATCATAGATTTCACGGTACGTGCCACATTAAACGCGGAAGAACCGAAACCGGTGTCCACGTCCACCAGCAAAGGCAGATCGCATACATCGGTAATACGGCGCACATCGGTCAGCACATCATCCAGATTGGAAATACCCAGATCCGGCAAACCCAGCGAACCGGCCGCGACACCGCCACCGGACAGATAAATCGCTTTGAAACCGGCACGTTTTGCCAGCAATGCATGGTTTGCATTGATTGCACCAACCACCTGTAACGGGGATTCTTCCTGTACTGCTTTACGGAAAGCAGCGCCTGCAGAATATTGAGCCATAGATCCTCTCTTAGCTTGAAGTGAATTCGGACCAGCCTGAAACACAGCTGGCGTTGCCGTCGTATTGCAAAGCCTGTGCCAGTGTGGACGCGTATAGTCTTGCGCTACCTGAGCTTAGATAAAAATGCTGCAATTTCAATGTCTTAGCGATGCCGCTTGCAGCAGGCTTGCGAAATATCAGCTGGCATTCCGCCATCATTCATGTTTCAATATGAAACATGAATTCCAACTGAAACAAGTTTGAAACAACTATGAAACATCAGGGCAATTTCAGCACCGGTGATAAACCGGTCATCTGGACCGTGTCGATTTCACGCCTGTTCGACATGTTCCGCGATCTGACGCCGGAATATGATGCGCTGGCGGATATCGAACCGATACAACTGGGCTTTGAAGAAGCGGTTCAACACATCCGCGAACGTTTGCAAACCGAACGCTGCGATGCAGTGATTGCAGCCGGCTCGAACGGCGCCTATTTGAAAAGCCGCTTGCCAGTACCTGTGATACTGGCCAAAGCCAGCGGCTTCGATGTGATGCAAGCCTTATCCCGAGCGCGGCGCGTCAGCGAACAGATCGGATTGATCACGTATCAGGAAGCAATGCCGGAACTGTCGGACTTCAAAGAAACCTTCGGCTTATCAGTGGAGCAGCGCACCTACCTGACGCAGGAAGATGCGCGGGCTCAGATCAGCGAACTGAAGGCACGCGGTATTCGTGTCATTGTCGGCGCAGGTCTGATTACGGATCTGACCGAAGAAGCTGGTCTGACCGGCATTTTTGTTTACTCCTCCGCATCGATACGAAAAGCATTTGACGACGCAATTGAAATCGCCAGCCTGACCCGCCGCGACTGGGCGCAAGCGGCAGGCGGAAGACGCGGCAGCCGCATCGCGCCGCAAGGATTACAAGCCATTCGCGGCGACTCGCTGACGATGCAGCAGATACGCCAGCAATTACGTTTGTTTGCGCGTTCACCGGCCCCTGTTTTGTTACAAGGTGAAACCGGCACCGGCAAGGAACTGGCAGCCCGCGCTATCCATCAGGAAAGTCCGCGCCGCCATGGCCCCTTCGTGGCGATCAACTGCGGTGCAATTGCAGAAAACCTGCTGGAATCTGAATTATTCGGCTACGAAGAAGGTGCATTTACCGGTTCCAAACGCGGCGGGCATGCGGGTCTGATTGAAGCCGCCGGCAAAGGCACGCTGTTTCTGGATGAGATTGGTGAAATGCCTTTGCATTTACAGACACGTCTGTTGCGTGTGCTGGAGGAGAAAGAAGTGGTGCGGGTTGGCAGCGTCAAACCTTTGCCAGTCGATCTGCGCATTATCAGCGCCACCCATTGCCATCTGGAACAACAGATACAACAACGCCAGTTCCGTTCTGACCTGTTTTACCGGCTGGCTGTATTACGCGCTACCATGCCTGCCCTGCGCGAACATGCGGACGATGTACCCGCACTCGCCACCTGGCATCTGAAACACGCACTGGCGGCACTCGGCGCCAGCCCGCACCGGAATCTGGAAGCGGAAATGCAAAGCTGCCGTGGCTTGCTGATGCAATATGCGTGGCCCGGCAATGCGCGCGAGTTAAGAAATTTCATGGAAAGACTGGCGCTGTATCTGACCGATGAACCGCTGCAGGCGATCAGTCCTGCTTTTATGACGAGAGTCATTCCAGAGTTCAAAGATTGCAGCTTCGATCCGACACAATTGATAAAGAGTGTCAAAAAATCTGAGTTTTCATTTCCACAAGGAAATGTTTCCAAGGATATTCAGGACATCCTTGCAATGTTCGGCAATAATCGTGATGCTGCGGCTGCTTTTCTGGGCATCAGCAGGACTACTCTATGGCGACGATTAAAGGAAAAATGAATACTTTCGTCACATTTGAGGTCGGCTGCTGAGTTACAATGCATACTGAGGCAACGCAGGAAATCCAATATATCCGGCGCTATCTGCACAACATAAGCTCATCTTTAAATATCGTTACATGAAAAAAGTTCTGATCGTTGACGACAGTAAAGTCTCCCGCATGGTCATCCGGGCTCACATCAAAGCAGTGAAACCGGACTGGGAATTTATTGAGGCTGCCACCGGCGATGACGCAATCCGCATCGCTGCGGAGTCTAAGCCGGATTTCTGCACGATGGATATCAATATGCCGGGCATGCTGGGAACCGATGCGGCAGAGATTATTCTGAAAGACAACCCGTCCATCCGTATCGCGATTTTTTCTGCAAATGTGCAGGATACGATGCAGGTACGCGCCAACTCGATTGGCACGACTTTTGTTGCCAAGCCGGTGACGGAAAAATCCATCGCCATCGTGCTGGATTACTTTGCGAGATAAATAATGCTACTGCTGAGTGAACTGCATCTTGATGCGCTTTCCGAAGTGTTTAACGTCGGCGCCGGTCGGGCGGCGGCCAGCCTGTCTGAAATCGTCGGCGACGAAGTCAAGTTGTCAGTGCCATCGGTAGAGATCCGGGAATCGTCGGATATTGATTTATCGAAGATGGGTATGCACGGCGACCGTTTCGGCGCGGTGCACCAGACTTTTACCGGATCGTTCGAGGCAGAGGCGATCCTGTTATTTACCGAAGATCATGCACTGGAAATCGTGCGTGACATGATGGGTTCACAGATCAGCATTGAAGATCTTGCAGAGTTTGAACAGGAAGCGATGTGCGAACTTGGCAACATCATCCTGAATGCCTGCCTGTCCGCCATGGCAGATATGCTGAACATCCCGATGAATTGCTCTCTGCCGGATTACAACATTGCGACGACGGAGGAAATTTTCCGCCGCATCAGCGATGATTTTCACCAGCCGTATCTTTTGTTACTGCATATCGACCTGGCAATTGAGAAGCGCCACACCGAGGGGCATCTGATCTTCCTGCTCAGCTCGACCTCGCTGCAGGATCTGATACAGCAGCTGGAGCGCTTTTTAGGGGAAATTTAATGGTGGCAGAAGTAAGCCTGCCCTCAGCGGTAACGATGGCAGATATCCTGAATGCAGTCAGCGTTGGCCTGATTGTGGTGGATCAGGATCAGAATGTGATTTTCTGGAATGGCTGGATAGAAAAACACAGTGGTGTTGCCGCTACGGGTGCGGTTGGCAAGCGTATTGACGAGGCTTTTTCCGAAGCCCCCGGCAAAACCTTCCTGAATGCGATCAGCAATCTGCTGCAATACCGCCTGCCGGTGGTGCTGTCGAATGCGCTGCACCGTGCACCTTTGCCATTATTCAGCAAACCCGGCGATGCCAGTGGTAATGAGCGTCTGCATCAGTCCATCACGCTGTCCCCGCTGGTCATCAATGATCAGGGTTGCTGCCTGATTCAGGTGACTGATGCAACCACCTCCATCAAACGTGAAAAAATCCTGCGTTCGCATTCAGAGCTGCTGCGCAAGGAAGCCACCACCGATGGTCTGACCGGCATTTATAACCGCCGCTTCTTTGACGAGCATTTTAAAATCGCGCTTGGCAATTCCCGCCGCCAGAACACTTCGCTGTCCGTGTTTATGGTGGATATCGATTTCTTCAAGGAATACAACGATCACTACGGCCATGTCGCCGGCGACAAAACCCTGATTCAGGTGGCAGCAACGCTGCGCCGCCAGTTGATGCGTGCCAGTGATGTGGTGGCGCGTTTCGGTGGTGAAGAGTTTGTTCTGATGCTGCCGAACATGGCGGAAGATGCTGCTTACCGTTTCGCGGAAAAACTGCGTCTGGCAATCTGGGAACTGAATATTCCACATGAAAAATCCCGTCTCGATCACCGCATCAGTATCAGCGTGGGTTTCAGCCATTATCAGAAAATGGAAAACACAAACCCGGACGAATTGCTGAACACGGCTGACCATGCGCTGTATGAAGCAAAACACCGTGGCCGGAATCAATCCTGTTTTATGAAACTGCCAGCGCACCCTAACCGTACCAGTTACGCTGCATCCTGATAAGCTTGTGGTCGCAACAAGATTTGCAAACATGCCCGCTCTGTGCGGGCATGTTGCTTTGTGAGGCTGTTCTTCCGAGACAGCCACAAGCTCATGCAGTGCCCCAAAACCGTCTTTTCAGGCCCAAATGCGGAGAATGGCATAGCGAAATGCCGGTCGTCGGCAGAAACTCCGCCTCTCCAAAAATCACTAATGCGGATTCCTGCACAATGACCGGCAATTTCCCCGCGTTCCCGCGCCAGCAATGCGGTTCACGGAACCTGCGCACTGACTTCGCGCTGGCGACTGCAATCGCTGCGTGGCATACCTTTGGCGGCCACTTCCGGCCATGCCTTTTGTAATGCGCCCTGCGCCAGCATCAGGTCTTTGCGGAATTCAGTCAGATAGCGGGTGCGCTCTTCCGATTGCCATTCCTGATCAGAAAATGCTTTCAGCGCGTAGCTGCGGGTCTGCAAACGCTCGCCATCCAGTCGCGGCAACAGCAAACGATCCGGATCCGCATCTTCTTTCAGCAAATAACCTTCGATGTCGCGCAGGCGCAAAGGAAATACCGGATTCAGATCCCTGATCAGATTGCCTGCCAGCGGCATGCTGACCGTATTCAACCCCTGCCCCAGTACATCGTTGAAGCTGAGTAAAGCCAGCGGCGTGCCACGCGCATCATCCACCCGCGCGGTAATCACATAGCGGCCCGGCATACTGACATTCAGTTTCAGCGCAAACTGTAAAGCACCTTCGTGCAGGCTGTCAGCGGGCGTACCTGCCCATTGCGCGGGTAGCTGCGGCGAGTAAATCACATCCCAGAAAATCCGCCCTGGCTGACCATTCACGCGGTAATTCAGCTCCGTACGAATCGTGCCGTGAAATGTGGCCAGTCCTGTTTGCTGCGGGGCTAAACGTATACGCAGCATGCCATCGGTATTCTGCATTTCCGGTACCACGTCCGCCACCGGACGGGTATTGCCGAATACCAGCCCTTTACTGATGACCTTTTCGGCTTCCAGCGGCAGTTTCTGACCACTCTGACTGACTGCCGCCAGCACAAATTCTGCGCTTTCATTTTGCGCCAGATACACACGGTTCTGGCTGGACTGCATTTGTATCGTGCTATCGGTACCACCACCGGCCTTCCGCATCGCATGACGCTCCAGCACCGGCTGATTCGGGTAAACCTGATCGGGATGTTCACTGACCGGACGCGAACTGTTCGGATAGCGGGTCTGGTACTGATACTGGCACAGTGTCTGATCCGCCATCACCACTTGCTGCTCCAGCAGCGCTTTTGTGCGACCCAGTGCAGCATCCTGCGGAAATGCAGATTCGCTGACCAGCGGCGCTTTAGCATTCACCCGCTGACTGACCGGAGCAGCAGGCTGACTGATCTCTGCTGATTCCGTACGCAACTGCAGCACCACGCCGGCGATCAGGGCTGCGCCGGTCGCAAGCAAAGCGATGATTTGCGGTGTACTCAGACGAAAACGCCCGGAATGCCCGTCGGCGGGCATGTCAGGCGTCTTCTTTTTTGGCTTTGAACGATCAGATCGCATTACTGACCATTGCCGCTCGTACCACGGAAATAATGCCTTGCCAGTTTCCGTTGGCGTAATGGTTGTAGGCTTCGGCATCATCCCTGAAGGCGACCGAATGATAAGCCCACTTGACTGAGCCACCTTCATTCGCTGCAGTGCCCAGCGTCAGATCATTGCAGAACCAGTCACTCGGATTACATAAAGACTGCCCTGCACTTCCCGCGATGCCGCCCGTGCTGTGATACGCCACCGCTTCATCATCCTGCCCCGGCAGAATGCCGGAATACAGCGTGCCTTTCGCACCTGCATACATGTAGAACCAGATATTGCGGGTGTCATTATGGTTGAACATCGCCCGCGCCGTGGACGTTTTCAGATCTTTGACCAGCGGTTCCGACAAAGCCCAGGAACCGGCATCCGACAGCTCTGAACCACCGGCAGCACCGGACGCGGTACGCACCCACTTGATATTCCAGCCAGTCTGCGTGGTGCCGTCAGAATTACTGCACTGACCACCGCTGGCCGGACTGGCGTTCTTTTTGTAACGTGCAGAGCCACCGTAATTTGCCAGTGTGTAAGCCATCATCAGATCGCCGGCACTGTGAGTTGCCACGTAGCACCAGTTATCACCAGTACAAAAACAATCCAGTGCGTCACGGATTTTGCCGTTCTGGCTGGAGATGCTGTTATAGCCATCCCAGTTGACCGCTTTTTTATTCACGCCGGCTGCCGTGGATGCCGGCCCCCAGTAAGTAAAACTGTTGTAATCACCAACCACACCACCACCGCCACGGCCGTTAATCCACAAAGTGTAATTCGCCGCCTGTGCTGCACCGGCAAACAATGCCATTGCCAGCACAAAAACCATACTGAACCAACGTGTCGACTTCATTACTTAGCTCCCGTAAAGAAATGAATCAGCGGCAGGATTGCCGCGCCTGTCAGTCCGGTTGTCTCCTCCACTGTTGCGGGATTCATTATTTTTCGTCCTGACAGCGAAGCAGTATCGAAACCCGCACCGGTCAGCGTCAATTTGCAGTGCAATATGAAAATGCCGGCGTTTTACCTGAAAAAAGTCACATTTCCCTGCATTTAGGGGCACAACACGGAGATGCGCAGTATTTAGAGAAAAACATCTAAACATGTTTTGTGACTGCATTGCGACATTTTTCGTTGTCCCAAAACCGGAAACCGGCAGATGCACCGTTGCCTATTTCTTCGGAAAAAGTCGCTACAATGCGGACTTCTGCATCCTGCCCACCCTGCTTATGACCCGCTCGGGAACTCTGTTTATTCTTGGAGGCGCTATCCGGCCGGATCATGCCGCGATCTGGCAGGAAATCATCCGCGCCGCCGGTGGCACCGGCTGCCGCATCGCTGTCATTGCCGCTGCGTCAGCACAGGCCGCACTGAAAGCAGGAAGAATTTGTGAACGCTTACAGCATTACGGCGCACAAACACTGACCGTGCCATTGTCGGATGAGAGCCAGCTCCCGTTTTCACCTACAATCGCAGAGGATAAAAGCTGGGCTGACGCGGTTTCCGCCTGCGACGGCATCTACCTGAGCGGAGGTGATCAGGGGCGTTTGCAACGCTTGTTATTTCGCGGCAACGGTACCGACAGCGCTGTGCTGACAGTCATACGAACCGTTCATGCGCGTGGCGGCGTGATTGCAGGCAGCAGTGCGGGCGCAGCGATACTCAGTCAGCACATGCTGCTTGATGCCGGTCTGTCCTTACCTGCCTTGCAGCGGGGATTAACAATACCGACCGCCATCTGCAATGGATTCGGCTTGGTTCCCGCCGGCATGCTGATTGATCAGCATGCGATTGCGCGCGGACGTTATGGCCGCATGCTTGCCGCCCAGCTGGCGACTTCAACTGCTTTCTCTGCGGGCGTCGATGAAGATACCGCACTGATACTGCATGAACACAACGCACGGGTATGCGGTTCAGGTGGCGTCGTTCTGCTGGATATCCGGAATGCGCACTGCGTTTCATCCCCTCCTTTACAAGCCAGTCAGGTAAGCCTGAGTTTGCTGCGCAACGGCGATTCGCTCGATTTGCGTGCGTGGCAAATACGGGCAAACAACAACGCAAGCTTCGTCTCACTCCCATCATCAGTCGCGACCGAAATCACCCCGCACAACATCAAAGATGCATTTGACGGGGCTTCGCTGGAAGCGATCATTGCTGCGCTGATCGACAGCGATGTATGTGCCTGCAAAGTACCGGCGCAGAATGAAGACGGGCCAGATTACTGGCTGCGGTTTCGCAAGACTATTGCCAGTCGCGCATGGGTGCAGGAGCAGCACGGCATACGACGTCTGAGTGTTGCTGGTCTGCAGCTATCCGCAGAGCCGGATACAATGCGCAGCATCAACGACTCTAAATCGGATTAGCACATGAAACGCATATCGCCGTTAACTACAAGTGCCCTGCTGGCTGGCATGATCAGTGTATGTCTGCTGAGCGCCTGTCAGAGCAATGATGACCGTGGTCAGCCTATGCAAACCGTTGCCAGCGTTGACCTGCAACGCTATCAGGGCACATGGCATGAAGTAGCAATGATCCCGAACCGGTTTCAGAGCCAGTGCGTTGCCAACACGACGGCACGATATACGCAACGCGACGGCTATATCGAAGTTCTGAACAGTTGCAGTACCAAAGAGGGCAAAACTGACCAGGCCACCGGAAAAGCCAGTGTTGTGGAAGGCAGTCAGAATACCAAACTGAAAGTCAGCTTTTTCTGGCCGTTTTCCGGCAATTACTGGGTGCTGGCGCTGGACCCGGATTATCGCTGGGCCGTGGTCGGTGAACCTTCCCGCCAATATGGCTGGGTACTGGCACGCGACAAGCAATTATCAGAACAAGATTGGCAAAAAGTCTGGGCAGCGATTACTTCCGCCGGTTATCAGACCAGCCAGTTCCGCAAAACCGAACAGCGCTGACAAGCTGAAGAACGTGCAAACCCGCGACAAACATTCATTAACAATGCGATAAATCACGGCACTTTTGCATCTTTCTGCTACAGTGAATACGCCCTTTTTCAGGAGAAAACACTATGTCAGCAGAGACGCAAAAGTACCGCCTGATTACCCGCAGTGATTTCGACGGACTGGTGTGCGCCGTTTTACTGCGCCACCTTGATCTGATTGATGATATTAAGTTTGTGCATCCAAAAGATATGCAGGATGGCAAAATCGACGTCACCAGCCGCGACATCACCACCAACCTGCCCTACGTATCCACCGCCTATCTTTCTTTCGACCACCATTTATCAGAAACCCTGCGCAATCAGGGCAAACACGACAATCAGGTGATCAATCCCGATGCGCCTTCTGCAGCGCGGGTTGTGTATGAATATTACGGTGGCATTAACCGCTTTCCGGCAGCATGGTCGGAAATGATGGATGCCGTCGACAAGGGCGACTCCGCACAATTTTCGTGTGAAGAAGTACTGCATCCGGAATCATGGAATCTGCTGAATTTTCTGATGGATGCACGTACCGGACTGGGTCGTTTCCGCGATTTCCGCATTTCAAACTATCAGTTAATGATGGAACTGATTGAGCATTGCCGCACGCTCAGCATTGATCAGATTCTGCAATTACCGGATGTTGTGGAGCGCGTTACTCTGTACCGCGAACATGAGCGCGATGCCATTGATCAGATCCGCCGTTGCAGCAAAGTACATGGCAATCTGGTGGTACTGGATTTGCGCGGCGAAGCAAGGATTTTTGCCTGCAACCGCTTCATGATCTACGCTCTGTTCCCGGAAACCAATATTTCTATCCATGTGCTGTGGGGTGTTCAGAATCAGAACACTGTATTCGCCACCGGCAAGTCCATCCTGAACCGCACATCCAATACCAATGTCGGCATACTGATGCTCGAATACGGAGGCGGCGGACATGCCAATGCGGGTACTTGTCAGATTGAGAATGATCGTGCCGAAGAGGTTTTGCGGGAGTTAATTACGCGTATCAACGCTGACGGCTGAAACGCTACTTGTTGCAGCATGAATAAAAAAGGGAGCCGAAGCTCCCTTTTTTATCGTCTGCTTATCTGACCGGAAAGATCAGGTCAGATAAGAAACCGGTATTACTGGTATTCGCTCAGCGGTACGCAAGAGCAGAAAAGATTACGGTCACCGTAAACATTGTCTGCACGACCAACCGGTGCCCAGTATTTCTGCTTACGCAGAGATGCGACCGGATACGCGCCGGTTTCACGGCTGTACGGACGATCCCAGGATTCAGACACCAGGGTTTCGATGGTGTGCGGTGCATTTTTCAGCGGATTGTTTTTCGCATCAAATTCACCACTGGCCACTTTCGCGATTTCTTCACGGATAGCAATCATCGCATCGACAAAGCGATCCAGTTCAACCAGAGATTCACTTTCGGTTGGCTCAATCATCAGTGTGCCCGGAACCGGGAAGCTCATAGTTGGCGCATGGAAGCCAAAGTCGATGAGGCGTTTTGCCACGTCTTCATTGGAAATACCGGTTGCATCTGTCAATGGACGCAGATCGATAATGCATTCATGCGCAACCAGACCGTCGTGGCCTGTGTACAGAACCGGATAGTGTGGCGCCAGACGACGTGCAATATAGTTAGCTGCCAGAATCGCTGTTTCTGTTGCTTCACGCAGACCACCCGCACCCATCATCGCGATATACATCCAGGAAATCGGCAGAATCGATGCAGAGCCGTAAGGCGCTGCACTGACTGCGCTGATACCGTCTTCGCTGCGAACATAACCTGTGGAACGCTGATTCGGCAGGAATTTTGCCAGATGCGCACCGACTGCAACCGGGCCTACGCCTGGTCCGCCGCCACCGTGTGGGATACAGAAGGTTTTATGCAGATTCAGATGGCTGACGTCGCCACCGAATTTGCCCGGTGCAGCAACACCAACCAGCGCATTCATGTTCGCGCCGTCAACGTATACCTGACCACCGTGGCTGTGAACGATTTCGCACAATTGCTGGATACCTTCTTCGAACACACCGTGTGTGGAAGGATAAGTCACCATGATTGCTGCCAGATTAGCGCTGTGTTTTTCCGCTTTCGCACGCAGATCGTCCAGATCCACGTTACCACGCTCATCACAAGCAACTACCACAACTTCCATACCGACCATTGCTGCGGACGCAGGATTAGTACCGTGGGCAGAGGAAGGAATCAGACAGATGTTGCGGTGACCTTCGCCACGGGATTCGTGGTATTTCTTAATAACCAGCAAACCGGCGTATTCACCTTGTGAACCGGCATTCGGCTGCAGGGAAACTGCATCGTAACCGGTTGCTGCACACAGCATCGCTTCCAGCTGATCGATCATTTCACGATAACCAACGGTCTGATCTTCCGGAACAAACGGATGGATATTCGAGAATTCCGGCCAGGTCACAGGAATCATTTCGCTGGTCGCATTCAGTTTCATGGTGCAGGAACCCAGCGGGATCATACTGCGGTCCAGTGCCAGATCTTTATCAGCCAGACTACGCAGGTAACGCAGCATTTCGTGTTCTGCGTGATAGCGGTTGAATGTCGGGTGTGTCAGGTAAGCGCTGGTACGTGCCAGTTTTGCCGGGAACGCATCCGCTGCTGCGGCTTCAGTCTGATCAAAGTCAGGTACCTGTTTGCCTTGCGCCAGAATTTCCCAGACAGCAATGACGTCTTCACGGGTAACGGTTTCGTCGAAAGAAACACCAACCTGTGTCGCAGAGATCTGACGCAGGTTATAGCCTTTTGCCTGCGCAGCTGCGTGCACTACAGCTGCGTCAGCCACGTTGACTGTAACGGTGTCGAAGAACGTTGTGTTTGCCAACGACAAACCGATGGTTTTCACACCGGCAGCCAGTGTGCTGGTGTAACGGTGTACACGTTGCGCGATACGACGCAGACCTTGCGGACCGTGATACACAGCGTACATCGACGCGATCACTGCCAGCAGTACCTGTGCGGTACAAATGTTGGAGGTCGCTTTTTCGCGGCGGATATGCTGTTCGCGTGTTTGCAGCGCCAGACGGTAAGCAGGTTTACCTTGTGCATCAACACTGACGCCGACCAGACGGCCAGGCATGCTGCGTTTGAATGCATCACGGGTTGCCATGTAACCGGCGTGCGGGCCACCAAAGCCCAGTGGTACGCCAAAACGCTGGCTGTTACCAACCACAACGTCCGCACCCCATTCACCCGGCGGCGTGATCAGTGTCAGTGCCAGCAAGTCTGCTGCAACAATGACCATCGCGCCTTTTGCATGGATTGCATCTGCGAATTCTTTGTAGTCACGGATGTCGCCGTTTGCGCCCGGGAATTGCAGCAATACGCCGAAGCAATCATTTTCCAGTGCTTCAGTACCTTTGCTGACACGGATTTCCACGCCCAGCGGCTCTGCACGGGTGCGCAGAACTTCCAGTGTTTGCGGCAGTACGTCTTCTGCAACGTAAAACACATTGGATTTGGATTTGCCAACGCGCTGGATCAGCGTCATCGCTTCAGCAGCAGCTGTACCTTCGTCCAGCATGGATGCATTTGCGATGTCCATGCCTGTCAGGTCTGTCAGCATGGTCTGGAAATTCAGAATCGCTTCCAGACGACCCTGAGAAATCTCAGGCTGGTATGGTGTGTACGCGGTGTACCAGGCCGGGTTTTCGAAAATATTACGCAGAATAACGCCCGGTGTATGGGAGTTGTAATAACCCTGACCGATCAGCGATTTCAGAACTTTATTTTTTGAAGCAATTGCCTTCAGTTGCGACAGCGCAGCCTGTTCGGATTTTGCTTCTGTGAACATGCCCAGTGGCAGGACTTCTTTACGGCGGATATTGGCAGGAACGACGGCATCAATCAGTGCTTCACGGCTGGCGTAACCTACGGTTTCCAGCATTTTTGCCTGTTCTGCTGCGGAAGGACCAATGTGGCGAGCGATAAATGCGTCGCGTGCTTCCAGTTCAGAGAGAGAAATTCGGGTCATGATGATATGCGATACAAGGGGAAGTCTTGAACCGCTGCCGGAAGGCTTCTGTGCTCAGAAACTGCTTCCGCGCACATCCTGGCACCCGGCAACGGAGAAAGGCTGATATCAGGAATCAGCCTGTGATCAGTGATTAGCCGATGTTTTTAGCGTAGTCGTCTGCGCTCATCAGTGCATCAACGTCAGCCATGTTGGCTGGTTTCAGTTTGAACAGCCATGCAGAGAATGCGTCGGAGTTGATCGATTCCGGTGCATCTTTGACTTCGTCATTGATCGCAACTACTTCGCCGGAAACCGGTGCGTAGATGTCGCCTGCTGCTTTAACAGATTCCACTACTGCACAGTCTTTGCCTGCACTCAGTTCGGTACCAACGGCTGGCAGATCAACGAAAACGATATCGCCCAGTGCGTCTTGCGCGTAGGCTGTAATACCTACAGCAACAGTGCCGTCGGCTTCTACGCGTACCCATTCATGAGACTGGGTGTATTTCAGTTCTGCTGGAACACTCATGTTTGACTCCAAAGATTTTTAAAATAAAACGGAAATAAATACGGGGTGCGCATCAGGCACCCCGTTCAGAAATTCAGGCAGCGAGTACTTTGCCGTTACGAACGAATGGCAGCTTCACAACCGTTGCCGCCAGTTGTTTGTCACGAATAACAACGTGGACTGTGTCACCAATCGCAACACCCATTGGCAAACGTGCCAGCGCAATCGCTTCCTGCATAGACGGACTGAAAGTACCACTGGTGATTTCGCCTTCCCCTTGTGCGCAGATCACTTTCTGATGCGCACGCAGAATGCCACCTTTTTCACGCAAAATCAAACCGAGGAACTGGGCTTTCTGACCTTGTTCCAGCAATGCTTGCTTACCCACGAAATCACGTTCGCTGACCAGATCGATGGTCCATGCCAGACCTGCATCCAGCGGATTGACGGTTTCATCCATGTCCTGACCGTACAGGTTCATACCTGCTTCCAGACGCAGTGTGTCACGCGCACCCAGACCAGCCGGTTTAACACCGGCCGCGGCCAGTGCATTCCACAGATCAGCAGCACGTTCTGCAGCAACGCCGATTTCGAAGCCGTCTTCACCGGTGTAACCGGTACGGGCAACCATCACTTCACCGAATGCAGTGCCCGGAACGATGACCACGTTGAATGGTTTCATTTCAGCGCTGGCTTCTTTTGTTTCCGGCAGTACTTCCCATGCTTTCGCACGGGCGTTCGGGCCTTGTACAGCGATCAGCGCATAAGCGCCTTCGCCGGAACGACGCTGGGTGATAGTCAGGCCTGCGCCGGTTTCTTCATTGCGCTTTTGCATCCAGGCGATGTCTTTTTCCGCTGTACCGGCATTCACCACCAGACGGAACCAGTTTTCGCTGAAGAAATAAATAATCAGATCGTCGATGACTGTGCCTTCCGGCTTCAGCATGCAGGAATACAGGGCTTTACCCGGCACTTGCAGTTTATCGACATTGTTTGCGACCAGACCACGCAGGAATGCACGGACGTTGTCACCTTTCAGGTCAACAACGCACATATGGGAAACGTCAAACATACCGGCGTCACGGCGCACGGCATGATGTTCTTCGATTTGGGAACCGTAGTTGACAGGCATATCCCAGCCGCCGAAATCGACCATTTTGGCGCCGGAAGCACGATGCGTTGCGTTGAGTGGAGTTACTTTGAGAGATGTCGCTGCTTGCGTCATGAAAGCCTCATACCAGTTAGAAGGTCATAGCCGTAACAGTCAGCGCTGCACGGCTTCACAATAACCCCTCTGTCCTGGTACCTGAGAGATTACGGTTCTGCATGCAGATCCGTGCGCACCTTCGGTGGGTAGCCGGTGAATTTGCCGCTACCGCTCTCCAGAGTCTGAGAAAACCAGCCGGTTTTCCGTCGATCGGTCCTTTTGCCTGAGAGTTTTTGGGTGTTCGCACCTTCGGCGGCAGCTCTGCGCTGCTCTCTCCCGATCAATTCCGAGGATTATATAAGGCTTATGTGAGGTTGGATATATCAGATTCCAAATATTTCATACGGATGAACATCAGACTGGCAGAAGTTCACCGGAACCGCGATTCCGGTGAATAAAATCTGCACAATTCCATTAATGCAAGGCTTCAAAGCGCAGCTGATCCTGCTCACGGCGCAAGCGCGCCGCTTTTTCTTCTGCCTCACGCTGCTGACGGCGCAGACCGTCAATCTGACCACGCAGTTCGGCGCGTTCACGCTCGTTGCGACGCAATTCATCCGCATTATTCGGCGATGGTTTACTATCCTTATTGTCTTTAATGTCCTTCACTTCCGCCAGACGGCCTGCATCACGCTCCAGCTGGCGAATCCGGTTTTCAACATCACTGACACGCTTCGCAAATTCCCGTGCATCACTTTGTGCGCGCCGGATACGATCCTCAAGATGTTCAAATTCACGTCCGTTTCTGACCGCACGGTCTAAGCGCCATTGCAGCTCAGGGCGACAAACATTGACCGCCATCCAGTTGCCGCGGCGTGCCCAGTCAAATGCATTCGCCGGCGTGCAGTATTCATCATTTTTACGATTCCAAGCAGCCGTATACACGTCGCGGGTCTGCGCAATTACGAATACGCGGTCGCGCTGTGCATTCGCCATGCGCTGCTCTAGCATATACGGACGACCCCAGCCATCCTGCGCACCGGCATCCTGCCAGTACTGCACCAGACGTGCCTGCCAGCTGTCCTGATATTGCGACTCAGAGAATTTCAGTCCGCGCGCCTGTGCATCGACGCGACGGTTGTTCGCGTCACGCCCGTTCACTGCATCTTCCCATGCGAGACGACGCCAGTATTCGATGATTTCCTTATCCCAGCCTTGCTGATACGCGTCGGCACGCACAAATACTTCACGCTGTTTTGCATTTTGTTCATGCTCTTTAAAACGACTGTCCGGAATGCCGTCATGCGCGTCCGCCACGCCCAGCTGGAACCAGTAACCCTGATTACCCTGCGACCAGCCACTGCGATACTGATCACTGCGGAAACCGATCGCAGCACCTTCCTGCTGACGCTGCTGCTCCAGCTTCACCGGCGATCCGGCGCGACCGTCTGCATCGCCGGTACGGAACCAGTACTCGCCGTTACCCAGCGTCCAGCCATCCACGTAGAAGCGTTCCTGCGGTGGCGTTTTATTCTCGACGACTTTTTCTGATTTCAGTTGCTGCGCAAACTGTGACACCGGCAGCGCACGGTTACCGTCGTCCCGTCCGAGGCGGTACCAGAATTGCTGATTACCGCTGGTCCAGCCACCCAGATACAAAGTGCCCGATTCCGCTGTCACTTTACTGTTGTCGACTTTCGCACAGAAATCGCGTCTGTCATCAAACTGAGCAGTCAGTCCGGCTTCGCCATCTTTGCGGCCTATCATTTGCCAGTCGCCGGATTTGCAATCATTCATGCGGGTAATCGTGCTCTGGCAGGCGCTGAGCATAGCGACACCGGCAATCAGACCCAGCATGCGCAGGTTTTGGGATGTCAGTCGGGATTTCATAAAAAACTTTCTGAGATGAGTTGATGCAAGAACGTGTGACAGTTTGTTACAGTTGACCGTGAGGCAGCATTTTTAAGCATTGAAATCACAGAAAACGGCTACAGTTAGCGCTGCAGCGGCTGACGATACCTGACGGCCTGCCACGATCCACTTTCCCCCTGCATACCTATGTCTGAACCTACTGCTGCCGCCATGCCGGCAGATCTCGCGGCAACACCTGCCCGCAAACTGGGGCCGCTGCGTCAGCTGCTGCCTTTTTTACTTCCGTACCGAAAACAGTTTGCACTGGCCGGACTGGCCTTACTGGCCGCCGCCGCTGCGACCTTATCGGTGCCGATGGCATTTCGCGGCATGATAGACGGCGGCTGGCAAGGGGCCTCCAGTGCCTTGCCAAATGCATTCTTACTGTTGTTCGGGCTGGCAATTTTACTGGCGATAGCAACCGCTGCGCGTTTTTACATGGTGTCGTGGCTTGGCGAGCGCGTGACCGCGGATTTACGCAAACAAGTGTACTCACACATTCTGCGGCAAAGCCCGCTGTTTTTTGAAACCACACGCACCGGCGAAGTATTATCGCGTTTAACCACCGATACGTCGCTGATACAAACCGTGGTCGGCACCAGTATTTCGATGGCACTGCGCAACTGTCTGTTACTGGCGGGCGGCTTGCTGATGATGCTGATCACCAGTACGTCACTGACACTGATGATTCTGGTGCTACTGCTGGCAGTGATTTTACCGATCCTGCATTTCGGCAAACGGGTACGCAGTTTGTCGCGCCAGAGTCAGGACAGCATCGCCGATTTTTCTGCACTGGCCGGTGAAATCCTGAATGCGATGCCGACGATACAGGCTTTCACCCGTGAATCTGCCGAGCGCGAACGCTTCGGCATGCAGGCAGAAAAAGCCTTTGACAGCGGCATCCGTCGCATCCGCGCCCGCGCCCTGCTGACCATGATTGCGATTACGCTGGTGTTTGGCGCAATTATTCTGGTGTTGTGGCTGGGGGCACAGCGCGTTGCCGCCGGTGAAATGAGCAGCGGACAACTGGCGCAGTTTATTCTGTATGCATCGATTGTGGCCGGTGCATTCGGTGCCTTATCGGAAGTGCTTGGCGATGCACAGCGCGCTGCCGGCGCAACCGAACGCTTACTGGCGCTGATGGCTTACCCGCCTGACATTCAGGACCCGCCGCATCCAAAGCTGCCGCCGGAAACCGGCAATACGCAGGGAGCGACGCTGTCTCTGTCAGCACTGCGCTTTTCCTACCCTTCCCGTCCGCAACAACTGGCGCTGGACAACATCCGGTTGCAGATCGCTGCCGGAGAAACCGTCGCACTGGTTGGCAGCTCCGGCGCCGGAAAATCCACGCTGTTTCAACTGATACTGCGCTTTTATGAAAGTCAGCATGGCGAAATTGCGCTGAACGGGCAGGATATCCGCGATTACCGCCTGCAGGATTTGCGTCAGCGTATCGGCATCGTGCCGCAGGACACCGTGATTTTCTCCGACAATGCATTGGAAAACATCCGCATCGCCAGACCGGAAGCCAGCGACGCCGAAGTGATGGAAGCGGCGAAACAGGCTGCAGCGCATGATTTCCTGAGTGCCCTGCCCGAGGGTTACCACACTTTCCTCGGCGAACGCGGTGTGCGCTTGTCTGGCGGTCAGCGTCAGCGCATTGCGATTGCCCGCGTACTGCTGAAAAATCCGCCGCTGCTGTTACTGGATGAAGCCACCAGCGCGCTGGATGCGGAATCCGAGCAGCGGGTACAGGCCGCACTGGAACGCGCAATGACCGGACGCACCACACTGATCATTGCGCACCGGCTGGCAACGATACAAAAAGCTGACCGCATTATCGTCATGGATCAGGGCAGAATCGTCGAAACCGGTACGCATCAGGATTTGCTGCAGCAGCAAGGGATTTACGCAAGGCTGGCCAGCCTGCAATTCGGGCTGAACAGCGGCCCTGAAACACTTGCTGAGGAAGCTGTCAGCCCGTTGTAATCCGGCTCCGGTGAGCTGACATTGTGCAGAAGTCCGCATCTGCGATTTTCGGAGAGCCGGACTTTCTGCCGACGACCGCCGGATCAGTATGCAGAACTCCGCATTTTGGCCATTTTCAGGTGTTTTCGGGCAGTTTCAGACGCTCTGAGGCTTGCTTAGCCTGCTCAGAATCAGCGCCCGAAACACCCGTAGCGCACGCAACTTACGGACGACTGTAGACTTGCTTGCCAGCCACCCAGGTCGATAACACCTGCGTTGCGGCGATCTCACTGACCGGCACTTTCAGAATGTCACGGTCAATCACCACAAAGTCCGCCCACTTCCCTTTTTCCAGACTGCCCAAACGGGTTTCCTGAAACGCCGCAAATGCGGCATCCAGCGTGAAGCAGCGCAGCGCCTGTTCGCGGCTCATCACCTGATCCGGATACCAGCCACCCTGCGGTTGGCCCTGTAAATCAGTACGACTGACTGCCGCCAGCATGCCTTCAAACGGATTCGGCGATTCAATCGGAAAATCTGATCCGCAGGCAATCCGTGCACCAAGTTTAGTAAAACGCTGCCACGCATAAGCACCACGTATCCGTTGCGGGCCAACCCGGTGTTCCGCCATATTCATATCCGAAGTTGCATGCACCGGCTGCATCGACGGAATCAGGCCCAGCTTTACAAAACGCGGCATATCTTCCAGCGCCACGACTTGCGCATGTTCGATACGGTGACGGCGGGCGGCGCGCCATTGCGGCGGCAAGGCGGCAAATGCATCCAGCACTTCACGATTGGCTGCATCGCCGATCGCATGCACATTCACCTGATAACCGCGCGAAGCAGCGGTGCGTATCATGCCTTGCAGTTCTGCCGGTGTATGAAACAGCAAACCTTTAGTATGCGGCGCATCGCTGTACGGTGCCAGCAAAGCGGCACCGCGTGAACCGAGTGCACCGTCGGAAAACAGCTTGACTGCGCGCAAGACATAACGATCCTGCGCCGTATCATAGCGCGGGCCGTCTTTCGACAATTGGGCAAAATCCTCCCCGGTGCCGCGTATCATGCCGTACACCCGCAACGGCAAACCTTGTTCTGCCTGCAGGCTGCGGATGGCCTGATCTGCGGCCACATTGATCCCGGCATCATGCACACTGGTGATTCCGTTGGCGACCAGCGTGTTCAGTGCCAGTTTCAGCGCTTCCTTATTCTGTGTCGCATCGGCAGCAGGAATATGACGGCTGACGAGCTTCATCGCACTGTCGATCAGCACACCGGTCGGATTGCCGGCCGCATCACGCTCAATCCGGCCACCGGCAGGGTCCGGCGTGTTTTTATCGATACCGGCAATGCGTAACGCAGCCTGATTCGCCCAGCCAGCGTGGCCATCCACACGGTCCAGCCAGACCGGACGCTGTTGCGCTATATCGTCGATATCTGCCGCCTCCGGAAAACGCCCGAGTTGCCACACCACCTGATTCCAGCCACCGCCCAGCACCCAGCTATTACCCGGATATTGCTGAACATAGGCGCGGATCGCATCGCGTGCTTCCTGCAGATTGCGGGTGTCACGCAGATTCAGGCTCATCATGCTGTATCCAAGGCTGAGCAAATGCCCGTGCGCGTCCGTCAATCCCGGCAATACCGTTTTCCCGCCAAGATCAATCACTCTGGCAGCGGGCCAGCGTGGCGCAAGCTCTGACTGCGCACCAAGCGCCAGCACTTTCCCCTGATCACTGATCAGCATCGCGTCGAAACGGCGCAGATTTTCACGTTCCCAGCTGTAACCATTGGCTTTGACCAGTAAAGTTTCGGCACTCGCCAACGGCATCAGACTCAGTAAGGCTGCTCCCAGCCACCATTTGCAATGCATCTTGCCTCCGTATTTTTGTAATCCGCGCAGCTTAGGCAGAAAAGTGCAATCCGACAAGAAAACGGCGCACAACGGGATGTCTTTGTCAGTTCCGGCCCACAAAAATACGGTCAGAAAATGCGCAACGCATGTTGCTCAGACTATTTCTTTCAAAATCGTTTTTTGCAGCAATTTCATTCAACATCGCCCAATTTCTGGCTATTTCATTTCTTCGTTTACACCGTCTGTCATCAGGCTGACATTTTTCTTGACGGCGAGCTACGATTTTCCGTACACTCTTCGGATCCTGAAGACACAGTCGACTCTGGTCGATATTCCGATCTTGCCTATGAAAAGATTACGACCCGCACTCACTCCACGGATTGCCGCCACCCTGGCACTGATCGCACTGCCACTGATCAGTCTGGCAGAAGGCAGCGTCCCCGCTGACGCACCCGCTCCGGCAGAAAATTCTCCCGTCATCAATACACTCAGTCTCGATACCTCACTGTCCGGCACACCGGGTTCGCTGAATCTGTCCGAAACCCGTGAAATCGACCTGTGGGAACGCATACGCGGCGGCTTCGCTATTCCTGATCTGGAAAACAAAACTGCCGCAGGCCAGACGACGTGGTATGCAAGCCGTTCAGACGCCTTTCTGAAAACCCTGCAACGCGGCTCCCGCTACCTGTATCACGTGGTCGAGCAACTGGAAAAACGCGGTATGCCAACCGAGCTGGCCTTACTGCCGTTCATTGAGTCGGCATTTAACCCGCAAGCCATTTCCAGCGCCAAAGCCAGCGGCATGTGGCAGTTCATGGCAGCTACCGGCAAAGATTACAACCTGAAGCAAAATATGTTCACCGACGAGCGTCGCGGTGTACTGGATTCAACCGAAGCTGCGCTGAATTATCTGGAACGTCTGTACGGCATGTTCGGCGACTGGCAGTTAGCACTGGCGGCTTATAACTGGGGCGAAGGCTCCGTACAGCGCGCGATCAAAAAACAGCAGGCTGCAGGCTTACCAATCGACTTTGACAGCCTGTCTGTCCACATGCCGGCAGAGACACGCAACTATGTGCCGAAACTGCAGGCAGTTAAAAATATCATTGCCCATCCGGAACAATTCAACATCAGCCTGCCTGCACTGGAAAATCAGCCCTACTTCGTGCCGGTTGCCAAAACCCGCGACATGGACGTCAAACTGGCGGCAGAACTGGCGGAATTACCACTGACCGAATTTACCGCACTGAATCCGCAATTCAATAAACCTGTCATCACAGGCACAACCACTAAAATTCTGTTGCCGACAGAAAACGCAGAAAAATTCAAAGAGAATCTGACAAAGTGGCAAGGTCCGCTGTCCACCTGGGCAACTTATATTGTTCAGAAAACAGAAAAAATCGAAGCACTGGCTGCAAAACTCGGGCACAGCGCGGATTTCTTAAGAAACGTCAATCTGATTCCGGCCAAGATGCTGGTCAAAGCAGGCTCCACACTGCTGGTACCAAAATCAGAAAAACATGCGGACCAGGATATCGCACCTGAAATCGCCGCTAACGCAAAGCTGATCGTCGAAAAAGCCATTGCCACACGCCAGATCAGTTTAAAAGTCGGCAAGCGCGATAATTTAAATGCGATCGCTAACCGTTACCATGTCAGCGTAGCCGACATCAAATCCTGGAATAAACTGAAGACAGAACAAATCAGTTACGGCCAGACTCTGAAACTGGAAGTTCCTGTGACAGCGCGCAGTCGAGATAACGGCAAACAAAAACTGGCCAGCCATCACGGTCACCGTCGCAGTTAAGCAATGCGCGTGCTGAGATAGATTCCTTTAAAATAGAAAAGCCGCTGCCATCAACGCAGCGGCTTTTCTTTTTATGCGACGCTCATTTGGCAAAATAAGTCAATTCATCACCGGGAAATTCATGAAGCAATCAATTCACAAACTATTTTGAATCCGGTTCGGAATAAAAAAAGCGCTGCAATTGCAGCGCTTTTTCACATCAGAATCTGAACGACTGATTACTTCTGATTTGCGAAAATCACCCAGTAACGAGCCAGTTCTGCTGTACCGTCTTTACCACCAACAGATTTCAGTGTTTTGATCGCAGCTGGCTTTTTACCGCTTTGCAGCTGTGCAATACCCAGATGCAGTTTGGCATCTTCTGCTTGTGTCAGGCCACCTTTTTTGATGCCCTCCTCCATCAGCGCAATACCCTGATCTGCTTTACCTGCAGCAGCCAGTGCAAAGCCCAGTGTCACCAGACCATTGCCGTCTTTTGCTGCTTTCGCATTCGCTTCAGCAGCTGCAAAACCTGCATTCGCTTCATCATTGGCTTTGGTTGCCATATCGCGCAAACGCTTGTGACGGTCAACATCATTACCAGTGCCCAGTGCACCTGCTTTGTAGCCTGCATCAATAATTTTGCTGGCTTCTGCAGGATAACCGGCTTTAATCGACATCAGGGAAGCTTCCATGTAGTCGTTGCCTTTTGTTACCTGACCCAGCGCCAGTTTCAAACGCAGCAGGTCCAGTTTCAGGCGTTCAGAATAACCAGGCTTACGTTCCAGAATATTCAGCAGATTCACCCAGTATTCTTTTTTGCCGTGGTACATCACCAGTTTTTCCAGCGCGCCAGCGTATGCAGTCGTATCTTTTTGTTTAGATAAAGCGTTCGCATAGAATTCCAGATTCGACAAGCTTGGTGTACGACCGGCTTTCTCGTCCGCTGCAATTTCAGCTTCCACTGCTTTTGCTGCTTTGGAGCTGTCGCCACTCTGATTCATTGCCTGAATCAGGTAAGGACGCATAGACTGATCTGTACCACCGTCAGAGTAGTAACGGTTGTACCAGGTTACGGCCTTGGAATAATTACCGGCTTTGTAGTAGGCATTTGCCAGCACCTGAATCATTTGCAGCTGATCTTTAGAAGGCAGCTTGTTTGCAGCAATGATTGCTTCAGCAGCACGGATCGTTGCGTCGTTATCACCTGCAGCAGATGCAATCGACAAACGCATACGCTCAATAGTGAAACTTTCGTTGACGGATTTACCGCTGATGCCATCAGCTTCGTGGATTTTCGCCAGTGCTTCTTTATATTTTTTCGCTTTGTAAAGATCACCGGCAGCCTGCACAATACGGCCGACTTCAGGGCGCATCGCTTCCTGAGCAAATGCAGTATTTGCGGCAATATTTGTCAGTTCAGGCGCGGCGGCAAAGCCGATAGCTGCTACCAGCACAGCAATACGAGAAAAGCGAAATTGCATCATAAGTTATCTCACCATCAATGAATTGAATAAACGCCGGGCAGATCGCAATTTACCTGCCCTTCAATATGAAAATGGCAGGTAGATACCTGCCACTTCCTAATCATACAACAAGTCTGTTCTGAGCTTGCAGTAAATTCACAGTTTCTCTGAATCTTATTTCAGGAACTGCTCGTTCCCCACCATACCGATCTTGGTTACACCCAGACGCTGTGCCGAGGCCATCACCGCCGCCACCGATTTGTACTCCACGACCGCATT
>NZ_BMYU01000010.1 GCF_014652435.1 Cognatundibacterium squillarum
AGACCGTTCAGTAACGCGTACACAAGTATCGCGTGAAATGCGATGACCAGCCCTATGCCGAGAAACTTCTTGCCCGGCTCTTGCTGGCGATTTGAAAAATCCATTCCGACTGTCTCCTCAATCTAAGAACTCGAAGGCGCTAATAATAACCGCTGTTGAATAAAAATTTTCGTCTTCCTCCACAAAAGTTTTCATATTTTTTGTTATTAGCGTCAAATTTTTTCAAATATGAAAGAATTGTGCGCTAAATGTTTTCATGCTGATCAGTAAAAGCATTTCAATAACTACAAGTTTTTGCGTCACTGATGACTTGCCTCGCTGCAGCGGACTTCTGACATGATTTTTACACAAAATTACGTCAGGATTTTCAACTTACCAAAGTAAAACCTGTATTACTTTCGAGGCTGACTGGTAAAAACAACAACGCTCAGGGGTGGTAGGCTGAATTCACCTTTATCTGCGTGGTATTTCGCTTCTTGATGAATTCGCAGGTCACCGTGTTGTGTTGTTAAATGTATCTTGTGTAAAGACCAGTCGGATGCCGGCAATCCATTTGGCTGCACCGAAATGGGCGATTTACTGAAATTAAAGAATACCAGTAATGATGGCTCGTCCAGACTATTCTGGTCGGACTGTATCAGCAAGCTGATGTGATCAGCGTACTCTGACGTGCTCAGCGGGAAGCTGACCTGGCGCTGTACCTGCTGACTTGTCTCAAGATGCAATAACCTGCTTTGCCGGCGGATATTCAGTAAATCAAGAAATGCTGCATGGGTCTGCCGGATGTGGCTGGCTGACGGTTTAAGCGCTGGATTTTCCAGCTGCTTACTATATATAGTGTCAAAGCGCTGATTGTCCGCTGCCGGCGGTAATCCTGTACCGAAGTAGTTTGTCTGCATCGACCAGTCAATCCGGTTAAACCAGTCGCCGGAGTTATAGCTGTTTGCATCCAGTGATTTTGAACGCAGCAATTCGCTGCCTGCGTGGAAATAAGCCACGCCCTGGCTGAATATTGTGGTTGCGAGTCCGAGAATCTGGCGGTACACACGTTCCTGCATGTCTGTTTCGGCAGGTAGTCTTAACACGTTGATATCGAACAGGGTGTGGTTGTCGTGGTTCTCTGTATAGTTCACCGCTTCGCCCGGATTGGTGGCGTATCCCGCCGGCTGTCCGTTGTAATCCAGATTGCGCAGATCACGCCATTCGCCATTTGTCGTTTGTAGGCGGTAATGACTGAGTGTGCCGGCGAGGCCGGCCTTGGTCAGATCCAGTAAGTGCTGCTGATGTTGTTTTGCTTGCGGATTCTGATTGCAGTTATTGCACAGTGTCAGATTTAACAGTCCCCGTGAACCGGTCAGACTTTCAACTGAATCTCCCGCACCGCCGCCGCGCAGGGCATCCCGCCCCCGGTCACTGAAAGTGCCGATGCCAGAGCCGCTTAGCGATAACTGACTGGCTTGTGTAAATCTGCGTCCGTCAGCGACTTCGCCGAAGTTCCAGCCTTCTCCGATCAGTTGTACTGGTCGCCCGGCTTCGCTGTTCAGCCGCTCCTGAATACTGAGCATTAATGCCTTTGGCTGATGTCCCATCAGATCAAAGCGGAAAGAATCAATTTTGTAGGCATTGGTCCATAGCGATAATGAGTCGGCAATGAGTTTACCTGTCATCATGTGTTCGCTGGCGGTATTGCCGCAGGGCTGGCATGTCGAATCCTCCACTTTGCCCTCGGCATTCAAACGGTGGTAATAACCGGGGACAATCCGGTCCAGTACCGATTGCGGATGCTGACCACTGAAAGCGGTATGGTTGTAAACCACGTCCATGCCGACCCGCAGACCAGCGGCGTGCAGCGCCATTACTAATTTGCGGAATTCGATAATCCTGCGTGCACCGTCATCCGGATTGCTGGCATAACTGCCCTCAGGACTATTAAAGTGAAACGGATCGTAGCCCCAGTTATAGCAATCGCTATTTGCCGATCTGGCTTGTGCGATCCGGGCTGCAGGGCTGCTGCCACTCGCGCTGATGCGCGGTGTTTTGCAATCTTTTTCCGGCACCGTCGCGAAGTCAAATACCGGTAGTAAATGGATGTCTGTCATTCCGGCTTGTGCCAGCGTTTTCAGATAGCGCATACCGAGCGAGTTTTGCTCAGTGAATGCGAGAAATTTTCCGCGCCACGCTGGCCGGACACTCGCATCGTTTATGGAAAAGTCCCGCACATGCAATTCATAAACGCTCATGTCGGGCAGTTTTTTCACAGTATCCGGGCGGGGCTGGCTTTCCCATCCGGCGGGAATCAGTGCTTTGTCGCTGAGATTGGCAATGTAGCTGCGTTTTGAATCTGCGCTCAGGCTGACGGAGTAAGGGTCTGTCACCCGGTTCAGGACGATGCCTTTTCCCGGGACAAAGACTTCCGCAAGGTACTGATAATACTGCCCGCGCAGTTTGCCTTTGAGTTGCGCGGACCAGACGCCGGTTGCGTTGTCTTCCTGCATTTCCTGCAGGCGGTATGCCGGTTTCTTATGGTCAGGATAGACGCATGCCCACAGCTTACGGGCTGTCGGTGCCCAGACTTGTAACTGCGTGTCTTGCTGAACGACCGGGCCGAGAACTGCACTGCTTGCGGTCGCATACAGCACATCAAGTGCGGCCGGATGCTGAATATATGTCAGATCTTCTATGCGCTTGTTCGCATCAGTTTTTACCAGTAGTAACTGCGTTTTCAGCAATGCTTTCAGTTCCGTTGCGGACAATGCGGTCTGCAGCTCGGCACCGCTGCCGGTGAAACGGAAGCGCGCGTCCTGTAATGGCTGGCTGGCGGGTGTCAGCGGAATAAGCTGATCGGCGCCGCTGATGGTGTCGCCGGTTCTGAGTTTCAGGGCGGCGCTGGCAGATGACACCAGAAAAAAACTTCCATTGTCAGACTTACCGGGCCAGCGCAGGCGGTCAGCGGATAACCAGTAAGCACGCGCATCGGTGCGCAGGTCGGTAACCGGATGAGCAATGCTGCTGTTTTCCGGCAGATTACA
The DNA here is from genome assembly GCF_014652435.1 of Cognatundibacterium squillarum. Lineage (GTDB taxonomy): Bacteria > Pseudomonadota > Gammaproteobacteria > Burkholderiales > Burkholderiaceae_D > Undibacterium > Undibacterium squillarum. Next base: position 3,030 of record NZ_BMYU01000010.1, read on the forward strand.
CAGCTGAATGTCCGGTGCATTCCGGGCGGCGAGGCTGGAGCCACTCCCCAGCATCAGTGTCAATGTGCAGCACAGGTAAACGACTTGGTTGTTCTTCATTGTGAAATGCATCATGTTTTCAGGTAGTTGAACTACATAAACGAGTGCTGCTAAGAGAATTTGTTCCGGTATGCGTTGAATGCACCGTAGTTACGACAAATTCTACAAGAAAAAAGCGCGAAAGGTTAGACATGAATCTTGTATGAATGTAGTATTGCTACATTCTAAGAAGTTCGCTGAACTTGTTTCGTATAAAAACAGGAGTGAGACAACAGTGCATCAATCCGACCTTCAACATTTCGCTGGTCCGCGCCTGCTGGCGGACATCGGTGGCACCAATGCACGATTTGCACTGGAAACTTCCCCGCATTGTTTTGATGCTGTGCAGGTACTGGCCTGTCGCGACTACCCCGATCTCGGCGCAGCTGTTCAGGCTTATCTGAAGCAGGTGTCTGCGCACATAGCACCGGGAGAACGCATACGTCATGCGGGTATTGCAATTGCAAATCCTGTTGTCGGCGATATCGTCAGTATGACGAATCATCACTGGAGTTTCTCTATCCGTGATTTACAACAGACGCTGCAACTGGACACCCTGAAAGTCGTTAACGATTTCACAGCGCTGGCGATGGCGTTGCCGCATCTGAGTGAAGATGAAAAAGTCCAGATCGGCGGCGGAACAGCGCAGCCCGGAAAAGTGATTGGCCTGATCGGTCCCGGTACAGGGCTTGGTGTTTCCGGCATTATTCCTTCGGGACAGCGCTGGATTCCGCTGGCGAGCGAAGGTGGTCATGTTACTTATTCACCGGTTGATCATATTGAAACCGCTTTGCTGGAACGTATCTGGCGTGACTTTCCGCATGTCTCAGCGGAACGCCTGATTTCCGGTATGGGCATAGAATTGCTGTACCGTGTATTGTCGGAGATGGCAGGTACGGATGTCAGGGTTGCATTATCTGCAGCGGAAATCGCGGAACGCGCGCGTCTGGGCAGTTGTGCAGTCGCCGTGCAGACGGTGAATACTTTCTGCGGCATGCTGGGTACGGTCGCAGGGAATCTGGCGATGACACTGGGTGCAAATGGTGGCGTCTATATCGGTGGCGGCATCGTACCGCGACTGGGTGACTTATTTCATCAGTCACAATTCCGTCAGCGTTTTGAAGCCAAAGGGCGTTTTTCCGGATTTGTAGCACAAATTCCCACTTTCCTGATCACGGCTGCATATCCCGCATTCCTGGGCGTGTCCGTGATACTGGATGATGCATTGTCAGTATCTGCAAATGAAGCGCAGGCTGCATAAAGAAACCGAGCAAGAGAAAATCAATATGACTCAGCAAGCAACAGAGAAGGCTGCCGCATGGTGGCGTGAATCCACAATCTATCAGATTTATCCGCGCAGTTTCGCAGACAGTAACGGCGATGGCATCGGTGACTTGCCGGGCATTACAGCAAAGTTGCCGTATGTGGCATCGCTGGGTGTGGACATCGTCTGGATTTCGCCGTTCTTCAAATCGCCAATGGCGGATTTCGGATACGATGTTTCCGATTACTGTGATGTTGATCCGCTGTTTGGCACGCTGGAAGATTTTGACCGCCTGCTGGACAAGGCACATCAGCTTGGCCTGAAAATTATGATCGATCAGGTGCTGTCGCATTGCTCAGATCAGCATCCGTGGTTCGTTGAAAGCCGCCAGGATCGCAGCAATCCGAAAGCAGACTGGTTTGTCTGGGCCGATCCGCAGCCGGATGGTACGCCGCCGAATAACTGGTTGTCGGTATTTGGCGGATCGTCGTGGCAATGGGATGCGCGCCGCCGTCAGTATTATCTGCATAATTTTCTGACCAGTCAGCCGGATCTGAATTTTCACAATCCACAAGTTCAGCAGGCATTGCTGGATGCCATGCGCTTCTGGTTAGCGCGTGGCGTTGATGGTTTCCGTCTCGATGCCTGCAATTTTCATTTCCACGACCGCGCATTGCGCAGCAATCCGCCGGCAACGAACCGTGATACCAAAACCGTTCAGGACACTAATCCTTACGGCATGCAGGCGCATATTTACGATAAAACCCAGCCCGAAAATCTGGCTTTTTTGCAGCGCGTTCGTGCACTGCTGAATGAATACGGTGCGATTGCCATCGGTGAAGTCGGTGCCGACGATTCGCTGGCAGTGATGGCGGAATACACCGAAGGTGATGACAAACTGCATATGGCATACAGCTTTAATCTGCTGACGCCATCCGTTACTGCGGGCTATATCCGCGAACAGGTGGAGCAGTATGAATCGCGTGTGAAAGGTGGCTGGGTGTCGTGGTCTGTTGGCAATCATGATGTTGCGCGTGTGATGTCGCGCTGGGGTGGTGCTGATGCTACACCGGCATTTGCCAAAATGATGTACGCCTTGCAGATGGCGTTGCGTGGTACGCCTTGTTTATATCAGGGCGATGAGCTGGGACTGACTGAAGCGGAAATCGCATTTGAGGATTTGCAGGACCCTTACGGCAAAACCTTCTGGCCTGAATTCAAAGGCCGTGACGGTTGCCGCACGCCGATGCCGTGGCAGGCTGCTGCGCCGTTTGCCGGTTTCTCAGAATACAAACCGTGGTTGCCGGTACCCGCTGAACATTTGCCGAAAGCAGCGGATCAGCAAGAGTCCGATCCTGAATCGGTGCTGAATTACGTGCGTCATATTCTGCGCTGGCGTAAGCAGCATGCAGTGTTGCTGCACGGTGATATTGCCTTTGCCGATGCGCCGGAACCGGTGCTGGTAGTGCGCCGTACGCTGGGTGAGCAAGTTTTGTTTGCGGCATTCAATTTGTCAGCAGAAAGCGTGAACCTGAATTTGCCCGAAATCGCCGCCACAAAAACAATGGACGGTGTGCATCTGCCAGCACAGCGTGACGGCACAACCCTGACGCTGCCAGCCTGGGGCGGCTGGTTCGGACAAACTGCATAAAAACTGCAACGGAGACTGCTGATGCGCCGCGTACTGACTGCACTATTTCTGCAATGGATAACAGTGACAGCGCTGGCAGCAGATCCGCTGCCGTCCGTGGTCAGTGGCCGCATTGAGCGAATTGCATCGCTGAGTTCACAACATGTCAGCGCCCGTCATATTGATGTGTGGCTGCCACCGGGTTTTGACCGCAACCAGCAGTATCCGGTGATTTATATGCATGATGGTCAGGCTTTGTTTGATCCGGCAGTCAACTGGAATAAACAAGCCTGGCAGATTGACCGTGTCGCCGGTCAGCTGATACAGGATGGTCAGATAGAACCGGCAATCATCGTCGGTATCTGGAATGCGGGCGCATTGCGGGCGGCGGAATTTCTGCCACAACAGGCGATGCAGTTTCTTCCGGCAGCGAAACGCCAGTCGCTGATGCAGACACGCGCTTTGCCGGAACTGATGGCAGACCGTTATCTGAAGTTTCTGGTCGAAGAACTGAAGCCGGAAATTGAGCGACGCTATCCTGTGCGTAAAGGTGCGGCTTCAACGATGCTGATGGGTTCCAGTATGGGCGGCTTGATTTCTTTATATGCGATGAGTGAGTATCCGCAGGTATTCGGCGCTGCCGCCTGTTTATCCACCCACTGGACCGGTACGTTTGAACAAAATGCGTCCGTACCGCTTGCGTTGTTTCAGTACTGGTCTGGCAAACTGCCCGATCCTGCATCACATCGCTTGTACATGGATTACGGCACCGAAACGCTGGATGCACTTTATCCGGTACATCAGCAGTTTTTTGATGTGCTGGCAAAAGAAAAGGGCTACAGCGGCGAGCATTATCTGAGTCGTGCTTTTCCCGGCGCTGCACATACCGAAACCGACTGGTCGGTGCGCCTGGCAGTGCCACTGCGTTTTCTGCTCGGCAAACAATAGAGCTGAAAAAAGCGGAAGCCGCTTACTTACCGCGCAGATACAGATTGTCATCGAAAGTTTGCAGCCATACCGGTCGGTACACTGCAAAGATTGTGACCAGAAATCCGACCAGAAATGCCTCGCCCCATGCCAGCAACAGCATGTAAGCAACGGCATCCGCTGGCAGATTTGCGTCCGGAAATAACAGGCTGCGCAAAATAACGGTGCTGATACCGGCACTGGCATTCACCAGCAGCGCACCGAAAAAGCCGTTGCCGAATAAATAAATAAACATATGATGCGGCAGGTACTGCTGGGTTTTCTTCAGCAGCAGATCGCTGAACCAGCAAGGTATCACGGCCATCAGCAGTATGTTGACGCCCAGATTCAGCCAGCTGCCGTCATATTCAAAAGTGTAAAGCGCGATGGCAATGCTGATGCCGGTGATGGCGAGACTGCGTCCGAACATCAGACAGATCAGTGCGACGCCGCTTAAATGCAAATGCAGATCCGGCAGCACCGGCACCCGCATGCGCCAGACCAGCACCAGCACAATAATGCTGGCGCACCATGCTGAAAATACAGTGGGTATTTCCAGCTGTGTTTTGCGCAGCGTATGCGAGGCATGCAGCAGCGCGAGCACTGCCGGACCGGCAAGCATCAGCGCCCAGAACGGGCTGACAGCACTGTAAAAGATTCCCATGATCATTTCTCCCGGCTTGCTTATAGCATAGACCCGGTGACAGAAATTTGCAGTGGCGCAGAACGGATTTAAAACTATTCAAACAATTGGCTGACCGGCGTTTTCGTTCGCCTGTCCGAATTGCCTGCGGTAACGCGAGGGGCTGCAGTGTATCGATTGCCGGAAGTGATGACGCATGGTTTCCTCCGAGCCGAAGCCGCAGTGCTCTGCGATACGTGCCAGCGGCAGTGTGGTTTCCTCCAGCAATTCGCAGGCACTGGCGATACGTTCCCGTGTCAGCCAGACCATCGGTGACATGCCGGTACTGTCTGTGAACTGGCGTTGCAGCGTGCGTACGCTGACAGCGGCCAGATCTGCCATGCTGCGCAAGGTATAAGGCTTGCCCGGCGCTGCACGTATCGTGCGCATCAGCGTTTGCAAAGCACCGGCACCATCCGGCAGCACAGGACGCGGCAGATACTGGGCTTGTCCGCCATCACGGTGACCTGAAACCACCATGCGCCTTGCCACCAGATTGGCGATTCTGTCGCCATGATCCTTGCGTATCAGATGCAGCAGCATATCAATGCCGGCTGCTGATCCCGCTGAAGAAATGATTTGCCCTTCATCGACATACAGCACATTTTCATTGACCCGTATTTCAGGAAAGCGCTGTTGCAGGATGCCGGTATAACGCCAGTGCGTCGTGGCAGTTTTTCCATCCAGTAAACCTGCCGCTGCAAGAACGAACACGCCGGAACAAATCGAGGCGATTCTTGCGCCGCGTGCTGCCGCTGCCTGCAGGGCTGCGATCAGTTGCTGTGGTACGGGTACCTGCACACCCTGCCAGCCGGGGATCAGAATGGTGTCGGCTTTTTCCAGTAAACGCAGATCGTGCTCGCACTGAATCTGCAAACCGCCGGCAGCCCGCATGTTGCCGGGTGTCATACTGCAGACGGCAAACTGATACCAGTCCGTCTGTAATTCCGGACGGTGCAGGGCAAACACTTCGGTAACACAGCCGAATTCGAAGGTGCACAAGCCTTCATATGCCAGTGCGGCTACCAGATGATTTTTCATGGCGCTATCTTAACGCAGATTGTCGTTTACGCCAGTGGCACCTGTGGTGGTTTCACGGCAAAGTAGTGCCTGTGCTCACCAATCATCGGAAAGGAAAAACATGTCACTGGTCACCGAAGTCGCTGCCGCAGACAGTCACCGCGCGCTGGTGCATTTTTCTGCAATGCTGGAGTGGGAAACTGATTGCTGGGATGTGCATGATGCAGTCAGTAACGGGCAGCAGGATTTTGTGCTGCTGGATGTGCGCAGTCATGCCTTATATGACGCGGGTCATGTGCCGGGTGCAATCAGCCTGCCGCACAAAAAGATTATTGCCGGGACGATGAAAAAATTTCCGGAAGGCAGTCTGTTCGTCGTTTACTGTGCGGGACCGCACTGCAATGGTGCAATCCGGGCGGCAATCCGGCTGGCCGAACTGGGTTTGCCGGTGAAAACCATGCCGGGCGGTATTACCGGCTGGCTGGATGAAGGCTTCGCGCTGGAGAAAAGTCATACTGCCGGTGCAGAGACTGCCTAATCAGCAGCCAGATGCCCTGAAACAAAAAAAGCGATACAGGCCTGCTGTATCGCTTTTTTTTGTGACTGCAAATCATCCGAATTGCAGTGCATAAGCTGTTCAACTGATGAACTGATCAGCTGGTCAGCAAATGCATAGAAGCGCCAACCGCTTGCTGACTGGTTTTGCTGAAACTGCCTTTGCCTTCGGTCAGCCAGCGCGCCATGATGCGGTGCAGACTGCCCATCAGCATATCCAGTAACAGATCTGCCGGCAGATCGCGGTTAATTTTTTTCGCTTTCTGGCCGTTTTCAATCGCACTGCGGATAGCAGACCAGACTTGCATCTGCACTGAATCCTGCTCACTGATCCAGTAAGACACCGGAATATTGAGGAAAACGATGCGGGCAACAACAGGATTCTTGCCGTAAAAACGGCACCATGCCTGCAGCATTGCTTCAATCTGCTCGGCAGGTTTGCTGAACTTACGTGCTGCCGTCAGTGCAGCATTGTTCAGCTTTTCCATATCGCTGCGGATGCAGGCGAACAGCATCATTTCTTTGCTGCCAAAGTATTTATAAATCGTCTGAGGGCTGACGCGGGCCTCCTGGCAAATTTGCCGGATGCCGACGTCATTAAACGGATTTTCAGCGAACATACTTAAAATCGTACGCCGCAGATTTTCCAGAGTCGCCTCCTCGATCACGCGTTTATCGGTAGTCATTGTTTTTATTAATTTCAGTAGTTAAAAGTACTCCACACTCTTGACCCCCGAATCCTGCGCAAACGTTTTCCTTTGCCGCCGTCAGCATGCACATAGTGAGATGAACGGAAAGGAAAGTGAATTTGCCCCGGAGCTCGGGGACGGTGCTTTGGACAGCGACCAGCGGACAGAGTTCACAGTAAGCCGGGGCCGACAGAAGGATACTCCTGATCAGAACTATTGTCTGCCAGCAATTTGTAGCAAAGTTTATGCCCATACTTTCAGGCACTGAAAAGTTTTTGTTTTTTTACATGTCAACTGTGTATCGGTGTTGCTGTATCAGCAAAAAACGACAGCACATTCCGCCGATCCGGCTCAGCAGAAAGCACGAACGACGCTGTCCCGTCGTGCTGGCAAATTGCGTCCCGAAAACGCGGCAACCGTCATCTTTTGCAAAATGGCTTTCTGGCAGCCGGAAATGCCTGAAATCGCCTCAAATGCGGTGTTCTGCACAGCGATCCGGCGGTCGTCGGCAGAAAGTCTGGCCGTCCGGAAAACGGAAATGACGAAGTTTGCACAACCGTACTGGCTGACAGGTGTGCGTCTTTAGCATGAATGCAGGGATTGCGCCGGCGGGGCGGGCAGCTTGTGGCCTTGTGTTGTTTGCAGGTCAGGATTGCTGAAAGTTGTGCGCAGTTTGCATGAAAAATTCTTCAGCGAACCTGAATCAACCCGCAAAAATGGCGTTCCGACAGCACTGGTTCAACCAGTTTTGCAAGGCAGAGCCAGTGGTTCAGCCGCTGTGATCTTCCTGTTCCAGCATGCGGCTGCGGGCGTAGTCGATGTGGGCTTGCATGGCGGTGCGTGCTTCTTCGCTGCGACCGGCGCAAATCATATCGCAGACGTTTTTGTGCTGTAAAAACAGTTGCGCTGACACGGCATCATTTTGCTGACGCAAACCCAGACCGTACACCGTGATATGTTCGCGCAGCATGGAAATCATGCTGGTTTGCAGATGCAGAAACATGACATTGTGCGAGGCCAGCGCGATTGCTTCATGCAGGCGCGCATCGGCACTGGCTTCCGCATTCATATCACCGCGTTCGCGCGCAGACTCCAGCTCTGCCAGCAATTCGCGCAGTTTTTGTTTATCGGCATCGGTGGCGCGTTGCGCGGCAAAGTAAGCCGTTGCACCTTCCAGTACGCGGCGGAATTCCAGAATGTCCTGCCGCAATGCCGGATGATCGGACAATAACTGATTCCACGGCGACGATTGCCCGCCACGCAAATGGCTGGTCGCATACACACCGGCACCGGCTTTCACCCGCAACAGGCTGCGCGCTTCCAGTCGCTGTATTGCTTCGCGCACGGTATTGCGCGACACACCGAATTCTTCGGCGAGCTGGCGTTCAGAAGGCAGGCGGCTGCCGGCCGGATAAGTGCCATCCAGCAGTGCAGTTTCCAGCGAACGCATGATGTCTTCTGCGCGTCCGCTGCTTTGAGGATGTGGTTTCATCGGATTTTCCTGTCACTGGTTCAACCAATTTGTCGTTCAGGCGCAGCGCTTGCGATTATACGCACTCGCAGCCGCCCAGAGCCTGCAAACAAAGATGAAAAGAATATGGGGGAGATCAATATGGACCAGCGTGCCTATCCGCCGGTGCCTGAGCAGGTGTATCTGTTCGGGACCTGTCTGATTGATATGTTTGTGCCGGAAGCCGGTGTCGATGCGGTATTTTTACTGCAGCAGGCAGGCTTGCGTGTGCATTATCCCCAGCAACAAAGCTGCTGCGGCCAGCCCGCTTACAGCAGCGGCAATCCGCAACAAGCCAGAGAAGTCGCACGTGCGCAACTGGATTTGTTTGCACAGCCGTGGCCGGTTGTTGTGCCTTCCGGTTCCTGCGCGGGCATGATGCGTCATCACTGGCCTGCCTTATTCGCTGACGAGTCGGAATGGCATGCCAAAGCGCTGGCACTGGCGGAACGTGTTTTTGAACTGACGGAATTCTATCTGCATGTGCTGCAGCAACCGCTGCCACAGCCACAAACCGACAACACGATCCCGTCCGAACATCTGGCCTTACATACATCCTGTGCTGCACGCCGTGAAATGGGAACCCGTTTGCATGGCGTGGAAGTGCTGAACCGCTTGCCGGGTATTGCGCTGAAAGAGCACGTACGCGAATCGGAATGCTGCGGTTTCGGTGGTACGTTTTCGCTGAAACATCCGGATATTTCCGGTGCGATGGTGCAGGACAAACTGGCGGCGATTCGTGCCACCGGTTGCGATGGCGTGGTGACGGCTGATTGCGGCTGCATGCTGAATCTGCGTCATACCGCAGAATTTCAGCAGCAACCAATCCGCATCGAACACATGGCCAGCTTCTTACGCCGCCGTCTGTTCGGCAACACGGGAAAGGAATAAGCCATGTCTGCCCGCGATGCGATTCTGAATAAACTCAAAGCAACTCAGCAGCCATCCGGTGCTGTGCAAGCTGTGACTTACCATACAGCTGACGCACTGTGCGCGCAGATTGATGCGCATTTTGATGCACGCCGTGCGGAAGTGTCGCACGCAGAATTGTTGCAGCAAATGCAGCAAGCCTTACAGCTGCTGCAGGCAAAAGTCTTTTGTGCCAGCGTGCAGGACTGGCCGCAGCAACTGGCGCAGCAATGTCAGCAAGCGGGTGTGAAATCCCTGTTGCTGGCAAATGAAGGTGAGGAATGCCGTGCTTTGTCTGCGGCCTTGCAAACCGCAGATCACAGCATTGTTACGCGGCATTATCCGGCCACCATTGATGGCTGGCAGGATGTGTTGTTTCATCAGACCGATGCCGGCTTTACCGTGGTCGATGCAGGCATTGCTGCGACCGGTACGCTGATCGTGCGCTCTTCGCCGCAGCAACCGCGTACTGCATCGCTGGTGCCGCCTTTGCATATCGCGCTGGTATATGCCAGCACTTTATATGCCGACATGCATCAGGCCATGCGTGCAATGCAATGGGCGGATGCGATGCCATCGAATCTGGTGATGATTTCCGGCCCTTCCAAAACTTCCGATATTCAGCAGACGCTGGCTTTCGGCGCTCACGGTCCACGCTGGCTGCAGGTCTGGCTGATTGATGATCTGAATAATGTGCAGCAGGGAGGTGCAGCATGAGCGCACAAACACTGCATTTCGTGCCCAGCGCTGATTTCCGCAGCCGCACTGCCGAAGCGGTCAGTGATACTCAACTGCGTCGCAGTTTCCGTGGCGCGATGGATTTTCTGCAGGGCAAACGCTCGGCGCAATTTCCGGACGCGGATGAACTGGAAGCGCTGCGCACACTGGGCGAAGCCGTGCGTCAGCATGCGCTGCAAAACCTGCCGCAATTGCTGGAACAGCTGGAACAGAATCTGACACGCAACGGCGTGCAGGTGCACTGGGCGCGTGATGCTGCGGAAGCGAATCAGTTGGTGCTGCAGATCGCACAGCGCGCCGCGGCGAAAAAAGTGATCAAGGGAAAATCCATGGTCAGCGAAGAAGTGGAACTGAACCACTTTCTGGCGCAGAACGGCATATCCTGTCTGGAATCCGATATGGGCGAATACATCGTGCAAATGGCCGATGAAAAACCTTCGCATATTGTGATGCCTGCGATTCATAAAACCAAAGAAGAAATCGGTCAGTTGTTCAGCGAACATATTCCTGATACCGCTTACACCACCGATGTGGATACCCTGATTCAGACCGGCCGCCGCGCTTTGCGTCAGGCATTCATGGATGCGGACATCGGTTTGTCCGGCGTGAACTTTGCCGCCGCCGATACCGGTACTTTGTGGCTGGTGGAAAACGAAGGTAACGGTCGTTTATCGACCACCATTCCGCGTGTGCATATTGCCATGATGGGCATGGAAAAAGTGGTGGCGCAACTGGCGCACATTGTGCCGCTGGCCAGTCTGCTGACCCGTTCTGCCACCGGTCAGGCCATTACTACGTATTTCAATCTGATTTCAGGACCACGTCGTACCGGAGAAAAGGATGGCCCGCAGGAAGTGCATCTGGTCCTGCTGGATAACGGCCGTTCGCAAGCCTATGCCGATGCGCAACTGCGCAGCACGCTGCAATGTATTCGTTGCGGTGCCTGCATGAACCATTGTCCGGTCTATGCCCGCATCGGTGGTCATGCTTACGGCACCACGTATCCGGGACCAATTGGCAAAATTATTTCTCCGCATTTGCTGGGGCTGGATGCGACCGCCGATCTGGCAACCGCCTCGACTTTGTGCGGTGCCTGCGCTGAAGTTTGTCCGGTCAAGATTCCGATTCCTGATCTCCTGATCCGCCTGCGCAATGAAGCCAGCCGTCATCCGGATGAGCAAGTCAGCCATGCGCTGAAAGGGCAGGGCGCACTGTATTCGCGCAGCGAAAAATGGGCTTGGAAATTCTGGAGCGGCGCTTACTCGAAGCCGGGGCGCTATCAAAGCATGCGCTGGCTGGTAACCCGTTTGCGCTGGCTGACACCGGCGCAGCAAGCCGGCTGGACGCGCCACCGTACCGCACTGCGGCCTGCCGCACGCAGCCTTGCAGAAATTCTGAAAGCGCAGGGCATACCGGAATAAGTTTTGTATTACCCGCCGCCTGAACAGCACTCGTCACGAAGTGTCAGGCGCAATAATCTTATTTGATTAATTAACAGGAGGAGACGCAATGCAAGCCTGGAGTCAGATTTACACACCGCTCGGCAGCTTATGGCTGTCGGCACTGGTGGCAGCGATACCGATTATTTTCTTTTTTATCGCGCTCGCTGTTTTCCGTATTAAAGGTCACGTCGCAGCCGCCATTACGCTGGCGCTGGCGATGGTGATTGCGATTGCTGCTTACGGCATGCCGGTGCAGCAAGTACTGGCTGCCGGTTTATACGGTTTTGCTTACGGCATGTGGCCGATTGCGTGGATTATTATTACCGCTGTTTTCCTGTACAAAATCGTGGTCAAAACCGGTCAGTTCGAAGTGATTCGTGCTTCGGTTTTGTCGATTACCGATGACCAGCGTTTGCAAATGCTGCTGATCGGCTTCGCCTTCGGTGCCTTCCTCGAAGGTGCGGCAGGCTTCGGTGCGCCGGTGGCGATTACCTCTGCATTGCTGGTTGGCCTTGGCTTCAATCCGCTGTACGCAGCCGGTTTGTGTCTGATTGCGAATACCGCACCGGTGGCATTCGGTGCGATGGGTATCCCGATCATCGTTGCTGGTCAGGTGACGGGTATCGACGCATTCCATATCGGTGCGATGGCAGGCCGTCAGTTACCTTTGTTATCCCTGTTTGTGCCGTTCTGGCTGGTCTGGATGATGGATGGCATGAAAGGTGTCAGAGAAACCTGGCCAGCAGCGCTGGTAGTGGGTGGCAGCTTCGCCGTGACACAGTACTTCACATCGAATTACATCGGCCCTGAATTGCCGGATATTACTTCCGCGCTGGTCAGTCTGGTCTGTCTGACCGGTTTCCTGAAAGTCTGGCAGCCAGCTTCTTCCCGTCAGGTGCAATCAGTAGGTGGTGGTGCAGCCGCGCTGAGCATGGGCGGTGGCGGTGCGCCAGTACGTCGTGAACCTTCTCCGTATTCCACTGCACAAACAATACGTGCATGGGCACCGTTTGGTCTGCTGACGCTGATCGTGACGATCTGGAGCCTGAAACCGTTTAAAGACTTGTTTGCAGCCAAAGGCGCACTGGCGTGGACGGTACTGAAATTCCCGGTTGCCGGTCTGGATAAACTGGTACTGAAGACCGCGCCGATTGTGACCAGTCCGAAACCGTACGAAGCCGTACTGAAACTGGATCTGTTGTCTGCCGTCGGTACTGCGATTCTGATTACCGCGATTCTGTCAGCGATTCTGCTGAAGCTGAAGCCGGCAGAAGCGATCAAAGCTTTCGTTGAAACCGTCGTTGAACTGAAGCGTCCGGTATTGTCGATCGGTCTGGTGCTGGCATTTGCTTTCGTCGCCAATTACTCCGGTATGTCGTCCACGCTGGCGCTGTTGCTGGCAGGTACAGGCGCAGCATTCCCGTTCTTCTCGCCTTTCCTTGGCTGGCTGGGCGTATTCCTGACGGGTTCTGATACGTCGTCGAATGCCTTGTTCTGCTCGCTGCAAAACACGACAGCGCATCAGATCGGCGTGTCCGATACGCTGCTGGTCGCCGCCAATACTACGGGTGGTGTGACCGGTAAGATGATTTCTCCGCAGTCGATTGCCGTTGCCTGCGCCGCGACAGGTCTGGTGAACCGTGAATCCGAACTGTTCCGCTTCACGCTGCGTCACAGTCTGTTCTTTGCGGTGGTGGTCGGTATCATCACGCTGATTCAGGCTTACTGGCTGACCGGCATGATTCCGGGCTGATCAGCAATATCAAGGTGGTTTGCGCCCGGTGTCTCCTCACCGGGCGTTTTTTTATCCGCTGAAATGTAAAAACGGCAGCCGCAGCTGCCGTTTTGTTTGTTGCTTGCGCTGTAGCGGATTACATCCCGAGCGAGCGCAGTAATTCGTCAGAATCGACATCCAGTGCATCGGATACCGGTTCAGATGCTGCCGGTTGCTGTTGCTGCTGTTGCTCCAGCAGCGCATCCGGATCCAGCACTTCATTCGCATCGAATTCGCGCAGCTTAATGAATTCAGTGTGGTCGATTGCCAGTTCCAGATAAAAGATATTGTTCTTTTCTGTGAAGAAGGAAACGCGGCGGAATTCCGGTTTGTCCAGTGCTGTGTCCACGCTCAGCGTGACCTGTTTATTCAGTACCAGCATTTTCGGCTGGTTTTGCGTGATATTGGTTTGCAGTTCGCGGCGCACTTTGCCGGTGAAGTCACCGACGATCTGGTTCATCAGTTCGCCGAGGATGTTCGATACTTCATCCGATGTGAATGAGGTTGCCAGTTCAGAACGTGGCATACCCATGTTCAGCATGTATTTTTCGTAAATTTCCAGCGCTGTATCGCCGTCAAAGTTCAGCACCACGAGGCCGGAAAAGCCGCCGTCAAACAACACGAAACAACCGATATCCGGTTTCAGGCCGATTTTGGTAATACGCTGCACCATCGCGGAAAAGTGCAGTTTGCTCTGTGTTGCGACATTCAGTACACGGACTACCGAGTTGCACAGACTGGTCAGCACATCTTCCGTGCCATAAACGACACCGCGTTCTTCAGGGGTCATGAAATACTCCGTTGATAACAAAACAAGACCGGGGTTGGGAACCTGATCAGAACGCCGGAAGGCGGGCCGGATGGCAACCCCGATAAATGCAGGTTAATTGCCCTGCGGAATATTGCAAGGATATGTAAGCCACGCGCCGCTGTCTATCAGTTTGCGCTGAATAAGCCAGAAAGCTTGCGATTCATGAAAAAAATACCGCAAATTCGCTTCAGTCCATGCAGTCCTGCATCATGAACGGCGTGCCGGCCACTGCTTGCTGAGTGGGCCGGATTACGCAGAAATCGTCATCCGTGAATTCCGGACAAGCAGGAAATTCGCCGACGACCGCCGGGGTGCTGTGCAGAACACCGCATTTCAGGCATTTTCAGGCGGAAAACGCGATAAATCTGACCGCTGACGGGTTTAGTGGAAAAGCATGCAGGCAAGGGGGTAAGGCGCACGTAATCAGTGCTGTCGATTCCGGTGCAATGCATTGGAAGGGATTGTGCTGCACAGCGTCGGAAGCAGCTTGCAGGGCGGACAGTAAATTCAGACCGTTAAAAGCCAAAAAACCGCTAAGGCTTGCGCACTTAGCGGTTTGAATCTGGTGGTGATAGGTGGACTTGAACCACCGACCCCAGCATTATGAGTGCTGTGCTCTAACCAACTGAGCTATATCACCGAGAGACCAAGATTATGACGATTTGAGCCGCGAGTGTCAAGCCTTCGCCTGAAAAAACCTTCAGTGCACCGGATAAGCTGTTTTTTGTTTCAAGGATTGCAATCCTCGCATTGCGATGCCGGTACGTGGCTGCGAATGACCTGCTCCTCGCTGTGACCGCACAGAGGGCAAGCCATACGGCGGGCACGGGCAGCCTGTGTTGCGGTTCCGCACTCTTCGCACAATGCGCCGGGAACCAGTGCGACGGCGCCAAAGCCCGCTGCCTGACAGGCAGGGCAAGCGGACGCCAGCCGCTGCGCCAGCGCTTCAGCCGCTTGCCGTATCATCACGTGGCGGGAAGGATTGCGATGCGCCCGCATATCGGTTTCCAGCCAGACAGCGCCGGTTTCCGCGATGATGGCGTCGATGGTCGCTTTCAGAATGGCGGGATCGCGGATTTCTTTGTCAAACCACGGTTCTTCAGCGCGGCCGACGATGATGCCGTGTTCCGGAAAACCGGCACGCTGCACAAACTGCCATGCCTGTTCGGAAGCATCGGCTTCCAGCTGAGCGTAATTCGTCAGCGGGCCCTGCGCTGCGGCATGGACTGCGTAATTTTTTTCTGCGTCCCACAATGCCAGCACTTCGGTATTCCAAGGACTGACGCCCATATACGGGTCCGGCCCGAAACTGCCTTCACTGCCCAGACCAAAACGTGCGCCATGATGCTGCGCCGCCAGCCGTGCTTTCTCAATGGCGGTATTCACCTGCGTATCAAAGCGCTTTACATCGCCGGTGAAGGTGCCGAGGCTGTCCGTATTCAGAAAACGGGTTTCTTTGATGTCAAAGCCCAGCGATGCCAGCACCGGTGTGACAATCACGGCTTTTTCATGCTGCGTCAGAAAATAGACGGTTTCCATCGCTTTAATCTGCCTGCTGAGATTGCAGATACTGCATGGTCAGTTTCAGGATGGTTTCCTGCGCACCAGCCTGCAAACCATCGACCACTTGCCTGTCCGGCATAGAGCGCAGCCAGGTAATCTGGCGTTTGGCTAACTGGCGGGTTGCGATAATGCCGCGCTCACGCATGGTTTCGTAGTTGTATGCACCGTCCAGATACTCCCATGCCTGACGGTAACCGACGCAGCGTATCGATGGTAAATCCAGATGCAGGTCGCCGCGCGCGCGCAGTTTTTCCACTTCTTCAATAAATCCTTGCGCCAGCATCTGATCAAAACGCAGCGCAATCCGCGCATGCAGTGCAGCGCGGTCTTCCGGTTCCAGCGAAATCGCCAGCATAGGAAAATCCGGTTCACGCGGGCCTTGTTGCGCCAGCAGGGCTGACATTGGTTTGCCGGTTAAATGCCAGATTTCCAGCGCACGTTGTATACGCTGGCTATCGTTCGGCGCCAGGCGTTCCGCCGTGACCGGATCGACGCTGGCCAGCCGTGCATGCAAGCCCGGTACGCCGATGCGAGCCGCTTCCTCATCCAGTTGCTGACGTAAAGCCGGATCAGCGCCGGGCAAATCATCTAAACCGTTACGCAGGGCATTGAAATACATCATGGTGCCGCCAACCAGCAAAGGCAGCCTGCCGCGCGCATGAATTTCCTGCACCAGCCGTGCTGCATCCTTGCGGAATTGCGCCACGGAGTAAGCGTCACGCGGATCAATAATATCGATCAGGTGATGCGGCGCGCTGGCCAATTCTTCGGCATTCGGTTTCGCGGTGCCGATATCCATTTCACGGTAGACCAGTGCGGAATCGACGGAAATAATTTCGCAGGGTAGGGCGCGTGCAATTGCCAGCGCCGCCGCCGTTTTGCCGGAAGCGGTCGGGCCCATCAGCGCCACAGCACGGGCAACCGGAGAATTGTTGACTACATCAGAAACAGCATTCATACAGATTAATAAGTTGGCTGACAGATCAGTATCCGATCATTATCAGCAAAGCGGTCTTACTGGCCGCGTAAAAACAGTTTATCCAGATCGTTCATCGCCAGTTGCACCCAGGTCGGGCGACCGTGATTACACTGATCGGAGCGTTCGGTTTCTTCCATGCGTCGCAACAGCGCATTCATTTCCGGCACGGTCAGCGAACGGTTGGCGCGCACAGCGGTATGGCAGGCCAGCGTGCCGAGCAATTCATTGCGCCGTTCTATCAGCACACGTGAACCGCCGAATTCGCGGATATCGCGCAGCACATCACGCGCCAGTGACTGCACATCAGCATTTTTCAGCAGAGTCGGCACTGCGCGCACAGCAATGGTGGTCGGAGACATTGCATTCATGTCGAAGCCCAGCTTGCGCAGGGTTTCCTGATGCTCTTCCACCGTACCGACCTCCACGCCGTCAGCATAGAACGTGACCGGAATCAGCAGCGCTTGTACGGACATTGCTTCTTCCGTTAATGCATCTTTCAGTTGTTCATACAGAATGCGTTCATGCGCTGCATGCATATCCACCAGTACCAGTCCGTGCCGGTTTTGCGCAAGGATGTACACACCATGCAACTGCGCCAGCGCAAAACCCAGCGGCGCGCCGTCGTCCTCGGAAGTTTCTGCGGGCTGAGTGGCTTGTATGGGCAGTGGCTGTATCAGCGTGTTCGGTGATGTTACTGCCTGCGATTGTTCCGGTGCGCGGAACAGGGAGCCGTAATTTTCCAGACTTTGCGCCACGCCGCCCGGCCGCAATTGCTGCTGCATACTGCCATAAGCACCGGCAGCAGGGCGCGCCACCGGCATTAATTCGGAACCGAAGCTCGCTTGTTTTGCACCTATCCACGGCAGTGAATTTCCCTGCAAGCCATTCCCTGCGCCACCGTTGCCGGACATGGCTGGCGCCGGGACATGACCTTGTGCTGTCGCAGAAGTTTGTGCCAGTGCGCGCTGCACGGCATGGAAAACAAACTGATGTACCGCACGGCTGTCGCGGAAACGGACTTCAATTTTAGACGGATGCACATTCACATCCACCAGCGCAGGATCAAGCTCCAGCGATAACACGTACGACGGATAACGATCACCGTGCAATACATCCTGATAGGCAGCGCGTACTGCATGGGTCAGCAACTTATCGCGTACAAAACGGCCATTTACATAAAAATACTGTGCATCAGCGCGGGCTTTGGAGGCCGTTGGCAAACCGACAAAACCATATATGCGTAAAGGGCCGGCACTTTCATCCAGTGACAAACGGGCACCGGCAAAGCCATCGCCCAGAATCTGTGCGCTGCGTTTGTCATGCTGACTGACATTCCAGTGATCGACGGTTTTGCCGTTATGACTGAGGCTGAAGCTGACATCCGGCCGCGCCAGTGCAATCCTTCGCACGACTTCCGCACAATGGCCGAATTCAGTTTGTTCGGATTTCAGAAACTTACGGCGTGCAGGCGTGTTGTAATACAAATCCTGCACGTCAACCGTGGTGCCCTGAGCGCCGGAGGCCGGACTGACGGTGCCGTTCTGAATCTGCCATGCGTGCGGCGCGTCGGCGGTGCGGGTGGTGAGTGTCAGCACGGCAACCGATGCAATCGACGCCAGCGCTTCGCCACGGAAACCCAGTGTGCCAACGGTTTCCAGTTCTTCCAGCGAGCGGATTTTGGACGTTGCATGCCGGGCCAGTGCCAGCGGCAATTGATCCGGCGGGATGCCTTTACCGTTGTCGGTAATCGCAATACGTTTGACGCCGCCTTCTTCTATCCGTAACTGAACCTGCGTGGCACCCGCATCCAGTGCGTTTTCCAGCAATTCTTTTACTACGGCAGAAGGGCGTTCGATCACCTCGCCAGCGGCGATCTGGGAAATTAAATGATCCGGCAAAGCCAGAATCGGGCGGTCAGGCGCTAATCTTGAAGTCATAGCCGGATTATACCTTTGCGCGCATTCCCTGCATCGCTCTGCGGGAATGCTTGCGGCACTGCTTTCATCGTGTATGATGGCGGCGGATTTTTCACTACAGGGCGCCACATGGATTTAATGCAAATACTGGACATGGTTCTGCATGTCGACAAGATGCTGGGAACCGTTATTGAACAATACGGAACGCTGGTGTATTTCGTGTTGTTCGCAATTGTGTTCTGCGAAACCGCATTTGTGATTTTCCCGTTTTTACCGGGAGATTCCTTACTGTTTATTGCCGGTGCGTTCTGCGCAACCGGTGCAATGAATCCGTGGCTGCTGATTATTCTGCTGTTGATTGCCTCCATTTCCGGCAATACCATCAATTACTGGATCGGCAGTATGATCGGTCATAAAGTGCTGGAAAAAGATTACCGCTGGATAGATCGCGACGCGATTCGCAAAACCCATGATTTTTATGAAAAACATGGTGGCAAAACCGTGGTGATTGCACGTTTTGTTCCGATTGTCCGTACCTTCGCACCGTTTGTGGCCGGTATTTCTGATATGACGCACCGTACTTTCCAGTTCTTTAATGTGCTGGGTGCATTGCTGTGGATTCTGAGTCTGGTACTCAGTGGTTATTTCTTCGGCAATATTCCGTTCATCCAGAAAAATCTGAATACCATTGTGCTGATTGGTGTTGGTGCTGCGATCATTCCTATTCTGCTTGGTGCAGCGTGGAAAATGCTGCGCCGGGTTGTTCAGCGCAGCTGATATGACGCTGCAGCGGGATCAGTCAGAGCAGCAGATTCTGTGGCTGCATCCTGCTGCACCCGCTAAACCAGCAACAGGCGCACCGTGTAACGGTTGTGGCCTGTGTTGCGCCGCCGAGCCTTGCCCGGTGGCGTTTTTGTTTTTATGGCAAAGAAAAGGCCGTTGCCGTGCGTTGGAATGGGATGCGGAAGCAGGCTTGTACCGTTGCGGCATGCTGCTTCAGCCAGATGCTTATCTGTTCTGGTTGCCGCATATTGCGTCGGGCTGGTTCAGTCGCCGCGTGCGCCGCTGGATTGCAGCGGGCACGGCGTGTGATTCTGAGGCGGAATTAGTCTGACCAGCAGAATCAGTAGAATCAGGCGAAACGGTTTTTCGCCAGTGGCGGATTTTTGGCAAAATATTTCTTCACGCCGCGCACTACGGATTCTGCAATCTGATCCTGATAAGCACCGTCATTCAGACGGGCTTCTTCTTCCGGATTGGAGATAAACGCGGTTTCAATCAGAATGCTCGGAATATCCGGCGCTTTCAGTACCGCAAAACCTGCTTGCTCAACCGCTTGCTTGTGCAGTGTATTGATGCCGCCCAGTTCATTCAGCACGATTTTGCCGAGTTTCAGACTGTCATTGATTTGCGCTGTGGTCGATAAATCCAGCAACACACTGGCCAGTTGTTTATCGTGATTCTTGATATTGATGCCACCGATCAGATCGGCAGCATTCTCTTTATCGGCCAGCCAGCGTGCGGCAGTGGAGCTGGCGCCTTTCTCAGACAGCGCAAACACCGATGAACCGCGTGCTGCACTGTTGACAAAGGCATCCGCATGCACGGACATGAATAAATCAGCCTGCACGGCGCGGGCTTTTTCAACGCGGACATTCAGCGGTACAAAATAATCTGCATCACGCGTCAGCATCACACGCACGTTATCGATTTGCTCGAATTTTTTCTTGAGCCGTTTGGCAATCGCCAGAACCACATCTTTTTCGCGACTACCATTCTTACCCAGCGCGCCGGGATCTTCACCGCCGTGCCCCGGATCAATGGCAATGGTAATCGTGCGCCCGTGGGCGAATTTATCCTTAGACTTTTCGGCAGGTGTATCAGATTTTTCTGCAACCCTGACTTTTTCCTCAGTCTTCACAGGTGCTTTAATTTCTGGCTTTTCCGCAGGTGTTGAGGAAGGCGCAGAGCTTGTGCCTGACGCTGGATTTGAGGCCGGAGGTAAAGAGGCAATCGCTGCTGGTTTGTCCTGCGACGATTTTTCAATCAGCGCTGCCAGCGGGTCTGGCGGATTGACCGGATACAAATCAAACACCAGGCGGTGTTTATAGTTGCCCACCGGTTGCAGTGTGAAAACCTGAGGATTGACTTCTTCCTTCAGATCAAACACCAGTCGCACGACAGTCGGTTTATTCTGACCGACCCGAACCTGACGGATGTACGGATCATTCGACTGAATCTTGGCGACCAGTTCTTTCAGTGTCGCATTCAGTTCCAGACCTTCAATGTCGACCACCAGACGATCCGGATTTTTGACCATAAAGTGGGTGGTTTTCAGTTCGCTGTCATTTTCCAGTGTGACACGGGTATAGTCTTCGGCAGGCCATACCCGTACCGCCAGAATCCGCGCAGCATGCGCAGTTTGCGGTAATAAAACGGATAGCAGCAAAGTGCCGCCGGCTTGTAAGAAAGTACGGCGGCGTGAAGGTGACTGCGGAGCGGCCAGGGCCGGGGTCACAGTACCGGGGCGAACTGGAGTGAAGCGAGACATGCAAACCCTTTATCAGACAACGCCCGCAATTCTACCTCACGGCCGTGTGCTGCGATGCACAGAAACAGTTCAATATCCGGTTCCGGTAAGACGCCTTCGGCCTTTTCCGGCCATTCAACGATGCATAACTGATCGGCGCGGAATTCTTCGCGGAAACCCGCGTCCAGAAATTCTTCGGGACTGCCCATCCGGTAAAGATCAAAATGCATGATGCTAGCAGGCTTACTTTGCAGCGTTACCTGATACGGCTCTGCCAGCGTATACGTCGGACTTTTGACGTGGCCGCTGTAACCGGCAGCATGAATCAGGGCGCGGGTCAGGCAGGTTTTTCCTGCGCCGAGGTCGCCGTGCAGAAAAATACTCATTCCCGGTTGTAATACACGGGCCAGTTGCTTGCCGAGTGCCTGCGTCGCGGCTTCGTCCGGTAATGTGGTCTTATAATGTGACATTTGCTGCTGTATGTATTCTGAATGATGTTTTTAACCTTAGCATATCGCCACCAGATCGTGTGGAAATCCGGAGGCATTGCATGACAATGAGCGCGGAGCAATTGCAGGCACTGATGCTGCAAATCCGGCAGTGGAGCAGTGAGCTCGGTTTTTCCGGTGTGGCGGTCAGTGATACCGATCTCAGCATTCACGAAGCTGGATTGCAGGCATGGCTGGATGCCGGGTATCACGGCGATATGCATTATATGGAAAGTCACGGCATGAAGCGCGCACGTCCGGCGGAACTGGTGCCGGGGACGATACGCGTACTCAGTCTGCGTATGGATTATCTGCCTGCAGATCAGGGCTGGCGCGAGCGTGAAAGGGCGCGGCAGAATGATGTGTCACAGGCGGTGATTTCTGTTTATGCACGCGGCAGGGATTATCACAAAGTATTGCGTCAGCGATTGCAACAACTGGCAGACAAGATAGCCAGTGTGACGGGGCCATTCGGACATCGTGTGTTTACCGATTCTGCACCGGTGATGGAAGTAGCGCTGGCAGCACGTTCCGGTCTTGGCTGGCGCGGGAAGCATACGCTGCTGCTGAACCGGGATGCGGGTTCGATGTTTTTTCTGGGCGAAATATTTACGGATTTAGCCTTACCGGTCGATGACAGCGGTACTTCGCATTGCGGTCAGTGCCACGCCTGCATTGATGCCTGTCCGACAGGGGCGATTGTCGCACCGTATCAGGTGGATGCACGGCGCTGCATTTCCTATCTGACGATAGAGTCGCGCGCGGCTATTCCGGAAGATTTAAGACCGCTGATGGGTAACCGCATCTACGGATGCGACGACTGTCAGCTGGCATGTCCGTGGAATAAATTTGCGCAAAAGGCGGTGGTCAGTGATTTCGACGTGCGCCACAGTCTGGACAATGTCACGCTGACCGATTTGTTTGGCTGGAGTGAGGAACAATTTCTGCGCCATTTTGAAGGCAGTCCCGTACGCCGTATCGGGTATGAAAGCTGGTTACGCAATCTGGCAGTGGGGCTTGGCAACGCCGCTGTTTCTATGCGTGGCGATCCTCGCATGGTGGCAGCGTTACAGGCGCGTATGGAGCACCCGTCCGAACTGGTCAGGGAGCATGTGCAATGGGCTTTGGATCAGCATTTGCAGCCGGGTTAAGGTTGTACCAGATGCAGCCACAGAGGCAGAGTCAGCGCGGATAACAGAGTGCTGGCAGAAATCAAAAACGCCACGTAAGGGCCGTTGCCACCCATCCGGGCTGCCAGTACATAAGCGCTGGATGCGGTTGGCAATGCGCAAAACAACACAGCGATTTGCAATTGAAGTAAAGGTAATTGCAGTAAGGTGCCAAGCAGCATGCCAATCGCGGGAGCAATCAGTAATTTAATCGCCAGAAAACCAGCTGCCAGTCCGCGAGCTTCATGTAAGGCCGAAAGACGAAGGCCCGCACCGACAGCCAGTAAGCCCATGGCAATCGAGGCATTGCCAAGGCGTGACAGCGTCGCACTCAGATCGTCAGGCAAGGAAATGCCGGCAAGACTGCAGGCGACGCCAGAGGCTGTGCCAACCACCAACGGGTTGCTGGCGATTTCTTTCAGTAAGCGTCCGCTGTTACGAGCCAGCGCAAAAACGGCCGCAATATTGCAAACCGGCACCAGAAAACCAATCAGCAATGCCATCAGTGCTGTTCCCTGCTCACCGGCAATTCGCGACGCAACGGCAAGTGCAATATAAGAGTTGAACCGGAACGCAGTCTGTACGCCGGATACAAAAGTTTTGCCGGGATTGAAAAAAATAAACCGGCATAAGGTGCCAAGCACGATTGCCGCGAAAGTCGTCAGCACACCGGTGATCAGCAGTTTGCCCGTGGCATGAAAATCAAATTGTGTTTTTGCTGTGGTGTAAAACAGTAAAGCCGGAAATAAAATGAAATACACCAGTTTTTCCACGCCACTCCAGAAGTGGCCTCCGAAGTTGCCGTAACGGCTCAGCAAGAAACCGAGCATGATCAGGCTGAAATCGGGAACCAGTAAATGGAAGACGGACATGAAAATTAATCAAAAAACGGCGGCAACCGCAATGACTGCGGGTCGGAGCTAGACGGGAAAGCTTGCGGTATTTATTTGAGCATGCCTGCAAGCTCAACAGCAGTTTTTACTTGCATTTTGTCGAAAATATGGGCGCGGTGAACTTCAACAGTGCGCATACTGATACCCAGCTCATCGGCGATCACTTTGTTCATCTTCCCTTGCAGGATCAGGTCCAGCACTTCACGTTCACGGCTCGATAAACTGGCCAGCCGGTCATGAATCTGCGCCGTGACACCCGCTTCCCGAGAAGAGGCAAGTGCTTCCAGAACGCGGTCCATCAGTTTGTTATCGTTGAATGGCTTTTCAAAAAAATCGAAGGCACCACGCTTCAGACTATCGACTGCCATCGGTACATCACCGTGGCCAGTCAGAAAAATGACCGGCAGACGGCGTGTCAGTTTTTTAGCGGACAGTGCATCAAACAGGCTGATACCTGAGAGTCCCGGCATACGGACATCCAGCAAAATACAGTCGCCGTCACGATCAAAACTGAACTGGTTTTCCAGCGTGCTCAGGAATTGTTCGCTGCTGGCATAGCCGGTTGCAGGTATTTTGCGCGAGCGGGCGAGCCAGGAAAGGGAATCGCGGATGACTTCTTCATCATCAATGATGTGTAACATGCATGCTCCAGTTCTTTCGTTGTGCGGTTTTTTGCTGCATCAGGATTCCTGAGGTACCGGCAGACTGATGCGGAATACCGTACCGCCATCGGGATTTGCGCCGTGCGTCAGTCGTCCGCCATGGAATTCTATCGCAGTCCGGCATATGTTGAGCCCCATACCCATGCCAGCACTTTTGGTCGTGAAGAATGGTGAAAACAAGCGGGCGGCAACTTCTTCTGAAATGCCGTGACCACGGTCTCTTATCTGAATAATCACTTCATGACTGTCAGGCTGAAAGTCAGCCTGAATCTGCAATAGTCGCCGGGCGGGTGTTGTGCCATGCATGGCCTCAACCGCATTGCGGCTGAGATTCAGTAATACCTGCTCCAGCAACACCGGATCAGCCATGATGGAGGGCAGATCAGATGCAATGTCGTAATGAACCGGAATGCGCAGCGCCTGCGCCTGCAGCTCAATCAGCGGCATGGCATTTTGTATGATCTGCTGAACTGAAATCAGTTGCCGGGCCGGTTCGCGTTTTTTTACGACATCGTACACGCTGCGTATGATTTGTCCGGCACGCTGTGCCTGCGCATTGATTTTTTCCAGTGCACTGCGCAACAGACTGCGGTCATCTTCCCCGGCTTCCAGCATATTGGAAGTTGCGGTGGTATAGCTGGAAATCGCCGCCAGAGGCTGATTCAGCTCGTGTGCCAGCATCGATGCAAGTTCACCCATGGTCGCCAGCTTTGCACTGACATGCAATTTTTCTTCTTGCTGACGGGTCAGTTCCTGCGCGTGGCGCAATTCGGAAATATCCAGAATCGAACTCATCCACCCGGCTTGCTGCCCGGTTTCATCAATCAGGGGTGATTCATAAATCAGTACAGGAATGCGGGTGCCGTCTGCATGCTGGTAGACCGTTTCAAATCCCTCGGCGGGCACTGTTCCGCTTAGCAGCTGGCGGTAACGCTCTTCATATTCTTCGTAGGCTTCCGGCGCCCAGTATGGTAGCGGGGGAATACGTCCGATTAATTCTTCGGCCGGAATGCCGATCATTTTGCAAAATGCCGGATTGACATAGGTCAGGCGGCCCTGCATGTCACGGGCTCTTAAGCCTGTTACCAGCGAGTTTTCCATGGCACTGCGGAAAATCAATTGCTGACGCAAAGCGCCCTCCGCCGCCAGCCGGCGGTTGATATCCCGCCATAACGCAAGCAGGCTCCATATCAGTCCCACCGATAACAGAATGACGGTGACGACCAGCATATTCGACAGAATTTTTGGTTCTGCTTTAATGCTGTTTGTGCGCAGTATCAGACTCAGTCCGGGGAGTTCGAGTGCGCGATTATGACTGTAGATGTTTTTACCGATACCACCGGCAGTACGTGTTGCGTAAACAGTCTCATCGTTATCAACGATGGAAACCTGATTTTCCTGCGCAAACCACCAGGGAATCAACTCGTCCAGCAGCCCGTTTGCAAAATAACTGATCACAACACTGCCGTAATGCCGGTTCTGGCGGTACAAGGGAATCTGGCAACTGATCAGATAGCTGTTCATTTGCTGTTCCGTATCCAGCGCTGGCTGAAAGCAGCGGGTTTTTCTGTCGATTTCAAACAGGCTGGATGTAATGATGGCCGGTTTCGGACGACGCATCAGACCTTCTGCACCTTTTTCGGTTGTCACCAGAATTTGCTCATTCGGGTCCAGCCAGCTCAGGCGGGAGACTTCACGGTTATTACTCAGAATCTGGCGAAAGCGTTCCAGGACTTGTTCAGGACTGATACCGAGATTGACGATATCTGCCCCTATCTGACGTACGACTTCGTCATTCCGGTTGAGTTGGAACATGATGGTTTGTTCAACCCATAAAGTATCGGCAATTAGCTGTTCCTGCCGCTCGTTAGCCTCCATACGCTGTGCCTGCCACGGCAACCAGATCAGTGTGGCCAGAAACAAAGACAGCAGCAGGATAGGCATTATCCAGCGCCATTTTTGAGCAGGCCAGTTGGCGTATTTAGTCAGCATCGGAACAGAGCAAAGACAAATTGTATGAATGCCAGCATCTTACCCTGATTGGCTTCATCTTCGTACGCAGGTTCCTGAGGGCATGGTGTAAGGGCAACAGCTGAAGTATGCCAACGGCACGCGCTGTATGTGGTTTTTCAGAGTGCGCGTATTTATTTCTGTGCAGTGAAATGCCGTTCCTAGTGGATTTCCACACTTGCGTTAGTCGCAGCGAGCAGCCAATAATGCTGCGAACTTTTTCCCGCCGTTAAAGTCTCATCCGCATGCGAAAATAGCGCCTTATGCCGGGCCCGAACAGAGTTCAGCACGCCCTTCAGACCAGCGTCAGTTTTTTCTTATCGCATTCAGTGAATCAATCTAAAAAGGGGAATGTCATGCAGGGCAAACGGATGCGCCGCCTGATTCTGGCTGCAATGATGCTGTCGCCTGCCGTGTATGCGCAAACGCCGATTGTGATCAAGTTCAGCCATGTTGTTGCAGCGGATACGCCAAAGGGTATGGCGGCTGAACGCTTTAAGCAACTCGCAGAAAAAGCGACCCGCGGTAAGGTCAGGGTTGATATTTATCCTGACAGTAAGCTGTATAAAGACCGTGAAGAGCTGGAGGCATTACAGCTTGGTGCTGTGCAAATGCTCGCGCCATCACTCGCAAAATTCGGTCCGCTTGGCATCAAAGAATTTGAAGCCTTCGACATCCCTTTTCTTTTTCCTGATAAGCAGTCCTTGCATGCCGTTACAGAGGGCAGAACAGGCCGTAGCCTGTTACGAAAACTGGAACCTAAAGGCATTATCGGTCTTGCCTACTGGGATAACGGATTTAAAGTCATTTCAGCCAATCGCCAGATAAAAACACCGGCAGATTTACGGGGATTGAAGTTTCGTATTCAGGCATCAAAGGTACTTGATGCCCAGACACGCGCACTTGGCGCCAGCCCGCAGGTAACAAATTTTGCAGAGGTTTATCAGGCATTAAAAACCGGTGCTGCCGATGCAACCGAAAATCCACCCAGTAATCTGCTGACACAGCGGATGTTTGAAGTGCAAAAACATATTACGGTAACTAACCACGGATACCTGGGTTATGCCGTCATCGTCAATAAAAAATTCTGGGAGAGTTTGCCTGCGGATATCCGTTTTGAGCTGGAAGCGGCGATGAAGGCAGCCACCCGCTATGCCAACGATATTGCTCAGCAGGAAAACGATCAGGCACTGGATACACTGAAGGCTATGCCTGGATTGCAGGTGTATTACCCGGGCAAGTCTGAGCGGGCAGAATGGCAGCGCGCGCTGATGCCTGTGCAGCGTGAAATGGAGTTACGGGTTGGCAGCGATTTGCTGCGTGATATCAACCGCGAAACGCAAAAAGCGCGGGAAGACAAAGGCGTTAAATGAGATCAGATTCGCATAACATAAATTCCTGAATTCAGGGTTGTTTTTACAATTCCACAACAACTTGTGCCGGGGATCCGTAGTAACCCGTAGTTTTTTTTGTTTCTGATTTGATGCCGTGCTATATTTGCGCAGGTTCGTAATTTGCTGTACAGATTTACAAGGCGGTAGTGCGAGAAAACGGTATTCATACCGTACACAGAGGAGACACGTGCTTTCAGAAAGCCAGCATAAAAATGGCTCGGAAGTACGCATATAATTTAAAGGCGCATCCTGGGATGCGCCTTTTTTCTTTTGGAGAGCCGAATTGAATGACTCGCTGTTTCAGGCTGTGATTGCTGCACCATTTGGAGGTGTCGGCGTTAGAACAGCAGCGGGCGAAGTGCTGGAGCTGTGCTACCTGCCACCATCGTACCGGGAAAAATCGCCTGCGGATGCGCTTACTGAGCAGGTTGCGATACAGGTGCAACGTTATCTTGCTGATCCGGATTTCCGGTTCAACTTACCGCTGGCAAGTGTTGGTACTGGCTTTCAGCAAAAGGTGTGGCAGGCGATTGCCGCCATTCCCCGTGGTGAAGTGCTGACTTACGGTGCCGTCGCGAAGCAATTACGCTCTGCTCCCAGAGCGGTTGGTCAGGCTTGCGGTGCAAACTGGTTTCCATTGATTATTCCCTGCCACCGTGTCATCAGTGCCAGCGGCATTGGCGGATTTGCCGGCAGCGATCTGGATGCCGGATTCCATGTCGGCGTTAAGCGCTGGCTATTGCAGCATGAAGGAGCAAGCTGGTGAGTCGTTATCCCGAGAACAGCGTTGTATTGCCAGATAACTGGCAACAAACCCTGGACGCGTTTTGCGACATGTTGCTGTTGGAAGAAGGTCTGGCAAAAAATTCCATCGATGCTTACCGTACGGACTTATTTCAGTTTGCATCCTGGTTGCAGCAGCACGAGGCAGTATCGCTGACACAAGCAACATCCGATCAGATCAGCGGGTACCTGCAGGAAAGGAATGCTGAGGCCAAGCCCAGCTCGGCAAATCGCAGGCTGAGTTCTGTCAAACGTCTTTATCAGTGGCTGCTGCGGGAACAGCAAATTCAGGATGACCCCTGTCTGCGCCTGAAATCTGCGCGTCAGGGATTACGCATTCCCAAGACCATGAGTGAAGATGTGGTTGAAGCTTTACTGAATGCGCCTGACGAATCGCCGCTTGGTGTCAGGGATCGCACCATGCTGGAGCTGATGTATGCGAGCGGTTTGCGTGTCAGTGAGCTGGTGCAATTGAAGACAACAGAAATCAGTCTGAAAGAAAACGTCCTGCGTGTAACTGGCAAGGGCGGAAAAACGCGCCTGATACCGTTTGGTGAACATGCCGGCAGCTGGCTGGAGCGCTATCTTAGCGACAGCCGCTCAGCGATCCTGCAGGGGCAGGTGTCTGATGCCTTATTTGTAACGCAGCGCGGCGGACCGATGACACGCCAGATGTTCTGGGTACTGATTAAAAAGCATGCCCTGAAAGCAGGTATTGAACAGCATTTGTCCCCCCATACGATGCGTCACGCATTTGCCACACATTTATTGAATCACGGGGCAGATTTACGTGTGGTGCAGTTGCTGCTCGGTCATGCAGATATCACCACTACGCAGATCTACACCCACGTCGCCAGAGAGCGTCTGAAGCAGTTGCATGCAGAACATCATCCGCGTGGTTAAACCTGATTAGACTCAAATCTTGCAAAAAAATTATGCATTTTTATAATTAGTTAGAAAAAAGATATGCTTATTTATGTGTAAATACAACATATTTCTGCGCATCAATTTAATTGCATAAATGTGCATAAACATGGCAAAAATTCAGGCTTAGTTAAATATATTAAGCTTTTTGACGGAATTTTATTCTTCTTTTCAAAATAAAACTCAGTTTTAACCAACTTTCTTGCGGGCAATTCTGATTGTGCTCGAAAAAAAATTGGCGGGTAACAAACTGTAACGTTAGATAATCATTTTTCCGGTACGGTCGCGACTGAAAACCAGGCAGTCGCTGTGCCGGAATACAGGCACGGGTGATGGAGATAGTACGCCTGTCAGCCATAAAGAATGTGTATATAACGATAAGAAAGGTTATCCATGAAACTGAGTCGTCTGACGCTTGCGCTGGCAGGCATAGGATTCTGCACGATGACTACGACTGCTTTTGCTCAGGAAGTAAAAGCAAAGGAGGAGTCTAAAAAGAATGACAACGCGCCGGTGCAGCGTGTTGAAATCACCGGTTCCAACATCAAACGTGTGAACATCGAAACCGCATCGCCGGTACAGGTCATCTCTAAAGAAGAGCTGGTACGTGGTGGTGCGACATCCCTGAATGATGTTTTGCGCGGCGTATCTGCCAACATCGGTGGTATTGATGAAAACCGTACGAATGGTTTTACCGCTGGTGCAGCCGGCCTGAATCTGCGTGGTATCGGTAGCCAGGCAACACTGGTACTGATTAATGGCCGCCGCCTGGCAGCCTATGCGCAGCCGGAATACCAGACGACTTTCGTTGATCTGAACTCTGTCCCGATCGGTGCGGTAGAGCGCATCGAAATTCTGAAAGACGGCGCATCTGCGATCTACGGCTCTGAAGCTATGGCGGGTGTTGTTAACATCATCCTGCGTAACAACTATCAGGGCGCAGCAGTAACCGGTTCGGTAGGCCGCTCACAACGTAACGACGGTGAGCAATACCGTGCCAGCGCGAGCTATGGTTTTGGTAGTCTGGTTGAAGACCACTACAACGTCTATGCGACACTGGATGTGCGTCAGGTAAAACCGATGTACATCAACAAACGTGATGGCTATCTGAGCACCGAAGATCTGCGTCCGTGGGGCTATAAAGATAATCGTTCTATTTATACTTACCCGGGTAACCTGTACTGGACTGACAAGGCGACCGGTAAATTCGTCACCCGTACGCTGGATGCAAACTGCCCGGCGAACAATCTGGTGCCGGCATCGACCGTATTCGGTGCAAATTCGATCGGCAGTGTCTGCGTTTATGACGATCTGAAAGACAGTAAATACAATTCTGCCGGTGACACTGAGCGTGTTGGTCTGACTAGCCGTGGTACATGGCAAATCAATGCTGACACAGAAGCATTTGCTGAAGTGATGATTAACCAGAATAAGGCGCAGATTTCTGGTGTGCCGCACTGGTTTGCTGGTCAGAATGGTCTGGATACACCGGCACTGCCAATTACGCATCCGCAATATCCGAAAGACCTGATTGATCCGGTCACAGGTAAAACGCTGGCAGGCGGCAATGGCACCGTACGTGTACGCGCATCGCTGAGTGACTTCCCTGGCCAGGGTCTGACCAACACTACCTTGTTCTCCCGTTATCTGGCTGGCGTCAAGGGCAGCTTTAAGAGCTGGGACTGGGAAACCGCATTCATGGTCAACACCAGTAAAGTTGATTCCAAAGCGACTTCCGGTATTCTGAAGACACCATTCATCGACGCATACAAAAATGGCACTTTCCTGTTTGGTCAGTCTGCAAACAACGCAGCACTGCTGAGCAAAATCGTGACAGATGCGGCCAGCAACTTCAAATCTGGCATGTATCTGTGGGATGGCAAACTGAGCGGCGATCTGCTGCAATTGCCGGCAGGTCCGTTGTCTGCTGCGTTTGGTGTGGAAGCACGTCGTGAAACACTGGAAGTCACGCCTGCTGATCTGGCAGTGGCTGGTGAACTGTACCACTGGGCACAGGCTGAGCCGGGATACCGCCGCGGCCGTAACATTGGCTCGTTCTACACAGAAATGAACGCACCACTGTTGAAAAATCTGGAAGCGTCCGTTGCTGTGCGTTACGACAATTACTCTGACTACGGCAGCTCGACTACACCAAAACTGGGTCTGAAATGGAATGCTGATCCGACACTGCTGATCCGTGGTACGTATGCAACCGGCTTCCGTGCACCGACTCTGGTGGAAAACTCCACCCAGATCAAAAAAGCTTTCCTGTCCTACCGTGACCCTGCCCGTTGTAACGATAAGTTCACCGCTGGCTGCCAGTGGAGCAGTGCGTACGAAAGCGGCTCTAACCCTGGTCTGAAACCGGAAACTGCAGACAGCTTCACACTGGGTCTGGTCTGGGAACCGACAAAATGGTTCGATGCAACGCTGGACTTCTGGCAGATCAAACGGAAAGACGAGATTACAACCTTCGATCTGGCTACCGTTCTGTCCAATCCTGGTCGTTATGCAGGTAACTCAGCAGCAGTGATCACCCGTGATCCTTTGTCTGCTGCAGATGCTGCTGCAGGTGCAACAGCCGGTGAAATCACTAATGTTCGTCTGTTGCTGACCAATCTGGCGCAAACACGTGTACGCGGCGCTGATCTGACACTGAATGGTCACTTCAATGGCGGTGAGTACGGTCGTTTTAATCCTAGCCTGAATGTAACTTACAATCATTCTTACAAAGCTGCACCGGCACCGGAAAGTGAACCGATTGAGTATGCAGGCAGCCGTGGTCAGCCACGCGTGATGGCAACCATGGGTCTGGCATGGGAAAAAGCAGCATGGCGTTTGTCTGCTGACGTGAACTACGTTGGCAAAATGTCTGCGAAAGATGACTTCACTCAGCCATGTACTTTTGAACAACAAGGCTATGCAAACCTGTGTGGTGACATCGGTTCGTTCACCACGGTCAATCTGGGTGGCAGCTACAGTGGCCTGATGAAAAACCTGAAGCTCAGTTTTGCGATTCGCAATCTGTTCGACACCATGCCACCATTTGCACCGAGCGCGACATCCGCTCAGGCAGTGGCTGCATCTTCACTGCACAGCACTGTTGGTCGTTATTTCATGCTGACTGCTGATTACAAATTTAAGTAATCACAGTCCGGAAATGCCGGAATCGCAAGATTCCGGCATTTTTTTTACCTGTATATGCTGAATTGCTTGTCTGCATCAGTGAATGCGGTCACGAGTGACCATCTGCTTTCGCAGACAATGCCAGATTTCCCGATTTACTTTTCAAAGGCTCAGGCATGAATTCTTTACGTCGTCTGATACTGGCCGGTGCATTGCTCGCAGCACCGTTCATGACTATGCCGGCAATGGCAGATGCATCCATTCCGGTCGCGGATTTTTTTAAAGCATCACAGTATTCCGGTATTCCTTCCCTGTCACCGGATGGTAAAACGCTCGCGGTCCTGACGCCGCGCAATGGCCGCAATGTACTGGCGGTGATACGTCTCGATTCCCGCACACCAAGAGTGATTGCTTCCGATCCTGACTGGGATATTGCCAATCCGATCTGGGTGAATAACGAGCGTCTGGTGTTCAGCCTCAGTAAAGGCAAAGATGCTGTCTATGAAGACCAGCGCGGTGGTGGCTTGTTTGCGGTGAATACCGATGGCAGCCGTTTCCGTAAGCTGACCCCGACGCTGAAAGAAGCGATGGGTAACAATATTCCGTACAAGCCGTATCAGGTGCTGGCGCGTGCCGGTGACGATTCCACCGATCTGATTGTGGTAAATAACGAGCGTGGCCGTGATGCTGCCCTCGGTGCATCGGATGTTTTCCGTCTGGACACACTGACCGGCAAGGCAACCCTGCTCACCTTTAATAACCCCGGCAAAGTCAGCGAATGGACACTGGATCATGCCCGTGTTGTGCGCGCAGGCTCTGCACTGGATGTGGAGCCGGGTAGCAAACGCATTCGCCAGACGGTGTATTACCGCGATGGAGAAAATGCACCGTGGAAAGCGATTTATCAGGCATTCATTGATGAAGGCCGTGAGATGGAAATCGCCGGTTTTGACTTCGATAATAAAACCATGCTGGTCGCCGGTCGCTTTAATGGCCGTGATAAGAAAGCGGTTTATTTGTGGGATTTTGCCAAAAATACGGTCGGCGAAATGCTGGCAGATCATCCGCAGGCTGATGTGGAAAACGTTCGCTTTGACAGTAGCCGTAAAAAGATTGTCGGCGCACCGGTAGCAGCAATGAAACCGGAGTACGTGTATTTTGATGAAGATTACGCACGTCTGGATGCGACTTTCCGCGCCAGCTTCCCCGGACAAGAATATTTCTTCCAGTGGAGCGGTGACAGCGTTGTGGTGTATACCTACAGTGCAGCTAATCCGGGTTCAGTCTATTTTTACGATGTCGCTAAGCGCAAGCTGGAACCGTTGTATGTGATGAAGCCGGAACTGGAAGGCAAGAAGTTGTCTGAAACCAAAGTCATTCAGTACAACGCCCGTGACGGCTTGCCTGTCCCTGCGTATCTGACACTGCCGGAAGGAAAGAAAGCAGAAAAACTGCCGCTGATCGCCTTTGTTCACGGTGGGCCACATGCGCGTGACAGCTACGGTTACGATGGCATGGTGCAAATGCTGGCTTCACGTGGTTACGCTGTGTTGCAACCGCAATTCCGTATGTCCACCGGCTTTGGCTGGAAGCATCACACAGCAGGCTGGAAACAATGGGGTCTGGCGATGCAGGATGACGTGACGGATGGCGTGAAAAACCTGATCAGTCAGGGTGTGGTTGATCCATCCCGCGTCTGCATTATCGGTGCCAGCTATGGCGGTTACGCGACCATGTACGGCCTTGCCAAAGATCCGGATCTGTATCGCTGCGGTGTGAACTGGGTAGGTGTGACCGACGTGAAAATGCTGTTCACCGTAACGTGGTCAGATATGTCCGGTCCTTACATGGATAATCTGGGTCGTCTGATGCACGGTGATCCGGACAAAGACGGCGCTTACTTTGAAAAAGTATCCGCTATCGGCAACGCTGCCCGTATCAAAGCCCCTGTACTGATGGGTTACGGCAGTGAAGATATCCGCGTTCCGCTGATTCATGGTGAAAAAATGCGTGACAAGCTGCGCGCGCAAGGCAATGAAGTGGAATGGGTGGTGATGACCGGTGAAGAACATAACTGGTATCGCGAAGCCAACCGGATTGCCTGGGGTGAAAAAGTGGAAAAATTCCTCGCGAAGCATCTGGCACCTGCCAGTAAGCAATAAGGTGTTTGATGTAAAAAAGCCAGTCAGATTTCTGACTGGCTTTTTATTGTCGCTAAACTTACAAGAATTTAGAAACGATAGCTGCCGGAAACATAGACATAACGTCCGCGCGGGTCTCCGAATTCGCGATCGTAACCGATCGACGAGGAAACATCGAATGACGGATCACGGTTAAACAGATTATTAACACCAACGCGCAAAGTGGTATTTTTGAAACCTGTATAGGTAACGGATGCGTTTACAACTGTGGATGCACCGACCATGAAACCACGCTCGTACATGTCGTAATAGCGGTTAATCGTATCATCCGGATTTCTCGGAACATGATAAGCCGAAGTGTATTTCAGGCTGGTGTTCGTTGCCCAGGCACCTTTTTCCCATGCAACCCCCAGATTGCCGATAAATGAAGGATTGCGATACTGTCCGCTTTCGCAGCCCATCGTGCCGTGGCAATTAATCAGCGGATCGCCTTCCAGCAAAGAAGTGTCATATTTAACGGTATAAGTTGAATCACCGTAAATGCGGAATTTACCGGCTTCCGGTGTTTTGATCGTGTAACTTGCGTCCAGATCAAAACCGCTGGTGGTGACTTTACTGCGGTTGATAAAACCAACAGTTAATTGCTTCAGACGGCCAACCAATGGACCCATTGCGGTACGTTGTGCCGGAGTGAGCGCATTGTATGCATCCAGATCATCCTGTGATACCGGCAAACGGGTAACATTATTTTTGTATGCACCGTCTTCGCCGGCCAGGACGATATCGTTATCGAGCGAGTCGATACGGTTCGTCCATCGGATATTCCAGTAAGTCAGACCCAAACTCAGATTCTGGGTCGGTTCAAAAATAAAGCCGAGATTGAACTGTGATGATTTTTCCGGTTGCAGGTCTTTTGTACCGGACACCAGCGACAGAACGCTGCCACTGCAAGACTGTTCAAAGTAGACGTTGCCGGTCAGGCAGCGTTTCGGATCGCGGGTCATACCAAAACCACCGCGACCTTCACTGAAACGCTGAGACAACGATGGTGCGCGGAATCCGGTACTGTAGCTGGTACGAACCATCAGCTGATCCATTGCTTTCCAGCGTATGCCCAGCTTAGGGTTCGTCGTGCTGCCAGCATACTGGTAATTGTCATAGCGTACTGCAGCCTGGACTTCGAGTGATTTCAGTAATGGCAGGCTGACTTCACCAAACAGTGCTTTCAGGTTTTCTGAGCCATTAATGCCACGCAGAATGGTGTAGTTCGCGATTTCACCATTTTGCCATGCAGAGGACGGGGTATAGCTGATCGATTCACGTTTCGCTTCTGTTCCCAGCGCCAGTCCGATCGCACCGCCCGGCAGCTTGCTCAGTTCGGTGGAAGCCAGCAGTTTTACAAAGTCTGTTTTGGCTTTGGTTTTGACAAACTGATCCGCAGTCAGCTCATTGATGATCTGCGCAGAGTTATTGTTGCCGCCAAAAGGATTGAATTTGCCGGTATTCAGATAATCCTGCATTTTGTCGTGCATATAAGAACCCAGCACGCGGATATCACCGCGCTCTTCGCTGTGCCCTGCGCTGAATGACAGTTCCCAGTCTTTCAGAGTCGTTTTTGCTCCTGCCACCATCCAGACAGAGTTCACATCAGACTTTGCACCACCCTCAGCGGCAGGGAACAGGCGACGAATGACAACCGGAACTCCGTAGGTATTGAATGGATTGTTGGCTGCGACACGCATTGCCCCTGAACGGTCTGCATTTTGGATCCACGAAGGTGGCGCAGTCATTTTGGTGTCGTAGTGATTCATGAACAACTGTGCGAACAGTGAGGTGTTTTCACTGACGTCGTAATTCAGTACCGATGTCAGGCTGTAGCGATTCATCGGGGAGCGCAAGTCTATGCCTTCGGCCGTTGAGTACATACAGGCATTGCGGTTTGGTGCGGCAAACCACTCAGGTGCATCGGGATATGGTTTTGTGTGTGCGGCATCGCATGCCGGATCGGGCATACGTTGCGAACCTCCCAAGGATAAGGTGCCCGGATCAGTCCCTTTTGCGCCATATACTGAACCCTGGTACAGACCGCCCATGGAAGTGAAGTCGGTTTTATTGGCCCAGTCACGGTCTTTGCCGCGGATAGCCTGCGTTTTTTCAGCGGACAGTGCATAAGTCAGGTTGAAGTTATCCTGACCGCGGTCACCGAAACCGCCGGAAACAGAGGCTTTACCTACGCCGCCGTCATTCCAGGTCGTTCTGCCGATACTTGCATCAACGGTGACACCGGTCGATGACTGTTTGGTAATGAAGTTAATCACGCCGCCGACTGCATCAGTGCCGTAAATCGCTGAAGCACCGTCTTTTAACACTTCAACGCGTTCAATCGCGGCCAGTGGCAGGGTATTCAGGTCAACTGATGTACCGCCGGAATAGCCGTCAGAACCGGACATCGGCAAACGGTAACCGTTCAGCAGTACCAAAGTTGGTAAGCCACGCAGGCTGGCTTCGGTTGCACCATTACGGAATGAATTTGATCCTGCGTACTCTCCGCCGTTATTGCCAATTGCTGCCAGATCACGCATCAGATCCATGACTGAGGTAGCACCCGAGCGGGCGATTTGCTCTTTGGTGATGGTCGTTACCGGTGAAACGCCTTCTTTATCGAGGCGTTTAATATTGGAACCGGTAATTTCAACACGCTGCACCTTTGGTTCGGCGGTACTTTTTTCCTGCGCAACAGCGGGCAGAATCGCAACGCCCGCCAGACTGGCCAGTGCCATGCGAACCAAAGCAACACTAGTTTTTGTTGTGAACATACATACTCCTGAAGTGTCCGGTAAGACCGGATATTGAGCGAGGGAAGGTTGCGCCTTCTCTCTGAAGAAAAAAGGTTGGCTATTGCAAATAAGAAATTATAGCAATGAAATATGCTGTAAATATATTTAAAGGCAGTGCATTAAATCAGTTTTCTTGGAATTTCTTTTAGCTATTGCAAAAATTTTGAAAAATATGAGTTTTGGTGAATATTAAACAGTGGCGTTGATGTCAAAACACTACAATGACAAGGATATGATTCGGGCCGCCACCGTATCGTAAAATGGCAAACTCAACATAAGTGCAACAGGAGCAGGCATTGGCCAAGAAAGAACACGTATCAGAGACACCGGCAACCCAGTGGCTGAAGCAGCGCAAGGTTGCGTTTGGTGAGCATCCTTATCCGTATGAAGAGCACGGCGGCACTGCGGTGTCATCGCGTGAACTGGGTGTGGACGAGCATGTGGTGATTAAAACGCTGGTGATGCAGGATGAAAAAGCGCAGCCGCTGATTGTGCTGATGCACGGCGATAAAAAAGTATCGACCAAAAATCTGGCACGTCAGGCCGGTTGTAAATCGGTAGAGCCGTGCAAGCCGGAAGTGGCGCAACGCCATTCCGGTTATCTGGTGGGCGGCACATCGCCGTTCGGTACACGTAAAGCGATGCCGGTGTATGTGGAACGTTCGGTGCTGGCGCTGGAGCGGATTTATATCAATGGCGGCCGCCGCGGTTTTCTGGTGTCGATTGATCCGTCACAGTTACCATCTTTATTGCCGGTTACAGCAGTGGATGTGGCAATCGATTAAGCATCGCGGCAACACCACAGGCTTACCACACCGGCAGTAGGGAAATCCGGTCTGCTTCCGGTAAAATAGCGTTTTTATCTCATTTTGAAGGGAGAATCTGCGTGATTCCCCGATTTTCAGGAAGTTTATGAATACTCTGATTGCGGTTGTACTGGCGTATCTGTTGGGTTCGGTATCGTTTGCGGTAGTGGTCAGTAAGCTGATGGGCTTGTCCGATCCGCGCACCTATGGCTCCAAAAATCCCGGCGCGACCAATGTGTTGCGTAGCGGCAATAAGGCGGCGGCCATTCTGACTTTACTGGGCGATGCGGTCAAAGGTTGGCTGGCGGTATGGCTGGCGCAGCGTTACGCCCATGCCGCTGATTTGTCGGAAGCCGGTATCGCGCTGGTCGGGCTGGCGGCATTTATCGGCCATTTGTGGCCCGTATTTTTCCGCTTTATCGGCGGTAAAGGTGTCGCTACCGCTGCCGGTGTGCTGATCGGGATTCGCTGGGAACTGGGGCTGGGCGTGCTGGCAGTCTGGCTGCTGGTGGCGTTTGCCACCCGTTACTCCTCGCTGGCCGCACTGATCGCCGCAGCTTCTGCGCCGATGATCTACGGCATGGTGTTTGGTTCTGATGCCGTATTGCTGGCGATTTTCATCATGAGCGGCTTACTGATTTACCGTCACCATCAGAATATTGCGAATCTGATGAGTGGCAAGGAAAGCAAAATCGGCAGTAAGAAAAAAGCCTGACGCTAACCCTGTCAGCTGAAGAAAACGAAACGCGCTGTGTTACTGAACAGCGCGTTTTTTTATGGCTGCAGCATCTGCAAAGTGGTGAGTGATTGTGCAGAACTCCGCATCAGGCATTTCCGGAGAGCCGGACTTTCTGCCGACGACCGACGGATCGCTGTGCGAAAGTCCGCATTTGGGCTGTTTCCGGGGCTCTTCAGGCACCCGGAAGCTTGCCGGGGCGTTCTCTTGCTATTCGCAGACAGCAAGTGGGCGACTATCTGCGTACTGAGGAAGGGCAGGCGGCGGAGCAGCGCAGGGATCAGCCCTGCGCGGTATTCAGACCTTGTAAAGCCCAGCGCGGATTGACGTTGAAGCCGTATTCACTGCGCGCGAGTGTGGGATCGGACTGCAGGCGCATCGCACCGGCA
This sequence comes from Cognatundibacterium squillarum, assembly GCF_014652435.1. Taxonomy (GTDB): domain Bacteria; phylum Pseudomonadota; class Gammaproteobacteria; order Burkholderiales; family Burkholderiaceae_D; genus Undibacterium; species Undibacterium squillarum. The sequence goes on from NZ_BMYU01000010.1 coordinate 42,444, forward strand.
AACGCAATCATCGCGCCGTTATCGGTACAGAATTCCAGCTCCGGATAAAACACCTGATATTTGCGTCGGGCGGCCGCCGTGTTCAGCGCATTGCGCAGCTGGCGGTTAGCACCGACACCACCGGCAATCACCAGACGCTGCAGGCCGGTTTCTTTCAGCGCTTTCATGCATTTATGCACCAGCACTTCCACAATCGCATCGACAAAGCCGCGTGCGATATCGGCTTTGACGGTATCGGATAAAGGTTCAGGCTGGGCTTTGACTGCGGTCAGCACGGCGGTTTTCAGGCCGGAAAAACTGAACTGGAAATCTTTGGAATGCATCATCGGACGCGGAAACTGGAAGCTGTCCGGATTACCCTGTTCCGCCAGTTGTGAAATTGCCGGACCACCCGGATACGGCAAGCCCAGCAGTTTGGCGGATTTGTCGAACGCTTCGCCGGCCGCATCATCCAGCGTTTCGCCGAGCAGCGTGTACTGACCGACGCCATCAACCCGCATCAGCTGGGTATGACCGCCGGATACCAGCAAGGCCACAAACGGGAAAGACGGCGGATTGCTCGCCAGCAGCGGCGAAAGTAAATGGCCTTCCAGATGGTGAACGCCGATCACCGGTTTGTTCAGCGCCATCGCCAGACCGTTGGCAAACGATGCGCCAACCAGCAAAGCGCCGGCCAGACCCGGCCCTTGTGTAAAAGCAATCGCATCAATCGCTTCACGCTGTACACCGGATTCCGCAAACACTTGCTCCAGTAAGGGCAGAGTGCGGCGAATGTGATCGCGCGATGCCAGTTCCGGCACCACGCCACCGTACTCCTGATGCATGGCGATTTGTGAATGCAGGGCATGCGCCAGCAAACCCTTTTGGGTGTCATAAAGAGCAAGACCTGTCTCATCACAAGAGGATTCAACGCCGAGTACGATCATGGTGGTCGGATTCCTGAAAAAGCTGTTGCGATTGCGTGTGCAATCTGTGCAGGGTGAACATCGAAAATGGAAAGCGCAGTGTCAGCAATACAGCCTGACAGCATGTGCGCCGCGCGTGCCGGAGTGGCAACTGCCTGTCTGTGCCATCGTCAGCGCGAACCCGGCATTATACCTGCTCAGCGGGCAGCGGGCTGCACGGCAGCTCCACGTAAAAGCAGGTACCTTGTCCCGGTTCAGAGTCAAAGCCGATTTGTCCGCCCATGCGTTCCACCAGTTCGCGGGTAATCGCCAGCCCCAGCCCGGTTCCGCCGCGTTCACGGGTATCGGAAGAATCCGCCTGCGCGAATTTCTGGAAAATGCGCGGACGGAATTCCGGCGGAATGCCGCTGCCCTGATCGCAGACTTCCACCCGCACCCGTTCGCCCGCCATGCTGGCCCGTACCGAAACGGTTTCGCCGGACGGCGAATATTTCACAGCATTGGACAATAAATTCGACAGCACCTGCATAAAGCGCAGGTTATCCACTTCTACACTGACTGCAGGTACATCACCCTGTAATGCCAGCCGGACAGCGCGTCTTGCGCCGAAGGTCTGATTGCTGTCGATTCCCTGTTGCAGCAGTGGTTCCAGCGCCAGTGTCTGTATATGCAGTGCCAGCTGACCTGCAGACAATTTTTCCATATCCAGCAAATCATTGATCAGGCTGGTCAGGCGCTGACTGTTTTGTGCCGCGATATTCAGCAGCGGTGCCAGCGATGGCGGTAAGTCACCGGTAGCGCCGCCGAGTATCAGACTCAGCGCGCCGGAGATCGAAGTCAGCGGCGTGCGTAATTCATGGCTGACCGTAGAAATAAATTCCGACTTAATGTTTTCCAGACGTTTGCGCTCGGTGATGTCGCGCAGCAGGGCAATGTATAAAGGTTTGCTCTGGCGACGCACCACCGACACCGACACATCCACCGTGATGACATGGCCGTCCTGACAACGCGCTTCCAGTTCACGCGGTGCGGCTGGCAAATTCCCCGGCAACATGGCGCGGATTTCTGACAGCACATTCCATTGTTCATCCTGATTCGCAAACAGGCAGCGCACATGCTGACCGATTAAATCTTCTTTCTCGTAACCGAACAGGCGGGCTGCAGCCGGATTGATCGCATCCAGCAAACCCTGATGGCTGATGGTGACGATGCCTTCCGACACATTATCCAGAATCGCCTGAATATGGGCGGCATGTTCCTGCAGCGTTTGCGCCTGTTCTTTTTGTGCGGTGATATCCTGTACGATGCCGTAGACACTGGATAATTGCTGATCTTTTAACTGAGGAACAGCAATCACCCGTACCCAGCGCAGATTCAGCAGCGGCGTGATTAATTTAAATTCCTGATCAAATCCTATGCCTTCATGCACGGCGCTGTTGAGTAAGCCTGCCAGCCGGTCTCGGTGTTTTCCGGCTTTGTAAAATGCCAGTACCTGTTCTGCTGAGCTGACTTCCTTGTCACCCGCCTCATGGATTTCACGTGTCACGCGGCTCCAGAAGAACTGGCCGCTGCCGATGTCGTATTCCCAAGTACCGATTCTTGCGGCGGCATTCGACTGTTCCAGCAGGGCATAGGCATGTGCCAGTTTTTCTTCTGCCAGCCTTTCCTGCGTGATGTCCTGATGACTGCCGGACATGACCAGCGGATTGCCGTCATTGTCCCAACTGACGACGCAGCCACGGTCGCGTATCCAGACCCAGTGGCCGTTTTTGTGGCGCAGCCGGGTGACCAGATCAAAAAACGGGATTTCGCCGCGGAAGTGCCGCTCCACCATCGCCGTGACTGCGGGTTTATCGTCGGGATGCAGAATATCCAGCCAGGTAGCGGCAGATGTCGGCTGCAATTCTTCCAGCGTGTAACCCAGCATTTGCGCCCAGCGTTCGTTAAACACGGTATTACCGGTTGGGATATGGCATTCCCAGGTGCCGATCTGCGTACCTTCAATGATATTCGCCAGCCGGCGTTCACTTTCCTGATGCTGCTTGCGGTAGCGCCACGCAGACACCAGTTGCCCGATCGCGATCAGCACCGGATGCAGGATTTCCGCATTGCCGGCTTCATAGCCACCGGCCCGGTTTCCCAGACCAACCACTGCCAGCATTTGTCCCTGATGATGCACAGGCAAGCCCATAAACGCTTTCAGCGGTGGATGACCTTCCGGTGTGCCGCCGGAACGCGGATCCTGTGCCGGATCATTCGAAATCACGATTTCCCGCGATGTCATGACTTTGCCGAACAGCGAATTCAGATTGCGGAATTCGATGCCCTTGGTTTTACTTAAACGATAATGTTCGTGGCTGTGCTGATCCCAGGCGATGTTGGTCACCGCAAACAATTTCAGATACGGCTGACCGTGTTCGTACAGCACTTCGCCGATAAAACCGAATTCACTGTCGGTCAGTTGCGTCACGCGGTCCAGCAGTAATTCAAAACCGGGATTTAAATCGTCGCCGCTGATGAAATAACTCTGCGCTTTTGCAATCGCTTCATTAATTTGCTGCTGCTGATGCAGCGAACGGTCCAGTTCCAGCCGGCGCAGGGTTGCGCTGATCCAGTCGGAAAGAATCGTGATGAATTCAATTTCTGGATCTGTGAAAGCTTGCTGCCGTGGCTGACGCGATGAAAATCCCAGCGTGCCGTAGCGCACCTGATTCACAAAGACCGGTGCGCCTGCATAGCATTCCTGGCCGAAACGCTGATAGCTGGGATGGCTGGCATACGGGCTGAGCGCCATGTGCTCAATACACAGAACCTGATGGGTATGGTTCAGTAAATCGGAATAGGATGCGCCGCGCGGTACCGGAAACACATTCAGTAAGGGGTCCTGTTCCGGATAGTGCGCGAGTAAATCAATCTGATCGCCCTGAATTCTGGAAATCACGGCGCGCTCCATTTGCAGATACTCGCAACCGAGTGCCAGCATATCGCGCAGCAACATCAGGTTGTCTTCCGATGACAGTGCGGTAATACGGGTCAGCGTCAGTAAAGCACCGTGCTGGCGCTGTGCCAGCATGCCGCGGACTTCGGCTTCCACGCAATCGGCCAGATCGCGTAAACCTGCCAGTTGTTGCTGTGTGGGCTGCATTGCTTCACGCCCGATCACGCACAGCGTACCGATTTTGGCGCCGTTGCGTGCACGCAGCGGTGCGCCGGCATAGAAACGGATATGCGGTTCTCCGGTCACCAGCGGATTATCGGCGAAGCGCTCATCCAGTAAGGCATCGGGAATGCAGAGAATCTGATCGCCCAGAATGGCATGTCCGCAAAAGGAAATATCACGCGGCGTTTCAAGGGCGTCTAATCCCTGGCAGGATTTAAACCACTGGCGGTTACTGTCCACCAGAGACACCAGCGCTACCGGCACCTGAAACAGGGCTTGTGCCAGCCGCGTCAGCCGGTCGAAACGTTCTTCCGGCGGCGTATCCAGCAAGCCACTCTCGTGCAGAGTTTTCAGTCGCAGAGCTTCATTGGCAGGGATAGCCGGAACGCGCATAGTGCTGAGTCAGGAGTATCGGAGAATGCCAGCAGGATAGCATATGCGATCAGGTTTTCTGCATACTCTCCGGCGCAGCGGCGATGCGTTGTGTGCCATCAGAAAATATGGCGCTGGCTGATCAGCGCCTTAATTTCAGAGCGATTGCAGCAACTGGCGGAAAAACTGAAACAGCCGCGCATCATTGGCGTGTGCCACATTAAACCGCCACCAGCATGCATGGCTGGTACCGGTTTCGAAAAAGGCAGATGGTGCCAGCAATATGCCGTCGCCACGGGCACGGTCAGCGACTTCGCGCGCATCCAGCCTGCTGTCGGGCAAACCGGCACTCAGAAACATGCCACCCTCCGGTTTGGCCAGTAACTGCAATCCCATTGTGGCAAATTGTTCCTGCACTTCCTGCTGCGCCAGATCCAGATGACGGCGCAGACGTTCCAGCATGCGCCGGTACTGGCCGGACTGAATCGCATGTAACACCGCGCGCTCATTGATTTCAGATGTCGTCAGGCCGCTCAGCATTTTCATTTGCAGCAGTTGCGGCATCAGGTCTCCCGGTACGCAGACGGAACCTACCCGCAGACTCGGTGACAGGGTTTTTGAGTAGCTGCCGATACGGAAAACCCGTTGTAAGCCGTCCAGCGCTGCCAGCGACGGTGCATTGCGCACACTCAGTTCGCGGTAGATATCATCTTCCACCAGATAAAACTGATGCTGTTCTGCCAGTGCCAGCAAGCGGTGCGCCTGCGGCTGGCTGAGACTGGTGCCGATAGGATTCTGAAGTACTGTGTTAACAAACATCAGGCGCGGCTTGTGTTCTGCCGCCAGACTTTGCAATGCTTGCAGATCCAGCCCGTCTGCCGTGCGCGGAATGCCGATCAGCTGGCAACCGTGGGCACGAACCAGCGCCATCAGATTGCTGTAGCCCGGCGTTTCTATCATGACCGTATCGCCCGGTTTGCACTGGCAGCGCAGAATCAGATCAAATGCATGGGTTGCACCGTGGGTCAGCAAAATCTGATCAGCCGACACCGTGAACAAATCCTGCGACAGCGTTTGTGCCAGATGCTGGCGCAGTGCCGGAAATCCGGCCGGATGGCCGTAACCACGCAGTCGCTGCGCCGGAATCCGCATCGCTTGCCGTACCGCATCGGGCAGGGTATCGGCGCCATACCATTCCGGTGGCAGCCAGCCGGAACCGGTCAGTAGCGAGGCGCTGACGCCGCTGTACCAGTCCGGACTCAGCGCATCAAACGCCGGCTCGCGTACGCTGGCCTGCAGATCGGTCGCAGCACGTTTCTTTACAAAATAACCCGCACCGCGCCGCGCTTCGGTCAGTCCCAGATTAATCAGTCTTTCGTAGGCTTCCACCACCGTGAACGTACTGACCTGATATTGCGCAGCAAATTGCCTGACCGACAGCAGACGCGCCCCCGGCTTCAGTAAGCGGTTTTGAATCTGCTGTTGTATCGCTTGCACAATCTGATCGACCAGACTGATATCGCTGTGGCGTTGCAGCGTCAGTTCGGGAATGCCGGGCAGGGGAGACTGAACATTCATGGCAGTGGAAAATACGTGAAGACCATCACAATATAAACTGTACTGGTCGGCTTGTCTGCACAGTTGTTGGCAGTACAGTGCAGTGTATATGTGGATCACTGGCAGCGGCGGTTAGCATAGACCGGATACAGGTATGCAAACGCAACGCCGCCAACCGGGTTAAAGGAGAGACTATGCCGACTTCAGCGCAAATGCAGGCTTACTGGATGCCATTCACGGCAAACCGCGATTACAAACAGGCACCCCGCATCGTGGCATCGGCCAAAGGCATGTATTACTACGATGAGCAGGGACGTGCGATTCTGGACGGTACTGCCGGCTTGTGGTGTGTTCCCGCCGGACACTCGCATCCGAAAATTGTGGAAGCGGTGCAACAGGCAATCGCCACGCTGGATTACGCGCCAGCGTTTCAGATGGGACATCCGGCTGCTTTTGAATTTGCAGAACAACTGATTGAGTACAGTGGTCACAAATTCGGGCAAGTGTTTTACACCAACTCCGGTTCCGAAGCTGTGGATACGGCGATGAAAATGGTGCTGGCGTATCACCGTGCGCGCGGCGAAGCGCAGCGTACCCGTTTCATCGGTCGTGAGCGCGCTTACCACGGTGTCGGTTTCGGCGGAATGTCGGTCGGCGGCTTACCGGCCAACCGTAAACAATTCGGCCCTTTGCTGCAGGGCGTGGATTATCTGCGTCACACTGCCTTGCCGGAAAACCGTTTCAGCAAAGGCTTACCGCAACACGGCGCGGAACTGGCGGACGATCTGGAACGCCTGATTCAGCTGCACGATGTGTCGACGATTGCCGCCGTGATTGTGGAACCGGTTTCCGGTTCCGCCGGCGTGATACTGCCACCCGCCGGTTATCTGCAGCGATTGCGCCAGTTGTGTGATCAGCACGGCATCTTATTAATTTTTGACGAGGTGATTACCGGATTCGGACGATTAACCACACCATTTGCCAGTGACTATTTCGGGGTAACGCCGGATCTGATGACCACCGCCAAAGGCTTAACCAATGGCGTGGTGCCGATGGGTGCTGTGTTCAGTCATCCGAAAATCTATCAGACGCTGGCAGACAGCCCTGCAGGCATAGAATTTTTCCACGGCTATACCTATTCCGGCCACCCGCTGGCCTGCGCCGCCGGTCTGGCGACACTGCGGGTATTTAAAGAAGAAGGTATTCTGCACCACGCAGCGGGTATGGCGGCTTACTGGGAGACAGCGCTGCATTCGCTGAAAGGATTGCCGCATGTGGCGGATATCCGCAATCTGGGACTGATCGGCGCGATTGAACTGGAAACGGTGCCGGGCAAGCCGGGAGCGCGGGCGATGGCTGTCTACAAAAAAGCCTTTGCGGAAGGCGTGCTTATCCGCACGACCGGTGACATCATTGCCTTGTCGCCACCGCTGATTCTGGACAAATCGCATATTGATGTCTTGTTCGCCAAGCTGCACGATATTCTGGCGCATCCGGAAGCATTCTGAACGGGCATAAAAAAACTGCCGGTCGCTGACAGCGCCGGCAGTTTTTCTTTTTTGCGTTTCCTGCAGATCCCGCCTGCATGTAAGAACAGACCGGCGGGATCGCCGTAACGGCTTACCAGATCTTGATGCGTTTTTCCGGTGCCACAAACATTTTGTCGCTTTCTTTGACGCCGAACGCATCGTAGAAGCCCTGAATGTTGGTCAGTGGCGCATTGCCGCGTACTGCTGCCGGAGAGTGCGGATCGGTTGCCAGCAGACGGATCGTTTCTTTGTCCCGTGCTTTACCGCGCCATACCTGCGCCCAGCCGATAAACACACGCTGTTCACCGCTGAAACCGTCGATGGTGGTGGATGGTTTTCCACCCAGCGACAATTTATACGCTTTATACGCAATCGACAAACCACTGTTGTCAGCAATGTTTTCACCCAGTGTCAGCTTGCCGTTAACATTGTAGCCAGGCAGCGGGCTGTAGCCTTCGTACTGTGCAACCAGCGCAGAAGTCAGGCGACCAAAGTTTTCTTTATCTTTGGCAGTCCACCAGTCACGCAGATTGCCGTCGCCGTCAGACTGGCTGCCGGAATCATCGAAACCGTGGCTGATTTCATGGCCGATGACCGCGCCGATACCACCGTAGTTGACTGCGTCGTCCGCATCCGGATTGAAGAACGGTGCCTGCAGAATGGCTGCTGGGAACACGATTTCATTCATGCGCGAGTTGTAATACGCATTCACGGTTTGCGGGCTCATGCCCCATTCTTTACGATCAATCGGCTTGCCGAGTTTTGCCAGCTGACGCTGATAACCGGCTTCACGACCACGCAGTACGTTGCCGATCAGGTCGCCTTTTTTGATCTCCAGTTTGCTGTAGTCACGCCAGACTTCCGGATAGCCGATTTTTGGTGTGAATTTAGACAGCTTGGTCAGCGCTTCTTTTTTGGTTTCCGGGCTCATCCAGTCCAGCGTCTCAATACTTTCTTTATACGCTGTAATCAGGTTGCCAACCAGTTTTTCCATACGGGCTTTGTATTCCGGCGGGAAGTGTTTTTCCACGTACAGTTTGCCAACCGCTTCCGACAGGCTTTCTTCCACACGGCCTACACCACGTTTCCAGCGTGGCTGATTTTCCGGTACGCCGCGCAGTTTCGCGCCGTAGAACTGGAAGTCCTCATCCACAAATCGTTTGGACAGCAGCGGTGCATATGCACTCAGAACGCGCCATTCCAGATAGGATTTCAGCGTTTCTTCCGGTGTGGCGGCAATCACGCCGGACAATTTTGTCAGGAAGTCCGGCTGACGGATGATCACGTAATCGACTTTATTGCCAACGCCGTTTTCGGTGAAAAACGCTTTCCAGTCAAAGCCAGGCATGACTTCTGCCAGTTTGCTCATCTCGGTTTTGTTATACGTTTTTACCGGATTACGGTTGGCGACCTTATCCCACTGCACGCGGGCGATTTCGGTTTCCAGTGCAAAGATTGCTTGAGCGTGTTCTGCCGCTTTTTTATCGCCGCGCATGGTCAGCATATTGGTGATATGGCTGACATAGGCGTCGCGTGAATCTTTGTATTTATCGTCCAGATAGTAATCACGGTCCGGCAGACCCAGACCGCCCTGACTCAGGTACACCGCGTATTTGGTGGAATCTTTACCATCCTGACCAATCCCCATCTGTACCGGCAGGCCGACACCCAGTTTCGCCAGATTTGCCATCAGGCCAGCCAGATGCTGTTTGTCTTTCAGGGCTTCGATTTTTTTGAAGACGGGCAGCAAAGGCTGAATGTCTTTTTTCTCAATCGTCGCTTCATCCATGAAGCTGTTGTACAGATCAGCGATCTTCTGTTCGTTGCTGCCTGCTTTTAAGTGCTTTTCCTTCGCCAGGCCTTCAATGATTTCAAATGAACGCTTTTCAGACAGATCACGCAATTCATCAAACGAGCCGAAGCGCGAACGGTCGGCCGGAATTTCAGCGCTGTTCAGCCATTTGCCGGAAACAAAGCGGTAAAAATCATCCTGCGGACGCACGCTCTGATCGATCCATTGCAGATCAACGCCGGATTTCTGAGAAGTGGCAGCCGTGGAAGCAGCAGCGGGAGTTTTAGTCGCAGGTGCTGCGATACTTGCTTGTGTCATGCTGCCAAATGCCGCCAGCAGCGCAAGTGCAATCATAGAATGACGCATAAGATTTCCTCGTTCAGATCAGTTGTTGGATGGAATGCGGTTGTTTTTCTCTTCGACGTTGCATATCCGCATCACGCAGACTTGGACGATGAAAGCCTATGAAAGTTCATGTAAGGCGGTAAAAAACGAATTTTCGTTTGCGGTATGGAAATACTGTGGCATCAGTATCGAAAAAATCTTATCAAAAAAGATATTTTGCAAAATTCAGTGGCCTGCAAAACCCGTGATGACGATGCAGAGAGCGGCATACTGTCGGGGATGGCGCGATTACAATGCTCAGACTGAATCTCAATGCGTATCAAGGACAGAAATCATGATCAAAATTACAGGACGCCGTATAGTCGCTGCCATGCTGGCTGCGCTGGGCATGTGCAGTGGTCTGGCGATGGCTGCCAGCGCTACGGTCAGGCTGGATTACCAGCACGGCGGCAATGCCAAATCCGAACACTATGCAATGGAGCGCGTGGTGATTGAGCCTTTGCCATGGCCGGGCAATCCGAAAAAAGCGATTGATGACACGGATCGCGGCAATAATAAGTTTGAAGTGCGCGACGCTGCCACCGGAGCCTTGCTGTATTCGCGCGGTTTTTCAACCGTCTTTGCAGAATGGCAGAGTACCGATGAAGCGGCGCAGTTAGACCGCAGCTTTCAGGAAAGCCTGCGTTTTCCAAAGCCGGAAAAACCGGTCAAAGTCAGCGTGCTGAAACGTGATGCGGAAAACCGTTTTGTACCGGTCTGGAGTGTGCAGGTCGATACCGATGCGCAGGGCGTAATCCGCAAGCAGCCGGATAGCGGTCTGAAACCGATCAAAGTGCATTATTCCGGGCCTTCCGAAGAGAAGGTGGATTTGCTGATTCTGGGCGATGGTTACACTGCCGCAGAAATGCAAAAATTTGAAGCGGATGCAAAACGCCTGACGGAACACTTATTCTCGGTAGCGCCGTTTAAACAACGTGCGAATGATTTCAACGTGTGGGCGCTGGCGGTGCCGACACCGGAATCCGGTATTTCGCGCCCATCCACCGGCGTGTATCACGCTTCGGCGCTGGGCAGCAGCTACGATATTTTCGGCAGCGAACGTTATGTGCTGACGCTGGATAATGCGGCGCTGCGTGGCATTGCGCAGAATGCACCGTATGAGTTTATTGAGATTCTGGTCAATAATAAAACCTATGGCGGCGGCGGTATTTTCGGACAATTCAGTACCGCAGCAGCTGGCAGCGACTGGTCGAATTATCTGTTTGTGCATGAGTTCGGCCATCACTTCGCTGGTTTGGCCGACGAGTATTACACCTCACCGGTGGCTTATCAGAGCACAGGCGAATTCAAAGAGCCGTGGGAACCGAATGCGACGGCGCTGAAAGATCCGTCCAGACTGAAATGGAAAAAGTATGTGAATGCGTCCACGCCACTGCCAACGCCTTGGCCTAAGCAAGTGTACGACGATGCATCCCGTGCTTATCAGAAGAAACGCGCAGAGCTGCGTGCGCAGAATCGCCCCGAATCTGAAATGAATGAACTGTTCACGAAAGATCTGGCGCGCTCTACGGCCTTACTGAACAGCGCCAAACATCGCCATGATGTCGGTGCGTTTGAAGGTGCGAACTATGAATCCACCGGTTACTTCCGTCCCGAAATGCAGTGCATTATGTTCGACCGCAGCGAGAAGTTCTGCCACGTCTGCCACGATGCAATCATCAACATCATCGATTTGTATTCGCGCTGATTGTTGTCATTTGCACTCACAGAAAACCGCCTTCGTCACCGGAGGCGGTTTTTTTTACGTCGTTCGCTATAACGGGATGAGTCGGGTCTGAGCCGGCTGGCTGGCCAGTCCGGGAGCCGTTTTCTGGCTGAAAATGCCTTAAATGCGGTGTTCTGCACAGCACCCCGGCGGTCGTCGGCAGAAAGTCCGGGCCTTTGGAATTGGCTGATGACGATCTTTGCACAATGAAGGCGTATGCAGGCCAGCAAAAAGCCCGTTTCCGGTAAAGGAGAACGGGCTTGCAGCGGGTGTTGCTGTGTCGCGGATCAGGCAGATTTCGCTGAGCGGTAAGACCAGATCAGTAAGCCGCCGCCAATCAGCACCATCGGCACCGACAACATCTGACCGGCAGAAATGCTGATGCCGGCGAAATCGACCATGTAGTCCGGTGTACGGAAATATTCGGTCAGGAAGCGGGCGCAGCCGTACAGCAGGGCGTACAGCGATGCCACCGCCAGTCGCGGACGCGGTTTGCGCGCAAACCACCACAGAATGATAAACACCAGCACCCCATCTACCAGCGCCTGATAAATCGGCGAAGGATGCACCGGTGTTGCCTGTCCCGGCCACATCATTGCCCACGGCAAATCCGCAGACGCCACGCGGCCCGGTAATTCATGGTTGATAAAGTTACCGATACGTCCGGCCGCATACCCCAGCGGTACCAGCGGCGCGATGAAGTCATACACATCGGCCAGATGCATCTTTGCTTTCCGCGCCCACAACGCCATCGCAATCACCACACCGATAAAGCCGCCGTGGAAAGACATGCCGCCTTTCCAGACCATGAAAATTTCCGCAGGGTGGCTCATGTAATAAGAAAACCCGTAGAAAAACACTTCACCAAGACGGCCGCCAAGCACCACGCCGAGCACGCCGTAAAACAGCATGTCGTCGATGTGTTCTGCATTCCAGCCTTTGGCAGCAATGTGTGGCAAACGCAGTCGTAAGCGACCCAGCAGCACGAACTGCGTAAAGGCGACGAGGTACATCAGACCGTACCAGTGCACTGGCCAGTCAAAGATCCGGAAAGCAACCGGATCAGGATTCGGGTGTATCAGCATGAGGAAGACAGTAAAAACGGTAAAAAGTGTTGCAGCGCCGGTGCAGGCATATCCTTGCGCCACGCAACGCCGGTTTCCACCAGCGGTGCGGCAATACGCAGCCGGTGGTAGACAACGCCGGGCCGCTGTAAGTTCGCCACTGCTTGCGGAACCAGTGCCACGCCCATACCGGCAGCTACCAGTCCGATAATGGTTTGCATCTGTATCGCTTCCTGCGCAATCACTGGTGTCAGCCCGTGTTCGCGGTAGAACGAGAGTATGGTGTCATGCAGCGCGGCGGCAATTTTACGCGGAAACAGAATCAGCGGTGCGCCGGCAATGTCCTGCAGACTGACGCCGCCGGCTGGCAAGGTCATACTATCGGGTGCCGCCACGATCAGCGGTTCCGTGCGTACCGTCTGATACGAGATCATGGATTGCAGATGGGCGGGAACCGGCGGAATCAGCAAACCTGCATCAATTTCACCTTCCTGCAGCATACTGAGCTGGCGGTCCGTGGTAGCTTCGTGCAATTCGATGCGGATGCCGGGAAAGGCTTCGCGGTAGGCTTTCAGGGTACGCGGCAGGATGCTGTAGTCCGCAATCGAAATGAATGCGAGCCGCAGCGTACCGGCGGTTCCTGCAACAACCTCCTGCAGCATCGGCGCTAAATTTTCGGCTTGTGCCAGAATGCGGCGCGCTTCCGGCAACAAGGCTTGTCCGGCTTCGGTCAGCGCAATCTGGCGCGTGGTACGGACAAACAGGGCAACACCGAGCGTGGCTTCCAGGTTCTGCACCGATTGCGACAGCGGCGGCTGTGTCATGTTCAGCCTCTGCGCCGCACGGCCGAAATGCAATTCTTCTGCAACCGCAATGAATTGCTTTAACTGCCGCAGCTCGGGGAGATGAGGTTCACGCATAAGGACAATCAGCGTTTGCGTTCATTCTTTTGATTGAACGCACGCTTAACCCGTTCTTTGCGGATGGTGTCGTAGTGCAGATCCTGTTTTTTTGCATCCAGACCAAACAGACGCTCCAGAAATTCAAACCAGATAAACGCAAATACTGCGCCGCCGATCAGCCACCACCACGAAGCTTCTGCAAAAATCCAGATGCCGGCCAGTTTGAGTATCAGAAACAACACCAAAGGAATAATCAGAATCATATCCGTCCCGGAATGAAGCAGTGAGTTCTCGTATTTTCACCGCAGTAATTAGCAAAAAATTGCAAAACAAGACAGCAGAGATTAAAGCGGAATTTGCAGCAGGTCAATCAGCAAACCCCGTATCTGCCGCACACTCACAATCGCGCTAAAATGATTGCGCTTTATCTTAACCAGGAGAATGTAATGAAATACAAACTGATGCTGGCAGCGATGATGGCTGCACTGGCTTCCGGTTCTGCTTTTGCAAATGCAGACCTCGCTAAAGCGAAAAACTGCATGACATGCCACTCTGTGGATGCCAAAGTCGTTGGCCCTGCATATAAAGAAGTCGCAAAGAAATATGCGGCAGATAAAAAAGCCGAAGCAATGCTGGTACAGAAAGTTATGAAGGGCGGCAGCGGAACATGGGGTCCGGTTCCTATGCCGGCTAATCCGCAAGTATCTGAAGCAGAAGCCAAAACACTGGTGAAATGGGTACTGTCGCTGAAATAATCTGTTCAGCACATGAAGCCATAAAAAAAGCCCTGCAACTGCAGGGCTTTTTGTTTTACCGGATGCGGACGATTATTTTGTCACGCTCAGGATTTCACGCTGACCACCTTTGTAGGTGTACAGAGTCAGAGTACCGTCTTTGATGTCGCCTTTGTCATCGAATGCGATGTCACCGGTAACACCACGGTATTTAATTTTCTTCAGTACTGGCAGGTATTTCGCTGGTTCTGCGGAACCGGCTTGTTTCATCGCTTCAACCATGACCATGACGGAGTCATAAACATACGGTGCGTAGATCTGAACCTGAACACCATATTTTTTCTTGAATGCGGCTTTCCAGTCATCGCTGATTTTCTTCTGTGCTTCCAGAACACCGCCTGCTTCAGCACAAACTACCTGGCCTTCGCCGATGCCGTCACCAGCCAGTTTAGGCAAGTCAGCGGTACAGATACCGTCACCACCCATGAACTTAGCATTGATGCCCAGTGCTTTCATTTGCTTCAGCATAGGACCGGCAACTGCATCCATACCGCCGAAGAAAATCAGGTCTGGTTGTTTTGCTTTGATGGTCGTCAGAATCGCTGCGAAGTCATTGGACTTGTCAGTTGTATGCTCAGTTGCAACAACTTCTGCGCCTTTACCTTTTGCGCCCTTGATAAATTCTTTGGCAACGCCTTCACCGTATGCTGTTTTGTCGTCGATCACAGCAATTTTCTTCGCTTTGGAGATTTGCACAGCAAAGCGACCCAGTGTACCGCCCAGCTGACCGTCATTCGCTACAACGCGGAATGCGCCTTTAAAGCCCTGATTGGTGTAAGGAACAGCAGTTGCGGAAGGGGAAATCTGTGGAATACCTGCATCGTTGTAAATTTTGGAAGCAGGGATGGTTGTGCCGGAGTTCAGATGGCCGATAACGCCGTTAACTTTCGCGTCCACCAGTTTTTGCGCAACGGTTGTACCTTGTTTCGGATCACCGCCGTCATCTTCAGCCAGCAGTTCGAATTTTACTTTTTTACCACCGATGGTCACGCCTTTGGCATTCAGATCTTCGATCGCCATTTTAGCGCCGAGTTCGTTGTCTTTACCCAGGTGAGCAATCGCGCCGGAAACAGGACCAACGTGACCAATTTTAACCACCATCTCCTGAGCCGCTGCAGTACCGGCGAAAGCGAAGGCAATTGCGCCAGCCAGTGGAATCATTTTAGTTTTGAACGACATGTATGTACTCCTAAGGTTTATCAAGTAGGACAAGGTAATTGCTTAACCAACTTATTCAGACAACTGAATAAAATAAAAGGTACATCAGAAAAATTGTTTAGCAAAGCGATTTTGTGCGGTTTTTTACTGAAAAGGACAATTTTTGTACGTCACAAAAAAGCGCAATGCTGCGCTGTGCCGCGCACTTTTTTTGTGCGCCGGCGCAGCCTCTGCGAAGCTGAAAAAAGCTGGCAATCCGGCTGTGCGGATTTGTGCCAATACAGCGTAGTGGCTGATCTTACAATCTTGCGCTTCGGAGACGGTGATTTCGTTTCTCCCGCCGGTAGTCGCCGAATTGGCAGTTTTCCTGCACAGCTTGCGGGCATTCTGTTGCTGAAGGGGAATATTATTCAGAGAGTTTTATTGCGATGCACAATCGAAGTATTCGCACGTTCAGTGCGCAGAATGCGCAGCTTTTGACAGGCATAAAATAAGCTGTGGGACGCAGTTGCACCAACGGTTTTGTGGAAGGAATGCAACAGTTTTAAGTGCGGAGCAGCGTTACCGAGAAAAGCTGAAGTGCTATCTGCAGTCTCACTGATCGCCTTTAGCTACTGCAAATGCATGCCGGCAAGCTGCCGGCATGCCCGTGTTTTATGCAGATCAGCGGTTTAAACGGAACACGCTGGTCAGTCTGGCGAGATGTGCGGACTGATCTTCCAGTGCTTTGGAGGCAGCAGCAGCCTGTTCAACCAGGGCTGCATTTTGCTGAGTCGCCTCGTCCATTTGAATGATGGCCTGATTGACTTCTTCAATGCCGCTGCTTTGCTCCTGACTGGCTAAGGAGATTTCACTGATCATTTCACTGACTTTGTTAACATCGGATACCAGTTGGCGCATTGTACTGTCGGTGCGGTTGACTTGTTGCTTACCTGATTCAACTTTACTGACCGAATCATCGATCAAGCCTTTGATTTCGCGGGCTGCTGCGGCACTGCGTTGCGCCAGTGTACGTACTTCCGATGCCACCACAGCAAATCCACGACCCTGTTCACCGGCTCTCGCAGCTTCCACAGCCGCGTTCAGCGCCAGAATATTGGTTTGAAACGCGATACCGTCGATAACACCGATAATATCGGTGACTTTTCCTGATGACTCGCTGATTTCCTGCATCGTTGCAGTCAGTGCTGCAATTGAGTTTCCGCTCTCATTGGCAGTGGCAGCTGCGTTCTGCGACAACTTCTGCGCAGCGAGGGCACTGGCGGCATTTTGTCTGACGGTTGAAGTCAGCTCTTCCATCGCAGAGGCGGTTTCCTCCAGCGAGCCAGCCTGTTGTTCAGTACGGTTCGATAAATCCTGATTTCCCTGAGCAATTTCTGAGGAAGCGATTGAAATCGCATCCGCGCCATGCCGGACTTCGCCGACCAGTTTTTGCAGACTGTTACTCATGATGGAAATTGCGTTCAGCAAACGGCCGATTTCATCGGTGGAGCGTACTTCAATGTGACGCGTCAGATCACCTTTGGACACGGATTCCGCAACCGAGACAGCGTGTTCAAGATGCCCCGCAATCCAGCGGGCAAAAAATACGGCGAGCGCAATCGCCGCAACCACAATCAGTAAAATTACTGCAATGACACCATTCCGCGAATTCTCATATACAGCGTTCGCTTGTTCGCTGGCGTCGTCTGCGGCTTTCTCGTTCTGGTTAGAGATCGATTCAATCTTTTCATTCATAGCACGAAACAGCTTGTTTGAATCGCCTTTGAAAAGATTGCGGGCATCTTCTTTACTACCATCACGTGACAGTTGCAGCATGGCCTGATTGACTTTCAGGTACTGATTCAACAAGTCTTTCCACTCAGCATACTGTTTTCGTTCATCGTCTGCTGCCGGCACTTTTTCATATTCTGTCTGCTGCTTTCTCAGTGTTTCCAGACGTGTTGTCATTGCCTTTTCATTGTTTTGCATATCAGCTTCGCTGGCAGCTGCAATGTGGCTGGCTTCTGAAATGCGAAAGCGTGCGGTGGATAGCTGCAGCTTAGCCACAGCTTCAACACTGGGCAGGGAATCGGTTGCGATAAATGAGGATGCATGGTTCAGTTTGATCAGAGATGACAGTGAAAATAGTCCCAGAAAGACATTTAAAACGATAAGTATGCTAAAGGCGGCAATAAGTTTTCCGCCGATACTGAGATTGCGAAACCAGTTCATGTTCTGACCTTGTTATTTTAAAAGTAAAGGAAGTGTGGGAAATACGCGCGAAATGATCCAGATTGGCTAGTTCGGAACAGTTTTGACGTGTTGATGCCGCACAATAAAGTTTTAGCTTATCATGCTAAATATGTTGCTAGTATATTGGAAAAGTGAATATTGCCATACAAACAGAAAAATACTGGCGGTATTACTGCTTGGTAGGCGAAGGGGAGAGGTAGTATGGTCCCGATTGCTGCAACTGCAAACGAGACCTTAGTTTGAATCAGTTACTGTTTTCCTGAGCGAATTTTCAGTAATTCCTGTTGCACCGAGCGTGTAACCAGTTCATTTAATGAGTTGGCAAGACCAGTCCGGATTTCATCGGCAAGTTTATCGACTGCGGTTTGCAGTACGTCAGCCAGTCCGTCACGTACCCGGTGTTCAAGTACAAAATCAACACGGGTAAGTACCTGTTTCAGAACTGCTTCTCTGACAGTCAGTTCCATTGCATCCCAGTCCAGCTCCGGTGTGGAGGGTGTCGTTGTCAGCGCTTCTGCTGCTAACTTTTCGGATTGCATAAGCGGAGTATCCAGCACCGGAATATCGTCAGGTACAACAACAGATACAGGCTCGCTTACAGCAATGGTTGTGGTAACGGTCTCAGCGACCGGTTCGATTATTTCTGTTAATACAGGAATGTTGGCGTCGTTCACAGAAGTCATGCGTTTGCCTGGAAATGATGAAGCTCGTGGCCGGATTGCTGGTAGCTGCGATAACGCTGACGACCTGCCTGAATATCATCTTCGGTACGACTGACGATTTCAATCATGCGCTCAAATAGCGCAAACTGCTGCGGTGTATGCTGGGACAAGTTCAGCAGAATCCGGGTTTTATCTGTCTGCACCGGAAAAGGTTCAGCAGCTGTCAGCAACACAGAGGAATGCTTCGCCTGTGGACTTTCAGCGCCAGCATGTGCAATGAATTCCTGTTCGGAAATGGTCCAGAGGGCTTCGTCGAGAACGCGCAGCTGGCGGCTGTCCGGATGAAATACTGTGACATGACAATTGGTCTGATACGCCTTTCGTATCAGACGACAACAATAGCTTAATCTGTCAGCAACGTTGCTGTGAAAGTCAATGCGCATACCGCGTTCAAAACTGAAAACCGGTATTCTGCTCCTGTTTTGCCGGTTTAGGAATGTTCTGCGCTTTTTTACGGGAATTTTTTTGTTCGCCGGTCGCAGGGGAGGCAGTGGCTGCTACTGGCACAAGTGCTTCTGCCGGAGGATTTTTATAATCTGAGGGCAAGCGGCTGGACGTCGGATATCCGGAGTTTTGCAGCGCCTGGCGGATTTCTTCTGGTGTGAATCCACGCAAACGCTGTCCGCCGATTTGTAAAAACGGCAGTTGAGTATCGCCGGATATCTGCTGGAATTTTTCAATGTCCTGATCCGTCGTCACAGTTTTTTCGGTATAAGGAACACCTTGTGATCGCAACAGGTTCTTCGCATCCTGACAAGGAGCACAGTTATTGCCTGTGTACACCGTCACAGGCGCATTTTGCACCGCCAGCGCCAGTTCATATGGCAGGCTGGCAGTGTTTGCCGGTTTGCTGAGACTGCGGGTTTCCACCAGTTTTTGTCCGGGAGGCGGTGGCGTGTCTGAATATACCCACCGGCCATCAGGGCCGACAGATTTATACAATTGCGCAAATGCTTCGCCTGTACAGGACAGGCATGCAATTGCCAGCCCAAGACTGAAAAACTGATGTAAATACCGCATAGAAAACTCCGCTGTATCAGGCGGTCATGCCACTGTGCCGCAGCAGTGCGCTGATATCCGGTGCTCTGCCGCGGAAAGCGGTAAAGGAATCCAGTGCCGGACGCGAACCGCCAGCCTCGAGCACTTCACGCAAAAACCGTTGTCCGGTTTCAGCCGATAAAGTACTGCCGTCAGCGGAGCGGGATTCTTCGAACGCGGCATACGCATCTGCGGAAAGTACTTCCGCCCATTTATAACTATAGTAGCCGGCTGCATAACCGCCCGCAAAAATATGGCTGAACGAATGTTGCATGCGGTTAAAAGCCGGAGGAATCAGGACAGCAAATTGCTTTCTGACATCGTCAATGACGGATTGCACAGAAGCAGCATCGCTGATTTCCGCCTGATGATGCAGTCTCATATCCAGCAAGGCAAATTCGACCTGACGAAGGGTTTGCAAACCAGCCTGGAAGTTCTTCGCAGCGATCATTTTGTCGTACAGGCTGCGTGGCAATGGTTGCCCGTTTTCAACATGGGCGGTCATTGATTGCAGTACATCCCATTCCCAGCAGAAATTCTCCATAAACTGAGAAGGAAGCTCAACAGCATCCCATTCGACGCCTGAGATGCCGGATACAGCCAGTTCATCCACTTGCGTCAGCAAATGATGGAGACCGTGTCCGAATTCGTGGAACAGGGTAATGACATCATCATGGGTGAACAGTGCGGGACGTTGTACGCCGTTCAGTGTGACAGGTGCTGAGAAATTACAGACGAGATAGGCAACCGGCGTTTGAATGCCGTCTTTTAATGCGCGCCGGCCGCGTGCATCATCCATCCACGCTCCACCGCGCTTGCCAGCGCGCGCATATAAGTCCAGATAAAACTGTCCCAGCAACTGGCCGTTCCGTTCAATGCGGAAAAATTTCACGTCAGGATGCCAGGTTGCAGTCTGTTCGGCCTGAATGCTGACGCCGAACAAACGCTGAATCACATCAAACAGTCCTGCCAGTACCTTGTTTTCAGGAAAGTATTCTTTTACCTCCTGCTCCGAAAAGGCGTAACGCTGCTGGCGCAGTTTCTCGGAGGCATAAGTGACATCCCACGCCTGAAGGTCAGGCAAATTCAGTTCACTGGCTGCAAACGCACGCAATTCTTCCAGATCTTTCTCGGCAAATGGCCGGGCGCGCTGCGCCAGATCTTCAAGAAACGCTGTGACTTGCGCCGGCGATTCCGCCATTTTGGCAGCCAGAGATACATCTGCGTAAGCCGGATAACCCAGCAACTGTGCTTCTTCCTTGCGCAATTGCAGTAACTCGGTCATGACCTGACTGTTATCCCACTCAGGCTTCGCACCAAGCTCGGATGCTTTTGTTGCGTTTGCACGGTAAATTGCTTCGCGCAGTGAACGCTGATCCGCATATTGCAGTACCGGGAAATATGAGGGGAAGTGCAGCGTGAATTTATAGCCTGATTTGGCATCCTGTTCAGCTGCCGCACGTGCAGCTGCAATCACATCTTCCGGCAAGCCGCTCAGTTCCCTGATATCTTCGACAAACAGCGCAAAGTCATTGGTGGCATCCAGAACATTTTCGGAAAAGCGGATGGCAGACGCTGCCTGTTTGTCCTGAATGCTGGCGAAGCGGGATTTGTCAGCATCATTCAGTTCCGCGCCCCCGAGACGGAAATCCCGCAGCGCGTGGCTGATAATGGTTTTGCGTGCCTGAGGTAACTGCGCGTAATCCTTTGCTGCTGCCAGCGCTTTGTATTTTTCAAAAAGCGCCAGACTTTGCCCAACCCGGGTGCCGAACTCGGTGACGGCCGGTTGCATCTCGTTATATGCAGCGCGCAGCTCGGGTGTATCTGCCACGGCATTCAGGTGAGAAATCACGCCCCAGGCGCGGCTCAGGCGTTCAGAGGCATCGTCCAGCGGTACCACAACCTGATCCCATTCAGCCGGAGTTGTGTCAGCCGACGCCTGATCCAGCGCAGCATTCGCTTTTGCCAGCAGCTCAGTAATTGCCGGTGCAACATGCTCGGCGCGGATATCCGCAAATCTTGGTAACCCGGAAAAGTCCAGCAAAGGATTATCGTTCATTCTCAGTTTCTTTCAGCAGCTTCAATCGTATTGACCAGCAGCATGGTGATGGTCATTGGTCCGACGCCGCCCGGTACAGGTGTGATGTAGCCAGCAACTTCTTTTGTTGCGGCGTAATCGACATCACCACACAACTTGCCTTCGTCATCCCGGTTCATACCGACGTCGATCACAACAGCGCCGGGTTTTACCATGTCAGCGGTGACCAGATTACGTTTACCGGTTGCCACAACCAGAATATCTGCATTGCGTGTGTGTGCACCGAGGTCGCGGGTCTTGGAGTTACAGATGGTGACGGTAGCGCCTGCTTGCAAGAGCAACATCGCCTGTGGCTTGCCGACGATGTTGGATGCACCAACGACGACAGCATTGGCGCCGCGTACCGGATAGTTGATCGATTCCAGCATTTTCATCACGCCGTATGGTGTGCATGGGCGGAATAAAGGCTGGCCTGTCATCAGGGCACCTGCGTTGCTGATATGGAAACCATCCACATCTTTTTCCGCTGCGATTGCTTCAATGACTTTATTTGCATTGATATGCGCTGGCAGCGGTAATTGGACCAGGATGCCGTGAATTTTCGGATCCTGATTCAGACGGTCGATGTGGCTCAGCAGCGCCTCTTCACTGAGTTCAGCGTCGTACTTCTCCAGAATGGAATAGAAACCGCAATCTTCACAGGCTTTCACTTTATTGCGGACATAGACCTGAGAAGCAGGATTGTCACCCACCAGAATAACTGCGAGGCCTGGTTGCTTGCCGTTTGCAGTCAGGGCAGCCGCGCGGTTTTTTACTTCTGCGCGAATTTGCTGGGAGAGTTCGTTTCCGTTAATGATTTGAGCAGTCATGATGTGCTGAAAGAGGATGGTAAAAAATTTTCGTCAGGCGAGATTATAAGTGATCAGTACAGGCTTGCCGGAGAGTGCGGGGCAAAAACAGGGTAAAGCCTCGGTCTTAGTGATGCGCAATCGTTTGCGCGCCAACCTACAGGTTGGGCTCAATTGTTTTGTGCTGATTTATTGATAACTCAAGAAGAAATCTGTTGCATTTGTGTGACGAAGCAAATCGTATTAATTGACACTTAAATCACTGCCGTGGCTTCATGTTGATTCTGAAAATCAATTTTCACTGATCCGGATAAATTCCGGAATTTGATGAAAAAATTTTCTGCTCGCAGGTCAGCATCAAAATATCTAAAACTATGGAGTGTGACGATGTATAGCGAAAAAACGATTGCTAAATCCTTACGGATTTTGTTCTCAGGCAGCCTGGTTCTGGGCGCGGGTCTGGCAGCACTGCCGGCGATGGCGCAGGAAAAAGTCCAGCGTGTTGAAGTGACAGGCACAAACATTAAGCGTGCTGAAGCTGAAACAGCTTCCCCGATTCAACTGATCAGCCGCGCGGATATTGATAAATCCGGTAAAGCGACTGTCGCTGAATACCTGCAAAGTCTGTCTGCTGACGGTGCGGGTTCTCTGCCTACCGGTTTTGGTAACGGTTTTGCTGCTGGTTCGACTGCCATTTCCCTGCGCGGTCTGGGTGCGACATCGACACTGGTATTGTTGAACGGTCGTCGTATGGCATCGTTCGGTCGCGCTGACGACGGTCAGAAAACATTTACAGACCTGAGCACCATTCCTATGGAGCTGGTGGAGCGCATTGAAATTCTGAAAGACGGCTCCTCGGCTGTGTATGGTGCAGATGCGATTGCCGGCGTCGTCAACATTATCCTGAAGCAAAATTATCAGGGCATCGTTGCAACTGCGAGCGCAGGTACTTCTAAATATCACGATAATAATCAGACAAAAGCAGCACTGACTGCCGGTTTCGGTGACTATGACACCGATCGTTATAACGTGATGGCAAACTTCGAAGTTTATAAATCCAACGAGATCTATAACAAAGACCGTGCAGGTCGTGACTGGATCGGCGCAGGTGATTTGCGTCCATGGGGTTATCCGATGGCAACGCAGTTTGCATCCGGCTATATTTCCGGTAATAACTCGGCTGCGGCCAGCCCGGCAGGTTCTATCCGTGATCCGAAAACACTGAACTATGTTTCTCTGCCGGGTTGCGGCACGTTGTCGACAACAACAAATCAGGATCCAGGTGGTGGTTGCTTGTGGTATCAGGATCAGTTCCGTTCCATGCAGCCGCAAATCGAAGGTGTGAATATCGCCAGCCGTGGTACCTTCAAAATCAGTGAAGACCTGCAGGCGTATGCGGAATTTGGTTACTCTTCACGCAAAACCGGTTTCAGCCTGACGCCACCGAGCATCACGCCAACCGTAGCATTCCCGCCAAACGCAGGTAATGCATCTGGTGTGATCAACTACGGTACAAGCATTCTGCTGGCAGCCACACATCCGCAAAATCCATACGGCGTACCTGTACGTGTACGTTACGCAGCATTTGATGTCGGTGCGCAACGCCGTAATGCAGACAATGATTTCAGCCGTCTGGTAGTCGGTCTGAAGGGGGCATATGCCGGCTGGGATTTCGATACAGCGATTCTGCACTCCGAATCCAAGCTGAAACTGACATACGAAAACATGCTGAACATGTCCGTACTGAAAGCAGCTCTGGGTGATCCGACCAGTCAGTATTTCCCGTACTACATTGGTGCACAGGCAAACAAAAATTCTGCAGCGCTGTATAACGCCTTACGCCGTACTGCGATCGCCGATGGTAAAACCAGTATGGATATCATCGACTTCAAGGCATCCCGTGAGCTGATGAAACTGCCTGGTGGTTCTATGGGGCTGGCGGTTGGTGCTGAATACCGTAAAGAAACCTATGACAGTCCGGCACTGAGTGGCACTGAAGACGGTTCTATCAATGCAAGTTATGTTGCAGCGAAAGGTGATGAAAAAGTTTACGCGCTGTACGCAGAGGTGCTGGCGCCGATCGTTAAATCGCTGGAAGCATCTGCTGCAGTACGTTACGACAAATATACCAACTTCAATTCCACAACACCAAAACTGGGATTGAAATGGACGCCGATGAAAGAACTGGCGTTGCGCGGTACTTATTCTGAAGGTTTCCGTGCGCCGGGTGCAGCTGAGTCCGGTTCGACCAGCCAGAGTACAGGTTCCGCCACTGTGCGTGACCCTGTTCGCTGCCCGAATGGCACACCGCTGCCGGGTGCAACTGCAACCGATTGTTCCCTGACTGTTGCTGCGGTAAAAGTCGGTGATCCGTCGCTGCAACCGGAAAAATCCAAAGGCTACACGCTCGGCATGGTGTTTGATCCGCTGCCAAACACATCGATTGCGCTGGATGCATGGAAAATCAAACGCTCTAACGAAATCAATCCGCTGGCATATGCAGAAGCAGCCGCACTGCCAACCGCGATTCGTCAGGATAACAATCTGACCATCAATGGCGTGGTTGTACCGAACACCGGTACACTGCTGATTTCCAAAGCGCCATACCGCAACTCCAGCTTCACGGAAGTCCGCGGTCTGGATCTGGATGCGAAACAGCGTTTTGCACTGGGTGAATATGGCAAGCTGACAGCAGACCTGCGCTGGACACATGTTATTTCCTGGAAACGCGTGGAAAAATCCGGCGTATCTTATGAATATGCCGGTACGCATGGTAACTGCGACACATCTAACTGCGCTGGTACGCCTGCCGATAAAGTGAACTTTGTACTGGGTTGGGACCGTGGTGACTGGAACGTTACCGGTAACGTTAACTACCGTGGCAAGATGAAGAATGTGTATTTTGAAGGCGATCTGTGTGCATCGCAGCTGGCGAACGGCAGCCCTGCACCGAACGCAGACTGCACACTGGCATCCTTCACAACACTGGACTTGTCTTTCCGCTGGAAGGCCATGAAAAACCTGGAAATCTTCGGTTCCGTGCAAAACGTGTTTGATAAAGTTGCGCCACTGGATCCGCTGACCTACGGTGGCATGAGCTACAACCCGATGGATGCAAGCGGCGCGATTGGCCGTTACTTCAAAGTTGGTGCGAAGTACACATTCAAATAATGGATGATGTGACTGTGTAACAACAGCGCATAACACTTCCGGAATGGACAGATGTCCGGTGAAACAGGGCGATGAGCAATCATCGCCCTGTTTTTTTATGTTTTTGCACCAGAAAACAGCAAAAAAACACTCCCTGTTTCTTATCGTGAAAAATCGGGGTGTTTTGTTGCGGTGCAAATAAAATTCCGCATTATGAAATCGTATATCGCTATTTGGAAAATGAAAAAAGCCCTGTTAGAATTCTTCCGTTCTGTAATTAGTCCAGAAATCTGAATCCCAAAACGCGCAACTTTCACGAAGCGCATCAACCGGAGACCTGAAACATGTCACCCCAAATTGATAAAGTGCTGGCGCAAGCCGAGAATGATCCCGATGTGATGGAAACCCAGGAGTGGCTGGATGCGCTCGAATCCGTGATTGATGTTGAGGGTCCTGAACGCGCCCACTATCTGATGGAGCGTATGTCTGATCTGGCGCGTCGTCGTGGTGTGGATATTCCGTTTTCGATGAATACAGCGTACATCAACACGATTCCTGCTGATAAAGGCGAGCACTGCCCGGGCAATCTGGAAATCGAAGAACGTCTGCGTTCTTACATGCGCTGGAATGCGATGGCAATGGTGGTGAAAGCCAACCGTTTTGACGGCGATCTCGGTGGTCACTTGTCTTCTTTCGCTTCGCTGGCGAATATGCTGGGCATTGGCTTTAACCATTTCTGGCACGCGCCGACCGAAGAACACGGTGGCGACCTGCTGTATATTCAGGGTCACTCCGCACCGGGCATTTATGCACGTGCTTTCCTCGAAGGCCGTATCTCTGAAGAGCAGTTGCTGCACTTCCGTCGCGAAGTAGACGGCAAAGGTCTGTCTTCTTATCCGCATCCGAAACTGATGCCGGACTTCTGGCAATTCCCTACCGTATCGATGGGTCTGGGCCCGCTGATGGCGATTTATCAGGCACGTTTCCTGAAATACCTGCATGCACGCGGTATTGCTGACACAGCAAAACGTAAAGTATGGGCATTCTGCGGTGACGGTGAGATGGACGAACCGGAATCCATGGGTGCAATCGGTATGGCTGGCCGTGAACAGCTGGACAATCTGGTCATCGTGGTTAACTGTAACCTGCAGCGTCTGGATGGTCCGGTACGCGGCAACGGCAAAATCATTCAGGAACTGGAATCCGATTTCCGTGGCGCAGGCTGGAATGTTGTAAAAGTCATCTGGGGCAGTGGCTGGGATGAGCTGCTGGCAAAAGATAAAGACGGCATTCTGCAAAAAGTGATGATGGAAACCGTAGACGGTGAATATCAGAACTACAAAGCCAAAGACGGTGCATACGTTCGTCAGCACTTCTTCGGCAAACATCCTAAACTGCTGGAAATGGTCAGCAAAATGTCCGATGACGACATCTGGCGTCTGACCCGCGGCGGCCATGATCCGCACAAAATCTACGCTGCATTTAAAGCTGCGCAGGAAAACAAAGGTTCGCCAACCGTTATTCTGGCGAAAAGTATTAAAGGCTACGGCTTCGGTAAAGCAGGTGAAGCACGTAACACCGCACACAACACCAAAAAACTCGATGATGAAGCGATCCGCGCTATGCGTGACCGCTTCCAGTTGCCTATCTCTGATGAGCAACTGCCAGCGATTCCATTCTTCAAACCAGCCGATGACTCTCCGGAAATGCAATACCTGCAGGAACGTCGCCGCGCGCTGGGTGGCTATCTGCCGCAACGTCGTCAGAAAGCCGATGAGCAACTGGTGGTGCCTGAGCTGAACGCATTCCAGGCAATGCTGGAACCTACCGCAGAAGGCCGTGAAATCTCCACAACTGCAGCTTACGTGCGTGTACTGAATGTATTGCTGCGTGACAGCAGCATCGGTCAGCGTATTGTGCCGATTATGGTGGATGAATCCCGTACTTTCGGTATGGAAGGTCTGTTCCGTCAGATCGGTATTTTCAGCCAGCTGGGTCAGCTGTACGAACCGGTCGATAAAGATCAGGTGATGTACTACCGCGAAGACAAAGCCGGTCAGATTCTGCAGGAAGGTATTAACGAAGCCGGTGGTATGAGTTCCTGGATCGCTGCGGCGACTTCGTATTCGACCAATAACCGCGTGATGATCCCGTTCTACACTTACTACTCGATGTTCGGTCTGCAGCGTATCGGCGATCTGGCATGGGCTGCCGGTGATATGCGCGCACGTGGTTTCCTGATCGGTGGTACTGCCGGTCGTACCACACTGAACGGTGAAGGTCTGCAGCATGAAGACGGTCACAGCCATCTGCTGGCGTCCACCATTCCGAACTGCGTCCCTTACGATCCGACCTTCGCGCACGAAGTTGCCGTGATTATTCAGGATGGTCTGCGCCGCATGGTTGCGAATCAGGAAGACGTGTTCTACTACATCACCGTGATGAACGAGAACTACGCGCATCCGGGTATGAAAGCCGGTCAGGAAGAAGGCATCATCAAAGGTCTGTACCTGTTCCAGAAAGCGGAAGACAACACCAAGCACCGTGTACAACTGATGGGTTCCGGCACGATCCTGCGCGAAGTCATCGCTGCAGCGGATCTGCTGAAAAACGACTGGGGTATCGCTGCTGACGTCTGGTCTGCACCGTCGTTCACTCTGCTGGCCCGTGATGGTCAGGATGCGGAACGTTATAACATGCTGCACCCGACTGAAACTGCACGTCTGCCGTACTTCACTGAATGCCTGAAAGATACACAAGGCCCGATCGTGGTATCGACCGACTACATGCGTACTTACGCCGAACAGGTACGTGCATTTGTACCGCGTGACCGCAGCTATAAAGTACTGGGCACTGACGGTTACGGCCGTTCTGACACCCGTGCAAAACTGCGTGAATTCTTTGAAGTTAACCGCTACTTCGTCGTGGTTGCTGCTCTGAAATCGCTGGCAGATGAAGGCACGCTGTCCGCTTCTGTTGTAGCACAGGCGATTGCGAAATACGGTATCGATCCGAATAAACCAAATCCGGTCACTGTCTGATCAGTGGTTCGTCCGCGTCAGTGCTGCATCAGCAGCACTGACAGAACTCTCAGCACTATGGAGCGAAAAGAATGAGCACAATGGAAGTCAAAGTACCGGATATCGGTGATTTCAAAGAAGTCGAAGTCATTGAAGTCATGGTCAAAGTCGGCGATACCATCAAAGTCGATCAGTCGCTGATCACCGTCGAATCCGACAAAGCCAGTATGGAAATCCCATCCAGCCATGCTGGTGTGGTCAAAGAATTGAAAGTGAAGCTGGGCGATAAAGTGGCTGAAGGCACGGTATTGCTGGTGGTGGAAGCTGCGGAAGGCGCTGCTGTTGCCGCACCGGCAGCTGCACCTGCTGCGGCACCGGTTGCCGCGCCAGCTCCGGTAGTTGCTGCACCGGCACCTGCGCCAGTTGCAGCGCCGGTTGCTGCCGCACCTGCTGTTGCGCCGGTCGCCACTGCACCGGCTGGCAAATCCCACGCTTCTCCATCCGTACGCAAGTTTGCGCGTGAACTGGGTGTGGACCTGACCCGCGTTGCCGGTTCCGGTGCAAAGGGCCGTATCACACAGGAAGACGTACAAAACTTCGTCAAAGGCATTATGGCCGGCAGCACTGCGGTTGCAGCGATTGCACCGGCAGCGCCGGTGAATGGCAGCGGCGCAGGTCTGAACCTGTTGCCTTGGCCATCGCTGGATTTCTCCAAATTCGGCGAAACCACACTGCAGCCTCTGTCCCGTATTAAGAAACTGAGTGGCCCGAATCTGCACCGTAACTGGGTCATGATTCCGCACGTCACGCAGTTTGAAGAAGCTGACATTACCGAGCTGGAAGAATTCCGTAAGTCTTCTAATGAAGCACTGGCGAAATCCGGCGTAAAACTGACAATGCTGGCATTCGTGATCAAAGCCTCCGTTGCAGCGCTGAAAAAATTCCCGGCATTCAATGCATCGCTGGATGCAAACGGTGAAAACCTGATTCTGAAGCAGTTCTATAACATCGGTTTCGCTGCAGATACGCCAAATGGTCTGGTCGTACCGGTTGTTAAAAACGCAGATAAGAAGAGCGTTTCTGAAATCGCGAAAGAAATGGGCGAACTGTCGGCACAGGCACGTGACGGCAAACTGAAACCTGCAGATATGCAGGGCGCAACCTTCACGATTTCTTCGCTCGGTGGTATCGGTGGCACAGCATTCACCCCGATCATCAATGCGCCGGAAGTTGCGATTCTGGGTCTGTCCAAATCGGCGATCAAACCGGTCTGGGATGGCAAACAATTCCAGCCACGTCTGATGCTGCCGCTGTCGCTGTCTTATGATCACCGCGTGATCGACGGTGCGATGGCTGCCAAATTTGCTGCTTATCTGGCCGATATTCTGGCCGATATGCGTAAGACTTTGCTCTGATAGGAGAGACGCATGAGCCTGATCGAAGTAAAAGTACCGGATATCGGTGACTTTAAAGAAGTCGAAATTATCGAAGTACTGGTCAAAGCCGGTGACACGATTAAGAAAGATCAGTCCCTGATCACCGTGGAATCCGACAAAGCCAGTATGGAAATCCCTGCCAGCCATGCTGGCGTGGTGAAAGAAATGAAGGTCAAGCTGGGCGACAAAGTTGCTGAAGGCAGTATCGTGCTGATCGTGGAAGCGGAAGGCGCTGCAAGCACAGCCGCACCTGCTGCAGCTCCTGCACCGGCGGCCGCAGCAGCGCCAGTTTCTGCGCCTGCAGCGGCTCCGGCTTCAACAGTGACTGCGGCGGTCAGCGCCATCGTTGAAGTCAAAGTGCCGGACATCGGCGACTTCAAAGAAGTGGAAGTCATCGAAGTGCTGGTCAAAGCCGGTGACAGCGTCAAGAAAGACCAGTCGCTGATTACGGTTGAGTCTGACAAAGCCAGTATGGAAATTCCTTCCAGCCACAGTGGCGTGGTGAAGGAAATGAAAATCAAGCTGGGCGATAAAGTAGCGGAAGGCAGTATCGTTCTGGTGCTGGAAACCAGCGAAGGCGGCGTCGCGGCTGCTCCGGCTGCTGCAACTGCAGCGCCTGCGCAATCTGCACCTGCGGCACCGGCAGCACCGGCAGCACAGGCACCGGCCGGTTCCAGCTATCAGGGCCCGGTCGATGTGGACTGCGAAATGATGGTACTTGGCGGTGGCCCCGGTGGTTATTCCGCTGCGTTCCGCGCTGCTGATCTGGGCATGCAAACGGTGCTGATCGAAAAATACGCAACGCTGGGCGGGGTTTGCCTGAACGTTGGCTGTATTCCTTCTAAAGCATTGCTGCACGTGGCTGCGGTGATCGATGAAACCTCGCACATGGCCGCGAACGGTGTGACCTTCGCCAAGCCGGAAGTCGATCTGGACAAACTGCGTGCTTACAAAGACGGCGTGATCAAGAAAATGACCGGCGGTCTGGCTGGTATGGCGAAAGCGCGCAAAGTGAATGTGGTGCAGGGTGTCGGCCAGTTCCTCAGCGCAAACCATATCGAAGTAACCGCAGCAGATGGCAGCAAGAAAGTGGTGCAGTTCAAACAAGCCATTATTGCGGCCGGTTCTTCTGTGGTGAAACTGCCTTTCGTACCGGAAGATCCGCGTATCGTGGACAGCACCGGCGCGCTGGAACTGCGTCAGATTCCTAAGCGTATGCTGGTGATCGGCGGCGGCATTATCGGTCTGGAAATGGCAACCGTGTATTCCACACTCGGCGCACGCATCGACGTCGTCGAAATGATGGATGGCCTGATGCAGGGCGCAGACCGCGACATGGTTAAAGTCTGGCAGAAACACAATGAACACCGCTTCGACAACATCATGGTGAAAACCAAAACCGTTGCAGTAGAAGCGCTGCCGGAAGGGATCAAAGTCAGTTTTGCTGCTGCTGTGGAAGGCGAAAAAGCGCCGGAACCGCAACTGTACGATCTGGTACTGGTTGCTGTTGGTCGCAGCCCGAACGGTAAAAAACTGGCAGCAGATAAAGCCGGTGTGATTGTGAATGAGCGCGGCTTTATTCCGGTTGATAAGCAAATGCGTACCAATGTGCCGCATATCTTCGCGATCGGTGATCTGGTTGGTCAGCCTATGCTGGCACACAAAGCAGTGCATGAAGCGCATGTGGCAGCAGAAGCGGCACACGGCGAAAAAGCTTACTTTGATGCACAGGTGATTCCATCCGTTGCTTACACCGATCCTGAAGTGGCATGGGTAGGTGTGACCGAAGATGAAGCCAAAGCCAAAGGCCTGAAAGTCGAAAAAGGTGTGTTCCCGTGGATGGCTTCCGGTCGTGCGGTGGCCAATGGTCGCGATGAAGGTTTCACCAAACTGATTTTTGATGCGGAAAGCAAACGCATCATCGGCGGCGGTATCGTGGGTACCCACGCCGGCGACATGATCGGTGAAGTGGCACTGGCAATCGAAATGGGTGCAGATGCGATCGACATCGGCAAAACCATCCACCCGCATCCAACCCTCGGTGAATCCATCGGTATGGCAGCAGAAGTGTACAAAGGCGTTTGTACCGACATGCCACCGCAGCGTAAGAAGTAATTGCGCTGTGCTGCGGGAGCCATCCTGCAGCAACAAATCCGGTAGTCAGAAGCCCGTGAGCAGCAATGTTCACGGGCTTTTTATTTGCCCGCAGATTTTCTGTTGCCATCAAAACAGAGGATGCATTTGTGCAGAAATCCTCATTCCCCGTTTCTGGAAGCCCGGACTTTCTGCCGACGCCCGCCAGATCGCTGTGCAGAACCCCGCATTTGAGGCTGAAAAGCCCGTGTCAGCCGGTTTTCACAGTTCTTCGCATACACACCACAGACTCAGCGCTGCTCTGCGTTCCTGCCACCCCGTAATTTCCTTTGCTTGCGCTTCTGCGCAATCTGCAACAGTTGCTGAAATTTAGCGCAGTCCAGATGCTGCGGGTGAGGACAGACGGCGGCGTGGGACAGGGCGTCGCGTACCGCTTTCAGCTGGCGGATTTGCTGATCGAGTTCGGCGATTTTTTCATGCAGCGGTGCACGCGCAATCTGCCCGTCGTCGCCCAGCATCGCGGCGATTTCCTGTAGTGAGAATCCGGCTTGCTGGCCGAGGCTGATCAGCGCCAGTCTGGACAGCACGGCCGGCGCGTACTGACGGCGCAAGCCTTTTCTGCCGGCTGACTGTATTAATCCCAGTTCTTCGTAATAGCGCAAGGCGGAGGCGGGTACGCCGCTGGCCTGACTGACTTCGCTGATATCGAGCATATTTTCCCCGCTTGACTTCAAGTTGACTTGAACTGATATTCTAGGCGCAATCAGAATACATTTTGCATAAGGAGTACGGCATGGAAGCAGATTTCTGGCATCAGAAATGGGAGCGCGGCGAATTAGGATTTCATCTGAGTGAAGCCAATCCGCTGCTGGTACAGCATTTCAGCGCTCTGGGTTTGCAGCGCGGGCAAACGGTATTGCTGCCTTTGTGCGGCAAAACCCGCGATATGGTGTGGCTGCTGGAACAGGGATATCAGGTACGCGGTGCGGAACTCAGTCAGCTGGCGGCGGAAGCGTTTTTTGCTGAACTGGGCGTCACGCCGGAAGTGTCGGACTGCGGTGCGCTGACTTGCTATCAGGCGGAAAACATTGTGATTTACTGCGGCGATTTTTTCAGTCTGCAGTCGGAGGTGCTGGGTGCGGTGGATGCAGTGTACGACCGCGCCGCGCTGGTTGCCTTGCCGCCGGACATGCGTTCCGCTTACACACAGCATCTGCGAACATTGTCCGGTGATGCACCGCAATTGCTGATTGCCTACGAATACGATCAACTGGCGGCAGACGGGCCACCGTTTGCGATTTTGCCGGAAGAAGTCGCGCAGCATTACGCCGCCAGCCATCATCTGCAATTGCTGAACAGGGTGCATGTAGAAGGCGGCCTGAAGGGCAAGGTGGCGGCAACGGAAGCGGTATGGCATCTAACACCACTGCAGTCTAGATAACGGCTGCTGTGGGCTGAGTTTGTCCGTACGCCTGAGGATAATCTTCAGTTGTGTCAGTAAGTGTTCTGAACCGCCTGAAAGTGCAGGAAAGTGCCGGAAATTGCCTCAAATGCGGATTCTGGCATAGCGATCCGGCGGTCGTCGGCAGAAAGTCCGGGCCTCCGGAAATGCGTGATGACGATCCTTGCATAGTACGGGCGTCGTTCAGCCTTGGGATTGCCAACGAGCAAACAAAGTTCGTCCGGCAAATAGCCGCTTTTTCGGCGGCGGGTTGGTGGAGGAATAAGACCCTGTGCGTAAATTGCCGCAATCCGCAAAAAATGCTTCGCGGCGATGCGTTTTTACATGTCACTTGTTTCCTCGGCAGGTAGAATCATGCATTCCGTATAATTTTGTTGATCCGGTATGTCGACTTCTCCTTCTCTTCGTTTGATCGTGTGCGCTGTTGGTTTGCTGTGCTGTACTGCAGCCAGCGCACAGATTCGTAAATGCGTGACGGCTTCCGGTCAGTCCATCTATACCGACAAACCCTGCGAAGCGGCAACGCCGGAAAAAAGCAAGGAAGTGGCCGATCCCGGCGTTGCCAAGCGTTTGTCGGAAATGAATGGTCAGAATGATCTGGACAAAGCCTGCTGGACTATCAATTACCGCATGGGGCAGTGCTATGCGCGGATACAGGAAGATATCCGCATGATTTTCCGTGATCAGTGTGAAATCCCGCAGCGTCGCTTCGTCAAAAATCAGGAAGCAGCGTTGTACAGTAATCGTCGTCAGGCACAGTACGTCGCAAAACAGCGCGAAGAAGAGCTGGACACGATTGAATACCATCAGCGCCACGCACCGAAGAGCCGTGCGGTGCTGCGTTGTGAAGAGCTGGAAAGCGATACCTGGAAATTTCTGAATCAGAATTTCGCATCCAAAATCCAGCCGGACGAGCGTCAGCGTATCGAATACAAACTGAAATACCAGCCGGAAAAAACGACGGAAACCCGGAGCAGTTCCCGTCGCTGATTGTTTGTTTTACAGCACCGGCACCACGTCGGTGCGCTTCACTTCTTTCAGCGAAAAGCTGGTGGAAATTTCTTTCACGCCCGGAATGCTGCGTATCTGATTGCGCAGCAAATTCGAAAACTCTTCCAAATCTGCTGCAATCACTTCCAGCATGTAATCGTATTTACCGGATAAATTGTGGCAGGCCACCACTTGCTGCAGCGCCACCACTTCGCGTTCAAACGCATTGGTAATTTCCGGTGAATGCCCTTCCAGCTGCAAATGCACAAAGCCGGTCACACCAAAGCCCATGCGGTTGCGGTCCAGCCTTGCGCCATAGCTTTGCACCACGCCTTGCTGTTCCAGCTGACGCACCCGTCGCCAGCATGGCGATTGCGATAAATTCACCTTGTCTGCCAGCTCGGCAATACTCTGGCGGCCATCACGCTGTAATTCTGTAAGAATTTTTTTATCCGTTGTGTCTATCGTTTTCATGGCAAGAATCTTGTTTCATTGGCTGGTTTAGGGGATGAATCTTCTGCGATGCTAAAACATACGCGCAGGATTTGCCAGAACTTTGTTTCGTTACAAGCGCAGAATAGGCAGGTAGGGATTACCCCGCACATCATTGCCGGAACAGGCAAACACCATAACGGAGACAATATGCAAAACGAATCTCAGGCTGCACACAGCCACGAAACCGAAGCCGGTTTTGATACCCGCGCCATTCACTTTGGTTACGACGCACAGGCGCATCAGGGCGCACTGGTGCCGCCACTGTTTCAGACATCTACGTTTTCTTTTCCGAATATCGAATACGGCGCGAAGTGTTTCGCCGGCGAAGAAAAAGGCCATTTCTACACCCGTATTTCCAATCCGACGCTGGCATTGTTTGAAGGCCGTATGGCCAGTCTGGAGCAGGGCGGCGGTGCAGTTGCTTTTGGTTCCGGTATGGGCGCAGTGACAGCAACTTTGTGGACCATGCTGGAACCGGGCGATGATCTGATCGCCGATATCACGCTGTATGGCTGCACCTTTGCTTTCTTCAACGCCGGTCTGGCGAAATTCGGTATCAACCTGACCTATGTCGATATGAACGATCACGCCGCGCTGCAAAAAGCGCTGGCGGCCAGCAAGGCAGCGCGTAAGGTCGTGTATTTTGAAACACCGGCCAATCCGAATATGCGTATGGTGGATATTCCTGCGGTCTGCGCGCTGGCAACGCAGTACGGTGCAAAAACCGTGGTCGATAACACTTACTGCACACCGTATCTGCAGCGTCCGCTGACTATGGGCGCGGATGTGGTGCTGCACTCTGCCACCAAGTATCTGGGCGGCCACGGTGATCTGATTGCCGGTGTTGCGGTATTCAAAGATCCCGAACTGGCGCTGAATGTGCGCGTCTACGGCTTAAAAGATATGACCGGCGCAGCCTTGTCACCGCACGATGCGCAGCTGATTATGCGCGGCATGAAAACCCTGTCGCTGCGTCTGGAACGCCATTGCGACAGCGCAGAAATCATCGCTGAAAAACTGCAGAAACACACGCTGACAGAAGTTGTGTATTACCCGGGTCTGAAGAGCTTCCCGCAGCATGAACTGGCAAAACGTCAGATGAAGCGTTTCGGCGGCATGATCGCATTTGAACTGAAAGGCGGGCTGGAAGCCGGTATCCGCTTTATGAATGCGCTGAAACTGATCAGCCGCGCGGTCAGTCTTGGCGATGCAGAATCGCTGGCACAACATCCGGCCAGTATGACGCACGCCACTTACACACCTGAACAACGGGCAGCCCATGGCATCAGCGACGGTCTGGTGCGCTTGTCTGTGGGTCTGGAAGATGTGGCCGATATCTGGGCTGACATTGAACAGGCTTTGCGCGCAGTCTGAACATCCTCAGACTGACACGGGCAACCGGTTACCACCGGTTAACGAAAAATCCCCTGCACAACAGGGGATTTTTTATTAGGGCTTCGCAGCGCTTTGCTCAGCCTTTTTCCAGCACGATATCCGCGACAGTTTGTTCACCGTTTAACAGCCGCAAATGGCGGAATTTACGCGGCACCAGCAGGTAGTCACCGTGACGCTCACCGGTGAAGGTAGCCTGCCTGCCATCTTCCTCAATCACCACCATGTCCGGCGTTGCTGCGCCATGATTCAGCGTAATACGGACTTCCTCGCTGATGTCTTCCACGGCCTGCGGCCATAATGGGCTGTTCTGATTGCCGGTAATCTCATAATGGTGTTTTTCAGGCGGAGTAACGGCTTTCTGACAGGCACTCAACGAACTGAGTGAAAACAGCAGGCCGAGTGCCAGCTTGCAGACAAGTGTATTGCGGGAAAATGGGTTTTGCGCCATAGCAAGTAAAAACTGAGGAAAAGTGGGATTTATGCACTATATTAATCCTAATAAGCTGTATCCTGCATCAATAGCGTCAATCAGAAAGCAGATTAGCGAACGCCCTTTGATGCCCTGATCTTATCCGGCTGGCCTGCCTGTATTCGTCATTGTATGACTATGAAAGCGGAACCGATGCAAACTCCAGACTCCCATCCCAGCTTTACCTGCCCGGAATTTCTGAATATGGAAAGGGCAATCATCGATGAATTCCTGGATTGCACCACGGAATGTCATACCGAAGTGGAAGCCTGCGTCAGAGCGCTGAATCAGCACGGCGGTCCCGAATACATCCATCGTATGTTCCGCTCCATGCACTCGCTGAAAGGCAATTGCCAGATGGTGGGGCTGACGCCTTTCAAAGATCTGATGCACAGAGTGGAAGAAATTTTTGCGCATTTACGTGCGCATCCGGAGCAGTATTTTCCGGAGCTGGGTGAGTTTCTGCTGATGGCCACGGATCAGATTGTGGATTTGCTGTATGAATTATTAAAGCAGGGCCATGCAGATGAAAACCGGCGCGCTTTACTGGCCACTGTATGCGATAACCTCAGACAGCAAAATCAGGGAGCTTTGCAAGCTGCCAGCTTTCGCGATGCAATTGCGATGCTGGGGGGCAAAACGAAAGAAAAAAGTCCCGGAGGACGTGGCAACCGCGTCAATCTGCAGTTGCAGGATGACATCAGTCTGATGCGTTACTGGGCGGATAAAATTGATGCGCTGACGGTATTTCGTAAAAACCGCAATACCACCAGCGTGGAACTTGCGCTGGAACTGAATACGGCGCTGGGTAAACCGGTTGATGCGCAACAGCTGGAAGTGGCAGTGCTGATGCATGATGTCGGCATGGCGTTTGTGCCACATGCGATATTCAATAAAGAAACGAATTTGTCGCGTGAAGAATTACGTATTTTGCAGGAGCATGTGCAAATCGGAAGCCAGATGCTCCTGCGTTTTGGTGGCTGGGACGACGCTGCGGCGATGGTGCTGGATCATCATGAATATTATGACGGATCAGGGTATCCGAACAGGAAAAAAGGCGAGCAAATTCATGCCGGGGCCAGAATGCTGGCAGTCATCGATGCATTTTGTTCAGTGACGACGGAACGCTCCGATCGCAGCTATAAGAAGAGTCTGCTCAGCGCAATTTCAGAAATTAATGCGAATATTCATACGCAGTTTGATCCGCATATTGTCGGGGCATTTAATGAAGTTGTACGGAATATGGTGTTGCGCTCGGCCTGAATTTTTTGTCCGTACAACACATGCGGCAGTCTTTGAAACAATAAAAAACGGGGCCGCAACAAGCCCCGTTTTTATCAATACCGGGTTCAGCGCAGTCCGCTAATGCCCGGTTCTTTCGGAAAGCTGATTTGATACGTTGCTGACAAATCGCTGCTTTGCCCCGGTGCCAGCGTGAATTTCCAGACGCTGACACCCGCCTGCTTATTCCAGTCAGTTTCCGTGAATGCCGGCGTAATTTGCTTCTCGACTTTAATTTCCTGATGCAATGCCACCGGCGTTGCTTCCAGCACCTGAATCACGCGGGGCTGCTGATGCTGATTCGTGATGCGGTAAGCATGCTTCAGCGTTTGCTGCTGGCGGCTGCCGGTGAAGCCTTTGTCTTCCGCATCTTTACGTGTCGGCGTCACGCTGACCAGAATTTTTTCATCTTTACCGAACGGCAGTTCGACTTTCTCTTCCGTGCCAAAATTCAGCGGCATTTGCGAAATGTATTCCTGATCGCGGTACAGTTGTAACTGTCCTTGCGGCCAGCTGCCGGCAGGGCGGTCGAATCGTGCCAGTAACCATGCACTGTTATTTTGCGCAGGCAGGATGCGTGTCAGCACTTCTGCTGTTTGCTGTACCTGTTCCAGCGCATAACTGAGTTTGCGGCCATCGGAAGGCAGGCTGACTTTACCCGGTATTTTGTATTCAGCGCTGAATGCTCCCTGAAATACGCTGATATCAAAATCGGCTTCCGCAGTACGACGTGAGCCTGTGACAGAAACAGCCTTCGCTGCCATCGCGGGCGAGGGGACAGGGGCAAGCTTGGGCATGGCATACACCGGTTCCGGCTGGCGTAAATCCAGTTGCCACGCGCTGGCAAACGGCAGACGGTTGAACTGGTTTGGCTGTGTGGTCGATAACACCAGACTCACTTGCTGCCATTCTTCACCGCTGCGCTGGCTGACCTGCGCATGTTTGTCAATGCGCAGATTGCCGCTGCGGGTATCCAGGGTGGCACGATACACCGGCGCCCAGCCAGCACCCGGCACCATGTACTGTAATTGCAGATTACCTTCCTGTGCTGCGGCAACGCGGATGCTGACGCTGCGTACTTCCCGCACATTGCCGGATTGCTCGTCGCGCTCAGCCGTCAGATTCGCCAGTTCTTTATTCAGTAAACCCATGCGGCGCTCGGTTTGCGCCTGCTTGTTCAGCAAGTCCTGACTCTGGCGGCGTAAAGGCTCAACTGCCGTCAGTGGAGCTGCGGCATTTTTATCGCCGGGAAAACGCCTTAAGTAATCGAGCGCAATATTGCCCGCCTGTATTTCCGCATTGGCGGCCGCAATTTGCTCTTCCAGTTCACGGATACGCTTATTTTGCGGAGAGTCAGCGCATTCCGGTGCGCGTTCCACTGGCACATTCTGAATCCGGATATCGCCGAAGCGGATACCGTTATCTGTTTGTATCCGCAGGCTGTCAGCATCAAACAAGGCACTCAGGCAGGGAATGATGAGTTCCTTTTCACCTGCACCCACATGTAACTGCCGTTCTACTTTCGCCATGCCCGGATATACCGTCACCTGCGTGATTTTGGCAGGCGTTGTTTGTGCCTGTACCAGCAGCGGCAAGATGCCGGCGACCAGTAAGCCGAAATGTTTGCGCATACAGATTCCCTTTCAGTGATGAACCTTCATAACGTGATCCCGCCATTGTAGTTGACAAAGGCTACATAAAAATACCGTCGCAGCGGGCCCCTGATGCACGGTGATGATTTTGTTTCTTGGTAATGCTATGAGAAAAAAGCAACAAAGAGGTATTGTGTACCGGCTGTGCTTGATGCAGTGCGCAAACCGGCGTAAG
Source organism: Cognatundibacterium squillarum (assembly GCF_014652435.1). Taxonomy (GTDB): domain Bacteria; phylum Pseudomonadota; class Gammaproteobacteria; order Burkholderiales; family Burkholderiaceae_D; genus Undibacterium; species Undibacterium squillarum. The sequence goes on from NZ_BMYU01000010.1 coordinate 82,287, forward strand.
GTGCGTAACACACAGTAAGCGGAGGCAAAAGATGCGGACGAACAGGCTGATCATGTTGTTGGTATGTTGCTTTGCGTGGCTGCAGGCAGTACAGGCGAGTGAAACCGGTGCCAGCGTTCAGTCCGGTCAGATGACGCTGATGGGCTCACTGGAAACGCCGGAAGGGGTGGAGAAACCACCGGTGGTACTGATCATTGCAGGCTCCGGCCCCACCGACCGGGATGGCAATTCGCGCATGATTCCGGGCAAAAATAACAGCCTGCGTATGGTGGCAGAGGCCTTATCCGCAGCGGGTATTGCATCACTGCGCTACGATAAACGCGGTGTCGGTGCGAGCCTGCAATTGCAGGCAGGCCGGGATCTGCAGTTTGATGATTATGTCGGTGATGCAGCGGCCTGGATCGACTGGCTGCAACAAAGCGGAAAGTTCTCGCGCATCATTGTGCTCGGTCATAGCGAAGGCTCACTGATTGCAATGCTGGCAGCACAGCGAACAAAGGCGAATGCTGTGATTTCATTATGCGGCCCGGCCGATAATATCGCAGATATTCTGCAGTGGCAGGTTTCCCGCGCACTGGACCGCGAAGGCAGCGCAGCGCATCAGCGCTTTCTTGAAGATTTAAAAAACGGCAAAGCCGGTGCTGAACCTCCTGCGACTGTCGCACGGATTTATCCTCCATCCGTGCGGGGCTTTTTACGTTCTGCAATGGCTTACACACCGTCTGACGAAATCCGGAAACTGCGTGTTCCGGTGCTGACCGTTGGTGGCACGCATGATATTCAGGTCACGGATGAACAGGTCAGAAAACTCGCGGCTTCGCATGATGGTGTCAGACTGGTCGTGATTGACGGCATGAATCATGTACTCAAAACCACCGCTGCAGCACCGGCAGTACAAATCAGCAGTTACGGTGATCCGTCCCTGCCGCTGGCATCTGCTTTAATGCCGCAGGTGCTGGACTTTATCCGCCTGCTCCCCTGAGCCGAATGTATTTCTCTCGTCGTACAGCTTAAATCCCGGTCACTTGTATTGCAGTGCAGCGTTTGCTGCGCATTGTCCTGCTACCTTTTTCTGCACTAGACTGAACGCATCGCACCGATAACAGAGAAGCCCGGTGCAAGGTCACAGCTTTCAGCAGTTCTTTCTGGCAGGAGAGGATATGACGCATGACGCACAGGGTGACAGCGCTCATCCCGATATCACCACAATGATCGATAAAAACACCGCATTTCCGCCGATCCGGCGGGTGACGGTGGCAGCGCCTTTCCGCTGGCTGGCAGCCGGCTGGCGTGACTTGCGTGAATCCGGCGGCAGCAGTTTGTTTTACGGTGTCTGTTTTGCGCTGATGGCAACGCTGATACGTATCGTGCTCAGTAACGCACCACAGTTTTTATCGGCACTGACCTGCGGTTTTTTACTGCTGGGGCCATTGCTGGCACTGGGTGTGTATGACATCAGCCGCCGTCTTGAAAATGCACGCTCCGGTTTGCTGGGCAGTGTGTTTTCTATGCGCGGACGTTGGGGCAACATCGGTGTGCTGGCGCTGGTACTTGCCGTGATTATGATGGTGTGGGCGCGCGCATCGCTGGTGATCTTTGCACTGTTTTATAACAAGGGTATGCCGACGATGGAGCGCTTTCTGGCGCAATTGTTTTCTGTCGATAATCTGGAATTCGTATTTGTGTATATGTGCGTCGGTCTGGTCTTCGCCAGCATTGTCTTTGCGATCAGCTGGGTATCGATTGCCCTGATGCTGGACCGTGATACAGATGCCATCACATCTATGATCATCAGTTGCGTCTCATTATTTATTAACTTTCCTGCAGCGATGTTGTGGGCGGGTATTGTCGTGCTGTTTGTGATTGCCGGATTCATGACATGGAATGTCGGCATGATAGTCCTGATGCCGTGGATAGGCCATGCGACCTGGCATGCCTATAAAAACGTGGTGGGAACAGAGGAAGACAGGGCGCAGATGCCGCGTTATCAGTCTGCCTCCACAGAGCAAGCGATTGAACAGAGTCATGCAGGCTGATCATCAGCCTGCATCGAAATTCGGCGCTTAATATTCTGACGACGCAGGGCATTTCACCTTGCTGACGGGTTTAATTTCCTGCAATTGTAATTTGCTGTCGATCATCCAGGCGCTGACGGGTTTGGATTTGCTGCCTTTTGTTTTGTGATAACTGTCCAGAAATATCACCAGTGTTTTGTCGTATTTACCATAGATACAGTCACCCCTGAAGGAAATACCTTCATCTTTGGCCATTGGCGGTAAAGGCAAAGGAAACATTTGCAATGGCGTTTTTGCTTGCTGTGCAGGCGGCAGTTCGCGTGCGATTTCAACACTGTCAATAAAAAATGCAGCCTGCGTAAAACGTTCCAGCGGGATATCGGGTGATACTGAACCACCGGATTTTGCAAACACTGCGATATGTTTTCCTGCAATGCCATCGATCATAATGTTTGACCATGATAACAGCAGCTCTTTCCGGCTGGGCAGAGAGGGAGTCGCAGTGGTAGCCGTACTGGCAGCCGTCACTGCAGGTGCTGGTGTGGCAGGAGTCGAAACAGTACTTGCCGGCTTTGCTGTCGCAACGTTGCTGTTTGTGTTGGCAGGCTTGGAAGTAATGTCACCTGCCAGTTTGTATTTCCCGTCAAAGCTGACATCTCCCCAATTGCTGCTGCACCCTTCTACGCGCATTTGCATGCCGCCCATTGCGCGTTTCAGCGTCATTGAGCAGCGCCCCTGACTGAAATCCCAGCCACCCGGTGCGTCGCTGAGCTTTCCACTGCCACTCCCGCTGCGTGCTGAGCCATTTTTGCTTTTCTCAGTGACTTCCAGCGTGAATTTACCATCCGCAGTGATGATTAACTCCCGGTCGAAGTGTGCATCGCTGCCGTCATACACACCCGGTTTTGGGTAAAGGCTGTATTCGGCCGAAAAAGCGTTCATGGAGATCCCTGCGCAGGTGAGTACAATCGCGAATTGCAGCGGAGTTTTAAGCAGAAAAGATTTCATTGGTAAGCATTCGGAAAAAAATATAGGAAAAACCGCAATGTATGCATCACCAGTTATGCGGCATGAATAATGCATTGCCATTATGGAAATTCTCGAATTGAATGCGAACACTGTTTACTTATGTAACCGTTGTTTCAAATGCAAAACAAAAATTTGCTTAGCGATAAATATTTCCGCGTGCTAGCTAAAAAAGCACGAAGCTTATTAGCAAATGATGCTCTTAGTTAATATCAATGAATGTTATTAACTGTACGGACGCAATCTAAGTAGAGTCGTAAAGTTACATTCAACAAAAAAAGCCGCGCATCCATCACAGATGCGCGGCTTTTTTGCTGAGAACAGAATTACTTCTGTGCAGCGGAACGTGGAGGAATTGGCTGAGGGATCAGCGGTTTGACCGGCTGTTCCTTCATTTTTTCCATCAGCATACGGATCGCCGTTTCCAGCTGCTGATCACGGCCTTCGAACGTTGCGTTCGGCATGTTTTCCACTTCCACATCCGGTGCAACGCCGACACCCTCTACCAGCCACTGGCCATCCATACCAAACTGCGCAGTTTCGGCAGCGCGGATCTGGCCGCCATCGGTCAGGCGGTTGCCGTCAGACAGCCAGACACCGGCACCGGCAGTACGCTTACCAACCAGCGGTGCGAGCTTGAGTGCTTTGATACCGGCAGCGAAGGTTTCACCGTCGGAGTATGTCAGCTCATCCACCAGCACGATCAGATGACCACGGAAAGTCTGCTGCATATTGGTGTAAGGTGCGACACCTTTTTTAGACCAGAAAGCCCAGGTTTTACGTAACAGTTTTTCAATGATCCAGCTGTCGATATTACCTCCGCGATTACGACGCACGTCGATAATCAGACCTTCGCGGTTGTAGTTCGCATAGAACTCACGCGCAAATGCATTGATATCCTGCGCACCCATTGCACGTAAATGCAGGTAACCGATTTTGCCACCGGATGCCTGATTTACTTTGGCTGCCATGGTTTGTTCCCAGTCTGCGTAGCGCAGATCGGCATTTTTCGGCATGCTGATCGGATGCACGATTACCGCATGCGGCGCGCGGTTGCCGCGGCGTACGTGCAGCAATACTTGCTTGTCAGCCTGATTCAGCAGCAGATCAGAAATATCACGTGCTTCACTGACCGGCTGACCATTCACTGCAAGGATTACGTCGCCTTCTTTCACGTCTACGTCAGGCTGTGCCAGTGGCGCACGTTCATTCGGCAGATCCGGTTCACTGCGGTAGATATGATCAACACGCACGCCACCCTGTACACGGCTCAGCACCGCGCCCAGTGTTGCCGGTGTGCCTTCGCTGGCAGCACGGCGGGTTTCGCCCGGACGGAATTGCGAGTGCAGGGTGCTGACTTCCGCCATCATCATGCTCAGTAAATCATTCAGCTCATGGCGGTCAGTGATACGGTCTACCAGCGGTTCGTATTTGCTGCGGATTTTTTTCCAGTCCATGCCGCGCATATTGGCATCGAACAGATAATCGCGGTGCATACGCCATGCATCGTTGAACATTTGCTTCCATTCCGATTTCGGATCAACACGGAAAGACCAGTCATTCAGCGCGACTTTGGCTTTGGCAGTGTCCGGCGGTGCTTTGGCTCCGGCATCGACAACGTAGAAGTCACCGGGGCCAGTGCTGGAAACAGTACGGAACACGACACGTTTGCGGTCCAGCGACAAATCAAATGACTGAACGTTGCCGGCAAAAACTTCGACGGTCGCACCGGTACGGCTGAATGCTACGGTTTTTACCATCGGTACATTGTCGAAATCGACCAGATACAAACGCTTATCGTCGGTGCTCAGACTGCGGTAATTGCCAGCCGGTACCGGCACCTGATACAGGCGCTGTTCGATACCTGCCCAGTCGATTGCCGGTGCACGCGGCGCAGCGGCAGGTGCCGCAGCTTTGTCGTCAGTTTTTGCGGCGGTTTTTTCTGCCGGTTTGTCGGCAGATTTGTCCGCAGGCTTATCGGCTGGTTTATCAGAAGGTTTGTCATTACCCAGATCAGCACCGGAAGCCGGTTTGTCTGCCGGTTTTTCGGCTGGCTTTTCTTCCGGTTTGGCTGGTGCTTTGCTCAGTTCATCATCTGCTTTGAACGGGAAGCGTGCGCCGGCTTTCAGTGCAATCGCGAATACACCGGTGCGTTTGCCGAAAGCAGGGCCCATGTTGCGGTCGCCCCAAGGCGAGCCATTCGAAACCTGGAAATTGCGTTCAGACAGGAAGTACAGCCACTGACCATCGGCAGAGAATGCCGGTCCGTGAGAATCAAAACGGTCGCTGGTAATAAATTGCAGCTTGTGGCTGTCCAGACTGTACAGGCCGATCTGGCTGCGCTGCATTGCGTTATCACTGCGGACTATCGCCAGCGTTTTGCTGTCTGCAGACCAGACGATGCCATTGTGGCCGCGCTGGCCCAGTTTGCCTGCATCATCGATGACTTTGTTCTGGCGGGTTTGCAGATCCAGCAGCCACAGACGGCCCAGTTTGTCAGTGTGCGCCAGATGCTTGCCGTCCGGCGACGGGAACATATTTTCGCGGTGGAACTGGCCATCGCTGGTCAGCATTTCAGCTTTGCCGATACCGTTCGCCGGGAAGCGCCAGATTTCATTTTCGCCGCTGGTATCGACAAAAGCGAAAACCCATTTGTCATCAGCAGAGAAGATAGCGCTGCGTGCACGGGAACCGGCAGGCAGCGGGATATTGATACGACGCTGAGAACCCGGGCCGGCAATCGCGATATGACCATGTGCGGTGATCACGATTTTATCGCTGCGGGACGCGATTTCAGAATCCGTTAAAAATTCCAGCGGATTGCGGATCAGCTGACCGCGTTGCTGATCGAAATCGGATACCAGTTCCACAGACGGCGTTGTGTCGTTGCCGGTGGCAATGTCATACACATGGAGATCAGCGCCGAGCTGATACACAATCTTGCCGTCACCCTGCGCAGCATTGCGTACTTCCCAGTCTTTGTGGCTAGTCAGGGCTTTTGCCTGTGTGCCATCGGCTTCAGCAACCCACAGATTAAATACGCCGTCTTTATCCGCTGTGAAATACAGTTTGCCGTTGTAGAACATCGGGCGGCGGTGGTTCCATTCTTCGCCGCTGAACAAGCGCTTCGCTTCTTCTTTGGCTTTCAGGTCAAAACGCCAGATGCTGGCCATGGCACCGCCACGGTATTCACGCACATTGTCATTGGTCATTTGCAGACCGAAGCGGGTGAAATACAGGTAACGGCCACTGTCATCCAGTACTGCTTCATTCGCATCCGCGACTGGGAATACACGGCGCTTCATGGTTTGCGGATTGACTGCCGCGATAATGCGGTGCGCATTCGGGCCGGTGCTGTTCAGGGTGCTGACCAGCACTTCGCCTTCCGGTGTCCAGCCCAGTACATTCACCACTTCATTTTCAAAGGTAATGCGCTTCGGTACGCCACCCTGTGCCGGCATCACATAGGCTTCGCTGCTGCCTTCATAGGCGGCGACGAAGGCCACCCACTTTTTATCAAAAGAAATCGCAGATTGCGTTTCCGCTGCCGGATGCGTGGTCAGACGTTGCGCCTGACCGCCTTGCAGACTGGTTTTCCACAAATCACCTTCTGCAGTGAACACAAGCTGGTCGCCTCGCACAGATGGAAAGCGCAAATACGCCGGTGCCGCCCACGCGCTGCCCAGAACGCCCCCCAGCGCGAGTGACAACACCATTTTCTTCATTGTTAATTTCATAATTTATTTTCTTGATAAAAAGATCAGAAAAATGCAACAAACCGGCAGTGGATTCCCTGCAAACGTAAAAAATGTTACTGGCGTGTAAGCAAAGTTGATGCAGGGAAACTCTCTGTTTATAACGACTCCCGACGATAAAAATTTCCACGAAGAAATATTCTAAATTCAGGGAGAGCTGTATGAGACCGACCACACTGGCAAAAGTTCTGCTGACCGCAGGCTTGCTGACACAAATTCCACTGGCGCTGGCCCAAAACGTAACCTTTACCGTGAATACCCAGACCGAACGCAAAAATATCAGTCCGCTGATTTACGGTTTTAACGCCTATGCCGACGGCAGCGGACGCGCTGGCTGGGATGCACATGGTGGCCGTGCCAGTCTGGAAAGCCTGAACCTGACCTCGCGCCGTCTCGGTGGCAACAATATGACCAGCTATAACTGGGAAAACGGCGTCAGTAATTCCGGTGCAGACTTTTGCCATTCTTCAAACTTTGGTGTGACTTACTCTACCGGCGCTGGCTGGCCGAATCAGCAAAATGGTCTGGCGTATTACACACCGGGTGCAGGGCTGGTCAGTTTTCATGATCAGTCGCTGGCGCTGAATACCTTCTCTTTGCTGCAATTACCAGCCGCCGGAAAACTGCCGAAAGATATTCAGTTCCTGAATCCGCCCGGCAATTGCAATGGTCAGCAACTGTGGCAATCCACTGCCGGTGCTTCGAATGTGGACACCGCGCGCTGGCTGAATATCGTGAATGACAAACCTGCCGCTGCCGGTGCTTTATCGCTGAATCCGTCGCTGAATGATAACGTGGTGTATATCGACGAAGAACTGAATTTCCTGATTAAGAAATACGGTAAAGCCTCCGCTGCCAAAGGCGTAAAAGGCTACGAGCTGGATAATGAGCCGGATTTGTGGCATCTGTGGCCAACGTATCTGGGAGCAGGGACGCATGAAAATCTGCATCCGGATCTGACCACGGTTGCTGAAGTACTGCAGAAAAATGTGTCGCTGGCACAAACCGTCAAACGTATGGATGCATCGGCCAAAACCTTTGGTCCTGCACTCAGCGGTTACCTGGGTTTGTTCAGTCTGTGGTCTGCGTGGGATGGCAGTGCAGCACATCAGCCATCTGACTGGGGGCAGTACAACAAAGAACCGTACACCACGAAAAGCACCGGCGACCGCTATCGCTATAACAATATGACGTTTGCCAATGTGTATTTAGATACCATGAAGCAGGCATCGACCACGGCCGGTAAGCGTTTGCTCGACGTTTTCTCTTTCCATTACTATCCGCAGGCTTCGTATGATCAGGCGACACGCTCTCAAGCCTCTCGCAGTCTGTGGGACCCGCAATATGTAGAGCCAACCTGGATCACCCAGCCGGGCTACGGCTTTACCGATGGTAATGGCTTGCAAATGCTGCCGAAGCTGAACCGTGCGATTGCAGATTTTTATCCGGGCACCAAACTGGCGGTCACAGAATATGACTTCGGTGGCATGTACGATGCAACCGGTGCGATTGCACAAGCTGATGCACTGGGCGCTTTCGGTAAAAACGGCGTGTATCTGGCGACCTATTTTGGTGACGTAGAAGGTTATATCGCATCGGCTTTCCGCCTGTTCCGCAACTACGATGGCAATAAATCAGTGTTTCCGGAAATCTCGGTACGTGCGGTATCGACCAATAATGCGAATGGCACGGTGTACGCTGCAGTCAGCGCTGCGGATCCGAATACCGTTCACCTGATCACGATTAACCGCTTGCCGACCGCGCTGAATGCCAGCGTGCAAATCACCCATCCGGTGGCACTGAACTACGTGCAGGCATGGGGCGTGGACAGCAGCAGCCCGAACGTCAGCGCACGTCAGGTGCAAACCACGCTGAACGCGAATAAATTCAGCACTGCGCTGCCACCGTATTCCGTGATGCACTTTGTACTGAAACCCTGATTCCTTCCCCCGGGAATTCCGGCCGGACATCCCCCGTGTCCGCACCGGCAAACCGCTCACCGGCAACGGCGGGCGGTTTTGTTTTTTTACCGGCCTGTTTGTGGCGACAACCAGTCACCCTGTCAGCGCGGGGTGTCAAACGTGGATGGCGTCCGCTGAGCACTGAAAATGGCCCGAAAATGCCTCAAATGCGGTGTTCAGCACAGCGATCCGGCGGTCGTCGGCAGAAAGTCCGGCTCTCCGGAAATGGTAAATGACGATATTTGCACAATGCGCAGGCGGTGAACCTGCATTCGGACGGACGTTGTCAGGAGCGGGTGTCCTATCTGTAAGACCGGACAGGAAAACAAAAAAGCCATGCAATGACCGGATTGCATGGCTTTTTCAATGCGGCGGGCAGGGCGGGTAGCTTAGGGATACCGCACTGCATCGCCGGTTTGCGGCAAATCAGCGTGATCAGCCTTTGATTTCGCGCAGGATGCCTCTCAGTCCGTTCAGCATCAGATCCAGCTCTTCGCGGGTCACGTTCAGGGCAGGCATGAAGCGCAGCAGGTCAGGGCGCGGGGAGTTCAGCAGCAGGCCGGCAGGTTCCAGATTGCGTGCTTTCTCCACGATTTCGGCACCGATGTTGCTGCCCAGTTTCAGCGCGCGCAGCAAGCCTTCGCCGCGTTCGCCTTCCAGACCGAATTCTTCGGACAGTTTGATCAGTTCTGCGCTCAGGTAAGCCGCGTTTTCACGCACTTGTTCCATGAAGCCCGGTTTCAGCAATTCTTTCAGCACAGCCAGACCTACAGCCGTCATCAGCGGTGCACCGTTGTAAGTGCCGCCCTGATCGCCAGGCACGAAGCAGGCGACTGCTTCGCGGCACAGCAACGCACCCAGCGGAACGCCACCGCCAATGCCTTTGGCCAGTGTCATGATGTCCGGAGTGATGCCGGATAACTGATAGCCGAACAGTTCACCGGTACGGCCCATGCCAGTCTGCACTTCATCCACGATCAGCAGAATGTTGTGACGTGTGGTCAGTTCACGCAGTGCCTGCATGAATTCACGTGTCGCAGGGATCACGCCGCCTTCACCCTGTACCGGTTCCAGCATCACGGCAACGGTTTTGTCGGTGATCAGTTTTTCAACCGAAGCGATATCGTTCAGATCTGCTTTCGGGAAGCCGGTCACTTGCGGCGCAAACAGGGTATCCCAGCCTGGTTTGCCGGAAGCGGACATCGTCGCCAGTGTACGGCCGTGGAAGCCGTGGTCGAAGGTGATGATTTCAAACGCGCCGTTTTTGTTTAATTGTCCCCATTTACGCGCCAGTTTGATCGCGCCTTCATTCGCTTCGGCACCGCTGTTGGTGAAGAATACGCGGTCGAAGCAGGAGTTTTTGGTCAGTGCGTCAGCCAGTGCAATCATGCCTTCGTTGTAAAACGCCGGTGACGGGTTCAGCAGTTTTTTAGACTGCGCAACCAGTGCTTCGTGGATGCAGGCAGGGCTGTGGCCCAGGCAGTTAACTGCCCAGCCTTGCAAAAAGTCCAGATAGCGCTTGCCTTTGTGATCGGTCAGCCACATACCGCTGCCTTCGGTAAATACGATGTCAGGGCGTGGGGTGATATACATCAGGGCATTCACGTTGTACTGGCTGAATTCCATTTCTACAGACTCCTTCAGAGGTCAAAGCAAGCTAGGGTGAGGGACAAACAAAAACGAAAGGGCGTAAAAAAAGCCACAGGTGCGGCCTGTGGCTTTTGGGTACTGTGCTGCGCATTCAGAATGCGCGCGTGCACTGACACATCGGCCCAGGCTCACGATGTGAGCGGCGACGTCGGATGATATTCGGTGAAGACATGTCAGGCAGCATTTTCATAGTGCGGATGGTAGGACTTTTTTCGCACTGCGTCAAAGCAATTTTTGCGGTATTTTGCTGAAAATTTTTCAGATGCGGCACAGTGTTGGCATGTGATTAAGCATACTGCGCCGTGTACGGGTGCTCAGATATAAAAAACGGGAAGCGGTGGCTTCCCGTTCTTCTTACTTTACAGCGCAGCGTGTGTCGCTGTGACAGGATTAACCCGCAGCCAGATCTGCTTCGGAAGTGAATGAATCCGCATAGAACTCATCTGCCGGTAACTGGCATTGCGCGCTGAAATCGCGTTTAGCCGATTCCACCACCACCGGTGCACCGCAGGCATAGACCTGATAGCCGGACATATCGGCGATATCTGCCATGACAGCCTGATGTACGAAGCCGGTACGGCCTTGCCACTGATCTTCGGCTTGTGCATCGGAAATCACCGGTACATAGCGGAAGTTCGGCAGGCTGGCTGCCCATTCTTCGCACAGTGCGCTCATGTACAGATCCGAAGGACGGCGACCGCCCCAGTACAGCACGACCTGACGTTCAGATTTCAAATGAATCAGTTGTTCCATCAGCGCTTTGATCGGTGCGAAACCCGTGCCGGAAGCCAGCAGGATGATTGGTTTGTCGCTGTCTTCACGCAGGAAGAAACTGCCGTGCGGGCCTTCAAAGCGCAGAATGTCGCGCTCTTTCATGGTGGAAAACACCTGATCAGTGAACAGACCACCCGGCATGTGACGGATATGCAGCGTCAGGTGTTCACCGTTGTGCGAGGCATTCGCCATGCTGTAGCTGCGGCGTTTGTTATCACGCAGCAGGAATTCAATATACTGACCGGCGCGGTAAGCAAATTTTTCAGTGGCAGGCAATTGCAGCGAGACCAGCATCACGTCGTCGGACAGTTTTTCCAGCTTGTGTACGCGGGTCGGCAGTTTTTTGATGGGATAATCACTGCTGGCAGCGATTTCGCGCACATCGACAGCGATATCCGATACCGGTTTTGCGCAGCACAGCAGGGTGAAACCTTCCGCCGCTTCGGCTTCGCTGAGGGCGCGTTGCTGATGCTGGCCGTGTTCAACCTGACCATTGCTCAGCTTGCCTTTGCAGGAACCGCAGGCACCGTTTTTGCAGCCGTAAGGCAAGCCTATGCCCTGACGGAGTGCTGCATTGAGAACGGTTTCATCGGCATCGCAGCTGAACTGACGACCACTCTGGGTCAGACTAACCTGAAAAGTCATAATGTAGTGAATATGAAAAAACAATTTAATAAAACGCGGCGTCCCCGCTTACTGATTCTTGGTTGCGGAGATGTCGGTATGCGTTTGCTGCCGCTGGTGCGGCAGCGTTTCCGGGTGATTGCCGTCACCAGTCAGCCGCAACGCTGCGCCGAATTACGGGCGGCAGGTGCGATGCCTGTGGTGGCCGATCTGGACTGTCGCCATACACTGGCGCGTCTGAGCGGCATGGCAGAGTATGTGGTGCATCTGGCACCGCCTCCGGCGGACGGTCAGACAGACCGCCGTACCCGTCATCTGGGCGCCATTTTACCTGACAATGTGCGCCTTGTTTACGTCAGTACGACCGGTGTGTACGGTGATTGTGCCGGCGCGAAATTTGATGAAACCCGTCCGGTGGCGCCGCGAAATGCACGCGCCGTGCGCCGTGTCGATGCAGAACGTACATTACGCGGATGGGCGAAACGGCGTCATGGCCGCTTATCGATTTTGCGTGTCCCCGGCATTTATGCAGCAGACCGCCTGCCGCTGGAACGCTTACAACGCGGTACACCGGCGCTGCTGCCGGAAGAAGATGTGTACACCAATCATATCCATGCGGATGATCTGGCGCGTCTGGTGTTAAGGGCATTGTGGTACGGGCGTCCGCAGCGTGTGTATCACGCCGTGGATAACAGCGATTGCCGCATGGGAGATTATTTCGAACAGGTCGCAAATGCCTTTGGTCTGATGCCACCACCGCGCGTATCCCGCGCAGAACTGGCGCAGCAGGTGACACCGGTCATGCTGTCATTTATGTCTGAGTCACGCCGCTTGCTGAATCAGCGTATTACGGATGAGCTCGGTTTCCGTTTTCAGTATCCTGATGTTGCAGCCGGGCTGGCTGCCGCGGTGGCAGAACGGCATGCGGGCATTGATGATCATTCTGCAGCCGTGCGCTGACAGGCATGCTTGCTGAATTGCAGCGGTACCAGGCAATTCAGCAATGCCGTTCAGATGCTGGTTTCAGATGTGGAGCCACTTTACTCCGCTGCAGCTTCATCTGCGCGTACTGCCGGTAACAGCAGATAGAACACACTGCCCACACCGATTTCGCTCTGGAAGCCGATGCCGCCGTGCATTTTTTCAATCAGCGTTTTACTCAGCGATAAGCCGAGGCCGGTGCCCGCATATTTGCGGGCGGCAGTGGCTTCCGCCTGAGAAAATTTATGGAAGATGCGGTCTTTAAAGTCATCCGGAATACCGATGCCACGGTCGCGGACTTCGATCCGTACCCAGTCAGTGCGTTGCAGAATCGCAATCTCGACATCCTGATGTTCAGATGAAAATTTAATCGCATTCGAAATTAAGTTGCTCAGCACCTGAATAAACCTTCCCTCATCAACCACAACGGACAGGCCCGGCGTGTCGTCCGGCAGTAAATGCAGATGTACACGGAAATTTTCGGCGTAACCCTGATTCGCAGTGATGGCTTTTTCCACCAGAGTGCGAACAGCATACGTCTGCATATCGAACTGCATGCCGCCGTATTCCAGTTTGTCGAAATCCAGTAAGTCATTGATCAGTTTGGTCAGCCGAATCGCATTTTCATTTGCCATACTCAGCAAGCCGCGCGTTTTGGGCGGGATGACTTCTCCGACCCCGCCAACCAGTAAGCCCAGTACACCGCGGATGGATGTCAGCGGTGTACGTAATTCATGCGAGACTGCAGAGACAAACTCACTTTTCAGGCGCTCCGCACGCTTGGTCTTGCTCAGATCATGCAGCATGATAATCAGCATGGTTTGCTGACCCAGCCGGACTTTGGTGACCGCCAGTTCCAGCGGCAGGATTTCGCCATCCTGGCGCTGCGACTGAATTTCGATGCGCTCAGGATTCACATGATGTAACTGCAATTCCGCTGGCAATACCTGTGACAGTTGCTGCCTCAACAGGTTTTGAGCTTTCTGATCCGGAAAAAAACTCAGTAGCTGACGCCCGCGCATCCCGCCCGGCGCAAGCCCGAATAAATTTTCTGCGGACGGATTGGCAGACTGAATCAGGCCATTCGCATTACAGGTCAGAATGGCTTCCGCCGCATAATTGAGGATAGTACTCAGGCGGTTTTCGCTGTCATGTAACTGCGCGGTACGCTGACGCACCAGATTTTCGACATTGTGCGTATGCGCGCTGGTCATCAGTAAATGGGCACCAAACAGTGCAGTGAAAGACAGCCCCCCGATAATGGCTGCCCATGTCACCCATGAAATGTGGGTACGCCAGTATTCGGCAGAGGGCTGGGCCTGCAACACGTACTGATGGCTGCCGAAAAGTATGGCGGACTGAAACAGCGGCGCTTCCTTTAATCCGCTGGTGTAATCCATAAATACAGATTGTCCGTCAGGAAAATCCTTGTCGAAAAAACGCAGGTGAAATTCTTTTTCTTCCGTTTCCGTCAGCGTTTCATGCAGGATATCCGCAAGCCGGAATGAGGCAGTAACAACACCCGTAAATGCCGCGCGGCGCTCTTCAGTATTCATCAGACTGCGGCCATTCTGGTATACCGGCGCGAACAGGCTGACGCTGTCTGCCTGCTTTCCTGCACCGCTGATGGCTGGCGGCGTGGTTTTGGTTTCGCCACTGTCACGCGCGCTTTCAATTGCATGCAGGCTGGAAGGTTGCAATGCCAGATTGCGACCTGGCAGGTCGGGGTGATGATTCAGCGGCGTCAGATATAAAACCGGATACATGGCTCTGCCATTGCCGCGCTGCAGTTCCGCTGTATCAGCGTTGGCAGCCGGTGACAGGATACGCCAGCCGGGAAACTCATCTTTGTTCAGTGTTTGTTCAAATGCACTGGCAGCGCCGGGAGCGACATACGGTACCCAGGCCAGATAACTGATGCCGGGAAAGTCGCGCAGTGCATGTTCGGAAAACACAGCGAATTCATGCTGGTTGACGCGGTTTGAGCTGGCGAACAGGCGTTCAAGATAATCCAGTACCATCGCATGATGATTCAGGCGACTCTGCACATTCTGGCTCATACGCTGGGCTTCCAGACGGAATTCCAGCGCCTGTTTGTCGCGCTCGCGGTCACGGATAAACACAAAAGCAATCACCACGATCAGGATGCAGGCACCGAGCGGAATCAGCACTTTATAGCGCCGTGATCTCCACAATTTATGAGGCTGCCCGGCAAACAGCAGCCACGCCGGCGCAGCGATCATCGTGCCCAGCGAATCGCCAACCCACCACACCAGCCAGTTGGTATCGGCCTGTATCCGTGTCAGTTGCCCCAGCACACGCAATATACCGATATCGGCAGTGGTGCCGGCGGCAGCTGCAAGGGCGGAGAACAGAAAGAAAACGGCGATCTCTTTGTTGCTGTCGAGCGTGACAGCCTGCTTTTGCCGTGACTGTATCAGCCAGCCAGCGAGACCGGCTTGCAGTACGGCAACCATGGACAGCACCATCGCGACGGACAATGTCGCCATGTTGAACGGTAATGCACGCTCAAAAGAAACCGAGAGACAGAACGCGAGCGCTCCGACAAACACGCCCGGTATGGCATGCAGACCGTAAGTGAGCATGGCACCCAGCGCCAGACCTGCGGCCGGATAGAAAGCAGTGGCATAGCCGGGCGGCATGGACAGCAACAGGGAGAAGCGCCCCGCCAGAAAGTAGCAGAGCGCCACGGCACAAAATCGGAATACGCCTGATGAGAGCAGTTGCCGGTAGTTCATGGCCCGTTTTCAATTCAGTGCGGACGTCGCTTTCAGGACTTCTTCCGCGGTGGTTAAACCTTCTGAAATTTTCTCTGCGCCGGCAATGCGCAGCGGTTTCATCCCGTCTGCGACACTCTGACGCCGTAATGCCGGTAAATCGGTTTCTGCATGGATCAGTTTGCTGAAGGCTGGTGTCACTGTCAACAATTCATACAGCCCGGTACGTCCCAGATAGCCGGTTTGGCGACACTCAGGGCAACCGACGGGGCGGTAAATTTGCGCTGGCTTTGGCAAATTCCATTGCTCGGTAAGACTTTGCCAGATCAGGTCCGGCATCTCGCCGTCCGGTTTCTTGCAATGCGGACACAAGGTACGTACCAGACGCTGCGCCATAATGCCGATGATGGTGGCATCCAGCAGGTAGTGCGGTACGCCGAGATCCAGCAAACGCATAATTGCGGACGGCGCATCATTCGTGTGCAGTGTGGACAGCACAAGGTGACCGGTCAGTGCTGCCTGCACCGCCATTTCCGCCGTTTTCAGATCACGGATCTCACCGACCATAATGATGTCAGGATCCTGACGCATCAGGGCACGGATACCGTCAGAAAAATCCAGATCAATCGAATGCTGTACCTGCATCTGGTTGAAACTGGCTTCGACCATTTCAATCGGATCTTCCACCGTACAGACGTTAACGTCGGATGTGGCCAGCGCCTTCAGTGTGGTGTACAGCGTGGTGGTTTTACCGGAACCGGTCGGGCCGGTGACCAGAATAATGCCATGCGGTTTGTTGGTCAGTTGTTGCCAGCGCAATGCATCGGCAGGCGGGAAACCCAGTTCCGGCAGCGTTTTAACCACCACTTCCGGATCGAAAATACGCATCACCATTTTTTCGCCGAACGCCGTCGGTAGCGTGGATAAGCGTAACTCCACTTCCTGGCCGTCATTGGTACGGGTTTTGATACGGCCATCCTGCGGCCGCCGTTTTTCAATTACGTCGATACGACCCAGCAGCTTGATACGCGCAATCATCGCAATCATGACTACAGCCGGCACCTGATACACCTGATGCAGTACGCCGTCGATACGGAAACGTATCACCGCCATATCGCGTTTGGGTTCCAGATGGATATCCGATGCGCGCTGTTCAAACGCGAACTGCCACAGCCAGTCAACGATATTGATGATGTGCTGGTCATTCGCATCGACTTGTTTCTGGTTGCCCAGTTCGACCAGTTGCTCCAGATTCTGACGCAGGTTCAGATCGTGGGTGTTGGCTTTACGCGCATTCTTAATCGATTTTGCCAGCGAGAAAAACTGCGTGATGTACTGCGCAATTTCCAGCGGATTGGCAAATACCAGCCTGACCTGTTTGCGGCTGATACGCGCAATTTCGCCCTGCCATTCGGTGTTAAACGGATCGGTCGTTGCCACCACGACCGCGTCGCCCTGCAGTTCTACCGGCAGAATATTGAAACGGGTCGCGTAACTTGAGGACATGATGTCAGCGACTGTCGTGAAATCAATTTTCAGCGGATCGATACGGTAAAACGGTAAACGCACATGACGCGCCGCCCATTCGGTCAGCCAGTCCAGCGTCAGCAGGGTATGCGGCGGTTTGCCGGAAATCAGCTTGCACTGTGCAGCAGCGGTCAGCGGATGCATGTTGACGGCGCTCCTCAGGATGCCCTGAGCTTCCTGATATTTCTGACGGGCTTCGTCTTTGCTCAGAATACCGTCAGAGACCAGCCAGGAAAATATCTGTTGCAGGCCGAGGCTGCGTTCCGCTGTTTGTGCACTCATGGTGTGTTGGATTCTTCCTCTGAAATGGCTTCCTGCAGGGCGCTGACCCAGCTCTCAGCCGGTAACTTGGTTGCGGCGCGAATCGCTGCCGCTCTTTCATGCAAAGTTTTCCAGTTCAGACGCGGTGCTTTTTTGAAGGCGATGGCAATCACGTTGCCATCATGAATTTCAGGCAGGTAAATGACTTGCTCAAAGGCTGCATCCAGCGCCACGCGGTTAATCAGAAAACTGCGGTGGCCGCCGCCGAACAGGTTGACGGTCATGATGCCGCGCAGCTTCAGACAATCTGCACAGGCTTTATAAAATTCCGGGCTGTCCAGTACGGGTCCGCGTGCGGTGGCATCGTATAAGTCTACCTGCAGGATATCCAGTTTCTTATGATTTTTACGGTCAGAAACAAAATCCATCGCATCCATTTCCATCACTTCCAGCCGTTCATCATCCTGCGGCAGTTTGAACATGGCACGCGCGACACTGATCACTTCCGGATTCAGTTCCACCGCCTGCACCGATGCTTCGGGAAACTGGCGATAGCAGAATTTGGTGATCGCTGCGCTGCCAAGACCCAGCTGGGCGATGCGGGCAGGGGCTTCCTGGAACAGCATCCAGGCCATCATTTGTTGTGAGTATTCGAGCTCCAGCCAGTCTGGTTTGCGAACGCGCATTGCGCCCTGTACCCATTCGGTACCGAAATGCAGATAGCGGATGCCGTCCGATTCGGACAAAGTAATCGGGGCAAAGCGCGGCTTGCGGCGCACAGGACGGGTGGCAGCGGCTTTCGGGCCGCCGCGCAGGTTGGATTCAGCTTCGATGGATTTGCGTTTGATCAGCATAGCAGGGTGGCGGACATCGCTGACCGCCGGGATTCGGGTTATCAGGTGACAGGCAGCACTGGTATTACGCATGGCTGCCGCGTTACCCGCAAGGATACGGCATCCGTCAGGATGTTGTAAAACCGGATATGGTATTCCGGTGCGCTGCGGGTGGTGAAAGCTGCTCAGCGCGGGGACGGATGTTTTGCCAGCTGTTGCCACACCGCCAATTTTTGTGCGAACGACCAGCTTGCATTGGCGGGTGATGATGACGGCAGGCTGATGGTTTCCAGTCCCCATGCGCTGAATTGCTGTTGCAGACGCGCTGCAACTTTGCCGTTAAAAGCGACCCGCTGCAGATACGGGAATTGCTGGCGCAGGCTGACGAAGTCATTGCATTCCGGTTTGCGGATAGCACTGTCGAGGCTGCCTTCACGTTCACATGCCCGGTAAAGATCCCACAGGCCGATACCAGCAGACAGCAAATGCTGTAAGCGTCCCGGGTAGGGCAGGTCAACCAGATCCGTTTCCAGTACAGCCGATAACAAACGCCAGAACTGATTGGCGGGAAACGCGTAATATTGCTGCGCCTCCAGTGAAGCGACGCCGGGAAAACTGCCCAGTATCAGCGTGTGGGTTTGCGCGTTGATCACTGGCGGAAAACCCTGTGAGCGCGGATCGGATGAAATCGTCGTCATGGTGTATGGTGGTATTGTCGGCCGGACATCTTTGCTGCGTTCGCGGACAACGGCAGTTCCGGCTGCCGGGCTGCTGCGTCCTGTCTGCCGCGACTTATGCAGATGGTATGAACCTGGCCGTCAACCCCGGGTCAAAATCAGCGTTACAGTCACATAGCACATCCCCGGCGAATGGGTCGTCCGGCGTTCGGCAGTGTACCTGATGATGTGCTGTCTGAATCTCATTATCCTTGAAGGGAGAACATCATGTGGAAACGAGCAACGATTATTGTAATGAGTATTGCTGCACTGAGCGCCTGCGCCACCCAGTCGAATTCCGGCAGTGTGTATCGTGCCGGACAGACCATGAATGAGCAGAGTGTGCGTATGGGTGTGGTGGAGTCTGTACGTGAAGTGACGATTGAAAAAGGCCGCAGCGGCGTAGGTACGGCGGCTGGTGCAGCGCTCGGTGGTATTGCTGCCGGTTCGAATATCGGTGGTGGTAACGGTGCAGTGGCAGCCGGTATCGTCGGTGCGATTGCCGGTGGTCTGGTTGGTCAGAAAATTGAAGGTAATATGAATCAGACCAAGGGTCTGGAAATCACCGTGCGTCTGGATAACGGCGAAATGAAAGCGATTGTGCAGGAAGCCGATGAAATGTTCCGTCCCGGTGAACGTGTGCGTCTGTTGTCGAACGGCCGCACCACCCGCGTGACACACTGAGTTTGACACTGTGTCAGTTTCAGGGCTGCTGTTCTGACAGCGGCCTGTTGTCTTTGGAAAGGAGAATCAGATGGATAAACGGAAATGGCTGTTGCTGGGGGCGATGATGGCTTCCAGTCTGGCATGGGCTGGCGATGTCAGCGTGCGCTGGGAAAAACCGGATGACTACACCGATATCCGCCCGACCAATGAAAGCCGCGATGGTTTTCGCGACCGTGTTTGTAAAGAGCTGGGCAAAGTTTTTGAAGGCTATGGCAAGAAGTTGCCGGATGGCGTGAAGCTGGAAATCACGGTGCTGGATCTGGATCTGGCCGGTGATGTGCGTCCGATGATGCATGGTAATAACGACATTCGTATCGTCAAAGATATCTACTGGCCGCGTATGACGATTAACTATGTGCTGAAAGATGCCTCGGGCAAAGTGTTATCGGAAGCGACCAAAGAAGAAATCAAGGATATGAAT
This sequence comes from Cognatundibacterium squillarum, assembly GCF_014652435.1. Taxonomy (GTDB): domain Bacteria; phylum Pseudomonadota; class Gammaproteobacteria; order Burkholderiales; family Burkholderiaceae_D; genus Undibacterium; species Undibacterium squillarum. Next base: position 102,295 of record NZ_BMYU01000010.1, read on the forward strand.
TTCCTGATGGCTTCGCATATCCCGACCGGCAATACCAGCCTGTTTTATGAAGAGAAAATGCTGGATGACTGGTTCCGCAACAAACAGCGCAGCGGCGTTTTTCCTAAGCTGCCTTCCTGATGCCACGCGCTGCGGCGCGCAGGCTCAGACAGTGATCACAGCCAGTCTGCGGACTGGCTGTTTTATTTTCAGGCATAGGTATCAATCCGCGCAGCATCGCTGTTGATCTGATCACCGGCATTACCCGGTGCATCCGCTGTTGGTTTGTCATCTTTATAGGCTTTGGCGGCATCACTGAGTTTCTGCGCCTGCTCTGCCTGTATGGCGATCTGCGCTTCGATGGCCATCTGTCGCGCTTTGGCGGCGACGGCATAATCCTGACCGGAAGGATCTGACGGCGCGAGTGCTGCTGCTGCGATGATGTCGGCACGACGCAGGGTTTCCTGCGGTGTGCGTCCGGCAGAAGTATCAATCCCGACTTCGCCACCGACCGCGTAATTCTGCCCGTCCGGCCCGCGCTGATACTGAAAACTGGGGCCGCCGGTGGCTAAACCATCCGCTGCAATCAGATGTGCCATTTCGTGTGCCCGCACATGGCTGTCGATGGTTTGCAGTTTGCTGACCAGCGCCAGTGCTTCCTGGCTTAATTGTACCGAGGCCGATCCGCTGTTCTGACTGCCGTTAGCTTGTGCGCTGCCCGTCGTGCCGCTCACCGTACCGCCATCATTTCCGGAACCAGCAGATTTTGCAGACGACACTTTCCCCGTCCCGGCAGCAATGCTGTCAGGCTGATAACGTCCCATATCGGAGATTGGCGTAACGATGGCACCCAGTTGCATGGCAAAAAAATCCCGGAATCAGCCTGTTCAGCTTAGTGTATGACCCGTGTTTTTCCAATGCACTGATGACAAGCGGGAGGCCGGATGTGATCCGTGAGGTGGTGCGTAAGCCCGAAAAAGCCGGTTTTTGCCCGAAATGCGGTGTTCAGCACAGAAAAAAGGCGGTTTTTGAGCGTCGTCCGCGAATTTGCTGGCTGAGCGGGCAGGGGGGTAAAAAGGGGAAATGCGGAGAACTGCACAGTCCGCCCCGTCAGAATCGGGGTGGACTGTGGCAGTCAGCGTACTGGCTGGCAGAAGATCAGCTTTCGCTGCGGCGCTTGCCTAGCAGACGCGCCAGCGCTTTCTGCAGGTCGTCGATGTAGGTGAACACGGCAGGCACGACCAGCAGACTGAGCAGCGTGGAGGTGATCAGGCCACCGATCACCGCAATCGCCATCGGTGCGCGGAAGCTCGGGTCTGCACCCATGCCCAGTGCCAGCGGCATCATCCCTGCACCCATCGCAATCGTGGTCATCACAATCGGACGGCTGCGTTTATGGCAGGCATCAACCAGCGCTTCAAAGCGGGCGATACCGCGTTCACGTGCCAGAATCGCGTAATCCACCAGCAGGATCGAGTTCTTGGTCACAATCCCCATCAGCATGATCAGGCCAATCATCGATGGCATCGACAGGGCGTTACGGGTCGCCAGCAGCGCCACGAACGCACCGCCGATACTGAGTGGCAGCGCCGCCAGAATCGTCACCGGTTGCAGGAAGTCTTTAAACAGCAGCACCAGCACGCCGTAAATACACAGCACACCGATCAGCATTGCAATGCCGAAGCTGGCAAACAGTGCCTGCATTTCCTGCGCATCGCCCAGCTCCACCATGCGCACACCGGCCGGAAGATTCTGCAATGCCGGCAGTGCACGGGCTTCTTCATTCAGTTCGCCGAGCTGACGACTTGCCAGTTCCACGTCCAGAATGACATTGCGCATGCGGTTTAAACGGTTGATCTCAGCCGGGCCGGAATCCATGCTGACGCTGGCAACCTGAGCCAGCATCACATTGCCGTTTTTACCCGGTACCTGCAAGCGTTCAATCTGCGCCAGATCGGCACGCACACTGTCCGGCAGCTTCACGCGGATAGGCACCTGACGCTGCGCCAGATTCAGCTTGGACAGCGACATATCGTAGTCACCGGCGGTGGCGATACGCACTGTATCGGCAATCGCGCTGGCGGTGACACCGAGGTCAGCTGCTTTGGCCATATCCGGCTGGATAATGATTTCCGGACGCACCAGATTGGCATTTGAACTGACGTTGCCGATGCCTTTCAGGGTACGCAGTTCGCGTTCCAGCTGTTTTGCAGCAGCAGACAATGCTACCGGATCTTCACTCTGCAAAACCAGCTGCATTTTGACGCCGGTATCCGGCGGGCCGACGGTAAAGCGGGCACCCGGAATCGTGCTGATTTTGTCACGTATCGACTGGTCAATCGCCGCAATGCCGATCTTGCGCTCACTGTGGTGCGATGTGGTAATGGTCATCACTGCGCGACGTGCTTCGGCCGCTGCACCCGGTGCAAATGCGTCGCCACTGGAACCGCCACCGACAGACGCATACACGCTGCGCACTTCTTTTTCTGCCATCACAGCATTGCGCACCTGTTCGGTAATTGCAGCAGTCTGCGCCAGCGTACTGCCCGGCGGCAATTCAATCGTGACCTGCGTCTGCGCGCGGTCTGCCGGTGGCACAAAGCCGGTCGGCAGCAAGCCCACCAGACTGATAGAACCGACAAAGAAAGCCAGCGCAGCCAGTATGGTGGTAAGACGATGACGCAGGCACCATTGCATCGCACGCATATAAGCACGCATCACAGCACCATCCGGCGCACCATCCTCGCCATCCGGATGTTTTGCATCCCCTTTTTTGGGCTTCAGGATGTAGGCTGCCATCATTGGCGTCAGCAAACGTGCCACCACCAGCGAGGCCAGAATCGCAATCACCGCAGTCCAGCCGAATTGTTTGAAAAACAGTCCCGGAATACCGCCCATAAAGGCCGTCGGCAAGAATACCGCAACCAGTGCAAATGTCGTGGCTATCACCGCCATACCGATTTCGTCGGCAGCTTCCATGGCTGCCTGAAACGGTGTCTTGCCCATGTGCAGATGGCGCTCGATATTTTCGATTTCCACAATCGCATCATCGACCAGTACCCCGACCACCAGTGCCAGTGATAACAGTGACACCGTGTTCAGCGTGTATCCGAAATACTTCAGACCCAGAAAGGTCGGAATCACTGACAGTGGCAGCGCCGCTGCGGAAACCAGCGTGGCGCGCCAGTCGCGCAGGAACCACCAGACGACCAGCACCGCCAGTAACGCACCTTCGTACAGCAGGTCCATCGAACCTTCAAAGTTTTCCTGTACCGGATCAGCATTGTTGACCGCTGTTTCAAACTGCACATTCGGATGCGCCTGCTGTAATTCGGCAATCAGTTTGCGTGAAGCATTCGCCACATCCGTTTCGCTGGCACCTTTACTGCGCAGGATTTCGAAGCCAACCACCGGTTTGCCGTCCAGTGTTGCCAGCGAGCGCGGTTCAGCGATGCTGTCGCTGACACGGGCAATCTGCGCCATTCTGACCTGACGTCCGTCCGGTAAGGAAAGATCCATTGCGGCGATTTCCTCGGCGGTTTTCAGGCTGCCCAGCGTACGTACCGCTTGTTCAGCGCCGCTGATATCACCACGTCCGCCAGGGGCATCCAGCTGTATGGTTTTCAGACGGCGTGACACATCAGCGGCACTGACGTTCAGCGCTGCCATCGCTTCCGGCAGCAGTTCAACCTGAATCTCACGATACACACCGCCGCTGCGTTTGACGGCACCGACGCCGGTGATGCTGCGTAAGCGACGCGCTACCGTGTTATCCACGAACCAGCTGAGTTCGGCTGCATCCATCTGATGCAATTGCGCCCCTTGTTTTGCAGGCGCAGCAGCGCTGACGCTGTAAATCAGCACCGGACGACCAGCGGTCGGATTTTTGCTGATGACCGGATCACGCATTTCAGACGGCAGATCAGCACGAATGGCGCTGACCGCATCTCTGGCTTCATTCACTGCATCAGAAATCGGTTTTTCCAGTACGAACTCAATCGTGGTCGTGGAAACGCCGTCCAGCACTGTGCTGTAAATGTTTTTGACACCCTGCAGTGTGGCTGCGGCATCTTCAATTTTGCGCGACACTTCGGTTTCCAGCTGTGCCGGTGCTGCGCCGGGTAAGGAAGCAGAGATGGTGACGATTGGTAATTCAATATCCGGAAAGTCCTGCACGATATTGCCTTTGAACGCCAGCAAACCTGCCAGCGTCAGCAGCGTAAACAACATAATCGCAGGTATCGGATTACGTATAGAGAGCGCGGAAAAGTTCACAAGACTCTCCTGTTTCAGCGGGCTGCCGGAGCAGCGGCAGGTGTGGCCGGTGCCGGTGATGCAGCCACTTTCACCAGATCACCGTCATTCAGAAAACCTGCGCCCTGTGTGACGACGGTGGCATCCGCCGCCAGACCGCTGAGGATTTCCACCTGATCACCGGCGGTGGTTTTGAAGCGGCGTCCGGTCTGTACTTTGATCAGCGTCACGCGCTGATCGGCATTCAGGCGGAACACATAGCTGTAACCATCGCGCAGTACCACGGCCAGTTGCGGCACGCTGAGCGCGTTGCTTTGTCCCAGTATCAGTTCGCCGCGGGCAAACATACCGGCTTTCAGGCCACCGGCGTTGCCGGACGGAATATCCACATAAGCCAGACCGTTACGGGTTTGCAGATCGACCGTCGGTGCCACGCTGCGGACTTTTGCTTTCACCAGTTCACCGGACGGTGCGCTGATCTGCACTTCCATGCCGGGCTGTACACGTGTCAGTTCTTGTCCGGTCAGCTCTGCGCGCCACTCCAGCCGTCCCTGACGTACCAGTTTGAATAAATCGGAACCGGCACCGACCACGGCACCGACGCTGCTCATGCGTGCGCTGATCACACCGTTATCCGGTGCGACGATACGGGTCTGGTTCAGGCGGGTTTGCTGTAACTGCACAGCAGCAGTTGCGGCCTGCAGGCGCGCTTTGGCAGCCAGTTCCTGTGTCAGGAATTGTTCCGTCTGCTGCTGGCTGTAGGCGCCGGAATTGCTGAGTGCACGGGCGCGGTCGGCATTCGCATGCGCATCCTGCCATGCTGCCTGCGCTTCAGCCTGAGATGCCTGTGCCTGCGCCAGTTCGGCCTGAATCATAGAAGCACTCAGGGTCGCCAGCAGCTGACCTTTTTTGACCTGATCACCGACATTCACCAGAATTTCAGCCACGCGCAAGCCATTCGCTTCCGCGCCGATCACCGCTTCCTGCCATGCCTGTACATTGCCGTTGGCAGCGATTTTAAGTGCAGCGCTTTGCTGCTGCGGTTTTGCGGTGGTCACTGTCAGCACCGGCCGGGCCGCTGTTTTTGCGCTGGCGCTGGCAGACGCGTCTGCAGCCAGCACAGGTTGTACTGCGCAGTTGAGCAGCACTGCCAGCATTGCCGGCACAGGTAAAAGAGAAAATGTTTTTTTCATGATGGACGTATTCCGTTCGTCTCAGGATGTCTGTGAGGAGAGCTGTTCGCTGCGGTGTTGACTGTCGCCGGATGGATCGCTGATGCCGCCGCCGATGGCGCGGTACAGTCCCAGCCATGCGCGGTTGCGCTCCAGTCTGGCTTGTATCTGTTCCAGCTGGCTCAGCGCCAGCTGCCGCCGTGCTTCTTCGATTTCCAGCTGGCTGGCCATGCCCTGACGCTGACGGTCAAGCGTGGACTGCATTGTCAGGCTGGCGGCCTGCTGGCGCACCTGAAGCTGTTGCAGGGTATCCAGACTGCTGTTCAGCTGAATCAGCGCCTGATTCACTTCCGACAATGCCTGACGGATACGTGCGGCGTAGGCGATACGCGCTTCATCGACACGGGCATCGGCTGCCTTCACTTGCGCATCGCGTTGGCCGCCATTGAAGACCGGCACACTGATTTGCACCGGACCAACAGAGAATACCGAACCGCTGATGCGCTCATCACCGGTCAGAATTTGCTGGCGCGCGATATTGCCGCTGAGGCTGATGCGCGGCAAACGCTGGGCGCGGGCAGCATCGGCCTGCGCGATACTGCCGCTGAAATCCTGCTCGGCAATCACGATATCCGGACGCCGTGCCAGCACGCTGGCGGGAATTTCCTGCACGCTGAAAGCGCGTAAATCACTGAGCTTGCCCGCTTGCTGTAAGGCCTGATGTAATTCCGGCACCGGCATGCCGGTCAGTGCGGATAAGGCTTGCTCCTGCAAAGCGCAGGCAGCATTCTGCTGGCTGGCGCGGCGCTGACCATCGGCAGCGCTGGCCTGCATGGCGGCGCTCATCACAGCGGAAACGGCACCGGCTTGCTGCATGCGCTCTGTGATGCTGCGGCTGCTTTGCCATGCGGCGGCTTCCGTTGCCAGCAATTGTGCGGCTTCGTTGCAGTAACGGGCTTCATAGTAGCGTTGCGCAATATCCGCACTGACACTCAGATACGTGGCGCGCATCGCGGCGTCTGCACTGGTTTTCTGGCTGACAGCGTAACGGCGCGCAGCCTGATTAGCACCGAAGAAATCCAGTTCCCAGCTGGTTTGCAGACCAGCCTGACGCATTTGCGCCACTGGCGTGCCGGCTTGTGAGCGGCCACGGCTGGCGCTGACTGAGGCATCCACAGTCGGTAAAAACAGCGCACCGGCAGCCACCCAGGTGGACTGCGCATTTTCCTGCCGGCTTCTTGCCGCCGCCAGATCCGGACTCAGTTGCAGTCCTGACTTTAATAACTGCATCAGCAAGGGATCTTGCTGCGCTTCCCACCAGTTTGTCAGGTTGGCTGCTGCCGTCTGTTCCGGCAAGCTACTGTGCCATGCCGTATCAGGCGCAATCTGCGGTGCTTTCGGTACGGGTGTCATCAGGCAACCTGATAACAGCGTACAGGCACTGAGCGAGATGCCCGGTATCCATTTTTTCATCAACAATCACCTCATCAGAGTCTGAAAATTCATTGTTTGCGCCGCAGTCGCTCTGCTTCCACCATCGCCACAGCATAGTCGACCATGCGTTGCATAAACAGATCAATCGCCGCATCGTTTTTCAGCAATTGCGGCCGGATCACCTGCACCAGATCCGTGCTGATCACCAGAGACACCGGCAATCCGACAATCGCAAACGTCAGCCTGTGTATATCGTCATCCGGTTTTCTGACACCCAGATGACGACACAGAAACGCGGCGATTGCCAGATGTTCTGGCTTGATCGCCGTTTCAATTTCTTCATTCCATAAGCCGGTAGGTTCCAGCATTTCGCGGCAATGCAAAGTCATGGCATCCCGCGCTTTTTCGCCGTCACGCAGCGAACCGGCCAGCGTAAAAATCACGGCTTTTAATCCTTGTTCCAGCGTTAAGTCTTCCTGCTCCAGAAACGCCGGATCAATACTCGGATTAAATTGCGGGTCATTAAACACCGCGCGGTACAGCGCTGCTTTATCACCGAAGTAATAGCTGACCGCCGACACATTCACTTGCGCGGCTTTCGCCAGCTCGCGCACGGAAGTTTTGGCGTAACCTTTTTCGGCAAACATCCGTAACGCGGTTTCCAGTAAGCGTTGCCGCGCTTGTACACCATCTGCCCGCAGTATTCGGGGATCATTCATTGTGTTGCCTGCTGTTTCTTTATCGCGTATTCAGGGAAGGAAATCAGCCAGCGGAATATCGCTTTGAAAATGCTGCCTGTGACGCAGTGGCGCCGGACTGGCAGCTGGCTGATCCGGAAATGATGGCGCATATCCTAACAGATAAATCAAACGTTTGTTTGATATTTTGTTGTGGCGACAACACCGATATCAGGCTGACGCACCCGCCGGTTTCGCCGGATGCTACTTCGGATATTGAACTGAACACTGACGCAGGGCAGGGCGCTGAGCGGCCTGCTGAAACAGCATGGAAAGAGTCCGGAAGCGCCGTTTTCAGGTGCAAATGCGGACTTCTGCACAGCGATCCGGCGGTCGTCGGCAGAAAGTCCGGGCCTTCGAAAATCACCGATGCGGAGTTCTGCACAATGAGGGTGATCGCACGACGGGATTGCCGGATCAGTGCGCAGGCGGAGCGCACTTCGCTGGTCTGGCGTAACGTGGCATTTTGCTGCGAACTTTAAGGGGTGTAAACGCAAAAAGCCGGTTCACAGAACCGGCTTTTGTTGTGCGCTGCACTGACAGCAGCGCAGATGCATCCGTGCTTTATTTGCTCAGCAGCATTTCATTCAGACGACGCACGAAACTGCTCGGGTCTTCCAGATGACCGCCTTCTGCCAGCAATGCCTGATCAAACAGGATATGCGACCAGTCGCCGAAACGCGCTTCTTCGTATTTCAGACGCTGCACCAGCGGGTGATGCGGGTTGATTTCCAGAATCGGTTTGGACGCCGGTGCAGCCTGACCAGCGGCTTTCAGCATACGCGCCAGATTGCCGGACATATCATGCTCATCCGCTACCAGACAGGCAGGAGAATCGGTCAGACGGAAAGTCACGCGTACTTCTTTGGCTTTGTCGGCCAGCGTGGTTTTCATTTTCTCAACCAGATCTTTGAACTCGGTTTCGGTTTCTTCGTGCTGTTTCTTCTCGGTTTCGTCTTCCAGTTTGCCCAGATCCAGACCACCTTTTGCCACCGATGCCAGTTCCTTGCCTTCAAATTCCGACAGGAAAGACAGCATCCATTCGTCCACGCGGTCGGTCAGCAGCAGGACTTCCACGCCTTTTTTGCGGAAGATTTCCAGATGCGGACTGTTCTTCGCTGTGTCAAAGCTTTCAGCGGTGACATAGTAAATCTTGTCCTGACCTTCTTTCATGCGGCCGATGTAATCTGCCAGTGATACGTTTTGCGCATCGCTGTCATTGTGCGTGGATGCAAAGCGCAGCAGTTTGGCGATACGGTCTTTGTTGGCGTGATCTTCGCCGATACCTTCTTTCAGTACCTGACCGAATTCTTTCCAGAAGGTTGCGTATTTTTCGTGTTTCTCTGCAGCGTCATCACCCTCTGCATTCGCCAGTTCTTCCAGCATCGACAGAACACGTTTGGTCGAACCTTCGCGGATCGCTTTGATATCGCGGCTTTCCTGCAGAATTTCACGCGAAACATTCAGCGGCAGATCTGCGGAATCAATCACGCCTTTCACGAAACGCAGATAAACCGGCATCAGTTGTTCCGCGTCGTCCATGATGAACACGCGTTTGACGTACAGCTTGATGCCGCCGCGTTTGTTGCGGTCCCACAGATCAAACGGTGCAGCCGCCGGAATGTACAGCAGCTGAGTGTATTCGCTGCGGCCTTCCACACGGTTGTGGGTGTAGGTCAGCGGTGCGTTGTAGTCGTGAGAAACGTGTTTGTAGAATTCTTCGTACTGCTCTTTGGTCACATCAGATTTGCTGCGTGCCCACAGTGCGCTGGCCTGGTTGATGGTTTCCAGTTCGTCTTTGCGTACCAGTTCTTTTTTCTCTTCATCCCACTCTTCTTTATGCATTTTGATCGGCAATGCAATGTGGTCAGAGTAAGTGCGGATGGTGGATTTCAGTTTCCATGCGGACAGGAAATCATCTTCGCCTTCGCGCAGATGCAGGGTGATGCTGGTGCCACGGCTGGCTTTGGCAATGGTTTCCACGCTGAAGTCACCGGTGCCTTCGGATTCCCAGCGCACGCCTTCGGCAGCGCTCAGACCGGCACGGCGGGATTCCACGGTAATGCGGTCAGCGACGATAAAGCCGGAGTAGAAACCTACACCGAACTGACCAATCAGCGCCGCATCTTTTTGCTGGTCGCCGGACAGTTTGCCGAAGAATTCTTTGGTGCCGGATTTTGCAATCGTACCCAGATGCGCAATTGCTTCCTCTTTGCTCATACCGATACCGTTATCGGTGATGGTGATGGTGCGTGCGGCTTTGTCGAAATCGACGGTAATCTGCAGTTCGCTGTCGTTTTCGTACAGTTCCGGTTGATTGATTGCTTCAAAACGCAGTTTGTCGGATGCATCGGAGGCGTTCGAAATCAGTTCGCGCAAAAAGATTTCCTTGTTGGAATACAAGGAGTGAATCATCAGTTGCAGCAATTGTTTGACTTCGGCCTGAAAGCCCATTGTTTGTTTTTCTGACATGCTTTTCCCTCGAATGAAAACGATATGTAGAAGAAGTTTTGTGGGCAGGAGATGGGGACAGCAAAACGCTTTTCAAGAGTGTCCGTACGAAACCATGAACGACAGGCAATAAAAAACGCCGCTGTCTGCACAGCGGCGTTGTTCGTGTAGCTGAAAGCCGAGTCAGATACGGCGGATATTGATGCTGCCCGCTTTATCTTCCACTACCCAGCCTTGCTCTTGTAACGCAGCACGCAGGCGGTCAGCTTCTGCCCAGTCTTTGGCAGCACGGGCTGCCTGACGCTGGTCTGCCAGTTGCTGAATTTCTGCCGGAATTTCCAGTGCTTTCGGTTCCCACTGCGCCAGACCCAGACCGAAAATCTGATCGAAGGCAGTCAGTGTGGCTTTCTTATCCGCATCGCTGAGATCCGATTTCAGCATTTCCCAGCTCAGTGCCAGTGCGCGCGGCGCATTCAGATCATCGTTGATGAAGGCGCTGAAGCGGTTTTTCCATTCTTCACTGACGCTGCCACCGGCAGGCCAGCTGAAATACACATCACGCAAACGCTGCAGGGCGGTTTGTGCGGATTGCAGCGCTTCAAAGCTGAATTGCATCTGGCTGCGGTAATGCGCGGTCAGGCACAGATAGCGGTAAGCCAGCGGATCGATATGCTGATCGATCAGCGTTTGCAGGCGCAGGAAATCGCCGGTGGATTTCGACATTTTGCCGGAATCGATTTGCAGGAAATAACCATGCATCCAGAAATTCGCCAGACGGGTGCCGTGGCACGCCATGTTTTGCGCGATTTCATTGCTGTGGTGAATCGAAATATGATCTTCACCGCCGCAGTGAATATCAAACCACGGTGTCAGGTATTTTGCCGACATCGCCGAGCATTCAATATGCCAGCCCGGGAAACCGCGACCCCACGGGCTATCCCATTCCATCTGGCGCTGTTCGTCTTCAGGGCTGAATTTCCACAGCGCGAAATCGGTGGCATTGCGTTTTTCGCCCAGCTCCACGCGGCTGCCGGCTTTGATCGCATCACGTTTGATACGTGCCAGATAACCGTAGTCATCCTGCTTGCTGGTATCAAAGTAAATGCCGTCGCTGGTGCGGTAGGTGAAGCCGTTTTTCTCGATGCAGCTGATGAAATCGATTTGCTCTGCGATATGGTCGGTTGCTTTGCACCAGATCGCCGGTTCCAGAATGTTCAGTGCGCGGAAATCGTTTTTGAAGGCAGTGGTAAAGCGTTCTGCGATCTGCCACGCAGATTCACCGGCTTTGCGGCTGCCTTTTTCCATTTTGTCTTCGCCGTCATCGCCGTCAGACACCAGATGGCCGACGTCGGTGATGTTAATCACGTGACGTACGTTGTAGCCATTCCATTCCAGCGCACGGCGCAGCAAGTCTTCAAACAGATAGGTACGCAGATTACCGATGTGTGCATAGTCATATACGGTAGGACCGCAGCAGTACAGACCAACCCAGTCTTTGTTAAGCGGGCTGAACGGACGCAGGCTGCGTTCCCAGTTATCGTAGAGCTGTAATTCCATAGTCAGAGGCGTAAAGAGTTAAAACGGAAAGAGGGTAGGAAGCTACGCTGGCAGCAGGCAGAGATCAGCAGCAACAACAGCAACACACAGACAGCAGACTACCGGCCGCGTGGCGGCTGTGTGTAGCTGGTTTGAATGTCATGTGGCGCATAGCGGGCTGAAATCAGAAAGGATGCTTGAATACCGTGAAGGTCAGGCAGAAATGTAGCACAGAACGCCTGATTTTCCTAAAAAGCATAAGGATATGCAGGCAAAGGCGGCTTGTCGCATAACAATACCGCCTCTGATACGAGTACCAGGCTTCAGCGCATTGCCCTTTCCAGAAAGTCCCAGACGCCGGGATCGGACATCGATGCAATATTGATACGCATACGGGTGGATGGCAGCTGATTCGGCGAAAACAGGCTGCCCGGCGACAGCAGATAGCCCTGTTCCAGTGCCTGCTCGGTCAGCTTATTGGTATCGGTGCCGGTTTCTGTCCATAAAAACATACCGGCCGGTGTGCGGTAGTCAACTTTCATACCCAGCGATTCTATGCGCTTGCAAATGCCGTCACGCACGCTGTCCAGCCTTACACGGATACGGTCTACGTGTTTGCGGTAATGGCCTTCCGATAAAATTTTATACACCACCCGTTCACTGATTTCGGTGGTGGTCAGTGTGGACAGCATTTTGCGGTCGGCCAGACGGATCGCCAGTTCCGGTGAAGTTGCGATAAAGCCGACGCGCAGATTCGCTGCCAGTGTTTTGGAAAAACCGCCCAGATAGATCACACGGTTTAACTGATCCAGCGTGGCAATCCGGGTGGCTGACTGTACTGCAGAACCCGGATGCAGATCGCAGTAAACATCGTCTTCCACCACCAGAAAATTAAATTGCTCCGCAGTTTTCAGAATCTGAAAAGCTTTTGCCGCCGACAGGGAAGTGGAGGTCGGGTTGTGTAATACCGAATTGGTAATGTACAGCTTGGGTTTGTGAATTGCTGCCAGTTCTGCCAGTTTGTTGACATCCGGACCATCATGCAGACGCGGAATGCCGATGACTTTGGTGCCGAAAATCGCAAACGAACCGAACATCAGAAACCATGCCGGATCATCCACAAAAATCGTATCGCCCGGATGCGTGAACTCGCGCGCCACCAGATCCAGTGCCTGTGTCACGCCGCTGGTGGTCAGGATTTGTTCCGGTGCTGCCGCGATTTCCAGCTCTGCCAGCTTCAGTTGTAATTGCTGACGCAACGGCAAAAATCCTTGCTGGGTTCCGTAATGCAGTAGCAGATTCTGATTCAGACGGCTGATTGCACGCAAGCCGTTGGCAACCAGATCACCATCCAGCCAGTCATGCGGTAATACGCCGGAGCCCGGCATTTTGTGCGGCGGCATCTGACGCAGCATATTTCTGACCAGCCAGACCACGTCCATTTGCTGGGTATCTGCCGCCTGCGGTTTCACAGGCGCTGGCTGGCTCAGCATGGAGGCGCGTTCGCGCACAAAGAAACCGGCGCCGCGACGGGATTCCAGATAACCTTTTGCGACCAGCCGGTCATAGGCTTCCACCACGGTGAAGCGGGATACGCCTTGCTCATCGGCGAACTGGCGAATCGAAGGCATGCGGGCGCCGGTGCGCAGCAGTTTATCGTCAATACGACTGGCAACCGCCTGCACGATTTGCTCCACGAGCGAGCCTCCCGACTCGCGTGAAATATAAAACGCGGGGGATTTCAAAACTTGTCTCCTGCAACTGTCATGGTTATATGTGCAGTACAGTGTGTAAATTATCGTTTTTGGTGTACTGGTACTGTACAGGTTTTTGCGGGTAGGATAGCACAGTCCCTGCTGAAAAAGCAGGCAACCCGGCCGCGGCGCTCTGTGTATTGACCCAAATACGACAAAAACCGCGTGCCAGCTCGCACAGAATGGAGTTATCAATGAAAGATATGAGTCAAACCCGCCAGATACGACTGGCAGATCAGGAATTAAACAGTTTTCAGATGCCTTACAGTAATTTGCTGCAGGTACAGTCGGGACGTGTCTGGCTGACCGTTGAAGGTGATGCACAGGATTACTGGATCGGCGCAGGTGAGCAAATGCAACTGCCGCGCGGCCGCAAAGTGGTGATGGAAGCAGCAAAAGGTCCGGCACGTCTGGTGCTGACACCGCTGAACAGCCACTTTGCACAAGCATTGCCATCCCCGGCTGCAGGATTCCTGAAAGTCGCTGCCTGATTCAGCGAACTAGGCTGCTAACCTGACCTGAAAGCGGCAAGGGAGGAGACGCCCTGACATTGCTGCCGCAAGCATCTGCTACTGCTTCACAACGCTTCACAAAGCTTCACTCACAGATTCTCTGTATTTGCCGAATTTTCTCTGCCGCACACTGAAAAATGCGGGGTAGGAATGCGGCTGACTGCGTCATACAATACTGCCGGTCTACGGTCTGCAAGCGCAGCTGCCTCACTGGCTGAATATGCATGCACCTCTGTCTCAACTTTCTCCTACAGGAACGATTATGTCCGTCTACGAAAAACTGAAAGCCCTGAATATTGAACTGCCAGCCGTGGCAACCCCGGCTGCAGCCTATGTGATGTTTGCTCAGACAGGCAACACCATTTTCCTGTCCGGCCACATCGCCAAAAAAGATGGCAAAGTATGGGAAGGTCAGCTCGGTAAAAATGTGACAACAGCCGAAGGTAAAGAAGCAGCCCGCTTAGTGGCCGTTGATCTGATTGCAACTCTGCAGGCAGCCTGTGGCGGCGACCTGACCCGTGTTAAACGCATTGTGAAACTGATGAGTCTGGTGAATTCCACACCGGATTATACAGAACAGCATCTGGTAACCAATGGCGCATCCGAACTGATGGTAGAAGTGTTCGGTGATGCTGGTAAGCATGCACGTTCCGCGTTCGGCGTTGCACAGATCCCGCTGGGTGCCTGTGTTGAAATTGAAATGATCGTTGAAGTTGCCTGATCGCTATTCAGCGACTATCCTGATCTGATAAGACGGAAAACCCGCGCATGTTCGCGGGTTTTTGTTTTTTATCGATCGCAGATTGTTAGGAATTGTGAGATTCGTCATCGAAAAAGATGGGAAAGCGTTAAGATTCTGACCCAAAGGCGTATGCACATTTGCCGTTCTGGCAAAACCGGCGACGTGATTTTCTGCGGGTTCATGCGTCAATCGTGAAAGGTACAACATGAAAAAGCAATTTTTGACTGCGCTGGGACTGGTTTCCGCGCTGACTGCAATGTCGTCACAGGCAGCAAATCAGGACCCTGCATATGCCAGTGCCAGCCGTGAAGCGGCAGCACGCTATGCAGAAGATAAAAAACTGTGCGGCGAAGAGCCGAATGCCAGCGCCCGCATGCAATGTCTGCGTGATGCGAAAACGGTTTACAACAATGCGGTTGCTGCAGCAAAACAGGCGTCGGCAAGCCGTGCTCCGGTACCGCAAAACGGCAAACAGCCTGTCTGCGCTGATTGCGGCCGCGTGGCACAAGTCACAGTCAGTGAACGTGAAGGCGAAGGCAGTGCCATCGGTGTCATTGCCGGTGGTGTCGCGGGCGCTTTGCTCGGTAACCAGGTTGGTGGCGGTACAGGTCGTGATCTGGCTACCATTGCTGGTGCTGCCGGTGGTGCAATGGCGGGCCACAAAATTGAGCAAAAAGTGAAAACCAGTAAAGTATGGAATGTCGTGGTGCAGTACGACAACGGTAATCGTCGTACTTTTGTGTTTGATCACGACCCGGGGTTACACAATGGTGATCAGGTTGTGAATCAGGGTAACTCTATCGTTCGCCGCTGATATCAGTAACGGCGAACTGCCTGCAAAAACGGGGCAGGCGGGCGACATCGGGCCTTACGCGGATGTCGCTTTTTTGTTTTTGCTGAGTAAGCGCAACACATCCGGCTGAAATTGACGCGATTCTTGCGTCTGTACCGGAACCCCGTTTAGACTGCATGTTAAACAGAAGTAAAGTCAATCAATACAAGAGGTGTGCCGATGAAAACGAGTCGCATGCGCTGTCAATACCAGTGGAGTCGCTTTGTTGCGGGATTTCTGATGCTGACCGGCTTGGGCATTATGCCTGCGACATATGCTGACGAGGTTTGCAAAAAACTGACCGTCACCGGAAATCCGGAATATCCGCCATATCTCTGGCGTGATCCGGCAGATGAAAACCGCCTGATCGGTGCAAATGCGGAATTTGCGCAGGCGATTGGTAAGGAAATCGGTATTCCGGTGGAAGTGCGGTATATGGGGCCGTGGGGGCGTGTGCAGGAGGAAGCCCGTCTTGGCCGCGTTGATATGCTGGCCGGCGCTTTTCTGACGGTGCCGCGCATGGAATATATGGATTATTTTTATCCGGCTTTCCGTGAAACCCGTACCGTCATCTGGGTAAGAAAAAATTCCAAATTCCGCTATCACAAATGGAATGATCTGGTCGGAAAGAATGGCGTAACAGTTATAAATAACAGTTTTGGCGAGGACTTCGACCGCTATGCGAAAGAAGCCTTGAAGATCGGTTCGGTGCCAGCTCTGGAGCAGGCACTGAACATGGTTAGTCTCGGGCGTGCTGACTATCTGATTTACGAAGAAGATCCGGGCATGGCAACGGCGGCCAAACAGAATATCAGCGATTTGCAGCCTTTGTATCCGGCAATTACCAACGAAAACCTGTACATCACGATTCCGCATAAGTCCCCATGCAACACACCGGAAATGCGCGGGAAAATTGCCAAGGCTGTCTATAAGCTGGAAAAAATACGTGTCATGGATAAGTTCATGAGCAATAGCATGGAGTTATGGCGTAAGAAATACGCCAAATAAAACGGAGGGCAATTGAAATTCAGTGTACGCAACATGTCGCTCAGACAAATCTCCGTATTGGGGGTTGCGCTGGGTATCCTGCTTCCGGCACTGATTTTCGGATCACTGATTGCCCGTTCCCGCTACGACCGCGAGATTGAGCTGCGCGTCCAGGCTCCGATGACCCAGTACACCGAAATGCTGTCAAAAGCGATGGCGGTTCCGATCTGGAACGTTGACCGGCAAGTCGGCAAGCAATTTGTCGAAGGCGTGATGCGTAACCCGGAAGTTGCCCGGGTCGTGGTTACGGATGAAGCAGGTGCTGTGTTCGTCAGCCAGCAAAAAACCGAGTACGCACCAAACCAGCTGCGCCGCATGATGCGGCCGGTGGTGCTGGAAAAACGCATTATTGGCCGGGTGGAAGTGGCAGTTACAACGGAATATGTCGCCAAAGATTTGCTGGAAGATCTGTTCAAGCTGGTGATAGCGATCGCAGCGCAGGTTGTGCTGTCATTCGGCATGGTCTGGTATGTGTTCGACCGCCGCGTTGTGCGTCCGGTGCAGCGTCTGCAAACCGAAACCAACCGGCTGGCAAGCGGCCAGTTATCCGAGCCACTGGTGTGGCAGCGCAGCGATGAAATCGGTGATCTGGCAAATGGGCTGAACGTGATGCGTCTGAATCTCGGACGCCTGATTTCCGAACGTGAACAGCAAAACAAAATTCTGAAACAGGAACTGACGGAGCGTATGCGGGCGGAAGCTGCGCTGCGTGAAACCGAAGAAAAATTCATTGCGATTTTTCAGGCCTCACCGGTTGCGATGACGGTCATGAAATGCCATCCCGTCTACCGCATGATTGATGTCAATGATGCCTGGGTACGTCAGTTCGGCTGGTCACATGATGCGATACTGGGGCAGATTTCCATGCAGGAATATCTGTGGTGTCAGCCGGAAGATATGCAGCATGTGATGAAAGTGCTGGAACGTGACGGTGAAATACATGCATTTGAGGCATGGTGCCGCTCCGGACTTGGTCATCATAATTTGTTGTGTGAAATTTCCGGCAAGCTGGTCCATATTGCAGATGAAGCCTTTGTGATTCTGGTTCAGGAAGATATCACTGTAAAACGCAAAAATGAGCAGGAAGTACTCCGCATGAACCAGACGCTGGAGCGCAGAGTGTCGGAGCGCACCCGCGAGCTGCAGGAGAAAAATGCCGAACTGAATGTGGTGCTGAATAATCTGAAACGGGCGCAACAAGAACTGGTGCGTACCGAAAAAATGGCAGCGCTGGGATCGCTGGTGGCGGGTGTTGCGCATGAACTGAATACCCCGATCGGCACCAGTGTGACGGTTGCCAGCACGCTGCACCAGCAGACAGAAGAACTGGCATCGCAGTTTGAACAAGGTTTGCGCAAGTCCGCGTTGCAGGATTTTTTGTCGAATGCCCGGCTGGGTACCGACTTACTGCTGCGTAATCTGAATAAAGCGTCTGAACTGGTCAGCAGTTTTAAACAAGTCGCTGTGGACCGCACCAGCGCCAATCGCCGTCGCTTTGTGCTGCATGAAATGATGGATGAACTGATTCTGACTCTCGGCCCGATGATACGGAAAAGCCGTCACGGAGTGCAGTCGGATATTGCGCCCGGTCTGGTGCTGGACAGTTATCCCGGCGCACTTGGTCAGGTGATGACCAACCTGATCAACAATGCATTTATCCATGCATTTGATGAAGAGCATGAAGGTGAGGTCAGGATTGTTGCCCGCGCCGCCGCAGAAGATAAAGTCAGCATTGTGGTCAGCGATAACGGGAAAGGCATTCTGGCATCCCACATCGGCCGTATTTTTGATCCGTTTTTCACCACGCGTCTGGGACAAGGCGGCAGCGGTCTGGGTTTAAATATCGTATACAACCTCGTGCATGAAGTGCTGGAAGGCAGTATTTCGGTGGAAAGCAAGCCGGGGCAGGGTACGCGTTTTGAGCTTTTGCTGCCGGCCGTCGTGCAGGCTGCGGCGGGTGCGCAGCAATCCGTGCCGGTGAGCGCGGTGACAGCTGCGGAAGAAGCCGGCTACCAGCCATAATCCGGTGCTGACACTGGCGTGTCTGCCCGCCCATCTGCTAAAGTGCCGCCATGCGTAAAATTTCCTTAGATAAGATCCTGCAATCGCAGGGATTCGGTACCCGTAAGTACTGCCGCAGCCTGATCGAAGACGGCGAAGTCAGCGTCAATGGTGTGGTGGTGGACGATTACCGCGAAAGCTTCGATACAGACAATCTGACACTGCGTGTTTTCGATGAGGAGTGGCTGTATCGCGAACATGTGTATATCGCACTCAACAAGCCTGCTAATTTTGAATGTTCCCGTAAGCCCAGCCACCATCCCGGCGTGCTGACTTTATTACCTGAGCAATTCAGCTGGCGCGATATTCAGCCGGTTGGCCGGCTGGATCACGATACGACCGGTTTGCTGTTGCTGTCCGACGACGGCCCGTTTATTCATAAGCAGTCATCGCCGCGCCATCATGTGCCGAAAGTGTACCGTGCGACGACGGCAGAGCCGGTGACGGAAGCGCTGATTTCTGCGTTGTTGTCCGGCGTGCAATTGCATGATGAACCTGAACCGCTGGCTGCTGTCAGTTGCCGTCAGACTGGTGAAAGTGAGTTACACATCATTCTTGAGCAGGGCAAATATCATCAGGTCAAGCGCATGCTGGCCGCTGCCGGAAACCATTGTGCAGCGCTGGAACGTGTAGCGATTGGTAAGCTGACGCTGAGTGCGCTCGGGCTGGCGCAGGGCGAATGGACTTTCCTCGATGCAGAACAACTGGCGCTGCTGGTGCCGGTGGATGTTGCAGACCTGGACGCTGCATCCTGACCGGCGTTTCTTCGTCATCCTGTATGGTGCTGCCTGTCCGGCAGCACGCTCTCTGCAATGCAACGGGCATCTGAACACTGTGCCCGTGATCCGCATGTACGGTGTGCCGCGTCAGCCGCGGACGCGCCAGATCAAAAAAATCCGCTGAAATCCTTTCGTTTTTCTGCATACTCCTTATAATGCCGTCTCCCGCTGGGCGGGATTATTTTCTTTTATTATCAAATACTTACGTCATGCATCTGACTATCTTTCAAACTCCTGTTATCAACCATTTCATGCGCTGGGTGGCATTGTTATCGATGCGGCTGACCGGCTGGAAAGTGGAGGGCATGACGCCGCAGGAAAAAAAATATGTGCTGATCGCTGCACCGCATACCAGTAACTGGGATTTTCCGGTCACCCTGATGGTGTGTTTTGTGATGCGTTTGCGGGTGTACTGGATGGGGAAAGCCAGTCTGTTTCCGCCAGTGGTCGGTGGTGTTATGCGCTGGCTCGGCGGTATCGCGGTAGATCGCAGCAAGGCGAATAATCTGGTGCAAGGCACCATTGATGCGTTTCATGCCAATACGGAGCTGACCGTGATCGTGCCGCCGGAAGGCACGCGCGGCAAAGTGACACGCTGGAAAACCGGCTTTTATTACATCGCGCTGGGTGCGGGTGTACCGATTGCGCTTGGGTATCTGGATTTCAGCCGCAAGGTTGGCGGCATCGGCAAAATGTTTATGCCTACCGGCGACATCGAAGCGGATATGAAAGAGATCCGTGCGTTTTACAAAGATATTAAAGGTAAAAATCCGCAATTCTTCGACGCAGAATAATTTACTGATGCAGACGCCGGCTGGCGACGATTTTTTCCCTGAAGTATCGTAGTGATTGTGCAGGGTTCGTCATCTGGTCATATTGAAAGTCCGGACTTTCTGCCGACGACAGCCGGATCGCTGTGCAGAACACCGCATTTGGCGCAAATTCAGCCCCGCTGACCTGCTCAAAACCTTTGCAAACACCGTTGACCCTTATCCGGCGACGGTGTTTTCTTTTGCATGACAGCATTGCCGGTACATACTCCCGGAATCGCGACAAGCATCCGTGCGGTCGTCTGTTATCTGTGAATGTGCAGCGATCGTCATTTTGTTTTTCAGGAAGTCCGGACTTTCTGCCGACGACAGCCAGATCGCTGTGCAGAACACCGCATTTGATGCCAAAAGCAGTCTTCGTCCGGAGCGGGCATATAAAAAAAGCAGCGTCCCGTCTGATGGCGGCCGCTGCTGTTTTTGTGCACAGTGAGTCCAGTCTTACTGCTTGTTTTGTCCGGCTAACAACAGGCTGCGCACCGGTTGCAGTATCAGTTTCTCTGTCAGCCATGCAGTCCAGCGGTGCGCCGTGATAAAGGTGATCAGTGCGCTGGCGAGTATGGCCAGCGTTACGCGCCAGAATTGCGGCAGTTCAAATAGCTGCTTCAGAAGGCCGGTCGCATTCATCACGATCAGCGCCATACCATGCCACAGAAATACATACACCGAATGCTGTCCCAGACGGGCCAGCCCGAGATTTCTCCGGCTCAGTAAGTACAGTGCGGCAAAACCGGCGCTGACGGAACACAGATATTGCAATGCCTGATACATGCTGCCTTCCAGCGTCGCTTTACCCAGCCGGTGCAGCGAAAAACTGCCGTACAGCCAGCGGTAATCAAAGTCCTGCGGCAGATGGGCGCAGATGGCGAGCGTAGCGATCAGTATCAGAGCCGATACCGCCATCCATGCCTTCGATGAAGGCAGTTTGCTCCAGAAGTCAGGCCCCAGCTGCCAGCCGAGAATGAAAAACGGTAAAAACATCATCGTTCGCGACAAGCTCAGCAGATAGCCGGAATGCTCGGAATACGCTGTTACACCTGCCACTAGTAACGCAGCAAATAAGGGATAGCGCAGCCGCGAGAATAAGGGCAGCATCAGACGCCAGCTCAGCAGACTCATCAGATACCAGAGCATCCAGTAAGGGGCAATCAGGCCGGCATATACACTGGTTTTTCCGGTTAGCAGGTATTCTGTGGTTTCGTAAATCAGTTCAAATGCCAGCAGCGGTGCCAGTACATTCTTTACAAGTTGCACCGACTGGCGGCTGTTCAGTTCTGCTTTCGACACCATGCCGGAAATCAGAATGAACATCGGCATATGCATGGTGTAAATCGCAATCCATAATGGCCGTAATACACTATCATGATGAAAGTACAATTCGATCAGATGGCCGAACACCACCAGAAAGATCAGTACGCCTTTCATCTGGTCCAGTGCGGAATTTCTGTTGTCCTGGTTTGGTACGGCAGACATAGTTACTAAGCGAAACGAAAGCGGCAATGATAAACGATCCCGGCATTCGCGGGCACCATCCGGTTGGTTGCCGTATGGAAATGTCGGGCGGAAAATCGCGGGCTTCAGGTAAAATACGGTCGTCTTCGCAGCGAAGCGGATCAGATTCTGACGGTTAAGTACCGCTTCCTCAACGCAGGCTCTTATCCCATTCCTTGTTCGTAACATGACAGACAAGCCGAAACGCCCTAAATTACTGAGTTCCGAACTGGATTTTGAGGAAATCACAGATCCCTCAGACCCGGCCGCATCAAAGCCTGCGTCGGTACCGGACCTGATGGAAGACGGCGCTGAAAAAGCGTCAATACAACGCCCTCAGCCAGCGCTGTTCACATCAGCCGCAAGGTATGGCGATAAAGAAAGCAAAGCGAGTACAGCTAAAAACAGCGGACGGGATAATTTCACGACATATGCTGCGATCATTGCCTTAGTTGGCTTTATCGCCATTTTCGGTGCCATTGTTTACACCAAACAAATCAAGTCGGATGCGCTGACGCCATCTTATCTGACGCTGCCGCAAAACGTGGTCACCGTGGATGACCAGACGATTCGTATGGTGATTACCGTGCAGGTCGCCAGTGCCGATAGCGGCTGGCTGGCGAAACATAAACAAGCATTGTCTGACTTATTTCCCATCGTCATGACGACGATCGATGTGAATGATCTGAATACCGAAGAAGGAATGGATCGCGCAAGGGAAAAATTGCGTACAGAATTGAATTCCCGCTTGCAGACCGACAAAATTCAGGCAGTACTGGTGGATGAATTGCTGACCCGCTCTCACTGACACCGGATGTTATCTGGCTTAGGAATAAACGCCGGACCCGTGCAGCGCAAATTTCAGGTCCGGCATTTGTTTCAGGTGACGTCTTTATGCGTCCGCACAGCTAACAAAGAATTCGCTCCGGTGCTGCGCAGATTTTGTGCGCTGGTTTTCGCCATGCAATCTGCGTCAGAGTTCCTGCACGTACATCAGTAATTTCTGTAAAGCGTAGTTCACGGTTTGTTCGCGGACTGCCTTGCGGTCGCCGGAAAACACTTTACGTTCGGTGTGGGTGATGCCGCCAACACGCCAGCCAAAACAAATCGTTCCCACCGGCTTACCCGGTACCGCGCCGGTTGGTCCGGCAATCCCGGTGGTGGAAATGCCGACATGGGCTTCTGAGCTGGAAACCGCGCTTTCTGCCATTGCCGCTGCGATTTCTTCACTGACTGCACCATGTTGCGCCAGCAATGCAGCCGGAATGTCTAATATCTCCGTTTTGGAAGAGTTTGAGTAAGTGATAAACCCGCAGTCAAACCATTCTGATGAGCCGGGAATTTCTGTGATGGCATGACAAATACCGCCGCCGGTACATGATTCTGCAACGCTGAGTAATAAACGGCGGGATTTCAGTTCTTCTCCGACCCGTGTCGCCAGTTCAATCGGATTGTGCATGGTGCGCCTCCTGTCAGATCGTTTGTGTTGTTATCGCTGATACGCAGATCCCGATAGCGTCGCAGGGATATTGCGACGATTTCACTTTATCACCTGCGGCCGGAAATTGCGTGTTCCGGCAACAGATTTTTTCATTGTTGAACTAAAGCCACGCCGGATGTCTTACAGCACTTTCCAGATCGCGAGGGAGAGCAGTGTGAAAAATGCTGCAATGATATCGTCTGCCATGACACCGAATCCGCCTTTCCATTTCTGATCGAAGTAACGAATCGGCGGTGGCTTGACCATATCGAAGAAACGGAAAATCAGAAAGGCAGTCGTTTGCATTTGCGTATCCGAAGGCGTCACAAAGATCAATACCAGCCAGAAGGCAATGATTTCATCCCATACCATACTGCCGTCATCCGGTTTTCCCAGATGCTTTCCCGTCACATCACAAGCCCATATGCCAACTACAAAACCAGCGATGATGATGATAATCCAGTTGTTCAGGTGGAAACATTGTGGCCAGTAACCGGACAACCAGTGAAAACTCAGCCATGCGAACAGCGTTCCCATTGTCCCCGGTACAACCGAAGATAAGCCGCTCCCGAATCCCTGGGCAAGAATATGGGCGGGATGCCGCAGCATAAAGCGCAGGTCTGGTCTGGGTTTTGTGGCGGAAGCGGAGGCAGTGGAATGCGTCATGGTGAACGGAAATGATCAAATGATGTAAGTGCCAGTTCAAGGATGTTGTCAGCGGCATCGGTCAGCACCAGCCCGGGATCGCTGGTCAGGCTGCCAATACGGGTGACCGGTGTCTGCGAAAGCTGCGCAGCCTGCAAAACCTCAGCGCGACGGTCGGCCGGTGCGGTGAAACATAACTCGTAGTCATCACCACCAGACAGGCAGAACTGATGTTGTAAAGCGCGGGATTGTCTGCTCAGCACCGGACCTGCGGGCAACGCATCGCAATTGATGCGGGCACCAAGTCTGGATCGTTTCAGTATGTGCCCGAGATCACCGCACAAGCCGTCGGAAATATCCAGTGCTGCAGTTGCAATCCCGCGTAAAGCCATGCCGAGCGCAACTCTTGGCTCTGGCAAATGCATGCGGCTTGCTGCCTGCTCATGCTGGTCAGCAGGAAGAGACAGTTCCCCCAGATATGCTGCCAGCGCAAGTCGTGCATCTCCCAGCGTGCCGGAAACCCAGAGATCATCTCCCGCCTGTGCGCCGTCGCGCCGCAAGGCTTGCCCCGGCGGAACTTCACCGAATACGGTAATGCAAATATTCAGTGGCCCTTTGGTGGTGTCGCCGCCAATCAACTGGCACTGATAACGGTCAGCCAGTTGCAACAGGCCGCATGAAAATGCGGAAAGCCATTCAGGGCTGGCATCTGGCAGTGAGAATGCAAGTGTGAAACCCAGTGGATTTGCGCCCATGGCGGCCAGATCCGACAGATTGACGGCGAGGCATTTGTGCCCTAACCGCTGAGGATCTTCACCTGCAAAGAAATGGCGTCCCTCAACCAGCATGTCACTGGAAACAGCAAGTTGCTGGCCTGCAGTTGGCTGAATCAGGGCGCAGTCATCACCGACACCCAGAGCAATACCCGTTTGCGAGGTTCGGTGACTGGCGAAGTATTGATAAATAAGATCGAATTCGGAAAGCATGCCGGCATTTTACCCAGAACCGGCAAGTACGCGTTTGCACCACATGCAATAATTTTTCCGGGGGTATCCGGAGTATGCGGGTAACAGGCGCAGGTCAGATTCCGCAAATCGTCAGCAGCATATTTTTCAGATCGTCAGAGTGTTGCAATTCACTGAGCAGCGTTTTCATGGTTCCTCCCGATGTGTTGACAGAAGAAGCATAGGTAAAGGTGACGCTCAGGGGAAATTGAATTTGTTAATGAAATACATAGATTTTGCCGCTTTAAAGGCAGATTTATTCTTTTTTCAACGCATCCTATGCGATAAAAGCATAGAAACCGTACAAATACGTATGAAAGTTGAAAGCGTCGTCTGCTAGAATCACAGCCCAATGTCAGTTTTCCGTAAGCAATAGAGAAAGAGGCCCTATGGATACAGCAGATCAAAAAGAGCAGATACGCCAGCAATTGCGCCAGGCGGCCCTGGAATACCATGAATGTCCGGCACCTGGAAAAATCAGTGTCACTCCTACTAAGCAATTGACTAACCAGCGTGACCTCGCTCTGGCCTATTCGCCGGGCGTTGCTGCACCTTGTGAAGAAATCGTCGCTGATCCTGCGGCAGCGTTTCGCTATACCGCACGTGGTAATCTGGTTGGCGTAATTACCAACGGTACCGCCGTTCTGGGTCTGGGCAATATCGGTCCGCTCGCGTCCAAACCTGTGATGGAAGGTAAGGGCGTACTGTTTAAAAAATTCGCCGGAATTGATGTGTTCGATATCGAAATTAACGAACCTGATCCGGATAAACTGGTTGATATCATCGCATCGCTGGAGCCAACCTTCGGCGGCATTAATCTGGAAGATATCAAAGCACCAGAGTGCTTCTACATTGAGCGCAAACTGCGCGAACGGATGAAAATTCCGGTCTTCCATGATGATCAGCACGGCACGGCAATTATTGTCGGCGCAGCGATCATGAATGGCCTGAAGGTCGTTGGTAAGGATATTAAAAATACCAAGATGGTAGTTTCCGGTGCCGGTGCAGCAGCGCTGGCCTGCCTGGATCTGATTGTTGATCTGGGCTTCCCGATCGAAAATATTTATGTGACCGATCTGGCTGGCGTAGTTTACAAAGGCCGTGCCGAGTTAATGGATCCGGACAAAGAGCGTTTTGCTCAGGACACGCCATTGCGCACGCTGAGAGAAGTGATTCCCGGCGCAGATATTTTCCTCGGATTGTCCGCAGCAGGTGTACTGAAACAGGACATGGTTGCGCAGATGGCTGCGCGTCCTCTGATTCTCGCGCTGGCAAATCCGACGCCTGAAATTTTGCCGGAAGAAGTAAAAGCCGTACGCGATGATGCCGTCATGGCGACTGGTCGCTCAGACTTCCCGAATCAGGTCAATAACGTACTGTGCTTCCCGTATATTTTCCGTGGTGCACTGGATTGCGGTGCAACGACCATTACCCGTGAAATGGAAATTGCCGTTGTTCACGCAATTGCAGAACTTGCTCAGGCAGAACAGTCGGACGTAGTTGCTTCCGCTTACGGCATCAGCAATTTGTCGTTCGGTCCGGAATATCTGATTCCTAAGCCTTTTGATCCGCGTCTGATGATCAAGATTGCACCTGCAGTTGCGAAAGCGGCGGAAGAATGCGGCGTTGCTTCACGTCCTATTCAGGATATGCAGTCCTACATCGATCGTCTGCAACAATTCGTGTACCACAGTGGCACATTCATGAAGCCGTTGTTCCAGATCGCGAAAAAAGCACCGAAAGACCGCAAGCGCATTGTGTACGCGGAAGGCGAAGATGAGCGTGTATTGCGTGCTGTACAAGTTGTTGTGGATGAAAATCTCGCCACACCGATTCTGGTTGGTCGTCCGCAAGTGCTGGCGCAGCGTGTCGAAAAATTCGGCTTACGTATTCGTCCGGGCGTCGATTTTGAGGTGATTAATCCGGAATTCGATACGCGTTACCGCGATTACTGGCAAACCTACCACGGCATGACAAATCGCAAAGGTGTGACAGAGCAGTACGCAAAACTTGAAATGCGTCGTCGCCATTCGCTGATTGGTTCGATGATGGTGCATAAAGGTGATGCCGACGGCATGATCTGCGGCTTGTTCGGCAACTTTGCTTTCCACCTGAATTATATCGATCAGGTGTTAGGTAAGCGTCCGGGCGTGAATGTCTATGCTGCAATGAACGGACTGGTTCTGCCTGACCGTCAGGTGGTTGTGGTTGATACCCATGTCAATGAAAATCCGTCTGCAGAGCAAATTGCAGAGATTACTATCATGGCGGCAGAAGAAATGAAGCGCTTCGGCTTGTTGCCGCGCGCAGCGTTGCTGTCGCATTCCAATTACGGATCTGCGAATTCAGAGTCCGCCCGTAAAATGCGCGAAGCGCTGGAAATAATTCAGCGCGATGCTCCGGAACTGGAAGTGGATGGCGAAATGCATGGCGACACGGCACTGGACACTTCGTATCGCAAGAAAATCATGCCGGATACGCCTTTGAAAGGTGATGCTAATTTGCTCGTGATGCCAAACATTGATTCAGCAAATATTTCCTACAATTTGCTGAAAACCGCTGCCGGTAACAATGTCGCGATTGGCCCTATCCTTTTGGGTTGTGCTCGTCCGGTACATATCCTTACTTCGTCCGCCACGGTGCGTCGCATTGTTAACATGACAGCACTGTGTGTAGTGGACGCGGTATTTGAGCGCTGATGCCACCGGGTGAATTGTTTTCGGTAATTCACGTCCGGTAAAAAAGCCGTCACGTTTGTGGCGGCTTTTTATTTCATGTCTTCGTCGGAACTCTGCCTGTAGGAACAACGGTTGAGGCACGTTCGCAATGTGCATGCTGATCGTCAAAGAACATATGCGGCCGAAAGGCCTCCAGCACTGCAGATTTATGGATGCCACCCATAAAAAAAGTTTCATCAATCACGACATCCCACGCACGCAGGGTGTGAATGACTCTTTCATGGGCCGGTGAAGAACGGGCTGTCACCAGTGCTGTGCGTAGTGGCGGCACGGACTGATGATCTCTCATACTCTCCCTTTGTATGCTGGCAAGAGTTTTGAGTAGCTTAGCAAATGGCCCTTCAGCAAGCGGCTGATTTGCCTTTTCGCGCTCATGTCGCTCGAAAGCTTCCAGTCCATGTTTCTGATAAATACGTTCTGACTCGTCGGAAAACAATACGGCATCGCCGTCAAAGGCGATACGTATCTGTTCGGATTCGTCAGCCTTCTGTGCAGATTGGTAAAGTTTTGCTGCAGCGATGCCACAATTCACTGCTGCCTGTACATCCTGCTCATCGAATGATAGAAATAAGCCTACCTGAAATGCTTTCAGATATGGTGCCAGAGGCGCGCCTCCGGTTAATGCGGCACGACTGATATCAAGCCCGTAGTGGCTGATGGAATTGAAGATACGCAACGAAGTTTCACTGGAATTGCGAGACATAATGACGACTTCTACGCGCCGCTGGGTGCGGAGGGTGTTCAGATGCAGCAGGGCCTTGACCAGAGGAAACGCTACGCCCGGCTTCAGAATGACTTGTTCATTTGCAATCTGATGACATCTGAATGCATTCAATCCTTTGTCCTGAAAAAGCAGATTTTCATGCTCAAGATCGAATAGTGCACGAGAGGAGATCCCAATTACCAGTAAATCGTCTAAGGAATATGCCATAAGTCCAGTCTTTCACTAATTCAGATGCAATGTATTTGCCCAATATTAACGCGTCTTCTGTAGCGTTTCTGTTAATGAGATGCTGCTTTTTGAAAAAATCCAGAAGTGGGTGTTGACAGGCGGTTCGCATTTCTTCATAATCTCGTTTCTCTGCTGCTGACGAACACAACGCTTCGCAGCGATAGCAGAAAAGAATACAGTTCTTTAACAATCAACAGCCAATAAATGTGGGCA
>NZ_BMYU01000011.1 GCF_014652435.1 Cognatundibacterium squillarum
ACATTTATTGGCTGTTGATTGTTAAAGAACTGTATTCTTTTCTGCTATCGCTGCGAAGCGTTGTGTTCGTCAGCAGCAGAGAAACGAGATTATGACGGACATCCCGGCGTTTTGCAAGCCCCTTCGCTCAAAATCATTTATACCGGGATTGTCGCCAGCCCAATCTCACCGGTGTTTAAATTCCGCCGGACGTTTTTCGAGGAAAGCACGCATTCCTTCTTTCTGATCTTCGGTGCCAAAGGTTGCCTGGAACATGCGGCGCTCAAAATGCACACCTTCAGCCAGCGTTGTTTCGTAAGAGCGATTGACTGACTCCTTAATCATCAGCACAGCCGGCAACGACATGGAAGCAATCGTATTCGCTGCATTCAGGGCTTCTTCCATCAGCATCTCCAGAGGAACGATGCGGGAAACCAGGCCAGCGCGCTCTGCTTCAGTCGCATCCATCATACGTCCGGTCAGACACATATCCATCGCTTTGGATTTAGAAATCGCACGTGGCAAGCGCTGCGTACCACCGGCACCGGGAATAGTCGCCAGTTTAATTTCCGGCTGACCGAACTTGGCATTATCCGCCGCAATAATAAAGTCACACATCATCGTCAGCTCACAGCCACCGCCGAGTGCATAACCAGCTACCGCTGCAATCACAGGTTTGCGAATCGTGCGGATTGTTTCCCAGTTACGGGTGATGAAGTTCCCTTTATAGGTGTCCATAAAGGTGTAATCCACCATCGAAGCAATATCAGCACCCGCAGCAAATGCTTTTTCGCTGCCGGTCAGAATAATGCAGTGAATACCGTCATCCTGGTCAAATGCTGTCAGCGCGTGACCCAGCTCAGACATCAGCTGATCATTCAGCGCATTCAGTGCTTTTGGACGATTCAGGGTAATCACACCCACTTTTTCTTTTGTCTCTACGATAATGCATTCGAAATTCATGGGAACTCCTGTCAGTGATAAGGTGATGGCTTCAAAAAGAGCGTCATATACTCTGAGAAACCACCGGGTACATTAAATAGAAAGGCACAACGATGTGGATACTGTTACTGGAAGCCGGTGTCGCGATGCTGATCCTGGTAATGATTGTCTGGTGGACGATGTTCAGCAGCAAAGCCGACAAACGCACCGGTCAGCAAGACGACCAGCAATCAAAATAAGTCAGTGTAAGGTGCGTGGCAGAGAAAGCGTGAACTCCGGGATATCCACATCAAACCGGTGCGCGTCTTCCGCAACGCAAAAGTAGCTGCCGCGCATCGTACCCTGCGGCGTTTTCAATACGCAGCCACTGGTGTATTCAAAGCTTTGCCCCGGACGGAGAAATGGCTGATGCCCAATCACACCCAGGCCTTTCACTTCGTCACGATGGTTAGCCGCATCTGTAATCACCCAGTGACGGGAAATCAGCTGCGCCGGCACATCTCCGTTATTGGTAATCGTAATGGTATATGCGAACGTAAATTTCCCGTGATCAGGGTCGGACTGTTCTGCCAGATACTCTGTAACGACTGCGACTTTCATCTGATACTTGGTCATGAATAGCTTTCTGAGTAGTCCTGAATCAATGTGCATGCTGAAAATTGCACAATAGCATCACCGTATTTTGCCAGAGCTTCGCCCATCCGGCACAACGAGGCGCGGTAAAATAGAGCATCTTTTTCAGCAGGAAACAAATATGACTACCTACCGCATTGCCCCGAGCATCTTATCCGCCGATTTCGCCCGCCTTGGCGAAGAAGTCCGGAATGTCGTTGCTGCAGGCGCAGATATGATCCACTTTGACGTGATGGACAACCATTACGTTCCGAATCTGACTGTCGGCCCGCTGGTGTGCGAAGCAATTCGCCCGCATGTACAGGTGCCGATTGATGTGCATCTGATGGTCAAACCGGTGGATCGTATTATTCCGGATTTTGCCAAAGCCGGTGCCAACTACATCAGCTTCCATCCGGAAGGTTCAGAACATATTGACCGCAGCCTGAAACTGATCCGTGATCATGGCTGCAAAGCCGGTCTGGTACTGAATCCGGCAACGCCGCTGCATGTGCTGGAACACGTGATGGATAAACTAGATCTGATTTTGCTGATGTCGGTGAATCCTGGCTTCGGCGGACAATCCTTCATTCCGCACACACTGAAAAAACTGGCTGCAGTCAGAAAACTGATTGATGAATCGGGTCGCGACATTCTGCTGCAAGTCGATGGCGGCGTGAAAGTCGACAATATCGCAGAAATCGCAGCGGCCGGCGCCGACACCTTTGTCGCTGGCTCTGCAATTTTCGGAAAACCAGACTACGCCGCGGTAATCAGCGCAATGCGCGCAGAACTCGCCAACGTCTGATTCACGGATATCACCACCCCGCCGCCTTCAGCGCCGGGGTTTTGTATTTCTGTCTTTCGCCATCCCGCGTTTTACCTATCTAAAATTCTCACCATGCAAAAACTGCAGCCCGTCAAAGCCCTGATTATCGATCTCGACGGCACACTGGCCGATACTGCTCCCGATTTCGTTGTTGCGATAAATCAGGTGCGCGCTGAACTGGATCTGGCGCCGATGCACAGCGACGCTGTTATGCGGATGGTCGGAAAAGGAGCCGAGCACCTGATTCTGTCGATGCTGAAGCTGGAATATCCGGAAGATCAGGCAAACGCCAAGCATACAGCTGTACTGGAAAGATACTTCCATCACTACCAGGCGGTGAACGGTAAATACGCGCAATTATTTCCCGGCGTCAGAGAAGGTTTGCAGGCGTTGCAGCAACAAGGATTTCGCCTGACCTGCGTCACGAATAAATCGCTGCAGTTTGCAGAAGATTTATTACAGCTGACAGGTATCCGCCACCATTTTGAATTCGTGTTCGGCGGTGACAGCTTTGCCCGCAAAAAACCCGACCCGACACCGATGCTGGAAACCTGCCGGGCGCTCACACTTTCACCGGAGCAGGTTCTGGCGATCGGCGACTCGGAAAATGATGCACGCGCAGCCCGTGCCGCAGGTTGCCCTGTGCTGATTTTGCCATATGGATATAACCACGGCGAACCTATACAAACAATTGAAAGTGATGGTATAGTCGATTCTCTGATGGTAGTAGCTGAGCTGCTGGCATCAGTAAATACCCAATGAATTTCTCATTCAACATCACGAATGTTTCTCGATAACAAACGTCTGACAGTAATACCAGGTACCTATGAGGCCTGGCTATGGCGACGCTGGCAATTCTGAACCACTGAATGCCGCGAGTGGTTGTGCACATCCTTCGTACAACCACCCGTTTGTTAACTCTTCCCCCGTTTTATTTTTTCAACACCCGGTCGCGCTGCTGCCTGCTTTGGCACAGTTGTATCCGGGCGGCTGAGGAAAATCCATGACAGAACTCGAATTCAAATCGCTGGCCGCGCAGGGCTATAACCGCATTCCTATGATTGCGGAGGCGTTTGCGGATCTGGAAACACCGCTGACGCTGTATCTGAAACTCGCTCAGAGCAAAAATTACGGCAAAAATACCTTTTTGCTGGAATCCGTCAAAGGTGGCGAACGCTTTGGCCGCTACTCCTTTATCGGTCTGACCGCTACCACGCTGATCCGTGCCACAGGTAATCAGGTTGAAGTGGTGCGTGATGATCAGGTGATTGAACAACACGACATGAATCCGCTGGATTTCATCGCGGAATATCAACAGCGTTTCCGCGTCGCAACGCGTCAGGGCTTGCCGCGTTTCTGCGGTGGTCTGGCTGGTTACTTCGGTTATGACGCTGTGCGTTACGTTGAAAAACGTCTGGCCGGCAAAGCGCCGAAAGATGAACTCGGTATGCCGGACATTCAGCTGATGCTGACTGAAGAAATTGCCGTCATCGACAATGTCTCCGGCAAACTGTATCTGATCGTCTACGCCGATCCATCCAAACCGGAAGCTTTTTCTCTGGCGAAACAGCGCCTGCGCGAATTGCGCGCCATGCTGCGTCGTCCGGTGGATGTTCCGGTGACTTCTGCCTCTGTGCGCACAGAAAGTATCCGCGAATTCAAAAAAGAAGATTTCCTGCAAGCGGTGCTGAAGGCCAAGGAATACATCATGGCCGGCGATCTGATGCAGGTACAGGTCGGTCAGCGTATTAAAAAGCCGTATGTGGATTCGCCGCTGTCTCTGTACCGCTCGCTGCGCTCGATCAATCCTTCGCCTTACATGTATTTCTATAACTTCGGTGACTGCCAGATCATCGGCGCATCGCCGGAAATTCTGGTGCGCAATGAAGCACTCAGCGATGGCAACCGCAAAGTTACGATCCGTCCGCTGGCGGGCACCCGTCCACGTGGTGCGACTGCAGAACTGGATGAGCAACTTGCAAAAGAATTGCTGGCCGATCCGAAAGAAATCGCAGAACACGTGATGCTGATTGATCTGGCGCG
This sequence comes from Cognatundibacterium squillarum, assembly GCF_014652435.1. Lineage (GTDB taxonomy): Bacteria > Pseudomonadota > Gammaproteobacteria > Burkholderiales > Burkholderiaceae_D > Undibacterium > Undibacterium squillarum. The sequence continues at coordinate 4,406 of NZ_BMYU01000011.1, forward strand.
TAATGACATCGGCCGCATTGCCCAGACCGGCAGTGTGCGCGTCACCGAGCAAATGGTGATCGAAAAATATTCCCACGTGCAGCACATCGTTTCTAACGTTGAAGGCTTGCTGCGTCCGGAACTCAGCAATCTCGATATTCTGAAAGCCACCTTCCCTGCCGGTACCTTATCCGGCGCACCGAAAGTTCGTGCGATGGAATTAATTGATGAACTGGAGCCGGTCAAACGCGGCGTCTACGGCGGTGCCTGCGGTTACCTGTCGTTTGGCGGCGAAATGGATCTGGCGATTGCCATCCGTACCGGTGTGCTGAAAGACGGCATGCTGCATGTACAGGCTGCAGCCGGTGTGGTGGCTGATTCGGTACCGGAAATGGAATGGCTGGAAACAGAAAACAAAGCCCGCGCTGTATTGCGTGCTGCTGAACAAGTGCAAGACGGACTGGATGGAGAAATTTAAATGTTACTGATGATCGATAACTATGATTCGTTCACCTATAACCTCGTGCAGTATTTTGCAGAGCTCGGTGAAGATGTCCGTACTTACCGGAATGATGAAATCACGATAGAACAGATCGAAGCGCTGAAACCGGATCACATCTGCATTTCGCCCGGCCCGTGCACACCGAAAGAAGCCGGTGTGTCGATTGCCGTGATTCATCACTTCGCCGGCAAAATCCCGATTCTCGGTGTCTGCCTTGGCCATCAGAGCATAGGCGCTGCATACGGCGGCAATATCATCCGCGCCAAAGAAGTGATGCATGGCAAGACTTCCGCGATTGCGCATACCGGCGTCGGCATTTTTAAAGATATTCCAAGTCCTTACACCATTATCCGTTATCACTCGCTGGCGATTGAACGCGCCAGCTTGCCGGATTGCCTCGAAGTCACGGCATGGACAGATGACGGCGAAATCATGGGCGTACGACATAAAGAATTTAATTTACAAGGCGTGCAATTCCATCCGGAATCGATTTTGTCCGAGCATGGTCATGCCTTACTGCGCAATTTCCTGAAAGGAGAGCAGTGATGGTGATTTCTCAGCAAGAAGCATTAACCCGCTTAATCGAACACCGTGAAGTGTTTCACGATGAAATGCTGTACCTGTTCCGCCAGCTGATGGGCGGAGAATTATCGCCGGTAATGATTGCGGCAATCACCATGGGCTTGCGCGTGAAAAAGGAAAGCATCGGTGAAATCACCGCTGCAGCGCAGGTCATGCGTGAATTCTCGACCAAAGTACCGCTGGCAAATAATAAGCATCTGATTGATATCGTCGGAACAGGCGGTGACGGTGCACATACGTTCAATATTTCGACCGCATCGATGTTTGTGGTGGCTGCTGCCGGTGGTCGCGTTGCTAAACACGGTGGCCGCAGTGTGTCTTCTTCATCCGGCAGTGCGGATGTACTGGAAGCGCTGGGCGCGAATATCAATCTGACGCCGGAACAAATCGCACAGTCGATTGCACAAACCGGCATCGGCTTTATGTTTGCACCGAATCATCACGGTGCGATGAAGCATGCAGCGCCGGTGCGTAAAGAACTGGGCGTGCGGACGATTTTCAATATTCTGGGCCCGCTGACCAATCCGGCCGGTGCACCGAATATTCTGATGGGCGTATTCCATCCGGATCTGGTCGGTATTCAGGTACGTGTATTGCAGCGCCTCGGTGCGCAGCATGCGCTGGTGGTCTGGGGGCGTGACAATATGGATGAGGTATCGCTGGGCGCGCCAACCATGGTGGGCGAACTGGTGAATGGTGAGATCCGCGAATATGACATTCATCCGGAAGACTTCGGCCTGCAAATGGTGTCGAACCGTCAGCTGCGTGTGGAAGGTGCCAGCGAATCGCGCGAAAAAGTGCTGGAAGTCTTGCGCGATACCGATGGTCCGGCACGCGATATCGTGGCGCTGAACGCGGGTGCGGCCTTGTACGGCGCCGGTGTGGCAGCATCGATTGCGGACGGCGTGAAAAAAGCGCAGGAAGCGCTGGCTTCCGGTGCGGCACTGAGCAAACTGGAACAGTTTATTCAGGTTACCCGCCAGCTGGGAAAATAAGTCAACGGAGTCGGTATGTCAGATATTCTGAATAAAATCCTGGCGGTGAAGGCGGAAGAAATTGCGGCTGCCAAAGCGCAGTTATCCGCCGCCAGCCTGCAGGCACAGGTAGAGCAGGATCAGGCGCTGCGCAGCAATCTGCGTGGCTTTGAACAAGCAATGCGCAAGCGGATTGCTGCCGGTGATCCGGCGGTGATCGCTGAAATCAAAAAAGCGTCGCCATCCAAAGGTGTGCTGCGGGCAGATTTTCATCCGGCAGACATTGCCAAAAGCTATGCGGCACATGGCGCAGCCTGCTTGTCCGTGCTGACCGATGAACAATTCTTTCAGGGCAGTCCGGCGTATTTGCAGGCAGCGCGTGCCGCCTGTGATTTGCCGGTGCTGCGCAAGGATTTCATGATCGACACCTATCAGGTGTATCAGGCCAGAAGCTGGGGCGCGGATTGTATTCTGCTGATTGTGGCGGCGCTGGAACTGGGGCAAATGCAGGAGCTGGAAGCCTGCGCCCATGCGCTGGGGATGGATGTACTGGTCGAAATTCACGGTCAGGATGAACTGGACGCGGCACTGCAACTGAAAACGCCGCTGTTAGGCATCAACAACCGCAATCTGCGCACGTTTGAAGTCAGTCTGGATAACACACTGCAACTGCTGGATCAGTTACCGGCAGACAAACTGGTGGTCACTGAATCTGGCATTCTGCAGCGCGCAGACGTGGAAATCATGCGCAAAGCCAACGTCCACAGCTTCCTGGTCGGCGAAGCATTCATGCGGGCAGACAACCCCGGCGCTTGCCTGCAGCAATTGTTTTACTGAGCAAATTCGGTACGGGTCTGTGCAAATATCGTCATTTGATATTTACAGAGGCCCGGACTTTCTGCCGACGACCGCCGGATGGCTGTGCTGAAGTCCGCATTTGAGGCAAAACGGGCATTTTTCGGGTAGAAAAAAGATGGCAGAGCGGCGGAAGAAACGCTGTGGCAATACGCATCAACAAACAGTCCATTGCCAATGCCAGCCAGACGGTTTCTCCCAATCAGCAGCCGCCCGGCATCAGCTGCAACACGCTCTGACGCTGAAGTTCAACCACCCGTTATCAACAAAGGGCACTTAAGAAACGAAACAACGCCCGGCATAAGCAATGCCCCACGCTCATTACTTTACCGTTTTAATGCCAAAATGCGGTGTTCGGCACAGCAACCCGGCTGTCGTCGGCAGAAAGTCTCGGCTTGCGGGAAATTGAAATGACGATATTTGCACATAGGTCAGAATTAACTCCGATTTATGTTTTTTCAGCAACTCAGGAGCGCTCCCAATCGGCGCATTGTAATTCGCCCTACGGAGTACGTCTTACGGCCTTGCGCAAATTCGAGACGGAATTCAGGACTGAATGTCGGTCGCGTTGTTTATTCGTTATTTCACCTAATTGCTTACGGGGTGCTGCATAACACCTCTAATCAGGTGGCTAAATTCAGTATGCCACTACAAGTACCCAGTCCTGCGAGCCGTGTATGTTGAAAGAGGAGTTATAGCAAAGATATACTGCAGCAATGTCCGAAAGTGAACGAAATAATGGCAGATATACTACTAACAACGTCTCAAGCCGCTGAGTTTCTTGGGGTTACGCCTTCAAGAATTAGGCAGCTTATCCTTGAGAACAGGTTGCCCGCCATGAAGGTTGGCAGAGATCAGCTTATTAAAAAATGTGATTTGGAGCTTTTTGCTGAAATACCGCGAGCAAGGACAGGGAGGCCTCCGCAAACATGATCTAACGCTTGAGTTAGGACATATTGTGCGTTACAATTTCTTTGAAAAAATTTTAGGTGCGATATGAAAACAGCGATCTCCCTGTTTAGTGGTATTGGTGGCTTGGATGAAGGACTTCATCAAGCTGGTTTTGCGCCTTTATTTTGCTCAGAGCTTGACGATAACGCATTCAAGACTTTGCGGCACTGGAGTGAGCGACGAGGGGTTTCGCCACTATTTGGTCGCGATATAAACGATATTGACCCTGCCGCATTAAAAAGAAAATTGGGACTAAAAGCTAGTGAGCTGGACTTATTGGCAGGAGGGCCACCATGCCAGTCATTTTCCTTGATCGGTAGTAGGAGGGCAATGAATGATGACAGAGGGTTGCTACTCCTGAAAATGGTTGATTTTGCAAGGATCTTTAAGCCGAAAGCGGTATTGATCGAGCAAGTTAAGGGGTTGCTTAGTGCTAAAGGGGCAGACGGTAAAGCAGGGTCAGCAATACAGTCAATTATTAGTGATCTAGAAGAAATTGGATATGCTGTAAATTATAAAGTTCTTCGAGCTGCGGATTATGGCGTACCTCAACTACGCGATCGTGTATTTATCATTGGCCTTTTGGGAGGAAAGAAATTTTCTTTCCCAGAGCCTACTCACTTCGATTGGGAAAAAAAACCACATCAAAAAGGACTATTTACATCATCAAACCGGTACCTTACTGTGAAGGACGCTATTGGCGATCTCCCTCCGCCTGTAAAAAAAGGGGCTTTGGAAATTATCCCAAGTCATTTAGACATTACCCCAGCTAGAGATATAGAACGAATAACTGGAGTTCCTGAGGGTGAATGCCTTGCACGGCAATTGCATCTACCCGAAGACCAGCGACAACGTCTCAATCCCGAAAAAGATACAACAAAATTTCGTCGGATGTCATGGGATAAACCTGCACTAACATTACGTGGTGGTGAAGCATTTTATCACCCAACAGATAATCGTTATTTAACACCTAGAGAATATTTGAGAATTCATGGCTTTCCTGATGATCATATTATTTTTGGTCCAATTCGAGGTAGAAGCGGTAGTGTAAAAGACCTAGATCAACATAGACTTGTCGCTAATGCAGTTCCACCACCACTTGCAAAAGCGGTGGCGGAAGAAATTTTAAATCAACTAAAGTTTAAAGTTTGATAATTGCAGATAGCTCACGCCTTAGTACTGCCTTAAGAAGTTCTCTTTTCTCTGGGTATATTTTTGGGAGGAGAATGTCTGTACACTCATCACTTCCGTCGAGTTTTATGCCAGAATTCTTTTCAACATAGCTTGAAAGAGTTAGGGCGTTTTCGCCTTTTTTGCCTTGGCTGTATTTCATGCTTAGGAAGTTTACCTTTCCGCTTTTGTGCTCACTTTGCGAAGAAGACTCGATACTAAGCTTTGTTGTTAACTCAATATTTTTAAGCAATTGATCTTGAACTAGCCAAATCGTCTTACCCCCCCAGAATTCGGCTAATGCTGATTTTGCAAAAAGTTGCGTTGCCATCCTTCCCCAGACCTGTCGTTTATTAATTCCCGGACAGTTATGTATATTTCCAAGTATTGCTGATGTAAAAGAGGATGCAATATCTGTTCCTGCTGCTGTATCTGAACCTGATGTGCTTGCGGTCATTACTTCAATAATAAATGGCTCATTCAAATTAGGGAAATACTTAATGTTTTTGTTGGGGTCAAATTTCCCAGAAATGTATTTTCCGGTTTTTGCAGACTTTTGAATTTCTTCAATATCGGAAACAGCGGCTATATCATGAAGGGCTATTGCTTTCGAGAAAGTGATATCCCGCTCAATTTTCGAAATGATAAAATCAAAGTGGTAATTAATTGAAGCTTCATCATCTCCATATTGCAAATAGACTTCAGACCAGACGCCTAGCTCTACATTCTGTGGTAGTCCTGCCGCAAGAAGTGCTTCTTTCTCATGCAACTTTAATGATTTGTTTACTGATATTTCCTCTGGACGTGATTTGAAACCCAGAAGTCTTCTAGGGCAAACAATCCATACATCATTTCCATATTCTATAGAGCAAATACCTGGTATTACTGATGAAAGATCAGAATCGAACTTATCTCTCAATGGAGAGTTGTCGAGTCGAATTTTAGTTTGATGACGATTTCCACCGCCATCGCAGGTGCTATCCGTAAATGGGCAATAGGCCGATGCTCTTTCAGACACGACTTTGGGCGAGTTGTCATATACATCATTCCCATAGACTTCATAAAACTTTGGCATGTATCTCTCTTTTGAATGTTTTGACGCCTACGTGGTTTATAGGGCTTGGCATTGGGTCTTAGCCCTACGATTGTCGCTACTTGTCGTGACTTACACAAGATTACTACATTCATCAAACTCGCCTCTTTAGCCCAGGCTAACCTTCCATCGGTATTTAGTTCACCATCAGGCGAATGTAATACAGCGAAATTCTCTTGATTTTGTTTCTTTGTCGAGTCTTCCAAATATTGAACCGGCGACCGGTAACCTAATGTCGAATATTACCGTGTAAAGACCTGCGGTTCTGGCTGTTCTGATAATTACACGTCTAACAACACCACTTTGTGCCAGTTTCCGCATTTGCTTTTCACGGACAGCCAGACTTTCTGCCGACGACCGCCGGACTACTGTGCCAGAATCCGCATTTGAGGCATTTTCGGGCTGCGGCGGGCACTTTGGGGCAATTCGGGGGCAAGCGAAGATACGGACAGGCCGTCCTACGCTCAGATTCAGGCTCAGCAAGTGCAGGAACCACGAGCAGATCGCATTTTCCACAGCAGCTTTCCTGCAAAACAAAACGGCGCACTGATTGGTGCGCCGTTTTGTTTTCTGCTGTCAGACCGGTTTATGCACCGGCCGGAACATCAGCGTTTGCCTGCTTTACGGAACGTCGGGCGATGCGTCTGCAGCGCGGCCTTAGTGCCATCCAGCAAACGCAATTGCTGCGCCGGCACATCGTCCGCCTGCAGGGTGGCTTTGACGATAATCAGCTCATCGCGACGGAATGCGTGAATTTCTACCGTTTCACCAACGCGGTAACGCGCCAGCTGACTGTTTAAGCCATCCGCAGCATCGGCGGCTGTCACACGCAGGCCATTGATCGCCACCAGAATATCCAGTGCGGACAAGCCCGCCAGATGCGCAGCGCGGCCTTCGAAGGCACTGGCGATTTTGCAATCGTTACCGTCTTTCACCACGCGCACACCCAGACCGGCTTTGACCGGTACCGGCACTTCCAGCGAGACGCCGAACGGTGCGTACAGTTTTGCCAGCGGCACGTCTTCGGTGCCGTATACATGTTTGCTCAGGAATTTGCGCAGATCGACGCCGGTGACTTCTTCAGCAATTTCAGCAAATGCCAGTTCCGGCACACCTTGTTGTTTGCCTTCGGCAGTCAGCGTGTAGAAATCGCGGCCATAACGCTGCCACAGTGCGCGCATCACATCATCCAGCGATTTTTTACCGGCAGTTTCTGCGCGGATCGTCAGATCCAGACCCAGTGCGACCAGTGAGCCTTTGGTGTAATAGCTGACAATCGCGTTCGGGGAATTTTCATCCTGACGGTAGTATTTGGTCCACGCATCAAAGCTGGACTCCGCCACACTTTGTTTCAGACGACCACTGCCGCGCAGCACGCCGTTAATCGTTTTGCTGACCAGTTTCAGGTAAGCCGCTTCATCGATCAGGCCGGAACGCACCAGCATCAGATCGTCGTAATAACTGGTGAACCCTTCAAACAGCCACAGCAGGCTGGTATAGCTTTCCTGACGCAGATCGTAGTCGGCAAACACCGCCGGTTTGATGCGCTTCACATTCCATGTATGGAAATATTCATGGCTGCACAGACCGAGGAAGGCTTTGTAGCCTTCGCTCATTTCCGGATTGTGTTTGACCGGAATGTCGTTGCGGTTGCAGATCAGCGCGGTCGATGCGCGGTGCTCCAGACCGCCGTAGCCCTCGCCCACCACCATGGTCATGAACACATAACGGTCCATCGGTGCTTTGCGGGTTTTCGGTTCGAAGAAGGCAATCTGCGCTTCACAGATTTTCTTCACATCGGCCACCATGCGGTCCATGTCCATATTCGGCACACGACCAGTGATCACGAAGTCATGCGGAATGCCGCAGGCGTCAAACGAAGCGATCGCGAATTCACCGATTTCCACCGGATGGTCAATCAGCTCGTCGTAATCCGCTGCAATATACGTACCGAAGCCGTAACGTTTTGCTTTCAGTTCCGGCAGTGAAGTCGCCACGCGCCAGGTTTTGCAGGCCGCATCCGGCGCACGCTGGATGTCCACGACGTGCGCTTCGCGCTCTTTGCCTTCTGCGCACAGGAACACACTGGTGCCGTTAAAGAATGCATGGCTCTGATCCAGATGCGCAGCACGCACGGACAAATCCCATGCATAGACTTCGTAACGCACTTCCAGCGCTTCTTTGCAGGCTGCCGCTTTCCAGCTGGTTTTGCTGAGCTTTTTCAGCGCAACTTTTTTGCCGCCGCTGCGTGCCTCAATACGAATGATGTTGCGCGCAAATTCGCGCACCATGTAGCTGCCCGGAATCCAGACCGGCAGACTCAGTACCTGTCCGGCAGGATCAGGATGCTGTACCGTCAGGCTGACTTCAAACAGATGACCGGCCAGATCTTTCGGCACGATCGTATATGCCACTGCAAACTGCTTATCCCCGGTTTGGTTTCTTTTTAATGTTGCCATTTTCGACAATCTTTCTGTATTTCTGTGTTATGTACAACCGTGTGCCGCGCTCAGTTGCGCACGTTTGCCGCGATAAACGTCAGGATCTGGGTCGTGACCACAACGCGGGTCAGCTGCAGACGCAAACGGATAAACCAGTCCGGCATGTGATACGCCTCGTACAGTTTTTTATCGATTTTGTAAGAAGCGATAAATCCGGCTACCTGCACAATAAAACCGACCAGCATGTTACCGATGGAAAACCAGCCGATCAGAATCGGGATCACACCCCAGATCAGCGCCTTACGGGTTTGCTCATCGTTATCATCACGCGCCATGATGGTTACACCCCAGTGCAAACCACCGAGGAAAGACAAAATCACAATGCCGTACACCAGCTGCGCTTTAATGAAATAACCAAGCCAGTCCGGATGCACGACCCAGCAACCCAGTGTCATCAGGAAAAACGGGATCAGTCCAACCAGACCCAGACGGGTCAGCAACTTCTGATTTTGTACATGCATCATGTCAGCACACGTCACTTTCATTTCAGGATTTTCCGGATTGCCGGATCAATCTGACAGAGATTTCACCGTAAATACGTCAATTCTGAAAATTTTTTATCAAAAAAAGGAAAACGCTATTCTAGGGGCAAAAAGCACGGCGGAATACAGTTATGCAAAAAAGCTGCACTGCATTTCCGTGTTCCGCCACACTCTGTTTATTTCAGGGAAACTTACTGTTGTCATTCTGGCTGCCGGCCGCCTGCAAATCTGCGGGAAAATCAATATCCTGCACGACACCGGCATCTGTCACCGGCACCTGCAACAGCGGGAAACTGCGTAACAAAGCCTTTGCACCCTGATCACCTTCCAGTGCCATCAGTTGCGGGTACAGGGCTGCAGGAAACCGCACAGGATGTCCGCCCTGTTTCTGAAAGACCGGCTGCACCACACAGGATTCTCCCTGTGCTGCCTGCGCCAGCAATTGCAGGGTTGCTTGCTGCACAAACGGCATATCGGCCAGCGCGATCATCACCGATGCGCTGTCAGCTGCTGCCGCAACGCCCGCCGCCAGACTGTGTCCCATCCCATGCTCTGCCCCGGCACACAACACGATCTCACAGCCGGCTTGTGCGAACAGCGCAATCAGTTCCTGCTGTTCAGGACGCACAACGGCGATCACACGGGCAAAGATGCTGCAGTACAAGGAGGCAGATTGCGCGGCAACACGGTTTCCGGATGGTAAAAAGGCCAGCAGCTTTTGCTGCCGGCCTTCTGCATCAAACCGTGTTCCCTTCCCTGCTGCCAGCAATACTGCCGTACATGCGGCGGCGGAAATCCGGCTCATCGCTTATCGTTTTGGCGCCTGACCAATACTGGCAAACTTTTCTTCCAGCGTTTTCGCATCCACTGCACCCGGAATACGGGTGCCATCAGTAAAGAAAACTGCCGGAGTACCGTTCACATTCAGCTTACGGCCCAGTGCATAGACTTTGTCGTGGGGTGTCACGCAATTTGCCGGTGCAGTAGCCGTCGGCATTTTGCCGCTCAGCATCCACTCATCCCAGGCTTTATTGCGGTCAGATGAACACCAGATGTTTTTCGATTTAGCAACGGAGTCTTCCGACAGAATGTTGTACATGAAAGTGTACACAGTGACGTTGTCCAGGCTGGCCAGTGTTTTACGGAAGCGTTTGCAATAACCGCAGTTCGGATCTTCAAACACAGCGATCACACGTTTGCCGTCGCCTTTAACCATTTTCAGTGCGGAATCCAGCGGCAGATCGGAGAATTTGATCTTATTCAGTTCTTCAACACGGTTGCGCGTATAGTTTGTGCCGGATTTTGCATCCACCACATTACCGACAAACAGAAACTGGGCCTTTTCATCGGTATAAATAATATCGCCGCCGACGCGCACTTCAAACAAACCGCTGTAGGGCGTTTTTACGACGCTGTCGACTTTGACACCATCGCCCAGACGCGGCTCCACCAGTTTTTTCACGGCCTGTTCCTGCGCTGTCTCCGCCATCACACTGCCTGCCAGTAATAACAAACCGGCAAATACACCTTTTTTCAGCATTTCATATCCTTATTATTCCGGTCGCGGATAATCTGCTTATCCGCGTCCCATTGCATGGGAAATCAACCGGTTTTTAATGACAGGCAAGCGGTCCAGCAAATGCATGCCAGCCTTTCTTGCCAGACGTACCGGTGCCAGATCTGATCCGAACAAACGGGCCAGCCCGTCGGTTGCCACCTGCATCAGCAATACATCTTCTTTGCGTGCACGGCGGTAACGTTCCAGCAAACGGCTGTCACCGCAATCTTCCGTATCGCCTGCACGTCCGAGTATCCGCAGCAGATCAGCCACATCGCCAAAGCCCAGATTCATACCGTGCCCGGCCAGCGGATGCACCACATGCGCAGCATCCCCCACCAGTGCAACACGCGGAGCGATCAGGCTTTGTGTACGGATCAGGCGCAAAGGGAATGCCTGTACATTCTCCGGCAACACCGGCGAGAGCTTACCATGAGTGGCATAACAGTAGTGTTCAAGGCGGCTGATCAGATAATCCATACCGCCGCGTACCAGCTCGTCTGCCAGCAGATCCGGTGCCGACCAGACCAGCGATACACGCTGTCCCGGCAAAGGCAACAATGCAATGATGCCCAGATCTTCAACAAACCACTGATGCGCCACGCCATGATGCGGCAGACTGGCCTCAAAATTCGCGACCACGCCTTTTTGTCCGTAAGAACGGTAGCTGATGCCAATATCACACTGACCACGCACCCAGGACTGCGCGCCATCCGCACCGATCACCAGCTTGCTGCGAATCTGCGTACCGTCCTGCAAAGTAATGCAGGCGTGATCCAAATGCTGCTGCAATCCGGTTGCCGTTCCGGCGACGGCCTGAACACCCGGCACAAAGCGCATTGCTGCGTCCAGCGCCAGCATCAGATTACGGTTCTCCAGTATCCATGCCAGTTCGTTACTGCGCGCACCGTAAGCGTCAAAACCCAGCTGACCATCCTGTAACTGCTCACCGCCTTTCACATGCATCGCAGTTACCGGCTCAATACGGGCTGCATTCATCGCATCCCATACGCGAATTTGTTTCAACAGGGTATGCGCTGTATGGTTCAGTGCAAACACGCGCACATCCCAGTCTTCAGAAGGCAGCACCGGCGCCAGTGACGGACTTAACACCGTGACCTTCCAGCCCGACTGCGCCAGCGCCAGCGCTGCAGCACGTCCGACTGCACCGTTACCGACTACACAAATATCGCTTTCATACACCTGAGCAGACATGATTTCATCCTGGCTGAGATTAAAGATGCGCCATTATACGGCAGCCATCTGCTGCTCAAAAATGCGCTAGCGCAAGCGCATACAGCGCAGAGATTTCCTTTTTTTACCCGCGGCTCTTGCAAAACCCCTCCCACTTCCCTATAATGCGTCCTCGTTGGCCTGGTAGCTCAGTCGGTAGAGCAGAGGATTGAAAATCCTTGTGTCGGTGGTTCGATTCCGCCCCGGGCCACCAAGATTTAGTATAAGAAACAAGGGCTTACAGCGATGTAAGCCCTTTTTCTTTACCTACTAAAGATTGTTGAGTCAACAGAGTGTCAACGAAAACTCCCCCCTCTATTACTTGTTATCATTTAATATCCTAAAAAATACAATTGAGGATATTAAATGGAACAACAGTTTGTCCAAAGACGAGCCTACTACAAGCGAGGCGTCTTCCTAGCGAAAGATCATCGATCCAATCTCCAAGACAGTCTTTCTCAAGCACTAATGGATTGCAAAACTCTGGGCAAGCGAAAAGAAAGTCTTGGCGAACAAAGTAATAATGTTCGCGCAATTATTTATCATCGTTCATTTAATAATATTCTTTTTGGAATCCTTGCTTCTTATGAAAGAGGCACGCACCAACTAACAATTGCAGAGGATGATGAGGCAGAAATGTTATCTGTTGAACAGGTTTCCCCTCCAGAGTCATCAGATAACAAAAAGCGTGAGTTCCTTGAAGGCGTTTGCTATTTTGCAATCCTTAAGAATCATGTTGCCATTGTGCAATCAACATCATTGCGCAGCAAACACCTCGAGCGGCACCTAAATTGGCTCTTACTTAAAGGCAACGTAATAACGCAGGAAAATCGCATTAGTCTTTCAGACTTCGTCGTTAAAGCCACACGCGAAAAACTAGAGAAATTTCACGTCAAAGAGTTCGAGATTGGCAGTCCTCTGATTGAGATGGATCCTCTCGACGCAATAAGTGAGCAAATTAGTCCAACAAAATCATTAGCCGAATTTGCCGGCAGGGGAGTCAAAGCACTTCAACAGTTCTTTTTTGAAAACCAGCTAAATGCCTTGAAACTTTCTGATGCTATTGATGGAAATATTAATGTCGCTGTAAAAGTAAGCTATCGACGAACCACTACTTCCAGTGGTCATGCACTATTAGATACGTTAGCAAATGCCGCAAGACATCTTGATGAAGATGAAGTGAAATTAAAGCTAACTGACGGTAGTACCGTAAAAGGTAGTGAGTTAAAACTTTCAAAGAATTTGAGAGTAGAATCATTCAACGGAGTTCCCAATCCAGACAGTATTTTCCCTAATATGTCTGAATGGCTCCGGTCGATTTTGGATAATCAAACTATTGATCCATGACAGTGTTCCGGTCAAATTCAGGGTTCACATATGCAAACTCGTTGCTGGGTGTGCTCCTATTTTGCCTTTTTTTTGCGATGGGTTACATCTCTCCAGCATTCCTCCGGGAATCATTTATTCAAGCAATTTTGAAATTATTGGTTTCTACGAATGTTGCAATTTGGGGCTTTGCCTGGCTGGCTTACGGAAAGCTATCAGACACGACAGATGTAACCGCTCTAGACTATATGCAACATCGTAGACTTGATGAGATTATTAGAAAAAAAAATGAGAGATTTTGGAAGTCTGCATGCATCCTAGTAATTGTGGCAATTGTCATGGTACTTCCATCTATATATGCCGATTCAGCGATAGATATTCCACGCATCACCTATGGTGCATCATTTTCCGCTTACGCATTTGCCCTCATCTTTTTTTTCTCATCAATTAGGCAACTAGAAGAGATTAGGGAGTTCAAGTCAAAAATCAAAGAACAGGAGCGGCAAGAGAAATTACGTAGTGAGCAACTACAGAAGATAACTTCCACCGATACAAAGCCTTGGGAAACTGATCCAAATTTGAACGGGTTCAGGAAAAACTAAGAATTCAAATTCGATAACGGGTTTAGCCTTACAGCCTCCTGTAAGTGCTCTGGCGCCAAATGCGCGTACTTCATTGTCATTGCTAAGCTACTGTGACCCAATATACGCTGCAGCGTCAAAATATTTCCCCCATTCATCATGAAGTGACTTGCAAATGTATGGCGTAATACGTGTGTAAGCTGCCCATCCGGCAGTTCGATCCCACTCCGCTGAATTGCACTTCTGAAAGCTGCTGCCGAACTTTTAAACAACCGACCGGCAATGCTTTGATTCGCTGTATCCTGCAATTCTGCCAATAACTCCTCACTTATCGGTACTGCACGACTTTTCCCTGACTTCGTCAAAGCAAACTGCAACACCCCTCTTTGAATTTGCGTGTTTCGCAACTCTTCAGCCTCACTCCAACGTGCCCCGGTTGAAAGGCATATTTTCGTAATTAAAATTGCATCACGATTTCGCCCCAGCTCAAGCTCACTCAAAAGTCGCTTAATCTGCTCATCCGTCAGAAAAGACAATTCCCTCTCTTGAATCTTGAATTGGCGAATATTCGCCAGAGGATTTTCTGCTTTCCAATAGCCAAGCCGGGTGAGCTCGTTGAATACCGACCTCAGATAGGCATGTTCTCGATTTAGATTATTTTGCGAAATCCCCTCTTCCATTCGCTTACGCCGGTAATTCGCAAACATTTCGGGTGTAAAGCGATCAGCTAATGGATCACCTAATGCAACGCAAAGATGCTTCAGTCGGCTGTAAGTGTTTTTGCCAGCACGAAGGCCGGAGCCATGATGTTCAAACCAGATATCAACAAGTGCAGAAAGGCTTCGCAAATCTCGCTTTGCTGGTTGCCATTCCGGCGCCTCAATGACTTTTGTTTTTAACCAAGCCTCGTAAGCTTTTGCCTCGGCTTGTGTTTTGAAAGTTTTGCGAAAACGTTTTCCGCCACGCCCGCCCGGCTGGCTATCAACCAACCAGCCTGATTCGCTCTTTTTAATCACAACAGATACTCAATTCTATTTATGCAATTGTCCATCCAGCAAATCATGCACTAATCCTTTGATGCCCCAAAGTTCTTTAGCTGAATAGATAAATCAAAGTCTTCAAACGAGACATAATCAAGCTTATCTCGTTTAGTAAGACTTGCTTCTATCTCCTCATTTTCAATTTTCACAAGAGATCTCTCTTGCTCCTCTCTGATCTTTTTTTCTCGATATGCTTCTTGCAACAATGAATAAAAATGCTCAACTCTTTTTTGGCTCAGACTCAAATCGATATCACCCTCTTGCTTAGATCTTAATCTTGATAGGTGAATACATTTGTCAAAATAGCTGTATGCAGCAGTCCGGTCCCTCTTCCGAAAACTCCGTTTTATTATTGCCTTCCCTTCCTCATCCCTTGTCCAAATGTCGATCATTTCTGCATCAGGCCTTTGATGGCCGTGATCGCTGTCGGCTATTCCTGTAGCTAACCAAAACGCATATCTCGGCCAAATCATCGAGAGCATCTCAATCATTTCAACCGTTGGCCGCTGCCCGCGCGTGTATGCCTTCCTCCAACTTACTGCTGGAATCCCGGACATATCTTCAAGACTTTTGAATTTCGTTTTGGACGGAATACAAAAATCTATTAACTCGATAAATCGATCTGTAATTTTCGACATGAATTTTTCTTGACGCAAGTACAAACAGAACTTATATTAGTACACATGGTACGAATATAAGAACAAAAGGTTCTTTTTTGGGATTTTTGAGTAAACTTTTACGTAAACATTTCACTAATTATGGGTGACCTTCCTAAATTTGACCAGTTAACGGGAGTAGCGCTGCCAATGAGCGCCACTCTAATGAGCCGAGAAAAGTTCGCTGACATGATCGGTATTCCGGTAGGTGTTGTAGTGGGATGGTGCGATCGAGGCTATTTGCCGGTAGTGCCTATTGGCAAATATTCATTAATCAATGTCGCCTTACTTCACAAGCAATGCCTCGCAAGGGAGTTTTCATTATGAGTAAGGTAAAAACCCTGGCGCAGGAAACTACGCAAGTTCGCGGCAAGCGTCAGTCCGCCCGCAGCGGCGCATGCCGCGAGGACGGCCTGACAGGGCGCCGCGAAGCGCCAGGGCAAGAGCGCGCCGGAGTGAAAAAATACCCCCCCACAGTAAACACGGGGGAACGTTCAAAACTGGACGCGCACTCAAATATGCTCAGAGTCGAAAAGTATGAGCAAGATAGTGATTTAATTAGCAACTATCAATCACCTGCTTCCGCTCCGATTCAGCTATGCATGAGAGATGGAAAAATCGTCATGCAAATGATCAGGATTCCAGCTCAGTCAGAGTGCTGCACGATTGATACCGTACGAATCACCATGAATGAGAAAACCGTCTTCAATAAAGTAGGCGGCTCGATGATCTCCGACGACGACATTGCACGTGGCTTTTCAAAATGCATTGAAGAAATCTTCGGCTTTGGTATTACCCGCCAGTACGAAAAAGGACGTGATTTTTTCTCATTTGCATGGGAGCTTGGTGATAATTATGGTCACTTTGCAATGGGTGGCATCAGGCAACGCGATTCCGTTTTAATTGCGATTAATGGACAAGGCTGCCTCGCCGCAAAACCCGGTTGGGAACTACGCCTCTACCAATTCATAACGTCATCGGATTGCATCTCACCCCGCATTACGCGTGTGGACTTGGCACACGATGATTTTGAAGGCGCACAGTTTTCAGTGCATGACTTTGATCGTGTGTGGGAAACGGGTGGATTTGACCGCTTCGGAAATCGTCCAGAACCTCACAATTACGGCCCTTGGAAAAATAACGACCCTCAGGGTAAAGGTCTTACTTTTTACGCCGGCACAAAAAGCAGCAGTCAATTATTCCGTGGCTACGAGAAAGGTAAGCAATTAGGCTCACCTTTTAGCCCTTGGGTTCGCGCTGAAGTTCAGTTCAGTAACCGCGACAAAATTATTCCCTTTGAAATCCTCATAGATCCGTCCAGTTACTTCGTGGCTGCGTATCCAATACTGCAGCAATACAGTCCGCAAAAAACAGGCAAGCGCACGACAACGACCAAGAAAATGGCTGAAGCCGGCGTAGAGCATTTCACGAAATATACCAAGCTCGGATACGGCAAATTCATTCGTATAGCCAGACAGTTATACGGGGATTCAGCCTTTCTCGACATGGTGCAATCAGACACTGACGATTGGCCATCGCGCCTTCGGATTCCCAATTACGAGTTTTCACCAACACCGATTCACAAGCAACAAATGCCTGAGTCGTGTGTTCCTTTCGCTGTAACTGCATCGGATTACGGCTATCCCGATGACACCAGTTCTATGTATAGCCATTACATACCTCAATAGGAACCGTCATGAAATTTCAAACAGAACTCAAAGTACTCGGCATGAAATCAAGCAAAGGCAAGATGGATAACGGCATGGAATTCGACAGCACAAAAGTGTATGTCGAAACACCGCTGGATGATTCTAAAGGCAACGCAAAAGGCTGTTCTGTTGCCGAATACAACCTCGGCCTGGCAGAAGAGTTCAATAAGTACAAGCACTTGCCATTTCCATTCATGGCAACAGCAACCGTTGAAGTGGTTGTCAGCGGTAAAAATCAGAAGATGCAACTGTCAGATCTCAAGCCAGTCGAGATGGCAAAACAACAGAAAGCTGCCTGATTATGCGGCGCGTTTTCATTGTTCAGGACAGAGAGAGCGCGCTGTTTCTTTGTCCTAAATATGGTGATGTTGGATACACCCAATGGCTACACGAAGCCGGGCGATTTGATGACGAAGAGTCTGCTGTAGAAACGGCAAATTTCCATTGTACAGAGGGTTTTAACGTCTCTTCGTTCTTTGAACATACCAACATCTTGAATTAACGAATTTATGGCAAATGGATCATTGCAGACCGTCGTGATTTGCTCCCCAGCTACTACGGCAAACGCAACGCAACAAGCGGTTTGTCCGAAGATAGGGACGCAGTTTTATGTACCGACAAAAGTACAGGCGTACCTGCTTGATCCAAGCCAGCAGAGCAAATTTGATGCAGCGTTTGGACCGTTTGACTATGCATATGCATCTGCAATCTGGACATTTGCATTCAGCACTGTCGTCGGTCTGTACTTTGTATCACACGGGATCGGTCAGGTTCTCGGCATTGTTCGCCGGGGGTGATTGTGCGACTGGGCGCGTTCCCAGATTTTTAAACTTGGAGTTTTAGCATGAACAAAAATATTCAACGCGGTTTGGCATTGGTAGGTGCTTTTGTTGTTTCCGGTGCAGCGATGGCTGCAGATGGACCAGATCTGTCCCCACTGACCAGCTCCGTCAACTTTTCATCGGTCATCACTGCAGTACTCGCAATCTCTGCATCTCTGATGACGCTGTATCTGGCAATTAAAGGTGCGCGTACCGTTATCTCAATGGTTCGCGGCAAATAATCTGGCCGCATCAAAAAAAAGGGGGGGCCACCCCTTTTTTCATTTGGAGAAAAGAAAAATGACGATCAATCAGCTTTGGTACTTATTCATGTTCGCATTTGGAATTGTTTGCGGCTGGGTTGTTGTCGCCGCTTTAAAAAACTAGGAGGCAATATGTGGGAAATTTTCCTGAATTTGCTCGGAGTTCTTTTCATCATTTACTACGCGGTGGCTTTCGCACTCATCTACCACAATGAAGAGAGTTCACCATTTTGGGCAGCCTTGGTCGGACCTGTATTTATCCCATTTTGGATTGTCTATGAATTCAAACGTCGCATCGCTGAAGTCGCCATCGCCTATGCCGCCATCATCCTATTTATAGTTGTGTTTTTTAAAATTATTTTCTGGCTCGCGGGGATTTTTCGATGAACTTCGTCTATCGTCACAAGAGAGCCATTCTGTGCGGCTTAGTTTGCGCTACGCTGCTTGCGCATCAATTCCCAGCTCAGTCCCAAGCGCTTCCGGCACCCGCTGCAAATTTTGTAGTGAATAGAGCAATTGGCGGAGTGATTACAAGAGTTGCTGTTGCACGTGGATTCGCAGCAAACGATCCGAGAATTGCGGCAACATTAACAGGTGCATCTCAATCGCTCACAGCAGTAAACGCAGTGTCAACTGTTGCCGGGGTTACTCTTGCCATCGCTGGCGCTCCTGTTTGGTTAACGATTGCGGCCAGCTTAGGCGTTTTGGCAGTAGGTGCCGCAATTGTTGCGGGAAAATCGACTATCAAATTGCAAAATGGCGGGATTGTCTTTTCTGAAGGAGTGCAATCTAACCCTACTCCCTATACGCCAGTAGCAATAACCAACTCTCAAAATTTCTATCAACGCTTTGCAACACAGGGTTTGAAAATCTATAAAGATGCGTACTGCAAGCCATCACAGTTTTGCAATCTCTTTCCATTATTGCCCAGTGAACCGATTCTATTTAAATGGACACTGCCAGTCGTTGACCCTGTCTCACATGGATACGCATATGCAATTTTTAATAGCCTCGAAGATCTAACCGCAAATTTCCCCGCCTTCGATCTGATAAAACCTAATGTTGGTAGGGCGGTTGAGTCTGATGTAGGGCCGATCATCCGCTCCTGGTCATGGCTGGTTCCGCCATACTTTGAATTTTCTGCAAACGGATCTCCACGGCTTCTTGGACAAGGACTCATAAAAATTCAATGCATAGACATTCGTGATGACTGTTTAGAGTGGCAAAACGGAAAAACACCTTCCCCTTGGAACTCTCAAACTGCAGAAATTCAAATTGGATCTATCGATATCGCAGTGCCATATAAGAATTTGGATGATGCGAAGAGGGCAGTATCGCCTTCCATCAGACAGCAGCCCTTATCAGACAGTGCTTTGGCAAAATTGGCTGATCAAGCATGGAAACTCGCAGCGTCAGCACCCGGCTATAAAGGATTGCCATATTCAGTGACCAGTCCTATTACAGAAACGGATGTGGCAGGCTGGCGCGTTGAAAACCCGAAGGCTGTTCCTGTTGTCGAAGACTTGTTACTGCCTGCGAATTCAGCAGCAGCTACTGAAGTTGTAATCAGTCCGGTAGCGAACGCGGCTACTCAGCCTGAGAACCCGAAAAACCCGGATCCTAACGCCATTTATAACGTTGCAGTCGTCAATGCACCTCGTGTTGATCTCGGCGGAGATCCACAGGTCGCATCGCCAACACTCACCGATGCACCAACAGCAGACTCCGCAATTTCACCGCTGACTCAGCTGTTTCCTGAACTGAAAAAATTTCAGGTCCCTCAACATGCATCTGAGTGCCCAAAACCAGAGTTCGATGCCTTCGATAAGCACTTCGTTATTGATACACACTGCAATTTAGCGCAGCAACACAGTGCCACGATTGGCAGCATCACATTGCTCATGTGGGTAATCATCGGCATTTTAATTTTGCTTTCAGCGTGAGGAAGATATGCCAGCAGCTTTGTTTGGAATCTTACTATCTGCATTTAACAGCATTTTTGGCTTCGTTCTTCGAGCCGCTACCATCAAGTTTATTTTGTTCACGGTTCTGTATCTGGCAATCCGCGAGATCATTCCGATTCTTAAAAATGCAGGCATGCTGCCCGGCGCAGAGCAAGCCGGATCATTAAATAATGCCTTGCTCGGAATTCCGTCAGGCGTTTGGTATTTCCTAGATCTGATGAATTTTCCGACAGGACTTCGCCTGGTCGTTTCGGCTTACGTAACGCGGTTCATCATCCGTCGCATTCCATTGATCGGATAATGATGGCGATCAATGCATACGTTGGGCTACAGGGGTCTGGCAAAAGTTTCGAAGTTGTTTCCTCCGTGATCGTTGACGCAATCGCACAAGGGCGTCGCGTCGTGACCAATGTCGCCGGGATCAATGAAGAAAGAATTCACGCATACCTGATAAAAAAGCGCGGGTCTGAACGCGAACAACTCGGAACCATCGTTCATATTGAAAACGATAGGATTAGCCAGCCACAGTTTTTTCCCGACGAAGAAAAACCGGAATTAGAGTCCATCGTAAAAGGTGGTGATCTTGTGGCGATCGATGAAGCTTGGCGCTTCTGGGGAACGGACAGCGGCAAACTATCGCATGAACACATGCAATTTTTCCGGATGCATCGTCACTATGTCCATGCGGAAACAGGTATTACTTGCGACGTGGTGTTGATGACACAGGATATTTCCGGCTTACATCGATCCGTACGCAATGTCATCGAATTCGCCTTCAAGATGCATAAACACAAGTCCCTCGGGCTCACAAAGCATTATCGTGTCGAGATCTATGAGGGCTGGAAAATCAACGCAAAAACGCGAATCGATAACCGCCAGAAAAAATACGATCCTGAAATCTTTCCGCTGTATCAGAGTTACACAGGCGGTTCTGGTACCGAGCAATCTATCGACAAACGACAAAATGTCTTAGCAAATAAAGTACTCTGGTACTACGTCACCGGCGTTCTTATTCTCGGCGCTATTTCGACCTATACCGTTTGGAAATTTTTTCATCCGGCACAACAGTCTGCGAAAGCGCCACTGGCTGAAAGAATTGACCCAGTTACGCCCCAACAGATACCTGCAGCACAAGCACAAGTAAAAGCGATGTCGGAATCGTGGCATGTCGTCGGAGAGATTTCGCAAGGTAACGAACGCTGGATAGTCGTCACAAATACAGCCGGAAAACTACGCGTCGAATCGCCATCGATGTTCTATGGAAGCAATGCGTCCATCATTGGTGACTTGGAAGGTGAACGTGTTACGCGCTGGTCCGGTAACCAGCCAACACAGAATCAGGTGGCGGGAGGTGCTGCAAAATGAAAATGCCGATATGCATTCTTGCGGTTGCCTGCGGCACAGCTTTTGCTGAACCGGTCAAAACGCGACCACCGGAAAAGATGGCGCCGCAAATACAAACAAAGGCACCTGTAAAATTTGATTTTCAGGGTGTGCTCGTTTCACAGATCATCGGCTTTGTGTATCTGGAAGCATTGAAGCAACCTTTCGTCATAGATCCTGCGATCCTGAAAGATGATCGGCTGGTTTCATTCCGCTTTGACTCAAGTAACGGAGATCTCAAAACCTTTTGGGAAAACTTTCTGAGTTCGCTGGATCTTTCCGTCGAACGAAAAAATGGCGTGGACTTCGTAGCGCCTATAAAGGCATCAAAAGCTTCTGAAGCAGCGATGGAAATCAGCGTCTATAAACCGCGCTTCCGGGCTGGCTCATACCTTGTTTCCTTGTTGTCTCCGCTTTTTAAAACTGGTGGCTTCACTATTAGCCGGGCTGTTCATCAAACGTCAACAGATAAAAAATCGCCCACAGAAGCACCTCCAGGCACTGCAAGTGCATTGATCGATCAAGAAAGTGACACACTTGTTTTTCATGGAACAAAGGAAGAAATCGCCGTACTCAATGCTTTGCTCCCTCAAGTCGATATCCAGGTCGGAGAGATTTTTGCAAAAGCAGTCGTTTTTGAGGTATCCACGGGCGAAACAGATTCATCTGCATTCGAACTGGCCATCAACTTGCTGAACGGCAAGTTAGGTCTCGCAATATCTGGTACTAGTGCTCTCGCCAACTCGATTTCAATCAAATCCCCGAGTTTTAATTCCGCACTTTCTGCACTGTCCGGCGATACGCGATTCAAAGCAATCTCAACCCCACAGGTACGCATTAAATCAGGCTCACAGGCGCGTTTTACGGTTGGGCAGGACGTTCCTACCCTCGGGGCAATTAATTACGCTGCAAACAGCTCTCAGCCCTTCCAGTCGATTGAATATAAGTCTTCCGGGGTCATTCTGAGCCTGTCACCGACTGTTAGAGATGCTGTAATCGATATGTCCATAGAACAGCAGATCAGCGATTTCGCCAAAACCGAAACCGGGGTCAATAACTCCCCAACGTTGACGAAGCGACAAATCACGACAAACATCAGCGTGGCCGATAAAGAACTCATCGTGATTGGTGGACTTAAGCAGAATAAAGAGACCGCCACACATAATGGCCTTTCCTTTCTTCCTAAGCGGCTTCATGCGAACAGCATCAACACTTCTCAGACTGAAATCCTGCTTCTCCTGCAGGTCGAAAAGATCTCGAATTGATCTCGATTTGTGGGTAAAAAACCGTACGTTACGTTTTCAAATTGACGGTTTTTCACCCACAAACTATTGCTGTTTTCACCTCAAAATTTAGCGCGCTAAATCGAATTCCGGCATATTTTTGCGAAGTTTTAACCAATTTTCGATCAGTGAATGCACTTTTCAGCAGACAGTTTCCGGAATTTGCATGTTTTACGGTGTTTTACCCACACGATTTGATGAGTTTTCATAGGGAATTTGTGGGTAAAAAACCGTACGTTACGTTTTCAAATTCACGGTTTTTCACCCACAAGACATTGCTATTTTCACCACAAATTTAGCGCTCTAAATCGGGTTTCAGTGCTTTTTCGGGAGTGTTTTAACCAATTTTCGGTCAGCAAACGTACGTTTTGGCGAGCAGTGACCGAAATCCTCCTGTTTTACGGTGTCTCACCCACAAGATTTGATGGATTTTCATGGGGGATTTGTGGGTGAAAAACCGTACATTCGGTTTTCAAATACACGGTTTTTCACCCACAAACTAATGCTGTGCGCATTAAATTTAGAATGTAGTTCAAGCTTCTAATGCCTTGCGCTATCTTTGATGTGTAGCCTTATTTATTTGCTATTGGCGAAATAGAGGTATGCGAGTCCAACTGGCGCAATAAAAATTGCAAATGCCCAACATAGTGTCATTGTAATTAACTTAACAATAAGCATGAAAATCGCGTTAACATAAAATACATTTTTCCCGACGATAAAGCCGATAACACTCTCGTAGACGAATCTGGAGTATGGATAAAGCAAGGAATTAACCACAAAAAGAACATACGAAAAAATTGGGGTTGCCACCTTCGCTTGTCCAGTCATGAATACAACAATAGTTGGAAACAACAATCCAAAAACAAACTGCCGAAAATAGTACTCTTTTGATAGTCCACCAAACGTCTTTTGAATAACCGGATGCATTTTAGCCCTCGATGTTGTTTATTGGAAATATTTACATATTGCCACTTATTTTCATTTACGACAACTGTTCGTATTTTCAAGCTAGATTGCTACTCGGGGCCTTTCTAGCGAAATACTTGTCAAGGGCGAGGCAAAAAGAATTTCCCGCGATCAGACGAAAATACTGTTGGATGACTTTTTTTGACTACTCGAAAAAAACTTTTGCTGGCTGGCGGGAAATTGTTTTTGAATCGGCGCAGCGCACCCTTTACAAGTGTGCAGCGATGTACGCTCACGGTAGGGATGCAGGCAGAGCGAAGCGACCCGAAGGGTTGCCTGCACCCCTGCCACGTGGCGAACGCCGCCGGAGGCTTTGGCAAGTCAATGAGCGCTAAATTGCTTTTATAGCAATAATATTACCTGTTACTTCTGTTAAAATTCTTAGCATTATTTATAAAAAAAATGGCAAATTTGTTTTTCAAATTCTCCTTCTGCATGGAAAGTCATGAATAGTATTGAGGTTAAATATTTCGAATTAGTAAATCAAATGGCTGGAGCAGTATCTTTACGGCAGATCGGGTCGGAACTGCTTAACGAGATAGATGAAGTACTGATTCCAGTAAAAGATAGTTTTTTTATTAAGAAATTTTTCGATATTAACCAATATGTATGGCATGTTGAAGACGTTTCCGTATCGCCTAAAACAACTACGCTACCAACAATTTACACAATTTTTTTGAGAAGAGAAATTTCGGCGCATCCCATTGAATATCTTCAACAAACAGTAAAAAAAAATCGTTTTGCTGTTTCTAGAATTCTTTGGTCAGGTACTTTGGTTGAGGTGGACTATGGCTTTTTTCAGAGTGCTGGCCATATGGATGGTCAAATTAAATCAAACAAGCGCTATAGCGACACGCTTCAGTTAGGCGAAATGCAAAAGAGACGACTAGCTATTGTCGTAAAGGCATTTAGTAACCGGGTGCAAGTCATACCAGTCACGTCGGCAGAACCTGATGCCGGTGACAAATCTGCTTTTAAATTAAGTAGAGATACTCTTAGTGACCTTTGTTTTTATGGTTCTTCTGGCAAGGATAGTTGGGCACTTTGCTCAATGCTTGAGACTGTTTCAATAAGGAGAATATTGCCGCCAGCAACGTATTTTCAGCAAGGAAAATTTCGGAAACAAGGAAGAAAGACAAACTACTTTAAAAAATTGTCTGCCCATGAGAAGCGTCTCATGATGTCCGCTCTCATGCACTCAATTGGTGTTACGGATTATGAAGCATGCAAAGAAAAGCTCAAGGAGCAGGAAGCTGAATTAATAAAAATGCATGCACTAGAAGAAGAGATAACTAATTTACAATCAAAATATGACGATTTGTTAAAGAAAAATAAAGAATTAGAGTTAATTAAAGAAATTGCAGTGTCGTGGGAAAGTCATTTTGGTCAAAATGCGCTTGAAATCCAAACACAAGAACTTCGTGACTTGTATCAACAAATCCAAGCCGAAAAGTATTTGACAGAATAACCGGATTTGAGTAAGATTTCTCCAACTGGTGGGAAATTTGGAGCAGTAACAAATTCCCGCGACGGCTTAATTGCCTTACTGCAGATAAAACGATCAATAAGAAACCGCCGATAAGGCGGTTTTTTATTGCCGCAATAAAAGTAGTGGATCTCACCCAGTCGACCAATTGTCAACAGGAAAGCGGCGCAACCATCCACTAAAGAGGTATAAGAGATTGTAAACTGCTGATTTATTGGGTAAAGTTGGCTAATGTGTAGGTGTTAGATAGGATTGAAAATCCTTGTGTCGGTGGTTCGATTCCGCCCCGGGCCACCAAAATATACAAAACGTCGCCTAGTGCGGCGTTTTTTGTTTTCTGCGCCGAAAAATCACTTCTCCGATACATCTCCCACACTGTTTCTTGCGCCACCACCACATCCAGCGCTGAGTTTTTTGCAATCCTGTGCAGCAGTTGGTAGCATTAGTCTTTTAGCAGGTGATCCGCTGCATCCGTGTATGATCAGTCTGTTGCGCGTATTTACTTATCCGACTTATGCAAATCAATTCCAGCGGCAAGGCGATAGAAGTCAAGATATCCACGGTGGTGGCAGTTGTTATTTCAATCAGCGATGCCGATCCTGTCAGAATGGAAGAAGCTCTGCGCGCCATGACAGCAGGCTCTCCTGACTATTTTGACGATGAACTCGCTGTCATTGACGTCGCCGCAGTCAGCGGTCAGCAACCGGACTGGACTGCGATGCTCGCATTGTTGCGACGCTACGGGTTACATGTTGTCGCTGTAAGAAACGCCAGCGACGATGAAGAAGCCGTGTTACGCGAACTGGGACTCAGTATTGATATTGTGAGCAAATCCCGCTCCGAACATGTCGCCGAAGTGAGTTCCGAGATTACTCAAGCGCCTGCCACACCAGAACCGGCGCCAGCACAGGAACCTCAGATTGTGTACCGTAGCCAGCCTGCCATGGTAATTGATCATCCCGTACGTGCCGGCCAGCGCATCTACGCGCGCGGCGGTGATTTGATCATCATGGCTGCAGTGAATAACGGCGCAGAAGTCATCGCTGATGGCAGCATTCATATTTACGCGCCGCTACGCGGGCGCGCACTTGCCGGCGCCACCGGCGACACACAAGCCCGGATTTTCGCCCGGATTATGGAACCGGAACTGGTTTCCATTGCGGGCATCTACCGAACGTTTGAAAACGGCTTTCCAGACCTGCCCGGCAACACACCGGTACAGGTCAAACTGCAGGGCGACAGTATTGAATTGTCCGCCGTCAGTTCAGCAAGCTGAATCACCGGCAAACATCCATCATTTCAGATTCATTAAAGGAGCGATTTGTGGCAAGAATCATTGTTGTGACATCCGGTAAAGGCGGAGTGGGCAAAACCACATCCAGCGCCAGCTTTGCATCCGGTCTCGCGTTGCGCGGCCATAAAACCGCTGTGATTGATTTCGACGTTGGCCTGCGTAATCTGGACCTGATCATGGGTTGCGAACGCCGCGTTGTGTACGATCTGATTAATGTTATCAGTGGTGAAGCAACACTGAATCAGGCACTGATCAAAGACAAACACTGCGACAACCTGTTTGTATTACCTGCATCACAAACACGCGACAAAGACGCATTAACTGAAGAAGGCGTGGAAAAGGTTCTCAACGACCTCGCAGCAATGGAATTTGAATATATCGTTTGCGACTCACCGGCCGGCATTGAGAAAGGCGCAGTCATGGCACTGACCTTTGCGGACGAAGCAATCGTTGTCACAAATCCGGAAGTGTCATCGGTTCGTGATTCCGACCGTATTCTCGGCATTATTCAGGCCAAATCACGCCGTGCGCAGAACGGTGGTGAACCTGTCAAAGAACATTTGCTGATTACCCGCTATTCCCCGAAACGCGTTGAGGCAGGTGAAATGCTGTCCTACACCGACGTTCAGGAAATTCTGCGTATTCCGCTGATCGGCGTGGTGCCGGAATCAGAAGCGGTATTACATGCATCCAACCAGGGTACGCCGGCAATTCATATGAAAGGCTCGGATGTGTCCGAAGCGTATCAGGACATCGTTGCCCGCTATCTCGGTCAGGAGATGCCGCTGCGTTTTATCAACTACGAAAAGCCCGGCTTACTGCAGCGCATTTTCGGAGGTAAATAATATGGCCCTGCTTTCGTTTTTATTTAACAGCAAACCAAAAACAGCGAACACTGCCAAAGAACGCCTGCAAATTATTATTGCGCGCGAAAGAACAGGAAATGGCTATGATTTCCTTCCGGCACTACGTGAAGAACTGATTGCCGTTATTTCCAAATATACCAAAGTCAACCCTGATGACATTAAGGTATCACTGGACAGACAGGGCAACCTCGAGGTTCTGGACGTGAATGTAGTATTGCCTGACATGGAAAATCGTAGTTAACCACGCTGTAACAGACTGACGCCCGACATATGAAAAATATTGTGTTGCGTTTTATGCTTGCAAATTCCTCATGCTCAGATATTCTTGGCAGACAAAATGCGCAAAACCTCTGTTTCAACGAATATCCCGGCAAAAGGGAGTGAGCATCGCACTGCTCACCGATTCGACTGAAGCTGCGGGTTTTGTTCATACATTCGTTATAATGACAAGAAACACAACCCCCGCCTGTCACGACGGTAATAATTATGAGAATCGCTGTACTCGACGACGATAACAATCTGCTGGAACTGGTCTGTACCATCCTGAATGCTGCGGGTCATACCTGCCATCCTTTTCTGAGTGGGAAGGATATGCTGCATCAGTTACGTCGTGAAAGTTACGACATGCTGATTCTGGACTGGCAGGTTCCTGATCTGAGCGGTACGGAAGTACTGCACTGGGTGCGAGAAAAACTGTCTCCGACGCTGCCCGTTCTGTTCATGACCAGCCGCTCAGGCGAAGAAGATATTGTTCAGGGTCTCGCTGCGGGTGCGGATGATTACATGATCAAACCGATACGCCGCAGCGAACTGGTCGCGCGCGTTCAAGCGCTGCTGCGTCGCGCCTATCCTACCCAGACAGCCTCCGAAACCCTGCAGTTCGGCAACTATAAATTCGAAACACGTGCCGGTCGCGTAACGATGAATGATGAAGCGATCGAAATGACCCAGAAAGAGTTCGATCTGGCATTACTGCTGTTCCGCAATCTGGGTCGCCCTTTATCGCGTGCCTACATTCTGGAAGCTGTATGGTCACGTGATGTCGATATCCCGTCCCGCACGATGGATACGCACATATCCCGGGTACGCAGCAAACTGGAGTTGCGGCCAGAGAATGGCTACCGTCTGGCGCCGGTCTACAGCTACGGCTACCGACTGGAACAAGTCACTGCAGAATAAAGTATTCACGGGTCAGCTAGTCTGACCCGCTTCGTTTTGACCACCGGGTTTTCTTATGCGTTCAGCCATTCCTTCCGTTTCTCTCGCCTTTCTGATTTCCGCTTTGTATCAACCAGCCCTGGCAGCTCTGGCGCCGGTAAATCCGGCTGAACTGAAAACCACCGCCAGCGACCTGATTTACACAACGCGGCAAGGCGATACGCTGATGGATATTTCTCAGCAGTTCACCGGAACAACCCGCAACTGGTCGGCGATCGGACAACGCAATCAGATCAGTAATGACCGTACGATTCCGATCGGAACGAACATACATATCCCGCTGACCCTGCTGCCGGATGAAGAAAGTGAAGCGAAAATTGTCGCGATGGCCGGCTCACCGGTGATACGTCCGCTGAAAGGTGCTGACACTGTGGCAACGGTTGGCGCAATTCTCAAAGAAGGAACGGAAATCCGTACCGGAAAAGGCGGCTTCATGACACTGGCATTGCCTGATGAGTCGCGCATTTCCATCCCGTCAAACAGCGCGGTATCACTGAGTAAATTGCGTAAAACCCGTTTCACCTCCAGTCCTCGCACCGAAGTATCAGTACTCGAAGGCAAAGTAGAATCACGGGTAACGTCACTGGTCAGCAATAAAGGGCGTTTCGAAGTGCGGTCGCCACTGGCCGTTGCGGGTGTGCGCGGCACACACTTCCGTGTCGGTGTCACTGATACCGGTACTGCAAGTGAGGTACTGGAAGGCGGCGTCGCTGTCGGAATGGCTGCCACCAAAAAAACAAAGCAAACACTGGTTACTGCCGGAAAAGGCAATCTGACTACGGGCAAAGGCGTCGGCGCTCCGGTTGACTTGCTGCCTCCGCCTCAGCCTGATACTGCGAGCCAGCTACAGATCCGCCCGACCATGGTATTCAATGTGCAAGCCGTCAGCGGTGCCGTTGCCTACCGAGCGCAAATCGCCCGTGATGCAGAGGCGCTGGATATTTTGCAGGAAGGCAGGTTCACGCAACCGCGCTTTAAGTTCGACAGCCTTGACGATGGCCGCTATTACCTGCGAACGACAGCTATTGATGCCCAGGGCCTTGAAGGAAAGCCATCTGTTACCGCCTTTACCCTGAAAGCAAGACCAGAGCCACCATTTACTTCGGAACCCAAAAACAAGATCCGCGCAACACAAGTCCGTTTTGTGTGGACAGAAGCCGCTCAGGCAAATGCATACCGGATTCAGGTCGCGACAGAGCCGGAATTCCGACAACCGCTTATCGATCAGCCTGATCTGCGTGATACGCAATTCAGCACAGACCAGCTCGGAGACCAGCGATATTACTGGCGGGTTGCCAGTATCGCGCAAAAAAACGGCATAGCTGACCAGGGACCGTTCAGCGACACACAGACGTTTGTTAAAATGCCTGTGCAGCCGGGCGCGAATTTCCGCGACTCAGAAGGTAAAGACATCACAATTAACTGGCAATCCGAACCGAGGCAGCGTTTCCTGATTCAGATTGCAACTACAGCGGATTTTTCCAGCCTTTATCTGAGCAAGGAATTAACTGAAGCGGAACTGAAACTGCCGCGCCCGCCTTCCGGCGATTACTACATTCGCGTCAAAGCGACGGACGCAGACGGCTACGTCGGCGCATTTTCTGCCGCTCAGAAAATCCGGATTGAGGCTCGCTGGACAGACAGTAGCGGCGAAGCCATTCGCAGCAATGATGGCGTAGTCCGTACCGGATTCTGATCTCATGAGTAAGCATCGTTCAGAAGTCCGGCAAATCGCTTTTCGGGAATGGCTGATCCTCAGTTTGCTATTGCTGATTCTGACAGCAGTGGTCAGTGCCTCAGGCATCCTGCAACGCTCAGGACTTGGTCTGTACGACCGCATGATGCAGCTCGACTCCCGCCCCGCTCGTGAAGATATTCTGATCGTGGCAATTGATGATTACAGCCTGAATGAGCTTGGCAAATGGCCCTGGCCACGGCAGCATCACGCTGCACTGATTCGTCAGCTGAGCGCAGCAAAACCGCTGGCAATCGGCATGGATGTACTTTTCACGGAGGCTGATAATTCAGTCGCTGCAGATGCAAGTGTACCGGCTGATCAGGCGCTGGCCATGGCCATGAAAGAAGCCGGAAACGTTGTGGTACCAATCACATCTCAAAGCGCAGGTCAGGGATTGAGTGCGGCAAAACCGGCTGCACAGATTGCGGCCGCAGCAAGGCAGGCCGGACACATTCATATTGAACTGGATGAAGATGGTGTGGCTCGCAGTGTATTTCTGCGGGAAGGAACCGGTACGGAATGGTGGCCTCACTTCTCGCTTGCCTTGAAGAACGTCGGCCAGAATATTGCATCCGGCACAGAAACCTGGATTCCTGGCAGTCGCTTACCACTCTCTGAACGAAAGACTTCGCCAAACCAAAGCAGCTGGTTGCGTGACTACCATATGCAGATTCCCTATTCGGGTGGTGCGGGACATTTTACGTCCGTGCCATACGTAGCAGTTCTGCGTGGCGAGGTTCCGGCCAGCTTTATTCAAGGTAAATATGTGCTGGTCGGCCCGACAGCAACCGGTATGGCTGACTCCTTCCCCACACCGGTGACCGGTAATGACGGTGTTGTATCCGGCATCGAAATCAATGCCAACATCCTCGCAAGCCTGCTGGAACACCGTGCGATTGAACCGGCATCGGTCTGGCTGACAGCGATTGTCAATCTGATTCCCGTTTTACTCGCGATGTGCTGCCTGCTGTGGCTGACGCCACGCAAAGCGCTGATCGGCACGACCACAATCTTCGTACTCACTGTCATCAGTAGCGGTGCGCTTTTACACGCAGGACACTGGATCAATCCGGCACCCGCCCTGCTCAGTCTTATCATCGCCTATCCTTTGTGGAGCTGGCGCCGCCTGGAAGCAGCAATCCGCTATCTCGGCGCAGAGCTGCACTTACTTGAGCAGGAACCAGATCTTTTGCCTGAATTTCAGGACGAAAAAGCAGAAAGCGAACTTCAGACCGTTCTGACTGACAAACTGGAAAAAAATATTCAGGCGGTGCACGATGCGGCAAGCCGCGTCCGCAATTTACGCCAGTTTGTGACAGATAGTCTGGCCAGCCTGCCGGATGCGACACTGGTTACCACCACGGACGGCAACGTTGTTTTATCCAATCAGCCGGCCCGCGCCTATTTTGCCGGCATCGGGATTCCGCAGGTCAATGATGCACTGGTGCCGTATCTGTTCGCCAAAATGTCGCAGCCGGTCAATACAGATCCTGTGCACTCACAGAGTTTCAGCTGGTGGGATTTACTGGATTTGAAGCAAACACGCCTGATGGCGCAGGGAATTGAGGTACGCGATCCTGCCGGCAAAGACTTACTGATTAAAAGTGCGCCTTGTTACGATGCAGATAAACATCTGACCGGCTGGATCGTCAGCATGGTGAACATCACCGCGATTCGTGCTGCAGAACGCAGCCGTGATGAAACGCTGCATTTTATTTCTCATGATATGCGTGGCCCTCAGGCTTCCATTCTTGCGCTACTGGAAATGCAAAAGGATCCGGAAACTGCGCTGGACAATGATGAATTCATGAATCGCATTGAACGCGCATCGCGGATTACGCTCGGACTGGCAGATAACTTTGTTCAGCTGGCCCGCGCAGAGTCGCAGGATTACCGGTTTGAAGAAGTCGATTTTCAGGACATGCTGATCGATGCCACCGAAGAAATGTGGTCACTGGCACGCAGTAAGAAAATACGTATCCGCACTGAAATTCCGGAAAAAGAATTTCCGGTTCGTGCTGACCGTTCCCTGATGACCCGTGTACTGACTAATCTGATTTCGAACGCCGTCAAATACAGCCCGCACAACACAACCATTACCTGTACGCTGGAATTGCAACAGGATATGAATGGTTCGGTCATACAGTGTCACATCGCTGATCAGGGATACGGCATACCGCGGGCGGAACAAAGTAAATTATTTCAGCGTTTCCAGCGGTTCAAAACAGCGGAACAACCTAAGAACGACGGCGTCGGGCTTGGAATGGTATTCGTGAAAGCCGTGATAGACCGGCATATGGCAAATATCAGCTTTCAGAGCGCGCCGAACGAAGGAACTACCTTCACAATACAAATGCCTTCGAGCCAGTTTTGAGGCATATCAAATCCACGCTGTCGGTCAGACTCGGGGATACCGCGCTATAATGCAGGCTGAACTTTGAATCCTGATGAGCATGATACTGACCGCTGTAGGCCTGAACCATACAACTGCCCCGCTGGCATTGCGGGAGAAGGTTGCTTTTGCGCCTGAGCAAATTGGTCAGGCGGTTGCTGCAGCGCGCAGCTGGTTCGGTCAGCGTGCCTCGGGTTCATCATCCGGCAATAATGAAGCTGCCATTCTGTCCACCTGCAACCGCACCGAATTGTACGCGGCCTGCAGTGCAGACAATCCGGTCGATGCTGCCGCACATTTTCTTGCTGACTTTCATCAGCTTTCTTACGGTGACCTGCGCCCGCATCTGTATACGCTGCCGCAGGACAACGCTGTCCGCCACGCATTCCGTGTCGCTTCAGGGCTGGATTCCATGGTACTGGGCGAAGCACAGATTCTTGGTCAGATGAAAAATGCCGTGCGCCAGGCGGATGAAGCCGGCGGACTCGGCACTTATCTACATCAGATGTTCCAGCGCACGTTTGCCGTCGCAAAGGAAGTTCGCAGTACGACCGAAATCGGCGCGCACAGCGTTTCCATGGCGGCTGCCGCAGTACGCCTGTCACAACGGATTTTTGATGATATTGCCGGTCAGAATGTGCTGTTCATCGGCGCAGGCGAAATGATCGAACTCTGTGCAACGCACTTTGCGGCGCAAAATCCGAAATCACTGACGATTGCTAACCGTACACTGGAGCGCGGCGAATCACTGGCACACCGGTTTAATGGGAAAGCGATTCGTCTGGCTGATTTACCCGAGCAATTGTCTCAGTTCGACATTATCGTGTCCTGTACAGCGTCGTCTTTACCGATTATTGGCTTAGGACTCATGGAGCGCGTTGTTCGCGCACGCCGCCACCGCCCGGTGTTTATGGTCGATCTGGCGGTTCCGCGCGATATCGAGCCTGAAGTCGGCAAGCTGGATGACGTTTTTTTGTATACGGTTGATGATCTTGGCTCGGTTGTTCAAACTGGCATTGAAAACCGTCAGGCTGCCGTCGCTCAGGCAGAAGCCATCATTGAAAACCGTGTGCGTTCGTTTATGCACTGGATGGATGGCCGCGCCATTGTGCCGGTCATTCAGGATTTGCATGAAAGCTCCGAACAGTTACGCCTGGCTGAACTGGATCGTGCCCGCCGTATGCTGGCGCGTGGCGATGATGCGGAACAGGTGCTGGAAGCGCTGTCTCGCGGACTGACGGCTAAATTCCTGCACGGCCCGCAACAAGCCCTGCATCAGGCCAGCGGTGATGACCGTGCGCGCCTCGCCAGTCTGCTGCCGCAATTATTCCGCACTAAGCGTTAGATACCCGTCCCTTCGCAGGCAATGCATTCGCACTGCCTGCTTCAGAATATCAGCCCGCCGGGCTGTCTCGTAACACCCTCACCGATTATTCAAAATGAAACCTTCAATGCTTGCCAAGCTGGAACAGCTGGCGGAACGATTACATGAAGTGTCCCAGTTGCTGATACAGGAAGGTATCACCAACGATATGGAGCAATACCGGAAGCTGAACCGGGAACATGCAGAGCTGGAGCCAGTGGTTGCCTTATATCACCAGTACCAGCAAGCGCTCAGCGATCAGGCAGATGCGCAGGAAATGCTCGCAGATCCGGAAATGAAGGCATTCGCTCAGGATGAAATTCAGCAGGCACGCGAGCGCATGGAGCAATTACAAAAAGAATTGCAAACCATGTTGCTGCCAAAAGATCCGAATGATGAAAAAAATATTCTGCTGGAAATCCGTGCTGGGACTGGCGGTGATGAAGCTGCTTTATTTGCCGCCGATTTGCTGCGGATGTACACACGCTATGCAGAACGACAACGCTGGCAGATTGAACTGATGTCTGCATCGGAATCCGAACTCGGCGGCTACAAAGAAGTGATTATCCGTGTTGCCGGTTTCGGCGCCTACTCCCGTCTGAAATTTGAATCCGGTGGTCATCGCGTGCAACGGGTTCCCGCAACGGAAACGCAGGGCAGAATTCACACATCAGCCTGCACTGTTGCGGTGATGCCGGAAGCGGATGAGCTGAACGATGTTGTTATCAATAATGCAGATTTGCGCATTGATACCTTCCGTGCCAGTGGTGCAGGTGGTCAGCATATTAATAAAACAGATTCCGCAGTCCGTATTACGCACATCCCAACCGGCATTGTGGTTGAATGTCAGGACGGCCGCAGTCAGCATCAGAACAAAGCGCAGGCAATGCGTGTGCTGGCAACCCGCATCATGGACGGCCAGATCCGCGAAAAACAAGCGAAAGAAGCTGCGACACGTAAGAGCCTGATCGGTTCCGGTGACCGTAGTGAACGTATCCGTACCTATAACTATCCGCAGGGCCGCATGACGGACCATCGCATCAATCTGACGCTGTACAAGCTGGATTTCATCATGGACGGTGAACTGGATGAACTGACCAATGCCCTGATTGCAGAACATCAGGCAGAGCTGCTTGCGGAACTGGGCGACGATTAAACAGTCTGAACAAGTCAGAACAATCGTGCTGACCTGCCGTGGCCTGCAAAACCAGTCGCATCTGCAAGCCTGAATTCAGGTAAGCTGACGACCTCCTCTTATTTGAGTGAACACCATGCGTTTGAATTCTTATGTTTATTTTGGTATCGCCGCAATCTGCTTCAGTCTGATCGGTGCCGCGTTGTACATGCAACTTGCGCTGGATATGCTTCCCTGCCCTTTGTGTGTTTTGCAGCGCTATGCATTTATCGGTATCGGTTTATTTGCGCTGATTGCCGGCTTGTTTAATGGCATTCGCCGCCCTGCAACCGCACTGGCGCTGGTTTCTGCACTGGGGGGAGCAGGTGTTGCGGGCAAACACTTATATGTCCTCGCGAACCCGGCCACCTCCTGCGGCATCGATCCGCTGGAAACCGGATTGAATAAAATTTTCCTGGCAGACTTACTGCCATCCGTGTTCCGTGCAGATGGCCTGTGTGACACGCCTTACGCACCGATTCTTGGCTTATCGATTCCCGGCTGGACCATGGTGTGGTACTGCATGATGGCAATCGTGCTGCTGGTCCTGCTGCTGCAAAAGAATCGTCCGGTCAGCATTTTCTCGGACGCGCGCTGATGAAAGACTGGCGCCAGCCCGGCCTGACTCTGGCGGAATATGAGCAACTGGTTCCGCTGGATAAAACCGATATCCGCATGCTGCTGATGTTTGTGACCGGTAAGTCGCGTATTCAGCTGATTACGCAAGGTGATACCGTACCGGAAGCCGCGCAGGCCGAGAGTATCCGTGTGTTACTGGAGCGCCGTCTGTCAGGTGAGCCCATCGCCTATCTGACCGGTGAACGGGAATTTTTCGGCCTCAGCTTTATCACCACGCCTGCTGTTCTGATACCGCGTCCGGATACGGAGTTGCTGGTTGAACTGGCACTGGAAAAAGGGCCTGCGAATGCCAGCGTTCTGGATCTTGGCACCGGCTCCGGTGCGATTGCCATCAGCATCGCCAGTCATCGCCCAGACTGGCAAGTCACTGCTGCGGACATCAGTACGGCCGCTTTAGAGGTCGCAAGACGAAATGCGCACAGGATTTTGCCGACGTCCGCACTAACTCTGGTTGAGAGCGACTGGTTCAGGACGATTCCTGCACAACGCTGGGATCTGATCGTTTCGAATCCGCCGTATATCGTGGCCGGTGATCCGCATTTATCGCAGGGTGATCTGAGGTTTGAGCCTTTGTCCGCACTGACCGATCATGGTGACGGCCTGAGCGCATACCGTACACTGACCCGCGAATCGCGGACTCGTCTGCAGCCCGGCGGCTGGCTGCTGATGGAGCATGGTTATGATCAGGCCGCAGCAGTGCGTGCCTTGCTGGATGCTGAGGGTTATACCGAAGTACAAAGCTGGCGGGATCTTGCCGGCATAGAGCGCGTCAGTGGCGGTCGCTGTCCAGTGAACTGAAACAGGAGAGAAAAATGGAAATCCGGACCGATCTTCAACAGATGGATCTCGATGCGGTTTACCGTTTTCTTTCAGAACATTCCGCCTGGGCAAAAGGATTGCCGCGCGCTGTTTTCGATAAATCCTTACAGCATTCCCTGTGTTTTGCAGGCTGGGATCAGGGACAGCAGGTCGCATTTGCCCGCGTCATTACCGACCACGCCACTTTTGCATATCTGGTTGATGTCTATGTAGAGGAAAATGTGCGCGGACGCGGCTACAGCAAATTGCTGATGCAACAGTTACTGGCCCATCCGGAATTGCAGCATTTACGCCGGTTTGTACTGGTGTCCAGTTCTGCGCGGGGGCTGTATCAGCAATTCGGCTTCAGCGCGCTCGCAAAACCGGAAACATATATGGAAATTCTGCAGCCTGACCTTTATCTGCGGATGTCAAAGGACAAGCCCACAGATTAACGTACCTGCTGTTTACTGAGTTTGCGTGCGAGAGTTCGCCTGTGCATACCGAGCCGGCGGGCCGCTTCTGAAATATTGAAATCCGACTCCACCAGCACTTCGTGGATTCTTTCCCATTCCAGTGTCTTGATAGAGGTTGCACGATTCGGTAACTCGGGTTCACTGACACCCGCAACATGCCCGAACGCGGCTTCAATGTCATCCGTGTTCGATGGCTTCGCCAGATACTGACATGCTCCCAGCTTCACTGCCTCTACAGCCGTCGCAATACTGGCAAAACCCGTCAGCACCACGATCAGCATATCTTCATTATGACGGTTCAGCATTTGCACACAGGCCAGCCCGGATGCATTGCCATTCAGTTTGAGATCCACCACTGCATAACCGGGTTTGTGCTCAGTCAGCAATGCACTGACCTGCTCGAGATTGTCAGCATGCAGCACGGTGTAACCGCGACGCTCAAAAGAGCGCATCAGCGTCCGCGCAAATGCGGTATCGTCTTCCACGATCAGTAACAGACGATTGTCTGACATGCCACCTATCCTTATTAAAGCTTAAACGCCGTTACCGGCAACTGCACTTCGACGCAGGCGCCGCCGGAAGGCAGATTCTGCGCACTGACTGAACCACCCAGCTTACGCACAACATTCATCACAAAGAATAACCCGAGTCCGCTGCCGGCACGCCCCTTAGTCGATTGATATGGCTGCCCCAGTTTTTCCAGTATGGCTGCCCGGAAACCGGGACCGCGGTCGGTCACACGCAGGGTCAGCGCATCCTGCTCGCGCAAGACCTCGAAACAAATCCAGTCCGGCGATGCTTCCAGTGCGTTATCCAGTACATTACAAATCATCTGCTTCAGCGCCACATCGGACACGACCGGAATATCTTCCGGATTACGGTTGTGATACTCAAATCCTGTTACCTGACGAGTCGTTCGAAACTCTTCCGCCAGCGCATCCAGAAAATGATTCAACGTCGTTTTTGCGGCTGATTCTCCGCGTGCTTCACCGGCTGACAACAATACACCACTCACGATACTCTTGCAGCGCTTGAGCTGATGCTGCATTTCATTCAGTTCTTCCAGCAATTCCGGATTATCACGAAACTCCGGCATACGTCGCCAGTCGCCAAGAATCACTGACAAGGTCGCCAGTGGTGTGCCCAGCTCATGCGCTGCACCGGACGCCAGCAAACCCATGCGAACGATGTGTTCCTCTTCTGCAGCCTGCTGCTGCAAACCGGCCAGCTGCACATCGCGTTCTTTCAGATTGCGGTTAATCCGGGTCAGGAAATACACCAGCAAGCCTGCATTCAGCAAAAAGCAGATCAGCATGCCGTCCCGGTACAGACCAAACAGACTGAACGGAGAATCAAAAGGAAGCTGCAAAGGCAGCGAATAGCGTGACAGCCCCATCAGACAGACTGTCGTAATGGCGACGACCAGCCAGGTTGACCAGACTTCCAGCAGAACTGCACTCAGAATAACCTGCAGAAGATATAAAAATGCAAAGGGATTGCCGGTTCCGCCACTCAGATACAGCTGAGCGGTCAGCGTACCGATATCGACCAGCAGCGCGAAAAACAGCTGGCGGTTAGAAACACTGACCTCTTCATGCCAGCGCAGATGGCTGCCGATATTGAATGCAATCAGTACCGCCAGCACGTACAGCATTGGCAAAATCGGCAAACGGATTCCGAATCCCTGCGTTGCCAGCAGAATCGTGGAAATCTGTCCGATCACTGCCAGCCAGCGCAGATGGATCAGCTGCAGCATATTCTTATGCCCGGCAAAGTTCTCAAACTCTGCCGCACCCGCAGACAAAGACTTCCAGTGCTTTTGTAAGGCACTTCTGGCAGACATCAGACTCTCCTGCTATCAGCGCTCAGTCGCTGTCATCACGACGATGGTGACGAATTAACCGGTATCCGACCAGTGACAATGCAGCAAGGGTAAACCATGTGAGGGCATATACAACATGGCTGTTCTGAAAGCGGATCACTGTCAGTCCGGTAACCGGGCCGTCACTGACTTCTTTACCCGCCTCCTGATCGACAAAATACGGTGCAGGATCTTTCAGCCCCATCGCCTGCCCCATCGCAGCCACATCACGGGAGTACCAGCGTCTGGCGGCTGGATCATTCTGCCGCAACAAACTTCCGGCAGGTTCGCTGATCCGCAACAGGCCGGACAGACTGAGCATTTCGCTGTCACTGCGTTTCAGTTCTGCATCGAATGCAGCCATATTTTTGACAAACCCGCGGTTGATCAGCACCTGCTCACCGTTATCTCGCGTCAGCGGTGTCATGACCCAGTAACCACTGCCATGCACGGTGGATGCAACAACCGGCAGGCTCAGACTGTAATGCAGACGCCCCTGCAAGCTGACATGCAGGTATTCCGACCGGTCCCTGCTGACAGCTGGCCAGTCTTGCCGTCCGGGGGCATTCACCGCTGCCTGATGTACCCGGCTTTCAACGCGCTGAATCAGATCCAGCTTCCATTGCCAGCGATATACCTGCCAGCAACCGAGAGAAAATAAAATGACAAAAACCACTCCGGTACAAATTGCCAGCCAAAGGCTGGCAGATTGACGGGAGTGGTCACCGGAGCCGGTTACGGCCTGCGCCGTAACCTGATTACCGTGATCTGCCGGAGACATTACATGTTCGGCATTTTCTGGCCATCCTGCTTTACCGGCTCCTGCTGAAAGGACTCCGGTTTCGGCTCATGATCCATGATCATCGATGGCATCATATTGTGGTTCAGGTGATGCATTACCCACAAAGAACCGGTCAGCATAATGACGACCAGAATCGTGGTAAAGATCAGCGACAACATGTTCCAGCCGCCTTCCGATTTGGAATTCATGTGCAGGAAATAAACCATATGAACAACGATCTGTACCGCTGCAAATGCCAGCAAGACATAACCGGTGGTTGCAGGATCTTTGATCACTTTGCCCATCACCAGCCAGAACGGAATCGCTGTCAGAATCACCGACAGAATAAAGCCCGTCGCGTAACTTTTCAGATCGCCATGGCTGTGATCATCGTGATGGTCGTGATGACCATGTGCGGAATGTTCGTGATGTGCACTCATGGCAGAACTCCCATCAGATAAACAAAGGTAAATACGCCAATCCAGACAATATCCAGGAAGTGCCAGAACAAAGACAGGCAGTTCAGACGGCGCATGTTAGCACCGGTCAGACCGTGACGCTTCAGCTGGAAGCACAGTGTTACCAGCCAGACGATACCAAAAGTAACGTGCAGACCGTGGGTCGCGACCAGAGAGAAGAACGCTGTCAGGAAACCACTGCGCTGCGGACCTGCACCTTCATGCAGCAAGTGCATGAATTCGTACAGTTCCAGGCTGATAAAGCCGGCACCGAAGATACCGGTAACGACCAGCCACAGAATCGTTGCATTCAGACGTTTCTTCTGTGCTTCCAGCATCGCAAAACCATAGGTAATCGATGACAGCAACAGCAACGATGTATTGATTGCCACCAGTGGCAGATCAAACAATTCAGCACCGGTAGGACCACCTGCATAGTTACGGCCGAGCACCGCGTACGCTGCGAACAGACACGCAAAGATCAGACAGTCACTCATCAGATAAATCCAGAAGCCCAGCATAGTGCCGTTTTCCGGATGATGTTCCAGAACGTAGTAGCGAGAATTCCCGTGGGTTTTCTGCACTTCAGGAGAAATAACGATATCAGACATGATTAGCTAACAAACGTGTGCGTTCATCTTCAGTGCGGGTGACTTCTTCCGCAGAGATGTAGTAATCGCGGTTGTAATTAAAGGTATGGATGATGATGGCAGCCAGCAAGACAGCGAAGCCAACCACTGCAACCAGCCACATGTGCCAGATCACAGCAAAACCAACCAGACCACTCAGCGCGGCGATAATGAAACCCGCACCTGTATTTTTAGGCATGTGAATCGCGATAAAGTCTTTTACCGGACGTGTGTAGCCATTTTTCTTCATATCAGCCCATGCATCAGATTCATGTACATGCGGCGTGAATGCGAAGTTGTAGTTTGCCGGTGGAGAAGAAGTTGCCCATTCCAGAGTACGGCCACCCCATGGATCACCGGTCACATCACGTAACTGTTCACGACGCATGAAGCTGACGAACAACTGAATCAGGAAAGAACCGATACCCAGCGCAATCAGTACAGCACCGATAGCAGCGATCACGAACCAGATTTGCAGGGAACCATCTTCAAAGTGGCTCACACGGCGGGTCACGCCCATCAGGCCCAGTACGTACAGCGGCATAAATGCCAGATAGAAACCGACTACCCAGAACCAGAAGGAGCATTTACCCCAGAAATCATCCAGCTTGTAGCCGAATGCTTTCGGGAACCAGTAGTTAATCGCTGCGAATGTACCGAATACAACACCACCGATAATCACGTTATGGAAGTGAGCGATCAGGAACAGACTGTTATGCAGAACGAAGTCAGCAGGCGGAACAGCCAGCAGAACACCGGTCATACCACCGATCACGAAAGTAATCATGAACGCAACGGTCCACATCATCGGCAATTCGTAACGGATACGACCACGGTACATCGTGAACAACCAGTTGAAAATCTTCGCGCCGGTCGGGATCGAAATAATCATCGTAGTGATACCGAAGAACGAGTTAACACTCGCACCCGAACCCATAGTGAAGAAGTGATGCAGCCATACCAGATAAGACAGTACGGTAATCACAACGGTTGCGTACACCATCGATGTGTAGCCGAACAAACGCTTGGAGCAGAAGGTGGAAACCACTTCCGAGAACACACCGAAGATTGGCAGAACCAGAATGTAAACTTCAGGATGACCCCAGATCCAGATCAGATTCACGTACATCATGGCGCTGCCGCCCAGGTCGTTCGTGAAGAAGTTTGTACCGAACAGACGGTCAACCGACAACATTGCCAGCACTGCTGTCAGTACAGGGAATGCAGCAATAATCAGAACGTTAGTACACAGCGCTGTCCATGTGAAAACAGGCATTTTCATCATGTTCATGCCCGGTGCGCGCATCTTAACGATGGTAACTACCAGATTCACACCGGACAACAGAGTACCGACACCGGCAATCTGAAGCGCCCATATGTAGTAGTCGACCCCGACATCCGGACTTCCCAGAATACCGGAGAGTGGCGGATACGCGAGCCAGCCCGTACGTGCGAACTCACCGACAAACAGGGATACCATCACCAGCGCTGCACCGAAAGTCGTCATCCAGAAACTGAAGTTATTCAGGAACGGGAATGCAACGTCACGTGCACCGATTTGCAGCGGCACCACATAGTTCATCAGACCTGTCACGAATGGCATCGCGACAAAGAAAATCATGATCACACCGTGAGCAGTAAACACCTGATCATAGTGGTGAGGCGGCAGGAAACCCGCGTTATCGCCAAATGCCAGCGCCTGTTGCGCACGCATCATCAGCGCATCCGCAAAACCGCGCAGGAACATGATCAGACCAAGGATCATGTACATGATACCGATCTTCTTGTGATCGATACTTGTAATCCATTCACGCCACAGGTAGCCCCAGAGGCGGAAGTAAGTCAGTGCACCCAGCAATGCCGCGCCGCCAAGGGCAACGCCGCAGAAGGTCGCAATCAGAATTGGCTCGTGGAGGGGAATTGCATCCCAACCCAGTCTGCCAAGCAATAGCGTAGACATATCCATTTGATTCAACATCCTTATTTCGCAGTGGTAGTCGTTGGTGTCGTACAGATTTCAGCTTCCGGACGACGACCTTGCGGGCTCTGTACCAGCATATTGCCCAGCTTGCCGTTCATGGCGTTTTTCACGTTCGCATCAACAGTCATCATCTTGTCGAGACAAACTTCACCATCACGGACGCAGCGGTTCAGAATGGCGTGGTACAAATCTTTATCCACATTCGCAAACTGACGCACAGGATCTTTGATACTTGGTTTTTCCAGTTCCAGATAATTTGCGCGGTTCAGTTCACCCTGACCTGCTTTGGCTTTCTGCACCCATTGCGCAAACTCTTCTGTGCTCAGGCCGTGGAAAGTAAAGCGCATATCCGAATAGCCTGCACCGCTGTAGTTTGCGGAGAAGCCTTCATATTTACCTGCTTTATTGATCACAGCGTGTAACTGTGTCTGCATACCAGGCATCGCATAAATCTGACCAGCCAGCGCAGGAATAAAGAAGGAATTCATTGCGTGCGTCGCAGTAATTTTGAACTGGACGGGCACATCGACCGGCGCAGCCAGTTCATTCACAGTCGCAATACCTTGCTCCGGATAAATAAACAGCCATTTCCAGTCCATCGCAACCACTTCAACCACCAGTGGTTTTACCGACGCAGGCAACGGACGGTTTTCATCCAATCGTTCCAACTTTCGATATG
The DNA here is from genome assembly GCF_014652435.1 of Cognatundibacterium squillarum. Lineage (GTDB taxonomy): Bacteria > Pseudomonadota > Gammaproteobacteria > Burkholderiales > Burkholderiaceae_D > Undibacterium > Undibacterium squillarum. The sequence continues at coordinate 48,111 of NZ_BMYU01000011.1, forward strand.
GATCAAGCTTATGCGTATAAATCCATGTCACCATGCCCAAAGCAATAATGATCAAGAGAGGTGCACCCCAGATCACGAGTTCGAGCTTAGTCGAATGATCCCATTCCGGATCGTACTTTGCGGAAGTGTTACTTTGACGGTAACGCCAGGCAAACAACAGGGTCAGCAAAATCACCGGAACGATGATCAAAAGCATCAAAACTGTCGAAATGACAATCAGCTTGCTCTGCTGAGCAGCGATGTCCCCGGATGGATTCATCACTACAGTGTTGCATCCAGCCATCAGTGCTGCGGAAAGCAATAGCAGTCCGCGACGAGCTAAACGTGAGTTCATGCAGAAAAGTCCAGTCGAATCATAAAATCGTGGTAATGTACACTGACTGATAGGCATTAGCGATTGGACGTTTTGTCCTACCCCTCCTATTCTGAAAACGGAACAGAGGGGCGTGTGCGAGGCGTCCGTACATCAACCACAACGACGGAGACGACTATGCACATCATCAGCCAGAACGGCGACATCCGTGACGCCGGAGACCTCCCTACTTTGACTGACACCAGTCCAGCCAAACCATACAGCGTTGCCCCCGGCGAAATCGCCATCGGCGTGATTATAGGCCGAGCGTCGGAGTATTTCGACTTTTTTGTCTACGCAATTGCTTCCGTACTGATATTTCCTTCGGTCTTTTTTCCGTTTGCAGACAGACTTGAAGGTACTTTGTACGCGTTCACCATCTTTTCTTTTGCCTTTTTAGCACGTCCTGTTGGCACTATGATTTTCATGAATGTGCAGCAAAGACTGGGAAGGGAGGCGAAGCTGACCATTGCACTGGTATTACTGGGATTCTCTACCGCCGGAATTGCGTTTCTCCCCGGGTTTGATCAGATTGGTACCAAGGCAATTGTGCTGTTAGCGCTCTTCCGCATAGGACAGGGACTGGCGCTGGGCGGTTCGTGGGACGGCCTCCCCTCGCTGCTGGCACTCAGTGCACCGGAAAACAAACGCGGCTGGTATGCGATGCTGGGTCAGCTTGGCGCGCCGACTGGCTTCATTCTGGCAGCCGGCATGTTTGCCTATATGCTGGCAGAACTGAAACCGGATGATTTCCTTGACTGGGGCTGGCGTTATCCTTTCTACGTCGCTTTTGCAATTAATGTTGTCGCCCTGTTTGCCCGTCTGCGCCTGGTATCCACTGATGAATACACACATTTGCTGGAAGACCGCGAACTGCAACCTGTTAATGCACTGGAATTACTGAAAAATCAGGGCCGCAATGTCATTATCGGCGCGCTGGCTGCACTGGCAAGTTATGCACTATTCCATCTGGTCACGGTATTCCCGCTTTCCTGGATCACTTTATATTCCAACCGGAATCTGAGTGAGTTCCTGTATCTGCAAGCAGGATTCGGTGTTCTGATGGCAGGCTCCATCGTGTTGTCCGGTGTTGTTGCCGACAAAATCGGCCGCCGCAACACACTGGGAACCCTCGCTGTACTGATCGGTATTTTCAGCGCCTTTGTACCAACACTGATGAAAGCTGGCGAAGCAGGTGAGAATATCTTCCTGTTTTTCGGCTATATCTTACTGGGTTTGTCTTACGGACAAGCTGCAGGTGCAGTGACCGCCAACTTCAGTGCGCAATACCGCTATACTGGCGCTGCGCTGACTTCTGATCTGTCATGGCTGATCGGTGCCGGCTTCGCGCCACTGGTTGCACTCGGGCTGTCTGCCCATTTTGGTCTGGCTTATGTCAGCCTGTACCTGCTTTCCGGCGCCGCCTGCTCGCTGGCAGTTTTGCATCTGAACCGCGCACTGGAAATCCGCAAGTAAGCCGGTTTTCGAATTCCGTGACCAATGAAAAACGGACGCAGCTGCGTCCGTTTTTCATTCCCTTTTTGCTTGTCAGCTTTGACTGCCATGTAAAGGCAGACTAACCCGTATCTGACAACCCACTCCCTTCGCTGCTCTGATCTGAATTTCCCCGTGCAGCGCCATCACTCTTTCCCGCATTCCGGCCAGACCGATCCCCTGACTCGCCTGCCCCGGCTCAAATCCGCATCCGTCATCGCTGATCTGCATCAGCAAGTGATTTGATTCCGCGTACAAATGCAGACGGAAGGTGTTTGCCTGCGCGTATTTCATCGTATTCGATAAAGCCTCTTGCGCAATGCGGTAAGCAGAAATCGCTAAGCGCTCGCTCAGTTCCGGCCAGTTTTCCTGTGCCTCAAATTCAAAGCGCGTTGCCGGACAAGATTGCTGCGCAACCCGCAGCATTTCCTCAAGCGCGCCAGCCAGACCCAGCACTTCCAGCACTTCGGGACGCAGGCGCTGCACCAGCTGGCGTCCGTTTGCGTATAAAGATTTACTGATTTCAGCGATTTGCCCTGCCAGTTGCACAATATCCTGCTGAGACTGCTGATGACCGCCCTGCGCCAGTTGCACAATTCGCTGCGCCAGTAATTTCGTTCCGACCAGAGAAGCGTTCAGTTCGTCATGGATTTCAACCGCAATACTCTGACGTTCCTGCTCAATCGCCTCATGCATACGGCCAAGCAAGTGACGTATTTCCTCGCGCGCTGCCCAGGCATCATTACGCGATTGTTCCAGCTCCCGCGTACGTTCTGCGACCAGTGCTTCCATACGATGGCGTGCTGCATCGAGACTGTCACTCATCTGATTAATGCTTTGCTGCAGCTCGCCCAGCTCTCCCTTATCCAGCGCGACCAGGCGCTCCGGACGCTCGCCCTGCCGGATTGCACGAATCGCCTGCATGGCCTGCTCCAGCCCGTTAGTCAGCCTGCCGGATAACTGCGCTACAACGAACATACTGACCAGCAATGCCAGCGAAGTAATCAGGATACCGACCGAAAATTGCTGGGAACGTTTTGCCAGTGCCTGTTTTGCCGTCAGGGCAATGCGGATCGTGCCGATTTTTTCCTGATTCAGCATTGCCGGCTGCGTGCCGGATGCACCACCGGACTGCTGCAAACTCACCCAGTACACAGGCTTATGCACCACCGCTTCGGTCAGCACATCCGGCGGGCGTATCGGGGTTTTACCGTTCGTTTCATGCAGTACCGGCTGACGCTTTTCACCGTAAATCGTGACGGACAGTATCTCCGGATCAGATTTCAGCAAGGTTTGCACACTTTCCCTTACCTGTGTCAGCTGCCCCTGACTCAGTGCATAGGCAGTGCGGTTCGCCAGTGTGACTGCCGCCGTCTGTCCGTGACTGCGCAATTCTTCACGTACCTCGCGGTCACGGGCTGAATACGCATACCAGACCACAGAAGCAAACAGATACAAAGTCGGCAGCACACATAAGGCGATAATCTGCCAGCGCAGACTGCCACTGGCACGCAGCAAGGATTGCCAGAGTTCGCGCATCACGGCTCAATTAAGCCATATTTCACAGCAAGACGCGTGATGTGCGCCGGACGATGCGCATCCAGCTTTTCTTTGATGGCCTGACTGGTATTACTGATCGTTTTCAGCGACAGTTCCAGGCGCTCTGCAATTTCGGCGTTGGTTAAACCCTCCGCCATCAGGCGGAAAATTTCCAGATCGCGCTCATTCAGCACCGATTGCGGCGACATATCACCACGCACCGACAGGTTCGCCAGCCGCTCAGCAATCGCACGCGGAAAATACAGGCTGCCTGCCGCTGCTTTTGTGACGGCTTCTAATAACTCGGCCGGATCACAGTCTTTACTGACAAAAGCACGCGCACCGGTGCGATACGCTTCACGAATCAGGCTGTCCTGATCAAACTGACTTAAAAAAATCAGATTCGCATCCGCATCCTGCTGCAGAATCTGGCGTGCTGCATCCAGCCCGGTCTGGCGCGTGCCAAACCGGATATCCAGCAAGGCCACGTCCGGCCGTAATGCCTGATACTGCGCCAGCGCCTCTTCCGGCGTGCGCGCCCTGCCAACAATTTCCAGACCCGCCGAAGCCAGTGTCATAGCAAAGCCATCCATCACAATCGGATGATCATCCGCCAGCAAAACCCGCAAACCTTCCATAGCAACACCTCAAATTACGCTTGAAGCGCAATTTTAATGCACTTCGAGTGCAATTTTGTTGTTTTCCATCACTTCATCAGCCGTTCAGTTTTCAGCTGTCGAAATTCACTTCTTGCGGGAATCTGCATTAAAAACGGTGAAAATTCAGAAAAAATCCGGCAAAACACAGCAATTCAATACCCTAAAAGCGGTTACTTCCAAAGCTGCCCACAATATTTTTTCCGCACGCCAATCCAACAATTGCTTTTCAAGAGCATTTTTTATTGCTATCGTAAAACCATCAAAACAACTCACTGATAGCAAGGAGGCGCACATGAACATCGCAATGCATCATACCTTCGGAGAGAAAACCGGAAAACTTGCGCTGGTGGCAGGATTGCACGTCGCACTCATATTCGGTCTGATTCAGGGCATGCAGGTTTTTCATTCGCCAGCACGTACGGACGGGCCTGTCGTTTTATTGCCGCCAGAGCCATTAAAACCAGTCGAACCGCCGCCACAGCCTCAGCCACCGGCTGGCAGGCTCAGCGATCCGGTGATCCATCCGTTTCCGATACCGGATGAATTTACAACGAAGGAAACAAGAACTATCTCTGATACGCCACCACTCCACCCGCCCTGCCGCCCCGGCGAATGCGAGAAAACCGGCACTGGCGATGCAGTCAGTAAAACAGACTCTGTCATCCAGCCAAAACCCGCCGGCAAAACCAGCCCGCCGGTGGTGGATATGCAAAGCTGCACCAAACCGGTGTATCCGCTGGCTTCAGTACGGAATGGTGAAACCGGTACGGTGACGCTCAGTATGCTGATCGCACCGAATGGTCAGGTCAGCGATACGCGGGTTGATCAGTCCTCCGGCTACAAAGCGCTGGATAAAGCAGCACGCAGTGCCTTATCCGCCTGTCACTTCCAGCCAGCCATGCGCGACGGCGTCGCAGAATCAGCATGGGTACAAATTCAGTATGTATGGAAACTTGATGACAACGGAGGCTGAAATGCAATCCACATCCCTGATACAACAATCCCTGAAAGACAGCTGGCAACTATTGTGCCGCTATCCGGTGCGCTGGCTCACGCTGAGCATCATGCTGCTGATATTCGCCGAGCTGTGTATGCTGATCCCGCTTGCCGGACCGGCGTTGAAGTTACCGGTCGCCACCCTGCTCAGCGCACAATTTTGTCTGCTGATACACCGCAGTCAGCACGGCAGCAAACCCGGCTTCAGTGGCTTGCTGCGTGGCTGGGACATTCGCTGGCAAGCCGCTGTCACACTGTCGCTGGTGGCATTGCTCAGCGTACTGTGCGGACTGAGCCTGCTGGCACTGAGCGGACACAGCGACAGTCTGCAGGCATTTTTTGCCGGCCCCGGTAAATTCAGCCGTATTCCTTTGCAGGATTTACTGCTGTTCAAACTCGGCGCTGCACTGGCAGGTACGCTGATGTTTTACTGTCTGCCACTGCTGGCACTGGAAAAGCAAGCGGTCACCGTCCTGTTAAAACGCGGATTCAGCGGATTACTGCGCCATCCGGCTCCTGCCTTGTTATCGCTGATACTGCTCAGCCTGCCGGATGGTTTGCTGTTGTTATCTGCGCGAATGCAGCTCGGCATACCGGCATGGCTGCTGTTAATACCCGGATTTTTTCTGCTGATCTGGCTACCGTTTTTCCGCTACAGCAGTACCCGCAACAATGGCTTGTTGCCGTCTGTCTCCTGAATTCACAAATATAGAAAAAATCAGTATCAAAAGATGCACATAGCATTACAAAATCCGTTATTGTTGTGGTTTTGCTTCTGATTCAGGCTTGATTTCCCGCCTTCCGGCGCTGCCCGACACCGGACTATGCATACACTGCATGCCCGTCTGATGATGAGGTCAGGCAGCGCTGTCTCTTCGCCCCGCCTGCTCCCGTCCTGCTGCACGGAATCCGCACCCTTATCCGGCCTGCTTTTACTCTGACACGACTATGATTATTGGCATTGATCTCGGCACCACCAACAGCCTCGCCGCTATCTGGCGCGATGGCAAAGCAGAACTGATTCCTAACAGCTTAGGCCAGATGCTGACGCCTTCCTGCGTCAGTCTGGATGAAGACGGCAGCGTACTGATCGGGCAGGCCGCGAAAGAGCGCCTGCAAACGCATCCGGAACGCACCGCTGCCGTGTTCAAACGCTTCATGGGCAGTGACAAAGTCATTACCCTCGGCGATAAAAAATTCCGTCCGGAAGAATTATCCGCACTGGTACTGAAATCGCTGCGCGCAGATGCTGAAGCCTATCTGGGCGAACCAGTGACTGAAGCCATCATTACCGTACCGGCGTATTTTTCTGATGCGCAGCGCAAAGCCACACGCAATGCCGGCGAACTGGCAGGCTTGCGCGTCGAACGCTTACTGAATGAACCAACCGCTGCCGCGCTGGCGTACGGCGTACACAATACCCACAGCGAATCCAAGTTTCTGGTCTTCGATCTGGGTGGCGGTACGTTTGACGTATCGATTCTGGAGCTGTTTGAAGGTGTGATGGAAGTACGCGCATCTGCCGGTGATAACTTCCTCGGCGGTGAAGACATCACCAAGGCGATTGTTGATCTGTTCTTCCAGCGTCAGGAACTGAATACCAGCCTGCGCAATGACGGTCGTTTAATGCAGCGCCTGACTGCCGCGGCTGAGCAAGCCAAGCGCGCACTGAGCGCCGGCGAAAAAGCTGAGATCGATATCTTCATTAATGAGCGCCAGCACACGATGGCACTGGGCGAAGGCGATCTGGAACAAGTCTGTGCGCCAATTCTGAAGCGTTTGCGCGATCCGGTAGAACGTGCGCTGCGCGATACTAATCTGCGCACTTCAGAACTCGATCAGGTGGTGCTGGCCGGTGGTGCCACTCGCATGGGTCTGGTCAAACGCTTAGTGACACTGATGTTCGGCCGCTTCCCTTCCTGCGACATCAATCCGGATGAAGTGGTGGTGATGGGCGCGGCGGTCCAAGCCGGTCTGAAAATGAAAGACAGCGCGCTGAACGAAGTCGTGATGACCGACGTGGCACCGTATTCGCTGGGTATTGATGTTGCCGTGCGCGTCAGCCAGAACCAGAGTTCATCCGGCCACTTCTCACCGATCATTGAGCGTAACTGCACCGTACCGGTCAGCCGCGTCAAACGCTATTACCCGGAAACCGATAATCAGGCTTTTATCCAGCTGGAAATCTATCAGGGCGAATCACGCATGGTGAAAGACAATATCCGTCTTGGCGAGTTACAAATCACGCTGCCGCCGAACAAATCCGTTGATGAGAATGCGATTGACGTGCGCTTTACCTATGACGTGAATGGCTTGCTGGAAGTGCTGGTCAAACATGTGGAAACTGGTAAAACCGATACGCTGGTGATTCAGGGTAATGGCGGCATGATGTCACCGGAACAGATTCAGGCTCGTTTTAAAGAACTGGAAAAAATCAAACTGCATCCGCGCGACACACTGGAAATCCGCACCATGCTGGCACGCGCAGACCGTATCTATCAGCAATTGCGCGGCGATATCCGCCAGTGGCTGGGGCAGCAAACCACCAGCTTTGAAAGCGTGCTGGAAACGCAGGATGCGCGTCAGATCGCGCAAGCCAAGCGCCGCTTCCAGGAAATTCTGGATTCGATTGAAAACGATAACCGCATTCACACCGATCTGAACGATGAATGATATGTACTTGCCGGCTTTCGTCCGGCGCTACGAATTACCGGCAGACAGCGACGAGCGGACACTGAAACGCACTTACGCACGGGAACTGAAAAAAATCGATCAGGTCACCGAGCTGGAGGCGTTTCAGGATTTACGCGACAGCTATGAAGAAGCGCTGAACTGGCTGCGCTATCGCGATGAAGAAAATGCCGAAGACAACGCAGAAGTGCATGCCGGTGACGGCACCGGCGCCGAATGGCAAACCGCATCCGGTCTGAACACACCACCGCAACAAAGCAACAACACAGAAAGTGAACGCGATGCAGCACCGGCTCAGCCGCCGGAGACCGTGCATTTTCAGGGGTCTGATCCGCTCGCGACTGCGAAGCAAGCCTTTGAGCGGATTAAAGCGCTGACGGAAAGTGCAACGGTATCCGAACAAGCCATCGCCGATCTGTTACGGGAACAAGCCGAGCATCCTGAAATGCTGAATATGGATGCACGCTTCCTGTTTGAAACCGGCATCGCACGCTATCTGATCGATGGCTGGCAACCGGGGAAAGAATTACTGTTTTTCAGCGCCGCACAGCATTTCGACTGGCTGAACCGCCAGGAACGCCTGAACTATGCCAGCGACTACGCTTACGTCATTCAGAACGCCATCAATGAATGGCGTGAAATGCAGAACAAGCATATTTCCGTCAAAAGCAAATATCAGGAACTGATACAGGCGGCGCGCGAGCACCGCACACTGACGGCTGACTACCTGCGTATCAACCGTCAGCTACTGAGCCGTATGACAGAACATTACGGCAGCCTGTTATATCTGATCACTGACCGCGCGCAGATACAGCAATGGATAGAGCAAACGCAGACAGCGATTGCGCAGGCTGAGCAGGCGGCGCAACTGGCTGCACAACAAGCGTTAGAAAATGCAAACTGGCTGCAAAAACAGTGGCTGAAATTAAAAGGCCGCAGCAATGAAGAAAAATCCAAAACAACTGCCGTCCTTGCCACAATCCTGTTCGCTATGATCGTAGCGCTGGCCTATTTCAAAGGTAACAGTAAGGGACAGCAAGAATACAGCGGCAGCCCCGCCGACATCGCCTATCAGCAAGCCGAGGCCGCATTAAACGGCAGCAACGGCCAGCAGCGCAATCCGCAAATGGCGATGGGCCTGTGGTCACGCGCATTTGAACTGGGTCGTATTGATGCAGGTTTGCGTATTGCTAAGCTGTACAAGCAAGGTGACGGCCTGCCGAAAGATCCCTCTCTGGCGTTGTACTGGTACGAAAAAGCCGCTCAGAAAGGCAATCAGGAAGCGCAGGCCAATGCCGGAGACATGTATTACCGGGGTACAGGCACCAATAAAGATGAGGTCAAAGCGCTTGAGTATTTCCAGCACTGCGCCATCACCATTCCGTATTGTCAGACTATTTGGGCCATCATTCTGGAGTATGGCAAAGCCGGAAAAAAAGACAGTGCGAAGTCGCTGGAATTACTGCGCGCTGCCGCTGCAAAAGAGGAGTCCAATGCGCAGCGCTGGCTGGCAATCGCTTATCTTCGAGGTGATTTCGGGTTAAGGATAGATGCACAAGAAGGCATTAGAAGGCTGGAACAAACTGCGCAAACAGATCAGTTCAGTCAGCACTATCTTGGCCTTACGTATGAAAATGGCTGGGAAGTCAAAAAAGACCTGAACCTCGCAAAAACCTGGTATCTGCGCGCAGCAAAATTCGGTTTTCAGGACAGCTTCGATGCGATGGAGCGTCTGTGCAAAGGTGCGAAAGATCCGCAATGTCAGGACTGGCAAGCCTTCCGCGCCAACAAACCCGCCGCAACACCCTGACCGCATTCCATCCTGTTTTAAGCTGCGGTGTTTTCTGAAAAACTTAATTCAGAAAACACCGCAGACTCGTTGGTGACACTGAAAACCGCCCGAAAACACCCGTTTTGCGGATTCAGGCACAGCCATGCGGTGCTCGCCGGCGAAAAGTCTGGCTGTCCGAAAATGCCTGATGCGGATAGCTGCACAATACGAAGCACTGCCCGTCACCGGATCTGACGGCTTAAACACATCCTGAACGCATCATCAAACCACATCACTGAAACACACGTATGAATCGCCCGTACTTACCGCCGTTCTTTACTCTTTATGATTTACCGGCCGACAGCGACGAACGCACGCTGAAGCGCACTTATGCGCGGGAGCTGAAAAAAATCGATCAGGCGACTGAACTGGAAGCGTTTCAGGCATTGCGCGACAGCTATGAGCAGGCGCTGGCGTGGTTACAGCATAAGGTGCAAGCAGACCTCAGCGCGGACGCGGAAATTCCTCCACCGATTCCGGAACAGTATCAGGAACCTCAGAAAACAGAGGCAGAACCCGACCACCCGGACATCAACGGGCAGACCAGTTATCAAAAGTATCGGGGGCCCGCACCGGAAATCATTGCACGACAAGCATTCTCCTCACTCCGTGCAATTGTAGAAAAACCGCAAGTGACGTTTAGCGAGATTGATGAATTTCTGAATACGCAGGTAAACAGTGAAGTGCTCTTACATGTCGATGCACGCTTTTTATTTGAAATTCAGGTTGCCGCCTATTTATCCGAAGGCTGGTGTGACGGAAAGCACTTCCTGTTCAGTTCTGCCACCGAACAATTCAACTGGCTTGAGCAGCAAGTAAGGCTCAATATCCGCAGCTGGGAATTACACAACCTTCTGGAAGCACTCCGGCAATGGAAAAAACACCGGGACGATCATCCTGACTATCTGAACAAATTTCTGGAAATATTCGAACTTGCACGTCAGCATGACACTCCGGACGACACTTTTCTGCTGAAGACACATGACATTCTGCAATTCATGTCTTCGAATCTCAGCCTACTCATGTGGGTAGTGACCGATTCAAAAAAAATACAGCAATGGACTGAGCGTGCAGCGTATCTGTTTGCACATCAGCCAATTCAAAACTGGGCAGACTTTCATCAGAAAGCGAAAATTGATATCGGCTTCGGGCACCAGCTCAAGCATGCGCAAAACAACAATCAAACTCCCGGCATTGACTTTGCTGGCTATAGTGATCGTGACTCGTTCACGCAATTTCAGACTAGTCCGGATCAGAAGCATTCGTCACTGCTACAACGTCTCGCTTATCTCCTGCATTACCTGACATCGTTGCGTTTTTTCTTTGCCCTCGGCTTTGCATTTCTGCTGGTTTGTCTGGTAACACTTGGAAACCTGGTCGAGCAAAAGAAACATTCAAAAAAAACGCACTCCCCCCAAACTTCCTTATCGGCTGAAGCACTTTTCATTGCCGGTGAAGACGCTTACTTCGGCAGAAACAAAGTCAGCAAAAGTATTCCGGATGCCATAGAGTTGTGGCAAGCAGCGGCAAACAAAGGTTCCGTCGATGCGGCAAAATCGCTGGCTGAGCTTTATAAGAATGGGACTGAAGTCAAAAAAGATTTAAAGCAAGCACTGCACTGGTATGAACATGCCGCCAGATTAGGAGATGCGCGTTCTCAGTTAACCGCAGGAACGATGTACTACTTCGGCAAAGGCAGTAATGTCAGTGATCAGAATGCGCTTCGCTTATTTCAGCAATGCGCCACAAAAGAAGCGTATTGCAAAACCATGTGGGCAAGCCTGTTACTGGACAATGCACCGGATGATGCCGCGCAGAAAAAAGCGCTGGAATTACTGCATCAGGCAGATGATGCGGGTGAATCGAATGCGCAGCGGCTGCTGGCGGTGGCGCAACTGGAAGGCAGCCTCGGCATGAGCAAAAACACGGAAAAGGGGTTGGATCAGCTGTTCCGCAGTGGCTACGGCGACGCGAAAAGTCAGTATCTGATCGGCCAGTATTACGAACAGGGCAAATACCTGCGCCGTAATCTACCGGAAGCAAAAGCATGGTATCTGAAGGCGACAAAGCAGGGACATAGCGATGCGATCACCGCCCTGCAAAAGCTGTGTAAATCCCCCACAGACAAAGATCCGGGTTGCGTGGCATGGCGGGAATTACAGGCAACATTGCAGGCATCCTGAGTAATCCGGTGCCAGCAAGCCTGAAAACTGCCTGAAAACACCCGTTTTGCGGATTCAGGCACAGCCATGCGGCTCTTGCCGGCGGAAAGTCTGGCTATCCGAAAATGCCTGATGCGGATATCTGCACAATACGAAGCGCTGCCCGTCACCGGATCTGACGGCTTGAACGCATCCTGAACGCATCATCAACATCACTGAAACACACGTATGAATCGCACGTATTTACCGCCGTTCTTTACTCTTTATGATTTACCGGCCGACAGCGACGAACGCACGCTGAAGCGCACTTATGCGCGTGAGCTGAAAAAAATTGATCAGGCGACTGAACTGGAAGCGTTTCAGGCATTGCGCGACAGCTATGAACAGGCGCTGGACTGGTTACGCAATAACGCTTCGGAAACGCATACATTTTTTCAGGACGCGGCTGTTACGCCGGTTTCTGATGATCAGTCCATAGCTGCGAAAACTGCCCCGGCTATCATCGATTCTGCTAACGGTGAAGCAGTGCCATCTGACGACAGCGATACGCCATCGTTTGATGCGTTCCGTCGTGCAAATGGCATTCCTGTCACACCTGACAACATGGAATTCACACAGCGTGATCCGGAAGTCCTCGCCAGGCTGGCGTTTGAAGCCGTCGTGGCTGCGGTGAACAGCACGCAAGCCTCTGAACAGGCAATCGACGCAGCTCTGTTTGCACAAATGGAAAACCCGGACATGCTGAACATGGATGCGCGTTTCCTGTTCGAAACCGCCATTGCGCGCTATTTGCTGGATGGCTGGGCGCCCGGAAAAGAATGGCTGTTTCAGAGTGCGGTCCGGCACTTTGAATGGCTAGCGCATCAGGAACGCGCAAGGCAAGCCAGTGATCAGGCTTTCGTGCTGCTGAATGCCATCGGTGAATGGAATCAATTACAGCGTGTGAAAGTTGCTGTGCGCAACAAACTGCTGGAGATTATGCAGCTGGCGCGTGAGCACCAAATACCGCGTAACGACTATCTGCGTACCAATTTCAGCCTGCTGTGCCGCTTAGCTGAAAACTACGACCACTTACTCTGGCTGATCACAGACAGAAAACAGATACAGCAATGGATCATGCAAACCCGTGCAGAGATTGAAGAAGCAGAACGGATTGCGCGGCAACCGGTCAGGCCCTTAAGTGGCCGCGAGAAATGGAAGGCATTCTTTCAGCGCGACAATCTCATCTTTTGGATCAAGGATCATTTTGCCGCAATACTGGCTATTGCCTTCTTCTCTTTCTGGATCTGCCTTGGATTCTTTGGAAAAAATGACCACGACAGACGTGAAATCAGAAGTCAAACCGAACTGAGCCTGAATAATTACAGTAAGGCTCACGGGCTATTTCTTGCCGGTGAAGACGCCTATTTTGGCAGAGATAATCAACCCAAAAATACCGAACTGGCCATTCAGTTGTGGGAGCAAGCGGCCAAACTTGGCTCTGTTGCCGCCGCTAAATCACTGGCACAGATGAATTCAGATGGAAATGAAACCAAACGGGATTTAACGAAAGCGCTGCACTGGTACTCGGTGGCAGCGGGGCTCGGCGATGTTCCTTCACAACAGCGCGTCGGCAAAGCCTATTACTGTGGCGAGGGAACGAAAGTGGACCGGCAAAAAGCAATGGCTGCATTCGGATACTGCGCTAATCAGGATGTTGTTTGTGATTCGATGCATGTCCTGATGCTCCGCGATGCCAGATTTCCACCTAAGAGCAAGGCTGATATCCCGCCTGATACAGCACAACAGGACCCGCATACCCGATACGCCATGGAAATAGCCAGACATTTGTGCACGCCAGACAAAGAGCGTTCGAGTCGCTCATCAAAATAAGTTTTATTGATATCAGCGCTTCGTGAATGCCAGCAGGCAATGCGGCAGGCCGCCAACGGCCCGCCAACCCATGAAATGCGGACTTTCGCACAGCTATGCGGCGCTCGCCGGCGGAAAGTCTGGCTGTCCGAAAATGCCTGATGCGGATAATTGCATAATCCGTGCTTACGCATAACAGGATGAACGGAGCTGAGCACTGCTGGCAAAAGGCAATAAAAAACCCGCCTGAACAGGCGGGTTTTTCTTTGTACTGCTGAAAATCAGCGGTAGACAGTCACCGGTTCCGGTTGTGGTGTGACGACCGGTTGTGCGGCGTTGCCGTTGGCGTTGGCCGGACGGTTCATGCCGCGTGGCAGGCCGAACTGCACCATCAGTTCGTTGTAGGCATTGTCAGCCAGTGTGCGGGACGTTTCCTGCATCACTTTGCCGCGGTTGAATACCACGCGGTCACCGGCGCGGCTGATGATTTTGGTATCCACGCCGGAGCCTGCAGCACTGAACGCAGCTTTGACTTCAAAGGTTTTGGTATTGATCAGGCTGAAATCAACGACCAGATCCAGCGACAGCGATGCGGTCATAGAATTGCCGTATTGCAGCTGATTGCTTTCCTGACGGAACTGGATATTGCTGACCGTGCCGAACAGCACATAGTCTGCGCCCGGATACATACCCTGTTTGATACGACCGATAATGTCGTAAATTTTTTCCATCGGCTTGCCGACATACGGACGTGCCTGTACCAGATGCACAGCGCCGCCTTTCAGCAATGCACCTTTCAGATCAGCGGTGTAGGTTTTCAGTTCACCGCGGTCAATGTAGGTGTAATAGCCTTCGGCTTCGTAGTAGCTGCTTTCGCTTTTTGCATTGATATTGCCGCGTTGCGAATAGCTGCGGTCGGTTTCACGTTCGCTGTAGCTGCCTTTGACGCTGCTTTTGCTGGAGGCAGCAACCACACGGAAATATTCACTGACTTTTTCTTCATAAGTCAGATCGGTCACGGCGATTTTCGGCTCTGCAGCCCATGCGCTGAGGCTGGACATCGCCAGCACGGCGGCACTGATAAAGTATCTGCGTTTCATCGTTTTCCTTTACGCCGTTTAATCAGCGTTTAGAGGTTTTACGGATTTCTTTTTCATCCTGCCATTCGATCGTGCCTTCCTGCACGTCGTACAGTTTCAGCGTCATTTTGTAGAACACGTCTTTGGTATTGGCGTTTTGCTTCACGATGGAAACGATTTCACCTTCCAGTGCGTATTTTGCCGCTGCCATCTGACCGATTTTTGCTTTGCCTTCATTTTTGTACAGGCCGCTCTGGTTCTGACGCTGCAGCTCATCCACGCCTTGCTGCATTTCATCTGCACTGCGGGTGAATTTCACTTTACGGCTTTTGATCAGCGCGGTCTGAATACTGTTCATGATCGATTTGGTATCGATGTATTCAGAGGTTTTGTTACGTACGCCGCCCAGTGTCAGGGTAGGACGGTTCGCCAGTACCGGATCTTCCAGCAGCGAGCCAACCATTTTTTCTGCGATCATTTGCAGGTCGGTGGAACCGAATTCATTGGTCACGGTTTCAACGGCTTTGTTATCACCATAGCTGACCTGACGCGCAAGGCTCACGGTAGGCTGGGACAGTTTGGTCTGGCAACCGGTCAGGGCGGCACCGGCAACAGCGATAACGCAGGCTGCTTTGGCAAATGCTTTTACGTGTTTCATCGTTTTTCCTTATTCTGAATATTTCAATTAATTTTCTGATCAGCGTGGCTCTGCGCTCATTTCAATTTTGAAATCAGCTGCTTGCGGGCCAGGCGCGGTGCTGCGGATGAACTGGCTCTGACGACCCAGCATCATCAGCGGTTTCCAGACTTCACCGTCGCCCACTTGCATGCCGGACACATCCAGCCAGCGGAAGCGGTAATACACGCGCACGTCTTTGTCGATCATGCTTTGCAGTTCAGCCTGCACCACCATCACATCATTTTTACGCTGCGAACGCAGATCCACAACCTGCACGCCTTCCAGTGTGCCGCGTACGAGCATTTTGGAAGCGATGCCCGGAGAAATCGCATTCGGAATATCCGCTGCGGCTGCCGGAACAGCCTGCAGTGCGCCCGCTACAGCGGCGACCATCAGTAATGTTTTGAATTTCATGGTTCAGTCCTGTTCTGAATTAATTGGTTTTCACCGCCGCACCGCTCGTCGCGGTGTTTGATTTCGCCTTGGCTGGCTTTTTAGCTGCCGGTTTGGTTTCCGTTGCAGTGGCTGCCGCTGGTTTGGTTTCCAGTTGCGCAACCGGTGTCACGTTACCGAACTTCGCCAGATCGCCGACATAGGTTTTGTTGTTATACAAACGCACCGGCACCACCAGATAACGGCCATCGACGGTGATATGGCTGACATCACCCGGACGACCGGTAAAGTTGACATCATACTCACCCGGTGGCAGGAATGCACGGGCGATGAACACACGCTCCGGCAGACTGCGCCACAGACGGTCATCCGCAGGGCCTTCGGTCGCAGCGACTGCAATATTCGCTGCCAGACCAGCTAAAGGACCAAAGTTTTTATTCACCTGATCCTGCGCCACACCTTTGACTACAGCGCGGATTGCAGCGCGGGTATAAATGCCCGGCAGTTCATCTTTCAGTGCGCGGCGTGCCATCACGTTGAAGTCGGTAACCAGTGCCGTTGGCAACGCTTTATCGCCGACGCGGATGGTGCTGATTACCGGCGCATCCGGATCAGGATAAATCACCGGAAATGCGAACGAAGCGGTGATCAGACCACGTCCGGTCGGAATCGGGAATTGCAGTTTTTTCGACTGACGTGCAGGCGAGTTACCGGCTTCCACTACGAACAGCACGTCAGTCACGCCTTTCTGACGACGGAAACTGGTACGCTGATCCAGACCTTTGAGGCCGTCTTCCAGTACCGGCAGATCAGGACGCAGTTCAATCGCTTTACGGTAACCCGGCGCTGCCAGGCCAGGTTCATTCAGTGCTTCGTACACGAAACCGGCCAGATAGTGGCTGAGTGCATTCTGATAACCGTTTTTCAGTTTCAGCACTTCCGGATCATTCAGAGTTTCTACCGGATAACCATTGAGTTCTTTATTGCCGGTGGTCACGCCTTTGGATTTGGCTTCTTCTTCCGCTGCCACGGTTTCTTTGGCGCGGAATTCCGCAATCACGGCTTCGCGTTCATGCGTACGTTTGATATCGACGCGAGCATTGTCCAGATCACCCAGATTGATGCGGTCCATCGCCATGCGCGTAGTCAGCATGACTTTTTCATAGTCCTGACCTTCGTAATCGCGGGTGGCGTCGCCGAGGAAAGTCGCCGAAATCTGGCTCATCACTTTCTGTGGATTGGACTTCACGTTTTCTTCCCATTCTTTGACTTTCGCATCAGAAATGGTCAGCGCATTCAAACTGTCCTGATAACGCTTACCGATGCGCATCAGTTCGCCTTTTTCCAGATTCAGCAAAAAGTCTTCTGCATTTTTTCCTTGTGTCTGCGCTTCGATTTGCGCAATTGCTTCATCGATCTGGCCGGTCTTGGCAACGGCCAGCGACTGCGACACTTTGCTGTCATGGGTTTGAGTGGTTACGCAACCGGTCAGGGCAATTGCTGCCGCCAGCGGCGTCAGTCTGAGCAGGGAGATAGGCTTCATAGTGAAATGTGGGAAAGGATCATTCGGAGCGACTTCCGGCAACTGCGATACCGGAATCAAAAATCAATCCCGCATTATAAAGTTGCATACACTTTCAATTATTGAAACAAATGCAATTAGATAGATGAATTTGTAATAATTTGTAATAGGCTTAACTTTTCGCAGACCTGTGCGTGGCGTCCGTGCGACATCGCTGTTCCGCTCAGCGTGCGGAAGTCACCGCCAGACTGTAGCAATCCGCATCATCCGGCGCTGCCATCAGCCAGCGTTCAATTTGCCACATCAGATCGGGCAGGCGCGAACGTTCGCCGGTATGAAAGCCGTGGTCTGCTCCGGCATACTCGCAAACCCGCCATAAACGCTGACGCGCAGGACTTAAGTTTTGTTGCAATTTTCTGCGCGCATCGTCAGGAATTAAGCCGTCTGCGCCGCCATACGCCCAGAAAACCGGCACAGTGATTTGTTCCAGCAGAGCAAGATGCGATACCGCCGCCAGTTCTGACCAGTAACGCCAGCTGCGGCCGTGAATACGCGCCGCATCCGGATCGGCCGGTGGCTCACGCAAGCGTCCCTGCAGCGTACGCCAGCCTGCGCGCATATGCGGATATCGCTGCGCCAGCGCCTGATAGGTTTCCAGCGCACCGGAACCGCTGTGCGACAACAGAATCACCTGTGTCAGCTCTGGCACAGCGGGAGCCAGTCCGGCCACCACTTCTGCCCCTTCCGAAATTCCCATCAGAATCACGCGGCGCGGACGTTGCGGCGCCTGCTGCAACTGACTGCGTATCCATGCCTGCTGATCGGCCAGCCAGACCGACCAGTGATCCTGCCGGATGAAGTCATCGCTGCACTGTTTGCCATCGTCAGCGGGCGCAATACCGCGCTTTTGCAGGATGAAAAAGCGGGTCAGGCCGGATTCGCCTTCCAGCCCGCGAAAATACGCAGGCAGAAACGCCTGCAATCCGGCACAACCGGAGCCCGCCACCACAAAAATCCAGTTTTCCGGCAACACCGGATGCGGCTGACCTTTGCTGAAGCTGTAGCTCCACGCCTGCGCACCGTCCGGCAGCCGGAACAGTTTTTCCTCAACCTGCTGCGCCTGCCCGCAAACAGCCAGCGCCAGCCCTGCGAAGAAGGCGGCACAGCGTAACCACAGCGGATTCTCAGAAAAAGGCATCGTTGTTAACAGAAAGTATCGGAAAGACAGGCGGATATCCGGTTCTAGCCCGACAAAGGGCTGGTGTCAAGACTGGTAAGTCGCGCCAATTTGCGTATCATCAGCGCCTTCATTGCACTGGAAAACCGATTTATGTTGCCTTCTATCGAACAAAGACTTGCTGTTGAACTCGCCGCCCGCCCGAATCAGGTTGCGGCAGCTATCGGGCTGCTGGACGAAGGCGCGACCGTGCCGTTTATTGCGCGTTACCGTAAAGAAGTGACCGGCGGGCTGGACGACACCCAGTTGCGTACGCTGGAAGAGCGCCTGCGCTATCTGCGCGAGCTGGAAGACCGCCGCGCCACCATCATCGGCTCGATTGAAGAGCAAGGCAAAATGACGCCGGAACTGTTGCAAGCGATTTCGCTGGCAGAAGATAAAACCCTGCTGGAAGACCTGTACCTGCCGTACAAACCGAAACGCCGCACCAAGGCGCAGATCGCAGTGGAAGCCGGTCTGCTGCCGCTGGCAGAAAGTTTGCTGAGCCAGCCGGAACTGGTACCGGAAGAGGAAGCCGCCAAATACCTGAAACCGGCCTTCACCGGCGCGAACGGCGATAATCCCGGCGTGGCCGATGCGAAAGCCGCACTGGACGGCGCACGTCAGATTCTGATGGAAAAATTCGCGGAAGACGCCAGCCTGCTGGCAGCGCTGCGCGAATACATGAATGAACACGGCATCGTCGAATCCAAAGTCATCGAAGGCAAGGAAGATGCCGGTGAAAAATTCACCGATTATTTCGATTACAGCGAAACTCTGCACACTATTCCTTCGCACCGCGCACTGGCGCTGTTCCGTGGCCGCCGTGAAGAAATCCTGAATGTCAGTCTGCGTCTGGATACCGAAGAAGAAAAACCGAAATGGGATGCACCGCTGAATCCTTGCGAAGGCCGCATCGCCAGCCATTTCGGCATCAGTCAGAAAGGTCGTCCGGCCGATAAATGGCTGGCCGACACCGTGCGCTGGGCATGGCGCGTGAAAGTCTTCATGCATCTGGAAACCGAACTGATGGGCAAGTTGCGTGAAGAAGCCGAAGCCGAAGCGATCCGCGTTTTCGCCCGCAATCTGAAAGATTTGCTGCTGGCAGCACCAGCCGGCCCGCGTGCAACGCTGGGGCTGGATCCGGGCTTGCGTACCGGTGTGAAAGTGGCGGTGGTCGATGCCACCGGTAAAGTGGTGGATACCACCGCGATTTATCCGCATGCACCGCGCAATGACTGGGAAGGTTCGCTGCACGTGCTGGCACAACTGGCGCGCAAACATCAGGTCTCGCTGATTTCTATCGGTAACGGTACCGCATCGCGTGAAACCGACAAACTGGCGCAGGATCTGATCAAACGCCATCCGGAACTGGGCATGACCAAGATCGTGGTATCGGAAGCCGGTGCTTCGGTGTATTCCGCATCGGAATATGCATCGAAAGAATTGCCGGAACTGGATGTATCGCTGCGCGGTGCGGTATCGATTGCACGCCGTCTGCAGGACCCGCTGGCGGAACTGGTCAAAATCGATCCGAAATCGATTGGCGTCGGTCAGTATCAGCATGATGTGAGCCAGACCCAGCTGGCGCGTTCGCTGGACGCGGTGGTGGAGGATTGCGTGAATGCAGTTGGTGTCGATGTGAATACTGCTTCTGCACCGCTGCTGGCGCGTGTTTCCGGTCTGACAGCCAGTGTGGCACAAAGCATTGTGCATTACCGCGATGCCAAAGGCATGTTCCAGAGCCGCGCTGATCTGCGCTCGGTACCGCGTCTGGGCGATAAAACCTTTGAACAGGCGGCCGGCTTCCTGCGCATTATGAACGGCAGCAATCCGCTCGATGCCAGCGGCGTGCATCCGGAATCCTATCCTGTGGTGGAAAAAATTCTGGCGGATATTCAGAAGGATGTGAAAAACGTCATCGGCGACAGCAGCCTGCTGAAAAAGCTGAATCCGGCAAAATACGCGGATGAACGTTTCGGTGTGCCGACCGTGACCGATATTCTGAAAGAGCTGGATAAACCAGGCCGCGATCCGCGTCCGGAATTCACCACCGCCACCTTCAAGGAAGGCGTGGAAGAAGTCAAAGATTTACGTCCGGACATGATTCTTGAAGGCGTGGTGACTAACGTGGCGGCCTTTGGTGCGTTTGTGGATATCGGCGTGCATCAGGATGGTCTGGTGCATATCTCGGCGCTGTCCGACACCTTCGTCAAAGATCCGCATACCGTGGTCAAAGCCGGTCAGGTGGTTAAAGTGAAAGTGCTGGAAGTGGATGTGAAGCGTAACCGTATCGCGCTGACCATGCGTCTGACCGACAGTGCACCGGCCGCCGGCAGCCGTCCTGAACAACGCGGCGACCGTCAGGATGCCAAACGTCTGCAGCAACACCGCGCGCAATCCGGCCGCACCGAAGCACCGTCAAATGCAATGGCAGCAGCGTTTGCGAAGCTGAAGCGCTGATGTACTGATGCGCTGATCAGCCGGAACGCTGATCTTCAGCGGATTCAGCGAAACATGAAAACCGGGCTGCGGCCCGGTTTTTTATTGCTCAGGCAAAGCATGTGCTGCTAATTGCATCCCCCGTACTGATCATGACTTGCGTGGTTCCGCCATTCCCGCTTCTGCCGTCTTACGCCCCCCGAATACCGTGATGGTCAGTGCAAATGCCTGCGGAATTTTTGCTGTGGAAAAGCACTACCTTTTGCACAGGGCGCAGCGTCAGCCTGAGCCATTCCGTAGTCCTCAGAAAGTAATAAAAACCTGTGCTGTTAAGCCAGTTTTCATCCGGCAATTCCGCATCAAATCAGATACTCCCCCCTGTTTTCAGAAAAATCGCCTTGTCGTCGGCATGAATGCTGGGGCTTTTGAGATACCCCCGGGGGTATTTTTTGGCCATTTTCAGGCATTTCAGGCTGCCGCAGACGGCGCTCTGACGGTGTGCGCAGGCGGTGCCAGCCCGCTTCGCTGTGGCATCGCATGTGTCACAGCAGCGTCTCAGCCTGACACAGTTGTCACAGCGCACTGTTCCGTTTCGTGACACCTGACACAGCGCCATTGCAGCGCAACAAACCCGCCATGTCCGCCGTAACCCTTTATCGTTATTGGGTTTAACGCGATTCCGCATGACTGGCACAGCGTTTGCAAACTCCTGTTTGTGCACGCAAAACTGCGCTGCCAACCATCACAACAAAACAGGAGACACGCATCATGAATCTGGCCGACATCAGCCATCTGGGTATTCAGAATCCGTTCAAATCGCGTTACGACAATTTCATCGGCGGCAAATTTGTTCCGCCGGTGAAAGGCCAGTATTTTGAAAATATCAGTCCGGTCATCGGACGTGCGTTTTGTGAAATCGCGCGTTCCACTGAAGACGATATCGAACTGGCGCTGGATGCAGCGCATGCTGCCAAAGCAGCGTGGGCAAAAACCTCGCCGGCAGAACGCTCCCTGATTCTGAACCGCATCGCTGACCGTATGGAAGCGAATCTGAGTCTGCTGGCAACGGCAGAAACCATTGATAACGGCAAGCCTATCCGCGAAACCACGGCGGCCGATATCCCGCTGGCGATTGACCATTTCCGTTATTTCGCCGGTTGTATCCGTGCGCAGGAAGGCACGGTCGCGCAGATTGATGCGGACACCTATGCTTACCATTTCCATGAACCGCTGGGCGTGGTCGGTCAGATTATTCCGTGGAATTTCCCGATTCTGATGGCGGTCTGGAAAATGGCACCGGCGCTGGCGGCCGGTAACTGTATCGTACTGAAACCGGCAGAACAGACACCGGCATCCATCATGGTGCTGGTGGAACTGATTCAGGATTTACTGCCGCCGGGCGTGCTGAATGTGGTCAATGGTTTCGGTCTGGAAGCCGGTAAACCGCTGGCATCCAGCAAGCGTATCGCCAAGATTGCATTCACCGGCGAAACCGGTACCGGCCGCCTGATCATGCAGTATGCGGCGCAAAACCTGATTCCGGTGACACTGGAACTGGGCGGCAAATCGCCGAATATTTTCTTTGACGATGTGATGGATAAAGACGATGCCTTCTTCGACAAATGTCTGGAAGGATTCGCGATGTTTGCACTGAATCAGGGGGAAGTCTGCACCTGCCCCAGCCGCGTGCTTGTGCAGGAATCGATTTACGAGCGCTTTATCGAACGCGCGATTGCACGGGTTTCCGCGATCAAACAGGGCAATCCGCTCGATGCCAGCACCATGATCGGTGCGCAGGCATCGCAGGAACAGCTGGAGAAAATCCTGTCGTATCTGGAAATCGGCCGTCAGGAAGGCGCTACCGTGCTGACCGGTGGCAAGCGCAAAGAACTCAGCGGCGATTTTGCCGGCGGTTATTACGTGGAACCGACGATCTTTAAAGGTCACAACAAAATGCGTATCTTCCAGGAAGAAATTTTCGGGCCTGTGGTATCGGTCACGACCTTCAAAGATGAAGAAGAAGCGCTGCATATCGCCAACGATACGCTGTTTGGTCTGGGCGCCGGTGTCTGGACCCGCGACGGCAGCCGTGCGTTCCGCGTTGGCCGTGGCATTCAGGCAGGTCGCGTCTGGACTAACTGCTATCACCTGTATCCGGCACATGCGGCATTCGGCGGTTACAAGCAATCCGGTATCGGCCGCGAAACCCACAAAATGATGCTGGAACATTATCAGCAAACGAAAAATCTGCTGGTCAGCTATAACCCGAATGCACTCGGCTTCTTCTGATCTGCTGCCTGCACTGCACTGCCAGCCGTCCGGCGGTGCAGTGCAGTTTTTCGTTGCCTGAGATCATGCACACACCACCTCCCCGCGTTGTTGCTACCGTCGCAGCGCTTGGCCTGCTGTCGCAGCTGGAAGTCCGCTACGGCAGGCTACTTTTATTTCAGTCCGGTGGCTGCTGCGATGGCAGCACACCGATGTGTTATGCGCAGGGTGATTTTCTGACCGGTGACGCCGATATCTGCGTCGGCTTTGCAGGTGAAACGCCGTTTTATATGACACCGGAATTGTTCAGTTACTGGCAAAACTGCCAGATCGTGCTGGATATTGCCGATGGTCGCGGCGGCATGTTTTCGCTGGACAGCGGCACCGGCAAACGTTTCATCACGCAATCGCGCTTGTTCAGCGATGCAGAACTGGCGGCGCTGGCAGCAATCACAATAACCACCTCCGCCAGTCACGCTGCGCGCTGAACGCAGCAAATACGCTCAGTCGCTTTCAGCCGCAAGCTTGCGGTACAGGGTATTGCGCGAAATGCCGAGCTGTCGCGCTGCAGCGGATACATTGCCTTCGCAGGCAGCCAGCGTATCGCGGATCAGCTGACGCTCGGCGGCGGCAACGGTCTTGACCGCTGCTGTTGCCTGCACTGAAGAAGCTGCAGCCATCGCCGCCGCATCGGCAGTTTGTATTTGTGCTGCAGGCAGCGATTCCCAGAAATCCTCCGGCAAATGCTGCACTTCGATCAGGCCGCTGTCGTCTGCCATCAGCATCGCGGTGCGCAGTAAGCTGTGCAACTGACGCAGATTGCCCGGCCACGGATGGCGGCGAAATTCTTCCATTACTTTCTCGCTGATTTCCCATGTGCGCTGGCAGTCCAGTTCCGCCAGTATGCGCTGCACCACCACCGCCAGATCCGTCCGTTCACGCAGCGCTGGCAAGCGCACCACCATGCCGTTCAGGCGGTAATACAAGTCTTCGCGGAATAATTTATCTGCAATCATTTGCCGCAACGGCTGATGGGTGGCGCAGATCACTTCAATGTCCACCGGAATCGCGCTGACCGCCCCGACCGGCAATACGGCGCGTTCCTGCAGCACGCGCAGCAAACGCGCCTGCAAGCTGAGTGGCATATCGCCGATTTCATCCAGAAACAAAGTACCGCCGTGCGCCTGCAGAATTTTGCCCTTCTGGCCTTTTTTGCGCGCACCGGTGAATGCGCCTTCTTCATAGCCGAACAATTCCGCTTCGATCAGGGTTTCCGGAATCGCCGCACAATTCAGCGCAACAAAAGGCTGATGACGACGGGCAGAACTCTGATGAATCGCACGGGCAAAGCGTTCTTTGCCGCTGCCGGTTTCGCCGGTCAGCAATACCGGAATCCCTTTACCTGCGACTTTGCTGAGTTTGGTGATAATCGCGTCAATCTGCGCATCGCCGCTCGCCAGCACTGCCAGCCCGTCCGGAACAGCATCCGCCTGCCGCACAGTTGGCGACGCGTGCTCACGCAGTGTGAGCTGCGATGCGGCATGGCCAATGATACGGCGGCTGTGCAGGCCATCGCTGCCGCGCACATAGATGCGTATTCCGTTCAGCAGTGTCAGCGCCAGCAAGCCACCGTCAGCATGACGCAGTCTGTCCATCAGTTGCGCAACGGAGATCCCGAACAGGGACTGAAAACTGTGCATCTGCAGTGCTGCCGCATGCATGCCGGTCTGAAAAACGCCACTGCGGCTGGCCGCCAGAAACTGCCCGTCGGGACGGAAACAAATCAGACCTTCCATCAGCGTGCCGATGAATTCGGGGCGGCTGTGTACATGCAGTAACACGGCATCCGGATAGCTGCTGGTAAATAACTGGTTTTCTATCATTTGCGCCGACATGCGCACCAGTCCCAGTGTATGGCGGTGGAAATGGTGCTGATCGCCGGTTACGTCCAGCACGCCGATCAGTTTGCCACCGGCATCCATAATCGGTGCGGCGGAACAGGTCAGGAAATGGTTAGCAGACAGATAATGCTGTCCGGCATGAATAACGGTAGCTGACTGCTCGGCAATTGCCGTACCAATCGCATTCGTACCTTTGCTTTGCTCTGACCACGCAACACCGGGGCTGAGCGCCACGCGATCGGCTTTCTCCAGAAAATCAGCGTCGCCGATGGTATGCAGAATCGCGCCACTGGCGTCGGTCAGCACCACCATGTGATGGGTGTGAATAATCTGCTCATACAGCGATTCCATGACCGGCGTCGCATGCCGGTACAAAGCCTGATGACGATCCAGCAGAATGCCGAGTTCTGCACGGCTCAGCGGCGTGTAATCCGCAGCACTGTCGGGTGTCAGGCCATAAGCAGCAGAACGCCGGTGCGCCGACGCAATCAGCGTTTCAGGCGCCGGAACAGCGGGCCATGGTGAACCATGTGCCACCGGCATTCCCGGCAGGGTAACGGCGCCGCCGGGCATTGCTGCCGCCGCGCCCGGAATCATTCCTGACATCTTTGTCTCCTTGCAAAGAGCGCAGCCACCGTACGCCGTACACTGCTGTGCCGGTCGCCTGTTTTATTGTGGTCGTGTGTGCCGCGCTCAGACCGGCGGTTTGCCGGATGATGATGACTATCCTGATACGAACTTTCCGACTCTAGCACCAATCCTGCGGTTTACCAATCCGGATCCATATGACTTCCCTGCGGGAAAGCAAAGACGGATCAGACAGTGAAAGCTGCACATCCGGCAAACCCTATCCGGGGTCAATACATGCCCTTTGAAAATCTGGGATAATGAAAGTTATTTTCGTGTTGAAGGAAGTGTCATGAGCGACGTACAAAACTGGATCAAAGAAACCGTTACCCAAAACCCTGTCGTGCTGTTTATGAAAGGCACTGCACAATTCCCGCAATGCGGCTTTTCCGGCCGCGCTGTACAGATTCTGAAAGCCTGTGGCGTACAGAATCTGGTGACCGTGAATGTGCTGGAAGACGCCGAAGTCCGTCAGGGCATCAAAGATTACTCCAGCTGGCCAACTATCCCTCAGCTGTATGTCAAAGGCGAATTCATCGGCGGCTCTGACATCATGGGTGAAATGTTTGAAAACGGCGAACTGCAGACTTTGCTGAAAGACTGATGATGCAGCACACCGCAACGGAACCACAACGTCTGATCGTCGCGATCACCGGTGCCTCCGGCGCGGTGTACGGTTTGCGCCTGCTGCAGGTCTTGCAGCAGAATCCGCAGGTCGAAACCCATTTGCTGATTTCGGAAGCCGGTGTGCTGAATATCCATCAGGAAACCGGTCTGCGCCGCAAAGATGTGGAAGCGTTTGCCGACGTTGTGCATCCGGTGCGCGATATCGGCGCCAGCATCGCCAGTGGTTCGTTTTTATCGCATGGTATGGTGATTGCGCCGTGCTCGATGAAAACCCTGGCTTCTGTAGCACACGGTATGGCTGACAATCTGATCAGCCGCGCTGCTGACGTCGTACTGAAAGAGCGCCGCCGTCTGGTGCTGATGGTGCGTGAAACCCCGTTCAATCTGGCGCATCTGCGCAATATGACCGCTGTCACGGAAATGGGCGGCATTATTTTCCCGCCACTGCCCGGCTTTTATCACCGCCCGTCCAGTATCGATGAAATGATCGACCACACCACCGGTCGTGTGCTGGATTTATTCAATATTCCGCATCAGCTGACACCGCGCTGGCAAGGCATGCATGGCGCTGATAATTCACGCAGCTGAATGCCGGCTTAACCAGTCAGCCGTGAAAAATTCCGCAGGCTGCGGCCGTTCAAAGTAATAGCCCTGCGCAGCCATATTTGCCATCTCTGACAGCAAACCTGCCTGTTCTGCCGTTTCTATACCTTCGGCCGTCACCTCCAGCCCCAGACTGTGTGCCATCCCCAGCATGGCTGATACCAGCCCGGTATCCTGTGCACGTCCCGGCAAAACACCGACGAAGGAACGATCTATTTTTATGCGGGATACCGGCAAATGCCGCAACAGGGAAACCGAGGAATATCCGGTACCGAAATCATCTATCGCCACCGTACAGCCAAGGGTGCGCAATGCTTCGACAATGCGTTTGCTGCGCTGAAAATCCTGCAGTATGGATTCTGTAATTTCTATTTCCAGCGATTCACCGGACAATTGATAATGCTGCAGCGACTGCTGCACGATCGCGCCAAAATCCGCGTGCATAAACTGGCGCGGCGATACATTAACTGCCATAAACAAAGGACGATGCGTCATTTGTTGCCAGATCTGAATTTGCTGCAATGCCTGCTCCAGCACCCAGGCGCCTATCGGCTCAATCAGTCCGCTTTCCTCTGCCACCGGAATAAACTGATCCGGCGACAACAAACCGGATACCGGATGCTGCCAGCGCAATAAGGCTTCGAAACCGGCGAGTTGTCCGGTATTCAGATGAAAGACCGGCTGATAGTACAACTGCAGTTCCTGACGTTCGAGCGCATGATGCAGGCTTTGCTCAGTCTGCAAACGGGTGCGCACATAATCCGTCATCTCAGCAGCATATTCACAGGCGCGGCCTTTTCCCTGATGTTTTGCCGCATACATGGCACTGTCAGCCGCGCTGAGCAGCGTATGCAGATCCTGGCCATCCTGTGGATAGCTTGCGATGCCGATACTGGCACTGATACGTAACACATGCTCATCAATCTGCATCGGTTCGGCAATTTGCCGGAGCATTTTTTCTGCCACCAGCCTCGCATCGCTCTGGTTAGCCAGATTGGGCAGAATGACGACAAATTCATCTCCACCCAGACGGATTGCCTCATCATGACGCCGAATTTGCGACTGAATACGCCGGGCAACTTCCTGAATCAGCTTATCGCCGACATGGTGTCCCATCGAATCATTGATCGACTTAAACCCGTCAAGGTCAATGAACAGAATCGCAAGGCAAGCCTGCTGACCGTTCGCCAGACGCAATTCCTGCATCAGGCGCTGATCCAGTAAATAGCGATTTCCCAGCCCGGTTAGCGGATCATGAAACGCCAGATGCTCAAGCTGACGTTCTGCTTCCCGGATAAAGCTGATATCGGAAATCGATAATACAAACTGCTCTGCCTGTCCTGTATCACTGCGCACCGCACAGACATGCTGCAGCGTCGCGATCAGACTGCCATCTTTACGGCGACAGCAGGTTTCGCAGGTCCAGTAACCCTCCGGGCTGGCGGCAATCTGGGCGTAAGTCGGATCTGCCTCACGCCTGACCATCAGAAAATCCTGCGGCTGACGTCCGATCACATCCCCGAGACTGAATCCTGTCATGCTGCTGAAGGCCGGATTCGCGTTCAGAATATGGCCGGTGGCACTGAGTATCAGCATCCCTTCTGCTGCCGTACTGAACACAACACTGGCCTGCCGCAGATTTTCTTCCATGGTTTTGCGCAAGGTGATATCACGCAGCGCACCGATCACCAGTTCCTGCCCTTGTGGGTTCTGCAATAATTTGCCGTAAATTTCCAGCCAGCCGAATTCATGATGGCGGCGCTGTATACGAAACTGATGGTGAAAATATCCGGACTGCCGGAACAATGCCTGTACCTGCGCCTGATCGTCAGGATGCACCTTTCGTATTAATTCCTGCAGACTGGTTTGCAGCGGGCGCAGGCTAAACCCGAGCAACTGATGAAAGCGGGCATCACCCTGCACGTTATCCGGTCCGGCATCCCATTCCCAGCTTCCCATCTCAGCCGCCTCCAGCGCAACCGCCAGACGCTGCTCTGAACGGGTCAGACTGATTTCCGCATCATGCCGTGAACGCGCCACCTGAATCACCGCCTGTAATTCTTTATTTTCAAATGGCTTCATGACGTAGCCAAACGGGCGTGTCCCTGCGGCCCGCTCAACGGTTTCATCATCTGCATACGCTGTCAGAAATATCACCGGAAGTTGCCAGCGCTGATAAATCTCACGGCAGGTTTCAATCCCGTCGCGGTCACCATCAATATGGATATCCATGAACACCATCGTTGGCTGCGTTTCCTCTGCCAGCCCAATCGCATCTGAAAAGCTTGCACCGATACCTGTTACTGCATGGCCAAGCTCCAGCAGACTTTGCTGCAAATCGAGGGCAACAACCGGCTCATCTTCGATAATCAGGATACGCTCACTGTTCATGCAAGTCCCCCTTCCTGCGCAAGGGTGACGCTCACCAGCGTGCCGGTGGTACTGCTTTCATGGGAAAGCTGTCCATGTAACTGTCGAACAAACATCGGAATCAGCTGCGATCCCAGACCCTGCTGTGATTGCCAGCTGAAATTGGCGGGCAAGCCCTGGCCGTCATCCTGTACGCTGATCACAATCCGGTTACCGCTGCGGACCGCACTGATCGTAATTAAACCACTGCGACCGGAAGGAAAAGCATGCTTGATTGCATTCAGAATCAACTCGTTCACAACCAGTCCGCAAGGAATCATTTGCTGCACATGCAGACTGATACCAGTGTCATTACCCGGATTCAGTAGAAGGCGTATTCCTTTCTTTTCCGTCGCATACAATGGTGCCGACAGTGCGATCAGATTCTTGAGAAAATCATTCAGATTCACTTCGGACATATGATGCGATTCGTAAAGCAACTGATGTATCAGCGCCATCGCTTTAATCCGCCCCTGACTTTCCGCAAGAACCGCCGCCACTTCCGGACTGGCTTTACGTGCCTGCAAATTCAGTAAACTGGAAACGATCTGTAAATTATTTTTAACACGGTGATGGACCTCATGCAGCAGAGTCGTTTTCTCTTCCAGTGCCTGTTCCAGCATATGCATTTGCTGTTTCTGATGTGATACGTCACGTGCAAGCTTACAAGCACCGACAACCTGCCCTGATTTATCACGCAACGGTGAAATTGTGACTGACACATCCAGCAATCGCCCACTGCGGTGAATACGCTGCGTTTCAAAACCAGGAACACGCTCACCCTGTGAAATCTTTCGCATCAGCACTGCTTCCTCAGCCATCAGCTCTGGCGGAAAAATGGTGGTAATTGGTTTACCAAGCATTTCCGCAGCCTCGTAGCCAAGCAGACGTTCTGCCGCTGGATTCCAGCTGGTCACTCTGCCATCGAGTGACTTGGTAATAATTGCGTCGTCAGATGACTCAATAACAGAGCGCAGATGCTCTTCCGAGCGATGCAGAGCCTGCTCACTTTCATGGCGTTTGGAAATATCAATGCCCGATGGAATCAGATGGGTAATGCGTCCGTATTCATCACGCAACGGCGCCAGCATGAACTCTATCCACATCAGGACGCCGTCACGCATTCTGACCGGCACATCATAGCGACTGACCTCTCCTTTAATGCAGCGTGCCGCCGCCTGCCTGAGTTGCTCCTGCACTTCTGCTGAATATGACCACCAGTAGCAATCCCAGAATTTTTTTCCTTCCACATCGGCAGGCTGTATTCCCGCAGCTTCCAGCGGCGCCCTGTTTGCATGCAGCAAAGTACCGTCCAGCTCAAGAACACCGACAAATGCAAATAAATTATCCAGCACACGGAGCAGGCGCTCTTCACTTTCCTGCCTTAGGGTCGCCTCAAAGTCGTCAACACTAGCGTCCTGAATCACCCCAAGAATCAGTCTTGTCTTACCGTGCTCGTCCAGTAGCGGGTAATAGGATGCCAGTCTGTGCACCAGTACACCATCAAAGCGTGGATGACGGCCTTTAATTCGCTGGTGAATCAGCGGACATGCGTACTCGGCGACAAACTGCAGTTTAGGCTCGATTACATCAGCAACATGTGGTAAATATTCACGCAACGTCTTTCCCAGCTGAGCATCAAGCGGTAAACGATTGAGCTCTGCGTGACGCTGATTTATAAACAGCAAACGAAAGTCACGGTCCAGCACCACAATTCCAAGTGGTAGGTGCTCAGCGAGTAACTCAAACACTTGCTGAACCTGTTCATCAGAAAGTAAGTGGGAAGTCATCGTGGTCATATCGTCATTTTCTCTAGATCACTATATGTGACATAGCAAAAATTTCAATCAGAAATCTGCTGCATGCCAAATTACTCTGGAGACAACAAAAAAGGGAGCACAATGTGCTCCCTTTGCTGAGTGACTTCTTTATGTAAGGTTGGTCGCTTACAAATTTTCTTTCAGGAATTTCCATTTCGCTTTTTGCAGCGACCAGATTTCCCAGGCGCCGCGCGGACCATGTCCCATGCCTGGATACAGTTGCAAACTGTACTCTTTATCATTTTTTATCAGCGCATCAATCAGCATCACCATGTTTTGCGGATGCACATTGTCATCCATGGTGCCGTGCATGATCATGATTTTCCCGCTCAGCGCAGATGCCGCCTTAATCACGCTGCTGCGTTCATATCCTTCTTTATTTTCAGAAGGCAGTCCCATATAGCGCTCGGTATAGATGCTGTCATACAAGTGCCAGTCTGTGACCGGTGCGCCTACAAAACCGATCTTCCATGCCTTGCTGTGCGTCATTGCATACGAAGTGAAATAACCGCCATAGCTCCAGCCGTTCAGGGCAACTCTGTCCATATCCGCCCAGCCTTTCCCACGCAGCCATTCCAGACCATCTAACTGATCCTGCAATTCACCGGCACCCAGATTGCGGTGTATTCCCCATGCGCTGGCAGCGCCCTTGTTACTCGCACTGCGGTTATCCATAACCCAGACAATGTAGCCCTGCTGGGCAAGGAAATGCGGGTACAGATCATTGCTCCAGCGGTCGTTCACCTGCGGTGCCATCGGTCCCGCATAAAGATGCTGATAAACAGGATATTTACGTGCCGGGTCAAAGTCCGGAGGGAGATACAACAGACTTTCCAGCAGGAAGCCATCGCGGGCTTTTACTTGCTGCTGGCTGACTTTCGCCAGTTTCAGCGCCTGTACCGCAGCGGGTATTGGTGTTTCGTCAGTCTGTTTCAGTAGCTTCCCGTCCGCACTGAAAACACCTTGCTTAGGCGGATGCTGCAGACTGCTCCAGATATCGATGTAATGGCTGAAATCGCCGCTCCAACGAATCTGATGCGTACCTTTTTCCCGCGTCAGACGACGCATGGATTTGCCATCCAGTGCCGCTGCATACAAATCATTGCCAATCGGGTTGCGCTCATTCGCCGTGAAATACACTTCACCCGACTTTTCATTCACGCCATGCAGCTCACGCACGTCCCACTCACCTTTGGTAACAGGGCCAAGCAGTTTGTAATCTGCCTGATAGCGATAAATGTGACGGTGCCCGGTCCGGTCAGACTCCCACAAGAAGCCTCCATCTTTCAGAAACACGGGGAATGGCAGGCGCTCCACCCAGGCTGGCGAAGTTTCCCTGACCATGACTTTACTTTTCTTCAGATCTGCATCGTACATCCGCAAATCCAGCCATGTCTGCACCCGGTTCTGCCAGGATGAAAGTAACGTACCATCCGGTGTCCAGCCCACCTGTACGATCAGGGTTTCCTGATCCGGATAAGGATTTTCTGTCCAGCTCAGTTTTCCGGTTTTATCCAGAATACCAAGTCTGACTACCGGGTTAGGATCTCCTGCCTTCGGATAACGTGTACGCTCGGTACGGACCGGCTGAACATGCTCTCCGGGCAGCGTGTACACAGGCACTTTACTCTCGTCAAAATTCAGAAATGCCAGCTTACTGGAATCGGGAGCCCACCAGAATGCGCGCAGTTTACCCCGGCCATAAACCTCTTCCATGTAGACCCAGTCCAGACGACCATTGAAATTGGTTTCGCTGCCGTCATGCGTGAGGCGGGTCTCTCTGGCTGTCACGATATCTGTCAGGTAGATATCATTGCCCTTCAGGTATGCCACTGACTTCGCATCAGGCGACAAAATGGACTCATCTTCTGCCTGATCAGGCGTGTGGGTCAGTTCGCGAGCAAGACCCGCTTTTAAGTCCAGCAACCACAGATCATTTTGGTAGGTAAAGAGATAAGAAGATGCACCGGGGCGAATTTCAGCGCCGAGTTTGTCAGCGATCCCGATGACTTGCTTCTCTTCTATGCCAGCTTTGCGCAAAATCGCCGTAACCGGATTTTCTTTACCGAGCGGCGTTTTTTGCCAGCTCTGCAAATCAACCATGGCTTGCTGCAACACACCTTCGTTCATCGCTGACTCAATCAGACGATTCTGTGCATCCCAGCTCAGACGCGTCAGTGGCTTCAGCTTGGTATCAATTTTCTGATTCGGGTGATACAGCATTTCGAGGGTCATACGACCATCACCGGCTGCTGAGGCAAGTAAAGGCGTGGCAATCAGGATGCCCGTTGCACAGTATTTAAATAATGGACCCATGTCTCTCTTTCCGTTTCTTTGTGATCGTTGTCAGTACGCGTAAATTCTGATTGCTCGGCACTGCCGCAGATCTGACACGGATGCCCTGAATTTGGTTCCTGCGGCAATCGATTCAGTATCTGACAAAAAATGCACGCGAAAAGAAAAATCCCGTTGTTATTACTAACAACGGGATTTTATTGGTGCCGGCTGCCGGAATCGAACTGGCCACCTGATGATTACAAGTCAACTGCTCTACCAAATGAGCTAAGCCGGCGTAAGCTTTACAGCGCCTTCTGAATTTCAGTATCGCTGAAGACACGCATTATAGACTACTTTACGATCTTTAGGGAAGGCCTTTCCGGTTTTTTTTGCGATTTTTCTTCAACCGCAACGTCGGTACCGGATGATTCCACATTTTCCTGCACCAGCCCCAGCGCCGGAGACGTCTCTGCCGACACCGGAGCATCCTCGGCTACCTCGGTAAGGTCTTCAGGTAAGCTCAGCTCAAACGCCATTCCCTGACCATTTTCGCTGGCATAAATAGCAATAACATTTCCGACAGGAATACAGATATCACGTGAGATGCCGCCAAATCGTGCTTTAAAGCTGACTTCTTCGTTATCCATTTTCAGACTGCTGGTTGCACCAAAGCTGATGTTCAGTACAATTTCTCCATTCCGGACAAATTCCATTGGCACTCTGACGCCAGGTGTGACTTTCACTGCCAGATACGGGGTATATCCGTTATCAGTACACCATTCATAAATTGCCCTCATAAAGTAGGGCTTAGTAGAAGTTTCCCGCATGTTCTCGGCCAAAATCACAATTCAAAGGGTTAGCATATACTTACCTCAGAAAAACAACAAGGCTGACCTGCAAGGGTCAGCCTTGTTACACGGCTACGCCGGCAATCAGCGGCGCATCACTTTTTCAGAAGGAGTCAGCGCTTCGATATAAGCAGGACGGGAGAAAATACGTTCTGCATACTTCATGATCGGCGCTGCCGTTTTGGACAATTCAATGCCGTAATGATCCAGACGCCACAGTAAAGGCGCTACGGCAACGTCCAGCATAGAAAACTCGTCACCCAGCATGTATTTATTCTTCACAAACAATGGTGCCAGCTGCGTCAGACGATCACGGATTTCCAGACGCGCTTTTTCCTGCGCTTTCACAGCATTCGGACCTTTATCGTTTTCCAGTGTATGCACGTGGATAAACAACTCTTTTTCGAAATTGAACAACATCAGGCGCGCACGCGCACGTTGCAGAGGATCTGCAGGCATCAGTTGCGGATGCGGGAAACGTTCGTCAATGTACTCATTGATAATATTCGATTCGTACAATACCAGATCACGCTCAACCAGAATCGGCACCTGGCCGTAAGGATTCATGGTCGAAATATCTTCCGGCTTATTAAACAGATCCACATCACGGATTTCAAAATCCATGCCTTTTTCGAACAATACCAGTCGGCAACGTTGGGAGAATGGGCAAGTAGTACCCGAGTAGAGAACCATCATCGTAGCAGTTCCTTCAAAAACGATCAGGGCGAGACACAAAAGTGCCTCACCCATGGTGATAAATCACCCGCTTACTACGTATAAAAAGCGGGCTGACGATAGCAGACGCCGGAACCGGCAGAATCCTGATTCCGGCAATTATTGCACTTATTTGACCTCTTTCCAGAAAGAGGCATTCAAACGCCAAGCAAGTGTCGCTAAAACCGCCATAAAAATCAAGACCACAACACCTAAACGTTTGCGGGTATTTTGTGCCGGCTCACCCATCCATTGCAAATATGCCACCAGATCGCCAACCGCCTTGTCATATTCTTCGGCATTCAGCTTACCCGGAGAAACCGTTTCAAAGCGATCAAACTGATGCAGCACTTTGGACGTATCATGCGGATCTTTGACTTCTTTAAATTTGGCTTCACGCACCCCCTGCAACTCCCACAACACATGGGGCATACCGACGTTCGGGAAAACCAGATTATTCCATCCGGTAGGACGGGAGTCATCTTTGTAATAAGTACGCAGATAAGTGTAAAGCCAGTCAGCGCCAGTTCCGGCATCTGAAGCTTTGGAACGTGCGATCACCGATAAGTCCGGAGGTACTGCACCAAACCATGCCTTCGCATCCTTGGCTGACATCGTGTTCTTCATCAGGTCACCAACTTTTTCACCTGTGAATAACAAGTTCGTTTTAATCTGGTCTTCTGTAAGACCGATTTCACGCAAGCGGTTATATCGCATCGCCTGCGCAGAGTGACAGTTGAGGCAATAATTTACAAAAAGCTTTGCACCATTTTGCAGCGCTGCCAAATCAGTTGAACGGTCAGGTGCTTTATCCAAAGGATGCGTCGCACCGCTTGCCATCGCAATTGCCGGAACAAACGCCGCAACTGCCAGTATTTTTTTCAGTAATTTCATACGAATTTTCCTCGCTCATTCAGGCTCAGTGCGGTGTGAATGTCACACGTTTCGGTACAGGCTTAAATGTACCGGCTGTACTCCACCAAGGCATCAACAGGAAGAAGCCGTAGTAAATCACCGCACATACCTGAGAAATACGCTCACCTGTAGGAGATGGGGCTTGCACACCGAGGTAGCCCAGAATCACGAATGCAATCGCAAAAACGATATACACCAGTTTGTGCCAACTTGGACGATAACGAATCGACTTGGCAGGCGAGTGATCCAGCCAGGGCAGGAAAGCGAGAATAACCACCGAGCCACCGAACAAGACGACACCCCAGAATTTGGCATCCAGTGCACCCGGCATCATGCCGGCAATTGCCACCAGAGCGATCGCTGCGATTGCAGTTTTAATAGTTTTCGCGAGGCTGGATTTCACGAAAATAAATGCGACATACGCTGCCAGTCCACCTTGCACGACAAACAGAAATTCCGAAGTCGTTGCACGCAGAATCGAGTAGAAAGGCGTGAAGTACCAGGTCGGCGCAATATGCGGTGGTGTCTTCAAAGAATCTGCAGGAATAAAGTTATTGTATTCTAGGAAGAATCCGCCCATTTCCGGAGCAAAGAAAACAACTGCACTGAACAATGTCAGGAATACAGTCGCACCGAAGATGTCTTTAGTCGAGTAATACGGATGCGACGGGATACCATCAACGGGATGACCGTCTTCGCCGATATTGTCCTTAATCTCAACACCATCAGGATTGTTAGAGCCTACCTCATGCAATGCAATCAAGTGCGCTGCAACAAGCCCCAGCAATACCAGCGGAATTGCAATTACGTGGAATGAGAAGAAACGATTCAGCGTCGCATCTGACACAACGTAATCACCACGTATCCACAGAGACAGATCAGGGCCAATAAACGGAATCGCACCAAACAGGTTGACGATCACCTGCGCCCCCCAGTAAGACATCTGTCCCCAAGGCAGCAGGTAACCAAAGAATGCTTCTGCCATCAGACACAGGAAAATAGCAAAACCGAACAGCCAGATCAGTTCACGCGGTTTGCGGTAGGAGCCGTACATCAGCGCACGGGCCATATGCAGATACACCACGATAAAGAATGCGGACGCACCGGTCGAATGCATGTAGCGCACCAGCCAACCCCATGGCACATCACGCATGATCGTTGTCTCTACGGAGAAAAACGCCAGATTCGCATCTGGTTTGTAGTGCATTACCAGGAAAATACCGGTCACGATCTGGATCATCAGCACCAGCATCGCCAGTGAGCCAAAGATGTACCAGAAATTAAAATTTTTCGGGGCGTAATATTTACCCCACTGATCATTCCACAACTGCGTCAGCGGGAAGCGTGAGTCCACCCAGTTCAGCGCTTTCGCTGCTGCGGATGCATCGTCCGGAAGTTTTTTCTCAACAAATGCCATGATTACGCCTCGCCTTTTTCATCTTTACCGATCAGGATTTTCGTGTCCGACAAAAACATATGTCGTGGCACATCCAGATTTTGCGGAGCTGGTTTGTTTTTGAATACGCGGCCAGCTAGGTCAAAAGTTGAGCCGTGGCACGGGCATAAAAATCCGCCCTGCCAGTCGTCTGGCAGAGAAGGCTGAGCGCCGGCCTGGAATTTAGAACTAGGGGAGCAACCGAGATGTGAACAAATGCCTACGGTCACGAGAATCTCCGGATGTTCTTTACGGGAACGGGACTGTTTTTCGCAGTACTCCGGTAAATCCATGGTGTACGGTTTTACAGACTGCGGGTCAGCGACTTTGTCTTCCGTTTTTGGCAAACTAGCCATCATCTCCGGCGTTCTTTTCAGAATCCAGACCGGCTTACCACGCCACTCTACCGTTGTCATTTCGCCGGGTTTCAGCGTGGAAATATCCACTTCCACCGGAGCACCTGCTGCCTTTGCGCGCTCTGATGGCTGAAATGTACTCACAAATGCCCCCGCCGTTGCCAAACCCGCTACGCCGCCTGCTGCGCAAGTGGCAACGAGTAGTCCACGACGGCCGGAATCGACCTGTTTCTCGTCACTCATACCAACCCCAATCTGTAATATCAAACCCGATAAAGCTAAGCTAACTTCAAGTAACGCTGGATTATAAAGTACCGAAATATGCTTTCAAAGCAAAAGATCTGCAAAAAATGAAGTTAAGCGATTTTCAGATCTTTTTCACGTTTTTTTGATATTTTTCGAAGCAAAGTAATGTTTTTTGTGGTTATTCAGAAACCCGGAAACGATCTTTGACAAAGATCAGAACACCGTTTTAAAAATCTACTATTAGAATAGTCTGGTCAAAAAAATATACTGACATAAAACCAATCAAACAGGGAGTTTTTTATTATGAGTATGTTGCAGGAATTCAAAACCTTCGTCAGCAAAGGTAACGTGATTGATCTTGCGGTCGGTGTGATTATCGGTGCCGCATTTAACAAAATTGTGGAGTCCCTAGTAGGCGATATAGTAATGCCACTGCTGACACGAATTCTCGGGGGAGGACTGGATTTCAGTAACTACTACATTCCTCTGAACGGACAAAGCACAACCCTGGCATTGACTGAGGCAAAAAAACTGGGCGGTGTTATTGCATACGGTAACTTCATTACCATTAGCCTGAATTTTCTGATTATGGCTTTTGTCATTTTCCAGATGGTGCGACTTTTTAATAAACTGAAAAAAGAAGAACCTCAGGCAGCGCCGGCACCGGCAGTCACTCCCGAGGATATCGTTTTACTGCGCGAAATCCGCGACTCTCTGAAGAAATAAATATTAACAAAGGCGACTGACATGTCAGTCGCCTTTGTCCAGCTGTCAGTTACTTTTCAGACCGGGTTATCAATATCGATAAACTCGCACTCCAATCCAAATTTCTCCTGCAAAAGTTTGCCCAGAGCCATTACACCGTACCGCTCTGTTGCATGATGGCCTGCTGCAATATAAGTGACACCCGACTCTCGGGCCAGGTGCACAATCGGTTCAGAAATTTCTCCGCTAATGTAAGTATCAGCACCTGCATTTATCGCCTGCTCCAGATAGCTGTGAGCGGCTCCCGTACACCATGCAACTTTACCCGGAGATTTTTCCGGATCACCAATTACCAGTGGTACTCTGTTAAGTACCCGCTGAATTAATGTCGTAGCAGCCTTTATATCCGGCACTTTCTCCGGCGCCCAGCCCCCCATCCAGCCAAGATTTTCATCCCCGAAATATCCGTCTGGCGTTAAACCAAGCAACTGGCCTAACTGCGCATTATTTCCTATTTCCGGATGTGCATCTAAAGGCAAATGATAAGCAAGTAAGTTAATCTGATTCTGAATCAGCGAAGATATGCGCTTATATTTCTGACCAGCGATACGCATATCCTCTCCTCGCCAGAAATACCCATGGTGCACAATGATCGCATCAGCTCCGTGGGCTATTGCAGCATCGATCAGTGCCTGACAGGCTGTAACACCGGTTATTACGCGGCGAATGAGCGGTTTCCCTTCCACCTGCAGTCCATTTGGGCAATAATCGCGAAAGCGGCTTACCTGCAGCTCGTTGTCAAGGAAGCGGATGAGCTCATTGCGGTGAATTTCTTTTTCTTTCATATATTGTGATGAAACGACTTTGGTTACTGTTTGCGCAAACTGTTACGGTTGCACTTGCACTCTGGTTTATTGTAGCGACACTGAAGCCGGAATGGCTGCGTCATAACGGAAATAACTTCCCATCCATTCAGGCAGGTTTGAATGGCATTAATAACGCTCCATCAGGCAACTCTCCCGGTACAGCCTCGTACAGGGATGCTGCGGGAAAAGCGATGCCATCAGTTGTTAATATATATACATCGAAAGAAGTGAAGCGGCAACGCAATCCCTGGATGAATGATCCGTTTCTGAAGCGATTCTTCGGAGAACAGCCCCAGCGCGAAGAACGGCAGTCCAGCCTGGGTTCTGGCGTGATTGTCAGCGCATCCGGATACATCCTTACTAATAACCATGTCGTTGAGTCAGCAGACGAAATCGAGGTTGCGCTAACAGATGGTCGCAAAGCGAGTGCCAAAATTATCGGAACAGATCCGGAAACTGACCTGGCTGTCATCAAAATTGATCTTGGAAATCTGCCGGTGGCAACTCTCGGGAACTCAGATCAGGCCCAGGTGGGTGATGTTGTACTCGCGATAGGAAACCCCTATGGCGTCGGACAGACTGTAACTATGGGTATCGTTTCGGCAGTAGGCCGTACGAATCTGGGAGATAATGGCTTTCAGAGTTTTATCCAGACCGATGCTGCTGTTAATCCGGGGAATTCCGGCGGCGCACTGATTGATGTTCATGGTAATTTACTCGGCATTAATACCGCGATTTACTCTCAAAATGGCGGCTCTGTCGGTATCGGGTTTGCGATACCGATAGCGAGTGCACGTCAGGTAATGGAGTCAATCATCAGTCAGGGACAAGTTGTCCGTGGATGGATAGGCGTTGAATTACAGGAAATCACACCCGAACTTGCTGATAGCCTGGGCTTGAAAATGGCATCCGGTGCAATCATTGCAGGCGTTGTTCGCGACGGTCCGGCGTTCCGTGCTGGCATCAAACCTATCGATATTCTGGTGGATGTAGAAGGGAAAGCCGTACACAGCACTAATGACATGCTGAATCTGGTTTCTCAATTAAAGCCGGGGAGCAATGCAAAAATTAAGATTTTACGCAACAATACCGAAATGGTATTGCATGTTGTTATCGGAAAACGTCCGCAGTTTAAGAAAGATGAGTAAACATGCACTTATCTGATTTGCAAGCTTTCTTATCGGAGCTCAGTGAAAATAATCACCGTGCCTGGATGGCAATGAATAAGCCCCGATACGATATTTTGCGCAATGAGTTCCTCGAACTGACGGGGGCGCTGATTAACAGTCTACAGCGTACCGACCCTGCAATTGCAAATACCAATCCGGCAAAAGCACTATTCCGGATTAACAGAGACGTTCGTTTCAGCAAAGATAAGTCGCCGTATAAAACAATCTTTTCTGCTTCTATCGTACCTGATGGACGAAAAAAACCTTCTGAAGGTGGTGGTCCAGCGTATTACTTTCAGTTTGATGCGCAAGGCGTTCTGCTCTTCGCAGTAGGAGAATATCTGCCGCCACCACACAGGCTCCGGCAAATACGGGATCAGCTTATATCTGATGGAAATGGATTTCTCGATGCGATTAATCAGGATCCCTTTCGCTCAAATTTTCCTGCAATACTTTCTGAAGGGCGATTAGTGAAAGTACCTCGAGCCTATCCTGCAGAGCACCCGATGGGGGAATGGCTGAAATATAAAAGCTTTATTGCCGTCAATGAAATCAGCTATCTTGGTATGTCAGCCTCAGAAGTAAAAAATCAACTACTGATGGCTTTTGAAAGTGCGAAACCATTGATTTACTGGCTTCGCACCTCACATCACATTGCAGTTAATGCATACCCTGAATAATAACCGCTCAGATTAAACCGACTCTTCAGGCTCAGGCGCCTTTGTTACCCTGACAAACAGCGGAGCTACTAACAAACCAAGCTCATACAATAGCCACATTGGCAAAGCCAGAGAGAACTGGCTAACAACATCCGGTGGCGTAACAATCGCTGCAACCACAAATGCACCGACAATAACGTATGGTCGGATCGCCTTGAGCTTCTCCAAAGGGACAATTCCCATTCTGACCAAGACCACGACAACGACTGGTACCTCGAACGTCACCCCGAATGCAAGGCACATGGACATAATGAAGTCCAGATAGTTTTCTATGTCCGGTGCGACATGGATAGACTGTGGCGCAAACTCATTAATGAAATGAAAAACCCGGCCAAAAACCAGAAAATAACAAAATGCGACTCCAGCGACAAACAAGAGCGTAGATGAAATCACCAGCGGTGCAATCAGGCGTTTCTCATGTGCATATAATCCGGGTGCAACAAATGCCCAGACCTGATACAGCACCCATGGCAACGCAATCACAAATGCCGCCAGTAACGTTACCTTCATCGGAACAAGAAATGGTGAAATGACGCCGGTCGCAATCATTTGAGAACCAGCTGGCAACGATTCCAGCATAGGCTGAGCAAGGAAATCATAAATAGTTGCCGGTCCGGGCCAAACCATCAGAATCAGACAAACCAGCCCTAGCCCATACACGGCTTTTACAATGCGATCCCGCAACTCAACCAAATGAGAAATGAAGCTTTCTTCAGCTGCACCGCCGTTACTGTCACTCATGAATTTTTTCAGAAAAAGCTAACTGGACGCCGTCCATTAGCACGAAACTTCGCCATCCTCGCGGAACCGGAAATAACGTGCTGTCGTGTTTGATGGCGACTTTTATACCATTGGGGCACTGCCGATGTACGTGCGAGTTTTTTACGGCGAAAGGTGTTTCGCTTGCGAATAATGGATGCAGGGTCAGCAACAAATTCTGTCAATGGAGCAGATACATCAGCCGACGTAGCATCCGAAAACGCAGAACCCACATCATTTGATACATCCTGCCAGCCCTGATTGATTGATTGACTCACATTTTGTGCAGCTTGCTCTACTTCTGTCTGCATCTTTCGCAAAGACTCCAGTTCAATCTCTTTGCTGACTTCGGCTTTAACATCATTGATGTATCGCTGCGCCCGGCCAAACAGCGTGCCAGCCATGCGCGCAACCCTGGGCAATTTTTCAGGCCCGATGACAACCAACGCCACTACGCCGATCAGTGCAAGCTTACTGATGCCGAGATCAATCATGATCCGTCCCTGTCGAAAAGCGAACGATCACGATCAGATTTTTTCTTTGTTTTCAACAGTCTGATTTTGTACTTGCTGCGGTGTCGAACTATCCGCACCATTCACGCCATCTTTGAAGCCTTTGACTGCCTTACCAAGGTCAGACC
Source organism: Cognatundibacterium squillarum (assembly GCF_014652435.1). Classification (GTDB taxonomy): domain Bacteria; phylum Pseudomonadota; class Gammaproteobacteria; order Burkholderiales; family Burkholderiaceae_D; genus Undibacterium; species Undibacterium squillarum. The sequence goes on from NZ_BMYU01000011.1 coordinate 90,921, forward strand.
CGACATTAGCCAGTTTTTTCGTACCAAATACTAAAACAACAACGACCAGCACAATCAGCCAGTGCCAGATGCTAAAAGAACCCATTTCATACTCCCGGGGAGTGCTGCTCCCCTCATTATTTCAGTTAATCAACGCCAGGGTTTGGGACCGCCAATGACGTGCATGTGCAGATGATACACCTCTTGCCCGCCATCAGGACCGCAGTTGATCAGTGTTTTGTAACCACCGGTCAGACTGCCATCCGCCTGCAAAACTGGTGCACAACCTGCTTTTTCCGCAAGCTGAGATGCAAGTGTCAGCATTTTACCGAGCAATCCCTCATGCTCCACACCAACAGAAGACAAGGTATCAAAGTGCTTCCGGGGAATTATCAGTATGTGAACCGGGGCAGCCGGGCGAATATCATTAAATGCAATCAGATCCTCATCTTCATATACGATGGTCGCCGGAATCTGCCCTGCTGCAATTTTGCAAAAAATACAGTTATCCAATTTATTTCCAGATTTATTAATGGAATTTATCAGTTATCGCCACGCGATGCCTTTTCAACCAACCCGGAAAGACCCTCACGTCGCGCCAGCTCATCCAGTATCTGTTGCGGATGCACATTATAGTTCGCCAACATGACAAGCGAATGAAACCATAAATCTGCACATTCGTAAATCAGATCAGCGACATCACCACTGATGCGGGCATCTTTTGCCGCTAGCACAGTTTCTGTTGCCTCCTCGCCAACCTTCTTTAGGATAGCGTCATCACCCTTCGAAAACAGCTTGGCAACATAGGAAGTCGCCGGATCGCCACCATTCTGCGGCTTACGGGATTCAATCAGTTCGCTAAGGCGATTAAGAATTATTTGCTGATCTATCATTTATAAATCACCCCCGGGTCTTTCAAAACAGGTTCAACTGCTACCCATTCAGCATTCTGAACTTCTCCATTCAGCTTTTGAAAAAAGCACGAATGGCGGCCCGTATGACAAGCAACCGAACCGGTTTGCGTGACTTTAATCAGGACAACATCTTCATCACAGTCCAGGCGAATTTCGTGGACTTTTTGAACATGCCCTGACTCCTCCCCTTTGTGCCAGAGCTTTTTACGCGACCTACTCCAGTAAACAGCCTCACCGGATTCAACGGTTTTTGTCAGTGCCTCACGGTTCATCCACGCGAACATCAGGATGTCATTGCTTCCAAGCTCCTGAGCAATGACAGGCACCAAGCCATTTTCGTCCCAGCGGACTTTATTCAGCCACTTCGCAGCACTCATAGCAACCTCACGGGAATTCCCTGATCGGCCATAAACTGCTTTGCCTCACCAACTGTGTGCTGTCCGTAATGAAAAATACTTGCTGCCAAAACGGCATCAGCACCACCCTTCCGAATACCGTCTGCTAAATCCTGCAAGCCACCGACACCGCCGGACGCGATCACCGGAATTGGTACCGCATCGGATACTGCCCGCGTCAGCGCCAGATCGAATCCTGACCGGGTACCATCCTTATCCATACTGGTCAGCAAAATCTCACCTGCACCAAGCTCAGCCATATGCTGCGCCCACTCAACCGCATCAAGCCCAGTCGGATTACGACCACCATGGGTGTAAACTTCCCACTTACCTGGTTTAACCTGCTTTGCATCAATGGCAACCACAATGCATTGGGATCCATACTTATGTGCTGCATCAGCAACTAAACGCGGATTCGTTACTGCCGATGTGTTCATGCCGACTTTATCTGCGCCAGCATTCAGCAAACGGCGAACATCTTCGACGGCACGCACTCCGCCACCCACCGTGAGTGGAATAAATACCTGAGATGATACCGCCTCAATAATTGGCAATATCAGGTCACGCCCATCGGAAGAAGCGGTAATGTCAAGAAAAGTGATTTCGTCTGCACCTTGCAGATTGTAGCGCCGCGCAATTTCAACCGGATCGCCAGCATCACGTAATTCCTGAAAGTTAACACCTTTGACAACACGTCCGGCGGTCACATCCAGACAAGGAATAATCCGTTTAGCAAGTGTCATTCCTCAGTCACTTCCATATCATCGAACTCACCGCTGAGTTCATCAGCACGATTTTGTGCCTCCTGTAAATTCAGGGTACCTTCATAAATTGAGCGGCCGCAGATTACCCCTTCAATACCTTCATCCTGCACCTCACAGAGTGCCTCAACATCTTTGATCGTATGGACACCACCGGATGCAATTACCGGAATATTCACCGCCTGCGCCAGTTTTACGGTGGCCTCGATATTGACACCACCCATCATTCCATCACGACCAATGTCAGTATAAATAATCGACTCAACACCGTAGTCTTCAAATTTACGTGCCAGATCAATCACTTCATGACCGGATAATTTACTCCATCCATCCGTCGCGACCTTACCGTCTTTAGCATCAATGCCAACGATAATCTGGCCGGGAAATGCACTGCATGCGTCAGCGAGGAATCCCGGATTTTTTACTGCTGCAGTACCGATAATGATGTAAGAAATACCATCATCAAGATATCGCTCTATCGTGTCGAGATCGCGGATACCACCACCTAACTGCACGGGTATTTCTTCCGTACCGGTTTCTTCAGCAAAATCGCGCACTGCCTGCAAAATTGCTTTTACCGCACCTTCATTTTTTGGTTTTCCGGCAAACGCGCCGTTCAGATCAACTAGATGTAATCTGCGTGCACCATGACGCAACCAGTGGCGCGCCATATCAGCAGGATCTTCGGAAAATACGGTAGCTTGTTCCATATCGCCTTGCTTAAGGCGTACGCAGTGACCATCTTTCAGGTCGATAGCAGGGATGAGCAGCATGATGTAAAAAGTGACGTCAGAGAATCTGAAAAATCAGGTTATAAGCTTAAAAAGACGCAATCAGGGTTTCCAGTGTACAAAATTCTTATACAGTTGCAACCCGGCAGATGCACTCTTTTCAGGATGGAACTGTGTTGCAAAAATATTGTCTTGGGCAACAGCGCAGGTAAATGTAACGCCGTACTCTGTCACCGCACTCGTATCAGCTGAATTGTCGGGACAGGCATAGAAACTGTGTACAAAATAAAAGTAGGCATCTTGTTCAATGCCAGTCCACATGGCATGCTTTTGCGTCTGGCGAACACGATTCCAACCCATTTGCGGAACCTTGTAACGGGAGCCGTCGGGCTGCTTAAGTCCCTCTAGTGAAAAACGCACGACCCGTCCTGGTAACAAACCAAGCCCTGGCGTATTTCCCTCCTCACTGACATCAAACAGCATTTGCTCACCGACACAAACGCCAAACATCGGCTTATTCCGACTGGCCTCCAGCACGGCCTCCTGTACGCCGGATTCCTGCAAACTGCGCATACAGTCAGGCATTGCCCCCTGACCCGGTAATACGATACGTTCAGCAGCACGTATTTGCTCAGGATCTCCGGAAATTAACACCTCAGCTTCAGGGGCTACAGCCCTAAGCGCCTGCGCAACAGAGCGCAAATTTCCCATGCCGTAGTCAACTACAACGATTTTTTGCATGATCACATGTACCCGTTACAAACAACCTTTAGTGGATGGGATCACGCCCGCAGAGCGAGGATCCAGTTCGGTTGCCATACGCAGTGCACGTCCGAACGCTTTAAATACCGTTTCCGCCTGATGATGCGAGTTGTCTCCACGGAGATTATCTATATGCAGGGTCACCTGAGCATGATTCACGAAACCCTGAAAAAATTCACGGAACAGGTCAACATCAAATCGCCCGATCGCGGCTCTGGTGAACGGGATGTGATAGCTGAGACCAGGACGGCCTGAAAAATCGATCACGACTCTGGATAAAGCTTCATCCAGCGGCACATATGCGTGACCATAACGGCGGATGCCCTTCTTATCACCGACAGCCTGTACAAACGCTTGTCCCAGCGTAATGCCGACATCTTCCACCGTGTGATGATCGTCAATATAGGTATCGCCCTTAGCTTCAATCTCAAGGTCGATCAGACCATGGCGCGCAATCTGATCCAGCATATGATCCAGAAACGGAACGCCGGTATTCAGCTTTTGCTGACCAGTACCATCAAGATTAATTGCAACACGGATTTGTGTTTCACTGGTATTGCGGGTCACCGCCGCAATGCGGTTTTCTGAAATAGTCATGATGAAATAGATGCTGCAAATGCAGCCAGAAAACGGGTATTTTCTTCTCGAGTACTGACCGTAACGCGCAAACAGTTCTCAAGCAGTGGATGCATTTTACCCACATTTTTTACAAGGATCCGGTGCTGCAGTAATTTGCCGAAAACTTGTTCGGCCTGTGCAACACGAATTAACAGGAAATTGGCTGCTGACGGATAAACCTGCACACCCGCCATATTCTCCAGTGCGCTGGAAAGTATGGTGCGCTGCGCTCTTAACTCTGCTGCCTGCTCTTCAAGTACCTGCGCATGCCGGAGCACGAAACACGCCGCTGCTTCCGTCAGCACATTGATATTGTACGGAGGGCGTACTTTCTCAAACTCAGTCATCAGTTCAGGTGAGCCTGTCATGTATCCAAGGCGAATTCCCGCCAGCCCCAGCTTGGAGACCGTGCGCATCACGACCAGCTGTGGATAGCGAGGAATCTGATCCATCCACGATCGCTGCGCAAATGGCTGATATGCCTCATCCACCACAACAATACTTTCCGGACTTGCTGAAATAATGTCGTGCATGACAGCATCATCAAACAGCGCACCTGTCGGATTATTCGGATAAGCGAGGTATATGATGGCAGGACGGTGTTGACGTATAGCGCTGAGCATCGCGTCACGGTCAAGCTGAAAATCCGGGGTTAGCGGAACACCGACAAACTCCATTCCCGCCAGTTTTGCTGACATGGCGTACATCACAAATCCGGGTACCGGTGCAAGAATTTTTGCGCCAGGCTTTGCACAGGCAACAGCCAGCATGGAAATTAATTCATCCGAACCATTTCCCAGTACAACAGGCCAGTCCTCCGGCACATTAAACTGCGTCCTGATATGCTTTTTCAGCGCAGTATAAGCAGGTGCCGGATAACGATTCATCGGCACTGCGGCAAGATGCTTCGAAAGCGCTTGCTGCAATTCAGCAGGAAGGGAATACGGATTTTCCATCGCATCCAGCTTCAGAAAGCCATCTGCATCCGGGACATGATAGGCCGATAAGGCCAGTACTTCAGGACGGATCACAGCCGTCACAGGTGAGGAACTCACAATACACTCCGGGTATCGTTAACAGGGACAGGCTGAATACCGGATATCCTGTAATCATGCCTGTATCGCTTCGCACAGCGCTTGATCCTGCAATGCGGCCAGGCGCTGTTCTATCATGGCGCAATAATCCGGATTTAATTCAAATCCGGAAAAATCGCGTCCACAGCGGCGGGCAGCAACAGCGGTAGTGCCGCTGCCCATAAATGGATCAAGAACAACACCACCTGGTGGGCAGGATGCCTTGATCATACGTTCAATAATTTCCAGCGGTTTTTGTGTCGGGTGATCTTCCCGTTCTGCATGTTCACGGTGCAGACGAGAAACACTCCAGACATCCTTGGGATTAAAGCCCAGCTCGAGCCACTTGGCACCTTCAAAAATTTTTCTGGTCCTGGCTTTTTTTGTTGCCTCATCGTAAGGGATACGAATTGCGTCAAGATCAAAATAATAGTCTTTTGCGTTGACGAAAAAACCTATCGTATCGTGTACGGAAGAGTAACGCCGTACAGAGCCTCCCATCGACGGTACACGCCTGTCCCAGATAATTTCGTTCACCATTTGCATGCGCTTTTTCAGCATGACAAAAATTTCCGGCGAATATCGCCAGGTCAGAAAAATATACAGGCTGCCGTTTCGCTTGAGTTTTGGGAGTGCCAGATCGATCCAGGCTGACATCCAGTCCAGATATGCATCTGCCTCCAGCTTATCGGAATCATTGCCATAATCTTTTCCCAATCCATAGGGCGGATCAGCAAGAATCAGGTCGATACTGCCGTCGGGAATGCGCTGCAATCCCGTCAGTGCATCTTCGCAATAAATCCGGTTTCGCCAAGATGGCATCATGCTTCCCCGCGATCCTTCAGACGCATCTCAGCGCTGCGGGCATGTGCCTGCAAGCCTTCACCATAAGCGAGCTCTGCGGCAATTTTTCCCAGTACCTGAGCCCCCTCTTCGGAAACACAGATGACGGATGAGCGCTTCTGGAAGTCGTACACGCCCAGTGGCGATGAGAAACGTGCCGTACGGGAAGTGGGTAGAACGTGATTTGGTCCCGCGCAGTAGTCACCAAGAGATTCTGACGTAAATCGTCCGAGGAACATCGCACCGGCATGCCGGATTTTATCTGCCCAAATGTCAGGGTTCTGCGCTGAAATCTCCAGATGTTCAGGCGCAATACGATTCGCAATATCACAGGCCTCATCCATGTCAGCGACCTGAATCAGGGCACCACGATTCGCCAGAGATGTGCGGATCACATCCTGCCTTGGCATTTGCGGTAACAGGCGGACAATGCTCTCCTCAACTGCATTCAGATATGCAGCATCAGGGCAAAGTAATATCGATTGCGCGAGTTCGTCATGCTCTGCCTGAGAAAATAAATCCATCGCGACCCAGTCGGGGGGCGTGGTGCCATCACAAATAACCAGAATTTCAGAAGGTCCGGCGATCATATCGATACCAACCGTTCCGAAAACACGACGCTTGGCAGCCGCGACATAGGCATTGCCCGGGCCAACAATTTTATCAACCTGAGGAATCGATTCTGTTCCGTAGGCCAGTGCGCCGACTGCCTGCGCACCGCCTATCGTAAAGACACGGTCAACACCGGCTATCGCCGCAGCCGCCAGTACCAACGGGTTTTTAACTCCGTCCGGCGTCGGCACCACCATAATAATCTCGCCGACTCCGGCTACCTTTGCCGGAATTGCATTCATCAGTACAGACGAAGGATAAGCTGCCTTTCCACCGGGTACATAAATGCCGACACGATCCAGCGGTGTTACTTTCTGACCAAGACGAGTGCCGTCTGCTTCAGTATAAATAAAGCCATCTGAGCCGCACTCAGCTTTCTGACGTTCATGGTAAGCACGCACTCTAGCGGCAGCGTTCTCCAGCGCAGCCCTGCGTTCCGGCGTCAGACTTTCGAGGGCGGCCTGCAACTCTGCCTGCCTGAGTTCAAGACTGGCAACATTGTCAGCCTGCATACGATCAAAACGGTTCGTCGCATCAAGTACAGCGTTGTCACCCTGTGCACGGACACTGGCAAGTATTTGCGCAGCAGCCCTGTCAATAGCTTCATCTTCCGTTGCTTCAAAAGCCAGCAATGCGTGAAGTCGTCGTAAAAAATCCGGTTCCGCAGAATTGAGTCGTGATATCAGTGAAGCCATGAATTTACTTTCTTACCTTTATTTCAGACAGAGCGGCGTGCGGCCTGCTCAAAGGCCTGCAAGATCGGTTGCAAACGTTCGCGTTTCAGCTTAAGGGCAGCCTGGTTCACAATCAGACGTGATGAGATATCCATAATGTGCTCAACTTCCACCAAATTGTTTGCACGCAAGGTGCTGCCGGTACTGACCAGATCCACGATCGCATCTGACAATCCCACCAGCGGTGCGAGTTCCATAGAACCATACAATTTGATCAGGTCAACGTGCACACCTTTTTTTGCGAAGTGCTCACGAGCGGTCTTGGTATATTTGGTAGCCACCCGCAGTCGTGCTCCCTGACGTACAGCCTTGTCGTAATCGAATCCGGCAGAAACAGCGACCGAAACACGGCACTGTGCAATATTCAGATCAATAGGCTGATACAAGCCTTCACCACCGTGCTCATGCAACACGTCTTTTCCAGCCACACCGAAGTCAGCAGCACCATGCTGAACATAAGTCGGGACGTCAGATGCACGCACAATGATCACACGTACCGCCGGGTCATTCGTTGCCAGAATCAGTTTGCGGGATTTTTCCGGATCTTCAGTAACACGAATTCCGGCAGCCTCGAGTAAAGGCAAAGTTTCTTCAAAAATACGGCCTTTAGATAACGCAAGCGTTAATTGCTGGCTCATGATTTCACCCGTTCAATCTGCGCACCGACACCTTTCAGCTTGACCTCCATACGGTCATAACCGCGATCCAGATGGTAAATACGATCCACCAGCGTTTGTCCTTCTGCAGCCAGACCAGCGATCACCAGAGACGCCGAAGCACGCAAATCTGTTGCCATCACCGGAGCACCAACCAGACGCTCTACACCGGTCACAATGGCTGTATGTCCATCGATATCGATATTTGCCCCGAGACGGTTTAACTCCTGCACATGCATGAACCGGTTTTCGAAAATAGTTTCTGTTACGCGACTACTGCCCTGTGCAACACAGTTCATCGCCATAAACTGTGCCTGCATATCTGTTGGAAAACCCGGATATTCCGTTGTTCGGAAACTCACGGCTTTTGCTCTTCCGCTCATTTGCGCACGAATCCAGTCTGGTCCGGACGTCAGGATGACGCCTGCCTCACGCAATTTGTCGAGTGCGACATCCAGTATATCGCTGCGAGTGCGTGTCAGAGTCACGTCACCACCGGCAGCTGCAACAGCGCACAGGAAAGTTGCAGTTTCAATACGATCAGCAATCACACTGTGGCTGGCACCATGCAGTGTCTCAACACCCTGGATCACCAGGCGATCCGTACCAATGCCGTCAATTTTCGCGCCCATTGCTACCAGCAAGTGCGCGAGATCCGTTACTTCCGGCTCACGCGCTGCATTTTCGAGTACGGTTTCGCCTTCCGCCAGCGTTGCCGCCATCAGTAAGTTTTCCGTACCGGTCACCGTAATCATGTCGGTTACGATACGTGCGCCACGCAGTTTCTTCGCTTTCGCGTGAATGTATCCTGCCTCGATCGTAATTTCAGCGCCCATCGCCTGAAGACCCTTGATGTGCTGATCAACCGGACGGGATCCGATCGCGCAACCTCCAGGCAACGATACTTTCGCTTCACCAAAGCGCGCCAGTAATGGTCCGAGAACCAGAATGGATGCACGCATGGTTTTAACGAGATCATACGGTGCTTCAAGTTTATTAATTTCTGCGCCGTTGAGCACAGTAACGCCATTTTCCTGCGTAACCTGCAAACCCATCTGACGCAATAATTTCAGCATTGTGCTGACGTCTTGCAGAGATGGAACATTACTCAGAACAACATCACCTGCGGTCAGTAAACCCGCGCAGAGAATTGGTAAAGCCGCGTTTTTTGCACCTGCGATTTCGATTTCGCCGTTCAGGCGCTGACCGCCTGTAATCAGTAACTTATCCATTATGCCTGGTACTCTTCAGGTGTCAGTGTTTTCATCGACAGAGCGTGAATTTCCTCACGCATACGGTCACCCAGCACCGCATAAACCATTTGATGGCGCTGAATCAAACGCTTGCCGGCAAACGCGGCGCAAACGATCACAGCCTGAAAATGCTGACCATCACCCTCAACTTGCAGATGTGTGCAGTCGAGACCTGCTGCGATGTACTGATGAATTTGTTCTGGGGTTGGTAACACAATAAATCTCCGGCAAAAATCAGTGGCGTAATTTATAGCCACTGCGCAACATTTGCAGCGACAGTGCTGCAAGCGCAATCAGAAACAGACTGACAATCAGCATACTGTGCAGCGGATCAACGTCAGAGACGCCGAAAAAGCCGAAACGGAAGCCGTCAATCATGTAAAAAAACGGGTTAAAGCGGGACAAGCCCTGCCAGAATGGTGGCAGTGAATGGATAGAATAGAACACGCCTGACAAGAAAGTCAGCGGCATAATCAGGAAGTTCTGAAACGCTGCCAGCTGATCAAATTTCTCAGCCCAGATTCCCGCAACCAGACCCATCGTACCCAGTATGGCAGCACCGAGCAAGGCAAAAACGAAAATCCATAAAGGCGCGACAAAATGCAGGTTTGCAAACCACGCCGTCACAACAAAAACACCCAGTCCTACCGTCAGACCACGCAGCATCGCTGCCAGCACATACGCACCGAATAATTCCCAGTGCGACAAAGGCGGCAGTAACACAAACACCAGATTGCCGGTAATTTTGGATTGAATCAGCGACGATGACGAGTTTGCAAACGCATTCTGCAACACACTCATCATGACCAGACCTGGAACCAGGAAGGCGGTATACCGGACACCCGGATAAACCTGCACATGCTCTTCAAGCACATGTCCGAAGATCAGCAGATACAACAAAGCTGTCATCACCGGTGCCGTGATTGTCTGGGTTGCCACTTTCCAGAAGCGTAAAACTTCTTTGTACAGCAGGGTTTTAAATCCTGTCAGATTGCTCATTTGTGTCCCTCCATCATTTGCAGGAACACATCTTCCAGATCAGCCTGCAGCAACTGCATATCTTCAATTTTCCCGCCAGACGCACGAATCGCGGCGAGCATGGTCTCCACCTGAGAGAAATCCGTCACACGCAGCACATGCTGTCGAGGGTCAGCCGTGGTTTCATGACTCACAACGCTCGGCAACAAGGAATCCGGTAACCGGGTCTGACCACAGGCTGCAAGCGTTACGCGCAGTTGGGAGCCGGAAATACGGTTAATCAGATCAGAAGTCTTGTCGAGTGCCAGCAATTTTCCGAGCTTCATCATCGCAATACGGCTGCACAAGGCCTGCGCCTCTTCCAGATAGTGCGTCGTCAGAATAATCGTATGGCCCTCGCGGTTCAGACGCGAAATGAACTTCCACAATGTCTGACGCAACTCCACATCCACACCGGCTGTTGGCTCATCCAGCACAATCACCGGCGGCTTATGCACCAGCGCCTGAGCGACCAGTACACGCCTTTTCATGCCACCCGATAAAGCACGCATATTGGTATCTGCTTTGTTCGTCAGATCCAGATTTGCCATAATTTCGTCGATCCAGTCATCGTTGCGACGGATGCCGAAATAACCTGATTGCATACGCAGGGTTTCACGTACAGTAAAAAACGGATCAAACACCAGCTCCTGCGGGACAACACCGAGGTGGCTGCGTGCTTCGCGGTACTGATTAACGACATCATATCCCTGAACTCTGACTGTTCCGGAGTCCGCACGGCTGAGGCCTGCGAGTAAAGAAATCAGTGTCGTCTTGCCAGCCCCGTTCGGGCCAAGCAATCCGAAAAATTCACCTTCTTCCACGGTGAAAGAAACGCCGCCCAACGCTTGAAGGGCCCCATAGCGTTTGTGTACATCCGTAATTTGTAGAGCTGCCATTTGGCGTGCTTTGCTTTCGTAATGAGAGAATCAGGGATATCTGTCCGGACGACAGAAAACTACCGATTATAGGGGATTTTCGGCAGTAGAGCCGAAGGCTCCCGGTAGATACGGGAGCATCAGACCGTGAGCGTCAATGTCGCTCAGGAACAGGTGCAGAAGAAGTGAAATGTGCGCTGAGGCCATACAAGGCCATCAGACTTTGCAAAGTGGAAGGCACTGCCTGAAAAGCGAGTGATACACCCAGCTTACCGGCTTCACGTTGCCATGCGACCATTGCGGCTACAGCAGCGGAATCCGCTTTTTCCGTTGCGGAAAAATCGAATATATTCTCGCCGCTGCGCATTGCCTGCAAACCCGCTTCCAGAGCGGACATCAGGTTTGCCTGTGACAATTCATTGCCGACAACGTACACACATCCTCCTTATTTACCGCCTTTAGCAGAAGCAGCGGCCAGCTTCTTGTTTTTATCCGACAGCGTCTTGATCAGACCATCAATACCGGACCTGGAAATTTCAGCAGAAAAACTGCCTTTGTAAGTTTCAACCAGCCATGCACCCAGCACGTTGATATCGTAAATCTTCCAGCCTGTTGCAGATTTTTGCAGACGATAATTCAGCTGAATCGGTTCACCACGGGATTGTACCACTGAAGTCTTCACTTCGACGTCAGTATCATCCGCAGCAGCACGGAATGGTTTGAATTCAACGCGCTGGTCTTTGATTTGCGACATTGCGCCGGAGTAAGTGAAGATCAGCAAAGTACGGAATTCAGTCGTCAGTTGCTTTTGCTGTTCCGGCGTGGCTTCGCGCCAGCTTTTACCTGCTGCCAGCGAAGTCATGCGCTGAAAGTCGATAAATGGCAGGATTTTGCCTTCCACCATGTCATAGATTTTTTTCTGATTTCCAGCCTGAATATCTTTGTCATTCTTGGCTGTATCGAGAATTTCCTGACTCAGGCGTTTGATCAGCTGATCAGGCGCTTCATCTGCTGCATGCGCCAGACCTGTTACGGCAACAGCGGAAATCATCAGCGCTACCAGTGTATTCCAGAATTTTTTCATCATCATTCCCTTCTTTCGCCGGAACACCGCACTTACCGGGTCCGAGTAGTTAATTTTTATTCGTCTTCCTGTTTACGGATGTCATTCGCACGTTTTTGCAGGTAGGCATCACGAATAAATACATATTTATCCAGCGCAGCCTCTTCCAGCAGCGTACCAGCATCCAGCACGGATGCACGTTTATCAACCAGCTTCAGAACCGTACCGGAGTTACGGATATACACAGGCTCTTTGTAACTCCAGAGATCCGCTTTCATATCGACCGGCATCGCAGCTGTATCACGCAAGGTAGAAGAGCCCAGCATTGGCAATACGATATACGGACCGGAAGGCACTCCCCAGACACCCAGCGTCTGACCAAAATCTTCTTTGTGCTTTTGCAACCCTGCAGGTGATGCAATATCAATCACACCGCCAAGACCAAATGTCGAGTTGACTGCCACACGCATTACATCTGACATGCCATCACCGACTTTGCCTTGCAGGATGTTATTAACCGCACTCCAGACATCACCGATGTTACCGAAGAAATTACTCACGGCAGTCTGAAAAAAGCCCGGTGTCGTATCGCGGTACACGCGGGCTACCGGTTGTAATACGTTCTGATCAACCGAATCATTGAAGTTGAACATCAGTCGGTTAAAGCCCTCAAGCGGGTCACTCGGATTTTTTCCGATATTGGTTTTGGTACTGATGGCATCTATGGTCTGATCGGTTTTGGCACGAATTTTTTCTGTGTTGACAGTACTGCAGGCACTCAGTACCAGTCCGCACAAGAGTATCAGAGCAGCACGCAGCAAACGTGCGGAAATCGGGAACATTATTTTTTCTCCTCGCCACTGCTGTCAGCCGCTTTGCTGAACAGGAACTGGCTGATCAGATTTTCCAGAACAACGGCAGACTGCGTCATTTTGATGCGGTCACCGGACGCCAGATTGGCAGTATCCCCCCCCGGCTCCAGACCGATGTATTGCTCACCGAGCAAACCTGCGGTCAGAATTTTCGCAGAGCTGTCTTTCGGAAACTGGTAACGGGACTGCAATTCCAGAGTGACATTTGCCTGGAAGGTTTTGTCATCAAAGGTAATCGATTTCACACGGCCAACCACAACGCCGGCACTTTTGACCGCAGCACGCGGCTTGAGGCCACCGATATTATCGAAGCGCGTCGTCACTTCATAGGTCTGGTCCAGCGTTAATGAACTCATGTTGCCGGCTTTTAATGCGAGGAACAGCAGGGCAGCAGCGCCCAACAGTACAAATATGCCGACCCAGAAGTCAAAATTTTTCTTTTGCATTCTTTATCCTTCCCGATTGCTGCTTTATATCAAATGTCGATTGCAGCGATATTTCATTGTGTAACTGCGGTGAATTACTGGAACATCCATGCGGTCAGCAGGAAATCCAGCCATAACACCAGCAATGATGACTGTACGACAGTGCGAGTGGTAGCGCGCGAAACACCTTCCGGCGTCGGTTGTGCTTCATAGCCCTGAAACAGCGCCACAAAAGTCACGGCAAAACCGAACACAACACTTTTGATGACACCGTTACCGATATCCTGCATCACATCCACGCCAGCCTGCATCTGCGACCAGAAAGCACCGGCATCGACGCCGATCAGCTTGACGCCGACCAGATAACCACCGATCACACCCATTGCATTGAAGATCGCGGTCAGCACCGGCATCGCGATAATGCCCGCCAGAAAGCGTGGTGCCAGTACGCGTTGTACCGGATCAACCGCCATCATTTCCATTGCGGTTAATTGCTCACCTGCTTTCATCAGACCGATTTCCGCTGTCAGCGATGTTCCGGCGCGGCCTGCAAACAGCAAGGCGGTGACAACCGGCCCGAGCTCGCGGACCAGCGATAACGCCACCAGCAAACCGAGCGCTTCTTCAGAGCCGTAGCGGTTCAGCGTGTAATAACCCTGATAGCCGAGCACAAAGCCGACAAACAGGCCGGAGATTGCAATGATCACCAGCGAATAATTACCGATGAAATGAATCTGATCCGTGATCAGTCGCGGGCGGCGCCATAAGCCGGGCGCAACGCCCAGAATATTCATAAATGCCCTGCCAGCAAAACCAAGGCCGGAAACGGTTTCGCGAACCGCAGTGCCGAGTGCGGTAATCATGCCGGCTCCTTCAGTCCCAGATCCTGCGCCAGACTGCTGCCAGGGTAATGGAAAGGAACCGGACCGTCCGGCTCTGCGTGCACGAACTGGCGTACGTACGGGTCTTCAGATGCCATCATTTGTTCCGGTGTGCCGTGGGCAACGATTTTGCCCTGCGACAGGAAATAGACATAATCCGCAATCGCAAAAGATTCGTGTACATCGTGCGATACCAGCACTGAAGTGGAACCGAGCGCATCATTCAGCTGACGAATCAGATTCGCCGTCACGCCCATGGAAATAGGGTCCAGACCGGCAAAAGGTTCATCGTACATAATCAGTTGCGGATCGAGCGCAACTGCGCGGGCCAGTGCGACACGGCGCGCCATACCACCGGAAATTTCGGATGGCATCAGGTGCGCAGCATTACGCAAACCGACCGCGTGCAGCTTCAGCAACACCAGATCGCGGATGACGGATTCAGAAAAATCGGTGTGTTCACGCATAGGGAATGCGACGTTATCAAACACACTCAGATCGGTGAACAGTGCGCCGTGCTGAAACAGCATGCCCATTTTGCGGCGCAGGCTGAACAGTGCATTTTTGTCCAGATCGTTCACCGACTGCCCGTCCACCTTCACCGAACCGCTGCGGGCGCGGATCTGGCCACCGATCAGGCGCAGTATCGTTGTTTTGCCCGAGCCGGAACCTCCCATCACGGCAACCACTTTGCCACGGGGAAAATCCATTTGCAGGCCGGAGAGAATGGAGCGCTCTGCGTAGCCAAACTCAACATCCCGGATTTCGACTAAGTTAGACACGGAAATTTGTTGTCACTGGTAAAAGCTGCATTGTAATGCAGAACAGAATTTCCCGTTGCCACCGCTTCGGCTTGACAGAAAATCATGAATGCAGAAAATTTCAAAAAATCTTTTTAAATCAGAATTTCATTCCACAATAAAATCAATTGACGGAACTTCATTCCAAAAATTACTTAAAAGCAAATGCAAAATAAATGAACTCTGAGTCAGTTATTTTGCATAAGTTCCTCTTTTTCAGGATTTTTTCGCCAATAGTCGCGTAAAACGAGACCCTCCGGCGCAAAATACTCGCCCCTCCGGCTGCGTCTGTCTTTTGTACCGTTTTCGTCACAGCCACCTCCCGCAAAGCCAGCAAATTCGCGGACGTCCGTGTTTTTTGTGACGGATTTCTGCATTTCACCGCTGTGCGCCGCTTTTTCCTGTTTGCGCATGCTTTTCGCTGCGTGCCGCATCTGCTGAGCTTAGCGAATTGCCCCTTCAGAAACCCTGCCAACTCACGCTCTGATTCCCCCTTCTGCAGACTAGCCGTTAGCACGGATTGTGCAAGTTTCGTCCGGGCACCTGTCCGGAGAGCCAGCAAATTCGCGGACGTCCGTGTTTTTTGTGATGGATTTCCGCATTTAAGGCCAAAAATGCCGGTTTTCCGGCGGTCGGGCAGTCAAGGATGCCGGACAAACAAAAGGGTGTCCGCAGACACCCTTTTTCAACGACACGCTGCGTCTGTGTTGCGCAGATCAGCGCGGCAGTACGCTTTCACCCATCAGGAAAGCATCGACTTCGCGTGCGCACTGACGGCCCTCGCGGATTGCCCATACCACCAGTGACTGGCCACGGCGCATATCACCGGCAGCAAACACTTTATCGGCATTGGTTTTGTAGCAGCCTGCGCCATCCGTTGTTGCACGGGCATTGCCGCGTGCATCACGGTCAACACCGAAGGCATCCAGTACTGGTTGCACCGGTGACACAAAGCCCATCGCCAGCAACACCAGATCCGCTTTGACTTCGAATTCGGAATCCGGCACTTCCTGCATACGGCCGTCTTTCCATTCAACGCGGCAGGCGATCAGTTTTTCCACTTTGCCTTTGCTGCCTTCCAGACGTTTGGTGGCGACCGACCAGTCACGCTCGCAACCTTCTTCATGGGACGAAGAGGTACGCAGCTTGGTCGGCCAGTAAGGCCAGACCAGTGGTTTGTTTTCCTGTTCCGGTGGCTGCGGCAGTAACTCGAACTGCGTAACGGCTTTCGCGCCGTGACGATTGGAAGTGCCGACGCAATCCGATCCGGTATCGCCACCGCCGATCACCACCACATGCTTACCGGCAGCGGAAATCTGGTCTTTGACTTTATCACCGGCATTCACTTTGTTTTGCTGCGGCAGGAATTCCATCGCGAAATGCACGCCTTTCAGCTCGCGGCCCGGCACCGGCAAATCACGCGGTGTTTCTGCGCCACCGGCGATGATGACGGCATCGAATTCTTTCTGCAGGGTTTCCGGCGAAACGGTTTCTTTCGCCCAGTTGGTAATACCGGCCGGAAAATCTTTACCGACCAGCACACCGGTGCGGAATACCACGCCTTCGCCTTCCATTTGTTTGACGCGCTGATCAATCAGGTTTTTATCCAGTTTGAAATCCGGAATACCGTAACGCAGCAAACCACCGGCGCGGTCATTTTTTTCAAATACGGTGACTGCATGACCTGCACGTGCCAGTTGCTGCGCGGCCGCCAGACCGGCAGGGCCGGAGCCAACAACAGCCACTTTTTTACCGGTGGAAACCGCAGCTGGTTGAGGTGTCACCCAGCCGTTTTCCCAGCCTTTATCGATGATGTAATGCTCAATGGATTTGATACCAACCGCATCTTTGATAATGCCCAGCGTACAGGCTGCTTCGCAGGGTGCAGGACAAATGCGTCCGGTAAATTCCGGAAAATTATTGGTGGAATGCAGGGTATCCAGTGCTTCACGCAGCTTGCCGTTGTACACCAGATCATTCCAGTCAGGAATGATGTTATTCACCGGACAGCCGTTATTACAAAACGGAATGCCGCAATCCATGCAGCGCGCTGCCTGCGTTTTCGCTTGTGCATCATCCAGATGCATCACAAATTCTTTGTAGTGCTTCTTACGGCTCTGCGGCGCTTCACTGGCTTCCTGCAGACGCTGGTATTCCATAAATCCTGTTGCTTTTCCCATGATCTTCCTCGGTCTGAATTCGGTTCTGCACTGAACAGGCGGCGCGGGCCGCCTGTGTTGCTTAGACTGCTTCGGCTTCGGTTGCCGCTTCGCTGGCAACCTGTGCTGCCACGGCCATTTCAGCCAGGGCGCGGCGGTATTCGTTCGGGAATACCTTCACGAAGCGGGCACGGCTGCGCGCCCAGTCATCCAGCAGATTGCGTGCACGGGTACTGCCGGTGTGCTTGAAGTGACGTTCGATCAGGCGACGCAGAATCGCTTCATCGGTTTCACGCTCACCATTGCGTGCCACGCTGTGCCAGTAAGCCTTGTCGAGGCTGGCCAGTTGCACATCGCCCGCCACCACTGGTTCCAGTGTCACCATTGCAGTGTTGCAGCGAGCTGCGAATTCACCGTCGGGATCGTAGACATACGCGATACCACCGGACATCCCTGCGGCAAAGTTACGGCCGGTTGCACCCAGCACAATCACCGTGCCGCCGGTCATGTATTCACAACCATGATCGCCGGTACCTTCCACCACGGCAGTCGCGCCGGAATTACGTACCGCAAAGCGCTCACCTGCCACACCGTTGATGAATGCTTCACCGGAAATCGCACCGTACAGCACGGTATTGCCGGCGATGATGTTATCCACCGCCCAGCCACGGAATTCCGTATTCGGACGAATGATGATGCGGCCACCGGACAAGCCTTTACCAACGTAGTCATTGCCTTCACCGACCAGATCCAGCGTCACACCTTTGGCAAGGAATGCACCGGCAGACTGACCAGCGGTACCCTGCAGCTGAATGTGGATGGTGTCGTCTTCCAGACCGTCATGCCCCCACTTACGCGCCACCAGACCGGACAACATTGTGCCGACCGTGCGGTTCAGATTTTTCACCGGCGAGATAAACGACACTTTTTCGCCGGTTTCAAATGCGATGCTGGCTTGTGCAATCAGCTTGTGATCCAGCGCTTTTTCCAGACCGTGATCCTGAGATTCAATATGACGAATCGCAGTATCGGCACGCAGTTCCGGCATGTAGAAGATACGGCCGAAATCCAGTCCCTTCGCTTTCCAGTGTGTGATGGCGCGGGATTTATCCAGCAGATCAACACGACCGATCAGTTCGTCATATGTACGTACACCCAGCTGCGCCATGATCTGACGTAATTCTTCCGCAACGAAGAAGAAGTAATTCACCACGTATTCCGGTTTGCCGGAGAATTTTTTACGCAGTTCAGGATCTTGTGTCGCCACACCGACAGGGCAAGTATTCAGATGGCACTTACGCATCATGATACAGCCTTCAACCACCAGCGGTGCGGTCGCAAAACCGATTTCATCCGCACCCAGAATAGCGGCAATCGCGACGTCACGACCGGTTTTCATCTGACCGTCTGCCTGTACACGGACACGGCTGCGCAAACCGTTCAGCACCAGCGTTTGCTGAGTTTCTGCCAGACCGATTTCCCAAGGCGTACCGGCATGTTTAATTGATGACAGCGGTGATGCACCGGTACCGCCATCGTGACCAGCGATCACGATGTGGTCAGCTTTCGCTTTCGATACACCGGCAGCAATCGTACCAACGCCCACTTCTGACACCAGCTTCACAGAAATCGATGCTTGCGGATTCACGTTTTTCAGATCATGAATCAATTGCGCCAGATCTTCGATCGAGTAAATATCATGATGCGGTGGCGGAGAAATCAGACCCACACCCGGCACGGAGAAACGCAGCTTGGCGATATATTCGGAAACTTTGTGTCCCGGTAACTGACCACCCTCACCCGGTTTTGCACCCTGCGCCATCTTGATCTGAATCTGATCGGCAGAGCTCAGATATTCCGCTGTCACACCGAAGCGACCGGACGCAACCTGTTTAATACGGGAACGCAGCGAATCGCCTTCCTGCAAAGGAATATCGGCTTCCACCTGCGCTTTACCGATCACACTGGCCAGCGTTGCGCCGTTTTTGATCGGGATGCCTTTCAGCTCATTCTGATAACGGGCCGGATCTTCACCGCCTTCACCGGTATTCGATTTACCACCGATACGGTTCATCGCCACCGCCAGCGTTGCATGGGCTTCGGTACTGATAGAACCAAGCGACATCGCACCGGTGGCGAAACGCTTCACGATTTCTTTGGCAGGTTCCACCTGCTCCAGCGGAATGGCACGGGCCGGATCAATTTTGAATTCAAACAAGCCACGCAAAGTCAGATGACGTTTGGACTGATCATTGATGATCTGTGCGTATTCTTTGTAAGTGTTGTAGCTTTCGGAGCGGGTTGCGTGCTGCAGTTTGGCAATCGCATCCGGTGTCCACATATGGTCTTCACCACGCACACGGAAAGCGTATTCACCACCGGCATCCAGCGCGTTCGCCAGCACAGGATCATTACCGTAAGCGAGTTTGTGCAGGCGCAGTGCTTCATCTGCGACTTCAAACAAACCGATACCTTCGACATTCGATGCCGTGCCACGGAAGTATTTATCCACCAGCGAGCGGTTCAGGCCGACAGCTTCAAAAATCTGCGCGCCACAGTAAGACATGTAGGTCGAAATACCCATTTTCGACATGACCTTCATCAGGCCTTTACCGATTGCCTTGGTGTAGTTGTAAATCACTTTCTGCGGATCAGGATTGCCCGGCAATTCGGTTGCCATCGCAACCAGTGTTTCCATCACCAGATACGGATGTACCGCTTCTGCGCCATAACCTGCGAGCAGCGCAAAATGGTGGGTTTCACGCGCAGAGCCGGTTTCTACAACCAGACCGGTGGTGGTACGCAGACCGCGGCTGACCAGATGCTGATGGACCGTGGAAGTTGCCAGCAGCGCAGGAATTGCGACGTGATCTTTATCGGTGTTGCGGTCGGTGATGATCATGATGTTATGACCGGATTTCACTGCGTCCACCACTTCCGCACAGATCGACGCCAGACGCGCTTCAATACCTTCCTTACCCCAAGCCACCGGATAGCAGATATCCAGTTCATAGGATTTGAATTTACCGCCGGTATTCGCGCTGATGTTGCGCAAACGGGCGATGTCCGTGAAATCGAGCACAGGCTGTGCCACTTCCAGACGCATCGGCGGGTTGATGTTATTCGTATCCAGCAGATTCGGTTTCGGGCCGATGAACGACACCAGCGACATCACCATCGCTTCGCGAATCGGATCAATCGGCGGATTGGTGACCTGTGCGAACAATTGCTTGAAGTAGTTATACAAAGGCTTCAGCTTGTTCGACATGACTGCCAGCGATGCATCATTCCCCATGGAACCGATGGCTTCTTCGCCGCTGGTTGCCATCGGCGCCAGCACAAATTTCATGTCTTCCTGGGTGTAGCCGAATGCTTGCTGACGGTCCAGCAGACTTGCCGGATCCGGCAAAGCAGCCGCTTCCGCTTTCAGTGCATCCAGCTTGATACGGACGGACTGAATCCATTGCTTATAAGGCTTGGCGTTCGCGTAAGTGTCTTTGATTTCTTTGTCGTCGATAATGCGGCCGGCTTCCAGATCGATCAGGAACATTTTGCCCGGCTGCAGACGCCATTTCTTAATAATTTTTGATTCAGGAATCGGCAGAACACCGGCTTCTGATGCCATCACCACCAGATCATCATCGGTAATGATGTAACGGGCCGGACGCAGACCGTTACGGTCCAGCGTGCCACCGATCTGACGGCCATCGGTAAATGCCATCGCTGCAGGACCATCCCACGGCTCCATCATCGCGGCATGGTATTCGTAGAAAGCTCGGCGGTTTTCATCCATCTGGCTGTGATTTTCCCAGGCTTCCGGAATCATCATCATCATCGCCTGTGCAATCGGATAGCCGGACATCACCAGCAATTCCAGCGCATTATCAAAGCTTGCTGTATCAGACTGACCTTCGAAAATCAGTGGGTACAGTTTTTGCAGATCATCACCGAGCACTGCAGATTTCATCACGCCTTCGCGGGCGCGCATCCAGTTGAAGTTACCCTTCACGGTATTGATTTCACCGTTGTGCGCAATCATGCGGTAAGGGTGGGCCAGCGGCCATTCAGGGAAAGTATTGGTAGAGAAGCGCTGATGCACCAGCGCCAGCGCCGAAATACAGCGCGGGTCCTGCAAGTCTTTGTAGTAGACGCCAACCTGATCTGCCAGCAGCAAGCCTTTGTAGACCACGGTACGTGCCGACATCGATGGTACGAAATATTCTTTACCGTGCAGCAGTTTCAGCGCTTCAATTGCGTGTACTGCGGATTTACGGATCACATACAGCTTACGTTCCAGCGCGTCAGTCACCATGATGTCCGGGCCGCGGCCAATGAAAATCTGGCGGATTACCGGTTCTTTGGTGCGTACGGTCGGAGACATTGGCATCTCGCGGTCGACCGGCACATCACGCCAGCCCAGTACAACCTGACCTTCGGCGCGTACGGCGCGTTCGATTTCCTGCTCACAGGCCAGACGGGAAGCGATTTCTTTCGGCAGGAAAATCATACCGACGCCGTACTCGCCCGGTGGCGGCAGAGTCACGCCCTGCTTTGCCATTTCTTCGCGGTAAAACTGATCCGGTACCTGAATCAGGATACCGGCGCCGTCACCCATCAGCGGATCGGCACCAACCGCGCCGCGGTGGTCGATGTTTTTCAGGATTTGCAAACCCTGTTCGATGATAGCGTGGCTTTTCTTGCCTTTGATGTGGGCAACAAAGCCCACGCCACAGGCGTCATGTTCATTGCTGGGATGGTACAGACCTTGCGCTTGCATAACGTTCTCCAGATACCGGGGATTGAGCATTGGAATCCAGCATAGTGCAGTGCAAAACAAAGCGCAAACGAAATAAAACGGGGTCAGAGTCAATAAAAACGATCAATTATTTTGATTTATTTTTATTAGGGTCAGAGTAAATTTATTTGCATTCCCGCAGCTATAGGCTGCAACCCAACCACCTTAAAAAATGAAATAAATCATTTAAATTCAAATATTTACAGAGCAATTCGCGGATCTTCAGACATATTAGCACAGCAGTTTCCGTGCGCCGGAATCCGGCTTTGCTGTCAGCTTATTCTGGCGACGTCTGAGATTCTCTGTTAAACGTATAACAACTACTCAGAAAAAATCCGTTGCGTTGCCAAAAACAAGCGGTCTGTTTGTTGCATCGCGTACGCAACGCCGGTGTGCTGATGATGTTGCTGAATGAAGAGAATCAGACTGTGCCTGAGGCGGGCAAGACTGGTTTGCGCGGTCGTCCGCGTCTGGCGGGTGCGATGCGGCGCTGGGTTTGCTGACCCAGCGCCGTCATAAAAGCTTCGCTGCCGAGTGCCCAGGACTTATGGGTAGCATCGGACAAACGTTGCAGCATTTCACGGGACAAAGATTCGTCCATTTTCTGGCGGTAATTCGCTTCGCGCTGAAACGGCGTATTACCGAGCGCCCAGTACAGACGATGATCAGATACCAGCGGGTCGGTTTGCTGGCCGGAATGATGCAAATAACTGGACCACGGGTAAGACTCCGCACTGTGCGCCAGCCCTGCCCTTACCGGATGCGATTCGATGTAGATCGCACAGGGAACAAAGTAAGTTTCAGCTTCCAGCACTGTGGCACGGAAACGCCCCTGCCACAGGCTGCCGCTGCGCTGATAGCGACGGTTGAAATAAGGCACGTAACAGCGCCCTATCCACTGCATCAGTTTACTGACGCTGTCTTCAGCCACTGGCGTCAGCAGCAAATGAAAATGATCCGGCAGCAAAACATAAGCATGAATCCCGACTCCGAACTGGCGCGCACCTTCACGCAGCCAGCCCGCGAACTGCCGGTAGTCATCATCATCCCGGAACAAGACCATGCCACTGTGCACACGCTGCACCACATGATGCAACGCACCGGGAACCATTAAGCGCGGAAGTCTTGCCATAGTTTCATCAAAGTACATGCCGCCGGACTGCGCCGGTCTCATAAAACGGCTTTATTGTATGCGATCACACAGGAAAACAGCGCAGTACGCCCTGCAATTGCCGTTTTTCCGGTTTGTTTCGTCAGGTAATTACCGACTTCCTGATCAGGCACAAAAGCTTTCATCAATCGGAAGGAATGAAACGACTATAATTTTGCCCGTCGGAAATATGCTGATTTTTTCAGCATTTCCATGAAGAATCTCATATCTCTCACATTAAACCGCCTATTTATGAACAAGTTGTTATCCCAATTCTCCGTTGGAAAACGGCTGAGTATCGGCTTTGCACTGATTCTGACTTTATCCGCGCTGGCAGCGCTGGTTGGTCTGATTCAGCTGAACAAAGTTGCCAGTGCCACCAATCAGTTAATGCAGCAGCCACTGACGACAGAACGTCTGGTCAGTGACTGGTACCGCTATATTCACAGCGGCATCAAACGTACTGCAGCCATCGCCAAAAGCGCCGATCCATCACTGGCAAAATTCTTTGAAGCCGATCAGGCCGAATCCAGTAAAGCATCCGCTGAACTGCTGAAACAGATTACTGACTTGCTGCAATCTGAGCAGGAAAAAGCCCTGCTGAAAGAAATCAATGCATTGCGTGATGAGTATCTGGCATCCCGCAACAAAATTGTGGAAATGAAGAAAGCAGATCAGGCTGATGAAGCAAATCAGTTACTGGAACAAAAATTCATGCCGGTCTCAACCGCATATCTGAAAAAAATCGAAGAACTGGTGAAACTGCAACGCGCACAGATAGACGAAACCGCGCAAAAAATTCAGACCGATTATGAAAACAGCCGCATTCTGCTGATTGCCCTGATTCTGGTATCCGGCATGCTGGCAGTCATCAGCGCCGTTTTACTGACGCGTTCGATTGTGCGGCCGCTGCAGGAAGCCAGTGCGATGGCAGCCGAGCTGGCGCAAGGCGATCTGACACATACGATTCAGACCACCCGTCAGGACGAAATCGGCGATCTGATCCGTTCAATGAACGGTATTGGTCAGGGTCTGAGCCGTGTTATCGGTGACGTCCGTACCAGTACCCATTCTATCCATACCGCAGCAGACGAAATTGCTTCCGGCAATGCGGATCTGTCTGCCCGTACCGAATCACAAGCCAGCTCGCTGCAACAAACCGCATCATCAATGGAAGAGCTGACTTCCACGGTACGCCAGAATGCAGACAATGCGCGTCAGGCCAATCAACTGGTGGTTTCGGCTTCGGAAGTTGCGCAGCGCGGTGGCGATGTGGTGTTTCAGGTCATTGAAACCATGGGTTCTATCCGCGAAAGCTCGGGCAAAATTGTGGATATTATTTCCGTCATTGACGGCATTGCCTTCCAGACCAATATTCTGGCGCTGAATGCTGCGGTGGAAGCTGCACGCGCAGGCGAACAAGGACGCGGCTTTGCGGTGGTGGCCTCTGAGGTACGCAGTCTCGCGCAACGCAGTGCGGCAGCAGCGAAAGAGATTAAAACGCTGATTGATGACTCGACCGGCAAGGTCGAACACGGTGCGCGACTGGTGGACGATGCCGGAAACACGATGCAGGATATCGTCGCCAGCGTGCGCCGTGTAGCCGATATCATGAGTGAAATCACCTGCGCCAGCCAGGAACAGAGCGCCGGCATTGAGCAAGTGAACCTGGCTGTTACGCAAATGGATGAAATGACACAGCAAAATGCAGCGCTGGTGGAAGAAGCTGCAGCGGCGGCAGAAAGCATGCGTGATCAGGCGGAAAAACTGACGCAACTGGTGGGACAGTTCCGCATAGGACAAGCGCAACCACAGGCATTCCATGCTGCGCGCGCCGATTCCGGCCCGCGTCATGCACAGCCACAACGACTGCGTTAATACCAGAACAGGAGGCAAATCTGCACGCGCAGGTTTGCCAGAATGACGGATGAGGAACGGATAGCCGAGTAAAACAAGCTAAGTCTTGCAAAGCCATCTGATCACGATGTCACAGCAACAAATAAAAAAGCCACGGTTGTGGGAAACCGTGGCTTTTTATTTTCCTAATGCGCAGCACTGGCTGCGAGATCGCTGTTGACCGCATCAACTGCAAGTGCTTCAAACCGCAAGAAGTAGTACAGGCGTTACGCTAACCAAACTTTACTTGCTGACGCCGGATCAACCGGCGTAGGTGCACAAATCAGCTTAGTGCGCAGCTGCCAGTTCTGTACTGGCTTTGACACGGGCGCGGATCGCGCTCAGTGCTTTGCTGGCATCCTGCATTGCTGTCACTTCCGGCAGGCCGCTCATCAGTTCGGAAATACGGGTTTTCAGTGCTTTTGCCTGTGTTGCCAGTTTGAAATGTGCTGCACGCTGCGTTTGTACGATGCCCCAGCGAACGACCGGTGCTTTGCCGGATGCATCCAGCAGTGCGCGGTCACGCATCCATTTTTCAAATTCACGGGTACCAAGTTCGGTTTCGATCCAGATCAGGTGATCAGAGGTCAGCTTTTTGTTTTCCGCTGCGCGAACCAGAATTTCGTAAATCATGTCAGACTCCTCAGGTTGCGGCCTGTTTTTCCCACTTGAAAACAAGGCCTGTTACAACCCGTAACGAGGAGCCCCGGAAGCCGGTTGACACGAAACGATACAAAACACAAAAAATTTGTCATTTTTCTGCACGAGACAGAAAACTGACTTCAGTTCAGGCGGGATGACTCCAGAATTGCACTCAGCTTTCCGAAGCGAGCACTGACTTCATCGAAGCGTTTCTGCTTTTCCTGCGGGCTCAGCTTGGCATCATTCATATTGGTGCGCAGAATACTGAACAGCGTCAGATCTGCAATTGGCTTCAGCTGCGCATCATTCGAACGCTGAAATCCGGACAGATTCAGGATTTTTTTCAGAGTATCCTTCTGCGCCGCTGCATTTTTGCCTTTGCCGTAGTTCGTAAAGAAATCTTCCAGCTTGTTTTTCATGCCCTGCGGCAAATCTTTGCGATATAACAACGGGTCGTTCGGAATTTGCGGCGAAGTCCAGATCACGCGAATGCGGTTGAAATCTGCCGGTGCTTCTTTTTTCAGCATATCCAGACTTTCGGTATTGTAAGCAGCAACATCGACTGTCTTACTCAACACCGCTTTCAGGTTACTGGCGTGATCGCCCTGAATGACTTTTTTAAACAGCTTGGCCGGTTCGACTTTGTTCTTGGAGAATAAATAGTATTCCGGTACCAGATAACCGGAAGTTGAACTGCTGTCGCCATAGGCGAACTGATAAACGCCCGGCTCTTTAAACATCTGGTCGGTGGATTTCAGCGGCGAGCTGCTCTGCGTAATCAGTACCGACTGATAGCCTTTGGAACCATCCGCTTTGACCATGCGCGCAAATACGGTGGCTTTACCGGATTCCACCGCATCCAGCGCAACCTTATTACTGAGCCAGGCCATTTGTATGGTGTTGGCTTTCAGGCCATCGACGATCTCTGCATAGTTAGGCGAAATCACAACCTGCACTTCCTGTCCGGTCGCTTTACTCAGATCATCGATCAGCGGCTGCCAGCGCTTGCGCACATCTTCTTTTTCGGTCACGGCAATCAGCCCTACCGTCAATTTATCGGCCGCCACAGCGTGCTGCGCCAGCAGCTGGCCCGTCATCATCATTGCTAACAATACTTTTTTCATCATTTCTCCTGAATGGGGTAGGAGCGAGCATGGAAAGGCAAACACTTGCCATGATGCGAAGGCGGTTGCCCGGATAACAGAATATGCTCAATTCCTGAAGAAACGGTATTTTCTCATCACATGAATTTCCAACCGGAAATTTTTTGTAACTTTTCCGCTGATATCAAAAAAAAACGGGAACCGAAGTTCCCGTTTTTTAGATTCCTGCGGTCTGCTGGATATCAGTTCAGACGCGCACTTTCCAGTATCGCACTCAGTTTGCCGAAGCGCGCACTCAGTTCATCGAAGCGTTTTTGCTTTTGCTCCGGTGTCAGCTGCGTATCGTTCAGGTTAGAACGCAGCAAGCTGAACAGGGTCAGATCGGCAATCGGTTTCAACTGCGCATCATTCGAGCGCGCAAAACCGGACAAATTCTGAATCGCACGCAGGGTTTCCTTCTGGCTCGCATTGGCCCGTTTGCCGTAATTCGCAAAAAATTCTTCCAGCTTGTTTTTCAGTGCCGGCGACAAATCTTTCCGGTACAGCAAAGGATCGTTCGGAATCATCGGCGATGTCCAGATTACGCGCAGTTTTTTAAAATCAGCCGGTGCTTCGGATTTCAGCAAATCCAGACCTTCGCTGTTGTAAGTGGCAACATCAGCTTCGGAGTTCAGGACGGCTTTCAGATTATCTTTATGGCTGCCGCTGCGCACCTGACGGAACAATTTGGCCGGTTCGACTTTGTTTTTTGAAAACAGATAATAAGTCGGCACCAGATGACCGGAGGTGGAATTCGGCTCACCGTCAGCAAAGCGGAACACGCCCGGCTGGGCGAATAACTGATCGGTATTCTGCAACTTGCCAGACGCCTGCGTGATCAGCACCGAGTTATAACCCTTGCTGCCATCCAGACGAATCATTTTGGCGAACACAGTGGCCTTGCCGCTCTCTACGGCTTCCAGCGCGACTTTGTTACTGAGCCAGGCCACCTGCACAGTATTATTTTTCAGACCATTCACCACGTCATCGTAGCGGCCGGAAACCATGACCTGTACATCCATACCGGTCGCTTTACTTAAATCATCCAGCAAAGGCTGCCAGCGACGGCGGGTGTCTTCCGCATCGGTCGGGGCAATCAGGCCAAATACCAGTTTCTCTGCTGCAGGTGCAGCAACAGACCACGCCTGCAATAACAGGCAACTTACTAACATGACAATTTTCTTCATTATTTCCGCCGGTTCAGCTACAGGTCTTTCCGACTTTCGCCTGAGCGGATCGCAACAGGATAGTCAGAATTTCCCAAAAAACGGGAGAATACTGCATATCCCGCACTGCAACAATGACATTTTCATGACAAAAAAGTTCAGTGAACGTCAGCAGACCAGTCCGCACATACCGCCCCTAAAACCGGCAGCCTGCAAATAGCAGCAACGAGCAATATCAACTTATTAAGGAATCAGACGGAACCGGAAAATCCGGCATCCGGTATGCAGAGTTCGTCATCAGGCATTTCCGGAGAGCCGGACTTTCTGCCGACGACCGCCGGGTTGCTGTGCTGAACACCGCATTTGAGGCATTTTCAGGGGTTTTCGGGCTGTTCCGGAGGTCTTCAGAGATACCATGCTCTCAGCCCGTAACGGGACGCAGCCGGTGGACGAATCAATGAATGAATGAATGAATGAATGAACGATTGAGTAAGTGAATGCCACAAATGAAAAAGCACCGGAACTGTACAGTTGCGGTGCTTTTGCGATTGCGCCGGCCTGAGAGCCGGATGCTTTACCGTGATCAGAACGGGATATCGTCGTCCATATCGGAGAAGTTCGGAGCCGGACGCTGTGCCGGTGCCTGACGTGCCGGTGCAGACTGCTGCTGCGGACGGGATGCCATTGCCGGTGGCGGTGCGCCGTAGCCATCATCCATCGCCATACCGCCGCCCATGCCGCCGCTCTGACGCGAACCCAGCATTTGCATGCTGTCAGCACGGATATCGGTTGCGTATTTTTCCACGCCGTCTTTATCCATGTATTTACGGGTGCGCAGCGAACCTTCAACGTACACTTGCGAACCTTTCTTCAGGTACTGACCGGCGATTTCTGCCAGTTTGCCGAAGAAAGTGATGCGGTGCCATTCGGTCTGCTCTTTCTTTTCACCGGAAACTTTGTCTTTCCAGGTGTCGGTGGTGGCTACCGTAATGCTGGTCATGGCATCACCACTTGGCATATAACGGGTTTCCGGATCGCGGCCCAGATTGCCAACGATGATTACTTTATTCACAGATGCCATGCATTTCTCCTGTCTGTCTTGCTTACTTACTCTGTTCTGATTTCCGGTTTATGCCTGCGCGGCAGGTTTGCTGCGGCGGGCGATTTCCGGCATGCTGGCTGCGATTATAAGCCAGATAAGCGTCAGTCCGGCACATAAAGCGAACACAGCCTGTGCACTGACATACTGGGTTAACAAGCCGCCTGAAGCTGCACCGGCCGCGATACCCAGCGCCTGCATCGTGTTATACACCCCGAGCGCCGCCCCTTTGGCTGCCGGTGGCGCAAGACGCGACACGAGCGATGGCTGACTGGCTTCCAGTGTGTTAAACGCGATAAAAAATACAAACAGGAAGGTGATCAGCAGCAAGGCATGTTGCATGCCGAGCCAGAAACCGATTTGCGATACCAGCAGCAAAGCGATCGCACCGAGGAATACCGGTTTCATCTTGCCGTATTTTTCACCGACGAAAATCGCCGGCAGCATCGCCACAAACGACACCAGCATCACCGGCAGATAAATCTTCCAGTGACTCGCCACCGGAATATCTGCCACATGCACCAGCGCTGCCGGCAATACGACAAACATTGCCATCTGCGCAAAATGCAGCACAAATACGCCGGCATTCAGGCGCATCAGTTCGGGCAGCATCAGTACGGTACGGAACGGTACGCGCTCACTTTTGACTGCTTCCACGTCCGGCACGACCCATTTCACCAGCGCCATTGCACCGGCACCCAGAACGGCGATCAGCACAAACATCGCCACCATGCCCATGCTTTGGTACATGACCGGCGATAACACCATCGCCAGCGCAAAGGTCAGGCCGATGGAGCCGCCTATCATCGCCATGGCTTTGGTGCGGTGCTGTTCACGGGTGGAGTCTGCCACCAGTGCGGTAATGGCAGCGGAAATCGCGCCCAGCCCCTGAATACCGCGCCCTATCATGATCCAGACCAGACTGTGTGCAAATGCACAGATCAGCGCACCGGCAACGAATAAGGCGAGACCGGTCAGAATGACCGGTTTGCGACCGAAACGGTCGGATGCCATGCCAAACGGAATCTGAAAAAATGCCTGCACCAGACTGAACATGCCCAGTGCCAGCCCGACCATCACGGCGTTATCACCGCCTTCCAGTCCGCGTGCATACAAGGCAAATACCGGCGACAGCATGAACAAGCCCAGCATGCGCAATGCAAATACCGAGGCCAGTGCCGAACTGGCGCGGACTTCCTGACGCGTCATACCCGTGGCGCTTGCCACCGGTTCCGGCGTGTCTTTCAGGTTAGTTGCAAAACTCATAATGCTTATCCCGATCTGTATCCGGTCGTACGCGATTTGCAGCGCCGGAGTACAGCTGTAAC
Organism: Cognatundibacterium squillarum; assembly: GCF_014652435.1. Classification (GTDB taxonomy): domain Bacteria; phylum Pseudomonadota; class Gammaproteobacteria; order Burkholderiales; family Burkholderiaceae_D; genus Undibacterium; species Undibacterium squillarum. The sequence goes on from NZ_BMYU01000011.1 coordinate 121,565, forward strand.
GAAAACCCGTTATAGTAGCAGGTTGCTTGTCTGTGCAAAAAATTTCCGTGAGCCACTATGACTAAACGCATTAAAGCCGCTTCCAGCCCTGCACCTGCCGAACTCGAATTCACCGCTGATGACTTGCCGCTGATGCAAAAACGCGAGCTGATCCGGGTGCGCGGTGCCAGAACCCATAACCTGAAAAACATCAGTCTGGATATCCCGCGTAATAAGCTGGTGGTGATTACCGGCCTGTCCGGCTCGGGCAAATCCTCACTCGCGTTTGATACGCTGTATGCAGAAGGTCAGCGCCGCTATGTAGAATCGTTGTCTGCCTATGCGCGCCAGTTCCTGCAACTGATGGAAAAACCGGATGTGGATCTGATCGAAGGTTTGTCTCCGGCGATTTCGATTGAACAGAAAGCGACGTCGCACAACCCGCGCTCCACCGTCGGCACAGTCACGGAAATCCACGATTATCTGCGTTTGCTGTACGCCCGCGTGGGTACGCCTTACTGCCCTGACCATCCGGAAAACCCGCTGGCAGCGCAATCGGTCTCACAAATGGTAGACGCCGTGCTGGCGATGCCGGAAGAAACCAAGCTGATGATTCTGGCGCCGGTAGTCGCGAACCGCAAAGGTGAGCATCTGGATTTGTTTGAACAAATGCAGGCGCAGGGTTTTGTGCGTTTCCGGATTCAGAGCGGCACGCACGAGGCACGCATCTACGAAGCGGATGATTTGCCAAAGCTGAAGAAAACCGAAAAACACACGATTGATGTGGTGATTGACCGCGTCAAAGTCCGTGCCGATATTAAGCAGCGTCTGGCAGAGTCGTTTGAAACCTGCCTGCGTATCGCGGATGGCCGCTCGGTCGTCCTGAACATGGACAGTGGCCACGAACAATTATTCTCGAACAAATTTGCCTGCCCGGTCTGCGGCTATGCACTGCAGGAACTGGAACCGCGTCTGTTCTCGTTTAACAACCCGATGGGTGCCTGTCAGGAATGTGACGGTCTCGGACATATTGAATTCTTCGATCCGAAACGCATTGTCGCCTTCCCTAACCTGTCACTGGCCAGCGGTGCAATCAAGGGCTGGGACCGCCGTAATCAGTTTTATTTCCAGATGCTGACGGCAATTGCCGCTTTCTATGAATTCGATCTGGACACGCCGTTTGAAGAATTACCGGAACAGGCGAAACAAGTCATTCTGTACGGTTCCGGCCGCCAGCAGATTCCGTTCACTTATCTGAATGAGCGCGGCAAAGCCGTCGTGAAAGAACACAGCTTCGAAGGTGTGGTGAATAATCTGCAGCGCCGCTACCGCGAAACTGATTCGATGGCGGTGCGTGAAGAACTGGCGAAGTTCATCAATGAAAAACAATGTCCGTCCTGCCACGGTGCGCGTCTGCGTACCGAAGCGCGCTATGTGCGTGTTGGCAACGGCGCTCAGGAAAAAGCGATTTACGAAGTCAGCGGTATGCCGCTGCGCGACACGCTGCGCTTTTTCCGCGAGCTGACTCTGCAAGGCAGCAAAGCCGAAATCGCAGACCGTATCATTAAAGAAATCACGTCGCGCCTGACCTTCCTGAACAATGTCGGTCTGGATTATCTGTCGCTGGAACGCAGTGCAGATACGCTGTCCGGCGGCGAAGCCCAGCGTATCCGTCTGGCATCGCAGATCGGTTCCGGTCTGACCGGCGTCATGTATGTACTGGATGAACCATCGATTGGTCTGCATCAGCGCGATAACGACAGGCTGATTGATACGCTCAAGCATTTGCGTGACATCGGCAACAGCGTGCTGGTGGTGGAGCATGATGAGGATGCGATCCGCGCCGCTGACTTTATTGTTGATATGGGTATCGGTGCCGGTGTACACGGCGGTAATGTGATTACCCACGGTGATCTGAATGCGATCACCGGCAATAAAGAATCGCTGACAGCACGCTATCTGACCGGCGAACTGGAAATTTCCGTTCCGGCAGAACGCACCGTCAACAATCCGGAAAAACAGCTGACGATAAAAGGCGCGAGCGGTAATAACCTGAAAAAAGTCGATATGCACTTACCGGTCGGTTTGCTGACCTGCGTGACCGGTGTTTCCGGTTCCGGCAAATCCACGCTGGTCAACGATACGCTGTTCCACGTTGCGGCCCGACATTTGTACGGTTCGCAAACAGAACCGGCACCGTTTGAACATGTCAGCGGTCTGGAGCATTTCGATAAAGTGATTTCTGTCGATCAGGCACCGATAGGCCGCACACCGCGCTCGAATCCGGCGACTTACACCGGCTTGTTCACACCGATCCGCGACTTATTTTCCGAAGTACCGACCGCCAAAGAACGCGGTTACAGCGCGGGCCGTTTCTCGTTTAACGTGAAAGGCGGACGCTGCGAATCCTGTCAGGGCGATGGCGTGATCAAAGTCGAAATGCACTTCCTGCCGGATGTGTATGTGCCGTGTGATGTCTGCCACGGCAAACGCTATAACCGCGAAACACTGGAAGTGCAGTACAAAGGAAAAAACATCCACGAAGTGCTGGAAATGACCGTGGAAGATGCGCATGAATTTTTCAGCGCGGTGCCGGTCATTCGCCGCAAACTGCAAACGCTGCTGGATGTCGGCCTCGGCTACATCCGCCTCGGACAAAGCGCCACCACGCTTTCCGGCGGTGAGGCGCAACGCGTTAAACTGGCACTGGAACTCTCGAAACGGGATACCGGCCGCACGCTGTACATTCTGGATGAACCAACCACCGGTCTGCATTTCCACGATATCGCACTGTTGTTAAAAGTCATTCATCGTCTGCGCGATCACGGCAATACACTGGTGGTGATTGAACACAATCTGGACGTGATCAAAACTGCAGACTGGCTGATTGATCTGGGGCCGGAAGGCGGTGCCGGTGGTGGCCGCATTGTGGCTTCCGGTACGCCGGAACAAGTGGCGGTGAATCCTGACAGTGTGACCGGAAAATATCTGCAACCTTTGTTATCAAAATCCGGCAAGTCCGCCGTTTAAGTTTTTTCAGAAGTTATGTCTATACGTCTTATCGTGGGGCTGGGCAATCCCGGTCCCGAATATGAACAAACCCGCCACAATGCGGGTTTCTGGCTGGTCGATCAGTATCCGGTCAGTCTCGCACCGGATAAAAATTTTAAAGCGCTGGTCGGCAAAACCCGTATCGCCGGTCAGGATGTGTGGCTGATGCAACCGCAAACATTTATGAACCGCTCCGGTCAGTCGGTCGGTGCAATTTGCCGTTTCTATAAAATCACACCGGATCAGGTACTGGTGGTGCATGATGAACTGGATATGCTGCCCGGCGTTGCCAAGCTGAAAAAAGGTGGTTCTTCCGGCGGTCATAACGGTCTGAAAGATATTACCGCTGCGCTCGGCACGCAGGACTACTGGCGTCTGCGTATCGGCATTGGCCATCCGCGCAGCCTGAATCTGAACCAGAATGTAGCGGACTTTGTATTGCACCGCCCGCGTCGTGAAGAGCAAAGCCTGATTGAAGAATCGATTGCCGACAGCCTCCAGGCAATCCCTCTGATGGTGGAAGGCAAAACGGCTGAAGCTATGATGCAGTTACATTCACCGAAGAAAACCTGAATACTGCCCGTGCTGCCATGACACACTCTTCTCTGCGTATTTTTGCCGGCCCTTCCGCATTGCGTCGTATTGAACAATACGGCTTGCAGGCTGCAGATGTTGCTGTCATTCCGGCAGCAGCAGGCGGCCCGAAAGGCTTGATTCTGCAAAAGCTGGATCAGTGGTTATTCGGCAGCTGGTTAGCTTCCTCCCCTGCACCGCGCACGCTGATCGGTGCATCGATAGGTTCATGGCGCATGGCAGCTGCTGCCTGCGCGGATCCTGTCGCTGGTTTTCAGCGACTCGGCGATTTATATTGCGGGCAAACCTATCCGGAAAATCCGGATACAGATTGCGTCACCCACGAAATCAGTGGCATGCTGGACCAGCTGATCGGTGGTTATGAACAGGAAATTCTGAGCAATCCTGCTTACCGTCTGCATATTCTGACCAACCGTGGTCTGCGGCATTTGCAAACCGCCAACAGCCTGAACGCTGAAAAGACGGCCTTTGCCCGTGCCGCACTGGCCAACCTGCGCGGACGCAGTCATCTGGCTGCACATCTGGAACGTGTGGTGTTCAGCGATCAGCGCGACTCCCTGCCCTGGCTGACGCAAACATTTGATGCATTCAGCACGGTGTTCACACCACTGCAGACTGATAATCTGCGGCAAGCCTTGCTGGCGTCAGGAACACTGCCGCTGATTATGAATAAAGTGTCCGGTATTCCGGCTGCGCCGCAAGGGCAGTACTGGGATGGCGGCATTATTGATTACCATCTGGCCTTTCCTTATCACCGGCTCGGGCAGGATCAACTGGTGCTGTATCCGCATTTCGCGCCTTACGTAGTGCCGGGCTGGCTGGACAAGGCCTTACCATGGCGACGCGCTCACCGGACACCATTCCGTGGCTGGATGGACAATGTAATTCTGCTGGCACCGTCGGCGGATTTCCTGCGCAGCCTGCCACGCGGCAAGCTGCCGGATCGCAAAGATTTCGCTTATCACGGACTGAATCACCAGCGTCGTATTCAGGACTGGAAAATCGCGATGTCTGAAGCAGAACGCCTGCGCGATGATCTGATCCAGTTTATTGAGAAACCGGATTTATCGGCAATACAGCCATTGTAAAGTTCAGAGGCGATGCAATGCATCACCCAGCGCCTGCAGAAACTGATCTGCATGGCTGCGCTGAAACACGACAGGTGGTTTGATTTTCAGTACATTGTCCAGCGGACCATCCGTGGACAGCAGAATCTGCTGCGTTTTCAGAATCTCAACGATACGCTTTGCTTCTGCTGTCGCTGCGACTTTACTTTCACGATCGCGCACCAGTTCTGCACCGAGAAATAAGCCACGGCCACGCACATCACCGATCAGGCTGTGTTGCTGTGCCAGCTGACGCAAGCCCTGCTGCAGGTAAGCACCGGTTTCCAGCGCATTCTGCTGCAGCTTTTCTTCCTGTATCACTTCCAGCACTGCCATTGCAATGGCACACGACACCGGATTGCCGGAAAAGGTATTGAAATACTCCATACCGGTCACAAACGCTGCAGCAATTTCCGGTGTGGTGACCACTGCGCCAACCGGATGACCATTACCAATCGGCTTGCCCATGGTCACGATATCGGGCACCACGCCATGCGACTGGAAAGACCAGAAATATTCGCCATCACGACCAAAACCAATCTGCACTTCATCGGCCAGACACACACCGCCGGCAGCCCTGACACGGGCATAGGCTTGCTGCAGATAACCGGGCGGCAAGACAGTTTGTCCGCCACAACCGAGCATCGCTTCCGCATAAAATACTGCCGGTTTTTCACCGCGTGCATGAATGCGATTAATCGCATTGTCGATATGCGCAGCATGACTTTCTGCATAATCCGCATCCTGCGCATTCGCGTCGCGATAGCTATCCGGCATCGGTACAAACTGTACATGCGCAGGTTTGCCACGGCCGCCGCGGCCATTGAATTTATACGGACTCAGATCAATCATGCTCGGGGAATTACCGTGATAAGCATGATCAAGCACGATCACATCATTGGCTGCGGTATAAGCACGGGCAATGCGTAATGCCAGATCATTCGCTTCCGTGCCGGAGTTGGTCATGAAAACGACTGACAATGACTGCGGCAGCGTTTCTGTCAGGCGCAGCGCATATTCCACCAGATTGTCATGCAGGTAGCGGGTATTGGTATTCAGCATCGCCATCTGCGCTGCACCGGCGGCAACCACCTTCGGATGGCAGTGTCCGACGTGGCAGACATTATTGACCATATCCAGATACGGCTGACCATGCTGATCAAACAGATACGCGCCTTCACCACGCACGATTTTCAAAGGCTCCTGATATGACAGGCTCAGCGTAGGATTCAGATAACGGCGGCGCAGGGCAATCAGCTCTTCGGGGCTGCGTTGTGGTACGGGGCGGTTCAGCATAATTCAGATTCTTTGTATTTTGAACGTAACTGACGCTGCGCCAGACTGCGCGGCATCTGATCCAGTTGCATTAACAGGCGGCGCACTGCCGGTTGCGAAATCATGATATACGGATTATCCGGATCAGCACGATGCGCACGCTCTGCCATCAGTACACTCTGACACAGGCGCGCACAAATCATAGGAAACAATGCTTCCCATTCAGCCTCATTCAAACGCAGCTCCGCATCAAACGCGGCTGCAATCGTGGCAGCGGAACGCAGAGGATCATCATTGTGGTAGGTCATCGCGTAACAGGCTGCAATCGCAATTTCTGCCACGCGATAACTGTGACACATGTCGCCAAAATCGATCAGCGCAGCCACTCTGCCATCGCGCACAATCAGGTTGTAATCATTCGCATCATTATGCAGCACGGCTTGCGGCAATTTGTGTTGCCAGTGCAATTGCTGACGCACGAAATACTGTACATGGCGGCTGACAATTTCCCTGAGTGCCGTGTCTTTCAGCAATACGATTTCATCACCCAGCTGCACCAGCTGCTGTAAATTCCATGCATGCAGCCGTTCCGCCTGCGGGTGAGAAAAATGCTGCAATTGCGCATGCATTTTGCCGAGCAACTGTCCAAGACTTTGCTCCAGCAAAAAACGCTGCCCGCTGGCAGAGATGTGTTTTGCAGCATCCGCATAGACCTGCCCGGGCACAAAGCTCAGCAAACGTACCCAGCCCTGTCCGAACTCTGGTGGCAGGGGAATCAGATCACGTCCGTCGCGTGCCGGAATCACCGCAGGAAATAAAGCGCTGCCATCGGTATGCTGCAAAGACTGCAGATGGCGCATCGTCGCGTTTTCCAGCGCCAGATCATCGTAATGCCAGTCCGCCGAAGCAATCTTCAGCACATACTCAGCATTTGCGCAGCGCACCCGGAAATTACAATCTGCATACGAAGGCAGCGCAGAAATTTCTCCCTGCAACTGCCAGTATTCCTGCAGCAATTGTGCAGCCTGTGCTGCATGAATGATGCTCATAGCTCACTCAGACTTCAAACTTAATCCCCTGCGCCAGCGGCAGGGAATGGCTGTAGTTGAAGGTGTTGGTCGTGCGGCGCATATAGGCTTTCCAGCTGTCAGAACCGGATTCGCGGCCGCCGCCGGTTTCTTTC
>NZ_BMYU01000012.1 GCF_014652435.1 Cognatundibacterium squillarum
ACCACGGTCAAGCCCGGATACCGCTGCTGTCGCAAACGTGTATGTCACTTGCTGGCTGGGCAGCGCTGGCGGCGTTGCGCTGTCTGAGCGCTGATAAATACTCACCGTCACTGAGTTCAGACCGTTCACCCCATCTGCACCATCCTTGAACAGCTGCACCGCACCAGAGAAACGCCCAGCCCCTACAGTTACAGTCGCACCGCTGCCACTTGCACTGGCAGCACGCACATATACCGGACTATTGCCTGCGGGAATTTCCTTAAACCAGCCGTTACCCAAATCCCCGACCGGCGAAACAATCGCACCCGCAGTAAAGCTGTACACCACATCGCCGGGGCCATCTGTCGGCGCAACAGCCGAGCGCTTGAATGCGTAGACGGTTGCATTCGACAAACCAGCCGCACCCGGCTGACCGTCATTACCATCCTTTACCCGGATAATCGTCTGCGTCGCTTTATACGTCTGACCATCACTGTTCAGTTCTGCTGTGATCTGCACTGCATCATCAGTCACGTCAGCATAAGACAGCGTGCGGGTCAGGCCAGCGCTGCCGATTAGCTTGCTTGCGCCGGTCACGGCAAATGTCGGCGCACCCGTCAGCCCGTTTAATACTGCTTCGATAGCAATCGCTGCAGGCGCTGCAACACCAGCCGCCACTTTGAACTGTAACGACGACACATTCAGCTGCAGCGACTTGCCCGCGCGCGGGTTTGTATTGCGCACCGGCGCACCCTGCAGCAACACGTCGCGCGCATTGACAATCGCACTCATACAAGCACTCCTAATCTGACTATCTGATTTTCAAACTGCAGCGCGCGATACACCACTTGCCCCGGTACACCAGCCGATAAGCCGAAACGCTGGTTTTTGATCATCACGTCCTGACCGAGTTTGACCGGCAATAAATCCGGCGTTCCGTCAAACTCAAATACACGCCGCTGCACTTTGTATAAGCTCAGCTGCCGCGCTGCTTCTGCATCTGCATCCGCTTTTGTCAGCAGCAGTGTTTGCTGTTGCTGCACGACTTCGTCCAGCTTGTACAGTGCGCGCACCGCATCATCTTTTGCGACTGTTTCCAGCCACTCAAGCGCAAACAGGTCTTTATGCTCTGCCGGTAATGCAGTCAGCAGCCCTGCCTGCACTGTCCAGTTTTTCGCGTAAGCAATGCGAACACCGGCCACCACGTCCGGGCGCTGCTTCTCTGACAGTGTTCGCTCCACCATCTGCGCGGGACCGATGGCGCGACCACCGGCCACCGGCGCGCGCACACGAAACAGCTGCAGCAGGCCGGTATTGCTTGCAATGACCTGCGCCCCGACACTTCCCGCCAGCTGCTGCAGGGCGCTGATGATGTTTGTGCGATCTGTCAGATACAAACCCACCGGCTGCGGGCAGCTGGCCTCGAATGCTGCGAACGAATCTGCATCGATGTCAGCTGCAGTCATGCGCGTGGCAACGGGGCCGAACTGGGTCACGATGCGCCGGATAATGCCGCCGACCGTATTCACATAACCGCCGACTGCATGCCCCTGCACACTGCATGTAATCGCGCCTGCTGCCGCCTGGTTCAGCGTGAAAGTGCCGTCTGCAGGCTGCTGCGTGAATGACACCGGCAGGCCGTTGTCGCGCACTTCGATCACGCTTTCAATCGCACCGGCATGCACCGCATATTTCAGCGTTGCAGCATCGATCAGCACTGGCGTCACGTTGTGACATTCACCGAAGCAAAGCGGCAGCAGTGATGCTGCTTTTGCTCCTGTGCCGCCGACGGTTTTTTCACTGATGGGCTGGTTCAGCAGCTGCATCCGGTCTTGCAGCTTCAGCGATATCGTGTCGCGGTTTTTTGCGATGACATCTGCCACCACACCGGAAAACACCAGCACAAAATCCGCGCGCTTCCAGCCGGGACCACCAATCCAGACTTTAATCGGGCGACTGCGCCAGACGTCATTCAGCCAGCTGTCGCGCCTTCCGTCTGCATTGCTGATTTCAATATCACCCGCAGCCAGCGAAGGCTGCGCGCCAACACCCACGGCCAGCCGCTCTTCAAAGCTGATACCGGGCGATGCCACCGGCTCATAAGCAAGATTCGGCGGCGTATCGTCCGGCGCTGTGCGATAAGCGAACGTCGATAAAAAACGGGTCTGTTCAGACCCGTTCACATTGACACCGACTTCAATCAGAAAGCCGCGCCGGTTTGTACCGGCCAGCCACTTCTGAAAATCTGCATCTGTCATTTCACCCCCTTAGCTGCGGCCGATTTTCTGCCCGCCACGCTTGTTCTTTCACCACGCGCTGATGTGACTCCGTGACCTTTTTCGCATTGTCACTTGCTGCCGTCATCGTGACATCGGCCAGCGTATCGGCCTGCTTCCACGCATCATCGCGCAACCCTTTGATTTCTTCCGTCATTGCCGCAACCTGTGCATTCAGCCGCTTGACTTCTGCGGCCAGCGCGGTCGATTGCTCTTCCGGCTGCGCAAAGCGCGACAAGTCCAGCGCAGGCGCAAGGTCTGCCAGCGGATCACCACCGCCGCCGCTGTAATGCCGCCAGACATTGCGATCACGCCCCAGCTCTTTCACTGCCTGCTCTACTTGCTTTGTCGCCTCAACACCGGCGCGCAGCGCATCGAGCGACGCTTGCCCCAGATCAGCCTGCTGCTTTGCCCAGACTTCCATTTCAGACGTGCTGGACATCACTGCAGCAAAGTCTGCCGTGTATTGCTCAGACGAAGCATTGACTGTGCGCGAGGCTTCTAAAAACGCATTGGCTGCACTGGTAATGCGCCCCTGTGCGTCTTTATCACCGGCGCGGGCTGCGGTCAGCGTTGCTTCATATTGCTGCCTTGCCTCCGCATACCTTTCCTGCGGCGTCTTTGTTGAAAGGCTTCCCAGCAGCAGATCAGCGCGGTATTTTTTGAGCGAATCGACCATGCCCAGATACCCGTCAATCTGCTGCTGAATCGCTTCTGCCTGCGCATTTTTTGCCGCCTGCACTGCATCGACCATGTCGCTGAACTGGCCTGTCAGTGCCAGCAGCTGGCCTGTCAGTTTGGCAGTGGCATCTGTGCTTGTTCCGGTTTTTTCAATCAGCGCGCGCAGGGCTTCTTTGCTCGCTGGCATAGCGATACCCAGCTTTGCAAATGCCTCGCGCACGTTGTTTGTCTGCATTGCAGCGCGTTCTGCATCGCTGAAATACTTGTCCCGGTACACACTCAGCGCGTCGCCCAGTTCTTTACTACCGCCTGCGCCGCCGATCATCGCTGCGCCCAGTGCCTGCCCGTTTAAGCCGACGTTTTTTAACAAGCGACGCACGTCCAGCAGCTGCGCATACGCATCCGCAAGGTCTTTTGCCTGCCCTGTCATGCCCTCCAGAATTTTGCCGACGCCGGACATTCCTTCCACGGCCAGCACTGACTGCCGGAAAATTTCAGCAGCGACATCGCCCTGTTTGTTTTGAACATTCTGATAAGCAATCGCAGACAAGCCAAAGCGCTCCAGCTGATAACGCGCAACTTCAACACCAGACGCGACACGCATCACTGTCTGCGTATAGCCTTCACCGACCTGACGGAATGCGTCTAAGCCCTTGAATGCCGCTTCAGACATCTGATCCATCACTTTGCTGATGACGCCGTTGATTGCGTCTTGCAGCGCCTGTCCGGTCAGACCTTTCAGCGAAACTGTGGTCGTGTCGATTTTCAGCGTATCCAGAATTTTGGTCACTTCGTCAGCGCTGGAACCCAAGCCACCAGCCGCCGCTTTCAGCGACTTTTCAAGATTGCGGAAAATCAGTGCGAACTGGTCAGACAGTTCAGACGACAAGCCCTGCGTCAAAACACTGTTGCTAGTGTCTTTTTTCAGACCGAACCAGCTGCTGCTCGTTGTCTGCACGTTCGCATACTGCGAATAGCCCTGACCCGCCTGCAGCGACCGCAAATCACCGCCGAACATCAGGCCAGCGTCTGTGATGGTTTGCGTTGTCTTGCCCCACAGGTTCGCCAGCCCGCCAAGTAAGCCGCCGATTAACGGGATTTTGCTTAGCAGATTGCCGATGACATTACCTTTTGAAATCACACCTTCCGCGACGCCAAAATTGCTGCCCGATGTCATGCCGTTAGTACGCAGCACAAGGTTTGTCAGACCAGCCATTGACGCTTCAATCGCCTGCAGGCTGGACAGCATGGCTTGATTGATCGGCAGCATCATGTCGCTGTTCTGTTTCAGAAATTCCAGCGACTTTGTGATTGACTCACTACGCGCAGCGGCATCGCCCCAGACGCTGCCGGTTCCTTGCGTTTTTTGACGCTGCGCGGCAAGGTCTGCACCATCATCACCACCACCGAAAAAGCCGGTCGCAAAGCCCAGCGCTGCCATCACCGCAGCCATTGCTGCCATGCGTGGCCATGCAGTGTAGGGATCGCCCTGCGCTTGCGTCGCCACAGCAACCGATGCAGCTGACGCCCCCTTCACTTCATCTGCAGCCACCGCGATACCGACACCCGCTTCAATCGCTGCTGCCTTTGTCGCTTCTGCGCCCAGCGTTGCCGCTGTAACGCTCTCAATCGACACCAGACGTGCCGCCATCGTTGACAGTGTCATTGCCAGCTGTATCGCCTGAAAAACCTGCTCAGCGGCCTGCAAAGCCTTGTATCCACGGCTTTGCTCATTGAAAAAGCCTTTTGCAGCACCGGCAATCTGGCCGTAATTCGCCAGCTGGTTTTCCATGCTCTTTTTGTTGATCGCGTCCATGCGCTTGGCCAGCACTTCCGGGTCGCCGTTTGATTCGCGTCTGGCCAGCGCGACCATCTTGTCATACGCTGCCGCGTTGATCGCGTTTTGCCGCATGGCTGCATCCAGTTTTGCGACAGATGAAACCGCTTCGGACAGCGCACCTTTAATCGCTGCACCGAAGTCTTTACCCTTTGTCGGGTCAAACAGCTTATCCAGCTCTTCGCGGGCTTTTTGCGCGTCTGCAGCGGCTTCCAGCGCCTTTTCTTTGCCTTCGTTTTCGTTGCGAATTGCGGCCAGTGTGCGGCGCTTTGTTGCGGCGTACTCCAGCGCTCCCGCATACGACAGATAAGCATCTTTCAATGGCCCTGCAACTTCTGCGGCCTCGCGCATGTTTTTTGCCAGCAGTTCATCTGCCTGCGCGTCTGCTTCCATCTGCTTCGATGCCAGCGCTTCAATTTCGGCTTTTGTCAGCCCGATCTGCGCGCTGCGCTTGCGCTCTGCATCGATCTGCTGATCCAGCGTTTTCAGATTGTCCTGCGCGGCTTTTTCCATGTCTTCCGCAGCCTTGCGCGCCGCCTGTTGCGCTATCACTGCCTGCTCATTGATCAGCAGTTTTTCCAGCATGCCGCTGATCTGGATTTTTTCAGCATCCGACAGGCGCAGAACACCGTCACGCAAATCCGTCATAATCCGCAGGCTTTCCTGTTCAGCAGGCGTCAGCTGGCGCACCATTTCAAGCTCAGCATTCTGTGCTGAAATTTTTTCGCGGATAGCGCGGGTCAGATTCGCATACGTGTTATCGACTTTCTCTTTTTCATCTTTGCCGCCCTGATGAAAATTCAGCTTTTCTTTTTCCGGCGGCGCTTCTTCCGCGCGCGCCTGTCGCCGCACTTCCATCGCTTCACGGATTTTTTCGCCCATCAGCTTCGGATTCCACAGATCATCAAAATCCGTTTTAAACTGCTTGCGAATTTCTTCTAATTCACGGTCACGGTCTTTCACTGCACCGAACCCGGATTTTCCTTGCTTGATCTGATCTATGATGCCGCCAACCATACGAACTTCTGCGCCGACTTCTGCACCCATTTTTCCGATCAGTTTTCCTGCAATACCCACCACACCGGACAAGCCCTGCACAACGTCTGCAACATAAGTCAGCGCCGTGACTGCACCGCGCGCCCAGTCTGTCAGCGTTCCGTCCTGCGACAACCCTTTAATGCCTTTATTCAGGCCATTGACACCGTTAATGTTATCCAGCCACGCCTGCGCCATTTCGTCCATGACCGGCAGCATGGCCATCGAAATCTGCTTTTTCCATGCCTCATTTGTGCCTTTGATTTTGACCATGTTGTCGCCGTAGTTGTCGGCCATTGCTGCTTGTTGCGCAGTCATTTTGCCGTTCAACTCACCGACCGCCGCCAAGTCTTTCAGCATTGGAATCAGCGATGCACCTTCTTTGCCGAACAGTGCCATCGCGACTGCGACCTTGCCGCCGCCATCCTGAAACTGATCCATTGCTTTCGCGATGGCCAGCATTTGTTCATCCGGCGACAGCTTTGAAAAGTCAGCGAAATCTATCCCCAGCGCTTTAATCGCCATGCCAGCGCCGCGCGATTCTTCGTCTGCGACCGACATATTTTTTGTCAGCCGGTTCAGCGCTGCACTGATTGCATCCAGCCCGGTATCCGACATTTTGCCGACACCGGCCAGCGCCGACAGCGACGACACTGCGACACCTGTGGCCGCGCTCAGGTCATGCATTTTCGCTGCGCCTTCGACAGCGCCCTTCACCATATTTGCGAAAGCATTCACTGACAAAATGCTGCCAATGCCGACAGACAGCGGCCCTAAGTAGCTGGTCGCAGTTTTAATCGGGTCAATCAATGACCCTAATGTGCCTTTCAGCACCGCCACCCGCGCTTCGATATCTTCTACCGTGTTTTTGACGACGCCTTTTGCAGACGTCATTTCCTGCCGCATCTGGCCGATGTCAGCACCCATCTGCACAATCAATTCACCGATTTTGACTGCCATCACGCACCCCCGTTAAACAAAAAAGGGCAAGGCCATCGCCTCACCCTTTTTTTGTCTTTGCACTTTCTTCTGCTTTGTATTCCAGCACTGCGCGCTCCATAATGCGCAGCCCTTCGAATACACCTTTTCGCCGCGCTACCGGCACACCCAGCATTTCCATGACTGGCGGAATAGCACTGTATTCCAGCCCCTGATAGACCGCACCCGCCATGCCTGCGATTACGCGCCACTGCGTTCCCAGCGCGCAAAATACGCCGACGGTTTCTACGTTGTCTGGCTCAATCTCGCAGACATCGTCTTCTGCATCGTTGTGCAGCAAATCATCTGCCACATCCTGCAGACCGAACAGTGCCAAATCTTCAGCCAGTTCGCTGTTATCGTCTGCAGGGCGGGCAGTTACCCAGTGCAGCGCGGCGTCTTTCAGTTTTTTGCTTTGATACCAGCATCAATTTCTGTAACCGCGCGAGTTACCGCTGTAATAAACGCCATACCAACCGGCCCCTTTGCAATTTCTCGCAGCGCTTCTTGGGAATACTCAATCGGCTTATTGTCTTCGTCCACGATGTCAGACCAGCCGACCATAAAGCGAGAAATACGCAGAACAGCTGCGTCAATATAGTCCTCACCTTCTTTCCTAGAAATATCGTCCAGCTCTTCATCAATCTTTTTGCGCTGCTCATTATTCAAGCGCAGAAATTTACCTTTAAATTCGACTTTCTTTACTTTTCCGCCATCCTGCGCCATTTCAATAAATACTGGCCAAGTCACTGGTTGGTCGATTTCTTTACGGAATACGAACATTTTTTTTCCTTACATTTTTTTGAGTGTGAGAATAAAAAAGGGCAGCTGCTGCTGCCCTTTTCGGTTTGCTTTTGTTTTACTGCGACAGATCACATAAAGCTGATAGTCAGCTCATCATTGCCCAGATCAGGCAACAGCTTCAGGCCAGTTTGCAGCATGACGATGTTGTCCATATCCGACAGCTGCGGCTTTGTCAGCTGTACGCGCGGCGCGTCGATTTTGACGATATTGCCTGCCACTGTGCCATGTGTGATAGACAGCGCGCCGACTGCGGCATTTTTAATGGCCGTGTACCAGTCTTTGTCTGCCATCTTTGTCGCTTGCTGCGTGATGCTGCCTGTCGGCTTGCTGTCTGTGATCAGCACTTGCTCAGTACCACCACCCAGCGTGCGGAAGGTTATATCGTTCGCCACATCAATCGACAAATCCGACACTACCGCGCCGAAGAAATCATGCAGGCGCGTATTGCGCGTATTGATTGCATTGACTGCAACAGGCGGCGTTTTACCCGCATACGATGCCTGACCAGCTGGCGCGTCTACCACCTGTGCGAACAGCCCCGTCATGCTGAATTTTGCTGTCGGTACTTTCTTATTGCTGAAGCTGAACGACACCGTGCCACGCACACCTAACATCTTATGCAGCACACCGTCGATATTGACATAGTGCGTCACGCTTTCCGGGTTGTCCGTAATACGGCGATACACCACTTGCGCCGGAATTGTGTATTGCGTTGTCGCGTCCGGCGCGGTCGCCAGCGGCGCTGTAAATACTGCGGTTTTTGTTGCGCCAGTGTATGACTTGATGACTGCAGACTGACCAGCGCCTGTGCCGCCCGTCAGATTGATCGTCATACCGACATACGCACCATCGACCGCCGATGCACCAGCTGCCAGCGGCATCTGTGTCACCGAACCACCCGCACTGGCAACACCAGTCACTGGCGCAGCCATAATGGTTTCCGACATTGAACATGCGCGCAGCAGCTTGCCCAGCTGCGGCACAGTACCTGCCGCGCCAGAACCGGACACTTCGACATCAAAGCTCAGCTTTACATATGCCGCTGCGATGATGTCTTCTGTGTTACCGAAATACGGCTGCACTTGCCCGCGCTCTTGCGCTTCGACTTCCAGCGGACTGAGATCAAGATTCGTCACCATGATGGCATCTACGACGCCGGGCGCTGCGTCGCTGCCGTATGTGCCTTCGACCTTTGTCGTGAGAATTTTTTTCTTCGTTCGCAAAACTCCTGTAGCTGGCATCATGCACCCCCTTTCGCTTTTTGTTGAACTTGCTGCACCGGCGCTGCTTGCTCAGCAGCTGGCGCGGCCTCCTGTTGCGCAGTTTGCTGCGCTACTTCTGCGGGCGCTTGTTCTGCTGTGCCACCGGCGCGCTTGACTGTACCGTCTGCGCCGATGACATAGCTGCCGCCCTGCGTTAATTGCTCCATTGTTAGCCCTTTACTTGATATGTGACTGAATAGCGAAAAGTCACCAAACACGCCCGCCCGTTAGCGCCGCCGTAAATCGGTTCATCTGCACTGCTTTCTTCGACCGATACAACATCCGGGAAGTCGTCCGATGCTTTCACCACCGGATCGAATTGCACGAAAAAGTTTTCTGCAACGTCTTCCGCCAATACTTTGGATGTGGCCACGCTGATGCACAGCTGCAGCTCGCGATTTCGCCAGCCTGTTGACTCAGACAGCAGAATGTCTTTGCCCCGATGTACTTTGATAACATCGTCGTCATCGATGTCAGCACCATCCATCACTACCCGACTGACCGGCAATCCGACGTTTTGCAGACGTCTGCAAACTTCGCTGATATACGCTTGCCGGAATGTCATGCTGACCCCAATGTTGCGACGCTGTATGAGCCATCCTCCGCATGCCGGATGCGCGTGACAGCGTAGATTTTTCCGGTCTTCAGGTTCTGGATTTTGTCATCTTTGCGCAGCGTGATTTCCTCGTTGCGAAATTCGACGGACGGGTCAGACATTTGCACCATGCCATCCATAACCAGCCCCTGCGGCTCTTCAAAAATTCCGGTGAAATCACGGTCAGCTGCTGCGCCGGATTTCACTACAAACGGCGTCAGAAAACCGACAGCTGAAAATGCCCGAAAAATCAAATTTTCCATGCTGCCGCGACAGCTTTCGCTGCCGCCTCCGGGTTAGGTTTTGATGATGCCTGCAGCGCGCAGCGATGCCAGCAGCGCATTGACCGTGGCCTTTGTCGCATTGGCCAGTGTCTGTGCTGTAGCGAGGTCTGCAGCGTTTGCGGCGGCGATGTCTGCGATTGCTGCCAGCCCGCCGCGCAGGAACTCTGCAGGGCTATCGGACAATGCTGCATTGATCGTCACATCACCTGCCGCCGCATCAGCCGCAGCAACACCGACAAAAATTCCTGCTGCGCTATCGGTCGTCAGCTTTTTCGCAGCGGCATCAAAATACAAGCGCTGACCCAATGCTGCTGCACCAGCTGCTTTTGGCAGGCGGAACACACCTTCACGATCCAGCGATAACTGTTCGCCAGCTTTTGCCGAATGCACTGCAACACCAATCAGCGCATTAACAATCACCAGATCACCACCGGATACATCCGCTGGGGCGACGATCTGCAGTACGCCGCCAACTACGATTTTGTTTTGCATAGGTTCTACCTTTCAAATGAAATAAAAAAAGGCCGTCAATACGGCCTCTTATTCAATACTGTGCGAATGCGGCAAAAGATTAGCCGCCTGCATTCATTACCATGTTGCGATAATCCAGCGCCTTCGCCACAAAATCCAGACGGGCTTTGACAAACATGCTGTCATTTTCCGGGTCAATACCCTGTTCGGTGTACAGCCCTTCCTCACCGTCCAGATAGCAATACTCGACTGTGTCCAGCATTTCGTTATCACCGAGCAGATACCATGCTTTTGACGATTTACCATCCAGACGGGCTTCAACAATCGGCGTCAAAATGCCATTGAACGGATTCGTATCGATAGCCTTTGCAGCGATCAGCTGGGAACTGCAAAACTGGATCGCCGCCGTTTCCAGCGCTGCCGGAACCAGCAAGAATTTCGGCGTCAGGTTTTGCACTGTGCCATCTGGCCCAGTCTGTGTGCGCAGCAGTTTGCGGCCTTCAGAAAGCGATGCAACAGAAATGACTGCCGATGTACCAACGTTCTTATGTTGGTCATCAAACAGAGGAATGCCGTCTGCCATTGGTGCATTACCAGTCAGGCAGCTGTAAACAATGTCAGCCTCCATTTCAGCGGCGGCACGCCCCATCAGCACAGGCAAGCGGGACAGGGCGTCAAGATCATCATTGATGATCATCTGGCGCGTAACAACCACTTTTTTACCGTAGGTCGCCAGACGCAGGGTCTCTTTCCCTTCCGTCAACATGCCGCGTTTGTATTCGCCACCGGGGGCAATCGTTTCAAATTTAAGCGCCGCATCAAATGCTGCGCGGTTCATATCACGGAAATCACTGAGCGTACCTTTGCGCGCCCATTGCGTGAATGTTTTCGGCGCATTGGTGTAACCACGACGCAGCGTACGGTTAATAACACCACCGAAGATTGTCGGCAAATCAGAAGGCGTTCCCGCACGATTGACCAGACCCAGTGCGATGCCGGTAAATTCACGCTGGTCCAGCCCTGCTGTGCTGATACCCTGCGCTTCCAGCGAGGCACGGCAGATTTCGCGCAGAGACATACCGCGATAGATACGACCCGCATCTGTCAATTGTGCTGCCGGGTTAATACGATGTTCCAGCGCGTTCTGAATGGCTGTACGACGAACATCTGTTTCGTCCTGTACAGTCGTAATGCGCGGCGTGCTTTGTGGCTGCGTAACAGCTGCTGCCGCTGAGCGCTGCACCATTCGATTGAACATTTCAGCGCGTACGGTTTCTGCGCTGACGCCACTGTCAATGAAGCCGCGTGTCAGTGCATCCGCATCTGCCACGCCTGCACTGCGCACGACTTCTGTGATGTCTGCAATGCGCTGACGTTCACGCAGAATATTTTGATCCTGTGCCGGTGTTGGTTGCGTTTGCACTGCGCGTGTTACATTGTTTTCTGGCTCTGCTGCCTGAGTTTGTGTTTGCTGTGCTACTTCCATGCTGTCACTCCCTGAGTTTGTGTTTGTGTTGCTGTTGTGAATACTGCGAACGACTTTAATTTCGCAGCCTTGGAAAACATCGTCTTTACGCACGACCGCATCCGGGTCTGCACCGATAGGAACCAAGCTGATTTCGTAAGGCTCCCAGTCAATCGCGCGGTAAATCCAGTCTTTATTGCCTTCTGCGCCTGGTTCGATCATCAGGAGTTTGTAGACCCGTGCGCCGACCGATACCTGCCGCAGAATTCCGTCTTTGATGTCGTTAAAAATGTCTGTAACGCCATCACGATTACTCATGCGAATCGTTGCCGCACCACCTTTATCCGGGGATGTCGCACTTTGAATCACACCCATGACTGCACTGACGTCATACGAATTGTGATTATTAAGAAATGGTGCATTACCCGACTCCAGCGTTGCCATTCGGCATGCGCCTGCATCAGTGCTTAATTCTTCGATATAGCGACGCTCACGCAGGTAGTCGTATCGTGGGACTTGTGACTTGGCAATCCAGCGAACGTCGAATGTACGTGTTTCCGCGTTGCTATTTCCGATATCCGCTTTACGCGCGACAGTGCCGACAGGTAACTGGCCGACCGTTTGCTGCTGGCCTGCCTGCTGTTGCTGCGCACCCGCCGAGCGAAAGATATGCAGCGGTGTTTGTTGTCTTTCCAAAATGAATCTCCCAAAAAAAGAAACCCGGCATTGCCGGGTTCAGGTTTCTTCGTCTGTTGCTGCTTTGGTTTGCGGCTGCAGTTGCGGGGCCAGATCATCACCCCGGATTTCTGCATCCATTTCTTCCGGGTCGTAACCCAATTCACGCTGCACCTGATGCCGTGACAGCACGCGCTGGTCTTGCAGCGTTTTGTAGCCCAGCGCTTCTTTTTGTACATCCAGCAGCGGTACGCGCGGGCAAGTGAATGAGAGCGGCATTTCCTGCTTTGTGATTGCACCGCGCAGATACGCCACCTTGACAAACATACGTACAATCCGCGTCATCACCATCGGCAGGAAAAGCAGTTCTTGGTATTGCTCGGTTTGCTGCCTAAATTCCAGCTTACCCATGCGCCCGGATGTGAAATTTACTTGCGAGTAGTCGCCGGTCATCTGTTCATAACTGACTTCTGAACCCGCAGCAATAGCTCGCAATTCTGTGCGCGTTGTTTCTTCGTAGCCATCTGACGGCGTTGGCGATGAAAAGTCCACACCTTCACCGGGGCGCAGGTAATGCACCATGCCGGGGCCGATGTCTTCAAGACCCGGATCAGATTGGCCAGCGACGCCGGGGACACCAATGCGCATATCATTTTGCTGCGATGTTACGAATACTGCGAAACACGCTTCAATTTTTTTACGTACTGCGTGCGCTTCCTGATACTCGTCCAGATCATTCACTTTCCAGATGGCGCATGACAGCGCTGGAAAGCCGCGCACTTGATTCGGCCTGCCCATTGCATCGAAAAAGTGCAGTACAAATTCTGCCGATACAAATTCGCTGACCATGTCGCGCGGTATTGTGTATTCACCCGGATGCGTTTTAAACAACCAGTAGCCGATACGCTTGCCGCGATCATTGAACTGCACGCCAGCGATAGCGAATCCCATTTCATTCCGGCCAGTTTTAAAACTATCCAGATGATCTGATTCCAGCACCTGAACTTGCAACGGCACTTTCAGCTTCGGGTCATCAAGAACATGAAAGCGCAGCAGGATTTCGCCGGATTCAATTTCGCCACGGCACAGCTGTGCAAGCCGCGCATTCAGCGATAACACCTCATCATAATCGGCTTCGTATTTACTCCAGTAGTCCCATAGCGCTTTCACTTTCGGGTCTTCCCACTTTGGGATAATGCCTGTGCCGACGCGGTTTGATACCAGCGTTTTTACTGCTTTTTTCAGATAGCCGTTATTCAGAATTAAGTCACGCGAACGGTTACGCACGATATGCAGACCGCTGTTAATTTCCGAATTGATGCTACCGGTGCCGGGCTTCCAGTTTGTGCTGCGGGCTGGCTTGGCGGCATTCATGCTGCGTTGCACGGCTTCATACTGCTTTCGCTCAAATACGCGACGGATACCGGCAGCAGGTGAGAATGCGCCGACGATACGATCCACAAAATTCATGATCTGATTCCTATCGGTTAAAGCGCAGGCGGGTTACACGCGTGCGCTCTGCGCTGCTGCCTTTTAACAGCTCTGCCGCGATGCGATCCCGCAGCCGCAGCATTTCGTCTACTGAGTGATATTCCACCTCGCGCCCGTTATGCTTCACTTTTTTTACGCCTGACTTGATGGCCGTATCAAGCGCATCTAAATCAGCTCCTGTGTATGCCATGTTCTACCTCCGTCGATTCATCCAGCCGCTCTTCGCGCGATTGCCCATCCACCCCGATTTTGCAGACGTCTGCAAAACGGCTGTATCGGGCGCTGGCGCGCTTTGTTGTGGCTGCTCTTCTGTTGATATTGCCTGCGCACTTGTGTGCGGCTCAGGCGCTTTTTGTGGCTCTGGCAGGGCTTCCTGTTGTGGCGGCTGGCTGAACAGATCAAATGTGCGCGGCTCGATGACTTGCTCCAGTGCCACCCAGTCTGATTCTTTGTAAAGGTTCAGCCGTAAGCGGGGATGGTATGCGCTGGCAAATCCGTACACTTTCAAGTCCAGCGCTTCATTGCGTGGGCGTACTTTGTCCCAGCGGTCTTTCGCTGGGTTGTATTCTTCAGCCAGTAATTGCTGGTAATACTCGTCGTCCATCCCTTCGGGAAAATTAATACGCCATGCTTCCGGCGCTGCATCACCGTCATTCAGCAGTGCATGACTGATGATTTCTTTCGCGGTATCTGTACCGACTGGCCACAGAAGAACACCACCTTCCGCCACCACCTGACCATCCTGCTTCACATCCTGCTTCGTCGCTCTGCCGATGACGGGTTTGCGTCTTTCGGATGCGCCTTTTAAAGCATAGACGCCCAGATGCTGACGTGTGCGGCAGTAGTCATAGACTTGTTGCGTAGATGACCCGCCCGAATCTATGCCAATCAATACCGGGCGCATCTGAACGCCGAAAGCGTTGGTGTATGTCAGCCTTTCAATCGCTGCAGTCAGTTCGTCCCATGTGCTGCTGTGGGTTGTATCCCCGTGGACGACGATATGATCTATCGTCCAGTTTTTCATGCCGCGCCCCCAGCCATCAACCGCCAGCTCCAGCCGGTCTTTCTGCGTATCGACTGACGCTGTGAGTATCAGACAGCCACGCGGAATTTCGCCGCGTTTGTAGCGGCCTGCGCGTGCTTTCAGCTGCTCCCATTTCACCGCGTTGCTTTTGATGACGTGACATTCAGCCAGAAAGTTATTCAGAAATGCGATCAGCTTAATGACATCTGTCTGCGCTTCTTCCCAATCTTTCGCCGCATCCGTCCAGTACCGCCAGCCCAGCGCCGCATACATTGCAGACAAATGAAAGCTCGCGGTTTTTCCGTCGCCTTTTGCTGTCGGCATCCAGTACGCGCGCGGATATTGCGCTTTCCATGCTGCTTCTGTGCCGTGGTAACTGCAGGCGCAGCAGTGATATTCCGCTTTCTCTGGTTCTCCTTTCGGCCAGCGCAGGTTCTTAAATTCAAAATACTGCGGATGATCACAATCTGGGCATGGCACAAAGTACCGGCGCTGATCGCCGCGCAGATACAGCTTCTCGATTTGCGACTTGCCTGCAATTGTCGGCGTAGAGTTTGCGTAAATCTTCGCGCGATGCCGGAAGTTTGATGTCCGGTTAATCGCCAGCGTTACCGGATTGCCCTGCCCGTCGATATTCAGCGCATATTCGTCTACTTCCTCCAGCAGCACATAACGGACAGACGTGGATTTCAGCGCGCTGACTGCGTTGGCCGTGGCCAGCACCATCATTCCACCGGGGAAGGATTTCTGCAGCTTGCTGGTCTTGCCGCCTTTCTTATCCGATGGCGGCACCCGCTTACTGAGTTCTTTTGTACTGACGCGCATTGGATCAAAGCGGTCTAACTCCCACTTTTCCGCGTCTTTTTCAGTTGCGAAAACACTCAGAATATTGCCAGCTGCAGTGCATATCGAATTGCCGATAAAATTTTCACCGGCGCATGAGCCGCCCAGCTGATGGCCTTTCATCGTCGCCACTAGCGTAAAGCGGCTGTTATCAAATGGCGTTGTATCGTCGTGGCTGTAGCGAGTGCAGCTGCTTGCTGTGCCGCTCAGCGCATCCATGATGCCGATCAGATAGGGTGTTCTGGCGTTCGTCCACGGCCCCGGCTCCGGCGTATTTGGCGGCAGAATCCGGTATTTCTCTGCCCATTCTGCGATGGATACTTTTTCGTCTGGTTTCAGCGCATCCGCAATTGTGCGCAAAAAAGATTCAATTGCCCCCATCGTTGACATCCTCCAACTGGCCCCGCATTGCAGCAGCAATGTCAATGCTGCCGAAGACGCGCGTTAATTCCGCCATTAGCCTGTTTTCGATTTTTATCGGGTCTGTTTCTGCAGCCAGTTCATCCATCACCCTGCCCGGTACATTCAGAATTGCATCGCGCACCATCCGAAATGCAGTGAATGCAAGCGGCCCTGCTTCAGCCAGCGGGATCATCTGACCTTTTTGTATCTGCAGTTCCAGCCGTTCTTTTTCGACCCGAATCTGTGCGATCTCTAAGCGCGCCTGACGCTGTGCGCGGTTAATTTTGTCGTCTTCGCTTTCCTCTTGCTCGTCCTCAGTATCTGTAGCAAGCGGATCAGCGCCAGTGCTGAAAAGATCGTCATCATCTGTTGCCGCCGGCGGGGCGCTTTTACCCGGCGGCGCTTTGAAAACGTCTGTGTTATTCATCCAGTCGCGGTCAGCAATAGCAGCATCAATCTTGCCGTTTCTATTCATTTTGATGCGATTGGTTCTAATTGCCTTCTGCACTGCCGACAGAGCAACGCCCCTGTGCCGTGCATAGGCGCGTAAGCTCATTTCGGAAGACATCATTTTCCTTTCTTACTGACCACCCAAGTGACCACCCAATATTTTCTCTGCACAGACAGGAAGCCCGCGCGCGAATGACCCACAGCGGCAAAGTCCCGGGAAGGACCCAGACCCATCACCGCCGCATTGTTTTGATCGCGGCATCCCATGCCGCCCTGAATTCTTTTTCGTAGACATCGACCGATGCCTGCCGCACCACGTCACCGAACTTATAGCGCGGCTTGTAGTTTGCTTTGGTAACGAAGACCAGCTGCGGCAGGATTTCCTTTTTGTCTTTTGACCGCATTGCGATCAGCTGGATGTCTGGCCGCGACTTTGCGGTCAGCACAAAGTAATTACCGCCCAGACCTTTCGCGATCTTAGTAATCTCAGCGCGTGACAGATTGCCCGCAGCATTACGCTTTGCCGCTTTGCCGCCGAACGCGAACAAGCCGGTTAAAGTCTTACCGAAGCGTTCTTCAAACGGTTTGAAATCCCGCTTACCGCCGAAGACTTGCGGCGCTAAGTATTGCGCCTGATCGTCCTTAACAAACACAGCAGCGGTCAGCGTGGCTTTATCTGCCGGTCTGAATGCAATCGCTCTGCGTGTGAATGACGTGGGCGAATCAAACGCGCGGTCAATCTCTTCTGTTGCCGCTTGCCTGCCAGCCCTTGCGGTTTGCGTCAGTGCGCGCGCGGTTGCGAATGGCAGCTGACTTTGCGTGATGCTGTCGATGGTCGCCACAATCTCTGCTGCACCTTTAACGGTAATAGTGATCATGCCAACCTCACTGCAGACGTCTGCAAATAAAAAAACCCGCTGCCACTTCTGACAGCGGGCAAGCCCACCTCAACATCAACAACAAACCAACCGCACCAAAGCAAAAGCCCCGCAACTTTGCAGCTGCAGGGCTTCGTTTTCTTCGGACGTGCGCGTGCCCCCATCTGGGAGCAGCGCAAGTCACGGAAGTCACACCGGAATCAAATTTTCAAATCGAATCATAACTGCAAAATTAATAAAGTACAACACTACTTGATATCAAGTCTGCTTTTTAACTCACGCTTAGCCGATGCCATAACAATCAGGTGCTGACGTCCACGCATATTCATCTTGTTGCGAATCTTATTCATGCAGTAGCCGGTTATATAGTAGAGGCGCAAAATCTCTTTGTGCGTATATAGCGGAAGGCTGCGCCACGCTCTCTCCACTCGCTCCGCGTCCAGCAACATTTCCGCCCTGTTCACTTCCTTCTCAATAGAAACAACCAGCGCCGGTACAGGCTTGAACAGGTTTTCACTAATAGCCAGCTGACGCTCCAAACTCTGCTGATACTGGTAAAAACGCTGAACCCAAAACGGCATATCGGCTGGCTTTGCATAAATAGCGAAGTCACGACCATTCATGCCGCGCACCATACCCCAGTTATGCAGCCGGTCTTCCAGCGCATAATCAAGCGATGGCGCTCGCTTAGCACCGGCCATCACTCGGTTTCCCGCCTGATCAAACCCCGCCCTTTCCATCGCCACAGCCACCGGATCACGCTGCACGCTTGCCGCTCTCACTACTCTCTTCTGTTGCATAAGAAACCTTTCTCAGTATTGTTCTCAATCGCTCTGCACGTTGCAGCGCTTCATCAAAATTCGTCACATCCACCACATTCACTTCATAACCCAGCGTTTTTACAAACTCAGCCGCTTTCAGCATCCACGGCGGGTCTGCGCACCGCACCAGCCTGTCCTGCTCACCCCAGTGGCAAATGTGGTTCGTTACTGGCGGCGTACCGAATGACAGATAGTTCTCAGCATTCCAGAACAATCCCGGCTCACCAGCCAGCGCACAGCGCACCAGCCAGTCTGCGCGATCCCTTCCCTGTTGCTGCCTTAACTGAACAATCATGCGCGCTGTTTGCGGCATCAAAACCTTTACACTCACTTTCAAACCCTCCACACTCTCAAGCAATCCTCAATAAGAAAAAACCTATACAGCAATTATGTTTATGGACACTATTGATACTATTGATAGATAGAATTAAGGTTTATAAAAATTACTAAGCCTAAAAAATCCCTGACGCAAAAAGCACTTAAAAAATATAAGTAAAATCACTACGCGTAAAAAACCGGAAAACATCTGTGCATAACGTCCAAACCGTCCACAAAACCCCGTCGTTATTGCGTTTAATCACATGGACACCTGTGCATAAACTGTCAATCTGGTTCACTGATACCATCCATGCGGCGACGATAAGCACGTAAAGCACCGTCAAACAGATTCGATGTCGCTGTGATATGCGCTTCTTTCGTCACGCCCTCTGGCTGCTGTCCACTAATCCAGTAGCACGTCAGCTGCCTTTTACTTGCTCCCTCAGTCACCATCACAGGGATGGCGCGCATATCGGCACTGCCTGCACGCTTTACATCACGGCCAAAACGGGCTTGGGAAGGCGGGAAACGCTCCCCCTGCAGCGCGCACCAGCGCAGGAATGCGTCATAAAGCTGCTGTGCTGTGCAGCAGATGTAAGGAACTGGCAAACGCTGTTCTGCCCATTCGCGATAAAAACGCTCTGTCGGAGACAAGCCCAGCTCGATCAGATCCATTTTTGCTTCGGTCATCAGCGGCTTTGTGTGCGCGTTGAAATCGCCCAGCTCCAGATTCAGCAGAAAGTGATAGAACGCTTCCGTGCCGCCGCTTTCCATTTCTGCAGCAGCCGCGCTGTAAAACTCTGGTCCCAGCTTCGGCGGCGTCCAAACCACCATATAGCGGCGGTCTGTCTTATCCAGCGCGAGTGGCTGGGTTTCATTCGATAAGAAAACAAAATTGATGTGATTCCGCTCTTCGCGCGGCGTCAGGTTCTTCGGATTGATCTGTATGGTTTCATTCGCCGTGATCTGCTTTAAACGGCCTTTCAGCTGGCGCATTTCAGCGCGCGTCACAACTTCATCGCAGACCATAAAAAGCTTTTGCGACGCCCACTCATTGAACTGAGATTCAATTTCCTGATTGCCGATCACAGACGCATACTTGCCGTAAATCTGTTTCACGCACTTTTCAAAGAACAGGTTTTTGCCTGAGCCTTCGTCACCGTGCATCACGATTGCCGTGGCCATCTTTGCACCAGGGTTTTGCAGCGGATACGCGATCCATTTCAACACCCACTCAAACGTGTCATCGTCACCGCACAAATGGCGCAGCAGCAGCAAAATCTGATTGCACTCACCCACCACCGGCTTCATTGCAAAGCCATCAAACAGGTTCAGATGCGTTTTTGGGTCTACTGAATATGTCGGGTCAAACACAAGGTTCTCACGCGGAACCATCTTCCGATCAGGGCAGTTCAGCCACGTTTTCACAACGTCAGGCGTAAAAGCAAGGCGCAGAGGGCCGATCTTTAACAACTCGCGGCGCTCACCGTCAAACACTTCGTCGCTGCCGTAAATCAGCGTGAAGCTGTCCACCAGCCGCCCCACCTTCGTAAAGAAATCATCGTCAAAATCCGCGCGCTTGCCGCCCTTCCCCCCGCCTGCGGGCGCAGGCTTTTGTTTTTCGACTTTCTTCTGATCAATCGAGCGACGCTCAGGGCTGGAAAGCCACGCCTGATAATTTTCTTTACCAACCGCCGCAATAAACGCCTGTTTTTTAAAGTGAATATCGTTCAGTTCGTCATAAACGTCTGTTGTGCCGATCACCAGTGCGCAATTGCGCAGAATCACTTCCAGCGGATAAATCGCCTCCGCCTTTACTGGCTCATTTTTATCCGCATCATCTGCAGAATCGCGGACATGCGGCGCTCCAGCCGCACTGAAATCCTCCTGCCCTTGCGGGGGGGAAGGGGCGCGCGCAAAATCCTGCGGTTGCTCCGCAACATCGGGGGGAAGGGGAAAATCCGCAGCTGTATCAGCTGCAGCATTATCTGGCGCTGCTATCGCAGCGAAAATTTGAGAAGCAACTACACCAGCGCCTTCAGCGGCCTGCAGGTCATTAAAGTCCGTCCATTTCTTACCAGTACGATCAGTAAAGCGCGGATACACCACCACTGCATTACCCACCGCATCGGCGGCTGCATGCGATTTTGTCCGGCCAGCATTCAGAAACTGCTCAGCCTTCACCAGACTGGCTTTCTGCACCTTCGCCTGAATACCCGGCACACCATGCGCATCCTGCAGTAATTCCGCATGCACAATCACATCATGCCCCTGCGCACACTTCAGCACCTGTGGCATCGGGCTGGCCAGATCAATCACCGGCGCAGCAACACCCCAAAACGACTGCAGCCGCTTCAGCATGCGCTCTTCCAGCTGATAGTCATCGTCAGCCAGAAAGACAATGCGCGCCGATGGGAACAATGCGCGCACCTGCTTTGCCACATCCAGCAAACTGCCCGCATCAAATGCCACTACTGCCGGATGCTGGCCAGCCTGCACCGCATAAGCACTGGCGCACGTTGCATATCCTTCGCCGATGTAAATAAGGTCTGTTGACGCAAAAGGACCGATCACAAAACCAGCACCGGCTTTTTCCATGCCACTGCTGAAGCGTTTTTCGCCCGCTGCATCAATCTTTTGCAAGCCCTGCACACGCAGGCCAAAGCCCGCATTTTCAATAAACGGGATCAGCAATTCGTTTTTGCCGTTCACGCGCAAGCCATACGATTCGACCTGTTTTTTCAGCAGATACGGATGGCCGGACATCGATGCAACCGTCTGCGCATCCTTCCACTCCTGCCCCGCACGATTCGCCGCGCGCCGCGCTTCGTCAGCCCGTTTTTCTGCCTGCACTTTCTCTGCTGCAGCCAGACTGCGGCGCATTTCTGCGCGGTCAGCCTCGGTCATTACTTCAGTGTCAGACTCAAAATCTATCGCGCCGTTATCGTCGCCGTGCCAGCAGCCGAAACTGCCCTGCAGCACTTCGCGACCACTTTTCAGCGTCACAGTGCGCGCAACGTACCACCACTTTTTCTGTGGTCCGAACCGATGCACTTTACCGCTCAGCACAGGATGACCGTCCGGCAGCTTCGGCGCTCCAGCTGCCTGCATCTGGTCAACAATCTTTTCTTCAAAACGCATCAGTCCACCCCACCCGGCAGACGGCATTCACTGCCCATGCGCGACGGGATACTTCTGTAATCCAGCGCACCGGGGCGCACTGGCGCTGGCGCGCGCAGCTTCGCCACATCCAGCGGCTTGAACGGACGAACCGCACGCGGCGCAGCTACCTGCCCGACATAACGCTCTTTTTTGGGCTGCTGCACTTTCCCGAATTTCAGCGCATAGGCTTTTGCTTTATCCGTAGCAATCAAAAAGCACTTAGAACGCACGTTCACCAAGCCCAAATCCTGCAGCGGCATCAGCACATTGCGCCGGAACGCATCTGCGCTGCAGTGCTTTGTTTCCAGCACGGCACGGACATCATCGATAGACAACATCGCATCCGGCGCTGCGCATATCTGAAAAATTGCGATCTGTGCCGCGCTGCCAGCGCGTGGATAGTCAAGACTTCCCATGTTTGCCTCCCTTAATTTGCTCAATAAAACGCTTCTTCAAAATCGAAAAAATCACATCCACCTCTGCATGCACCGCATCACGGTCGCTTTCCAGCGCTGTCAGCTCTTTGCCAGTCAGCACACCGTCTGCCAGCGCGCCAATTACATCCGTCACAAAATGGCCGCTCTCGCTCATAAACTCAGCCAACCGCTGCTGCATTTCCGCTTCACTGAGACTCAGCACCGCATGCGGCACAAACGACCCGCCAGATTCAGCTGCAACGGCTTCGGCGTAATAAGCTTTCCCCGTCAGCGCTTGCAGTTCCATCCACTGCGCATGGCTCAGTGCCTGACCGCGCTTCTCATAAAGCCGGTTACGCAAGCCCTCCTGCGTCAGTCCCAGCGCCAGTGCCGCTGCAGCCATGCCGCCCGCTTCATTTATCAGCCGCAGACCTGCTTCACGTTTGTTCACACAAAACCTCTTTTTGGGTGGCATTCAGCTGCAAAACTGTTTCTTAGAATCAGCACAAACAAAACGGAGCCAACCATGTGCCGCTACGAAAACCAGCCCGCTCAAAAACAACTGAATGAATTACTGAAAAAAAATGACTACCTGCAAAGCTGCTTCAACAGCCAGCGAATCGCCTTCGCTGAAGCCCTCGCTGCCATCGTCAAGGCCGTGGTCGCGGTCAATCCCGAACTGGCTGCACCGCTTGCCGCATCGATCAATGAAATCGGAGAAGGATTCACAGACAGCGGCCCCTCTGTTCGAGGGGATCGCTCTTTATTCGCACGCGCCATGCGAGACAGCCTGCAGCGCGCTACCGGGGGGAATGGATGATGAATCACTGTTCTTTTCCTTCGCCCTGCACTGATTTCTGTTTAGCGTCCTTAACAAAAATTTCAGGACGCAAAAGCATCAAATATCGCAGCTGGGCTTTAGGAATTCCCTTCGTTCGCCACTGCGAAACAGCGCCCTGCGTGACATCGCATAGCTCAGCTGTATTTTTCGTCCCGCCCAGACGGTCGATGATGTGATTGGTATCCATGCACAAACTTTAGCACACTTAACTTAGTTTTGTGAAGCGCACTAAACTTTTGAGGAATTAGAATGCAGGACATGAACACGTTAAAAGAACGATTAGAAGAAGTCATGTCAGAGCTAGGCATGCGGAAATCATCGGAACTGGCCAGCTATTGCGGCGTTTCCGCAAGTCTTGTCGCCCAGTGGTTTTCCGGCACAACAAAGCTCGGCTCAAAGCCGCTCAAAGCACTGGCAAAGACACGTTTCAATATCGAATGGATTGCAGATGGCACACTGCCAAAATATCGTGCAGGCGCACCGGCGCAGGTCGAAGCACTGCCAGTGGCGACACCGGAAGTGTTTCTGGTCTACGCAACAAAGCGCGAATTAAGTCTGCTTAGCAAATTCAGAGAAGCCACGCATTCAGGCATGGAACTGATCGAAACAACGGCTGACGTAGCCGAAAAAGATGGTAGAAAAATAAGAGAAGTGAAGCGCGGTTAAGTAAAAATCTGTCGCATCCGGTACAAAATAACCGAATTCGACAGATTTTTTGTCTTACAGAATGCTGCTGCGTATATTCGGCAGCATGAGCA
Organism: Cognatundibacterium squillarum; assembly: GCF_014652435.1. GTDB lineage: Bacteria > Pseudomonadota > Gammaproteobacteria > Burkholderiales > Burkholderiaceae_D > Undibacterium > Undibacterium squillarum. The sequence continues at coordinate 23,747 of NZ_BMYU01000012.1, forward strand.
AGATTGCACACAATATCGACATAGCGATGCGGATCGCGCATATCAAATCGCAGGCAGAATTACACCGATTGTCAGGAATTCCGGCCACATCAATCGCACGCATTCTGAAGGGGCAAGCCACCCCATCCATTGAAAATCTTGCAAAAATCGCACAAGCCTGCAAAACAACGACCGATGCGCTTATTTTCGGAACACACGGCAGCAGCAAAGAAATCACACACTTTCCGCTGATATATGTCACCCAGAGAGAACTGACAATCCTGCATCAATACAGGCAAGCCAATTCGATGGGGAAGACGCTTATCGAGACAGCCGCAGAAACTGCCGAAAAAGCCCCCTCCACACTGGCTTAATTTTTTCCTGCTACAAGCTTCAACCGCACCTCGCGCACCACCTGCTCCGGCTTTCGCGGTTTTTTAGCCGTCCACGCGCGCACCAGCTCCATCAGCTGGCCCAGCGCGGCGCGATCCGTCTTTGGAACTATTTCTGCGAATTCGCGTATTACTTCTTCATCAGTCATTAAAGCCCCTGTTGTAACAATGTTTATCAGTTGAAACAATATAAATGAATAGCACCACGGATTTACAGTCTAAAACGGAAAACGTATTTTCTATTTTGGAAAATATGCTTTAACCATTGTTAAACGTAATAATTCTGCATTTCAACTATCTGTTGAATTACAGAAACTATTTGCTGAGGCTCAATGCAAGACCCCAGCATGAAAAACTATACCGTCGAAGAATTCCAGTTACTTGTCGCAATTACCGAAGAGCATTCATTTAGCTCAGCAGCCTCACGCCTTTCAATTGACAATTCTGTGCTGAGTAAAAAGCTCAATAAGCTGGAAGAAAAAGCAGGCACAAAACTGGTACACCGACCAGGCAGACCGTATCGACTTACTCACGCTGGCGAAAGACTTCTCACTACCGCAAAAAAAGTATTAGAACTGACAGAAATGGCAAACAGAGATATCGAAGCGATGCGTCACCAACATCATTTAACGATCATTTCAAATCCCAGCATCGCCATCATTGATGTAGCCCCCGCACTCAAAATCCTGCGCGAACAATTGGACGTCAGCGTGAAACTGATCGACGGAAATTTTTCAGAAATAAAATCCGCAGTCCTCACCGGCAAAGCGGATATCGGCCTACTCACAGAAAACCCGCACCATGACGGGCTGCGATTTTTTGACTACAGATCAGACCGGCTGTGCCTGCTTTGCCCGATCTCGCACGACCTATCGTGGCGCGAATCAGTCAAGCTAAAAGACATCGGAGAGTATGAGCTAATCGGCGCATCAGCCGCGCGTCAGATTAACCAGTTCTTAGAAATCAAAGCAGCAGACGCAAAAGTTACGCTGAAGTATGTCATGGAAGCCGATAATTTCGACTTGCAAGCGCACTTAGTCAACCAATGCGGCATACCCGCGATCATGCTGGAAAGCTTAGCGCGGCAGTGGGCAAAAGCCTTCAATATCCGCGCAATCCCAATCAGCGAAAAGTGGGCGACTGGTAAGTTTTTCGCATGCGTACCAGACATTTCAACACTCTCACCCGCCACGACCAGCCTGCTGGAAATCCTTTGCGCCCGAAAAAAATTTACATAACTTCGACGGATGCAACCCTGCAAGCCACGGAATCTGCCTGAGAATGCAATCCCGGAATCATTAACCGCTGAAACCGATGATCTTCAGCCGGGGCAATGCCTTCATATAACGTGCCACTAATCCGCCCCAGCTCCGTACCACTACGCGCGGACACCGTGCAATTGATGACAGGGTCTTTCACCGGGAACTTACTGGCATTAGTAATAACCCCGCTTACCACAAGAACCGTGCCAAACCCGCTTTTTTCCATGCTCCACTTTTTCAGCTTCACTTCGTTTTGCGCCTGCACCTTCGGATCAATCGCCACCGGCGCAACACTGCCATCACTTGCGCCATTTGTACCCACGACAGCTTTATAAATCACCATCGCAAAAACACCCAAGATAATCATCCCACCGATACCGATATTCGTAACCGGATGATTTATTCCGCAGTGCGGGCAAACCTTCGCTTTATCGCTCACCTCTTCGCCGCACTCCCGGCAGTTTTTCAGCGCCATACATTACCTCGCGTAAATTTCCACATAATCAAGATTGTATTTTGTCAATAACTTAGTGCGCTTAATTTTTATTGCTTGATTTTATTTAGTGCGCTAAACTCCAAAAAACTTAGCTGACTTAACTTTTTTGGAGGCTTTTATGAAAACCGAGTTTTCCGCAGTTAAAACCAGTATCACCTTCGCAATGCTGCTTGCCGCCTACAGCTGGGCAGCTGGCGAACAATTCGATGCCGAAGCCAAAGCCGCAGAAGCAACCAGCAATGCCATCTACATCGAACAGATGGATGCAGCAGACCGCCGCCGCGAACGTCAGGCAGAAATCGTGCTGGCGGCAGCAGACGCAGAACAAGCAACTTTGCAGACGTCTGCAAAATGAAGGTCTGCATCCTGCCCAGTGCGGACGAAATGCGCCAAGCGCACCGCGAACTGTCTGTCAAAAAAACGCTGGCAGATGCGCTGAACGACCCCGCACTAAAAATAGTCATCCGCAACCGCGCGCAGCAAATTGCGCGCAGACGGGAAAGATTCGACCCGGCAGCAAGAAAGGCGCGCAACGATGAATAAAACCATCAGACCAGCGCAGCCCAGCCCGCAGCTGTACGCGCGCCGGATGCAGTCCGGCCTGTATCTGGATAACGAAGACGGGCTGCAAAAGCGCTGCGCCTGCTGCGGCGAACACTGGCCAGCCGACACGGAATTTTTTCAGAAACGCGCAGGCGGCGACGGACTGGACAGTCACTGCAAAGACTGCCGCAACACCCAAACAGCAATAAAAAAACAGGAGAGAAAGCATGGATATGGAAATACGCATTAATGAAATATTCCCCAGCAACACCAACCGCACGCACTTCTCAGAAAGCAACCTGAAAGAACTGGCCGAAAGCATCAAGCAAAAAGGCTTAATACAGCCCATCATCGTCAGACGAATTGAACCATCCGGCCAGCTCCTGAAGGCATTTGAAATTGTCGCAGGCGAACGCCGCTGGCGCGCGTCGAAGCTGGCAGGACTGAAAGAAATTAAATGCACCGTCCTCCAGCTAACCGACAAAGAAGCGCAAGAACTGCAGATTATTGAAAACCTGCAGCGCGAAAATCTGCACCCGCTGGAAGAGGCGCAAGCATTCCAGCTGTACATGATGAAACACGGCGCAAACGTGGATGATGTTGCCCGCACGTTTAACAAATCCAAACAGTACGTTTACGCCAGCTTAAAACTTTGTGACCTGAACGTTGATCTGCATGCCGACTTTTTGAGCGGCGACATCGATGCAAGCACTGCGCTGCTGATTGCCCGTATCCCAAACCCCAGCCTGCAGAAGCGCGCGCTGCCAGAAGTCAAGGGCATGAGTTTTCGCGCAGCAAAAGAACATATCCAGCAACGCTTTCAGCTGAATTTAGCAAAAGCGCCGTTCGATATTACCGATGCAAAACTGACCGAAGCAGGCAGCTGCAAACGCTGCCCAAAGCGCACCGGCAACATGCCAGATGCGGAAAAAGGAACAAGCAAAGACCTCTGCACAGACCCGGATTGCCACGCTGAAAAATCCGCAGCAAACCTGCGCAAAGTGACAGAGCAAAAAATCAAAGATATGGAAAAGCAACAGGCCAGCACCCCAGCACCTGCTGTATCCGACGAAAAGACCATCACTATCGGCGGCGCAACACTGACCGCAACAACAAAAGACGCCTACGCAGACCGCTTGGCACAAGTCGATGGCTTACTGAAACCAGCCCAAGCTGCAACAGCTACCGCACCTGCCGACGACAAGACCAAGCAACGCAACGAACGCAGCGAAAAGCTGTTCAACATCCTGCGCAAAAAATTAATCGGCAGCGATCTGCTTTTTGACGTGATTTTTTCTGCGCTGCACCTCGGCCATCGCCCGCATATGCACTTACCGGAATTCGTCAAACCGCACTGGCCAGAACTGGACATGATGAATATCAATGCTCTGAAGCCAACAGAAAAAAGTCGCCTGTGCGCTGATTACTGCCTCGCAGTGCATTTGCCACAACCACATCACTCATACACAACCGGCGACGCCATAGACCACCCGCTGATCACAAAACTGATTAACGAATTTCAGATCGATCTGACCGAGCCAGAACCAGCAGCACCTGCAACCGCTGCGCCAACAAAAAAAACTTTGTCACTGAAAAAATAACCCGGAGAACAACATGAAAACACCTGACCCGATCAATTCCATAAAAAAACCAATTCGTCTTGAAAACTACATCGACAAAGACGGCACAAGCATCAATAAAAAAGCCCTTATCTATGCGGCATGTATCCTATTACCAATCTTAACGATCATGGCCAGCATAGTCATTATCGCGTACGTATCGACACGCCACACCGAACCAGCAGAAATTATCGGGGGATCGCTGGCAACTGATCTGAAAACCGGCTGTCAGTATGTCACTACATTGACAGGCATCACTCCGCGAATGAATGCAGACGGAACCCAAACATGCCTGACGGTGCAACCATGAAAACATCTGACCTGATCAAATCCGCAATCTCGCTGGCCATCGTCATCCTGTTGACTTACGTCATTTTCGATCTTGGCCGCGACACAAAAACCGTCGCCCTAACCTCTGCACCATCAGTCACCTGCAGCGACGGATACCTGCACAGCGTCACCACCAGCGGCGACAAGCACCAGATCACCGACGATGCTGGCCACGGCATCAAGTGCAAAGCCTGACCCTGTAAAGCCGCTTCTGTTTGACCCGTTTTTCGCATAAATCAAAAAAAATGATACGCTATTTAACTATCGCTAAATTTTCCGAATTCTCTGGCTACAGTGAAAACGCAATTCGCACAAAGATTCGCGATGGACTTTGGCCAGAAAATGCAGTGTGGAAACGCGCGCCGGATAAGCGCATTTTGATTGATAAAGAAGGATATGAAGAATGGGTAGAGACGGGAGCGGCGTTAAAAGTGCGTCGCAAAGCAGTATCGAAATCACCTTCACCTATCGCGGCCAGCGCTGCCGCGAAAGGCTCCCGCTCAAGCCCACCCCCGCTAATCTGAAACGGGCAGAGCAGCACCGGGCGGCAATTCTGCACGCTATCGCGACAAACTCCTTCGACTACGCATCAACATTCCCCCACTCTAAGAACGCCGCCAAATTCGCAGACATTCAAGGCGACGTTCTCTTCCTCGAAAACTACCTCGAAAAATGGCTGGACAGCCGCAAGCCGGAACTCAAAGCATCCGGCTATGACGGATACCGGAAAATCATTTTCGGCAAACTAATACCGGCCTTCGGACACCTGCGCCTGACCGAAATTAAGCGCAGCCACATCCGTGAAGCGCTCAGCCAGCAGACATGCTCAAACAAAACGCTGGCCAATATTCAAAGCCCCCTCCGCAAAGCATTAGACGACGCCCTGAATGACGATCTGATTGAATCGAACCCGCTGGCAGGCTGGACGTACAGCAAACTGGATGCACCTGCGAAACGGGTAAAAATTGACCCGTTTTCCAAAGAAGAACAAGCGGCCATTCTGGAAGCTGCCACTGGCCAAGTGCGCAACCTTGTCCAGTTCGCCCTGTGGACTGGCCTGCGCACGTCCGAATACGTCGCGCTTGACTGGTCAGACGTGGACTTTATGCGCGGCGTCATCATCATCGATAAAGCGCTGACACAAAAAGCCACCGAAGCGGAAACCACAAAAACCTTTTCTGGCCAGCGCGAAGTGAAGCTGCTAGGTCCTGCGCTCGATGCGCTGAACGCGCAGAAGCAATTCACGTATCTGGCCGGAAAAGAAGTCTTTCAAAACCCAGCAACCGGCGAACGCTGGACGGGCGACCAGCCGATCAGAAAGCGCATGTTTGAACCGCTACTGAAGCGCGCCCGCGTCCGCTATCGCAACCCATACCAGACGCGCCACACATACGCATCTATGATGCTAAGCGCCGGAGAGCATCCAATGTGGGTCGCGAAACAAATGGGGCATTCAGACTGGACAATGATCGCGCGCGTGTACGGAAAATGGATGCCTGACGCTGACACCCAAGCAGGAAGCCGCGCAGAACAACTTTTCGGGAATGACAACAATAAGACAACTAACCTGCGGAAACCCGCATGAATACTGGGTTTGCAGCGGGTTCAATTCCCGCCGACTCCACCAGATTCAAAAAGCCTCCGTTGCGTAAGCGACGGAGGCTTTTGTTTTTCCTGTGATGCGTACTGCATCCGTACTCCAAACACCGTGCACTTGCTTCAGGGCTGTGCTGCGCTGATCAGTGCCTGCATCAGGCAGCGTGCGGCAGGACCTTGTACGGTTTTGCGCTGGCGGATCACAAACGCCGGAAAGACTGGCATACGGTCACTGCCCTCCCAGCTTTTTATCGTCAGCCGGACCAGTCTGCCCTGATCGATTTCCTGCTGCACCAGATGCAGCGGCATGCTCCCCCAGCCTATCTCCGCCAGCAGCAACCGGCGCTTCGTATCCAGTTCTGTGACATGCCATGCATCCAGCGCATGGACGCCGAAATCCGGATCGCCAGCCAGTGCGCCCTCGCGCGTCCAGACGATCTGCATATGCCCGCGCAAATCTTCCAGTGCCAGCGCGCCCTGCTTTTGTGACAGCGGATGTGCCGGTGCTGCCACGGCGATCAGCGGCCCCTCCCCCAGAAAATGCGCTTCGACTTCATTACCCATCGGTCCCATTCCGGCCACAACACCCAGTTGTGCCTGTCCCTGACGAACCATCTCCAGATCGTCGCCAAACGATTTGCGTACCAGTCTGACGCCCACTCCCGGAAATTTTTTATGCATGGTCGTCAGCGCTGCAATCACTGGCTCCATATCTGCAAACTCATTCACAACCAGCGTCAGTGCCGCTTCCACACCCTGGGCGAAACCACTTGCCTGTGCATGAAAATCCTGCAGATCTTCGACCAGCCGTCTTGCACGCGGCAGCAGTGCCTTCCCTGCACTGGTCAGTTGCGGACGGTAATGCGCGCGGTCAAACAGAATCAGGCCGGTTTGCTCTTCCAGCGCACGGATTGCATACGTAATGGTGGACTGCGAACGCCCGAGCTCACGCGCCGCTGCGGCAAACCCGCCATGATCCACGACCGCCAGAAAAGTCTGAAACTGATCGAGAGAGTAATGCATCACAATATTCAAATATTCGATAGACTTAATCGAATTTATCACATTCTCATTCGATTTTTTTGATACTAAGATCATGACTCCATACTGACTTTGCAGGAAATGATCATGAACACCCTTGCTCAGAACACTATAAGCACCCCCGACGATTTCCCTCAGTCCGGTGCACGCCAGCCCGTATTTTTTATGTCGCACGGCGGCGGGCCGTGGCCTTATATGGAAGGTGCATTTCATGCTCTGTTTGCACCGCTGGGAACCGCGCTGCGTGCCGTACCGCATCAGTTACCGCAGGCACCGCGCGCGGTTCTGGTGATCAGCGCGCACTGGGAAGAGCCGGTATTCACGGTATCCACTGCGGCCAGGCCCGGCATGCTGTATGACTATTACGGATTTCCGCCGCATACCTACAGCGTGCGCTATCCGGCTCCCGGCTCGCCGGAAGTCGGACAGCGTATCGCCGGATTGTTGTCGGATGCAGGCTGGCCGGTTGCCACTGATGATCAGCGCGGCTTTGATCACGGTACGTTTTGCATGATGCAGGAAATTTACCCGAGTGCAGATGTTCCGATTGTGCAATTGTCATTGAAACACGGCCTGGATCCGGCAGAGCACATTGCATTGGGTGCTATATTATCAACACTTCGTGATGAAAACGTACTGATCATCGGCAGCGGACAAAGCTTCCACAATCTGCGTCTGCATGGCGCAGCGGCACGACAAGCGTCGGAAGTGTTTGATCAGTGGCTGCAAAAGGCGATGGCATTACCGCAGACAGCGCAAAGACATCAGGCACTGGTTGAATGGGCACAAGCGCCCGCCGCCAGACTGGCTCATCCGCGTGAGGAGCATTTATTGCCGCTGATGGTGATCGCAGGCGCAGCCGGGGACGATGCTGCGCACCTGATTTTTTCGGAATTTCTGGCAGATTCCAGAACGTCCGCATTCCGTTTCGGAAGTTAAGGATAATGAATGAATACATGTAAGCAGGCACCCGGTGAATTTATTCCAAAAATCAACCGTGAACGCTGTGAAGGCAAAGGGCCCTGCGTACCTGTCTGTCCGTATCAGGTACTGGAAGTCCGGACACTGCCACCGGATCAGCGCGCAGGGTTGTCACTGAAAGGCAAACTGAAGGGCTTTGTCCATCGCTGGCAGCAGGCTATCGTGGTGCAAGCAGATCTGTGTCAGGCATGCGGCTTATGCGTTACGGCCTGTCCGGAAAAAGCCATCACGCTGATACGCCGCCCCGCCGGCTCCTGAAAAAATCCTGCCGACATTTCCATGAGGCAACTTGCAAGCCGGTTTTGGTGCTACTATATTGAACTGATGAAAATTTAAGCACTCAGCAGGTGATGTGATGGAAATGTCGGTGAGCGCCAGCCTGTCAAATCTGGCCGATGTCGGGCGGACAGCCCGTGAAAAAGATGTCAAACAAACGCTGCAAAAGTTAACGACTGAGCAGCCACAACAGCCTGCCCGTAAGGCAGCATCATCTACAGAAGTCAGCCTCAGCGAAGAATCGATCAAACGTGCGCAGGAAGCCGCCGTTGCTGCTGCGCAGCGTCTGAACGAAGTGAATCAGCAAAATACTGAGGCACTGAAAGCCGAAAATTCTGCGGATAAACCGGCTGGTCTGGCACAGGCCAGCGCTGCCAATGACAGTGGAAATGCAGCATCGGCAGTCAGCAAACCACAGTCGGTGAATAATGCCGAAGTGAAACCTGCTGACAAACAGGAAAATCTGCGTAAAGATGGCATCGATCCGTTTTCCGGTCAGCCGATCAAGCCATCCATCAAAATTCAGGATTCGTTCTCTGAACAGGCACAGGCCAAAGTCAAAAACAGCGGGCAGGAAGCCAATGCGGCCAACAATGCCGCGCATTATGCGGAACAGCAGCAACTGCTGGCCCGCAATAATGAAAAACGCCGTGAATCGCTGGGCATTAAAACCACCGCCTGAACCCGTCTGCGAAGCAAGGCACCCTGCCCCAACTCTGAAGTCCCGCCACATGCGGGACTTTTTATTTCTCCGTCGAAAATCTCGCCAGCAACGCTGAAAAGCCTCGTCCCGCCCTGCCTGCTCATCTGCAGATCAGCAGGGATTATCCGTCAGAACAGCACGTCATCCGGCCTTTACTGTGCAGAACTCCGCATTTACCATTTACGGAGAGCCGGACTTTCTGCCGACGACCGCCGGATCGCTGTGCTGAACACCGCATTTGGGGCATTTTTCGGTGTTTTGCAGAGCCGTGGAACACTGTCAGGCGACGGGCAGCGCGGGCTGGCGCTGGCGCCAGTCGGAGGCGTGGGCGCTCAGGTATTGCAGGAAAGCCTGCGCCAGCGGGGACAGGCGTTTGCCTTGCAGATACACGATGTACCAGCTGGACTGAATCGGAAAGCCGTCCACATCCAGCACTGCCAGCGCTTCATCAACCAGATGCTCGCCAAGCGCGTGGCGGGATAACACTGCCAGCCCCATGCCACCGGCAACCGCTTGCTTGATTGCTTCATTGCTGCCCAGTTCCAGCCGCACCAGCGGGGCAAAACCGGCTTTTTCAAAATGCTGATCGCAGGCCAGCCGCGTACCGGAACCGCGTTCCCGCAGGATGAAGCGTTCGCCGCTGAGTTGCGCCAGCGGGATGGCTTTTTGCTGCGCCAGCGGATGCGACAGCGGCGCAGTCACGACCAGCGGATTCGGCATGAAGACTTGCGACACAATATCCATATCGCGCGGCGGCGTGGACATGATGACCAGATCATCGAGATTGTCGCGCAGGCGCTGCAGCACGCCATCGCGGTTCTGCACTTCGAGTGCAATATCGATTTCCGGATAGTCACGGCAAAACGCGCCCAGCATACGCGGCACAAAGTATTTGGCAGTAGACACCACGGCCACTTGCAGCCGGCCTTGCGTCAGCCCTTTCATGGCGGCAATACGCTGTTCAAAGTCCGCCCATTCCTGACCAATATGCCGCGCGGTTTGCGCCAGCTCCTCACCGGCTGCCGTCAGGCTCAGGCGTTTTCCGGTCATCTCATACAGGGGCAGACCTATGCTGTCCGTCAGTTCACGCAATTGCATCGAGACCGTGGGCTGGGTCACATGAAACTGGCGTGCCACTTCACTGATACTGCGGTGCTGTGCCAGCGCAGCAAACAGACGTAACTGGCGGAAAGTCACATTCATAGATTTTTATCGATAGATGATGCCGTAAAAATTGATTTTACCTGATATCAGCCTTCCGTTAACATCTCGCCTGCTCTGGGATCCCGGCATCTTCTCACGCAACACCCCGGTCAGCGCCCCGTACAAGGCGACTGCACCGCACTTCAGAAAAGGTCTGATATGGCAAGCTTAGTTGATCCGGCAATTTTATTTTTTGTGTTCGGTTTATTCGCGGGCGCCGTGCGCTCCAATCTCGAAATTCCGCAACCGATTTCGCGTTTTTTATCTCTGTATCTGCTGATGGCACTCGGCCTGAAAGGCGGATTCGCCCTGTCGCATTCCGGCATGAACTGGCAGGTTGCCGCCAGCCTCGGCGCAGCCATGTTTCTGGCGGTGGCGATTCCGGTGGCCGGTTATCAGGTACTGAAACGCATGGTCAGTCCGTTTGATGCAGCGGCGGTCGCGGCGACTTACGGTTCTGTCAGTGCGGTCACCTTCATCACTGCGGTGCAGTATCTGGATTCGCACCAGCTTGCGTATGGCGGCCACATGGCAGCGGCAATGGCGCTGATGGAATCACCGGCAATCATCGTTGCCGTGGTGCTGGCGAATATGCTGCGCAAGAAAAGTGAACAGACGCCGCAGCAGAATTTGTCGATCCGTCACACGCTGCATGAATCACTGACCGATGGCGCGCAACTGTTACTGATCGGCGCAATGGTCGTAGGGCTGATCACCGGCGATGCAGGCAAAGCAGTCATGCAACCTTTCTCGGTGGATTTATTCAAAGGCATGCTGGCTTTCTTCCTGCTGGATATGGGCTTGCTGGCAGCACGCAGCCTGCCGCAATTGCGCGGCACGCCGGTATGGATGATGGCTTACGCGATTGCCGGTCCGCTGTGCCATGCTGCACTGGCGCTGGGGATTGCTTACCTGCTGCATATTCCAGCCGGTGATGCGGGCTTGCTGATGGTGCTGGCGGCATCCGCTTCGTATATCGCCGTGCCTGCCGTCCTGCGCTACGCGATTCCGGAAGCCAAACCTTCGCTGTACTTCGGCATGTCGCTGGGTATCACCTTCCCGCTGAATATCCTGTTCGGTATTCCGCTGTATATGCAGATTGCCCACAAAGTACTGGCCTAACCGGCTGTCTTCTGCGCGGATGTTGTGCCATATAAAAGACATAACATCCGTGTCATAATCCGGCGATCTTGTCTTCACCGGAGTCCGCATGTTGTCCCGCTTCCCGCACTGGCGTGCGCTGTTATCGTTTGTTACCGGCAGCGCCCTGATAGTCTATGCGCTGTATTTATGTCTGGTACATATCACCCACGCAGGCACGGCACTGATTGGCAGCATCGGTGTTGCGATGGCTGCATCCGGCTGGTTCAGCGTGCCACTGGCACGCTGGTTGCAACAGCAACGCTGGCGTCAGATCGGCTGGCAGTTATTGCTGACCGGATTTGTGCTGTGGGCAATCAGCGTTGCGGCATTTTTCCGTCACATCAGCTTACTCAGTGAGCAAGCCATACCGCTGGCGGCGACTGATCGCGGTGCGATTATCGTACTGGGTTCGGGAGTGCATAACTGTATCCCTTCACCTGCGTTGACTGCCCGTCTGAATCGCGGCGCAGAGGTTGCTATGCAATTTCCGGCGATGAACATGGTGGTCAGCGGCGGGTACACTCACGGCCGGTCATGCTCAGAAGCCGAAGTGATGGCAGCATATCTGATAGGCAATGGTATTCCCGCGAACCGGCTGATACAAGAAAATACGAGTACAACCACCTATGAAAACCTGCGCTTTACACGTCCCTTATTACAACAGCGGGGATTTACCGACGATACGCCGCTGATTATCGTCAGCAGCGAATTTCATCTGGAGCGTGCAACTGCGATTGCCCGTCGTGCCGGATTCCGGAACGTTTATACCGCCGCTTCAGCCACGCCGATGTACACCCGTTTCCCATCATGGCTGCGCGAGTACTTTTCTTTTATTAAAGGCTATCTGTTCAGCGAATATTAATCTCCGCTATACCGGCAGAACAGGGCGATGCGGATGTGTCCTGCTCTGCCCGCGCTTGCTGCGCCATCCAGTAATCCATTTCCGAACGCCCCGCCCCCAGATCACTCCAGTCCCGGTCTGTCATTCCCGCCAGCTCTGCGTGTTGCTGTTGCGTACGGCGACGCTGTTGCCACCATTGTTTAAGGGTATTCAGCATTTGCGGCCTCCTGTCTCATTAAGGATTCAGAGCCGCCATCATGCTATGCTGTGCATTATCAGAGAAGCCAGATTTTATAATCAACATTATCAGGAAAGCTGATCAGTCATCATGCGGGAACTCAGCCTCGATCAGGTACGCACCCTGATTGCCATTCTGGATCTGGGGACATTTTCAGCGGCTGCACAGGCGCTGCATTTGTCCCAGCCGACCATCAGCCTGCATATTGCAGAACTGGAGCAACGCTTTAATACGCCTTTGCTGGTACGCACCAGAAAGCCGGTGACTGCCACCGCCGCCGGAGCCTTGCTGGCGGAGCGTGGACGAAAATTGCTGAAGGAAGCCGATGAAATCAGTGAAGCAATACGCCGCCAGACACTGGGCATACGCGGACGGGTGCGCATGGGTGCATCCAGCGGCATACTGGTGCACAACCTGCCGGCGGTGATGGAAATCCTTGAACAGCGTTACAACGGCATTGATATTGATGTGCAGATTCTCGGCTCCGCCGATACGCTGGCGGGATTAACGCAGGGCAGTCTGGATCTGGGCATTGTGGCGATGCCGCAGCCACAGAATAAAGATATCGTGATTCAGCACTGGCGCACCGATCCGATGATGGCCTTCATTCCGCCGCGCTGGGAATGCCCTGATCTGATCACACCGGCATGGCTGGCCGACAAACCGCTGATTTTTAATGAGCCCAGCACCCATATGTACCATCTGACGATGGCATGGTTTGCCGCTGCCGGTTTTGCACCACGTGCGCGTATCGAACTGAATTACACCGAGGCAATGAAAAGTCTGGTTGCGTCCTCGTATGGCGCAGCGATTTTACCGGCAGAACATCCGGATCAGCATGGTGTGAAAACCATGCAAATCCGGCCTTTAGATCCGCCATTACCGCGCTACACCGGCATTGCGCACCGGCCATTACCGCAGCTGGACGGTGCCAGCCGCAATGTGCTGGAAGTGTTGCAGCAATTCCGACAGATACCGCAGGATTAAATTTTTTCCTGACGTGCCGGACGCTGCTTGTGGAAAGTAATCGGGCTGTAAGGCACGCTGGATGGCGGTGGTGATTGCAGAATGTGTTTTTTCATCGCACCGACCACATGCATTTCACAAGGTTTGCAATCGAAACGCAGCGTGTATTTTTCGCCGCCGGACACCAGTGTCATCGGTTCGGCTTTCACCTGTCCCTGCACGCCTTTCACACCTTTGGCCTGTTTCGGGCACAGGTTGAATGAGAAACGCAGGCAGTGTTTGGTGATCATCAGCGGCACTTCACCAGCTTCTTCATGCGATTCATACGCGGCAGCGATCAGTTCCACACCATGCTTCTGGTAAAACTCGCGCGCCTTGCTGTTGTACACATTGGCGAGATAGCTGAGCGTGGTTTCCGGATATTGCGCAGGTGGTTCGACCGCCGGTTCACGTTGCGGACGCGGCCAGGCGCTGACACGGGCGGCTTCATGCGCAGCCACGGCATCACGGCGCAGCGCATTCAGTACCGAGGTCGGTACAAACCACATCCGACCTAACTGCAGGCTGACATCTTCTGCTTCAAACATGGTGTTACCCAGTTTACGCAAACCGTCTTTCAGCGCCGCTTCCGCTTTGTCAGCCTGCTGCGCTGCTTCCAGTGCAACATCTGCGCGGGTGGTGGTTTCCACGCCGTCGGCATCGCTGATGGTCAGCAGCAAACCCTGTGCATCGTCACGCAAACGCAGCCAGACCGGTACACGGCGCTCTGCGGACTTCTTATGCAAAGCCTGTTCCCAGCGCTGATCGCGGTTGCGGTTCATCGCGATACCGGCTTTTAAACCCGGCAGCTCTGCCATGGTTTCATTCGGATAAATACGCCAGATTTCACCGTTTTCCGACTGACCGGTTTTCTCAACCGTATTCGCCTGCACACCGACCACTTCGCGTTTGTGCATGTAGTTCAGGCCGTCGCCATTCGCCATTGGTTCCTGCGTTTCAATTTCCACCCAGTTGGTGCCGACGCGGGTCACATAACCAAAATGCAGACCAACGAATTTCGGCGAATCAAACGCGCCGATATCTTCCTGACGACCATTCGCAAAATAATCGGTATGGCCGCGATGGAAAGTTTTGTCCACATTCGGAGTGAAAGCAATGCGCGACACACCGCTGGACGCACGCTGCAGTTCAGGACGGCGTTCCATGATTTCATCCAGCAGCAAACGATAATGCGCTGTGATGTTTTTCACGTAACTCATGTCTTTGTAGCGGCCTTCGATTTTCAGCGACTGCACACCGGCATTCAGCAAGGCTTCGAGATTTGCACTCTGGTCATTGTCTTTCATCGACAGCAAATGCTTTTCAAATGCGACCACGCGGCCTTGTGCATCCGTCATCGTGTACGGCAGACGGCAGGCTTGCGAGCAATCGCCACGGTTGGCGCTGCGGCCGGTATCGGCATGCGAGATATAACACTGACCGGAAAACGCGACGCACAAAGCGCCGTGTACAAAGTATTCCAGCGGCGTTTTCACTTCTGCTTTGATCGCACGGATTTGCTCCACCGTCAGTTCGCGCGCCAGCACCAGTTGCGAGAAACCGCACTGGCTCAGAAACCGCGCTTTTTCCACGCTGCGGATATCGCACTGCGTACTCGCATGCAGCTGAATCGGTGGAATATCCAGTTCCAGCAAACCCATGTCCTGAATAATCAGCGCATCCACGCCGGCATCGTATAACTGATGAATTTGTTTGCGCGCCGGTTCCAGTTCGGATTCATGCATGATGGTATTCATGGTCACGAAAATCCGCGCATGGTAACGGTGCGCATACTCCACCAGTTCCGCGATTTCACTGACTTCATTCGAGGCATTGTGACGCGCACCAAACGAAGGGCCACCGATATACACCGCATCCGCGCCGTGCAGAATCGCTTCTTTGCCAATCTCAATATTCTTGGCCGGTGACAATAATTCAATCTGATGCGGTAACAGGGACATGATGCGTGCCGAAAGCGGAGGAAAAGGGCGAAATTATAACGAAATCAAAGGCTTATGTCCTGCATCGTATACCTTTTACGGTACGTCTTCCATAAGCCGTATGAATGGCGAAGCCACGGGCTGATCAGACAGGCCGCAGTGTGCTGATGCCGGCGGTCAGATCGCGCACAGCAAACCTGTCTGCCAGAGCAATTTTTGTTGTATCTTATGCAGCAAACCTCACCCTGAACGACAGCTCCCCGCAACGAACCCCGAATACAGACCAATGACATTGCTACGCCTGCCATCCCTGCTGCTTCCCGTTTTGATGACACTCGCCGCTTCCGGCGTCCATGCGCAAACCCGCGACACCGGTGTCTTGCCGGACAGCATACGTCAGCAATTGCAGCAGCAAGGGATTCCGGCGCAGGCGTTATCGGTGGTGGTGATGCGGGCGGATAACGGGCAAACCGTTCTGCAGCAACAGGCGACGCAGGCTGTCAGTCCGGCATCCAGTATGAAGATCCTGACCACGCTGGCGGGACTGGAGGAACTGGGGCCGGTGTTCCGCTGGAAGACTCAGATACTGAGTACGGCCACACCGGAAAAAGAAGTGCTGAACGGCGATATCTATTTACGCGGCGGCGGCGATCCTTCGTTGTCGCTGGAAAAGTGGACCAGCTTTCTGCGCCGCCTGCGTTACAGTGGTATCAAAACCCTGCGCGGCGATCTGGTACTGGACCGCAGCAGTTTTCAGCCGGAACGCGAAGACTTACAGGCGACCCCGTTTGATGAACACCCGGATGCGGCTTACAACGTGATTCCCGATGCACTGCTGCTGAATCACAATCTGCTGCAGTTCGCAATTGAATCCGATGGCAAACGGATACAAACCCGTTTGCAGACACCGCTGGCGAATGTGGTGATTCGCAACAATCTGAAGCTGAATACTGCGCCCTGCGCCAGCTGGGAAAAATCCGTCACGCCACCGGTGGCGCTGAACGATGATAACGGAGATATTGAGATACGTCTGAACGGCAGCTTCCCGAAAAATTGTCAGGTCAGCACACGCTTAAATCTGATGGACCGCAATCAGTATGGGGCTGCGATGTTTGCGCAAATCTGGCGAGAACTCGGCGGTGTCTGGCGCGGTCAGGTGCGCGAAGGCAAAGCACCGGCGGATGCCACGCTGTTACTCGAACATCAGTCGGAAACGCTGGCAGATTTGCTGCGCACGATTAACAAGCAATCCGATAACACCATGGCGCGCGCCCTGTTGCAAACGCTGGGCAGTACAACATCCGGCATCAGTGGGAACGCTGTCAGTTCACGCACTGCCGGTGATCTGCGCATTCGTCAGTGGCTGACAAAACATCAGCTGGATGAACAGGGTCTGGTGATCGACAATGGCTCCGGTTTGTCGCGCACAGAACGGATCAGCACTCGGACGCTGGCCGGCGTATTGCAAGCAGGCTGGCGCAGCCCGTGGAATGCAGAATTTATCAGCAGCCTGCCGATAGGCGGCATGGACGGCACCTTGCGCAAGCGTCTGAAAGGCACGGTAGCCGAAGGCCGCGCCCGTCTGAAAACCGGCACGCTGCGCAATGCAACCGCGCTGGCCGGTTATGTACGTGATCTGCAGGATACGCCGTGGATTGTGGTCGCCATCGTCAACGATGAACAGGCGGCCAAAGCGCGCAAAGCTTTAGATCAGCTGATTTTGTGGGTGGTGGCCGGACATCCTGAACAATGGCAGGCACCGGACGAACCAGCGCCGGAAACTCAGCCCTGACGCCCCGCCTGTTCGCGCTGCAGCGCTGCCAGTTGTTGTTCCAGACTGGCAACGCGACGCTCTAAACGTTCCACATCATCCGCGTCGGCATGCTTGACCCAGCGGTTACCTAAACCGGTCATGCTGCTGAAAATCAGCCATGCCACACCTGCGCCGACTGCCCACTGAATCATTTGTGCTGGTTCCATGTTGTTTCTCCGAAAGTTCGCGTTAATGTGTTCACAGTGTGCCTGCGGCGCGGCTGCGGCAACAGTGACAAATGTCAGGACTTTACGGTGACAAGCCAGCAACAGGTACCTGCGTCACCCGCCGGAAGCCGGTCGGCAGTGTCTGAAACTGTCCGAAATCGCCCAAAACCGACCTAAATGCGGAGTTCAGCACAGCGATCCGGCGGTCGTCGGCAGAAAGTCCGGCTCTCCGGAAATGCCTGATGCGGATAGCTGCACAGCGTGAGACTGTGCAGCGGCTAGGGAAGAAGAAAAACTCAGTCCTGCAGCGGCAGATATACCGCGAATTCTGACTGATGTTCAGGTACATCCGGGAAGAAGCGGATACGCTCCACAAACAATGGAAAATCCCGTATCTGCTGACCGCTGGCAGGCAGCCATGTGCGGTACAGCCAGTCCAGTCCGGCGTATAAATCCTGTTCACGACCGGTGATCAGCAATTTCGCGCAGCGTCCGGCGGGAATAGTCTGCATATGAATACCATCAGCGCCCTCACCCGGATCCGCATCCAGCGGCAGCGCCAGATCGAGCCGAAAATCCTGCGCAGCAACCGTGTCCGGATCGTTGTACAGAATATTCAGCGTGGTATAGCGTGAGGGATGCAGATGGTGTTTTTTGCGCCAGGCAATAAAGCGCTGTATGGTTTGCCCGATCAGCGCCGGATCGCCCAGATGCGACATGCAGGCAATGCGGGTGGCAGGGAAAGCGATCAGTTGCGGTTCAGCGAATGCAGCAGACACAGACAGACTCCTTTCAGAAAACAATCGGAAACGCCGGTTCCAGGAGAGCCAGTCCGGTGCATGGCGGAAAGCACTCGGGCTTTGTCCGGTATCGCGCCGGAATTCGCGTGCAAACGCTTCCGGACTCTGATAACCGTTATCCAGCGCCACCTGCATTACACTCAGCGGGCGGTATGCCAGCTGATACGAAGCGCGCCGTAAACGGCTTAAACGGATATAGCGATGCAGCGCAATGCCGGTCCATGCCTTAAACAAGCGATGAAAATGAAACGGTGAAACGGCAACCAGCGCACTCAGGGTTTCCAGACGCAAATCGCCATCCGGATGAGCATCAATCCAGTCCAGCACTGCCTGCAGGCGGCGCTGACGGCTACCGGCAGTCGCAGTGTGTTCTGAAAGTTGATCCATCGTATCGAGGCAATGTGCGCATATGTACAGAAAATAAGCTGAGTGGCGGATATCAGAAGTTGTTATCCGCCTGCTCTCCTGTCTGCACAGTATGCAGACAGCGCGCCTATCTTACCTGACCATTCTTGCTGAATTGATGCACCAGAAAGAGAATCAGCACCAGCCGTGCGCAGCATAGCGCGCGCGCAACAAATGCATCATGGCGACATTTAATTCCCACGCATTGCTGACTTCCTGCTGGCTGTACGGCAGCGTGGCGGTATAAGGCACAGGGCCGAATTCCGGCGTGATCGTCAGGCAGGTTTCACCGGCAGCAACACGTGCCTGCAGAATCTGATCCCACCAGGACAAATGCACCTGCAGTTCTGCCGCAAATTCCGGTGCACGGAAATCGCTGACCTGCGGCCCCTGCGCATGACCAACCCGCGCATGAATATGCTTCACCAGCGGAAAAATTCCTTCCAGCATTGCTTGCTGATCCTGCAGCAGGGATTCGCAGGCACAGCACCAGTGCGATAAATCCGCGTTCAGCGGTAAGCCGGGATTGTTTGCCAGATACGGTGCCATCAGCGCCGGATGCCCGCTGAAACGGCTGCGGTGAATTTCATGCACAATGCGCACACCGGTTTCCTGACTGATCGCTGCAGTCAGCGCAATCAGTTCCTGATTCTGTGCGACGCTGTACCAGTCTTTGCCGGTGTGGCTGTTGACCATCAGCGGCTGTGCCACACAGGCACGGCGCAACAGCGATTCCAGCGCCGTTTTATGCTGCGCAAAATCGGCGTGGAATACGGTTTCCCACTGCTGGGTAATCAGTTGCAAACCGGCATCGCGGATACGCTCCAGCCAGTGCGCCCATTCGGCGTCATCCGCAGGCAACGACATTTCAATGCCATCAAAACCAGCGGCTTTGACTTCATCAATAAACTGCTGCGCCGGTTTGCCTGCATGTCCCCAGTGCGCCGCAAAAATATGCAGTTTCACCGTCTGACTCATTCAAAGCCCCGCACCGGAAACTCTGCGCCGCGCTGTATCCAGTTTGCCGGCGAATACTGGCTGGCGCCATCGGTCACGTGCAGCGTGTAAGCATGGCGTGATACCGGCGAACGGTTCGGTGCGCTGTAATGCGGCAGCAAGCCGTGGAAGCACACCAGACTACCCGCCCGCACTTCCAGCGGCACGGCAGTGCTGTCATCCGGCCACGGCAGATCGGACAATTTTTCAGTACGTACATGGTCGCCTTCACGCACAAAGCGTTCACGCAGCGGTGTGCGGTGACCGCCGGGTTCCGCCCACAGACAACCGTTTTCCAGACTGGCATCTTCCAGCGCAAACCAGAATGTCGTCACCGTCACCGGATCGGTTTCAAAGTAAGTCGCATCCTGATGCCAGCGCACTTCGCCGCCTATGCCCGGCTGCTTAAAGATATACATCGATTGCCAGATTTCCGGCTTCTGCAAACCTAACTGACGCGCAACGGCTGCCAGTTCAGGTCCGCGTGAAAACGCGCTGAACACCGGATCCAGATCATGCATCGCATGACCAATTTTATTAATCGACAGCGCTTTGGCCTGACGCAACTGACCATCTGCACCAAACGCTTCTTCTTCAAAGAAGCAATGCATACGGGTTGCCGAATCAAGGAAGTAATGGTCGATGTGTTTATCCTGCTCGCGTGTCGTGAAAATCGAACGGGACTGTGCGGGATCGAACGCATCCACAATCTCGGCAGCACGCTGACGCAATGCAGCGATTTGCTCAGGTGATTTGAAATCCGGGATGACGATATAACCATCCTGCTGATAGCGGTCTAACTGTTCCTGATTCAGCATTACTGCCTCCTTGTTTTGCGATAGCGCAAGTGTAATCAGCGCAGCACCTGTCCGACAACAGCTACAACGGTTGACAGTTTGTTTCCGCTTCTTTGACAATCAGCATTTATCCCCCTGAGCAGGTCAAGCTATGGATACGCTGAAAGCGATGGAAGTTTTTTGCGAGGTAGCCCGTCAGCGCAGCTTCAGTGAAGCCGGCCGCAGGCTGGGCATCAGCCGCGCACTGGTCAGCAAACATATCGCCGCGCTGGAACAACATCTGCAGATACGCTTGCTGCATCGTTCCACCCGCGAAGTCAGCCTGACCGGTCAGGGGCTGGCGTTTCTGACGCCATGCGAAGAGGCAGTGCAGCAGGCACGCGCGGCGCTGGCAACAGCAGCGCACAGCAGCGATCAGTTGCGCGGCATCCTGCGTCTGCAGGCACCGGCCAGTTTTGCGTCTGAATGGCTGGCGGGCATTCTCGCCCGTTTCGGACTGGCGCATCCGGAGCTGCAAATTGAATTGCATGCGGACGATGCCTTGCTCGATCCGGTACGCCACGGTTTTGATCTGAGCATACGGGTCGGCGGCATTCCAGACCACTATGGTTTGCAAATGCGGACGCTGGCACCCTGCCGTGGATTGCTTTGCGCCAGTCCGGCTTATCTGGAAAGTGCCGGAATGCCTATGCATCCGTCTGAACTGAATGCACATCGTTGCCTGCATTTCAGTCATCTGACACAAGGCGCACGCTGGCAGTTTCAGCGTGGTGAAGAACACTGCGAAGTCACAGTCAGTCCGGTCTTCAGCGCAAATAATGGCCGCGCACTGCATCAGGCAGCGCTGGCCGGTGCCGGTATCGTGTATCACACCAGTTTTCTGGCAGCCCGCGATATTGCCGCCGGGCGTCTGCAAGTCGTCTTGCCGGACTGGCAGGTACCGCTGAATCATCTGACGGCGCTGTATCCGGCCACCCGCCGCCTTGCACCGGCAGTGCGCGCACTGATTGATCTGCTGGTCGCTGAATTCGCACCGGTGCCGGAATGGGACAAACTGGCGGGGCTCAGCACCATTGCCGGACAAAATGTTGCTGCAAATCATCAGCCTGACAGCCTCAGCACAGTATTTGCCGGCATTTACTGAACTGTGCTGGTGAAATTCCGCGCTTTGTCATACTGTACCAACAGCACCTGAACAGTGCGTACCGGATGTACCGTAATGAAGGAAAACCTGTGCTATGTGGAAAGAATATCTGGAAGGTCTACTGGAATGGAAACGCATTATCCGCGAAGCCTTCACGGATAAATTCTTTCTGCTGTGGTTTCTGCCCCTGATGCTGATGTCTTTGTTGCTGGTCGCGATTTTGTTTGATCTGCTCAGCTACGATCATGTATTTAAAGGCGCACATCTGGCTTCTCAGTCCTGTCGTAACCTGAACGACAAAGAAGCATTCATCATGCTGATGAATATGCTGATTACCGTACTCAGCGGCCTGGTCACCATCGGTGAGCTAATGCGTTTCGCGGAAAATAAGAAAAATGGCCTGCCTGTGCAGTTAGGTTCTTTTCTGACCAGCGCGATTATTGGAATTACATCGCTGCTGTCACTACTGATTTTCTCCCGCTACTTCTGTCACTGAGTCGTCGTTTCGGATATCTGATAGCTCCAGTACAAGCTAATAACCTGAACTTATAGCCAAACGACAAAAAGTCACTCGTTGCCATACAGAAATTTGCCTATGATGCCGCAGTCTGATGGATTGGTCAGACCCTTCTCTGCTATCCCCCAAGATAGTGAGGATACTTTCACGGGCGCCACGGCGCCCGTTTTTTTATATAAAAATTCTTACGGATAACTGCCAGTTTTTTTCAGCGGCTACTTACGTAATAGCAACCATCTCAAAACGAATACTGCATTCCGATCGAAACATTCGTGACAGACTCTTTACCACCGGCAAACTTCACTTTACGGGTTTCCAGCTCTGCGCGCGCCGACAGTTCTTTTGTAAAATTCACTGTGACACCAATGCCGCCCACCGGCACCAGTGACGACTCACTGCTGACAAGTCCATTCGTGTTAGCTGAAGAAACCGGGGTTTTGACAGACGCGACACCAAGTTTCGCAAACGCCATCAGCTCACTTCCAAGTCTCGCACGCAACACGCCAGCTAAATCCATTGACCTGATTTTTTCCCCTGAACTGCCGACAGCACTGTTTGCACTTGCTGACGCCGCCATTTTTCCCAGATCAGCATAGCTGGCCTCAATCGAAAAAACTGATCCGGTTGTATACCCTGCAAACACTTTGTAGCCCGAATTTGCATTGCTGCACCGGACACCTCCCTGACAATTTTCAGTCCAGTGGAATTTACCGATTGTTGCCCCCGCATAAACCTGCGCAGACGCGACATTCACAGCCAAAGCACCTGCCAGCATTGTCACCAGCATTATTCCGTGTTTCATTTTTTTCATTTTCATACCAGATTTATCAAAAGAAATATTTACATAAAGAAACTTTAAATAGCATAAAGCATATTTTCGAAATTATATTTCAATATATTTAAAATTGGCACTTTATTATCTGCAGCAAAACAGTAAATCCGGATTACTTTAGGATTGGCATCACGACGCGCATCCAGTACGATGCAGTCCTTTGAATTCCGATTCGTTGCTCCGGTATGCTTAGTTCTCTGTTTTCTGTACGTTGCGCTGGTTTGAAAAAGTTTCTGATATCGGCTTGCACCGGTTTACTGCTGGCTGCCTGCGGCACGCCGGTCAAACCACCTGTGCCTGTGACCGAAACTTCTATACCCGCTGCCCAGCCGGTGAATGCGCCGCTACCGGGTCAGACTGTCAGTCAGCAGGTTCCGCCGCTGCCACGCGAATTCCGCGCAGTCTGGGTTTCCACCGTTGCCAACATCGACTGGCCCAGCCGACGTGATCTGAGCAGCGAACGTCAGAAACAGGAGATTCTGCAGATTCTGGATCAGGCTGCGCAAATGCGGATGAATGCCATCGTTTTGCAAGTGCGTCCCGCTGCTGATGCGATCTATCCTTCCGCGCTGGAACCGTGGTCTGAATTTCTGACCGGTGAACAGGGGCGCGCGCCCAACCCTGCTTATGATCCGCTGCAGTTCTGGATCGAACAGGCGCACGAACGGGGTATGGAATTGCATGCGTGGTTCAACCCTTTCCGTGCACGGACAGCATCGCCAAAGGCAACGCAGGCGCGCAACCACATCAGCCGTGCGGCGGCGCAAGTCGTGCGTAACTATGGCGACCAGCAATGGATGGACCCGGGCGAGCCACTCGCACGGCAGCACACACTGAATGTGATCGCAGACGTGCTGCGTCGCTACGATGTGGATGGTGTGCATATCGACGATTACTTTTACCCCTACCCCGTAAAAAATGCGCAAGGGACTGAAATAGAATTTCCGGACGACGCAGCATGGAACCGTTATCTGCAATCGGGTGGCACACTCAGCCGCGCCGACTGGCGACGGGATAATGTCAACCAGCTGGTGCGCGCGATTGCAGACCTGGTGCATCAGGAAAAATCCTGGGTGAAATTCGGCATCAGCCCGTTTGGCATTGGACGCCCGGACCGGCTTCCGGCCGGCATTACCGGCTTCAGTCAGTACGATAAATTGTATGCGGACGTGGAAACCTGGCTGGCTAACGGCTGGTTAGATTATCTGGCACCGCAACTTTACTGGCCGATACAGCAAACGCCGCAGGCTTTTAAAGTGCTGCTGGATTACTGGCAGCGTCAGAATGTGCAGCAACGACACATCTGGCCCGGACTTTTCACGAGCAAAATTGATCAGAGCGAAAAATCCTGGCCATCGGATGAAATCCTGAATCAGGTGGATGTCACGCGGTCCATGCAGGCAGGCGGGCATATTCATTTCAGCATGATCAGTCTGGCACAGAACCGTAAGCAAATCCGCCAGCGCTTAGAACAGGAGAAATACCTGACGCCGGCACTGGTACCGGCAACGCCGTGGCTGGAAAATACGAATATCGCCCCGCCGCAACTCAGTCTGCTTACAGCAGCCAGAGTGCGTGTTCAGTTACCGGATCCGGCAAATACACGCTGGATTGCCGTCTGGAAAAAAACTGATCAGCAATGGCTGTTCAGTTATCAGCCTGCCAGCCAGACTGAGGTCGATCTGAATAACGGTGCGGCAGTACGGCAGATTGTGATTATGGCGATCAGCCGTTCAGGTCAGCAAAGCCTGCCGGCCAGCATGCAGTTCTGAAACGATTTAAAGGCTGGTGACATCGTCAGGCAAGCGCAGCACCACCCTGTCGCGTCCGCTGCGTTTTGCGGTGTACAGCGCATCATCAGCGAGCGCCAGCAAGTGATTGACCTCAGTATGCACATGCAGACGCGTCAGTCCGACGGATGCGCTGTAACGAAAATCCGGTAGTGCCGGTAAAGGTCGCGATTTTCGCAAGCGCTCAAGAATGCGTTCACAAATTTGCTGTGCCTGCGTCGTTTCCAGACCGGGCAGCAGCAACAAAAATTCTTCCCCGCCGACACGTCCGCAGGCATCTTCGCGCCGGATACATGCCTGCAGCGTGCGTGAAAAATGAATCAGTACCTGATCACCGGTTGCATGGCCGTAGGTGTCATTGACCGCCTTAAAATGGTCTATATCAATCAGCGCAATATGCAGCGGCGCGTTGACTTCCTGAGATTCCTGAACACGTTGCTGCAATAGTCGCATCATGGCGCGTCGGTTGGAGATTCCGGTCAGGACATCCGTACTGGCTTCACGTAATGCCAGATCCCTTGCATGTCTCAGTTCCCGCCCTTCCTGACGCTGATGGGTGATATCCATACCGATGCACAGCATCCAGCGATTCGGCAGCAGGGTTTCTGTCATCCAGATCCATCGGCCATCCGTCAGATCGGCTTCAAATCCGCGAAACGCTTCTTTTCCACGCCGGGAATAAGCTGAACGTATCCATGCATCAATATCATCAGCACGAATCCGGACTCCGCGCTGCTGCTCATAATTTTCGCGCATCAGTTGCTGCCAGCTCATGCTGCCATCCGTCCGGCCACCATAGGTTTCACAAAACGGCGGATTCGCAGCGCGCAGGATATCGTGCTGATCAAACAGGGCGACCAGCAGATACGGGTTTTCTAGCAAGCCTTCGCCTGCCATTTCAGTCAGGTTCAGTTGTTCTGTCATCTCAGAGGTCCGGTAACCTGATACAGCTGCCCCAGTAATAAAGCGTCAAGTGGTATTTAAAGATAATCATTATTCGCCGAAACTGGAAGCTGCAACTGTGAAAGATGTTCAAACACCGCCGCTTATGTGCAATCTGTCTCCGTAGAAATACGGAGACAGTACAGCCTTGTTACAGAGTACAATCCCCCGCTGATATATCCGCCGGATACGCTATGCGATTGCGTCATATTGAAGTCTTTCATGCTGTTATGCAGACGGGCACCATCAGTGGTGCTGCTCAGTTGTTAAATATTTCCCAGCCAGCGGCGACAAAGGTCTTACAGCACTGTGAACTGCAGCTGGGCCTGAAGCTGTTCGAACGTATACGCGGAAAACTGCATCCGACACCGGAAGCCCACCGTTTGTTTGGCGAAGTGGATAAGCTGCAGCGGGATTTACAGTCTGTCAGACGTCTGGCGGCAAATCTGAAAAGCAATCCCGCTGAAGCGGTCAGGCTGGCATCAACACCCACGCTGTCGATCACGCTGATACCGGAAGCGCTGGCAAGATGGCGTCACCGGTTTGAGAAGGTCCATTGTACGCTGGCGACCTTTCACACTGCCGGACTGGTCAACAGCTTGCTGGTCGGCGACACAGACCTCGCATTTTCTTTGTATGACCCGTGCCACCCGGGCATCAACAGTGAAGCGATTATTCGCGGCAATATGACTGTGATTGCACCGGCGGACACGTGGCCAAAAGAGTTGCACGGGCAGCCACTGAAATTATGCGGCTTACCCAAAAACCTGATCGGGATTGATCTGGATGATCACTTAGTCAGCCGCCTGCTCGATGCCTGTGAAGACGAGGGAACGGTCTTTGAATCCAGTACGATGGTGCAGACCTATCTGCAGGCAAAAACACTGGTGGAACTTGGTGCAGGCGCAGCCGTGGTTGATCCGTTCACTGCAGCCATTGCAGACCGCAGCAAAACAGCATGCCGTCCGGTTTTTCCTGCTGTCGGTGTGGACTTATATCTGTTGTCACGCAAAGCGACACCGCTGTCACGCAGCGCACATGCTTTTGTGGACGCGGTGCGCCAGACTGCAAACGACCACATTGCACGCGCCTCAGCGCAAGCTCAGTCAA
The DNA here is from genome assembly GCF_014652435.1 of Cognatundibacterium squillarum. Classification (GTDB taxonomy): domain Bacteria; phylum Pseudomonadota; class Gammaproteobacteria; order Burkholderiales; family Burkholderiaceae_D; genus Undibacterium; species Undibacterium squillarum. Next base: position 50,648 of record NZ_BMYU01000012.1, read on the forward strand.
TACGCGGATAAACAGCCCTTACCTGCGCCGGATCCCCCATATTGAAATGCCACCACTCCGTCGGAATACCATGGAATCCGGCGTCCAGCATCAGATCACGCAGTAAATGCCGGTTTGCCACTTGCTGCGCAGTCAGCCCACCGCTTTCGAGGAAAGCCTGTTCCAGGCGTGGTTGTGAGCGCTCATCGAAAGCATCAAACGCAGTCCCCATATCCAGTGCCCTGCCTTCCCCGTCCAGAATACTGACATCGACCGCCATGCCAAACGAATGAATGGAGCCACGGGCGGGATCGGCAACATACATTTGCAAAGGCGTTCCGGCCAGAAAATCCCACAAGGCAATCTGAATCTGATGCGGACGCAAAGCGTCGTAAACCACCAGCTGATGTTCGCTGTGTTGCTGGCGTAATGCATTCGCAGCAGCTTGCAAGGCATGTGCCGCTTCACGGTGCAGCCACGCGCAGTCACGGCCAGCATATAAATTGCGTCCGGTAAAATTATCCGTGCAGGCATAGCGCAAATCCGTGACGACCCCGCGCAGTGCAGACAAAGGCAGGAAGTCAGGATGCGGACTGGCAGGCGATGCAGCTGATAAACACATCGTCATCTCAGCGCCTCCCTGCCTGATCCTGAATGTCCAGATAGCGCCAGTTTGTGAATTCAACCGGGTGACGCAGATAGTTCTGCACGCGTGGCTGAACCAGGTCCGCTGACAAAGGATGCGTACGCAATACCCAGGGGTTATAGGCATGCATCAGATACGCCATACGACTGTATAACTTTTTACGTTCCGGCCCGTCCGGCAGACGGCGAGACTGCTCAAACAGCTGATTAAATTCCGGTAAATTGAAACGGGAATAATTTGCTTTTCCTGCATTCGGGCCATACAGCAACTGATAAAAATTTTCACCGTCAGGAAAGTCACCCACCCAGTTCGCCTCAGTCATTTGCACCTTACCCAGACGGGCTGCTTTCAGGATTTCACCGTGTTTATCTGACACGAATCTGATCCGCACCCCGATTGTCTCCATATGACGGCGCCACACTTCCTCGCGCAGCTTACCGGTAGCATTCGCCAGACTGTGCATCACCAGCTCCAGCGGACTGCCATCCGGCAGACTGCGGTATCCATCCTGTCCCCTGCGGTAGCCGTAGCGGTCAAGCAATGCATTTGCCATTGCCAGATGATGCCTTACGGGACTTTTCCATTGCGGATCATAGCTAAGCACATTCGGTGGCAGCGGTGTTTGCGCAGGAATCGCCAGGCCTTTTTCGATCAGGCGGATATCACTGTCCGCATCGTAGCTGAGTGCAATCGCACGCCGCAGTGCGATTTTTTCCCTGGTATAACCACCGATGACCGGATCATCCATATTCATCCAGACATAGTATGTCTGCAAAGGTGTGAACCAGAACAGCCGTATCCCCTGTTGCGCCAGTTGCGGCTTCAGCTGTCCGTTCTGTAACACCATTTCCGACAAAGGCGGTGGCACCTGTTCCAGAATATCCAGTTCACGGTTCAGAAATGCCAGTACCCTCGCCTGCTGTTCCTCGAGCACCAGCACATTGACTATATCTACCAGCGGATAGGTTTTCCCTTTCAGACTTTGCTGTACACGGCGGGCATCCTCATCCTTTGCAGTTTCTGTGACAAATACCGGACGACGATAGGAAGGGCTTGCGACCAGCTCAATCCGGAAACTTCGCTTCCATGAACCCAACTTAAACGGTCCGGTCCCGACCGGATGACTGCCTGCCTGACTGCCATACATTTCTACTACTTCACGCGCCACTGCAGCGGTCGCAGGCGTCGCCAGCGTCAGCAGGAATCCGGGATCAGGCTGTTTCAGCCGCAGTTTCAGGGTGTAACGGTCGACCACCTCAATACCCGGAATAGCCATCTGATATGCAGCATCAGGCTGTTGCCTGACTGCTGCCAGCAAGCGCTCATCACCCTGCAGCTTACCTTCCAGTAAAAACAACCACGGAGATTTCAGCACCGGGTCATACAGCCTGCGCAGTGAATACGCATAATCCTCCGCTGTCAGTTCTCGCTCTTTGCCGGCAAATGCAGCATCCATCGTGAACCGTATCCCTTTTTGCAAACGGAAGGTATACGTCAGTCCGTCTGCAGAAACTTCCGGCATGGCACTCAGCGTATTCGGCTGCAGGCGTACAGGACGTGCCAGATAATCGTAACGCAGCATGGGCTCAAACAGATTTTCATTGATGCTCATGGTGCCGATATCCGATGCCAGTGCCGGATCAAAACTGCTTTCCGGATTGGTGATCAGCACGTTCAGCACTTTTGCCGCCTGCACTTCCTGCAGACAAAAAAACGGTAGTGGCAATAGCAATACTGCCGCCAGAAACTGACGTATCCGCATCAGCGTACTCCCTGCAACCGCGAGGAATAGCGTGCGAGATAAAACCACTCTTCGCCCGCAGCTGCAGCCGGATCAGGAAAAACAATACGACCATCAAACGGCGCTCTGACTTCCGTGCCATCGGCATGAACGCCTATCAGTTCTCCCGTGCTGACCGGATCAAAGCTTGCCCAAGACTTTACAAAGCGATCAGCCGCATCCCGCTTATCCAGTACTTCTTCCAGATGCAGCGCTTCCATCGTCATATCTGCGTCAGGTGGTGAGCCTGCGGTCAGTCCCAGCCAGTCCAGCGTGCGGCATATCGCATTCCATGCGACTTCCGGTGCTGCCGGATCGTCATGACTGCCGCATTCCAGCGTCATCGCATAGCCGCCGACAGAGCGCATATATTCCGTGGTACCAATACCGAACGCTGTATCAGCATCGGCTTGTTGCTGTGCAGTGGCGTCAGGCGGCAACGCAGCGCGGCGGCGCGCCATGCCTTTATCGTAAGTACTGAGCCAGCCGTCCACAATACGCGGGACACCAAGGCGCATCGCCAGTGCCAGCTCAGGCGTTGCATGCCGGAACGGCTCCAGCTTGCCGAGATTATTTTCCGGCCCCACCAGAACAAACGGCTCCCCTTCCCCGCGAAATGAGTGCAGGTCCAGCAACACATCGTGCTGAGCCAGTATAGGGCACAGCCAGTTAGCGACATGATCCTCAAATTGCTGCGGATGCTCGGTCGGGATCAGGCGACGGTTCAGATTGCGGTCGCCGTGACGCTCGCCGCGTGCAAATGCGAGCGGATTACAAACCGGCACCAGTGTCAGCGTACCGCATTGCAAGTGCATCGCACCACTTTCCAGAGCGGCGATCAGACGGCGGATTGCGATTGTGCCGCACACTTCATTACCGTGTACTGCACCGGTAATCATCAGGGCCGGGCCGCGCCGCAGTGCCTGATAACGGTGGCTGACAAATGCAGAAGGAATTCCGGCTTCTTTTGTACTGTGCTGAGACTGTGTTACCACATCTGACTCCTGCTGATTATGTCTGCGCCTGCTGCGCATCTTTTTTACCAAATTGCGGATCAATCCGGATCATTGCGCAAACGATGAATGTCGCCAGCGCAGCCACGCAAATCCAGAGAAAAAATCCGGTGTAGCCAAGCTGCGCCTGCAACCATCCACTGAATAAACCCGGAATCATCATCGATAAAGCCATGAAACCGGTACAAATCGCATAGTGCGCGGTCTTGTGCTCTCCGTCCGAAAACATCATCAGATACAGCAGGTAGGCAGCGAAACCGAATCCGTAGCCAAACTGTTCAATCGCAACTGAAACGCCAATAATGCCGGTGTGCTGTGGTTGCATCCATGCCAGATAGACATACACCAGATGCGGCAGATTGATGGCAATCGCCATCGGCCACAGGCAGGCCTTTAAACCCCAGCGTGAAATCGCTGCACCACCGGCGATGCCGCCTGTAGTCAGCGCTGCCATGCCTGCCATCCCGTAAATCAGTCCAACTTGCTCTGTACTGAGCGCCAGTCCGCCATTGGCGATACTGTCTTTCAGAAATAAAGGTGCAACCTTTACCAGTTGTGCCTCACCGAAGCGGTACAGCAGCATAAATGCGATTGCCAGCGCAAACTGCGGCTTACGAAAATACAATGCAAATACCGCGACAAAAGAATGCCACCAGTTGTCGCCGTGCCGTTGCGCGTGGTCCGAATCCGGTTTTGGCAGACCGAACTGATGCCAGACTGCGACCACCAGAAACATTGCGGCCAGCAAACTGAATACCAGCATCCATCCTTTTTCCACACTGCCGCTGAGACCCGCCGTGTGCCCTGCGAGCCAGACCAGTCCGCCCTGTCCGGTCAGCATCGCACAGCGATAAAACAGGCTGCGAAAACCGACATAGGCTGCCTGCTGATGCTTCTCCAGCGCCAGCATATAGAAACCGTCGACACTGATATCATGCGTTGCGGCGGCAAACGCCAGTAACCAGAAGCACGCCAGCGACCAGCGGAAAAAATCCGAGGCCGGAATCGTCAGTGCCACTGCCGCAAACAAAGCACCGATGACCAGTTCCGTCACCACAATCCAGCCACGTTTTTTTCCGTTCATATCTACCAGTGGCGCCCACAATGGTTTGATCACAAAAGGCAGATATAACCAGCTGGTATAAAACGTAATATCGGTATTAGAAATCCCGAGATCTTTGTACAAAATGACCGACAAGGTCATCACTATTACATACGGCAATCCCTGTGCGAAATACAGAGATGGTATCCATGACCAGACAGAACGTCCGGCAGAAGATGTTGTCATTAAATCATTCCGTTCTTAGGGATGTATCAAATTGTTGCCAGTCAACTACACTGATCGCGCGCTGACAAGTACAATAGTGGCATTGCGCCACTGAAAGCATTTGCGATTTGCAGAGTGTCTCAACGGCACCTGTGCCGTAATGATAAGCCATTGCCGCCGGTACACATTAAAAACTCATGCAAGGTCTGGCACCGGGAGTAAGATAAAAAGCCTTGCTGCCGTCCGTAACTGATCGTCATTAATGAACTCGGAATTTTTTCTTCCTGAATCCGGGGAACTTCCCCCGCCATTGCCACTGCTGGGCCTCGGTATCGATACCGGTGGTACACAAACGCGCTGGGCACTCGCGAATCAGCAACAATCCGTGGTCGCCAGCGGAACTGCGGAGGGGTTCACAGCCCTGCAATTCGGCACGCGCGAGGGAAAAACAGCGTTTCAGCATTTGTTTGCAACCCTGGCTGCCACCGCACGCAGCCACGGTGAACTGGGATATGTGAAGGCGGGCATTACCGGTTTCAGCAGTGAGCAAGCCCAGCTGCACCACATGATCGCCCGCATTTTTGAATTGCCGGATTCCTCCGTTTCGATCGGTAACGACATTGAAATTGCATATCTCGATATTTTTTCTCCTGGTGCTGGTTATCTGATTTACGCAGGCACCGGTTCGATCGCAGCGTATATCGATGAAAACGGTGAATTCCATCGTGCCGGTGGCCGCGGATATCTGATTGACGATGGCGGCAGCGGATACTGGATTGCACGCGAGGCTTTGCAGTACATCTGGCGTAATGAAGATGAGCAACCCGGTTACTGGCGCCAGTCACGTCTCGCACAAAGTATTTTCCATCAGATCGGCAGCCACGACTGGCAGCGTACAAAAGACTTCGTATATCACCGTAGTCGCGGCGATATTGGTAAACTCGCGCTTGGCGTTGCTGCTGTGGCCAGTCAGGACACGGTAGCAGCTGATATTCTGTGGCGTGCGGGACAGGAACTGGCGCGGCTGGCAATTTCGCTTTGCCATCGTTACGGTCCGCGTCCGGTGGTACTGAGCGGCCGGGTGCAGGAATTGCATCCGCTGATTACCGAATCACTGCGCAAACATCTGCCATCAGAAATCAGCCTGCGTCAGAGTACCTGTCAGGCCCATTTTTCTGCGGCCCGGCTGGCGGCCAAACAATTACCCGACACACCATGAAACGTCTTTTCGCTGTTGCCCTGCTGGCTGGCTTATTGTCCGCCTGTTCCACACCTGCGCCTGTACTGACTCAGATTGACCGCAGCGTCGTCTCGGTCAGCCAGGAGCCACGGATTCAGTTTCTGATTCTGCATTACACGGCAATCAATGAACCTGCATCGCTGCGTGTTTTAAGCCAGCGCGATGTCAGTGCGCATTATCTGGTTGGCGATCAGACGCCGGTGAAAGTCTGGCAACTGGTAGATGAGGGTCGCATGGCCTACCACGCCGGACTGAGCGAATGGAAAGGTTACAGCCGTTTAAATGCATCTTCCGTCGGCATTGAAATCGTGAATCAGGGTTTTCAGGATACCCCGCAGGGACGTGTCTATTTCCCGTTTCCGCAAGCACAGATTGATCAGGTAATCGCCTTGTCGAAAGATATCGTCAAGCGCTACAACATCAAGCCGGAATTCGTACTCGGTCACTCTGATATTGCCCCTTCACGCAAGCAGGATCCGGGTCCTTTATTTCCATGGAAACAATTTGCCGATGCCGGACTGATTATCTGGCCGAACGCAGATGAGGTAGCGCGACTGACGCCTTTGTACACCCAGCAGTTACCGGAAGCGCGCTGGTTCCAGCAAAAGCTGGCGAAGATTGGATACGGCGTACCGCAAAACGGACAGTTCGATGATGCAACCCGCAATGTCATTATTGCTTTTCAGACGAAATACCGTCCGACAAAATTTGATGGCGTGGCTGATGGTGAAACTGCTGCAATGATTGATTCTGTCGCAACTCAGACACGCTGAGTTCACCGGATATTGCCGAGAGAGCAGAACCGGAGTGCATTGTCTACGAGTTTATCGCTTTGGCATCGCTTTTTTTAATGCGTGGCCTACACTGAATATATGGTAATTTAGGAGGCTGCCATGAAACTCACTGATACCTTTGAATCTCTGATTCTGCTGAGCTTTGTGCTGATTGCTGCACTGCAGTTTTTATCGCAGATCGCACGTTAAGTCAGCAAACAAAAACCCGGTGTCAGCGCACCGGGTTGTTTATTACTGCACTTGACTGAAAATATCGTGCAGTTCTTCGAAGTAATCTTCCAGTTCATCGTGAGATATGCCGAGGTACTCGCATGCGGCGGCACCACCTTTATCCCACTCTGCCTGATTTTCACGCCCATAGTATTTATGGATACTGAACTCTGCGACCACACATAAAGCGATCAGTGCACGCACCATATCGTCGGTTGCGGAATCGTCGAGTGCTCTGTAATCGTGATGCAGCAAAATTGCTGCCGTAACTTGCTCCGGCAAACCCCAGGTACGTGCCATCAGCGCGCCAATTGAGGTGTGGCTGGTGGAGTGACGATCCTGTTCAATTTCGGTAAACCGCAACTCCCGTGCTTCCGCAGCGAGATTCAGCGTTTCCTGATAATCGTCGAAACGTTCCATCAGCAACGGGATGCCAATATCGCAGAACAAACCAAAGGTGTGCGCTACATCCGGCGGACAAACACGCATACGGGATGCCAGATAAGACATCGCCTGCGCCCGTTTGGTAGAAAAATCCCAGAATTGCTCCAAAGGCATTTTTTCCGTCTGCACCGACTGACGGGCAATGATGCCGGTCAGTACCAGCCCGCACTGACGCATACCGATCAACTGCACTGCATGCTCAACCGACGTCGCTTTTAAGCGCAGTCCGTAAAATGGTGAATTCGCCAGTTTCAGCAGCGAGGCAGACAGCGACACGTCGTTCGCGATCAGACCGGACAGACGACGCGGGTCCGGATCGCTGCCAGCCAGCTCATCCTGTACGTCGGCCAGCAGACTGGGACGCGGCGGGATACGGATCGTTTTGATCAGACTGTCAACAGACTTTTCGGCAACTGCGGATGTAGAGGAATTCATAGCGTAATCAACGGGCAAGACAGAAAAACCGGCAAGGTCGGAGTGTAACATTTTCCGTCAGGAAACAGCAGCACAGACCGGCAGCGTTTCAGAGAAAGCACCGCCAGATCTGCAAAGAATTGTTTCAGCGCAATGGAATCGTTACCGAGCGCTCTACCGGTACCGCTGTCACACTGTTTTTAGGAGAACCTTCGATCAGTTTATCCGAATAGGTCAGATATACCAGTGCATTTCGCTTGGCATCCACCATGCGCACGATGCGCAGCTTTTTAAACAGAATCGACAGGCTTTGATTAAACACTTCCTCCTGCTGACGCAGCTGACCATTGAAAGAAATCGGTCCGACCTGACGGCAGGCAATCGATGCTTCGGATTTATCTTCTGCCAGACCCAGACCACCGCTGATGCCGCCGGTTTTGGCGCGGGAAACATAGCACGTGACGCCGTTCACCTTCGGATCGTCATAGGCTTCCACCACCACTTTATGATCCGGCCCGATCAGTTTAAACGCGGTATCGACACTGCCGATATTTTCCGCCTGCGCCATACCGCTGATTGCAACCAGTACACCCGCTGCCAGCCAGCCAGAAGTTTTCATGCTTACCCTTTCAGAACGGTCATAAAAAAACAGGGAGGCCATGCCTCCCTGCCATCTTAGCAAGATATGTGGTCGCTCAGTTTTTATTCAAGCGGGAATGATGACGGCTGTATAACAAATAGATTGCCAGTGACACCAGCATCCACGCGAAAAACACATGGTAAGTGACTGCCGACAAGTCTTTCAGGATGTACAGACAAGCCAGAATACTCGCGCCCGGAATCAGGTAAGGGCCGAACGGCACACGGAAACCTTCGCCGTGTACACCGAGATGGCGGCGACGCACGACCGGCACCGCGGCTGACACCACGATAAACGCGACCAGCGTACCCATGCTGACCATATCCCACAGCAAGGTTGCATCCACCAGACCAGCCACCAGCCCCACCGCCAGACAAACAAAAATAGTGTTGATGAACGGTGCGCGGGTTTTCGGATTGACGACCTGAAACGATGGCGGAATCAGGCCATCTTTACTGATCGCATACAGAATACGGGTCTGACCGTAAATGGTGACCAGCGTCACGCTGAACACGGAAATCACCGCACCGGCAGACAGAATCAGCGCTGGCCAGGATTTACCGGTGACATTCTGCAGAATCACGGCGAGACCGGCTTCCTGCCCTTCAAACATCGCAGCCGGTTGCGCACCCACCGCAGCCACCGCCACCAGCATATAAAACACGGTCACGATCAGCAGCGCCAGCATGATCCCCAGCGGCACATTGCGTTTCGGATCTTTAACTTCAGCGCCGGCAGTCGCCACAGTATCCAGACCGATAAACGAGAAAAACACCGTGCCGGCGGCGGCTGTCACGCCGGCCATACCGGCCATGCCTTTGCTGTTATCGGTATTAAAGAACGGGGTGAAGTGTTCTGCCTGAAAACCGCTGAATGCGATAACGGAGAAAAACACCAGAATCGCCAGCTTGACCATCACCATCACAGCATTCACACCCGCGGATTCTTTGGCGCCGCGCAGCAGCAGGAAGCAGCAGATAATCACCAGCACAATCGGCGGCAGATTAATCTGGCCCGGATGGAATTCCACACCGTTCGCGCCCGCCACAATCATCGGGCTGCGCAGCATGGTCGGAATATGCCAGCCAGCCGCATTTTCGAGGAAGTTGTTCAGATACGCCGACCAGCCGATCGCGGTAGCGCTGCCAGCCAGCCCGTATTCGAGCAGCAAACAGGCTGCCACAACGAAAGCGCCGAACTCACCGACGCTGGCATAAGCAAACGAGTACGAAGAGCCGGAAGCCGGAATCCGTGCCGACAATTCGGAATAGCACAAGGCGGTCAGACCGGCAGTAATCGCCGCAATCAGGAAAGACAGAATGACGGAAGGTCCCGCCTTCGGCACCGCTTCCACCATTGTGAAAAAGATACCGGTGCCGATGGTGGCACCGACGCCGATCATGGTCAGGGCAAATAAGCCCAGCGTGCGGTGCAAACCGTGCTGACCTTCAACAATCACTTCCGGTGCATCCAGCGGGCGGGTTCGTAACAGCTGTTGTAAGAACGTCTGTCTCAAGATTTTTCCTTATTGATATTGCCCCGTCGCGGCGGGGCGGGATCAGCGCCGGGGCTGATGTATTCGGGTTTATGTCAGTCCGGTGACATAAAAACCGCCATCATATAGGCAAAAGCACCGCGCATGCTGCGGCAAAAGCCCAAAATCAGCGCAGAAAATGTGCTTTTTACGACAGCATCACGCCGGATACTGCGCCGCACGGGCAGATGGCAACAGGCAGTCGTCGTCGCCTTCATTGCAAAATAGCAACAGCGCGACGGCAGAAGATGATCAACGGCGGCACGAATACAGCTCAGTAGAAGACTGATAGCAGAGAAACAGCGCAGACTGGCCGGAACAGCCTGAAAGCAGCCGAAAATGCCTGAAATGCGGTGTTCTGCACAGCGATCCGGCGGTCGTCGGCAGAAAGTCCGGCTCTCCGGAATGAGCGGATGCGGACTTCTGCACAATGACATTGCCGATTCGGTGACGTTCGCTTACAAAACCAGTAGTAAGGGAGAAGCTAATTTGACCAGTGCGCTGCGCAAAGCTGCCAGAATACTGTTGACCGCATCCTGTACTGCGAGCAGCGTCAGCTGTGTCATCGCCACCAGTACCGAAACACAGGCGTGCTGCTGCATTTGCAACATCAGCTTGCCGGTTGCCGGACTGTAGCCCTGAGAGTTGTCGAGCTGAAAAGCTGCCACGTTGTCAGCAATGCTGTTCAGTTGCACCGCCATTTTCTTCAGCTCAGTCGGCAGATAGTCCGATACCTGCTGCCAGTGCGCGCCGAATGCGGTTTTGGCATTCAGCATCATTTCCTGAAATAAGTCGTCAGTTTGCATGGGAATCTCAGTGAAGTTGCGTCTCAGGGTTGAACCACAGCATGACCGGCTTTGGCGGCCTCAATCACAAACACCGCACGTATCGCCTGATCGGTGATCGCTCTGGCATCCGCCGCGGTGGCCGGACGCAGGCAGGAATACGCGCCGCAGCGGTCGGCATCGCGGTGAATTTGTTTCAGCAGCGCCAGTTGCTGGCGTATCTGGGTCAGCAATAAGGTATGACATGCCTGACTGGCGCCCTTGTCTGTCTGCGCTGAAGTTTGTACCGGAAACGGCAGTGCCTGCCCGAATACCTGCTGCATACGCTGATACACCGCATCCTGCACGGCGCAAGGGGTATTGCCGGCGTACACCGTGGCGCGTGTGATCAGCGCAGCAAGCTGTGCATCCATTTCCTGATAACTGCGCCAGTTCGCCTCATAACTGCCCTCCGGCTTGCCCGCCAGCTCTGCCATGCTGCCCAGATGCAATTGCAGGCGGGTCGCGTAGTCGAGCATACCGCGCTCCGTCAGCGGATCTGCCGGACTGACCAGTTTCAGTGGCTGGCAGGCAGTCAGCACGCCCAGCCCCGTTATCAGTAACAATCCGCGCAGGTGGCGGAAAGTCAGCTCAGAAAAAATCTGCATGCAATCTCCGGTATCAGGTATTAAGGAACGATGGTGGTCAGCAGATACACTGCAAAAATCACCAGATGGATAGTGCCCTGCATGATGGTGGTGCGACCGGTACTCAGCGACAAGGAAGTAATCAGCAGCGACAGCAATAACAAGACTGTGGACTTCGCATCAATCCCCAGACTCAGCGGCCAGCCGGTCCACAAAGAAATCACCGCCACCACCGGAATCGTTAAACCAATCGATGCCAGCGCAGAACCGAGCGCCAGATTAATACTGGTTTGCAAACGGTTAGCCCGCGCAGCACTGAGCGCGGCCAGACCTTCCGGCAGCAAGACAATAATCGCAATCACAATACCGACCAGTTGCTTCGGTGCACCAAGCGCCGCTACAGCCTTTTCCAGCCCCGGTGCCAGTGACTTCGCCAGCAGCACGACAGCAACCAGACTCGCAATCAGTAATGCCAGACTGGTCCATGCCATGCTGGCACTCGGACGCGGCGCATGAACAGCTTCATCCGCCGCCGCATTCGCCGGTAAGAAGTAATCTCGGTGGCGCACGGTCTGCACCAGAACAAAGGTGCCGTATAAGACCAGCGACACCAGTGCGATAAATGCCAGCTGCGATTTGCTGTAGAACGGACCGGGAACCGTTGACGTAAAGTTCGGCAATACCAGCGTCAGAATCGCCAGTGCAGCCAGCGTTGCCAGTGAAGTGCTGGCGCCATGCAAGCCAAAACTCTGCTCACGGTGACGCAATCCGCCAAGCAGCAGACAGGCGCCGATAATGCCGGACAAAATCACCATAATCGCGGCGAACACTGTGTCGCGCGCCAGACCGGAAGCCGATTCGCCACCGGCAATCATCAGCGATACGATCAGCGCGACCTCGATCAGCGTCACCGCCACGGCCAGCAGCAGCGTACCGAAAGGTTCACCGATTTTATGGGCAACCACTTCTGCGTGATACACCGCACAGGTCACACCGGCAAACAGTGCCGGCACCAGCAGCAAAGCCAGCCACTGACTGTCACTGACACTGGCGATTCCCAGCGTCAGCCAGGCCAGCACAGGAATCGCTTTTGCCCAGACCGGCAAGCGTTCGGAAATTTTCATGCAGGCTCCTCCTTCAAATAAACTACTGCCGCCGCATCGGTGCGCAGCAGCGAATAACAATGCAGACTGACATAGCGGTCCTGCTTGCGCTCACACTCACGCAATATGCCTTCCAGCTGAAAACCGGTGCGCTCCAGCAAACGGCAACTGGCCAGATTGGCGGGTTCAGCACGCGCCTGCACCCTGTGCAATTGCAAATGCCTGAAACCGTAACCCAGCACGGCATCGCAGGTTTCGCGCATCAGCCCCTGATTTGCATAGGCCGGCAGTAACCAGAAACCAAGCTCGGCACACTGATGCTCCTGTTCCCATTCATAAAAGCCGCAGGTACCGATGAGCACATCCGGTCTTTCAGCAAGATGTATTCCCCACCACAGACCGGTGCCACCGCGCTGCATCAGTTCATACCAGTCCATCTGAGCACTGGTGCTTTCTAAAGTTTCATAATGAATACCGTAATACTGCGTTACCTGCGGATCGGATAAGCCCAGAAAAATCTGCGGCTGATCCGCCCGGACAATTTGCCGCAACCCCAGTCTGGGCGTTTGCAATACCGGGAATTCGGGAATCATCGCAACCATTCACTTTCCCCTGTTATCAAACCAGCCATCAGTGTACGCGATTCATGCAAAACGCACGCAATGCATTGCGCAGCAGGCAAAGAAAAGCTTTGTGCAGAAAGTAGCTTTTGCTGTGTGCCGCCCCGTATAATCCGGCAGATCTGTTAAAAAAAAGGAGCTGTAATGAACCTTGCGATGATTGTCTTTTTTAAGGCATTTCTGGTCGTGCCTGTTGCCATGTTGCCGCTGGTGAATCCGATTGCGATTGCACCGATTTATTTATCAATGACCGGCCCGCTGGACCCGGTCACTGCACGACGTCTGGCAAAACGTATCGCTATTAATTGTTTTTTTATGCTGATGGGTGCTGTCTTTGTCGGCTCTTATGTGCTGGACTTCTTCGGCATTTCCATTTCTATCGTGCGGGTTGCCGGTGGTATTGTGGTCGGCATGGCAGGCTGGAAACTGCTGAATGACCAGAGTCAGGACAAGCTGCGCAGCTCGGTGGCGGCATCCAGCCATGCGGGCCAGTGGAGCAAAGAAGAATTACAGCGCCGCAGCTTCTATCCGTTCAGCTTTCCGCTGACTGTCGGCCCCGGCACGATTGCTGCTTCCGTCACCATCGGTACACAAATGCCGCACAAACCCATCGACTGGCTGGTGACCAGTCTGGCATCGGCACTCGGCGTGCTGGCAACTACACTGGTGATTTATTTCTGTTACCGCTTCGCGCACAAAATGGAACGCTTCCTTGGCGATGTCGGCGGCATCGTGCTGCTGCGTTTGTCCGCCTTTATTCTGGTCTGCCTGGGTATCGCGATCAGCTGGGCAGGCATTTCTGAACTGATTAAAGACCTGGTCACCGAACTGGTTTCCTGATCACGCAGCAACAGGCAGCATAACCGGCAGGCGGCTGAACATTCAGCCGCCTTTTTTATGCTCAGCAGAGGCTGCATGGGTATGGCACAGGCAGGCTTCACCATGGGCTGCCGCCACCAGTTCATGCAAAATACCGCACTCCCGTCCGTGATGCGCTTCATCACAGGCCGCACGTAAACGGCTTAACTGCTTCTCCAGTGCCGCCATACTGGCCAGTCTGGCTTGTACCCGCTCAATCTGCGCATCAATTAAATGGTTGATGTCGCCGCAATCTTCCGCAGGGTTTTCCATAAACTGCACCAGCCGCCGGATATCGGCCAACGGAATATCCAGCGCACGGCAATGCCGGATAAACGCCAGTCGTTCCAGATGCGCCTGCTGGTAATCGCGATAACCATTTTCCTGTCGCTGCGGCTCCGGCAGTAAGCCACTTTTTTCGTAATAACGAATTGTCTCCAGATCCACGCCAGTTGCTGCTGCCAGTGCTCCTATCCGCATAGTCTTCACCTTTGCTCAAATTACCCTTGACCCTGTAGTGACTACAGCCTCTAGACTGCAGATTATCACGGCTTCGCCCGTCACATTCGCAGAGAAAGCGCATTATGGATTCCTGTACATCATCTGCCTGCAAAACCAAAGCGGCTTCCGCAGCACATCGCCATGCACATACAGACGTTCATTCATCGGATCACACCGGCTGTGGTCACAGCACGCATGTACCTGATACGGCGGATGCATCAGAGCATGTGCACACTGATACCTGCGCAACAGACAGCGGGCATGACGAAACCACTTCTGCCTGCAGCTCCGGTCAGCACTGCTGCACGCCGGCAGATCTGGTTCCGTCTGAAAAAACATCAGCGCCGGAAGGCTTTGCGACACTGCGTGTGCGGATTGATGCCATGGATTGTCCCACGGAGGAAGCGCTGATCCGCAAACAGTTATCCGCCATGCCAGAGGTCCGGCATCTGGAATTTGATTTACTGAACCGGCTACTGACCGTGCATCATGAAAACCTGACTCACGAAGCATTGCAGGCCGCGCTGCGTGCGATTGGCATGGAGGCTGTTGCTGCAGGGAGCAGTACGGCCACCCCGCCAGCAACACGATTTCCGTGGCCTTTAGTCTTCGCCGCTGCGCTGGCACTGACAGCTGAAATTGCCGATCTGGCGGCAAACAGCGTACCAGTCTGGCTGGCTCCCGTCAGTGCATTGCTTGCCGTTGTTTTATGCGGCGGCACGACACTCAGAAAAGGCTGGATTGCGCTGCGCCATCTGACACTGAATATTCACTTACTGATGACGATCGCCGTAGCCGGTGCACTGGCACTGGGCGAGTGGCCTGAAGCTGCGATGGTGATTGTCTTATTCGCCGTTGCCGAACGCATCGAGGCCGCCAGCCTGAACAAAGCGCGGGATGCAATCCGTGCATTGCTGCAGCAAGCGCCGGACAGCGTGCGGATACAGGATGCAGACGGACAATGGCAGATACAGCCAGCCGCCAGTGTGACAACCGGCAGCCTGATGCTGTGCCGCCCGGGTGACAGAATTGCACTGGACGGCATGATCGTCAGCGGACGATCAGCACTGAATCAGGCCGCTGTCACCGGTGAGAGTCTGCCGGTAGAAAAGCAAACGGGCGACACCGTTTATGCCGGAACACTGAATATCAGCGCTGCACTGGAAATTCGCGTCACTGCAACCGCTGCCGACAGTATGCTGGCGCGGATAGCAGACTCTGTTCAGCAAGCACAAAGTCAGCGCGCACAGAGTCAGCGCATGATTGACCGCTTCGCTGCCATCTATACGCCGGTAGTCGGTCTGATCGCCCTGGCGATTGCGGTGATACCGCCCTTACTGGGCGAACTCAGCTGGCAAACCAGTCTGTACCGTGCGCTGGTCTTACTGGTTATTGCCTGCCCTTGCGCACTGGTAATTGCGGCACCGGTCACAATCGTCAGCGGCCTGACACTGGCAGCACGACGCGGTATCGTCATCAAAGGCGGACAATATCTGGAAATGGCGCGTTCCCTGAAATTTCTGGCACTGGATAAAACCGGCACACTGACCGAAGGCAAACCAAAGCTGCAACAAATCCTCTGCGCGCCGGATGTGTCAGAACAAGATGCGCTGCAAATCGCCGCCAGTCTGGAACAAGGCTCTTCCCATCCGCTGGCACACGCATTACTGTCTGCCTGCCAGCAACAATTGCTGCCCGTGACAGCAAGCGCCGTACTGGAAGAAGGTGCAATACGCGGCATTCAGGCGCAGATCGGCGGACAGCATTACCGGATCGGCAATCAGGCAATGCTGAGCACGCTTTCCGCTACCCCTGACTGGCTGTCACCGCTGCAAACACTGAGTACGCAAGGGAACAGTTTGCTGTACTTATGCGATACAAACCGTCTGCTCGCGGTATTTGCAGTAGCTGACAGCATACGCAGCAACACTGCCAGCGCAATCAACAATTTGCGTACGATGGGTGTGGAAACGCACATGCTGACCGGCGATCAGGAAGGTACTGCACAGTACATTGCAGCACAAGCCGGAATTGCCGTTGTCCACAGTCAGTTGCTTCCTGATCAGAAAGCCACACTGATTGCCGAACTGGCAGATAAAGGTGTTACTGCGATGACAGGCGACGGCATTAATGATGCACCGGCGCTGGCGCGCGCACATCTTGGTATCGCCATGGGTGCCGGCAGCGATATTGCACTGGAAACAGCCGATATCGCACTGATGGAAAATAATTTGCAGATAATCCCGGAGCTGATCCGCATTTCCGCCAGTACGCACCGGGTGTTATGGCAAAACATTGTGCTGGCGCTGGGGCTGAAACTGATCGTCTTTGGCCTGACACTCAGCGGACACGGCAGTCTCTGGGCAGCCGTGATGGCAGATACCGGTGCCAGCGTGCTGGTTGTGCTGAATGGCATGCGAATTTTGCGTACACGTCAACAGTAGGCATTTCGGATGACTGATCCTGACACACAATGGTTTTTTTGTTGCTGTAAAAGGCTTCATCAGAAGTCAGCTGCCTGCTATCTGTTGATGAATGTAATAAAAAACGCCGGAATCTGATCCGGCGTTTTTGTCTGTAATACATCCGGTCAATCAGTGAAAAGCGAATACCGTTCAGGCATCACTTTCGGCTTCTGCCTCCGGCAGCTCGCGCAGCATCAGAGCATGCTCAATATTGGAGGACTCATCCCCCATGCGACTTTGCCACGCGCGCAGAAAATAGGTCAGTTCACGCGCATTTGGTTGCTCGTACCAGATTACAACCAGATTACCTTTGTGATCATGCAGCTTGGCAACTTTTGCACAAAAACCGGTATTTCCGTCCATGTCGGACAGCGCAGTTGCATAACCATACACACGACTGAGGCGCTCCAGACGATCAGGTTCTGTTTCGCTGTTCGTTGCGGAAATTTTCGGAATATCAAGGAACATATATGCTCTCCAGAGTTTGCCGGTTCAGATGTGCCGGTGAATGCTCCGATTTTACTCCAAGCCAACAACCGGCAACAGGCAACCAAGCCCCTTTTTGATTTGTATGCAACGCCCCGGTGTCTCAGCAAGCGCCGAACAGCACGTATCAGCCAGCCACTGTCCGGAGAGCAAAGCTAGCGGCAATCAGGGACGATGACGTTTCTCCCATTTACAGTCGTGACGGGCAATGATTTTATTATTGCTGTCCACGGTATCCAGGTACACATCGAAGCCCCACAACCGTGCCACATGCTTCAGCATTTCCTGTGTACTCTGATTTAACGGCCTGCGCTGATACTGTGAATGACGCAGGGTCAGTGAGCGGTCTCCCTGCATATCGACAGACCATACCTGTATGTTCGGCTCCCGGTTACCCAGATTGTACTGACCTGCCAACTGCTGACGAATGTATCGATAACCTGCGTCATCATGAATTGCTGACACCATCAGCTTATCTTTGTGATCATCATCCAGTACAGAAAACAAATGAAACTCACGAATCAGTCGCGGCGATAAAAACTGTGCGATAAAGCTCTCATCCTTAAAATTCCGCATCGCAAACTGCAAGGTCTGACGCCAGTCACTCCCCGAAATATCCGGAAACCATTCTTTATCTTCCTGCGTCGGGTTTTCACAAATCCTGCGAATATCACGCATCATCGCAAAGCCCAGCGCATACGGATTGATACCATTGTAATATTTACTACCAACTGGTGGTTGATAAACCACATTGGTGTGACTTTGCAAAAATTCCATCATGAATCCGTCGCCGACAACACCTTCGTCATACAACTGATTCAGAATTGTGTAATGCCAAAAGGTTGCCCAACCTTCGTTCATTACCTGAGTCTGGCGCTGCGGATAAAAATACTGGGATATCTTTCGGATAATCCGCACAATCTCACGTTGCCACGGCTCAAGCAAAGGAGAATACTTTTCAATAAAATATAATAAATTTTCTTGTGGTTCTTTTGGAAATCGCTGCCTTTCCTGCGGTGCTTCCTGCACCTCCGGACGTCTTGGTAATGTGCGCCACAAATCGTTGATCTGTGACTGAATATAGCGCTCACGCTCTTCCTGTCGCTCGCGCTCTTCCAGCATAGAAATCCTAGCGGGGCGCTTATATCTGTCGACGCCATAGTTTTGCAATGCATGACAGGAATCAATAACCAATTCCACTGCTTCCGCACCATAGCGCTGTTCGCATTGTGATACATAGTTCTTCGCAAATACCATGTAATCAATGATGGCTTCGGCATCAGTCCACGTGCGGAATAAATAATTTCCCTTAAAAAAAGAATTATGTCCGTATGCTGCATGTGCGATCACCAGCGCCTGCATTGTCAGACTGTTCTCTTCCATCAGATAGGAAATACAGGGATTGGAATTAATCACGATCTCGTACGCAAGCCCCATCTGGCCGCGCTTATAGCTTTTTTCGGTATGCAGAAAATGCTTACCAAATGACCAGTGGTTGTACGATACCGGCATACCAACTGATGCATATGCATCCATCATTTGCTCGGCAGTGATAATTTCCAACTGATTCGGATACGTATCCAGCCCGAACCATTCAGCAACCCGGCGGATTTCTTCGTGGATTTGGTCAATTAGTTCAAAAGTCCACTCTGACTGCTCAGGTAGTGCGCTCAAGTGTTTGCTCCGGGCTACGGCGACAGGCGTTTCCATAAGCCACCTCTTCAGACAGGTTGTTTTTTAAACAATTCCCGAAAGACCGGATAAATATCCGCCGGACTCTCAATTTTTTGCATCGCGAAGTTCTCTTTCGCTTGTGCAACCTGCTCGTATTCCAGCCATAGATTTTGCGGATCTCCCTCAGTAATTTCTACATAGGCGTAATACTGGACGAGAGGTAAAATTGCCTTCGAAAGCAACTCACGACATTGCACAGAGTCATTGTCCCAGTTATCGCCATCCGATGCCTGCGCAACATAAATATTCCAGTCACTGGTTGCGTAGCGTTCCTGTATCACTTTCAGCAATAAGTTTAATGCCGACGATACGATGGTACCGCCGGATTCCCTTGAGTGGAAAAATGCGTGTTCGTCGACTTCAAGCGCAGTTGTATGGTGACGAATAAAGACAACCTCAATCTTTTCGTACATTCGTGTCAGGAACAGGTACAACAAAATAAAGAATCTTTTCGCGGTATCTTTTTTCTGCTCATCCATTGATCCAGATACATCCAGCAAACAAAACATCACGCACTGCGTTGCTGGTTTTGGCACACGAATCCGGTTACTGAAACGCAAGTCAAACGGATCAAGAAAAGGGATTGCAGCAAGACGGATTTTCAGATGATGAATCTCCTCGCGCAAACCACCGACACGACGATGATCAGGGCTAGGCGATGCGAGCTCTGCTGCCAGCTCCGCCTCAGCATGCTCAAGACGGTGCTTTGACTTGCCGCCTATAGCGATCCGGCGTCCAAGCGCTCCGCGCAGCGAACGGATCACATGCAAACTTGAGGCTGTTCCGGTCGTTTTATAACCAGCACGCTGCGTCCGGAAATCCTGTGTGGCACTCAGCTGAGTCTTGACCATATTCGGCAACTCCAGATCTTCGAAGAAATAATTCATAAATTCTTCGCGACTGAGCTGAAATGCAAAATCGTCTTCTGTCACGTCCTCGCTGTTACCGCCCTGTCCTTTACCACCGCCGCCACCGGCACCGCCTTTGGGTCGAGCGATCTGATCGCCTTTCTGATACTGATCGTTCCCCGGATAAACGCCTTCCCATACACCTCCGCGGGAATGTCCGAAAGTCGGCTCACTGATATCCTTGACCGGTATAGATATTTTCTCACCGTTTTCGATATCGGTAATCGAACGTCCTTTAACAGCTTTGGCAACAGCTTCTTTAATCTGCGCTTTATAACGTCGCAAAAACCGCTCGCGATTCGGCGCAGATTTATTTTTTCCCTGAACACGCCGGTCTATCAGATGCACCAAGATATTCTCCCGTTCGTTCAGACAATGTCAGCAGGTCATCACTACGATGACTTTCTGACCCTCAGATACCATTCGCACAACAAACGAACCTGTTTTGGCGTATACCCTTTGCTAACCATGCGATTCACAAATTCCTGATGTTTATTCGCATCTTCGGCACTGGCTTTCGCATTAAACGAAATTACAGGCAATAAGTCTTCTGTATTCGAGAACATTTTCTTCTCGATAACAGTGCGCAGTTTTTCGTAGCTGGTCCAGGTCGGATTCTTACCGCCATTCTGTGCTCTCGCCCGCAGGACAAAGTTCACTATTTCGTTCCGGAAGTCTTTTGGATTGGAGATACCTGCCGGTTTTTCGATTTTTTCCAGTTCGTTGTTCAGTGATTCACGGTCAAAACTCTCTCCGGTATCAGGATCCCGGAATTCCTGATCCTGAATCCAGAAATCGGCAAACGTGACATAGCGGTCAAAAATATTCTGACCGTATTCAGAATAGCTTTCCAGATACGCTGTTTGTATTTCTTTACCAATAAATTCTGCGTAACGCTGTGCAAGATATTCTTTGATATAAGAAATATATTTTTGTTCAGTCTCGGCAGCGAACTGTTCGCGTTCAATTTGCTGCTCCAGGACGTACAGCAGATGAACCGGATTTGCCGCAACTTCTGTATTATCAAAATTAAATACTTTAGAAAGTATCTTGAAGGCAAAGCGGGTTGATAGCCCCGTCATTCCTTCATCAACCCCGGCATAGTCAGAATACTCCTGCAGAGATTTTGCTTTCGGATCGGTATCTTTCAGATTATCACCGTCATAAACCAGCATCTTGCTGAAAATACTGGAATTTTCCGGTTCTTTCAGCCGCGAAAGTACCGCAAACTGCGCCATCATTTTCAGAGTACCCGGCGCACACGGTGCCTGTGCCAGTGAAGAGCTGCGAATGAGTTTTTCGTAGATGTGAATCTCATCAGAAATTCGCAAGCAGTAAGGTACTTTAACAATGTAAATACGGTCCAGGAATGCTTCGTTGTTCTTATTATTTTTAAAACTTTTCCACTCTGACTCATTCGAGTGAGCCAGAATGACGCCTTCAAACGGAATTGCTCCAAAGCCTTCAGTTCCTTTAAAGTTGCCTTCCTGCGTTGCAGTCAGCAGTGGATGCAGCACTTTGATCGGTGCTTTAAACATTTCCACAAACTCCATCAACCCCTGATTAGCAAGGCAAAGACCTCCGGAATAGCTGTAAGCATCCGGATCATCCTGCGAATAATCTTCAAGTTTACGGATATCGACCTTACCCACCAGCGATGAAATATCCTGATTATTTTCGTCACCTGGCTCGGTTTTCGAAACGGCAATCTGCTTCAATACCGACGGATAGCGTTTCACAACACGGAATTTATTAACATCACCGTTAAATTCATGAAGACGTTTTACAGCCCATGGACTCGGTATTGTTTTCAGATACCGACGCGGAACTCCATAGTCCTCTTCCAGGATTGCGCCATCCTCATCCTCGTTAAACAAGCCGAGTGGTGACTCATTAACCGGCGACCCTTTAATGCAGTAAAACGGAATCCGCTCCATGAGATACTTGAGCTTCTCCGCGATCGACGATTTTCCACCACCAACCGGCCCAAGCAAGTAAAGGATTTGTTTCTTCTCTTCCAGCCCTTGTGCCGCATGACGAAAATAAGAAACAACCTGCTCAATTACTTCTTCCATTCCATAAAATTCACGGAACGCAGGGTAAATCTTAATAACTTTGTTTGAGAAGATCCGTGACAGGCGTGGATCATGGCGGGTATCAATCAGCTCTGGCTCACCAATGGCAGCCAGCATACGCTCCGCGGCGCTGGCGAAGGCGAGCTTGTCTTTCTTGCAGAGATCAAGATATTCCTGCATGGAAAATTCTTCCTCTCTGGTCCGTTCATACCGTGCAGCATAGTTGTCAAAGATGTTCATCCTGACCTCCCGGGTTAAGCATCAACACGCAAATTCCGAACAGCAGCATTGGTCACAGACAGCCGGTGGTGTCACCAACCTGCAGGCTGTGGCTTTAGTGTAGATGAATTTGGGAAATTGTGTTGCGTTAATTAATTCATTTCACAAAATGACAAAAATATTCTGTGAAGTAACGCAAACAGCTGAATAAAACACGGTGTGATACGGCCGCTTTTACATAAAACCATGAAGATTATGGCGCATTGGAATATCAGAAAATGACTGACTCAGGCTGCGGTGTTGCCTGTTTTCAACATTCGTTCAGCAACCATCTGGTCTGCTGACAGATTCAGGCCCGGCTGGCTTAACAGCGTGCGCATTCCGTCCAGATCCATAGGACGGTAATACAAGTATCCTTGAAAGTACTGGCAGCCAACTTCTTTCAGGAATTGTTCCTGCGATTCATTTTCCACACCCTCTGCAATGGTATTGCATGCGAGAATTTCTGCCAGTGAAACTATCGCCTTCACAATCATCTCACTCTTGCGGTTATAGCCGATCTGCGCAACGAAAGAACGGTCAATTTTTACCGTGTGCGCCGGGAAATGGCTGAGTTTTGAAAGTGAGGAATATCCGGTACCGAAGTCATCAATCGCAATACCAAAACCACGGTTTTTCAATACATTCAAATGCTCAATTGACTGCTGCTCATTTGCAATCAACCCGGTTTCCGTGATTTCCAACTCAAGATAACTGGTTGCTATGCGGAACCGCGCACAAGTGTCATCGATCAGACTGATCAGATCCGGGCGCGCAATATCACTGACTGCCAGATTAATGGCGACGACGGGACTATGCCCGAATTCATCCAGCCATGCACGAATCTGCGAGCAACTTTGTTCAATGACAAAATTGCTCACCTGACGCACCAGGCCAGATCGTTCTGCCATCGGAATAAACTCCGATGGCGCCACCTTGCCCAGGGTAGGCGAAATCCAGCGAATCAGCGCCTCCACACCGGCAATTCTGCCGTCACGATCCACCTTCGGCTGATACATCAGATGGAATTCACCGGCTTTCAGTCCGTTCAGAATACCTACTTCAATTTCGACATTGCGGCGAATCTGATTCGCATCATGTTCGTCAAACAGAGTGACGTTCTGATCAGAACCACGGCGGGAAGTGTCCAGTGCGACTTCACTGCGGCGTATCAGCTCATCAGGATCCTTATCTTCCGGACGCAGTACTGCGATACCAGCAGAGAACTGAACCAGTAATAACTCACCATTCACCATCAGTTCACGCGGCATGGCTTCGCGAATCTGATCAACAAACTGAACAACGTCGGCAGGCGAATGCAACTGATCAATCACAAATGAGAACACAATACTGCGCAAGCGGGCGCAAAAACAATTTTTTGGCAACACCTGGGTGAGTTCATCCGCGAAGCGGCGCAGCAAAACATCACCGGTATGGGCACCATATTGCTGGTTTGCCTGCCGCACACTGTTTAAACGAAAGGAAACCAGTGCTGTTACCTGATCAGTAGACAAGTTTTCCAGCTTTTGCTGCAGGAACTGACGCAACATATCGCGGTTAGGCAAATTGGTCAGCGCATCATGGCTGCTCAGATAGTCCTGTCTTTCGATGCTGGCTTTCAGTGCATGCTGCATTTTATGCAAGCCGGAAACATCACGAAGCGCGACGATGTAGTGCTCGGTCGATGTCTGAGAAATATTATCCAGTGCAACCAGTTTGCCATCACGTGTGCGGTATGCGGATGTACGCAAGCCAGCCACCTCGTCCGCCTGCGACAACTTAAAACTCTCGTCCAGTGACAGCCAGCCAAACAGCGCCAGTTCGCTGTCGGTTTGCGGATTGCGTCCGAGTAAGTGATTCGCCTGCTGGTTTGCCTGCAAAATTTGTCCGTACGCATCGGTCAGCAGCAAAGCTGTACCTGCATTTTCAAATACTTCCTGATACTGCGCATGGCTGACTTGCAGCGCACCACTGGTATCCTGATACTGAACCAGAGTGGCATCAAGCGCATACAGAATACGAAATACAGCCAGAGGAAGGCAGATATTAAAGAAGAAGTAGAACAGCGTATGGATATATATTTCAGCATCCGGTATCGGGTGATGCCCTTCCAGCGAATGTGAGTACCCGCTGATGACACTGATATACGGTATCGTATTCAGCAGCATCAGAATCAGTGCAAGACCGCTGTGAAAAAATATCCGTGCCAGAATCGGCGTGATATATACAAGCAAATAGCCCAGCTTGGCCAGCTCAGGATCGCGGGTAAAGATACTGATGGCACTCGCTATGCCATAGATATTCAGCAATAATAGCGCCGCACTGAATCTGGGGTATTTGCGTGATCCCCAGATAGCGACGGATTTCAGCGCATACAGGCTGATAACGGTGAGCAGAATTTCGTAGGCACCGCGCTCAACGGCGCGGAATGAACTGTGTAAGGCTACCCATGCTTCCAGAATGAAGCCGGAAACCAGCAGAATTCTGAGCGTACTGATCTTCCATGCAGCATGTTCGGCAGGCGCGAGAGCACTCTCATTTAAAAATAGCCAGCGGAACATAGTGAAGGATTGAAATGAAAAAAGATCAAATGGTACTAATCAGGAATTTAGCATTTTCGCATAAAGCGGAGTGGTATCATAGACGATTGTTACATTTTTTTCTACTTTCCACAAACCCGTCGCACTTTTTAAATACGCGCTATACTTGATAGACGACCGGTCCAATAGATCTTAACATGAGCAACGAAATCCGACCTGCGATTCAGGACACCCGAGAAAGGATACTGGCAACCGGTGAATGCCTGATCCTCGGCAAAGGCTTCAGCGCAATGGGCCTGAGTGAGCTGTTGTCGGCCGCAGCCGTCCCCAAGGGATCGTTTTATCACTACTTTGCGTCCAAGGAGGCATTTGGCGTTGCCTTGCTGGAACGCTATTTCCGCGACTATCAGCAAAAAACCGCGCTATTGTTTGACACACAGGACATCAGCGCCAAACAGAAATTAGTGTTGTATTTTAATCAATGGCGCAGCCTCGCAGATGTACCGGGCTGCAATAAACTTTGTCTCGGCGTCAAACTTGCCGCCGAAGTTTCAGACTTGTCAGATGCAATGCGTCAGGCCTTATCAACCGGAATGGCACTACATTGCGATCAGATCGCCGCCGTTATCAGCGATGCTATTCGGGAAGGCAGCATTGCACCGGTATCCGATCCTGCCGAACTGGCCAGTTTTTTGTATGGCAGCTGGATAGGTGCTTCTATACTGGCCAAAGTCAGACAGGATGCCGGCGCACTTCATGCAGCACACCGACAGACCATGCAAGCCTTATTCGGCACCGCTCTGTAAGGGTGTACTCACAGTCGTCAGGGGCAGGAACAGACTGACACATAAGCCGGATTGCGGACGGTTATGCAAACTGATCCGTCCGCCATGGGCCTCGATAATCTCGCGTGCCAGTGCCAGCCCCAGTCCTGTGCCATGGCGCTTGGTCGAGTAAAACGGTACCAGTGCATTTTCCATTACAGTGGCGCTCATACCGGGCCCGCTATCCATTACATCGATGCGCCAGCCATCATGCAGACGCTGCACATGTACCTCGGTTTCACCTTCCGGCGCAGCATCTGCCGCGTTTTTGAGAAGGTTGATCATTGCCTGTTCCATCTGCGCACGGTCAGCCACAAAATACTGCCCTGCAAACTTCCCATGCTGAGTAAATGCATACTGACCGGACAGCGCGGCTAAGAACCCGTCCCATGGATGCTGCGCCAGTCGCGGTGCAGGCAACTTGGAAAAACTCGCGTAACCCTGAATAAACTGATCCAGATGATTCGCCCGGTCAGCAATTGCACTGAACAATTCCGGCACCCGCTCGGTCTGTCCGCGCTGCATCATCAGTTTTCCGGAATGCGCCAGCGACCGCATCGGCGCCAGCGAATTATTCAGCTCGTGACTGATCACACGAATCACTTTTTTCCAGGTCTGCACTTCCTGCCGCCGTAACTCGGCCGTCAGTTGCCGCAGCATGATCAAACGATGCCGCCGCCCGTTGAGTAAGAACTGGCGTTGCGCAAGATGATAGGTTTCCTGCTGCTCCTGTGCATCATCTTTACCGGATGTATCGGTGAATAAGCCATCACTCTCCTGCTGCAACGCCGCCACCAGTGCCGGCGACAAGGAGGCTGTCAGCGTCTGCAGGCTATAACCCTCTAACTGTCGCCCTGCGTTCAGAAAATGCCGCGCAGCCACATTGGCATACAGAATGTTTTCCTGCTCATCTATCAGCAACATGGCAACCGGTGTATTTTGCAGCATGGTATCCAGCAGTAACTCCCTCTGTGCCAGATGCAAACGCTGATCCCGCAGGCTCGCCGCCAGCCGCTGATGTGCGCTGGCCAGCTCGCCTAACTCGTCCTGCCGCGGCCAGTGGATGCCGAAACTGTAGTCGCCATCCTTATAGCAGTACACGGTACCGCTCAGCGCTCTGAACAACGCCAGAATTTCACGGAACTCACGCTGCAGCCACCAGATTTGCAGTACCGCCAGCACCAGCAGCACAGCAACCATTCCCTGAACCACAGCAGGTACGCCAGTTTGTTCAGACAACAGTAATGCTGACAGCGCAATCGCTAACAGCATCAGCAATGGCGCCAGCATCACACGCCGGGTAACCGTAGATTTCATCGACCAGTGAATGATGCGCCTCTTTATCCTGAATGACGTTCAATACCAAAACGCTCCATACGCCGGTACAAGGATTGCCGGCTCAATCCCAGCGCAGCAGCAGCCTGAGCAACCACGCCGCCAGCCTGTACGAGCGCCGCCTCAATACTCGCTTTATCGGGTCCGGCTTCCGTATCTTTCGTGCGCGCAGTGCTGACCGGCAATTGCAGATCCTCTTTTCCCAGTACAGTGTGCGGACATAGCAACTGCACCCTTTGCATCAGATTTTTCAGTTCGCGCACATTGCCCGGCCATCCGTACTGTTCCAGAGCCTGAACTGCATCCGGTTTCAGTTGCCTGTTTGCGCCCAGAAATGCCTGTGCCAGCGGCAGAATATCGTCCGGGCGCTCGCTTAACGCCGGCACACTCAGGGGTATCACATTCAGACGGTAATACAGATCTTCACGGAACTGTCCGGCGCGTATCATCGCAGGCAGATCTGCATTGGTTGCACTCAGAATTCTGACTTTCACGCGCCGCTCTCGGTTCGAGCCCAGACGCTGAAACCCGCCGGTTTCCAGTACCCGTAATAATTTTATCTGCCCGCTCAGAGGCAGATTCCCGATTTCATCGAGAAACAGCGTACCGCCGTCTGCCGCCTCAAATTTTCCTTCACGCGCTTTTGCAGCACCGGTATAAGAACCGGCCTCCGCACCGAACAATTCTGCCTCGATCAGCTCAGCAGGAATCGCACCACAGTTCAGCACCACAAACGGGCCATCCGGCACCGATGAATTACGCTGAATAATCTGCGCAATTTTTTCCTTGCCTGCGCCGTTCGGGCCAGTGATCAGCACCGGCACATCCGACGTTGCCACCTGACATGCCATTTGCAGCAAGCGCGCCATCGCTGCATCCTGCCAGATCAGTCCGCACAAATCATAACGTTGCTCCAATGCCTGTTTGTCCTGCAAATCACGGGCCAGTCGCTGACGCAGTGAACGGCCTGCCTGCCCCAGCTCAATCAGGTTACGTACGGTCACCATCAGACGCTCATCATCCCACGGCTTGGCCAGATAATCCGCAGCGCCTGCCTTGATCAGGCCTACTGCTGCTTCCAGATGCGTCCATGCAGTCAGCAGAATCACCGGCATGTCCGGCCAGGCATCACGGATCCGGTGAAACAGATCAACACCTTCCGCGCCCGAGGTCGTGTCCGCAGAAAAATTCATATCCTGAATCACCAGATCCACTGTATGTGCCTGCAGTTGTGCCAGACCTTCCTGCGGCGTCGCCGCACTGACGGTCTGCATATCATGCAATGACAACAGCACTTCCAGCGCCATCACCACAGCAGGGTTATCATCAATAATTAATACCAGCGGCATCCATTTACTCCGGAAACTTCAGAAAAGCCGGCGGCACCGGCGCGCACAACATACCACGCCGAAACATGCACGCCAAGTTCATACCGTACGTGTTGCCGTTGCCGGTGTAACACAGGCGGCACGCCATGACGGTGCTGCCGCAGATAACAATCCCAGCAACCAGAACACCAATGGTGTCAGCAACAAATACTGCAGGGGTAAGGCTGCCATCTCAAACGTACGGATCAGTACCTGATTCAGTCCCAGCGCCAGCAAAATACCGGCTGCGATGCCTGCTGTGGTGATCATGAAATTTTCCGTCAGAAAATACGCCAGAATATCAATTCGACGGGCGCCCAGCGCGCGCCGTATACCAATCTGGCGGGTACGCTGACTGACCCACAAACTGCACATACCGATGATGCCGGTCGCGGTCACCAGAAATAATAAACCGCATACGGCGATCAGCATCCACGACATACCGTAATCATTCCGGTAGCGGTCGGCGCGAATTTGCGGAACGCTGCGCATATCCACCTTCAGCGGTGTGACAGATGCCTTACGCAGCGCCGCTGTCAGATCACGCATCACACGGTCTGCCTGTCCGGCGCGGGCACGGACGGTGTATCCGGAATAGGGATCTTGTGTCGCGCGTATCGGCAAGATAAATCCCAGACCATCATCCGGCCCCGCATCCGCATTCGGCGACTGTATAAGATCAACCACGCCGACAATGCGGATACGGTCTGCACCGCTGCCCCTGCCGTTATAAAAATACTTGCCGACATAACTGCCGTCATTCGGATACAGCCGTTTCGCCAGCGCTCTGGTGACCACACCAACGCCCGGCAAACTGGTCATGGCTTTGCTGTCGGCTTCCATGACTTCTTCCGGCAAAAAGTCACGGCCTTCTGTCAGTTTCAGTTTCCAGACGCTGATCAGTGACCCCGGTGACATAAATGCTGCCGCCGTCACCGTTGCGCTTTCCGGCTCACCGTTTTGTGACAGTGAGTTATACCAGCCGGACTGCGACATCGGCACAGAATTGGTACGCGCAACGCCTTCCACACCGGGTACTGCCAGCATGGTTTGCTCTTCCTGTTTTTGCATCGCTAGCTGCGCTTCATGCCCGTCAACTTTCTGATTGCTGACATGCACGTAAAACACATCCTGTTCATCAGCAATGCCGCTGGGTCTGGCTGCCATACTCAGGCGTTCGCTGATCATCAGCATCGCATTACACAGAATCGCCAGACTCAGCGCCACTTGTAAAGCCACCAGTAAAGGACCTGTTTTATGGCGCAGCATTGCAGCCAGCACCGGCCCCGGTTGAAAAAGTCCTGTCATCGTATCCTCACTGAGATTTAAGCTGAATAGCCGGCGTTACTCTGCAGGCACGCCAGGCGGGGAAAACACCGGCACAAATTGCGGCTGATAAAGACATCAGCACCGTCACGCCCAGCATGACCCAGTCCATACGGGTCACTGCTTTCAGATATGCTGACTGCGAACCGATCAGATACAACAACAGCAGACTGAGCAACACCCCGCCGATGGCACCGGCAATCCCCATCACTGCACTCTCGGTTAAGAACTGAAAAAATATTTGTATTTGCGAAGCGCCGAGTGCACGCCGCACGCCCACTTCCGCCGCTCTGCGTGAAAAACGTGCAAGCAGTAATCCGACGGCATTCACCAGACACAAGAGTAAGAATCCGCTCGCCAGCCATGCTGCCATTTTGTTTTCCGCACCGACGATCTTCCGCTCTGTCAGCCATTCGCGGATATTGAAAACCCGGACTACCGCTTTGCGCGGGAAGCGGTCATGCGCTTCCTGCTCCTGCTGATACGCACGCAGAAACGCTTCCAGTTGTGGCCGGTCCGATGCGTTTTTCAATTCCGCCCAGAACATCAGCCAGGTGCATTCCGATTCCAGCAATGACTTCCAGCTTGCATCATTGCGGTTAGAACAGCTCATCCCGCCGGCATGCGGAATTTCATTCTGCATCGCATTCCTGAAAGGAATCACAAAATCTTCATCGTTGGCAAATGCACCGCTGCGTCCGTTAATCAGATAAAAACGTGGCCGCACATGCCATTCATCCATCACACCCACTACCTGATACGGCCGCCCCCACATCGTGATGCTTTTACCGAGAGCGGATTCTTTACCGAATAGTTTTGCCGCGAAATTTTTTGAAATCACCACCACCGCAGCACCGCGCTGATCATCCTGCAACGACCATGGCTGTCCGGCCAGAAACGGAATTTCCAGCATACCGAACCAGTCCAGCGTACCGGCTACCCCCATCCCCGACAAAACACCCAGTTCTTTACGCGGCATTTCCACCGGACTCTGTACCGCATACATACCGGCTTTACGCATGGCAGGTGCGCGCTCCAGTAATGCCATCAGATCAATGTAACTCATCTGATGATCGACATAAGTATCGCCGGGCCGGTAACCCTCTGCAGGCGCGTTGTCGAGCACCGTCGTCATCACCCGGTCGCTCTTAAACGGTAACGGGTCTGCCGACATCAGATGCAGAATCGTCAGCGCGGCGATGCTGACTGCAACGCCCACCGACAGGATCAGCACTGTCAGACCGGTCAGCCAGCGATGGCGGCGTAAGGCACGTAAGCCCAGCCAGAAATAATATTGCAACATGCTGCCTCCGTTCACAAAGCTGCCTGACGCAGACTAGGCACCGGTTTCACCAGATCAGCGACCTGCCCGTCAATGATGTGTACATTGCGCTGCGCACGCACCGCCAGCTCAGGATCATGCGTCACCATCAGTATCGTGGTGCCGGCCTGATTAATCTGTTCCAGCAACTCCATCACACCACGCGCCATTTGCGTATCCAGATTACCGGTCGGTTCATCGGCCAGTAACAGGCGCGGACTACCCGCCAGTGCGCGCGCAATTGCCACCCGCTGTTGCTGACCACCGGAGAGTTCAGACGGATAATGTTTGCGACGCGAAATCAGCCCGACTTTCTCCAGCGCAGACTCAATCCGTTCACGCCGCTCTGCCGCGCTGAAACCACGATAGCGCAAGGGCACATCGACGTTGTCTGCCAGATTCAGATCCGGAATCAGATTAAATCCCTGAAAAATAAAACCCAGTTTTTCATTCCGCAAG
Source organism: Cognatundibacterium squillarum (assembly GCF_014652435.1). Lineage (GTDB taxonomy): Bacteria > Pseudomonadota > Gammaproteobacteria > Burkholderiales > Burkholderiaceae_D > Undibacterium > Undibacterium squillarum. The sequence goes on from NZ_BMYU01000012.1 coordinate 82,200, forward strand.
CGGGTACGCTGCGTATCATTCAGGCCCTGCACCTGCACACCATCCAGCTGATACTGACCGGAACTGAAATCTTCCAGCAATCCGGCAATATTCAGGAAGGTGGTTTTGCCGGACCCCGAAGGCCCCGTCACTGTCACAAATTCACCCTCTTTCACTTCCATATCCAGCCCGCGCAAAGCATGGGTTTCCACCAAATGCGTGCGGTATACCTTGCATAAATTTTTCATGACCAGCATCTGAATTCCTTTCTTGATATTTGATTCTGCACTGAAATCAGTGCTGATTAACCTGCACACGGGTGTAATCGGCAAAGCGCTCTGCACCCGAAATCACAACCTGTTCACCTTCACGTAAGCCACTGACAATTTCCACTGCAGACAGGCTGGTTGCGCCGGTACGCACCGGTTTGCGAACGGCCTGACCATCCTGCAATACCCATGCAGTCTGGCCACCATCCAGCTCCAGAAAAGAACCCCGGCTCAGCATCAGCACATTCGGGCGGGATTCCAGTAACAAACGGGCACTGATACGCTGACTCTGGCGCAAACCGGCAGGCATACTGCCGCTGAAACGCGCTCTCGCAACCACCTGATTTCTGACCACTTCCGGCGATAAAGCACTCAGTGAGGCGCTGACCTTGCTGCCATTCACTGTCAGTTCCACCGGCATACCGACACTCAGTTCCGACACATAGGATTCCGGAATTTCCAGCTCAGTTTCCAGTTCAGACAAATCCACCAGTGTCATCAGCGCGGTATTCGCGGCAACCACTGTGCGGTCTGCCACTGCCAGTGTGCCGACCACGCCGGAGACCGGTGCGCGCAAACGCAGTGCATCCACCCGACGCTGCAGATTGTCACGTACCAGTTGCTGCTGTTGCAGCTGCGCCTGTTTGCTGCGCAGGGTTTGCACCACTTCCTCGTTTTCCAGCTCTGTCGCCTGACGCGCATGACGCGCACGAATCGCCGCACTGTCCATCGCATCGCGGGCCCGCTGAAATTCATTCTTTTGCACCACACCGGCAACACCGGCCTGTTCAATACGCTGATACGCGCGCTCTGCCGTCAGTCTTTCGATTTCCGCAGTATCTGCATCACGTTGTGCCAGCAGCTTTTGCTTGCGTGCCAGAATTTTCTGTTTCTCAATATCCGCTTCTAATTGCTGCAGACTGGCTTCTTCGCGCCGCAGTTCTGACATCAGATCCGGCGAATCCAGTTCCGCCACCACATCACCGGCACGCACCGCGTCACCGGCTTTGACTTTAAAACGCACGGTCGCGCTGGTGGTGGAATACAGCGCCGGACTGTTCGCTGCAACCAGCTTGCCATTCACCACGATATCGCGCACCAGGGTGCCGCGTGTCACGGTCGCAATCCCCAGACTGTCGCGCGACACGGCGATGGTACGCGCTGACCATTTCTGCACCACAAACCCGGCACCAGCCAGAGCAGCGATCAGCGCCGTTGCTGCCAGCCACATCCGTTTTTGCTGCCACCACGGCTGCGCGCTCAGCACCGTATCCTGCGCGGAAGTATCACGTATTGAATTCATCATCTTGTTTTGTCGTTTGGTTTTCGGTCAGGAGAGAAGGAAAGTATGCAGACCATGCCGGCATCTGGCTGTGCAGGCCGGGTGAGGCGAACGCCCAGACTCCGGTGCGCAGGTAGCGCAATTGCAGGCTGGAGGTTTCCCAGCAGGCTTCGATGCGGTAACTCTGTGGATGAATATCGACCTGCACACCAGCCGGCGTACACGGATGCCGGATACTGTCTGATGCCAGCGTGCGCAGGCTGATCACGCTGCAGGAATCTGCGCCGGTCAGCAGCATCAGTGCGCACAGCAATACCGCCGCACTCAGCAAGGCAGCAGTGGCGAGCTGGCGGCATTGCTGCCAGAACAGTGAAACAGAAAAATCGGATGGCGCAGACATAAGGTTCTCCGGTCAGTTGTATCCTGACTATCGCGAAAACCGTGCCAGCTTTTGAAAATTCTTAAGTCACTGATTTGAAAAGGAATTTATTTTTGACACGGGCGGACTTCAGTGTCCGCAGCCGGACACCGGACAGTCCGGACGCTCTGGCGGACAGGTGGACGCGGACAATTCACCGGCCAGTGCGGCAATAATCGGGCAGGCGGTATCGCCGCTGCTGTGTGCGCAAGCCTGTATCAGACCGGACAGCATACTTTCCATCTTTTGCAGATCATGGATTTTCGCCTGCACCTGCGCCAGCCGCTCCGCCGCCAGACTACGGATCGCCACCCTTTCTCCGCCCTGCTCTAACTGCAGTAAATGGCCGACTTCATCCAGACTGAAACCCAGCTCCTGTGCACGGCGGATAAAGCGGATACGGTCAGCCAGCGTTGCCGGATAATGGCGAAAACCCTGCGCATTGTCCGGCACCGGCAGCAAACCACGCCGCTGGTAATAGCGTATGGTTTCCACGCCAACGCCAGCGGCAGCCGCCAGTTTGCCGATGGTGAACTGCGGGCTGCTGTCATTTTTGTGCTGTGTCATACAAATCTCCTTGACTCCGTACTCAGGTACAGAGTCTATGATACGGTCAAACGTCTATGGAGGTCACGATGCAACACGATCATCAACATCAGGGCGGATGCTGCGGCGGCCATCCGGCACCGGAACAGCCTGCGCCCGCCAAACCAGCCAAAGATCCGGTCTGCGGCATGAGCGTGGTACGCGAAGGCGCATTGCAATCGCGCTGGCGCGGTGTTGCGTATTATTTTTGCAGCCCGCATTGCCAGACCCGCTTTGATGCGGCACCGGAAAATTTTGTGCAGGCACGCAAAGTGATTCCGCTGGCAGGCGGTATGAACGCGGTTGCGGCGCCGCTCAAACCAGCCACGCCCGCCAAACCTGAAACAGCGTCCGGCAGTTGTTGCGGCGGACACGCAAAAGAAACCATGGTCAGCGATGCGCAGGGTGCGCACACCGATCCGGTCTGCGGCATGAAGGTGAATGAAAACAGCCAGCATCAGTGGCAGTATCAGGATCAGACCTGGTATTTTTGCTGCAACAGCTGCCTGCAAAAATTCAGCAAAGATCCGCAAGCCTATCTCGATCCGCAACGCAAAGCTGCACGCGAAGCCGCCAGCAAAACGGCGGCGCCGGATGCTGTGTATATGTGCCCGATGGACCCGGAAATTGAACAAATCGGCCCCGGCATTTGCCCGATCTGCGGCATGGCGCTGGAACCGAAAGAAGCAACGCTGGAAGAAGATGACAGCGAATTACGCGATATGGAAAAGCGCTTCCGTATCAGCCTGCTGCTGGCCCTGCCTTTGCTGATACTGACCATGACCGACATGCTGCCCGGCGTGAACTGGCATCAGCGCATGGGCATGCAAGTCTGGAACTGGCTGCAATGTGCGCTGGCAACGCCGGTCGTGGTCTGGCTCGGCAAACCATTTTTTGAACGCGCCATCGCATCGTTCCGCAGCCGCAATCTGAATATGTTTAGTTTAATCGGCATCGGCACTGCCACCGCTTATGGCTTCAGTCTGCTGGCCTTGCTGGCACCGGGTTTGCTGCCGCAAGCCTTTATGGCAGACGGTATGCCACCGCTGTATTTTGAAGCGGCGGCGGTGATCATCAGTCTGGTGCTGCTCGGACAAATTCTGGAGCTGCGCGCCCGTGCACAAACCGGCAGCGCGATACGACGTTTATTAACGCTGACGCCATCGCAGGCAGTCAGAATCGGTGCCGATGGCAGCGCGCAGGAAATTGCACTGAATGAAGTGCAGCGCGGCGATCTGTTGCTGATACGTCCGGGTGCCAGCGTGCCGGTCGATGGCCGTGTGGTTTCGGGTGAAAGCTATGTTGATGAAGCGATGCTGACCGGCGAACCGGTCGCCGTCAGCAAGCAAGCGGGTGATGCGCTGATTGCCGGAACGCTGAACCAGCAAGGAAGCCTGCAAATGCGCGCCGAAAAAATCGGCAGCGAAACCCTGCTCGCCAACATGATACAACTGGTCAATCAGGCCAGCCGCTCGCGCGCGCCGGTGCAGCAACTGGCTGACAAAGTGGCAGGCTGGTTCGTACCGGCGGTAATCCTGATTGCGCTGCTGGCCTTTGCCGGCTGGGCCTTGTGGGGACCGGCACCGGGTTTAGCGAACGGGCTGATGGCGGCGGTATCGGTGTTAATCATCGCCTGCCCTTGCGCACTGGGTCTGGCGACACCGATTTCGGTGACCGTGGGCATGGGGCGCGGCGCATCTGAAGGGATTCTGATTAAAGATGCCGCAGCGCTGGAACAGCTGGGCAAAACCACGACCCTGATTATTGATAAAACCGGTACGCTGACCGAAGGTAAGCCTGTGGTCAGCCATCACTGGCTGCACCGCGATGCCGGACAACAGCCGGAGGTCTGGCTGGCACTGACGGCAGCGCTGGAAAGCCAGAGCGCGCATCCGCTGGCGCAAGCCTTGCTGCGTCATGTACGCGGCCTGCAAGCGGACACGCCGGAGATTACACTCAACGGCTTCACATCGGTGCACGGTGCCGGTGTGCAGGCAGACTGGTATGGCCGCATTGTGCGCCTAGGCAAGCCGGACTGGCTGGCGGCGCAAGGCGTGGATTTGCAGCCGGTGAAACAGGCGATACAAGCCGCGCAGCAACGCGGTGACAGTCTGGCTTTGCTCAGCGAAGGCAAGCGCGTGGTCGCATGGTATGCCTTGTCGGATCAGATCAAAGCCAACAGTAAAACCGCAATTGCCGAATTACGTGATGCCGGTTTGCGCGTGATTCTGATGACCGGCGATCACGCCGCCAGCGCACAGCGGGTGGCGACTGAACTGGGCATCACGGAATGGCATGCCGATGTGACGCCGGAAGATAAATACCGCATGGTGGAACAATGTCAGGCCGCTGGTCAGATTGTTGCGATGGCGGGCGACGGTGTGAACGATGCACCGGCGCTGGCGAAAGCAAATACCGGTATCGCGATGGGTAACGGCAGTGATGTGGCGCTGCATTCGGCGCAATGCGTGCTGGTCAAAGGTGATTTGCAAGGCATACGCAAAGCGATTGCCTTAAGCCAGCGCTGCATGGGCAATATCCGCCAGAATCTGTGGTTTGCATTCGGCTATAACTTCATCGGCGTGCCGGTAGCGGCTGGTTTGCTGTACCCGTTCACCGGTTTGCTGCTGAGTCCTATGCTGGCCAGCGCGGCGATGAGTCTGAGCTCGGTATCGGTGATCAGCAACGCATTGCGGCTGCGTCGTCAGTCGCTGTAAATCATCCTCTGTATTTCTGCGGTTTCCGGCGCACTGTGTGGCTGCCGGAAACCGCTTTCACTACCCCATCCCGCCGTTTTCGTGCCGGACTGCCTGCTCCTCCGTTGTCTTCCTGAAGTTCGCCTGCTACCCGTCTGACGCCCGTTTTTTGCCATTTCCAGCCGTTTTTGGCCTCAAAAATACCCCCGGGGGTATATAAAAAGCCCCAGCATTCATACCGACAACAAGGCGGTTTTTACGAAAACAGGGGGGAGTATCCGTTTTTATGATGTTTTTCTTTGGCTGAAGCGCCAACTCAGGCATAGTCAGCGCACTGTTTTCCCATCGCCGGAGTCGCGGCAGAATGCACCCGGCAGCGCAGCTCCCGCCACTTCTCGGCTGCCATAACCTGTGCCGCAGTCTGTGAGGTAAGCGCAAGCGGTTCACAGGTAAAATAGTGGTTTTTTGCTTAACGGATTGCTGACATGAACACTCTGGCCCTCGCTGCCCTGACTTTGCTTGTCCCCGTGTTTGCCAGCGCCAGCGATACGCCAGCCGCAGGGCAAGCCAAACCGCGCGCCAAAGCACAGCCTGTGTACACGCTGTACGCTGCCGGTGACATTGCCGACTGCGCCAAAAAACCGGCGCTGCAAACCGCAGCCGCGCAAACCGCGAATCTGATTGCCGCCGCGCTGGAAAAAGATCCGCAAGCCTTTGCCGTCACGCTGGGCGATAACACATATCCGGTCGGTGCGCCGTCAGAATTCACCGAATGTTATGAACCGACCTGGGGCCGCTTCAAAGAACGCACGCTGCCGTCACCGGGCAACCATGATTACGGCCAGCCAAAAGCACTCGGCTACTACAATTATTTCGGTGAACTGGCTGGCCCGGACCGGCGCGGTTACTACAGCAAAAAACTCGGCAACTGGACGCTGTATTCGCTGAACAGCCAGCTCAGCGGCAATGCGATGCAAACACAATTGCAATGGCTGAAAGAAGAACTGCAAAAGAATAAAAGCCGCTGCACACTGGCGTTCTGGCATCACCCTGCTTACAGTTCCGGCGGTCACGGCAATAACAAGCAGATGTGGCCGGCGTGGAAATTACTGGCCGATGCCGGCGCTGATATCGTACTGGCTTCACATGATCACGATTACGAACGCTTTGTGCCGATGAATGCGCAGGGCGAAGCGGATGAACGCAAAGGCATACGCAGTTTTGTGGTCGGCACCGGCGGTGCGAAATTAACGCCGATGTTTTTCCCGAAAGCAACCACAGAAATCCGCGACAACAATAACCACGGCGTACTGAAACTGGTGTTGCAGGAAAACAGTTACAGCTGGGAATTTCTCTCCATCCCCGGCGACAATCTGCGCGACAGCGGCAACGGCAGCTGCCACTGATTCTTTTCAACTGAGCGCTTTCCATCCTGATCACGGTATACAAATTTCTGTATACCGTTTATCGATTTTGCTGATGCCAGCGCTCCCCCCGTTCCGACTATACTGAACTACGGCCCAACGGTCTGAGGCATACACGCGCCCCGACCGTCTATTTTCGCGTCTGCCCTACGCATACTGGAGTCGTTATGCACATCGAAGAATCCCTGAAGCTGGACTTTAAAGACGTCCTGATCCGCCCGAAACGTTCTACCCTGACCTCCCGCGCACAAGTCGAACTGGAACGTGAATTTGTTTTCCGTCATTCGCACCGTCATTACCGTGGTGTACCGGTGATTGCCGCCAACATGGATACCACCGGCACGCTGGAAATGGCAAACGCGCTGGAACCGCACGGCTTATCCGTCGCTCTGCATAAACATTATGATGTGGAAACACTGGTTAAGTTTTTCACCGGCCTGCAAAACAAATCGGCAGTGTTTTACTCGATGGGCATTACACCGGCAGATTACGAAAAATTCACCACCGTGATGAAGCAAGCCGGTTCCGCGATTGAATACGTGTGTATCGACGTCGCCAACGGTTATACCGAAACCTTTATCGAATTCGTCAAGAAAGTCCGTCAGACTTATCCGCAACTGACCATCATGGCCGGTAACGTGGTCACCGGCGACATCACCGAAGAATTAATTCTGGCCGGCGCGGATATCGTGAAAGTCGGCATTGGTCCCGGCTCGGTCTGTACCACCCGCAAAATGACCGGCGTCGGTTATCCGCAACTGTCTGCCATCATCGAATGCGCGGACGCAGCACACGGCCTCGGTGGTCAGATTTGTGCCGATGGCGGCTGCGTGGTACCGGGTGATCTGGCGAAAGCCTTCGGCGGCGGCGCCGACTTCATTATGCTGGGAGGCATGCTGGCAGGCCATGACGAATGCGCCGGTGATCTGGTCGAACGTGACGGTCAGCAATACAAACGTTTCTACGGCATGAGCAGCAAAGCCGCGATGGATAAATATGCGGGCGGCGTTGCCAAATACCGCGCTTCCGAGGGTAAGGAAGTGCTGGTTCCGTATCGTGGTCCGGTAGAACAAACTGTGCAGGATATTCTGGGCGGTGTGCGCTCAGCCTGTACCTATGTTGGTGCACACAAACTCAAAGAACTGACCAAACGCACCACTTTTGTACGTGTGACGCAGCAACTGAATGAGTCGCTCGGCAAATCCTGATCTGTTTTTCGTGTAGTTGGCCGCAATGCGGCTCCCTGCTTACGGGCTGACCACATGGTCAGCCCGTTTTTTTCTGCACAATCTCAGCCAAAGGCTGTTTTCCCGCACAAACTGAGCCGAAAACAACAACTGGCACATAATGTGCTAAACAAATTTCCGTATTCCCTGCCCATGATGAAAGAACTGTTGCACCCTGTTTTTTTCCGTGGCACGATATTTTTCAGCACCCGGCTGCGCGCAGTCTGCAGACCGGACGCAAGGGAATAAAGCACAGAGAAATAACAACACTGGCAACAAGAATCTTCCGTTTTCAGGCAGACAAGATACACATCCGGCAAGCCAGGATAACCCGCATTTCGTAAATGGAGAGATATGAAGAAGGCAGGAGAATACAGCCGCAAGGGCATTCCTTCGCTGGCGATTACGAGTGTACTGGCAGCATGCTTGCTGACAGCTTGTTCCAAAGACCCGCAACCACAGGCAGCACCAGAAGAAACTGCCTCTGCACCGGCCAATCCTGACCACCCTACCGGTCTGGTCAAAAATCCGGTCAAACACGGCCACGTTGCCGATGTGACGCAATGGATGGATCAAGCCGGCACCAAAACCCCGCAACAGATCGCCGCCGAAGAACGCGCTGCGAAAGAAGCGAAAGAGAAAGCGGAAAAAGCCGCACTGGAAGCCAAAAAAGCGCAGGAAGCCAAAGCCGCACCGGCACCGGCCAAACCTGCCATCCGTGAAACCGTAACGCCGGTGACACCGGCTCCGCAAGCCGCAGCACCTGCGCCGGTACAGGCTGCGCCGGCACCCGTTCAGGTTGCTGCCGCAGCCCCCGCTCCGAAACCTGCCGCAGCGGAACCGGAGAAAAGCAATGTGCTGAAACTGGTCAGCAATCCGGCACCGAAATATCCGACTGCTGCAGCGCGTGCCGGCATTACCGAAGGTGCCGTCAGTGCGCGTTTGCATATCGAACCGGACGGCCGCGTTTCACAAGTGGAAATCCTGAAAGCACGCCCGACCAAAGTGTTTGACAAAGAAGTCATCGCCGCCGCATCGCAATGGAAATATGCACCAATTGCGAAAGGTCAGACTATCGTGACCGAATTTAATTTCAAATACGATAACTGATACAACAGCGGGAACGCTTGCTGATCCGGTAACAGTTACCGCAACGCTTCCGTATCGTTCCGGTTCAGTGCAACAGAAACAAAAACAGCCGCAATTGCGGCTGTTTTGCTTGGCGCCTGGCGCTTACACAACGATCAGGCTTCCGGTTTCAGCAAGCCCACTTCCGGCAAACGCATGACCTTGATAATGTCGATCAGGATAATCATGCGGCCCTCATCCATCTGACCGATACCGTCAATCACGTCCGAAGAAAATGCCGTGCCGACTTCCGGTGCCGGACGAATCGCCGAATCCGGCAGACGAATCACATCCGATACCGCATCCACCACCATACCAATCACGCGGCCGTGCAATTGCAGAATGATCACCACGGTTTCTGCATCGACAGTGTCCGGGCCGGTGTTAAAGCAAACCCGCATGTCCATCACCGGCACAATCACGCCGCGCAGATTCAGCACACCTTTCATGTGCGCCGGTGCATTTGCAATCACGGTCACCGGTTCCACGCTGCGCACTTCCTGCGTCAGCAGAATCGGCACACCGTATTCTTCTTTACCCAGGCGAAACGCCAGAAATTCGCGTTCGGCGACGATGCCGTCTGATGCTTGTTGCTGATCATTCATACTGTTTCCGTTTCAAAAAACACATTTATCAGGCCAGACCGGCCAGTTTGCGCAATACATGGGCCACTGCACGCAGCCCGAATGAAGCCGTCACCACCACCGCCGAACCAAAACCTGCGCAGTTCAGACCGGTAATGCCTTCTGCGCTGGCAGCACCGGTTTCACAGGCTTCTGCGGTTTCCGGCATGGTCAGCACTTCCATCGAAAACACTGCATCGATGCCGAATTTATTTTTGGTACCGCGCGGAAAACCGAAATTCTGACGCAGGCGTTTGCGTACCAGCGCCAGCAATGGCTCCTGCTCGGTGCGCGACAAATCACGAATCTCGATTTTACCCGGATCAGTCTGCCCGCCCGCTGCGCCTATCGTGATCAGCGGAATACCTTTTTCGCGGCAATACGCAATCAGTGCGGTTTTGGCCTTGACGTGATCCATCGCGTCGATGATGTAATCAATCGGTGCATCGCCCAGCATTTCCGGCATATTGTCCGGCAGGATAAAGTCTTCGACTTCACGCACCTCGCAAAACGGGTTAATCAGCGCAATACGTTCAGCCAGCGCCGTGACTTTGGCCTTGCCGATGGTATCCGATGTTGCCTGAATCTGACGGTTGATATTCGATTCCGCGACCATATCCAGATCGATCATGGTGATTTTGCCAATCGCGCTGCGCGCCAGCCCTTCCACCACCCACGAGCCGACACCGCCCACACCCACTACCACCACATGCGCCTGACGGAAACGTGCCAGTGCATCGGCGCCGTACAGTCTTGCAATTCCGCCAAAACGGCGGTCAAAGTCGATTTCTGAATCTTGTTGCATAATTGAAGTCAGGGAAAATTCAGACTACATTTTACTGGAACTCACCCTGCATTATTTGCCGGGTTGTTCCGCAAGCATCGCCGGAGCGGCATTGATGTGTCGCAAGCGCGCTGCGAAGTACTGCTTCATAATGAGAATCTGCTTCTGTGCAAGGAGTTACCATGCCAAATTTGTACGATACCGCCCCCGCTTTCGATGAACCGATTGCTGTGATCCGTCACTGCCATGAACGTATCCGCAAACAACTGACCACGCTGGATAAACTGGTCAACTATCTGCCGGACCGCGGGGTGGATGAAAGCGTACAATCGGCCGCCAAAGCCGTACTCAAGTATTTCGACAAAGCAGCGCCGCTGCATCATCAGGATGAAGAAGTCGATCTGCTGCCGGCACTGCGCGCCACCGCACAGGGCGATGATGCGCGCCAGCTGGAACAAACCACCGCCACCATTCTGCGGCACCACAAAGAAATGGAACGCCTGTGGCAAACCCTGCGCTCCCAGTTAGAAGCGCTGGAAGACGGCTCCGGCTACGATTTATCCGCTGCCGATGTCGAAGACTTCAGCGCGCTGTACCGTGAACACATGGCGCTGGAAGAAGGCCAGATCGCACCACTGGCGATACGCGTGCTGAGCGAACAGCAAATGCGCGAACTCGGCGCCTCGATGCAGGAACGTCGCGGCATCGTGCCCGCCACCTGAACCGAATTCAATCTGTTTTTAAAGGAAAAGTATGTCTATAGCTGATATCCGCACCGATTACCAACGCGATCAACTGACGGAAACCGATGTTGCCGCCGATCCGTTTGCCCAGTTCGCCCGCTGGTTTGATCAGGCGCTGACCGCCGGTGTACCGGAAGTCAATGCCATGACCCTGTCCACCGTCAGCGCCGAAGGCAAACCGAGCGGCCGCATCGTGTTGATCAAAGATTATGATCAGCGCGGCTTCAGCTGGTTCACCAATTACGACAGCGCCAAAGGCCAGGATCTGGCCAGCAACCCGTTTGCCTCGCTGTTGTTTTTCTGGATCCCGCTGGAACGTCAGGTGCGCATCGAAGGCCGTGTTGAAAAACTCAGCGACGCTGAAAACGATACTTACTTTTTCAGCCGTCCGGTCGGCAGTCAGCAAGGTGCTCACGCCTCACGCCAGAGCCAGCCTATCGCCAACCGCGAAGCACTGGAACAACAACTGGTAGACGTCGTCGCCAAATTCGGCGACCAGCCACCGCGTCCGGCCCACTGGGGCGGCTACCGCCTGATTCCGGAACGCATCGAATTCTGGCAAGGCCGCCCGTCCCGCCTGCACGACCGCATCGTCTACGAAAAACAAGCCGACGGCAGCTGGTCCATCCAGCGCCTGCAACCTTAAGCGCCGCGCCGCCGCTAAAACAAAAAAGCCATGCTGTGATGCATGGCTTTTTGTTTTTTCACTGACAAATGAACGTCAAAGACACCGAAACTGAGACTCCGGCAGCTTCACGCCCGCGGCTTGTCACCAGTGTTGCAATGATCAAGCAAATTCCATGTCGGCGCGGAACGCTATAGATTCCACACCTGAGGAGGAATAGTCGACTGCAGGCATCGCCACGCGCTGAACTGTTGATGATTTTTTTGTACTTTGGGGGAGTCATTATAGGAAGGGTTAGGCTGCGGGTTCATACATCAACTCGCGTGCATTCAAACTCTACCGCACCATCGCATGGAACATCGCCAAGTTCAATTTTGAAGCCCAGAACTTCAATTAAACCTGAATTTGGATCTATAACCCGGCCAACCCCACGATAGGCATATGGACCAATTTGTTCTAACCTTTCTTTCGATTTTTCTTCTTTTTCTTCCTCGGGCCAATCCTGTAGATATGCCGCACGTACCTCCGCATCAAGCGCCGAAAGGCGATTTTCGATGGTGTCACCTTCCTTCAACTCCAGCCCCCAGCAGAAAGCGGTAATTTCACCAAGATTGCTGCGCAGGGTAACACTGGCACACTCATCGTCGGGCGAATAGGGTTCTACGCGAGAAACAACAACGGTGGCGTTCATAGCGGCCTAACGAAGCTGTATAAAAACTCCATCCACAAGCAACAAAGCCTGCAAGTATCGGAAGTTTTCAGCAAATAAATTGAATGGACATTTCATGCAGCGAGTGTGCCGCGCAATTGGTTTAAATGGCAAGCTCTTTCGATGGCGCGACTGGAAACCATGCCGCGACTGTAGGCCAGCAAGAATGAATCTAGGATTACGATCGATGTGTTTGTAACGTGCCATCTGCATCTCCGAATTGGGTGACTAAAGATGGAACGTTTACCGGCTTAATTCGTTTACCTGTTTTTGGACTTGTTTGGACTTTTTATACAGCCTCAACGCCCAAGGTAAGCGGCGCCGGAGCCCGGAAGGGCGGAGGGTACCAACACTGGCCATGAAAATGGCGAAGCCATGGCCAGTGTTGGCGTCCGCTTGACCGCCCAGTTAGGCGTCACGCCGTTCAACCGCGGCTCTTGCGGGTTCTGGAAGTTGTGCATATAGCTCCGCAATTTGCTTCGGGCGTGTGATTCGGTCTTCAACAATGAAGTTAATCATGTTGAAAAGATGCTGCCCCATTTCAGGAGTGTCATTCAGGTTGATCTCTCCTGGGTGAACTGCATTATTTCCAACAACTCGACAGAAATCGAAGGCCTGTTGAACCTGGACAGGTAAACCTTTGGCGACAAGGGATTTAATGTCTGTATTGATGTTTTCTCCCTTTTCGCCAAGCTCTGGCATCAGCTTCTGTATAGCCAACCTCAGAAGTGCAACGGCTGCCCTCGGCGACCTGGCAAATATACTCCTGGCTTCCTGGTACTCATCAACAATTGATGCTGGCGTGTCCGGATGTGGGGGCGCAACTGGAGCCTCTGCTGGAATGATCATTCGGGATTGGTGCCAATAGCTCAATTCACGACAGTGCTCGCACTGGCAGTATGTGACTGGCGATTTCGTGGTGCTGTGATAGCCAAAGGTAAGGATGCCCCAGTGCTGTTTTGCGAAGACTCCGCAATGGATGCAGTTGAACTGCTTCACTTGGTCTTGTGGCGGATAGTACTTGCTCATGATTCCTCTATTTGATGCCTAACGAAGCTGTATAAAAACCCCATCCACCCGCAACAAAGCCAGCAAGCATCGGAAGTTTTCAGTAAATAAATGGGAATGAAATTTCATGTAGGAAGTGTGCCGCGCAATTGGCTCAAATGGCAAGATTTTTATGCTTCGTTTCGCGGCTTAATGCATCGTCAAGACGACTTATTCTTATCGTCTCGCCCCGTAACCACAATGCGCCAGTTTTTCGATGTTATGGACTAAGCAGAATAAATTCCACTGCGTGTTAACTTTGATTTGGCTGTGTAAAGTGAATCGGGCCAGCCCTTTGTTTTAGCGCAGATTTCCAAACACGGGCTCGACTGTGCACATGCACTCACTGTAGCGCCGTCGGCCTTCGGGGCTATCGATACGTGCCATCTGCATCTCCGAATCAGGTGATTAATGAAGGAACGCTTACCGGCTTAATTCGTTTACCTGTTTTTGGATTTGTTTGGACTTTTTATACAGCCTCAGCGCAAAATTGAGCGGCACGTGCGTGTGCGTCCGGCGGAACGAAGTGGAGCGAACCCGAATGTTTTGTTATGTTTCATTTTTGAGATCATCTAAGCATTTTCTCGGATCAGTAACAAATCGTGCCGCACACGACATTTGTATTGACTCCATTAACTGCCTTTCAGTCGCATTCGAAATCAAACGTAATTCAGGAAAAAACAAAACACAATTTAGTTCATTGGCGACTTCAATCAACTTACCAATTAACGGCATAAATTGTGTGTGTAACGCTAAACGAATTTGGATATCTTTAACTGAATTATTTTCATAGCCTACTTGGATATCATTTTCCTTTTCATTTCCCCAACACAGTAATGTATCGCTCCAAGTTTCTGACGGAGGAAGAATCGTGGACAATAGATCTTTAAAGTTTGTCGTCGGTTGGCGGTTCTTCCATGTAATCTCAGTTTCGTATCCATCCGATTCATACAGGCACGATGGATCGAAATCAGCTTCCACAGCCCAGTCTCGAGGTACTAAAACGATTATGAATTGCCAAGCGGCCATATTTTCTTATAAAACATAACGCAAAAATGAGCGGATGGCCGCCCACGAATCAAAAACAGACTGATTCATATCATAGCCAGTCTGACCGATTGTCCAGTTATACCTTTCCACTTAATGCCCTAAAGGTTAAAGGAAACTGGCGGTTAAATTGTTCCCAATTTGGTGTTGCTGAGAAGCCTCCATATTCATGCCCCGCCATTAGTAAAATTAGTAGAGTATCTTTCTCGTTCTTGTTCAGTTTGGAAATCATTCCGCCAAAAATGGGATCCCCCAACTTGATAAGTACTTGAACCAGCGTTCTACCATGTTCGAAGGCTCCTTCTCCATCAACCTGAACATTAACTAAGTATTCCAATGCATCGGGATCTTGATCACCGAGTAAAAGTCTTAAATGTTTATGGTATCCATACTTTTCAGTAGGACTTTCCAGAGATAACGCCACTTCACTCACGTCAACACCCTCAATTGGGCGAAACACGTAATAAAGGTGTGTTGCAAAGCCCAAAAGTGCCAATACAAGAATGATTCCTATTTTCTTCATACGATTTAACGAAGCAGTATAAAAACCCCATTCGCCAGCAACAAATCCAGCAAGAATTGGAAGTTTTCAGTAAATGAATGGGAATGAAATTTCATGTAGGGAGTGTGCCGCGCAATTGGTTTAAATGGCAAGATTTTTATGCTTCGTTTCGCGGCTTAATGCGTCTTCAAGGCGACTTATTCTTATCGTCTCGCCTCGTAACCACAATGCGCCAGTTTTTCGATGTTATGTACTAAGTCATCGCGAAAAATTGTAGTCGGTAGTTTTACTGACGGACGTAAAACTCAGCAAATCAGAACACTGCCTAACGTTTGAAGTCAGCGCAGCTGGCGCTACGCTGCAATGAAGGGTTGGGCGTCACTGCCCGCTCCACAGTTCATTTAGCCACTCTGGATACGCATCGTTTTCGGCGTAGTAGATGACAGCCGCTACTCTTTGTTCAGCTGACAACGCTACTGGCCCAGTGAGCACATCATCCACCGCGACAGAAACCTCCAAAAAGTATTTGTAGCCATTTGCTAAAACCTCCTCGGAAATCCGAAATTCTTCGGTGAAGGCTACAAGTTTCGCTTCTGAATCGCTAGACCAAGGTCGTTTGGCAACGATACACAGCGACTCATCGCTCGATTCCAACATGGCTACGATCTGCGCTAGTTTCATGACGCCCGACGTGTGCGTTCAGCGGGAGCCGTAGGCAAACCGCTGCAATGATGGGACGGACTCCCCCGCTTTTTTGCGCGGTATTAAGCGCGCTGATTCACATTGAGGATAAGGATCAGTTTTCAACGTAAGGAGTCCACTGTGAATATTTTTGTGGCCTTTGGTTTGGCCAAATCTGTTTTTTAACTTGCTGTCGCCGATACGCAATGGCGAGTAGTTGAACAACACCGGTTGAACCACGCGCAATGTGCGCGATGCTTTATCAATCGCAGTGTTTCGCTGGTGATTATAATAGCTTGCGGCGTTGAGTTTTCAACATTCTGCAAACACAGACGTACAGATTCTTATTTGTTTCAGCTCTGACTGCTCTGAGTTTCGACACTAACACTATGCAAATATCGTCATTTCAGGTTTTCTGAGGTCCGGACTTTCTGCCGACAACCGCCGGGTTGCTGTGCTGAACTCCGCATTTGAGGCATTTTCGGCTCCAAAAGCGATGTTCTCCGGCGTTTTGTGAGCGCAGGCCGGAATGCGTGTCGTAATGACTGCTGCATTGCAGGCCGATGACATCAGGCTGACATATTTGCTGTTTAGTCTGGTGCGGTCTGAAACAGCTTGACGTGTGTATGCAGCCTGCGCCTTTCCGTGTGTTGATTCTGAGTGTGTCTGCCGGTGCCGGTCATCAGCGGGCGGCGGAGGCTATTGCGGCGCATGCGGCGCGGCATTTTCCGCAGGCGGAGATACGTCATCTGGATGCGATGCAGTTTGTCAGCGCGGCGTTTCGTAAGCTGTACACCGATTTGTATCTGAAGCTGATCAGTAAAGCGCCGGGGCTGTGGGGTTATCTGTATCAGTTCAGCCATGATGCGCAGCAGGACAGTAAAACCGAGCGTTTGCGCCGTGCGCTGGAAAGGCTGAATGCGCGGCCGCTGCTGAAAGCGGTGCGGGAGTACGGTGCCGATGCCGTGATCTGTACACATTTTTTACCGGCAGAAATTCTGAGCCGCCTGAAACATCAGCGCCGCCTGCCTTGTCCGGTCTGGATACAGATTACCGATTTTGATTTGCACAGAATGTGGATACAGCCGGGTGTGGCTGGCTATTTTGCGCCGAATGAAGAAATCGCTTTCCGTCTGCGTATGCATGGCGTACCGGCGCAGCGCATTCATGTGACCGGCATTCCGGTGATGCCCGGTTTTGTGCATCCGCCGACACGGGCACACAGCTTCGCCAGCCTGCCGCTGCAGGAAGAACGGCCGACGCTGTTGCTGATGAGCGGCGGTGCGGGGCTGGGGAATGCGGCGACGCTGGCAGAGCAGTTACTGCAACAGCGCAGCGATATTCAGCTGATCGTACTAACCGGAAAAAACGCGGTGCTGCTGCAGCAATGTCAGGCGCTGCAGACACGCTATCCGCAACGCCTGCTGGCAGTCAGTTTTACCTCGCAGGTGGAACATTACATGGCTTGCGCCGATATCGTGATCAGCAAACCGGGCGGATTAACCAGCAGCGAATGTCTGGCGATGGGCGTGCCGATGATTGTGCATGATCCGATTCCGGGGCAGGAAGAGCGCAATGCCAATTACCTGCTGGAGCAAGGCGTGGCGCTGCATGCATGGGATTTTCCGAGTCTGCTGTACCGGCTGCAAACCCTGCTTGATCACCCCGATTTAATGAAACGTATGTGCGATAAAGCCAGAGCGCTCGGGCGTCCGGCGGCGGCATTACAAGTGCTGCATCTGGTGTTATCGCATGCTGACCAGAAAGTACCGTATGAGTCTGCAACGCCTGCTGCCGTTAATATGCCGTCTGATCTTTGTGAGCCTGCTGGCCATAGGCTTTGCACAGGTCGAAATTCAGATTGAAGGCAGCGCAGGCTGGGGCGCAAGCCTACCGACCTGGCGTATCGAAAATCACTGGCTGCTGGATGTGTTCTGGGGTGGCCGCGCGATGACAGGTTATCACGCATGGGTATTTCCGTGGATTGCCTTATTTTTTCACTGGCCACTGCTGCATTTAGAGCGCCCGACATGGCGCGACGAAGCCGGTGTGATCGCAGCGATTATTCAGTTCTGGATTATTGAAGATGCGATGTGGTTTGTGATGAATCCGGGCTTCGGCTGGCAGGCACTGAATCCGGCAGTGGCGCACTGGCATAAACACTGGCTCTGGGGTTTGCCGGTGGAATACTGGGGTGGCACGCTGGTGATGCTGGGTTTGCTGTGGTACAGCCAGCGGCGCATTCTGGATACATATACACCGCCTGCCTGACTTATTTACGCTATCACTTATCAATTAAATTAATTGATATACATCTGCATTTATACCGGCGTCAGAAATAAAGCCTTTTCTGCCGCACGGCGCTTGACCAGTCCCGGTAAAGGTTTCCCACCGGCATTCACCCATTTACCGAATTCATCTGCCGCACCGGCGCGGTCTCCGGCGTTCAGTTTTTTCAGCAATGTGGAAGATTTCAGATTGCCGATTCCCAGATTAAAGGTAAAGCTGGTCAGCGCGCCGAATTCATTGTCATTCAGCGGCACGGTCACGGCTGCTGACACATCGCGGCCGGTATTCATCAGATCACCGGATAACAAGGCTTCTGCCTGCGCTTCGGTAATGCCACCGGGATACAACTGATTCACAGTCGCCTGATCCGCCGTACCACGCAGCATGCGGCCCTGATACACAATGGCGTGGCCCCAGCCTATGGTCCAGATGCCAACCGGATCCATGTACGGATCAATCGCGCTGGTTTGCGGTTTTCCGTCTCCCAGCCCTTCATACTGCTTGATCAGATCGATTGTCGCCTGATTGACTGCACGTAATGCCATCGCTGTTCCTTTCGCAGAGCGGCCGCTGTGCGGCGCTACCGGTTTCTGCCGTTATCCCCGCGATAACGGCATACAGCATGATAGCAAAATGCAATCAACTACAGACTGAACCAGCTCAGTTCTGCCAGCGCGCAGCAAACAGTTGTCGCGCTTTCACCACCTTCGGTGCGACCACAAACGCGCAATACCCCTGCCCCGGATGCTGAGTGAAGTAATCCTGATGATAGTCTTCCGCCGGATAGTAAGGCGCCAGTGCCGCCAGCTCCGTCACCACCGGCGCATCCCACAGCGCACCCGCCGCCTCAATCGCCGCTTCCGCCTGCTGACGCTGCTGTTCATCATGGTAAAAGATCACAGACCGGTACTGCGTACCAATGTCATTACCCTGCCGGTTTAAGGTAGTCGGATCATGAATCGCAAAAAAGATTTGCAGCAATTCCGCAAACGAAATCTCGTCTGCATCAAACACCACCCGCACCACTTCCGCATGCCCGGTCTGACCGCTACAAATCTGCTCATAGGTCGGATCCGACGTCCGCCCGCCGCAATAACCGGACTCCACCTGTACCACACCGCGTATTTTGCGAAACACGGCGTCAAGGCACCAGAAACATCCACCGCCTAAAGTTGCTGTTTGTAATGAAGGCATTGCCTGTCCTTTCCTGTTGATCTTTTCATTTCCTTTTTACGACAAACCCGTCTGACTTAGTCTGCGCGGGATGCTATTTCCTGACAGTCTGCCACGTTTCTTACCAACGCTTACAAAGCCTTGCAATTTCTGCACGGTCTTGCTTTTACAATACGCGCCTTTTCCAGCATTGATCAGGTTCTCATGCAAACCAGCAAATTCAAAGACTTGCTGCGCACGCTGTTCCGAATTCGTCAGCCGCGTGCGCTGCCGCCCGCAGGGCCGAAGCCGGCTTTCGGGACTTCTATTGTCAGGGACAACCTGAAAATGCAATTGTTTCTGGCGATTGACTATGAACAGTGGGATTTTCTGACGGCACAGGGCTGGCGGGCGCTGGATTATAAAAACAACCGCCGCCGTTACTACCGCGTACCGCGCAAGGCAGTGGAGCGCTTATTACGTGCCGATGCGGAGCAACGCCATGAAATCCATCAGCGCATACTGGATACCCGTTATCCGGCCCGGTATCTGCACTGATGCTGATAAACGCGCATAAAAATAGCTTTGTAACAAGTTCTCTCTCCGGCCAGCCGCTGGTATCCCCGCTTGCGGCTGGCATCTGCCACTGACCTGTCTGTACACCGCCACCGCCTGCCGCCGCCCTGTACTCAAGCACTGGGTGAACGGTTAAAATGCGGTATGCAGAATTTTTCCGACGATGTTCATACCCAGAGCGCTGATGATTTCGCTCTGCAGACTTTTTTTAAGACCGGTATTTCCCCCGACGATATTTCCGCTGTGTATTCCCTGAAACGGGCGCAACCCGTTTTGCAGGCGTTCACGGCGATTTTTCACGGCGGATTTAACGGCGTGCTGTTGCGCCTGCTGGTATTGCGCGAGCTGGCATCCGATACCGCGACCACGGCGTTCAGCCGTGCCGATATCAATGCGCGTCTCGGTTATCTGGACCCGGATGCACTGGAAACTGTGCTGACCCGTTTGCGTTCAACCGGTCTGATCAGCTGGGATAACAGCCAGTCTGTGTACCGGATTACGCCGAATGCGCGCAACGTACTGGCTGCCACCGAATCCCTGCTCGGCACCGATGAAAATGCCGATGCGGCTGAGATGAGCTTTGTACTGACGCAGGTCGCCGGTGCGCAGGCCGTCGGCGGCGTGTCGGTCGAACAATTGCATCACTTGCTGGGCCGTTTGCTGGAACTGACTGAAGAGTTTTCGGATGCAATTGCATCCGGTTCGGAATTCCAGTTGCGCAGCGCACAGCAAAAGTGGCACAGCGCCTGTGACTGGGTGGAAAAAGGTTCGCAAATCATCCATGCGATTACGCATGATGAACGTGCGGATGCCGCCACCCACAAAGCGGCGCAAGCAATTGGCCGTGCGCAGAGTCATTTGCTGAATATGCAGGGCATGTTCTCGCGCGCACTGAACCAGATTGAACGTCAGCGCGTGCATCTGGGACAATCCGGCTTGTCCACCACCGATATCAAAACCTGGCTGCTGCAAAAAGATGATCTGGCTTCGCTGGCTGACGATGCTTTATCGCATCCGGTCACACCGCTGTTTATCACGCCGTCTGAAATGATCGACGTGGCAGAAAGCGAATTGCTGAGTCACCGCGTGTCTGCGGTATCCGGCGCGCTGCCTGCCGGTGAAAATGCGGTCGCGCTGGCCGGTGATGATTCCGATGCGCTGCATGAACTGGATCACTGGCTGGGCATGCTGCAGGGACTGAGCCAGAATGAACAACCGCAACTGGTGGCAGACTTGCTGACACCGGTGAATTTTGCGGTGGCGTCTTACCGCGCTTCCATGCTGCCGCTGATCGGCGATCCGAATGAATCTGCCTTACAGGGCGCAACCGGTACGCTGGCACGCCTGCCGCTGCAATGGCAGATTCACGACAAAATGAAAAAGGTACAGGCGCAGGACATTGCCTCAATGTCCGTTGCAACCATCGCCCGCCTGCCATCCGAAACCACACCGAATTCTGATTCCACATCATGACTGAAGAAGTACAAATCCTGATCGCCAGATTACTGGCGCATCAGACCTTGCGCCGTGACGATAAGCTGGTGAAACGCGCCTTGTCTGACGAAATTTTCCGTACCGATCTGGATGCGCGCCTGAAAGCCTGCGGCATGCGCTTTGTGGACAATGTGTATGCCGATCACGTGACGCTGGCATTTACCCGCGATTGCGAACCGCGTGTATTCGGTACGCGCGAAACCTGGCAAAACAATAATTTCGGTCTGGCGCGTGACGGCGTGGCCTTGCTGGTGGTGTTGTGGTCGCTGATTATTCTGCCGAAACGCGCCCGTCAGGAAGCGCATCAGGCTGCAGCGGAAGACCAGACCGATATGTTCGGCAAAGAAAAACCGATGCTGCGCGCCGAAGAAACCTCGGTCGGTATTTCTTACCGTGCGCTGCTGGCGGATTTCGGTGAAAAACTCGGCAAAAAAACCCGTCTGGATATGAATCTGGGTTTGCTGGCACGTCTGGGATTTATCGAACGCAAGGGCGATCAGTTGCTGGAAGGCCCGCTGCTGGATTTGCTGATGGATACCGATACCCTGCGCGACCGCATTATCAACGGCGCCTTATCGGATATTTTCCCGCTGCCGGTCAGCCGCCTTGCTGCTGAACTGCAAAGCACGCAGGATGATGTCGCGGAACCGTCCGCTGACGACGCCTCCTGATCAGGCATCCCGCCGTCTCAACGTTAATAAGACAGAATTATGTTTCATCTTCAATCGCTGGAACTGGTGCACTGGGATTACTGGCAGCGCATCAAAAATATTCCGCTGAATGCGAAAATCATTACCATTGCCGGCCAGAACGGTTCCGGCAAAACCACACTGCTGGATGCATTGCGCACGCTGTTCGGGCTGGAATGCTCGATGGGCCGTTCGTATAAACATTATGCGCGTCACTCCGGCCAGCAATCGTCGTGGATACGCGCCGTGGTTGATAACAAAGCGGTCGGCCCGCAGATTTCCAATCGTCCGTTCCGCATGTCCGGTCTGTATGACGATGAGGTCACGCTGATCTGCAAAATCGAAAAAAACGGCGGCGATTGGAAACGTCAGTATCTGATGCGCGGCGGCGTGGTGGACATCGAAGAAGTCACTGAAGCCAGTGACTGGCTGGGTGTGGAAAGTTACCGCAAACGTCTGGCGCATGCAGGTTTATCGAATGCGATGGGCAAGGTGCTGGCACTGGAACAGGGCGAAACCGACAAGCTGTGCGAATACTCGCCGCGTCAGTTGCTGGATCTGGTGTTTCAGGTATTCGGTGATAAAGAAGTGCTGGATGCCTACGACGATGCGAAGCGCCATCAGCACGATACGGAAATTGAATTACAGCGTTTTGAAACCGAACTGGATGGCGCAAAAACCAGTCTGGAAGGCTTGCGTCTGCGTGTCGCCAATTTCCATCAGTATGAAAGTCTGAACAAAGAAAAACGCGATTTGCAGGAATCGGTATTACCGACCCTGCAGTACCATGAAGCACGTGAAAAAGCCGGTGGCATTTCTGCCAGCCTGCGCGCATCGCGCCGCCATCTGGGCAGCCAGAATGAAACCCTGAGCAGCCAGCGTCAGCACATTGCGAAGCTGGCGCAAACCCTGACCGAATCGCGCCAGTCTGAAGCAGCGCTGGAACAGGAAGAAAACACACTGCGCGAACAACTGGGCAGAATCAACAGCAAACTGAAGCCGCTGGAAAGTTTGCTGGAACAAAAGCAGCGTCTGGAAAAACTGGCAGCAGAAGCCGATGAACAGGTTGCCGATCTGGCGCAGGGTTTAACGCAGAAAGAGAGCGAATTCACCCGCCTGAAATCCGAACGCGATCAGCTCAGCCAGCGCATCGCGGCTGACCAGTCCACCATTTCTGCATTACAGGGCAAAACCGGTTTGCCGGACCCGGACAATGTGCGTCAGATGCGCAAAGCGCTGCGTGACGAAGACATCGCGCACTGCATGCTGACCGATATCGTCGAAGTAACAGATCCTGCATGGCAGGCGGCAATTGAAGGCGTGCTGCGCAGCTATACCTCGGTGATCCTGCTGGACAAAGCCAGCGATGCACAGCGTGCGTATAAAATCGGTGAAAAACAGCGCTACAACCACTTCATCGTGGCAGACCGCGTCAGTGCACCACTGGTCAAAGATAACAGTTTATTGTCGGTAGTGAATTTCACCGCGCTCGCGCCGGAATGGCTGATTGATCAGCTGCAGCGCATTACCCGTGTCGATTCGATTGAAGAAGGTCTGGCGTTTTCGCGTCAGCGCGAATGGATCACGCCGGAAGCCTATCATTTCGAACGTCGCGGCGGACGCTCCCTGTTTGTGGAAGTTTCGCGTTACCGCTTCGGTAATGCGGGCCGTTCGCAACGTATGGAAGCGCTGCAGCGCAGTCTGCCGCGTCTGCAGGCACAGGAAGATCAGCTGACACTGCAAATCTCGCGTCTGGCCAGCGAGATCAGCGATATCCGCAGCCGTCTGGCCGGTGTCGATGCCACCAAGGAACTGATGGCTCGTCAGGCTGAATTTGACGAGGCCGTACAGCAGGTTGCGCCACTGCGCATGCAGCGTACCGAAACCGGAACACGTCTCGGTGAAATTGCGCCGCTGCTGAAATCCGCGACAGAACAGCGCTCGGTCACGCATCTGAAATGGGAACAGGCCAAAGCCGCTCTGGCAGAAACCGAAGCGCAAAAATCACAGGCAGAAAAACGCTATTCCGAAGAACGCCGCAGCCATGCGGAACACTTATGCAATCTGCGTGCAGAATGGAAACATTTGCCGGTTGGCTGGCGTCGCCGCGCGCATCGCGAAGCGCTGATCGCGGAACATGAAAACGCGCATCAGACCGAGCTGCGTTTGCGTAATCTCGGCAATCAGCTGGCGCGTGAAGACTGGGAAACCGATGCAACCGTGGTCAGCCAGTACAGCCGCCTGCAGCATTTGCTGCAAACCCGCGTCTCTGAAACCGAAGAGCGCCGCTATCAGAATAACCGCGCGATTGAAGCCACCATCAACGCCCGCGCTGCTTATATCGAACGTCTGCGTTTCACCATCAAGGCTTACAGCAAAAACATCCGTGAACTGGGTGAACTGGCTGGCATCGAAGTGCATACCGATCCGGTAAAACTGGAAAACGATGATATCCAGCTGAATCAGGCCGGCCTGCATGTACGCTTCAAATTCGACGGCAAAGGCCCGATTGGTATGAACGACGGCGAAGCTTCCGGCGGACAACAGGTGATGAAGTCGCTGATTTTGTTAATCGGTTTATTAAAATCCGAAGACGGCAGTGGCGGCTTCGTATTTATCGATGAACCGTTTGCCCATCTGGATATCCGCAATATTCAGCTGGTCGGCGAATTCCTGAAAAACACCGATGCGCAGTATCTGATGACCACACCGCTGACGCACAACACCGATGTGTATGATCCGTCTGAACTGACGCTGATCACCAGCAAAAAGAAAAAAGAAATGCCGTGGGCGCAGCCTATCTTCGTGCTGCAGCGTAAAACCCGTGGCCGCGATGCACGCTGATAGCGCCGGCCACGGATCTTAGCTTTCAGCGGGGCTGGTGATTCTGCTGCACTAACGGGTTCTGCCTGAACAGCAGAACCCGTTTTCTTTTCCGGCTTTCCGGATCGTTTACACACAACACTGCGGATGATTGCCGTGCCTCACTGTGCAGCTATCCGCATCGATGCATTCTGGAGAGCCGGACTTTCTGCCGTGGAGCGGCGAGTTGCTGTGCTGAATACCGCATTTGACATGTTTTCAGTGGCTGATCTGGCTTACCGCCACACTTTCCGCAAACACGTTCTTTTCCTGCAAACAGATGCCATCACGTCAATCATCGTCCTGTTCATCACTTTATCCCTTCCTGCCAACATAATATTTAAGTAATTTATAACTTTGATATTGGCATTAATTGAGCTGTGCGTTATTTTTTAATCTTCGCAGCGAACAATAAACAACCAGAGAGAACAATATGAAAAGACGCGACTTCCTGCGCATCAGCGCCATCAGTGGTACCGCCGCCGCCCTGCCCGGTTGCGGTGGCAGCGATAACAACACTAGCAGCGTTGCGGAAGCACCGCAACCGAAAGTGGTGGTGTTATGGAATACCGCGGCACTGGCTGCCGTACGTGATGCGAAACCGGGGCCACCGATGGTCGCGCGCTCACTCGCGGTTATCCATACCGCTATTTATGATGCCTGGGCTGCTTATGATGCCGTTGCGGTCGGCACGCGCCTGCGTGGCGCACTGCGCCGTCCGGAGGCAGAACGTACTGCTGCGAATAAAGTCAAAGCCATGAGTCAGGCGGCGTATGCAGCATGTCTGAACCAGTTTCCTGCGCAGAAAGCGATTTTCGATAAAGCCATGAGCCAGCTCGGATTCAGCGTTTCGGCATCTTTTGATCCGGCACAGCCGGAAGGCATCGGCAATCTGGCGGCACAGGCGGTAATTGATTTCCGTCGCGGCGATGGCTCGAATCAGGATGGCAGTCTGACTGCCTCCGGTACACCCTACGCGGATTACACGGGCTACGCACCGATGAATCCTTCAACAGTGTTCACCGGCACCACACCGATGAGCAGCTTTCCCGCACCGGATCACTGGCAGCCGCTGACATTTACCGATGGCGCCGGTGTCACCCGCACTCCCGGCTTTATCGCACCGCACTGGCGTCATGTCGTACCGTTTGCGATGACTTCATCCAGCCAGTTCCGTCCGGGGCCACCGGCAGCGCTGAATACTCCTGCATTCACTGCACAGGCGCAACAAATCGTCGACATGCTGATCAATCTGACGGAAAAACAAAAGTGCATCGCCGAATACTGGGCAGATGGCCCGAACTCTGAACTGCCGCCGGGTCACTGGAATCTGTTTGCACAAGTCATTTCTGAGCGCGACAAGCATGACAACGACAAAGACGTGCGCCTGTTCTTTGCTTTGACCAATGCGGTGTTTGATGCGGGTATCGCCACGTGGGAATGCAAACGCTTCTATGACTACGTGCGTCCGATCAGCGCAATCCGTTATTTATTCAACAGCCAGACCATCAAAGGTTACGGTGCCGGCGGCCCGCCAGCGGGTCTGGTCGATATTTCCGGTTCCGGCTGGCGTCCGTTCCAGCGCGATACCTTCCCGACACCGCCATTCGCGGAATACACCTCCGGTCACAGTGCGTTCTCCGCGGCCGGAGCCGAAGTCCTGCGCAGCTTCACTGGCAGCGATGCATTCGGTCACAGCGCAACGATACCGGCGCGTTCCCTGATTGCAGACAGCAGTTTGCCGACAGCACCGGTCACCCTGAGCTGGGCAACCTTTACCGAAGCCATGGAAGAAGCCGGCATGTCGCGCCTGTACGGCGGCATTCACTTCGCGGATGGTAATAATGCCGGTAAAGATATCGGTAAAAAAACCGGCGCTCAGGCATTTGCCAAAGCACGTCGTTACTGGGAAGGCACGGCATAATCACGCAAAGTTGCCTGACGCAGCAGGCAACTTTGCGCTCATGCATCCATTCTTTACACGGTCAAACCTCACTATATCCATACTGAGATGTGTTTGACCGTAGTAAGCAGGGTTTGCGGCAAATAGCTGAAATCGCCCTACAACGTAAGTGTGGGGCAGATCAGAAATACGCGCATGATCTCTGCTTGCAGCGTCTGGTGCACATACAAAAGATTCAGAGTTCAGCTTTGCTCTGTTAATGTTGGTTGGTTCTGTGCAGTAACCGTTATTTCAGGTAACTCAACATAAAAGCAGCTTCCCTTTCCGACTTCCGATTCAAACCCCAGTTTTCCGCCCATACCTTCAACCAAGTCTTTGGTAATTGCCAGCCCAAGTCCGGTACCACCTTTTTCCCGTGTGTCAGAAGAGTCCGCCTGAGAAAACTTTTGAAAGAGCCGTTCTCTGAATTCCATCGGAATCCCGGGACCATAATCGCGTACTGAAATACGTATCATGCTGCCAATTCGCGCGACAGTCACATCAACATTGCATGATTTCGGTGAATATTTGGCTGCATTTGAAAGAAAATTCGCCAGTATTTGCTGAAAGCGAGCAGGGTCTGTACGCACAAACGCATGCTCCAGTTGCGCCTGAATATCAAACCCGACCCCCCATTGTTCTGCGTAACTGCGATTAGTTTCCACCGCCAGTTCCACAGCACTCAACACCTCCGTCACTTCAAAATGCATCTGCATTTTTCCGGCGGACAGTTTTTCCATATCCAGCAAATCATCAATTAATGCCCCGAGCCTGAGGCTGTTCTTGTAAGCTGTTTCCAGCAAATTTTTTGCCTTTGGCGGTAAATCTCCCAGTACACCACCACAAGCTAATCGTAAACTGCCACTAATGGAAGTCAGCGGCGTGCGTAACTCGTGGCTGACAATCGAAACAAATTCCGATTTCATTTGCTCAGCTTTGTAGCGCTCCGTAATGTCTGTCAGCGCTCCTGCCATCCGAACCGCCACACCTTGCTCAGAACGTATTGCCATTCCCCGGGCATTAAACCAGCGCCATTCTGTACCGTCTTTACCCTGCACTTGCAATCGAAAACGTGCATCGAAGGTGGCATGATTCTGCAGATGATTGGACAGTTGCTGCTGCAAAATGGCTTTGTCGTCCGGATGTGCCAGTGCCTGCAGCGAATCCAGTCCCTGAGGCAAGTCATTTTCACTCAGCCCGAGTAATTCAAATACGCGCGGCGAATAATAAAAACTGTTTTCGACGATATTCCAGTCCCAGATGCCATCATTGGTTCCCCGCACTGCGAAATCAAAACGTTCTTCACTGCGTCGCAAAGTTTCGTGGCTCTCACGAATTTCTGACGTCATTTCTTCCGCCAATCGAACCGCTGCATCCCTTTGCCTGGATATAAAGTACATCAGAAAAAGAATCAGAAAGCTGATGCTCGTACCCAAAGCTAATACAACCTGAGGCAACTGCTTTTCTGTCAACAAAAGATTATTTACTGCTTCAATATCTGCATCCTGAGGAGCACCGTATCGCTCACTCAGAACAACAGTCCATTGCCTTCCGAAAACATGTAGTTGCCTGACTGTACGAAAGCGTAAGTGCTGCTGCCCGACGGTCGTGCCAGCAGCAATGGTGGTGTCATAAAGCCGGTTCTCAGGTGACAGCTCAGTTCCGTCAAAAATCTGAAACTCTACACCTGTCGCCCCCCGTCCTAAAATACCTTCCATCAAATCATCAACCCGATAGGGGCTATAAGCAAAGCCATATAGCGCAGCACGGCGCTCAGCAACATTCTGAGGCTTACTTTGTTTGCGGTAGACTGGCACATACATGAGAAAGCCCGCCTGCACCTTGCCCTTATTTTCCTGAACCAGCGTCACCTTACCGCTGATTGTGGTTATGCCGTTTTCCGCAGCTTGCCACATTGCCAGAGCCCGGGTCCGTTCACTCGCCATGTCAAATCCGAATGCAGCAAGATTCCTGCCCTCAAATGGCTCCAAAAATATAATAGAGGTATATAAATCTCGCTTGCCTACCGGCTTTACATGGTATTGAGGAAAGCCTTCTGCACGAATAGCTTGTTCATGCCTAGCTAATTCATCGGGTTTAAGTAGTAAACTGAATCCGACCCCGAGAATTCCGGGATAATTCTTAGCCAACTGCAGCCGGTCTACGTAGGCTTTCCAGGCGTTTCGATCAACTGTCGGGCTGGCATCAAATAAGCCGGCACTTCCCAGCAGAATTTGCTCATGTTGTGTTAAGCGCTTCTCAATGTTGTCAACGATGTCTTTGGCTGTCAGTTGAAAACGAGCTTCCTGGTAGAGTATTTCCCTTTTCTTAACTTGTTGCCAGGAAAATAATGTCACACCCATGCTAACCAGAAAAACCATAATTGCCGGAAAGAGGCCAACGTTTGCATGCCAGAATTTCGAATTCACGTCCCCCCCACTTTCAACGGATTATGTGGAAACACACATCAAAAAAAGCACAAGGTATTCAGGAAAAACACTAGCGTAGGCAAGAGAATATTGCAATTGAATACCACCAAACATCTGTTAAGCCGAGAAACTTAATTTGTTTGCCAGCAACAATGAGACTGAACATATCAATTTGGCGATCACCTCGGCGTCGGCTATGTGTTCAACAACGGGCTGGACCTTGGTCTGAAGGTGCAGCATTTTTCGAACGGCGCGATCAAGCGGCCGAATCCGGGTGCAAATGTTGCTGTTGTGCGGGTGGCGTACCCGTTCTGAGGTGTTGGCGGAGCGCTGCCTGTGCGGCAATCCGCATTGATGTATTCCGGAGAGCCGGACTTTCTGCCGTGGAGCGGGGAGCTGCTATGCTGAACACCGCATTTGGCCTGTTTTCTGATCTGCAAAGCACAAACCCGGCGGGAGCCGGGTTTCTTTTTGTCTTTCCGGGTTTGTGTTGTTTGTGCTTTTCGCTTAGTTCTTGTTCTTTTTCCGCTTTCGCACTTTTGGCGCGCACAAAGCAAAACCCCCGCCTCATTCGAGAGCGGGGGTTTCTTATGGGGAGCCTGACGATGAC
>NZ_BMYU01000013.1 GCF_014652435.1 Cognatundibacterium squillarum
TGAAACTGATTTCCCCGATCGCTATGGAAGAAGGTCTGCGTTTCGCGATCCGTGAAGGCGGTCGTACCGTTGGTGCGGGCGTTGTAGCGAAAATTATCGAGTAATATCGGTTATAATGTGGCGATCTGTTCTGATCGCCACATCAAGTCAAGTTGTTTCTCAGGTACAGGGGTGTAGCTCAATTGGCAGAGCGACGGTCTCCAAAACCGTAGGCTGGGGGTTCGATTCCCTCCGCCCCTGCCACCGTCTAGCCTGCGGCGCATCGAAAGTTTAAACAGTATGTCTAGTCAATCCGTTGAAACGGTGAGTACCTCCAATGACAAAGTAAAAGTCATTCTGGCGGTTGTTGCTGTTGTAGCTGGTATCGTTGGATTTTATCTGCTGGCAGGTCAGTCTGGCTGGATTCGTGCAGCTGCGCTGGTTGCAGGTCTCATCGTCGGTGGTGGTCTGATCGCGATCTCTGATCTTGGTGCAGGCATCATTGAATTCGGTAAAGAATCTGTACGCGAAACTAAAAAAGTAGTCTGGCCTTCTCGCAAAGAGGCGGGGCAAATTACTGCAGTAGTTTTTGGTTTTGTGTTGATTATGGCAATTTTCCTCTGGGGAACTGATAAGATCCTGGAGATTTTGTTGTATGACG
Source organism: Cognatundibacterium squillarum (assembly GCF_014652435.1). Classification (GTDB taxonomy): domain Bacteria; phylum Pseudomonadota; class Gammaproteobacteria; order Burkholderiales; family Burkholderiaceae_D; genus Undibacterium; species Undibacterium squillarum. Next base: position 641 of record NZ_BMYU01000013.1, read on the forward strand.
TAATCCTCGGATGGAAAAAATAATGAGCGAAAACATTCAGGAAAACGAACAAGGTGCAGCGCCAGAGGTGTCTGTGCCTAAAAGTGCTAAAAAATGGTATGCAGTGCATGCCTATTCCGGTATGGAAAAAAGTGTTCAGCGTGCCTTGGTAGAGCGCATCGAACGCGCTGAAATGCAGGATAAATTTGGCCGCATTCTTGTTCCTACGGAAGAAGTGATTGAAGTGCGCAACGGGCGTAAGGCTGTGACTGAGCGCCGACTGTTCCCTAGTTATGTTTTCGTCGAAATGGAAATGACCGACGATACATGGCACTTGGTTAAAAACACAAGCAAAGTTACCGGTTTTATCGGTGGTAAAGCGAATAAGCCGTCACCGATTCCTCAGCACGAAGTAGATAAGATTTTGCAGCAAATGCAGGATGGTGTTGAGAAGCCAAGACCAAAAGTGCTGTACGAGGTTGGTGAGATCGTTCGTATCAAAGAAGGTCCATTCACTGATTTCAACGGCATGATTGAAGAAGTGAATTACGAAAAATCAAAAATCCGCGTTACTGTGACGATTTTTGGCCGTGCAACTCCAGTTGAGCTGGAGTTTGCTCAGGTAGAGAAGGTCTGATTCAGGCTTGTCAGTGCCTGGCGTAAGCTGAAACTGACAACAGCGAGGAGCCCGGTTTCAATTGCTGAGAAACAGGGCGTTAATACTCAATTTAACAGGAGCCAACATGGCAAAGAAAATTATTGGCTTTATCAAGCTGCAAGTGCCAGCAGGTAAAGCAAACCCATCCCCTCCAATCGGTCCAGCTCTGGGTCAACGTGGTCTGAACATCATGGAGTTCTGCAAAGCATTCAATGCACAGACTCAAGGTATGGAACCAGGCATGCCGATTCCGGTTGTGATCACCGCATTTGCAGACAAGTCTTTCACTTTCGTGATGAAGACTCCACCTGCAACATACATGATCAAAAAAGCTGCTGGTATTACTAAAGGTTCTCCGAAGCCGCACACTGATAAAGTAGGTAAGATCACTCGTGCGCAAGCTGAAGAAATCGCAAAAGTAAAAGCAAAAGATCTGACTGCAGCTGATATGGAAGCGGCTATCCGTACTATCGCTGGTTCTGCCCGTTCTATGGGTATCACGGTGGAGGGACTGTAATGGCTAAGTTGACTAAAAAAGCAAAAGCGCTGGCAGGTAAAATTGATCGTACAAAATCTTACGGTTTCGACGATGCAATCGCTCTGATCAAAGAATGCGCAACTGCGAAATTCAATGAGTCTATCGATGTTGCAGTTCAACTGGGTGTAGATCCTAAGAAATCTGACCAGGTTGTCCGTGGCGCGGTTGTTCTGCCTGCGGGTACAGGTAAATCTGTACGCGTTGCTGTATTTGCACAAGGTGCAAAAGCTGAAGAAGCGAAAGCAGCTGGTGCAGATATCGTAGGTATGGAAGATCTGGCTGAACGCGTTAAAGCCGGCGACATGCCATTCGACGTTGTGATCGCTGCCCCTGATACAATGCGTATCGTTGGTACTCTGGGTCAGGTTCTGGGTCCACGTGGCCTGATGCCTAATCCAAAAGTTGGTACAGTAACTCCAGACGTTGCTACTGCAGTTAAAAATGCAAAAGCTGGTCAGGTTCAGTACCGTACTGACAAAGCAGGTATCATTCACTCCACTATCGGCCGTAAATCGTTTAACGACGCGGACCTGAAGGCTAACCTGGTTGCTCTGATCGATGCTCTGAACAAAGCAAAACCTGCGTCTTCTAAAGGTGTGTACCTGCGTAAAGTCTCCCTGTCTTCCACGATGGGTGCAGGCGTACGTGTAGATCACGCAAACCTGGCGTAAAAAATTAAGCCCTGGCCGGAATCCGGTCAGGCGAATCTTTGGGCTGAGTGCGATAAGCACTCAGAGTGTCAAAGACCGTTGGGCTGAAAAATCAGTTAATTTTTTGGCGGTATGCAAAAACCCAGCGCAGATGGTGTACCCGAACAAGTTTTGTAGTGATTACTGGTTCGCCAGTGAAACTCCTAACTTCGGACGCCGTGTTCGAAACGATAGGCGAGCGATGCAGCATTCCGCTGCATGGTTCAAATATCATTAATGGAGGTTGACCGTGAGTCTCAATCTGAATGACAAAAAGGCTGTCGTCGCTGAAGTCTCTGCAAAAGTTGCAACTGCACAGACTATCGTCGTAGCTGAATACCGTGGCATCCAGGTCGGTCATTTGACGCAACTGCGTGCTAGCGCACGTGCTCAGGGCGTTTACATGCGCGTGTTGAAAAACACACTCGCACGTCGCGCTGTTGAGGGTACTGCATTCGAAAGCCTCGCTTCTGAAATGACCGGTCCGCTGATCTATGCGATCTCGGATGATGCTGTTGCTGCTGCAAAAGTTGTAAACGACTTTGCAAAAAGCAATGACAAACTGGTTGTTAAAGCAGGTAACTATGCAGGCAAATCGCTGGATAAAGCTGGTGTTGTTGCACTGGCAAGCATCCCAAGCCGCGAAGTACTGTTGGCGCAAGTTGTGGGCATGATGCAGGCACCTGTATCTGCATTCGCACGCGCTCTGGCAGCTGTGGCAGCGAAGAAAGAAGCAGAAGCTGCTTAATTGCAGTTTTTGTTTTCGTCAAATACCGTATCAATGTAATTAATTAATTGGAGTTTCAAATGGCAATTAGCAAAGACGATATCCTGGAAGCCGTAGGCGCGATGTCCGTAATGGATCTGAACGACCTGGTAAAAGCTTTCGAAGAAAAATTCGGCGTTTCCGCAGCAGCAGTTGCAGCTGGTCCTGCAGCAGCTGGTCCTGCAGCAGCAGCTGAAGAACAAACAGAATTCAACGTAATTCTGACCGAAGCTGGCTCCAACAAAGTTGGCGTAATTAAAGCAGTTCGCGAAATCACTGGTCTGGGCTTGAAAGAAGCTAAAGACCTGGTTGACGGCGCACCTAAAGCAGTTAAAGAAGGCATCGCTAAAGCTGACGCTGAAGCTGCTAAGAAAAAACTGGAAGATGCTGGCGCGAAAGCAGAGCTCAAGTAATTCCGTTTTACGGCAGATCTCCGGATCTGCCTGTGTCGAAGCAGGAATCCTCTTGAAAGAGAGGGTTCCTCTTTGGCATCTTTGGCGTTTGTATTGTTTTGTTTGAACCATTAAAATTTTGATAAGCCTGAAGGGCTGAGACTTGAGGTTTTTTGTCGCTGCAAGACACAAGGCGTCAGGAATCCTGAATTCTCCATCCTTCCTTGTCACTCACGGAGTGTCCATGCACTACTCATTTACTGAGAAGAAGCGTATTCGTAAATCGTTTGCGAAACGCGCCAACGTTCACAACGTACCGTTCCTGCTGGCGACTCAAATCGAGTCCTACAAAAACTTCCTGCAAGAAGACAGAGCTTTTGCAGAAAGAAAAAATGAAGGTTTGCAGTCTGCCTTCACATCGATTTTCCCTATCGTTTCTCACAACGGCTTTGCTCGCCTGGAGTTCTTGTCCTATGTTCTGGGTGATCCGGCATTTGACGTTAAAGAATGTCAGTTGCGTGGCCTGACTTTTGCAGCGCCTCTGCGTGCAAAAGTACGTCTGGTTATTCTGGATAAAGAATCGCCGACCAAGCCAGTGATTAAAGAAATGAAAGAGCAGGAAGTCTACATGGGCGAATTGCCTTTGATGACGACCACCGGCTCGTTTGTGATTAACGGTACCGAACGCGTTATTGTTTCCCAGTTACACCGTTCTCCTGGCGTGTTCTTTGAACATGACCGTGGTAAGACACATTCATCAGGAAAGCTGCTGTTCTCGGCACGTATTATTCCCTACCGTGGATCCTGGCTGGATTTCGAGTTTGATCCGAAGGATATTCTGTACTTCCGTATCGACCGTCGTCGTAAGATGCCGGTAACGATTCTGCTTCGTGCTATTGGCATGAATAATGAGCAGATTCTGGCTAACTTCTTTAACTTCGATAATTTCAGTCTGCACAGCGAAGGTGCGGAAATGGAATTCGTCGCTGAGCGTCTGCGCGGTGAAGTTGCCCGTTTCGATATTACTGATAAGTCCGGTAAGGTTATCGTTGCGAAAGACAAGCGTATCAACGCTAAACACGTACGTGAAATTGAGGCAGGTGGAGTTAAGCACATTTCCGTACCGGAAGAGTATCTGCTCGGCCGCGTACTGGCGAAGAACATCGTCGACCCTGATACAGGCGAAGTTGTAGCAAGTGCTAACGATGAGCTGACAGAAGAATTGCTGAGCAGTCTGCGTCGTGCAGGCATTCGCGATATTCAGACACTGTACACAAATGATCTGGATCAGGGTGCATATATCTCCCAGACACTGCGTATGGACGATACAGCCGACCAGATGGCTGCCCGTGTTGCGATTTACCGCATGATGCGCCCAGGCGAACCGCCGACAGAAGAATCTGTTGAAGCGCTGTTCAATGGCTTGTTCTACAGTGAAGACCGTTACGATTTGTCTGCAGTCGGTCGTATGAAGTTCAACCGCCGTATCGGTCGTGATGAACTGACCGGCGCAATGACATTGTCCAACGAAGATATTCTGGCAGTGATCAAGATCCTGGTGGAACTGCGTAATGGTCGCGGCGAAGTCGACGATATCGACCATCTGGGTAACCGTCGTGTGCGTTGCGTTGGTGAGCTGGCTGAGAACCAGTTCCGTGCAGGTCTGGTACGTGTTGAACGTGCAGTGAAAGAGCGTCTGGGTCAGGCTGAATCTGACAATCTGATGCCTCACGATCTGATCAACTCCAAACCAATTTCTGCGGCAATCCGCGAATTCTTTGGTTCTTCGCAGTTGTCGCAGTTTATGGATCAGACTAACCCATTGTCTGAAATTACGCATAAACGTCGTATTTCCGCGCTGGGTCCTGGTGGTCTGACACGTGAACGTGCCGGCTTCGAAGTACGTGACGTTCATCCGACACACTACGGTCGCGTATGTCCGATTGAAACACCAGAAGGTCCGAACATTGGTCTGATCAACTCGCTGGCGTTGTATTCCCGTCTGAATGAGTATGGTTTCCTGGAAACACCATACCGTAAAGTGATCGACAAGAAGATTACCAATCAGATCGAATACCTGTCTGCGATTGAAGAAGGTCGTTATGTGATCGCTCAGGCGAATGCGACGATCGATGCAGAAGGTACGCTGATCGACGAACTGGTTTCTTCCCGTCAGGCTGGTGAAACGATTCTGGTTTCTCCGGAACGTGTTCAGTACATGGACGTTGCGACCGGTCAGGTGGTTTCTGTAGCGGCATCGCTGATTCCGTTCCTTGAACACGATGATGCGAACCGTGCGTTGATGGGTGCCAACATGCAACGTCAGGCAGTTCCTTGTCTGCGTCCTGAAAAAGCATTTGTCGGTACAGGTATCGAACGTACTGTTGCAGTTGACTCCGGTACAACCGTACAGGCATTGCGTGGCGGTAAAGTAGATTACGTTGATGCGGGCCGTATCGTGATTCGTGTTAATGATGAAGAAGCACAGGCTGGTGAAGTCGGTGTGGATATCTACAACCTGATCAAATACACACGTTCCAATCAGAACACCAACATCAACCAGCGTCCTATCGTAAAAGTCGGTGACGTGGTTGCGAAGGGTGACGTTCTGGCTGACGGCGCTTCGACCGATCTGGGCGAGCTGGCGCTGGGTCAGAATATGCTGGTCGCGTTTATGCCATGGAACGGCTACAACTTCGAGGATTCGATCCTGATTTCGGAAAAAGTGGTTTCGGATGACCGTTACACTTCTATCCATATCGAAGAACTGTCCGTTGTTGCACGTGATACTAAGCTGGGCCCTGAAGAAATTACCCGTGATATTTCCAACCTGGCTGAAAATCAGCTGGCACGTCTGGATGAATCCGGTATCGTTTATATCGGTGCAGAAGTTTCCGCCGGCGATACACTGGTTGGTAAAGTAACACCAAAAGGTGAAACTCAGCTGACACCGGAAGAAAAACTGCTGCGTGCAATTTTCGGTGAAAAGGCTTCTGACGTAAAAGATACATCTCTGCGCGTACCATCCGGTATGGTAGGTACTGTAATTGATGTTCAGGTATTCACCCGCGAAGGTATCCAGCGCGACAAACGTGCGCAGCAAATTATCGACGACGAACTGAAACGTTACCGTCTCGATCTGAATGACCAGCTGCGTATTGTGGAAGGCGATGCGTTTGAGCGTCTGGAGCGTATGCTCGAGAGCAAAATTGCTGACGGTGGCCCGAATAAGCTGGCTAAAGGCAGCAAGATCACTCGCGAATACCTGGCAAGCATCGATAAATATCAGTGGTTCGACATCCGTCTGGCGTCAGACGAAGCTGCGAACGCACTGGTTGCAATGAAAGATTCGATTGCTGAGAAGCGTCACCAGTTCGATCTGGCGTTCGAAGAAAAACGTACCAAACTGACACAGGGCGACGAATTGCCGCCGGGCGTACAGAAGATGGTGAAAGTTTACCTCGCGGTAAAACGCCGTCTGCAGCCAGGTGACAAGATGGCGGGTCGTCACGGTAATAAGGGTGTGGTTTCCCGCATCGTTCCGATCGAAGACATGCCATACATGGCTGATGGTACGCCGGCAGATATCGTTCTGAATCCGCTGGGTGTTCCATCCCGTATGAACGTGGGTCAGGTTCTGGAAGTGCATCTGGGCTGGGCGGCAAAAGGTCTGGGTCTGCGTATCGGCGAAATGCTGAAAGCAAAAGCACAGGCTGATGAGCTGCGTGGCTTCCTGGGCAAGATTTATAACGAGTCCGGCAAGAAAGAAGATCTGGAAGGCCTGACTGACGGTGAAGTGCTGGAACTGGCGAACAACCTGAAAAACGGTGTGCCGTTCGCAACACCGGTGTTCGACGGTGCGCATGAATCGGAAATCCGTCGTATGCTGAATCTGGCTTACCCTGATCACATTGCTGCCCATCTGGGTATGAATGAGACCAAAAACCAGGTCACACTGTACGATGGACGTACCGGTGAAGCATTTGAACGTCGCGTAACCGTCGGTTACATGCATGTTCTCAAGCTGCATCACTTAGTTGATGATAAAATGCATGCCCGCTCGACCGGTCCTTACTCTCTGGTCACGCAGCAACCACTCGGCGGTAAAGCGCAGTTTGGTGGTCAGCGTTTCGGTGAGATGGAGGTTTGGGCACTGGAAGCATACGGCGCATCTTATGTATTGCAAGAGATGCTGACCGTGAAGTCAGATGACGTGAACGGCCGTACTAAGGTTTATGAAAACCTGGTAAAAGGTGATCACGTGATCGATGCAGGTATGCCGGAATCGTTCAACGTTCTGGTCAAAGAGATTCGTTCTCTGGGTATCGATATCGATCTGGAACGTGACTGATCAGCGAATTCGCTGTGAGCGCTTGCTTACTGACAAGCGCTCACCAGTCGCTGAAGTAACAGAATTTGCAGTATCTCAGTAATTGACTATGCCCGAACGTGTTTCGGGCTTTAGTCGTTTAATTATCAGCAGTTTGGAAGTGGCTTTTCGTTCCCGGTATCCGCGGAACCCGCGTGCAGCATGCACCCCGGGCTCTCCCGCTGATGCGAACAGGGTCAGCGACGAATGCACACTTGCAGCATCTTCAGCCACCGGGCGCCACAGGCGCTTTAATGGAGTGACATCAATGAAAGCTCTGCTCGATTTATTCAAGCAAGTCCAGCCTAACGAACAGTTCGACGCGATCAAAATTGGTCTGGCGTCACCGGACAAAATCCGTTCCTGGTCGTATGGTGAGGTCAAAAAACCGGAAACCATCAACTACCGTACATTCAAACCGGAGCGTGACGGTCTGTTCTGCGCCAAAATTTTTGGCCCGATCAAAGACTACGAATGCCTGTGCGGTAAGTACAAGCGTCTGAAACACCGTGGTGTGATCTGTGAAAAATGCGGCGTTGAAGTAACGCTGGCAAAAGTACGTCGTGAGCGTATGGGCCATATTGAACTGGCTTCTCCGACTGCACACATCTGGTTCCTGAAATCCCTGCCATCCCGTCTGGGTATGGTTCTGGACATGACACTGCGCGATATCGAGCGCGTTCTGTACTTTGAAGCATATGTTGTGACCGATCCGGGCATGACGCCGCTGAAAAAATGCCAGATCATGTCGGAAGACGATTTCGCTGCAAAATACGAAGAATACGGTGATGAATTCACTGCGTTTATGGGTGCAGAAGGTATCCGTGAACTGCTGCGTTCTATCGACATCGACCGCGAAGTCGAAGCACTGCGTACTGAGCTGAAAGAGTCCAAGTCTGAAGCCAAGATCAAGAAATACGCAAAGCGTCTGAAAGTTCTGGAAGCATTCCAGCGTTCTGGCATCAAGCCTGACTGGATGATTATGGAAGTTCTGCCGGTACTGCCGCCGGAACTGCGTCCGCTGGTTCCGCTGGATGGTGGCCGTTTCGCGACTTCCGATCTGAACGATCTGTACCGCCGCGTGATTAACCGTAATAATCGTCTGAAGCGCCTGATGGAACTGCGCGCTCCGGAAATCATTACCCGCAACGAAAAACGTATGCTGCAGGAAGCGGTTGACTCCCTGCTGGATAACGGCCGTCGTGGTAAGGCGATGACAGGTGCGAACAAGCGTCCGCTGAAATCGCTGGCTGAAATGATCAAAGGTAAAGGCGGTCGTTTCCGTCAGAACTTGCTGGGTAAACGTGTTGACTACTCCGGCCGTTCCGTTATCGTGGTTGGTCCTCAGCTGAAACTGCATCAGTGCGGTCTGCCAAAACTGATGGCGCTGGAACTGTTCAAACCATTCATCTTCAATAAACTGGAACTGATGGGTCTGGCAACGACCATCAAAGCAGCGAAGAAACTGGTTGAACAACAAGAGCCAGTGGTCTGGGATATTCTGGAAGAAGTGATCCGCGAACATCCGATCATGCTGAACCGTGCGCCTACGCTGCACCGTCTGGGTATTCAGGCGTTTGAACCGGTTCTGATCGAAGGTAAAGCGATCCAGCTGCATCCGCTGGTCTGTGCTGCATTCAATGCGGACTTTGACGGTGACCAGATGGCGGTCCACGTTCCTCTGTCTGTCGAAGCACAGATGGAAGCACGTACACTGATGCTGGCATCGAACAACATTCTGTTCCCATCCAACGGCGAACCATCCATCGTTCCTTCTCAGGATATCGTTCTGGGTCTGTACTACGCGACCCGTGAACGTATCGCTGGTAAAGGCGAAGGCATGATGTTCCCTGACGTGTCCGAAGCGATCCGTGCATGGGAAAACAAAGAAGTTGAGCTGACCACACGTATTACTGTGCGTATCACGGAATATCCGAAAGATGCCGCAACCGGTGAATTCGTTAAAACGATCAAACGTTACGAAACCACCGTTGGCCGTGCCATCCTGTCGGAAATTCTGCCGAAAGGTCTGCCATTCAGCGTACTGAACCGTCCGCTGAAGAAAAAAGAAATCTCCCGTCTGATCGACACTTCCTTCCGTAAGTGCGGTCTGCGTGCAACAGTTGTGTTTGCTGACCAGCTGATGCAATCCGGTTTCCGCCTGGCGACCCGTGCAGGTATTTCTATCTGTATCGACGACATGCTGATTCCGCCGCAAAAAGTGGATCTGGTAGCAAAAGCTGAACAGGAAGTGAAACAGATCGAGCAGCAATATGCTTCCGGTCTGGTAACTGCCGGCGAACGCTACAACAAAGTGGTTGATATCTGGGGTAAAACCGGTGACGAAGTCGGTAAAGCGATGATGGAACAGCTGAAAGTTGAGCCAGTCGTGAAACGTGACGGCACCAACTCCACACAGGAATCCTTCAACTCGATTTACATGATGGCCGACTCCGGTGCGCGTGGTTCTGCAGCACAGATTCGTCAGCTGGCAGGTATGCGTGGTCTGATGGCAAAACCTGACGGCTCCATTATTGAAACACCGATTACCGCGAACTTCCGTGAAGGTCTGAACGTTCTGCAGTACTTTATTTCCACTCACGGTGCGCGTAAAGGTCTGGCAGATACGGCGCTGAAAACAGCGAACTCCGGTTACCTGACACGTCGTCTGGTTGACGTTACACAGGATCTGGTTGTTACCGAAGACGATTGCGGCACAAGCAATGGTTCCGCGATGAAAGCCATCGTTGAAGGCGGTGAAGTTAACGTTCCGCTGCGCGAACTGATTCTGGGTCGTGTGACTGCAAACGAAGTCGTGAATCCTGAAACACAGGAAACCCTGTTCCATCCTGGCACACTGCTGGATGAAGCTGCTGTCGAGAAGATCGAAGCACTGGGTATCGACGAAGTGAAAGTCCGCACACCACTGTCCTGCGAAACCCGTTATGGTCTGTGCGCGAAGTGCTACGGCCGTGATCTGGGCCGCGGTTCTCTGGTGAACTCCGGTGAAGCAGTCGGTGTTATCGCTGCGCAGTCGATCGGTGAACCGGGTACACAGCTGACCATGCGTACGTTCCACATTGGTGGTGCGGCGTCCCGTGCAGCGATTGCATCTTCCGTTGAAGCAAAATCCAACGGTACCGTGCGTTTCACAGCAACCATGCGTTATGTGACGAACGGCAAAGGCGATCAGATCGTGATTTCCCGTTCCGGTGAAGTGCTGATCACTGACGATCTGGGCCGTGAGCGTGAACGTCATAAAGTGCCTTACGGTGCGACACTGCTGGTGAAAGACGGTAACGTGATCAAAGCCGGTACACCACTGGCAACATGGGATCCGCTGACACGTCCGATCATCACTGAGTACACCGGTACTGTGAAGTTCGAAAACGTCGAAGAAGGCGTAACCGTTGCGAAACAGGTTGACGAGGTAACAGGTCTGTCCACACTGGTCGTTATCGATCCGAAACGCCGTGGCGCAGCAGGTAAATCTGTACGTCCGCAAGTGAAACTGCTGAACGAATTCGGTCAGGAAGTGAAAATTGCCGGTACAGAACACGCTGTAACGATCGGCTTCCAGGTTGGCGCGCTGATTACCGTGAAAGACGGTCAGCACGTTTCCGTGGGTGAAGTTCTGGCGCGTATCCCGACTGAATCGCAAAAAACCCGTGATATTACCGGTGGTCTCCCACGTGTTGCGGAACTGTTCGAAGCCCGTTCTCCGAAAGATGCCGGTATGCTGGCAGAGGTGACAGGTACGGTTGCGTTTGGTAAAGAAACCAAAGGTAAACAACGTCTGGAAATCACCGACATGGACGGTCAGAAACATGAGTTCCTGATCACCAAAGATAAACAGGTTCTGGTGCATGACGGCCAGGTGGTGAACAAGGGTGAAATGATTGTGGACGGCCCGGCTGATCCGCAAGACATCCTGCGCCTGCTGGGTATCGAAGCGCTGGCACGTTATATCGTTGACGAAGTGCAGGACGTTTACCGCTTGCAGGGCGTTAAGATCAATGACAAACACATCGAAGTGATCGTGCGTCAGATGCTGCGCCGTGTTGTGGTTGTGAACCCTGGCGATACGAACTACATCGTTGGTGAACAGGTTGAACGTTCTGAATTGCTGGATGAAAACGATCGCGTTAACAAGATCGACGGTATTCCTGCAACTTATGAAAACATCCTGCTGGGTATTACCAAAGCGTCTCTGTCGACAGATTCCTTCATCTCCGCAGCGTCGTTCCAGGAAACTACCCGTGTTCTGACCGAAGCAGCGATCATGGGCAAAAAAGACGGTCTGCGTGGTCTGAAAGAAAACGTCATTGTTGGTCGTCTGATCCCTGCAGGTACCGGTCTGGCATTCCACCGCGCCCGCAAGCTGAAAGAAGGCTGGGAAGCGGATGAGCGTCAGGCATTGCTGGAAGCTGAACGCGCATCAGTGGCTGTTGAAACTGCAGAGTTCGCAGCACCTGATATCGCAGAAGGCGGCGAAGCCTGATCTGGCAGTATGCTGATCTGAAAACGGCACCGGAGAATTTTCCGGTGCCGTTTTTTTATGGATTTTTACAAAAGTGAGAAACAGGAATAGCGCGTTTAGTGCGTGTATCGCGATTCACAGCATCTTTGCTGATGCAAACGCTGCGCGTAAGCTGCGGCATTCCTGAATATGATGATGAGCAATACAGGAAATTCGCAATTATTGAATGCACAGGCGATTGCCGGCTGGCGTGATGCCTTCGGCGTGCTGGCTGACGTGGAAGTGGTGCAGGAAACCGGTTCCACCAATACTGATCTGATGCAGCGACTCGCAACGCTGGAGCGCCCGCTGCTGCTGGTGGCAGAACGCCAGACCGCAGGTCGCGGTCGTGCCGGTCGCAGCTGGCTGTCGGTGCCGGGCGGAGTGCTGACTTTTTCGCTGGCGTGGAAACTGCCGCAGTCCGGTGCGCAACTAATGGGCTTGCCGCTGGTGATTGGTCTGGCAGTCGCCGAAACCCTGAAAGGGCTGGCGGTGCCGGTCGGGCTGAAATGGCCGAATGACATCTGGCGCGATGGCAAAAAAATGGGGGGTATCCTCGTCGAGTCCGCACCGGCAGCGGGTGGCGGCACATGGATAGTCGGGGGTATCGGTTTAAATCTGCTGGTGCCGGAAGCACTGGAAGCGACCCTCGGTGTGCAGGTGGCGGATGCGCCATGGCTGGCGCAAATGGACAGAAATCAGTTACTCGGCACCTTGCTGAATGCACTGGCGCGTTTGCTGGAACAGTTTGCGATCAGCGGTTTTGCCCCGTTTGCTGCACGCTGGAATGCCTTGCATGTGTTTGAAGGACAAATGGTGCAGATCCAGGATCAGGGCAAAGTCTTGATGGAAGGGCAGGCGCTGGGCGTCGATGAAGAAGGCTATCTGTTGCTGAACACGCCTGCCGGTGTGCGCAGGGTGGTCAGTGGCGATGTATCATTGCGCCCGGTTAAGGAATAGGAAATCAACATGCTGCTTTTGATTGATGCCGGTAACACCCGCGTGAAATGGGCGCTGCCCGATGAGCAGGCTGCGCCGGAAACGCGCCTGTCGGCATGGCTGCGCATGGAATCGCTGGCGCATGATGCACTCGATAGCGCGCTTGCTGAATGGCAGCATTTGCCGGTCAGCCGCGTGCTGATCTCGAATGTTGCCGGTGACGCTTTGCAGCAAGCGATAGAGCAGCGTCTGGCGCAGGCATTTCCGGCGCTTAAGTCCGTGCGTTTCCGTTCCGCTGCCTGCGTCGCCGGTATGGAAAATCATTACCGGTTTCCAGAGCGGCTGGGATCAGACCGTTTTGCCACCGCAATCGGCGCGCGTGCACTGTTTCCGCAGCAAGAGTTACTGATCGCCACTTGTGGCACTGCCACCACGGTGGATATCGTCAGCAGCGCCGGTCATTTTGAAGGCGGCATGATTTTGCCCGGCCTGAAACTGATGGCGGAATCGCTGGCAAAACAAACCGCGCAATTGCCGCAAGTCGCAGAAAGCATACAAGTCAGCCAGCCATTCGCGGATAATACCGATCAGGCCATTGTCAGCGGCTGCATTCATGCCCAGACCGGTGCGATTCTGCAAGCGCTACAGGCACGCGAACAGCAAACCGGCAAACCGGTGCGCTGCCTGATTTCCGGCGGGGCAGCGCCTTACCTGTTGCCGCATTTGCAGGGTCGCGCCGAAGCGATCCCGTCGCTGGTCTTGACGGGCTTGCGGGTCGTGGCACAATCCCATCCGGAACTCTTTCAACAATAATATTTATGTTGCGATTTTTATTTTGGGTACTGGTAGCAGCAAACGCTGGTCTGGCCGCTTTTCAGATGGGCTGGCTGGGTCACTGGACGCTCGACACCCGCGAGCCTGAGCGCCTGAAACAACAACACCATGTGAACCTGCTGAAACAGGTTGCGGCCAGCGCCGCTACTGCACCGGCTGCCGACGGTGCAGACGCGGATGCTGCTAAAACGGAAGGCGAAGGCGAGAAAAAAGCTGATGCCAAAGCTGATGCTAAATCGGACGCTAAACCGGACGCTAAACCGGACGCGAAGGCAGATGCTAAGCCCGAAGCCAAAGCCGAGAAAAAGCCTGAACCGATCGCCTGTATGGAAATCGGCAATTTTCAGCAAACTGATCTGGCAAAGGTGGAAGAGAAATTACGCACGCTTGGTCTCGGCGATCGCCAGAGCCGTGTGAACATTAATGAAACCGCGACCCACATGGTGTACATCCCGTCGCAGGGCAGCAAAGAAGGTGCGGATAAAAAAGTCGGCGAGCTGAAACGCATCGGCGTTGGCGATTACTTTGTGATTCAGGATCAGAGCGCGCTGAAATGGGGCATTTCGCTTGGCGTATTTAAAACCGAAGAAGCCGCCAAACAGCATTTAGCGCAGCTGAACAACAAAGGCGTGCGCACCGCCCGTATCATGCCGCGCGCCGTCAGCTCCACCCGTTTCGCCTTCCAGTTCCGTCAGGTCACCGCGGATGAACAGGCCAAATGGGAAAGCATCAAAGCCAGCCTGCCTGCCTTTGACACCCGCAGCTGTCAGGACAATAAAACCACCCGTCAGCAGTAAAATTTCAGCCTGATCTGCACGAAAGCCCGTTGCCAGCGCAACGGGCTTTTTTTACGGGCGTTACCAGCCACAGTTTGTATTGCCTGCCGCTGTGCCACCACGGTCTCGCCAGACCTCAGAAAGTGCCTCAAAACCCCTCAAATGCGGTGTTCAGCACAGCACCCCCGCTGTCGTCGGCAGAAAGTCCGGGCTTGCGGAAATGGGGAATGCGGATAACTGCACAGCGCCCGACTGCGGCACTGCCGCGATACCTGCAGTTTACGGACGGGCGGCGGCCGGTTCCTGTTCGTAGCGCCTGTCAAAGATCGCAAAATTTTGCAGCGGAAATACCGGATACGGATGCTGATGTATGTCTGTACGGAGGACTTTTGCGCGACGGAATTCACGGGTGATATGTTTGCCGCTGAGGAAGTTGCGTGAAACTTCGGTTCCCGGTTCAATTTGCTGCTGCGGGCCACACGCCGGTTCACTGGTATCCAGTCCGGTTACCCGCCACTCACCGCGTATCAGCGCAAAGCGGTACACCGACACATACACGCCGCAGGCACTGCGCGCATTCACCTGCAGCGAAAATCGCTGATTTCCGTGGCTTTCCACAATCTCAATATCGGTACGGGCGCTGGGATCAGAAAAATCGAAAGTGGCAGAGCGCAGAATTTCCTGCATACGCCCGTCATCGTGCAAATCCAGCACAAACAGCAGCGCCTGCCGCTCCGCCGGATTCTTACCATGCACAATCCCGGCGATGCGCTGGCGTTGCCTGCCCTCAGGCTGGCTGGCGTAGTGCAGCACGCTGTCCGGCAACAGTTGCGCAGCATAGTTTTGCAGCAGATGACCGGTATCCGCCGCCCCGCTGTGCGCAGCGCAACACCAGAGCAATGCTGACAGGCTTGTGCGCAGCAATGCGCGTTGCAGGAAAGGGAACACGGGCAACCTCACAAAAATCGTCAGAAAGTGAACAGATCAGGGCAGCACTTATCTTAACCGTTCCGCCAGCGCGGCAAGTGTTTCGATTGCTGAGGCAGGAAAAAATCCAACGGCAGCGCGTGCTCCGGATACCAGCTCCACAGATCTGAGGATGGCTCTGAAATCCACCCAAAAACACCTCAAATGCGGTGTTCAGCACAGCACCCCCGCTGTCGTCGGCAGAAAGTCCGGGCTTGCGGAAATGGCGGATGCGGATAGCGGCATAGTTGCGTGTGGGTTGCGCTGCTGCGGACGACAATGCCGGTGAAAACACAGTTGCAGTGCTGAACGAAAAAAAGCCCGGAACCAGTCCGGGCTTTTTTGTCAGGCACACAAAGAATGAAGGCAGGTGCTTATTCTTTGATGCCCCACTGATCCAGCATCCATGCGAAATTGAATGCGGTTTCTTTCAGCGCGTCGTAGCGGCCGGAAGCACCGCCGTGACCGGCGTCCATATTCATTTTCAGCAGCAGCGGATTGTTGTCCGTTTTCAGGGTACGCAGTTTGGCGACATATTTGGCCGGTTCCCAGTACATCACCTGACTATCGTTCAGACCGGTGGTGACCAGCATTGCCGGATAAGCTTTTTTCTCCAGATTGTCGTAAGGCGAATAGCTGCGCATGTAGTCGTACGCGGCTTTTTCGTTCGGATTACCCCATTCCAGATACTCACCTGTGGTCAGCGGCAGGCTGGCGTCCATCATGGTGTTCATCACGTCCACAAACGGTACGGCGGCGTGGACGGCTTTGAACAGATCCGGACGCATATTGGTGACGGCACCCATCAGCAAACCACCGGCGCTGCCGCCTTCAATGATCAGGCGGTCGCGGCTGGTCCAGCCGTTTTTGGTCAGATATTCGGCCACGTCGATGAAGTCATAGAACGTATTTTTCTTTTTCATCAGCATGCCGTCGTCATGCCAGTGTTCACCCATTTCAGTACCGCCACGGATGTGGGCCTGCACATAGATCACGCCGCGATCCAGCAGACTGAGTCTGGCCAGCGAGAACGATGGTTCCATCGAAATGCCGTAGCTGCCATAGGCGTACAGCAGCAGCGGTGCTTTGCCGTTCAGTTCCACGCCTTTTTTCATGACAGCCCAGGCCGGTACACGCACGCCATCGCGCGCTGTCACCCAGATGCGGCGGGCTTCGTAGCGGCTGGCGTCATAGCCACCCAGCACTTCCTGCTGCTTCAGGACTTTGCGCTGACCGCTTGCCAGATCAACTTCCATCACCGTGGATGGTGTGACCGGCGACTGGTAATTGATACGCATGGTGCCGGAGCGGTATTCCGGTGTGCCAGTGTTCATCGCCAGATAGACCTGATCGTCAAACGCGATGGTTTTCCAGCTCTTTTTCGCAAAATCGTAAATGCGGATGCGGTTCAGTGCCTGCGATTTTTCTGCCACAGCCAGATAGTGTTCAAACACTTCATAGCCGGTGATTAAGCCATCGTTCTGATGTTCTGCAATCGTGGTCCAGTGTGCTTCATCCGGTGTGGCAACCGGCGCAGACACCAAGCGGAAATTGCGTGCATTGCGGTTGGTGCGGATCAGGAACTGACCATTGTGCGAATCGGTATCGTAGCGGTGACCGGTTTGACGACCGAGAACGGAGCGCATTGCTGTCGTTGGTTTATCGGCCGGAATCGCCCAGTCTTCGGTGGTATCGGTACTTTGTGCATGCACGATCACAAATGCGCGGTCTTTGGTAGTGCCGACTTCCAGTGCGAATTGTTCTACCGGTTCGTAATACACTTGCTCAGGCTGGCTGCCCAGTTTCAGGCGGAATAAGCGGTCAGAACGTTTGGTGACCGGATCTTCCTGTGTATAAAACAGGGTTTGATTGTCTGCCGCCCAGGCCACGCTGGTCACGCGCTCAACTGAGTCGCTGAGCACTTTGCCACTGCGCAAATCTTTCACCTGCAGACGGAACTGGCGGTAGCCGGTGTAATCCACCCAGTAAGCAATCAGATTCGCATCCGGACTTATCTTCGTACCGCCCATGCCCATGAATTTCTGACCTTCTGCCAGCGCATTACCATCCAGCATAATTTCTTCTTTGGCATTTACATCATCCTGACCATTGGCAGCAGCAGGACGGCGGCAGAAAAACGGATACTGCTTACCGGCTTCAAACCGGTTGTAGTAATAGTAGTTGCCGCGACGTACCGGCACCGATAAGTCGGTTTCTTTCATGCGCGCACGGGTTTCCTGAAACAGCTTATCGGCCAGCGGTTTCACATGGGCAGTCATTGCATCGGTGTAAGCGTTTTCTGCTTTCAGATAGTCGATGACTTTCGGGTCTTCTTTTTTATGCAGCCAGCGGTAAGGATCGGTCACAGTTTCGCCGTGACGGACTTCCTGCCACTGACTGGTTGCAGCGACCGGCGGTTTAATGCTGTCGGTGTTGGAAGCGGCCATACTGACTCCTCCCTGCAGACTCATCAGGCTGACGAATCCTGCGATGGATAAATGTCGGATTTTCATATTTTTCTCGTGGAAAGGATTGGATCGCCGCCAGCGCGGCACTACAATGGACTGCTATTTGTACAACTAGTTCCGGCAATCCTGTGCCCGGAATCATGATCAGGAGAAATAAACATGCAAAAAGCACTGATGCTGCTGGCAGGCTGGCTGTTATCCGCCACTATGGCGCACGCTGACGACAATAAAGCCCAGTGCGATCTCGGCAAAGGCAGTTATATGACCGCCACCGTGATAAAAGGCCCGAAATTCACATCCGGCAAATTTCTGAAAGGCGTTGAACTGTCGCACACCCATCTGAAAGTGAAGCCGGATGGCAGCAACGATATTTACGATGTGGCGATTGATAATGTGTTCGCTCAGGGCTACGAAAAAAACAGTAAGCAAGTGCCGGAATCGCTGGCGCAAATCCGCACCGGCGACAAGCTCGCGCTGTGCGGTCAGCTGTACGACGATGGCAGCAAAGGCATCCACTGGGTACACACCAATTGCGGCGCAACCCCGACACCGCAAAAGCCGAACGGCTTTATCAAAATCATCGAAAGCGATGGCAGCAGCGATAATTTTGAAAACGTCACAACCTATTGCGATTTGTGGGGTAAGCAGCGCAAACGCTGATTTTCTTTTTGCCGGTACGCACTCAGAAAAGCAGGCGCAGGCCTGCTTTTTTATTGCCTTACTGCTGTATGTACATCGCCCGGCTGCGTTGAAAAATTCGGGAAAAATCCTTGTCAATTACCGAATTTCGGGAAAATAAGCTTGTTGCCTGACAGCGGCTTGACTAGCATGTGCTGACTTGTGGTCTTTATGTGATGTGTGATGTCAGATTCTCCTACCGAACGAGCTTTGCAATTGCTGGCCTTACTGGCACGCGCTGCGGAGCCCATGTCTGCCAGGGCGATGGCGGAAGCGCTGGAATTGCCGCTGAGTACGGCTTACCGCCATTTGCAGGTGTTAAAAAAATGGGACTGGGTGCAGGAACATGCACGCACCGGCCTGTATGAACCGGGGCCGATGTCGGTGCAGCTGGCGCATGGCTTTGATCAGCATTCGTGGTTAATGCAGGCAGCGCGGCCGGAGCTGGAAGCCTTGTCTGCGCGTACCGGTGAAAGTGCCGGTCTGCTGTGTTATCTGCACGGGCATATTGTGTGTCTGGATCTGGTTGAAAGTCAGCATGCGCTGCGCTGCAGCTTTGTGAAGGGCGTGGCACGATCCACGGTGCGCGGCGCATCGGCCAAAGCCTTGCTGGCACATTTGCCGGAAGCGCTGGTGCAGCCTTTGCTGGCAGAGGCGCTGGCTGAAAGCGGCAGTCTTGCAGCAGATGACAGCGTTGCGTCATTCATGAACGGTTTACAGCAAATCCGCGAACGCGGTTATGCCGTCAGCGAACATGAAGTGGATCAGGGTGTCTGGGGCGTCAGTGCGCCTGTGCTGCTGCCACGTGCGCAACTGATTGCGACGGTGTCGCTGATGGCGCCTTCGCAGCGCGCCGGTAAGCACATCACAGAATGGATACAACAGACTTGTCTCGCCGCTGACCGCATACGGCAGCGCTTACTTCACCGATAAGGAAACATCATGTCCGAAGTGTTTACTTTCCGCGCCGGAACGGTGCCTTTACTGATTTCCATGCCGCATGTCGGTACACAGATTGCCGCTGAAGTGCAGCAGCAATTATTGCCGGAAGCGACGGTGCTGGCAGATACCGACTGGCATTTGCCGTCGCTGTACAACATGGCAGAAGCGCTGGGTGCATCGCTGCTGGTCGCGCAGCAATCGCGCTATGTGATTGATTTAAACCGCGCACCGGATAATGCGAATCTGTATCCGGGACAAGATACAACAGGTTTGTGTCCGGTTGATACCTTTCATAAGCAAGCCCTGTATGCAGAAGGCAAACAGCCGGACGCGCAGGAAATTGATAGTCGTATCAACACTTACTGGCAACCGTATCATCAGCAACTGCAAAGCGAATTGCAACGTTTAAAACAGCAGTTCGGCACTGTGGTGCTATGGGACGCCCATTCGATTGCCTCCGTTGTGCCACGCTTTTTTGAAGGCAAACTGCCGGATCTGAATTTTGGTACGGCAGACGGAAAATCCTGCGATGCCGGATTATCCGCAGCGCTGTCCGGCGTGCTGCAAACTTCGGTGCACGCACAGCCATATTCGCATGTGTTTAACGGCCGCTTCAAAGGTGGTTATATCACCCGTCAGTATGGTCTGCCGCAGCAGAATATTCATGCGATACAACTGGAAATGGCGCAATGCGTGTATATGAACGAAGCCGCGCCGTTTGCTTATCTGCCGGAAAAAGCTGCGCAGGTACAACCCTTATTGCAGGAGTTGTTGCAGGCTTGTGTGAACTGGGCGCAGGCGCAACAGAAAGGCTGAGCTATGTCTGAAAAAAATACTTTATACGCAAAGCAGGCTTATCTGCTGCAGGGCTGGACGGAGAGCGTACGTTTGCACTGGGATGCAAACGGCACGCTGACGCAGCTGGAAACCGGTGTGGTGCAACAAGCCGGTGAAGCCAGTGCCGAACTGGTGCTGCCGGGTATTACCAATCTGCATTCGCATGCATTTCAGCGCGCGATGGCAGGGCTGACCGAAGTAGCGGGCGACAGCAAAGACAGTTTCTGGACCTGGCGGGAACTGATGTACCGCTATGCGCTGCAATTGCGTCCGGACCAGCTGGAAGCCATTGCTGCGCAACTGTATATGGAGTGCCTGCGTCACGGCTATACCGGTGTATGTGAATTCCACTATTTACATCGTGCACCTTCCGGTGACTGGTATAACAATCCGGCGGAAATGTCGGAACGCTTGCTGGCGGCGGCGGACAGCGCCGGTATCGCGATCACGATGCTGCCGGTGCTGTACAGTTATGCCGATTTTCTGGAGCAGCCTTTGCGCGAGGATCAGCGCCGCTTCCGTACCGACGAAGACAGCATTCTGGAGCTGATTACCCGGCTGGAGCGTTTCCGCTCCGCGCAAGTCGAAGTCGGCGTGGCACCGCATTCGTTGCGTGCCACCACCACTGCGCAGATAGGCCGTGTGCTGGCAGCCATGCCGGCGGATCGGCCGGTGCATATTCATATTGCGGAACAGATGCGCGAAGTGGATGCCTGTATCGCCGCTCACGGCAAGCGTCCGGTGGCTTTGCTGACCGGTGATCTGGCGATTGATAGTCGCTGGTGTCTGGTCCATGCAACGCATCTGGATGCATCAGAAGTGACGGCGATTGCGCAGTCCGGTGCGGTTGCCGGTATTTGCACCACCACGGAAGGTAATCTGGGCGATGGTTTCTTCCCGCTGCCGGAATATCTGGCACAGGGCGGACGCTTCGGTGTTGGTAGCGACAGTCATGTCTCGCAAAGTCCGGTGGAAGAGTTGCGCTGGCTGGAATACGGGCAGCGTCTGCGGTTGCAGGGCCGCAATATTGCGCACAGTGCCGAGCAGAAGCGGGTCGGCGATTTCCTGTGGCAACAGGCGCTGGCCGGTGGCGCACAAGCCAGTGGCCGCCGCACCGGCCAGTTACAGCCCGGTTATCAGGCGGATATCGTAGTGCTGGATACAGAACATCCGAATCTGGCCGATTTGCCGGTGCAGCAAGTGCTGAATACCTGGTTGCTGGCAGGTAATGATAATCTGGTGCGCGATGTGTATGCCGGCGGACACAAAGTGGTATCAGAGGGTCGCCATGTCCGTCAGGAGTTGATTCAGCGCAATTACCGTGATTGTATGCGCGCCTTACGCACTGCCTGAAGCTACCGGAGGGCTTATGCGGTAATCTGCATTCCTGATTACCGGTGCGTGCTGAAACTAAACGATTGTTTAATGGTCTCACAGCCTGTGATGTTGCATCACAGGCTGTTTTTTTGTGTCATAACAGCGAAAAAATGTATGAAGTTACTTTTTTTGCTATATTGCCTGACGCCGCAATCCCGGTGTGGTGTGCAGCAAACACGCTGCAGACTTCAAAATTTTTACAGAAAGAACTGGATACACCATGAAATTGAAACCCGTTTGCTTTGCACTTGCGCTGGCATTCAGCGCCGTTTCTGCAATGCCGGCTCTGGCTGCTGCGCCAAAAGCGTCTGCAGCTGCAGCGGCGACTGCCGCAACTTCCGTGGAAGGGATCACTGAATACCGTCTGGCGAATGGTTTGCGCGTGCTGCTGGCACCGGATGCATCCAAGCCGACTACCACAGTCAACATCACCTATCTCGTCGGTTCCCGCCACGAAAGCTACGGTGAAACCGGTATGGCTCACTTGCTGGAGCACATGGTGTTTAAAGGCACCAAAGCGCGCGGCAACATCATGCAGGAACTGAGCAAACGCGGTATGCAGTTCAACGGTACTACTTTCTACGACCGTACCAACTATTACGAAACTTTCCCGGCTTCTGACGACAATCTGCAATGGGCGCTGGAAATGGAAGCGGACCGTATGGTCAATTCCCGTATCGCCCGCAGCGATCTGGATACCGAGTTTTCCGTTGTGCGTAACGAAATGGAAATCGGTGAAAACAATGCTTTCCGCGTACTGTGGAAACAGCTGGCCGCCGTCACATTTGACTGGCATAACTACGGCCACAACACCATCGGCGCGAAAGCCGACGTGGAAGGTGTGAAGATCGAGAACCTGCAAGCGTTCTATCGCAAATACTATCAGCCGGATAATGCTGTGCTGATGGTGGCAGGTAAGTTCGATGTGAAGAAAACGCTGGAACTGATCGAAAAGAATTTCGGCAAACTGGCAAAACCGACTCGCCAGCTGGAAAAAACCTGGACCCGCGAAGCACCGCGTGACGGCGTACGTGAAGTGACTGTACGCCGCGTGACTGACCAGCAAATGGCAGCGGTGCTGTACCCGACTTCCGCAGGCAGCCATCCGGATGCAGCGGCGATTGCGGCGGTCAGCCATGTGATCGGTAATGCACCGAACGGCCGTCTGCATAAAAAACTGGTCGACAGCAAAATGGCAGTGGGCGTTGGCGAAATGCCGTTCAATCTGGCTGAGCCGGGCTATGCCATGTATCTGGCCGTGCTGAGCAAAGATCAGAGTATGGATCAGGCTAAAAAAGTGCTGATCGAAACGGTGGAAGGTTTTGCGAAACAACCAGTGACTGAAGAAGAACTGAAACTGGCAAAAACCTCGCTGCTGAACGATATTGAAAAAACCATCAATGATCCGCAAAAACTGTGCGTTGCGATGTCTGAATCGATCGCGCTGGGCGACTGGCGTATGTTCTTCATCGAACGTGACCGTATCGAAGCCCTGAAACTGGACGACGTACAACGCGTTGCGCTGAATTACTTTAAAGAAGATAACCGCAGCTTTGGTCAGTACATTCCGGTGGCAAAACCTGAACGCGCTGAAATTCCGGATACACCGGACGTGGCTAAACTGGTGGAAGGCTACAAAGGCCGTGCGGCTGTTGCTGCCGGTGAAACCTTCGATACCAGCACTGCTAACATCGACAAGCGTACTGAAAACACCAAACTGGCAAACGGCGCAAAAGTCAGCCTGCTGAGTAAGAAAAACCGTGGCGAAACCGTCAGCGGCGCAGTGACTCTGCATCTGGGTACTGAGCAAAGTCTGATGAATCAGTCCGTGAATATGGATGTCGCGATTGATATGCTGATGCGCGGTGCGGGCAAATACAGCCGTTCCGAGATCGCCAGCCGTCTGGAAGAACTGAAAGCCAAACTCAGTGTTTCCCACAGCGGTCAGAATGTGAATATTTCGTTTGAGACCGTGCGTGCAAATCTGCCGCAACTGATCGAACTGATGTCCGATGTGCTGCGTCGTCCGACTTTCCCGCAAGCTGAATTCGACACACTGCAAAAAGAAAATCTGGCAGCGATTGAAGCGCAGCGTAACGAGCCGCAAGCCGTTGCGATGAATGCACTGAAACGCCTGAGCAATACCGGTTATCAACCGGGCGATATCCGTTACGATTACTCGCTGGAAGAATCGCTGAAACTGTACAGCGTGGCTAAACTGGAAGATGCGAAAAACTTCTACCAGCAATTCCTCGGTGCAGATAATGCAGAATTCTCCATCGTTGGTGACTTCGATAACGCACAGGTGAAAGAAGCGCTGAACAAAGCCTTCGGCGACTGGAAAGCGAAACAAGCGTATCAGCGCGTTCCGCTGCTGAAAGCACAGGCAAAAGCCAGCAACGAAACTTTTGAAACACCGGATAAAGCGAATGCAATGTACCTGGCAGTGCTGCCACTGGCGATCAGCGACAATACTGCCGAAGTACCGGCACTGAAAGTAGCGAACCAGATCCTGGGTGAAGGCATTAAATCCCGTCTGTTTAACCGTCTGCGTCAGAAAGACGGTATCAGCTACGGCGCAGGCAGCCAGCTGGCAGTTAACTCGCAAGATCCGGCATCGCGCTTACTGGTGTACGCAATGTTTGCACCGCAAAATCTGGACAAGCTGAAAACCGGCGTGAAAGAAGAGCTGGAGCGCTTTGTGAAAGACGGTATCACTGCGGAAGAACTGGATGAAGCGAAAAAAGCGATCCAGCAGGAAACCAAAGTGATTCGTGCACAGGACAAAGTTCTGGCTAACTACCTGCGCAGCAATGCGAATCTGGGTCGTACCATGAAATGGCACGAAGAGCGTGACGGTAAGCTGCAGGCAGTAACACTGGATCAGGTGAATGCTGTGATCCGCAGCATGATCAAGCCTGAACTGCTGTCCCATGTGTACGCCGGTGATTTCGCCGGTGCTGCGAAAAAAGCGGCTGCACCGAAGTAATCTGCTGATGTTTTTGTTTTCAGGTGGCAGTCAGTCTGCCTGAAAACCTGAGGCACGCAGCAAAAGGTATCTTCTGATACCAGCCCAAACCGCCCGCCGGAGCCATCCGCCGGGCGGTTTGTTTTTGTCGTGTGAAACGGTAAATAAGGGGCCTGAGCAGCGTTCGTTATGCAGAGGTCCGCATGTTGGGTTTGCGGAGCCCCGCACTTTCTGCCGACGACCGCCGCATTGCTGTGCTGGAATCCGCAAATAAGCCAATTCAGGCGATATCAGGCCATTTCAGGCGGCATCAGACGATCTCTGGCTTAATCGGGAGGAAGTGGTTTTCAGGGAAGGATGTGCTGACGGAAGGTGTGAGATGCAAACTCACACGCTGTTACGACATCGCCGCCTGCGGCAGCGATGTCAGCGTCGGAATCAGGTACCGGTTTTTGGCTGGTCGTTGTTGTGATCTTCCGGCACGGCGACCGGTGCATCTTCCTCTTTCTTGCTGAAGAATTTACGTACAGCCATGCCCAGACCAATCACACCGGCAATCGCCAGTTTGGCAAATTTGGCGAGGAAGGCGGCGATGATTGCGAAGAAGCCGAGTTTTTTCGCGGCGACACCGGCAATCAGCGCAGCCAGTCCGTATTCCGCCACTTTGTCTGTCGCCGGATTAAAGTCAGCGTAGCGCTTGCCTTCGTTAAACTCCAGATTATTCAGCAAAGTTTGCGCGTAGGCTTTATCTGCGCCGATCTGGCTGGCGGAAGTAATCATATTCACGCTGATATAGCCTTCGCGTCCCAGTGCATAGGTGTTGTAGTTGACGCCCGGATCAGGATCTTCCCCCTGTTTTAATTTCGCAAGAACAGACCAGACCAGACGATGGCTGGCTGCGTCGTAATGCGGTGCTTCGGCCCAGCGATCCACCATAATCGCCGGAATACCCATTTTTTCGCGTTCTTTATTTTGTTCTTCCGTGCCTTCTTTCAGGCTTTTCAGCAAATCGTCGGCATTCCAGTTTTTCGCATCATCGTCTTTGATGTAACCGGATTTTTCCCATTTGGCGACCGCCATCCACTGGCCTTCGCGCGGGAAAATCAAACCCAGTGTGGTCGGGTCATTGTGATTACCCATGGCCTGCATAATGCGGCCGGCTTCCGGCATCGGAATATAAATCTGATTGGCGGGTAATTTCAGATCGGCCTGATCATTCATATGAATGACGGCAGGGCCTTCGGTTTTGACTTTCGACGCAGCATCGTAAGCAGCTTGCAGCGCTGCTGCGCGCGGATCTGCCGGTGCGGAAGACTGTTGTGCTGTTGCCGGTGCAGAAAGGCTGGCGCTGAGCAGCGCGGAAATGCTGAAAATACGCAGATAAGACATGGTTTTCCCTGAAAAAAAGACGCCGGTACATTGCCGGCGTCATGTCAACAATTTATAGGAACTCATTTCATCAATAGCCACGAGTGCGAACGCGGGGTGCCGGGATGCAGTGCGCGGCGTCGTTGCGCAGCACAGGCTGGTGCCTGTGCAAGCGACGCAACAAAGCAATGCGCCCGGCACCTCCGTTCCCGGAGGGTTTGCCTCATAGCGCACGCTGGACAGCGTTGGACGCGTTGTGAATAGCACCGCTATTCACTGCCTTGTCCGCCTTGCCAGCCTGCGCTATGAGTCAAACGCATCTCGCGGGTATTGATGTAATGAGTTCGTACACCATCTTTGTGCAGATTGCATAATATTTGCAATCTTTTTAAGATAAATTGTTGTTTCTTTATCAGGTGAATGTTGCACTGAAAAAGTTCAGGCTTTTTTCGCACTGCGCAGACGTTCTGCGGCGTAGCGCAGCATGGTGACGGTCGTTTCCCAGTCCACGCAGGCATCCGTGACTGAGCAACCGTATTTCAGCTGGCTCAGATCCGCCGGAATCGACTGATTACCGGCTGCCAGATTGGATTCAATCATGACGCCGACAATGTTCTGATTACCGTTCGCGATCTGATTGACCACATCCGCCATCACCAGCGGCTGCAGCTCCGGTTTTTTGTAGCTGTTCGCGTGCGAGCAATCGATCACGATATTCGGCGGCAGTTTGGCTTTCACCAGCGCCTGCTGCGCCATCGCCACGGAAACCGTGTCGTAATTCGGACGGTCACCACCGCCGCGCAACACCACGTGGCCATGCGGATTACCGCTGGTGCGGACGATGGACACACGGCCTTGCGCATTTAAACCGAGGAAAGAATGCGGATGTGATGCCGACAGAATCGCATTGATCGCGATGCCGATGTCACCGTCAGTACCGTTTTTAAAGCCAACCGGCGTGGATAAACCGGACGACATTTCGCGGTGGGTCTGGGATTCGGTAGTACGTGCGCCAATCGCTGTCCATGCAATCAGGTCGCCCAGGTATTGCGGGGAAATCGGGTCCAGCGCTTCCGTTGCCGTTGGCAGACCGAGTTCACAGACATCCAGCAGGAACTGACGTGCTTTTTCCATGCCTTCATCCACGCGGAAAGAATCATCCATATAAGGATCATTGATGAAGCCTTTCCAGCCGGTGGTGGTGCGTGGTTTTTCAAAATACACGCGCATGACCAGCACCATCACATCTTCCAGTTCTGCCTGCAGGGCTTTCAGACGGCGGGCGTAATCCAGACCGGCAACCGGATCATGAATCGAGCAAGGGCCGACCACGACAAACAGACGCGGATCTTTGCGTTCCAGAATGGCACGCAGTGTATTGCGGCTTTGTTCTACTACGCTGCCGGCAGTTTCGCTGAGCGGCAGTTTGGCGTGCAGTTCTTCAGGCGTCGGCATATTGTCGAACGCACTGACGTTAATGTTTTCCAGAATTTGTGTCATGTTAAATACAATCTTTAAAAATAAATGCAGTCAGTCCGGACTGCATATCAGCCGTGACCCGTGTTCGCAGTCAGCGCGGGATACGGATGAAATGAAGTCTGTGACTTCTGCGGTTCATCAGAGCATGTTTGCCGTGTCAGCCATGGATAATGGCTTCTGTGCTGCCTGACCCGGGTTCCGGGCTGCGCAGGGTGGAGCGAGGGGCTGGCCCTTACTGGCAGAGTGGCCGTTCAGTCTGTGGCGGGTAGTCACAGCTTACGGTTCTAATCCACATTATTGCCCGAATTCCTGATGCGGCGCAAAAAGCTGTGTAATCCACAACCCGGCAGCAGAAAGCGGTCACAGCTTTGTTGTAAAACCGTTGTTTACGCGGCGGTTCAGAGGCAACTGCTGCGGCACAAAATCCGCTGATCTGTTTTCCCTGTTTCGCTTTGCCTGTGGAACAATACCAGTTTTTTGCAGGAACTGCAGATGTTGAACCCTACACAGATCGCATTCTTCCGTGAGCATGGCTATCTGGTGCTGCCGGGTCTGGCAGACCAGACATTTTGCCGGCAGCTTATTGCAGATGCACAAGCGGCGCTGGCGGCCCACAGCGGCGAGATCGAATATGAAGCCGATACCCGCTACCCGGGCGCACCGGCATCGCGTGATGCGGAAGGTGGCATGACAGCACGACGTTTGCTGCAAGCGTATGCGCGCAGTCCGCAACTGGCGCAGTGGGCGACAGGGCCGCAGCTGGCAGCACCGCTGATCAGTCTGCTCGGTGAAGGCGCGGCATTGTCGCAGGCGCATCACAATTGCATGATGACCAAGCAGCCGCAGTATTCCACCGCCACCGGCTGGCACCGCGACAGCCGTTACTGGCAGTTTGCGCGCGCGGATCTGGTCTCTGCATGGCTTGCTTTAGGCAACGAAACAGTGGAAAACGGTTGTCTCTGGGTGATACCGGGAACACACAAACTGACGCTGCATGAAGGTCAGCTCGATGATTTGCAGTTTCTGAAAAAAGATCATCCGGACAATCAGGATTTACTGAAACAGGCCGTGGCCGTGCCGTTGCAGCAGGGTGATGTGCTGTTGTTCCACAGCCAGTTATTTCACGCCGCAGGAAATAACCAGACACAGCAAACGAAATTCTCGCTGGTGTTCACGTATCATGCCGCAGATAACCCGCCAGTGCCGGGCAGTCGTTCTGCCCGCCTGCCGGATATTCCGCTGACCCTGAACTGAATCTGTATGCTGCCTGCACGACTTATCTGCCTGCTGAGTTTCACCCTGCTGCATAAGGTGGCTGGCGCAGCATTGCAAACCGTGCCGTTGTGTCAGGGCTTATCGCTGGACATTCTGCCACCGGCGCAGCGTGCGCAGCAGCCGGCACCGGTTGTGCTGGTTGTGCACGGTGGTGGATGGATAGGCGGCAGCCGTCAGGATTATCCGGAATTGCTGCAATGGCTGAGTCAGCAAGGTTATGTTGCAGCGGCCGCCGAATACCGGCTGGCACCGGCTGCACGCTTTCCGGCGCAGATTGAAGATATGAAGTGCGTGCTGGGCTGGTTGCAGCAACATGCGGAGCAATACGGTGGCGATAGCAAACGCATGGCCGGTATCGGAATTTCTGCGGGAGCGCACTTGCTGGCCTTGTCGCAAACCACGCCCGGTCAGTGGGAAGCGCAAAAGAACGCTCCCTTGCGTTGCGCAGCATTGCACGGCGCGCCGCTGGATTTGCCCGCCTGGTGGCAAAGCGCTGATCCGGACAGGCAGGACTTAATGTCACCGCGTGTGATGCTGAAAGCGCTGACAGGTGCAGCGTACCCGCAGGCTGCATCCTTGTACCGGCAAGCCAGTCCGCAATGGCAGCTGGAACAAAGACGCGCTGCAGCGTCGCAAAACGCGAGGCTGCCTGCGCTGTTACTGATACACGGCGAGCAAGATCAGACCGTACCACTTCTGCAATCACAACGCTACGCCGCACGCTATCAGCAAGCCGGCGGGCGCGCAGAGCTCTATGCTTTGCCCGATACCGGACACATAGGATTCGGTACGCACGGGCGCAGCGTCGCAGAAAAGCTACGACAATTCCTGCAAAGCTGCACGAAATAAGCGCAGATATCCGTCATTCAGCCGATTTACGCACACTCTGTGACAGAATCAGTGCATTCTTTTTGCATCTGATTCCTATGCGTGCTGCGTTTTTGCGAAATTTGCAAGCTATACCCTTTGTGCGGTTTTTGGCCTTTATAAGCTTGCTTTGTATGGCATTTCCGACAGCAGCACTGGAATATCAGGTTTTCACGCAAGAAATGCCTAACGGTCGCTGTGCAGGTCCGATGCCCTCAGATAAGACCAGTAATTTGCTGGATTTCATCAGCTTAGCTGAACAAATTCAGTTGAAACGGGTGTGCGTGCCCTGGCCACGTGCGTTAAAGATGCTTGAGCAGGGAGAGGGCTTGATTTTCGGCATCAGTAAAAACAAAGAGCGTGAGAAAACCCTGCATTACTCACAACCCGTTGTGATGCGGTATATCTTTGTGGTGACCCGCGCAGATGCCCAGTTTCCGGCCAAGAATTTGCAGGACTTAAAAGGCAAGGTGATTGGTGTGCCACGCGGCGTCCAGTTCAGCGACGAATTCGAAATGATGCGTGATAAAGTATTTAAGCTGGAAAATGATCATCCCCAGCCTTTATCAAGAATTTATAAGTTGTTATTTAAAAGGATGGATGCGGCACTGTTTGCTAGTCCGGTTGCAAATCCTGTGTGGATCGAGCGTCGTTTGCAGGCGATACGTGATCAGCAGCCCGTTGATGCCGGTGGACTGGATGATGTCAAACTGGTCGCGTCGCCGGAACCACTGATGGCCGATACCCTGCATTTTGCGATTCGCGCTGATAAAGATCAGGGCATTATTGATCAGATTAATCACGGCTTAATGCGTGCCCGCAAAGCCGGCATTCTGGATGAGCCGCCGGGGAAATGAGTTATCGCCGGATACAAAAAAGCACGCTTTTCAGCGTGCTTTTTTAATTACGCATGGAATGCTGATCGGTATTTCAAAATATCAATAAAAATATTGATAATTAAAAATCAGATGCCGGTTTCCAGGGCGATCAATTCCTGTATTGTCTGGCGACGGCGTATCAGTTTTACCTGATCCTGCTCTACCAGAATTTCCGGCAGCAGCGGCCGCGAATTGTAATTTGAAGACATGCTGGCACCGTAAGCACCGGCATCGTGGAACACCAGTAGATCACCGATTTCTGCTGCCGGCAGATTTTGTGTCGTCACCACGCCGCCGTCTTCCTGCGTGAAGACGTCGCCGGATTCGCACAGCGGACCAGCCACCACGGTTGGTTGCAATGCGCCTGTGCGTTCCTGCCCGTCGCGGGTGCAGACGCTGATGCGATGATAACTGCCGTACATCGCCGGACGCGCCAGATCATTAAAGCCTGCATCCACCAGCGCGAAGAAATTATTGCCCGCCTGCTTTTGCGCACGCAATTCCGCCACCAGCAAACCGGATTCGGCCACCAGAAAACGGCCCGGTTCAATTTCCATACTGACCGCATGACCAAGATGCGCTTCGATTTCACGGCGGGCTGCCTGCCAGACCGTAAAATAGTGATCGGTATCGACTTCCGCTTCACCATCGCGGTAAGGAATCGACAAACCGCCACCGACGGAAATCGCTTTCAGATCTCGTCCCAGCGATTTAACTTGTGCCACCATCGCATCACCCACGGTTTGCAAATGGCTGTAATCCACGCCGGAACCTATGTGCATATGCAGGCCCTGCAGTTGCAAGCCATACTGATCAATAATTGCCAGTGCCTGATCCAGATGACTGTGCCAGATGCCGTGTTTGCTTTGCTCACCACCGGTATTGGTTTTACGGCTGTGGCCATGACCAAAACCGGGGTTAATACGCAGCCACACCGGATGGCCGGGTCTGGCTTTGCCGAGTTGTTCCAGCATTTGCGGGCTGCCGCAGTTAACCGGAATATTCAGTTCTGTCACGCGCTGTATCGCTGCCTGATCCAGCACGTCGGCGGTGAACACAATCGGTGCATGATCTGCTGATGCCAGCGGATCAAAACCCGCTGCCAGCGCACGCTCCACTTCGCCCAGCGACACGGAATCGACCAGTACGCCTTCTTCGCGCATTAATTGCAGAATGTGAATATTGCTGCAGGCTTTCTGCGCGAAGCGAATCACATCAAACGCACGCAGGCGTGCAATCTGTGCGCGGATCACGCTCGCGTCATATACCCAGTACGGTGTCTGATACTGATCGGCAAGGCTGGCCAGCTGGCTGGCGGAGAGGCGGGCTTTCATGGTTTTCCTTGAAATTCGAAGCAAGTGTTGTACGCTACTCTAACAATTTGCACCCGATGCTTGAATAGGATTTCATAAGTGATCAGGCTCTGATAATGTGTACTCATCGGGAAAAACGGTGATTTGCTTATGAATTCCAAAATCGATCAGTTTGATCAGAAAATTTTGTCTTTATTGCAGCAAGATGCCCGTATGTCACATGCGGAAATCGGGCGGCAGGTGCATCTGAGTCAGCCCGCCGTGTCAGAGCGCATACGCAGGCTGGAATCCAGTGGCGTGATTCGCGGTTACCGTGCAGAAGTCGATCCGAAAGCCTTCGGCTATCAGATGACGGCGATGATCCGGATTTCGACGCAGCAGGGCAGACCGTACACGCAATACGTGACGCAAAGTCCGGAAATTATTGATTGCTACACCGTGACCGGCGAAGATGGTTGTGTGATGAAAGTGCTGGCAACGGATGTGGAACATTTGCAGCGCCTGATCAATCAGCTGAATGCGTTTGGCTCGACATCGACCGCGATTGTGCTGACCACGCATGTGAACGGCAAAGTGATTACACCGCCTTCCGTTTAGGAGTTTTGATGAAACCAACTGCCCATGTCTTAGCATTCTGTCTGCTGAGTTGTATCAGTCTGGTTTCTTATGCAGACGAAGAAAAAGACGATGGTGTCACGCCTTACCGGCCTTCGGTATCGAATACCGCATTTTTACCGCAAACCGGACAGCTGGAACTGGAAACCGGTTTCACGCGCAGCCGCAGCGAAGGCTTGTACCGCGACAGTCTGCCGTATCTGCTGAAACTGGCATTCAACCCGCGCTGGGGCGTGCTGCTTGGTGGCGACGCGCATATTCGTCAGCAGAATGATGATGGCAGTACGCAACGCGGCATCGGCGATACCAGCATTACACTGAAATATGCGTATGCGCTGGATGACAAACGCGCGCTGGGTCTGGAATTCGGCAATAAACTCCCTACCGCAAAATTCGGACTGGGCAGCGGCAAAACCGATGTTGTGCTGAACGGTATCTGGAGTTACGACGATGGCAGCCGCGCGCTGGATATCAATCTGAATACCAGCCGTCTCGGCTTCGCAGAACCGGGCAGTTCGGCATGGCAAACCGGCTTGTCCGCGGCGGCATCATGGACTGTGATGGAGAAAACCGATCTGACCGCTGAACTCAGCACCGCCTACCGGCGCGGCACCGCCAGCCAGCATCAGTTGCTGATGGCGTTGTCGTACAGCCCGACTCCGAAAATGACGCTGGATATCGGCTTCACCCGCGGTCTGGCGGCTGGCAGTCCGGACTGGAGCGTATTTACCGGTATCGTGATACCGCTGGGGAAATTGTTCTGAGCTGCATCACGCCGGCCGGCGAAGCACAGCACAGTTTTCCGTAACACGGGTACAATGCGCTTGCCACATTGTCAGGATTATGGATCATGCTGAAGTCTCTGAATGCCCGTCATTTTCGCTTGTTTATCGTGTTTATTGCGCTCGCAGCCGGTGCCTTGCTGTGGGCACTGAATGTTGCACGTAATGCGCAACCGGTGATGCCACCAGTCAGTTTCACCAATCTGCAGGGTCAGAAAATCAGCAGCGAACAATTGCGTGGCAAGGTTGTGATGGTGAATTTCTGGGCCACCTCCTGCTCCACCTGCGTCGCGGAAATGCCGGACATGGTGCGCACCTATCAGAAATACCATGATAAAGGTCTGGAATTTATTGCGGTGGCAATGCAGTACGATCCGCCGAACTATGTACTGAATTTCACCGAAACCCGCCAGTTACCGTTTCAGGTCGCGCTGGATGTGGATGGCGGACTGGCCAAAGCCTTCGACGGTGTGCGCATGACACCCACCACTTTCGTGATCGACAAAAAAGGCAAAATCCTCAAGCGCTATATGGGGCAGCCATCGATGGAAGAGTTGCATAAAATTCTGGAAACCGCGCTGAAAGCCTGATCGCAGAGCATCCTTACAAAATGAACGAACGGAGCTTGTACGGCTCCGTTTTGTTTTTCAAACGTCGCTTCCTGCTTGCCTTGCTGAACTTGCCGGCCGTTGAACACATGGACGCGATCGCCGTTTTTCCTGCACTGGTGTCGGCTCAGAAAACCCAGCAAAAACGCGCCGGAAACATAGCTGCCGTCGCCGGATCGCCTGCACTTCGCAGAGCGGCTTATGCAGAACCCCGCATTAGCAATTTCCGGAAAGCCAGACTTTCTGCCGACGACCGCCACAGAGCTGTGCGAAAGTCCGCATTTCGGGCATTTTCAGGCGACTTCAGGCGATTTCGGGCAGGACGGAGGCGACAGTGACGCAGCTGCTTGAGTGTGGGAAGTGCGATGGTGATTACGTGACATCCGTGCTGAGCGAAGCTGGCAAATAAAAACCGCGCCGTAGCGCGGTTGAATCAGCCCTGCGTCATACAGCCGGGCTGCAGGATCTATCCTTGCAAGCGCCGCCATCAGCACTGGCCGACAGCAGCGCTGACGCCGATCAGTATTGCGTTGTGACTTTCACGCCGGAGAATCCGCTGGTGGCGTACAGACTGACGAATACATAACCAGCTGGCGGATTGTTGATCACAACCGATTCAGCATTGCCGGTTTTGTAGGAACCGTAGTTGTAGTAATCACGGGTTGCCCAGGTGCCCAGTGTGCTGACATACAGATCTGCATTGCCAGTACCGCCGGATGTCGTGATGGTCAGCTTCGGTGTGCCTGCAGGTACGTTGATGTACATGTAGACATAGTTACCGGCTGTGGCACTCAGATTGCTGCGGGTGCAGTTCTTGCCCAGTGCTTCAGCGCTGCCGGAACACTCTGGCAGGCTGCCGCCACCGGAAGTGACAGCCACGGATTTAGACACAGTTGCAGATGCACCGGCATTGTCTTTCACTGTCAGTGTCACGGTGTAGGTTCCTGCTGCCGCGTAGGTTTTGCTCGGATTCACTTCGGCAGAGGTCGTACCGTCACCGAAATTCCACAGACGTGAAGCGATTGTGCCATCGGCATCTGTAGACGCATCGGTGAATTTGTATGTCAGCCCGTTCGACGTCATGCTGAATGCAGCAACCGGTGGCTTGTTGGCGGTATCGTTTTTCACCGTCACAGTTTTGCTGACCGTGGTGGCTGCACCTGCATTGTCTGTGACTGTCAGTGTCACCGTATACGTACCTGCTGCAGCGTAGGTTTTGCTCGGGTTTGCTGCGGCGGACGTTGTGCCATCGCCAAAGTTCCAGCTGCGGGATGCGATGCTGCCGTCTGCATCGGTGGACGCATCAGTGAAGTTCACTGTCAGGCCGCTGGCTGTGCTGTTGAATGCAGCAACCGGTGGTTTGTTGGTCTGATCAGTACTGACACTCAGCGATTTTGTGACGCTGGCAACTGCACCGGCGTTATCGGTTACTTTCAGTGTGACCGTGTACGTACCGGCTTTGGTATAGGTTTTGGACGGATTAACAGCGGTAGACGTCGTGCCGTCACCAAAGTCCCACAGATACGAGGTAATCGAGCCATCACTGTCGGTAGATGCGTTGCTGAAGTTCGCTGTCAGTCCGCTGGCGCTGGCAGAGAAAGCAGTCACCGGTGGATTGTTGACTGGTGGCGTGCCACCGCATTGCGGCAGAGCCGGATTGTTCACGCATGGCAGCCAGTTAGCGAAGTCCGCATCTAAAGACGTACCGATGCTGTTCATATAACTGCTGTAGCTACTGAAATTTCCGGGACGGAAATAACCGAGCATAGACGAAACTTTGTCACGCTGTTTTTCAAACATATAGCGTGCTGCCAGATAACCCCAGTTGTAGATACGCGTCGAGTCGGGGCTATACACATTGGCGAAAATTTCACTCAGACGGTAGGTTTTCAGATCTGCCTGTTTTTTCGCATCCGCATAATCCAGTTTGCGGTAAGAGTAAGACATATACTCTGCGAAACCTTCTATCCACCAGATCGTTTTCGGTACCGACGTGGCAGCGTTGAAATCGCCATACAGATTGAAGCGCCCATCCAGATAGTGGATGTATTCATGCGTCAGATTCCAGATTTCAAATTTCGGCAGCATCCAGGTTGCCTGATATGCAATAAAGCGTGGCTGATTATTCGGATCTGCCGGATCGCCTTCCAGATACATACCACCATTATTATCTGTTCTGATACCGAACATCGAACCGGCATAACTCTGGTAGCTGTCGCGGTCTTTGTAAATCACCATTTCCAGCTGAGTGTTCTGGTCATTGGCTACCGGTGTATTGTTAGATTTAACGACCTTGTGGAAATAAGACTCTTCACCAGCAACAATATTACATGCTTCCTGTAACTGCGTCTGCGTCAGCGCCTGTGCCCGCAGTCGCAGGGTTGGTGAGCAGTTGTATTTGATCGGCAGAATCGCGGCATCCATTTTGCTCTGGAAATCGCAGAGGTTGTAGTAACTGCAATTCGCTTTATCGTAGTAATCGATCATTTCACCCAGACCGAGCCAGACCGGTGTTGTGATACCGCTGTTGGTGGTGCGGTCTAACATGGTTTTGACGCGGGTTTTGGTCAGATTTTTCAGTGCAGAGCCATCCGGATACTGGAGGAAACGTGCCATTTCCCGTCCGGTATTCGATACCAGATAACTGTTATCAGTGCCCAGTACGCTCCAGTTGGTATTCATGAAGTTGTACAGGGTGTCAATGATGGAGGTGTCAGACTGAACTAAAGTCTTGAAGTCATTGTTGTAGTGGCCACGGAACAGGACAGTGAGGGAATTATTGACTGCGGTACGCATCCAGCGATAGTTCAGGAAACTGCTGTTCAGTGTCAGCATGCGTTTTACCACACTGTTTAAATAACGCGCATTCAGACCGGCGCTGTCGACCAGCGTGACAAATTCACTCAGCACTTCGCCGTGGACATCGTTAATCAGTCCGAAATTTGCATTGGCGATATAAGCGTCCATTGCTGACTGAACAGCAGAGCGCAGATTGGCACCATACGTGCCAACGGCGGTTTCCGAGTATTGCACGTAGTAACCGGCACGCAGAAACAGAACCAGTTGCAGAATGCTGGAAGTATTGGTGCCATCGTAAGATGCAGCTGCATTGCGGAAGGCATTCGCGACCGTCACCATCTGACTCTCATTGAAAATCGATGCAGCCTGCGCACCCTTCACATTAAATAAACTATTAATACAAGTGGTCGCTGATGAGGTGATCTGGCTGACCAGTGCACTGCCACTGGCGGCCGCAAATGCGGCAGCGTCACATCCGGCCGCAGCAGCTGTATTCAATCCTTTGGCTGCAGCAGCTTTTTCTGCCTTCGACTGATTTGCTTTCAGCGCAGACGGACGGAAAAGACTGGCAGCCTGTTTATTGTTGTAGTCGAATTTCTCATTTGTTGATGGGCTGGACTGAACCGGTAGACGCTCAGCCGGACTGAGTTTTTTGTGCTGAATATGCGACCCGAAAGTCATGTTTTCTGCAGAGTCAGATTTGTAGATTTTCAGCATATCTTTGCTGTGTGTTTCATGCGCGAAGGCATCGGTACCACACAAGCTGAATACAGAAAATACCGCGGCTGACATGGTGAGCAGACGGGCTTCAGAAAAATTTTTGATGTTCAAAATTGTCTCCCTGAAATTGAACAGGCTTCAGTTGATTATGTTTATTGATAAGTAAATGTGTCAGGCAGTACATCTGTCCGGATGTCTTGCTTGCACATTTGTATATTAAAAATATTTTTTTAGTATATTTTCATTGCTTGTTACGGAATGTAACTAAGCGCTATGGGATTCATAGTGAATAAATTGAAACAATCTGAAACAACGTTTCTGAGTGGAAATCATTTGATGTGATCTTTGCAATAGTTCGTCATGGCAGCGTATTGGCCGAAAAATCGGGACATTGATTGCCGTCGTTTTCAGGTAAACGAATTTTTTATCTGGCCGGATGAAGTAAAGACTGTTGTCATTGTGCAGAACTCCGCATTAGCAATTTCCGGAAAGCCAGACTTTCTGCCGACGACCGCCACAGAGCTGTGCGAAAGTCCGCATTTGAGGGGTTTTCGGGCAGGTTTTTATGCTTCAGCAGCGATCACGCGACGTGCTTGTCAGGATCGGGGCGGGCGGGATGACGTGGCTGGTTGCGGCTGTGCCGCGCAGTGTGGAGTAGATATGAAGAAAAAACAGGCAGCCGCTGTGTTTTGTACAAGGGCTGCCTGCTTATATTGTCCGCCGCTGATTGCGACGGACAAACTGTGCGTGATGATCAGTGCTGCATCAGATCAGTATTGCGTCGATACTTTCACGCCGGAGAATTTACTGCTGCCATACAGGCTGACAAACACATAGCCTTCAGGCGGGTTGTTGATGGTGACAGAAGACGATGCTGCCAGATTTTTCTGCGGCAGATTGTCGGATGTCGGCCATGTACCATTGGTACTGATCAGCAGGTCGGCCGTTCCTTTGCCGCCGGACTTGGTGATCACCAGTTTCGGTGTGCCAGCCGGGACATACAGATACATGTACACAAACTCACCTTTTTTCGCGCTGAGGTTGCTGCGTGCACAGTTCTTGCCCAGCTGTTCTGCCGCGCCTGCACATTCCGGCAAGTCGGTCGTGCCGCCCTGATCGGTTACCGTGACGGATTTTGTAATGACGGAAGTTGCACCGCCATCGTCAGTCACGGTCAGCTTCACGGTGTACACGCCGGCTTTCGCATATTTCTTGGCCGGATTGACTGCTGTCGAGCTGGTGTTGTCACCGAAGTCCCAGACGCGTGAAACAATCTTGCCGTCCGCATCGCTGGAAGTGTCGGTAAATACTGCAATCAAACCATTCGCACTGCTGCTGAAACCGGCAACCGGTGCCTGATTACCGCCGTTATCCTTGCTGACTTTAAACGATTGTGCGGCACTGGTGGTGCTTGCACCTTTGTCGTCAGTCACTGTCAGGGTCACTTTATAAGTGCCTGCTGCGCTGTATGTTTTGCTCGGATTGATTTCGGCAGAACTGGTGTTGTCACCGAAGTCCCATTTACGCGTAACCACTTTACCGTCAGCGTCGCTGGATTTATCCGTGAATTTGACGGTCAGCCCGCTGACTGCGCCGCCAAAGTCGGCGACCGGTGCTTTGTTGGCTGCCTGCGTTACTGTGACGGTTTTGCTGATGCTGGTGGTCGCGTCTGCGTTGTCAGTCACTTTCACGGTCACGGTGTAAGTGCCTTCTTTCGCAAAGGTTTTGACCGGATTGGCATCGGTGGAATTGCTTCCGTCGCCAAAGCTCCAGCTGCGGGATTTAATACTGCCGTCCGGATCGCTGGATTTATCGGTGAATGTTACTTTCAGGCCGTCTGCAGCAAAGCTGAAGTCAGCAACCGGCGGTTTATTCGCGGTGGTCGATTTGACCGTGACATCCTGACTGATATTGCTGGTCGCATTCTTATCATCTGTCACTGTCAGTACCACTTTGTACGTACCGTCTTTTGTGTACGATTTCAGCGGACTGGTTTCCGTGGATACCGGTGTGTTGTCACCGAAATTCCACTGACGCGATTTTACGGTGCCATCAGCATCGGTGGATTTATCGGCGAACTGAACACTCAGGCCATTCACTTTGGCATCGAAAGCGGCTTTCGGCGGCAGGTTGCTATTATCGACAACCGGGCATTGCGGCAATGAAGGGTTATTGACACATGGCAGCCAGTTCGAGAAATCGCTGTCCAGCGAAGTGCCGATGCTGTTCATGTAGCTGTTGAAGCCTTTGTAATCGCCGGAGCGCAGCTGACCAAGAATACTGCTGACCCGGCCGCGCTGTTTCTCAAACATATAGCGTGCAGCCAGATAGCCCCAGTTGTAGACGCGGGTCTGACCGGAGTTATAGTCATTGGCGAAAACTTCACTCAGACGGAAAGATTTTAATCCGGCTTCTTTTTTCGCATCAGCGTAGTCGAGTTTGCGGTAAGAGTAGGACATGTACTCAGCGAAACCTTCAATCCACCAGATGGTTTTCGGCACGGAGATCGCATCATTGAAATCACCGAACATATTGAAGCGCCCGTCCAGATAGTGGATGTATTCGTGCGTCAGATTCCAGATTTCAAATTTCGGCAACATCCACTCTGCCTGATAGGCGATAAAGCGCGCCTGATTATTCACATCCGACGGATCACCTTCCAGATACATACCGCCGTTGTTGGTATCAATGCCGAACAGCGATCCTGCATAGGTGCCGTAATCTTTGCTGCTCTTGAAGATCACCATTTCCAGCTGTTTATTATTGTCTTTTGCCACCGGTACGTTGCCCGATTGCACTTGCTGGTGGAAATAACCTTCTTCACCACCGACGATACGGCAGGCTTCTTCCAGTTGTGCTTGTGTCAGTGCCTGTGCGCGCAGACGCAGGGTCGGTGAGCAACTGTGTTTGATCGGCAGAACCACGGTGTCCAGCTTGGTCTGGTAATCGCACATGTTGTAGTAGCTGCAGTTTTTCTTGTCGTAGAACTCGATCATCTCGCCCAGACCGACCCAGACGGACGCGGTTTTATCGCCGACATTACTGCGGTCCACCATCGCCTTGACGCGGCCTTTTGCCAGATTTTTGATCGCGCTGCCATCGGTGTATTGCAGGAAACGTCCGAGTTCCCGCGCGGCATTGGAGACCAGGAAATCATTGTCGGTACCGAGGACACTCCAGTTGGTATTCATGAAGTTATACAAGGTGTCGATGATCGATGTATCCGATTGCACCAGTTGTTTAAAGTCGTCATTCTGGTGGCCGCGGAATAACACGGTGAATGCATTGTTAACCGCGCTGCGCATCCACCATGAATTCATGAAGCTGTTGTTCAGTGTCAGCATACGTTTCACGACACTGTTCAGATAACGGGCATTCTGATTGGAGCTGTCTACCAGTGTAACCACTTCGGACAGAATCTCGCCGTGCGCATCGTTAATCGTGCCGAAATTCGCATTGTTAACAAAGGCATCCAGTGCACCCTGAATGGCGCTGACCAGATTCGCGCCGTAATTGCCAACGGCTTTATCGTAGAACTGCACATAGTAACCAGCACGCAGGAACAGCACCATTTGCGCAATATTGCTGCTGTTGGTGCCGTTGTATGAGGATGCTGCATTACGGAAAGCATTCGCGACCGTTACCATCTGGCTTTCTTTGAAGATCGCATTCGCCTGACTGCCGGAAACGCTGAATAAATCATTGATACAGTTAATATCCGAGCTTTTGATCAGGCTGACCAGTGCAGATCCCGATGCTGCTGCAAATTCACTGACATTACAGGCAGCGGCCATCGCTTTTTTATCTGTGGTTGCAGACGTGGCTTTCGCGATAGCGGAAGGACGCATCAGTGTGCGCGCCTGACTTTTGCTGTAATCGAATTTAGCAGTCACGGAAGAAGGTGCCTGCTTAGGAAGACGCTCCGCCGGACTCAGTTTGTGATGCTGGTGGTGCTGACCGAAAATCATTGATTCCGCTGAAGACGATTTGCGGATACTGTTTTTTTCAACTGCGTGATGTTCACCGGCAAAAGCGGAAGTGCTGCAGGCGGCGAATGCGGATGCCACAGCAAGAGAAATGCTGAGCATGCGCGTTTCAGGGAAGAAGCTTTTCGTAGGATTCAAAATTGTCTCACTAATCAATATTTAGTTATGAAAAAATGCAAATCGCTGTCGACCCTGAAAACAAGAGCCGGGTATTTCGCGAATGGCCTAAATATATTAGTGATGTTTTTGGTATGAATTTTTTGTGTTTGTAATGAGTTGTAATTTATTTAATGATCACTGTGAGTGAAAATTCCGAAAAAATGAGAATTTGAAACAACTTTCCGCGTGGAAATCTTGCCGAAAAGAATCGAATTTGTGCACGTTTTTGCCCGACCGGATTGATGGTCGCATCAACAATACGCGCCCGGTTGTGCCGCGTATTGCGTGCTGTTGTTATGCGGTTTTCGGCAATTCAGTTTTCCTGATCGCCAGACTTTCTGCCGACGACCGCCAGGGTGCTGTGCAAAAGTCCGCATTTGAGGGATTTTCGGGCTGTTTTAACCGTTCAGATGTCGTGTGCCGGATCCGCCGCAGGAGGGACTTTGCCGTCCAGAGCCGGCGTGCAGAAAACGTCTTTTGCAGACAAAAAACAAAACCGCGCCGTAGCGCGGTTTTTTTCTGGCCGGTGCAATATCAGCCGGCGATGTGGTTTGCGTGATTCAGCGGCGTGAAGCCGCGTTGTGAATCAGCGCTTGCGCACCACAACGCAGCCGATCGAGTAACCGGCACCGAACGAGCAGATCACGCCTTGCTGGCCGCTTTGCAGATCGTCCTGATATCTGTGGAAAGCGATAATCGAACCGGCGGAAGATGTGTTCGCGTATTCGTTCAGAATGGTCGGCGATTCTTCCGGTGTCGC
Source organism: Cognatundibacterium squillarum (assembly GCF_014652435.1). Taxonomy (GTDB): domain Bacteria; phylum Pseudomonadota; class Gammaproteobacteria; order Burkholderiales; family Burkholderiaceae_D; genus Undibacterium; species Undibacterium squillarum. The sequence goes on from NZ_BMYU01000013.1 coordinate 42,945, forward strand.
GTCGCGACCCAGAATCAGGCGGGCGATCAGCAGGTTCATGTTCAGGTTCGCCTGATGCAGCCAGAAACGGCTGATATCGTTCACCGCCAGACCGGCTTGCTGCACGGTAGAGGTGATCACCTCCGCCGCCATCGGGCACACATCTTTAAACACTTTGCGGCCTTGCTGACGGAACAGTTTGTCCGGCTGACCAACACCGCTTTCATCGGCGCGGTTTAAGAAGCCGAAGTTATTGCGGATATTGTTGGAGAACTGGGTTTTCAGTTTCAGACCAACGATTTCGAATTGGTGCGCAGACGTTGCCAGATCAGCGCGTTCAATCAGGATGGCGGTACAGGCATCACCGAAAATGAAGTGGCTGTCGCGGTCGCGCCAGTTCAGGTGGCCGCTGGTGATTTCCGGATTCACGACCAGTACGGCGCGCGCCTGACCGGACTGAATCGCACCGACTGCGGCCTGAATACCGAAGGTGGCGGAAGAGCAGGCGACGTTCATATCGAAGCCGTAACCATCAATGCCGAGCGCATTCTGGATTTCAACGGCCATTGCAGGATAAGCGCGCTGCATATTCGACGCGGCGCACAGCACGGCATCCACGTCGGCTGCAGTTTTACCGGCGCGTTCCAGCGCCTGACGGGCAGCGACCACGGCCATTTCGCACATGATGGATTGTTCGTCGTCCGCACGTTCCGGAATGCGCGGCACCATGCGCTTCACATCCAGTACGCCTTCTTTGTTCATCACATAACGCGACTGAATGCCGGAAGCTTTTTCGATAAAAGCAGTGCTGGAACCTTCCAGCGCAGTCAGTTCACCGGCGGCAATCGCGGCGGCATTGTCGTGGTTGTACTGTTCCACATAGGCATTGAAACAGGCAACCAGTTCTTCATTGGAAACAGATTCAGCAGGCGTGTACAGACCGGTACCACTGATAACGACTTGATTCATTGCAGGCTTTCTGTAAAGAGCGGCTGGCAGTTTGCGCTGGCAAAACACCGTCAGTCGCCATAGTGTTGGCGGGGCGTAAAAACGCGACTTCGTCGCTTCATTTTACACAGAAGCGATGACAATTCCGGCGACGGATTACCGAAATAGAGTGCTTGTTCCAAAATGGTGCGCTTGTTGTGCTGAGGGATGGTGCTGCGGAAATCCTTTCTCCCGCAGCACGAGGCTGAACCGCTGGCCGGATCAGACCGCCATATAGCGGCCGGGGCGGTGGTTCAGGCTGATCGCCAGATTCAGGGCAAATGCACCGACCACAGAAGCCGCCAGCGCCTGCCAGCCGACCACGCGGATCGACGCGAGGACGATCAGGATATCCAGTCCCATTTGCAGCTTACCGGCGCGGATGCCACGGGTTTGCTGCAGATACAGCGCCAGAATATTGATGCCGCCGAGGCTGGCCTGATGGCGGAACAGTACGATAAAGCCGACACCCATCAGCAAGCCGCCGGTCAGCGCTACATAAAACATCGCCAGCGTGTTGTCCTGACTCAGGTGAATAATTTTCGGGTGCAGGCCGGACATCAGCGAGACCAGCCCGACAGAACAAAAGGTTTTGATCGTGAATGGCCAGCCCATGCGTTTGAAGGCCAGATAGTAGAACGGTAGATTGATGATGAAGAACACCGTGCCGAAGCTGTAGCCGCTCAGATAATGCGTCAGAAATGCCAGTCCGGCGGTGCCGCCGGTCAGCAGCCCGGCCTGATTGAATAAGGCCACGCCCAGTGAAACCAGCAGCGTTCCGGTCAGAATCGCCAGCACATCTTCAAACCAGCTGTGCGGGACGAATCGGCGTGTCAGTGCTTTGGATGCAGGAGCGGCAGAGCCGGAAGTAGTGTCGGACATGGCAGCGCATTCAGTAGGAAATCACCGGATTGTACGCAGAGCGCGGGTGCTTCCCGCGTCTGTTCGCTTCACAATATGCGCTGTCTTGCGTTGCATCAAGCCTTGCGGCACAGCCAGTGACTGTGCGCAAAGCAGGAATGGCATTTACAGCAATTTCTGCTGCCGGCTGGCGGCGGCTGTATCGGTGTCACCGGGCTTCGTATCCTGCGCTGCAGTTTCTGTATTCAGTGCGGAAACACTGGCTACGATTACAGGTGCGGAGACGGTTTCCTGTTCCGGTAAAGGATCATTCGCCGCTTCCTGTAACAATACCGGTTCCTGCACTACCCAGCCCTCGGGTGCGGCACTGACGGTAACGGGTTTTTCCGGCAGGAAGAAATCACGCGCACCATGACGGAAACGCTTCCACAGCAAGCCGAGCAAAGGGCCGCCCAGACCAAAGCTGGCACGGCGTGAACGCAGTGCCACCATCAGTGCCAGACTGAAACTGACGCCCAGATTGACCAGACCAATCAGCAGCACGCCGATAAAGCTGTACAGCATGGCTTGCCACGACACCGCGTATTCCAGTCCGGTCAGCGCGAATACAAAATTCGCACTGGAGAAAGTGATATGGCGGATATCCACCGGCAGGCCGAAGAATTGCCCGAACTGGCCGATCGAACCCAGCATAATCCCGAAAAAGAAATTACCGGCCAGTGCGCCCAGATGCTGGCCGATGTAATCCGTCATGCGCTGCAGGCGCTGCTCACCAAGCAAGCTGCGTAACCAGCCCAGCTGACGCAGGCGCGCCGGAATTTGCGCGTAACTGGCTTTGTTATCGTAATAGCCGGAAATCAGACCGGACAAAAACAGACACACACCGGCAATTGCCGCATGTGGTAAGGCCATGCTGTGCAGCGGATCAAGATCATGCAGTAAGTGTTCTGCTTTTTGCGGACTGACTAAATGGTCGCCGGTAAAGCCATACCACAGCCACGCAATGATCAGCGCAGTCGGCATCGCCAGCACAATATTCCCGGCAATCGCAATCAGTTGCGAGCGGATCACGCGCACGATCAGTTCGGTCAGTTCATCCAGCTTTTGCTTACCCTGATCTATGGTGCGGGCGATGACCGCTGCCGTCATCGCAGGCTGTTTGGTTGCAATCGTGAAATGCAGAATATGCACCAGCACAAAACCGGCAGAGTAATTCAGACTGAACAGCAGCGCATAACCGAAAGGTGCCAGTGCCATCGCACCGAACAGGATTTTGATCAGCGCCATGAAGCCGACGATAAAGCCTGCGCCCATTGCGGATTTCATCATCGCCAGCCATTCTTCGCGGGTGCTGGTGACATAGTGCTCACCGCTGCGACCAGCGCGTTCGGTCACCTGCAGCGATAATAATTCCGTATTGCTCTGTACCAGCTCGCGCACACTGTGCTGACGGTTATCCGCTCTGACCAGTTCTTTGAATAAAGGCACGGCCAGTGTGATGGTGTCGCGCAGTTCACGGCTGTCGAGCAATGCCAGCAGGGTGCGCAGGCGCTGCATACTTTGCGTCAGACGTAACAGCAAGCGGGTCAGACTGACAGAAACCCCGTTCTGCGCAGCTGTTTTGCGTATGCGCTGCACGATTTCATCGCACTGGGTCAGCAAAATCACAATGTGCTGACAGTCTTCACGCTGCAACTGCGGGTTGTGAAACCAGGCGCGGTAGGTTTCAGCGTAATTATTGATTTCATCGTTCTGGCGCAGGAACGGCGACTCGAATTTTTCAATGGCCGGATAATTGCGCACCAGTTCTGCTTCCAGACCAATGGTGGTAATACGGTATGACAACACTTGTACCGCATTCAGCACTTCATCGGTCATCAGCTTGTGGGTATGGCGCACTTTCGGTAAGCGCCCGCCCAGACTGCGGATCAGGTCGGCCCAGACATCATCGGCGACACCCTGCACCCACACATAATCATCATCGCGATTAAAAATCTGTCCGAATACATCTTTCAGATATTCATCATTGATCAGTGGCGGCAGTAAGCGGTTAAATACACGCGTTGCAGCGGCGCCCCAGAAACCATCGTTCAGTGTGATGCCGGTGTCGGTCAGCAAATGCACCAGTTTGCGGCGGCACACGATCTGGGTCAGGTAGCAGCGCAGCGCATGCCGCCATGCCGGACGCTGGCGCAGTAAAAAGCACAGCGCGCGCAGATTGTCGGTGGCGCGCTGAATGTCTCTGGCTTTCGCCGGACGGATGGTGTTGACCAGTGCCTGTAAATGCGTGATGTCACTGGTTTGTGGATTTTCATGCACAGCCTGTGCGATGCAGGACAAAATATGGTCAAAGGACATGAAAACTCCTTTCTGAAGAACGGATACCGTGCATACTTGTCACGGAGGAAATGACAGGTTTCCGTGTTGTAACTGATTTTGTCAGCCTTGTCATCTAATGCTGCACAAGGCTGCCGGTTTGTTGCGGACAACAGGCGCGTTTGCTGCGCATGTCTGGTTGAAAAAATGGATAGCGGACGTCCCGACTGGCGGGGCAAAAAGGCTGCTGGTCTCAGCGCCTGAGTATGTCTGATGCATTATAGCGATGCCGCCGTGCGGGCGAATCGCCAGCCATAGTCTGATGAATTTAGCCGGAATTAGTTCCTTTTTTTGGCAAAGTATTGAAAATTAAGACTGTTTACATGCAGAAACCATGCACGTCACAGAAATTTCGTCTACAGTATCGGCGTGTTTATTCTTAAGGGAAAGCGTTGAATAATTTGTTACTGGTCGTTGCGGCATTTGCTCTGGTGCTGCTGAACGGCTTTTTCGTGGCAGCGGAATTTGGTCTGGTGAAGCTGCGCCAGACACGGGTACGCAGTCTGGCGCGCAAAACAGGTCTGCGCGGCAAACTCTTACTGACCGTACACCGCCATCTCGACACTTACTTATCTGCCTGTCAGCTTGGTATCACGCTGGCATCGCTGGGGCTGGGCTGGATCGGTGAACCGGCGTTTGCACGTTTGCTGGAACCGCTGTTTGCACTGGCCGGTGTCACCTCACAGGAACTGATACACGCGGTTTCCTTCTTCTTCGCTTTCTTTGTCATTTCGTTTTTGCACATCGTGGTCGGTGAACTTGCGCCGAAATCGATGGCGATCCGCATGCCTGAACGGGTGTCTTTGTGGACCGCGCCACCGCTGTATGCGTTTTACTGGATCATGTTCCCGGCAATCTGGGTGCTGAATGCCAGCTCCAACAAAGTGTTGCACTGGCTGGGACTGGATGCAGTACACGGCAGCGATGCACATTATTCTCAGGAAGAGCTGCGCCTGATTCTGCGCGGTGGCCATGAAACCAATGCCGGCAGTGACGAGTGGAGCCTGATGGCGCAGGCGCTGGATTTCGGCGGACTGGAAGTCTCGGATCTGATGCGCCCTATCAATGAAGTGGTGGCGATGTATAAAGGCCAGTCACTGCAGGAAAACATGGAAACTGCTGCGCGTCACCGCTTCAGCCGCTATCCGTATTTTGATGAAGATGAAAAAACCGTACTCGGTATGCTGCATCTGAAAGATTTGTTTCTGGCACAACAGGCCGGTAAGCCACTGGACGATCTGAGTCGCCATTTACGTCAGGTCGAATATGTGCCGCCAACCATGCCGGCGCTGGAATTATTCCGCCGCTTCCGTAAAGGTGCGCCGCACTTTGCGATTGTCGGCCATAAAGGCAGCAATCCGGTGGGCTTTCTGACACTGGACAACCTGCTCAGTGCACTGGTTGGGCAGATCCGTGATGAATTCCGTCAGAATGAAAACGACTGGACGCTGCTGGACGATGGCACCTTGCTGGGCAAAGGCAGTCTGCCGCTGCATACGCTGGGGATGGCGCTGGGTTTTGAACTGGATGATGACGAAGTCGAATCCATCGGTGGCCTGATCATGGAAAAGCTCGGTGAAATTCCGTCGGAAGGTCAGAAGATTTCTTTTGACCGCTTCGATGCAGTGGTGAAAAAAATGAATGGTCCGCGCATCGTGCTGGTTCGGATTCATCCTAAAGAACCGTTAGCAGACCGGCATGAGCACTGAAAGACTGGTGGAACATCTGATCAAATGAACGATTAGTGCCGGTCAAAAAACTTGTCAGAAACGCAGCCAGCGGAAACGCTGTGCTGCGTTTTTTTATTGCCCTGCGGTAAAAAATTGCGCTGCCGACAGCATGAAAGCAGTCTGACAAACCACTCAGAAACCAGAAAACGGTGCTTTAAACAACGCCGGATACAACGCCGGAATGTGAAACATCATAAGCTGCGCCGATCACCGTGTTTCCTGTCACCAATTCAGCTATATTGATAGAAGGAAAATTCTGTGCAGCACTGAACTCACTTTTGGCGGGTAAAAGCATATGGCTGGAAAAGCAGCATCAGGACAATTCAAACTCAGTTTCTGGCTGACGCTGGTGTCATTTTGCGCATTTGCGATTGCATTCGGTTTGTATGTCAGGGCTGAGAAAGAGGTGGATGACGTCAACGATAACCGCTTCGTGTCGCATGAACTGACCGATGAACTGATCCGTACATCGGAAGACCTGACCCGCTTTGCCCGCGCCTATGTCATTACCGGTGACACAGTGTACCGCCAGTATTTCAATGAAGTGATGGAGGTACGGGAAGGCAAGCGTCCGCGTCTGCCGTTTGGCGAATATGCTTTTCATGATCTGACACCGACGCTGGAATCCGGCAGTCCGGCTGCCGTGACTACGCCAAGCAGACCCCTTTTGCAATTGCTGCGTGAAGCCGGTTTGTCAGATAAAGAATACGAATTATTACTGGTCGCCAAAACCAATTCCGACATTCTGGCAAAGCTGGAAAAACAAGCAATGAATATGGCGGAAAACCCGGGGCGGAATGTCGATCTGGGACGTGAACGTGCCATACGATTGCTATTCGATCAGGAGTACCGTGTCGCCAAACTGAATATTCTGGCACCGATTGCCGAAGCGCACCGGCTGATGTCTTTTCGACTTGATCTGAAACTCGAAGAAAGTAAAAAAACCGCAAATCACATTCTGATTGCTTTTCTTTTACTTGGCATGGTGACGCTGGGCTTGTTCTGGCGCGCCTATCGCCAGTTGCAGATTATCCTTGGCGGAAATGTGGTCGATCTTCAGCAATGTCTGGCGGCGCTTGGTCGTGGTCAGTTTGATACGCCGTCACATCAACCGGACGCATCGCCTCACAGCATCATGGCGGGTATACAGGCAACCCGTCAGCAACTGGCACGGATTGATCATGAATTACGTGCTGAACTGGAAAAAAGTCATCGCATCAATCAAATGTATCTGGCGCTGGCGCAGTGCAATCAGTCTATTCTGCGCATCGAAGAAAAAGACGACCTTTTCCCGCGTATTTGTCAGGACGCTGTCATTCTGGCCGGACTGAAAGTTGCGTGGGTAGCCTTATGTGATCCGGTCAAACAGGAAATGCAGATTGTCAGCGAAAGTATCAGCGGCGTTCTGACCGGAATTAACAAGATTCCCGAAGCGGTCGTTCAGCGCCAGTTTGATTTTTATTTTCCCCATTGCTGCCGTGGCGAGACAGTCTGGTATCCGGATATTCAAGATCCGGTACAGGCTGAAGGCTGGCGTTCCCTGGCACAACAATATCACTGTGGTGCGATTGCTGCCTTGCCTTTGCAGGTAAATCATCAGGCGATTGGCAGTTTTATTGTGTGTGCTGAAAATCCGGCGGCATTTGATGAAGTGGTACGTACCTTACTGACTGAATTTGTAGTCGATGTCGGCCATGTACTGAATCGTTTTGAACTGGAAAACGAACGTCAGCATTCACTGCAGATCGAAGAACTACGCGGCTTCCTGCTTGAAAAAGTGACCGCCAGCCTGACGCTGCATCACTTCCTTGAAGAAGCTGTCAACAAAATGGAAGCGATTTTGCCGCATTGCTACTGCACCGTGATGTTGCTGGATAAAGATGGTGAGACTTTACGCGCCGGCGCTATACCGAGTCTGCCAGTGTTTTATTCAGAAGCAATTGATGGTGTCAAAGTTGGTCCCGGGGTAGGCTCTTGTGGCAATGCGATTGCCACCGGTGAGCGCACGATTGCGGAAGACCTTGCAGTGCATCCGTTCTGGCGCGACTACTGGCCGCTGGCGCAGCGTGCCGGTTTGCGCTCCTGCTGGTCTGAGCCGATTGTCTCCACTTCCGGCAAAATCTACGGCGCGTTTGCTATTTATCACGCAGATCCGCGTGCGCCTTCCGCTTTCGATTTGCAATTGCTGGAAATGGCTGCCGGGCTGGCAGCACTCGCCATCGAACACCGTCAGTCACTTGATGCGCAACACAAGCTATCGCAGGCAGTGGAACAAAGTTCGAATGCGATTCTGATTACTGACAGTGACATACAGATTGAATACGCGAATGCCAGTTACCTGCAGAATACCGGTCGTCGCTTGCAGGACATTATCGGATCGCGTCCTAGCATACTGAGTTCCGGTAAAACACCGCCTGCAACCTATCAGGAAATGTGGGATCAGTTGCGTAAAGGCGAGAGCTGGAAAGGAGAACTGATTAACCGTTACACCGATGGCACGGAACATGTGGATCTGACCCATATTTCACCGATCCGCGATGCCAAAGGTCAAGTCACGCATTTCCTTGCGATTCAGGAAGATATCACAGATAAAAAACGTAACGATGAGCGCATTCGTTATCTCGCGCATTTTGATTTACTGACGGGATTACCAAACCGCAGCCTGCTGGAAGAACGCGCCCGTGCCGCAATTAATCACGCTGAGCGTAATCAGCGCCGTCTGGCGCTGCTTTTCCTCGATCTTGATCATTTTAAAGATGTGAACGATACCCTTGGTCACAGTATCGGCGACAGTCTGCTGGTGGAAGTGGCTAACCGCCTGCGTCAGAATCTGCGCGAAGAAGATGTGCTGTCGCGTCTGGGTGGCGATGAATTTATCGTGATGCTGACCGATGTTGATGAAAAATCTACGGAGCGCATTGCGCAGAAACTGATTTCGCTGGTCAGTACATCATTTGCTATTGGCGGATATGAATTGAATGTAACGCCATCAATCGGGATTGCAGTGTACCCGGAAGATGGTGCCGATCTGGAAACCTTGTTGCGCAATGCGGATGCGGCAATGTACCGCTCCAAAACTCAGGGCAGAAATACCTTCAGTTTCTTTACCCGCGAAATGCAGGAACGTTCAGCGCGCCACCTCGAACTGGTGAACGCGCTGCGGCACGCGCTGGCAGGGCAGCAGTTCGCCCTGCATTATCAGCCGCAAATCAGCCTGACCGGTCGCAAACTGGCTGGCGCAGAAGCCTTGTTGCGCTGGACGCATCCGGTGCTGGGTGTGGTGTCTCCTGCGGAATTTATTCCGGTGGCCGAGGAAAGCGGACTGATTCTGGAAATCGGTGAATGGGTATTACGTACCGCGTTGCAACAGCTGAAAGTCTGGCGTGATCATGGCTTATCGGATTTTTGTATGGCTGTGAATTTGTCTGCAGTACAGTTCAGAAATAAGGAATTGCCTTCACTGGTGCAGCGTTTATTGGAAGAGACCGGTGTGCCGCCGGATTGTCTGGAACTGGAACTGACCGAGAGTATGGCAATGCATGATCCGGCAGCGGCGATTGCGATGATGAATCAATTGCATGCGCAGGGTGTGCGATTGTCGATTGATGATTTCGGAACCGGCTATTCGTCACTCAGTTATCTGAAGAAGTTTAAAGTATACAAATTAAAAATCGATAAATCATTTGTGCATGATGTCAGCGAAGATCCGGAAGATGAAGCCATCATCAGCGCGGTGATCAGCATGGCGCATAAACTGGAAATGATTACGATTGCGGAAGGCGTGGAAACGCCCGATCAGCTCAGTTTTCTGCAAGGGCAGGGATGTGATGAAATTCAGGGATACTTTTTCTCGCGGCCTTTACCACCGGATGCCTTCATGCGCTGGGTGGAGCATGATCTGAAAACTTATCTGCAATAATCTTCGCTGTTTATACGGAAAATAAAAAAGCGCAGACCGGCAATGGTCTGCGCTATTTTTACGTAATACCTGATCAGGAAAAGCTTATGGCTGGCCAGTAAAAATGCCGGTTTCTTTTGCCGTCATCAGCGTATCGCTGTCGGCCGGTACCGCTTTCATACGGCCTGCAACTTCTTCCAGCGGTACGTAATTCACATTCGGAAATGCCAGTGCCACCATCATGCCGGACTGGCCTTCCGCCAGCGCACGTACCGCAGCAGCGCCGAAGCGCAGCGCGGAAACGCGGTCAAATGCACTCGGGCTGCCGCCGCGCAGTAAATGGCCCAGCACCACGGCGCGCGCTTCTTTACCGGTCAGCGTTTCCAGTTCAGCCGCCAGATGTGCCGCCACCCCGCCCAGCCTTTCCACATAACCCTGACCAGCAGCAGCCTGCACATGCAGCGCTTGTCCGGCAGCATGTGCGCCTTCTGCCACCATCACAATCGAATAATGGTGGCCTTGCTGGTCGCGTTCACGCAGAAAGGCAGCCAGTGCTGCCGTATCGTAAGGAATTTCCGGAATCAGAATTGCATGAGCACCGCTGGCTAAGCCGCTGTGCAGCGCAATCCAGCCTGCATAACGTCCCATCACTTCCACCACCATAATGCGCTGATGGCTGGCTGCGGTGCTGTGTAAGCGGTCCACGCATTCCGTCGCAAACGAAACCGCCGTATCAAAGCCAAATGTAGTAAAGGTTTTATCCAGATCGTTGTCGATGGTTTTCGGCACGCCGATCACGTTTAATCCCTGCTGATGCAGGGCATGGGCAATCGTCAGTGTTCCGTCGCCACCGATACAGATCAGCGCATCAATGCCGCGTGCGCGCAATGCCGCATGAATATCGGCGCTGCGGTCGGTTTCCTGCACGCTGCCGTCCGGCATGGTGGTCGGATAATGCAAAGGATTACCGTGATTGGTGGTGCCGAGGATGGTGCCGCCGGTGGCGCTGATGTGTTCAGTCATCGCCGGTGTCAGCGTGATAATGCCATCGGTGGGATAACGGTCAGGACGCAGTATGCCGTTAAAGCCCTCGCGTATGCCGTAGCATTCCCAGCCGAGACGGGTGGCAGACATCACCACTGCATGAATCACTGCATTCAGGCCGGGCGCGTCACCGCCGCCGGTACTGATTGCAATTTTACGGCGTGCTGTGGATTGAGCTGCTGACATAAATATTCTTCTTCAGAAAAAATTGAGCGGGATTTTCAGGTAGTGTACGCCATTCTCCGCGGCCGGTGGAAAATGTCCGGCGCGGATATTCACCTGCACCGATGGCAGTATCAGTTGCGGCATGTCCAGCGTTGCATCGCGCTGGCTGCGCATCACCACAAAGTCTTCTTCGCTGATACCGTCATGCACATGAATATTGCCGGCGCGCTGATCTGCCACCGTCGTGACGAGGCAAGGGCTGCGGCCGGAACCAGCCGGCGGGTAATCGTGGCACAGGAATAAGCGTGTCGCGGCAGGCAGTGCCAGCAGCTTGTGTACCGACTGATACAAAGCGCGTGCATCGCCGCCGGGGAAATCGCAGCGCGCTGTTCCCACATCCGGCATAAACATAGTGTCACCGACAAACACCGCATCACCGATCTGATACGCCATATCTGCAGGTGTGTGGCCGGGAACGGCAATTGCGGTGAAATGCAGCGCGCCCAGCGGCAGCGTTTCGCCATCGTGCAGCAAATGATCAAACTGTGAACCGTCGCACACAAAATCCGCTTCCAGATCAAAAGCTTTGCGGAAAACCTGTTGCACACCGGCGATACCGGCACCAATCACTGTCTTGCCGCCCGCCTGCTGTTGCAGGTAGACTGCCGCCGATAAATGATCGGCATGGGCATGGGTTTCCATAATCCAGTCCAGTGTCAGCTGATGTTCACGCAGCGCCGCCAGTACCTTGTCGGCATTCTGATGGCGGGTGCGGCCGGATTTCGGATCGTAATCCAGCACCGGATCAATCACCGCCGCACGGCCACCCGGCTGGTCAAACACCAGATGCGTGCCGGTGCCGGTGGCAGGATCAAAAAAGCTGAGGATCTGTGCATTCATCATTGCTTCCCGGTAAGTTGAATGACTATCATCATAGCAAGAAAGCGGCGGCAAACACTGTGACCGCCGTCACAGACCGCGCACAAAACCGGCATTAGGATGGCGGCTGCAAACGCAAGGAGACAACATGGCAATACTGATGGCGGCACTGACCGGCTTACTGATCGGCAGCGTGATGGGGCTGACCGGTGCCGGTGGCGGCATACTGGCCGTACCCGCGCTGGTGTACGGGCAGGGCTGGAGCATGCAACAGGCGATGCCGGTGGCTTTGCTGGCGGTAACTGCCGGTGCCGTGGCCGGTGCAGCTGAAGGCTTTTCCAAAGGATTAGTGCGTTACCGCGCCGCGATGCTGATGGCTGCGGCCGCGATGATTCCGACCTGGACCGGCGTCTGGCTGGCCGGACAATTGCCGCAATCCACGCTGATGCTGCTGTTTGCTGCGATCCTGATTGGCGTAGCGCTGCGCCTGTGGCGACAACTCAGTCAGCCTGCCTGCGACGAAGAGCAGCGTGCACTCGCCACCATCAACAGCGCAACCGGCCGCTTTGTCTGGAACTGGAAAACCGGCGGCCTGATGGCAGGCATCGGCAGTCTGGCCGGTCTGATGACGGGCTTACTCGGTGTTGGCGGCGGCTTCATCATCGTCCCTATGCTGCGCCACTTCACCAATCTGACCATCCACGGCGCGATTGCCACATCCTTATTTTTTATTGCGATGGTCGGCACACTCGGCGTCGGTTCCGCGCTGGCACACGGCGCCAGCCTGCCGCTGGCATTTTCCGGCGGCTTCGTCATCGCCACCATCGCCGGCATGCTGGCCGGCCGCCGCCTAGTCCACCACCTGCCCGCCCGCCGCGTACAACAAGGCTTCGCACTGATGTTAAGCCTCGTCGCCCTCAGCCTGTGCTGGCGTGCCTTTGGCTCCTGAACCTTCACCGTCATTGCGCAGACACTGAAAAAACGCTGAAAACACCTCAAATGCGGAGTTCAGCACAGCGATCCGGCGGTTGTCGGCAGAAAGTCTGGTTCTCCGGAAATGACGGATGCGGAGAGTTGCATAGTCGGTGAGCCTATTTCTGGTGATGGATGCCGATTCACTGTACAAGGGACAGCCGACTTTATTTTGCGTGAGCCAGATCCTGAGCAATCAGTAATTCTATTTGCTTCATTTTTTTCAGTTGATGCTTGTAATCTGCGATTTCAATGCGCTCGCAAACTGGTACAGAGTCTGATTGCACTCTGTCGAGTTCGATTTTGACGAGATAGGCGCCATCAACCAGAACTAAATAGATATCCTCGTCTTGCTCAGGAGTCCAGTTCAAGGTAAATGCGTGAGCGGTTGAGTGCCCTTGTTCTTCCAGTGCACTTTTCAGTCGTGAAGGTGATTGGAAGAATGTATTTGATTTCAGAAGTTGCTCGCGAATATCGAGTTCTGTTTTGCTTTTAATGAGCTTCATAAATGAATCCGGATGACTATCTGATAGTGCGAACGTGGAAAGTTTATTGTTGCGCCGACATATTTTTTCTTGCGATGAAGGATGCAAATCAAAAAGCGCGCTTTTTGAGCCGAGGCGATGCTTCATCCTGCCTGATATAGCAAAGATGAGAAATCAATTCCTCATGAATGGTAGGATGCATAACAGTCAGAATTGAAAGAGCATTCGATGAAATACTTGGTACAAATTTTCGCGATATTAGCATTGTCCGCTTGTGGCACGATGATCGCCAAAGTCGCTGATTTTGATCTTGAGGGAACACTCACTATACGAAATCAGTCTTCTGAACCGGTTGAAAAAATCGTACTGTCGAAAACCTTCAAAGATCCGAGGAAAATATCTCCGTACGCAGATCTGTTCTGTGACGGGCAGTTGATGAGTGCGAATTTCAGTATTAATTCTGACTTCATTCGCATGAATTTTTACAACAAATCAAATGGTCAAATAAAGCTCCGCTTCGATGAGGCGGAACTCAGGAGTAATTTCCAGCCAAAAGGGGTTAAGTTGAAAGTTTATAGCTCAGTCATTGCTGCTGACACACGTTACTCGGATACCGTGACTAAGGGCGTCGTAAAAAATGCGCCTGCGCTGATATTAGATTCTCATCAGAAAAGCACTATTTCAATGTCGCCCGATTTCTCCGGTGTTTTTCCAAATAAGAAAATATTCAATATCAGGCTTGATGAAAACGAACGTTACTATCTCGATAATTTAACACCATCAAATCTTGAGTTGAGCATTCCGATCGAGTATGAAGGGCGAAGTGAAATATTGATTTTAAATTTTTCACCGACTTCAATAAACTCGCGCCAGTCATACCGTTAATTCAGTATTCTTCCATTGCACTGCGAAATCGTATCAATCTATCGGACCTGATCCTGAACTATCGACAGCATAGTGGATGTCTGTAAGCTGAAGCTTCCGGAAGTTATCGCAAGCTTCCCGCCCTCATAGTCTGATCGGATGAGGGTGAACGCTGAGATGTACTTTTTGAAATTGAAAATCACGGATCGCCATCGTCAGTTTGAATAGCGCTTTGACATTGCACCTCTAAATCGCTGACATCAATACACCTTACCAGCACATACCGCTTGCTCAGCAAAAACCGGTTAGGCCGGCGCATCAGCGCTGACCAGTGCCAGTTCCGGCTGCCTTGCGGGTTGACCGTCACTTCCCACGCCTGATTTTTTTCGTAGTACAGCCGCCAGTTACGCGCCTGCGGGGTTTCATCGTCCCGCGGTTTGCAGATCACATGGAAGCTAAATTGCAAAGTATTTGCGCTGATTCGCTGTACTTTATCGACAAAGCCAAAGCTGTCCGGCAGCGTCAGCTGATCGAGCAGGGTGTTGCTTCTGAACAGATACAGCCAGTGGTTGCAGCCGTCGAAGTAATCATAGTGGGTGGCGATCAGGGTCAGTTCGCCGAAGTCCTGCTGAAAACTGATGGCCTCGCCATTGACCACAGCAATTGGCTGGCCTTGTGCATTCAGCAGTTTGCTTTGGTATTCGCTGTGGCTGCGCAAGCTGTAGCGCGGCGGCCGGTTTTCGTCGGTGATCATCGCTGGCAGGGTTGATGTGTTGCTGCGATTGTAAGTCGCCGGACGGTAAAAAACAGCCTGAAAACACCTCAAATGCGGAGTTCAGCACAACGATCCGGCGGTCGTCGGCAGAAAGTCTGGTTGTTGGGAAATGACAGATGCGGAGTCTGGCATAGTGGTAACTGATACCGACGGAGAATCCTGGTACGGTTCCGATGACGCTGATTCTTTTCGCTATGACTCAGAGGCTCAGCAGGTTTTTGAGTTCTGTTGCCTGTCTGCGCGATACTTCGATGCGCTTTCCGTCACTCATGGTGATCATATAACCGTCACGGATGGATTCCTCTATGCAACTGATTTCCCGCAAATTAATCAGGTGCTGGCGGCTGGCGCGAAAGAACAGGCTGACGGGTAATCGTTCTTGTATGCTTTGCATACTCTTTTTGACATAGGCATGCTGATCACCAAAAAAGAGTTGCACATAGTTTTTGCAGCTTTCGATATAACGTATTGCGATCAGATCGATCAGATGACAACGGTCACCGTCTTTAACAAAAATTTTGCTGCCGGTTTCTAAGGGCGGTAGTGCAGGCTGTTTCGCATCGTCGCAGGAGGGCAGCTCGTCGTGCAGCGAAACATCACTTTGTGTACCTTGCACCAGTTTCGCAATAGCGGCATCCAGGCGTATCTGCGCGATTGGCTTCAGCAGATAATCGACAGTATTAAAATCAAAGGAGCGTATGGCGTACTCCGAATAAGCCGTGGTGAAAATGATTTTGGGTAAGTAGTCGAGTTACTCCAGCAATGAAAAGCAGGTACCGCCGGGCATGTGAATATCCAGAAATAACAGTTCGGGTCTTTCAGCATCGATGATTTCTCTGGCACGCTGAATATTTTCTGCCTGACCAATCAGTGTAATATCTGAATACTGACTTAACATTCGTATCAAGCCTTCACGCGCCAGTCGCGAATCTTCCACAACAATCGCTCTCATTGTCTGATCTCCTTCGGTATCTGCAACAGCACTGCAAATGCGGGTTTTTCCGGCGGGGTTTCCTGTACGTGTACGCTCAGCACTGCTTTGCTGCCGTACAGCAGCGTGATACGTTTGCGTATATTTTCCAGACCGATACCCAGTGTGGCCGCTGGTTTGTCGTTACTATAGCCGGCGGGCAGATCATTGCTGATGGTAAATATCAGGGAGTCCGCCTGTTCATTTGCGTGCAGCGACAATAAACCGCCTTCCGGTATCTGTTCAATACCGTGTTTGATCGCATTTTCAATCAGCATCTGCAAGATCATGGGAGGCAGTAAGCATGGGTACAGGCTGGTGCTGACGCTGATCCGTAGCTGCAGACGTTCTTCCATCTGAATTTTCATAAGCGCTAAATAGCGTTCAATGATATTCAGTTCTTCCTGCAGGCCGACTTTGTCGCGATGACTGCTGGCAAGTGAGTAACGCAGAATCTCCGACAGGGCGAGCACCATTTCATCGGCATTCCGCGTATTTTCATGCATCATGAAGCGGATATTATTGAGCGCATTGAACAGGAAATGCGGGTTCAGCTGATTCGATAAACTACTCAGCTGCGCTTCTTTCAGCGTGTTTTGCAGACGCAGATTCCGCAGTTCTGTGTCTTTAATCCGGCGTGCACTGGTCACACTGATGTAGATGAAAATCCAGATACAGATGAATAACTGGGCTTGCAGTGCGCCGCCAGTCAGCATGCGTAAGGATAAGCCGGCGCTGGCGGCTGACGGATCGTGCCCGGCGGGGCCAATCCAAAGCATCAGGCTGGAAAACAGTGCCACACTCACAACCACCAGCACAGCTGTCAGGCTGCCATAGGCAATCGACAAAGAAACCAGTTTCGCCATGGCCAGTTGTTGCCAGTCCCGGGTCAGGAACAGGTAGCGGAAGCCAAGTACTGCGGCGCTGTAGGGCAGACACCAGATCAGGCTGGAGATTACATTGGTCAGTGACAATTCGCCCCAGAACTGAAATGTCAGTAGCGTGATGATGACAATGGCAATTACTGCGACGGCATGAAAACGCCAGAACCACTGGTCGCGCGGAAAAAAAGAGTGAGTCATAGAAAGCCGGGGGAAGTGCTGACGGACGCGGCTTAACATACCGGTGCCGGCACCGTATGGCAAGCAGCCGTTGAGAGAAATGCAGTGCAGACGTAATCCTGTGTTTGCCATCCTGACCTGCGCAGACACAGGATCTTCGCTGCGGCATTACCAGATGCGTATGCGCTCCGTTGGCGGTTTGTACATGGCATCACCTGCGCCGGTGCCAAATGCCTGATGAAAGCCATCCAGGTGAATAATGCTGCCATTAATGCGGAAAATATCCGGTGCATGCGGATCGGTTTTTAACCATTGCGTCGCGACTTCCGGCCTGAATTTACTGCGTCGGCTTTGTGCATAACTGAGAAAAAACCGTTGCTCGCCGGTCAAACCGCCGGTCAGTCCGGATGGTTTGCCCTGCAAGGTTTTTTGATACGCCTGAAATGCAATATGCAAGCCGGACAAATCCGCCATGTTCTCCGCCAGTGTCAGTGCGCCATCGACTTTGTGTCCCGGCAGTAATTCGTAGGCATTAAATTGCTTGACCAGTTCATTGGCCATTCGTTCGAAAGTCTCCCGGTCACTGTCTGTCCACCAGTTACGTAAGCGGCCGTCTCCGTCAAACTGACTTCCCATCGTGTCAAAACCATGACTGATTTCATGTGCAATGGTGGCACCGATGGCGCCATAGTTGACTGCATCGTCGGCCTGCGCAGAGAAATACGGTTCCTGTAAATGCGCTGCCGGAAATTCCAGATCATTGCGTAAGGGATTGTATTGCGCATTCACCGTTTGCGGCAGCATATCCCAGTCGCGGTTATCCGCTTTTTTTCCTGCTCTCGCGGCATTATGTAACCAGTTAAACTGTGCAGCGCGATGGCGATTTCCGAGCGCATCTCCCGCAATAATCCGGAGTGCTGTGTAATCCCGCCAGCTATCGGGATAACCCACTTTACTGACGTACTTATCCAGTTTATCCAGCGCCTGTTGTTTGGTGGGCGCAGACATCCAGCTGACATTCAGTATCGCTTCGCGGTAAGTCGCTAACAGGTTATTCACCATAGCCTGTACGCGCTGCTTTTGTTCAGCAGGGAAATACCGTTCCGCGTACAAACGTCCTACCGCTTCACCCAGCATCAGATTCAATTCTGCAATCGCTTTCTGTTCACGAGGGGTTTCTGTCTGCAGGCCTTTCAGCGTTTTTCCATAGAAAGTAAAGCGGGCAGCGCGAAATGCGTATGGCAATACCGGAACTGCCTCGTGCACACTCTGCAGTTTGAAGTAGGCTTTCCAATCGGATAAGGGCAGCTCTGCATACAATCCCGCAATAGCACTGATGGCACCCGGCTGCAAATTACTGAATACTTCCTGATGCGCTAACTGCGCGCCCGCAAAAAATGCCTGCCAGTCAAAATCCGGTGCGGTTTGTTGTAACTGGCGGATACTCATACTCGCCATCCGGCCCGGATCGCGGCTCATCGCCGGCGACCAGTGTGCTTGTGCAATCCGGGTTTCTACGCGTAAGGCTGCATCGGCCAGTTGCTGTGGTGACGGTTCACCTGCAAGACTGGCCAGTTGCCGTAAATAGTCACGGTATGCGCTGATGATTGCAGTGTTCTTTGGATTTTCAGCGGACAAATAGAAACTGCGGTCGGGTAAACCCAGCCCACCCTGGGACAGCATGGCGCGATTGGTTCCGGGATCTTGTAAGCCGGGCATCACAAAAGGTATAAACACCGGTGTTTCTATGCGGCCTTGCATCTCGCCCTGCAATTTTGCCAGTGCTTGCATATTTTGCACAGCATCAATTTTTTCTAATACCGGTTGCAATGGTGCGATACCACGTTTCTCTATCTCTGCAGTATCCATGTAACTCTGGAAATAACCCAGCACTCTGGCGCTGACGATACGCTGCTGCCCGCTACCGGCAGATGGCGCTTTGCTGAGTTCATCGAGAATGCGGAGTATTCTCTGATTGGTGATTGCGGGCAGATCGGCACCGAATACATAGGATTTATCCGGAGGAATTTCCGTGCCGGACAACCACGCACCGTTGGCCGCCTGATAGAAATTGTCCTGATAGCGGACCGGTATCTGAGGATTGTGACCCGCGTCGTTTGCCAGTGCATTGTGGGAGTTGAGTGCCATTGTAAGCACGGTCAGAAGTATAAGAGATCGCATGATTTTCCTTTTCGTCGCCGGCCGCTGAATGCGCCGGCGTACGTGCATTATTTTGTGCCGCAGCCGGTGTAAGGAAAAAAGGTGCCGAATGGCGTAAGGCGGGGATAAGCGGATAAAAACCGCCATTCGCGGCAGGCTGCCCGCGCATCGCACCAACACAATTGCGCCTGATTTTCCGTTTTTCTGCTGCAGGTACTGAAAACATACCGAAAACACATCAAATGCGGATTTCAGCACAACGATCCGGCGGTCGTCGGCAGAAAGTCTGGCTGTCCGGAAATGACAGATGCGGAGTTCTGCACAGCGGGCGTGCGGTGGCGGGCTGGTCTGACTGGCGGAAAGCCTGCCTGTAACGTGGCGGAGCAGTGCAGCGAAGCAGCGGCGCAGTGTGGAACCGCCAGCAGCAGGCGGTTTTTTTTGCGGGTGAGGATTTTGAATAAGCGCGGCGGCGCTTATTCCTGACGGAAGCTTTGTGCGAGGGCGGCCTGGGCTTCGAGCTGGCGCATCACGTTGCCGCAGACTAAATCACAGAGCGCATAAATCGACGGGTCGGCGATGCGGTAAATCGCAGTGGTGCCGCGGCTTTCGCGTGCCACAAAGCCGTGTTTGGCCAGCGTGGATAAATGGCGCGAGACATTCGCCTGCGAGCACTGGCAGCGTTCTGCCAGTTCACCGACATTCAGTTCGCCGTCACGCAGACAATTCAGTATGCGTAAGCGGTTGGGTTCCGACAGAGCGGAAAAATACTGCGCGACCTGAGTCAGCGCTTGTTCGGATAAACCTTGCATCACAAAACACGCGGGGGCTGGAAAGTTCACATCATACCTTTTTACGGCGCTGCGCTGCCAATTGAAAATTACTATTTGCGTACATACGCAAATAAGGATACTATGTCTCCATCAAAAATCAATTGGTTTTCGTCCGGAGAGTGATGATGCAATTCGCAAAGATGTTCAGAGTGGTGTTACCCGGTTTGCTGGCAGCGGCGTGCAGCGTGTCTGTGATGGCGGCAGAAGCAGCCGCTCCGGCGCTGAAAACCGTGCAGGCGCGCAGCACCGGCGCTGCCGGTCAGGCGCAGGCGGATGCGGTGGTGGAAGCGGTGCGCCAGACCCAGATTTCGGCGCAGGTAGCCGGGGCGATTACGGAGATTCTGGTGCGTCCGGGTGACAGCGTGAAAGCAGGGCAGGTGCTGGTGCGGCTGGACGCGCGCGCGGCGCAGCAGCAGGCGAATGCAAGTCAGGCGCAGGCAGAGGCGGCAAATGCCAGTCTGGCGGTAGCAGAAAAAGACTGGCAGCGCAGTCAGCAATTAGCAGCGCAGCATTTTATTTCGGCAGCGCAATTGGATAAGGCGCGTGCGCAGTATCTGGCGGCAGCGGCGGAAACCCGCGCACAGATCGCCGCCGCCGGTGCGGTGCGTACCCAGTCCGGCTTTTATACGCTGACCGCGCCGTACAGCGGCGTGGTGTCTGACGTACCTGCCATGCCCGGCGATATGGCGATGCCCGGCAAACCTTTGCTGACCATGTATGAACCCGGCGCCTTGCGCGTGACAGCGATGATTCCTGAACAGCAGGCGGCACGTCTGCGCAAAGACGGTGCTTTGCAGGTCAGCTGGCAGCAAAGCGGTGTGCAGCCTGCCACCCTGAATCTGACGCAGTTCACCGTGTTACCGGCTGCCGATCCGGCCAGCCACAGCATACAAATCCGCGCTGCTTTGCCGAACACCGTACAGGGTTTGCGTCCCGGCATGTTTGCCCGTTTATCGCTGGCTCTGGACAACGGGAATGCGCAGAATGCGCAGAGTACGCCGGCACGGATACTGGTGCCGCGCAGCGCGGTGATCCGCCGTGCGGAACTGAGTGCGGTGTATGTGGTGCAGGGTTCGAAAATTCTGTTGCGTCAGGTGCGTACCGGTCAGGTGCAGGGCGAAGAGATAGAAATTCTGAGCGGCGTGAATGCCGGTGAATTGCTGGCAGCAGAACCGCAGCAGGCAGCACGTCTGAGCAGCGGAGGCAAACCATGAGTCGTACTGACGGCATTTCCGGCCGCATCGCGGCGTATTTTCAGCAGGCGCAAATCACGCCTTTGCTGGCGCTGGTCGCATTTTTACTCGGCCTGTTTGCCATTCTGGTCACACCACGCGAAGAAGAGCCGCAAATCAATGTGACGATGGCAAATGTGATGGTGGCGCTGCCCGGCGCATCAGCCAAAGATGTCGAGCAAATGGTGGCAACACCGGCGGAGCAAGTATTGTCGCAAATGGCGGGCGTTGAGCATGTGTATTCGGTGGCGCGTCCGGGTCAGGCGATTCTGACTGTGCAGTTTGCGGTGGGTGTGCCGCGCACCGAAGCGCTGGTGCGTTTGTACGACGCGGTCAACAGCCATGCCGACTGGCTGCCGCCATCGCTGGGTGCGTTGCCGCCGCTGATCAAACCAAAAGGTATTGAAGATGTGCCGGTGCTGGCGTGGACGCTGTGGAGCAAAGATGCGGAGCAGGGTGCAGCGCAGTTGCAGGCGGTGGCACACAGTCTGGAAGCCGATCTGAAACGGGTGGCCGGTACGCGTGAAATTCTGACCACCGGTGCGCCGGGTCGCATGATACGGATAGAACCGGATACTGCCCGCATGGCAACGGTACAACTGAGCCTGAACGAATTACAACGTGCTTTACAGGCGGCAGGCGGCAGTCTGCCTGCGGGGAATCTGCTCAGCCATAATCAGCAAATTCAGCTGGATGCCGGTGGCTGGCTGCGCGATGCGCGTGAAGTGGAGCAACTGATGGTGGCGGTGCGTCAGAACCGTCCGGTGTATCTGCACGATGTCGCCAGCGTGACCGATGGCAGTGCGATTCCGGGACAGTATGTCTGGCATGGTGTGACTAACAATGGTGCTGCCGGTGCGGAATATCCGGCGATCACGATGTCTGTCACCAAAAAAGCCGGACAGAATGCGGTGGAAGTCGCCAGTGCCGTCAAAGCGCGGCTGGAATTGTTGCGCAATACCGTACTGCCCGCCGGTGTGGAACTGAGTATCACCCGCGATTACGGCCAGACCGCCGATGAAAAAGCCAGCAAGCTGATGCAGAAGCTGCTGTTCGCGACTTTGTCCGTGGTGGCGCTGGTGTTCTTTGCGCTCGGCAAACGCGAAGCCGCGATTGTCGGTGCCGCAGTATTGCTGACGCTGACTGCGACTTTGTTTGCTTCGTGGGCATGGGGCTTTACGCTGAACCGCGTCTCGCTGTTCGCGCTGATTTTTTCGATCGGGATTCTGGTCGATGATGCGATTGTGGTGGTCGAAAATATTCACCGTCATCAGGCTTTATTTCCCCAGCGCACGCTGACGGAAATCATTCCCGGTGCGGTGGCGGAGGTCGGCGGCCCGACTATTCTGGCAACCCTGACCGTGATTGCTGCACTGCTGCCGATGGCCTTCGTGACCGGTCTGATGGGGCCGTACATGAGCCCGATTCCGATCAATGCCAGCATGGGTATGCTGCTGAGTCTGGCGATTGCCTTTGTGATGACGCCGTGGTTGTCGCGTTTATGGATGAAATCTTCACATGCGCAGGGCGAAGCACATGGTGAACACGGTGAGCATGGTTCTGCCATACAAGGCTCGGCGCTGGCACGCCGTTTCGAACAATTCTTCCGCCGTTTTCTCGATCCGCTGCACGGTGCAAAACGCCGTATGCAACTAAGCTTGCTGGTGCTGGCGCTGATTCTGGTGTCGGTGGCCTTGCCGGTGATTGGCTGGGTGCAGCTGAAGATGCTGCCTTTCGATAATAAATCTGAGTTTCAGCTGGTGCTGGATATGCCCGCCGGTACGCCGCTGGAAAAAACAGCAGGTGTGCTGCGCGAACTCGGTGCTTATCTGCAAACCGTGCCGGAAGTGCAGGATTATCAGGCTTATGCCGGTACTTCCGCACCGATCAGTTTTAACGGTCTGGTGCGTCAGTACTATCTGCGTCAGGGCAGTGAGCAGGGTGATATTCAGGTCAATCTGGTCGATAAACATCACCGCAAAGAACAAAGCCATGCGATTGCAATGCGCGTGCGTCCGGCGCTGCAGGCGATTGTTAAACCTTATGGTGCCAGTCTGAAAGTGGTGGAAGTGCCGCCCGGCCCGCCGGTGATGGCACCGCTGGTGGCAGAAATTTACGGGCCGGATGATGAAGGCCGCCGTCAGGCAGCAGCACAGGTACGCAAGGTGTTTGAACAAACCAGCGGCATCGTCGATACCGACAGCAGCGCGCAGGCCGACAGTCCGCGCTGGTGGCTGCGGGTGGATCGCAGCAAGGCAGCAGCGGCCGGTGTCAGCCAACAGGAAATCGTGCAAGTGCTGAATACCGCGATGGCGGGTAATGCGGCCGGTTATCTGCATGATCAGAGCAAATATCCGGTGCCGCTGTGGCTGCAATTGCCTGCCGATCAGATGGGTTCGCTGGATGCTGCGCTGGCGCTGGGTGTGCGTAATGCTGCCGGACAATGGATAGCGCTGCGTGAACTGGTGCAGGTGGAGCGCAGTCAGCGCGACCAAGTGCTGTACCACAAAGACGGTTTGCCGGTGGTGTATGTGATGGCGGACATGGCAGGGCGTATCGACAGCCCGCTGTACGGCATGTTCGGTATGCGCAGCGCGCTGACGCAATTGCAAATGCCGGACGGTGGCAAGCTGCAGGAATATTTCATCCAAGCGCCAGCCGATCCTTACCGTGGCTACAGCCTGAAATGGGATGGTGAATGGCAGGTGACTTACGAAACCTTCCGCGATATGGGCGCGGCCTATGCGGTTGGTCTGGTGCTGATTTATCTGCTGGTAGTGGCGCAGTTCGGTTCTTACCTGACACCCTTAATCATCATGGCACCGATTCCGCTGACGATTATCGGCGTGATGCCGGGTCATGCACTGCTCGGTGCGCAATACACCGCAACTTCCATGATAGGCATGATCGCACTGGCCGGCATCATCGTGCGTAACTCGATTCTGCTGGTGGATTTTATTCAGGTGCAGGTGGCGCAGGGTATCGCGTTTGCGGATGCAGTGGTTGGTGCGGCGATTACCCGTGCCCAGCCGATTATTCTGACCGGCGCAGCAGCCATGCTGGGTGCCTTCTTTATTCTTGATGATCCGATTTTTAACGGTCTGGCAATTTCGCTGATTTTCGGGATTTTTGTATCGACTTTATTAACCCTGGTGGTGATTCCGCTGTTGTATTTCAGCGCCTACCGCCGCCAGTACGCAACGCAGGGAGAGTGAGATGAGTAGCTGGCAAATTGTACGTATCGTGGCAGGGATGTTTATTCTGCTGAGTCTGGCGCTGGGCTGGCAGGGCAGTCCGCTGTTTCAGAGTGAATGGTGGCTGGCATTCACGGTATTTGTCGGACTGAATCTGTGGCAAAGCGGCTTTACCCGCTGGTGCCTGATGGAAACGCTGTTGCGTAAAGCCGGTATCCGTTCCGGCTGCTGAGGCATTCCGGCGTCACCGGCATGTCTGTGACGTGTGCTGCACAGGTGTAGACTGTTAAAATGGGTTAACTCTGAATTTTCTCATTTTTGTCTATGTGTGCAGCACCGATTACGGTTGATGTTCCGGTGGAACGTTTGTGCGTGGGCTTGTATGTCCATCTTGACTTGCCATGGCTTGATCACTCGTTCGCCAGAAACAGTTTTAAAATTAGAACCGAAGACGATTTGCGCGCCCTGCGCAAGCTCGGTCTGAAAACCATACGCGTGAGTCCGTCACGTTCTGACTGCCGGCCATTGCCGCCGCAACCGGTGACGGAAGCAGCAGAATTGACCGAAGCGCCTGTCATTACAGCGGAAGAACAACAAAAAATTGCGGAAAAACGCGCACGTATCGAACGTCTGATTCGCGAACGGGAGGCAATTGCCAGCTGCGAAAAACAAATCGTCAAAGCGGCAAGTACGCTGAAAGACATTACACGGAATCTGTTTTCGCGTCCTAAAGAGACCGTGGAACAGGCAGATGCCCTGATTCAGCAAATGCTGGATTCGCTGCTGACGGATAAAGATATTGCAATTCATTTAATGAATGACAAAATCGCGGGCGAAGAAACCTATTACCACTCGCTGAATATCAGTGTGCTGACGATGATGCTGGGTAAGGAATTAAAGCTGCCGGTGGACGATATCAAAATGCTGGGCATGGGCAGCTTGTTTCACGATATCGGCAAAGTGGAAATTCCGGACCGTATTGTGAATAAAACATTTGAACTGACGCGCGCAGAACAAAGCCTGTTGCAGCAGCATGTAATGTATGGTCAGCAAATCGGACAGAAACTCGGCCTGGCCAAAGGTGTGATGGACATCATCACACAACACCACGAATACGCTGACGGCAGCGGCTATCCGCAGTTTTTGCGTGCCGATAAAATTGCGCCGCTGGCACGTATCGTCGCGATCACCAACACCTACGATAATCTGTGCAACCGCGCAAATCCGGCAGATTCGATGACACCGTATGAAGCGATGTCGTATATGTTTGCGCACATGCGTAAGCAATTCGATGCGCCGGCACTGAATCTGTTTATCCGCTGCATGGGCATTTATCCGCCGGGAACGGTAGTGCAGCTGAACGACGGTACGCTGGGCATGGTGATCGGTGTGAATTCCGGAAAGCCACTGCGCCCCAGCGTACTGATCTATGATGCTTCCGTGCCTAAAACGGAAGCGATTATTCTGGATCTGGAACATGATCCTGCGGTGGAAATTGTCGCCAGCCTGAAGCCGCGTCAGCTGGCGCCGGAAGTATATGACTATCTGAGTCCGCGCAAGCGTATGACCTATTTCTTCGATACAGAAAAACGAAACGCAAACCGATGAACACGCTGCCATTGTCCGCAGAGAGTCTGGCTCTTGCAAAGCTGCCAGCGGCTCTGCTGCGCTGGCTGGCGCTGTGGGATCAGCTGTGGCAATGGGAAGCCCCGCAGCAACAATGCAGTCCGCACTGGCCTGCAGCGCAGGGCAGCGCACCGGACGGCGATGGCATCTGGCTAGGCTGCACCAGTCTGGATGACAAAAAAATATGGCTGGCAGTGCAGGATGGCAAAGTCACCGGCGGTGCGATCGGCGAAGTACACGGCGCACGTTTATGTGCGCTGCTGCAGCGGGCGCTGACTGAAAAAGCCGATGCGGTGATGATCATCGCGGAATCCGGCGGTGTGCGTTTGCAGGAAGCGAATGCAGGGCTGATTGCGGTGGCTGAATGCATAGACGCTGTTCTGCGTTTACGTGCTGCGGGTATTCCGGTACTGGTGCTGATTGATCGGGGACGCGGCTGCTTTGGCGGCATGGGATTAATCGCGGCGGCAGCAACACAGGTCTGGATGACGCCTGCTGCACGCTGGGGAATGAGCGGTGCAGCGGTGATTGCGCAGGCGCACGGCAATACGGAATTTGACCCAGAAGACAAAGCGCTGCATGCACGCACCCACGGTGCGTGGCATCGCAGCCACTTGCGTGAAGCGACGCTGTTACCGGATCACGAACCGGCAACGCTGCGGCAGCAGATCGCGACATTGCTGGCACAGCCGGTCAGCGAGGCCGCTGATTTTTTCACGCTGCCGGTTTTGCAGCGGCGTCAGCGTGCATTGTCTGAACGCTGGCAGACCGGAAAATCCTTTACCGATGTGATTTCTTACTGGCAGTCGCAGGATGTTGCCTTGCCTTCTCAATGGCTGCACGAGCAGCCACGCACCGCTGTCGCCACAGAAACCGGAACAGTGCAGATCAGCACTCTGCAAAAGCGCGTGCTGGCGCAATTGTCGCTGAACGATACTGTGCAGATCAGTCCGCAGGGTGTTGTGCGCGGACAATGGCAAAGCCGCTATCGCTGGCTGGTGACAGGCACCGCGGGTGGCACAGAGTCCGGCACGGTGCTGGTGCTGGCGCAGGCAGCGGCCTGTATTCAGGCATTGCAGGAACCGGTGGACGCTGTGTTGCTACTGATCAGCACTTGCGGTCAGCGTCTGCGTTATCAGGAAGAAATGCTGAGCCTGCATCAGGCGATGCTGCATTTGTCGGCTTGTCTGTTTGCATTGCGTCAGGCGGGTAAGCCGGTACTGGCGCTGGTCTGTGATCAGGCTGCTGCCAGCGCTGTTGTTAGCGGTGGTATGCAGTGCGATGCACTGTGGGCCTTGCCGGAAGCGCAGATCCGGGTCATGTCAGCAGACGCCATCGCCCGGGTGACAGGCACAGATCTGGCTGCAGATAGTTTGCGGCCGGCGCAGACGGCACAGGCTCACTGGCAAACCGGTGCAGTACAACAACTGTGCGAGGCACCCGACCGTGCAATGCTGGATGACTGGGCTGCAGAGTTACTGCAACAACAGCGGGCAAATACATGTTTGCCGTTACCGGATCAGCGCAGTTTTCTGGGCTGGCAGCGGCAAGGCCGTACAGCCGCATATCCGGTAATGCAGGCATTGCAAGCGGCAACGCTGCACAGTCTGGCCTTACAGCCGGAGGCGGTCTGATATGGATCTTTTGTTTCAGCGCCATGATCTGGTCTGGCTGTCGACGCAGGGCTGGGAGCAAATCCGGCCGCAGATTCCGCTGACATGGCACAGCGAAAGTCTGCGCTGGCAATACAGCGACTGGCCGCTGGTGGTGACGCGCCGTGATCATCATTTGCCGGCAGAACAATTGAATCTGGGGCTGGTATTTTTGCAGCCGGATGGCAGCACACAAGCCTGCCGTGTCACGGTCTCCAGTCATCACATTACCGGCCATCAGCCTTGTCTGGCGCTGCATTCCGTCCTCAGTCATCTGCTGCCGGAATGGCAGCCGGGCTTGCAGGCTTTGCATCAGGCCGGACGCGAAGCCGGTATCACTTTCCGGGTGTATGGTCTGGCGGCCTGGCAGTTTCTGACCGGCTTGCCGTATCTGCAGCCGGATACCGAAATACGCTTACTGTTCCGTCCGCAAGATCAGGAACATCTGGTGTCCGGCCTCACCATTCTGCGCCATTTTTCCAACAGTCTGCCATTGCGCGGGGAAATCGTGTTTCCCGGTGGCGCTGCAGTTTCGTGGCGTGAGTGGCTGATTTCTGACACGATTGCAGAGAGTCTGCATAGTCAAAAGATTCTAATGAAAGCATTTCGACAGCAAAAACTGGTATCTAGATACTCGTTGCTGCAATTACTGAAGTCGGCGCAATAAACCTAATAACAGTAAGGTATTTGTAATGCCACCCGGAAATAGTGTCGTTTAAGTGGTATTGCTCGCTGGCTATATTGTGCAGATTTCGCAATTGTTTATATCGATTTAACAAGGTCTGACAATTGTGCTGATTGCAGCACTTTCTTTCTTAATACAGGTGTTTACAATGCCTGCAGTGTCGCATGTCACAGGCACTGCCGGTAACTTTGAAAGTGAGGTCTGCTGATGAATTCTCTGAGTATCGCCCTCGTTGGCGCACAATTATCTGCTTCCGCCGGCAGCACGCAGCAGACTGAATACGGTTTGCCGCTGCGCGCAGACTGGCGCGGGTTCCTGCATTATCTGGGACTGGCCAAAGGCAGCCGAATTTTGCTGACACTGGAAACACCGGAACTGACTGCAATGCTGCAAGTGGTGCTGCAGGCAGCAGGAATGCAGGTCAGAGTGTTGCCGTGGAATGAGCAGTATTTGCAACCGGGTGATGCGTGGTGCCGCGAAGTGGAGGCATATGATCCGGACTGGTGCTTTCTGACTTCGGCACTGCATCTGGAGCTGCCTTTCTCTTACTGGGGCAGAGTCTGCTGGGAGCAGGACTTACGCTGGCAGCTGGAAGAATTTTCGCTGGAGCGTGCTGCCTGAAACTGGCATGTTGCAACGCTGATCCCATATAAAAAAACCCGCCATTGGCGGGTTTTTTACTGAGCAGACAGAAAATCTTACGCTGTCACGCCGTGTGCCTGCTGATCTGCGTGGTAGCTGGAACGAACCATCGCACCGACAGCCGCATGTGCGAAGCCCATTTTGTAGGCTTCTTCTTCATACATTTTGAAGGTGTCAGGATGCACGTAGCGGCGTACTGGTAAGTGGTGGTTACTTGGCGCCAGATACTGACCGATGGTGATCATATCGACATTGTGAGCGCGCATGTCGCGCATCACTTGCAGCACTTCTTCATCGGTTTCACCCAGACCAACCATGATGCCGGATTTGGTCGGCACGTTCGGATGCTGTTCTTTGAAGCGTTTCAGCAGGCTCAGCGAATATTCGTAATCGGAACCCGGACGCGCTTCTTTGTACAGACGCGGTGCAGTTTCCAGATTGTGATTCATCACGTCCGGCGGTGCGGCGTTCAGGATTTCCAGCGCGCGGTCCATACGGCCACGGAAGTCCGGTGTCAGGATTTCGATTTGTGTGCTTGGCGACAGTTCGCGGATCTGACGGATACATTCCACAAAGTGACCGGCGCCGCCATCACGCAGATCATCACGGTCGACGGAAGTAATGACGACGTATTTGAGTTTCAGTTCGGCAATGGTGCGTGCCAGATTGCCCGGCTCGTTTTCATCCAGCGGATCAGGGCGGCCGTGACCAACGTCGCAGAACGGGCAGCGGCGGGTACATTTGTCGCCCATGATCATGAAGGTGGCCGTACCCTTACCGAAGCATTCACCGATGTTCGGGCAGGTCGCTTCTTCACACACGGTCACCAGTTTGTTGGAACGCAGAATGTCTTTGATTTCGTAGAAGCGCGTGGTTGGCGAACCGGCTTTAACGCGAATCCAGTCCGGTTTCGGCAGGCGTTCTGCCGGCACGATTTTGATCGGGATACGCGCGGTTTTGCTTGCGCCTTTTTGTTTTTCGGTCGGATCGTAAGCCGCTGCTGCGGTATCGCCAGTGCCAGGTGTTTGTTCAGTAGTCATGGTGCAAAACCCTTTTTCAGAGTCAGGTAAGGTCAGCCGGAACTGACAACAGTTCGTGTAATCGTTGTGCAAGCGCTTGCTGGACATCGGCCAGCGCAGCGGTCACGCCCAGTGTTTTCATATCGATGGTTTCCATACCGGCGTAACCGCAAGGGTTAATCCAGGTAAATGGGGCCAGATCCATATCCACATTCAGCGAAACGCCGTGATAGGTACAGCCGTTGCCGCGTACTTTGAGACCCAGCGCGGCGATTTTCGCGCCTTTGTGCGGGCCGTCGCTGAGGTAGATGCCGGGCGCGCCTTCTTTGCGCTCACCGCGAATCTGCCAGCGGGCAAGGGTGTCGATCACTGCCTGTTCGATTTTGTGCACGAATTCGCGTGCATACAGGCGGGCTTTCGGATGGCTGCGGCGTAAATCCATCATCAGGTAAATGACGACCTGACCGGGGCCGTGGTAGGTCACCTCGCCGCCGCGGTCAGTCTGCACCACAGGAATGTCATTCGGATTCAGCACGTGGCCGACATCGGCACCCAGACCCAGTGTGTACACGGGCGGATGTTCAACAATCCAGAATTCATTCGGGGTGTCTGCATCGCGGGCATCGGTAAATGCGCGCATAGCATCAAAGCTCTGCTGGTAGTCTTCCAGACCACGGTGCAGGATGCGTAACTGAGGGGAGGAGGTGAGAACGGCTTGCATAGTCTGCTAGTGTAACATTTTGCGTCGTGGCTCAGGCGGCTGCATTGCGCGTTTTTTGCGCAGGAAGCAGCGTAACCGCAGCGATCAGCGTCAAAAGCGCGGTTTTCACCAAACATTGCAGTAAAAAACCGCGTTTTTTCCAAAGCAGGCGGGTCGATTTGCCGGAGACTGCCGCACTTTGTAGCGAAAATCAGTGGGAATGCACAGGAAAATTCACTGTGAAAGCGGGTTTTCGCATGCCGGAAATACCCCGAAAAACAGATACCCCCCGGTCTTTTTCAGAAAATCGCCCTGTCGTCGGCATGAATACTGGGGCTTTTCAGATACCCCCGGGGGTATATTTGAGGCCAAAAAGCGGCTTACAGCACCACTTTGACCATAGGATGACCGGACAGCGCACGGTACAGGTTGTCCAGCTGTTCGCGGCTGGTGGCGGTCACAGTGGCGGTCAGCGACAGATAGGTGCCTTTGCTCGAGGCGCGCATATCCATTTTGCCGGCATGAAAGCCCGGATCGTGCAGCACGATCAGTTCGACGATAGTCTGGGCAAAGTTGTCATGCATGACGCCCATGATTTTGATCGGAAATTCGCTCGGATACTCGATCAGGCTGTCTTCCGGGGGGATAGGTTTGATGTCCATGATAATTCCAGTTCAGTTCAGGCCACCGCGTCCGGCTGTGGCCTGCTGGCATCACAGACTGGCGGGTGTTCAGGCGTGTTTGGCGGCCTGGTAAGCGGCGTATAACTGCTGGTAAATGGGGCCGGGTGCGCCATTTCCAATAGTCTGCGCATCCAGCCGGACCACCGGGAGAATTTCTTTGGTTGCGGAGCTGATCATCAGCTCATCTGCCGCAAAAACTTCTTCTTGCGTTATTTTACGCGATTCAAACGGAATACCGTGCTGTTCACACAGTTCCTGCAGCAAGCCGTAACGGATGCCTTCCAGAATCAGATGATCTTTCGGCGGGCCCATGATCACGCCGTTTTTTACCACCCAGACATTCGATGACGAACCTTCGGTCAGCCAGCCATCACGGAACTGTATGCTTTCGGTTACACCGGATTCTGCCGCGTGCTGCGCTGCCAGCACATTGCCGAGCAGGGAAATTGATTTGATTTCGCAATGCAGCCAGCGGCGGTCTTCCATCGTGACACAAGCGACGCCATCGGCGCGGACTTGCGCAGAAGGCAGTACCAGCGGATTGGTCATGATGAAGACGGTCGGTGTCACCTCTTTCGGAAACGCATGTGCGCGTTTGGCAACGCCGCGTGTCACTTGCAGATACACCATCTGATCATCAGAAGGATGCGCATCCATCACTTTCTGAATCAGCGCCATCCAGTTTTCTTCGGAGTGAGGATTCGGAATACCGATCGCATCCAGACTGCGGAACAGGCGCGCCATATGCTGCTTCGCGCGGAACATCTTACGGCCATACACCGGAATCACTTCGTAAATGCCGTCACCAAAAATAAAACCGCGATCCAGCACCGGAATGCGGGCTTCCGACAAAGATTGAAATTCACCGTTCAGATAAACAAGCGCGTCGTGCATAGCATTCTCACAAAAGATCAGAAAAGAACCGAAACACCGGCTGAGGGTTGACGCAACAATGCGGCACGGACAGCGGCAGGGATGAGAAGGATTCTTGCACAATTCTGCGTTGATGCTTATGCAAAGTGTGCATGCAGGAATAGGGCGAAGTTATGCGTCTGAGGGGGGGAAAGGGCTTGCACCGGAGAGAGGGCAGAATTTGCGCTCATGCCGAAACGGCATAAGCGCAAAGAAAGGCAGTTCAGTCTCGTTGCTGAATCACGGTTTGCCAGTCCGCCAGTTGCAGACGGCGTTTGCGCAGCGCGTAAATCAGCGCCATGCCGCTGCCGAACAGGATGCCTGCAAAGATGCTGGCGAAGAGTCCGGGCGCACGGATGGTTGGTGATACCAGATGAATAATCTGCATCAGCGATGACCAGACGATACCAAAGTACAGCGCGTGGCCAATTGCCAGCCGGAATGCGGGAACGAAATGCGGCGGCCTGACCATCACACCCGCCTTCCACAATAAGCGGAAAATGGCCGGTGCAGCATCCATTTCACTGACACCGTGTTGCTGCAAATACTGCAAGGCTTTCTGGTGGGTTGCCGGTAAGGCAGCCCACGGATTCTGAACATTGGTATTCATATGCAGTTTCCGTGTTGTTCGTTGCGCTGGCTGATCAGGCTTTACGTACAAATTCGGATTTCAGCTGCATTGCGCCGAAACCGTCAATCTTGCAATCGATATTGTGATCGCCGTCCACCAGACGGATATTGCGGACTTTGGTGCCGACTTTCAGCGCCGAGGATGCACCTTTGACTTTGAGGTCTTTGATCACAACCACGCTGTCACCATCTGCCAGCAGATTGCCGTTGGCATCTTTGACGATCAGTGCGCCGTCGTCCGCACTGTTTACTGCTTCCGCAGAAGGGTTCCATTCATGACCGCATTCCGGGCAGATCAGCAGTGGTGCTTGTTCATAGGTATAGGCCGACTGGCATTGCGGGCAAGGTGGGAGGGTAGCGGTGCTCATCTGAAAATTCCGTAAAAACGCTGCAAAAAAACAGCAAACGATGATTGTAACCTGCACCCTTACAGATTATTCAGAGCGACTTCGCGAAATTTAACGACATTTTGATATGAAATCAGCTATTGTTCAGAAAACAGAGCAAAAAACAGGAGGAAATATGCTAAACCGTTTGCCGTTCGCGAAAGGCGGCCGTCAGGAACACCGCAAATCGCATTTTGAAAAAGAACAGCGCCGCCATGTGCGCGCCCGCTGGATCGGTGTGGAACTGGTTCTCGCCGTACTGGTTGCTTACTGGACATTCAGCAGCTGACATCGCATGCCGTCGCTGTACGCAGCGACCCGGCCGGATAGTCCGGCCGCTTCCGGTACGCTGTTGACACCGCAGTACCGGAAACAAAAAAGGGCACGTCAGGTGCCCTTTTTATTTTGCCTGCTGATGACCGGATTATTTCATCATCATTCGGATCGAATCCCAGGCGCGGCCGAAAATACCAGCCTGATCAACCTGTTCCAGCGACTGTACCGGAAATTCCGCCACAACTTTGCCATCCAGCATCATTTTCATGGTGCCGACTTTGCTGTTCAGCGGAACCGGTGCCACCAGCGGATCTTTGCGTTCCAGTGCCGGTTTCAGATTCGCGGCCGCACCTTTCGGCAAGGTCACATACAGATCGCGGTCGAAGCCGATTTTGACCTCACGCTGCGAGCCTTTCCAGACTTCCGGCGTCGCAATTGCCTGACCTTTGCTGTACAGCTTGACGGTGTCAAAGTTCAGGTAACCCCAGTTCAGCAGTTTCAGACTTTCCTGCGCGCGCACCTGATCGCTGGCAGTACCGGTGACCACCGACAACAAACGACGCTGACCAGTACCGTTCGGACGGATCGCAGAGGAAATCAGGCAGTAACCTGCAGCTTCGGTATGGCCGGTTTTCATGCCATCGACTGTCGGATCGAGGAACAGCAGACGGTTGCGGTTAGGCTGAGTGATTTTGTTATAGGTGTAGCTCTTGGTGCTGTAATAGGTCTTGTAATACTCAGGAAAATCGGAGATCAGACGCGATGCCAGCAAAGACAGATCACGCGCTGTTGCATAGTTTTCCGGGCTTGGCAGGCCATGCGGATTACCGTAATGGCTGCTCTTCATGCCGATGCGTTGCGCTTCGCGATTCATTTGTGCCACGAACGCTTCTTCGCTGCCCGCTACGGCTTCTGCCAGCGCTACCGCCGCATCATTGCCGGACTGTACGATCAGGCCATACAGCAGTTCATTGATGGTCACCGGCTTATTCGGCTCAATAAACATTTTAGAACTGCTGGAATCCACTTTCCACGCACGGGTGGAAACATTGACGCTCTGATTCAGGTCCAGTTTCTTATCGCGCAATGCGCCGAACACCAGATAAGCCGTCATGATTTTGGTCAGCGATGCCGGCTCGATACGCAGATCCGGATCTTGTGCTGCGATGACCTGATTACTGGTCACATCCAGTAACAGCCACGATTTAGCGGCGATAGTCGGGGCAGGCAGGGTTTGCGCAACAGCGCTCACAGTGACAAGCGAAGCTGCCACAGCTGCGAGAAATTTCTTCATAGTTTCTTTATAAGTCCAGACAACAAAAAATCTGCATCAATCCCACAGGCTGGTTACTAGCTGTTTAATATGATGCAGACGACGATGGAAAAAGTGGTCCGCGCCGGGAATCACCGTGACAGGAATTTCCTGCGGGCGCAGCCAGTCAAGGACGGCGCTGAGCGGTATGGTGTCATCCAGCTCGCCGTGGATCAGTATCGTGTTTGCCGGAATTGTAGGCATATCCCATTTACCGGCAGCCGCACCGATCAGTACCAGACGGTCTGCCGGGCGGTTCTGCTCCTGCAAACGCAATTGCAGGCGGCTTTGAACAAAGGTACCGAACGAAAATCCGGCCAGCGCCAGTGGCAAATCCGGAAAGCGCAGACGCATTGCATTCAGCAGCAATTCCATATCATCGGTTTCACCAATGCCGGCATCATAACTGCCTTCTGATTGTCCGACGCCGCGGAAATTCATGCGTACTGCAGCATAACCGAGGCCGGTAAAAGTACGGGCCAGCGTCTGCGCGACTTTGTTATCCATGGTGCCGCCGTACAGCGGGTGCGGGTGTGCTACCAGCGCCAGTCCGCGCGGTGCGCCCTGCGTTTCAGGATCAGGCAGATCAATTGCGCACTGCAGTTTGCCGACTGCGCCATCGATCATCAGGTATTCAGTTTGTGCATTCATAACAAAAATTCTTTTTGCTGCAGGTATGGCAGGCTGATCATCAGGTATTCGGTAACTTCAGGCGTTCGACCACGCCGCCGCCTACCAGATCGACATCAATAATTTCATCGATATCCGACTGATCGACCCAGGTGTACCAGGTACCTTCCGGATACACCACCATCACCGGACCTTCTTCGCAGCGATCCAGACAACCGGCTTTATTGATGCGGATTTTGCCCTGTCCGTTCATATCCATTTGTTTGATGCGGCGCTTTGCATGTTCCTGCGCAGCCTGCGCACCGCGTTCTGCACAGCACGGGCGGCCGTCTTCACGCTGGTTCATACAAAAGAAAACATGTTTGCGGAAATACAGGGTATCGGACATGATGGTCCTTTCAAATCGGGGTTACGCGAAAGGCTGCTATGATACTTCATCCCGCTGCCGGATACGCGGGCGCGTCAGTACAGCCCATAATGCCAGTACCGGCCAGAACAGACTCAGTGCCGCAGCGGCGCCATTGAAGTTCAGAAATTTTCCCGGTTCCCAGCTTTGCAGCGTGACACTGAAATAGGGATTGTCCGGCAGCATATTCAGAATCAGCAGATTAATACTCAGCAACAAAAAAGTCAGACGCTGCTGCACCACCAGTGGCGCAAAAGAAAATCCGTACAGCATCAGTAAGGCAATCAGTAAACCGCCGCGCGCACCCGGTGTCAGCCAGCTGAAGGCAGCATCCTGCCCGAAGAATAAGACAGCAGCGATTGATTTGGCGGCGAGGCCGGTTGCCAGCAGTAATGTGGCAATCGCACTTTTCGGCGCGCGCTTTGTCAGTACTGATAAACAGAACATCAGAGCTGCAGTTGCGCCGCTGGCGGTAATCAGGGTTTCTGCCAGCAGATAATCGTCTGCGCTCAGGTCAATGCTATGCAGCAGCCAGACGCTGAGATCAATGTCCATTTCCAGCCAGTCGGATACATGCTGGGAAATCACAGCCAGCCAGCCGCCGAGTCCGAACAGATACGCTTGCGGTGAAATCTGTGCCAGCGGCCACAATCCGATCAGCACCAGATCGCGGCTGCTGCCAGGCAAAGCCCATTCTCTGCGTAATAGACGCAGACGGCCTTTTTCGAGTAAAGGCACCGTCAGCCAGACGCCAATCACTGCACCAATTACGCTGCCAGCGGAATTGGTCAGAAAATCCAGCAGCGAGGTGACGCGGCTCGGAAGGAAAAACTGTACCA
Organism: Cognatundibacterium squillarum; assembly: GCF_014652435.1. GTDB lineage: Bacteria > Pseudomonadota > Gammaproteobacteria > Burkholderiales > Burkholderiaceae_D > Undibacterium > Undibacterium squillarum. The sequence goes on from NZ_BMYU01000013.1 coordinate 79,805, forward strand.
GCTCAGCCGTCGCAGAGAGCAGCGCACCGCACAATGACGCGAAGATGAACGCTTTCCAGCGGCGCAGATGCGGATACACCGAAAACACCAGCAAAATACCCAGCGGTATGTAGCCAATCACATTGGTGATTGCATCAAATATCGTCCAGTAACGCGGCCATTGTCGGATGACATCCGGCAGAGCGTACAAGCTGTTCGCCTGCCAGCCGGTGAAAGGAAACCAGCTGGCGTACAGAATAATGGCGATATAAGCCAGCAGGCTGATGCGGGAAAACGGTGAGCTGGGAAACGGATTTTGCATGTGCAGATTACGGTGTGCTTCGTTCGCTGTGGCGGACTTGTTGCCAGACAATGTCGATCAGTTCATCAGCCGTTTTTTGTGCAGCCGCTGCGCCGCCGGCCGCGTCTCTGCCCGCCGTTTGCTGCAGGCTGAATGCCTTCACAGTTACCAGTTTTCCGGGGGACTGTATCAGTATTCTTCCGCTCAGAATGAACTGACTTTGCGTGGCGCTGCTGAAGTGCTGCGCTGCTTCATCCAGCTCAATTTGAACTACCGGCAGTGTCTGCTCACCATTGCTTCTTTGTAATACGCGGCCGCCATGCTGTGCGGTGCGTTGCTTCAGGCGCAGACTGAGCAATTCAGCAGGCGTACTGGTCCAGCGTGCATAGGCAAATGCTTTCAGTTGCTGAGGCTGATCGTACAAGCGGTACCACATGGCATTCGACTCCAGCGCACTGCTGCTGCGGATATCGTTCAGCAGAAATGACGGTGCGGCACTTCCCATCGTGTTGCTGGCAAGCGCCGGTCCCAGATCATAGGCTGCTTTGCTGATCGCTGGCTGCGTACCCTGACATGCGCTCAGCAGCATTGCAGCAGTCAGCAGTAAAGGTGTCATCAGTCTGAATTTGCGGGCAAATAATTGGTCAGTGAACATATCGGCTCGTGATCTTATGGTTTCTGTGAATTGGCAGGCGGGACAAATCCCGGTTCTCCCGGTCCGGGCAGCGGTGTGGTATTGCCGAATAACAGACTTTGCGGCCGTTCACGTAACTGATCTGCGGTTTGTCCGACCGAGCGCAGGCTGGTACGTGCATCCTGACTCAGCTGGTTCAGACGCGGCAGTGTTTCGCCCTGCAGGTTCTGATTCAGCAAATCCATTGTTTGTGAAAAACGATATAGTGGTCCGTCTTTTGCCTGCAGTTGCAGTGTCAGATTGTTCAGATTGCCACTGAGCTGGGTTGCCTGCGCAGAAAGTTGTTCCATCCCGTTCAGCGTATTCCGTGCCTGCAGGAGTACAACGGGCAATTGCTTTAATCCCGGCTCCAGCTGGGCAGGAACCTGACTCCATTGTTCTGCAGCTTTGCCCGCCATTTCCACCGTGCGCATCAGTTTCTGCTGGTTTTCCGGAGCGAGTAACTGATTTAGTCTTCGCGTCAGTTCTTCCGCCTGAGACAAAATCGCCATGCCGCGCTGTTCCAGATTTTGCAATGCTCCCGGTCGCATCGGAATACGTGTGATACCTCCGTCGCTGCCTGACAGTGCGCGACCCGCAGCAGGGTGTTTGTCGTCTTCATCGAGCTGAACAAATGCAATGCCAGTAACGCCCTGATAGCCCAGTGTGGCAAATGTTGCAGCGGTAACCGGTGTGTCAGGCATCACTTCCAGCCGGAGAATAATTTGTCCGGGCTGTGCCGGATCGAAATCAATATCTGTGACGTTGCCGACTTTAATGCCTTTATAGCGAACCGCTGCCTGTAAATTCAGACCGGAAACGGCCTGACGTGTAATGATTTCATACGGGACGCGCTGAATTTTGTCGCGTCCCAGCCAGATTGCAAGTAAGACAGCGAGTGTAATCAGAGTCACAGTAAAAACGCCTGCAATCAGCGCATGTGAGCGGTTTTCCATTTTATTCCTAGCGTTTTTCAGGGAGCGCTTCCATCGCCCGCCGGCCGCGGCCACCGAGGAAGAAACCATCAATAAAAGGATGCGGATAACGAATCACTTCTTCCGGTGTGCCGATCACCAGCACTTTCTTTTCTGCCAGCACCGCAATACGGTGCGAAAGGGCAAACAGGCTGTCAAGGTCATGAGTCACCATGATGACGGTCAGTTTGAGCTGCGCATGCAGTGACTGTATCAGTTCGACAAAGCTGTCAGAGCGATCCGGATCTAGGCCCGCTGTCGGCTCATCCAGAAACAGTAATTCAGGATCGAGTGCCAGTGCACGTGCCAGCGCCACGCGCTTGACCATGCCGCCGGAAAGATCAGAAGGCATCTTCCGCGCATGTTCGAGACCGATATTCACCATTTGCAACTTCAGGTAGACCATATCCCGGATCAGATCTTCCGGCAGTTTGCCCAGTTCCCGCAGTGGTTGTGCGACATTGTCGTAAACAGTCAGCGCCGAATACAGTGCGCCATGCTGAAACAGCATGCCTGAACGCTGGCGCAGGTAATGCAGATGGTCGCTGTCACCGCTGTGCAAATCATCACCAAAGATATGAATTTTTCCGCGTGCGGGTGTTTCCAGCCCCAGCATTTGTCGCATCAGTACGGTTTTTCCTGTACCGGAGCCACCGACCACCGACAGGATTTCGCCGCGTCTGACCTGCAATTCGAGCTGGTCATGCACAACAATGCGCCCGAACTGCGTTCTCAGGCCCTGAATATCAATCAGAATTTCGCTGTTGTGCGCCATTAGTAGCCAACCTTGCTGAAAATAATGGCGAAAATTGCATCTGCAATGATAACGAGAGTGATCGCGCTGACAACGGAACTGGTCGTTCCTTTACCGAGACTTTCTGTATTGGGTTCGATACGCAAACCGAAATGGCAGGCGATCAGTGCAATCAGAATCCCGAACGTGACACCTTTCAGCAGACCGATCCAGTAGTTCAGGATAGGAACTGCCTCTGGCAATTTATAGATGAAAAACTCAGGCGTCATTCCCAAAAGAGCTTGTGCAGAGATCATCCCGCCCGCCAGCGCCATCAGATCGGTCCAGATCACAATTAAAGGCATGGCGATCGCGAGCGCAAGTACCTTGGGCATGATCAGGCGAAAACCATGCGGAATGCCCATAACACGCATCGCATCCAGCTCTTCCGTGACCCGCATCACACCAAGCTGGGCGGTGATGGCCGAACCGGAGCGCCCCGCGACCAGAATTGCAGCCAGCATTGGTCCGAGTTCTCGGATAATACTCATGCCCAGAATGTTCACGATAAACAGATCACCACCAAAGGTTCTTAACTGCTGTGCCGACAAATAGGACAGGACGATGCCTATGAGTATCCCGACCAGCGCCGTAATACCCATTGCCTGTGCACCCATGCGGTAGATATTGGCAGATATTTCCTTCCACGGTCCGCGCAGGGGATGCCGCATAAACTGCAGTAAGTCGATTACCAGTTGTCCCAGCAGTACTGCCATATCACTGGCATGACGGAAAAAAGTAATGACGCTATTGCCAAGCTGCATGAGCGGCGTGAGTCTGGCTTTGACCGGAGGCGGGTAGTGTTCCGGATGTAACTGTGAAAGGCGCAGGAACAGTCCTTCGTGCTGCTCAGTGCACAGTATCTGGTCCGGCAGTTTCCTGCCCCAGCTGCGCCAGAGTAACTGGGCACCCAAATGATCAAGGCCAACTAACTCCCGCAAGTCCCAGATACGTCCGGGTTGCTGCCGGAGGTTATTTAATGTGCTCTGAATTTCCGCCAGACGCTGGCCTTTTGCCAGTCGGTGGGCAATCCACGCCCCTTGCAAAATAATGCGTTCGGGCGCGTCGGGGCAGCAATTCAGCGTCGGTTCAGATTCAGTCAGCATGGCCTGAGTGTAAGTCAGAGTTTCAAGTATGCCAATCGGTTCAGTGTTTTTTCTTTACCGGTTTATCACGGTTTGCAATGACTTCCCGGCAATCGCCGCGCAGGCTCGCATTGTCATAATCCGTCCATCCGTAGCTGTCTACGTACCGGATATGCGGGCGCCATGCGGCACTGACAAAACTCCGTGTCAGATTTTCATCCGGATAGCGTATTTCAGCCATATCCAGCAGCGTGTGAAACACATTTTCTGTGCTTAAGCGCACGGTTCTGTGGCGATGCAGCTGCTTAATTTTTTCCGGAAATTGCTGCGCATACAAGTCGGAATACCAGACGAAAGCTGGGATGTGAAATTCGTACTGCGTGTTGTGGCCGTGGAAGGCGAGATTACAGCTGTCGTCATACAAAGTTTGTCCGTGATCGGCAACGTACATCATCGATACCGGAATCGTAACGGTCTTTAATTGGTGAATGACCTCAGACAAAAACCAGTCGGTATAAAGTACAGAATTATCGTAGCTGTTATTCAGCGCATCTTTGTTACGTAAGTCTGTGTACGCGGGATTGCTGACGCCGAATAATGATGGCTTCCAGCGATCAAACGATGCAGGATAGCGGTGGCTGTAATTCCAGTGGTTACCCAGTGTGTGCAAAACAATCAGTTTCTTTTGAGCCGGATCGTTGAGTGCGTGTTGTAAGGGTGCGAGTAGGACCTCATCCAGGTTTGACTGATTGGTATAGCCACCGAGATTCAGAAATTGTGTCACGTCGGCTTCCTTTGCGAAGACAGACGTCGGTGTGTCAAACTGACCGAAGCTCATCTGGTTGGAAATCCAGTAGGTTTTAAAGCCTGCTTCGCGGTAAGCAGATAAAAATGACTTTTCTGCAAAGCCCGCTTGTAAGCCTTGTGCCGCCGGCTTACGCGAAACGATAATCGGTACAGACAGGCGAGTCGCTGAAACGGCGGTGATCATGTCTGTCAGCGGGACCAGATTTTCCATTGCAGAAAGATTCGGCGTCGTATCCCTCTCGTAGCCATTCAGTCCCCAGCGGTCGAAGCGTGATGACTCACCGATGACCATGATCATTAGCTGCGGCGTATTGTCAGGCAAAGAAGTGCTTGCACCGAAGCTGAACGCGCGACTTTTTTCACTGAGCTGTTCAAGGTACATTCGCTCATTCCAGAAGTCAGCACCCCGTAATATCAGACCGAAAGGCCAGCTTCGCATGGCCAGTTCTTCATCAAAAGGCGGTCGCAGCCAGTTTGGTAGCGGCCCTGCCAGTTTGGCGAGCCAGTTGCGGGCCGACTCCAGTCGGGGTTGACTGAACGCATGTGCGCTGGCGGACGCAGAAGTGCCGGAGGCAGGTTGTACCCCGATCCGGTACCCGTATAAAAAAAGGAATAAGGGAATGAATGCAAAAATCAGGGCGGGCCAGCGACTCCAGTGTCGCCATGATAACCATCCCAGTGCTTTAATCTGCCTCCACAACAGAATCCAGAAACCTGTGAGAGCTACCAGCACAGCAGCAGCCAGCCAGAGTTTGCTGCCGAGAAATTCAGCTGCTTCCCGCGGACTGGTTTCGGCGATAATGCCCAGATGGTGTGTGGAAATGCCCTGACCGTAAAATTGGCGGAGATATATTTCGACTGGTAGTAATAACACAGCTGGCAGCATGATCCAGTGCAGCCAGCGCAGCGAACCAGCCAGCGCCCACATCCCTGCCCAGCTCGTCAGAGTCAGCGCGAGCAGCATCAGCGGCTGGTCAGGAGACTGTCCTGAAAGTGAGCCGAACCAGGGAACGAGAGAGAGAAGCGTATAACAAAAGGCGACAAGCCACAGTTTTGGCGAGCGGAAATTGGAGTGTGACATCTGGCTTCAGCAAGTAACAGCGGTGCGCTCAAAGGCCGTCAATATATAGCAATTCAATACATTGCAACAGCATGCCGGCGCTGCAAAACGGGGACTGAATCTTGAATTTCCCGGCATTTTTTCTATCCTTAGAATCTATTCGTTACTGGTAACCTCCCGTGTCTGTAGGAACAAATTTCATTGACACACTTGCGAAAACCAACTTAGAATTGCGAGTTCTCGATTTTGGGTTTGTGTTTTTTCGCTTATTTCTTCCGGTTGTTTTCAGGAAAAATTGCTCAGAAAGCAGGCAACAATCGGGGGCGTCCGTGAGGTTTTCCGGATGATGAAATTTTCTGAGTGCCCGGGCAACCGTTTCCGGGCTTGTGTTTAACGTTGTATTTTGTTGGATTTAAAACGATGCCAACCATCAATCAACTGATTCGCCAGCCACGCGTTTCCGCCGTGACTAAGAGCAAATCGCCGGCGCTGGAAAACAGCCCGCAAAAACGTGGCGTATGTACACGTGTTTATACGACAACTCCTAAAAAGCCTAACTCGGCTTTGCGTAAAGTTGCCAAAGTACGTCTGACCAACGGTTTCGAAGTTATTTCGTACATCGGTGGTGAAGGCCATAACCTGCAAGAGCATAGCGTCGTGCTGATCCGCGGCGGCCGTGTAAAAGACTTGCCGGGTGTGCGTTACCATATGGTTCGCGGTGCTCTGGATACTCAAGGCGTTAAAGACCGTAAACAAGCTCGCTCCAAATACGGTGCGAAGCGTGCTAAGGCTGCTAAGAAGTAATCTCCCGCAATGGCGTCATTTAGTCGTCATTAATTAAAGTTATATTCTGTAGATTTCAGTGGTCGATCCGGAACGGGTCGAGTAAGTGACAAGCTATGATGGTTTGTCGCGAGCAGGAGCGAGTTGTTGTTCTGTGCTCAACTGAAGAATGAAAGGAATTGAAATGCCACGTCGTCGTGAAGTCCCGAAACGGGACATTCTGCCGGATCCAAAATTCGGTAATGTAGAAGTTGCGAAGTTTGTTAACGTATTGATGCTGTCTGGTAAAAAATCTGTTGCCGAAAACATCATTTACGGTGCGTTTGATCACATCCAGCAAAAAACTGGTAAAGATCCGCTGGAAGTTTTTGCTCAGGCTGTGAGCAATGCTAAACCAATCGTTGAAGTTAAATCCCGCCGCGTTGGTGGTGCTAACTACCAGGTTCCTGTAGAAGTGCGTCCAGTTCGTCGTCTGGCCCTGTCTATGCGCTGGTTGCGTGAAGCTGCTAACAAGCGCAGCGAAAAATCCATGCCTCAGCGTCTCGCAGGTGAGTTGCTCGAAGCTGCTGAAGGCCGTGGTGGTGCGATGAAGAAACGTGATGAAGTTCACCGCATGGCAGAAGCGAATAAAGCATTCTCTCATTTCCGCTTCTGATTGTAGTATGAGAGCCGGGCTGATGTGGATCAACGCATTAGCTCGTGTGTGCATGTTGAATCAAGCCGGGCGCAATTTTTGTAAAAAAGTCGCGCTCGGTTTTGTACATTAAACGAATTAGGACTAATTATGGCCCGCAAGACTCCTATTGAGCGCTACCGTAACATCGGTATCTCCGCTCACATTGATGCTGGTAAGACAACCACCACTGAACGCGTACTGTTTTACACAGGCGTAAATCACAAAATCGGTGAAGTTCATGATGGCGCGGCAACCATGGACTGGATGGAGCAAGAGCAAGAGCGTGGTATTACTATTACCTCTGCTGCTACTACCTGTCACTGGAAAGGTATGGCAAACAACTTCCCTGAGCACCGTATCAATATTATTGATACGCCGGGCCACGTTGACTTCACTATCGAAGTTGAGCGCTCTATGCGTGTTCTGGACGGTGCTTGCATGGTTTACTGTGCAGTGGGTGGTGTGCAGCCTCAGTCTGAAACTGTTTGGCGTCAGGCTAACAAATACAAAGTCCCACGTCTGGCTTTCGTGAATAAGATGGATCGTACCGGCGCAAACTTCTTCAAAGTTTACGACCAGATGCGTGCCCGTCTGAAAGCAAATCCTATCGCTATCCAAATTCCGATCGGCGCGGAAGAAAACTTCCTGGGCGTTGTTGATCTGGTCAAAATGAAAGCGATTATCTGGGACGACGCAAGTCAGGGTATGAAATTTGACTACCGTGATATCCCTGCTGAACTGGTTGATCAGGCCAACGAATGGCGTGAAAAAATGGTTGAAGCAGCAGCTGAAGCCAGTGAAGAACTGATGAACAAATACCTCGAAGAAGGTGATTTGTCTGAAGAAGAAATCAAGAAAGCTTTGCGTCAGCGTACCATCGCCTCTGAAATCGTTCCGATGATGTGCGGTACCGCGTTCAAAAACAAAGGCGTACAGGCTATGCTGGACGCGGTTATCGAATACCTGCCGTCTCCAGTGGATATTCCACCTGTTGCTGGTACGGACGAAGATGATCAGCCAGTAACACGTAAAGCTGCTGACGACGAGAAGTTCTCTGCGCTGGCGTTCAAAATTATGACGGATCCGTTCGTTGGTCAGTTGATTTTCTTCCGTGTTTATTCCGGCACTATCAACTCTGGCGACACAGTTTACAACCCGATTAAAGGCAAAAAAGAGCGCCTCGGCCGTATTCTGCAGATGCATGCTAACCAACGTGAAGAAATCAAAGAAGTTCGCGCTGGTGATATCGCTGCGGCTGTTGGTCTGAAAGATGCAACAACTGGTGAAACTCTGTGTGATCCAACTTCCATCATTACTTTGGAAAAAATGGTTTTCCCTGAGCCAGTTATTCAACAGGCTGTAGAACCAAAAACCAAAGCTGACCAGGAAAAAATGGGTCTGGCACTGAATCGTCTGGCACAGGAAGATCCTTCTTTCCGTGTTAAAACTGACGAAGAATCCGGTCAGACTATCATTGGCGGTATGGGTGAATTGCATCTGGAAATTATCGTTGATCGTATGAAACGTGAATTCAACGTTGAAGCGACAGTTGGTAAGCCTCAAGTTGCATACCGTGAAACTATCCGTAAAACTTGCGAAGAAGTTGAAGGTAAGTTTGTTAAGCAGTCTGGTGGTCGTGGTCAGTACGGTCACGTTGTTCTGAAGATCGAGCCACAAGAGCCGGGTAAAGGTTTTGAATTCGTTGACGCGATCAAAGGCGGTACTGTTCCTCGTGAATACATCCCTGCGGTAGAGAAAGGTGTTATCGAGACATTGAGTACGGGTGTGCTGGCAGGCTACCCAGTGGTAGACGTTAAAGTTACGCTGTTCTTCGGCTCTTACCACGATGTTGACTCCAACGAAAACGCATTCCGTATGGCAGCTTCGATGGCGTTCAAAGATGGTTGCCGTAAAGCGTCTCCAGTTATTCTGGAGCCAATGATGGCAGTTGAAGTTGAAACTCCTGAAGATTATGCCGGTACTGTAATGGGTGACTTGTCTTCCCGTCGTGGTATGGTTCAGGGTATGGATGAGATCCCTGGTGGTGGTGGTAAGATCATTAAAGCTGAAGTGCCGCTGTCCGAAATGTTTGGTTATTCCACATCGCTGCGTTCCGCAACCCAGGGTCGCGCAACGTACACAATGGAATTCAAGCATTACTCTGAAGCACCTAAGAATGTGATCGACGCAATCGTCACAGCAAAAGCGAAGTAATCTGTTTCTTGAGATCCCCGGCGGTATGCCGGGGTTATTAAGTTTTTAAAATTGTTCTTTCGAAGGAAAATTCAAAATGGCAAAAGGTAAGTTTGAACGTACCAAGCCGCACGTGAACGTCGGTACAATTGGTCACGTTGACCACGGTAAAACTACTCTGACAGCAGCGATCGCAAC
>NZ_BMYU01000014.1 GCF_014652435.1 Cognatundibacterium squillarum
AGACCGTTCAGTAACGCGTACACAAGTATCGCGTGAAATGCGATGACCAGCCCTATGCCGAGAAACTTCTTGCCCGGCTCTTGCTGGCGATTTGAAAAATCCATTAATACTCCTCCAAAACCACTAGATCTGCTGTCTGATCTGGATCAGAACCGCTCACACAAAAAAAGATTACAAAGCGTAGCGGGCCTGAAAATTCGGGTTCCACGCAAAGTATTCTTGGAAAACAGGGTCACATACACACCGGCACCGGAAATCCGGAATTCGCGTACTGAGGCTGGCGGAACGCTGAAAGATATTCAGCAACCCGGAATCTGGCGTGAACGCGAACAGGCCGGTAGGCACTGCAAACTTAGCCTGACGTTGAGCAAACGTCGTGCCAGGAAAGTGAAAAAACGCAGGAAAAGCATGTTACCGGATGTAACATTTATAAAAAATGACACAGATCCGGCAAATCAAGTAACACAGCTTTTTTTCGGAAGGCGCATAGAATCATTTTCAGTCTGTGACTGTCAACTCTAAACACGCCGCATTTCCCGTAAAAACAACAGGGAGGCATTTTGCCAAAAAAAAACCTGAAACGGAAACCTATATTTTTGTGCTTTGCAGCATTTTTTTGGTGCAGCAGCAAGAGCAAGACGCCAAATTGATTAATTATTCGAAATTAACGTCTGGCAACAAAATAAAATTCCCGACAAGCCTTCTTTTCAGCCGAAAATCGCACAAAAATTAGGGTGTATTGCAGCGTGGTTTTAATGCGTTACAACAAAAATAACATCGAAAAACAACACTTTGCACCTGTCTCGTGCAGCAAACTGGCCTGACCGCACCATCAGCGCACACCGGCGAATTCCCTTCCCTTTCTTCCGCCATTCTGTAAGTACAGACTTTACGTTATGTTTATGGCTTCTCGCTGAAGCTGACGGGAATCGCTGCATACGGCCGTACCTTAAACAGCTTCAGAGCACACAAACAGTTACAAATCGTCCGACCCGGACCACGGAAGCGCTGCCTATGAAATTGCCATTTCCTTTTCTGCGAAGCCACACTGCCTGCCTGCTGGGTACTGCCCTGCTTCTCTGCTCCGCCATTCCGCCCGGCATCGCTGCTCAGCAACCCGGGTTCGGGGATCCGGCGAAAGTATTGCGAACAGTATTTCCTGTGGCAGAAACCGGCTTCGATCCGGCGGCTGCCCGCGACCTTTACTCAAATGCCATCGTTGAAGCAGTGTTTGAGCGCTTGTATGGTTACGATTATCTGGCTTCGCCGGCACGCATCATCCCTGAAGCTGCTGCAGCATTGCCGGAAATCAGTGAAGATGGCCGCACCTACACCATACGCTTGCGCAAAGGGATACGCTTCACACCGGATGCTGCTTTCAAGGGAAAAGAGCGTGAACTACAGGCAAAAGATTTTATCTATTCGCTGATGCGCCTGATGGATCCGGCGATTGCATCTTCGCACCGATGGCTGCTGGAAGGGAAAATCATTGGTCTGGATGAACTTGCGGAGAAGGCAAAAAAAACCGGCAAATTTGATTACGACGCGGTCGTTCCCGGCTTGCAGGCACCTGATCCGTACACACTGAAAATCCGCCTGCACCGGCCGGATTACAACCTGCCGATGATACTGGCCTATACCGCGACTTCGGCTGTCGCACGTGAAGTGGTCGAAAAATATCGCGACGGACAAGGTCAGGTCATGGCGAATCCGGTAGGCAGCGGGCCTTACCGGCTGACCGAGTGGGTGCGCGGCAGCCGTATGGTGCTGGAAGCCAATCCCGGCTATCGCGAGCACTATTGGGACTCTGATCCCGGCGCAGATCCTGAAAAGCAAAAAATTGCGCGCCAGATGAAGGGCAAACGGATTCCGCAAATCGGTAAAGTGATTGTGCAGGTCATACTCGAAGATCAGTCGCGCCTGCTGGCATTCCAGAAAGATGAGACCGACTTATTTCAGTTATACGGCGGCCTCGCTCCGCAAGTGCTGCAGGATGGCAAACTGAAGCCGGAATTTACCAGCAAAGGCGTACAGTTATCCCGCATCATTTCGCCGGAACTCACCATTTACTACTGGAATATGCAGGATCCGGTGCTGGGTGGTCTGAGTAAAGAAAAAATCGCACTGCGCCGTGCGATTGCGATGGCGCATCAGGTCGAAGAGGAAATCCGTATCGTCGATAACGGCCAGGCAATTCCGCTGCAGTTTCCGATACCGCCGGGTGTGGTCGGACACGATCCCCAATATAAAAGCAGCATTCAGTACAACCCTGCCGCAGCCAATGCCCTGCTGGATCGCTTCGGCTACAAAAAAGGGGCCGATGGTTACCGTACTTTGCCGGATGGCAGTCCGCTGGTCATTCGTTTTACTTCACAAACAGAATCGCGCGGTCATCTGCAGGCGGAAGTCTGGAAAAAAACCTATGACCGGCTGGGCATCCGCATGGAAACGGATTTCCGGCCATTCAGTGAAATCCTGAAGGCAGAAAAGCAGTGTCAGTTGAAACAGCGTATATCGCCGTGGATGGCAGACTATCCGGACGGTGATAATTTCATGCAATTATTCTACGGAAAGAATATTCACCTGAATAATAATGGCTGCGTCAGTCTGCCGGAGTTCGATGCGCTGTATGAGCAAAGCCAGCGCTTGCCAGCCGGACCGGAGCGTGACGCCCTTTATCACAAGATGGCAAGGCTGATGGAAGCTTATTCCGCGCAGCGCATCGGGTTTGCGCGTTACTTTAATATGCTGGCCCAGCCTCGTGTGATTGGTTACCAGAAACATCCGGTCATGCATATCGAGTGGCCGTATCTGGATCTGGATACAAAACGCTGATTACTGCCCGCTTCCGGCTTAATATTTTTCTTTATACACATCATGAGTGCTTACCTGCTGCGCCGGATCTGGCAAATGATTCCCACCATGCTGGGCGTCATTTTGCTGGTGTTTTTCTTATTCAACTGGGTTGGCGGCGATCCGGCTTATATACTGGCCGGAAAAATTTCCAGCCCCGAACAAATCGCCAATATCCGCCGCCAGCTTGGTGTGGATCAGCCCTACTACATTCAGCTCTGGATTTTTATCCAGCAAATTGTGCATCTGGATTTCGGTAACAGCTGGAGTACCGGTGAATCCGTCAGTCATCTGATTGCCAGCCGCCTCGGACCTTCACTGACAGTATTGATTCCGCTGACGATTCTGGAAACACTGCTGGCCGTTGCACTGGCACTGGTGATTGCATTCCGCCGCGGCAGTCTGACCGACCGTGCTGTGATGATTGCCTGCACCGCCGGGATGTCGGTCAGTATTCTGGTGTATATCATTCTCGGACAATATTTTTTCGCTTATCAGCTTGGCTGGTTTCCGGTACAAGGCTGGGGCAATGCGTTTTCAGAAAATCTGATCCGTTATGCAGCGCTGCCGATTCTGATTGCGTTGATGGTAGGGCTGGCACCGAATCTGCGTTTGTTCCGCACCTTTGTGCTGGATGAAGTGAATCAGGACTATGTGCGTACGGCACGCGCCAAAGGCTTATCGGAACACCGCATACGCTGGGTACATGTGCTGAGGAATGCAGCAATTCCGATTCTGACCCATGTCATGTCAAATCTGCCCGCTTTACTGATTGGTGCATTCCTGATCGAACGTTTCTTTTCCATTCCGGGTATCGGCCGCGAAGTCATCCTTGCGGTTGAACGCAGTGATTTTCCCGTGATTAAAGCCATTACCGTTTGCGTCGCTGCTGCGACCATGCTGTTTAATCTGTTGACGGATTTACTGTATCAGGCAGTTGATCCGCGCGTACAACTCAAATGAATCCGGTTTCTATGATTGCTCAACAACCCCATTCTGCCGGCCTGTGGCTGCTGGCATGGCGCAGGCTGAAAGCCGATACCACCGCGATGATCAGCCTTGCTGTGGTGGCTGTATTTTTGCTGATCATCAGTCTGTCTGCTGCCGGATTCATCGCCGCCGACTGGGATGCGGAAATCGCGGTCAGTTACGCGCCACCCGGCTGGAGCCAGCAGGCTGCGAAAAGCGCAGGTCCTGCAACAGATGAAAGCGCAGCGCTGCCCGATAATCCCTATGATCCGCTGCGCGAAGATATCCTGCAGATTCAGCAGCAGTTGAAAGGCGCTGCGCCACAGGTTGACTGGTATGGCGTTCAGGATCCGCTGGCGACGGATATACAAGCCATATACAGCGATCTGGCGAAGCAAGGCAGCGTGCAGGAGAGCGGTAAAAAAGAAAGCCTGCTGTTCGGTGCTGACAAATGGGGACACGATGTACTGAAGAAAACCATTAAGGGCGCGGAAACCTCCATTGTGGTGGGGATAGTAGCTGCCGTACTCGCCACCGTCCTCGGTACAGTATTCGGCGCACTGGCAGGTTACTTTGGCGGCCGCACCGATGATTTCTTCAACTGGTTCTACAGCATCTTTACAGCAATTCCGTATCTGCTGCTGATACTGGCGGTCGCCGCTGTGCTGCAGCAAAAAGGGGTTGGCACCATTATCCTGATTCTGGCCTTAACCGGCTGGACCGGTCCTTTCCGCCTGATGCGTGCTGAGTATCTGAAACACAAAAACCGTGAATATGTCTGGGCTGCGCAAGCCATTGGTGCATCGCACTGGCGCAAAATGGCCGTACATATTTTTCCGAATGTCAGCCATGTTGCACTGGTACAGATTTCGATTCTGGTCGTCGGCTTTATCAAATCTGAAGTCATTCTGAGTTTTCTGGGCTTCGGTGTTCCGGTCGGCACAGTCTCGTGGGGCAGCATACTGAACGAAGCACAGAATGAACTGATCCTCGGCAAATGGTGGCAACTGACTGCCGCAACCGTTGCGATGGCCACCCTGGTAACGGCCTTCTCTTTATTTACCGATGCCCTGCGCGATGCGCTGGACCCGAAATTGCGCTGAGCTTGTTATGCATACTAAAAAAAACTCTGATGCCCTGCTGCAGATCCGCAATCTGAATATCAGCTTTAAAAACGGCAAACACAGCTGGCACGAAGCTGTAAAAAATGTCAGCTTCAGCATCCCCGCGAACCAGACAGTGGCGCTGGTTGGTGAATCCGGTAGCGGTAAATCGGTCAGCTCGCTCGCAGTGATGGGCTTGCTTCCCGCCGACACCAGCCGTATTTCAGCAGCCAGTGAAATCCTGTTTAACGGCGTGAACTTACTGAAGCTTTCGCCCGCCGAACGGCGTGCTTTATGCGGCAAAGAAATCGCGATGATTTTTCAGGAGCCGATGAGCTCGCTGAATCCGGTGCTGACCGTCGGCTACCAGATCGGTGAAGTGCTGCGTCTGCATCAGGGCATGAATCGGAAACAAGCGCGCGCACGTGCGATTGCCTTGCTGGAAGAAGTCGGTATTCCCGATCCGGCCAGCAAAGTCGATAGCTATCCATGCCAGATGTCCGGTGGCCAGCAACAGCGCGTGATGATTGCAATGGCGATTGCCTGCGAACCGCGCCTGCTGATTGCGGATGAGCCGACCACGGCGTTGGATGTAACAATACAAAAGCAGATTATTGATCTGATCAAATCGCTGCAGCAAAAACATCAGATGGCAGTGCTGTTTATCACGCATGATCTGGCACTGGTCGGCGAAGTGGCGGATCAGGTGATTGTGATGCGGCATGGTGAAATTCGCGAACAAGGCGAAGCCGGTCAGATTTTTACCGCACCACAGGATCAGTACACCCGCGCCCTGCTGCACTGCCGTCCGGATGTCAGCCACCGGCCTTTGCGCCTGCCGGTCATCGCCGACTTCATGCAGGAAAACGCGCCACTAGCCAGCACCACGGAACGCCAGCGCGGCTGGAACAGCGATGATGAAATCATTCTGAAAGTCAGCAATCTGAGTAAGCATTTCAGCGTGCCGGACGGACTGTTCCGCAGCAAAACCGTGCGCGCTGTTGATCATGTCTCGTTTGAGCTGGCGAAAGGAAAAACACTGGGCATTGTCGGTGAATCCGGCTCCGGCAAAACCACGGTCGGACTGACGCTGATGCGCCTGCATCAGGCCACGGGTGGCGAAGCCTGGTACAAAGGCCAGAATATTCTGAGCATGCCGGAAAAAGCATTCCATCCGCTGAAACCGAAAATCCAGATCATTTTCCAAAATCCGTATGCCTCGCTGAATCCGCGCTTTACGATAGGCCAGATTCTGACCGAGCCGATGCAATTACACCAAATCGGCAATAACGATGCAGAAAGGCTGAAGATGGCAACAGCGCTGCTGGATAAAGTCAGCCTGCCCGCCACTGCCTTGCAGCGTTATCCGCATGAGTTTTCCGGCGGCCAGCGCCAGCGGATTGCAATTGCGCGCTGCCTGAGTATGAAGCCGGAAATCCTGATCTGCGACGAATCGGTTTCCGCTCTAGATGTATCGGTGCAGGCACAAGTGCTGAATCTGCTGCAGGATTTGCAGGATGAGTTCGGTTTGTCTTATCTGTTTATTTCACATGATCTGGCTGTAGTGAAATACATTTCTGATCAGGTGCTGGTGATGCAGCACGGTAAGCAAATCGAATGCGGCAATGCGGATGCACTGTATGCCAGTCCGCAGCATGATTACACCCGCAAGCTGCTGGCAGCGGTACCGCGCGGCTACACCGCACAACAGGGACATGACTGAGCGCAGACGCAATTCTTCAACGGGTCAGCGCAGCTGCCTGAAAACCGGCTGAAAACCGCTGGAAATGCCCCAAATGCGGATTTAAGCACAGCAATCCGGCGGTCGTCGGCAGAAAGTCTGGTTGTCCGGAAATTGCAGATGCGGTGTTCTGCACAATGTACGGATGTTCGCCGACACCGGTACTGCCCGCCGGACGAACAAATGCGCTTGACGGAATGCCTGCCGGTGACTTTACTGATGACATGCCAGCTGTATTTACCAATCCCAATCATGAATTCGTTTCTAACTGCCGTTTTTTTGTCACGTGCATTCTGTGTCTCCGTCAGATCTTCAGGCAACGTACTGGCTGCCATCTGGCTACTAGTTCTCATGTTCTTGCCAGCAGTTCATGTCAGCGCTTCAACGCAAAACTTTGCTATCCTCAGTCATTATCAGCATCCGCCATACGTCACATCTACCAGCGATGGTCTTACATTTGAACTCGCAAATTATCTGACAAGAAAAAGCGGCGGCCGCTACCGGTTTCAATCGCAAATCCTGCCGAAACGACGTCTGCTGAACCTGCTGAGATCAAATACCGAGGACGCCCTTGTTCCCTGGGTCACACCGGAATGGATGCCCGAAGCTATCAGTTTTCGTCCGGACTGGAGCGATACCATCATGGAAAGCAACGACCTGGTGATTTCGTCACAGCAAAAACCGCTGGAATGGCAGGGACCGGTCAGCGCCAGCGGCTTGCGCTTCGGTGGCATACTGGGGCATGTATACACAGACCTGATGACAGCATTTGCACAGGGAACGATCATTCGCGACGATGCGCCTGACGATGCATCCAATCTGATGAAGTTACGCAAGCAACGTATCGATTTTCTGTTTCTGCAAGATCATGCAGTCCAGTACTACCTTCACCGGCACCCTGCTCTGATGGCAGATTTATACATCAGTAAATCTAAGCGTAACAGTAAACCCCATCAGTTGAAAATTATGCTGAGAGTCCGGAACGAAGCCGACAAATCAGCAATACTGCTCATCATCAACCGCATGCCGCAGGATGCTGAATGGCAGTCGATACTGAAGCGCTACGGCCTAGGCATTTGAGTACAATGGGGCAACAGGTAAGCTGGAACCCGCTTTTTCCTGACACAAGGACAGACAAACCCCTGATATCCGCTGATCAGATCTGCAGCAGCAACCACATCGTCTGATTTCCTTCATCCTTTCAATACATTGAACATTTGCCCGATTCGAGGGAAGCCACTACAATTCGACCCTGTTATGAATTCCCTGTTACTGACAGGGATCAATACCGGACAAAAATTCCGGTACTCGTTTCCGAAAACCCATGCCCGGCTGGCTGGTCCCGAATAATAACGACAGGACTGCAAAGCGCAGCCGGAAACCATCTGGAGTCAACATGGCATTTCTGCAAGGTAAAAAAATTCTGATCACAGGTTTGCTGTCAAACCGTTCGATTGCTTACGGTATTGCGCAAGCGTGTAAACGTGAAGGTGCCGAACTCGCATTCACCTATGTGGGTGAACGTTTCAAAGACCGCATCACAGAATTCGCAGCAGAATTCGACAGCAAACTGATTTTTGAATGCGACGTCAGCAGCGATGAACAAATCGAAGCGCTGTTCCGCGATCTGGGTCAGAGCTGGGATCAGCTGGATGGTCTTGTACACGCCATCGGTTTTGCACCACGCGAAGCGATTGCCGGTGAATTCCTGGACGGCCTGTCCCGCGAATCTTTCCGCATTGCGCACGATATCTCTGCTTACTCTTTCCCTGCACTGGCAAAAGCTGCACTGCCGATGCTGCGTGACAAATCCGCTCTGCTGACGCTGTCGTATCTGGGTGCGATCCGCGCGATTCCGCACTACAACACCATGGGTCTGGCAAAAGCATCACTGGAAGCATCGGTACGTTATCTGGCAGAAGATCTGGGCAAAAAAGGTATCCGTGTTAACGGTATCTCTGCTGGCCCGATCAAAACGCTGGCAGCCAGCGGCATTAAAGACTTCGGCAAACTGCTGGGCTTTGTTGCTGATCACGCACCGCTGCGCCGTAACGTGACGATTGAAGACGTGGGCAATACTGCAGCCTTCCTGTTGTCGGATCTGTCCAACGGCATTACCGGCGAAATCACTTATGTTGACGGTGGTTTCTCCCACATCATGGGTCTGAATGCAGACACCTACAATCGCTGATCTGCGGACGGTGATGATGTAAAAAAAATGGCGCTGCATCAGCGCCATTTTTATTTTCTGTTCCGCACGACTATTCACTGCATGCCGCAGCGATCAGCCTTCAACCAGCCCTGCCAAGCGGTGTAATACTGCGTACCGCCACGGCAATACGATCGCCCGGCCGCAATCCGGCTGCCTGTTCTGCGCTGGCAAACACTTCCGTCACTTCCTGCCCGATCAGCAGCGACAGCACATACACCACTTCTTCACGCCGCACCGCCAGTACCTGCGCCTGCAAGGTCAGTTGCCCGGCCTGCCCGCCCTGCAAAAATACCTGTTCCGGTGATCCGCTGCGTGCAATGCGACCATGTTCCAGCACAAACACTTGCTGACACAGGCGGAAAATTTCCGCCATATCATGCGAAACCAGTAAGCTGGTACAGCCGCTCTGTTGCATTGCCTGCTGCAGCACATCCTGCAACTGACTGCGTGTTTCTGCGTCCAGTGCGGACAAAGGCTCATCCAGCAACAGCAAGCTGCCGGGCTGATCCCAGATTCTTGCCAGCGCACGTGCCAGCGCGACGCGCTGCTGCTGTCCGCCGGACAACTGCGCAGGTTTGCGTTGCGCCAGCGCCTGCAGGCCGGTCAGCTGCAACAGATGAGTTACCAGTGCAGGCTGGCTGCGTGCTAAGGCATATGCAATATTGGCTTGCACCGTCATATGCGGGAACAATGCGTAGTCCTGAAAGACCATCCCGACACGGCGCTGTTGCGGCGGCAGACAAATGCCGCGTTCCGTATCCAGCCAGACCTGATCGCCGGCGCGGATGAAGCCCTGTTGCGGTTTCAGCAAGCCCGCGATGATGCGCAGAAGCGTTGTTTTACCAGCACCGGATGCACCGCTCAGGCAGGCGCTCTGCTGTGCTGCAATCTGCAGATCCGGTTTCAGCATGTCTGCACCGTCTGCGGACGTCAGCGGATGTTGTATGCGTATTTCAATCACCGGACCACTCCCGCGCCCGGACTGCGGCGCTGCAGTCCGTAGACTGTCAGCAGAATCACAAAGCTGATCGCAAACAACACGGCAGCGTAGGCATGGGCCGCATCGTAATTCAGACTTTCGACTTCGTTATAAATGGCCATCGATGCGAGCCGCGTTTGTCCCGGAATATTCCCGCCTATCATCAGCACCACACCGAATTCACCTATCGTATGCGCGAACGCCAGTACCGTGCCACTGAGTAAGGCCGGTCGCACCGATGGCAGTATCACGCGGAAAAAACTTTCGGTATCGGATTTCCCCAGTGTACGCGATGCTTCCAGCAAGCTGCGCGGCAGGTTCTGAAATGCTGCCTGTACCGGCTGCACCATAAACGGCAGACTGAATAAAACCGAACCAATCACCAGTCCGCTGAAACTGAATACCAGCTTCAGATGCAAAGTCTGCTCCAGCCACTGACCAAATGCGTAGCGCGGACTGAAGATCAGTAACAGATAAAAGCCCAGCACCGAAGGCGGCAATACCAGCGGCAAACTGACCAGACTTTCCAACACAGGCTTGAAACGGCTGCGGCTGTGCGCAATGCGGTAAGCGAGCGGCACACCCAGCAACAGCAAAATGATGGTGGTGATTGCTGCCAGCTGCAAGGTCAGCCACACCGGTTGCCAATCCAGTTGCTGCCAGTTCATCGGACCTCCGCTGCATCGTGCTGAGCGATGACACAAAAGGCACTGGACTTGATCATGGCCTGCACCGCATCACCGGGCTGCAATTGCATTTGCTGTACGGCACGGGTCGTGATCACCGCTGCCATCGCTTGCTGCTGTGGCAGCAGCGATAATAATATTCTGCTTAAGATCTGACCGGATTCAATCGCGGTGATTTGCGCCGGCAGGCAATTACGGATACTGCAACTACCCTGAAAATCCTTGGCAATTGCGACATCCATTTCCGGCACCTGCAAACTGACCGCACGTCCGCATTCCCACTGCTGCCAGACCGCAGGCTGCGCCAGCAGACTGGCGCTCAGTTGCACACCGCCGGCCTGCACTGTCAGCAGACAAACACTGCCGTGCGCTTCGCGCGCGATGATTTCTCCGTGCAGAATATTCATTTATTGTCCGGCAGCAGATAGCCGTATTTCTCAAAAATCGCGCGGCCTTTGGCCGAATATAAAAAATCAAAAAACTGCTGTGCCGCCTGCGCCTGCTGCTCTTTACCCGCTTTCAGAATCACTGCACTTTGCGCAATCGGCTGATATAAGTGATGCGGAATTTCTACCCATTTCCCCTGGCCCTTCATTTCCGGCGCGAGCACGACAGACTTGGCGGTAAAGCCAACATCCGCCACGCCGGAATGAATGTACTGATTGGTTTGCGCAATGCTTTCGGCAAATACCAGTCTGTTCTCCAGTTTTTTATCCAGCCCGGCTGCTGCCAGCACCCGCATGGTTTCGCGGCCATACGGTGCGGTTTTCGGATTAGCTACCGCAATCTTACTGACCGACGCCTGTTGCAGCGCTGCCTGCCAGTCGCTGACCTTGTTCAGCTTCGTACTCCACAAAACCAGTGCTCCGTACACATACACTCTGGGCGTATTTGCGGCGAATCCTTCTTTCACCAGCTTGTCTGGAAATTCTGTATCCGCCGACAGAAACACATGAAACGGTGCGCCGTTCATGATTTGCGTCGTCAGTTTGCCGGAAGAATTCACACTGGCTTGCAGATCGTGTCCGCTTTCCTGTTTAAAGGCTGCCTTTAAATCATCAAACACAAACTGTACATTGGCTGCCACCGCCACCGATACAGTTGCAGCCTGCGCATGCAGGCAGAACAACGACAACAGCGCAGACAACAGCAGATAAGTTTTTTTTATCATCATTTCCAGTCTCAGAACGGCATGCTGCCGCAAAAGATTACAGTACAATGCCAGCGTTGGCGAAGTTCAGAAATGCTAACAGTCTTATCTCCTGCTTACAAATCCGACTCTGAAAATCCTGATGCTTACCAAGAAACGCCTGTTACGCTGCATCGGCGGCGCGATATTCAGTTTGTCTGCCCTCTCTGAAGCCCATGCGCAATGCAACTGGCCGCAGTGGGAGCAGTTCCGTCAGACCTTTGTCAGTGATGACGGACGCGTGATTGATCACAGTACACCAATGCTGCACACCGTGTCGGAAGGTCAGGCGTATGCGATGTTTTTTGCGCTGGCTGCCAACGATAAGGAAAGTTTTGCAAAACTACTGCGCTGGACCGCGAATAATCTGGCGGGTGGTGATCTGACCGTACGCCTGCCTGCATGGCAATGGGGACGACGCGCTGATCAGAGCTGGGGCGTGATCGATCCGAATGCAGCGTCGGATGCCGATCTCTGGATTGCCTACACGCTGATACTGGCCGGTGAAGTCTGGCAGCAACCTGCGTATAACGCTGCGGGGCAATTGCTGGCACAGCGTATTTTGCGCGAAGAAAGCCGCGAACTGCCGGGGCTGGGCCTGAGCCTGTTACCGGCACCGATGGGCTTTGATCTGGGCGAACAACGCTGGAAACTGAACCCCAGCTATGTGCCGCTGCAATTGCTGCGCTGGCTGGCGGTCAGTACCGGCGATACGCGCTGGCAACAGATGCTGAACGCGTCACGCTTACTGTTACTGCAAACCGCGCCGCGCGGCTTCAGTCCGGACTGGGTAATCTATCAGACCACCCCACAGCAAACCGCGAGCTTCAGCCCGGACTTACAAGGCGCGGAAAAAGGCATGGGCGGCTATAACGCAATTCGCGTGTATTTATGGGCGGGTATGCTGCATGAGCAGGATACTGACCGCAGCCGCTTACTGAAGTTATGGCAGCCAATGGCAGAACTGACCGGCAATCTCGGTTTTCCGCCGGAATATATCGATGTACACAGTGGCGAACCGAAAGGCGCGGGTTCGACCGGATTTACAGCTGCACTGCTGCCGTTTCTGAAAGCCGGCGGACATCAGCCAGTGCTGCGCCAGCAAATGCTGCGTATTCAGGCGCAGGGCATACGGCCGGATGCCTATTACGATCAGGTGCTGAGCCTGTTCGGTCAGGGATTTTTGCAGCAGCAATTCCGTTTCAATCCGCAGGGTAAAGCAGAATTTGTCTGGCAACGCCAGTGTAAACGCGAAGGATAATGCCTTATTTTGCGCTTCTCCTGAAATTTTCCTGCGAAAAACAGGGAAATGCTGTATTATTCCGTTTTTGCACTGCAATAAAGCGCAGTTTGCATGAATCAGTAGCATCGCAAGCCCTCGCCCGCCTAGCTGGTGGCGCAACCTAAAAGCCCTCCGCCCTGCATGTCAGCATTTCCGCTATAGACATCTTCCCGGCGCAAAGCTTTTGTGCCGAAATTCATTGTCGTTCCTACGGAACTTTCTTTGGTCATTTCGTTTGCTTGACGCTGCATGTTTGCGCGTGTCCGATGGCATTGCGTTAAATTATTTTTTGAAAGTTTTTCATGAGTTTTGAAGCACTTGGTTTGCACGCGAACATCATTCGCGCCCTGACTGACGCTGGCTACACCCAGCCTACGCCTGTACAGCAACAAGCAATTCCTGCGGCGATCGAAGGCCGCGATCTGATGGTTTCTTCCCAGACCGGTTCCGGTAAAACCGCAGCATTCATGCTGCCTGCGCTGCACAAACTGGCAACAGCTGAAGTTGCACCGGCAGCACGTACTGCAAATCAGGAACGTCAGGCTGCGCGCGCTCGCGGCGACCGTCCTCGCTTTACCGCAGCAAAACCAAAACTGCTGGTCCTGACACCAACCCGTGAACTGGCGCTGCAGGTAACAACTGCCACCGACAAATACAGTGCGCACACACGCCGTCTGCGCGCAGTGTCGATTCTGGGTGGTATGCCTTACCCGAAACAAATGCAATTGCTGTCACGCAATCCTGAAATTCTGGTGGCAACACCGGGTCGTCTGATCGACCATATGGAATCCGGCAAAATCGATTTCTCCGAACTGCAAATGCTGGTTCTGGACGAAGCAGACCGTATGCTGGACATGGGTTTCATCGACGATATCGAAAAAATCGTTGCAGCAACACCGGCCACACGTCAGACCATGCTGTTCTCCGCCACACTGGACGGCGTTGTCGGCAACATGGCAAAACGTATTACCAATGAGCCACTGATCATTCAGATCGCCAGCTCTGCAACCAAACACGAAAACATTGAACAGCGCGTTCACTATGTGGACGATCTGCTGCACAAAAACCGTATGCTGGACCATCTGCTGCGTGATACAGCGATTGATCAGGCTGTGGTGTTCACTGCGACCAAACGTGATGCCGATGGTATCGCTGACCGTCTGAACATCGCTGGTTTCGCCGCTGCTGCATTGCATGGTGACATGCATCAGGGCGCACGTAACCGTACCCTGTCTGCGATGCGTAATGGTCACGTTCGCGTACTGGTAGCGACCGACGTTGCTGCCCGTGGTATCGACGTTCCGGGCATCACCCACGTATTCAACTACGATCTGCCGAAATTTGCAGAAGACTACGTTCACCGTATCGGCCGTACCGGTCGTGCAGGCCGTAAAGGTATCGCAGTTTCTCTGGTGAACCACGCAGAAAGTCTGCATGTACGCCGTATCGAGCGTTTCACTAAACAAACCATTCCGGTTGACGTGAT
Source organism: Cognatundibacterium squillarum (assembly GCF_014652435.1). GTDB lineage: Bacteria > Pseudomonadota > Gammaproteobacteria > Burkholderiales > Burkholderiaceae_D > Undibacterium > Undibacterium squillarum. The sequence continues at coordinate 14,501 of NZ_BMYU01000014.1, forward strand.
TGAAGGCTACGAGCCACAACGCGCACCGGCAGCGGCACGCGGCAACCGCAAACCAGGCTGGAAACCGGGCGAAGGCCGTGGTAAGCCACGCAGCGGCAGTTCTTCCGGTGGCCGCAGCGGTCAGCGTTCATTCGGCGCAGGAGCCGGTGCCGGTGCAGGTAATGGCAGCTCTTACGGTGGTCAGCGTTCTTTCGGCGCCGGTGCAGGCGCAGCAGCTGCCGGTAACGGTGGTCAGCGCGGCTTCGGCGGCGGTCAGGAACGCAGCGAACGCGGTGAGCGCGCAGGCTACGGCCAGCGTCGTGAAGGCGGCGGCGGTTTCGGCGGTCAGCGCCGCGAAGGTGGCAGCGCTTACGGCCAGCGTCGTGAGGGTGGCTACGGTCAGCGTCGCGAATCCCAGCGTCGTTTCAGCGGCGAGTAATTGCTGACACGGTGATGTCCTGACGCAGGATCATCACCAGTCTCCTCAAAAGCGGCCCGCGGGCCGCTTTTTTGTTGTCTGAAGCTCCCCAACTGCCTCAAATGCGGACTTTGGCACAGAAAATCACGGACGTCCGCAGAAACGCTGGCGCTCCGGACATAGGGTCTGACGAATACTGCATATCAGCATTTCCCGAACTTCCTCCGCGCTGCTTTTTTTATACTGGAAAGCTTCCCTTGCACTGATCAGCAAGCATCAGCACGTATCAGTGGCGGGACAGCATGATTTTCAGGACATCATCCGGCGTTTAGTGAAATAGGCGTCACAGGCCAAGCGTATAATCGGGATTCTTTTTTCTGCACGAACAACAGACTATGAGCACACTCACTGCCAGTTATCCGGTTCGCCTGACCTCGCTGTCGCACGGCGGCGGTTGCGGCTGCAAAATTGCCCCCGGCGTGTTGTCCGAGATTCTGAAAAAATCCGGCCAGTTTCCGGTACCGCCGCAACTGATGGTCGGCATTGAAACCAGCGATGACGCAGCGGTGTATCGTTTAAATGACGAGCAAGCGCTGATAGCGACCACTGACTTCTTTATGCCGGTGGTGGATGATCCGTTTGATTTCGGCCGCATCGCTGCCACCAATGCTATTTCTGATGTGTATGCGATGGGCGGCACGCCGATTATGGCGCTGGCGATTGTCGGCATGCCGGTCAATCAGTTACCGCATGAAATGATCGGCGAGATTCTGCGCGGCGGACAAACTGTGTGCGCCGATGCAGGTATTCCGATCGCCGGCGGCCATACCATTGATTCAGTCGAACCGATTTATGGTCTGGTGGTGATGGGAATTGCCCACCCTGACCGCATACGCCGCAATGCCGATGCCAGAGCCGGTGACCAGTTAATCCTGAGCAAACCGCTGGGTGTCGGTATTTTGTCTGCTGCGCTGAAAAAGCAAATGCTGGACGAAGCCGGTTATGCCGCAATGATCGCGACCACCACCCAGTTAAATCGTCCGGGCCAGCATTTATCAGGTCTGTCCGGTGTGCATGCACTCACCGATGTGACCGGTTTCGGCCTGTGCGGGCACTTACTCGAAATTTGCCGTGGTTCCGGCCTGGCGGCAGATATTGCATTCGATGCGCTGCCTTTGCTGCCCGGCATTGCCGCGTTTGCCGAACAAGGCATCGTGACCGGCGCTTCCGGTCGCAACTGGCAGGCTTACGGGCATCAGGTGCAACTGGACGAGCGCATCAGCGCGGCCCAGCGCGCCATTCTGACCGATCCGCAGACTTCCGGTGGCTTACTGGTCAGTTGTGCGCCGGAAGCGACACAGGATGTGTTAGCATTATTTCATCAACAAGGTTTCAGCCATGCCACCGTGATCGGTGCGCTGACATCCGGTGAACCCGCAGTACGGGTTCTGCCTTCATCACTTGGACGTTAATATGAATCAACTCGAACAACTCAAACAACATACCATCGTCGTCGCGGATACCGGTGATTTTCAAGCGATCAAAGCCTATACACCGCGTGATGCGACCACCAATCCGTCGCTGATTCTGAAAGCCGTACAAAAACCGGAATACCAGCATTTGCTGGAACAGGCTGTGCGCGAACACGCCGGCGCCAGCACCGAAGAAATCATCGATCATTTGCTGGTAGCTTTCGGTCAGCGCATTCTGCAGGAAATCCCGGGCCGCGTTTCCACCGAAACCGATGCACGCCTGTCATTTGATACCGAAGCCACCGTTGCCAAAGGCCGTCAGCTGATCGCGCTGTATGAAGCCGCCGGTATTCCGCGTGAAAAAGTGCTGATTAAAATCGCCTCCACATGGGAAGGTATCCGCGCTGCGGAAATTCTGGAAAAAGAAGGCATCCGCTGCAACATGACGCTGTTATTCTGTCTGGCACAGGCAGTCGCCTGCGCGGAAGCAGGTGCGCAACTGATTTCTCCGTTTGTCGGCCGTATTTACGACTGGTACAAAGCCAAAACCGGTCAGGAATACACGGGTTCTGATGATCCGGGCGTGCAATCCGTGAGCCGCATTTACAACTACTACCGCAAATTCGGCTACAAAACCGAAGTTATGGGTGCAAGCTTCCGTAACACATCACAAATTCTGGAACTGGCCGGTTGCGATCTGCTGACCATCAGCCCGGATCTGCTGCAAAAACTGGCGGATACTGAATCGGAAGTCACACCACGCCTGAATGCCGCCAATGCGCAGGCCGCCGACATCAGCCGTATCGATGTCAGCGAAGCTGCTTTCCGCTTTGCGCTGAACGAAGATGCGATGGCGACCGAAAAACTGTCGGAAGGTATCCGCGCTTTCTGTGCAGATACCCGTAAGCTGGAACAAATGATTGCCGCTTTGCGCTGATTTGCCTTAAACCAGCCAGGCTGCACTGCAGTATCATGCGGGGAGTGTTAAGCACTCCCCTTTTTTATGAAAACCCTGATACAGCAAGAACAATGGGCACGGCGCGAACATTTCGCTTTTTTCGGCCGCATGTCCAACCCTATGCACAGCCTGACGACACAGGTTTCCTGCGAACCCGCCTACCGCTATTGCCGCGAACACGGCATTTCTTTCTTTCTGCATTATCTGCATCAGACCCTGATCGCCGTGAATGCCTGCGATAATCTGCGTTACCGTGTGGAAGGCGACAATGTCGTGCAGTACGACACCATTCATGCCAATACCACCATTGGCCGCCCCGATCACAGTTTTGGCTTTTGTCCGGTGCAGTTCGATCCGGATTTTCAGCAATTCCGTACGCAGGCCGAACCGGCGATGCAAGCCGTGATCAGCGCCGGCGGTTTATGTTTCAATGAAGAATGCCAGCGTCAGGATGTGATCCATTTTTCCGCGATTCCGTGGGTGGCATTTGAAGGCCTGACCCATGCGTATCACAACGGTTTTCCTGACAGCGTACCGAAGGTATCGGTTGGCAAACTACATCAGCGCGATGGCAAACTGGTTCTGCCAGTCGCCACCTTTGCGCATCACGGACTCGCAGATGCGTATCATATTCATCAGTTCTTAGAGCGGCTGGAATACGGCCTGAACCACCCGCCCTGCCTGACCTGAAGCAAAAAGGCACTACTTTATCCGGCCAGACCATATGCCTGTCGCAACCGGACGACAGGCATAAGTAGTTTCCGTCATAGCAAGAAAAAAGTCCTTCGTTATACTGGTTTCAGCATTCACAATGACTTCCCACGAGGAGACACTATGCTGATTCAAGCCTTCAGGGCTCGCATTCAACAGTACCGCGCCCGGAAGTTTTTACGCAATTCGCGCTACCGCCCGCAATTGCGCACCCTGCCCACCGGTCTGCTGCAATACTGGACCGATACCGCGCACCACGAATTTCCCGGCATTCCGCAAGACCCGCATTTTTTCTGGCAGGCAGCAGAAGGCTTACTGCAATTTTTTGCCTGCGTACGCCACAGCCCGCACGCCTGCGCCCTGCCTTCACGCGCTGCCGATTCGGTCTGGCATGCCTGGCTGCGCTTTTCGCCGATGCAGTTGCAGCAATTCTGTGCCAACTGGTACGGGCGCGATATTCCGCATATCGCCGATGACAACATGCCCGGCGGCATCGACGCCGCAGTGGGTGCCACCTTGCTGGCAGCGCGGCATCTGGAAGGCATGCCTATGTGGTCTGCACGCATTCCCGCCTTATTCACACTGGACCAGCGGCTGAATATGCCCGGTGGCTACGCTTACTACGCCAGTCGGGGTGAAATTTACTGGCAATCCATTGATGCTTACGGTCGATCCGGCGGCGCACCGCGCAAACCGGAAACGCTGACACATGACTGGTATTTTCAGCAAGGCTGGATCAGTGCCGATGATCATCGGAAAGCACAGGACGAACAGCGCCGTCGTTATGACACGGGGACATCTGATATAGCCGCACCGCTGGCGTTCAGTTCCGGCGCAGGCGCTGCAATCACCGACGATACGCATTGCAAACCCGTTGATGCGGGCAGCAGCGATACACACTGCACCGACACCAGCAGCAGTATCAGCAGTTGCGGAAGTAGCTGCGGTAGCAGCTGTGGCAGTAGTTCCTGAATCCGGTCGCCAGTCATTGCTGGCTGGTAAACTGTAATTAATCACCGCAGCCCGATTCTGCCTGTAGCACCAATGCCATCACGGGGCCATGAACAGGTTTGCGCAATCCGGCGCGGCCATCACAGGAGAAAACTCTGTAATTGTGTAACTGACCGCACCACTGCGTATAAACGGGTCTGCGGCTAAGATTTCACGCAATTCTGCCTCGTGGCTGTGCCTCGAAATAATGATGCCGCCGGTTCTTGGGACTTTTCTCCCGCCGAATAAGAGTTGATTCGATTGGTAGTGCTGCTCCAAATAGCTTCTGTGCAGCGCGCTGAGTTCCGGGGTAATTTTTGTCATGTCATTGAAACACATATCTACTAAAAACATACTTGCCTCGCCTTAATAAGAAAACCTCGATAGAATGCTACTCATTCCGTAGCGAACTATAGCGCTACTTTTTTAGTAGCACAAGAAGAATGAATACTCCACTACCAAAGAAAAAAGTCAGAGGATCCAACTCAGGTATCGCGCTGATGGCTGTTTTCGATCTGCTCGGCAGAAAATGGACGATGCGCATTTTGTGGGAATTACGTGCCGGCCCCCAGAGTTTCAGAGCACTGCAAGACCGATGCGATGGCATGTCGCCTTCGGTCCTGAATGACAGAATTAAGCATTTATCCGTCGCAAAACTGATTTACTCCTCGCCAGACGGTTATCAGCTCAGCGCACTGGGCAACTCCTTGATGATAACCCTCGATCCGTTGCGCGACTGGGCTGATGAATGGGAAGGCGCACTGAACGATCAGACTGAGTAAGTCGCGTAAGCACCTTCTCCCCCAAACCTGCCCCGGAATTGCTTTAAATGCGGTGTTCAGCACAGCACCCCGGCGGTCGTCGGCGAAAAGTCCGGGCCTTCAAAAATGCCGGATGCGGATTCCTGCATCATCTTTGGATCTCTCAACTGTTCGCTGCAACCCTGACTGCGCAAGCCGGAATATCTCTGGATCTCAGGAAAAGTAGTCTGATAAAAAAGAAATCTCAGTCAATATCTGATGCCTGATAACTGATAAAAGACAGAAGACTGATGGGCAGATCGCTGATGGCGTAAAGCGCAGCGGTGTTGCGTGCGATATTCCGCGCAACAAACCACCCGCAGCTGCAAGTAAGTCACACAGAAACCTTCAGGATCAGGTTGTGCTCTTTCGCCGGATCAGCGCGATGCCGGATACCAGACTGAACCGACAAGGTTCTGCCGGTCTCTGCAGACATCAGGCGAAAAATCAGCAAGAGAAAAGCAAAAAGCCTGCAACAAGTGCAGGCTTTTTTATTTGGCGTCCCCAAGGGGATTCGAACCCCTGTACCCACCGTGAAAGGGTGGTGTCCTAGGCCTCTAGACGATGGGGACAGAACGTCTGTCCGACTAAGTATAACAAACGCTTTTTACTGGCGTCCCCAAGGGGATTCGAACCCCTGTACCCACCGTGAAAGGGTGGTGTCCTAGGCCTCTAGACGATGGGGACATAAAATCTGTCCGTTACTACTGACCTATAAAATCCTGAATCTGACCACTTAAATGGCGTCCCCAAGGGGATTCGAACCCCTGTACCCACCGTGAAAGGGTGGTGTCCTAGGCCTCTAGACGATGGGGACTCAGGACTTACTCTATTCTGTTGGTGGAGGTAAGCGGGATCGAACCGCTGACCTCTTGCATGCCATGCAAGCGCTCTCCCAGCTGAGCTATACCCCCGTGCAGAACAGAAACGAGATTATAGAGACCAAACGCTGTTTTGTAAAGTCCTGCGCCTGCAGATCTCAGCAGTTCTTAATACGCAGTCAGACGCGCCAGAACGCATTCACGACCAAACAATGCAATCACCGCATCGATCGACGGCGTTTGCAGCTGACCAGTCAGCAGCAAGCGCATCGGCATCGCCAGTTGTGGCATTTTCAGCGAATGCGCTGCCAGTACCGCCTTCATTGCAGCTGAAATTGCCGCCTTATCCCACTCGACGGTACGCAGTGCTTCCACATACGCCGCAAGCGCCGGTTTAATCGCATCGGTCAGGTGCTGGTTCAGCAATTCTGCTTCTGCCGCCGGTGTGCGGTAGAACAGCATCGCCGCATCTGCCAGCTCCACCAGCGTGTTAGTACGGTCTTTCAGTAATGCGATGACTTGCGCCAGATCCGGCGCGCCATCGAACTGCGCACCTGCCGCCAGCATACGCGGACGAATCAGATCCGCCAGACGTGCATTGTCCGCTGCCTTGATGTAATGGTTATTCACCCAGTCCAGTTTTTCAGGGTTGAATTGCGATGCCGAGCCGGACAAATGCGTCATATCGAACCAGCTGCACATTTGCTCCATCGAGAAAATCTCGTCGTCGCCGTGACTCCAGCCCAGACGCGCCAGATAATTCAGCATCGCTTCCGGCAGATAACCTTTATCGGCGTAATCCATGACGCTGACCGCATTACGACGCTTGGACAGTTTCTGACCATCCGGACCCAGAATCATCGGTACGTGACCATACAGCGGTAATTTTGCACCCAGCGCATTCAGAATATTCAGCTGACGCGGTGTGTTGTTGACGTGATCATCGCCGCGCAGCACATGGGTGATTTCCATATCCCAGTCATCAATCGCCACGCAGAAGTTATAGGTTGGCGTGCCATCAGGACGCGCAATCACCAGGTCATCCAGCTCGCGGTTACTGATCGTGATCGGGCCTTTAACCAGATCATTCCAGGTCACATCACCATCCAGCGGATTTTTAAAGCGGATCACCGGTTTGCGGTCTGCAGGCACCGGTGGCAGCACCTTGCCTTCTTCCGGACGCCATGTGCCGTCATAGCGCGGTTTTTCACCAGCAGCACGCTGACGCTCACGCATCGCTTCTACTTCTTCCGGGGAAGAATAACAGTAGTAAGCCTGACCTTTTTCCAGCATCTGCGCCAGCACTTCGCGATAGCGATCCATGCGCTGCATCTGGTAAAACGGACCTTCGTCATGCTGCAAACCCAGCCAGTTCATACCATCCAGAATCGCCTGCACCGCTTCCGGCGTGGAACGTTCCAGATCGGTATCTTCAATACGCAAAACGAAAGTGCCGCCAAAATGACGCGCAAGCGCCCAGCTGAACAGGGCAGTACGGGCGCCACCAATGTGCAGATAACCGGTGGGACTAGGAGCAAAACGGGTACGAACTGTCATATCTGTGAAGACGGCAGCCAGTTTCCTGCTGCCGCAAAAGTATCAATGAAAGCTGCCATTTTACCGCGTTCGATCAGCGCATACCACGACAACACAGCCGTGCGGCAACGATGAACTGGCGCGCCGTGTTAACATCGGCACCGGTTCCGAATTCTGACTGATCGTATGCAAGCCCTGCCCGCCCCGCTTCCCGACCGTGACGGTGTTTCCCCCAGTTATATCTGGATTCCGGAAATTGCCCCGCTGCCCCTGCACCAGTTTCTGGCACAACAGTTTCCTGACGTTCCGGCCAGCATCTGGCAAGAACGACTGGCGAAGCAGGAAGTCGCCACCCAAACCGGCGAGAAACTACAGGCCGGCAGCATCGTGCGGCGCGGAATGTGCATTTTCTACTACCGCGAAGTTCCAGCCGAGCCACGTATTCCGTTTGAGGAGCAGATTCTGTTTCAGGATGAACACTTACTGGTCGCCGATAAACCGCATTTTCTGCCGGTCACACCGGGCGGCCAGTACCTGCGCGAAACCCTGCTGGTCAGACTGAAGCAGCGCACCGGACTCAGCCAGCTCACACCTTTACACCGGCTGGACCGCGAAACCGCCGGCGTGATCCTGTTTTCCGTTAATCCGGCTACGCGCGGCAAATATCAGGCGATGTTTCAGGCGAAAACCATGCAAAAGACTTACCACGCGGTCGCCCGCCATCTTCCAGCACTGGAAACACCCTGCACACGCCGCAGCCGCATCACAGAAAGCCCGCGTTTTTTTGTTATGGAAGAAACTGAAGGCGAGCCAAACAGCGAGACGCATTTGCGGGTTCTGCGTCATGAAGGCGAATGGGCCTTATACGAACTGTCACCGGTAACCGGAAAACGCCATCAGCTCAGAGTACACATGAATGCACTGGGCTGCCCGATTCTGCATGACACCTTCTACCCGACCGCCCTGCCCGCAGGCAGCGACGATTTTGCGAAGCCGCTGCAATTGCTGGCGAAAACCATACGCTTTACCGATCCGCTGAATGGTGATTTACGCGAATTTCATTCAGATCAGCAACTTTTTCTGCCGCAGCAAAATGCAGAAAACACAGCAACTATTGACATCAACCCCCTATAGGGATATTATTTCGGTCTTCGGAGTGTAGCGCAGCCCGGTAGCGCATCTGCTTTGGGAGCAGAGGGTCCAAGGTTCGAATCCTTGTACTCCGACCAGAATACCTGCTTAGTCATAAGCAATAACTGAATGTGAAAACAAACGGTGAATGACAGTTTTTCGGAGTGTAGCGCAGCCCGGTAGCGCATCTGCTTTGGGAGCAGAGGGTCCAAGGTTCGAATCCTTGTACTCCGACCAGAATAAGACCTCATTGTTCGCAATGAGGTCTTTTTTCTTTTTCCGGCAATAGTTCGCAGTTTGCACACTTTTTTGCCTTTAGATCTGTTCCAGCCGATCGGATTACCAGCGATCCGGCAATCAGTCCGGTACAGTCTTTCCCAAATAAAAAGCCATCATATTTTCACATGATGGCTTTGTCACTCGGTGCTAAGCACTCAGCTTCGCGTACGCGACAATGTCAGCGCCAGCAAATACAAAATCACTTTCTTTGCGCGCGTTCTGTGTTCAATCTTATGACACATCAATCCGCGCAAACGCTCCAGTCTTGATAAACGGCGAAACGATGCCAAAAACTTGACGGCCTCGGCACATCGCTCCGGCACGACCGGGAAATGCGCAAGAAATGCATTTGCCTGAACTTCAGCCTGACCAAGTCGCTTCCCGGCCAGTTGATACTGACTTAGCGGCGAGAACAAAAATGCCCCATAACGCTTGCTCGGCGCGCCAACCTGATTATTTTCATGCTGACGGTATAGCATCGTTGGTCGCTCAATATGCGCCACCTGACCAAAGGTACTAGCCACGAGCAAAAACCACCAGTCATGCATGGAGGCTTCCACTGGCACAGGCATCGCCAGTTCAAGCAATTTACGGTTCATAATCATGGTACAACCCGGTGCAACATTCGCGAGAAAAATATGCTTCGGGTAATGGTAGCTGTCAGGGATGAGTCGCTGCGCGGCAAAAAATGAAGGCGCTGTTACCTTTAACTGACTATCTGTCACATGCAGATCAGTAAAAACCAGTAACGGGCAATCCTTGCCGTATTTCTGTTCAAGCTCAAGCAGCTTTTGCAGCGATGACGTCATTTTTTCGGGTAGCCAGACATCATCCTGATCACTCAGCATGACGTAATCAGCGCTGCATTGCTGAATTGCATGATTGAAATTATGAATAACGCCGCGCTGACTGTTCGGAAAATACCGGACATTCGAATGCTCTGATGAAAGCGCTTTCACCACTGCCGCAGTCTGATCGGAAGACAGATTGTCTGATACATTGATATTTCCCAGCTCGAAGGTCACATCACCAGCCTGACGGTTGCAATGCAGAATCGATCGTATTTGTTCTGCGATAAAGGCTTCGCCATTATACGAAGCGAGTGCTACATCTATTTTCAGCATAAAAATGTTTACTGTTTTTTTCAGATTCCTGAACAGGAATGCCCTTATGTGTGAAGAACAAATCGCTCTCACACAGCATGCGCCAACTCAGAAGCGCCCGTTATACTTACCCATACGCCCGAGCAAGCCGTCACGAATACCGGACAAGATTGCCGTCACCTTCTTTTTCCTGTCCTCTTCACCAATCAGCATTTTCAGCGTTTCTTTGCACATATCGGCTGCACATCGGAAAACCAGTGCGGGATCAAACCAGATATTTTCTTTAAAAAAGACAATACGGTTTCTGCTCATATAGTAAAACCGCAGTGGCGAATAATTCGTACAACTGAAGGCTTTACCAAACAGTGTTTTACGTGTCGCATTACCAAGCTGATGGTTAAAACTGATTCTGTGTGTTTCGATGAGTAAATAACCAAGTTTGCGCAAACGCAGCGATAAATCAAAATCCACATAATCGATAAAGAACTCATCGCGGAAGTAGCCAGCCTGCTTTACGGCATCGACTCTGATCAGATTGCCGGACGTAATCAGCAACTTTACCGGCCCGCCGGACCTTGTATCTGCAAAGCGGTGACTCGCGCTCACGAAAGGCGTACCGATGGAGACAGCACGATCACCATAGGCCCGTACATCTTCCGTCAGCACAGCAACATAATGATCCGGTAGCACGCTGTCCTGATCCATTGTCAGCACCCAGTCAGCACCCAGTTGCTCAGCAAACCTGATACCCGCGCTAAGCGCAAAGGCAATCCCCTGATTTCCTTGATTCCACAGATAATGAACTTGCTCACGCCCGGCAAACAATTGCCTGACACTTTCCGCCTGCGTGGCATCATCTGAATTATCCACAACGACAATTTCAGCAACTTGCGGCGCCAGTGCCTGAAAATTCCGCATTAAGAGTTCTGGATTGGGCCGGTAAGTGACAATCACGGCAACGATTTTTTGATTAGGGGCAGACATCTTGATCGGACGATTGAATATCCCGCTATTGTCGCAGAATCGCCGCGGCTTGCGGGAACAGCAAATTACCGTGCTGGCGGGATTACTGCTGAATGCTTAAGACATGAAAAAAGCAGATCGCCGATCTGCTTTGATAAGAGGCAGCCATCCGTTCAATGGCGCACAATATGCTCCGCTACGGCGCAGGACTTAGCGGCAGCGCAGCCTGATATCCGGTCCAATCTGTGCAAGCTCCGTGATCTGCCATACTCGCGCCTGACTCACATGCTGCATTTCCGGCAGCGCCAGCACGCCAGCGCCCGCCCCCAGAAATTTAGGAGCCATGTACAACAGGATTTCATTGACCAGTCCTGCATCTACCAGCGCACCGGACAGTGCAGCACCGGCTTCCACATGCACTTCATTGCATTGCTGTTTTCCCAGTGCCCGTACCACAGCCGCCAAATCCACTTTTCCTTCCGGATCTGGCATCAGAAAAGTCTGCACACCGGCATCCTGCAATGCAAGTCGCTGTGCATTATCGGATGCGCCGATGACCGTCAGCGCAGCACCCTGTGTCACATGAGAGTTCAGCGGCGTGCGGAAGGCCGAGTCAATCACCCATTTCGGTGGCTGACGAGGGATATCGGTGCCACGCACATTCAGTTGCGGATTATCTGCCAGCACTGTGCCGATTCCGGTCAGTATGACATCTGCACGCGCCCGCCAGCGGTGCCCGTCTTCGCGTGCGTCCGGTCCGGTAATCCACTGACTTTGTCCGTTCGGCAAGGCGGTTCGGCCATCCAGACTGGCTGCCATTTTTAAGCGCACCCAGGGCAAACCGGTTTCCATACGATGAAAGAAACCGATATTCATTTCCCTGACCTGCTGCGCCAGCGCAGGATCCGGTTCAGCCAGTACCTCGATACCGGCTTCACGCAAAATCGCAAAGCCTTTGCCGGATACCAGCGGATTTGCATCACCGGCAGCCGCGACAACCCGCGCAATTCCGGCATCACGTAACCCGAATGCGCAAGGCGGTGTGCGGCCGAAATGACTGCAAGGCTCCAGCGAAACATAGGCAGTCGCTCCGCGCACATCGTGTCCACGCTGCTGCGCATCACGCAATGCCTGTACTTCAGCGTGTGCTTGTCCCACCGGCTGCGTCCACCCTTCTCCCAGAATCTGGTTGTCGCGAATAATCACGCAACCGACACGGGGATTCGGCGAGGTTTCGATACCGGCACGCTCAGACAATTGCACAGCATGACGCAGCCAGCGTTGATCCTGTTCTTTCATCAGGTATTCTGCACGGTGATGGTCGGGAATTTGAGTGACATGTCTTTCGCTTTTTGCGCAACACGCACAGCAACTTTGCGGGCGATGGCTTTATAAATTGCGGCGACCTGACCATCCGGTTCAGCGGCAACCGTCGGTTTGCCAGAGTCTGCCTGCTCACGGATCTGCAGATTCAGCGGCAGCGAGCCGAGGAAGTCTGCACCGAAGTCTGCGCACATTTTTTCTGCACCACCCTGCCCAAAAATATGTTCCGCATGGCCACAATTGCTGCAGATATGCATGCTCATATTCTCTACCACACCGAGGATAGGAATATCGACTTTCTCAAACATGCGCAAGCCTTTACGCGCATCCAGCAATGCCACATCCTGCGGTGTCGTTACGATTACGGCGCCCGTGACCGGTACTTTTTGCGACAGTGTCAGTTGCACATCGCCGGTACCCGGTGGCATATCAATAATCAGATAATCCAGATTGCGCCAGTTCGTTTGCGTCAGCAATTGCTGCAAGGCTTGCTGCACCAGCGGGCCACGCCAGACCATAGGTTCATCCGGATCAATCATAAAGCCGATCGACGACACCTGAATACCATGGTTTTCCATTGGCTCCATGGTTTTGCCGTCAGTCGTTTCAGGCTGGCCGCTGATACCCATCATCATTGGTTGTGAAGGACCGTAAATGTCCGCATCCAGCAAACCAACCGTTGCGCCTTCAGCAGCCAGCGCCAGTGCCAGATTCGCTGCTGTCGTCGATTTGCCTACGCCGCCCTTACCGGACGCGACAGCAATAATATTCTTCACATTCGGCATAACTTTCACGCCACGCTGCACCGCGTGCGCAACCACTTCAAATGTCATCTGCACATCGACTTTACCTGCATCAGGCAATGCCGCCAGTACGCTACGGATTTGTTCGGATAAAGGTGCGAGCTGACTGTTTGCCGGATAACCCAGCACGATACGGACGCTGATATCACCCTCGGCTGTCACGCTGATCTGGCGGACATTTTTTGCGGATACGTAATCAGTTCCGGTATTCGGATCAATCTGGGCGGAAAGGGTCTGGCGGATTAAGTCTTCTGTGATTCTCATGCGGTTCTCCATCGAATCCCGCAAGTCTAACGTAAATTAGCCTTTCCGGCTCCGGACTGCCTGCACAGATCACAATAATGGCAGGTGTTGCACTTCCCGGGCATCACCCGCAGTCAGCCGAAAACTGCCCGGAAACGGTAAAAACCGACTGAAATGACGAAACAGGCAAAGAAAAACAAGGACGTCCGCGAAAACGCTGGCGCTCCGGGGTGCCTGTTTTTCCAAATCTGCACAATGGCACAACATGGACAAGCCGGCTGTGAGCCAGTTCTCACCGGGTCAGTACAGGGGAATGCGTTTCTTTTTCGCCAGCAACAGCATCGCCAGCGTGATGCCCCCTTCAGTGATAAAAAGACTGAGTACCAGCCCCGCCGCGCCCCACTCATGTGTCATCCACGCGGCATAAAGCAAATGCAGAGGGCCGGCAAAAATATAGATTTTGCTCAGAGCGCGGCTCTCACCGCAGGCCAGCAGGCGCCATTGCGACAGAATTGTTGCAACTGCAATCACCAGCGGTAAAAAGGCCAGCGAACGCAAATACCATGCAGCCTCCGCAAAACCGGCGCCAAGGTAATAGCGGGCAATCAGCTCCGCGCCGAAATACATCACCAGCCCGCCCGCCAGCTGCAACAGCAGCATGACTGCCGTCCCCATCTGCATCAGCTTTCGCAGGCGGACAGGGTCGGGTTGTTGCGCCAGCAGCGAAAACTTCGGAAACAAGGCAGCAGCGACCGGCTGAATAAATCCCTGTGCCGCCGAACGGATTTTGTCGCTGGCGTTGAAATAACTGACTTGTTGCGGCGTGCTGAAGCCATTCAGCAGCAACACATTCATGGTCGTGTAAAAACTGGTGGCCATACCGCCAATAAAGGCAGCCCAGCCTTCGCTTAACTGATACCGGATCGCGGCCAGATCGACACGATGCCATACTGCCAGTCGGTGCTTGCGCACATACGCTAATCCGAATACAGCTCCGATCGCCGCAGGGCTGTTAACAATCAGTGCGGCGAGCACCGCCTGATCCGGTCTGGTCACCAGCAACAGCAAAACCGGCAATGGTAAAAATCGGGATATCGCTGTCATCAGTGCCAGATGCTTCATTCTCTCCAGCCCCTGCAACAGCCACATCGGAAACAAAGCATTACCCAGAATGCCGATCATACATGCGAGCGTAATCACAGGATTCAGCCGCAGCGCCGGAATCGTCAGCGTCAGCAGCATGCAGATCAGCATACTCCCTGCCGCAAGCAGCAATTTCGCTGACATGGTCGCTGAGTAAATACGCGATACCTGCTGCTGATCATCTCTTGCAAACACAATCTGACGCGTCGCGGTGATCGTAAATCCGTAATCCGTCACCAGCACAAAATACTGCACAAAGGCTTGTGCCGCGACCATGGCTGCAAAGTCGGCAACCGGCAGCAGGCGTGTCAGATATGGCAGCATCAGCAACGGTGCCAGATAAATTGCACCCTGCACGATGACCAGATAAATGATGTTTCTCAATTCAGACTATTTCCCGAAAAAGTGCGTATTTAACAAATTCTGCAACGCCAGACAGAAAAAAGCCTCCTGAGCAGGAGGCCTTACCAGGTTTCTGACTCTGATCACCACACGCGTTTATTTTGCGCGGCCATACGTGTCTTCAAACCGGACGATATCATCTTCGCCAAGATAGCTACCGGACTGCACTTCTATAATTTCCAGCGGGATGGTACCGGGATTACGCAAGCGGTGCTTCATCCCCAGCGGAATATACGTCGACTGGTTTTCGGTAAATAAGGACACCTGTTCGCCGCAAGTAATTTCCGCAGTCCCTTTCACCACAATCCAGTGCTCTGCACGATGATGATGCATCTGCAGACTCAGACTCGCGCCCGGTTTCACCATGATGCGCTTAACCTTAAAGCGGCTATCCTCATCCACCGACAAATACCAGCCCCACGGGCGGTGCACCTGACGTTGTGTTACGGCTTCTGGCCGCTGCTGTTGCTGCAGAATACTGACCACATCTTTCACAGACTGACTTTTTTCCAGCGGGGCAACCAGTACCGCGTCAGGCGTCTCCACGACCACCATATCGCGCAAACCGACGACTGCCAGCAAACGACCGGTGGAATACAACAAAGAACCGGTTGTATCATGTGCAATCACATCACCGTAACATACATTCTGGTGTTTATCCTGCACACCGGTCTGCCAGACGGCATTCCAAGCACCCAGATCGCTCCAGCCTGCATTCAGCGGCACAACGCCGATCGTATATCCCGATGCAGCGCAGGGCTCAATCACGGCATAGTCAATCGACTCAGACGGGCACTGACTGAACAAGACCGCGTCCGGGCGCAAAAAGCAACCATCCTGCGTATGCTCCTGCCATGCATTTTTCACAGCATCAGCGATGTCAGGACGGAAGCGTTGCAAAGCGTCATGCCAAACACTGGCACGTACCATAAACATACCGCTGTTCCACAGATAAAGTCCGCTTTTTACGTACGATTCCGCCGTCGCCAAATCCGGCTTCTCAACAAACTGACTGACTTTGTACGCTGCCTGCATGCCATTTTGCGTCTGTTCGTCAAAACGGATGTAACCAAAACCGGTTTCAGGCCGGTCTGGCTGAATGCCCAGCGTCATGATGGAAAACTGATCTGCAGCAGAGATGGCCGCCTGAACAGCGGCCTGAAAAGCAGCCAGATCGGGGATTTGCTGATCTGCCGGCACGGCAAAGCAAAGCGGGTCATGTTCACGCTCTGCAGCGCGCAGAGTCGCCAGCGTCAATGCGGGTGCGGTGTTTCGTCCGGCTGGCTCGGGGATGATATCAAAGCGCACCACACCGATGGCTTTTAACTGATCCTGAATAATGAACCGGTGCTCTTCGTTTGCAACGATGACTGGGTCTGCAATACTGACACCTTCCATGCGGATCGCCAGCAAGCGCTTTACCGCGTGCTGAAACAAACTGAATGTTCCGTCAAAACTCAGAAATTGCTTTGGAAACCCGGCACGGGAAAGTGGCCAGAGCCGCGTTCCCGATCCACCTGACAAAATCACAGGAACTACGGCCCTCACAATACTCTCCTCAGGATGCTTTTACTTGTTCACTGGTTTTGCCAAAACGGCGTTCCCGTTTCTGGAAGGATGCAATCGCCTCATCCAGTGCATCGCCGTCGAAGTCCGGCCAGTAAGTTTCTGTGAAATAAAACTCAGAGTACGCTGCCTGCCACAGCAGGAAATTGGAAATACGTGCTTCCCCGCCAGTGCGTATCAGCATATCCGGATCCGGCGCATATGCCATCGCCAGACGGCTCGATAACAACTCTTCAGTGATATCTTCGGGGCGGTAACCTTCATTCATCAGGCGACGACAAGCATTCGCCATATCCCAGCGACCACCGTAATTGGCGCAAATTGTTAAGGTCAGGCCATTATTTGATGCTGTCTGAGACTCAGCAAGCTCCACCAGCGCTTGCAGATCTTTATCAAAGCGCGATAAGTCACCAATCACTTTCAGACGAATATTGTTCTCATTCATCTTGCGGATTTCATTGACCAGCACTTTGCGAAACAGTTGCATCAGCAAAGAAACTTCTTCTTCCGGACGTTTCCAGTTTTCTGAACTGAACGCAAACAAGGTCAGATACTGCACACCACGATTAACACAGGCTTCCACAACACGATGAACAGATTTCACACCTTTGGCATGACCGGCAAAACGCGGCAGAAAGCGTTTTGTTGCCCATCGCCCGTTTCCATCCATAATGATCGCGATGTGCTTAGGCACCGAAACCTCGCCTGCTTTTTTTAATTTTTCAATCATAATCTCTGTTTCAATTTCGTCCTGTTCCGGAATACACTTCACAGAACGGGGCACATACCATTGCAGTAGTGCCGATTGCCATCTGCCTGTCAGTTAAACGTGTCTATATTAGGGATTCTGTATGACAATGCAACGAAAAACCTCCTTCGTATTGCATTTACATGCCAAAACCCGACAACAACGTTTGCTTGAATTTAAAAACAACAACATTTTGCACAATATGGTCACACATGCCATTTTGATGACAAATTGGTTATTTTTTCAACAAGACGAAATTCTACCAGAAAAGGTAGTGAAAACAGGACTTAACCACCGGATGCTGTTGCATCACAGGTTAAATCTTTATCCGGATCACACATCCTGGCACGCCCGAGGAAGTTGACCTTAATTCTGCGGGTCATATTCACCGCTGTAAAACTGACCGTCCCAGCCTGCGGCTGAAAGACACTTGCTTTGGTACGACTGCGGCCATTACCTGTATAGGATATGTACGGCGCAGTAGCATCGGTAAAAGCGCTGGCTACTGCCAGCGTCGCAGGCAGCGCGTCATGCGTCATGATAATTTGTTCTCCGCTGTCACGACGCAGATTATTGTTTGCATCCAGAAAAATCGTCCAGCCGGACTTCCAGTCAGCACCGTCAGCCGCCGCCATCGTTACCTGATCCCCACGCTTAATGGCTTCTGCGCGCGTCAGATTCACCGCTGCATAGAACTCCAGTGCAGCAGCCTGCATTTGCTGCCGATTGATGAAATCACGGTAAGCGGGCATGGCGAGTGCCATAAGAATGCCGGTAATCGCCACAACGATCATCAGTTCCACCATCGAAAAGCCGCGCTCGCGCATATGATTTACCCTGTTCATCGCATTACCAGCACAATTCTTTCGAACCCGAACTGCTGCTATAGCCTTTGATGCCTGTACTGGTCAGTGTCAGGTTACCGCAAACAGGATCTGTATAGCCGGAGATAACATTGGCCGTCCCCGGTGTCGCGGTCAGCATCACGCAATTCTGAATCGTATCGCCGGTACAAGCCTCACCTTTAATCTCGTAATAACTAGTACCGGCAGAATCACCGGAAAACCAGTTAAATTTCTTTTCAGCGGCATCCGTCGAAGACTGAGAGAACACAATATAAGAATTATTTTGCGTAAAGTACTGCTCCTGCTGCTGCATTAAGCGCATCAATGCCGTCTTGGCCTGTGCGCGATTTGACTTTCGTACGCTGTCACGGTACGACGGAAATGCAAACGCAGCCAGAATCGAGATCACCACCAAAACGATCATCAGCTCGATCATCGTGAACCCCAATTGCTTTTTCATCTTTTTATCCTTTTTATATCAGGTACCTGTTGTGCTGTTCATCGTCTTTTTCAACTCCTGCCAGTTGCGAATCTCCTGCCAGCTGATACGACCTGCACGTGTAACAGCATCAGCTGCGGACGAATTTTCACTAGTTGCACCGGAAGAATTGCCTGTACCAGCAGTTCTGACTGAAATCTTGGTGGTAATTTTACGAGCACCGGTACTGTTTCTGCTCGCTGCGCTGGTGCTGATATTGATAACGATCGGAGAAGTCAGCAAGCCGATTGTCGACAAGGTACCCGTCACATCTGAATTTAATCCAGTAAGAACATCAACGGCATATTTACGCCCGCTACCGCCGGAACATGGGTCATTACTCAGAATCAGCGTATTAAAGAACAGATAGTTGCCAGCCAGTGCGCTCGTCAGTGTATGGTGAACGCGCTCGCCAGTCGTTTGCGAATTATAAAAGTCCATATACCAGCCTTTTTTCGTACCCGTCCCCACACCGTAGGTGAAATTAGCACCGGAAATCTGGAAACCATTGCCGGAAGTTGTCGGTGTTCTGGCCTCCAGCTCTGAACGACTGGCAACCGCATCGGCATCATATGTCGTATCGAGAATCGCATAATACGAATTGGTAATGTAATTCGCAGGCGTTGCATCAAAACTCTCAAGATATTTGCCGGTACCAAACAACAGAATATATCCGCCACCCGGCGCAAAAACAATTTGCGGCTGAACTGTAATTGGCTGAGTTACGCCGCCCGAAGTCTTCGCAGTAAAGACTGGTTTGGTTGACGTTGTCGCCGTACTGAGGTTGCCGGAGGTAAAATCAAAACGCCACATATTCCCCTGCAAATCACCGGCATATGCGTACGAAACTGCACCATTCGGACCATACACAACATTCGGCGCACCGAGACCATTTTTCTTCGTAGCATCCTTAATTGGTGTTACCAGCTTAAAATAATTACTACCCAGCACCCAGGGGTCGGACGATCTCTTATCCAGTGACAACAAAAACAGGGCTTGTGCGCCGGTTGACGTTGCATCAGAGTCATAGTTATTGTATCCGCTGGAAATAACGACGAAATTGGTAAATTGCGGATTCGCCGTAGTACCACCCGTTCTGAATTTTGCAATCAATGGTGGCGCGACAACATAGCCCATATCTTTATCGATTTTTTCGTTGAACTCCCAAAGAGCACCAAGCCCACCGGAGAAATTATCAGGATTCGTCACATCCAGAGCGAAAACACCTTTTGCGCCCGGACCAAATCCCGAGACCAGCAATGTTTTCCATGCGCCACGAACCTGCGCTTCACGAACAGAAATACGTCCGTCTACAAATGACTGGTGGCTATAGTACGGATCCGTCAGATTGGAAATTTTCGACAAAAGAGTGTTCGGCACGTATGCAAACAACTCTGTACCGCTGTCTGCATCGAATGCATGCAGCATTCCGTCATTTGCACCGACATACACTGCTTTCTTACGGTTTTTGTTGGCTTCGTAAAAAGTAGAGTAACCATTACCCGAAACATTTTTCGCCGGAGCACCATAATAAACTGGTGCGCTGTTGACAATATCACCCAGAACGCTGTCTCGTGGGCGGAACTTTCCTTGCGCAACTCCGTTGGCGTCTTTTGTAATTTCCTGAGTCCGGTCACCACGGAGATAAGCAATACGATCTGCGGCAAAATTATCAAGCGTTCCGGTGTGCGGGTCTGTGTTCAGTGCAGTCTGATGTGCGGAACTGAAGTTCGCACCACCGGACCAGCTAAACGGCAGCAGACTCAAAGATCCGTCAGTGGAAATTTTTGACGTATAAATCTTACGGTCGTTCGGCAACGGGCTTGGAGCCGCTTGTTTCACCGGGTCGCCAGTCAGGATTACGCCGGCATCCCAGATTGTTGGAGGATTCGCAATTGTCGCCGACTGTTTGCGCAGACTGCCCGACCATTTATCCGATCGGAACCCGGGTTCGTAGACAAACGGATTATCGCTGGCACTGGTAGAGCTGATACCTACACCGGCAACCGTACCGCCTGCCGAAGTCACGTTCTGAAAAATGGCTGTAATAGCAGCAATCATTTTCTTTGGATTGCTGGCCAGGAAGAAATTATCCGGATCGGTGTTATTACCGGCAGCCCATTCCTTATTGTTCGCGATCACGGTCTTACCATCTGCATCAAAGGTTTTGAAAGGATTACCATCCAGATTTAAGTCACCAAAGCCACCGTATTTTGCTGTTAAATACAGTTGCGATAAACGAGGGGCGGTTGCACTCCGAGTAGCATTATCAATCGAGCCATTGCCATTTTCGTCTACGTCAATTGTGAACGTTTTTACTCTGACAGGTTTGTCAAAACGGATGTCATTCACATGCGCCCAGTAAGCTGCACCAGCCATATAGAAAGTTGCACTACCACCAGATCCGGTACCGACTGTGGCCATATTTGCCAGACTTGCAACCGGGGCAGAGTTACCAGACGCACTACTCGACTCCATATCTGCAATTGTTTGAGTTGCAGCCTTCACGTCAAATGCTGGCCATTGCGACGTCGCCGCCTCTGCTGCACGTAAGGCACGCCCAGCACCTGTGCGCGCAGTACCCGGGATAAAGGTATCCTGGTGAGTATTCGCATCACCAATAGCGATAATATAATTTTTCTGACATGAGGCCTCGATAGGATCAGTCCAGTTCTGGATTACCTGGAAATTATCCTGCATCGCCGTGGTCATGCCGGATGTCGCGTTACTGGTTGGCGCCTTTCCTTGCAGATAGCGAATACTTTCATAAAAAAGCTCACTCAGCGGATCGTAGGATTTATAAACACCTGCTGTCCCGGTTCGTCCGAATTTATTGAGATAGTTGATAACACCGCTGTTACCAGTACTATCTCCCTCTGGATTAACTACATAAACCCCGGTACTTTCATTCCACTCAGGACGATCATTTACCTCCTCAACAAAACCGTTAGAAGCACGATATTGCTTATTACCAACATACTTTAAAGGAGCACGCAGGACGCCGCCGTAACGGGTGTTTACGTTATCCATCAGATATCCGAACGCACCGTAACGTACACTATTCTGATTGCGCTGCATCTGCCCTACCGGTTTGTAATTACCGTTTGGATATTGCAAGCACAAGTCGGTACGGGTCTTATTTTCTTTACTATCACATACCTGTACTCGGACAAGAAATTCGCCGAGTACACGATCAGTTGAAACGTCCAGCCAACTGTCAGACGTCGCATTATTGGTCGGATATGTCCTTTGTGTACCGCAGTTACCTGTCTTATTTACATCCGTAAATAAAATTTTATTATCACAATTTAATACATACAGTGTCGTGACGTTATAAGGTGTTACAGCACTCGGCGCACTCATTGTTGCGGATGACGTCACAACCTTACGCGGGAAGTAACCACCGGAGTTATAGAAACCACTGTATAAAAATGCACGTTGCAGCACTGTTTGTGTCGCAGTATCAACAATCCTGTCACCACCGGTGAGCGCAAGGCGCAGCATATCGATAGCGGATGAGGAAGCCCAGTTCAGAAAGTTTCCACTAAAAGAATCACCGCCACACTCATAATTTGCATCAGTATCTTTATAAATATAAAAATACCCATTGCTCATATCCGAAACACTGACCGTTTTGGCTGTGATGGCATTACCGTTTTTATCCTTTGTGAACGTTTTAAAAGTGCCATTCAGATAACATTTCTTGGTATTGAAGTAACCGATGTATTCAACCTGCTTGTTATAGTCATTCGAATTTGTATAAGCCGCCTTAACAGTCGGGAATTCAACGGACAAATCGAGCAACAAATTTGGTCGAACATTACCGCCCCCCGAATACAAAGGTGTCGTTGCAAGATTTACTGTCGGTGGCGCCGCAAAAGCAGATAAATGCAAAGCCCCTAGCAGGCCAACAACAATACCGGAAGTTCGTTTAAAAATTTTCTTCATGACCGTTCCGCTTTTCTGTAAAAGGACTGCAGCACAACCTGAGTATCAGAGTTCGCGCCAAATCCGATAGCAGTGATACGAAATATATATTTTGTTTGTTCGTCGGCTTTGCGACCTGCTTCCAGATCTTGCACCGCCTCAATAATGTAGCGTGGCAGTTTTGCCGGAAAAGATCCTTTCCCGGTAACCATTGTCTGTCCGGTAAATCTACCGAATTTCACTGAGGGCGAGCTCGAATCATCAGACGCGATATTTGCGATAAACCACACTGGCGTTTGACCAGCCAGTGAAGGCAGGCATAATCCCTGATAAACGTTTCCGTCACCGCTGGCACAGCCTGCCTCGAAATAAAGATTTGAGGTCGGATCAAATAAATTTGCACGTCCGTTTGCCAGTGCAACCTGCGGATCAATATCCATTTCGGCATCTTTCAATGCCGCTTCGGCAGCCATCAGCGCGATCTGACGATCGCGATCACTGCGCGATGCTTTTTCACCCTGAAGAGACACTGTCGCAAGAGCGATGCTCAATATCAGCACGACGATCAGCATCATTAAAGAAACGATCAGAGCTGCACCATCTTGCCGACGCAATAATACAAAAGTCGGTTTCATCATGTTTTTCACTGTTTTACCATTCATCAGGGAGGTGGAACACAAGTTCCGCGAGTACTGTCGACATAGCAGAGATTCCGAACCTGGACCGTCGCTGCATAAACCTTTCTGATCCGATTCAGCGTCTGAGCAGGTAACTGTGACTCCTGAATCGTCGTTCCTTTATCGTTTCCACCGTTTACGCTTGCATAGTCCGAACCGAACAAATCGTATTTTGAAGATGTCGTATCAGTACGGGCATTCTGGCTCCCCCTCACAAGCATAGCGATCTTAACGGTCGAGATTTTTTTCCAAAAAGTTTTACGGTTCAGATCCTGCGCCCTCTCCTGAGCATTCGTTCCGGAAAGAACAATCCCGGCATCCAGTGCATTTAACGCTGTTGCATTCAGATACTGATTGACCGTTCCGTCTGGCGGATCACTACGATCAATACCGTACAAGACCTGAAACGACTCCACACCTTTCACAATCGACTGCGCACTCCACTTTCCGGATACAGGGTTGTAATACTTACAGAGCAACTCCGGCTCACCGTTGGCGTCGTTAGCAACATAGTAAATACTCCACCCGCGATCCTGATCAGCTGTACTGGGAGAAGTTGGAGCAGGCACGGGAAAACCTGCACAGTTTGTAACAATCCCGTCTCCAGCACCTGTTCCTGAGCCAAAAAAACGTACCGCGAGTACATCACTGAAATTCACCGCTGTTCCAAGCGGGGTTGAGATATCCGTCGAAGTCGCCGAAACGCTGTTCGCGTCTAATCCAGCAATATCAGCGCTTGCTGTCGATGGTGTGATTTGAGGAGAGTTATTGAAGTCGTAGTTAACGTAACCGGCCTGCCGAATAGATGCCGCAATGTTGTCCAGCGCAAACCGCGCAGTATCCTGAGTTTCTTTTCCTTCAGTTTGCGCCTGGAATAAGGTCTTGGTTGACGCAACCAGACCTGTTGCTGACAAAACCACCAGGAGGCCAATTGCAATTGACACCAGCAATTCAACAATCGTCACACCTCGCTGAGTATGACTTTTTAAAATAGGACTTATCATTTCGTCACTCATTGAACATATGACTCAACCGTAATGGCCACTCCCGGGGGGGCAGAAGTACCGGAAAGAACGAAGCTACCGTCTGGATTCTTACTTTTCCAACCAATTTTGATCGTAATTCCCGCTTTAGTATCTGCGGTACACGTCCATGTGAGCATTTTTTTTGTACTGTCGAAAGGAGCTGAATCACGACAAACCACCACACGCCCCTCCGGAAGAGCCTCGCGCATACGCATAAGCCATTCGTAGATCTCGGCATTTGCCAGTGCAGTTGCATCACAGCTGGCAGATGCTGTGTAACACAAGGCTGGCTTTGTCGGAGCAGGGTCCGTTGCCTTGTTGTAGCTAATTTTTAAAAAAGGATTTTGAGCATCAGTCAGCCGCATCTGTGCATCATTTGCCCGCATCTTATCTGCAAGCTCATTAGCCAACGCTACAGCGGTAGACTGGTATCCACTTTGCTGTGAAGTACGAATCGCGGCAAGTTGCAAGCCCGCCGCGCCAACGATACCCATCGCCACAACGAATACCGCAATCAGCACTTCAATCAGTGAAAATCCATGAGATCGATTCTTCATAGCTGCTTACATTTTCCCAAGGTCAACAGATACAGTTTAATTCAACTGACTGTGCCTTTTTTAGCCACTTGTCAGATGTTTTTTACCACTCATCTTATCGAGGTCATTAAATGACAATGAGATTCAAACATTAATTTCAAAATGGAAATATTTTAATCAAAAATTAGCACACTCCAAACAAGAGTACTATTTTTACAACAACGATCTAGGAAGAATCTCTCACTTATCTTTTAGCAAATGTTTTCTGCAAATACACTTAAACACGGAAGCCAATAAGGGTGTAGTGGCATACTGAATTTGGCCACCTGATTAGAGGTGTTATGCTGCACCTCGTAAGCAATTAGGTGACATGATGAATAAAAAAACACGACCAACATCAGTCCTGAATTCCGTCTCGAATGTGCGCAGCTTTTACTGAATCAGGGCTATTCTGTTGCCAAAGCCGCTCAAGCAATGAATGTGGGCAAATCGACCATGGATAAATGGGTTCGGCAACTACGTAAAGAGAATGCTAGCGTAACGCCCAAAGCGACACCGATGGCGCCGGACCAACTCAGAATTCGTGAATTAGAAAAACGTCTGAAGCAGGTCGAGCTTGAGAAAGAAATATTAAAAAATGTATGGTCTGCCCCGGATTTGCAAGCATGTTTTTGTTGAGTTCAGACAAACGTTTTGCGTCAATGTATCCGGCCTATGTTTGGAAATGACTATTTCCTGGCCTTGATGGAATCCGCACGCACCTTTCCTCATAAAGCGTGCAGTCATTGAAGACTGCTTTTTTAGTCAGGCTTAAAGTACGTCGGTCAACGGTTCTGTCATCAACAATTACGGCTCGCAAAAACCAGAAGGTGTTACTACGGTACTGCAATGGTGCTTCGTTATGCGTTTATAGATTCATACGGGAATGGTCGATAGTTTTCGCCACCAGTAAGGACTTTCCAGCATATCCATACGATCTTGTTTGCCAATGCAATCAACGCAACGTGGGGATGGCTACGCCTCTCAATCTCATGAAGCCACTGCTCCATTCGCGACTGATCGCGCTTCATATGGCTCATAAGCGCTCGCGCGCCTTGAATCACCAGCATTCGCAGATATCCGTTGCCACGCTTGCTGATACTGCCAAGATTGGATTTGCCGCCAGTCGAATATTGCCGTGGAACCAAGCCTAGCCAGGCTGCCATATCCCGGGCCTTACCGAATGCCTGGCCATTACCTACGGCAGCGATCAGTGCACTTGACACAATAGGCCCCACACCCGGCACTGTTGAAACAAGCCGGCATAATTCTGACTCCTTGGCGATTTGATGGATTTCAACAGAGGCAATGTCAATCTCATCATCCAACGCCAGCCAGCGTTGTCGCGATCTGTAGAGCAGTTGTCGCATTCTGGGAGACAGAGCATTGTCAACGGCCTCAAGAATACGAGGCAATGCTCGTGCGAATAACGCACGCCCTACAGGAATAACAATGCCATGTTCGAGAAGTAACGCACGCATCTGATTCACGAGCGCAGTGCGTTCCACAATCAGTCGCTGACGTACCCGATGCATTGCTTGCATCTCCAGCTGGTCGGTCGTCTTCAACGGCACGGTGCGCATTGTGCCTCGGCTGGCGGCTTCAGCGATTGCTTCAGCATCATTGAAATCGTTCTTGTTGGATTTCAGATAAGGTTTAACGAACTGCGCCGGAATTACGCGAACAGTGTGGCCGGCGTTCTGAAATTTGCGCCCCCAATATTGCGAACCAGGACTGGACTCCATGACAACGATGCATGTTGACGCAGTTGTCGCAAATTCGGCAAGTTGAGTGCGATTGAGTTTCTTACGTAACAGCGGCTTGCCTTTCTCATCCATGCCAACTAAGTGAAACCAGTTCTTGCCAAGATCAATGCCAATAATGTGAATCGCTTGTGTGCTCATAATGACCTCCCGTAAAAACCTCAGTATGCCGATTATCAGCAGGTGGGGCAGACCATTCCATTAGGCTACTGCTCTCTTGATGTCGGACTCGCTGAACAATTTAAGATAATTGCTCAGCTCAAAGAGAGCTACGCTGTGGCACAGTTGTGCCGTACGTTTGAAGTCCACCGAAGCAGCTTTAAAGCCTGGAAACGCACTAAGCCAATCAGGCCAGAGCAGGTGCAACGTTTAAGTAAAGTGCGCGAATTGTTTAACGCCAGCAATGGTTCTGCAGGCTCACGCAGTATTGCCACGATGGCCAGTGCGCAAGGCATCCAGATGAGTCGCTATCTGGCAGCCAAGTACATGAAGCAGCTAGGGTTTACGAGTTGCCAGCAGCCAAGTCATGCGTACAAAAAGACTGCGCGTGAGCACACTGAAGTGCCGATTTTGTTGGCGCGCCAGTTTGCAGTCGTTCAACCCAATCAGGTTTGGTGCGGCAATGTAACGTATATCTGGGTAGGTAATCGTTGGGCGTATCTGGCGGTGGTGATGGATTTATTCGCCAGAAAGCCGATTGGCTGGGCCATGTCGCTCTCGCCCGATAGTGATTTAACCTGCAAAGCGCTCGTTCATGCATTTGAAAGCAGAGGTCGACCTGACGGAGTGATGTGCCATTCTGATCAGGGCAGCCATTACAGCAGCGTCAAGTTCAGGCAATTATTATGGCGATGCCAAATTCAGCAAAGCATGAGTCGACGAGGTAATTGCTGGGACAATAGCCCGATGGAGCGTTTCTTCAGGAGTTTGAAAACAGAATGGGTGCCAGAGGTTGGCTACAACTCATTTGCGCAAGCTGAGCGGGAAATACTGAATTACATGCTGGGCTACTACAGCCAGCTCAGGCCGCATCACCATAATGGTGGTTTGGCACCCAACGAGGCAGAGCGCAATTATAGGCTTGGCTATAATGATGTGGCCAAAATTAGTTGACCGCTACACTGCCTGTGCAGTTATCCGCATGCGCCCTTTGCGGAGAGCCGGACATTCTGCCGTGGAGCGGGGAGCTGGTATGCATGAATCAGCATTTGGCTCTTAAAACATAAACCCGGCGGCAGCCGGGTTTGTTTTTGTCTTTCCGGTTTTGTGTTGTTTGTGCTTTTTGCTTAGTTCTTGTTCTTTTTCCGCTTTCGCACTTTTGGCGCGCACAAAGCAAAACCCCCGCCTCATTCGA
>NZ_BMYU01000015.1 GCF_014652435.1 Cognatundibacterium squillarum
CAAAAATGGCCTTGTCGCGTTTTTGCAGGAATCGGGTTTCCGTCCTTGGTTCTCGCCTTGGGTTGTTTTTTCGCTCTGGCGCATGAGCGTATAAGGAGAAGCCCTGCTTCGGACTTCAAATTTTATTTTACTGTAAAACAAGTCTATTTTTTTGCGTAATGTTGTTTTTGTTTTTCAAAAGCGAAGCGAAAAAAACACACAAGGGCGAAGCCCGATTTCTGCCAAAAGTGCATTTTGCACCTGTGTGTTTAATATTTAAATCTTTAATCTTTTCGCGCGCGCGCGCGAGGCAACAGGCTTGAAAGCCTNGTTATGGGGTCCTATTTACCAACTAGGACAAAAACCCCGCGAACTAGGACGCGGGGTTTGACGCGTCTCTTTTTTGATATAAACTCACTATAGTTTTTAAAATAGAAACCTATGTGAACTGCACCAATTCGCCTCGATCTCGCAAAAATGTCTAATCTCACCGTCCGACAGGGAAATGAACTCATAGAGGCAAGCTACAAAATAGCCTCTCTCGGTGAAGCCCGCCTTATTCGCTTGCTTATTGCTCAAATATCCCCGAGTGATGAAGATTTCAAAACCTATCAAATATCCGTTTCGGACTTTGCGCGAGTCTTTAACTTAAACGCTCGCGACAGTAGTGTGTACGACATGGTGGAAAAATCGGCCGAGGATCTCATTAAGCGCATTATTACGATTAGAGAGGGAAAAAGCTGGTATAAAACAAGCTGGCTTTCCTCTGCTAGGTACGTCCACGGTAGTGGAATTGTAGAGCTTCGATTTGATAAAGATTTGAAGCCTCATTTGTTGCAGTTGCAAGGGTATTACACCGAATACGATCTAGAGCACACCGTGCATTTTAAAAGTCTGTATTCAGTTCGCCTTTTTGAGTTACTAAAAAAAGAAGCATTCAAAGCAGATGCTGGCGGGTATTTCAAGCGGTCTTTTGAGTATGAAGAATTACGCGAGAAAATGGGCGTAGAGAAAGACGAATATGTATTTTTTAAGGATTTCCGTATTCGCGTAATTGAAACGGCCACGAAGGAAATAAACAAATTTTCAAGCATAAATATCGTGCAGGTAGATTATGCGAAAACAGGGCGAAAAATATCACACATTGTTTTTCACGTTGAAAAGCAAAAACAGGTTTTCATGGAATTAGAAGGCGGGTCGCCTAACTTGGTTGAAAAGACTATTGAGCCAAAGGATATACACCCCGAGGATGTTCTAGAAATGATCTCAATGGGTATTGAAGAGGCCACGGCGTATAGGTGGCGCAAAAAATACGGAGTGAAGAAAATAACCCGCAATATTGCCTATACTCGCGCTATGCAAAAAGCTAAAAAAATCCGTGATTCTGTGGCTGGATATTTAGCCCGAGCGATTGCCGATGATTTGGCGAGTGGATGGGAAAAAGAACAGCAAGAGCGCGACAATCGAGCAAAGGCCGAGAAAGAGGCGCAGGAGCGAGAAATACAAGCAGAGAGAGAAAGAGCCGAGAAAATAAAATTCTCGGTTGAGAATGCTTTTAATTCGTTTTTGAAACTAACCGAAAGCGACAAAGAGAAAGTGAAAGCGGATTATCTTGCACAGGCAATGCCAGCGATGAAAAAGACATTTGCAAAAAATGGAAATGAAGACCGATTTTTTAGAGATTATTTAGTTCGTTATTTTGAAAATGTATAGAAGATAGATTTTGAATAGACAGTGAAATATAGAATACTGAAACATTACCATGTTTTTATATTTTTTTAGATAAATTTTTATGTAAAGGAGAAATAAAATGACAGTATTGGAGCGGATTAAAAATATGAGGAACGATGGAATTGGTGCAATAGTATGGGCATCTATTTTTGGTGTAATAGTATTGAATGAAATGTGGTTTAAAAATTTAATTAAACATAATTATTTTTTTGATCTTAATATATGGGTGTTTTTTGTGATATTGGTATTAAGTGCATTTTGCGCTGGTTTTGGAATACGATCACTGCAAAGTGAAGATATTATGAAGTCTATAGTGCATTCATATAGTGAGTTAATTAAAGAAAAAAATAATGATATAAATAATTTGAAAAGTAAGTTAGAAATAATTAGTGATGAAGACTATCAAGAAGAACAAAAGCATCAGGTTGCAATAAGAAGGGAAAAAGAAAAATTAAGAGCATACGCAGAAGTGCAAATTGAAACTATGAGACAAATGCACGATGCAAATATAAATTGTGAAGAAAATTTATTGAAATTACGAAAAAAAATGAGTGAGATAGAAAATTCTGAGAATAAACAATTTGCAAATGAACTATTAAAAGATTTAGAGAAGCGATTTGGGGGATAGTATGAAGAGTGTCGCACAAGTAATAGCAGAATTGGATCCAGAATATCAAAGGAAAACACAGGAATTACAAGCCAATATACAAGCAAAATATGATATTGCTGGCGCACAAATGCAACTGCAAAGAAACATATCAGAAGCACAAATGCAATTGCAAAGAGATATTGCAGATCAAAATTCGCGTGATAAGTGGGAAATAGAAAATAAGAGAAATGAAACAACTATTGAAGCTGAAAAAATAAGGGCGAAAAATGCGCGTGAACTATTAGAGCGATCTAATGAATTGGAACAACAAAAAATCTCCTATAAAGCAATTATAGAATTAATGTCAAAAGGGACTGGTGGCCTTTTAGATAGTTATCAAGAAAGAAGAAAATTAATACTCGATGGCGTAGAAGAAAATAGAAAATTACGAAATGGTGCGACACTTTCGGTAATCAATGCCTTTATTCAAGATAAATTGGCAGGCCGTACCATGTTAAGGGAAGACTACATGGCCGAGAGAAACATGGCGCGGGAAATGGAGCGCATGGAGTTACAGCACAAAATAAAAATGGCTGAGATGGAAATGGAACACAATGCACGTTTCATTTTGAAAGCATACGAATTAGAAGGCGTACATGGTGCGAAGGTCGAGATAGATCGACTGATAAACGAGTGGTCTAAATGATTTTGGACTGTCTACAAGTGTCCTATGTTGTGTTTTTAGGTGTCCTCTGGACTGTCCACCTGACACAGGTATGATACTAGAATGAAAACGCAAGGCGTTTAAACTTCAGTCGAAAGAGTGGACAGTATCAGAGTGATACATATAGTATTTTAGGTGTCAATTTCAGGGTCTTCTATGGTTTCGCTGTCACCTATGCTTTTGGCTTGTATATGCGAACCATTTCACCATATAAGGGGTACGCATGCAGGTCGGATTTTCCCAGCTAATAGACCAAGAAGAAGAGCTGATGAAGCAAGTCTTACAGCTTCGGGAGACAGGTCTACATGTCCTTAGTTTTGGCGAATTTACACAGCTTATTGTGTCTCGGAGGACAGTGCAGACTGTCACCCATTTGCCCGAAAAAATAGCAAATCATGACGCTATTTTACGCATGACAAATGAGGAAATAGAGAGGACACAAACAAAAAAATTCACCCCAGCAGACACGCGAGAATTACGCCGTGCTTATTTGCTGAAAGAACACAATAAAAAAATCCTAAAAAAACAAGATCATGAAGAAGAAATTCTGAACTATTTCAGCCTATCGGAAAAGCCTACACTATTGGATTATAGAAGGTATATTTCCCAATATTATAGCCAAGAGTTTGCACCGTTTTTTTCTGATATTGCATTCAAAATCCCCCTAGATTATCTCAAAAGACACGCCTATATTTCGGCAGGCTCAGGGCATGGAAAAAGCGAGTTAATTAAACAGCTTGTTTATCGTGTTATGCAGTCTGGAAGCTCTGCAATTATCCTTGACCCTCATGGGAAATTGGCCGACGAAATAGCCCACTGGAAGGAGTTCAAAGAAGACCCTGATAGGCTAGTATATTTCAATCCATACGCAATGGGCGACCACCTAAAATGCGTGCCTGTAATTAATCCACTCGCAGGATTAAGGAACCACATAGAGCTAGACAAAACCGTTGAAGGTATCCTATCAGGAATCACGGCAGTGGTGGGAAATGCGCAAGACCTTACAAACAGAATGAAGGTAATTTTGAAGCCTTGTTTGTACACTTTCGCATATCACGATAAAGAAACAAACCTGTATGACTTACTCGATTTTCTTGGGAATGGAGAGAGGGCAGAGTATTGGAAAAATCAAGCGAAATTGACCTTAAAAAATAAAGCATTGGTAGAGACTATTGATGACTTTGACTCTAAAGAGTATCGCGGTACAAAGGGCAGTATAGTAGACCGTATAAGGTTTTTTTTATTGTCACAGGCTCTTGATTCATGCCTTGTTGGAGAATCGAGTATCGACCTTATAAGTGCCATGAACTCGGGCAAAATAATCGTATTTAATCTCGACGTTGGAGACGAAACAAGCGGGGCTTTTGGGCGCTTTATTGTCAGCTCTCTTGTCACGTTAGCGAGGCAAAGAAAAGGCGATAATGCAGGAGAAAAGAAGCCTGCATTCTTGTTTCTAGACGAGGCTGACAGATTTATGACAGATGCTATAGAGATGATCTATAGAGAGACTCGAAAATACGGCCTATATCTCACTCTAGTGCAACAAATAGCGGGATATAGATTGTCTCATGACACTATGAACGCAATCACGGGAAACAGTATGCTTCGTTTCGCTGGAAGCACTGGCGGAAGCTCTAGCTGTGCAAAAATCATGAGTGATATGGTAAAAGTAAATACTTCGGATTTGGATAGTCTAGAACCACTCAGTTTTTGGGTGAAATATGGCAATTCAGACGCTAAAAAATTCCGATTAAGTCATGATCTTCTAGGATCAAAAAATAGCATGAGTAGCGAAGAATGGAACACGGTTTTATTGAAACAAAAAAGCCTTTACTATCGGGATTATTCGCACAATTTGAGAAACAATCGTAATGAAGAAGACAGTGTAAAAATAAAAGAATTTAAACCGCACGACTATTCATAAATGAAAAGATTCAGAAAGAACACGACAACGACCCATTTGACAGTGTTGCATATGGTATCGCGTATGATTAACTGCACCTCTGCAACGCTCTCCATTGCGATGGATAAAGAAGGCTCAGAGCGGAACTACAGAGGGTATTTAAACGACCTTGTAATAGAGGGCTATTTATACAAGAAATCCATTATAGATAGCACTCTGGAAAGCACAGGAGGCCGAAAAATAGGGACACTTTTTGCATTAACGAAAAGCGGTGCAGAGGTACTTTCGGAAATGATAGAATTGCCGAAAAATGGTATTTACTTTTACAAAGAAGGAATAAGGGCGAAAAGCCCATTTGGTTTTACACATAGAGCTTTATTGATTGAAGTCATTGCGGAATTTTTTAGGCTAGAAAAACAAGGTAAAATAGAAATACTCGATTTAATACCAGAATTTCAAAAGGAAGGTGCAAGCCGACTTGGAACAAGTAAAGCAACTTCAAAAGTAGCGGTAGAAAACGGCTTTGTAGTGCCTGATGCCCTCATACGTTTAAGGATAGGGGAAAAGGTGCGAGTTATCGCGCTGGAGCTACATAGAACCACTAGTACAACGCACATTAACGAGCAACTTGTTAAGCATGCTGAAGCAATGAAAAAGGGGCTTTTTAGTGAGTATTTTGAAGAAGATTCAACGTCATTTTTATGCTCGATACATGCGCGAGAAACGACACTGAAAAACACTATTAAGCTGATAAGAGAAGGGAAATTTCCTAACTTCGACACCTATTCAAATGGCTATCATTTCACCACGGTTTCGGATATACGAGAAAATGGAATCACAAACGCTTTTTTCCATGCAAACGGGGAAAAATCTAGATTGTTCAATATTTAGAAAGGGAACAAAATGTCAGAAACCACAGTAGTGCAAAATTCTAAAGTAGACGTGCTTGCAAGCCTTGAAAAACAACGTCAGGAGTTAAGCGCGAAAATTGATGCAGAACGCTCTAAGGCGTTGGCCGAAATAGTAGCCAAGGCAAAGGCCGATTCAGCAAGTATTGGCGTTTCGGTAGATGAATTGATACAGGCACTAAAGCGAAGTAACAAGACCGCTAAAGGCCATGATGCGAAGTATGCGAACCCGCAAAATAGTAGCGAAGTGTGGGCAGGAAAAGGCCGGAAGCCGGCATGGTTGGTCACCGCTTTGGAGCGTGGCGAAAAATTGGAAAGTTTCCTTTTGAAAAAGAAAGCTTAGTAAAAAACAACTTATTTAGAGAAAAGCCGAGCAAGAAAGCTTGGCTTTTTTTCTGCCTCTTGGGGCTTGGCCATTTCGATCAGCTTTACTGTATCGGTCAATTTGTCCACCTGGCTTCGTAACCAGGTCTCGCGTTCTCTCGCTTCCCTGTCTCGTTCTTGATAGTCTCTTAATTGCGCCCGCAAACGTTCATTTTCAGCTTCTAAAGCTGTGTTTTTTACGGTGTCCTCTAGTGTCGCATGTTGTGTTTTTACCTGTGTAATAGTGTCTACCTCTGTCCTGTCCACTGTCTCCTTTATTTCTAATTGGCCGAAGACTCTATGAAGCTCTGAAATATCTATAACAGAGTGTCCTTTCCCGTTTTTTGAAACCGATAGTTTCCCAGTGCTGATATAGCTTTTGTATAGATTTGACCGTGATATTTTTGCAAGCTTTGCAGCTTCGGAAACGGAGACGAAGGCCATGATTTTTAAGGAGAATAATTAAGCTGTCTTTAGTGTACACACCTGTCCACTAAAGACAAGAGTAGACAGGACAGAGGTAGACACTTTGAAAATCAAAGGCTTATGAGTGGATGGAATGAAAAAGAGCTGTGGAAATTTCCATACTGAAAATTTCCACAGCTCTTTTGAATGACAGAAACGAATTTGACTTGGTACGGGATTGCATAGAATGAACGGGTAGGGTTAGCGCCCTACCCGTCACCTGCGTCACCGCTATTTGTTTTTGTATCAATTACAGGCTACACGAAGCCAATCAGCCCAACGCGATAGAGGATGACGACTGCAAGTGTTCAAAATGTTATGAGCAATGCTATAAACATTCAAAGAACGACTAGCAGAAAATCAAATACTTGGCGCATTGCGCTTTTCTGAACTTTCATATAGGGAAAGTAAAGGAATAAAAAACGCTGAAATCGGTTCAGCGTTTTTATATTACCGCGAAAACAGGTGGAAGGCTTCAAAGCACGGCTTTTTTGACACATTCGGCCAAGGGCGTACAATGACGAAATAGCCCTATAGGTGACACCATGAATACTGCCGTATTAAATCAAATCCCCAAAGGGGAAGACCTCACAAGAGCCGTTTTTGAGGTCGAAGAGATCGAGCAAGCGCGAAAAGTCAAAGCTCAAATTCAGCGTGGCCTCGATGCGTCCAACGATAAGAGCGCACCGAGAACCGCACACGCCGATTTCATGGCCGAGCTGAAAGCCGAACTAATGAGCCGAGTAGATGCGCGATAAGTACCGTATTAACTGGCTTGAGCCTGCAAAAGAAGACCTGCGAAACATCGTTTTTTATCTAATCGACAAAGCCCCACTGGTAGCTTTGGGCATTCAAGATGAGTTTGCGCACCAGTTGGCCATACTGGAAGAATTTCCAAATATCAGCCAAGAAAACGCCTATTTTGACGGTGTTTTTGATTTCAAAATCAAAGGCTTGCCATACATCGTTACTTATAAAATCCTGCATGACTCACGCACCATTGAAATTTTGGCCGTGCTTCATGAGCGGAAAAATCGAGCAAATCCTAAAAACTATCCCTTCTGACGAAAAACGCGCTTGTAGCGCGTTTTTTTATGCCTGTTTTCGTAGTTTTTGAAATTTGAAGACAAAGAAACATAAAAAGGCGTTGCCTATGCCTATTTTTAGAGCTTTGGCGACGTTTTTATGTGTTCTTGGATAGGGTGGTAGCCTAACACAAACAAAAACGCGACAGAGGC
>NZ_BMYU01000016.1 GCF_014652435.1 Cognatundibacterium squillarum
ACATGAGGCACTACCTAAATAGTTTTCGGAGAGAACCAGCTATTTCCAGATTTGTTTAGCCTTTCACCCCTATCCACAGCTCATCCCCTAATTTTTCAACATTAGTGGGTTCGGTCCTCCAGTGCGTGTTACCGCACCTTCAACCTGGCCATGGGTAGATCATCTGGTTTCGGGTCTACACCCAGCGACTGATTCGCCCTATTCGGACTCGATTTCTCTGCGGCTCCCCTATTTGGTTAACCTTGCCACTGAATGTAAGTCGCTGACCCATTATACAAAAGGTACGCAGTCACCCCTTGCGAGGCTCCTACTGTTTGTATGCATACGGTTTCAGGTTCTATTTCACTCCCCTTCCGGGGTTCTTTTCGCCTTTCCCTCACGGTACTGGTTCACTATCGGTCGATATCGAGTATTTAGCCTTGGAGGATGGTCCCCCCATGTTCAGACAGGATTTCACGTGTCCCGCCCTACTTGTCGCAAGCTTAGTACCACATCTGGAATTTCATATACGGGGCTATCACCCTCTTTGGCCGGACTTTCCATTCCGTTCTATTATCCCAGATGCTAATTCTTGCAGGCTCTTCCCATTTCGCTCGCCACTACTTTGGGAATCTCGGTTGATTTCTTTTCCTGTAGCTACTTAGATGTTTCAGTTCGCCACGTTCGCTTCGTACACCTATGTATTCAGTGTACGATGACCTTACGGCCGGGTTTCCCCATTCGGAAATCTGCGGATCAATGTGTGTTTGCTCACTCCCCGCAGCTTATCGCAAGCTACTACGTCCTTCATCGCCTGATATCGCCAAGGCATCCACCATATGCACTTAGTCACTTGTCCCTATAACTTTAGTCTTTGATTGCTCAAAGGACGGTTACAGTTCTTGACTATGAGTTTGATTTAGCTTGTTCGCCGTAGCGCAAGTGTCGCATTCTGAATCTCTTGCGAGATTCGCTTGGATCACTCTTACTACTTTGTTTGTAAGATACAATCATTACCGTTTATCTTCGATCAGCTTGCGCTAATCTCCGATTCATTTCATGATTATTACTACTTTGTCTTCTGAATTGTTAAAGATCGAGAACTTCTTGTCTTTCGTTTTGAAAGTCCAAACCTAAGCGTCTTCACTGCTCTTCGCTTACGTTTATCCTTTCGTTTTACCTTCGTAAAACTTGGTGGAGGTTGACGGGATCGAACCGACGACCCCCTGCTTGCAAAGCAGGTGCTCTCCCAGCTGAGCTAAACCCCCAGTTTCCTACTACACCAATATCTATTGGTGGGTCTGGTTGGGCTCGAACCAACGACCCCCGCGTTATCAACACGGTGCTCTAACCAGCTGAGCTACAGACCCGCTTTCTTCAGCGGTGTCCGGCCTTTGTCCTCCCGAACACAACCGTTCTCTTACTCTACAACAGCCAATAAACGTGAACACTTAATTTGCGCGACGCTCTAGAAAGGAGGTGATCCAGCCGCACCTTCCGATACGGCTACCTTGTTACGACTTCACCCCAGTCACGAACCCTGCCGTGGTAAGCGCCCTCCTTACGGTTAAGCTACCTACTTCTGGCAGAACCCGCTCCCATGGTGTGACGGGCGGTGTGTACAAGACCCGGGAACGTATTCACCGCGACATGCTGATCCGCGATTACTAGCGATTCCAACTTCATGGAGTCGAGTTGCAGACTCCAATCCGGACTACGATACACTTTCTGGGATTAGCTCCACCTCGCGGTTTGGCAGCCCTCTGTATGTACCATTGTATGACGTGTGAAGCCCTACCCATAAGGGCCATGAGGACTTGACGTCATCCCCACCTTCCTCCGGTTTGTCACCGGCAGTCTCATTAGAGTGCCCTTTCGTAGCAACTAATGACAAGGGTTGCGCTCGTTGCGGGACTTAACCCAACATCTCACGACACGAGCTGACGACAGCCATGCAGCACCTGTGTGCAGGTTCTCTTGCGAGCACTCCCAAATCTCTTCAGGATTCCTGCCATGTCAAGGGTAGGTAAGGTTTTTCGCGTTGCATCGAATTAATCCACATCATCCACCGCTTGTGCGGGTCCCCGTCAATTCCTTTGAGTTTTAATCTTGCGACCGTACTCCCCAGGCGGTCAACTTCACGCGTTAGCTGCGTTACCAAGTCAATTAAGACCCGACAACTAGTTGACATCGTTTAGGGCGTGGACTACCAGGGTATCTAATCCTGTTTGCTCCCCACGCTTTCGTGCATGAGCGTCAGTGTTATCCCAGGGGGCTGCCTTCGCCATCGGTATTCCTCCACATATCTACGCATTTCACTGCTACACGTGGAATTCTACCCCCCTCTGACACACTC
>NZ_BMYU01000017.1 GCF_014652435.1 Cognatundibacterium squillarum
TCACCTTCGGGGGTAGAGCACTGTTATGGCTAGGGGGTCATCGCGACTTACCAAACCATTGCAAACTCCGAATACCGAAGAGTGCGAGCATGGGAGACAGACATCGGGTGCTAACGTCCGGTGTCAAGAGGGAAACAACCCAGACCGCCAGCTAAGGTCCCAAAGACGTGCTAAGTGGAAAACGAAGTGGGAAGGCTAAAACAGTCAGGAGGTTGGCTTAGAAGCAGCCACCCTTTAAAGAAAGCGTAATAGCTCACTGATCGAGTCGTCCTGCGCGGAAGATGTAACGGGGCTAAGCACGGCACCGAAGCTGCGGATATCCTTTAAGGATATGGTAGGAGAGCGTTCTGTAAGCCTGTGAAGGTGACTGGTAACGGTTGCTGGAGGTATCAGAAGTGCGAATGCTGACATGAGTAGCGATAATGGGGGTGAAAAGCCCCCACGCCGTAAGCCCAAGGTTTCCTGTTCAACGTTCATCGGAGCAGGGTGAGTCGGCCCCTAAGGCGAGGCAGAGATGCGTAGCTGATGGGAAGCAGGTTAATATTCCTGCACCGTCGTTAGATGCGATGGGGGGACGGATCGCGGAAGGTTGTCAGGCGGTTGGAAGAGCCTGTTCTTAACTTATAGAAGGTGCTTAGGCAAATCCGGGCACGTAATTCAAGGGGTTGAGACGAGTGAATTTATTCACGAAGCAATCGGAAGTGGTTCCAAGAAAAGCCTCTAAGCTTCAGTCTAACGAGACCGTACCGCAAACCGACACAGGTGGGCGAGATGAGTATTCTAAGGCGCTTGAGAGAACTCGGGAGAAGGAACTCGGCAAATTGGTACCGTAACTTCGGGATAAGGTACGCCTTTGTAGCTTGACTGATTTACTTCAGGAGGGCGAAGAGGTTGCAATAAACTGGTGGCTGCGACTGTTTAATAAAAACACAGCACTCTGCAAACACGAAAGTGGACGTATAGGGTGTGACGCCTGCCCGGTGCTGGAAGATTAAATGATGGGGTGCAAGCTCTTGATTGAAGTCCCAGTAAACGGCGGCCGTAACTATAACGGTCCTAAGGTAGCGAAATTCCTTGTCGGGTAAGTTCCGACCTGCACGAATGGCGTAACGATGGCCACACTGTCTCCTCCCGAGACTCAGCGAAGTTGAAGTGTTTGTGATGATGCAATCTACCCGCGGCTAGACGGAAAGACCCCATGAACCTTTACTGTAGCTTTGCATTGGACTTTGAACCGGTCTGTGTAG
This sequence comes from Cognatundibacterium squillarum, assembly GCF_014652435.1. Taxonomy (GTDB): domain Bacteria; phylum Pseudomonadota; class Gammaproteobacteria; order Burkholderiales; family Burkholderiaceae_D; genus Undibacterium; species Undibacterium squillarum. The sequence continues at coordinate 1,248 of NZ_BMYU01000017.1, forward strand.
GATAGGTGGGAGGCTTTGAAGCGTGGACGCCAGTACACGTGGAGCCGTCCTTGAAATACCACCCTGGTTTGTTTGAGGTTCTAACCTTGGCCCGTTATCCGGGTCGGGGACAGTGCATGGTAGGCAGTTTGACTGGGGCGGTCTCCTCCCAAAGTGTAACGGAGGAGTTCGAAGGTACGCTAGGTACGGTCGGACATCGTGCTAATAGTGCAATGGCATAAGCGTGCTTAACTGCGAGACCGACAAGTCGAGCAGGTACGAAAGTAGGACATAGTGATCCGGTGGTTCTGTATGGAAGGGCCATCGCTCAACGGATAAAAGGTACTCTGGGGATAACAGGCTGATTCCTCCCAAGAGTTCATATCGACGGGGGAGTTTGGCACCTCGATGTCGGCTCATCACATCCTGGGGCTGTAGCCGGTCCCAAGGGTATGGCTGTTCGCCATTTAAAGTGGTACGTGAGCTGGGTTTAAAACGTCGTGAGACAGTTTGGTCCCTATCTGCCGTGGGCGTTGGATATTTGAAGGGGGCTGCTCCTAGTACGAGAGGACCGGAGTGGACGAACCTCTGGTGTACCGGTTGTCATGCCAATGGCATTGCCGGGTAGCTATGTTCGGAAGAGATAACCGCTGAAAGCATCTAAGCGGGAAACTCGCCTTAAGATGAGATATCCCGGAGCTTTAAGCTCCTTGAAGGGTCGTTCGAGACCAGGACGTTGATAGGCTGGGTGTGGAAGTGCAGTAATGCATTAAGCTAACCAGTACTAATTGCCCGTAAGGCTTGTCCCTATAACTTTAGTAGGTGACATGAGTGAAATTTAGCGAAGTAAGAACAAGAGTTACCGAAAAGATTAAAACGAAAAGTCTTCTGAGTTGGGCGCGGCAGAACGCTGCGCTGACAGTTTAAGCCTGATGACCATAGCGAGTTGGTACCACCCCTTCCCATCCCGAACAGGACCGTGAAACGACTTTGCGCCGATGATAGTGCTGCAACCAGTGTGAAAGTAGGTCATCGTCAGGCTCCCCATAAGAAACCCCCGCTCTC
>NZ_BMYU01000018.1 GCF_014652435.1 Cognatundibacterium squillarum
CCTCGGTAACGACATCCACAGCATTTCCCCGATTTCCGGCAGCACCATGGCCAGCCTGCGTGCTGACACACCAGCGCAAGTGACTGAACGCATCAGCCGCGCACAGCAGGCTTTTCTGCAATGGCGCACCGTTCCGGCACCGCGCCGTGGTGAACTGATCCGTTTGTTCGGCGAAGAACTGCGTCAGCACAAGCAGGCACTCGGTGAACTGGTCACCCTCGAAGCCGGCAAAATTCTGCAGGAAGGTCTGGGTGAAGTGCAGGAAATGATCGATATCTGCGATTTCGCAGTCGGTCTTTCCCGTCAGTTATACGGCCTGACGATTGCTTCTGAACGTCCGGGGCACCGCATGATGGAGCAATGGCATCCTGTTGGTGTAGTCGGTGTGATATCTGCATTTAACTTCCCGGTGGCAGTGTGGGCATGGAATGCTGCGCTGGCCTTTGTCTGCGGCGACAGCGTAGTCTGGAAACCTTCAGAAAAAACACCGCTGACCGCAATCGCAACCCATGCTTTATTCATGCGTGCCGTGCAGCGTTTCGGCAGCGATGCACCGGAAGGTCTGGCTGAACTGATCATTGGTGGCCGCGATACCGGCGCACAGATGGTGGACGACAAACGTGTTGCACTGGTCAGCGCCACCGGCAGTACACGCATGGGCAAACAAGTGGCGGAAGCCTGCGCCAAACGCTTAACCCGTACCATCCTCGAACTGGGTGGCAA
>NZ_BMYU01000019.1 GCF_014652435.1 Cognatundibacterium squillarum
AGCCTTACAGTCTCCAATGCAGTTCCCAGGTTGAGCCCGGGGATTTCACATCAGACTTATAAAACCGCCTGCGCACGCTTTACGCCCAGTAATTCCGATTAACGCTTGCACCCTACGTATTACCGCGGCTGCTGGCACGTAGTTAGCCGGTGCTTATTCTTCAGGTACCGTCAGCAGCTGTGGATATTAGCCACAGCCTTTTCTTCCCTGACAAAAGAGCTTTACAACCCGAGGGCCTTCTTCACTCACGCGGCATTGCTGGATCAGGGTTGCCCCCATTGTCCAAAATTCCCCACTGCTGCCTCCCGTAGGAGTCTGGACCGTGTCTCAGTTCCAGTGTGGCTGGTCGTCCTCTCAGACCAGCTACTGATCGTCGCCTTGGTGGGCTTTTACCCCACCAACTAGCTAATCAGATATCGGCCGCTCTGATAGCACAAGGCCCGAAGGTCCCCTGCTTTCATCCTTAGATCGTATGCGGTATTAGCTAGTCTTTCGACTAGTTATCCCCCACTACCAGGCACGTTCCGATACTTTACTCACCCGTTCGCCACTCGCCACCAGGTGCAAGCACCCGTGCTGCCGTTCGACTTGCATGTGTAAGGCATGCCGCCAGCGTTCAATCTGAGCCAGGATCAAACTCTTCAGTTCAATCTCTGTTGGTGTCTTTCGACTG
>NZ_BMYU01000020.1 GCF_014652435.1 Cognatundibacterium squillarum
ATCACTTTCTCTGCGGTCGGTACTGCCGGACAACGCTGCACCACTCTGCGCCGCTTGTTTGTGCATGACAGCGTCTACGATCAGTTGATTCCGCGTCTGAAAAAAATCTATGCGGGCTTACCGGTTGGTAATCCGCTCAGCGAAGGCACGCTGGTTGGCCCGCTGGTGGATCAGGCTGCGTTCGATGCGATGCAGACTGCACTGGCAGCTGCAAAGCAGGATGGCGGTAAAGTCGAAGGTGGCGAACGCGTCATCGTCGCTGGCTGCGAAAACGCTTACTACGTGCGTCCGTCGCTGGTAGAAATGCCATCCCAGACAGCAACCATGCACCACGAAACCTTCGCACCGATCATGTACATCGTTCGCTACAGCGATCTGCAGCAAGCGATACAGTGGAACAACGACGTGCCGCAAGGTTTGTCTTCTGCGATCTTTACCACAGACATGCGTGAAGCAGAATTGTTCGTCAGTGCAGCCGGTTCGGACTGCGGCATTGCCAACGTGAACATTGGCCCGTCCGGTGCAGAAATCGGCGGTGCGTTCGGTGGTGAGAAAGAAACCGGCGGCGGCCGCGAATCCGGTTCTGACAGCTGGAAAGCCTATATGCGCCGCACGACCAACACCTTCAACTACAGCCATTCCCTGCCGCTGGCGCA